>NZ_CP177234.1:0-2775340 GCF_046764385.1 Alkalibacillus sp. S2W | reverse complement strand
GCTAGTTTCACATCCTTTCTAAGATGTTTTAATGGATCAATTAAGTTTGTGGATGGTTAAACAATGATTATATGCCAAATGATAACATTTATCGACAACATCCACACTGTTGTGTATAACCATAAAAACAGCCTGTGTAAATTTATTCACAACGTGTCCACAGTCTGTGGAAAACATATGTTTGGTTATTCATTTATCCACTAGAAAAACACTATAATCATATCAAACTAAACCAGATGTTGCAATGGTTATAACAACTTATCCACATTAAAAACAAACCTCTTTATAAATATTATCCACAACCGTGAATGTTGTGGGTTTTGTTGTTTAAAAATGTGGATATAATAAAAAAAGAAATAAGTTTAAAAACAGGGGGTGTGGATAAAAGTTAGGAGCTTGGTTTTAGGTGTTGTGGATATTGAAATAATAAATATGATCTTTAGAAAAGTTTTTATATTTAGGTTTGTTAAAGCTTAATATTAATTTTTAATTAGTGAAGCACAGAGTTGTTGAATTGTGAGTAGCGAAGGTGGTGACGCCTGCGGGAATAGCATGAGTCTCGAGACCCCACAGGCCGCGCTTTTTGGCCGAGGAGGCTCGAGCCGTGCCCGCGGCAAGCATCCACCGAAAGCGGATCGCAATTTAACAACGGACTTTAACTGTGTATAAATAAAGTCAAGCAAGCCTTTTAAAGAGGTAATATGTCACTCAATCTTTTATAAAAAGCTAGGGCTAAGCCAGTGACACTGTTTAATCTTGCTTTAGCAGATTTTATAGTCCTAGGTGGGTTGGACAAACTTTTGCTTAATTGTGGATAGTTTTTTTGAAGTGTTAGAGGACTATTAACATGTGCATATTTTAAATGAATCTCTATTTGAGTTATCCAGACACTTACGTTATAATGTAACTTGGTTTGTCTATTGACATTCAAGGGAAACTTTTTATATACTATTTTGGACTGCTTATTGAACGTTTAAGTTTGTCGCCTAGGAGGTGTAGAATATGAAACGTACGTACCAACCAAATAAACGTAAACGCAACAAAGTGCACGGCTTCCGCGCACGTATGGCTACAAAAAATGGCCGTAAGACACTAGCGCGTCGTCGTCGCAAAGGTAGAAAAGTTCTATCTGTCTAGACCACTGAAGCTTGATCAGTGGTCTTTTTTCTAGTTTTAGTTTAGTTTTGTGACATGTTAATCGAAAATCTCGATTTAAAACATAGAGCAGTGATTGTATTACAGTTGGGATGATGATGGTTGAAAAAAGCTTATCGGGTGAAGAAGAATGAAGAGTTTCAAGAGATTTTCAAAAAAGGTGATTCTTTTGCGAATCGTCAACTCGTCATTTATTCATTAAAAAAAGAAGGCCAATCTCATTTTCGTGTCGGTTTTTCTGTTGGTAAGAAAATCGGCAATGCTGTAATGCGTAACCAAATTAAACGATATTTACGTGAGGCATTTCATGAATTAGGACCTTATATTGATTTAGAATACGATTATATTATTATTGCCAGAATGCCGACACGAGAGATGGGCTATCATGATATTAAAAGTAGTTTACAACATTTATTGAAGAAAACGAAAAAAATTCGTCACTAAAAAGTCTAATAAATTGTAGTATCACTTATGGAATAATGCTAAAATACGTTTAGTAAAATAGCTTTTCTTTGTTTAGAAAGATAGGAGGAACATGAAAGTGAGTAAAAGATTATTACTCATCGGTGTATTAATTGCCATGACAACCTTACTATCGGGTTGTTTTAATATTGATGAACCGATCACATCAGAAAGCGAAGGAATTTGGAATAGTTTCTTTGTTTATCCTTTATCGTTTCTCATCACATATATTGCTGAAGATATTTTCAATCATGGCTTCGGTTTAGCGATTGTGATTGTAACGATTTTATTAAGAACATTAATCTTACCATTGAACATTAAGCAATTGAAATCAACACAAGCGATGCAGATGATACAACCTGAATTACAGGAAATCCGTGAAAAGTATTCATCTAAAGACGCTGAAACACAGCAAAAATTACAGCAAGAAACGATGTCGTTATTTCAACGTCATGGTGTAAACCCATTAGCAGGTTGTTTACCGATCTTTGCACAGATGCCGATTTTAATCGCATTCTATCATGCGATCTCCAGAACAGAAGCAATTAGTAATTATGGCTTCTTGTGGTTCCAATTAGGTGATCCGAGCCCGATATTAGCGATTATTACATCCGCAACAACATTTGCACAGCAGAAGATTATGATGTCAGGCTCATCAGCTGGTGATAATCCGCAGATGAAAGTCATGCTGTATGTTTTACCTGTCATGATTGGTGTATTCGCATTCTTCTTCCCATCAGCATTAGCACTGTACTGGGTTGTAGGTAACTTCTTTATGATTGCTCAAACATTATTAATTCGTAAACCAATGATGCGTGAATTCGAAAAAAATAATGGAGGATCGAAAAAGTGAGAGAAATAACGGCGAGTGGTCTAACAGTTGAAGAGGCAAAACTAAATGCACTTGATCAATTGGATTTGAATGAAGATCAAGTGACCGTTGAAGTGATTGACGAAGGTAAGAAAGGTTTATTCGGCGTATTTGGTACGAAACGTGCTTACGTTAAAGTACAAGAACGAGAAGACTTAGTCAGTGATGGCAAAACGTATTTACAACAAATGGTGGAACAAATGGGGACATCAAATGTCGATATTAACGTTCACCAGGATGATGATGAGATTAAATATGAGTTAACAGGCGATGAAATCGGAAAACTCATTGGCAAGCGCGGTCAAACACTAAATGCTTTGCAGTATTTAACAAGTTTAGTCGTTAATCAACATCGAGGTATTCATTATACGGTCGTTGTTGATGCAGAAGGTTATCGTGAACGTCGTAAGGAAACATTAGAACAATTAGCGCATAATCTCGCCAAAAAAGCGACGCGTACGCAAGAAGACGTATTCATCGAACCAATGCCATCATATGAACGCAAAATCATTCATACGGCTCTTCATGACCACAGCGATGTTTCAACTTACTCAGACGGACAAGATCCTAATCGAAGAGTTGTCATTCGTCCACGTGAATTAGACGACTAAAACCAAAGTAGCTAGCCTCTGTCTAAGAGGTTAGCTATTTTTTTGGGATTTGGTGCATAGAGAAGTAGTTTAAGTTTAATTAAAATTGCACAGAGTTGTTGAATTGTGAGAAGCGAAGGTGGCGACTCCTGGTCGACTAAAAGCGGTCACGTCCTGTGACCAACGTCGACATTAGGCCGTCCGGGCCGTCACAGGAACAGCACGTGTCTCGAGACCCCGCAGGCCACGTACTTTGGCCGAGGAATGCACCTGCGTCTTCGAGTAACGCTTCGAAGTAGGCTTCCTCGGTGCAAGTTCCAAAGAAGCTTATTCGATGTAGTTGCCTGGCTCGAGCCGTGCCCCGCGGAAAGCGTCCACCGGGAGCGGATCACAATATCAACAACGGAATTTAGCTAAACTTATAGATGAATAAGTGGGCAGATTATTAAACGCTGATATGACCATTTTAACTAATGTTACCAACCAGTATAATTCTTTTCTTTTGACGTGTTTTGTGTTATTGTTTTAAGTTAGGAAATTGATGCGAAAGGGGTGAAGGTTATGGAACAAGATACGATAGCAGCGATTTCGACACCGCTTGGTGAAGGGGCAATTGCGATTGTTCGTTTAAGTGGTGATGAAGCGTTAGCCATCGCGAATCATGTTTTTTCAAATAAAGATTTAACACAAGTAGATAGTCATACCATTCAATATGGTACATTAGTCGACCCGAAAACCGATGAAAAAGTTGAAGAAGTGATGGCTTCCGTGATGAAAGCACCTAAAACCTTCACCCGTGAAGATATTGTTGAGATCAACTGTCACGGCGGCATGGTTTCGGTTAACCGAGTCTTACAACTTGTACTACGTTACGGTGCTCGCTTAGCTGAACCGGGTGAATTTACGAAGCGCGCCTTTTTAAATGGTCGAATTGATTTGTCACAGGCTGAAGCGGTCATGGACTTAATTCGCTCTAAAACAGACCGCGCGATGTCGCTCGCTTTGAAACAAATGGATGGTCGATTATCACAATTAATTCGTGACTTGCGCCAACAACTAATCGAAACAGTTGCGCATGTTGAAGTGAATATCGATTATCCAGAATATGATGACGTTGAGGAAATGACGAATGAGTTATTAAAAGAACGGGCACAAAATGTTAAAAGTGAAGTTCACACGCTATTACGGACCGCGAAGCAAGGGAAAATTTTGCGTGAAGGAATCGGAACAGCCATTATTGGTAAGCCGAACGTCGGAAAATCTTCCTTAATGAATATATTAGCTCATGATGATAAAGCGATTGTGACTGAGGTACCTGGGACAACGCGTGATGTCATTGAAGAATACGTCAATGTGCGTGGAGTTCCGTTACGCTTGATTGATACAGCAGGGATCCGTGAAACAGAGGATATTGTTGAAAAAATCGGGGTAGAACGGTCTCGCCAGGCACTACAAGATGCGGACTTAATTTTACTTGTCTTAAATGGCAATGAACCATTAACCGAAGAGGATCGAGCTTTGTTCGAAGCTGCTAAGGATCTTGATGCAATTGCGATTGTGAATAAAACGGATTTAGACCAACAAATTAATATGGATGAAGTAAGAGAAGTAGCCCAGGGTTCACCTGTGATTACAACATCACTGATTGAAGAGCAAGGCATCGACGAATTAGAACAAGCGATTGCTGACACGTTCTTTGATGGTGAAGTTGACCAAGGTGATCTGACTTATGTCTCGAATGTGCGTCATATCCAACTATTAGAACAAGCGAACGAAGCGTTGGATGATGCCTTAGAGTCAATGGAAATGGGAATGCCATTAGATCTCGTTCAAATAGATATTACAAGGACGTGGGAATTACTCGGTGAAATCATCGGTGAAGACGTGAGTGAATCACTCATTGATCAGTTATTCTCCCAGTTCTGTTTAGGAAAATAATTAAAGGAGGTTATCGTCATGTATGAAGCAGGACGTTATGACGTTATTGTCATCGGTGCGGGTCATGCAGGCGTCGAAGCAGGTTTAGCTGCAGCAAAACGCGGAGCAAAAACGTTAATGCTCACACTAAATCTTGATTTGATTGCCTTTATGCCATGTAACCCATCGGTCGGTGGTCCAGCTAAAGGCGTTGTCGTTCGTGAAATTGACGCGCTAGGTGGACAAATGGGTAAAACAATTGATAAAACCCATATTCAAATGCGTTTACTCAATACAAGTAAAGGCCCAGCTGTTCGCGCATTGCGAGCTCAAGCTGATAAAGTATTATATCAACAAGAAATGAAACACGTACTTGAAAATCAAGAAAACTTAACCTTAAGACAAGGAATGGTTGAAGAATTACTCGTTGAAGATGGAGCTGTTAAAGGCGTTAAAACCGAAACGAAAGCTTGTTATTATGCCGACCAAGTGATTGTGACGACAGGTACGTTTATGCGCGGTAAAGTGTTGATTGGTGACATTGAGTATGAAAGTGGTCCTAACAATCAACGACCAACCATTACACTATCTGAACAATTAGATGATCTAGGCTTTGATATTGTACGTTTCAAAACAGGAACGCCAATGCGTGTGAATTCTCATAGTATTGATTATTCTAAAACAGAAATCCAGCCAGGAGACGAAGTACCACGTGCGTTTTCTTATGAAACAACGGAGTATATCTTAGATCAAATCCCGTGCTGGCTCACGTATACAGGTGAAGTGACTCACCAAATCATCGATGATAATTTAGCAAAATCTGCGATGTATTCAGGTGCTGAACGCGGAACTGGACCAAGATATTGTCCATCAATCGAAGATAAAATCGTTCGTTTTAATGATAAGCCACGTCACCAAGTTTTCTTAGAACCTGAAGGACGCCATACAGATGAAGTGTATGTGCAAGGCTTATCGACATCATTACCTGAGTATGTTCAAAAAGAAATGCTTGAAACAGTACCAGGCTTAGAAAACGCCGAAATTATGCGTGCAGGTTATGCGATTGAATATGATGCTGTTGTACCGACACAGTTATGGCCAACACTTGAAACGAAGAAAGTCGATGGTCTATTTACAGCTGGTCAAATTAACGGTACAAGTGGTTATGAAGAAGCAGCAGGTCAAGGCTTAATGGCTGGTGTGAACGCAGCGGCTAAAGCACTTGATAAAGAAACACTTATTTTAGATCGTTCACAGGCCTATATTGGGGTTATGATTGATGATCTCGTCACTAAAGGGACGGATGAACCTTATCGTCTATTAACATCACGTGCTGAATATCGTCTGTTGTTACGTCACGATAATGCTGATTTACGCTTAACAGATATCGGTTATGACATGGAATTAATTCCAGACGAACGTCATGAACGATTTAATCACAAGAAAGAACTAATTGAAGCGGAAATCAAACGCTTATCAGAGATTCGTTTGAAACCAACAGATGATGTGCAACAAACGATCCAAGATAAAGGCGGTTCACCACTCAAAGATGGTGTCTTAGCTGTTGATCTTCTACGTCGACCTGAAATGACTTATGAAACGATCGTGCAATTGGCACCACGTGATCATGAATTACCAACTGATGTAGAAGAACAAGTGGAAATCCAAGTTAAATATGAAGGTTATATTAAGAAGTCTAACCAACAAGTCGATAAAATGCGTAAAATGGAGAATAAGAAGATTCCAGAAAATCTTGATTATGATGATGTCGATAATTTAGCAACTGAAGCGCGAGAACGTTTGAAACGCGTGCGCCCATTATCAGTAGGGCAAGCTTCACGCGTATCAGGTGTTAACCCAGCAGATGTTTCCATTTTACTCGTTTATCTTGAGCAAGGTAAGCATGCTAAAGTAGCAGCGAATGAATAGAGGGTGCTTATGGACGAAAATCAATTCCAAGAAGCCTTGCAAGCGCAAGGTATTTCGTTAACTGAAACACAATTACAGCAATTTCGAACGTATTATGACGTGTTAGTTGAATGGAATGAAAAGATGAACCTGACTGGCATCACTAATCGAGAAGATGTCTATTTAAAACATTTTTTCGATTCCATTTCAGCTGCTTTTTATACCGATTTTGCTTCAGAACCATTATCAATCTGTGATGTAGGGGCAGGAGCTGGTTTTCCATCGATTCCACTCAAAATTGTCTTTCCACATTTACAAATCACGATTGTCGATTCGCTAAAAAAGCGAATTACTTTTTTAAATCATTTAGCTGATCAATTAAACCTATATGATGTTGCATTTTATCATGATCGCGCTGAATTATTTGGTAAAAACACCAAATTTCGTGAATCATTTGACCTTGTTCTAGCACGTGCTGTTGCGAGAACATCAGTTTTAAGTGAATTATGTTTACCACTCGTTCGAACAGGTGGAACATTCATGATGATGAAAGGTGCCGATATAAGTGAAGAGCTTGAGCAAGGTGGTATGGCGATTAAAGCTTTAGGTGGTGAATTAGTTGAAACTTCTGAATTTCAACTACCAATTGAACAAAGCGATCGTCATATTGTCCTGGTCAACAAGAAACGAAAAACACCTAATAAATATCCTAGAAAACCTGGCACACCAAACAAAGACCCGATCGAATCTTAAATAATTTATGCAATTTTTGACGGATAGTGGCGATTGATTATTTAGAAGTTTTTCTTTATATTTCGATTCATTCTATGGTATTATAATAATAGAGTGCAAAGATTGAAGCGGTTTTAAATAAGTTGTTGAGTAGTAATAGAAATGAAATGTTTCACGTGAAACATTTCATTTTTTACATAGCTTAAGAGAGTTGTAGAAGGTAGGTGCCAACAGGATGAGTTCGCTAAGTAGATTGTTTGGCAAAGGGGAAACGAAAGACGATTCGCAAAATGAAATTCAGACGAATGAAGTGGTTGATTTAGAGATTGAACGTATTGAGCCAAACCAATATCAACCAAGAACGATTTTTGATGAAGATAAAATTGCTGAATTGGCCCAAACAATTCATACCCACGGAATGATTCAGCCGATTGTCGTTCGTCAATTACAGGACGGTGAATCATATGAATTGATCGCTGGTGAACGCAGGTGGCGTGCTGTATCAACCTTAGATTGGAAAACAATACCTGCTATTATTAAGAATATGACTGATACTGAAACAGCATCAGTTGCTCTAATTGAAAATTTACAGCGTGAGGAATTGACCGTCATAGAGGAAGCAATTGCTTATGATCAATTACTTCATTCCCATGGACTAACACAGGAAGCATTAGCGCAGCGATTAGGTAAAAGTCAGTCAACGATTGCGAATAAGATGCGCCTGTTAAAATTACCTAGTGTGGTTCAACAAGCTTTACTAAATAAACAAATTTCTGAGCGACATGCCAGAGCGCTGATTCAACTTCAAGACGAAACGTTGCAGGAACAAGTTTTGTCCCAGATTATTGAAGAACAATTAAGCGTTAAACAAGCGGAGGATCGAGTTGAATCGATTCTCAATCCAGAAGAAAAGGCTGACGAAAAGAAAAAGTCAAAACCGAAAGTTCAAGGCGTTAACAAGGACATAAGAATTGCGCTTAATACGATTCGTCAGTCGCTTAGTATGGTGCAAGATACTGGCATGGATGTAGAGACCAAAGAAGAAGATGACGAAGATTATTACCAAATTACGATTAAATTACCAAAGAAATAAAGAACAACGTTTGTTTTTCCCATCTTTAATGTAAAGATGGGACTTTTTTCACTTCATACAAGGTTGAATTTAGTGAAGGATTGAATATAAGACTATCTTTTATAAGAAAAGACTAAAGGTATTTATACTCGAAACGAGCTTTTCATGATAGAATACTAATATCGATGTTTAATTTTAGGCAGGTGACATTATGGGCAAAGTAATCTCCATGGCTAACCAAAAAGGTGGCGTTGGAAAGACAACATCAGCAGTGAATTTAAGTGCTTGCTTAGCAAACTTGAATTATAAAGTATTACTAGTTGATATTGACCCACAGGGTAATGCAACAAGTGGTGTCGGGATCAATAAAGGTGATTTAGATTCATGTATTTATGATATTTTGATAGAAGAAGAGGATGCACATTCTGTCTGTGTAGCATCGAAAGTACCTAATTTAGATGCAATTCCTGCAACGATACAATTAGCAGGATCTGAAATTGAACTAGTACCGACAATTTCAAGAGAATTACGGTTACGCAAGGCATTAGAATCAATACGTCATGATTATGATTTTGTGATCATTGATTGCCCACCATCACTTGGATTATTAACTTTAAATGCTTTAACGGCTTCAGATAGTGTAATTATTCCGGTCCAATGCGAATATTACGCATTAGAAGGTTTAAGCCAATTACTTAACACAGTTCGTTTAGTTCAAAGAAGATTGAATCAACATTTGCAAATCGAAGGTGTGTTGCTAACGATGCTTGATGCACGTACAAATTTAGGCATACAAGTCATTGAAGAGGTGAAGAAATACTTTCAAGACAAAGTGTTTGATTCAGTTGTACCAAGAAATGTTCGTTTGGGTGAGGCACCAAGTCATGGTGAACCTATTATTCAGTATGATTCAAAATCAAAAGGTGCAGAAGTTTATAGTGACTTAGCGAAGGAAGTGATTGCCAATGGCCAAAGGGTTGGGTAAAGGACTTAATTCTATTTTTCAAGATGTCGATTACCATGCTGAGTCGGTTCAAGAAGTCGATATGAGTCAATGTCGGGCGAACCCATATCAGCCCCGGAAAGTTTTTGATACAGAGGCTATTGAAGAATTAAAAGATTCAATTTTAGAACACGGCGTTCTGCAACCTATCATTGTCCGTCAAGCGATTAAGGGATATGAAATTGTGGTTGGTGAAAGACGTTTCCGTGCGTCTAAAGAAGCCGGCTTAACAACGATTCCAGCAGTTGTTCGTGAACTGACAGATGAACAAATGATGGAGATGGCATTACTTGAAAATCTACAGCGTGAAGACTTAAGCCCGATAGAAGAAGCAGAAGCGTTTGATCGTTTAATCAATGAGTTAAAAATTAGACAAGATGATTTAGCGAAGCGTCTTGGTAAAAGTCGACCACATATTGCAAATATGGTTCGTTTATTATCCTTGCCAGAACGGGTGAGAGCCCTAGTTAATAGTAAAGAACTATCAATGGGGCACGCGCGTGCACTCTTATCAATTAAGGACGAAGAACAGTTGATGTTAGTGACAGAAAAAATTCGTAAAGAAGGTTTAAATGTCCGACAAACTGAGGAATTAATTACAAATTTAAATAATAAACCTAAAAAGAAAACAAAAGAGAAAAAAGATGTTTTTATTTCCTCCAAGGAATCTGAGCTGCAAGAACGGCTTGGTACAGGTGTGAACATTCAACAAGGAAAGCGAAAAGGGAAAATCGAAATTGAATATTTTGATCGAGATGATCTAGATCGTATTATTGAGTTATTAACGAATGCTTAACATATAGTCTATCCTTTATTAAGGGTAGGCTCTTTTTTCAAATTTTAATTGGTCAAGTACAGAAAATAAGACCAATGTTTCACGTGAAACATTGGTGATTGATTTGAAGTGTGGTGATACATATGGAATTGCTTGGGCCTATTGTGAATGGGTTTGGCATCGTGGTTGGTACATTAATAGGTTTGTTTTTTAGTCGTATTCCAGAGCGTTTTAAAGAGACAGTCATGAGTGGGATTGGTCTAACCGTTATATTAATTGGCTTATCAATGAGTATGACATCAGATCGAATTGTAGTGATCTTGCTCAGCCTCTTAACGGGCGCTATTATTGGTGAATTATTTGATATTGATGAGAAATTGAATCGTTTAGGTGGCTTTATTGAAGCAAAATTTAAAAGTAACACTCAATCAGAATCTAAAATCGCAGAAGGGTTTGTGACAGCATCCCTTATATTTGTTATTGGAGCCTTAGCTGTGGTGGGCGCGCTTGATAGTGGTTTGAGAGGGGACCATGAGGTGTTATTCACCAAGTCTTTGATTGATGGCTTTGTGGCACTCGTATTAACGACCACTTTAGGTATAGGTGTCATCTTTGCAGCCATTCCAGTGTTGCTCTATGAGGGTGGTATAGCATTATTCGCAACGCAAATCGACCGTTTTGTATCTGAATCATTTCTTGATTTGTTCATTGAGGATATGACATCAACAGGAGGGCTGTTGATTGTGGCAATTGGTTTGAATTTAATTAAAGTGACTAATATCCGTGTAGCTAATTTATTACCTAGTCTTATTACAGTTGGTTTTGTTTTGTATGCCTATACGCAAATTGAAATACTATTTTAATAGAAAACCCGTCTTAATCATGAACTTGATTGGACGGGTTTTGTTTGTGTATCTCTAATATGTCTTAAACGATAGTTTAGTAATGATAAGGCTTGAGCTGCTGTTTTTGCTAATGCCATAACAATAGATAAGCGGGTGCTTTGAAGTACTTGTAATGGCATAAAGCCGCCCACATTTACGATGCCTTTAATAGATAAATCGCCTACTGCAGGAATTGCTTGTTCAGTTGCCGCTCCAGGCAACATGGAACCATGCTCGACGATGATCGAGTGTTGAGACTCAATGGAGCCTAAAGCAGCATCTATGGCAATAATAAAGGGCTTTTCGAAAGTTGCATAAATTGTATTTAAAGTTTCCTCTAGATTCTTAGCATGAACAGGGTGATCAAGTGTACCATAGATAGTAAATTGATCGTGCTGCCGTTGGTGAATAAAGCTACCAGTTAAGGGTCCAAAACTATCCCCCGTTGATCGATCCGTTCCAATGCATAAAATAATAATCTCACAATTAGGGTGAGGAATCGCTTGTTGAATATGATTCGTTAATTTCCAAGTAATATGCGGATCTTGGTAGTGCATAGAAAATAGATAATCGTCTTTTGACTCTCGCATAGGCGTCACTCCTTCAGCATATGTATAAATAGTATATGGATAAGCTGTTGTTTTTATACGTAATATGAGGCGGAGGACGTGTATGGTTAAAGGTATTCAATGGATTGGTTTAATTGTTGCAACTATGATTGGGGCAGGTTATGCATCGGGGCGAGAGATTTGGGAATTTTTTGGGCATGAAAGTAGTTTAGCTATTGTGTTATTTGCAATTTTGTTTACGTTGAGTTGTCATGCCATACTTACTTTGAGTTATGAGCTTAATAGTGAAGATTATATGCCGCTATTAAAACGGTTGGTGGGTGAACGATGGGCAAAGTTTTATGACTGGAGCGTTTTATTATACTTATTTACAACGATATTTATTATGATATCAGGAAGTGGCGCGACAGTTGCGGTATTTGATTGGCCAACGATTGTTGGTGTGATCTGTATGGTCGTCGGCTTGCTAGTCATTATACCTAGAGGAATGGATGGCATTCTATCAATCAATCGACTGTTACTACCTGTAATGATTGTTGCTTTAGGTGTGGTACTTATGCTATTTATTTGGCGAGAGGATGTGCCATTACTATATCATGACCTAACTGATCAGGGTAATTGGATGGCTTCTATTCCATTTACATCATTGAATGTGATACCATTAATTGCAGTGTTAGGGGCAATAGGAAAAAAGATTACAAGTTATTTAGAAATATATATTGCAAGTATCGGAAGTGGCCTAATTTTAGGTGTGTTATCTTATTTATACAATATTAGTTTAATTCAAGTGGCTGACCAATTATATTTTTACGACATACCATTATTTGCGATTCTTTATGGTTATCGAATTGAAATATTTTTTGGGATGACAGGGTTATTGGTATTTGCAATTTACACCACGGCACTCACTAGTTTATTTGGATTAATCGCTCGAATTCAATCACAGATTAATTATAGCAAAGGCAAACTAGGCGTCTTAATAATTGGACTGGCTTTACCTTTTACTTTTGTCGGGTTTTCGAATTTAATTAGTTATCTATACCCCCTTTACGGTGTTATAAACCTTTATGTCTTAGCAACGTTGTTATTATTTCCTATTATTAAACGAGCGAAGCGGCACAAAATTTGATAAACTATAAATGTAAGGATGAACGGGAGGTAGGATGATGAATCAACCAGAGTATGAGTTACATGATTATGTAGAAATGAAAAAAGAGCATCCATGTGGCTCTAATGAATGGCAAATCATTCGCATGGGCATGGATATCCGCATTAAATGCCAAGGGTGCGGCCATAGTGTCATGATCCCTCGGAAAAAATTCAATAAGAATGTAAAAAAAGTGATTAAAAATGAAGAAAAATCATAAATGTTTCACGTGAAACAATCGATCAATTATTGAGAAAATAAAATTAACCTTTACTTTACGAAAAACAAAGGTGTGAACGCCTTTGTTTTTTTGATTTTTGTAGCGGTTGTTTTTTTCTATATAAATCACTATAATTGGTATGACTAATCTTGAAATTGGGACCGGGAAATTGAAGGAGTGCAATAAAACATGTCATTAACAGCAGGGATTGTTGGTTTACCGAACGTTGGAAAATCAACATTATTTAATGCAATTACACAAGCTGGAGCAGTATCAGCGAATTATCCGTTTGCGACGATTGACCCAAACGTTGGAATCGTAGAAGTGCCAGATCAACGTTTGTTTAATTTATCAGAACTCGTACAACCTCAAAAAACAATCCCAACCGCTTTTGAATTTACAGATATCGCCGGCATTGTTGAAGGTGCAAGTAAAGGTGAGGGGCTTGGAAACCAGTTTTTATCGCATATTCGCCAAGTAGATGCGATTACTCACGTTGTACGTTGCTTTGCGGATGATGACATCACACACGTTTCAGGTCGTGTTGATCCAATCAGTGACATAGAGACGATTAACTTGGAACTGATCTTAGCAGACTTAGAAACTGTGATGAAACGTTATCCGAAAGTCGAAAAGCTCATGAAACAAAAGGATAAAGATGCACAATATGAATTTGAAGTGCTTGAGAAGTTAAAGGATGCTTTTGAGGCAGAGCAACCAGCTCGTGCGATCGAATTCACTAAAGAGCAAATGAAGTATGTAAAATCCCTTCATTTATTAACGATTAAGCCTATTTTATATGTAGCCAATGTTGGTGAAGATGAACTACTCGAAGCTGATGAGAATGAAAAGGTACAACAGGTGAAAGAGTACGCAGCGAATGAAGGAGCTGGCGTAATCGTGGTTTGTGCTAAAGTTGAATCAGAAATCGCTGAATTAGAAGGCGAAGAAAAAGCTGAATTCTTAGATGAATTAGGGATCGAAGAAGCAGGATTAGATCAATTAATTAAAGCGTCTTACGATATGTTAGGCCTTGCAACGTTCTTCACGGCGGGTGAGCAAGAAGTTCGTGCTTGGACGTTCAAGAAAGGGATGACGGCCCCACAAGCAGCTGGTGTGATTCACTCTGACTTTGAACGTGGTTTTATCCGTGCGGAAACCGTTTCGTACGATGATTTGATGGCAGCTGGTTCTATGGCTAAGGCTAAAGAACAAGGTAATGTTCGCTTGGAAGGAAAAGAATACATTGTGAAAGACGGCGATGTCATTCATTTCCGATTTAACGTATAAAGACTTAATCAATGGTTGTCATTGCATTAGGTTTTTGTTATAATCTTATGATGTGAGTAATTGACAAGAAAAATTACTCCTTGCCCTATTTTAAGGGCCGCTAAGTCCAAGAGGAGGTGAAGACGGATGAATAAATACGAAATCATGTACATCATCCGCCCAGACATGGAGGAAGAAGCTCGCCAAGCTGTTGTCGAGCGTTTCAACAAAGTCCTAACTGATAATGGTGCGGAGACCGAAAATGTAGATGAAATGGGTATGCGTCGTTTAGCTTATGAAATTAAAGACTATCGTGATGGTTATTACGTGGTTGTTCATTTCACAGGCGACTCGACAGCTATCGAAGAATTCGATCGTCAAGCGAAGTTCACTGATGACATTATTCGTCACATGGCAGTTCGCGACGAACAATAAGGAGTGTTTGGTGTGTTAAATCGTACAGTATTAGTAGGTAGGTTAACAAAAGACCCTGAACTACGTTATACAGCGAATGGAGTTGCTGTTGCTAATTTCACAATAGCTGTAAACCGCCCTTTCTCCAACCAACAAGGTGAACGAGAAGCGGATTTCATTAATTGTGTTATTTGGCGCAAACAAGCGGAAAACCTAGCTAGCTACATGGGTAAAGGTAGTATGGTTGGGGTTGATGGACGTATTCAAACGCGCAGCTTTGACAATCAAGAAGGTAAACGAATCTTCATGACAGAAGTTGTAGCAGAAAGTGTTCAATTCCTTGAGTCAAGAAACAGCAACCAGGGTAAACAAGGTGGACAACCTGGAAACACATCAAACCAAGCGCAACAATCAAATCAGGGCGGTTATCAACCGCAACAACAACAATCACAATCTAAAGAGCAGAATCCATTTGAAGATAGTGGTGAACCAGTCGATTTATCAGACGATGACTTACCATTCTAAAATGATCACTTAAAGGAGGTAGTCTCAAATGGCAGCACGTCGTGGACGCAAACGTCGTAAGGTTTGTTATTTCAAAGCTAACGGCATTACACACATTGATTATAAAGATGTTGATCTTCTAAAACGTTTCATTTCAGAGCGTGGTAAAATCTTACCTCGCCGTGTAACTGGAACGTCTGCCAAGTATCAACGTAAATTAACAGTCGCTATTAAGCGCGCTAGACAAATGGCATTATTGCCATACGTTAACGAATAATTTACCAAATGGTGTTGTAAATCATCGCATTTACAACACCATTTTATTTATTCTTCAACTACATAATTAGAACGTCACATTATGTCTGTTCATTAAGGGTTATTTCATATATGATAGATATAACTTTATCATAGTGGTTTGTTTTTACATTTTGAATCAATCATTGGTAAAATAGTTATATGCGACTAACAAATTGTAATGAACAAAATAATTGAGGTGCCAGCTATGACTGACAAACAAATCATTCAACATGCCGCCACATATGGTTTAACCTTCTTAGCGTTATTAATGGTCACATTTTTTGTGCCCATGATTAGTTTTCTAACCATACTCTTATTACCGATTCCGATGATTATTTTTGCATCGAAGTACGGCTTTAAACCAGCTTTAATTCTGTGGCTGTTAGTATTGGCTATAGGTATTTTGCTAACATGGTTTACGATACCGTTCGCCCTTATTATGGGCCTAGGTGGTTTAATGATTGGTGTTGCCATTTATCAAGACCAGCAACCTTACGAAGTGTTAGCAAAGGGAACGATTGCTTTTGTTGTGACATTGGCCGTTGTCTATGCATCAACCCAACTGATCTTTAATATGGATTGGATAGGACAGTTTGAAACGGCGATGGAAGAATCAATTGATACAACAGTTTCATCGGTTGAAGAAATTGGAGTTAATGTCTCATCCGAAGATTTAGAGATCGTTAGAGAAGGGTATCAAGATTTAATTTATTTATTACCAACATTGATGGTGTTGGTCGGCCTTTTCTTGGCCTTCGTTTCACAGTGGTTAAGTTATAAATGGATGAATCGTAAAGAAAATGGGAAATACAAGTTTCCACCATTCAGGAATTTTTCATTGCCAACAAGTATTATATGGGTTTTCTTGTTAGGTATTATTATGTCATGGATTTATACCGACCCAGCTGATACGATGTACTTAGCAGCCACTAATCTTTACGCCTTGCCAGGATTATTATTAGTATTGCAAGGATTGTCATTTATCTTTTACTATACACATTATAAAAATTGGAATAAATCAATTCCGATTATTGCTGTGATTGTCTTTGTACTGTTTCCGTATTTGCTCGTATTTCCGCTACGAATGATTGGCATCATTGATTTAGGGTTGCACTTACGGAAAAGACTTGAAGGGAACAAATAAGTGATGAACTTCATCTTAGGAGATGACGTGTTATGAATGATGTCAAAAAGTTAATCACAAATAGAACCATTTGGCTATTACATGCGTTGACGGTTGTCCTACTCGGTATTGTAATTTATTATCACTGGATCATTGGGATCGTATTAACAGGTATTTTTGCCTTGATTATCGTTTCAGGATTAAGAATGGAAGATCGTTTGAAACGTAAAATTGAGCAATATATTTCAACGCTATCCTACCGAGTGAAAAAGGTTGGTGAAGAGGCATTATTGGAAATGCCTTTTGGAATCGTTTTATATAATGATGAGTACCAAATTGAGTGGGCCAATCCGTACATGAATGATTTTATGGAAGCGGACGATACTTTAATCGGAGAGAGCTTATCAGATTTATCTGATGACCTGATCAAAGCGATTAAAGATGAAGATGATGAACTACGTATAGAAATTGATGGCAAGATTTATCGTGCTGTCATTAAACGAGAAGAAAAACTCGTTTATTTCTTCGATCGAACGATGTACGCTGAATTAGAAACACGTTATCAAAATGAAGAAACGGTTATATCGATTATTTATTTAGACAACTACGAAGAATTAACGCAAGCAATGGATGATACGTCGAAAAGCCGAATGAATTCACGAGTAACATCCATTTTAAATCGTTGGTCAAAAGAATATGGATTTTACTTGAAGCGAACGTCACAGGAACGTTTTCTTGCTGTGATGAACCGTGAAATTCTAGAGAAACTAGAGTCAAGTAAGTTCGAGATATTAGATGATGTTCGTGAGTTGATTTCTGACCAGAATGTTCCGTTAACCTTAAGTATTGGCATAGGAAGAGGGACAGCAGAATTACGAGAATTGGGTGACATGGCACAGTCAAGCTTAGACCTGGCCTTAGGTCGTGGCGGTGACCAAGTTGCGATTAAAGATGAGCACGGGAAAGTGAAATTCTTTGGTGGTAAAACTAACCCAATGGAGAAACGTACACGCGTCCGTGCTCGAGTTATTTCTCACGCTTTACGGGAATTGGTTAATGAAAGTGAGCAAGTATTAATTATGGGTCATAAAATGCCAGATATGGACTCGATCGGTTCATCGGTCGGTATTTTAAAACTGGCTCAACAAAATAATAAAGAAGGCTATGTTGTATTTGATCGAGATGGCATGAATACAGGTGTTCAAAAGTTAATCGATGAAATAGATGAAGATGACTCATTAGCTGAACAATTCGTCTCACCAGATGAAGCATTAGATATGGTGACGAAGAATACACTTATTGTCGTTGTTGATACGCATAAACCGTCGATGGTGATGGAAGAAAAATTATTAAATCGAACAGAACATGTTGTGGTGATTGATCACCATAGACGTGCCGAAGAGTTCATTAATGATCCAACGCTCGTTTATATGGAACCTTATGCCTCATCAACTGCAGAGCTCGTAACTGAGTTGTTACAATACCAAGATGGACGGGTGAAGTTAAGTACACTTGAATCATCCGCTCTATTAGCTGGTATTATTGTCGATACGAAGTCGTTTACTTTACGTACAGGATCGAGAACGTTTGATGCAGCGTCATATTTAAGGTCGAAAGGGGCAGATACCGTTTTCGTCCAAAAACTGCTTAAAGAAGATCTAGACGTTTATGTGAAACGAAGTGAACTGATTAAGAATGCGACGGTCTTTAAAGAAGGTGTTGCGATTGCTAAAGGTAATGAAGGCGAAAGTTATGGGCCAATTATTATTGCACAAGCAGCTGATACATTACTGACGATGGATGGGGTACAAGCATCCTTTGTCATTTCCGAACGAAGTGACAATCAAATTGGTGTCAGTGCCCGTTCATTAGGTGATATTAACGTTCAGGTCTTAATGGAGAAAATGAACGGTGGTGGTCACTTAACGAATGCGGCAACCCAATTAGAAGACACGACAATCGAACAGGTTGAAGAACAATTACGAGATATCATCGATGACTATATGCAAGGAGGGAATTCGTCATGAAGGTAATTTTCACAAGTGACGTTAAAGGTAAAGGCAAAAAAGGTGAAGTAAAAGACGTAAACGAAGGTTATGCACGTAACTATTTATTGAAACACAATCTAGCAGTTGAAGCGACTAAAGGAAATCTTAAACAGCTAGAAGGCCAGAAGAAGAAACAAGAAGAAAAAGAACAAGAAGAGCTAGATGAGGCTAAACATCTAAAAGATACACTTGCAGACTTAACCGTTGAATTATCCGCGAAATCTGGCGATAGCGGACGTTTATTTGGGTCTGTAACGAGTAAACACATTGCTGATGAATTAAAGCAAAACTATAATATCAAAATTGATAAACGTAAGATTGAACTGGATGAGCCTATTCGCACACTAGGTTACACAAATGTTCCAGTCAAATTACATCCAGATGTAACAGGAACATTAAGGGTGCACGTCGCAGAGAAGTAAGGGAAGCACTCCGGTGAAGAGGAGGAACGAATGTGGCTGAAGATATGACAAACGATCGCACCCCGCCCCATAATATAGAAGCAGAACAAGCTGTTTTAGGGGCCATATTTCTAGAACCCAATGCTGTTGTGACTGCGAGTGAAATTATCTTACCTGAAGATTTTTATCGAGTGAGTCACAAGCGCGTGTTTGAAATGATGGTTCAGTTAATGGACAGGGGCGAGCCGATTGATTTAGTAACCGTGACAACCGAATTATCAAATGCCGATATGTTGAATGATATAGGTGGTGTCTCATACTTAACAGACATTGCCAACTCAGTTCCAACAGCAGCTAATATTGAATATTACGCTCGGATCGTAAAGGAAAAATCAACTTTACGACACATTATTTCATCTGCTACAGGAATAGTGACGAAGACTTTTGAAGAAAATGAAGCCGTCACTGAATTGCTTGATTATGCGGAACGATCAATTTTAGATATTTCGCAAGCTCAATCTTCGGGTAAATTCCGTAATATTAAAGATGTCTTAGTCAATGTTTATGATAATATTGAACAATTACATTACAATGATGAAGACGTGACAGGTGTTGCGACAGGCTTTAATGATTTAGATAATATCACATCTGGCTTTCAGAAAAATGACCTCGTGATTATTGCTGCCAGACCATCTGTAGGTAAGACGGCCTTTGCGTTAAATATTGCTCAGAACGTAGCAATCAATTCTCAAGAAAATGTCGCCTTATTTAGTTTGGAGATGGGCGGTGAACAACTGGTTAGCCGTATGCTATGTGCAGAAGGTAATATCGACGCCCAACGTCTCCGTACAGGTAAGCTTGAAGATGAAGACTGGGGTAAATTAACGATGGCCATGGGTAGTTTATCAAACGCTGGGATTTACATTGATGATACGCCAGGTATTAAGATTAATGAGATACGCTCAAAATGTCGTCGTCTGAAACAAGATCAAGGCCTAGGGATGATCATGATTGACTACTTACAGTTAATTCAAGGGTCACCCGGAGGTAGTGAGAGTCGTCAACAAGAAGTATCTGAAATCTCACGTTCACTTAAAGCATTAGCCCTAGAACTAGGCGTTCCTGTAATCGCATTGTCTCAGCTATCGCGTGGTGTTGAACAACGCCAAGATAAGCGACCGATCATGTCTGATTTACGTGAATCAGGAAGTATTGAGCAGGACGCGGATATCGTCGGGTTCTTATACCGTGATGATTATTATGAAGAAGAAAGCGAAAAAGAAAATATTATTGAGATTATCATTGCTAAGCAACGTAATGGTCCTGTTGGCACAGTCGAACTTGCCTTTGTGAAAGAGTACAACAAGTTCGTTGACTTAGACAGGCGTTACAGTGACGCAGATATTCCACCAGCATAACCTACACCATTAAGAAGTGTAGGTTATTTTTTGTTATAAATACGTACATTATTAAAGTTCACAAAACTTTTATTCGGATTTTGTTTTAATAGGTAGCTTGTTTATGATAATATAGCCGTGGATGAAAAAGATATCGGAATGTTTAGGAGGAATCAGCATGACGACAGCAGTGGTTGTAGGAACGCAATGGGGAGACGAAGGAAAGGGTAAAATTACAGATTTCTTGGCGAAACAAGCGGATATCGTAGCGCGTTATCAAGGTGGCGATAATGCTGGCCATACAATTCAATTTAACAGAGATACGTATAAACTACACTTGATTCCATCAGGTGTGTTTAATCCCGATAAACTGTGTTTGTTGGGCAACGGAATGGTTATTAATCCAGAATCCTTAAATAAGGAAATGGATTACTTAAAGGAATTTGGGGTTTCTTTAGATCATTTACGAATTAGTAACCGTGCTCACGTAATTATGCCGTATCATATTGAACTAGATCGATTGCAAGAAGCGGCTAAAGGAAAAGAATCTCAAATTGGTACGACTCAAAAAGGGATCGGTCCAGCTTATAGTGATAAGATTAATCGATCAGGGATTCGAATCGCGGATCTTATTGAACCTGATCAGCTTTATGAACGAGTTATGCGTGAAGTTGAAGAAAAGAACCATCTATTAACTAAACTGTATGACGCAGAACCACTGGATGCTGATGAGATTTTCAAAACTTACCGAGCTTATGGCGAACAATTGGCACCATTAGTAGAAGATACATCATTTATATTAGATGAAGCTTTAAATGAAGGACAAGATGTATTGTTTGAAGGAGCACAGGGCGTCATGTTGGATATCGACCATGGTACTTATCCTTACGTGACCTCATCGAATACATCAGCTTCTGGTGTTGCAACAGGAAGTGGAATCGGCCCTAATAAGATTGATCGGATTATTGGCGTCTCTAAGGCGTACACGTCACGTGTAGGAGACGGTCCATTTCCAACAGAGTTAGATGATGCGATTGGTGAGCAAATCCGAGAAGTTGGACGCGAATATGGTACGACAACAGGTCGTCCTCGTCGTGTCGGTTGGTTTGATGCAGTTGTTTTAAACCACGCTCGTCGGACAAGTGGTGTGACTGATCTATCATTAAATTCATTAGACGTATTATCAGGGTTAGATCAAGTGAAAATTTGTATCGGGTATGATGTGAATGGTGAAACAATTAAGAGCTATCCAGCGACTCATCAAACGTTAACATCATGTACACCAGTTTATGAAACGTTGAAAGGCTGGAAGGAAGATTTATCGAATGTCCGTTCATTTGATGATTTACCTGAAGCGGCACAACATTATATTGAGCGCATTGAATCTTTAACTCAGACACGTGTAGCGATCTTTTCAGTTGGACCAGACCGAGACCAGACAATTGTCCGTCATGCACTGTTCCAATAACTTATTAAATAATCTCTGGATTTTATTAAATAAGTTGTCGAAGTTATCTCATAAATAGAGCTATTAATTTAATAAATGATGAGCTCACATAAAGAACCCGCCTCCTTAACTGATATGAGGAGGCGGGAATTTTTATTAATTTTATAAAATAGCTTGTCAAAGAGAAAATGGCTGTGATAAGATTTAATCTGTCGGCAAAAGGTCCGGTAGTTCAGTTGGTTAGAATGCCTGCCTGTCACGCAGGAGGTCGCGGGTTCGAGTCCCGTCCGGACCGCCATTCTAATTGTGTTTCACGTGAAAACAAGATCATCACCTAAGTTTGTGAGTAAAAAAACACTATTTAATAGACAACATAGTGTTTGAAATAATAACATTTTAATATTATACGGCTCGGTAGCTCAGTCGGTAGAGCAACGGACTGAAAATCCGTGTGTCGGCGGTTCGATTCCGTCCCGAGCCACCATTTTTACACAGTTAATAGACTGTGTCTTTTTTATATCAAAAAACTGACAAAAAAATCCGCCAATCAACAATTTAACTACCATTACATTGGTTGGAGTTCAAATTTATTCCAAGTTCTATACAATTTCATTACAAGTGTGTTAAAACGGTTTATTCTGGTAAAGAATTTATGGTACATTGTACACTGTCAGTTTAAATCTATCTAAATATAATAGAGTAAACATATAAATACCATAGGAACTTATTGGGGGAAAAGAAATTGGTTAACTTGAGGACGTTAATGTCTCATAGTAAGACACAAATCAGCAATCTCCTCAGTCAATCTTGGCTAAAGAAAACAATTGTAACATCTGTTTTAGGTACAGGATTGATCTTCGGAACGGTGCATGCTGATAGTGAAAACGTTAATCTATCAAATGTATACCACGTCTACATGGATGATAAACATATAGGAACGGTAGGAAATAAAGAAAATGTTCAAGATTTTATAGATGAACAAGAACAATCAGCTGAAAAATCTCACTCTGATGAAAATATTGACTTGGTGCCTTCTCAAGAGATTAAATTCGTTGAAGAATTTGTCTTCTCAGAGCCAGATGGTACAGATCAAGTAAAATCGACATTAGAAGAAGATTTATCATTTGCTGCATCAGCTATTGAATTAACAGTTGGTGATCAGGTGCTTGGTTATGTCAACAATTTAGATGAAGCCAATCAAGCCGTGAATCAAGTTATTGAAGATCATTTACCAGATGATGTTGATCAAGATTTTGAACTATTAAAAGACAAATTCGATAAACAAGATCAATCAGCAAAAATCAGTCAATTACTACCAAAATCATCATTAGACACTGATTTATCTGATAACCCAGATAAAGAAAATCAAGAACTATATTTCCAACAATCAATTGAATTAGATGAAGGTTCTACGAAATTAGACGTCGGATTTACCGAAGATGTTTCATTTAAAGAAACAAAAGTAGAATCTCAACAATTACTTGAAGTTGATCAACTAGCTAAATTAATTGAACGAGGCGTTGAAACGGCACAGTCTTATGAAGTTAAAGATGGTGAAACAATCTCAACTGTTGCTAGTAAACATGATTTGAGTGCTGACGAATTAGTCAGCTTAAACTCAGATTTAGAAGAAGATAGTGTTATTCAAGTAGGGCAAAGCCTTGACGTAAAAGGAATGTCTTCTCTAGTTGATGTTAGCTATACGAAAGAAGTGACAGAAGAAGAAACGATTGAATACGATGAAGTCACAGAAGAAACGGATTCACTTTATGAAGGCGAATCAGAAGTAGAGCAAGAGGGATCTGATGGTAAGAAAGAAATCACCTATCAGGTTAAAGTAGAGAATGGTAAAGAAGTCTCTAAAGAAAAAGTAGATGAAGAAGTCGTAGAAGAAGCTCAGGATAAAATTATAAAAGAAGGAACTAAAGTGATTCCTTCTCGCGGAACTGGGGACTTCGCTTGGCCTGCTGTAGGTGGTCATTTAACAAGTACTTATGGTCCACGCTGGGGTTCTCACCACGATGGGATTGATATCGCTGGAGTAAGTGATCGCACAATCAAAGCTGCCGATAATGGAACGATTGTTGAAGCGGGATATCATTCGGGAGGATTTGGTAATCGCGTTATTATTGACCATAATAATGGTTATCGTACAATATATGCTCACTTATCCTCAATCAATGTTAATGTTGGCCAAACTGTACAAAAGGGACAATCGATTGGTCAGATGGGTAATACTGGACGTTCAACTGGCGTTCACCTGCATTTAGAACTTAAGAAGAATGGAAGTACCATTAACCCGGGACCTTATTTCAAATAAGATTTGAACCTCTAGCTAAAAATTAGCTAGAGGTTCTTTAAATAGGTCAAAAAAGTGTAACTAAAGTAAAATTAGGGAAATAGTAAGACAATTACACTAAATTACGATAAAATAAGAAATAAATACGTTTAAGGATGGTGTCAGATGATGCGACATTTAGTTTTAGTTGTCGATGATGAAGAACCCATTGCAGATATATTAAAATTCAACTTAGAAAAAGAAGGTTATGATGTAATCTGTGCTTATGATGGAGATGAAGCAGTCAATTTAACGAAACAAGAAGAACCTGATTTAATCTTATTAGATATTATGTTGCCAGAGAAAGATGGTATGGAAGTGTGTCGGGAAATTCGTCAAGACTATCAAATTCCGATTATTATGCTGACAGCCAAAGACTCAGAAATTGATAAAGTGTTAGGATTAGAACTAGGAGCTGACGATTATGTCACAAAACCGTTCAGTAATCGGGAACTCATTGCCCGTGTGAAAGCGAATTTAAGACGTCGTGGGACAGAAGGGCAAGAATTACCTCAAGGGTCGATTCCCAATATTAAGATTGGCGGCCTTGATATTAACCGAGAAAATTATTCCGTTACACGTTACGGTGAGCCAGTAGATTTAACACACCGAGAGTTTGAACTATTATTATACTTAGCTAAACATATCGGACAAGTCATGACACGTGAACATTTACTTGAAACCGTATGGGGCTACGATTATTACGGCGATGTCCGTACGGTGGATGTGACAGTTCGTCGTTTACGTGAAAAAATTGAAGACAACCCGAGTAACCCAACATGGATTGTGACGCGACGAGGTGTGGGCTACTACCTACGAAATCCTGAGCAGGAGTAGATTGAATGAATAGGCTTAAAAGCTTCTTCAAATCGATTCAGTTAAAATTTATTATTATTTATATTCTATTATTACTAATTGCGATTCAAGTGATAGGAGCCTATTTTGCTCGCCAACTTGAAACGCAGTTATTAGATAATTTTACTGAATCGATTAATGACCGTGTAGAATTAGTGAATTATAACTTAGAACAAGCCCTGTCCGCTGAACGTGAAGAGGACGGACCAACTCTTGAACAAGACGTTCAGTCGATTATCTATGACTTTGATTCAGAGGATATAACCAAAATCCAAGTGATTGATAGTAATAATCGGGTATTAGGAACCACGAGCCAGTTTGATCAAGAGAATGTTGGAAACCGTACGACTGAGCCCAGGATTCAGCGAGCTCTCTCAGCAGGTAATCGAGAAGAAACTATTGTCTATAACTCTCAAATTGGACACCGAACGCTTGTGATTTCCACGCCAATTGAAGCGGATGGCGAGATTGTCGGAGCTTTATCGCTTGAAGCTTCGATTGAAAGTGTTTATTCGCAGCTCGATGATATAAACAGTATTTTTGCGAATGGTACGATGCTCGCGATTACAGTTTCTGCTTTGTTAGGTGTATTAGTCGCCAGGACGATCACTCGACCCATTATGGAAATGCGGAAACAGGCAAAAGTTATGGCAACGGGTGACTATTCCAATCAAGTTGAAGTTCATGGTGAAGATGAGATTGGTCAATTAGCAGTTAGTTTTAATGAATTAAATGAGCAATTACACTTGGCACAGGCAACTACTGAAGAAGAACGGCGTAAGTTAAGCTCAGTCTTATCGAATATGACAGATGGTGTGATTGCAACAGATGATTATGGCGACATCATTCTAATGAATGAGCCTGCATCGAAATTAATCGGTAAGGAGTACGTTGAAGTGCAAGGACAACCTCTTCTTGATGTGCTCGGATTGTATGATCATGTGGATCACTTAGATGAAATTAAGGAACTTAGTAGCACGATTATTGACTTTTCAGATGAAAATCAAGAATTATTACTTAAAGCGAATTTCTCAGTCTTCCAAGATGATGAGGAAGAAATGAATGGCTTCTTAACTGTATTAAGTGATGTCACGGAAGAAGAGAAGGTTGAACGTGAACGACGCGAATTTGTCGCGAATGTATCGCATGAGTTACGCACACCACTAACTACTATGCGGAGTTATTTAGAAGCGTTAACCGATGGGAACACATGGCAAGATGAGCAGATTGCACCGAAGTTCTTGAATGTTGTTCAGAACGAGTCTGAACGAATGATTCGACTCGTGAATGACTTATTACAACTTTCAAAAATGGATAATAAGGATTACCGATTAGAGAAGAAGCGAACAGAATATATTGCCTTTATTGATCAAATTGTCGATCGATTTGAGATTAATTTAAGGTCAGGCCTTTCTATTGAACGTGATCTGCCGAATAAACGTTATTATGTTTGGATGGACTCTGATAAAATTACACAAGTCCTCGATAATATCATTTCGAATGCGATGAAATATTCTCCTGAGGGTGGCCAAATTCAAGTCAAAGTTGATGTCCAAAAGCATCATATTGTCACCAAAGTGACTGATGAAGGTGTCGGGATTCCGGATGAGAAGATTGATAAAATCTTTGATCGTTTCTATCGTGTTGATAAAGCTCGGACCCGTCAGTTAGGCGGAACGGGACTTGGTTTGGCTATCGCAAAAGAAATAATAGAAGCACACGATGGAACTATTCGTGCTGAAAGTCGTGAGAATCAAGGGACTACAATCTCATTCCGTCTACCGTTGATGCGTAAGAAGCGAGGGTGATGAAATATGGATTTAGAAAAGTTAAAATCAGCTGTTTTAGTCATCCTCGTTGCGACAAGTCTAGGGCTAACCTTTGCTTTATGGACATATCAACCTCAATACGAAGAAACGGATGAGATTACGTATTTAGAAGAAAATGAATTAGACGGTGAGCAGCAGACAATTAGTGAAATTGTTACGCCAGATCAAATTATTTTTAATCACCATAATAATTTCTCTAGCTTACAGAGTAAAACAGAGGAACAGCAGTTATTTCAGGATATGTCAGATTGGACATTTTCGGAACTAGATCAGTACTCGTCGGAAGATGGTGGTGATGTTTGGACACCTAATGTTGAACTGGTGATGCCAGTCAGTGTTCCGTATGAAGCGGTTAATCAATTATTCGATGTTGATGATAGCACGAATCTACAGGCTGAATCATTTAATCGTGTTTTCTTTCAATTAACACGAGGCTCAGAAGAACAAATTCGTGTGAGTTTCACCTCCGATCGTCATGATCAAGTGTTAAATGGATTGATCGAATCTGTAAGTGCTTATGATCATTTACAAGGCTATATCTATGATGACAATACAGTATCAATGGAAAAGGTTGAACTTCATGAAGATCAACCGAAAGACTATATATATTTAACTAGCGAAGATACAATAGCGACAGAGCACACGGTTTTGTTAAACGAATTAGACGAACAGCCGCTTAGAAATGTGTTATTTAGTAACCCGACATTGATTAGCCAACAAAACACAGGTGATGATTATGAAGAAGTATTAACAGATGGAACACGCTTATTAGGATTTAATAGCGCATTTAGTTCTGGTCGTTATATTGAATATTACAAACCGCCAACTCAAGAATTGAGCGATTTGAACTCAATGGAATTATTAACTAGAAGTGTGAATCATACCAATGACTATTATGGGTGGACAAATAATTTTAACGCGAGTGAATTAAGCGAACAGAACCAAACGATTCAATATCGCTTGCACCAGAATGGGTATCCTGTTTTTGATGATAATCAATATGTGACGTTGCAGCAGATATGGGCTAATCAAGAGCTAGAGTCATTGTCACGCCCGTTGTTTAAACTCACGACACCGTTTCAGGATCGGGATAACGTGGAGCTTACGTCAGGTATATCAATCTATAACTACCTAGAAAGTAGCTCACAAGAGATATCTCTATCATTAGTTAGCGATATTAAGATGGGCTATGACTTGAGTGAAGAAGAAGGCTCGAGTAATGTGTTATTTTTAGAACCGAAGTGGTTTATTAAATATGCAGGGGCATGGCGTCCGTTTAGTTATTTTGAAGAACGAATTACCCTGCAGGAGGATGGATAAGCATGCAGTGGGGACAAATTAAATCATTGTTTATAATCAGCTTTCTCATCCTTAATGTGTTCTTAGGGCAACAATTATTTGAAAAAATCAGTGACACGGATTTGGAACGGTCATCGCAAGCGAGTTTTGAGGAACGTTTAGAAGCGCAAGAAATTGAGGTTGGAGAATTACCGGAATCAGGTAAAAAAGAGGTCTATATCTCATCGAATCGCTATGAATTCACAGAAGAAGACTTTAATAATATAGAAAACTCATTTAATAATCAACAAATGGTGATTATGAATGATGATACGATCGTGAGTCAATTCAATGAACCTCTAGAACTTGATGGAGGGGATAATGATATTTTAGATCATGTGTATCGTGGAGAGGATTATCAGTTCTGGAAATCCTATAATAATCGATTAATCTTGTATTTCCAAAAACAGAACGATCGACCTGTATTTTTCAATTATTCAGGTGTATTAGCTGTACTCTTAAATGAAAATGGTGAAGTGACAAGCTACGCTCAAACCTTGTTAGGTGAAACAGAAGAAGAAAGTGAACCACAAACGGTTCTCGATCCGATGAGTGCGATTCGGACATTATATTCTGATGTATTAGAGAGCCAAGATGAGATTACGGACATGAATTTGGGGTATCATACTCTAGTGCCATTAGAAGAAGGGGAACAAATCTTTACCCCAACATGGAAAATCACAATTAACGATGAAGAAACACACTTTGTGAATGCAATTGAAGGACAAGTCATTCCTAGTGAGGAAGAGGAGTTTGTCGATTCCATTACCTATTTTGTAGACTATCAAGTAGAGGAACTGATTCGGAGTGAAACAGAATGAGCTTAGAATTTAGTGTTTTAGCATCAGGAAGTTCCGGGAATGCATTCTATATCGGAACAGATCAAACGAAATGGCTCGTTGATGCAGGGTTAAGTGGTAAGAAGATTGAAACATTACTCGATGAAGTCGAGGTGAACCCACATGACTTAGATGGTGTCTTAGTCACGCATGAACATAGTGACCATATTAAGGGATTAGGCATTATGGCTAGGCGTTATAACTTGCCGATCTATGCTAATGAGAAGACATGGAGCGCCATGGATTCATCGATTGGCAAAGTCAGCCAAGAGCAAAAGTTCGAATTTGATATGGAAACCGTTCGAACATTTGCGGATTTAGATGTCGAAAGTTTCGGTGTGTCTCATGATGCAGCAGACCCGATGTTTTATGTCTTTCACCATGAAGGAAAAAAAGTCGCTCTCTTAACTGATACGGGTTATGTGTCAGAACGGATGAAGAAAACGGTAGAAAATGCTGATGCTATTTTGTTTGAAACGAACCATGATGTGGGTATGTTACAAATGGGTCGGTATCCGTGGAATGTGAAGCGACGAATTCTCAGTGACTTAGGTCATGTATCGAATGATGATGCCGCATGGGCGATGATGGATGTCATCGGCGATCAGACAAAGCAAATATTTTTAGGTCATTTAAGCCAAGATAACAATATGGTTGATTTGGCGCAGATGAGCGTTTCACAAACCTTAACCCAATACGACTATCCCATTGGAGACGGCTTGGACCTTGTGCCGACAAGTCCAATTAAGCCGACATCTTTGATACGTTTATAACGTTGCCAAACTATCGTGACAACGTTGTAATAGATTAAAATCCCATAGCGAGGTGGTAAGATGAGTTATGATGATCAAAACGAGCATAACCAGACACCTAAGTCTAAGTCGAATAAATCCTGGCTTATAGGTGTAGTGGGTGCAGTTATTGGATCCATTATCATGTTTATTTTACTAACGTCATTCACAGATATGAATATGACGTTAGGTGAGTCGAATGATACAAATAATACTGAGGAAACGGAGAACGGAAACTCAGAAGATTCACAGGGTCAAAGTGGCGACAGTAATTCCGAAAATGTTAATGTCGATATTTCCACACAAACAACGGAAGTGGTTGATAGTGTATCGAATGCAATAGTTGGTGTTGTGAATATACAAGAACAGAATATTTTTGGTAGACAACAACAAGAATCTGGACAAGGCTCTACAGGATCAGGTGTTGTTTATAAAGAACAAGACGGCTCAGCTTATGTCGTGACCAATCATCACGTGATTGAAGGCGCTAGTTCAGTAGAGGTCGTCTTCCAAGATGAGACACAAGTAGAAGCCGAAGTTGTTGGAAGTGACATGTACACGGACTTAGCTGTTCTACGCATTGATAACGAACATGTCAGTGAAGTCATTGAGTTAGGTCAATCAGACTCCTTAGATGTGGGTGAACCTGTCGTTGCGATTGGTAACCCATTAGGTCTACAATTTGCAGGGTCTGTGACCAAAGGGGTTGTCAGCGGTAAAGACCGTTTAATTCCAGTTGACTTAAATGAAGATGGCACGAAAGATTGGCAAATGGAAGTCCTACAGACAGACGCAGCCATTAACCCTGGTAACTCAGGTGGTGCGCTCGTCAATATGAAAGGTCAACTTGTCGGGATTAACTCCATGAAAATCTCTTCTGCTCAGTTAGAAGGACTTGGCTTTGCGATCCCAATTGGTTCCGCGAAACCAATCATGGATGAGCTAGAAGCAGATGGAGCTGTCACTCGACCGTACGTTGGTATTTCACCAATGTCATTAGCAGATGTGCCGAAATATCATTGGCAAAATACCTTGAACCTACCTGATGATATTCAAAAAGGTGTTGTGGTCGCATCAGTTGAGAACATGTCACCAGCAGCACAAGGTGGTTTAGAACAATATGATGTAATCGTCGAAATTGATGGACAATCAATCGAAAATGTCCTTCAGCTACGACAGTATCTGTATAACGAAGCAGAAGCAGGACAAGACATTAATGTTACGTACTACCGTAATGGCGAACAACAAGAAACAACCATCACACTCACATCACAAGAATTTTAAATGATCAATGAAGAACTTACTCACAATGTGGGTAAGTTCTTTTTAATATTCGGATATAGCGAGTTGTACACACTATTCACCGATTTATACACATCATGTGGGTGGGAAATTGTTTAATTCTCTATATATGGAGGATGATAAGAATATCTCACTAAATATAGCACGAACATATGTTGATATGTGTGTAACTCTGTGGATAAACCCACTTATAGACAACATTACACAAGCTATAAAGAGTTTATGAACAAGTTATCAACAACACCTGTGAACAGTCTGAATAACTCCAAATCCGATAACATCAACGTTGCAAGAAATACACGACTTATGACATAGTGAAAGAGACATAACTGAAAAACGAACATTTATAATCGAAAACGATGAAACAAACGTGAATATTAAATTGAAATAAAGATAATTCAAAAGAATGCGCTCATGGAGGGATTTCATGCAGATTACCATCATATCTGTCGGCAAGTTAAAAGAGGAGTATCTAATCCAAGGCATCGACGAATACTTAAAACGACTAAGCAAATACGCCAAAGTTAAAATTGAAGAAGTACCAGACGAACAAGCCCCTGATCAATTAAGTGAAGCGGAAGAAAAACAAGTTAAACAGAAGGAAGGCGAGAAGATATTCACAAAGTTATCCACAGATCACTACGTCATCACCTTAGATCTCGACGGCAAACAACTCACATCTGAACAATTCGCCCAAAAACTCGACGACTTAGCTACATATGGCAAAAGTAAAGTCGCCTTTGTGATTGGTGGCTCACTTGGATTAAGTGACGACATCAAACAACGCAGCGATTTGGCTATTTCGTTTAGTAAAATGACGTACCCTCATCAATTGATGCGACTGATCTTGGTGGAGCAGGTTTATCGCGCGTTTCGGATTATGCGCGGGGAACCGTATCACCGTTAATGGTAAAGAAAGGTGATACGAGTATTACACTCAATAAAGAGCAAATTGATCGGTTATTGGGATTAGAACATTAAAACTATCAAAGGTACCGTTAATAAGTTTGTGTGAAATAGTAGGGTAATCCTATTTTCGAAAACAGGTCGCTGGTTAAACCAGCATACCTTCCTTTGATAATTCATAAATAGGGGATCCAATTTACTCTTTTAAGGAGGGATGATGAAAGTTCGTTCAATCTGACCACGTTGAGTATTGTCAGAAGCAAATATATTCAGAAGTATATTAACAAAAATACAGTAAATAGAATAACTCTATAAGAACAATTAAATATAGACATTTTCATAGAAAGTTAACAATTTCTTTGACTTTAAAGGGTATACTTATTATGTAAGCATAATATTTCAGTATATTTAGGGAGGTAATGTTAATGAAGGCTGCAGTATGGTATGGCAAAAAAGATTTACGGGTAGAAGACCGGGAGTTAAAACCTCTTAAGCAAGATGAAGTGAAAGTACGTGTCGGTTGGGCTGGTATTTGCGGAAGTGACCTTCATGAATATGAGGAAGGTCCTGTTTTTATGCCGAACGAATCAAAAGACGAATTAACAGGTGAGCAGACGCCTTTAATAATGGGACATGAATTCGCTGGTATTGTTGAAGAAGTTGGTTCAGGAGTAAAAACAATTAAAGTAGGAGATCGTGTAGCGGTTAATCCAACTCTCACACATGGAAACAAACCAGAAAAGATGGATATTTATGATGGATTTAGCTTTATTGGTCTTCATGGTGATGGCGGTTTTACGAAATACGCAAACGTGCCAGAATCAAACGCGTATATTTTACCAGATTCACTTACTCTTCAAGATGGTGCACTTGTGGAACCAATGGCTGTCGCTGTTCAAGCAGTGAAAGAAGCAGATATGAAGTTTGGGGATACAGTGGCTGTTTTTGGAGCAGGGCCGATTGGGTTAGTAACCATTTTAGCTGCTAAAGCTGCGGGTGCGACACGTATTATTGCTCTTGACCTTTCCGAAAAGCGTTTGGAGAAAGCGAAAGAGTTTGGGGCGACTGACCTTATTAACTCTGGGGAAACGAATCCAGTAGAAGCTATTCATACTCTTGAGAAAGATGGAGTTGATATTTCTTTCGAAGTCGCAGGAGTAGCACCTACTTTTGAACAAGCTATTGCTGGAACGAAAGCGCGTGGAACAATGGTTATTGTTTCTATTTTTGCAAAATCAATCGATTGGAATCCAATGCAGTTAACAGGAAGTGGTGTGAAAGTAACATCAACAATTGCTTATTCACCGACTACTTTTCAACAAACCGTTGACCTGATGGGGACTGGACAATTAACGCCACGTGGTATTATTACTGATAAGATTCAACTAGATGATATTGTTGATCGAGGTTTTGAAGCTTTAGGTAATGATAAGTCTCAAGCGAAGATTTTAGTAGAGTTGAGTGGAGAAATGTAAATCTGAGTAAACTTTAAATGATTGGATAGTTTATTTAATCTGTTTGTAAGCAGATTATAAGTTATATAAAAGTGATAAATAGCCCATAGTAGTCGTGTCATCATCGCGTTGTTAGATGATCTATGAAACTGCTATGGGCTATTTATAGTATGTAATATTCTTATAAAGGATAGAAAAAAGGGGGGGGGATTTGGATTAACTGTCTAGCACCTCCATTTTTTTATGAATTTTTTCCAAGGCGTCATCTATTTGTTCTTTTTGTTGGATTAAGTTTGTTTGATGATCTTCAAAAATATTTTTTCTTTCTTCTACAGTGGATGGCCCTTGCATATATAAATGAGCAACATGTCGAAGTGTTTTAATTGGCATGCCGGTTTCACGCATACAACTAATCATTTCAAGCCAAAAAAGATCATTTTCATTGAATCTACGATACCCATTTTCATCTCTTTCTACGAAAGGTAAGAGCTGCTCTTCATCATAGTAACGGATGGTTGAAGTCGGTATACATACTCTTTCTGAAGCTTCTTTAATCGTCAACATATTTTCTTCCACTCCTTTAAATGTCACGATAGATACATTGATCTTGTGTTAACCCTTGAATAGTTATGGAAATTTAAGGTTATTCCGATTAATGTGCACGGTATATCCCACCTCTTATTCATTTTGTTAAATAGCTTTAGTACCGTCTAGTTTGTTGATGCATTAACATTTCTTCACTGTGACACATGAAACAGATCATTCAAATTTTCATAATCTGTATGTAAATTTTACTATAAAAATCTACATACTTAAATAAATCGGAGATGTATTTTGATTTTGCATGACACCCACAGAACATACGTTCTTAACTTCTTCTTTAAAATTAATATTTGCATTCAAGTTCACTTGAAAGTTTATACTAATTCTACAATTAATAAGGAGGAATCTACATGGGCAAATTTTCAACGTTAAAAGATAAAGTTGTTGTTGTAGCTGGTGGAGGAAAAATTTAGGTGCTTTGGTTAGTAAAAACTTCGCGGATGCTGGGGCTAAGGTTGTGATTCATCACCATAGCGATTCTAGTAAAAACAGTGCGGAGAACACTTTGAATTCTATAAATGAAAGTGGTGGTCAAGCTGCTTTGTTTCAGGCAGATTTAACAAATGTTATAGAAATAAACGAGCTTTTTGACTTTGCTGTAGATAACTATGGAAAAGTAGATGTTGCTGTAAATACAGCAGGAAAAGTGTAACGAAAGCCAATTCTAGAAACCAGTGAAGAAGAGTATGATAGTATGGCAGATATTAATGCTAAATCAGCATACTTTTTTATTCGAGAAGGAGCTAAAAAACTGGAGGATAATGGGAAAATTATAACAATGGTAACATCCTTACTAGCTGCTTATACAGATGGATATTCAACATATGCGGGTGGCAAGTCCCCGGTAGAACATTTCACACGTGCAGCATCTAAAGAATTTATGGATCGTGGAATATCAGTGAACGCTATTGCGCCTGGTCCAATGGATACATCATTTTTCTACCCTCAAGAAACGGATGAAAGAGTTGAATTTCATAAATCTCAAGCACTTCATAATCAATTGACCCAAATAGAAGATATTGCACCAATTGTTCATTTTCTGGCGACTGATGGTTGGTGGATTAATGGCCAAACAATTTTCGCTAATGGCGGATATACTGTTCGATAATTAAGGGAGGAAAAAGATATGCATATTTTTTTAGCTGAATATAAGTCATCTACAACAACTATTTCTATACTTGATCAAAAAGGTAAGGCAATTGCAAATCGTGATGTGGAAATTCCAGAATATTCATTTGTGAATAAATTGACTAAAGAGCTTATTGAGTTATCTCATGAACAAGAACTCTATCATGATGATATTTTTGGGATAGGGGTCGTAGCAAATTATGGTACATTGAAATTTCAATCCAAAGAAGAATTTCAACAGCACCTTGAATCATCCTTTGGTTTTCTGGCTGTTGTAGATGTTAATAAAGAGAATGTTATTGAAAATCTATTGTCGTCATAAAGAAGAAACCAGAGAATCAAAGGTATTGACCTTTGATTCTCTCTTATTGTGATGTTTGATTGAATCATTAACTTAAATATTTCAGGAAAGTCTCGTCAGATTTTAATGCAATAGACAGTTAGTTGGAGTACCTAGCATGATTTCAATACGGCTTTAAGATTAACACAATAATGACCAAACAATAATAGGAAGGTGATTAAAATATGCAAAAGAAAGAAGTAAGTATATCTGAATTATTTTTTGATTTGATTTTTGTCTATGTTTTAGCCTCCATTGCCCAAACAGTTGAAAGCATTTCATTAGGAATTCTTTCATTAGAAGGGTTAGGGAAACATTTAATGTTGTTTCTGGTGTTTTTCGCTATATGGGTTTATCGAACATTATTAGTGAATAGGTATTTTGATAAAACATGGTACCAATATTTATTTGTATTCATAGATATGTTTCTAATCATATTACTATCTCAATCTATTAATAGTAATTTTCAAGAGACATTCACTCCATTTGTCTTATTATCTAGTGCTCTATTTATGTCGACCGCTGTGCAGTATGGTATTGTTTATTTAAAATATAATGACTCAGCTGTGAAGAAACTTTCTATTACATATGGATTTGGCTTAGTTCTTTCATCCGTTATTGCTATTATATCTATTTTTTTAGATGCAAATGTTAATTTTTGGGTTTATTTTGTTGCAATCTTGACTGTATCAGTTTTCCCATTATTTTTTACAAATGTATCTCGTAGACAACCTGTTTATTTTGATCATTTACAAGAAAGACTATGTTTATTTATGATTTTATTATTTGGAGAAGGCATAGTCGGCGTTATTAATAATTTAAGTGAGCAAGCAATTAGTTACACGAACATTGGTCATTTTACTATTATCGTTTTATTATTTGTCATATATGGGTGGCATTACAAGGTTGGTACTAAAGATTATGTAGAAACAACAGGTTTTGGGATTTGTTATACTCATTTAATATTAATCTTTTCTTTAAATATGGTAATCTTATTAACAGGTCATATTTTACATGGATCACATATTGATTCCTTAATGTCTATAGCGATTTTATTATCTATTTTTGTTTATTCACTAATGATTGTATTAGATAATCATATCTATGGTCATGTAAAAATGATGCAACCATTAATTGGTTTAATACTATTATTTGTGATTACAGGATTCGCATTGTTCATGGTAGGTTCAGTTAACTTAATTATTTCAATTATCATGATGTATATTGTATTGAATATGGCCTTAATGTTTTACCCAATCAAGCATAAGATTTTATTACAATATTTTTAAATATTCAAGGTAATTATAAATGGTCGTTTAACAAATGTGACTATAAACATATTGTAATACGAAAAAGAAAATCCATTATATCTATTGAGAAATGATTGTCTGACTATACCCATGATGTGGTGAAAACTCTTGACGTTGAATGTATTTGTATGATGAAGGGAGAATGGGTGCTATGACATATAAGGGGAAAACTCGGAGATATAAAATTAAGACGACTTTTGACAACAATGTACAACAGCGTGCTATCAAAGTTTTAGATCGTCATATAGGAAAAATTTTTATTTATTATGAAGATGAAATTATAATCGTTGACCATACAAACTCAAGCCCTCTAAAAGAATACTTAAAAAAACGTATGCATTTCATCCAATCTGGAGCTTATGATTGAGTATTATATTTATTGAGTATTAAATTTATCTGTGGAATTTTGCACGAACTAACTAAACATTGTAGGGTTAAAAAATTTAACATTAATATGTACAATATATTATAAATGCTTATTCTTCAGAAATTGATGTGTATCAAATCATCAATACTTATGAAGAAAGTCTACCTTCATCAGGTGGCGGCAAGATGAGCACGAACAAGGCTCTGATGATGAAGATGAAACATTGCCACAAACAAATAACGTATTTGAGTGAAGATATGTTGTAATAAGAGTAATCTTATTAATCGGCGGTGCATGGCTCTTACATCGAAATAAGATGTCAGAAGATAAGAGTTGATGATGTTGAAGAAAACGATAGCTATTGGAATGTTCGTCTTAGGGATTATATTGGTTAGTTATCAACCAGCGCTAGATTGATATAATCAAACCCTATTTATTGGATAAAGAGTATGGTGAAGTATTAAATGTATCACATGAAACCATCACGGCTAATACGAAGGCTAGCCATGATCCTTCCTCAATTTGATATTGATGCGATCGATTCGCTAAACTCATCTGAAATCAAGGGTGTTGACATTAATAAAAAAATGTCTTAGGCTCCATCTCTGTTCCATCCGTTTCAATGGAGTTGCCAATTTTATACGGAACGACGAATAAGAATTTGGACGTCGGAGCAGGGACTATGAAGCCTGTTCAACAAATGGGGGGGGAGGCAACTACGCTTTAGCAAGACACAACAATACGAACCGTTCGTTACTGTTTGCTCCAATTCGTGATATTAAAAAAGGAGATGACATGATTCTTTCAGATGGGAAGTAGCAGTACATCTATGAAATGGTTGATAGTGAAGTTGTTGAGCCACATCGAACTGACATAATTGAAAACGTCGAGGGAAAGAAACTCTAACACTCGTCAGATGTTACAGTGACGATGGATCAGATCTGATTATTGTTTATGGTGAGTTGAAACAGATTGTTGATTGAATTAGAATACCAAGAATACAAGAACCGCTCGTTGTGAAAGAAACGTTCACTTTCATGAACTGTAACCCTAAAAATGGACAGTTTAATAAAAAGCGCTAGGATGCTAATAGGTGACTTCGGTATTGTGCCGGGGTCATTTTTTGTAAGGTCCATTGATATCGACCATGGTTGTAATACGTCATGTAATCTTCAATTGCTTGCTTCACGTCAAAAACAGAGGAACATGCTTTAAAATCAATGCCAACTTTCATGTGCCCAAAGAAAGACTCCATCGGCGCATTATCCCAACAGTTACCACGACGAGACATCGACTGATCTACGCCTAGGCCTCTTACTGTCTTTTGAAACTCAGAATGAGTGTAATGCATTCCCTGGTCGGAATGGATGAGACAGTCTGAATGAGCGACAAACTCCTCACGCTTCACTAACTTATCAAGTGTTGTATACATAATGTCCATCTTTAAAGAGGTCGAGAGGTGATAAGCTAAAATCTCTCGTGTTGCCCCATCTTTAATAACGGATAAATAAGCTTTTTGTCCTTTCGCATAGTAGATATAAGTGATATCCGTTAAGAGGACTTTATGCGGTTCTTGTTGATCGAATTGACGTTCTAATTTATTATCGCACGTTTGATGCTCTTGCGTTGTCTGAGCGATTTGTTTATAAGGATTCGCTCTGCGAATGGTGCACATCAGATTGTACTTCTTCATAATGCGGCGGATGCGTTTATGGTTCATCCCAATGTTATCTTCATTCTCTAAGATCATTTTGATTTGGAGAGCGCCAACTTTTCCTTTATATCGGCTGTGTATTTTCTCGATGAGCTCATAGGCAACCTCATCTTGTCGTTCTTTTTGTTGACGAGCTTCGTCTGATTTCAACCAGTTATAATAACCCGATCGACTGACGTCTGCTAATTCACAAAAATATTGAATTAACTGAGGAAAACCATACTCTCTAACCATTTGTTCAATCAATCGAAATTTGTCGGATATTGTTATTTCTTCTTCGACTGCCTTTCGAGTTCTTCTAGCTTTTTTACGAAGTCTAGTTCTGCCTCCAGATACGCAATGCGCGCTTCAGCTTTCTTTAGCTTGTCTTCAGAAGAAAGCTCTTTCGATGAAGGACGTCCTGTTGCCGATTTCCCAAGCCGTTCTGTAAAGAAACCGTCTTCTCCATACTTCTGAAACATATCTCGCCAACGCTTGATACATTCTTTGGGCTTTTTATCCCCAATAATGGATAAGTCGAATCCATGTTCAACAAAGATTTGATGCGGCCCTTTTCCTTGCTCATTTTCCTTTACAGCTTTCACTTTAAATTCAGGTGAATAAGAAATAGAACGATCTGAAACCTTGATGATATTGGAATTGGATTCTAGTTCTCTTCTTTGTGATTCGCTAAAAATAATTTTAGACATGTTTATAACCCCGCTCGTATTAGTTAATTCGATTATAAATGGATATTCAAGGTCATGAAACACAAAAACCCTGAATAAGGGCACTTTTTATCAGTGTCCTTATTCAGGGTATAGTTCAAATTTGGAGTGGTTTTGATACATGAAGACACTATGTATATTCCATCTCCACTTTCCTACGCTGGCATAATCCAGATCAGGTTATAAGGGATTAAGAAATAATTCTTATCTCAGCCTATTGGCATCCCTAGTGGGATATTTTATTCTTTTATTTAAATCGTATCTTATTTTTTTGTCAAACAAATATAAAAGTAAGTGTGTAGAGTTTTTAATACCTAGTTGAGCATTTTTATTATGTTAATATAGAGATGGAGAAGCGATTTATGTGCATTCAGATTTTGCACTTAGGACACATGTTGTCTTATTATGGTAATTATCACTTTTGTGTTAATTAAAGACTGGACAGAACAAGAACGAATGCTATCTGGTTGAAATTATAGTAAAATAGGAAAGAGATTTAGTTTTCAAACCAGGTGCTTTTTCTTTCGGTTAGGTTCTCTTTAAGATATATGAAGAGTACTTGAGATTAAGACTTTTAAATAATAAAGAATAAAGAAGGTATACACATGAAAAATAGTTGGAATGTTTTTTCGAATGATATGACGAACATAATACGTAATTGGGTGGCAGCTATTTTGATTGGAGGTCTCATCATATTACCATCATTATATGCATGGTTTAATATTGAGGCTTCCTGGGATCCTTATGGGCAAACCGACCAAATTCCAGTAGCTGTTGTCAATGAAGATGATGGGGGTCAGATTAGAGACGAAAAAATTAACGTTGGCGCCGATCTTGTTAATGAACTCAAGAGTAATGATTCAATGAATTGGCATTTTACAAATCGTGAAAAGGCAATGGAAAACCTGAAATATGGTGATTATTTTGCGGTGATTGTTATTCCGGAAGATTTTTCTGACAAACTATCAACGGTTATTACAGACAATCCAGAAAAAAGCAACATGGATTATTATGTAAACGAAAAGATTAATGCCATATCTCCTAAGATAACAGATAAGGGTGCCAGTGCAATTGTGGAGGAAGTTAGTAGCAATTTTATCTCTACAGTAAATGGTGTTATTTTTGATAGATTTGATGAGCTTGGAGTAGAATTAGATCAAAACTTGCCAGATATTAAAAAGTTTGAAAACTATGTTTTTGAGATGGAAAAACAGCTTCCAGAAATTTATGATACGACTACAAGCGGGTTGCAAGATACGAAAGATGTGCAATCTATTATTAATAAAGCGCAAGACATGATTCCAGAAGCTGAGCGGACAACGAATAATGGCCTTACGACAGTGAATGAAACAGAGGATTTATTATCAGAAGCTGAAAATCGTTTGAATGAGTTAGCACCAAAAATTGAAAAAGACATGGAGAAAGCAAAAGAAACTGCTGAAGATATAAATAAGGTTCTTAATGATGCTCAAAATGTGGATATCGATTTCAGTCAAGGTAAAGAACTGCAAGAAAATATTGATCAATCATTAGACAATGCCATTACTCGTATCGATGATATAGAAGCGAATTTGAAACAGTTGAAGGAAATGAATGAAAACCAACAAAATAGTAACAACGAAACAGAGAATGCAAATGGGAATGGGGATGATTCATCTCAACAGGGGGACAATAATCAAAACAACAATAGCAATCAGAATCAGGTGATCGACGAAGCAATTAAAAGTTTGCAAACAATTCGAGAGGCTCTTCAAGAGGCACAGCAGAACGGGCAAAACATTACAGATTTTATTGAGGATAAAGAAAAGCAAGTAAATTCTGTTATAACTGATTTAGAAGAATTGTCTGGAAATGCAGAAAACAGAATTGGGGAGTTTCTAACAGACTATAAAGAAAATATTGAACCAGTTGTCAAAGAGAAAATTAACAACGTACAACAAACACTATCTAATGCTAAGGAAATTTTATCCGAAGTTAACTCAACGATTCCAGAGGTGGAGAGAATCCTGTCAAACACAGAGAATCATATTAGTGAAGGGCAAGATAAGTTGAATACAATACTTGATGAGTATCCATATGTGAATACTAAAGTCAACAGTCTCGCTGACAAGATCCGTGAAATTCAGGGCGAAACAGATATCAATGAAATTATTGAGTTGTTACAGAATGATCCAGAGGCAGAAAGAAGTTTTTTTGAAGAACCAGTTCAACTAAGTAAGAATGAATTTTTTCCTATCCCGAATTATGGCTCAGCGATGACACCATTTTACACGGTTCTAGCTATATGGGTTGGTGGTCTTCTTCTAATATCGTTGTTGTCTGCAGATGTTCATGACAGAGTAGGTCTGACTGACAAGGCTCGTTATGTTGGTAAGTTGCTTACGTTCTTGACGATTGGACTACTGCAGACATTAATTGTTACGTTAGGTGATCACTTTATTTTGGGTGCATATATGGCACATCCGATTTGGTTTGTTATATTTGGCCTGCTGATTAGTATAGTATTTACCATAATTACTTTTACGTTGGTTTCACTTTTGGGTGATGTAGGAAAAGCAATGGTCATTGTCTTGCTTGTTTTGCAAATTGCGGGTGCAGGTGGCACATACCCAGTCGTATTACTACCTGAATTTTTCCAAGTAATTAACCCATTCCTTCCGTTCACATATGCCATTGATTTAATGCGTGAAGCCGTTGGGGGAATCATATGGAAAACAGCTATACACAATATGATCATTTTAAGTTCATTTGGCGTTGGTTTCTTTTTATTCGGTATACTATCTAAAAGAGTGGTTAATAAACAGACTGATAAATTGATGAAAAAGTCTAGAGACGCAGGTTTATTCCATTAATAATTATAAGTATATATAGATCTCTGAGTTATGGTGATTTGATCGTAGGTATGGGCCAATGCCTACGATCATTTTTTGTATTTAAATTATTAATTTTAAACTCGGCACCTTGCGTTTCTTTTTGATAAAGGGGCGTTAAATCAGTTGAGGTCATTTATGCGTTTATATTGGCCTTTTTGAACACTTCGTCCTGCCACAATTGATACAGATAAATGATTAAGGCAAACCCGACCATCATAGCAACAATAGCTAAAGTGGGGCAATGTTGATTCACTTGAAACAATTCCTATACGTTGCCATATCGGGTAAACGATATACATAAATAACGCGCCCAAAAGTATATTGACAGTAAAATATATCCAGAATTTTCGGAAAGTAAAATGGAATACCCAGATCACTATAACTAAATATGCTCCATACACCCATGGTACTGGGATGACTTTATCCCACCCAAACAGACTCGAATCTACTTCATTCCACCATCCGTAATGATAAGCCACTTGATATGCCAAGGTATGAATAACGGTCATAAATAGAGCGACTGGCATGTATCTACGTACAGTATCCATATTTAATAAAAACAAGGACATATAAGGCAATATCAAGAGTGACCAAAGAATAATCTGATTCATGAGGTTAACACTTCGCAATAGCTTTATGTGTAGTGTGACACTCTGTCCATCTATTTATTCGATAATAGTGACTGAACAACGAAGTGTTTATACATATTAACATTCCAATTGAAAATGTTTGCTGTTCACGGTGGTTAAAGGGGGCTGATCTAATTCTTTATATACATTATGATGGATCGTGCCATAAATAGAGGAGGGAATAGAGCGGTGCTTTTAACTCGAGGCAATCTATAAAAGGGTGGCATATTTAAACGGAGATAATTGACGTAACAGGAAAATAAATATTTCGTTTTCCTTCTTTACCATCTCCAATAGGAAAGACATAGTCGAATTCAAAAACCCCTTTGGAAAGTAGCCTATATTCAGAATGGAAATATCATTCCTGGGTGAAACCCTTTATTATTGCTCTTAATCCAGGTTCTTTTTAGGCCTTACTTTATGCTTCCTGTCTTTGACTTCGGTAAATATGTTATCTGGCGTATTTGTTTGAGTTGCTGATATTTATTGTGGATGATATTCTTTACTTTATTCTCTACTGGTCAAAGGATAAGCACACGCAGAGCGTCTTCATTACATAATCCAATCCCGTATGATCATTAACGTCGTACGGGATTGTTTCATGCAGTATGAGCATGTTTATGTGAATCGGACTTTTTTCTTTAAACTTTACATATCATGATCTGTTTTTTGTTTTTGCCCTGAATGATTGTGTTGTTTGACTTTGTGTGAGCCTTGCATGGGTTTACCATACGGCTGTTTCGGACTCTTTGGATAAGTCTGGTTTTTCCTGCTGTTTAGGCCCTTTAGGTTTTCCACTTATTAACGATCTCCTCCTTGTTGATTTGCGTATAGCTTGTGACAAGGGAAAGGGATCTATACAGAGAAAGGAATCACTAGTGAATGAAAATGATCAATAATGCAAAGGTTATATCATATCAATTACAATGAGCGAGTCGCATTTAATGGTTAAATAGAGATGTTAATGATGTGAAACGTTCAATGAATTAAATTTCGGTGGTACACATGATGATTCGACACATCGTTTATCTAAAGATGGTCAACCACTTTCAACATTCTTTGGCCAATCGTCATTTGGTACATATGCCGTTGCTCACGAGCGTAATGTTGTCAAAGTCGATCAAGATGTGGATCTAGCGTTATTAGGGCCTTTGGGATGTGGGATTCAAACAGGAGCAGGTACTGTTCTGAATTGAATTAAGCCAGAGTTCGGTTCGGCTATTACGATTTATGGAGCAGGAGCAGTTGGTTTAAGTGCAATCATGGCGGCTAAATTAGTTGGTTGTAAAAAGATTATTGCCGTTGATGTGCACGATTCACGACTGGAGCTAGCAAAAGAGCTTGGTGCAACACATACCTTAAATGGCTCAAAAGTTGATGTCTTAGAAGAGATTAAAGAATTAACTAACGGCGGCACGACTTATGCAGTGGAAACGACAGGTGTTCCGGAAGTTGTTCGCCAGAGTTTACAAGCATTACGTCCCCTAGGTGTATCGGCGATCGTGGGTGTGACGCCAGAAATGGATATCGACGTGCATAATGACTTAATGGCTGAAGGAAAAACAATGGTCGGGGTCATTGAAGGTGATTCAGTACCCAATGTCTTCATTCCAGATTTAGTTGAATACTACAAAGCAGGACAATTCCCGTTCGATAAACTGGTTAAATTCTATGACTTTGAAAACATTAACCAAGCCTTTGAAAACTCTAAAAATGGTGAGACAATTAAACCTATACTAAAAATCAACCGATAAAATAGAGGTGGACTTTACACCTTTCAAGCAGTTCATAGCTGTTTGGAAGGTGTATTTTTTATGCGAGTGGGGAGGTGATTTGTTATACAAATCAGAAAATTATCAAGTATTACAGTGAAAAAGATTGTTGAAATATGTTGTTAATACTTTGAGATAGAATTGGCTTATTGGAAAAATCTCGTCATAAACACTTAACGCGCCTGTAACCACAAAGCCTGTCACAACGTGTTATGATGTGGCTTGTAAGACATTAAAGGAGGGAAACACCCATGAAAAAACTAGTAGCTTCAATTGCTACAGGTGTTATTATTGCGGGCGCTACAGCAACTACAGCATCTGCAGCAAGTTATGAAGTAGAATCAGGCGATACGCTTTGGGGCATCGCAAAAGAAAATAGCACAACAGTAGAAAATATAGTTGATATAAACGATTTAGATACAACGATAATCTATCCTAATCAAACACTAGAGCTTGATCAATCCAATGCTGTTGAATCATATACAGTTGAGAGTGGCGATACATTATTCGCCATTGGCCAAGAACACGGAGTATCGGTTCATGAACTTAAGCAATGGAACGAGCTTAATTCAGACCTCATTATCGTTGGACAAGAACTTAATCTAGATGGTGCTAATGTACAACAAAGCACAAATGAATCAACGTCTGCATCAGCTAATAGTTCATCCAATGAATCTAGTCAATCTCAGGAAACAGCTGAACAAGACACATCAGATGACGTTCAACACACATCTAGCAACAATAATGAATCGTCAGAAGAACAGTCTTCTTCACAGAATGACCCAGAAGGACGAACAATCTCAGTATCAGCAACAGCCTATACAGCTGATTGCGCAGGATGCACAGGTGTGACAGCAACGGGCGTCGACCTAAATGCTAATCCAAACAAGAAAGTAATCGCTGTTGATCCAGACGTGATTCCATTAGGTACAAAAGTACACGTTGAAGGCTATGGTACTGCTATTGCTGCAGATACTGGTGGCGCTATTAACGGCAACAAGATTGACGTTCACGTACCAAACAAAAGTGAAGCATACGACTGGGGCGTCCGCACAGTCGATGTAACGATCATTGAGTAATCACTCAACGTAACAATTGAAAACAATAGTTAAGAGATTATAAGAAGCGCAGTACTTGCCAGGTAAAATGGTAAGTTACTGCGCTTTATTTATGGATTCTGTGAAAGTTTCAATGAATCACACCAATAGATTTAAGCATTATTTATCTGAAATTTTAAATTTCTTATCATATAATTGTTATTATGTTGATGAATTTGAGGAGGTTATAATATGTCATTTAATTTAGTCTTAATCAGACATGAAGAATCAGAAGCAGACATACCACCAGTTAGACATGAAGGACAAGCAGATAATCCTTTAACGAACAGAGGGCGTAAACAGATCAAAAAGCTAAGTGAATTCACCACAAGCAACTATTCATTTGACCGTATTTATTCTAGTACTTTGAAACGTGCGAAAGAATCAGCAAAAATCATTAATCAGGATATGAATAGTGAAATAGTTTTCCTAGATGAGTTAATGGAAATGAGTAATGGAGTTCTAGCAGGTATGACTAAGGAAGAAGCGAAAATTAAGTATCCATTACCAATGGATAGGAGACCACACGAGTCTGTAGAAGAAGGAGAAAGCCTTATCGATTTTAAATATCGTATAGAGAACATACTCTCAAGAATAAAAGCTGAAGCCGAAAGAGAAGAGTTGGCGCAAATTTGCATCGTTGGGTATGGTGGAACCATTTCGATTATGATCCAATTGCTTTTACAGATCCCATCATTTAAACATGGCTTTATGAGTGGTGATGCGGGGATTTCAGACCTTACTATTCATAGTGATAAGGTAATGATTAATTTCCTGAATCGTTAATGATAGTCGCTTGATATAATGATTAATCTGTTAAGGAACGTACGTTCTTGTTTTGTGTGATATTATGCTATAATAGTCATAACAAAACTTTTCGAAAAGGAGATGTTGGCTGATGGAATATGAATCGGATATTCTCATATACCAAACCGAAGATGGTCATACGAAGATCGATGTTAGATTAGAAGATGAAAACGGTTTGGATGACACAGAAGGAGATTGCGGAGCTTTATCAAAAAGGTGTTAATACAATTAATGAGCATATTAAAAATATTTATGCTGATGGTGAATTGTCTGAATCAGCAACTATTCGGGAAAACCGAATAGTTCGATTGGAAGGTGAACGACAAGTAGAGCGTAAAGTATCATTTTACAACCTCGAAATGATCATAGCGATTGGTTATCGTGTTCGTTCCCACCGTGGAACACAATTTCGTAAGTGGGCGACAGAGCGGATTAATCAGTATTTAGTTAAAGGCTTTGCGATGAATGAAGATCGCTTGAAAGATATACGTCATTTTGGGCAGGATTATTTTGATGAACTATTAGAACGTATTCGTGATATTCGGGCTTCTGAGAAACGTTTTTACCAAAAAATCACCGATATTTACGCGACTTCAGTTGACTATGATCCTCATGCACAATTGACACAAGATTTCTTTGCAACGGTTCAAAACAAATTGCACTTTGCGATTCATGGCAATACGGCAGCAGAACTAATTGCGAATCGAGCTAGTGCTGAGCAAGATAATATGGGACTCACATCGTGGAAAGGTGACAAGGTAAGACAAAAGGGTGTAATTGTAGCGAAAAATTATTTAACGGAAGATGAATTAAAATCACTCAATCGTATTGTAACCATGTATTTGGATTATGCAGAGGATCAGGCTGAGCGTAAGCAGCCTATGCATATGAAAGATTGGATGGAGAAACTTAATGCTTTTTTACAATTTAATGATCGAGAAATTTTAGAGGATTCAGGAAAAGTTTCTCAAGCTGTTGCTAAAGAGGTTGCATTGGAAGAGTATGAGAAGTTTAATCAACAGCGAGTGGAGCAACAAACGAATGATGATTTTGAGGCGTTTCTTGAAAGCCGGAACTTGAAGAAGTAGTCTGCTTAGTTATAGATTGGACAATTAAGAAATGTAACGTGTTTTGTAAATTTCAGCAGGGCATATATTTTGTGAGCACTTTGTTCTCCAGAACACTGTATCTAATTAAAGCGATATGTTTGGGACTGGGTAGCTAAATCGGCTGGATACATTGCACAGGGGTGGCAGCTTGGGCCCTATTACAAAAGAAAAAGGTGGTACATACATAATGAATACAAAATCTATTTTGATCTTTTTCCTAGTTTTTGTTGTTTTACAAGTAACAGAAGGGTTAAATTTAGGAAGTAATTGGCTCGTTACTACATTAGTTCAATTTGTAATTTGCTTTGTAATTTTTATTGTTTTTTCACTAATGTGGACAAGAATTACAAAGAAAAAAACTTAAGAAAATAAATACAAAGAAGATCTTCAAGAGCAATCAGCGATTGGCGACAAACAACTCAATATCTTAAAAGAACTTAACTGGGTTTAACAATGTTTCACCATTATGATGATGGGGCTCACAGGAGCAGGGAAAACGCATTTATCTATAGTGTTGCGCGTTCACACTGTCGAGCAAGGCTATCAAGTGTCATTTATCTCAATGAACCATCTCATGTACGTTTTGAAAACACGTGATTATATCACAAAATCCAAAACACGCTACAAACGCATTATGGATTCTGACTTAATCATTATTGATGATGTCATGTACATGACTTATGAGTCACAAGAGGCCAATCTGTTCTTCCAGTTTATTTATGATAAGAATGATAAGGCTGCATTCATTCTGATCTCTAACAAGGGCCGGGTGATTGGGGGGGATTTTTAGGCGATTATACCTTCACGACGGCTATATTAGATCGATTTCTTCACAGAAGTGAAGTGATTACATTTAGTGAAAAGGCTGATAGCATTCGCATGAAGTACCGACAATCTATTTTCGAGGATTAAATGAACACACGACACGTCAGTTAGCTAGACTGTTTAATCTTATTTGTGGAAAATTGTTTAATTCTAGTTGACGGTGATAAGAGATAACTGTTCTGGGCAGAAAATCTTACCGTGCTTTTTTGTGAATGAATGAGCGAGCGATTAAACAAATTCTAAACAAAAGTTTGTAATTTTCATTTAAAAACTTGACAATTACTTGATCACATTATATCTTTTACCTACAGACAAAAAATTGCCTCTAGGCAAAATTTATAACCTTAGTAAAAGAATGAGATTTTTTACTTATTCAAATATTTTAGGGTAATGATAGGTTTTGGTATAAATAACCAATGATCTAAATTTAGCTAAAACAAAACATCTATTTACACCTAAAATAACTAAAGAAGAATATTTTTTTAGTTATTTTTTTGCCCTCAGGCAATTTTTTTGTTCAAGGTTAAAAAAGTGATGCATAAAGATATAACTAATCAACTTTTTCTGAGTTAGATTGTTTTATATTTTGCCAAACGGAGATATTAAATGGTTTAGATTACAGAGGTTGAAACGATTAAGGGAGAAAAATGACTTATGAGTTTCTCTGATAAAACAAATTAAAATAAGCGAAAAACATAAGAAGTGGAGGAGAATAATGGTGAAACAAAAATTGTGGTTAGTAGGATTAGTATGGTCATGTATTCTGATCGTGATGGCCGGTTGCAATAAGGAACAGAGCGATAGTAATGCAGATGATGAAAAGGTTAATGTGGTAACAACCATTGCACAAATTGGAGAACCCTTATCAGTTATAGGGGGAGACCGAATAGAAGTAGAAAGCTTAATGGGGCCTGGAGTGGATCCACATGCTTACAATGCGACGCAAGGGGATATTGCAACAATTGAAGAAGCAGATTTGGTTTTCTACAACGGGCTGGATTTAGAAGCGAATATGATTGAAATATTCAATGAAATAGGGCAGTCAAACCCCGTTCTAGCGATAGCGGAAACTGTGCCCGAAGAGGCTTTAATAGAAGAAACGGATGGAGCAGTTGACCCCCATATTTGGTTTAACTTGGATCTTTGGCAAGACGCTTTAGATTCTGCGGTTGAAGAATTAAAAGAATATTCACCAGAAGATGCCGAGTATCTTGAAGAAAATAAGCAAGAATACTTTGCAAAAATAGATGAGGTAAAACAGGACGCAGAAAAGTTAAAAGATATTCCGGAAGACCAAAGAATTTTGGTAACAGCACATGATGCCTTCGGTTATTTCGGGGAAATGCATGATTTAGAAGTAGTTGGGCTTCAAGGGTTAAGTACGGAAGATGAGATAGGTGTCTCTGATATTAATGACACGATTGCGACTGTTGAAGAACATGAAGTGCCCGCCATTTTTGTTGAAACAAGTGTTAATCAGGATTCTATTCAGGCGGTTATTGAAGGAGCCGAAGACAAAGGGTTAGATCTAGAGTTGGGTGGTGAGCTCTTCTCTGATGCAATGGGAGAACCAGGAACTGAAGAAGGGACCTATTTAGGCATGTATCGCCACAATGTAAATACAATCTATGAAGCTTTGACTGAAGGGAATGATTAATATGACACAAGCCGTACTAAATGTGGAGAATTTGGCCGCTTCTTACAGGAAAGATACTGTCTTGTATGATGTGAATTTTGACATGAAAGGTGGCACATTGACTGGTGTGGTTGGTCCGAATGGTGCAGGGAAATCTACTCTATTAAAAACCATTTTGGGTCTTCACCCTTCATTAACGGGTTCGGTTAAATTCTTTGAACAGCCATTAAAAAGAGTGAAAAAAAGAGTTGGTTATGTCCCTCAACGGGGTTCCGTTGATTGGGACTTTCCGACAGACGCTTTAGATGTTGTAACGATGGGGTTATATGGGCAAATCGGATGGCTAAGATGGCCATCTAATGCCCATAAAAACAAAGCATATGAGGCGCTTGATCGAATGGGAATGGCGGATTATGCACATCGTCAGATTAGTCAACTTTCAGGTGGACAGCAGCAACGTGTGTTCTTAGCACGTGCTCTAGTCCAAGAAGCAGATTTATACTTTATGGATGAACCAATGGCAGGCGTAGATGCAGCGACAGAACGAGCGATTATGGCTATGCTGAAAGAATTGAAAAACATGGGTAAGACGGTGATGGTCGTTCATCATGACCTACAAACCGTGAGAGACTATTTTGATCATGTTCTTTTATTAAATCGCACAATAGTTGAATATGGCAAGACGGAGAACATTTTTACAAGAGAGAACATTTCACAGACCTATGGCGGAAATATGCGCTGGATGGGAGAGGAGAATCACCATGTGGAGCATGCTCACTGAAAGTAATACACAATGGGTATTATTTAGCACGATGATTCTTGGGATTGCTGCAGGTGCAATAGGCTGTATTGCTTATTGGAAAAAACAAAGCTTGATGAGTGATTCTCTAGCGCATGCATCATTACCCGGAATTGTTATAGCTTTTCTTCTTCTTGGAGAAAAAAACTTTCTTCTATTGACCATTGGAGCAGCAATTAGTGCTTTGGTTGGCGCAGTCTTTATCCAATGGGTGATTTCTACTACTAGAATAACGGAAGATACAATGATGGGAATCGTTCTATCCGTTTTTTATGGTTTAGGCATTATGCTTTTAACGATAGCCAATCGGGTTGGTGGTGGAGAACAGAGTGGTTTGGATACATTTATAGTCGGTCAGGCAGCAGCTATGGTCTACACGGATGTCATCACCATGCTAAGTCTGGCTATAGCCGTGATCCTCATTATAGTTGTTGGGTTTAAAGAATGGAAAATCTATCTTTTTGACCCTCAATTCGCTAGGGGAGAAGGGTTATCGCTCACTTTTATGAATGGACTGTATACACTCGCTCTTGTAACGACAATAGTCATTGGAATTCAGGCTGTTGGGGTCATTTTAATTGCTGCTTTACTTATCATTCCACCAGTTAGCGCTCGGTATTGGACACAGTATTTCAAAATGATGCTTTTATTATCAGGTTTATTCGGAGGTATAGCGGGAGTGATTGGAACGCTTATAAGTACGTTTGGTAGCGGCCTTCCAACTGGACCATTTATCGTCGTTATCGCGACGACACTATTTGTGATATCACTTATTTTTGGTAAAGAAAAAGGTATTCTTATTAACTATATACAGTTTAAAGTGCATCAAAAACAGGTGAATCTTAATCAACTAGAAGAAAGGGGAGAAAGTCGATGACTCATGCAGCCTGGATCATAGTAACTGCTTCATTAGTTGGGGTATCCTGTGGTTTGATGGGCGTTTTCTTGATACTTAGGAAAATGGCTATGATGGCTGATGCTATTAGTCATACGGTCCTACTAGGAATCGTTGTTGCTTTTCTAGTTACGCGTGAAATAAGTGGTCCTCCTATGCTTATCGGAGCCATATTGGCAGGGTTGCTCACGGCCTTTTTGGTACAATGGCTTCATTCCATGGATATCCAGCAGCACGCATCAATGGGGATTGTATTTACGACCTTATTTGCCGTGGGTGTCATCTTAATAGCGACTTCTGTCGGGAATGCCCATTTAGATATCAATCATTCTTTAATGGGTGAAATCGCGTTTATCCCTTTTAATACGACGGAGCTTCCTATTGTTGGTGAAATTCCAGAAGCGACCGCATTATTGATTTTTGCCTTCTTAATCGTGTTGCTCTTTATTGTTGGGTTTTATAAAGAGTGGAAAATTACATCATTTGATCCAGCGCTGGCGGCGAGTTTGGGTATCCCAGTGTTATTAATGCATTATCTTTATATGACCCTTGTATCAATTACGACTGTTGCTTCTTTTGATAGTGTAGGTGCTATTATGGTTGTTGCTATGCTCATCACCCCGGCTGCATCAGCTTATTTATGGACAGATAAACTTTCCATTATGCTGGTATTGAGTGGCCTTTTTGGCGTGATTTCTGCTGTGACGGGGTATTATATCGCTACTTGGATTGATACATCTATTTCGGGGGCGATGGCATTCGCAGCTGGGTTGGTATTTTTGATTTGTTTTGTTTGCTCTCCTAAACATGGACTGTTATCAAAAGTGATTCGTCCAATAAAAAGTGAAGTATAACAATTTCATTCTGGGATAGTGTTTTGACATTGATTATACCTGAATTGCAAATTCTAGGAATAGAACAGTGTGCTCTTGGAACTGGAGGCGCTGCGAGAGGGGCTTTGTCTATTATATTTATTCTTCCACCAGTTGTATTGCTAGGGATTCTATTCGTTAATAATAGACAAGAAGGTTAGAAATTTTTATGAAGAGTCAAATAGCACTCCTAAATGGGGTGCTTTTTTAGTTTGTTGATCTTGAAGGGACATATCAATTTACTGAACGGGTGAAAACTTATATGGAAAAGTATCTGCTTCACCAAAAGTGATGAAAGTATTCCTGATATGGAAGTCACGAATAACAAAATTTGGGTATTAAAACGACGCGGCAATGGTTATCGTGTTCGTTCTCATCGTGGAACACAATTTCGTAAGTGGGCGACAGAGCGTATTACTCAATGTTTAGTTAAAGGTTTTAGGATGGATGATGATCGATTGAAAGATTTAGTCATTTTGGACAAGTTTAATTTGATAAACTATTGGAATGTATCTATCATATTCGTGCTTAAGAGGTCCAAGTTTCATAAATATTTCCTAAAGGCATATATACTGTAATCACTACCGTTATAAAGGAGGCACCTAAATGCGTTTAATGCAACTGACTTCCAGAACCTGTAGAAAAAGTATTTCGCCTTATAAAATTTAGAAACTAGTAAATGTTTCATAGTCATTTTTGATTATTTTAATAATTTCGACAAATTATGACATGATTTGTATATTTGAGTATGTAATAATGTAACAAAACAACCGAAAAGTACCACTCTGAATTAATTTAATTCTCTAATAACATGTTCGGCTAAGCTTTAGCTATCCAGAAATCATCAATAATACACCATACTATGAAATAAAAGAATTGTATTTCTTAAAATGTGTAAAGTCATAAAAAGGAGTTTATTATGCTGGAATTAGAAAATATACATTTTTCCTATGACAAGAAAACATCTGTATTATCTGACCTAAGTTTAAAGGTAGAACAAGGTGATTGTCTAGCCTTAATCGGTCCAAATGGATGTGGAAAAACAACATTAATTAAGTTGATTTGTGATCTTCTTGAAAAACAAAAGGGAACTATAAAGTTAAACGGTACAGACACTCATGACTTAAATGTGAAGCAAGAAATCCTCTATTTACCAAGTGATGATATATTACCAGAGTTTCTGACTGGACGTGAATATATAAAGCTTATGCTCAAAATGTATTCTGTTGTTTTGGACAAGGAGGAGCTTAATAGATTGGTGAGATATTATTCCTTCGAATCAGCATTAGATGTGTTGATAGAAGAATATTCAAATGGTATGAAGAAAAAGGTTCAACTTATTGCGGCTATGTTAATATCTCCTAAGGTGATGATAATAGATGAAACACTAAATGGCATGGATGTCGAGTCGAGAGAGATTACTAAATTGCTCCTCTTGAATTTTATCAAACCAGAGAAGACAGTAATTATGTGTTCCCATGACTTGAACTTACTAGAAGAAATGTGTAACAAAGTGGTAATTTTATACGGCGGAAAGATACATACCCAAGAAAATATTGAAGATGTTCAAAAAACAACAAGTTTACTTTCAGTCTTCAAAGAGATTATAAATCACGATGAGTTGAAAAAGGAAATTGATTGGGATCAAAACAAAATTAAATTTAACGGTGAAAATAATGAGATTAAAACCAATTAAACATCTGGTTCAATTATATAGCACATTTTTTGTACGCAAAATTTTAAATTTTGGCGTTTTGAAAAATCCGATTATTAGAGTCTTGTTATTCATTGCGTTTTTTCTTTTGATGACTGTTATTTCATTATCCGTGTTTATGTTTTTTTCTGAAGCTGTTCAAACTGAGGAGATTGTACGCTTTCTGTTAAATACTTATTCTAGCACCATTATACTGTGGACCATCGTTGTGACTATTTTTCTTAAAGTGATTTTTTCTAAAGTTGATAGTTTTCTGAGAATGACTATCAACTTCCCGGTTAGCAATAAGGAGCGAAATTTCTCTGTATTCCTGTATGAGACGTTTATTTCCTTTGCTGTTATTTTCCTACTCTCGTTTTCAGTTGTGTTATCAATGTTGCTGATTCACCAGTTAGCTTTTATAGATATTTTGGTTGTTAATTTATTGTATGTTAGTACAATAACTTATTTGGGTTTACAGGTTGTTTCCAGATTTGTGTCCTTTGTATGTTTTCATTTACATATGCAGAAATTATTTCACATTATTAATATATCTATTCTGGTATTAATTTTTTCAGTTGTTTTTAGAAAAGCACAAAGCCTCGTAACCGATTTATCTAATGATTTAATTCAGGGGACCAATGAAACAGATAGTATACTGTTGCTTTTTCAGTTAGCCCATGAAGAATATGGTTTCTTACTAACTACTATTATATATCTTAGTCTGGTTATTGTTTTATTAGGTATGATTATTGTAATTCCAGACCAATCCCATATGTCGAATTCAAAACATATTCTAGTTTTTGATTTTAACACAAATTCTATGTTGAGGTCTTATGTACTGAGTACAGTCCGAAATATGAATACGTTAAACACAATTGCACTTGTTTATCTGGCTGCATTAATTATGATTCTTTTTAATCTCAGTGAGTATATTTTATATACGACTGTGATACTTAGTTTTAATAGCATTTATAGTTTTATACATTCTCAAAATCTTAGAAAAGTACTGTATAGATTTAATTATTTAGCCTGGAAGGATTATCTTTATTTAATAACATCTCAACTTATCATTATTTATTCTGTTTCACTACTGTTATTTGTTCCAGGGCTTATTACAATTCAATCAATGATTCATCTCATCATTCCATATGTTGTTGTTACATTTAGTGTACTAATATTTGTGCTTGCAGGGATTTTATTTCCGCCATATAACGATAATCCATTTTCGGTGATTACGAGCATTGCTGTAGTTACAATCCCTATTCTTGTGATTGGAATTTCGCTTACTTTCTTAAACTTAGACCTATGGTTAAATATTGGTACTCTGATTTTTTTCTATACTGTGATTGTACTGTTCAGTGTACAAGGCTTAAATAATATGAAAAGAGGTTTTCGAAATGAAACGTTTGTTCACGTATATTAATAGTCTGATAGCGGCAATCGCTACAACACTATTTATCCTTACAGCAAGTTTTCTTATTATGCTTTTTAGCAGTGGGGAAGAAGGCTATCGAACTATTTATTTTGGAAGTCTTTTCTTTAACAGTACTTCAACATCTGAGGACACACTTGAAATGGAATTCGGTGTCGCCGATGGGCTTCCCATTTTGATAACAATAGCTATACTTTTTGTTTTATTTTTAATTATATTATTGTTTTTTAATAAAAGAAAGCAGGCGTCGGCGTGATCAAAACTTATCCTCTTCATAAAATGTCTTTGCTGCTTTTATCAAAGTTAATCATGACTCATTATAAGATCATGATTATTGCAATTTTATTGTTTACTTTAATACCGTTGACAGTTGTTACAAACTGGTCCATGGCTTATTTTATATTACAATTTCATATAATTTTTTTCGGGGGATTTTGGTTATCCTTTATCATTCATGAGTATCTACATGTATTACTTCTTAAAAGAAGTAAGAAAAAGGGTGAGGTCGAGGTAGAATTGACGTTGCTCAAAATGACGCTTTATCCAAAGTTTAAACTAACTTCTAACGAAATGATAAAAGTAGCGATTCTACCACTGATTTTTCTATTTATCTTCGGTCTCGGTCTAATTCTTTTGGCTAAATGGTCAAACCAAACATTTGTAATGGTTATTGGTTTTTTATACACATTTCACATGATTAATCTCATTCCACCTCTTGGTGATGGAATGATGTTAATAAAAGCAATTTTTAATAAAAAATCTTCACTTGAAAGGAGGTGAGAAAATTGGTATTAGCTAATCGTTTATCACTATTTATTGCACTGACTTTTCTATCTTGGAAAAATGACCTAAAAGGCATGGTTGAAGAACGTAAAGTGCAATATGATGGATGGTTTGTAGTGTTGCTGGCAGTGCTTTTAACACTTGCATTCTCAATTGCTTCAGGTTTAGCCGTATGGTGCGTCGTTCACCAAGGAGGTAGTTTTACTGGTGATTGGCAATGGGAGAAGTGGGGAGTAAGTGTAAAAGCTGAATGTGCAACGTAATATGGGGGCCTTCTAAAGCTATTAGCTTTAGAAGGCTATTTATTTATGCAAACAGGGAAGGTTTAAGCTTCCTGTAAACATCGCTTGTAGCAAGAGTTTTATGAATAGTATATGGTAAATCATGCCCTACTATTTAAAAAACTCTCTGGTAACTTTATAAAAAATAAAATAATGAATCGACAAAATGGTAAGAAACACGTAAACCAACATATAGGCTTCAACATTAATGGAAGCTATATGTAAAAAGAATGCAATCACTGTCAATAACGGAATAACCGTTGTATAGAACATATAAATTCGCTTCGTTGCTGTAGCATAAATTTGTTGTGTTCCCTCATCTTCTTCATTGATTTCCGGTGGCTTCAATGATAAGGCGTTACCTTTGGTCCACTTTTGAAGGTAATAAGTGTATATGATTAAGAATGCAGAGAATCCAATGACCCCTATCATTACTATTGCCATAAATAAATGAATTTTAAACCCATTTATTGTCACAATCGCAAGGTTTGTATTGTTCATGATGAAATTAATATAACCGATAAAAAGTAATAAGACCAGATAAAAGCAAGCCATTATGAGTGGGTGATAGAGCTTAAATTTATTCATAAGTAATCATCCTCACCTAGCAAAAATAAATCCTCGACATTGCATTGAAACACCCTTGCCAGCTTGATTGCAAGCAGAATTGAGGGGATCATTTTCTCTTTTTCAATAAAGCCAATTGTCTGTCGAGTTACACCAATAAGTTTAGCCAGTTTGTCTTGAGAGTAGTTATAACGAGCTCTATACTCCTTAATCCGATTCTTCATCATGATCTCTCCTCAAATATAATTGTATAGGATATTTGTCATTTTGTAAAGTATATTTACGTGTAGGTGAATGTTTAATTAGTAAAGTGTACAACTGAAAGATAAGAGTCTTGGTAAAGGAGAAAATCATTTAAATGGTTACTTAATTTAACTTAAAATAATTCTGCTTTCAATTAAAAAGGGGGGGCGACTGATGGAACATGAATCGATTATTCTCATATACCAAATCGAAGATGTTCATACGAGGATTGATGTAAGATTAGAGGATTGAACGGTGTGAATGACACAGAAGGGGTTTGCAGAACTTTATCAAAAGACGTGAACACAATTAACGAGCATTTCAAGAATTTATATTCTGATTATGAACTACCTGAAACAGCATATGTTCGGAAAAACCGAATAGTTCATTTAGAAGGTAATCGCCAATTGGAACGTATTCGGGCTTTAAAGACACCTGTTTCATAACTATTTGCGAAGGGCATATATTTTGTAAGTATCCCCGTTCCAAAGGAGGCACCTAGATGCGCTTCAATACAACTGACTTTCAAAACCTGTCGGAAAAGTCATTAGGCTTGATGTTAACTGGGTTTGTCGCGCTTTTCGTCTCGTTTTACATTTTCCTTTCGCTTGCGGATGACGTGTGGGAAGATGAAACGTTTAAGCTCGATGCAATGGTGAAGAAGTTCATCGCGTCATTTAATACGCCATGGTTAACAGATATGATGGGTTACATCACGGAAACGGGATCTGTCCTGTGGCTTACAGTTGCGACGATTTTAGTTGTCGTGTATTTAGTGTTGTTATCGGATAAGAGTTATTGGGTGGCGACATTTTTAGTGATTAATATGCTAGGAATCAGTGGTTTGACGAAAGGATTGAAGTTATTATTTGAACGTCAGCGCCCGGAAACGCTTGAACAGTTTGATGGGACTGGCTTTAGTTTTCCGAGTGGCCATTCGACGGGAGCGATTACCTTTTATGGCTTCATGATTTATTTGGTCGTCATCTGTAAGCTAAGTAAAGGGTGGAAGTGGGTCATTAATGGATTTCTTACGATATGGATTCTGTTAATCGCACTAAGTCGTGTGTTTGTAGGTGTGCACTATATCACGGATATTATTGCTGGATTAGCCATTGGACTGGCATGGTTACTTGTTTGTATCGTAGCTTTGGCATTGTTGCGACGCCGCTAAATAAAAAATTTAACAAAGTATTATTTTCTCGTTTAATACCTTTTTAATCGTGGGTATAGGTTAGGCAGCTGGATGACGTATGCATAACCAAGTTATGAGGTGAATATGATAATTGCGATGATTCAGCACGATTTGCGATTAGGAGGGTAGCGATGCGATTTGCGGGTGTCGGGTTAGTAATGCTAGCTGCTATATGCTGGGGTATAACCGGCGGAATTGCCGATATATTAATGTCTAAAGGGTGGAGCCCATTAGTCATTTCGTTTTACCGAGGGGCAATAGGGGTTGTCTTTTTTGTTATATGGTTAATGTTTTATCTTAGGCGAAAATGGTTTATCTCACGCCGATTTTTTATCTGGTCGTTTTTAGCTGGTATTGGTGTAGCAGGTAATTTCACATTTTATTTCCTCAGTATTCAATCCTCGAGTATCGCAGTTGGTGCGACGCTAATGTATACCGCACCTATATTCGTTTTGTTAATTTCCTTTGTCTTAAAATTGGAACGTTCTACATGGTTTAAATGGGGTTGTATTGCTTCAGTTCTAGTCGGGATCGCTCTTCTCACAGGTGCCTACAATCCTAGTGCGATTTCCGTAAGTCTTATCGGTGTGTTAGCAGGGCTTGCCTCAGGTATTTCCTATGCTGTGTTTATTTTCGGTTTCAAAAATGCTGCCTCACTTGGAAAATCACCGATGACTCTAACGTTTGCTTTCCTCTCATTTTGTTTCGTTTTATTCTTCTTTATAGACCTTGAAGAAGCAGCAAATGTCGCCACTTCGAGTGATATTGGTTGGTTTCTATTGTTAGGTGTTCTTGGCGCTGGTGTTTCATTTATCATCTATTTAGTCGGACTTCGTATGACAGCTCCCACAACAGCTTCTATGGTCGCAATGTTAGAACCTGTGACAGCTTCATTATTTGGTGTGCTTCTCCTAGGGGATCATTTAGGACTTATTCAACTTCTTGGTATGGTACTGATTTTAGTGACGGTGATGTTACTGAGCGTGAAGCAGTCAGATTAATGCGATTAGATCGTCTATGCAAACGCTGGGGGACTGTTCGTGCTTATCATTAGCCCTATGATGATAATAGTTTATAGAAACCCGTTGCTTTTCCTTCAAAACCTAGACTCGTATAAAATTGGTGCGCATCAGCTCGTTCTCCGCGATTTCCACTATTTAATACGAGTCTACCTGCACCTTGTTGTTTTGCCCATTCTTCAGCTTGTTGGATTAACTCTTGGCCAATACCTTGCTTTCGGTAATGGGAATCCACGACTAACGCGACTATCCGTACATAATCGTCATTCTTTTCGTAATGATAACCTAATTCACCCATTAATTTAGTTATTGCAGATAAATCTGTCTCTTGAGCAGGTCTAATCATTTTCGCGCCTCCTTATTAGCTTAACTAACTGGTTAAATAAAAATTATAAGATGAAGTGTTGATACTATAATACTTAAAAACTTAACAAAATGAAACAAGAATTATCTCCTCAGAACAGCTTATATTTTAGGCTTTTTGACTTCCTGTGATTAATCATAGATGTTAAGGATGAAACCATGAACCTACTTCACGAGTCTTATAAAAATTGAAACATATTAGTTTGAATAAGGGGAAGGTTAAACGATGTCGTTTATTCCGTACCTTGTGACAGTTGTTGGTTTATCTTTGATCTTTACTTGGGTATATAATGGTAGTGGCGGTGTTGTCTTATTTCCGATGCTGGCTCATGCAACTGCAAACCTTCCATCGTTTACAACGACTTCAGGAAATGTGTCAGAAGCGGTGACATCAATCGCAAACATCTTACATCCAACGTCATTTGTGGTAGTTGGATTGATCCTGCTTGTGATTCAAAATCAATTTCGCCCACGTAGATTGACTTAAAAAATGGCGATCTTTTTCAAATATACATCATCCATTCATCATAGCTTGAAATATCGCAAATCAATATAATAGAGGTCCGCCAATCAAAAGGAGATTTTAAACATGAACACAATGCGAACTTGGGTCAACATACGCGATAGTTTTTGGTTTTTGCCAGCCATATATAGTCTGCTAGCGCTTATAGTCGTGACCTTTACCAACTTAATCGATACGTTGTTTATTCCAACCATTAAAGATCAAATTCCATCGGGTTTATTTGTGAGCAGTAGTACCGCTTCGAGTCTTTATAGCTCGCTTATTACTTCAATTTTGACAATGACAACGATCAGTTTCTCTACAATCATGGTGGTCTTAACCACTTATTCAACTCAGTTCTCACCACGAACGTTACAGGACTTTATGAAGAGTCGTGTAACGCAACACGTACTAGGTGTATTTTCATTCGGATTTATCTATACATTGATTAACTTGTTAGTGCTTGGAACTGATGGACCTAAAGGGCTTGTAGGGCCATTTTCTACTGTATTAATTGCTATTATTTCACTTGGATTCTTTCTATTATTTATTCACCATGCATCACGTTATTTACAAGTGAACAATCTGATTGGTCAGATTCGCGGGGATGCATCTACACTAATTCATAATACATTTCGTGAGAAAAGTTACACTGAAGCAACTGAGTGGGACGAGAATGAAGTGAATGGGTGGAAACAGTATACCCGTCATGTTGTGAAGGCTAATCAATCTGGTTATTTGCAAGGTATTGAAATTGAAGGGTTGCTCCAATTTGCTAAGCAACATGAGTTATTACTCTCTTCAGTCTATCAAGTAGGCGATTATGTACAAAAAGGGGCACCAGCCTTCTACTATTGGAAGAAGAATGGAGAAGAAGCAGATGAGTCTGTAAAAGATTGCAATCGTTACACTCTAATTGGTAATGAACGCACAGACGTCCAAGATATTGAATTTTCCGTACAAAAACTTGTAGAAATAGCTGTGAAGGCGACTTCCCCAAGTATTAATGACCCTCATACAGCCGTTAACTGTATTAATCGAATAGGCTCATTTTTATCAGAATTAGCTTCTGTTCATCAGCCGATTCGTTATTATGGAGATCAGGATGGACATTTGCGTTTCATGATGGAACCGAAGAAATTCGAGGACTATCTATATAAGAGTTTCTACCAAATTCGATTATACGGCAAGAAAGACTTAACGGTTATGGATGAGATGCTTCAAGCGCTTTATCGAATTGCGATCACGAACGAAGATCATATCAAACGAGACACATGGACGTTTGCGAAATACGTTATGGAATCGACTGATATTGAGGAAATGCATGAACTTGATTATGAACGATTTTATCAAACATGTTGGAAAATAGCAGAAGTATGTGACGAAGAGCTTCCGGAGAACATGGATAAGTAAACTAAAAATAGAGAGATGGCGTTGGCCATCTCTCTATTTTTTTTGCTAATTAACGTTTTACCATGCCATAAAATACATAACTAAAATCATTCGAGTAATCGTGATAAAGTTTGATTTCTTGGCGGAACATAGTTACGACATCTAAAGCGTCTGAGACATTTGAGTATTGTTGTTCCAATGTTTTCAGGTTTGCTTCAAGAGGATTGTAATAACCCTCTGTCCAATCTTCTTTAGGTAAAACAAATGAAAATTGATAATCATAATGATGTTCGATAATTTGATTAATTTTGTTGGGAATCGTATCAATGTCAGCGTAATCCTCTTCCCAAAATCTCTGATTTCAGAAGACAGGTTATCATGCATCCATGACACCTCACTGCAGACTAAATAGCCACCTGGTTTTAATAGAGACTTCCACTGTTCTAACCCTGCTTGAAAACCTGCAATATAAATTGAGCCCTCAGCCTAAATAAGATCGAATGATTCCGGTTGGAACGCCATTTCGAACATGGACATATTAATAGCAGTGACTCGATCGTCTAAACTTTGACGCTTTGCTCTTGCCGTTAAGTCATCCAAGGTTGTCAATGTTTTTGTGGCGAAAGCATATAGGTTACTTTACTTAAAAAGCAGACAATTATATTTTCGATTGATATTTCCCGGGAAATTTTTCGACAAAAAACACGAACCCCTTACTTGAAGAGGTTCGTGTTTTTATTAATCTTCTTCAGTTAACTCTGTTAAATCAACTTCAAACTCTTTCGGTTCATCTTCGTTTACATAAAAGATCGTAGCTTTCTGTGTATCATCGTTTACTTCTTTAATATAAACGTATTTACCGTTGTAAAAGACGTCTCGCATATTTGGATCATCTTTAATGTCTTTTGCTTGCATTAAGTTCATAAGTTATTCCTCCTTACCTAAGTCCTTATTCTACCATTACCGAAATAGACTACGTTCAAACATGTAATATCAAAAAGATTTATATTGCTGAAGCAATTATCTTGAATTAAAGATAATTTTGTATTAAGGTAGTAGATGTGTGAAAAACATCACACTGTTTTATAAATTCTTGGACCAGGAAGGGGCAAGAGTTTTGGGGTTAATCAGTAAGTTGTTTGGAAAGAATAATGAAGAACAAGAAACAAAGGAGAATGATCAAATGTCAAATGTAAAATTAGCTGTTATTTTTTATAGTATGAGTGGCACAAACTACCAACTAGCTAAATGGGCAAAAGAAGGCGCAGAAGCACAAGGCGCTGAGGTTAGAGTACTTAAAGTTGAGGAATTAGCACCTCAATCAGCAATCGAGGGAAATGAAGCATGGAAGGCAACTGTTGAAGCAACATCTGACGTACCTGTAGCGACATCAGATGATATCGAATGGGCAGATGCGATGATCTTTAGTACCCCAACTCGTTTTGGTAACTTACCTGCTCAAATGAAACAGTTCCTAGATATGCAAGGTGCACTTTGGGCAACTGGTAAAACGGTTAATAAAGTGGTAAGTGGTATGAGTTCTGCTCAAAACCCTCACGGTGGCCAAGAAGCAACGATCTTATCACTATATACATCTATGATGCACTGGGGCGCTATTATTGCAGCACCTGGTTATTCAGACGGATCGATTTTTGCTGCTGGCGGTAACCCATATGGCACGAGCGTAACAATCGATCAAGATGGCAATATGACTGAAGATGCTGAAGAAGCTGTTAAACATCAGGCAAAACGTACTGTATCTGTTGCTGAAGGTGTTAAGCACATATAAATAACGAATGATTATAGAAGGTCTAACTTTTTGGGTTAGGCCTTCTTTTTTTGGGGAATGTCACTAACAGATGGATGGTTCGAGCTAAAATCACATTCATTAAGATATTGATCTTTTATTATATAGTGATAAAAAGGGTTTAAACAAGGAGATGAAGCAGGATGAAAGAGTTATCTTTTGAAACGACATTAAGTTGGTCAGGTGCAGACGAAAATGGAGAGGGTACGTTAAATATAGGGGAAGAATCGGTTGTCGTCTCTGGGCCAGAGAATATGGGTGGTAAAGGCGTTGGTGCTAGTCCAGAAGAACTGTTAGTCAGTGCCATTGCAACTTGTTATAGTGAAACGTTATCGAGTTTATTAACGAATGAGGGTTTAACGTTTCAGACCTTAGCAATACAGGCAGAAGGTATTGTATCAGAATTGCCTAAAGATAGCAGTTTTAAAAGAATTACGATTCATCCAACGATTATTGGCGCTGACGAAGAGCATTATAATACGTATAAAGAAATTGCCTCAGATGCTCGGGATAAATGTTTTGTTGGCCAAGCCATTAAAGGAAATATGGAATACTTAGTCGGTTATGTTCACTTGGTTAATCAATTATTAGATCAGGCTCAAATCGATGAATTGGTCGAAACGTTTTATCAGCGTTTAATAGACATTCCGGCTTTTCAATCATTATTTCAAGAACGAGATGTTGATGTAGAGAAATTAAAGGAACGTCAAAAGACATTCCTTGCCCAAGTGGCGGATGAAGGCGAAGATCAAGAGGCGCTTTTAGAGCAAGTCCAACAACGTCATACGTTTGACACAAACTCTGAACGAAGCCAAATGTGGTTAGACACGATGCGTGAGACGTTACATGATATGGAGCTGTCTCCTGAACTTAGTGATCGATTTATGAATAAAGTAAACGATTTGTTTAGTCGCATGTGATGAAATGAGTTTTTAGAGAATTCAGACTTATTTTATGTTATAATGAGGCAACTAAAATAGACAGGAGGCTCGCCATGCTATTACCTGAACGGTTGTTGTTATTAGGAACAAGGCGTGAAAAAGGGACGATTCCTATGTCGGTGGCAACTCGGATGACTTATGGATTAGCAGGAGCTACATTAATGGAACTGGCTTTTCGCGAAAAGCTTGATATCAGTAAAAAGCAGCTGCATGTGGTCGATGCGGAACCAACAGGAATCTCATATCTTGATGATGCTTTAAACGAAATCAGACGGTCCAAGAAACCTCGTAAAGCAAAGCACTGGGTACAGAAGTTGGGACGCAAGAGGTTGCAGTTACAAGTTTATGAGCGTTTAGTTGAAGAAGGTGTCGTTCGTGATGACACACACCAATTCCTAGGTATTTTCCCAATGCGACGTTATCCAATTGAACAATCAGTGGTATTAGAAGAGCTCATGAGTGAGATAAAAGAAGCAACGTTTACAGAGGACTTGGAACAGTTAGAGGATTCCCGTATTGTATCTTTGCTAGGACTCATTTATGTTTCCGAGTTACGGAAATTCTTGTTTGCAAAAGAAGAACAGAAAGAAGCGAAAAAACGATTGAAGGCAATTATGGAAAGCGATGTGCTCGCACGGTCGGTTTCTGAAGCGGTGCAAGCCGTCGAAACAGCTGTGATGGGAGCTGTTGCAGGTGCGGCGGTTGCTTCTAGCTCCTCTTCATAATTGTACTAAGAAGTAGTTGAAGGAAATGATTATAGAAATGTTAAGCAATCTCTGAATAGTGAAAGCAAATTAATAACTAAAAAGAGTGAACAAAAATGAAGATCATTGCAGACCGTCATAAAAGTTTTGAATTAGAAGAACTACTTGAAAAGCCACTGTTTGCACATCTTGCAACGGTGGAAAATGATTTACCTAAAGACACGCCTTGTTGGTTTCATTGGGAAGATGGGCACTTATGGATCATAGGAACCCCATCTGATACGTTTCCAAATAGGATCAAACAACATCCAAAATGTGCCATTGGAATCATTGATTTTAATCCTCATACTGGCTTGGTATTGCATGCTGGTTTTAGAGGGACTGCAACAGTTGAACCCTTCGATGAAATCATTGCTAACAAGTTATTGGCACGTTATTTGGGACCAAACGAAACTGATTGGCCTCCACGCTTTAGACAGATAGATAGAAGTAGTGTATTGGTTAAGTTCAAGCCAGATACTGTGGTGGTTAGAGATCAATCTTACTCGTTACCAAACGACGGTGACGTCTACACATTTTAATGAACTAGAAAACAGGTAGATACGCTCTACCTGTTTTATTTTGTTCAAACAAAATTTTAAAATTGTTTGACAATAAACCGCTTACATAATATAGTGTGTGATGTATACATCATACATAGAGGTGGATGTTATGAGTAAATTTGATTTAAAACCCATTCAAAAAAACAAAACATCGAAAGAGTTAGTCTACGATGAGTTAAAAAGTGCAATCTTACACGGAACAATTCCTAAAGATGAATTAATTACGGAGATATCGTTGTCCAAATCATTTGATGTCTCAAGGACACCAGTCCGAGAAAGTTTGGCGGAATTAACGAAAGAAGGATTATTAGAACATGAACAGAGGAAGGGGTTCAAAGTAAGGCATATTTCTGAAAATGAAAAAGAACAGATTATTTATTTGAGGAAATCAATGGAGAAAGAAGGTGTTCGGAAGTTAGCTCCGATTATTACTGAAGAACAGATTCAAGAGCTTGATGATATCTTATCTGAACAGGAAGATGCGGCTCAAAATGATGATCGATTACGCAATATCGAGCTTGACCAAATGTTTCATAAAACAATACTAGAATTTGCCGAGCAAAATATGTTCAAAAAGATCTTTATCGATTTGCATAACTTAACGAGAGTGATTGGTCATGAAGCGTTGATGAAGCCGGGACGTATGGAAGAAGTTATTAAAGAACACCGAGCGATATTAGAAGGTTTACAAGAACAAGATGAGCATATAGCTATGGACAAGCTAGACTATCATTTAAGCAATACAGAAACGGTTGTTAAAAATATTGAGTAACAACTAGGCATGGAGGTATAAGGCATAATGTATCAATTCAACTTAAACTATCAAGGGGAAAAAACACCTGTCAATCTCTCGGAAGTGTATTGCATTGGCTACACAGGGCGTAATAAGGAAAAAACGTTAGAACATATTAAAGAGCTGAAAGAGATGGGAATCCCTGAACCAAGCCAAGTCCCAGCATTGTATCCGATTAGATTAACAAGCTTGAATCAACTAGGCCAAATGGATGTAATCGGTGGCAAATCAAGTGGAGAAGCTGAAATTGTATTGATTTTCGGTGACGAGACTTATATCACAGTTGGTAGTGACCATACCGATAGAGGTTTAGAAACAGTCGATATTAACAAGTCCAAGCAAGTTTGTGACAAACCATTCGCTAATGATGTTTGGAAATTATCAGATGTTCAAGATCATTGGGACCAACTAGAATTGTCATCTGACATTTATGTAGATGGTGAATGGGTTCCTTATCAGCATCATGATTTAACAGCAATTATTCCATACGAAGAAATAAAAGATTACTTGAATCAAAATGATGTGCCTTTGCAGGGGTCGATAGTATTTGCAGGCACGGTCCCTTTATTAGATGGTTTTAAATTCGGAGAGAAATTCAAGATGCGCTTGAAAGATCCAGTTTCTAATAAACAGATTGAAACTGAATATACCATTAACCAAATTGCAGGTGAATCATAATGAACTTCTCAGTTTTTCAAATGGATATAGCCCCAGGGGATCCAGAGGCAAACAGACAGAATCTTGTTAAATGGATTGAACGTGATGTTGAGGAAAATAGTCCAGACACAATTGTGATTCCCGAAATGTGGACGACAGCTTATACATTACCCGAATTAGAGGATATAGCTGATCAAGATGGTGAACCTACTATTTCATTCTTACAAGATTTAGCTCAAAAACACCATGTGAATATCGTGGGTGGATCTATAGCAAATAAAAAAGAAGGAGGGATTTATAACACGGCTGTGGTGATCAACCGTGAAGGTGAATTAGTTTATCAATATGATAAGGCGCACTTAGTGCCTATGTTAAATGAACATCATTATCTCACAGGGGGTGAGAAGGCAGCAGAGGTATTTGAATTAGATGGCGTCAAATTCGGTTTAATCATTTGTTATGACTTAAGATTTCCAGAACTGATTAGACCATTAGCTTTAGAAGGAGCTCAGGTATTATGTGTCGTGGCGGAATGGCCAGCTGCTCGTAGGAAACATTGGCGAAACTTACAAATTGCTAGAGCGATTGAAAATCAAATGTACGTCGTTTCGAGTAATCGAATTGGTGAATATGATGGTCAAGAATTTAGTGGTAATTCCATGGTTGTCGACCCATGGGGAGATGTTTTAGCAGAAGGTAGCAATAGTCAGGAAGAAACGTTAAGCCTAAGACTAGATTTAGAAAAGGTGAAAAAGGTTAGGCACGATGTTCCGATTTTCGATAGTCGGGTACCTGAAATTTATAAAAAAGATAGAGGAGTGTAGAAAATGAAGAAAGTACTTTTATTGTTATTATCAACAACTTTATTGATCATGGTTGCCTGCGGAAGCGGCGGTGAATCGGAATCTGGGTCTGATGATGGAGAATCAACTAGTATTAAACTAGCGCATTCGGGTTCTGAATCGCATCAGTATCAAATAGCTGCCGAAAAGTTTAAAGAGCTAGTTGAGGAAAAAACTGATGGTAGCGTTACGATTGAAATTCATGGAAATGCGACATTAGGTAGTGAAGGTGAAGCAGTTGAACAAGTGATGGATGGTTCAGTGGGTATGACGACAGTCGCTGCGGATAGTTCATTTGCCAATACAGTTGAAGAAATGAATGTTTTTGGTATCCCTTACTTGTTTGAGAACGAGGAGCATGTTTATAGCGTTTTAGACGGTGAAATCGGACAAGATTTATTGGATAAAACTTCAGAGTATGACATGAAAGGGTTAGGCTACTGGGAAGTAGGATTCAGACATTTAACGAACAATAAACGTGAAATTAATCAACCTGAAGATGTAGAGGGCTTGAAGATTCGTGTTCAACCTTCAGACGTTTGGGAAGAGCATATGTCAGCTTTAGGTGCTGAGCCGACTCCAGTTGATTTCAATGAATTATACTCTGCATTAGATCAAGGTGTAGTGGACGGACAAGAGAACCCATTACCGACTATTGATTCGATGAAATTCTATGAAGTACAGGATCATGTTGCTTTAACGTCTCATACTTATTCACCAGCGATTGTGGTTATGAATCAAGGAGTATTTGACGGCCTAAGTGATGAGCAACAAACAGCAGTCCAAGAAGCTGTGACTGAAACAACAGAATATCACAGAGAGACATTAGCTGAAAAAGAAGATGAGATTAAACAAAAGCTTAAGGATAATGGTGTCACGATTACTGAACCAAATCGTGAAGCTTTCCGTGAAGCAACTAAAGATGTAAAAGAAGCTGTATCAGACAGAGTTCCTGAGGATCTAATTAACCGTATCGAAGAAGCACGTAACTAATGAATTGAACTAGCTCCTACCAATTGAAAGCTAGGAGCTAGTTTCTTATCTTAATTGTCAATGAAATGAGGTGTTTCTATTGCTTAACAAAATAGATACCTTAATCTATCGACTTGTAGAAGTCATAGTTGCTATTACATTATCGACAACTGTGGTTGTGACGTTTCTACAAGTTTTGTTTCGCAAAGTGATCCAACAACCTTTGAGTTGGTCGCAAGAAGTCCTGATGATTTCGTTCGTTTATAGTATTCTGTTTGGTGCTGCATTGTTAATTTATAATAGTGGCCATCTGACAGTTGATTTATTTGAGGAAGCAAAAGGTATAACGATTAAAATATTAAAAGTGTTGGAGTTTGTCTTAGTTGGATTTACGATTATCTTTTTGATTATTTATGGAATTCAACTGGTACAAGACAATTTAGATTCTGGTCAAACATTAGGGTTTTTAGACATTCAAAAAGCTTATGTTTATTTAGCTTTACCAGTCAGTGCCATCTTAATGTTTTACTTCCATGTTAGGAAGGTGTTCAAATGATTTGGCTTGTTGTATTATTGTTTGCTCTTATACTACTTAGAATACCAATTGCTTTCTCGCTAATATTTGTATCGATTATAGGTATATTATTCAGCAGTCCTGATTTACTAATTAATGTACCTCGCAATGTGTTTAATGGGATTGACCAATTCACATTAGTCGCCATTCCATTGTTTGTTCTGGCTGGCGAGTTAATGACAAAAGGCGGCATTTCAAAACGCTTGATCAACTTCTCTAAAACAATTGTTGGTCCATTACCTGGTGGACTAGCAATGGTTGTGATTATAACTAGCGTTTTCTTTGCTGCATTAACAGGTACAGCCATAGCTGCAGCAGCGGCCATTGGTGGTATGATGATTCCGGAGATGAAGAAAGATGGTTATGATCTGCGGTTCTCATCAAGTCTAGTAGCATCAGCTGCAACGATTGGTCCTATTATACCGCCAAGTATTGTCCTCATCTTGTACGGGGTAATGGCCAATGAATCTATCGGTGACTTATTCATTGCTGGTGTCATTCCAGGGTTGTTAATGGGGCTAGGATTGATGGTCTATAGTTATTTCGTTGGTAAGAAGTATAACTATAGAGCTAGTGAAACGCGGGCTTCTTTAAGTGAAGTCTTACATGGATTCAAGCATGCTGTTCTTGCACTTATGATGCCAGTGATCATTATTGGTGGTATTGTATCAGGCATGTTTACGGCAACAGAATCAGGTGTGATTGCGGTTGTGTATGCTGTGATTATTGGCATGTTTGTATATAGGGAAATTTCGCTTAAAGATCTAAAACCGATTTTATTACAAACGGCCAAAACAACGTCTGCTATTGTTTTCTTAATTGGCGGGGCATCCCTATTCATTTGGTTCTTATCATTTAACCAAATTCCACAACAATTAATTAGTGCATTAGGAGTCGTCGCAGACAATCCGATTTTATTATTACTATTAATTAATGTCATATTGCTATTGGCAGGAACCTTTATTGATACGATTAGTGCGGTTTCCATTTTCACACCATTATTATTGCCACTCGTGGAACAAGCAGGTGTAGACCCACTGCATTTTGGTATTATTTTGGCAGTCAACTTAACCATTGGTATGGTAACGCCACCACTCGGGGTATGTTTATTCGTGACATCTTCCATTGCAGAAATTGGTGTGCCTAAGATGTTTAAGTTTCTCTTTCCACAAGTTGCGATATTAATCGTTGTCTTGTTAGTGATCACTTATATCCCAGATGTCATTTTGTTCCCGGTTGAGTTATTTAATAATTAGAGGTGTTGAGTGATGCGAAGTCCTAAAGAAATGAGAGACTTGTTTCGTAAGAACGAGCGTGTGATAACAACGAGTGATTTGTGTCCACATTATTTACAAACGAATCTCATCTCATTACCTTATGAGTATGCGTTTGACTTCTTGTTGTTTTGCAAACGTAACCCGAAAGCTTGTCCATTAATAGAGGTACTTGAACCTGGTCAAGTAGAGCCGGTTACAGCACTTGGTGCAGATATCAGAAGTGATGTGCCGAAATATCGTATCTATGAAAACGGTCATTTTTCAAAAGAAGTGCTTAACCTTCATGATGATTGGGACAAATCCTTTGTGACGTTTTTGATTGGATGTAGTTTCACATTTGAAAAGGCTTTGGTTGAACAAGGGATTCAGTTATTGCATCAAGAGCAACAAAGGGTCATACCGATGTACCGGACGACGATCCCGAGTCAGCCTGCTGGGAGGTTTGCAGGGAACCTCGTTGTTAGTATGCGGCCTTTAAAACCAAGTGAAGTCGATCAAGCTGTTGATATTACGGGTGAATTTAAAACTTCACACGGTTCGCCCGTTCATATTGGAGATCCCGCTGAGATAGGGATAGAAGATATTAATCAACCAGATTACGGAGAATCAGTAGATTTTGAAGATGACAGAGTGCCAGTGTTTTGGGCTTGTGGTGTGACACCTCAGAATGTATTAGAAAAAGCGAGTATTCCAATATTCGTAAGTCATGCCCCAGGGCATATGTTTATTACAGATAGCGTCGAACAATATAGATAAAATAGCCACTAATTTAAACTAGAACGCTTTTCTACTGAGAAGGTGTTCTAGTTTTTTATGACCAGTAACCATTCTACAAGTTACTAATCACCGAAATGATAATGATCGCGAGAATGAGAATGATCATACAACCAGGACTACCAAAGAATCCACGGTCAAACGTGTCATTTGAATTCTGGTTATCAAACATAACGAGCCTCCTAACCCTAGTTACCGTTTACTTTTATGTATTCATTATATATGATAAAGAAAATAGTTAGAAGTTATCGAGTATGAAAAAAGGGGGGGAGTTTGTTTGTGGACGTGTTTCAAGATTATTTAGCAAAGATTGATGATCCTAATCAAAAGAAACGAATGGAAACAGTGTTGAATTGGGTGAAGCAGACATTCCCGCAATTAGAACCAGTGGTCAAGTGGAATCAGCCAATGTTTCAAGATCATGGGACGTTTATTATCGCATTCAGTATGGCCAAACATCATATGTCTATCGCACCTGAACGTGTGGCGCTCGAACAATTTCTTGATGAAATAAAAGAAGCGGGTTATGAGACAACGAAAGAGCTGCTTAAGATTAAATGGAAAGATCCGATTGATTATCAATTACTAGAGAAGATGATTGCATTTAATATTGAGGATAAACGAGATTATACGAAATTTTGGCGGTAGACCAGTTTATCTAGGGCGACCTTTTTATGTTTTTTAGACATTATTGTATAAAGTGTCTATTTAACCGACACTCTCTGAAAGTTTGCTGATTGTGGTCGTGTGTCAACTTGATATAATTAAAGTGTAAGGATTATCACAATTATGAAATTTTCATAAGGAGGAATTGTCCATAGGTAAATTACAAGACAAAGTGGCGTTTATCACAGGTGGTGCATCAGGTATTGGTGCTGAATCGGCGCGTTTATTTGCGAAAGAAGGGGCTAAAATCGTCATTGCTGATTTAGATGATGAGAAGGGTCAAGCTGTCGTGGATGAGTTAAAAGGAAATGGTACTGAAGCGGCTTTTCATCAAGTGAATACGACGAAGGAAGATCAAGTTGTAGCAGCTTTTGACGATGCTGCGAAAGCTTTCGGCCAAATTGATATCGTCTTTAACAATGCAGGGATTGGCTCACAAGGTCCATCGCATGAACTAGACTACGACGATTGGCGTAAGACAGTCAGCGTTGATTTAGATGGTGTCTTTTTAGTGGCGCGTGAAGGCATTCGTAAAATGCGTGAAACAGGTGGCGGTACAATCGTGAATACAGCGTCCATGTACGGGCATGTAGGCGCTCCACAAACAGCTGCTTATAATGCAGCAAAAGGTGGCGTCGTTAACCTTACGCGTTCATTAGGTGTTGAATATGCTGAAGAAAACATTCGCGTAAATGCTCTCTGTCCAGGTTTTATTGACACACCAATTTTACCTCCAGAGAGTCGCGAAGCCTTAGCAGAAGCAACTCCAGTTAAACGTCTCGGACAACCAGAAGAAATCGCTAAGTCAGTTTTATTCCTAGCAAGCGATGATTCTTCCTTCATGACAGGCGCCAGTTTAATCGTCGACGGTGGCGTGACAGCGCAATAAATCTAAAAAAGGGAAATCTCATCTCGTATGAGATTTCCCTTTTTATATGACTTTTGATTCAGATGAATTCAATTTTACATCGCTTCTTTTATGCCTTTTTGAATAAGCCACCAATTTGCTGGATAACTGACTAAGAAACCAAGAATCATAGCAATCTGCATCATAAACCAAAATGTCGGTTCTACTGGAGTCGGTGGATTTGAGAAAAGTAAATAATGAACAACTGCCATCCACCCGAACATACCAATCTGGAAAGTGACTACTGACCAAGTATCGGCTTTAATTGCTGATTTAAAGGCATGGAATTTATGTTTGTTTTGTTGCATTGGATAAATAGCTAAAAATTGAAAGATAATGCCAAACAGATAAGCTAATATAAACTCAACTAAATAATGGGCGAATAGAGTCGACCCAGCAATGGTCATACCAGTCAATGCTACAATGGGAACACCTACGATGTCACCAAATGTACAACCGCCAGCACAATGACTAGCCGAAACAAATATCTTTGCTGATTGTTGACGTTCATCTTCTTGATTCGAGTCTTTCGCTTTTAATCGTCCCCATTTGAAATAGGTCCAGATCGCAAAAGGTCCAAAAAACCAGCCATTAATTGGCCAAACAATATTCATGATGGTCATCATTTGTGGATGTTTGAATACATCGACGGCGATAATAATAAATGACACTATGCCAATAATTAAAGCAATCCATGAAATGGTTGTTAACATAAGGGTATATCCCTCCTCTTAATCGGGATTTACCCTTTAGAAAATGGAACGAAACAGGTGCGATAAAATAGTAGTTATAGTTATCAATCCAACGTTTCATACCACTTGTGAACTGTATCGTTATCTTCATGATTAATAAATAATTGCTCATGTTTAGTAGCGATATAAAGAATAGGTTCGTGGTCGCCCCTTAGAAATAGTCGTGCAGATCCATATTGATCGACGCGAAAATGACCTTTTGCTAAGTTCTGAATCGCGAAACCATTCGTTCGAATTAATACATCAGGCATCTCCTCAAGCAACTGCACTTCTTCAATATCTGATTGTGACCATTCAACTCCATACAATCCTGATACGTTAAACTGTGTGTCGGTGATGGTGACTTGATTTGGTTGAAATGCCCAAATGGTAAGGCCAGTAATGCCAACGATTAACACAACAGCGATACTTCCTGTAATCCAGTATCCTCGCTTGCGCTTCGATTCAATTTCATAACGTTGAATCCAAACAATCCCAACTAAACTGTATAGTAATAATATGGAAAACCCAATTTCCATGCCGTATGGTATAGGCAAGAAGCCGACAATGAACGTCGCAAGCAAAATGATGAAAGTATGTAATAAATAGCGTTTAATTGCATCCGTGTATCCGTTTTGAATCAGTTGTTGTTGTTCTTCTTTTGAGCGATTTGCAAATCCATTGATTAGCGTGAAATCGTTTCGTTTATAAACGAGAAACGTTAAACCACCCATGATGATTAAAGTAAAGCCCATAACGATACTATAAATAATCATGCCTTCTGACACGGCCGACCACCTCTTACGTTATTTTATTGAAAACCGACAATATCAAATGAACGTTCGTTCCGATAATTATCTATTGCTCGTTTGATATAAGGAATCGTGTTGTCTGGAAGCTGATTGAGGGGGTGCCATGATAATTCATCACATTTGTGTGGCTCCATGTTGGTGATCTCGCCTTCCCAATCATGAGCCGTTAAGAAAAAGTCAATGCGCTCGTCACCTGACTGGCGGTGCATCACCCCAACCATGGAAAAGTGGTCATAAGGAACCGTGACGCCACCTTCTTCTAACACTTCTCGTTGCGCAGCTTGAATGACGTCTTCACCACCGTCTAAATGCCCAGCTAATACACTGTAATTCCCATCTTGATAACCGGTGTTATGACGTCTTAGTAACAGTACGTGATCATCTTGAATTAAAAATACATGAACAGCTGCGAGTAACGTAAAACGGTTTTTACTCATGAATATCACCTCTTACTACATTTTAACATGAGGTTATCTTTAGGAATGGTGGAAGTTGAAGAGAAATTTCAGACGATTAATTCCAATTCAGAAAAAGTTTAATGGACGATAAAAAGAAGGGGATTCTTCTGCCTAACTAGAATTAAAACTTTAAAAAGGAGTGAATCATATGGTTTTACAACGTATAAGTCTCGTGACAATCGGATGTCATGAATTACCGTTATTACGGCAGTTTTATCAGGATATGGGATGGGAAGAAACAGATCACGGCTATCAAGATTTTGCAACTTTTAAAACGGCTGGTGTCATGCTGTCGCTCTTTTCAGTAGAGGAACTTGCTAAGGAGTCGGGGTTGGAAGTCAGTCCACTATCACCAAATGTCTTCAAAGGAATAACATTTTCGATTAACGTTGATGAACCTCATCAAGTTGATGCGATCATTGAACAGGTGAAACAAGCAGGAGGGAGGGTGTTGAAAGAACCGAGTGGTGTATTCTGGGGTGGTTATTCAGCTAGTTTTACGGACCCTGAATATAACTTTTGGGAAGTCGCATATAATCCCGATTCAACATTTGATGAGCGCGGTGCTATGCTTACTTTATAATTCTAAATGTTTAGAAGAGACGTTGCCATTTTAGGTAACGTTTTTTTATTAAGCTCAAATAGGTTAAATGATTGTTCAGTAGAGATTTATTATGATTCATAAGTTGTGGAAGTGCGCCACCTAGCTATCTTTGGAAATTAGGCCTTTATAAAGATTGTGCTAATCTAAGAATCTAGTATAATGGAACTCAAAAGATGTCGAATTATCTGAAATCTTAAAAGGTGGTGTATGGATGGTCAACAAGAAAATCGTAGCTTCTTTTACAGTGGGGGCTGCTTTTGCGTCTACTGTTGTATTTGCGAGTGAAGCGGAAGCCTCTACATACGAGGTGCAATCAGGTGACTCATTATGGAACATAGCGCAGGATTATAATATTAGTGTACAAGTGTTAAAGGATATGAATGATTTAGACTCGAATACTATTCATCCTAATCAAACGCTAAAAACGAGTGAAGAGTCTGCTGATCAGTCAAATGACAATGATGTCGAATTGGTTACTGATTCACAGGATGAGGAGAGTGGCTCAAGTCAACATCATACGGTTGAACGTGGTGATACGTTAGGTGCTATTTCGAGTCAATATGGTGTCTCGCTTCGTGATTTAATGGATTGGAACGATTTAGATACGACGCTAATTTATCCTGGTGATCAGTTGAAGGTTAACGAATCAAGCAATGAAGAAAGCACCTCGAATGAAAGCTCTGATCAAAATGAGTCAAATAACGATTCTAATGATAGTCAATCAAGTAATGATGATTCAGCGACAACTCATACGGTAAACTCAGGGGATACACTTGGTAAGATTGCAGGAGAATATGGCGTCACGGTTGCCAACTTGAAATCTTGGAACAATCTATCGTCTCACCTCATCTATGTAGACCAAACATTAGAGGTGAAAGGCGTGGATAGCCAACCATCTGAGAATACGAGCGAACAGGAGAAGCCTTCTAGTGTCGATTACAATGTTTCGAAGTTAGTTAATGTAGCGACTGATATGGAAGGTGTAGGTTATCAGTGGGCAGGCAACAGTCCGAGTGGTTTTGATTGTAGCGGCTTTATTCAATATGCTTATAACCAAGCTGGTAAAGACCTTCAACGCCATTCGAGTGATGGTTATTATGATCGTTCGCATTATGTTGATGAACCTAAGATTGGTGATTTAGTCTTCTTTGAGGATACTTATAAGTCAGGTATTTCTCACGTTGGTATTTATTTAGGTGATAATGAATTTATCCATGCTGGTTCTGGTGGCGTAGAGATTACAAGTCTAGACAATAGCTACTGGAGTAAGCATTTTGCAGATTTCAAACGTTTCTACTAAGGGAAGGTAGCGTATTAATTCTTTAGGTGAAAGATTTGTTTTTAAGTTGTAAGTAATTCGGTTTTGAAGTACGAACGATACAGATGTTTTATAAAATGAATATTGCAGGTATTTTACCCCAAAAGTTAGAGTAAAAGCTCTAACTTTTGGGGTTTATTAATCGAAGATCCCTTATTATTTAATTGTTCCTTTTAGTTCATCAAAGACTATGATTAATTTTAATTAAAACTTTTCCTTTATAACTGCGGCTTTCAATTAGTTTATGAGCTTTTTCAACATCATTTAAATTGAACACTTGTGTAACAGGAAGAGTAACTTCATTGGAATCAAATAGCTTCAAGACTTTTTCTGCAACAGGTGCTAAACGTGCTGGATTATGCTTTCTAGTTGTTCCTAAACTAAACCCTTTAATAGTCCTGCAACTACTATGTACGTCGCTGGTTTTAAAAGTACCAGCTTTACCACTGCTATTGCCAAATTGGACAAGTGTTCCGAATAATGCTAAACAATCTAAACTATTATTGCTAATCTCACCTGCAACAGAGTCAAAAATAACATTAGCTCCTTGATCGTCCGTCAGCTTTAATACTTCCTGTGCGAATGTTTCATAAGTGCATACTGTATCAGCTCCTAATGCTTTCACATAATCTTCTTTACCTATATCTCCTACTGTACCGATGATGCTCTGGATGCCAGCTAACTTTGCTAATTGTACAAGCATTGAGCCCACACCACCAGCTGCACTATGTATAACAATGGTATCTGACTCTTGAACCTGGCCGATTTCATATAGAAGAATGTAAGATAAAACAGACACTGTTGGCATAGTTGCAGCTTTCTCAAGTGGGAGGCTATGAGGGATTTTAAAAACCAATTGTTCATTTGCTACTACATATTCTGCATATGAACCGTTTTTTGGAAAAGCTATTACCCTATCACCTTTTAAAAGTGTGGAATTAGATGGAGCTTCTTCAATTTTACCCGAAACATCTAATCCTAACATTAGGGGGAATTCATCTTTTCCTTTATTTCCTGTACGCTTTTTAATATCTGCATAATTCACACTCGAGTAGGCAACTCTTATTAAGACTTCGTTTTCACCTATCTTCGGTATTTCAACATCGGTGTATGTTAGTACATCTGCATCTCCATATTCATATTGAACCACGGCCTTCATTTTTTTCATTCCCTTCAATTGTTTAGAATCTAATATTATATTTTAGCTACATAATCGAACTTTTCATTATCACTTTTTAAAACAATAAGTTAAAACTTTTTTACGTATCTATTACTAATTTTTTCTGTTCTTTAATAAAGGTCAAATAAGCAAACCGTCATGCTATTTACTTAGTTATGCTAAAAACCTCATTAAGGGCGACGTTCCCAAGGTTCAATAACCCCAACAACATGATTTGACTTGTCATTTTCGATTGCTTCAACAACTCCTTCAGAAATCTCTTTGTTAGTTAGCCATCTTGAGTGGTTCTCCTCAAGAATGAAACCGAGTTGAATAGTGTGATAAATACAATTTTCGTGAAGGTTTATAGTCTTTTTTAGGTCCTCAGGATCAGTGCTACTCCCTAAAACATGAAATAAATCCCAATCATAAGCTTTGTTGGTTAATTCTTTAGTAATTATTTCAAGTCTGTTTTCTGCATTGGAATGAATCCAAGCTACAACAAGATCAATCTTACCGTTTATTTGATTAATCTCCTTTAGTTTGTATCTTAATTCTTTATCTTTTTTGTAATCAACTAATACTGGTGTGACATTGTGCTTGCCAGTTCTTTGAATTAAGTTTTCCATTTTACTGTTATCCCTTGCAATTACAGATACATGATAACTGTTCTTAACTAGCCAAATCGTTAAATCTGCTAACATTCCAGTACCACCAACTACCAATGCATGCTTCAATTGATCCACTCCCCAGTTTTTAAAATAGTTACTTTCATTAAAAAAAGAATTAAGTGAATATGAAAAGTATCCTCCTTAAAATTAGAATATACTTTTAAGAAAGAATATTCTTGCTGCAAATTGTCCTTTTTTACAACAATAATCAAACAGATTCTAATTAGCTTTATCCTTATAGTTGTCTCTGAGGTGGTTTAATTGTTTAAAAGGATTTGGAAAGATAAAAATATACGGTACTACTTACTTGGAGGAGGTACTTCTAAGCTTGGGGATGTTCTATCGGGGATGGCCTTTCTATTTTTGGCTTACGACTTAACAGGATCTAAAGTTCTTACAACTGGTATGGCAATTGCAGAAACATTACCCTATTTAGTGTTTGGCCTAATTGGTGGGGTGACAGCAGACTGGCTACCTAAGAAAAAATTATTAATTGTCTTAGATATGATCCGGATCCCTTTAATATTTTCCATTGTATGCCTGTTCTATTTAGAATTACTCTCCTACTCTTACTTGTTAGTTGTTAGTTTTCTTATTCAGAGTATTGGTTGCTTCTTTAATCCGACCCACAGAACGGTCTTGCCTATGATTACAGCAGAGGAAGAAAGAACTGAAGTAAACAGTTTGAATGACACCCTAACTAGAGGGGTGACTGTTTTAAGTCCATTTCTATCTGTTTGGCTATTAAACAGTTATGGAGCTATCCATTTCTTTACCCTTGATGCTTTATCATACGCAGTTAGTACATACTGTATTTCAAAGCTATATTTAAAGGAAAGAAAAAAGGTAGTTAACAAATCAGTTAAGAAAGTTTATAGTTCTATCGCAGAATTTGCCTATTGGGCTAAAACAAACACTAGCATAAGAAAACTCTTTCTTTTCACTTTTGTAACAGTTTTCTTTAACACATGGGTGTGGGAAGTAGGGCTTTTACTTGCGCTGAGTGAAATGAGTCGCGAAAGTGAAGAGTTGTACAGTATGCTCCAAGGAATTTTTGGAGGAGTGGTTATATTAACCAATATCATCCTACCAATATTCTTAAAGAAGATGACCCTACAGATCCATCTTATTGGGGCAATGATTTGGGGAATGGGGATAGCTTACTATGGTCTCTATTACGGTATAAACCACTTTTTTATTGGCAGCGCAATAGTAGCAATTGGGTTACCAATTGCTGGGCTATCACGCATTTACCTTATTCAATCACTCGTACCTGAAGATAAAATGGGGAGAGCTTTTAGCTTTAATGCAGTTTTATTGTATTTTTCCAATACGATTTCTTTAGGAGTCTACGGTTTTTTAGTATCTTTCGTTTCAATACAAAATCTAATGTTGTTTAGTGGTATTCTAATAATTATAAGCAGTGTTATAGGGTTATTATTTTCCGTGAATAGAACGAAATTGCGTCGGCGTTTTATTATAGATTTTTCGAAATAAATGATTGTAAGAAGACACACTATTAAAACCATGTTCAAGAGCAACTGTTAAAATTGTTTGCTCTGTAAAAATAAGTGCGTGTTGACTTTTAAATAAGCGATAGAGCTGAAGCCATGAATATGGAGATATACCAGTTTCCTCCTTAAATAAGTGAGCGAACTGGTATTTACTCATGCCTGCGACTAGAGACATCTGATCCAACGTCCAATCTTCCTGATAGCTTTCCTTAAGTGCGTCTAATACAAAATTAATATTTTGCTTACTAACTATCTTTGGAAACTGATTTTGGTGTGAACCAGAACCATATTGAAGCATTAAAATAGAAATTTGCGCTAAACTATTTTCAAGAAAAAGTTGGTTTGACATTGGATCAGAATTCTTGTTTATTATTAAGAACTCTCTTATGAATGATGTCCATTGTTGAATCTGGGGATGTCGGTATGAAAGCATAGAAAATTCAGGTTCCACCATTTTAAATCCTATTTGTTGTGCTGTCTCTTTTAGTAATGATGGTTGTATCTCAACTAGGAATTTTTCCTTTGTAGTCTTTAATTGTTTATGATCAATATTTGGGTTAAAAATGAAAAATTCATTTTGTTGGATAGAAACATCGCCTTGTTTTAATTGATATTCAGCTTGTCCATATGGAGAGAAAATAATTTTGTAGGAATCATCGTTTCTCCAGTCTCGTTCATGTAAGCGATCATGGCGCATAAGAAGAAGGCCATTATGGTTATTTAATATCATTTTAGTCCCGCCATTCCAAAATTATTATTCAATCATCCACTCTATAACCAATAGAGTTCGGTTTTTATATCCACTCTGCTTTAAAATTCAAATTTCTTAAATAACTCTTCAGCGATTTTCTAACATGATCAAGTAACAACCGTTTTTTATCTCATACTCTCGTTAGTGAAAGTATACTTAGTTATTAATATTGAAATTTAGACTTAAACTCGATTCATATGGTTGTCTTTAAAATTCGTTGGGTACTTTAATCCATATCCAATCATTCTATCCATTCCAATATGGGCCGACCATATTAAACCAATTGCTAAAGCTGTTTGATTCTCTAATAATAGCCCACAAAAGATAACTATAATCACTATGGTAAAAGTATGAAAAAAATTATAAAGCCTTGCACCAATCTTATTATTAATTAAATAACCAAGCATTGAAATATCTGGTGCTAACAATAAGATAAAAAATAATAGCCAACTAAATTGACTATATCCGTAAAAATAAAGACTTAATACAAGGAGTGCTAGACCTTCTATATGCAATAGGATTTTATTCAATTTCTCATCTCCCCCTAAAATATCATTTAATCAATATATTGTATTCTTCATTCCGTTAATACCTACTGTTACACTAACAACTGCCTTTATCGCAATAAGAGTTGCCGAAACGACAACCCCTTATTGCATTCTTGCGATTGTTAGTTGAAAAACATCTTTTAACTTATCTTACCATATATTTGCCAATAATTATAAAATTCACATAATTAAATTCATATTTTAGTGTACAATTTCAAATAAAAAAGTAGTTCAATTAAGGGTGCAAACTGTAAATTTGCACTCCAAAACTGAACTACTTAATGATCAATGCTACTTTTTTAATAGCTTTTATTTGTTTTTATTAACTGACGCATCATAAATGGAATTAACCGCTGCTTGTAGAGCGTCGTTGAATTGTTCTTTTGTTTGATTGACGTTTAGCTCTGTTACAAGGGCACGTGAGAAGCTTGCGATTAAACCGACATGGTCTTTAAGACGGTTGTTCGCTTCGTCGCGTGAATAACCACCTGATAGCGCAACAACACGCACAACATTTGGATGGTCGATTAATTCTTTGTAATGGTTTGGTTGTTCTGGGATTGTTAGCTTAAGCATCACGTATTGATCGTCGTTAAGTGCGTTTAGATGCTTAAGAATTTCGTCTTTAAGAATCTCTTCGCTCTTCAATTTGTCAGAACTGTTAATGTCAACTTCAGGTTCGATAATTGGAACTAAGTCAGCTTCAATAATTTGTTTACCGACTTCGAATTGTTGGTCGACAACAGCTTTGATGGCTTCTTCATTTGGTTCATGAACGACAGAACGCATTTTCGTACCGAAGATATTGCGCTCATTGGCACGACGAAGTGTTTCGTCTAAGTCATGAATTGGCTTCATAAGCTGTACGCCGTTCTCTTTGTCAGCTAGTCCTTTGTCGACTTTTAAGAAAGGAACGATGCCTTGGCTTGCTAGGTAGTCCGCTGTGTATTGTCCTTCAATTTCCCGGTCCATCGTCTGTTCGAACAGAATAGCACCAAGGATTTGCTCTGTGTTAAAAGCTGGTGATGTGATGATACGAGTACGCATTTGGTGTACGAGGTCGAACATCTCATTCTCGTTTGAATATTGATCTTCTGTGACGCCATATCCTGCAAGTGCTTTAGGTGTACTGCCACCACTTTGGTCAAGTGCTGCAATAAACCCTTGCCCGTTTTTCATTTTGTCAAAATGCTTTTGATTCATGTTATTCACTCCTAAAATACATAATCTTGACTCACATACTTTCATTTTAACATTGAATAGCTTGAAATGGTACGAGTAAGGTTCGAACTTTCGGCATTTTTTCGTAATTTTATTGTATCATTGTTTGCTTTAGACAAAAAATAGCATGTTTCATAGTATTTGAATGGGATTAATCATCATTTCTTGTTATGATAATAAAGTAGTTATAATTTTATGACAATACAAGGTGTTTACTGAAGGGGGACAGGCGATTGATTACGTTTGAACATGTATCTAAGCAATTTGAAGATGGTACATTGGCTGTTGATGATATGAACTTCTCTATTGAGAAGGGTGAATTTTTCGTTTTGATTGGTCCGAGTGGCTGTGGCAAAACAACCTCACTTAAAATGATGAATCGGCTTATTCCATTGACGGAGGGGACGATTTTTGTCGATGGGAAGCGGATCAGTGATTATGATATTAATGAACTTCGTTGGAATATGGGTTATGTTTTACAACAAATTGCACTATTCCCTCATATGACGATTGAAGAAAATATTTCAGTAGTTCCTGAGTTAAAGCAGTGGAATAAGGGTGATATCCAGTCTCGTGTAACGGAGTTATTACAGATGGTGGGTCTATATCCTGAGACGTATCGCTATCGTTATCCCCATGAATTATCAGGTGGCGAACAACAGCGTGTCGGCGTGATAAGGGCACTTGCAGCTGATCCTGATGTGATCTTGATGGATGAACCTTTTAGTGCGCTTGATCCCATCAGTCGAGAGAAGTTACAAGATGACTTGATTGAGTTACGTAATCAAATTAATAAGACGATTATTTTCGTGACGCATGATATTGAGGAAGCAATGAAGTTGGGTGATCGGATTTGCCTTATGCAGGAAGGTCAAATGGTGCAATTAGGAACGCCGCATGAATTATTGACTGACCCAGCGAATGATTTTGTTAGGCAGTTCGTGGGAGCACCAGAAGGGCTTGAAGTTGGCTTTGATTTGCGCAACATGGTTGAACCTGTTGAGTTAAGCGGCGAACCCTCTCATGTGATTGATGTGGATGCGACATTAGAAGAAACGTTGAGCGCATTATCACAAGATGAATCTATTTATGTCCAAGACGAGCAAGATGTTATAGGTTTAATTAATCGCCAACATATGATTGACTACGTGGCTTCATCCTTGAATGAAGGAGGAGAACGTCATGAGTGAATTGTGGAATGTATTTCAAAATAGGCAAGGTGAGTTGTGGCAGGCATTAATCGAACATATTCAAATTTCGCTTATTGCTTTGTTTTTCGCCGTGTTAATTGCGGTGCCACTAGGGATTTATTTAACACGGAAAGGGCGTATCGCTGAGCCGATTATTGGTGTAGCGGCCGTAGCGCAAACAGTGCCGTCCTTAGCGTTACTTGGTTTATTTATTCCGTTGTTTGGGATTGGAAAAGTACCTGCTGTGATTGCTTTAGTTTTATACGCATTATTACCGGTGTTGCGCAATACATATACCGGGATTTTAGAAGTGGATCGTTCATTAATTGAAGCGGCGACTGCCATGGGGATGAATACGAAGAAACGGTTAATGAAAGTCGAACTTCCTATTGCGTTGCCCGTTATTATGGCTGGTATTCGTACTTCAATGGTTCTAATAGTTGGGACGACAACGATTGCTGCTTTAATTGGAGCAGGCGGTTTAGGTGACTTAATCTTGCTCGGGATCGATCGTAATGATACTGCGTTGATTGTTTTAGGAGCGATTCCAGCGGCGTTACTAGCTTTACTTTTCGATCGTTTATTACGCAAAATGGAAACTTTATCATTCAAACAGTCGATCATTACTATGATTGTGATTGTGTTAATCTCTCTATTATTTATTGTCGTACCATATGTGACAGGCCAAGATGATGATACGATCGTGATTGGTGGTAAGCTTGGTACTGAACCAGAGATTTTAATTAATATGTACGAGTTATTAATTGAAGAAGATACTGATTTGAATGTTGAACTTGAAACAGGTTTAGGAAAAACATCATTTGTATTTAATGCTCTAGAAACAGGCAGTATTGATGTGTATCCAGAATTTACGGGTACAGCATTATCACAGTTCTTAGACGAAACAGCTGATAGTAATGATGCACAAGTTGTCTATAATCAAGCACGTGCTGGTTTGTTAGAAGAGTATGACCTACGTTTCTTAGAACCAATGGCGTTTAACAATACGTATACGCTAGCGACGACGCAAGAGTTTGCGGATGAATACAATTTAGAAACAATTTCTGATCTGCAATCGGTAGAAAATGAGATTGAAGCTGGGTTTACACTAGAATTTAGTGACCGACAAGATGGTTATCTTGGTATTCAAGATGTGTATGGTCTGGAGTTCCCTGATGTTACCACGATGGAGCCTCAGCTTCGATATACAGCAATTGAAGAAGGCGATATCAATTTAATGGACGCTTATGCGACAGATGGCGAGTTAAGACGTTATAACCTCGTCGTCCTAGAAGACGATCAAAATTTATTCCCGCCATATCAGGGAGCGCCGTTATTGCGTGCGGAAACGCTGGACGAACATCCAGAATTAGAAGAAGTCTTAAATCAACTTGGAGGTAAGATTTCTGGTGATCAAATGCGAGAAATGAATTACCAAGTCGGAGCGGAAGGACGAGCAGCAGAAGAGGTTGCCCGTGAGTATTTAGTTGAAGAAGGATTGTTAGATGAGTAAGAGGAGGTCGTGATATGAAACAATCAGCCCAAACGATTATTGATCAACTCGGATTGGAGCCTCACCCAGAAGGGGGCTTTTTCCGAGGGACTTATCAATCGGATTTGACGACAGATGCAAGTGGTGCGGAAAGATCGTTATATACGAGTATTTATTTCTTATTACGCTCACAAGACGTTTCTCATTTTCACCGTTTGCAGTCTGATGAACTATGGTATTTTCATGGCGGAAGTCCACTGTATGTGCACACGATTAGTCCAGATGGCGAGTATCAGAAGCATAAGCTCGGTTTGGATTTGGAGAATGGTGAAACGCCACAGTTATTAGTCCCGAAGCACACGATTTTCGGCTCGTCAGTCGTGGAAGGTGATACGTATTCGCTTGTCGGCTGTATGGTCGCACCAGGATTTGATTTTGCGGATTTTGAATTGTTTAATGAAGCGGACTTGTTGGAGCAATATCCAGAGCATGAGGACGTGATTAAGTGGTTAACGCCTGAAGAATAAAGGAATGACAAGCACCAGAATGATGCATGATTACTGCATCGTTCTGGTGTTTTTATTAAGAAGACTTTATATTGATCAACTTTTTCAAACATATGTCTAACGTCATTCTATTTAATAGATAAAAAGCGTATCAGTTTTTCGGAAGCATACGTTTGATCATTCTAATTTGACCACGATGACTGATTTCGTCCTCAAATACGTGGAACCAAAGGAAGTAATTATTATAAGGAACTCCATTTCCCCATTCCTTTTCCTCGTATAACCAATCATCGTTTAACTCTTTGAAGCGTGTTAAAGTTTTCTCTCTGACTTTAGATAATTCATCAATATAATAATTGATAGTATTTTTATTAATTGTTTTTCTAGCATCATCACCAAGTACTAATGCAGACTTCCATTTTTTCAGTTCTTCTTCATTAATATCTCGGTTTTCAAAAGATATAACCTGATGTACAAATTCAATTGAGGCGATATGAAGCAAAAGTGAACCTATAGTATTGGAGCTTTCCTCTACCAAATAATCCAAATCTTTTTCACTAAGATCCTTTATTTCTTGCAATGTAACTGCTCTTGTATGCTCTAACATCGATGCAAGTTCACCAATCTTTGGAGAGAAGTTTCCAATGTTTTTAATCCGATAATCAATCACACAATTACCTCCCATCAAGTCTATATAAAGTTTATCAATAAATGGAAAAAAATAAAGTCTGATATTTTATGGAAATTAATGTTATGATGTAATTAGATTCAAAAAAGGTAGCTTTATTACAAGCTACCTTTCAGAGATTGCATTCTTATCTAACGAATAGTCTGTTAGATTCTACTTCCAATACGAAACAATGAATCGACATTTCGAGTAATTCGTTTAAGAATTTGCTCGGAATGTCGTTTTATAAACTTAGATAGAAAATCTACAATTACGAGCAAAAAATCAATCTTACTTTTAAATCAATAGTAACTGTTATATAATAGATTAAGAGAGTATTACTATTAAATAAAAACTACAAGTATAGGAAGATTGACATGAGTGATGAACAAAATAATACAGACGTCATCCTAATTGGTGCAGGCATTATGAGTGCGACATTAGGCACAATGTTAAAGGAACTTGCGCCAGATTGGAATATTAGAGTGTTCGAACAATTGGATACACCAGGTGATGAAAGCTCGAACGAATGGAATAATGCAGGAACAGGACATGCGGCATTATGTGAGTTGAATTATACGAAGGAACAAGCTGATGGATCAGTTGATATTCAGAAGGCGATTAATATCAATGAGCAGTTCCAGGTGTCTAAACAATTTTGGTCCTATCTCGTTAATCGTCAGCTATTAGAAGATCCACAAGAATTTATAATGCCACTTCCACATATGAGTATGGTGCGTGGTCGTGACAATATTGAATTCTTACGGAAACGTTATGAAAAAATGTCGAACCATCCATTGTTTGATACGATGGAGTTTTCTGAAGATCCAGAGCAATTGAAAGAATGGTTCCCGCTTATCCTAAATGGTCGCCAAGATCAGGAACCGATGGCTGCGACGAAGATTGACGGTGGCACGGATGTGAATTTTGGTGCTCTAACGCGTAAATTGTTTGATCATCTGACGGATCAAGGCGTTGATGTCCAATATAATCAGAATGTCGATGATCTGACTCAAAATGCGGATGGTTCTTGGGATGTAAAAGTTCGCCACTTAAGATCAGGTGATATCCAACATCATTCTGCGAAATTCGTGTTTATTGGTGCAGGTGGTGGAAGTCTGCATTTATTACAAAAGTCTGGTATTCCTGAAAGTAGAGGCATTGGTGGTTTTCCTGTTAGTGGATTGTTTATGGTTTGTAACAATCCAGATGTGATCGAAAAGCATCAGGCGAAAGTGTATGGGAAAGCCCCAGTTGGAGCGCCACCTATGTCGGTGCCTCACCTTGATACACGTTATATTGATGGTAAGAAGACGTTGTTATTTGGTCCGTTCGCCGGCTTTTCACCTCGCTTCTTAAAAACAGGTGCTTTAAGTGATTTAATGACATCTGTTCGTCCAAGCAATATGTTTACGATGTTGTCAGCGGGTGCTAAGGAAATGGGCTTAACGAAATATTTAGTTTCCCAAGTGATGCAGTCAAAAGAACAACGCATGGAGACATTACGTGAGTTTGTTCCTGAAGCGAAAAGTGAGGATTGGGAGATTGTTGTAGCTGGTCAGCGTGTTCAGGTGATTAAAGATACTGAAGAAGGCGGTAAAGGGACACTCCAATTCGGAACAGAAGTCGTCAGTTCAAGTGATGGAACGATCTCAGCTTTATTAGGTGCATCACCTGGTGCTTCGACAGCAGTAAATGTCATGCTGGAAATTATGGAAAAGTGTTTCCCAGATTACATGGATGATTGGAAGCCAAAACTTCAAGAAATGATTCCGTCGTACGGTTCAGAGTTGCGTAATGATACAGAGTTGATTCGTCAAGTTCATGAGACGACTGACGAGACGCTTGGTTTAAGTGAAAAAACAGTTCATCAATAGTTAATCATAGAAGGCCTTTACGTATTGTTAGTGCGTAAGGGCCTTTTGTATGAGCTTTTCATTTATTAGATGAATTCGCTAATTTATGAGATAAATAACTTTAGTTTTGAAATAACTGATCTCAGTTATTTCGAAACTTAAAGGGATTATTTAAAAATTTAGCGCGGTGCTCTATTAAAGTTACTGTTAACTAATGACAATAATATGGACGTAAGTTATAATAAAGTAGTTCTCAATCACCTTTCATCTAAGAAAGGGGTTTTTTTGTGATTACATTACATAATGTCAGCAAACAGTTCGAATCGTTCGAAGCGATAAAGAACGTCTCATTAAGTATTAAATCAGGCGAAATCTATGGCATTATTGGCGCTAGCGGTGCAGGCAAATCGACGTTGATTCGTATGATGAATTATATCGAAAGGCCAGACGAAGGTAGTGTGGTCATTGATGGTGAAGCGTTAGATCAAGTGAAGCATAAACGAATTCGTCACATCCGTCAGTCGTTAGCCATGGTCTTCCAAGGGTACAATCTCGTTGGAAACAAAACGGTCTACGACAATGTCGCTGTGCCGCTTGAATTGTCTAAAGTGCCTAGGAGAGATCGTGCGGAACGCGTATTAGAAAGTTTACGGTTTGTTGGTTTAGAAACATTAAAAAATCAATATCCTGGTCAGTTAAGTGGTGGTCAGAAGCAACGAGTGGCCATTGCACGCGCATTAGTAAATAATCCGAGTGTGCTCTTGTGTGATGAGCCGACATCCTCATTAGATCCGAATACAACCGCAGAAGTGCTCGAGGTCTTGAAGCGGATTAATGAGCGATTAGGGGTCACCATCGTAATCGTCAGTCACGAGATGGAGGTTATTAAAAGTCTTTGTCAGCGTGTTACGGTAATGGCTGATGGTAAAGTATACGATACTGTAGAGAATAACCCAACAGGCGTACAGCATATGGAGCATAGTGCAGAAGGATTTGTAAAACGGCTACGGTCAGGTGGTGACGCAAATGATTCCTGATGTTTTAGTCGAGTATCAAAGCGAAATCTGGGTGTCCATCGGTGAGACCTTTGTTATGGTAGGGTTTGCGATTTTAGCGGCCCTATTAGTAGGTCTTCCAATCGGAACATTTCTATTTCTGTGTCGTAAAGGCCAGCTACTCGAAAATCAGTTTGTGTTCTCATCACTTAATTTAATTGTAAATCTAATTCGCTCTTTTCCGTTTCTATTACTTGTCATATTTATGGTTCCTTTCACACGATTTGTTATGGGGACGGCAATTGGAACAGTAGCCGCGACTTTACCCATGATGATTATTGCGATGGCGCATTATTCCCGTCTAGTGGAGCAGTCACTGCTTGATGTGCCAAAGGGTGTCATGGAAGCGGCTGTATCGATGGGTGCGTCAATTAAGGATATTATTTTTAAATTTCTATATGTTGAAGCAAGGTCAGCACTTGTGTTAAGCATGACAACATCAACAATCAGCTTTATATCGTATTCAACGATTATGGGCGTTGTTGGTGGTGGCGGAATTGGCGACTTTGCCATTCGTTATGGCTACCAACAATTTCGCACTGATTTGATGATTTATGTCATCATTATTATTTTGGTATTCGTTCAATTCATCCAATACGCTGGCATTACGTTAGCTCGAAAAATTGATAAACGATAAAGGGGAGTTTCAAATGAAAAAATGGTTATTAATCATGATGGTTACCCTTGTGACAGTATTAGTTGCATGTGGTGGCAGTGATGACAACGGTGAAAATGCAGATGAATCAACAAATGATTCTTCAGAAGAAACGAATGAAAGCAGTAACAGTGAAGGTGAGACACAAACATTGCGTGTGGCAGCTGTTGAATCACCCATGACAGATGTTGTTGAGATTGCAAAAGAAAACTTAGCTGAAGAGAATATTGAAGTTGAAGTCGTTGAAATGGGTGACTATATTCAGCCGAACGAAGCACTTGCGAATGAAGAAATCGATGCTAACTTTTCTCAGCACGTCCCGTTTATGAAACAATATAATAACAATCAAGACGCTAATTTAACTGAAGTTCAACCGATTTATTTCGCGAATTTCGGTCTTTATGCGAAAGAATATGATAGTCTAGAAGCTCTTCCGGATGATGCGACGATTGGTATTGCGAATGATCCATCCAATATTGATCGTTCCCTTCGATTATTAGCAGCTCATGACCTGATCGAAATGAAGGATACAGACAGCGAACAATATGGGTTAGAAGATGTTAAAGAAGATTCTCATAACTACAGCTTTGAGCAAGCAGGTATTGCGGCTTTAGCTCGTTTGTATGAAGATGTTGATGGGGTTATCTTGAACCCAACGCATGCTGGCAATATTGACTTAACACCAGCGGATGATGCTCTAGTAACAGAAACAGAAGATAGTAAATTCGCGATTACATTAGTTGCGCGTGAAGATAATGCTGACTCAGAACTTATTCAACAATTAGCTGAGGCGATGACGAGTGAAGAAGTGCGTGAATTCTTAGAATCACGTGAAGGCGGCGCATCAGTTCCTGCATTCTAATATAATCATGCTTAATGGTCCCTCTAGCATATAGTGATGCTAGAGGGATTTTTTTGCTTTCAAAATGGTGACATCATATTTGCTGTAACGCCTATTCGATGATGAGTCATCAAATTTGAAAACCTTATATTAAAGTAAAAGGAGCGATGAGTATGCAATATGAAGTAGCAACAATGGTTTATGGGGATGTGACAGGTGATGGCGTGTTTGATGTTGTAATCGTGTGGGGATGGCATAAGCCTGATACGCCTTATTGGGAGGGGTTAACGATTGATGTTCAAAATGGGGTTACAGGCGAGATAGCTCGGCAACCTCTCAGTCAATCTGAAGGTTATGATCCAAGTATTTGGCTTGGCGATGTAACAGGTAATGGTGTCGATGATATTGTGTTAACGATTCAAACAGGAGGCAGTGGTGCCACAATTAATGCTTATGTTTTTCAATATGAGCCTCAGCGGTTAGCGACGTTATTTGATAGTGAACAATTTCAGAATCAGTATGCTTATCAAGTCAATTATCAGGATCAATATCTTGTGCATGTATTAAGTCAGAGTAACCAAGAGCTTTATAGTATAGATTTATCGTTGCGACCTAGTGAGTATTTAAACGAGATTTATGATCAAGACGGTGTTCTGCTAGAGCCGATTGAGGGATGGGTCAATCCAATGAGTGGATTGTATCCAGTCGATTTTGATGGCGATGGTGTGTACGAACTAATGATTCTGCAACGAATTGCTGGTCGTTATAATGCTGATGCGATTGGTTATGTTCAAACGGTTCTGGATTGGCAAGACAATTATTTTGAACTTAGTCAACAATATGTAGAAGTATTTGGTCAACCGAATGTTTAATTCACTTCAAATCTTTAACCCTTTAATGTTTCACCTCAAAACATTCCATAAAGCGAATTTTCGAAAAAATCATTAAATCTTGAATAATTCTAAGCAATCGAAACAATACGGTAGCATTTATTAAGTTCCTAACTCTTAGTTTGGCTCATCACGAATAAGCTTGTTGAATGATGATTAATCAAGCTTAAACCTGTTTGATAAAAAATGGTGCGCTCGTTATGATTAATTATGGAAACAATCGTTAACCAAAATTTGAAAGGAGTCGTTACCATTAACACTCAAACAGCTACTTTGAACCCGACTGATACACTGGTGCTTGAGAAGCCAAGTGTTGAAGATGGGTCAGCTATGTGGGAACTTGTTAACAACTCGTCTTTAGATCAGAACTCAGCATACAAATACATTATGATGTGTGAACACTTCGCAGAAACATGTGTTGTAGCGAAGGAAGAAGGCAAAGTGGTAGGCTTTGTCACCGCATTTATACCTCCAGAAAGGCAAGATGTCGTGTTCGTTTGGCAAATTGGCGTCGATTCATCACAACGTGGAAAAGGACTGGCGTCGAAAATATTAAACGAACTGTTTGATCGTGATGCTTGCCGTGATGTCCGCTATTTAGAAGCCACGGTTACTCCATCTAATGAAGCATCCCAAGCTTTATTTAAGAAATTCGCAACAGAACATCATACGACTTGCGAAGTAACAGAATGCTTTTCAAAAGATTTATTCCCGAGCGATGAACATGAAGCGGAATTAAGCTTTTTGATCGGGCCAATCGAAAAATAAGCTTACTTTGATCGTTCGTTCGGTGAAATATTATATACACCAATATACCCGCAGGGGTAATTTAGGGGGATTTGATTGTGACACGTACAGATATGACTATTTTTGAAAAATACGAATCAGAGGTGCGCAGTTATTGCCGTAGCTTTCCGACAGTGTTTCATGAAGCTAAAGGCTCTAAAATGTGGGATGAACAAGGACATGAATATATTGACTTCTTCTCAGGCGCTGGTGCTTTAAACTATGGACATAACAATGAGACCATGAAAGAAGCATTAATCGATTACATTAAACAAGACGGCATTACACATTCGTTGGATAAAGCAACGACTGCAAAAGGACAGTTTATTGAAGCATTTAATGACATCATTTTAAAGCCGCGTGAAATGGATTATAAAATGATGTTCCCAGGTCCGACTGGTACAAATGCTGTAGAGAGTGCCTTAAAACTAGCACGTAAGGTAACAGGCCGCACGGATGTCATTAGTTTTACGAACGGTTTTCACGGTATGACAATTGGTTCACTGTCAGTGACAGGTAATGCAATGAAACGTAAAGGTGCAGGTGTGCCACTTGAGCACGCGGTAACAATGCCATATGATCGTTTCATTAGTGAAGACTTAGAGACATTAGAATATTTAGAGCGTTTCTTAGAAAACGGTGGTAGTGGCGTTGATATTCCAGCGGCGATGATCGTAGAAACAGTGCAAGGTGAAGGTGGTATTAACGCAGCGCGCTTTAAATGGTTGAAGAAATTAGACGAGATTTGTAAACGTTGGGATATTCTCTTAATCGTTGATGATATTCAAGCAGGAATTGGGCGTACAGGCACATTCTTCAGCTTTGAAGAAGCAGGAATTGACCCTGATATTGTCTGCTTATCGAAATCATTAAGTGGTTACGGCTTACCACTAGCGATTATGTTAAGCAAGCCTGAACTTGATATTTGGCAACCTGGTGAACACAATGGAACTTTCCGTGGTAATAATCACGCGTTTGTGACAGCAACAGCCGCACTTGATTATTGGAAAGATGACCAATTCGAGGCATCGATTAAACAAAAGGTTGATGTGACACATGAATTCTTACACCGTCTCGTTAAAGATTATCCTGAATTAAAAGGGACGGTAAAAGGTCGAGGCTTGATGGTTGGGATTGCATGCGAAGATGAAGGCATGGCGGAAAAAGTGGCAGCTCAAGCGTTTGAACTTGGCTTAATTATGGAGACAGCTGGTGCGAATGATGAAGTGTTTAAGTTATTCCCAGCTATGACAATTAGTGAAGATGAATTGAAACAGGGTCTAGCGATTATTGAAGAAAGCGTGAAGACGCTAGTGAAAGAACCTGTATTAAACTAAATCACAGAAAAGAAGTCTGACGTACAACTAAATAGTTGCGTCAGACTTTTTTATGGTTTGTTGAAACCAGGTATCCCAAGACTTCTGATTTAAATGGTGAAGACGATCGGATGAAAGTGGCATGGTATTAGAAGAGATGCCAGCACCACCTATTGCTATTTCCAGTTCTGGATAGTGATGAATAAATTCCTCGATTCCCTCTTTTAATTTACTGAGTTGCTCATCATCAGGGTACGTAAGAGAAGTCACGATTAATTTAATATCATTTGACTCAAGCACATGTGTGACATGGTCTATTGGTGTATTTGCACCTAAGTAAAGTACTTCCATCCCTTGTTTTCGTAAAAATAAACTGAACATAAGTAAGCCAATATGATGGAGTTCGTTTTCAGGTGTAAAAGCAAGGGCTTTCGGTAGTGAATGATCAATAGGTAATATTCGTAAAAATTCTGTACATCGTTGCATGATGAATTCAGAAGCAAAATGCTCTTGAGCAACGGACAATGTGCCTTTCTCCCATTCATCTCCGATCTGATGTAATATCGGTACAAAGATATGATGGATAACATCTTCATAATCGTACTGAGAAAAAGCGAGGTTTATGGTATCATTCGCTTCTTTCGTATTGAACCCAGTTAGATGGTTATAAAGCTTGTAAATCGTATCAGAATATTGACTGTTTTGAGTGTTATAAACAGGCGTTATCTCACCATCTTGTTCCTCCCATAGCCTCACTGCATCACTAATTTTATAGTTTTCAAATTCGGTTTTATACTTAAGCCATTTTAACAACTGAACATCTTCGTCACTGTATATTCGATGCCCACCTTCGCTTCTGGAAGGTGAGACAATATGGTAACGGTTCTCCCAGGCGCGAATGGTGACTGTTGGGATTCCAGTTAACTCTGCTACTTTTTTAATGGAGTACATAATTCCTCACCTCATATTTATTATACATAAATTATACAACATAAGGCAAAATAAATATCTGATGAGGTGTATTTAATATTTGGAACGCGTATGACATTAGGGATTATATCACTCCTATATTTAATTTGTGACCTTAAATTCCCTTTTATAATGATTGCAGATCAGGTCTTTGCTGAGGTCAAGATATGGATGAATTCTTTCAATATCCTTGCTGTAAGCCCCCAAATGACCCGATTTTCGTAATAATAAAAATGTTCTTCAATTTGAAAGGTTTGTTTCGTATAAAGCGACTGATTCGGGACATCGCTTATTGGAAACGCCTCGTCGGGTTCGATCGCCATATTCATATAATGAATGGTTGGCTCGTTTTGTAAAAAGAAGTGAAGAGGAACAGTGAATACATCGTCAACTTCACCAGGGTTAAGCTCAAATGATGACTCAGACGTATTTGTTAATAGGCCAACATAAACATGTACGTTCAATCCAAAGGGTGTCTGTACCCAGCCGAGTGATTGTGTATAAAGAAGCCCATCTTGATCAACTCCCAGTTCTTCATTAAGTTCACGTAAAGCAGCCTCATTCGCGTTGTCATCATCTTCATCTACTCGCCCTCCAGGAAAGCAAATCTCACCTGGTTGAGTTCTCATGGTTTTCGAACGGACTTCAAAGAGTATATGCAAACCGTCACTTTTTTCAATAAGTGGCAAAATGACAGCTGACTCACGTGGTTTATGTGGACCTAATGATGTGGGTTGGTGATGTTTCAGAATGTGATGAATATTGTCTGCTTGCATGACTATCCCCTTTCTTCCTGTTTCTTCTAGCATAACGGATTCATAATTAGTTTGCATGAACTTTGATATGAAATCAGATGATGTCGAATTACGTAATAAATTATAGAATGAGTGAGAATTTCACCGTTGAATGATGTTGACAATAGTTGAGCGATGTCAGGTTGGGTTGTTTAAAATTTTTCTTTATGTTAAGGTTTTGAACGTATGTCGCTAGTATACCATCAAAATATTGGTCAAGGATTCCCTACTAGTATGTGAACAGTGCAATTATTTCTAAGAAAATGTTTTATAACGGTAAATAAGGGTATATCGTTATGTATATCATATTTTAACTGACATACTAGGTAATTCATTGACACCAGATCAAACTTATAAGGAGGAGAAGTTTATGTCAGCGAAACCAAAAGGAATTACTTCCTTTAGTAAAGCTGTCAAAACACCAGCATTTATAATTTCAATAACAATAGGTTTGTTATTTGTTTTGGCAGGTGGATTTTTACCTGGATTTGATACTTATATTAATAGTGCTTACAATTGGATCATCGAATATCTCGGTTGGTCATTTATTTTAGGTGCTAGTGCTTTTATTATTGTAACCGTCTTTTTAATTTTAAGCCCGTTAGGTGAAATTAAGTTGGGTGAAGATGATGAAAAGCCGATGTATTCCACGCCAGCGTGGTTTGCGATGTTATTCAGTGCTGGTATGGGTATTGGTTTACTTTTCTGGGGTGCATCAGAACCAATTAATCACTATGATTGGCCTGCAAATGGTGGTGAAGGTGGTACAGCTGCAGCCCTTCATGATGCTCTTCAATATTCATTCTTCCATTGGGGCTTACATCCATGGGCGATTTATGCAGTTGTAGCATTATCACTAGCGTATTTCTCTTATCGTAAAAACTTACCGATGCTATTAAGTTCAGCGCTAGAGCCATTAATTGGTCGTGACAACTTAAATGGTTTCTGGGGAAATACGGTTAATATTATCGGTGTATTCTCAACATTATTTGGTATTTCGACATCACTTGGTTTAGGTGTTATGCAAATCGGTGGTGGCTTTGAGAGATTGTTTGGTATTCCAAATGAAACAGGTCTTTGGATGGTTATTATTGCAGTTGTGACAACATTAGCCATTCTTTCAACGACTACAGGTATAGATAAAGGGATTAAGTGGTTAAGTCAGGCCAACTTAGGTGTTGCCGGCATGCTACTAGTGTTCGTCTTTATCTTAGGTCCAACATTATTTATTTTGGAAGCAATGACACATGGTACGGGTGGTTATTTACAAAACCTATTCTCCATGTCTTTCGGAATTGATGCAGCAGGCGAAGGTGCAGATGGCTGGTATGATGCCTGGACGATTTTCTACTGGGCATGGTGGATTGCTTGGGCGCCATTCGTAGGTTCCTTTATTGCCCGTGTCTCTAGAGGTCGTACAATCCGTAGCTTTGCAATCGGCGTGCTGCTCGTACCAACGGCTGTCAGTATTTTCTGGTTCAGTGTCTTTGGTGGTACGGCACTATATAACGAGCATTTTACAGATAATAGTATTATGGATGCTGTCATGGAAGATGAGGCACAAGGGTTCTTTGCAATGCTAGAAGGCTTCCCATTCTCATCAGTGTTAATTGTGATTGCGATGATCTCATTAACAGTATTCTTTATCACATCGTCTGACTCTGGTACGTATGTCATTGGTATGTTAACGTCGAAGGGTAACATGAACCCACCAATCGGCTTACGTATCACTTGGGGAATCATTGAAGGTTTATTCGCCGCTGTACTATTAGCAGCAGGCGGACTAGAAGGCTTACAAACAGCTTCCTTAATTGGTGGCTTCCCATTCATGGTTATCATGTTCCTGATGATGTATAGCTTGATATATGCCCTTTATCAAGAACTCGATGATGGTTCACTACCACGTGAACGTCAACGTATTTATCAAGCACTTGAAGACCTTAGCGACGAAAATAAAGTTGCTGATGACGTCATTACAGACGAATACGAGCAGAACAATAATTAATCGAATCCAACACTTTAACCTCTCAGCTATTGCTGGGAGGTTAAATTTATTGGTTAGACTTTCAGGATATGTATTAGGGTTCTTGTTTAAAAAGTAAAATAGGACGATTAGAAATGAAAGATCGTGGCGGTTTGTTATATAATAGAGATGAGTTCATGATTATTTATTGATCACGGTAGATTTTTGTCGATTAACCATATACACTATGACTAGAGATTGACAGCAATAAAGGAAGGTATGAGCGCATTTATGAATATTTTAATTACGGGAGCGACTGGATTTTTAGGGACACAATTAACACAGAAACTCGTTAATGATCATCACCATGTCTATTTATTAGTTCGTAACCAACAAAAACTCGAACCCCTCTATCAATCACTTACAGATGAACAACAAGAGTTAGTACACGTCGTCGAAGGGGATTTGTTACAAGAAGAGTTAGGTATAACACCTGAAAAGAAAGCAACTTTACTTGGACAAATCGATGCGCTATATCATACAGCAGCTTATTTATCATTTGATGAGGCGGAGCGAGACCTTGTATTTGATATAAATTTACATGGAACTAAACGAGCATTGGCTTTTGCGAAATCGATTGGGATCAAGACGTTCATCCATGTCAGTACGGCCTATACCCTAGGTGAGGCAACAACAGGTTATGAAACGCTTCATCCAACAGACGGAGCTTTCGTCAATACGTATGAAGAAAGTAAGTGTTTTGCAGAGCATGAAGTGATGGCAGAACAAGACAATCTTAAGACAATGATTGTAAGACCCGCTATTATTATTGGCAATTCTCAATCAGGCGAAGCTGATACAACGTTTGGTTTATATGGCATTTTACGAACCGTCTATTTATTGAAAAAGCGAGCTCAACGGAAATCAGATGACCATATTTTCCACTTGTTAATAGAGGAAGACACTGTTTCAAATTTGGTACCTGTCGATTTTGTCATCGGGGTACTCCATGCGAGTCTAACGCATGGCCAAGCAGGAACGATTTATCATGCGACAAATCCGAATCCCCCAACAAATGGTGAAATATTCACAGCTATTAAAGAGGGCATGGATTTTGATCAAGTTAAGATTGTGTCTTATAATGAAAAAGATGAATTGTCAGAAGAAGAGCAACGTCTTAATCAACCATTAGAGGTGTTTAAGCAATATTTAAACCGATCCATCACATTTGATCGTACGAATGTTACAGCCTTATTAAATCAGACGAATCAAAAGGATTTAAATATGGATCATGACATGTTACTGCGAATTGTTGATGGATTTTTAGAAGATCTATAAAGCTAAGACATGTTTGTATTTCATTTTTGGAGGAGAAATGAAATGGAATTTCAAAGACAGCAAGGATCAAAACCCCTATATCAACAGATTGAATCCTGGATGACTGCACAAATTGAGAATGGAAAATGGGAAGGTGGCGATCGCTTACCACCAGAACAATTCTTGGCTAAAGAAATGGATGTTAGTCGTGGTACCTTAAGAAAAGCTATCCAAAGATTAATGAAGCAGGGTTTGTTAGAGCAAAAGCAGGGTAGTGGGACTTATGTTAGGCAACAAAAGATCTCTTATCCCTTTGCGCAAGAGCTGATTTCCTTTGCTGAAGCTATGGAAATGAAAGATTATAATTTTGATACAGACATTATTACACAAAAAATTGTTCAACCACCAGAATGGGTGCAAAACTATCTTAATATTAGTCTGTATGATCTAGTGTTTTATATTAAACGTGTGAGAAGAATTGACGGTGAGCCAGCGTTGATTATAGAAAGTTGGATTGCGGTTGATCGCTGTCCTGGAATTGAACGAGCTAACTTTAATCAAGATGGGTTGTTTAAATCAATTGAAATGTTTTCTAGCTCGCCAATCTCATATGGTGTGCGTAAGTTTGCGGCGAAAGCTCTAAATGCTGAAGAAGCGAAATTACTGAATTTGACGATGGGTGATCCAGCGCTTCATTTAAGTCAGCAAACCTTTAATTCATATGATATTCCTTTAGAATGCTCACAAATCGTCTTAAGATCTGATCAATATGAATTAACATCTGTTTTAAAACGTTAAAAAAGGTCACCTCATCTAAGTTAATTAGACGAGGTGACCTTTTTGTTATGAAGAATGGTTTTGGTTTTTACGTTGTTGGCGTTTCTGGCCGCCTTGTTTATTGTGTTGCTTATTGCGGTTTTGGTTATAGTTGCGGTTACGGTTGCCGCCTTTGTAACCTTGACCACCACGATTACGGTTATTTTGTTGACCTTTGGCTTTTTTCGCGCGTAATGGTTCAACAGCTGTAAGTTTAACCGGCGTTTGGCTCGGTTCTTTTGTTAGAAGTTTGATCGCTGATGATACAATATCAACAGCTTCTTCTTCTGATAATAGGCGTTTCGCTGCTTCTTGGTAGCTTTCACCTTCATTTGCCCAGATCGCCTGGCGCAACTGTTCAACGGCACCTTCTTGCAATCCTTCTAAAACAGCTTCATAAGATGGGATTGGTTTTTTATCAATCTGACGCTTAGTTAATTTTTCGATTGATTTCAAATGATCCATTTCACGAGGTGTAACGAATGTATAAGCATTCCCTTTTTCACCTGCGCGTCCTGTACGTCCTATACGGTGAACGTAACTTTCAGGATCTTGTGGTAAATCAAAGTTATAAACGTGTGTCACACCTGAAATATCTAAACCACGTGCAGCAACATCCGTTGCCACTAAAATATCAGTCGCTTGTTCTTTAAAACGGCGAATGACTTTCTCACGCTTAGATTGCTGAATGTCGCCATGAATTCCTTCAGCTGAATAACCGCGTTTCATTAGGCCTTCAACGAGTTCATCAACACGTTTTTTCGTACGACCAAAGACGATTGCTAGTTCAGGTGATTCAATGTCTAATGAACGGCATAAGACATCAAATTTCTGGTTTTCTTTAACGTCGTAATAAAATTGGTCGATATGGTCAACGGTTAATTCTTTTGATTTCACGCGCACAATCTCAGGTTGTTGCATGAATTTCTCAGCTAGAAGTTGAATTCGTTTTGGCATTGTGGCTGAGAATAACAATGTCTGGTGCTCAGCTGGAATCTCTGCCAAAATCGCTTCGATATCTTCGATGAAGCCCATATTAAGCATTTCATCAGCCTCGTCAAGAACAGCTGTATGAATGTTTTGTAGTTTAATCGTTTTGCGACGGATGTGGTCGAGTAAACGACCAGGTGTCGCGGCAATAATTTGTGGACGGCGTTTTAATGCTTTGATTTGTCGATTAATATCTTGGCCACCATAAACAGGTACCGTTTTAACACCTTTGTTTTGGCCAATACGATTCAATTCTTCGCCCACTTGGATCGCTAATTCACGCGTTGGCGCAATGACGATCCCTTGAATATTTGGATTGTTTGGGTCAATTTTTTGGAGCATTGGTACCCCGAATGCTGCTGTTTTACCCGTACCGGTTTGGGCTTGCCCAATTAAATCTTTTCCTGCGATTGCGGTTGGAATCGCTTCTGCTTGAATAGGTGTTGTTGTTTCAAACCCCATATTCTCGATGGCTTTAAGCACATCGCTTTCAATGTTCAATTCACTAAATGTTTTCAAACTTGTTCCTCCTAAAAATGATTCTTTCAAATTTTATCTTTAACAATAATGTTGATGTCATTTACCATATAGCTTTGTTCATGAGCTAATAATATTTTGTTTATTTAATATTCATTTTATCCGTATACATAAAAAAAGTAGCCCATTGTAAATGAGGAAAAAAAGTGCCTTCCACCATTTATTAGTAGCCACGTAACTTTTCTTCATATCAATAGTTGTTAAGACGATTAATTATAACCCGTATTATGGAAAAAGTCAATCATGTATGAAATGTACCCCATCGTTATCACCAACTTCACTGCTGATATGAAATATTTTTGGTATAATAGCGTTAAATTATTAGCTCTGTTAAAATCCGTTGTTGATATTGTGATCCGCTCTCGGTGGACGCTTTCCGCGGGCACGGCTCGAGCCTCCTCGGCCGCTAAAGGAACTTTGGCTAAGTTCCGGACGTCCTGTCCGAACGCCGAAGTGACCCACATCCTGTGGGCCTCTGGGGGTCTCGAGACACGTGCTGTTCCCGTGACGGCCCGGACGGCCTAATGTCGACGTTGGTCACAGGACGTGACCGAACTTAGTCGACCAGGAGTCGCCACCTTCGCTTCTCACAATTCAACAACTATGAGCTTATAAATAAATTTCAAGGCAATACTAAACTTTAACAGAGCCAAATTATCCTAAAGGAGATTACAGTATGCTACAAGTTAATTATTCAGGCAATTTATCTGACGTTTTAACGGAAAACAAATGGCAAGAGCTCGAATCCATTCATTATAACTTATATGAAAAACAAGGGAAGGGGAATAGCTTCTTAGGTTGGCTAGACTGGCCAAGCCGTTCAACAGATGAGTGGATTAATCATATTCAACAAACAGCTGAACAAATTCAACAGCAAGCAGACGTGCTGATTGTCATTGGAATTGGTGGATCTTATTTAGGGGCCAAAGCAGTAATTGAAGCATTGAGTCCATACTTTAAATCTGAGCAAGAGTTTGAAGTGATCTTTGCTGGCCAACATGTAAGTGGCGCTTATCTTAAACAACTGATGGCATATGTTGAAGATCGTGATGTCGCGTTGAATGTGATCTCTAAATCAGGTACAACAACTGAACCAGCCTTAGCGTTTCGCTTCTTACAGCAGTATATGGAAGAGCGTTACGGCGATGAAGCGTCAGAAAGAATTTACGTCACGACAGATTCGAATAAAGGCGCCTTACTGGATTTAGCGACTCAAAAAGGTTATCAGCGTTTCGTTGTTCCAGATGATGTAGGCGGTCGTTATTCTGTTATGACAGCCGTAGGATTACTTCCGATTGCAGCCGCTGGGTTTGATATTCGGTTACTACTTGAAGGTGGCCAAGCAGCGGAAGTTGAATTAAGTGAATTTGGTCAGGAGAATCCAGCTTTACAATATGCAGCTTTACGTCATCACTTATATGAACAAGGCTACACGAACGAAGTACTCGCAACATTCGAACCAGCCTTAGCATATGTACAAGAGTGGTGGAAACAACTCTTTGGTGAAAGTGAAGGGAAAGAACATAAAGGCATTTTCCCTGTGTCTGTCACGTATACAACTGATTTACATTCCTTAGGTCAATATATCCAAGACGGAAAACGCAACTTATTTGAAACGTTTATGATTGTTGATGAAGTCGATGAGGATCTTCAAGTTTTAGAAAAGGAAAATGACGCTGATCAACTCAATTATTTAGCGGGAACATCGCTTCATGAGTTTAATTTAGTGGCTTATCAAGGTACGTCACAAGCCCATTTATCAGGTGGTGTGCCACAAGTGACTATTCGCATACCTGAATTAGATGAGTATCACTTAGGCTACTTGCTTTATTTCTACATGTTGTCATGTGCCTTTAGTGCTTATCAGTTAGAGATTAATCCGTTTGATCAACCTGGCGTTGAAGCGTATAAGACGAATATTTTTAAACTGCTAAAGAAACCAGGGTTTGAGAATTAACGATTAATTAAGAAACTGTGTGATTGCATTAGCAGAGCTGGTGTTGAGTTTATGTTGAAAGGACCAAGCGTAATGTTTTGATGAAGCGTCTTTTAAGTGAAAAACCCGAACGATAAAATCGTTCGGGTTTAATTACCTGAATCTATATTGGCATATCTTCTTAACGTAACTGATAAAGCCGTGCTTCATAAGGTTTAAATGTTTTAGAAGATTGATTAGTGTTACTTAATAGTTTTAACGCTGTGTCATAGTGATCGAGATAATCAGTCTCGACCAAAGACGGGCTTAAATTGCATATAATTAAAAACTGTTCATCACCTAATGTACGCGTATAAGCAAATAATTGTGGATGTTCGGCTAAGACGAGGTCGTATTGACCATAAATTAGCGTTTCATGCTTTTTGCGTAATGCAATCATATGTTTATAAAATGATAAAATAGAATTCGGATCGTCTTGCTGATCTTCCACATTAACGGATAAATAATTTGGATTCACTTTCAACCAAGGATCCCCTGTTGTGAATCCAGCGTTTTTACTTCGGTTCCATTGCATCGGTGTGCGAGCATGATCACGGCTGGTAATGTTTAGCGTGTTGATAATTGTCTCTTCGCTAACGCATTTCTCACGCTGGTTGCGGTAATAATTGTGATCTTTAACATCATTGAATTCGTCAATTGAATGAAAACAATTATTCGTCATTCCAATTTCTTGTCCCTGATAAATAAAGGGTGTTCCCTTCATGAAAAAATACATCATGCCTAAAGCAGTTGAACATTCGAACCAATACGTCTTATCATTTCCCCACGTTGAAACCGAACGTGGAATGTCATGATTTTCTATAAATAATGCATTCCAACCATCTGTTTCTAGTGTTTTTTGCCAGCGAGTGAGCACCTCTTTTAATTGCGGGACATCGACACCTGTTTTGCCTTCTTGGCCCCAAAGATTTAAATGCTCAAACTGAAAAATCATGCTAAACTTACCTTCACTTTTCCCAACCCAGCGATGTATGTCTTCCGTTCCAACTCCGTTGGCCTCTGCGACAGTCATCACGTCATAATGTTTTAGCGTATGATCGTACAATTCTTGTAAATGGTCATGAATCCCATCGACGTTCATCATATGTTCCCACGGTGGCTCAGAATCACTTTTGGCATCTGGTAAGTCCTCCGTTTTCTTCATATGAGTAATGGCGTCGACTCGAAATCCATCGATCCCTTTATCAAGCCACCAGTTCATCATGTCATAAATCGCTTGTCTAACATCTTGATTTTCCCAATTTAAATCAGGTTGCTTCCGGGAAAAGAGGTGTAAGTAATATTGCCCAGTTAACTCATCGTATTCCCAAGCAGGTCCACCGAAAATGCTTTGCCAATTGTTTGGTTGATCAGCCCAAATATACCAATCCCGTTTAGGATGGTCACGACTTTGGCGCGACTCGATAAACCAAGTGTGTTCGTCACTCGTATGATTGATGACGAGGTCGATGATGAGTCGCATGCCGCGCTTGTGCGTTTCATCTAGTAGTCTGTCGAAATCATCTATCGTGCCAAATTCAGCTAACACCGCTTGATAATCACTAATGTCATAGCCGTTATCATCATTAGGTGATTCATAAAACGGAGATACCCAGATGACATCGATCCCTAAATCTTTTAAATAGTCCAATTTTTTGATGATACCCTGTAAGTCACCAATGCCATCATTATTTGAATCGAAAAAGCTACGTGGATACACTTGATAGGCAATTGCCTCTTTCCACCAAACTTTGTTTTTCATATGATCGTCCTTTCTATGTTAGCCGCTTACATGACCCACGTTTGATCAGTGTAGACGGTACGATGATCTTCTTTTTCTCTATGTCAGGTTGATTGATTTTGTCAATAAGTAGCCGATTGGCTTCGTACCCTAAGTTATAAATCGAAATATCGACTGATGTGAGAGGTGGTCGAAGATGTTCAGAAATCTTGTGATTGTTAAAGCTAACAATCGAGACATCTTCAGGCACAGTCATTTTTAATTCTTCTAAATAACGTATCATCTCGTATGCAACGAGGTCATCGTGAGTGACAATCGCAGTTGGTGGTTTTGTCATCGTCATTAAGTCAATGGTTGCTTCACGGCTCAAGCTTGCGGTTTCTTCCTCATTGATGAAATAGCGTTCATCAAACGGGATGTTAGCATCGGCAAGTGCTTGTTTATAGCCTTTTAAACGATCTTGCGACACAATATAATCTAAACCACCTCCGACAAATGCGATCCGCTTATGACCGAGATTGATTAAATAACTAACCGCTTCTCGAGCATTGTCAACGTTGTTATTATCGACATACGTGAATTGATCCGGGTTTTCAAACGGTCGACCGACAATCGTAAACGGAATAGAAGATTGAGCTAAGTAATTCATGGTTGCATCATTTTTACGTGAATATAGTAAAATAATACCGTCAACCCGTTTGCCTTGCACCATCGACACCACTTCATCATACACTTCTTGTTCAGTGCCGCCAGTCGTTAGGTACAAGCCGTATTGATTGTCGTGAGCAACTTCCGAAATGCCGCGTAGTACTTCAGGGAAGAACGGGTTTTGAAAGGATAAGGTCGCTGAATTAGCCATGACAATGCCAATCGTGTTCGTTTTATTACTCACTAAATTACGTGCTTGAAAGTTTGGATAATAGCCTAGCTCTTCCATTACATCACGCACGCGTTGCTTCGTTTCTTTTGTAATCCGTGAATTGTTCGCAATAACACGCGATACTGTAGAAGGTGATACATTTGCTTTTTTCGCAACATCTTTGATTGTAATTGTCACCATTGTCACTCCTCGATCTTATTTCACCGCTCCATCTGTTACCCCTTTAATAATAGCGCGTTGAGCAAAGAAGTAACCGATAATAACTGGCAAGATAGCTAAAGTTAAACCTGCCATAGCAAGATGCCACTGCGTTGTATATTGGCCGAAGAAATAAAACATTCTAAGCGGAATCGTTTCACTTCCAGGGTTATTAATGACAAGAGATGGTAATAAGTAATCGTTCCAAATCCAAATCGTATTCAAAATACCCACCGTTACTGTAATGGGTTTTAACATCGGGAAGATAATGTACCAAAAAATTTGGAATTTGCTAGCGCCATCAATCCGTGCTGCTTCATCCAATGTTTCCGGTATATTATTTAATGCACCGTGGTAGAGAAAGATTGATAAACTTGATCCAAAACCAAGGTACATAAAGATTAACCCACCACGATTTAATAAATTGACTTCACCGAATAAGGAAACTAACGGTATCATAACAGATTGAAATGGAATCAGCATGGCTGAAATGAACACGAATAAGATTACAGTACTTAATTTACTTCTTGTACGTGCTAAAGCATAGGCAGCCATCGCCGAGAAAAATATAATGAACACGATGCTTAAGCCTGTTACTAAAACCGAATTAAACAAAGTTTGTAAGAAGTTCATTTCTTGAAACGCTTCAATGTAATTATCGAAATTGAATGAAGAAGGCGGGTTCAACGTTCCTTCGAATAGTTCGCGTTGTGACTTAAAGGAGTTCACAAACATTAAATAGAATGGTGCAAGCCAGATGATACCAAGAACAACTCCAAGTATTTCAAGACGCCATTTTTTCCATTTCATCACATTTGCACCTCCCGTTTTTTATTAAAGTACACTTGTACTAGTGTAATAGCTGCGACAACGATGAAGAAAATGACGGCTTTAGATTGCGCATAAGCAAATGAGTTTTGTACAAAGGCGGTATTATAAATCTCCATTGCGAGCATCTCTGTTGAGTTATAAGGTCCACCATCGGTTAAGGCTAAGTTCTGGTCGTACAGTTTAAATGTGTTAGATAATGTTAAAAACATACTGACTGTAAATGCAGGTGCAACGAGAGGAAACAAGATGTGACGAAAACGTTGCCAAGCTGAAGCACCGTCAATATGAGCAGCTTCAATTAAATCTTTTGAAACTCCTTGTAAATAGGCAATGTAAATGACCATGATATAACCAGACATTTGCCAACTCATGAGGATTACTAAACCCCAGAATCCAGTTGTTGTCGTTGATAGCCAGCCTTGCATTGCTTCAATGCCAAATGCTTGCCCAATATTGGCAAATACACGAATGAAAATAAATTGCCAAATGAACCCTAAAATAAGACCCCCGATTAAGTTTGGCATAAAAAAGACGGTCCGCAGTAGGTTATTTGTTTTAATTTTCGAAGTTACAATTAAAGCAAGTGATAAGCCGATTACGTTTATTAAAATAACACTAGCGATTGAAAATTTAATCGTAAACCAAAGTGAATCAATGAATCGTTCGTCTTGTAACGCCTTGATATAGTTTTCGAATCCTATGAAATCACCTGTTTCAATGCCGTTCCATTCTGTAAATGAATAGTATGTACCAACACCGAGTGGTAAGATGACAACGGTAATGAGTGCAAAGAGTACAGGTGTAAGAAATAGCCAATATGATAAATCTTTCGTACGCACAACAATCTCTCCCTCTTATTCGCTAGAAAACGAAACAAAGTAGCAAGGTTGCTACTTTGTTTTGAATTTCTAGTTTTAACCGTTATTATTCTGACCGTGAAGTTTCCCAAGCTTTTTGAGTTTCACTAATAATTTCATCCCAGCTCGCTTCATCACTTAAATACTTTTGAATATTAGCACCGAGTTGATCTTCTCCCCAACCTGTTGGGTAACCCATAAAGACCCAACCGATTGTTTGTTCATCTTCAGAGTACTCATAGATTGTACGTGATAATGGGTCAGAAACGTCTTCTGCATTATAACCTTCATAGGCTGGTAAGAAATTGAAATCATTGACGACTGCTTCTTTACCAGATTCAGAAGTGTATAACCAATCTAAGAAATCTTTCGAAGCTTGAACTTCATCATCATCTTTATTGCTATTTACAGCCCAGTACATTGGTACTCCAACTGGCAATGCATTCTCTTCATAGCCTTCTACTGGGATTGGCATCATATCAATACTGTCACTTGCAAACTCTGGGTCAATACCTTCGATCGATGGGTAAACCCAGTTTCCTTGTTGAATAATCGCGACACGCTCAAGTGAGAATAGCTCTTCAACTTGTTGTGAGTAGTTTAAGCTTACAGTGGGCTGAACCGAGTATTCGTTTTGTAAGTCAACAATTGACTTGTAAGCATCACCGTATTCAAAGTCAACACTATCCGCATTAAAAGCGTTCATCACATTGTGATCGAATTCAGGTGCTAAAAACGTGTTCGATAAATGTAGGCCTGTTACCCACTGTTCTGAACCAGGGAATGCAAATACAGCATCAAGTCCTAAGTCTTCTTTTTGGGAATCTAATGTTTCAACTGCTTCGACTAAATCATCGTAGCTTTGAATAGCTTCAGCATCTAGGCCAGCTTCTTCAAATACACGTGTGTTATAAATGAAGCCGTAACCTTCTTGGTTATATGGTAACCCGTAAACACCATCATCAACTGTGACACCTTCAAGCGTTCCCTGTAGTGCTGCATCAGCTGCTTCAGTATCAGATAGTTCGGCTAAGTATTCTTCCCAATCTTCAACGTCTTGTGGTCCACCGACGTTAAAAATCGATGGTTCATTACCAGAGTTGAAACGTGAACGGAGTGCTGAACCGTAATCCTCACCGCCACCAACGGTCGTGATATTGATATCGACATCTGGGTTTTCTTCTTCGTATGTTGTTGCTAATTCTTCAAATTGCTCACGGAACTCTACTTTAAATTGGAAAACGTCGATCTCAACCTGTTCACCATCACTACCACTAGATGATTCACCGTCATCCCCTCCGCAACCAGCAAGTAGACCGCCAGTCAACACTAATGTTCCTAATACGCCTGTGCTCCATTTCTTCCAATTCATTGAACAAAATCCCCCTAAATGAATAATAGTGAAAACGTTTGCACAAATGGGTAAAAAAAGAGTGTGCGAAAACGCTTTCATGTTTTGTAAGTCATATCTTATCACAATGAAAACGTTTGCGCAACGTTATTATTCAAAACATTTTCACAAGGCACTTAAGCATACCTTGTGAAAGGTGATTAGCCATCTAATACGAGCGATGCAGCGCCTAGCATGCCAGCATCATTTTCGTATTGAGCCGTTGTGACATGGATCGGGTTGAGTAAATGTTGTTCAAGTTCAGCGTGCAAATAATCGAACCAACGATCTGCTGATTCCGATACACCACCACCAATGACAACTGTGTCCATATCAAAAATTGCTTGTAGTGAACTTATGACTACGGCTAAATCGCTCGTGAATGCCTGAACGAGAGTTTCTGCCTTGGGGTCGTCTTTCATGTGTTCGAATAATGTTACAGGAGTGTAAGGTAAACCGGCTTCATCAATTCGACGTTTTAGTGCGGTGCCTGACACGTATTGTTCTGCGCACCCGTTATGGCCACATGGACATGGATGGCCGTGCGGATACAAGATTGTGTGGCCGATCTCAGCGGCTCCGCCGTTCGGTCCACCGCTTACAACATAGTCATCTAAAATAATACCACCACCTAATCCTGTGCCAAGTGTTAAACAAACGGTGCGTTCTGATGAGCGCGCAGCCCCAAGTTTAGCTTCAGCTAGGGCGGCGACATTAGCGTCGTTATCAACTTCAACACGGCGGTTGGTTGAAAGTTCGAGTTGAGCTTTGACCTCTGTATTTGACCAGCCAGGTAGGAGGTCAGTGGCATACACGACACGTCCCCGTTTTGAGTCTACAAAACCGTGTGTGCCAATCCCAATTCTCTCGATTTCTGGGTGCTTTTCTAATAAGGTTAAAACTTCTTTTTCTAATGTGTCATAAAGCGGAAAGCTCGTGGGCACTTTCGTATCGAGATGGACTGTATAGCTCTCGTCGACTATGCCGAAACGAATTTTTGTCCCGCCAATATCAATGCCTAGTACTTTCATTAGGTTAGGCCTCCTTAGCGTTTCGTAAGACGACCGCTTCATACGGCCGTAGTGTGTTGTCTGTTAAAAGGGTGTCATTGTAGTTTTGGATGATGATGTCACCACTTTGTATGTCGTTAAGTGTGATGGATTGTTCACTAAAGTTACAATAAATCGTCCAATATTCCTTGTCGTTTTCGCGAACATAGGCGAAAAGCTCAGGATGATTTCGCTCGATTAAGGTGAAATCCCCTGTCGTAATCACATCATGTTGTTTCCGAAGCGCAATCAGCTGTTGATAATAACGATAAATAGATTGGTCGTGTCTAAGGTCGTGTTCAACATTAATCGTTCTGTAGTTTGGATTGACTGAAAGCCAAGGTGTACCAGTCGTGAAGCCTGCATTATCCTCATCTGTCCACTGCATGGGTGTACGCGCATTATCACGGCTGACGTGGTGGATTTGATCTAATATCACGCTTTCTTCAACGCCGGCTAATCGCTTTTCCTCGTAAGTATTTAAAGTTTCGATGTCGCGGTAATCGTTAATTGATGGGAAAGCGACATTTGTCATGCCAATCTCTTCACCTTGATAAACGTAAGGTGTACCTTGCATCATATGTAAGCAAGTGGCAAGCATTGTAGCAGATTCATAACGATACGTCTGGTCGTCGCCGAAACGTGATGTGATTCTTGGCTGGTCATGGTTATTCCAATATAAACTGTTCCAACCGTGCTCGTGCAAAGCTTGTTGCCATTTATTTAAGTTTTCTTTTAAATCGATTAAGTTAAGTGGTAGATAGTGAAACTTATCGCCCGGTGCATGGTCTAAATCCATATGTTCGAACGTGAAAATCATATTGACTTCACGGTTAGCTGGATTTGTATAGATTTGTGCGTCTTCAGGTGACGTGCCAGGCATTTCACCAACTGTGATGCAATCATAATGTTTCAGCACTTCATTGTGCATCTCACGCAAAAATTCATGAATGCGAGGGCCGTTCATAAAGTAAGGACTGCCATCACCACCTTCAGCATTTGGTAAGTCAGGATGTTTGGATATAAAGTTAATGACATCCATTCGGAACCCATCAACCCCTTTTTGTAGCCACCAATGCATCATGTCATAAACCGCTTCTCTAAGCTTAGGGTTTTCCCAATTTAAATCTGGCTGTTTTGAGCTAAATAAGTGCAGGTAGTATTGACTACGCGTTTCATCAAACTCCCAAGCTGGACCTCCGAAAATGGAGTTCCAATTATTCGGTTGATCACGCCATATATAAAAATCAGGACGTTCTTTAAACCACGGATGTTCATCAGAGGTATGGTTAACGACTAAATCCATAATAAGCTTCATCCCACGTTTATGAACTTCCTCAAGCAACCTGTCGAAATCGTTCATCGTCCCGAAATCAGCATGGATTTGGTAATAATCTCTTATGTCATAACCATTATCATCATTAGGGGAGTCATAAACAGGACTTAACCAAATGATTTCAACTCCGAGATCGTTTAAATAATCAAGCTTTTGGATTATACCTAGAATATCGCCAATTCCGTCACCATTCGAATCGTTAAAACTCCGTGGATAAATCTGATAAACCGTCACATTTTGCCACCATGATGTCATCAAATACCTCCTCCATATGTATGGATGCGATTTCATTGCGATTATTATAACACCTTTTGAGCGATTGTCGAATGGTTTTTAGAAGTTATTGAGGGAGAGGGGTTAATCAGAATTTAATTGAAGTTAAATCATTTGTTGATTATTTATAATTTGTAAGAAAATCGTTACCATAAATAAGCCCAAATAATGTTAGACTGTAAGATAGAGTTAAATTCGTTGAAAAGGGAGTTCGGGATGACGGAAGCCAATATAACGAGAATTCAATTAGATGATAAAGAAGTTGTCTTAATCGGTACAGCTCACGTGTCTAAACAGAGCGCCGAGCAAGTAAAAGACGTAATCGAAGCTGAGCAACCTGATTCAGTTTGTGTGGAACTCGATGAACAGCGTTATGAATCTGTTCGTGAGGGAAACAAGTGGAAGAATATGAATATTTTCAAAGTCGTTAAAGAAAAGAAGTCAACGCTATTATTAATGAATATGATGATTTCTTCGTTCCAAAATCGTGTTGCAAAACAATTCGGCATTAATCCAGGGCAAGAAATGGTCCAAGGAATTGATTCAGCCGACGAAATCGGAGCGGAACTTGTCTTAGCTGACCGTAATATTCAAACGACATTTGCAAGGGTATGGCGTAGTATCGGCTTTTCTGGTCGAGCGAAATTAATGATGTCGGTGTTTTATAGCATTTTTAACCGTGAGACGATTTCAGAGGAAGAGCTTGAGAAAATGAAGCAACAAGATATGCTGAATTCAGTCATGCAAGAATTTACTGAAGCATTTCCACGATTGAAAAAGCCATTAATTGATGAGCGAGATCAATACTTAGCTGAGAAGATTAAGCAAGCACCTGGTGAAAAGGTGGTGGCTGTCTTAGGGGCAGCACACGTACCTGGCGTGAAGCGGGAAATTCATCGTGAGCAGAGCTTGGAGCAACTAACAACAATTCCTCCAAAATCCAAAGTGCCTAAAATGATTGGCTGGGCGATTCCGATTGTCATTGTGTCGATTATTTTGTATACATTGATGAACAATCCTGAAGCGGCGTATCAACAGACGTTAAGCTGGATTATTTGGAATGGTTCGCTTTCGGCGATTGGGGCAGCTGTTGCTTTGGGTCATCCGTTAACAGTCATAACTGCCTTCTTAGTCGCACCGTTAAGTTCTTTAAATCCAATGCTTGCAGCGGGGTGGTTTGCAGGATTGATGCAGACATGGATTCGAAAACCGAATGTGTCACATTTTGAGAATTTATCAGAAGACGTACAATCATTAAAAGGCTTTTGGCAAAACAAAGTCACTCGAATTTTACTGATTGTGGTTTTAACGAATATTGGCAGCTCACTCGGAACATTTATCGGTGGAGCTGATGTGATTCGCGTTTTCTTTGAAAATTTATAAATTAATCTGAAACATGTCGTTATGGCTACGGCATGTTTTTTATTGGAAAAATTTTAAAAACAACCTACTATAAATTTATGATTTTGTTATGATAGGAATTAGTTAAATAGGAACTAGTTTGTGAAGGAGATTGAAATGAAGCACAATTCTAAACGAACGATTATTAAAATGGGAATTTTCATCGGCGTCATAGTCACAGTCGCATTTCTAGTAGGAGCTTTAATTTTACAGTCACGAATCACAACTTTCCAAGAAGATCAAGCGAATACAGCTTTTAATAGTGTCAGAACGGCAATGGAAACGTCACAAGAGTCTACTCAGACAATTGAACACATGATTGAACAGCGACTTTATACATCATCTAAAGGAATTATGACCGATTTAAGAGGGCGCAGTATTGATGAGATTCAACAAGATGAACTAAGAGATATTGCAGATGATTGGGATGTAAAAGAAATTTCTTTATGGGAACGAAATGAAAATGATATCACGGTGACACAATCGACTGACAACTCACAAATCAACCTATCCGCTCGTGATTGGGGTTATTGGTATCAGGCATTTGATCAGTTGATGTCCGGGGAAACCGTGACCATTGATGAAGGGTATGCAAGAGAGAACTTTTGGGTAGGTCCGATTTCACAAGCGGAGTTATTTGAGGGACTCTACTATAAGTTTGCTTATTATTATGATGGCACGACTGATTACATGGTCAATGCCTATATAGAAGATGAAGAAATATATAGGATGACATTTGAATCTGGACCGTCTGAAATGATTTCGCATTTAGAGGCAAATTATGATGTGATTGAAGAGATTGCGGTGCTTAATGGGCCTGCATGGTTGGCTGGTGATGATCATGAGGTGATTGAACCATCAACGGATATTCCGGTTTTATATGGTCATTTAACACTTGATGTCACGGAAGATGAATCGAATGTTGAAGCGGCTATGAAAGAGGATGCCAGGCAATCGTTTGATTTTGAACATGAAGGTGCATCTTATCGTAAATTATATCAGCCACTAGACCAAGATCGTATGATGGTTATGGCGCTCAATCTTGATAGTGAAAAGCAATTTACGGCTCGATTTATATGGTTATATGTCGTAACAGGTGTGCTTACATTACTATTGGTATTGTTTGCACTTCGCTCGGCTGCAAAGAAAATGAAATAATTCTATAGCAAAACTGGGAGAAAACGTCAATAGTTTTGGCTTGAATGATTGGCTTCTATCCCTTACGATATACAAAGTAACTAGGTTTGAAATGAGGTATAAACATGAAACCATCAATCTATGGTTTAACACAAGAACAATTACAGAATTGGTTGGTCGAAAACGGTGAAAAACGTTTCCGCGCTGATCAAGTTTGGGATTGGTTATATAGAAAACGCGTTAAGTCGTTTGAAGAGATGAAAAACGTCAACCAGGCTACGATTGATTTATTAAACGAACATTATCAAATTCAGTCGTTGAATGAAACAATCAAACAAGAATCAGTCGATGGCACGGTTAAGTTTTTATTTGAATTACCAGACGGCAATCATATTGAAACAGTCTTAATGCGTTTTGATTATGGTTTATCCGTTTGTGTGACGACACAGGTCGGATGTAATATTGGTTGTTCATTCTGTGCTAGCGGTATTTTACGGAAGAATCGTGATTTATCAAGCGGTGAAATTGTTGAGCAAATCATGAACGTGCAACATGACTTAGATGCGCGTGGAGACGGCGAACGCGTCAGTCATATTGTTGTGATGGGTATCGGCGAGCCGTTTGATAACTATGACAACACGCTTGACTTTATTAAGGTTGTTAACGATCAAAAAGGCTTATCAATCGGAGCGCGCCACATCACGATTTCAACAAGTGGTATTGTACCGAAAATGTATGAATTCGCAGACGAAGGATTGCAAGTCAACTTAGCGTTATCTCTGCATGCGCCGAATAATGAACTGCGGACGAGCGTTATGAAGATTAATCGTGCCTATCCAGTTGAACAATTGATGGATGCAGTCGATTATTACTTGGAGCAGACAAATCGTCGAATTACGTTTGAATATATTCTGCTACATGATGTGAATGATCAACGTGAGCAAGCTCTTGAGTTGGTGGAACTGCTAAAAGACAAACGTCACTTATCCTATGTGAACTTAATTCCGTATAATCCTGTAGCGGACCATCCTTATGAACGAAGCAGTAAGCAAAATATCTTAACATTCTATGAGACGTTGCTTGAGAACAATATTAACTGTGGCGTCCGTGTTGAACAAGGCAGTGACATCGATGCAGCCTGCGGACAGTTAAGAAGTAAGCAGATGAACAAAAAGCAAAAAGAAAAAACCAATGCCTAAATAATTAAAGCACCCAGCCGCCGCTGGGTGCTTTTTTAGTGACTTCTTTATAACTTCAGGTAGTTTGGACATCACTTGATCAATTTATTGCCTATTTTTATCTTTTAATTGATTCATAACATCAAGGTCGCTCATTTCACACCACATTTCTTTAATCAAACTGTACTCAAATCTAATAATCATCATACCTGTTTCTTTTACACGCTGGTCAGAGGACGGAATATCTTCCCAGCCACCTTTGTAAGTCATGTGTCCTGTATATCTCACAGCCACCTTATTATCCTCTTCCAAATAATCGTCAATGCTCCAAACGTCATTTGTGAACACTGTTCTAAACCATTTCATGAAATCGTTAATAAACTCATCATGTCCTTTGAAGTCATGATTTGGAACATGGCTTACAAAGTTAGGTGCAGTTATCTCTTTTAATGTATTGATATCACCTTTCGTGAAAACTTCACTAAACCATCTCTCAACCACTCGTTTCTTGTCCATTCAATTTCTCCCCATTTCTTCATATAAGTATATAGTATTAAGTTAACCTGTCCGTTAATTGAATAGAAGTTATAACTTTATGCAGTAAAATTCAGATCATCATATTGTCATAAGTTTTGATATTTGGGATTAAATTCCTTTTGATGATAGAAACGTTTATTGTGGTATTAATTCGTATGTGTTTAAGAAATCAAATATCAACAACAATCTTTAACCGAGCTTAAAAATAAAACCTTACCTAAGATAAAAGGTAAGGCCAATCTATTCTTCGTGATGGTGATTTTCAGGAGGTGGGAAACATTCAAAGATTTTGCCGTTTCGAATACCTTCTACAAGTTGTTCTAACCAGTGAAAATAGGCTTTGGAATTTTCTAATTGATCATAAATTTCCCGAGCTTCTTCGCGTATTTCCTCAGATACGCCTTCATCATTCATCACATCTTCTAAAATGGGTTGTGACTCAGCAATTGCACTCAAGTTAAGTGTGTATTCACGCTCTAACTTTTTCGTGAAAAATTTATTGAAGAAGTTAAAGAAATTCTTCTCAGCCACAAACGTCTGTTTACGTGATCCCCGTCTGAATGATTGTTTGACAATATCGTATTCTTGCAGTTTCTTAACGCCTGTGCTCATACTCGGCTTACTCATTTGTAATTTTTCACGCATTTCATCTAGTGTCATACTATCTTCAAAATACATGGTTCCGTAGAGGTTTCCGATACTTCGAGTGACACCGTACAAATCCATTGTTTCACCAATTGATTCAATGACAAAGTCTTTAGCTTGATCAACTGATTGTTGTGCTTTTTTATCGGATTGTGCCATGAAAGACCTCCTAATCATTCCATTAAGTTTATTAAGTACATATTTATCTTATTTAACTATACCATATTTTTGTAAATAAACAAGCTAAAAAGGTGCCATTTGATCAGTTCAAGTGTTGATTTGTTGACATTTTAAAATGGGTCATATAAAATGAAAGAAAATTAGAAATATTATGATAATGTGCTCCAAGAGTAACATATAATAAATTATACAACTTGATAGGGGAGGAGGGATTTTATGTCTGGTCATCAGCCGTCGAAGAAAGATATTGATGATCACAAAGGCTTAGCAATTGTCGCTTATATTATCTTCTTCATTCCACTAATCGCAGCAAAAGAATCCTATTATGCGATGTATCATGCGAATCAAGGATTATTGTTACTCATTACAGCTATTATTATAAACATTATCGGCTCAGCCATTCCGATCATTGGCTGGCTATTGATCCTGCCACTAGGAAATTTATTTGTCTTTGTGCTATGGGTCATTGGTATTTTAAATGCAGCAAAAGAAGAGGTCAAACCATTACCACTTATCGGACAGTATGAAATTATTAAGCCGCCAGAAGTAGAAGAAAACGTCTCTAACGACTAGTTAGAGACGTTTTTTTAGTTAAAAGTTAATTTTAAAATCAAAATCAGGATGTTTATAAAGCACATCAAAGCGATCGTCGTTTTCTAAATTGATTTCTAAATCAACTGGTGCAAATAAAAAGAAATTATTATCAAACTCTATATTTGCGCCGTAATAATAGCTGAGCCAGACTAGTTTTGAACAATAAATGGCTTCATTAGGATCGTTTAAAGGAACTTGAATAGTGAATGAATACTCCGGAACGGGTTTCCCTTGTTTTAAATTGTTATTATACGCTTTTAAATATTCTTTTGCATAAGCTGTAGCAGCCAACCCGATAGAGGCATCTTTAGGACGAGCGTGCATCACTTGTGTATGAACCGATAAAAAGTTATAAGCAGGTAATCGACGTACTTGTGGATGCGAACTAACAGATTCAATAATATGGAGCTCATCCACAACAATGGCTGAATGGCCAATATAACCTGATGGAAAAATATCACCAAAATTATCACTTGCAACTAAAATATCTCCTGGACGAAAATCGTTTGGCCTTCTTGTGACGACAGGTATAGTAAATGATTGGTGTTCACCAGATGCCGTCGTAGCGACAATGGTTAAATTATTGATATCATCTAATTTTCCTGTGGTTTGGGTATCAATCGTTGTCATATATTGATTGTTTAAATACAACTCAGCTTCAACTAATCGTTCGTCGTTAAATTGTAAATCCAGATTTGGTTCGACTCTCGTCATACTTAACACCTCGCGAATAATGGATTACTGTATCTTATCGATAAGCGAGGTGACTTATGCATTCTAGTGTAAAATATTTGGTATTCGTTGATGATCTTGATTCAATGAAATGTTTAATTCCTGTTGTTTGTTTAATGTTGCGTAAAAAATATCCTCGAATTTAATGGCTCTTAACTGCAACTGATCCATGAGCCATGCTTGGTCAACGCCCACTTCAGCCAGAGTTTGCTCATAAATTCTACCCTCAAGGATTACAGGTAAAGCAATCTGTGCTGGTTGATTCGTAATGGACAGATCTTCACGTGTAACAGGACTATCGGCAGAAGTTTTTAAAACACTTAGGTGACCACTAGGTTCAATGACGGCAGTTTGAACGGTACTAATATCGAAAACTTCTTTTTCTCGTAATAATTGTAGCACGTTATCGATTGAATAACCGATTCGCTTCATATTTCGTTTTAACACTTGGCCATTTTGAATAACAACTGTCGGTTCAAACGTAATGAGGCGGCCAAATTTTCGAAAACGTAATTTTAATGCCGTGATCGTTTTCTGTAAAAAAGCAACAGCGACGATTGCTACAGCTGTATAAATATGACTAATGGATGGATCAGCTAAATCGGCCCCAACAATGGACCCTAGCGATATAATGATTAGAACGTCAAAAACGGGCATTTCGCCAATCGTTCGTTTACCCATAAAGAGCGTCATCAGTAACAATAACGGTAAAATCGTGACAACACGACCGATGACAACGAGTGACTGTTGTAAAGTTTCCATCATAGTTGATTCTCCTCGAAACATATTTGCCGTTAGTATGTGACAAACTTGATGAAAACATAAAAAACGGACGCCAAATTAGACGTCCGTTTATCTTTAAGCTCTTAACCATTTCCAAATTTCTTGTGGTGTTGCATTTTTACCGTAAATTAAAATACCGACTTTAAAGATCTTACCAGCAAGTTTCATAAATAACCAGATACTGACGATTAAAATCGCTAGACCAATCAAGATTTCAACCCATGGCCACTGGTCGATTAAGGCTAATCGCATCAATAAGACAGCTGGTGATGTGAATGGTATATATGTTCCGATTTGTGCTGCAAAGCCGTTTGGATCGGCAAGAATAGGACCGATTAATACGACTGGCAAGAACGGAAGCATCATCACCATACCTTGGAAGTTACTACCTGAACTAGCATCTTCTAATGTTGCCCCTAAGCCAACAAATAATGACGCGAATAATAGGTAACCTAGAATCGCGATCAAGACAAATAACAGCAGCTGAGGTGTTAAGAGATATTCCATAATTGGAATGTCATCCACTAAATATAAAGCTAACGGGATAATAAACACCATCCATGCTGTCACTTGAATGAGGCCAAGTGCGAAATATCCGATGATTTTGCCTTGCATGAGTTCGTTAGGTGTCACGGATGATAGCACGATTTCGGCGACTTTTTCTTTCTTTTCTTGTGAAGCGCTTTGGAATATCATCATCCCTGTAATGACGATTGAGAACAAGACAATACCTGCAAATAAGGCAGGAATACCATTCTCAAATGGATCCTCAGAGAACGGTGATGAACTCATTTCAACTGATTCTGATCCTGCGCTTGCTTCAGCGACTTGGAATTGAATTGGGCTAGATACTAATGCCATTTGTTCTTCGTTTAAGTCTGCCTGTTGGATTTGCATTTGTTTAATAGGTTGTTCTAGTGTTTGGAGTTGGGTCATGAATTGATTGCTGACCTCATCACCTGTGACATAAGAAACGACACCATTTTCCAGAGTTTCTTCATTTAACTGAATGAAAGCATCTTCACTATCAATAGCTGATTGAGCTTCATCTAGGCTTTGGTCAGTTTCTTCAAGGTTCCACGACAGAAATGACTGTTCTTTAGCGATTGATTCAAGCATGGAATAAGCACCGATTGAGTCATTAACGTAAACCGTTGTGCCACTTTCCTCATCGCCACCATCATCCATTAAGAGGGATGGAACAGTCGCAAAGAAGATAAAGATTAAAGGCGTTAAAAATAACGAAATTAAAAATGATTTACTTTTGAGATTACGTTTCATTTCCCATTTACCGACTTTTAAACTATTGCGCATCTAAAACACCTTCCTTTTCTGCGATTGAACGTCCTAAAGCAACATCGACAAATATTTCGTGTAAGGAAATACGGTCGACAGAGATTTCTTGGACATCTAAATCTTTCGGAATATTGCCTAACCAATTGGGTAATGTTGCGCTTGGTTCTAGATATAAAACAGATGTATCACCATCTTGTTCCACCCGGGTTACCTCAGGTATGGCTTCGAGCGTTTGAACGTCATTCTCGCCATAAATCATACACTTGAAGTTCGCATACTCTGCTTTGACATCTTTCATCTTGCCGTAGATCACTTGTTGACCTTTATTAATTAAAAACAAGCGGTCACACATTTCCTCAACAAGATTCATTTGGTGTGAACTTAGTAGTATAGCGGTGCCATTTTCAGCAAGCTCGCGGATTTCACGCTTGAACACATCTTGGCTTAATGGATCTAGACCAGAAAATGGTTCGTCTAAGATCAGTAGTTCTGGTTCGTGAATAATCGAACCAATAAACTGAACTTTTTGCCCCATCCCTTTTGATAATTCATCGACAACAACATTTTCTTTCCCTTCAAGGTCGAACTTCTTCAAATAAGTCAGGGCACGTTCTTTTGCTTTATCGAGTGGATAATCTTTTAATTCAGCGAAATAAAGTAAGATATCCATGACTTTGACATTTTTGTATAAACCGCGTTCTTCCGGTAAATAACCTACTTTATGGCGTGGGATTTTGTTACCGTTATGATTATGAAAAATAACCTCACCTTCATCTGGGTACATAATCCCCATAATGTTACGGATAGTCGTTGATTTTCCGGCTCCGTTAGGCCCTAAAATCGCCATGATTTCACCTTTTTGCACGGAAAAAGAAATGTCATGTAGGACTTGGGTGTCTTTAAATGATTTTTGCAAGTTTTGCACAGTTAAAACTGATTCCATAAGATTCTCCCCCTTTTTATATGGTTAGCATGAAAGCTAAGGTGTCTTCCAAGCTAAGTGATTCCTTTTTAAACCATGACTGATCATGTTGATTTAAATACTGTTCGAATGATGCTGGCTGATCTGTAATAATCGATTGTTCGTGTCGTTTTACTTCACCGGGTAGTGTCTCATTAGGTAGTTCTCCAGTTAGCCAGTATTGGGTGTATGTTTGAGCTATGCTGTCTTTATCTTCTTGAGCGATTAATTGCCCCTCTTTCATCACAGCGATAATATCGGCTAATTTACGAATATCTTCAATGTGATGTGTAGCGATGATTAACGTGCGCTCTCCATCTTCCATCCATTCACTAAGCACATCAAATAGTATATGGCGTGAAGCCAGGTCGATATGAGCACTGGGTTCATCTAAAATCATGATCGGTGTGCCGCGTGAAATGGTAAGGGCTAAAGCTAATTTTTGTTGCATACCAGGTGACATGGAATGAAACTTCTTAGATAATGGGATGTTCCAATCATGAACAAGACGATGAAATAATTCGTTATCCCAGTTCGGATAAAGGTCAGCGATTAGCTCGCGTAATTGATGCCCGTTGAATGGTCCAAAGCCAAGTTTGTCTTGAGGTAAGTAAGCTATTTCTTTTTTCCAATTCTCAGATTGTGTGATATTTGTATCAAGAACTTGGATATCGCCTGACGTCGGTTTGACAAGACTCATGATGGATTTCAGCAAGGTGCTTTTACCAGAACCGTTGTGACCAACGAAAGCAGTGACCAGACCAGACTCAATCGCGACATCCAGTGGCCCTAAAGTAAAGTCGTCGCGTACTTTTTTTAATTGATGCGTTTCAATTGTGGCATTCATCTCTCTCCCTCCTTACGTAAAATGGTTTGGATGATATCCTGAATTTCGGCATTCGTATAATTATGCTGATAGGCTATATCAATCGCCTGTTCAAAAGCTTTAGTAACTGTATCGTGTTTGATTTCCTTTTTAAAAGAAGCTTGAATATTAGCGACGAAAGTTCCTTTGCCTTGTGATGTTTTAATAAAGCCTTCGTTTTCTAAGTTTTGATAAGCACGGCGTGTTGTAATGACGCTGACTTCTAAATCCTTTGATAAAGCACGAATGGACGGGAGCGATGTACCAGCTTCTAATTGCCCACTAGCGATCAGTGCTTTAATCTGATGTTCGATTTGATGATAGATGGGTTCTCGTGATTGTTCGGATAATTTAATCGGTAGCTGCACATCACCAACTCCCTTCGTTAAATGTCAAAGTCGACTTGTTTTATCTTTCTTATGGCGTAATTAATCCATAGTTTATTAGAGATAATCGCTATAAAAGTGGCAATCACAATGGATATAAGTGGCCAACGATTGGCTAGATCAATGGATAAGTTCATGACCCCATCATCATAAAAGATATAAGAGGGCGAAATCGCTAATGTAATCGTCATAATAAGCCCGATTGTAATAGCAACAAGCTTTGTATTCGTTACATGTCGGTCGCCGAGATCACTGGCCGGAAATAAAGCGCCGACACTCAGACCATAGCTCATCCAGATTGCTGTGAAGGCTATAAATCCACTTGTTGAAAGAACTTGTTGTAGTTCTGGAATAAAGGTGAAACCAATAAATAATAGAATTAGGACTGGAAACGCATTAAGGTAAAATATAATAAACCGACTGCGTACTAGTACATTGTTAGCAATGGGTAGCTTATGAAGCATAAAAAAGATGGGTGATGCGTAAGTTTCGGCGCTGATCTTCTGATATTGGAATGAGCGCGGGACTAGCCATCCGTAGATGAGTCCGAACATAGCGAGATAGAAAAAATCCAGCCCTATGCCACCACCTTTTAACACGCCGTCCATCATGCCGAATGAAAACATTAATAATCCGTAAGTAAGCAGGCATTGCAAAAATATTCGTTTAAACCATTCGATTTTCCACTCGAATAAGGCCAGGCGCGTTGCTTCTTTCCACATGATCATAACCTCACTTTCACTGTTATACTGTGTATATCTTTATAAACAGTATAATGGTGAGGCCAAAAAATGTAAACAGATTTCTTTAAACTTTATGAGATTTATAATACGATAGGCTTTGTGACAATAGGGAGAGGTGTTCAATATGTCAGAACAGAAAACTAATTTAAGATTGCTACTTATGTTGGGTGCGTTTACAGCGCTCGTGCCACTGACAATTGATTTATATCTACCCGCTTTTCCAGAAATGTCTGGTGATTTAGGAACGTCAGCTTCCTTAATTCAGTTAAGTTTAACAACATCACTATTCGGAATTGCGTTCGGACAGTTAACGGTAGGAGCCTTGAGCGATATATTTGGAAGGAAGAAACCATTAATTATTTCCATTTCAATCTATGTGATCGCGTCGATTGTATGTGCCATCGCACCTAATGTCTGGGTGCTTGTCGTCGCTCGATTTGTCCAAGGCTTTTCAGGTGCTGGAGGAATCGTGATTTCGCGTTCCATTATTCGTGATTTATATTCTGGTAAACAATTAACGAAGATGTTCTCGCTACTTGTATTAGTGATGGGTCTTGCTCCTATACTGGCACCTATGCTAGGTGGGCAAATCTTGCTTTTCACAGGTTGGCGTGGGTTATTTACCATACTATCAATCGTTGGGATCATCTTAACGTTTATAGCCGTCTTTCGTTTGCGAGAATCATTACCACAAGAAGAACGTTCAAGTGGTGGATTGAAATCGACGGTACAAATGTTCACCGCGCTTATTAAGCATCGACGTTACATGGGATTCGCACTGATTCAAGGTTTTGCATCAGCTGCGATGTTTTCCTATATATCTGGTTCGTCATTTATATTGCAAGATATATTCAACTTGTCTCCACAAGTTTACGCGATGTTATTTGGCATGAATGCGGTCGGATTTATTTCGATGAGCCAGGTTGTTGGTCGATATTCAGGTGTATTTTCTGAAGAGAAACTATTAGCAGTAGGCTTTGTCGTTGCGATCACAGGTGGGACAACATTAGTAACGGCATCCTTAATTGACGGTGGCTTAGTCATGGTTGCGATTGGATTCTTCTGTTTGACCTCAAGTACGGGTTTAATCAATCCTACCAGTTTATCATTAGCCATGCAGACGCAGGATAAAAATGCAGGTAGCGCCTCAGCATTACTAGGTTTATTTCAATTCGTTTTCGGAGGGTTAGCAGCTCCATTGGTCGGTTTATTCGGAACGGATGTGATTTTACCGTTAGCGACAATCGTCTTAACGAGCCAAATCTTCCTCGTTGTGAGTTATCTCGCATTTGTTAAGCAATCGAAAACAGCATAATGTTTTAAGAGCCACAGTTAATAGCTGTGGTTTTTTACAAGTGTTTCGTTTTGAATATTTAAACTTTTCTGATAAAATAGAAGTTAAGCTTGAGCGGTGAAGTCTGTCGTCATACAACTCATTGAAAGCGCATACATTCAAAAGTGGACAACCATCGAGCGATTTTAATTGTTAAAGGGAGGAATAGGTTATGACGTATGCATTTCCGAATACGGATGGTGCAGTAATTAATTTCAAATCACGCTATGGAAATTTTATTGGCGGGGAATGGAAAGAGCCGGTTAACGGTCAATATTTTGAGAATGTAACGCCTGTTACAGGTAAGACATTCTGTGAAATACCTGCTTCTACAAAAGATGATGTTGAATTAGCCTTAGATGCAGCTCATGCTGCGAAGGAATCGTGGGGAAGCACGTCTGTAGCTGAACGAGCGAATATCCTCAACAAAATTGCCGATCGTATTGAAGAGAATTTAGAAATATTGGCGGTAGCTGAAACTTGGGATAATGGAAAAGCAGTTAGAGAGACCCTCAACGCTGACCTGCCCTTCGCAGTCGATCACTTCCGTTACTTTGCCGGAGCAATTCGTGCGCAAGAAGGCTCGATTGGCGAAATTAACGAAGATACCGTAGCTTACCATTTTCATGAGCCAATTGGTGTCGTTGGACAGATTATTCCGTGGAACTTCCCGATTTTAATGGCGACATGGAAGCTAGCCCCAGCATTAGCAACAGGTAACTGCGTTGTGTTGAAGCCAGCAGAACAAACTCCTGCATCGATTCTAGTGTTGATGGAGCTGATTGAAGATTTATTACCAGCTGGTGTGTTAAACGTTGTGAACGGCTTTGGCCTTGATACTGGTAAACCGCTGGCATCTAGTGATCGTGTCGGAAAAGTTGCATTTACAGGGGAAACGACGACAGGACGAATGATTATGCAGTATGCGTCGCAAAATATTATCCCTGTCACATTAGAACTTGGTGGTAAATCGCCGAATATCTTCTTTAAAGATGTGATGGATGAAGACGACGACTTTTTAGATAAAGCGATTGAAGGGTTAGTGATGTTCGCCTTAAACCAAGGGGAAGTTTGTACATGTCCATCACGTGCGCTTATTCATGAAGATATTTATGATGAATTCATGGAACGAGCGTTGAAGCGGGTGAAAGAGATCGCAACAGGTAATCCACTCGATCCGAATACAGCGATGGGTGCCCAGGCTTCGAACGAACAATTAGAGAAGATTTTATCGTATTTAGATATTGGTAAACAAGAAGGTGCGGAATGTTTAGTTGGAGGAGAACAGAATAAGAAAGACGGCGATTTTGCGGATGGTTTCTATGTGGAGCCGACCGTCTTTAAGGGCGAGAATAGTATGCGTATCTTCCAAGAAGAAATCTTTGGTCCTGTGTTAGCGGTGACAACATTTAAGACAGATGAGGAAGCACTAGAGATTGCCAATGATACGTTGTATGGCTTAGGGGCAGGTGTGTGGACGCGTAATATTAATACGGCATATCGCTTTGGACGCGGCATTCAAGCAGGTCGTGTATGGACGAACTGTTATCATGATTATCCAGCGCATGCTGCGTTTGGTGGTTATAAGATGTCAGGTATTGGTCGTGAGAATCATAAGATGATGTTAGAGCATTATCAGCAGACGAAGAACTTACTCGTCAGTTACACTCCACAGAAATTAGGATTCTTCTAAAATTGAGCGGAAAGGGGGTAAAACGATGGTCGAACGTGTCACAGCGACAGATGCTGCGCTTGATTTGATTGAAAGTATTAAAGCTGAGCACGGGGGTGTGATGTTTCATCAGTCAGGTGGATGTTGTGATGGCAGTTCACCGATGTGCTACCCTGATGGTGACCTCATGATTGGGGATCAAGATGTCTATTTAGGCGAAATCGGTGGTGCGCCATTTTATATGCATAAAAGCCAATATGACTATTGGAAGCATACACAGCTCATTATCGATGTCGTCGATGGACGTGGCGGTATGTTTTCGTTGGAAGGTCGCCATGGAAAACGTTTCTTGACGAGGTCACGCGCATTTACCGATGAAGAATACCAAATGCTTAAATCATGACAAAACGCCGATGACTGGCATCATACCAGTCATCGGCGTTTTTTATTTCCCTTTGTTAAATTGTTAAACAATCTCCTGATATTGTTTAACAATCTTGATGGCTCAAGTTAAGCCCACCACATGTGAGAAGGGTCTAAGTTTGCGCCAATAGTTGGACCACATGCGTCACGTAATTTCAGTATATTATGTGGCGTATGCACGGAGAATCCACCATGTAATTCAAGACCAATTTTGACGCCATAAGATTCAGCTAAATCATTTTTCTGTTTCCAATAAGGGATTAATTTCTCTTCCCATTGTCATTTCAATACTTCTTGGAAATCGTGTGGCCAAGGGGACACAGGCCAATTTGGATACAAAGCTCCATCATGATCACCTGGGCACCCTGAGAATGTATTGACGACAGGTACGTCAAGTTTAGCAGCTAATTTGATCGTTTTTGTTAATAGCTCATCAATTAGAGGTCCTCACTCATGACGGTGAGCGTGTACGCTATGAATTAGAAGCGATTCAAACAAATGATAACCAGACGAACACAGGCGTGATTGATTCATTTGTCGATGGCATTCGTTTTGAAGAAGATTTAGTTGTGACAGGCCAAGACGCGTTCGACTCCTTGAAAGTGGTCGTGGCATTAATCGAATCAGCACAATCAGGCTACGTGAAGGATGTCTTTTAATTTTTGAAATAATTCCACTCAATTATTTGATTAATAAATGAAGTTATCTCAAAAGTTGTAGAAATTATTTAATAACTGAGAAGGGTGCGGCTAGAAAATAGTTCGCGCTCTTTTTATGTCAAATCAAATTAGTTGATTTCACAAGCCTCTATCCTTAATAATAAGAATTGAATGGATGTCAGAGGAGGCATGTTTTATGAAGGTAGACATTTGGTCGGACGTGGTTTGTCCGTTTTGTTATATAGGGAAGCGCCGATTCGAGCAAGCGCTAGAGCAATTTGAAAATCAAGAAGATGTGTCAGTTGCATTTAAGAGTTTCCAGTTAGACCCAAACGCTAAACCAGGTCAATATCAAGATATTCATGAAATGTTAGCGACGAAGTACGATGTTCCGTATGAACAAGGGTGTGAAATGAATCAACAAATGGCTCAACAAGCACAAGAAGTCGGCCTAACATTTAATATGGATCAGATTATTCCTACAAATACGTTGAACGCGCAACGATTGATTCAGTTTGCGAAACAAGAAGGTAAAGGCAATGTCTTAAATGATTCATTGATGCAGGCGTATTTTACAGAAGGTTTAGATATGAATGATGAAAATGTCTTAGCCGATCGTGCTGAATTAATTGGGTTAGACCGTGAAGAAGCGCTGAATGCCTTGCAATCAGGTGCTTATCGCTTGAATGTAAACCGAGATATTCAAGAAGCAGGCGATATTGGGGTTCAAGGTGTACCTTTCTTCGTTTTCAATGAAAAATATGCCGTAAGCGGTGCTCAACCTGTTGAAACGTTTGTCGAAGTACTTGAAAAAGTATATGAAGAAGAAAAACAAGAACCGAAACTTCAAATGATGCACACACCATCGAAAACCGAATATTGTGATGACGACAATTGTCAGTAAATATTGTGAAGGCCCGAGTTCATCGGGTCTTTTTTAATATGTTTAAAATTGCAAATAACTCAAAGGTTCATATCCTGTTTCATTTATTTTTTTGGCAATTAATTGATAGCCTTTGCGGTTAGGGTGTACCCCACCAAAAGACAGCACACGACGGCCCCTAATGGAAAAAGGCGTTAATACGTCAACATAGCGAACGAGTGGTGATTCCATCGATTGTAAGATAGCATTAAATCGATTGATCCAAAAGGCGCTATAAGGTAAGTGGGGAAACGGGTTGTATAACCCAATTATTCGAATGAAATAAGGTGAAGGGTGATGATATTTAATGAAGTGAAGCGTCCAAATGATTTCAATCAAATTTTTATAAAAAGTTTCTTCTGCCCGCTCAAAAATAACGGGGTTAAACGTATTTAAAAAATGATCGTGAGCCTCTAGTAAATCGTTGCTACCAATCGTAATCGTGATAATATTAGCTGGAGCCAAACGCTTTTGAATAGCTGGATCATGTAATAGTTTTTTTAATTCACTACTCATCATGCCACGACGTGCAAACACCTCTGTTCGAACAGGCTGTTTCAACACATTGGTGATCGCATGACTATATGAATGAATAAAACCGCGATGAAAAAACGCTCCAGTCCCGAGTGTTAATGAATCGCCTAATGGTCGGTAATAAATAGTTCCTTCCAAAATAAAAACCACCCTTCGTATCGCCTTATTACATAAGATGCAAGTAATGGCGAATACGTATGGGTGGTTGTGAAGATTAGTAAAAGAAAGGGAAGAAAATTCGATTCAAGAAGCGGAATGGAAAGCGATAACGTCTAAATCGTCTAAACCGTCTCGGATAACGTCCTGGTCCGCCGTATCCTTGCCCGTAGCCAGGGCCACCATAACCTTGCCCGTAACCACCTCCATAACCGTCATCAAACCGGTCCTGTTCCATGTCACCCCATGGCATTATTAAAGTTACACTTTGACCATCTACGTCATCAATGATGCCATCAAACAGCTGGCCATCCTGTGTTTCAAGATGAACAAAATGCATCTGGTTTTGTCTACAAAGGTGATGGAAATCCTCTTCCTTTGGCTTCATATATGGATTCATGAAATCCCTCCTTAACGTATCACTCATACGATATGCATGATGGCTTGATATGTTTAACTAGGAGATTTGTCACAAATTAGACAAAAGTAGTTTAAGCTGAAGGCTGGGAAGGGTAATTCATGAATATAAAGCTAGTTAAAGGAGGTTTAATCATGGCTGATGAGAAAAAAGAGTATGTTGAAAAACATGAAGAACCAAGTCGCACAGGAGCAACCGCTATTAAATCAGTAACCGCAATTATTATTACACTATTAATCTTAGGTTTCTTAGTATTTTATGTCTTCCCAATGTTCGGTGGTGGCGCTAGCCAGGACCTTGATGGAAGTCATGTAGAAATGAGCTTGAATGAAAACACAAGCAATGTGATTTATTTAGATGCATCATAAGAGAAAACACGCTGGCTTAAAGAGTCAGCGTGTTTTTTAATGAAGCTGCAAATGTAAAGTGATGGTCTTCCTGTTTAAAAACAGCCATATTTAGTCGTTTACAAGCTTCCATTAATGATTCGTTTTCTGTTGGGACATGTAAATAAATCGTTGTGAAGGTGTTATAGGTTAAATGCAGAAGTTCTTCTAACACAATTTGTATTAAGGTAGTTGAATAATAGAGGTTATTTAAATAGGGGCCGACTACCCATGCCTCATAGTCTCCCTCTTCATAAAGTAACCCCGTAAATCCTATGGAATCCTTATTTAAATAGATCATCATAGCACAATGGTGGAAATGATTTTGATAGGATTCGATGACCTTTTCTAGGTCTTTAACATTAGATAAAAACGGGTAACCATTTTTTCTTGATGAATCATTTGTATTGATATGGATGATGTCATCAATCGTGTTAAAGTCGTTTGGTCCTGCAGGCCTGATGCTTAATGGTCCCATAAAGTAACCTCCTACAAAAAGAGTAGTTAAATAATACCATATAACTAGAAATTATGCAGTTAATAGATACTAATATTACCAAAATTAAATTATTTAAGTCCTATAATCCGTTCAAAATCAATCAAATAAAGTTTGAAATGGAAAAGATCTATCATTAAGAAGGAATATAACCATTTACAAACGAATGATATAACTAGAGAAGATCTAAGAAATGAGGGGTAAGATGTCGAAATTAGAATCGGTAGGTCAAGATGTCACGCTAATAGATGGTTATGATTTAGACTTACCTAATCGGACAGGGAGTTATATCATTCAAGACGAAGCATTAACTGTGATAGAAACAAGTGCTAGTCCATCAGTCCCATTCTTAATTGAGGGATTAGAAGCGATTGGCGAAGCGCCTGAAAATGTTAAACATATTATTGTTACGCATGTACATTTAGATCATGCGGGAGGAGTAGGGTTGTTGCTTCAAAGTTGCCCGAACGCGACAGTTCATGTTCATCCGCGGGGAAAACGTCATTTAGCTGATCCTACTAAACTCGTTCAAGGCGCACGAGCCGTTTACGGTGAACAATTTGATGAACTGTTTGATCCAGTGCTGCCTGTCCCTGAAGATCGATTAATTGAGCAGAGTGATGGGAGTGAACTGGCAATTGGTTCACGGACACTAACGTTTTACGATACACCAGGTCACGCCAAACATCATCTGTCGATTCATGATTCGAAGGCGAATGCGATCTATACAGGGGATACGATTGGTGTTTATTATCCGCATTTATTACCTTATGGTGAAACATTCGTCTTACCATCGACGTCTCCTAATCAATTTGACCCAGAAGCCATGTTAGAATCGCTAAGACGAATCGAAACACTTGAAGTGGATGCGATTCATTTTGGCCATTTTGGACGTTCGAGTGAGCCACAAGTCGTTTACGAGCAAATGCGGGATTGGTTGCCGATATTTTTGGAGTTGAGTGAAGAAGCAATGAAGCGAGAGTCAGATCATCAAGTTGGAGCTGTACATCAGGCTTTATTTGAACGAGTTGCAGCGCATTTAGACGCTCTTGGCGTAGCACGAGATGATGAGGTGTACCAATTACTTGAGATGGATATGAGTGTTTGCGCGCTTGGTTTGGTGGATTATTTAAAGAAAACCTAAATGGGTTCGAATCTCCTGTTAAAAAATAGCAGGAGATTTTTTATGTGATTTAAAGTTTTTTGATTGACGAAACAAGGGTGTAGCGAATATAGTAATCTATGTAATTATAATTCCGATTAAATTTATCAGAAAAAGGTGGTTTTCAAATTGGCAACAAAAGTACAGCCAGTTGATGAAGTAAAAGACCCTGTTACTGTCAAAGAAGACGAGACAGGTTTAAATAAACCACAAATGAAGCTAATTATCGCTGCGTTAATTATAGCTGCAGGATTAATGATTCATTTGATGGTCTCTTATAGTGGCGTTCAAGCCTTATTATTAGTGATTGGTCTCTTGTTAGGCTATACACTATTTCATGCGCGTTTTGGTTTTACATCAGCTTTCCGTCGGGTAATGTCGGTCGGTAATGGTAAGGCAATGCGTTCGCATATGGTGATGTTAGCGGTAGCTGTGACCTTATTCGCACCGATTCTAGCATTTGGTATTTCATTTTTTGATCTATCAGTGTCAGGGTATGTTGCCCCTGTGGGTGTGAGTTTACTAGTGGGTGCCTTTTTATTTGGAATTGGCATGCAGTTAGGTGGTGGCTGTGCATCTGGTACGCTTTATGCCGTGGGTGGAGGTCGTACGGTGATGCTCGTGACATTACTATTCTTTATTGTAGGTTCGACAATTGGAGCGGCTCACTTGCCGTTCTGGACAGAGGATTTACCAGCTTATCAACCTGTATCGCTCGCTGAAACGACTGGTTTCGGCTATGGTGGCGCGTGGTTGTTATCGATTGCGATTTTTGGGTTTATCGCTTGGTTGACGCTTGTCATTGAACGTCGTCGTAACGCGCCAAAAATGGCAACAGTTCCATCGACAACAGGGTGGAAACGCCTGTTCCGCGGCTCTTGGCCATTATTCGCAGCCGCGATTGCATTAGCTGTCTTAAACGCACTTACACTTATGACGCGTGGTTCGCCGTGGGGTGTCACGTCAGCATTTGCCCTTTGGGGATCGAAAGCAGCAGAATTTATTGGCTTCGATGTCGCAAGTTGGGCTTATTGGTCAGGCGAGAGTGCTCAAGCTTTAGAAGCATCGATTTTAACGGATTCAACAACAGTGCTTAACTTTGGTGTGATTATAGGTGCGTTTATCGCATCAGCAGCAGGTGGCTTGTTTAAATTTACCCGTCTAACGAAAGGGAATGTTTCGGCTGCGATTATCGGTGGTTTATTCATGGGTTATGGTGCTCGTTTAGCCTTTGGTTGTAACATTGGGGCTTACTTTGGTGGTATTGCATCATTTAGTCTGCATGGTTATATCTGGGGTATTCTAGCTCTAGCGGGAACATTCTTGGCTCTGTATTTACGGCCTTTGTTTGGCTTATCTGTACCCAAATCAAAAGATTCATTCTGTTAAACAAATCCCTCATGTGCTTAAACTCGCACATGAGGGATTATTTATGGATTGGAAGAGTGAACCAAAAGGTATTGCGATTGCCGTGACTTGTCACACCGATCTTACCTTGATGGCGTTCAATGATCTCTTTAGCGATTGCTAAACCGAGCCCATTTCCACCTGATTCACGTGATCTTGATGGATCAAGTCGGTAAAACCGTTCAAAAATCTTCTCGCGTTCTTTTTCAGGAATGGTGGTGCTCTCGCTTGTGATTCTTACCGTGTAATGATCACCTTCTGGGTAGCCTTCGACAGTGACAGGTGTGACGTGATCATGATAATTTAAAGCGTTATCGAGTAAGTTATTTAAAACTTGTTGGATGCTCTCAGGTTCGATGTTGGCATGTTGCGTGACGACATCTACTGATAACGGAATATAATACTGGTTAAAACGCCATTCAAATAAAGCTGTGCTTTGGTGAATGATCTCGGCTATATCAACATTCTCATTATAACTGAAAGGTTGATTTGACATATAATCAAGTGTCTTTAATTGATCGACTTGTTCAATTAAGTCTTTTAACCGTTGCGATTCTTGATATAACGCGTGCAGTGTATCTTGATTAGCCTCTAAATCGCCCGATTGCATGGCGTATAAATAGCCGTTCAAATTCGAAACGGGTGTCCGTAATTCGTGCGATAGATCCGAAATCATTTTATTACGAACCTCATCGTGTTGTTTGAGTTGATTAATCAGACGATTGTATTGCTCGATTAATTCGCCGACTTCATTATTCGCTTGATAATGAACTTTTTCAGGTTCTTGACCAGCTCTAAGCGTTTGGGTTGATTGGATTAAATCGCGAATCGGACGTGTCATGTTACGTGTTAAGTAATAATGGAGCAAGCCACCAATCAAAATCGCTAAGACCGTAAAAGCAATCAAATATTCAAGTAATAGCGCTTCAAAACGTGCCTGGGTTTCTGAATCGATTCCATTCATGGAGTCGACTAAGAAACAAGCCGTTTCGTATATGGCCCAACTGCTCAGTCCAATGGCAAGTGTGATCATTAGGATATTAATGAATGTGAGTTGAAATAACAGACCTTTAATAAACGGGTTGTTGCGGAACAAACTTATACCCCATTCCTCTGACGGTTTGGATATGCTGTGGGTGAGCGTGATCGTTAATTTTTTCGCGTAGTTTTTTTATATGGGCATCAATCGTTCGATCAAATACCACAGTTTCGTCGTTAGGGTATAAATGACCCAACAACTCTTCACGCGAGAAAACGGTGTTTGGATTCTGCATAAACAAGTAAAGCAGGTTGAATTCATGCTTGGTTAATGAAATGGGGGCACCGTTCTGTAACACTTCCCCTTTTCGGACTTTGATCGTTAACCCGTCGTATGCGATTTTTTGGCAAAATCGCCCTGTTCGACGCAAAACGGCTTCGACATGGGCGATTAACTCATCTGGGTTAAACGGCTTAGTGATATAATCATCTGCACCCATTCGAAGCAAGTTTATTTTATCTTCGACTTGTGTCTTGGCAGAAAGAGCAATGATCGAGATTTCTTCTTGTTCTTGCTCTCTGACCCATTCGCAAAACGCTTCGCCACTTAATTTAGGTAACATTAAATCTAAGATGACTAAGCAGGGTTGATGTGTGGTGAACATGGTCTGAGCTTCTATACCGTCAGCTGCTTCGACCACATCATAGCCTGCTTTTTCTAAATAAGTGTGAATTAATTGGCGAATCATTTGGTCGTCATCCACGACTAATATCGTTTGTTTCATAGAACTCCACCTCTACCACTTATTATATTAGAATGGTAGAGCCTAATCCATTTTTTCGTACTCTTGGACCATCATGTCGTAATTCATAGCACCAAATGCTTTGTGCTGAATAACACCTTCAGAATCTACCATATAAGTTGATGGAATCGGGATGATTTCATAAGCTGTCGCAACTTGGTCTTCACGGTCGAGTAAAATAGGGAAAGACAAGCCAAATTCTTCAGTAAAATCTGAGACATCTGAGATTGAGTTTTCTGATTCCGTTAAGTTCACAGCTAAAATTTTAATATCCGTATTCTCATGGAATTTTTGCATATCAGGCATTTCAGCTCGGCATGGTGGACACCATGTTGCCCAGAAGTTAATCATCACGCGTTGACCACGGAAATCTGATAAACGTACCACACTGCCATCAAGTGTTTCGAGTTCGAAATTAGGTGCCTGACTACCTATTTCTAATCCTGTTTCTAATTCTTCAGGGTTCCCACCATCAGCTTCACCGCTGACCATGTAATCTTCTGATTCACTCGAATTCGAAGATTCTTCATTTGTCGTCTCATCTTCAATGACAAAATCATAGACAGCCCAACCGAACATGGCTAAGATCGCGACAATTAAAATAATTCGTTTCATGAATAGACTCACCTTTCTTTAACCTAAATTAGAAAACCAAGTATCGTTAACTAAATCGAGTAAAAATGTTGATAATCGTGTCATCTGACCAGTAAAAAGCAATAGACCCATGATCACCATAATGACACCGCCGATTTTCATAATCATGTTGCTATAACGTACAATCCAACGTGCTCGGCCGATGAAGAATGTCAGAATTAAAAACGGTAAAGCGAATCCAATGACATAGAAAATCGTATAAAGGGATCCTTGTGAAGGGTTACTAGCTGCGACAACTAAAATCGTGGCAAAGATCGGTCCGATACATGGCGTCCAACCTGCAGCAAAACCCATGCCAACAAAGACAGTCCCAAGATAGCCTGCTGGTTTGGTCGCAAATCGTAACCGCTTTTCTTTCATCAGTGTTGTAAAATTGAGCCAGCCTCCGACGACTAGTCCCATAAAGATAATGAAAATACCCGCGATTTGTTGGATGAATTGGCCTGACTCCCCTGATAAGAAGCTTTGAATCCATTCGCCAACCATGGATACACCAACGCCAAGTGAAATGAAGATCAGTGAGACACCGAATAAAAACAAAATCGCGTGGCTAAAAAGTTTCGTCCTTATACGCGCGTCGTGTTGCCCTTCTAAATCTTTCACGCTAACCCCAGTAATATAGGAAAGATAAGCTGGGAAAAGCGGCAATGTACACGGTGATAAAAACGATAACATTCCCGCGCCAACAGCTAGCCAAATATTTAAATCTGCGACATCAATCATAACGTGACACCTTCTTTCGCGTTGTATGGATGATTAAACTGATTCCAGCGATTAGAACGACCGCGACAAACCAAGGAGCGAGTAAAAATGAGAATGTTGTCGTAAATGGGGCCCAAAACTGCATGATTAGGTGCCCGGCGCTCCATAAACTGATTAATAACCCACTGAGTAAACCAGGTTTCAAATGCTGGTCGACTATAATTAAAGTTATGACAACTACCGCTAAAATAATTAAGTTGTAGATCGCGAATGTATTCTCAAAAACGATTAAATCAGTCGTGTTATAGGAGAATGACGCAAACAATAGCGAATATACAAAGCCATAGAGCTGTTTATTCAAATCAATGGATTCTTTATATGCTTTACGAGTAAGTAAAATAAAAGCGATGAATATGCCAAAATACAAAGCATTAGCAGAACTAGGGTACGCTAAAACAGCGATAGGATCTTGAAGAAATAACGGGAGCTGAAAGACGACTTTACCAACCCATGTTAATAAGATGATATTGAGGACGACCCCAGCAATATCTTCGAGTTTTGCGACGCGTTGTGCGGCAAATAATCGGTAAACGATCAGTCCGACTAGCCAACTACCTAGTAACATTAGGATATCGATGATTGCTGCTGTGGTTGCCACGGTGTTCCCTCCTCTAATGACTGCATGTTACATAAGAATTATGAAAGTTTGATGAAAGTGAAAAAAGATATTTCGTTTAATTTAGAGAGGGCATGTTACGATTGAGGGAGCAGAGGAGGATTCACGATGACTGAAGATACGCCACAGTTATATTTAGATGCGGATGTTATGGAACGAAATTTAGATCGATTAGCTATGTTCGCTAAAGAAAATGGGTTGAGTTTCAGACCACATGTCAAAACCCATAAAAGTAAACAGATTGCACGAAAGCAAATGGACGCTGGTGCTGTTGGTGTAACGGTTGCGACTTTAGATGAAGCGGAAGTGATGATTGATGCAGGGATTCCATCCGTGATGATTGCTTATCCAGTTACGAAAGCCGAAAAAATAGCTCGCTTACAAACTTTAGCTGAACGAGCACATATCATCGTTAGTATTGATACGACAGTCGGAGCTAATCTTTTAAGTGAGGCATTTGCAGAAGAATCGGTAGATGTCTGGTTGAAAGTGAATTCAGGCCTCAATCGTTGTGGAGTTGAACCAGGTGAAGAAGCAGTAGAATTGGCACAGTATGTAACGAAGCTTCCAGGCTTAAATCTGACGGGAATTTATACGCATGCAGGTCATGCTTACGGTGCCGCATCAGAAGACGAACGACAGGCGATCGCTCGTCAAGAAGCGGAAAGCGTCGTCACAAGTGCTAAGCGCTGTGAAGAAATTGGGATTAGGATCCTTCATCGTAGTGTGGGCACGACACCGACCGTTTTTGATGCAGGTGTGTATGATGGCGTGACGGATATCAGACCTGGGAATGCCGTATTTTATGACATGGTGCAAGTTGGCTTAGGTGTCGCAGAGCCTGAGGATTGTGCTGTGACGGTAAAAGCAACCGTTGTCTCGAGACACTCGAACCGTCTTGTGATCGATGCAGGGAGTAAAGCCTTATCACTTGAAAAAGGTGCTCATGGTAATGAATCAGTGGTTGGATTTGGCTATGTGGTGGAACATCCTGAACTCATTATAGAAAAACTGTCTGAAGAACACGGCGTGATCCCGATTGATGCTGATTCCGATTGTCCATTAGCGATTAATGACACAATTCACATCATTCCTAATCATGCCTGTGTGACGGTCAACTTATTTGATTCATATGTTGTGTCGACAGGTGAAATCTGGTCCGTTGATGCGCGAGGTGGGTCGAAATAAAAACGACTCGTCGTTTTCTATCCACTGATTTCAATGGCATAAATATTAATGTAACCTCGCATATTAAAGGCGAGGAGGCGATAGTCTATGAGCGAAAAAGAAAAAGCAACAAGTGAAGGTCAACCAGAAATGATGGATCACGGCGTCATTGTAAGACCTAAAGGAGAAGAGTGGCATGTGTACTTAGTGGATCAAGAAGATGATGTAGAAACCTTCGATAACAAGGGAGAAGCATTAAAACGAGCAGATGACATTTCTGATGAGTATGAATCATTTGTTCAATTGCTCGATGAAAACGGCGATGTGGATAATAATTTAACTTATGATGATGTGCAATAAAAAGGCAGTGGCTTCGTCTAAGTAGTTCTGTTTCGGTGGAGAAACTACGAAATAGAATACTAAATAACAGACCAATTCTCATATGATTTGGTCTGTTATTTTTCTTTATATATTAACGATTATTGGGTATTAACACTTGAATTAGCATACAAAACCGGAACCCAAATAGCATAAAGTCAATAGCCGTTGTCAATGTACTTTTTCTATATGAATTTGTATGCTATTTTCGATACTGATTTTTTAAAAATAAGAGGGGAATTGTTATTTTATGTTAAAATCAATATAGAATTTGTAAAAGAACTTACTTAAACTAAAAAATCAGGATAGTGAAATGAGAACGGGAGGGGATAAACATTCACCCAACAACGGTAATAGAAATCGTTTTATCGGTTATTTTTGTTATAGTTGTCTTTGGCGTTTCGCTTTTAATACCAAATAGGTTTAGGAAAGTCAGTTTAACTATTGCAACTTCTTTAACAGTACTATTACTCTCATTTTTTATTGTTCGTCCCTATTGGATGGATTACAATGTATCCAAAAAATTAGTACAACTTAATGAATATTTAGAGGAAGAGTATCCTGATGAAGCGTGGGATATAACCCAACAAGAAGGCAAACAGTATAATCCTTATCAATTTGAAGTGAAATTTGAAAATGAAAAAGGATGGACATATACTTATACAGTTATAAATGAAAATAAAATTTGTCAAGTCATTTGGACACCTCCAAAAGGAATGGTTCCTAGTGTGGGTAAACACTTTGAAGGTGACTACAACTCGTGTGATTAAAGAATAATACTTCTTTAAGTAAAAGATGCTTTTGTTCAAAAAGAAAATATAAAATAGAACGCTTAGGTAATTAAATTACCTAAGCGTTCTTGTTTGCTATTTGTACTATTATTTATAGTGCTAAACATAGTGCGATTAGCCTATCTATTTAGCTTATTATTTTAGATTTTCTCCACGGTATAGGAACTACTTAGGCTCCGTCGCCACTGCTTTTACTAGTTATTGATGGTATGAAGCGGCGATTTGACCTGCAACTTCAGCGTTGTGATAGACAAGTGCTAGATTAGTTTCTAGACTTTGGCCGTCAGTGAGTGATTTCACTTTGCTTAGGATGTATGGTGTCACATCTTTGCCTGTCACATTGTCCGCTTTAGCATCACTTAAAGCTTGTTCAATCACGCTTTCGATTTGATCGAAAGGAATCTCTGAAGCTTCAGGTACAGGGTTCGCGATTACAGCGCCACCTTCTAAACCAAGCTGCCACTTCGTTTGTAATGTTTTCGCCACGTCTTCAGGATTGTCAATTTGGAAGTCGACACCAAATTCACTTTCGCGTGAATAGAACGATGGGAAGGTGTTTGTCTTGTAACCAACAACTGGTACACCATGTGTTTCTAAGTATTCAAGCGTACGTCCAATATCTAGAATCGATTTCGCTCCAGCACAGACGACTGCCACGTTGGTTTGAGCTAATTCTTGTAGGTCAGCTGAAACGTCCCAAGTATATTCACCTTCGCGGTGGACACCGCCAATACCGCCTGTTGCGAAGACGCGAACACCTGCTAGGTTTGCTGCAATCATCGTTCCAGCTACGGTTGTTGCTCCAATTTCTTTCTTCGCAATGACATGACCAAAGTCGCGACGGCTCACTTTATGAATGCCTTCCTCTGTCGCAAATGTATAGAGCTCTTCTTCTGTTAAACCAATTTTAATTTTCCCGTCCATAAGACCGATTGTGGCAGGTACAGCACCTTGGTCGCGAATGATATTTTCAACTTTTTTCGCCATATCCATATTTTCTGGGTAGGGTAATCCGTGTGAAATGATAGTTGATTCGAGTGCGACGACTGGCTTTCCGTTTTCTAGAGCGTCACGCACTTCTTCTGTATAAGATAAAAATTGTTCCATCTTAATTCAACTCCTTTAATTTTGTATAGACCGTTTCGACGGATAAATCTTCTGCACAAGACTGTTCTGACTCTAAGGTGACAGTCGCGCAACCAAGTCCAAAACGACAAGATTCACTGAGTGACATTTGCTGGGTTGCTCCGTAAATCACACCTGAAGTAAAGGCGTCACCAGCCCCTGTGACATCTTTGACATCTACGGGTAATGCTTCGATAAAACCTGATTCCTCTTGGTTATAGTAATAAATACCTTTAGCGCCTAAGGTTAAGACAACCTGTTGGACACCTTGGTCAAGCAACTTCTGGGAAGCTACTGCGTAATCTTGTTCTTGATTAATCGTGACACCTGATAAGGTTTCAGCTTCCTCTTGATTAGGCAAGATGGTGTGTACGCCTGTTAAATCTTTGGGTAGTTTTTCAGCCTTAATCGATGATACGGGGTCAACAAAAACCGTTAATTGCTGTTTAGCTGACTGTTCAATGACTTCTTGTAAGGCATCAGCAGCAATATTCGTATCAAGGAAAATCGCATTTGCTTGTTTTATATGGGACCATTTTTGCTGAATAAGCTGTTTCGTTAACGCATCATAAATCGCCATGTCAGCCATTGAGACAACGAGTTCACCACTAGGATCAAGGAAAGCACTGTATGTTCCTGTTCGCTCTTGAGATAAGGTCATCATCATTTGCGTATCAATGCCAAGCTTGAAAGACGCATCACGCAACCATTCGCCTTCTTTGTCCTGTCCGACAACAGTGGTCAAGCCAGGTCTTAGATTCAAGCGGGCTAAGTTCTCGGCAACATTACGAGCGACACCTCCTAATGATTCCTCGGTTTTTACAGGGTTTGATGACTGTAGTCGTACTGCTTGTAAGGCGTGGGCTTTACGGTCAACATTAGCACCCCCAACACAAGCAATTGTTTGTTCATCATTAAGGACGTATGCACGCCCTTTGATGCGCCCGGCTTCGATCAGCCGCTTAATATAATTGGCGACAGCTGGACGTGATAGCCCAATCTGATCAGCAAGTTCCTGTTGGGTAATATATGGATTGAATCGTATAATTTGTAGAATCTGTTCCTCTTTATCCACGGACTCACCTCCTTAAAATGAAAGCGTTTCACTATCTATAACAAAAGTTTAAAACATAAACATTTGTTTGTAAAGTGAAAATGCTTTAACAGTTATAATTATGATTAGACAAAGTGAATATAAGGCGCTAAAGTTCATTTGAGTTGACGTAAACGTACTAAGGTTACCTTCAATAATTACTCTAGTAGCTATTTTTTTGATAAGTTTTTTGTTTGGTTTTAAGCAATGATGATTGTTGTAGTTAAGTTCCTTTTATTAAAATGGAGATAACAAATTATTTAGATAATTAAAAACTTTAGCAGGTAAAAGCAAACTTTTGTCGAATTAAAGATGTATAAACATGAAACCGCTTAAATAATCATAAAATGTATTAGCGCTCACATGATAACTATTGATATGATGGAACAAAGGAGCTTCTTTTTAGGAGGCATTTCTGATGTTCATCATTAACGAAATGGTCATCATAATTGTTGTATTTGGCTTCGCGGCTTTGGTGACATACGTTTTGAAAGATGTTGTCCAAAGTAAGAAGAGTGGTTACTCCTATCTATTGATTGTGATCGCCATATTCATTTATGTGATTATTGGTTTCGTTGTATTTGAACTACTATTAAATTAAGGGGGAGATTGGATGGAGTACAGCATTTCATTAGGTACGTATTTCTGGCTATTTGTACCAATGCTACTAGTCGTTGTTCTGTCGTTCATTTCATGGGTGAAAGGGCGTGACAAATCATAATGGGTACAGCTACTTTAACGACGTTTATTATTTATCTCGTTGGGATGTTGGCGCTTGGTATTATTGGTTATCGTTTAACGAATAATCTATCAGACTACTTTTTAGGTGGCCGTAAGTTAGGCCCAGGTGTAGCCGCATTGAGTGCAGGGGCATCTGATATGAGTAGTTGGCTGATTCTCGGTTTACCAGGAGCTATTTATTTAGGTGGTTTTGGAAGTGCATGGCTCGCTGTTGGTTTAACCATTGGAGCATATTTGAACTGGCAGTTTATTGCGAAACGTTTGCGTATTTATACAGAGGTGTCTAGCGATGCAATCACATTGCCAGACTTTCTAGAGAAACGTTTCCGTGATAACTCACGTTTATTACGTAGTGCTTCAGCAGCTGTTATTTTGATTTTCTTCACGGTTTATGTAGCTTCCGGTTTAGTCGGTGGCGCTGTCTTATTCAGCAATACATTTGGGTATGACTATATGGTCGCGTTACTCATTGGTGGATTAGTCATTATCGCTTATACGTTCTTAGGTGGTTTTATTGCCGTAAGTTGGACGGACTTCATTCAAGGAATTCTCATGTTCTTAGCCTTAATTGTCTTACCGTTTGTCGCCATTTCCGAATTAGGTGGCTGGAGTGAAACAATAAGAGTTGTAGGTGAATTATCAGAAGGAAGCCACTTGAATATGATTCAGGGCGTAAGTACGCTTGCTATTATTTCCTCACTTGCTTGGGGGCTGGGTTACTTCGGTCAACCTCATATTCTAGCACGTTTCATGGCAATTCGGTCGCATAAAGATGTTCCAACCGCACGCTTAATCGGTATGAGTTGGATGGTCTTCTCATTATTTGGTGCGATTTTCGTTGGGATTGCAGGTTTTGCTTATATTGGAACAGAAGCAGTGCAATCAGAACTAGCGAATCGTGGAATAGAAGCGTCGATGGATGGCGGTATGTTAATGCTGGCCAACGAAGAAGCGGTCTTTATTGCTATAACACAATTGTTAACGCACCCTGTTGTAGCAGGTGTTTTATTAGCAGCGATTTTAGCAGCGATTATGAGTACGGTTGACTCCCAGTTACTGGTGTCATCATCAGCTGTGGCCGAAGACTTTTATAAAGGCTTTTTCCGTAAAAATGCCTCTAATAAAGAGTTAATCTGGGTCGCACGTATTTCAGTTATTGTGATTGCATTAATTGCATTAATTATCGCAAGTGATGATGAAAGTCGCGTACTCGAACTCGTGGCGAACGCCTGGGCCGGATTCGGAGCCTCATTCGGACCGATTGTCGTGCTCAGTCTATTCTGGAAACGTTTAACGCGCAACGGCGCCTTAGCAGGTGTTATTATCGGTGCTGTGACTGTTTTAACTTGGGATCAATTCGATCCGTTTGGTGGCTTATATTCATTAGTGCCAGGATTCTTATTTGCGACGCTTGCAGCAGTCTTGGTTAGTATAGGTGGTAAATCATCTGGGTTAATTTCAGGATTGTTAGTTATATTATTCTGGAGTTTCATCAACCCAATTGAAGGTATCTTTTCCATTGTTCTGATGTTAGCGGTTGGTGCTATTGTAGCTGTGTTAGTTGGCATGAATAAATCGAAACCTAACCAAGAAGTTCAAGATGAATTCAATAAAGTTCAAGAAATGTTGAAATCGTAATAAATTTATTTTTCGGCGAACATCTACTTTAATAGAGATGTTCGCTGTTTTTTGTGTCTAAAGGCTGATGGTGCTAGATGCGGCAAAGTTGGTATGATGATAAACGTCACTCACAACAAGAAAGGATCGAGACATCATGATGGCAAAAGGGCATCAAGCCATGGGGTTAACGTGGGGTGTAGCTGCGCTTACATTCGAAAGTTGGTACCCGCTTGATTTAAACGGTGTACCTGAAACGTTATTATTTCTTGCAGTCGTTTTAATAGGCGCTCTATTACCTGATGTTGACTCTAAACAATCTAAAATAGGACGCTATGTGTATCCGATTTTCGCTGGGGTAGTCGCTTTAATTGTTATTGGGGTTATATGGCGTCCTGAGATGTTAGGGATATTTACAGAACAAAGTACGAGCTTTTTATTAATCGGAATGGGACTCATTTTACTCATGTTAACGTCACACCGAACTTGGACGCACTCTTTAGTTTTTGTGGTGCTCGTAGGTGTTGCCTTAACAATGCTACAAGCTTCTATTAGTATATCGGAAACGTTGCAATACGGATTTTTAATCGGTGTCGTATCGCATATTTTCGGAGACTTCTTAACGAAGCAAGGCGTGCCACTACTTTATCCACTCAGTCAGAAGAAGTTTAAATTTATCTTGTCTTTTAGAACAGGATCACCAGTTGAAAACGTCGTGGTCATGGGATTAGTAGGGCTTTGTGTATGGATGTTGGCTAGTTCTGTGATGCCGTTTTAATAAAACTAGATTTGTTTTAATCAAAAGAAATTCTTTTCTTCATTCGATAAGGTCATCAATGAACAATAAGCAATGAAATAAATTGGAGTTAGGACAGCCAATATAGAAATCACCCACCATGGTGATATATTAAAGAGCAAAGGAAGGAACAACGTGATTGGAATGAATAAGGTGGTCATCCCAAATCGTCTATGCGTTTCCTTTGATATAAATTGTGTGCCACCACAGTAAGGACAAGTGAGGCGTGTGTCTAAAACAAATGCACGTTTCATTGTGTCCTTAAAAGTCCATGTTTCGAAACAACGTTGGCAAGTTGGCATTATTCAACAACTCCTTAACCTAAACGTTCATTTTGGGAATTGGTTTGTTGGGCTTTTGCTTCTTCTAAATACTGGGTGAAAGCTGAATCATTTGAATACGATAAGCATAAATATTTGTGCGCCCGCGTCATGGCGATATATAGTAAAGCGGCTTCACGTTGCGTGTCCTCTTCGTATTTATAAGGCATTTGGTCTATATTCACAATAAAGACAGCCTGAAAATCCAGGCCTTTACTCGAATCGATTGTACTAATTTTGACCTGACCGTCGTTTTTCTCATACTGACGCTTACTCGAAGAACTTTCACTAATCCAGTAATGTGGGATGTTATGTGTCTTCAGTTGGTGCTGTATGGTCCCGATGTAATCTTGATGTGACGTTCGTTTCACACGATACAAAATGACCATTTCATCTAACGGGACGTGATGTTCTTGGTTTAATTTATGGATAATGCGTGATATTTGTTTCAGTTCATCCGTAAAACGGCCAGCTTTAAAAATGAAAGGTTCAGGTCCCTTGCGCGGTGTTGTTTTTGGCGCAATGATCTCACCTTCGAATTCATGTTCAGCGACTTTGTGTTGTAACTCCGAATTGTTTCTGTAAAAGTCCCAAGCGAAACGAACGATTTGCTGCGTGTTACGATAATTGATTGATAAAATTTTTGAACGCCCTTGGAAACTAAGTCCCGTATCCTCTATATAACTGCGTTTTCGTTTATAAATATTTTGTGCACGATCTTCAACGAGTAACAGTGATTGTGTCGCTGGGTTGAGTAAGTGACTAACAAGCGTAAGCCACTCTTGTTTAAAGTCCTGGCCCTCATCAATTAGAATCGCATCATACTGTTGAGCTAATTGATTATGGGGTTTTAGTGATTCGATTAAGTTCGGGATCTGTTCGTCTTTGACTTTGAATTTGTTATACAAAAATGAATGAAAATTATAGACTTCGATGTTGCCAAATGACTTTCCATCTGGCATTTCATTGTCAAACAATGATCCTTGATCGCCTTCACTTTCAAGCTCATGTACTTTCACATCAATTTGTTGTTGTAAGTAATTCGCAAGTGAAATATTGAAGCATAGGATGAGAATATTCCAATCAGGATTTTCTCTCGCTAAAATGGCGGCCCGAGTCGCTAGGATTAAGGTCTTACCACTACCTGCGACGCCACGAATTAGACGATTTCTATCTCCTAAATTCTTCGCATAATTCTCCTGATGAATATCCATCGTTTTTAAGTTGTGCATCGATAACAAGATTTGATCTTGGTGTGGTGCTGATTGTTTAAACTCACCACTAATTCGTACTTCAGGAAACAATTTGTGACGGATGGCATCGATATCAGCCTGAGGAAGAGGCTCACGCAACCTGAAATTAACTTTAAACATATTCATTAATTTTTCGATTAAGATGGTTTCAGAAAAATGACTGTGTTCTGGATCAATTTCATCTCGTGCAAAGCAGAACTGGGGATCGATCACGCTGTACAATTGCTCACGTGACATCTGTTCAGTATATAGACGTGAAAATACAGCCCCGTACCCACACGGAAATTTTAAATTATGTTGATTTTTGCCTTCTGATTGCAGTAAGTGATTGTCTTTTTTGAGATGATTCATTAAATGGAACGTGAACTCTTCAGCCTTTTTATAAGGATTTTTCTCCATAGCCTGTTGTTGATTACGTCCAAAAATCAACCACTCATCCTTATTTGCCTTCACAATCGTATTCAGTGTCCAGTCCTTCACCTCAAGCACGACCACACCTAAATCAGGCCCGATAATGACAAAGTCCGGCCTTCTCCCATGAATTTCAGGTTCATAATACACGATGTAATCTTCTGGTAAGTAGTCTTTTAACGTACGAAACAAAATTCTTTCACCCGTCGTTGAAGACGTCCGAATCGTTTCTGGTACCGTATGCGCCATTGTCGTCACCTTTGTTTTGTTTGTTAGGGATATTTTAACATAATATGGGACTAAAGGTGTGTAAGTAATACGACTAATCTCAAAATTTTAAATGGATTTAACGACTTGGGTATAGGTTATTGTTTACGTTTAAAACTCCTTAAGCCTCGTACAACCATACTGATTGGGACGAGGATAAAAAAGAAAAACGGAATGAGATATCCTAATATATGGTCTTGGCTAATAAATCCTTGTTGCATGGCTATGACTGAAAACAAGACGATCATTGAAATTAATAGATATATATATAATTGAAAAGGTTGTTGTTATATTTTCTTTTTATGATGATATAAATAAATGCTAGTGTAAGAGCTATAGATGAAACCATCAAATAGTTAAACATGTTTGTTATTAGTATAGTGTCAAATAAAGCTAAGAAGGATAAGATTCAAAAGGCAATTATGATGCCTAGGAATAACTTTTCATACGTTTTCATGTACAGCCTCCAGTTTAATAGGGATGGATCCTTTTCGTTAAAATGGTAAGTTAATATTAACATATTATGGAATGCGGGGTTACATATTGGTTCTTAAAATGATATTTTATTTTTAATATTCTTATTTTGTTATAATTTAAGTATGACATCATTATAGTTCGGAGGATCCATATGAAAAAAGATATTCATGTCGTAGGAGCAGTGATTATAAAAGATGATAAAATACTTTGCGCTCAAAGAGGGGATAAATCTACTCTTGCTTATAAATGGGAATTTCCCGGCGGTAAAGTAGAGCCTAATGAAACACCACAAGATGCATTGAAACGTGAAATTGATGAAGAGTTTCAGTGTCAGATTCACATTGGCGATCAAGTAGAACATACGGTTTACGAGTACGATTTTGGAATCATCCATTTAACCACTTTTTACTGCACATTAGTTGAAGGTGAACCGATTTTGACTGAACACGTGAAAATAGATTGGTTAGCATCAAATGAGTTATCTCTATTAGATTGGGCGCCAGCTGATATACCAGCAATCGAGCAAATTGAATTAGATTTCTCTGTAGAAAACAGTTCCTAAGGGGGATACCATGGAAAGCTTTGTACAAGACCTCGAAAACTCACTTCGGAAAGGGTTTATAGACCGCTATGTAAAAAGCAGTGAAGCTTATAAACCACAATTATTGGTCAATGACCAACAAAATCGTCACACGGTTTTATCGGCATTTCATGAGGAATTAGAGAATTGTGATTCATTTATCTTTTCTGTTGCATTCATTACTGAAAGTGGACTAGCTGCTTTGAAAGCATTACTGTATGATCTTAAGAAAAAAGGAATTACAGGTAAGATTCTAACGTCGACGTTTTTGCATTTTAATCAACCAAATGTGTTTCGTGAATTATTAAAAGTTACAAATGTCGAAGTACGATTAACGGATGTGAAAGGCTTTCATGCGAAAGGATACATATTCGAACATGATTCTTATCAATCTTTAATTATTGGAAGCTCTAATCTGACAGCGCATGCATTAAAAGTGAATCATGAATGGAATGTAAAGCTAACCTCACATGATAATGGTGAGTTAATCAATCATTTTAAAGAGCAATTTGAAGATGTTTGGGACCAATCACAACCTTTAACGTCTGAATGGATCGATCAATATGAACATATGTATCAGCCAACTTATCAGCAACAATGGTCTGAAAATGTCTTTGATTTCCCTGGAGAGTATCAATTTAATTCGTTAGAGAAAGCAGTGAATGTCATACCGAACAAAATGCAAGAAGAAGCTTTGCATGAAATAGAAGCGGTCAGAAGTCAGGGGCATGATAAAGGATTGGTTGTATCTGCTACCGGAACAGGTAAAACGTTTTTATCTGCGTTTGATGTCAGGCGCTATAAACCGAAACGGATGTTATTCATTGTCCACCGTGAGCAAATATTGAAAAAAGCATTAGAAGATTATAAGACAATTCTGGGTGGTAAAGATGATGATTTCGGCATTTTGTCTGGTTCAAGCAAGGATCTGAATGCTAGATATTTGTTTGCGACGATTCAAACAATATCTAAAGATGAAACACTGCAACAATTAGATCCAGAATTATTCGATTACATATTAGTTGATGAGGTCCACAAAGCAGGCGCTCAATCGTACCAAAAAGTGATCAATCATTTCGAACCACAATTCTTAATGGGTATGACTGCAACACCAGAACGTACAGATGATTTTAATATATATGAGCTATTTGATTACAACATTGCCTATGAAATTCGCCTACAGGAAGCTATGGAAGAAGATATGCTTTGTCCTTTTCATTATTTTGGTGTAACAGACTTCGAAATTAACGGCGAAACAATCGACGATACGACTAAATTATCCCAGTTGGTCACGAAAGAACGTGTTGAGCATGTTTTAGAGAAAGTGCATTATTATGGGTATTCAGGAGACCGTGTTAAAGGTTTGATCTTTTGTAGCCAAAGGGAGGAAGCTAAGAAGCTATCAGACTTGATCAATGAACGAGGTTATAGAACGGTAGCTCTAACAGGTGAAGATTCTCAAGATGTGAGATTAGAATATGTTAATAAATTAGAAAATGGTGAGCTTGATTATATTCTTACGGTCGATATTTTTAATGAAGGTATAGACATTCCATCGATCAATCAAGTGGTTATGTTACGTCAAACGGAATCAAGCATTATTTTCGTACAACAATTAGGAAGAGGGCTCAGAAAACATGATTCGAAAGACTTCGTAACGGTGATTGATTTTATCGGTAATTATAAGAAAAACTATCTGATTCCCGTTGCCTTATCAGGTGACCATTCGCAAAATAAGGATAATATTCGCCGTAAAACAGTGGATACAAGCTATATTACAGGTGTATCAACCATCAATTTTGAAGAAGTCGCTAAGAAACACGTTTTTGATTCTATTAATAATGAAAACCTATCCCAATTAAAGATTTTAAGAGAAGAATTTAAACAGCTTAGATATAAACTTGGTGAAATACCTTATCTATATGATTTTTCAGATCATGATTCAATTGACCCAGATGTGATTGTCGATAAGTACGATAATTATTTTGAGTTTTTACATAAAGTAGGGGTGAAAGAACTGCCTAGTATTGGTTTACAGGAATATAAAGCATTAACCATGCTATCGAAAGAGATCTTAAATGGTAAACGAATACACGAAATTGTTTTATTAGAGATGTTAATTGAAAACGGTTCTGTCACTGAAGAAACCTATATAAATAGATTATCTAGTGTCGGTTGTGAAACGGATCAAAAGACTATTAATTCAGTGAAAAATATGTTCACTTTATCGTTTTTCAAAGACACTGATGTGAAGAAGTATGGTGGTGAAGCATTAGTCGTTATTGAACGAGATGAATTATCACTAAATAATACTTTCATTCAAGGTTTAAAAGACGAATTCTTTAAAACGTTAGTGTTAGACGTACTGGAAACAGCTAAAGAGAAGGCTAAAAAGTATAATGATGAAGAGCCGTTTACGTTGTATGAGAAATATTCTCGTAAAGATGCATGTAAATTGTTGGGTTGGGATCATGATGAAAGCTCTACTGTTTATGGATACAAAGTGAAACATGGTACCTGTCCAATTTTTGTGACGTATCACAAACAAGATGTGGAATCGAGTATTGATTACGGGGATGAGTTATTAAGTCCTGATGTTTTCAAATGGTATACCAGAAGTAATCGTTCATTAAAGTCACATGAGGTGCAGAATATTATTCATGCTCAAGATCAAGGAATTGATATTCATATTTTCCTAAAGAAAGATGATGATGAAGGGAAAGACTTTTATTATCTAGGGCAGGCGACACCTGACCGTGAGACTGTAGTTGAAGACAAGATGGTAGATAAACATGGTAAACAAATTCCTGTTGTCCATATGAACATGTTGTTAGAAGAGCCTGTGGATTACCATTTGTATAAGTATCTAACTGATAAATAATGTGAGTCTGAATTGTATTGGTTAAAATAATTGCCAATCACTTCGACCTTCAAATGCATCAATTATTGTTTGGAAATCCGATACGGGACTTTTGTAGTTACTTCGGTGGATCATGGTTTCGAGGATAGTTTGTCCTTTGTTTTTATCGAACAAACCACGTAAATAAGCATCGTATAAAATCCCGAGGCTTCCTTTTAAAGGGATGTGGTGCTTATTACAATATTTAACGGCTGCTCTCATATCATCGCTACAAGCAACACAATGCATATGGCGGGCAGTTGCTAATGTTGCTGATTCTCCAACACCAAAACGTTTCCTGAGCCTTATAAATTCATGGAAAATAGCGTTATGTTCTCTATAGCTAATGGTCAGTTCATGCATCCAGCCATCTTTTAAAGCTTGATCAACTTGTTGCTTCATTTTAATAACAGGTGTCACTTCAGCAATGACGTCGGTAGGGGTGAAGATCTGTGGACCGTATAACTGTCTTAATATATCAAATTGATCGCTTAATGCAAATCTTGAAATAATACCTGTGTCCATAACGTACCAGGGATCATTCGCCATACACATCCCTCGCTTCTTTGATCAACAGTGAATGGTCGAATGTTGATGAATCTGTTAATTCGTCAAATGATTTCCCGATGGTATTTAAGTATTCATCTGCTTTTTGTTCACTGATTTCGGCATGATCATACAATGTCATGATTTTTTCGATGTATCGTTGTGATGGTTGATCAGGTGTTGAGTGGTATAGATCTAAAGGAAAACCATATTTTTGGGCTTCATAGGTGATTGTACGTTCTTTTAGTTGATTAAAAGTGTCTCGATTAATGAGATTTAAATTTAATAATCGCCACAACATAGCGGCCCAACTGACTTTAAAGTGTTGTTGTAAGGCGAGGACATCTTGTAATCGAATATGTTGTTCATAAGAAGGATTTTGTTTAGCTAAATGTTTTAAAAGACCTTCTTCGGGCATAAGGAAATACGTAGCGAAAAGGTCTGCTAGTTGTTCTTTTTCATAATTCTGTTGATAGAAATTGACGAGGCAGACACCACCTGCTAGTTCCTGATCAAATAAGTAATGTGAGTATTCATGAGCGACGGAGAAGTGCTGGTGGCCAAGGGACTTCGCACTATTGATGATCACTATATGTTCGTTTTGTGAACGCATAAACATGGCAGAAGGGTGCTGAGATAATGTTTTTTGAAAGACGAAAACGCCTTCTTGCTCAAGCAACTGAAAAATGTCATGAATGGGTTCATCTCCTAAACCTAATTGATTACGCATGGTATGTGCACGAACTTTAGCGCGGTTCACGAGTTTATCCATCATGCTGGTTAGCCTCGCTTTCGATTTCGTTTAAATCGTGGATATGGCGTAATATCTGCTTGCCCCAATCCACTAATGATTGGTCATTCTCCGTTAACAGATCGGTTCGGAATGCCAGGTGTGTTTCTCTTTCGGGGGAATGTTCGTCTGACAGAAAATAATCTAATGAATAGCCGTATAAACTGGCCAATTGCGAAAGTAAGACTGTATCAATCGGTCCTTCACCTTTTTCAACTTTAAGCAGTTTTTGGCGGCTCATGGCTAACGTTGAACTCACTTCATCTTGTGTGAAATTCGCTTGGAGGCGTGCTTCTTTAAGTTTCGAACCAATTTCTTTATGTGTCACCATCATTCATCCCTCCTAAATTATATTGTATATAAAAATTAACATAAGTCAAATGTTTCGATTTTAATGTACATTATTAATGACTTAGTTGTTTATTAGAAGTTATGTTGTTTACGATAAAAATTTAACTCTATCAAAAGCTAAAAAAGTGACACTCTTTTGATTGGGTGTTATTTTTTAATATATAAGTTGATATAGAACAATGAACGAGGGATACGATGAAACAAACAGGATTAGTACTAGAAGGTGGCGGCAGTCGCGGGGTTTATTCGGCTGGCGTGTTGCGTTATATGATGGAACAGGATTGGTATTTACCGTATACGATTGGCGTGTCAGCAGGGGCTTGTAATGGCTCGTCTTATGTGGCGAGGCAGTTGGATCGGAATCGGCAAGTGAATATTGATTTTGTGGATCATCCGGATTATTTGTCGCTTCGGAATTTGGTGCGAAAACGGCAATTGTTCGGAATGGATTTCTTGTTCGATACGTTGCCGAATGAGTTGGCGCCGTTTGATTATCAGACGTTTGACCAGGCGACAGAGGATTTTGTTGTCGGTGTGACGGATTGTATGACGGGTGAAGCGTTGTATTACCAGAAGTCGGATTATCCTGATGATATGGTCACGTTGCTGAGAGCATCGAGTTCTTTACCGTTAGTCGCGCCTGTTGTTGAGTTTGAAGGACGATATTTAATGGATGGTGGGATTGCAGATCCGATTCCACTGAAACAATCGGAGCGTGATGGGAATACGAAGCATGTCATTGTGCTTACAAAGGAACGAGGATACTATAAAAAACCGCAATCCTTTCGTAGATGGATTCGGCGAAAGTATCGGGATTATCCTGGGTTACTTGAAGCGTTGGACCGTAGACATCATGTCTATAATGAAACGCTCGATTATATTTATGAACAGGAAGCAAAGGGTAATGTGTTTGTGATCAGTCCGTCTCGTGCACCAGAAGTTGGACGGGTCGAGCGGAATAAAGAGAAGTTAACGGCTCTTTATAATCAAGGTTATCATGATGTGGAGTACCTAGCGTCGTCGTTAAGAGAATTTTTGGAAGGATAAAACCTAGATAAGTTTATTTAATTAGCTCCCTTTCGATGAAAAAAATTAAATTAACCAGTTAACAAGCATACCAAATCGTATAGTGATGGGTATGTTTTTTTTCGTTGGTATATTAAAACTATATTCTTTGTTTTAGCATTTTAAAAATTATAATGAGGTCTGAATAGGTTTTATGGTTCGCTCAATAATGTTTGTCGTGTGGATTATCGGGTAGAAGGAACCCCTTAAATGTTGAATCGATAAGCTAAGAAATTTCTATATTTAAATGGTGCGAATCATTCTACATAAACTCCGATAATTATTACCATATAACAATATCGTAACCCATATTAGTCATATATTCTCTAATAATTTAAATAATTGCAATTTTAATACTTAACTTAATTTATTGCTAAGACTTACCGATATTAATAGGAGTATCTACTAAACTGGGAGGAATGACAATGTTAAAAATCGAGTCGCTAAACAAGCAATATATTGCCGGTGTGTGGAGAGAAGGTCAAAGTGAAAATATACTTGTTGATAAAAACCCATATAATGGTGAGGTTATCACTGAATTTAAAATGGCTGATGTGAGGGATGTGGATTTGGCTTACAAATCAGCACATGAAGCAAAAGAGGAATGGAATAAGATTAATCCCTACAAACAACGTGACATCCTTGAAAATGCTGTTAAATACATAGAGGATCATGAAGAAGAAATCGTTGATATTATTATTGATGAACTTGGAGGAACACGCCTCAAAGCAGGGTTTGAAATTGGTTTGGTTAAAGATATGATTAAAGAATCGGCAACTTTTCCACTAAAAATGGAAGGGAAAATTTTACCCTCTGTTCAGGATGGAAAGGAAAACCGTTTATATCGGATTCCAGCTGGCGTAGTAGGTGTTATTAGCCCGTTTAATTTTCCGTTTTTCTTATCGATGAAATCTGTTGCCCCTGCTATTGGCGCTGGAAATGGTGTTGTCTTAAAGCCACATGAAGAAACACCAATCATGGGCGGGACACTCATTGCAAGAATTTTTGAAGAAGCTGGGGTTCCAAAAGGATTACTAAACGTTGTTGCAACAGATGTAAAAGAAATCGGGGACACACTAGTAGAACACCCTATCCCAAGAATTATTTCATTCACAGGGTCAACAAAAGTTGGTAGCCACATTGGGCAACTAGCTGTCAAAAACTTCAAGAAGCCTCTTCTAGAATTAGGAGGAAATAGTGCATTTGTTGTCCTAGAGGATGCAGATTTAGATTATGCCGTTAATGCAGCCGCATTCAGTCGGTTTACACACCAAGGGCAAATTTGTATGTCAGCGAATCGAATCTTGGTTCAAAAATCAATTTATGATGAATTTATCACGAAATATCAGGAAAAGATTTCAGCACTTAAAACCGGTGATCCCCGGGACCCTGAAACAATCATCGGACCAGTGGTAAACGAGAGATCAGCTGAGAATTTGAAGGCAATCATTGATAAAGGTATAGAACAGGGAGCTAAACCCGTTCTTAAAGGTAATATTTCAAGTAATATGGTTGAGCCTACAGTACTTGCTGATGTCAATACAGATATGGATTTGGCCCAAGAAGAGCTGTTTGGCCCGGTTATTAGTGTTATGCCGTTTGAAACAGAAGAAGAAGCAATTACTATTGCTAATGACACACGTTTCGGCCTAAGTGGCGCTGTTCATACTTCTAACGTAGAACGTGGCGTTGAGTTTGCCAAGAAAGTAGAAACGGGAATGATTCACGTTAATGATATTACAATAAATGACGAGCCGATCGTTGCTTTCGGTGGAGAAAAACAATCCGGGCTTGGCCGTTTGAACGGTGAATGGAGTTTAGAGGAATTCACAACGATGAAATGGATTTCTGTTAATTATCAACAACGTCAATTCCCTTATTAATAGACTTTTGTTGGTTTGAAACAAGGGGGAGGGTTCAAAGTAATCGGTAAAAAGCCGCTTACTTTTATACGCCCTTTATAATTTTATGATATAAGAATAAAGGAGAGAATTATAGATTTATGACTGAATTATCTATCCAGACTGAGACAGAGTCAGAAATATTAAATGCCTTTATAAAAGTAGCCCCATATTTAAATAAGCTAGTACATGATGATATTACCATAGGAATTTATGATACTGAAAAACTAATCATTAATATTCCTGGTAATACCTTTTCATTAAATGTCAAATCTGGTGATCCACTTGCAGAAGGAGACATTATAACGAATGCAATAAGAGAAGACCGAGAAAAAATAGAAACCGTGCCAAAGGAATTATTTGGATTCCCGCTCATTGCTCGTGCCATCCCACTTCACGATAATAATGGGACAGTAGTCGGTGGAGTTGGTCTTGGGACAAGTCTTGAGAAAGCCAATAAATTGCACGAAGTTGCCGAAAGCCTCTCTGCAGTTGTGGAGGAATCTGCTGCATCAATTCAGGAAGTTTCCGGATCAGTAACGGAGCTTGCAGGCCAAGTGACTAATATATCTTCTCAAATGAAAGAAGTCAGTTCCAGTGCCGATCAGATCGGCGAAGTTTCAACAGTTGTAAAAGGCATCTCAGAACAATCTAATCTATTGGGGATAAATGCATCAATAGAAGCGGCAAGAGCCGGTGAGTTTGGTAAAGGATTTGGTGTTGTAGCTGATGAAATTAGGAAGCTGGCAACTAACTCAAAAGATAATGTCACTCAAATTGACGAAGCAACAAAAAGTATTCAAAATTTGGTTGCTGAAGTGGATAAAGCATTCTCCGAAGTCCATGAAATGACAGATTCTCAAGCAGCTGCTATTCAACAAATTTCATCAACCATTCAGGAAATCAGTGCAAATGCACAGGATTTAGCGAGAATGGCTGAAGATACCTTGCAAGCAAAATAACATCTGTCCTAAAAACACACCATATCTTAAGGTGTGTTTTTAATCCACTATATTTTTTGGTACAGTAATAATTTGGTTTTTAAGTTCAAAATCACAAAACACTTCTAAGTAATTAAAACTTATCAATGATTGTCGGAATAGTTATATAAGGATAAATAAGGTATTTAACTAACGTAAATGCTTCATTATGAACAAGGCAAACGCAAAAACGCTTGGATAGGTTATATATCCAAGCGTTTTTGCGTGTTAATTGATTATGAAGGGGTATGGTTTTTGTTTTGATGTTTTCTCTATGGTAAGTGAACTACGTTGAGTGCGCTCATCCAGCTTTTCGTTTAATCGATATCAATAATGATTTTACCTTTAGCATGATGGGTTTCGCTTAATGCATGGGCGTCGCGAATACCTTGTTCAGATAGAGGGTAATGATGGCCAACGATTGGCTTGATTTTTTTGTCTTCAAGCAACTTTGCGATTGCGCGCATTTGTTCACCAACAGGTTCTAACCAGACAAAGCCTGCTTTGACATTATGTGCTTCAGCTTGTTCTTGATCAGGTGGCGCTGCGACTGAAGCAAGCTGACCGCCGTTTTTCAACACTTTATAGCTACGTTCTTGAATTTCGCCGCCAAGAGTATCAAGGACGAAATCGACATCTTCTAATTCGTCGTCGAAGTCTTGTTTTTTATAATCAATGACCTTATCAGCACCGAGTGAATAAAGGAATTCAACGTTGTGTGTGCTTGCGGTTGTGACGACTTTTGCGCCTGTTACTTTGGCTAGTTGAATCGCCATCGTACCAACACCACCAGCACCAGCGTGAATGAGGACTTTGTCACCTGGTTGAATGTCAGCGAAATCGTATAGACATTGCCAAGCTGTCATCGTTGTAAGGGGTACACCTGCAGCTTCTTGATAAGTGAGGTTTTCAGGAATATGTGCAAGTAAATGTGCATCGACTGCTGTGTATTCCGCGTATGTGCCTTGATTCGTTAGTTCGGGACGCGCAAAGACACGGTCGCCAATTTCGAAATCAGTCACGTCGTCTGCCACTTCATCAACGACACCTGCTGTATCCCAACCTAAAATCACAGGAAATTCGAATGGGACCATATCTTGTAAATAGCCTGCACGAAGCTTCCAGTCGATCGGGTTAATAGAAGTTGCGTGCTGTTTGACGATGACTTGGCCTGTAGCTGGCCTTGGTTTCTCAATATTCTCTTCAATGAGCTGTTCTTGCCCACCGTAATTGTGTATTCGAACGGCTTTCATAGGGCCGTACCCTCCTTGTTATACTTAATAAGTTACCTTGCAATTGTATGTGAAATCGATGCTTTAGCCAAATGATGTGCTTGAGGAGGATCGTTCCCCTTTATGACTGGGTCGCTGATATATAGTGGCAAGTCGCTGATAAATTTCAGATAGCGCCGATATATTTTGTAAGGCGCCGATAAAAATCAGAACTCGTCGATAAATCACTCAGGTCGCTAATATAGCATATATATCGACTACTTTTTTGGATAACTCGCTGATATACATAAAATGTCGCTGATAAATTTCCATCCTAAATAATTTTCAGAATTATTCACTAAAAATTCCGATCAATTTATGCTATGATGCTTGGAAAAGGAGTGATTCGATGCACAATCATCAACATACGATTCATAAACACAGTCATCACACAGTTTGGGATAACAGTATCGAACCGATTCAATCGGTGAAGCCGGGAGAAAGTGTGCATTTTGAAGTTCATGATGCATCTGGTGGTCAATTGTCAGCAAAATCGACGGCTCAAGATGTCGCGAATATGGATTTTAGCAAAGTTAATCCTGTGACAGGGCCTGTTTATATAGAAGGAGCCGAGCCAGGTGATACGTTAGAAGTTGAGATTGAGCATTTCGGGACGATGAGTTGGGGATGGACAGCGGTTATCCCAGGTTTCGGCCTGTTAAGCGATCAATTTCCAGATCCTCATTTGAAAATATGGGATTTAAGTGACCAGAAAATGGCTCAGTTCACAGATGGCATTGAAATTCCGACGAAGCCTTTTCCTGGGACGATTGGAGTGGCTCTGCCTGAAACGGGTCCGCATAGTTTAGTCCCGCCGCGTCACAATGGTGGTAATATGGATATCCGTCATTTAACGAAGGGCACGCGATTATTCTTACCAGTTTGGGTAGCAGGGGCTTTATTTTCAGTCGGTGACACGCATGCGGCGCAAGGGGACGGTGAAGTATGTGGTACAGCGATTGAAGCCCCAATGGAAATTCAGCTTAAGTTCAAGTTGCATAAAGGGAAATCAATTCAAGAACCGCGTTTTATCACGCCTGGTCCTTTGACGACTGATTTGGATGAGCAAGGTTACTACGTGACAACGGGCCATAGCGATGATTTAATGACCGCATCGAAAAAAGCGGTTGAATACATGATTGAGCATCTTGGGGAAACATATGGCTTGAGCGATGCTGATGCTTACACATTATCGAGTGTAGCTGTTGACTTGAAGATTAGTGAAATCGTCGATGTCCCGAATTATCTTGTGTCCGCTTATTTACCGCAGAAAATTTTTAAATAGTTGATTGTATAGGGCCTGCTTCGTATTTATAAGTCAAAGCAGGTTTTAGTGTGAGAAGCGAGCTAATACGGCGAAATCAGGGTGTTATACAGCGATAATGTGTAGGGATACAGCGCTTTTAAGCCTTTATACAGCGAAACTTGTGCTTGATACATCGAAAGTGAGCCCTGATACATCGAAAATTTAGTTTTATACGGCGAAACTAACTGTATAAATGTAAGGAACAATTAAAACCGCCACTGTGCATAACTAGCGAGTTTTCCACTGCTATTTTGTGGAAAACTTCACATTATACACAAGAAAATGTGTACAAATGTGCATAAGTGAGCGTTTACATAGTGTTTTTCCACAATAAACAAAAAATTATCCCGAATTTATACACAAATTAAGGGGGTTTTTCCAGAACCTATACACAGTTTTCCACTATTTATCCACTAAAAAAGTGTTGACTTTGACGTTACGTGAGGGATTATGCTTCTAGTGAAGGAGTTGGTTAGATTGAAAGTACAGGACGTTGCAGAATTAGTCGGGATTAGTGTGCTCACGCTTCATCATTATGATGAGATCGGTTTATTAATGCCTGAGAAGGATCCAGATACGGGCTACCGTGATTATCATGATCAGGATTTAACGGTGCTGCAGCATATTTTATTTTTTAAGACATTAGGTTTTTCATTACAAGATATCAAGGAAATCATCCACAATCCAGATTATGACCAACTCGAAGCTTTAAAACTCCACCGCAAAATGTTGATCGATAAACGGGACCAACTCGATCAAATGTTACAGACGGTGGATGAAACAATTCGTGCACAAGAAGGGGGGTTCCTATGGCGAATGATGATAAATTTAAGGGATTTGATTTCAGTCACAATCCTTACGAAGCTGAGGCGCGTGAACGTTGGGGTGATGCGAAAGTTGATGAAGCTCAAGCAAATGCGATGCAGATGGGTGAAGATCACCAGGAGCAGATGAATGAGATTTACCGTGAATTAGCTGCGATCAGACATGAAGATCCAGCCTCTAAACTAGCGTAGGATGGGATTAAAGAATGGTATGACTTTTTGAATCAAAATTTTGCGACGTATACGCCAGACATGTTTAAAGGTTTAGGTATGATGTATATTCAAGATGAACGTTTTCAAAAGAACATCGACCAGTTCGGTGATGGTTTAGCGCAGTTTATGAGCGAGGCGATGGCCGTTTTTGCTGATCGTCAGAAATCAGAAGCATAAACGTCGGACACCCTTCATATCATGGTGGGAAACGATATGATGGAGGGTGACTATGGAAAGATGTCGCTATTGTGAGAAGAAGGCGATTACTAAATGCGGGTCGTGTCGCAAGCCGTTATGTGCGCGCTGTCGTATGAAAGAAAATGAGTTGTCGTATTGTAATCAAGACTGTGCGAAGGTGAGTTAAGACGAGTGGCTACGGGTGCTCGTCTTTTTTAGTCAATCTATTATTTTTGTCTGATAAACACTCGATTATAACGACTAAATGTGGTAGGATTAATAAAAATGTTTAATCATTGTTAGTTGTTTGAAGGGAGATAGAGACAAAATGGTAGATTATGATGCGCAATATTATCCATATGCGTCACGCCGAAATGTGGTCTATGGACGAAATGGGATGGTCGCAACATCTCAGCCGTTAGCAGCAGAGGCTGGGCGCGATATTTTAAAGCAAGGTGGTAACGCGATTGATGCAGCGATTGCGACAGCGGCTGCACTCACGGTTCTAGAGCCGACATCGAATGGGATCGGCTCCGATGCGTTTGCGCTTGTTTGGGTTGATGGTAAGATTCACGGTCTAAACGCGAGTGGTTATGCACCGCAAAATATTTCTGTCGATCAGTTAAAAGAAGCGGGTTACGATGAGATGCCGACTTTTGGCAAAGTGCCTGTGACTGTACCAGGAACACCAGCTGCTTGGGCAGAATTATCGGAGAAGTTCGGGAAATTGCCATTAATAGATGTGATGGAGCCCGCAATTACATATGCTGAACAGGGTTATCCGTTATCGCCGACTTTAGCGTTTCATTGGAAAGCGGCGTACAATAAATTTACGAAAACGTTCCAGGATGATATTTTTAAACATTGGTTTGAAACCTTTGCGCCTGATGGACGGGCACCTGAAGCAGGGGATCTGTGGTCATCACAAGGTCACGCTGATACTTTGCGCAAAATTGCTGAAACAAAAGCTGAATCCTTTTATCGTGGGGAATTAGCGGATCAAATCGATGACTTTTTCAAGCAGCATGATGGTTATTTGACGAAAGAAGATCTCGCTGGCTATAAACCGGAGTGGGTCGATCCAATTAAAGTGAATTATCGTGGTTATGATGTGTGGGAAATTCCACCGAATGGACAAGGGTTAATCGCGTTAATTGCGCTTAATATGTTAAAAGGCTATGAATTTACTGAGAAAGATAGTGTTGATACGTATCATAAGCAAATCGAAGCGATGAAGCTCGCGTTTTCAGATGGGTTAGAATATATTACGCAACAAGATCACATGAATGTGTCTATTGAGGACTTATTAACTGATCAGTATGCAGCACAACGCCGTTCACTGATTGGCGATGAAGCATTACAGCCTGAAGCGGGTGAACCGCCACGTGGTGGGACGGTTTATTTATCGACGGCTGATGGTGAAGGCAATATGGTCTCGTTTATTCAAAGTAATTATATGGGCTTTGGTTCGGGTGTCGTCATTCCTGGAACAGGCATTGCGATGCAAAATCGAGGGCATACCTTCTCGCTTGATGAAAATCATGCCAATGTGCTTAAGCCAGGTAAGCAGACCTTCCATACGATTATTCCAGGCTTTTTATCAAAAGGCGATCAACCAGTCGGGCCATTTGGTGTGATGGGTGGCTTCATGCAACCTCAGGGCCACGCGCAAGTGGTGATGAATACGGTTGACTTTCATTTGAACCCACAAGCAGCACTCGATGCGCCGAGATGGCAGTGGGCAGAAGGGAAGACGGTTAAAGTTGAGCCGACATTCCCAGATCACATTGCCCAAGCGCTTCAGCGAAAAGGGCATCAGATTCAAAAAACGCTCTATCCATATGAATTCGGGCGCGGTCAAATTATTTGGCGCGATCCAGAAACGGGTGTCTTAGCAGGTGGAACGGAACCACGAACAGATGGTGACGTCGCTGCATGGTAAAGAAAAAACAGGCTGATTGTTCAGCCTGTTTTTGAATGATTATAATTTGAGACCTGTGCGACTTTTGAAGCGACGCAAGAGAATATGACTTTCGACGCGGGTAATACCTTCTAATGCGTAAAGCTCTTCGTTAATAAATTTCTCTAACGCTTGAAAGTCTTCAACAAGGACGTGGGTATGCAAGGTGCTTGGCCCCGTCATTTGATAACAGCTCGCCACATTAGGGTGGTCAGCTAATTTTTCAGCGACATAGACGAGTGAGTTTGGTTCACAGTCGACGTTAAAGAAAGCAGAAACCCCTTTACCGACTTTCTCAGAGTTGATCACGACGCTGAATTTTTCGATAATCCCAGCTTCTTGCATTTGATTAATCCGATCGCGAACGGCAACACGAGATAAGCCAAGCTCTTTGGCTAAGTCAACATAAGACATGCGACCATTGTCACTTAGTATATTTAAAATTTTAAAATCAGTATCGGTTAATTTCATTATAGCACCACGCTTTAGTTAAGATTACTTAATTTTAATTATAAAAGAAACGTCGCAATATGTCATACTATAGTCCAATGAATAATAATTCTGTCATTTTTGAATTTAGAAAGGGGAGACAAGAGTGGGATTTGCTTTACAAAAAGATATCTTTATCAGCTTTTTTAGGGCTGGGATGTTGGGATATGGCGGTGGACCAGCGACAATTCCACTCGTCCATAAAGAGGTTGTCGACACTTATGGTTGGCTCAGTGATGAAGAATTCTCGGATATTCTTGCGATTGGTAACTCGCTACCTGGACCAATTATGACTAAAATGGCTGGTTATATCGGTTACCGTATCGGTGGTTATGTCGGACTTACGACAGCTCTAGCTGCGACTATACTACCAACTGTTTTAATTATGATTGCGCTAATCAGTGTGTTGATCAATTATCGTGATTCTCCTGTTGTGCAGGGGATGACCAACGCGATTGCGCCCGTGGTCGGCGTGATGTTATTTATGTTGGCATACAATTTCTTACGCCGTTCGCAGGGTGACTTAGGTTGGCCTGTGGTCATTGGCTTAAGTGTCGTCAGTTTAATCGCATTTGAATTGATCGGACTGCATCCTGCGATTTTAATTGCAGCTCTGATTATTTATGCGTTGGTTAAGAAGTCCCCGTCATCTGAGGCGAAAGAAGGTGACGCGTCATGATCGAGTATTGGCACTTATTTTTAGCATTTTTAATTCCTGGAGTGGTCGGTTATGGCGGTGGACCTGCCTCCATTCCGCTTATCGAATACGAAGTCGTCCAGCGCTATGGATGGATGACAACGCCTGAATTCGGTGAAGTATTGGCACTCGGCAATGCTTTACCAGGCCCGATTTCGACGAAAATGGCCGGCTATATCGGGTATGAAGTCGGAGGCGTCTTCGGTGCGATTGTTGCCATTACTGCAACGGTTCTGCCATCACTTGTTGCAATGATTATATTGTTGAAATTACTCATGCGATTTAAAAACTCGCCGAAAGTGAAGCGGATGACGACGTTAATCAGGCCTGCCATTGCTATTTTACTAGGTGTATTAGCCTTTCAATTTTTTACTACGTCATATGAAGGTGCAGGCCTTGTTCAAACGATGATATTAATCGCCCTCAGCTTCTTTGCTCTCGAACGTTGGCATATTCACCCCGCGTTTGTGATCCTTGGCGCTTTATCCTATGGCGCAATCTTTTTATCATGATTTTGAATGATAAGCGATGCTTCTAACTTAAATTGATTAGAAGCATCCCTATTATTGTGAGATTTTTTAAAGGCGCGCGCCGATATATATCAGCGAGCGCCGTTATATTTTGGATGGCGCCGATAAAATTGAGATGGCGCTGATAAACAGAAAAATCGAGGAAAAACAATCTCAAATTTTAAGGATATAAGAATAAATTAGCGTATTTTAAAGAATTTAGCATTAAAATTTTATATATTCAGCTATATTCCATTTAATTCTTAAATTCAACTAAAAATCAGTCAATTTAAGGATTAGTTTAATTTGAAATCGCTTACAATGGCGTCGGGAGCGCGTTTTAAACAAGTGATTTAATTTTGGAGAATGTATTAGCATTTGATAGGAATTAAAAGAATTTAAAAGAATGAGCTTTTTCACTTGCAATAACCGATAAATGTGATACTATATAGTAGGAAATCATGATAAATGATAATTTTTACTGGAAAGGGGTAGATGAAGATGACAACATCTTTAATTCTTGTTTCAACGATTGTGTTTTTCTTTTTAGCGACTGTATATTTTGTTGATAGTATCATGAATCGCATCAAGAAGAAGAAATCCGATCTACGCCTAGACCCAGCTCATAGTGAACGTGAAATGGATCTAGCACACCGCTAAACGAGTTAGATAGAGAACCTATTTCATACTATTCAAATAGATGAAGCAACTGCGACCGGTTAGTCTGAGCACTAATCGGTTTATTTTTTGCTTAAAAAAAAATACACAACTGCTCGCAGTTGTGTATCATTTATCATGAATCGCGCCGATATATTTTAGGTAACGGCGACTTTTCAATAATAACGGCGCGATTCAGAACTTATCAGCGCCATTCCAATTTTAACAGCACCATCTAGAATATATCGGCACTCGCTGATATATATCGGCGCCCGCCGATAAAATATGGCTTCCATCCAATCCTCGATCACGATATGCCGACGTTCACGCTGATTCATCACGGCGACCACTCTGAACATGCTTCTTCCGTTTAAACATCGACAACCGCACATTCGTTGCAATCAAAACGCCGATAACGACAACGACACCGCCTGCGACTTGAGCGAGGCTGACGTTTTCACCTAGGAAAATCATCGCTCCAATCGTTGTGAACACTGGCAGCAAGTTTAAAAATACACTCGAGAGTGACGGTCCCAGATTTTGAACAGCTGCATTCCAAAAGTAAAGCGCAATCACTGATGGAAAGATTCCGAGATACAGTAATCCTAGTAAACTCGGTCCGCTAAACCAGTCCATGCTTGGCGTCACAAATAACCATTCGACCGCAACGACGGGGAGCATGACGAGTGCGCCTAGGCCGATCATCGCGAACATCGCCCCGTAAATTGGATATTTGTGATTATGTTGTTTTAAGAATAACGAGTAGAACGCCCAGACGATCATGGCTAAAAGCATTGTCAGGTCACCTGGATTAATTTGCAAAGCTAGCAAACGTTCGAGCGAGCCCTCAACCAAGACCCAAACTGCCCCAATAAAGGACAAGCCAACACCTACCAACTGACGCGCTGATAAGCGTTCCTTCAAAAAGATATACCCGACAATCAGCGCGAAAACTGGAGTCGTCGCTTCAACGATTCCAGCATTCGTCGAGGTCGTATAATTTAAGGACAAATAAATAAGAACATTAAACGTTGTAATACCAGTTAGAGCAAATCCTAATAATGGTTTCCAATCACGGCGAAAGAGATCGTAATTTTGGCGAAATTGCCTTAATCCAAAAGGCATAATCACAAGAAAGGCAATCACATTCCGAATGAAGGCCACCGTAATAGGGGGTAAATCGGATACAGCCTTTCCGACGATTAAATTGCCTGAAAACATCATCACGACTAGGATGAGAACGACATAATATTTAGCCATTTAGTCATCTCCTCTTTACTGCACGCGTGTTGTATAAGGCTTGATGGCGAAAAAAACACGTTGATAAATCGGACTTTGAATAAAGGTGAAGATGAACGTAAACACGAAAACAGGTCCACCTAACACAAGCCCTAATACAAGCACGCCCGTCTCGACATAAATCCTTATTCGTTGAATGGATTTCCCGGTCATATCAGAGATCGACAGCATAAAACCATCACGTGGTCCGAGGCCGATTTGGGCAGCTGAATATGTACCACCGCCGATTCCCATCGCAACAATTGCCAGTAACATAATCACAATATCACCGGTCAAAATATCTGAGACTGGAAACCATTCTAAGTATAAAAACATATCAACGAAAACTCCGACAAGGAACGTATTTAGAAAAGTACCTATGTTGATGTATTCCCGTCTGGCGAACAAAGTGAATAGGATAATCGTAAGTCCGATGATTACCGTCCAAGTGCCAACAGATAACCCGAATAAATCATAGAATGCAATGGTCAGTACATCCCACGGGTGAATCCCGAGAAACTGAACTTGAATAGCCAAAGCAATGCCATATGAAAAGATGAGTAGTCCGATGAAGAAAATAATAAGCTTTTTTAACAGCATGGATTAGCCATCCTTTTTGTTAAAGTCTAAGATTGCTAGTGTTATAAACTTGATAAAGTGAAAAGGCATGCTGAACCCTATTGAATTCTATGTATTCTGGGTTTTTGCAAGCTCAAAATAAAAAATCTGTTTCAGAGATATAAATATCTTATCCTATCCCAAGTTTCTCTAGAGTAAGTTAATATAAACTCTTTTAAATCATTATTATCCACTTCTTATATTGGAACGTCAAATTTAATAGGCAATTCATCAGTGCTGGTCCAGCGAGGTTTTCTCTCTCTTTTTTAAATCTGTTCATCCGTAATCATTTGATACTATACTTGTTTTCAGATATTACGTCACTTTCTTCTAAGATCTCAATTCTCTATGTTCTGATAAAGTATTATTATAGTTTGTGGGTTAAATCTAAGAATGAATTTTTTGAGTTTGTTTTGAATAAATACCCATACAAAAAGCTTTAACCTTAATAATATATATAAAGTCTATTATTGACTTAAAAAATTGAAAAGGATGAAATGATATGGGTTATTATAACTGTGGTAAGAGGATTGAGGTCCCAGGGAAAGTTCCTATTAAACCTAAAAATAAAAAAAAGAAAAGTGTTGCACCACGAAAAAAACAACAGGCTGGTTGTAATTGTAATGTAGAAAATCCTGCTTACCAACCAGCTAAATTGACAAATGATTGTACAGTAGTCAATTCACTTTTGGGTACAAAGACTGTACAGAAAGTTGCAGAATTAACTTTGCCTGTAACGGCTTTTAGTGGTTTAGGAGTATTAGATAATCTTGTATCCGTTAACCTAACACCAAACCTTAATGAGATTACTCAAAATGTTCGTGTTATTAAGGATAAAGTGGTTAATATTGGTCTTCTTCCAGCTACAATTTCAGTTTCAATTCTTGATGTTGATCTACCTGTTACTTTGAATACCACCTTGCCTTTTCAGGAGCATACTGATTTTCCGGGGATTTGTCCGCAAGATAACGTCCAAGAAACACCACTTGAAGTGGAAGGGATCTTTACTCAACCTGGTGTTCCAGTAATTGATGCTGCCGGAATTGAGTTAGTTGATGGTATTTTATTTAAAGTGATTTTAAGAACGACAATTACTGCAACCCGGCCAGTTATCCGTGACGCACAGGGAAATGTGTGTGACGTTAATCCGAATCGTTGCGAAATTGTTGGAAATCCACCATCTTTCAATTTACCTGCTCCAACAAATGGAGGATTACTAGGATAGTGTATTGGTTCAAATTATTGGAGGTTTATCAGGAGGGGAAGTTCAACTTATACAAAAAAAGCTTTAAAACCATTAGAGCAAAGAAGAAGGGCGCTATTGCGTCCTTTAATTTTTACAACCAGAACTTTATAAATAATAGGAAGTTCTACAAAAATATTTGCCCCCAAAAAATAATATAAAAGCTCACAAGTTTTATTGTTTTACCAGAGCCAAATAGCGATAATATATCACAAAATTTATAATTGAGAAAAATCGAACGAAACAAATTTCATTTAAAAGCGGTCAATTAAGACTAAACAAACATAATATGAAACAACAAGTAATACCAAAATAATTATAAAAAACTATAAACTCGTTAACATCCTTTAATTGAAATCCGTGACCTTTAATACAGCACGTGATTTCTATTGTATCAGATTTCGTGATAAAATTTTGACTAGAATACTAGAAAGGTGGCTTCAAAATATGAGTGAGATCAAACATGCGATTCAAGATTATTATCCTCAAGATTTAGCCCATTGCTTTGGCTGTGGACGGAATAACGAATTAGGTCATGGCTTTCGAACAGGTTGGAACGGCACAGAAACATTAACTATTTATCAACCGCCTGAAGAATACACTGCGATTCCAGGGTATGTATACGGCGGATTAATCGCATCACTAATTGACTGTCACGGGACAGGATCAGCATCATTAGCACTTCATCGCAAAAATGGCCATGAGCCAGAAGATGGCGTGGAGTCACCACGATTTGTCACAGCTGAGCTTAATGTGAAATATTTAAAACCAACACCACAAAACACAGAACTGCGCGTGACGGGTGAGGTTGAAGAAGTTCATCCGAAGAAATTCAATGTGCATACCGTCGTTTATGCGGATGGTGAAGCGGTTGCGAAGGGAGTCGTCGTCGCTGCTGTCATGCCAGACAACTTCGGACAATCATAAGATGAGGTGATAGCTGATGACTATCGCAATAATTCTATTTAGCATCATAGCGATCGTCTTACTCATATTTTATGGTCTTGACCGTTTGCGCGGTGTTTCGCGTAATTATTTTAGTATGTTTAACACGATGTTCACCTTAGCAGTTATCGCTTATTTCTTAACGGAAAGCATGCAACAAGAAGGGTGGGCTCTAGATGGCCAATCGATGATCTTGTTTGTCGTTGCCATCGGGCTTTTACTCCTTGATTATAACTTACAGCATAAAAAGAAAGCGTGACTCGATCGAGTGCTGATCGGGTTACGCTTTTTCAATGCGATTTGTTGATTGAAGCGAAGCTAAGTCACCAGCTCCAATGCCGAACATGACCATCTGTAATTCGAGTTCCTTTACTTTCATCCACTCGGTCACATGTTCAGGCGATTCAATCGCTTCGGTCAAAACTTTACGCGCAAAGCCAACGTGATCTGCGCCTAATGCTAATGCTTTCGCTGCATCTAATCCGTCACGAATACCTCCGCTAGCAATTAACATGTCATGAGGTAAATCTCTTCGGATCTCGGTCAAACATCTCGCTGTCGGATTCCCCCAGCCTGCAAAAGCCTCAGCCGCTTGTTTTTTAATCGGAACTTGTGAGCGAAGTTTTTCAACCTGACTCCAAGATGTCCCACCAGACCCAGCCACATCAATGAAAGCAATGCCTGCATCACGTAATCTTCGAGCATTTTCCACATCGATCCCGAAACCAACTTCTTTAGCGCCAACCGGAATATCTAAGGCTGTCGTTAACAGATTAATCTTTTGAAGTAAGCCAGAGAAATTCGTATCGCCACCTGACTGAATCACTTCTTGAATCGAATTCAAATGAAGCACTAAAGCATCAGCCTCAGTTAAGTCGATGATGCGTTTAACTTGATCCACTGTGACGCCATAATTCAATTGGACAGCACCTAGGTTAGCAATAATCGGAATGGAAGGGGCATATGAACGTAACTGAAAAGAGGAAAGAAAGTCTTCTTTCTCTAAAATCACCCGTGTCGACCCTAATCCTAACGCCCAACCTTGTTCTTCAGCAGCAATGGCTAAATTACGATTAATCGTTTCAGCCATTTCCGCGCCACCTGTCATCGAACTGATTAAAAACGGTGTATTTAATGCCTTATCAAACATAGAGGTCTGATAGTTAATCTTCTCAAAGTCTAGCTCAGGTAAAGCATGATGCCGAAACTGATAAACATCAAAACCATTAGACGCATGACCTAAAGATTCCTCAGACAGGCTATGTTGGATATGTTCACTTTTACGTTTATGAATATCATCTGTCATCCTCACGACCTCCCGAAAGCTTCTACCGTCTATTATAAAGGATTATAGCCTCGTTATGTACGATGATGACTTATTCCGATACCGCTCCCTGATCAATCGATTCGAATAAAGCTGTTCGTTTACGAAATAAAACACAACCATCTATACGTAAGAGGTTGTGTTGCTCATCTATAACTCATTATTATAAAGCCATCTTTTCAAAGCTTACTTATTTTGCTGATCTCGATTCATTCGTCTTTCAAATAAACCTACAATCGGACTTAACAGAAATCCTAAACCTAGTCCTAGAATCACACCAGCACCTGCCTGGTCGAAAAACATTCCAATCCCTAAACCAACAAACATCCCACCTGGAATGACATAAGCTTGACGATAATCCATATGATGATCCTCCTTAAAAAGCTTTCTAATTCTATATATTCGACAAGTTAATCAAATATCCTTTGAAGGAATGTACCGAAAGAGTTTGTTGAGGTCCTAATCAAAACCTTCTATAATGATTAATAACTATCAGATGTAGAAAGGGTGAGAGGTATGTCCAAAATCATTGTTGATACAGATACAGCCGGTGATGATACGATTGCGCTACTTACAGCTATCCATCATTTTAAAGTAGAGGGTGTCACGATCACAGGGGGAAATGTTGATTTTGACCAAGAGGTGGAAAACGCACTCTACACGATCCAAGTAGCTAATCCAGATCAGAAAATTCCTGTGTTCAAAGGGTATGAAGGGCCAATCTTAAATGTCGATACGACTTCACATACGACAGTCGAGGACGTACACGGGCGTGATGGCATGGGTGATTCGTTTTTTAATCAAGCCATACAGCGTCCAGAATCAGAACATGCAGTTGATTTCATCATCAAAACAGTAAAAGAAAACCCGGGTGACATATCGTTATTGGCAATTGCACCCCTCACTAATATTGCCATGGCAATCAAAAAGGACCCGACCATTGTGGAGGATTTAAAACATATTTATATCATGGGTGGAACCAATAACTCGCTAGGCAATATCACAGCAGCGGCAGAGTATAATTTCTATGTCGACCCTGAAGCAGCGCGGATTGTCTTGCATTCTGGCGTGCCCATCACGATGGTCGGATGGGATATGTGTGTTGGATTCAGCGTATTAAATGATGATGAACATCGCGAAATCGAGGCATTAGAGACTTCTGGGTCCGAATTCTTTCGCCAAGTGAATCAAGTCGTCAAACGTTTTAATAAAGAAGTACACCAACTAGATGGCACGACTCACCCTGATACTTTACTCGTAGCTATTGCGGCTGATGAAACCATCATGACTCAGTCTAGTCATTATTATGTTGATGTTGAAACGGAAGGTAAGTTAACACGAGGCTATAGTTTAGTGGATGTGAATAATCGAAGCGGCTATCAGCCAAATGTTCGTGTTTGTGAGGCTGTTAATCGAGAGAAATTTAAATCAACATTGCACGATGTATTGCGTGCAATCACATAATAAAATCCCCCTTCAACGTAATGAATGCTAAGTGAGGATAAAACCCTGACGTTAGCGAGTTCGTTACCTGTTGAAAGGGGGATTTGCTATATCGTGAGTTGATTAAACAACGAGACGAATGCGATTACCTGATGGATCAGTCGCAACCGTTTCACCATTTTCCTCAGTCATATCTGCGTTAATGTTATCTAATTGTTTAAGAACCGTTTGTTTCTGCTCATCACTACCTAATTGGATCGTATAGAATTTTAGGCCAGGTGAATCGTCAGCTGTTGGTGGTGCACCGACACCATTCCAGACATTGATGCCAATATGGTGATGGTAATGGCCGTCAGCGATAAATAATGCTTGCTCGCCTAAGCGACAGACGGCTTCCATACCTAAGCCGTCTGTATAAAACTGTTTCGTTTCATTTAAATCAGCAACATGTAAATGTATATGTCCCATGAGTGTGTTTGACGGAAGACCTTGCCAACCTGACTTACTCGCATGTTTCAAAATTTCCCCTGCATCAATCGGGTCGACTGCCATATCGACTTGACCATTTTGCCAATTCCACTCGGACGGATCACGGTCAGCATAAACTTCAATCCCGTTTCCATTTGGGTCGGAAAAATAGATCGACTCACTCACTAAGTGGTCAGATGCCCCAATTGGAACATTTTGAGCTGATATATGCTTGATGAAGTCCGCCAAATCAGAACGCGTTGGCAATAAAATCGCATAATGATATAACCCAGCTGTTCGACGAGATTTCTCATTTGGCTGATCTAATGCATGTAACGTTAATAACGCTGTTTCACTATCAGCTGTTAACTGAACAGTTGATGCCTCCTGATTCAATACTTGAAACCCTAAAATCTGTTTATAAAACGCAATCGCCCGCTGTAAATCAGTGACCTTCAAATCAACATGACTCACATGCGCGATCGGTGCCTGATGGAATTGCATGTGGAAAATCTCCTTCTGGTTATTTTACTTACTTTATGTAAGTTAGTTTAATAGTAAGTAAAGAAAGTCAATTAAAATAGGTTGGCACTTAAATTAAATATTAAATTTATGAAACAAGAACAAATTTAACTATATTTTTCCTATTAAGATGGTTGTTGCTATTACACATAGGTTGTAAAGTGATAGTAAGGTGGTGTGAGAATGTATCATAAGTTAAAGGTTGCAGAATTGAGGGAAGCTTATTTAACTGATGAAGATATTTGGCGTGTTTTAACAGTAGTGCTATCAAATAAATCTGCCAAATCTGCTACATATAAATATGCTCTGATTAAAGCCATGATTGAAAATTTATACCAGGTTAATAACCAATATGAATTAACTTATGATCAGTTAGCTTATAGTTTTGCGAAAATATATTGGAATTTAATCATTCATCATGGTCTTGTGAAACAAAACAGTAGTCACAAGCAAGCTAGAGTTGTCACAGAGTTGCTAGCTTTTCAAGAGAAACATGGCATACCTCGGGATTTTAGCTTTGATAAATTAAAACCATCTTTGCAGTTAAAATTAGTATCTAAAGTTAAATCGGTTATGAAAATTAATGTTTTTGGAGCATTATATGGCGATACCCAAGAAGTTTTCTATGAATTTAATCACCACACTGAATATTTTCGTTTCCATTCTAATGTACATGAATTCATGATGAAGTATCAGCGCTTAATCGTTAATTTAACTAATTATCACATGGCGAAAATGATTGAGGATTTAAATGAATATCCATCTACTAGTTACTTACTTGATAAAGTTGAAAGTATTGCAAAACGAAGTTCTTTAAAGCCATATGAACAAGTGTTGTTAAACTACTTTGAAGCTACTTGCTTCTACTGTGGGAAGAGTTTGTCTAAGGGTAAACGAGAAAGCCATGTCGATCATTTTATTCCTTGGTCATTCGTTCAATCTGATCAAATTTGGAATCTCGTCATGGCCTGTGGAAGGTGTAACACTCAAAAGAATGACAAGCTACCTGAACGGGATTATTTGGATGCTATTATTTCCCGAAATGATCAGTTACAAGCAGTGATTACAGATCGAGATTACGACCCTTCTTTAAGAAATTATCATGATCAAAAAATCATTATGCTGTACGATTATTCGATTAAAAATGGTTTTGATGATATTTGGGTACCGAAATAAAAGGCTTAGAGCTTAAAGGTCTAAGCTTTTTTTAATCTTCAACCTCTTCTAAAAAGATCTTCTTATCAAACCCACCTCGTTCAGAAGCTTTCTTTTGACGTATTTCTTCGACATCGCTAATGTCAGCATCATGTACTTTGGCCAAAGCGTGAATCAATTCAAGTGCATCAGCAAGTTCTTCTAATACCTCGTTTGTGTTTTCAGCTTCACGGATTTCATCAACTTCTTCGTAGAGTTTCTTTTTTAAAGAATCAACATATTCTTCAGTATTTAATATGCGAGTGGAATAGGCCTTTCCAGTGTTTTCAATAATTTCAGGTATGTAATCACGAACTAATTTTTGATAAACGGGCATTGTCCTCGCTCCTTTGTGTAATTTACATTCATTGTAAACAATTTGAGGATGCGATTCAATTTGCATTAAGCGTATAAATGATGCAGTTATGGACACCCCAATAAATAGAAGAACATAATCATAAGGGGTGGACTGAATGAAAAAGATTTTTGCTTTGATTTTAGGTATGGGATTGTTTTTATCAGCTTGCGGGACAACTGATGGGGCGGACCCTGACATGGGGATGACGGACCCTGATGAAGATAATGAGGAGTTAACGAGTGAGGATGAAGATGGGGTAGCTGATGGTGATCAGGCAACAGATATTAATGATGGGCCTGATGAATCGGGTGAAGATCCTGATAAGCCGCAGGACCGTGATGGTGAGGAAGGGACAGGCTTAACGGATCAAGATGCTGAGTGGGACAATGATGTAAACGAGATGAAGCGTGAAGCTGAAGGCGGTTTACGTCATGGTGTTGTTGATTTTGAGTTAGAGATTGATTTCGAGAATGATCAGGGTGAATGGCAGTTTGATTATGAAGTGAAGCAAGATGGTAAAAAGGCGAAGGTTGAAATCGATCAGGATCAGGAAACGGATCGTAAAGGAAAGTTAGCTGTCGAAGAAATTGAAGCGATGATTGATAATATCAAGCCGAAACCTGACCTATCTAAGGAAGAGGCGTTTCAACGGGTTTATAATCATTTAGAGATTATGGAAGAAGAAGTACTTGAGATTGAGTTGGATATTGATTTTGATGATGGTGACACGTTAGAGGTTTCTCATCATTATTCGTAGGTGAATTTATAAGGGGTTGATTATAGATATGAATTTGAGGACAAGTGGCTTAATAATGGAAAATACAGGGTATATAACTAGTGAATGAAGTTCATGGGGGTGAATGATATGAGATGGTCGTTTATTTTTATATTAAGTATCGTTTTAATTTTGGCTGCTTGTGGAGGCAATGACACTGGTAATACGGGTGGAGATGCTTCTGGTGAAGAGAACAGCACGTCGACTAATCAAGAAGATAAAGCTAATTCGGATGATTCAAATACGAAGAATACACAAAGTGAAGATTCGAATTCAGATGAACGAGACTTATTTCAAGATGTCATCAGTTATGAATTAGAAATTGAGTTTAGTAACGGTGACGAGTGGAGCTATGATTATGAAGTAGAAAATGACGGTAAGAACGCTGAGATTGAACGAGATGGTGAGTCAGACCTGGACGGAAGTGAAGCAATAGATGAAGTAGAAAATATGATTGAAGCGGTTCAGCCAGCGCCTGATTTATCATATGATGAAGCGCTACAACGAGTCTATAATCATTTAGATATCAACCAAGACGATGTTGAAGAGGTTGAATTGGATGTTGATTTTGAAAATGGTGACACATTAGAAATCGAGCGACCATCTTAATCGATTAGCTTTTGTATGTCTCTGTTGTTTTATGTGCTAGAATGGTAAAAAAGCATGCAAAACGGAGGCGTAAACATGGCAGTCGTAACAGTCGATTTCGATGGAACATTATATCAAGGTGATTCGTTTAAGGTCATGTTTCAAGTGGCGAAAAAGGATTATGGAGTAAAAGAATGGTCCGTTGTGGGCGCAGGCTTAGTGAAAAGTTTTGTCTTAGGTGTTGTAAAAGGGAAAACAGCATTTAAGCATGAGTTTTTCAGAAGTTTTGCTAGGTCGTTTAAAGGAAAGACACAAGAAGAGTTAGCAGAGTTTTTTGATCAATTAGCACGTCATGACTTGGAACGTGTGAATTATGATTTAGTTGAGACGGTGAAACAGCATCAAAATAATGGTGATGATGTCGTTGTATTATCAGGTGCGCTAATGCCATTTTTAAAAGCGTTCACGCGTGAAGTTGGTTTAAATGATGTTGAAACGATTGGGACACAGTTAGTGTTCGATTCAGATGGTGTGTGCCGAGGTCAAATTGGTCGTATTGTGAATGGGGATGAAAAAGTAGAACATTTACAAAATTGGCTGAAGTCAAATGGACGTGATCCAGAAACTGAAACCTTATATGCCTATGCTGATAGTGAAACAGATGAGCCACTATTTCAATTTGTCGATTATCCCTATGTGGTTAATCCAGACGAAAGGTTGAAACAAATGGCAGTGCAGAAGAGTTGGTTAACATACGAACCGAATAATTAAGAAATCCGGGTGCTGAGTAAAGTCAGCACCCGGATTTTTATTATTGATGGCGTTTTTTATACATTTGCATCGGGTTATAAGTATCTTCCGTTAATGCCATTTGTTTCATTGGGTGTGTACGTTCTGCTGGAGCTTTTTGGAGATCGTCAGCCACCTGTTTGGATTTGCCGAGACCTGCATCAACTGCTTCGTCTGATGATTGAGCGTAGTAAGTTTCTTGGATGCCAGCATACGCCATAGCAGAATAGCACATCGGACAAGGTTCACCGCTCGCATACATCGTGACATTTGATAAATCATTTGTTTGCAGTAATTTTTGGGCTTGGCGGATGGCAACCATTTCAGCATGACCACTGACATCATAGCGATTGTGCAACTGATTCACGCCTTCAGCAATGATTTCGCCATCCTGTACGAGGACAGCTCCGAACGGTTGGCCACCTTCTTTAACATTATTAGATGCTAATTTAATCGCATGTTGCATAAATTCGTCCATTATTTGAGCCTCCTAGGATGAGTAAGCTTGTCTGATTTATTTTAACATATCATGTGCGTGAGTGACTTTTGAGATAAGTGGGTTTAGTTTTGAAATAAATAGGTCTATTTATTTCAAAAATGGAGAGATTAATGAAATAAGTGCAGCTAGTGATCTAATAACTAATCGATAGTCATACAAAAAAAGAAGCACTCGTTTAGAGCGCTTCTCGAATAACTTTCTTATAATATAAAACGGAGAGAATTCCGAAGATGGAATACAGTGCGGTGTAAAGTCCCATCACAATCAACATAGGTGTCCAGACTTCTGAACCGAAGAAGAACCAGCCTGATTGTACGGCAAAGTAACTGTGCAATAGTCCAACAACTAAAGGAATACCAAAATTGAACATTTGTTTGATCTGAATCCCTTTAATTAAGTCTCCTTCTGTGAAACCTAGCTTTCTTAAAATGGTATAGCTTGGTTTTTCGCTTTCACTCTCATCCATTTGTTTAAAGTAAAGGACACAACCTGATGTAACTAAGAATGTTAGACCTAGAAAGCCGACAATAAACATCATTAGTCCCATATTCATTTTCTGATCTCGACTCGATTGCAATTGTGATTCGTTGCGACCTTCATCAAGGTTTTCTTGATGGAAGATTGTGTTGGCGCGTTCCAAGTTTGCGGAGTCATTAATATTAATGCCTGTGTAGACTAGTGAGCTTTTTTGGATATCTGGATTCATATTGTCTTTAAGTTTTTTATAAATTGATTGATCAACGACACCTAATGGCATGCCACCATTGTTTGTGTAGTAGGATGACACTAGGTATTCGCGGTTTAAGCCTGCAAAATCTTGTATAATCACGGTATCTTGAGCTTTCAATTCAATTTCGCCTGAATCTTCAATGGTCATAAAAGACTGCATTAAATCAGAATATCCTGTTAATAATGTTTCGCCTTCTGATAACTCAATATCGCCAAAATTTTCGTCACTCACAATAGGGAGTGGTAATTCAGACGTATCGACGTTTATGTTATCCATATTGACATCGAGAATCTCACTAACATCTGCGGTGACTTGAAATACTTCCACTTGATTTTTATCATAAGAAATTCCTTCATCACTCAATGCTTGCGTAAATGTTTCTATACTTTCTTCATTGACTAGCGCAAAGTCGGCGACTACGAAATCTTCTGCGGTCTGTTCAGCTGAATAATAAGCGATATAACTTAGGCTCAGAAGACCAATCGAAAGAGCTGAGACAGTAGTGATAATCGTGAGTAATAATGCATTCGATTTCATTCGGAACATAATAGATGACAATGATAACACTTTATTGATACTTAAATAGCCATTGTTTTGTTTACGAATGAGTTGGAATATGAAGGCTACAGACCCTTTGTAGAACAAGTAGGTCCCAATAATGACGGCTCCTAAAATAAAAGCCATAGCTGAAAGTAGTTGAGTGAAAGTTGTGAAATCACCATCAAATAGTTTTTGTGAAACATAGTAGCCAGAAGCAATCATGATAATTCCGAGAACGCCGATTATCACTTGCCAAATTGACAACTTTTTAACCTTAACTTCAGTTGATTGACGAACCTGAAATAATGCTAAGATGCTTTGTTTTTTAATAAAAATAGAGTTCATTAACATAATCAGTAAATAAATACCGATAAATACGAGTAAGGTTTGAATTAAGGCTTCAGATGAGAAACGTAAGGTCGCTACAGCTTCTACACCAGTAATTTTAAAAACAATCATGACCATTAACTTAGAGATTGAAAACCCCACTAGAATACCAATCGCAACTGATGTGAAATAAATGATAAAGTTTTCAATGCTAAGGATTTTAATGATTCGGTTCTTTGTCATGCCGATTAATTGGAAAAGGCCAATCTCACTGCTACGCCGTTTAATAAATAAACTATTCGCATAGATGAGAAAGAATCCGACGATTGCTACTAATAAGACCGACCCGACTTTAACGGCGGCTTCTCCCCGTACAGATCCTTTGGTGGCATCCATCGACGGATCATACTGCAACGTCACAAAGGCAAAGTAAATCGCGACACTGAAAATCAAAGCAAATACATAAAGGTAATAGTTGCTCAAATTTTTTCTGAGGTTACGGATCATCAGTTGATTAATGCTCATGTTGAACCCCGCCTAACACACCCTGTGTTTTCATAATGTCTTTAAAGAAGTTTTGTCGGTCTTCGTGTCCTTTGTTGAGTTGTGAATAGATTTGCCCATCCTTAATGAAAATCACGCGACTGCTATAGCTTGCTGCAACTGGATCATGTGTCACCATCATAATCGTGGATTCGCGGTTGTTATTCAGTTCACTTAATTTGTCTAATAGGTTAGAGGCCGATTTAGAATCTAGTGCGCCAGTTGGTTCATCAGCAAAAATAATACTCGGCTCATGAATAAATGCACGTGCAGCTGACGTACGTTGCTTTTGTCCGCCTGAAATTTCATTCGGATATTTATCTCGTGCGTCATAGATGCCTAGTTCATTAGCGACGGTTTCGAATCGCTCATTAGCTTGAGATCTCGACACTTTTTGAATCGAGAGTGGTAGAAGTATGTTTTCTTTAACCGTTAGTGTGTCTAGTAAGTTATACTCCTGAAAAATGAAGCCTAAGTTATATTTGCGAAACTCGGCTAGCTTTTTTGATTTCATGTTCGTGATCATGCTTCCATCAATTTTAATGGTTCCTTGGCTAACTTGATCGATGGAAGAAAGAACATTAAGTAGCGTCGTCTTCCCAGAACCAGATGCCCCCATAATACTGACAAATTCACCTTTTTCAATGTTAAGGTCAATGCCTTGTAGAACTTCTTGTTTGTTAAATTTGTTTCCGTAGCTCTTATGAATTTTTTGAGCCTCTAAAATGTTCATGGTTAGTACTCCTTTCAATGAATCTGAATTAATTGTATATGGGGGACGGGTTTGTTTTCCTTCATTTCATCTAACAATTAAACGACGCATGTGACATTTTTGTCATTCGATTTGTTGTTTAAAGGTAGTCGTGTTTTGGGTTAGTAGAATTTTAACTGTCAAGTGGAGGTTGAACATGATCGGAGCCTAACTTCAATTTCATGAAACATGATGAATCATTAATAGAAGTTCTATCATGTTTCTGTAATAGCTACGAAATCATTTCTCTTAGGGAAAATTAGCTTGATTGCTGTACCTTCACCAAGTTCGGATTTGACCTGAATATTAATTTGTAAAGATTCTGAGATTTGTTTTGTCAGATAGAGCCCCATACCTGTTGCTGAGTTGTCTTGATGGGTGGCAGTTGATGTGAACCCTTTTTCAAATATTCTTGGCATATCCTTAGCATCAATTCCCCGGCCGTGGTCTTGAATGATTAAAATCGTTTGGTTGTTGCTTTGTTCACTACTAATTTCAATATCCGAGTTCTCACTGTATTTCACAGCGTTAGATAGAATCTGCCTAATGATAAAAGCTAGCCATTTGCCGTCAGTCAACACATTTTCAACTTCCAGATTAATGTCAAAACCAATCTTCTTATGGATGCACCACGATTTTAATGTCCTAATTTCTTGATAGATTATGGGTTCAAGTTCTGTTTTTTCTATATAGAGGTCATTTTCGATAAAGGACATGCGTTTTTTATGTAATTGTTGATCGAGTAATAAATGGACACGGAGCCACTCGTAATTGAGGTCAGTTTTTAACGCATTGTCTTCAATTCGGTCGATGATGAGTTGCATGGCTGTAAGTGGTGTTTTAACTTCGTGAATCCATGAAAGAAGTTCATTTTTTTCTTGTTCTAACGATGTACGGTTCTGAGACTCTAATTGTTTTAGGTGTTCAGCTTGTTCAGATAAGTTATGGTAGACTATTTTTTCAAAGGGTGAAGCGGGCGCTTGTAACTCTGATTCATCAAATTCATTAATCCAAGTAGTTAGAGACTGATAAAACTTGGTTTCTTTAACGAAGCGAACACTAAGGAATAAAACAAAGATGGTGCTCGATAGGAAAACGTAATAAGAAATTGAACCCATAGAGATATTTGGGTCAATATAAGCTATAAACACTAGTAAGAGTTGTAAAAGTATAAATAACATAATCCAACTGCGACGCTCGATTAAGAACTTCCCAATCATGATAAAGGCACCTCTTTTGCTAAATATCCTTGTCCTACTTTCGTTTCGATGTTTTGTCCCAGCCCAATCTCATCTAAACGTTTTCTAAGGCGATTGACGTTCACGGTGAGGGTGTTATCGCTGATAAACCGTTCATCTTCCCATAATTGGTGAATCAATTCGTCGCGACTGACGATTTTGTTTTTATGTTCAATTAAAGTTTTTAAGATGTAAGTTTCATTTTTGGTGAGCTCAATTGTTCCTTTGTCGTTTGACACGCTATTCTTTTCATAATTAACTGTAGCACCGCACCATGTTTTAAGGTGGATATGGTCATTATTGTAGTTGTACACACGACGCAGTGTCGCTTGAACCTTCGCAATTAAGACATCAAAGTGAAAAGGTTTCTGTATGTAATCGTCAGCACCTAGTTGCATGGACATCACCATATCAGTTGGGTGGTCTCTGGATGATAGAAAAATAATGGGTACATTAGAATGATTGCGAATCATCCGGCACCAGTGAAACCCATCGTATTTGGGAAGTTGGATATCGATGATCACAAGATCCGGTTTAACTTCGCTGAATTCTTCCATTACTTTTTCAAAATTAGATATACCGTACACATCGTAAGACCATTGAGTTAAACGCTCTCTAATCTCAGAAAAAAGTGACTCGTCGTCTTCGATGACTAATAACTTGAACATGGTGATCCCTCGCAATCTAGAAATACTTGTTAACGTAAGTATAAATGGAGTTTATTGGCAAGACAAGGTGGAGCTGGACGGGCTAGTGGGGAGCTGTTTTTGAATTATTAAACAATTGGATCCAATTGTTTAATAATTCAGATAGACTGTCTAATAATCTAAGTAGAGTGTTTAACAATTCAAGTGGATTATTTAATAAATGGGGGAAAATGTTAATTAATAATGAGCGTCATGAAATAAATTTTTCATACACCCTTGAAATGAAGTGCTTTATGAAATAAAATTATCAATTAGATAAACAAATGAAATAAATATTTCATAATGTATAAAGGGTGACGAAAATGAATCGTGGAGATACTGCTCAAGATATGAGTTTTGAAAATAAAATAGCTGGTTCAGCGAAAGCGCATGAGCAAGCGAAACAGGTGATTCCAGGTGGAGTGACGGCAAATATTAAACATTTTGCGCCGCATCCGATTGTGATGGATCATGCTTCTGGTAGTCGTTTAACAGATGTCGATGGTAATCAGTACATTGATTATCTGCTAAGTTATGGGGCGATGATTTTAGGTCATGGGCATAAGCGTGTGAAAGAAGCGGTTTACCAACAGATGGAGCAATGTGGTTCATTTGTATTCGGAACGCCGCATCATTTGGAATATAAAATGGCGCAAAAATTGGTCGATATGTTTCCGAGTATGGACCAAGTGCGGTTTACGAATTCAGGTCTTGAAGCAACGTTACTAGCGATTCGTTTAGCGCAAGCTTACAATGATAAGCCGAAAATTGCGAAGTTTGAAGGGCATTATCATGGTGGATACGATCAGGTGCTAGTGAGTGTGAATCCTAATATCGACAATGCTGGTGAGCAGGCGGAACCAAATTCTGTTGCGGAATCGAGTGGTATGTCGGAATCTGATTTGGATGACACCGTGATTATGCCGTTCAATGATCTTGAAGCGACAGAAGCGATTTTACGGAAACGCCAAGATGAGATTTCAGCTGTGATTTTGGAGCCCGTTCAGAGTGGTTTTGTGCCAGCAGATGAATCATTTATGAAAGGCTTGCGTCAAATTACGGATGAACTTGATATTGTCTTGATTTTTGATGAAGTGAAAACAGGTTTTCGCTTAACAGTAGGTGGCGCTCAACATCTTTATGGAATTGAGCCTGACCTTACAGCGCTTGGTAAAGTGTTAGGTGGTGGCTTCCCAGTGGGAGCGTTAGGTGGTAAGTTTGACCTAATGAACCTCATGTCTCCTGAACGTGGTGGTGACATTTTAACTTCAGGTGGTGGCCAGCAGGTGACGGACCGCGCCTTGTTCCATAGTGGGACTTATAACGGTCACCCGACTGTGCTAGCAGCTGGCTTAGCGACGATTGAGTATCTAGAAGAAGATGGTGTGATGAGTGAATTGTTGCGTAAAACGGAGCAATTACGTCATGGCCTTGAAACAGTCTATCATCGTTATGGCTTGCCAATGCAAACGGTTGGCTTAGGGACTATATTTAATATAATATTGACTCAAGAGACAGTACGGAATTATCGTGATTTATCCGAATGCGATCTAGAAACGCGTAAACAAATTGACTATGAACTGCTTGATTTAGGTATTTATACGAAACCAGGTAATCGTTATTCCATGAGTACGGCTCACACCGATCAGGATATTCAAAAGACGATTGATGCCCATGAAGTGGCGATTAAACGTGTGTTAAATCAATAAAAGAGGTGGAGATCATATGGCTAATTTATATGAAGTGATTCAAAGCAAGCTTCAAGACATGAGTAAATCACAACGAGAGATAGCGCGATACGTGATGAGCCATATGAATTCTGTCCCTTTTTTAACGGTTGGCGAATTAGCGAAACAAGTTGGAGTAGGTGAGGCAACAGTCTATCGCTTTGCTACTTATTTAGGTTATAGTGGTTATCCAGAGTTCCAAAAAGCATTGCAAGAAGCAATGAAAAAGCAATTGACGACAGTAGAGCAATTGCGGATCTCAGAAGATATGTATGACCAGGAAAGCCAAGCGACGGTGGAAATGTTTGAAGAAGAGGTTGAGCGCATTCGTGAAATGTCTCAGCAATTGAATATGGATGATTTTCAAAAAGTCGTGGATAAAATTGTTGATGCGAAGCGGATCTTTATTGTGGCCAATCGAAGTGCTGTTGCGCTTGGATCGTTTTTAGAGTTTTATTTCGATGTGATGTTAGAAAATGCGGAATTAATCAGGAATCCGCATGGCATTTCAGAGAAACTGTTTCGAATCGATGAAGATGATGTGGTGATTGGTTTGAGTTTTTCCCGTTATACACGGAGTACAGTAGAAGCACTGTCTTTTGCGCATGATCGTGGAACTCAAGTGGTATCGATCACGGATAATCAATTATCACCGCTTGTGCCATATTCAGATATAACATTATTTGCGCGTAGCGACATGTCGTCGTTAATTGATTCATTTGTTGCACCGTTGAGTTTGATTAATGCGTTAATTACGGCAGTAGGACATGAGAAAAGCACTGAAATTCAGCAACATTTAGAGGAGCTTGAAAGTGTCTGGGATCGTTTTAATATATTTAGTGACGACAAAATGTGAGTATTTCCTGGGAAATCCTCACATTGTTAGACACTTAAAGGTTATTATTAAACAATGAGCGTAGATTGTTTAATAATTCATATAGAATGTTTCATAATCTAGGTCAAATGTTTAACAATTCAAGTAGATTGTTTAACAAAACAGAAAGCCCTCCGCGAAAACGGAGGGCTTTCTTCAATATAATCAACAATTTAGGGGAATTGTTAATCGCTTAGTTGTTGATCCATTCATCAACTGTGTCGCGGTTGTCTTCGATCCATTGCTGCGCTAAATCTTCGTAGCTTGCGTCTTCGTTTTCAGCTTTTTGGATCATGCTTTCAAGTTCATCAACGCTGATTTCCCAGTTTGATAGGATATCATATGCTTCTGAGTATTGTGGTTGATCTTGAATGCCTTGATAAGATAAGACATACACGTTGTCATATTGGAAGTGACCTTCAGTGTCTTCTAGGAATTTAAGGTCATGTTTTGCGAATACTGAGTGTGGTCTCCAACCAGTGAAGACAAATGGTTCTTCATTTTTCATTTTCTGATCGACAACACCTAGCATCGCTGCTTCACTACTTGGCTTAAGTTCGAAGCCGTCTAAGTTATAATTCTCATCGTTCATAACTTCTTTAGAAAGTTCAACAATGCCGGCACCTTCGCCGATTGTTAGGATTTCACCATCGAATTCTTCTCCGCGACCTTCTAAGTCACCGATTGTTTCAGCATCAACATACTCTGGAACAACCCAACCAAGTGGGACTTCTTCGTAACTTGTTGATACTTTTTGTAGTTCGTCTTTGTAGTCGGACCATAAGGCTTCTTCAGTGTATGGTAACCAAGCATCCATGAAGAAATGGATTTCTTCGTTTGCCATGCTTTCCCAAATAACTGGTTGATCTAGTAAAGTGACTTCAACTTCATACCCAACTTCTTCTAGAATGCTTTTCGCAATCTGAGTTGGAGGAGCTGTACTTGACCATGAAGTCTGGCCAATCACAATTTCACCTTTTTCAGCATCTTCGCTACTACCTTCTGAGCTACTGTTTTCTTCTGTCTGTTCGCTACTATCTTGACCTTCTGATCCTCCGTTATTTCCCTCTTCTGAAGAACCACCGCAAGCGGCTAGCACTAGCACTAAAATTAGTGCGCTTATTGCTAAAAGCTTCTTCATGTTTAAAATCTCCCTTTCCTTTAATAGATTGTGTGATGTTACAAAGTGATTGAAATAAGTGATGTTAATATTTATATCAATCTACCGTGATTAACCGGTAGTTGATCGCTATGGATTTGTGATTTCTTTAAATTTAGCTTCCAATGTGTCTGCTGTGAATTGCATCTGATCAACTTGATCGGCTTTGAAATAGTTGTACTCTTCGCCGTTTAGTTTCTTAATCAGTTCATCAGTGCTGAATATGTTCAAGTTATACACCCAGTTCGTCATCGTCAGCATTGCTGCTTGATGTGCGCCTTCATTACTGGCTGTACATAAATCGTGAATTAAATTAATTTGATAATCACGGAAATAAGCGTCAAATACAGATGTCATCAAGCATCCATCAGTGACGACTCCACCAATGTATAAGTGTTCCACGTCTAAACTTTTCAGCATCAAGTCAAGGCTTGTATCGAAAAAAGCACTCCAGCGATACTTATCAATGACGACATCATCGTCTGTTGGCTTGATCTCATCGAAGATTTCAATTTGATCGCTGGCTGCGTTGTAAAAGTACGGTGTCCCGTCTTCGTTTAATGGTTCACCCTTGGATAGACCGACTGTATCTTCGCGGTTGATTTGGCGTGTGTAGATAATCGGAATATCTGCCTCGCGGAATGCTGGGATCACCTTTTTCGCGTTTTCTAAAACATCATTCATGTCGTCTAATCCGAAGTTAGATTCTTTTTGTAAATCAATTAAAACTAAAGCTGATTTATGATTCGTCATTTGTGCTCTCCTCTTTTTCGTGTTTTGGTAGATGGTTAAATATATCGCCTGATTCGAGTGAATTAGCTAAACGCATGAGCCAATTTAAATAATTCTTGGCATCATCAATGAGTTCTAGATCACGATTAGCGATTTGTTCAGCACGGTCATCATTCGCATCGTTCGCCACTTCGCTAAAAATCGGTTCAGTTTGTTCAATGGCTTTATAGATGAGATTACGTTCAGTGCGTAATGTTTTAACGAAGTAAGTGAGGAAGTTTCTTAAGAAATCTTTTTCGGCTATAAAATGATCTTTGCGCTCACCTTTCTTCCAGACTTTCGTCACCATTTCGGTTTCCATTAGTTCACGAATGCCGTTACTGACACTGGCTTTGCTCATGGCAACTTGATCTTTTATATCATCTAATGTGAGTGGTTCGTCGGCAAAATATAAAACGCCGTAAATACGTCCGACCGATGCGGACACGCCATATACCGTCATGGACTGGGCAATGGCACTAATCATGACATCTTCTGACTCATGAACGCGATTTAAATCTTCGCTCATGTTGATCGCCACCTTTCGTAAAGGTAATCAATTAATTTAATTTATATAATACATTTTAAACATATAATATAAAATGTCAATAACTTGTGTCTTAGTTGAAGAATAAGAAAAAGCTCTAAGCCTATTCATTATTAGTGGTTTGGGTGATTGAAAAATTTAAAAATTATCGAAATTTATCTTCAAATGTTGTATATTGCAATATATAAGGTCATGTTTCATTAAATCGATAATGAGGTGTTGTTATTTTGAGCACATACATAAAATTTATTGCACCATATGCTTCTATGATTCCGGTGATCGAAGAGTGTGCTTCAGAGGTTGAGGGGATTGAAGTGTCAATTGAAGTTGGAAATATGGATAAGGGTGCACAAATTGCAAAGCAAGCTGAACGCGAAAAGTATGACATCATTATTAGTCGGGGCGGAACAGCGCATTTACTTCGACATGTCACTCGGATTCCAGTGATTGATGTCACCATGTCCGGCTATGATATCCTGCGTGTATTAATGATGACGCATGAATTTAGCGAAACAAAGGCACTGATTGGGTATCCTAATATGTTGAGTGGAGCACAGGCCGTCATTGATTTGCTTGATCTATCGGTTGACTTGTTTACGATCGACTCGATTGATGAAATTGAACAAACAGTCTATGAAGCCCGTGAATTGGGCTACCAAGTTGTCATTGGCGATGTTGGGACGGTAGAATCGGCTAAACGTCACGGGATGGAGGCATTTTTAATTCAATCTGGGCGTGAAACCATTTTTTCAGCATTAGAAGAAGCAAGAGCGAGTGATATCTTTTTTAAATGGAATTTCTCCCGAGCGGATATGTTGTCCAAAATTATTCAATATCAAGATCATGATGTGATGGTTATTGATGAAAATGGGGATGTTTTATTTGAAGCTTGGCATTCTTTTGATCATTGTCCATTGAGTGATTTAGAACTTGCGCAGATTCCAGCGAATATTGACTTCAAATATTTAGTTAACTGGCGATATTATATTAAAGGCCACCAGCAAATTGATGTCAAAGTCGAACATTTCAACCATGAGGGTGTGTTTTATTTCCTATTACATTTCACCCATCATGATGAAATCTTGAATCAACTAGACTGGGTTGAGCAATTTAGTATGAAGCAAAAACCGACTGTCATTGCCGAAAGTGATGCGATGCAAGCTGTCATGCGAGTCATTCAGAATGGGACGGAGAATCACCAATTATTCTTTTTAGTCGGTGAAACAGGGACAGGACGTGGTTTGTTAGCACATTATATTCATTATTTAAGTTGGTCAGGAAAGACACTATTAGAGGTGGATTTAAGTCGTTGTCAATTTGAGTATTTAGATGAACTACTTTCTCCAGAAGTAGGAACCATTTATTTACGTCACCTGTCACAAATGCCAGCAGATCGGTACCATTTGCTTGGACGGTTCTTACGCAAGGCGATCAACCACGATAAACATATTGTAATATCCGTCAATGAGTCGGTCGTTGATCGGTTTGATACACAATTGATTGATCAGAGTATCGAAATATTTGTACCGCCATTAGAAGATCGACCTGAGGATTTCAAAGGGTTGGTGACCTTGTTCGCGGCTTATTTTCACCAACATTTCGGAACAAGTGTCATGAAAATCCAATCTGATGTGATTGAAGAATTGAAACGGTATGAATGGCGTGGTCATGCCCGTGAGTTGAAATCATTTTTGAAATCTGTCGTCCTAGCTGAAAACGGGTATGTATTGAAATATGAGCACGTCAAAAAGTATTTACAAGAGAAATATAGTACACAGTCGACTTCAGTTTATCAGTTAGAAGGTACATTAGAAGATATCGAATATCAGGTTATTCAATCGGTGTTAGAAGAAGAAAATTATAATCAATCTAAAGCAGCTAAACGTTTAGGAATTAATCGTTCGACATTATGGCGTAAATTAAAACAGAATTAGACACGGATATAGCGTTTTCATGAGCTTAGAAAAGCGATACAATAGTAGGAACAGGCTAGATACGAACAACTTTAGAGGAGGCTCTAATAAATGGGGGAATACGAAACACAATCCATTGGGATAGTCCCTGATGAGTTTGTGAAAGGGTATGAATACATAACGGAGCATATATGTGATGGCGCTCCACTGAAAGATAGTTTAAAAAAGCTTGTCAAATACTTTGAGGAACAGTTTGAATCGTCCAAGGCTTCGATTATGTTGTTGAATGAAACAAGTGAGCATTTTATTGATGGCGTCACCTATAGTTTGCCTGAAGGATTGTTGAATCAGTATTATGGTGTAAAGATTCATGATCAAATGGGTGTGTGTGGTGAGGCGGTTTGCCATAAAACATTAGCTATTTCACCTAATGTTGCAGAAGACCCAGCTTGGGATGAATGGCGTCATACAGTTGATGAGCTACATATAAAATCGTGTTGGTCTTTGCCCATTTTGCGTCATGAAAGTGATGATGTGATTGGGGTGTTGACCGTTTATTCTACAGATCTTAAAGAACCAACAGAGCGTGAACTAGAAGTTGTTTCGGCCTACAAAGCTTTATTGAGTTTAATCTTGAATGATTTTTTTGAACGTCATAGTGGTGCGATTGCAACTATACAAACTGAGCCAGAATTGCCGCCGAAATCATTGTCAGAACGGGAAAAATATTTATTTATGATTCGGCGTGGTCTTGCGGAAGGTCAAATTCGTCCGCATTACCAACCAATTATGAGTGAATATGGTGAAGTGTACGGTTTTGAAGTACTCGTCCGTTGGCCACATCCAGAGCGAGGCGTTATTCCGCCAAATCAATTCATTCCTTTTGCTGAGGAAGAAGGACTAATTGATGAGATTGATCAGTATGTGGCAGAGTATGCTTGTGGTGAAATGAAGTCATTAATTGATCAAACAGGTCAGCGCTTTATGTTAACAATTAATGTTTCCGCGAATCATATTACGAAGCGACATTTTATTGAGAAGTTAAAACGAACCTTGGAAAAGACCGGATTCCCACCATCTTTATTAGCAGTCGAGTTAACGGAAACAACTTTATTAAATGATATGGATGATGCTATTTATGTGATGGATCGGTTACGTGAATTAGGTGTTCAGTTATGGATTGATGACTTTGGAACGGTTTATTCATCGCTTAATTATTTAAAAAAGTTACCAGTCGATGTCGTGAAGTTAGACGGCTCATTTGTCCGTGAGATTCATCAGGAAATGGTTGATCGTACCATTTGTGAATCAATTGTACATTTAGCGCATAACCTTAATTTACAAGTAGTTGCTGAAGGAATTGAAGATGAGTCACAACTTAACGTATTAAGTCAAATGGGTTGTGAATGGTATCAGGGTTATTATTATCAAAAACCGATCCATTTTAGTGAACTGCAAGACTATGTGCAAACTGTCAATTGGGTGACGCATAAAGGCCTAGCCTGATGGTTGGGATAAGGAGGAACCGTGTTTGAGTTTTTCACGTGAAATAGTAATTCAAGCACCTATTGATGATGTCTATCAAGTGGTGACGAAATATGAATATCTATCGGAAGTGAGCCACATTGTCGATGTGTCGATTGGCCAAGTGGATGATTTAGCAGCGGGAGATCAGTTGGTTGAGACGAGACAAGTGCGGAGTCGTAAAGTAGATTCAACATGGGCGATTGATGAGATGAAGGAGAATCAACTTTTCGTCGTTTCCAGCGATCAGCACCAGTTACATTTAACATACATTTATACCTTCTCTGAAGTAGAAGAAGGGACGCATATTCGTTTGGATGTCATGATGAAAACGAAAGGCTTACGTAATAAATTAATGAAACCGTTCATTAAGAAGATTATTGAAGGCGAAGATGGGGAACAGTTACAATATATTAAAAATTATATTGAAAAGAGTTCATAAGGAGGAACAGAAGTTGGCACTATTGAGTGAAACTGAAGTGAAACAAACATTAGAGCAATTACCTGAATGGAAATTAGATGATGGTATGCTTCGCCGAGACTTTCAATTTGATGAGTATTTAAAAGGCGTCGATTTTGTTAGACAAGTCGCAAACCAAGCGGAAGCAAAGGATCATCATCCATATGTCATCATTGACCATACCACGGTGACGATTAAGTGGTTTAGCTTTGATCAAGGTGGATTGACGGAGAAAGATACAGCTATGGCTGCTTACTGTGATGAATTATTTAACTTGAAATAATAGAGGATAAAGAGAGCCTGTGCATGTTCGTTCCATGCACAGGCTCTTTTAGGTTAGTGTGAGAAGGCAATAACCTCGCGGAGTTATTTCATTTCTTACCGCATTAATTTAATAAATAGGCTAAGATAAAGTCCGTTGTTGATATTGTGATCCGCTATCGGTGGACGCTTTCCGCGGGCACGGCTCGAGCCTCCTCGGCCGAAAAGCGTGGCCTGCGGGGTCTCGAGGCTCGTGCTTTTCCCGCAGGAGTCGCCACCTTCGCTTCTCACAATTCAACAACTCAGCGCTACATCCTTTGATATCAATACTAAACCTTAACAGAGCCAATTAATAATAGGGTTAATCTAATAAACTCAGAGAGTGAATCATACAAAGAGTAGCGCGATGCCCACACCTACTGCACCAAATAATAGAGCGTAGCCGATGTTCCATAGGGTCAGTTGGTACGGATTGCGTTTAAAATATTGATTAAGCATTGTGATCGGAATATTAAATGTCCCGGTCATATCATTCGCAACAACAGAGATAACCATTACGACGGAGACACTGAGTGGGCTGATCGTATCAAGAAATGGTGTGACGACAATGCCTTGTAAGCTTAGTGTGACTAGTGGATGGAACCCTGCAAAGGCTAGAATGACTGCACTTAAGAAAATAAAGATAAATAACCAGATAGGTTGCTCTTCTAACCACGATAGCTGACTTAATAAGGGCTCGAACACGCCTGTGTCTTGAACAACTTCATTAAAAAAACCGATCGGCACTAAGAGCATGACGAAATTTTGCATCGTCCATAACTGTTGGTGCCAGACCTCGCGATTATAATGGATAAAGGTGCGTAAACGGTTGATCGCAAGCGCCCAGACTATGGTGAATGGAACGATTGTTATAATAATCGCATCGAAAAATTCAAGAGCTAATAGATTGTGCGTAATGGCAGCAGTTGCAACAAACAACACGAGAAATAATCCGAGTAAGCCTATGTGTTTCCATGACTGGCTTTGTGACCGCTCCTCATGAGACGATTCATTCGTTAATTGGTATGACCGATAACGCGTATAACCTAGGCCTATATCAATCGCAGCCATAATTAGTGAGAATCCGAGTAAGACGGGAAGCAACTCTAAATAATAAGCCCCCGTAATCCCCACGACAAGCGCAATATAAACTTCGATTGGGCTCCAGGCATTCGCTGTTGCAAGCGGACGCAAAATCGATCGAGTCCCGAATTCATGAGTTAAACGGTCATTGAAATGAGCAGTTTTATCCTTTACTAACTGATAGGATAACGGCACCATCGATAGGAAGATAAATAGCGTTAAGACGTAACTCGTTAAATAGGATTTCGCGTAAAAGGACCCGAGATGGTGAGTGTTCGACTGCAAAAGTTGATAGATTGATTGATCGAACTTCCCGACGATCATAAAATGGTTAATAAACGGAATCAAATATAGTAGTGAGATTAATAGCCCCATCGAAGTCATATAAGGTAATAGATTGTTAGTCGGTAAATCATAGATGATAAACAAGCCTGCTCCGATACTAGCAAAAATGATACCAATTAATTGATACGTTCTACTCGCATTATGTATGGAAAAGAGTACAGCAACTAACCCTATGCCTCCTTGTATGTAGGTAAGCATCTCGCTTGTTGCAAATAAATTGATGATATATAACAAGACAAATGATGTATACAAATAAAATCGCATTCTAAGCATGGTGAATCGCATCCTTTGTTAAAGAAAATAACCATGCAGTCGCACGGTTATTGTTTGTAAACGAGATCAAATTGTTCAACAACGACGGGTAAATCATCCTCAAAAGTTTCGCCGATCGAGTCCATTTCACGAGAAAAGAAGTTTTCGTGAGCTTCATACCAGTAGTCATAACTTTTGTCGCCTTCACCTTCTTTTTCCGCGATATCTTCTGGAATCGAACGGAACGGGATGATATCGATATCTGTCACTCTGATAATAGCTTCTGGGTTCCCTTGATAATCTGTGACGATGCTGAAGCTACCTTCATCAGCGACTTTTTCATCATGGTATTCATACATACGGTAAAGTGAACAAGTCGCTGTTTTTTCGCCTGCTTTAATTAAATCGAGCAGTTCGCGTGCCATTGCTTCACCATCACCAAAATATTCAACTTTGTAAGGTGTATCTTCATTAGCAAGTTCTGGACGTTCACTTACAAATTGTTGCCAAAATTGTTTCACTAAATCTTCATTCATCATAATACCTCCGTGATGCTATGTATGTTACGTTATATATTAGCATAGCATGATTATTAGTTATAGTAGAATTTTCCTTTTAAAGGAGGACAACCATTTTGTCTTATAACAAACTATTATTACGATTATCCGCATTATTCGCTGCAGTCGGTGCGTTTCTTGGTTCGCACATGGCTGGAGCAGGAAGTCTCGCTTTCAGTACGATTCATGCCCACATTTTACTCGTCGGCTGGTTAAGCCTATTTTCTTGGTCGATGTTTTATAAAGTGTACAATCCTATCCCGTCTTTATTGACGACACTTCATGTCTGGTCCGGGATCATCGGTGCGTTCGGGTTAACGATTGGCATGTGGTTCTATTACATGAATCCATTAGGGTTACCTGAAGCCTTTGTTACGGTATTCTTCATCGTTGGCGGAACCATATTACTCATCAGCTTTATTTTATTCGTTTTTGTGACATTTCGCAAAGTCGAAGATTAATGATTGATTGCCTGCGCTTAATTAGCGTAGGCTTTTTTTAATCTTAAGCTTTTTTTGACCGACTAAGACGGTTAAATCGAGTGTCACGTGTTGCGTGTAGCTAAGCTGATTGAGGTCCGCATCTTGGGTGAGTGGTGTCATTTGAATTAAGTCTTGGAACATAGCTTCAGATAAATGTTGTTGCGCGACTACGCGTTGTTTGCGGATAATATCAAAAGATTCGCGGAACCGATCAACCACGTCATTATTTGAGTAGTCGGTTTGGTCTAGTTGCTGACGAAGTTCTTTTAAATATCCTTGATTAGGCACGACTTTGATGACAACACCATCATCAGCTAATACCCGCTCAAATTCTGCGTAATTCGATGGCGATAAAATATTTAGCAATACATCAACCGATTGATTGTCCATTGGGATATTGGCGAGGTCTGCAACGATCCACTGAACATCTTCATCGTGTTTAGCCGCCTGTCGAATTCCTTCTTTAGCTAAGTCAATACCTACTGGAAAAGGGATTTGTCGTCGCTTATTTAGCTGCTGTAAATGAGATCCTTCCCCGCAACCAGCGTCTAAGACAGTTTTGGGTGCTAAATCGGCTAACTCCTGATCGAGTTGATTAACTAAAGGTTGATAGAACCCAGCATCGTTTAAGCGTTGGCGCGCACTAAATAGTGATGTGTCATAGATCGTCGACTGTGATTGCTTGGCCATATTAAGATAACCTTGTTTGGCTAAATCAAAGACATGACGATTCGGACAGATGATGTTTTGCTGATCCTTTAAAGTTACATCCTCATGACAAATCGGACACCTAAGCACTGCGATATTCTCTTGTAAGCGCTCAGCTGCACGTTGCTTTTTGCTTAGCTTTCCCACATCCGACACTCCATAAATTCTGATGTTCCTACTATAACGTGAAAAGGGGAAAAAGTCACTTGTGCGAAAGTTTTGGCGATTTTGTCTTTAACAAGGTGAATGTTTATATTAGAGTGGTATATAACATGAGACGAGGTGAAGTAAACACTATGTTTGTATGGGTAGCAGGGATATGGTTTGTTGCAATCTTATTTCTAAGTAAGTTTATAAATGAATCATACAACCACAACAAGAAACAGTTGATTGTGAATAGTGTGTTTAGCTTTCTGATGATCATTGGATTGATTGAAACGCTAATAAATTCAGATGCAGTGTGGAATTATTATGTCCTCGTATTATTTTTGATAGCAGGTATTGTGATGACTGTACGATCGTGGCGAATACTTCGTGCTGAAGAGATATAAAAGGGAGTGTATAACATGGAAGATAAAATCAAACAGCAAGTAGACTTGTTTCGGAATCGATTAATGGAAGGTTCTGATGAATCGCTTGATCATTCAGGTGTGAACAGCCATCGCGTCGCTGAACGTTTAACGGCATTAGCGGAGATTGGTATGACGGAAGAAGGCGGATGTCGACGCATTTCGTTTTCACAGGAAGAGAAGCAAGCGAAGAATCTTGTGAAACAATGGATGGAAGAAGACGGTTTGGATGTACATATTGATGGTGCGGGCAATGTGTTTGGCCGCGTGGAAGGTAAGACAGATGGACCAGCTGTTGTGTCAGGTTCACATTTAGATAGTGTCATGCATGGCGGTCATTTTGACGGGCCTTTAGGGGTGTTGAGCGCACTTGAAGTCGCATCTGCTTGGAAGGGCGCTGGTGTGAAACCGGCTGTACCGTATGAAGTCGTTGTCTTTACGGATGAAGAAGGCGCTCGTTTTAATGGTGGTTTACTAGGCAGTCAATCGGTTGTCGGTGAACTGGATATGGATGAAGAAGTGAAGCGGGTCGACTTTAATGGCCGTCCTTTTACAGATGTCTTGGCTGATGTCGGCTTGACGTCAGATGGCTTTCGAGAGGCGAAGCGTGATTTGGCTGATGTAAAGGCCTTTGTCGAAGTTCATATTGAACAGGGTAAACAACTTGAGAAACGCGATTTACCCGTTGGTGTCGTGACAGGCATTGCTGGGCCGACGTGGTTAAGTGTGACATTTTCAGGCGTTGCGGGTCACGCTGGAAATACGCCGATGAATGACCGGACGGATGCGTTAGTCGCAGCAAGTGAATTTATGTTGAATGTGAAGGACTTTCCTGGTCAAGTGAGTGATTCAGGTGTTGCGACAGTTGGAAAATTGTCTGTGGATCCGAACGGCGTGAACGTGATTCCGGGTGAGGTCACTTTATCAGTTGATATTCGTGATATTAAGTTAGAATGGAAAGAAGAATTATCGAAGCGGATTAAAGAATATGCTCAACAAGTAAGTGACGCACATGGGACAACCGTTTCGATCCAGGAGTCGATGAATGTGGCGCCAGTCGAGGTGCCTGATGACATGCAGGCGCAAGCGGGTGAAGCTATGCGTGAAGCGCTTGATGTCGAACCATTTTATTTACCAAGTGGTGCTGGTCATGATGCGATGATCTTAGGTCGTTATGTACCGATGGCGATGCTATTTACGCAAAGTTTAGATGGTGTGAGTCACAATCCAGCTGAATGGTCGTCGTTGAGTGACTGTGTACAAACGATTCATGTGTTGAAGCGGTTTGTTGAGAAAGTAATGGAAGAGTAGGATGGTATGTGATGTATATTTATCAGCGAGTTAGGGATAGAGTCCATATAATTGTGTAAAAAGGGTCATTTTCCTCTCCACATGGTACAATGTTTTCAACCACAAAAACGATTACCAGGAGGAGAGTACTCATGACCCAACTTAAGTTTAGCGCAAATATTGAAGATTTGAAAGAAAAAGTAATGGGCTCAGACCTAGAAACGATGGTGAAATCAACGATTGTGTTGATTTTGAATGAATGTATGGAACAGGAGCGTGAGGACTACTTACAGGCTGCTGCTTACGAACGGACAACGGAACGTGTCGATTATCGAAATGGCTACTATGAACGCGAATTGATCATGAGTTTGGGATCTATTAAATTGACTGTTCCACGAACGCGATTCGGTGATTTCTCACCTTCTATTTTTGAGCGATACGCTCGCTATGACCAAGCGTTTGTGATGTCGATGTTAGAGATGTTTGTGAATGGGGTTTCAACACGTAAGGTGACGAAAATCGTTAATACGTTATGTGGTGAAACCGTTTCGAAATCCTTTGTATCGAATTTAACGAAAAAATTAGACCCCATTGTGAATGAATGGGCTCAACGCCCATTGCACACTTTAACGTTAGATTTTGTGTTTGTCGACGCTCTTTATATCAAAGTAAGAGAAAACCAAAAAGTGGTCTCCAAGGCAGTTTATATAGCCATCGCATTAGATGATGAAGGCTATCGGCATATATTAGGGCTTCACATTAGTCATTCGGAGAATGAGGAGGCTTGGCAAACATTTTTTCAGCAGCTAATTGGAAGAGGGGTATCATCACCTAAGTTGGTTGTTTCAGATGCTCATAACGGCTTAGTAAATGCGATTCAAAAGTCTTTTATAGGGACGTCATGGCAACGTTGCACCGTTCATTTCAAACGAAATATCATCGTCAAAATGCCTAAAGAAGGCAAAAAAGAAGCCATTAAGTTATTGAAACAAATATTTGATGCCTCGTCGCAAAAGGAAGCACGACAACTTAGAGATCAGTTTCTCGATGACTATGGTGATCAACCATCATTTCAAAAGGCTTGTAAGGTTTTAGATGAAGGGTTTGAAGACGCGATTCAATATCTAGGCGATGCCATTCCTGAAAACTTTAAAACACATGTTAGAAGTACAAACTCATTAGAACGTTTAAACCAAGAAGTTCGAAGACGAGAAAAAATCATTCGTATTTTTCCGAACACACAATCAGCCTTCCGTCTGGTTGGGGCAACATTAATGGCGTATGAAGAAATCATCAAACATAATCCTAAAAAATTTAGGATCTGGGAAAACAAATGAAATGACGCGATGAGGTGGAGATGGCTCGTCCCTCACCATCTCCACCTCATCGCGATAACACATAAATAATCAATGACAAGAGTTGAATTTCATTGCCATGTATTTTACACATAATTATGGACTTGACTGAGTTAGGTGGGGTTACCATCGACTGAGATAGATTTATCATCGAGTCGTTCTGCTTTACCAGCGACCTGTTGGTATTTACCATCGAGTAAGTCTAAATATCATCGTGAGATAGCAATTTACCATCGAGTTAACTAGATATATCAGCGCGATCATTTTTCCTTTTGAACTTAATAGATTGTTGTCGTTTTAAAACTCTGGTACAATATTAATTTGTGCAAACGTTTAGAGCAGTTCGCGAAATCCTGCTTAATCAAAACTAAGGAGATGAAAAACATGTCAGAGAACTATTATTTACCTCGGTCTGGGCCGATGCCAAGGCCTGAGAGTGTGGAGCATGGACGTGAGATTTTAAAAGAAGAAGCGTTCCCGGCTCCGAATGTTCAGACGGTTTCATTTAATGCATTAGAATTTACGGCAGTTTGTCCAAAAACGGGTCAACCGGATTTTGGGCGTGTAGAAATTTCGTATACGCCGAACGAAAAGTGCATTGAATCGAAGTCGTTTAAGTTTTATTTATGGTCTTTCCGTGATCAAGGGGCATTTTGCGAGTCATTAGCCGCGCAAATTGCGGATGATTTCGTTTACGCGATTGATCCGTTGCACGTTGAAGTGACGGTGCATCAATCAGCACGCGGTGGTATTGAACTGTCAACTAAGGCGGTGCGCGACCGTGATGAGTAGAGACCAGAAATTAATTTTATTAAATATTATTTTTGCGACATCCCTCGTGATTGCGAATGTATTAGCGGGGAAATTGGTCGCATTTAGTGAGACCTTCGTTGTTCCAGCGGCAGTCGTCGTTTACGCGGTGTCGTTTTTAATTACCGATGTGATTCACGAAGAGTACGGCAAGCAACAAGCAAAACAAACAATTATATTCGGCTTTGTGGCACAAATTTTCGCAAGTATCATGATTTACTTCGGGCAACTATTACCCGTTGCGCCGTTTGCACAAGAGTCACAAGCCGCTTATGAAACATTGCTTGGCCAAAACGCTCGCTTCGTCTTAGCATCAGGTGCGGCCTACTTAACATCACAATTCGTTGATGTGTATATTTTCTCGGCAGTAAAGAAGATGACATCAAACCGATTTAAATGGATGCGTAATAATTTAAGTACAGCATCGTCTCAATTTATAGACACCACGATTTTTATTACGATTGCTTTTGCTGGAAGCGTTCCGAATTTGTGGATGATGATCTTGAGTCAATATGTGATTAAGCTATTGATTGCTGCAATCGATACGCCAATCTTTTATTGGCTTACACGTCAAAATAAACATGAACAATCGACTAAAGTTGAAGCGAAACAACCTGCCTGAGCGGTAGGTTGTTTTTAATTTATTAGATAAATAGGTGGATTAATTAGATAAGTGGATTCAGTTTTGAAATAAATGAGGTGATTTACTTCAAAACTGAGCAAGATCCCCTTCAAAACACAAAAACCACCTAGCTAAGGGGGAAGCTAGGTGGTTAACTTATTTTTAAAATCTATTAAAGGGGAAGGTTCACACAAGCAATTTGGCTTATAACTATATACTACAAGTTGATGATTCATTTGTCTGTGAAAGAGAAGTGACGTTTTGTTTACGACTATGTTACTAATATTACAACTTGTAATATCACCTAATTTTATACAATCGGTACCAAATGAGAGCCCCCTTATGAACTATTTAACCACTCAAATGGTGACCGTCATTGTAATAGGTCTAGTTCAAGTTTAGCTCATGAAGGGCCGAATGTCTGTTAAGCCCAAGTAAAGGTTATGTGAAGTTTTTGTAAAGCTTCACGTGAATCATGTCACCAGTTTTAAACCGACCGTTGCGGCGATGATACAAAAAATAAAGAATAAGCGCAGACGGTTGGCTGGTTCGTCAAATAATAAAATCCCCATAATCGCACTGCCAGCAGCACCAATCCCTGTCCATATTGCATAGGCAACACTCATGGTAATGGCGTTCATGGCGACTGACAATAATGCAAAACTAATTGAAAAAGCTACGATCATAAACAAGACGGATTGCCAATTACGATAGCGATTAATCAAGTTAATTCCTAATACGCCTGTCATCTCAAATAAGCCTGCAAAAATTAACGCTGTCCAATACATTATGCTTCACCCTGTTCTTCCGTTACAAATTTTAATCCTACAATACCGACGACTAGGATGCCGATAAACAAAATTTTAAGAAGTTGAAAAGGCTCGCCAAAAAAGACCATATCGACAATGACGGTTCCAGCTGTGCCGAGACCAGCAAATACGGCATATACAGTCCCAACAGGAAGGTGTTTAGCTGCTAATATTAAGAAGAAAAAGCTAAAGAAAATCGCAATGACAGTGCCTGACCAAGTGATTAAACTGTTCGCATGACTCAATCCAATCACCCAAAATATTTCAAAAAAGGCACCAGCGACAACTTTTAACCAATGGATCGCCATGTGTATAACCTCCTAAAAATTTCAACAATCAGAGAAAAAGCAAAAGCCCGAGAGATGTCGGATTCAACATCTCCCGGGCTTTTGTCCCTCCGTGTCACAGCGGAGTGCTGTGTGTTTTCTCTTGGACCAGGCCGACACAACTAAATTGTCTCGCGGAACCCTAGAAAACAAGTGTGTGGTTTTAATTAATTATTGTTCAATTGGCATTTTAACACGCACAAGTAAAAAAAGCTATGTATAGATTGAACTGTACCCTTAAAAGTGGACAATTTAATAAAAAACTAGGCGGCTAAAAGGTGACCTCGATATTGATTCGGGGTCATCTTTTTTAGTGTCCATTGGTATCTTGATGAATTGTAATAGGCTATATAGTCATGAATCATTATTTTAACCTCCTCCATCGTGTGACAAGCTTTGACGTCTATGTCATCTTTCAAATGACCGAAGAAAGATTCCATTGGGGCGTTATCCCAACAGTTGCCTTTGCGTGACATCGATTGGGTGAATCCCATGTCTTTAAGCTGTTGTTGAAAAATGGGATGCGTATAGTGAAAGCCTTGGTCAGAGTGAAAGAAGCTCTCAGGTGGCATTTCAAAACCATTCTCAACTAAATGCGTTAACGTTTGATAAACGATGTCCATTCTTAAAGACGAGGACACGTGGTGTGCTAGAATTTCATGTGTCGCCGCATCTTTAATAGCTGAAAGGTAAGATACGTTTCCATGACCATCATATAAATACGTGATGTCTGTTAATAATACCTTGCCAGGTTCATCTTGATCAAACGCCCGATTCACGAGATTATCACATGTTTTATGTTCTTGTGTTGCCTGAGCCATTTTCTTATAGGGATTAGCTTGTCTCATTTTCGTGATTAAGCCATATTTCTTCATGATCCGCCGAATTTTCTTGAGATTCATGACTATACCTTCATCATTCTCCAGAATCATTTGAATGGTTTGCGCCCCTGCCTTGCCATTGAGTGATAAGAATATATCTTCAATCAATTGAAACGCCTGTTCATCTTGTCGTTCAGCTTCTTGCCTAGCTGGCTCGTTTTTGAGCCATTTATAATAGCCGCTTTGACTAACCCCTGCTAATTGACATAAATGCGTCGTTACTCCATTTAATTGGTACATTCTTATGGTTCGTTCAATGATTTCATATGTCTCACATGGCTTTAACGGTGCTTCTTCATCGCCTGCCTTTCGCGTTCGTCGAGCTTTTTTAGAAAATCATTTTCAGCTTCCAAATATTTGATGCGAGCTTCAGCTTGCTTAAGTTCTTCTTCAGGTGTTAGATCTTGTTTAGACGGTCGACCTGTTGCACCTTTGCCTCGTCGTTCTGTTCGAAACCCTTCTTTGCCATAAGTATCGTACGTTTTGCGCCAACGTTTTAGACACTGTTGGGGCTTGGCATATCCAATGATGTCGAGGTCAAAACCATGTTCAACAAATATCTGTTGAGGCCCTTTGCCATTCAAATTTTCCTCAACAGCTTGGACCTTAAATTCTGAGTTGTAGGAGATCGAGCGATCTGAGACTTTATCGACGTATGGGTTTTGTTCAAGCCGTTCCATTTGTTTAGCTGTGAATATCGTTTTACTCATGTTCAATACCCCTTTCATTGACATCCGTTACAGACATAGAGGCTCCTGTAAAAAGTATCGTGTCTGGTTCCTGTGGTCTACTATTAATCTGATTCATTCCATTATAACAGGGGGTATGTCCATAACATAACAAACCCCAGCTAGGGACTTTTTTTAATAAGTCCACTAACTGGGGTATAGTTCAGATTTTTTCTCAACAATTTATTTTGTGATAGAATTTAAAAGAATGAAAGCAATAATGGGGGAGCGAACATGAATCAGTTGCAGCAAAAAAGTGCACAGATCGTGAATCATAAGGCGTTTCAACCGACAATCATCACTCTGATTCTGATTAATGCCGTGATTGTTGGTTTAGAAAGTTATCGGGGATTATATGAATCATACGGTGAATGGTTCGTTCGAATCGATACGTTTGTGTTAATCATTTTTACAGTGGAAATCATCTTGAAATTGATCGCAGCCAAACCAACGGGGAATTTCTTCAAAGATGGATGGAATGTGTTTGACTTTGTGATTGTGTCATCAAGCTTTATTTTTATGGGATCACCATTTGTGACCGTCTTACGTATTTTGCGTGTGTTACGTGTTTTCCGGACAATTTCTGTTATACCATCGCTAAGGAAAATTGTAAATGCTTTAATTATGACATTACCATCGCTTGGAACGATCATGCTTTTACTAGGAATCATGTTTTATGTTTTTAGTGTCATGGGAACGTTCTTATTTCGTGATGTAGCGCCTGAATATTTCGGAACGATTGAAGACACATTATTGACCCTGTTCCAGATTATTACGCTCGAGTCATGGGCTAGTGCGATTATGCGCCCGATTATGGATGAAGTGTGGTGGGCATGGACATACTTTGTCGCCTTTATTCTGTCGGGAACATTTATTGTCTTGAACTTATTCGTTGGTGTGATTGTAAATAACTTTGAGAAAGTCGAGCAACTCGAGAATGGTGAGACACCTGAAGATGAGCAATTAAAGGAAGAAGTCACCCAAATGCGCCAAGAAATCCGTGAACTTAAGCAAATCATCCGCGATGAACGCGAATAATTTTGAGATTGTTTGATAATGAAGCGAGATTGTTAAACAATCTCACCCCTTTGTCTAATAATTGAACTGTATTGTTAAACATTGTCTAGACAATGTTTAACAATCAGGGGGCTTTGTTAAATAATAAAAGCCGCTCTGGCCATACGTGCCAGGGCGGCTTCATTTTAAATATTAGTGGGTTTGCCCTGTGTTAGTCATGGGCGCGTAACTGTTCAACAGCTGATTTGTTGTGTCTTGGTCGAATTGGGCAACTTGATAATAGCCTTTGTCATTCTGATACAAGAACATTTCGTAAGCCATTTCGGAAAAATTCGGTACACTATCTTGTAACACACGACGCATAACAGGGTTCGTCGCCTCTAGCGCTGCATTATTAGCTGCTGTTGCGCAAGCTTTTAATTGGCCGAGCATAAATCCTGAATAACACTCATCATTCAATTGTTGCGGGTTTTGTTCAGGCTGTTTCGGCTGACTCGGTTGCAAGCCGTATGTGACATCATTCGAAATTTCCATGTTATAAACAGCAGTTGGTTGAGCTGGTTTCTGACCAGATGAATACGCATCAACCATCGTATTATACGTTTGCGTTAAGTAGTCGTACTGATTCGATAAAATGCCTTGTAATTGCTGGCATTGAATGTTGGGTTCATACATTTTATAATGCTCCATCGCACCAATGACGGTCGAGATCGCTTCATGAGCATCGTAAATCGCGTGCCCACCTTGACTCATGTGAGTCGGTAATGTTTCTGATTCTTTCATTTGCATGTTCGGGTTTTGTTGTTGATCCATGTAAAATCCTCCTTATAAACTGATTGACAGTTTTAGGGTCAGCCAAATAGCAAGAATTATACATGTTTTTACCTGAGGAACTTAAGATGAAAAACGTTTTAAATACCATGCATCCATAGCATTATGATCGGATCCTTCGATTGGCTTGTCTAATCGGTCAAAGCCAAGTTTTTCATATAATCGATTAGCAACATCGAGTTTGGTTGAGGTTTCGAGGTAGCAAGCGTCATAATGTTCACTTGCAAACGTCAATGCAACATTCATTAAGTCATAAGCCACACCTCGTCCTTGAGCTTTTGGAGCGACGTAAAGCTTTTGTAACTCACAAATATTTTCCCCTTTATGAAAGGGTCCAATGCCAACGCCACCAACAATTTCACTGTCATCATTCTCAGCGACCCAATACTTGGCATAAGGTTCTTTTGCATAAAAATCAGCTAAATTATGTAAATGCGGATCAACATAAGCCGTACCAGGAATATCAAGTTCGAATGATTCCAATGAGCGTTTTATAATGGTTTCAATCGCTTGGTTATCTCTTGCTTCAATTTCGCGAATTTGCATCAAATCACCTCTTAACGTTTACTTAGAAAGAAGACGTACCAATAAGAAAGTCTTACTGGTACGTGGATTATGATTGATTATATTTTTCATGAAAAGTCGTTATATTTCAACCATATTTAAAACACGATATGCCATTCGTCTTTTTGACCCAGCATTTCACGGGCAAGTTCTTGAGCACCTTCTAAGCTATGATTCGCTGCCCAACCACATTGTACTTCATTGCACGCTGGGACTTCATCAGCCTCAAGCACATCTTCAAATGTTTTCTCTAAAGCGGCCATGATCGCTTTTTCGTCCTCATTATTTAAAACAGATAAATAAAATCCTGTTTGGCAGCCCATTGGCCCAATGTCGATTACATTGTCGAGGTGATTGCGAATGTTTTCAGCCATGAGATGTTCGATTGAATGCAGCGCGTCCATTGCCATATGGTCTTGGTTAGGTTGTTTAAATCGAATATCGTATTTGCGGATAGTATCACCGTTTCCGCCTTCTGTCACACTCACAAGACGGACATAAGGTGCTTTCACTTTGGTATGGTCTAAGTTAAAGCTTTCGACGTTCATTTGTTCAGCCATGTTTTAGTCTCCTTTCAGTCATCACTATTTATTCTATGATCACGTAAACTCAATAAGTCTTCATTTTATGAGCTTAAAAAATAACACCGCTCTAAATTAGAACGGCGTCATCAATGAATCTTAAAGATCAATATGCGCATTGCGGTTAGCGTATTGATTAACTGGACCAACGTATTGGTTTAATTTCCATGAAGCTTCGATCGCATTGGTAATAAATTGTTTAGCGAAATAAACTGCCTGCTCTGGCGTGTGTCCGTTGACAACAGCAGACGTAATCGCTGAGGCAAATGTGCAGCCAGCTCCGTGATTATAAGGTGTGTCGATGGCATCATGTTCAAGTAATGTAAATTCGTCACCTGCATAATAAACATCAACCGCACGATCTCCTTCGACTTCGGAACCGCCTTTCACGACAACATGTTTAGCCCCTAGTTCATAAATGCGTTCAGCAGCTTCTTTCATTTCATCAATCGTTGTAATATTGTTCATATCTGCGAGTTGACCTGCTTCAAACAAGTTCGGTGTCGTAATTAACGCTTTTGGCACTAAAATGTCCCGTAGTGCTTTAGCATTTTCCGGATAAACTGGTTCATCTTGTCCTTTACATGCTAAGACTGGATCAATCACGGCATCAAGATTGTATCGATCTATCGTATCTGCAGCAAACTGAATAATATCGGTGGATGGGAGCATGCCTGTTTTCATAATGTCGACACCAACCCCATCTAATATAGTCGATGTTTGAGCTTTAACGGTCTCTAAATCAATGGGATAGACGTCATGGGCCCACTCGTTTTGAGGGTTTTGAGCGACAATTGTCGTTAACGCTGTCATGCCATAAACGCCATTTTCTTGATACGTTTTCAGATCGGCTTGAATCCCAGCGCCACCGCTTGTGTCAGAGCCAGCTAAGACAAAAACTTTCTTCATTGGAGAACCTCCGTTTTTCATATTCTTTCCATTGATATTTTATCGTTATTTGTAGGCTTTGCCAACTGATTTATTGTGTTGACTTAACCGTTTGGTCGTTGATTGGATCCTTTTCTTCTAGCTCACTTTGTTTCGTTTTCGTTAGAAGTAGTGCGATACCACTGGCGACCAGTAAGGCACTGGTTACATAAAACACGCTTGCAATGCCGTAATAACCAGCGATGACACCACCCATGACTGGACCAATCACATTTCCTAAAAAGCGTAGGCTCGTATTATAACCAAGGACTTCACCTTGAATGGCGATCGGCGCTGCTTGGCGAATGTAAGCCATACGAATAGGGATAATCCCACCAAGCGTTAAGCCGAGCATGAAGCGAACAATCACGAGTTGCCAGACTTCTGTAACTAGAGCACCTGGGAAGTAAACAATTCCTGCCAGAAACACAAGTAAAATAAGGATTTTATCATAGCCGACTTTATCGGCAATAATCCCCCAACGACGTGTCATTAGCAAGTTACCGAGCCCTGTAATCGAAAAGGCGATCCCAGAGATAAACGCTAAGTTAGCAGGGCCATTCAATTCTTCTACATACAACGCTAAAATCGGTTGAATAGAGAAGTGAGCGATTTGAATGAACATCGAAATGATGAGTACTGCCAATAACATTGGGTGACGCACGATGTGCAATAACACTTCTTTTTTCGAATAGCTTTCTTTTTCTTCTGGTGATGCTTCTAGTCGTACTTCTTTTAGGGCAAAGAAGACGAGAAGAGCTGCGATTAATAAGGCGCCTGAAATAATTTGGAAAGCTTGGGCGAAACCGATCCAGTCAGCCAAAACACCACCGAGTAAAGGTCCTGTTAAAGTTCCGGTAACCGTACCTGTCTGAAGGGTTCCCATCACACGACCAGAAATATGCTTCGGTGTTTGGGTAGAAATCAGTGCTTGAGATGTTGAGATAAAGCCAGCGAAGATACCCATGACAAGACGTAGCATAAACAATTGGATAACTGAATCGACGAAGCCCATTGTAAATACTGAAGCGGTCAAACCAAATGCCATCACGACTAGGATTGGTTTACGACCAAATCGATCGCCAACACGTCCCCAAATAGGTGAGAAGATAATCGCGGTCATGAACGTTACTGCAAACGTCCACCCAGCCCAGTTTGTTACGTATTCTTCTGAAAAGTTGCCGAATGTATCTATATATAGCGATAAAAATGGCATCACCATAGTCATGCTTCCGGCAATAAAAAAGTTGGCAAACCACATGATTGCCAAGTTTCGTCTCGCTAATTGCTCTTGATCTGACGTCAAGGTACCCCTTCTTTCTAATTCTTTCGCAGACCGATTATTTCGATACACTAAATATACCAAACCTTAAGTATTCTGTCGAGATACGCGCTCAATTAAAAGTCCTTGAACCTGCAAACCTATTATTACATAAATAAAACGCCAAAACACAAGGTCTTGGCGTTAAACACGTGAAAGAACACGTGGCTTGACAGGCATACGATCTGAAAAGTTACAGTCAGTTCCGAATATATTCTCAGGCGTTCCAGTTTCTGCGATTTCACCTTCACGTAATACGACGATCCGATCCGCTAAAGCTTGCGAGTCATCTTGGTCGTGGGTAACAAAGATCGATGTAACTCCTGCTGCTTTTATGATGCGACGCAATTCTTCCCTTATTCGAATTTGCAGATCAGCATCAAGGTTACTGAATGGTTCATCGAATAAAAGCAGTTTTGGTTTTGGTGCGAGTGCACGAGCTAGAGCAACACGCTGTTGTTGACCTCCGCTTAATTCAAATGGATAACGTTTATGATAATCTTCTAAGCCAACGAGTTCTAATACTTCATGGACACGCTGTTTTTTATCCTTACGTGACCATTTTTGTAAGCCAAACTTCACATTATCTTGAACAGTCATATGCGGGAATAAGGCATAATCTTGAAACACCATGCCGATACCACGTTTTTCTGGCTGGGTGAACTGTGAATTGCTACACATGCAATGGTCACCCACCATAATATTTCCGTTCGTTGGCATTTCTAAGCCGGCAATTAAGCGTAAAATTGTACTTTTGCCACTACCTGATTCACCTAAAATCGAAATGATTTCACCTTGATCAATCGTTAGGTTAAAATCGTTAATCGTTTGTTCAGTAGTTTGACGATATTTAAAAGATAAATTCCGAATGTGGACAAACATTGCTCAGGACTCCTTTTCTAAAACATGATGAAACACATAAATCGCAATACCACTAACAAGAATGATGAGTAACGACGGCATCGCAGCACGTTGAATCATTTCATCCGTAGCGTACTGAAATGCTTTGGTTGCTAATGTATCAAAATTAAATGGCCGTAAAATTAATGTTAACGGTAATTCTTTCATGATATCGATGAAGGCGAGGATAAAGCCACCGAAGATTGCCCCGCGAATTAACTTCATATCTACCTTAAAAAAGGATTTCGTCACGTTCATTCCGAGCATACGTGATGCTTCTGTAAAGTTTGTACCTATTCGTTCAAAGCCAGAGTCAATTGAATTGTACCCGACAGCTAAGTAACGTATGACATAGGCAAAAATAAGCATCAGTAAGCTCGTACTTAAAACAAGTGTTGGTTCAAACCCGAGCCATTCGTAAAATCCGAACAACTGTCGGTCAATGGCTGTAAAGAGTGTGACGACACCAACAGCAATAACAGCTCCAGGTATAGAATAACCTAAAATCGTTACTTTAGGAAAGATTTTTGCAAGTAAGCCGCGATTAAGTCGCGAGAAGTTACTAATCACAACTGCCATGACAACAATTAAAATCGATGCAACAAACGCAACGAAAACAGAATTTCCGATTAAAGACCAAAAGTTTTGTTCAAAAAATTGCTCGTACGCCATGGTCGCCCAGTAAATAAGCTGAATGATTGGGATAATAAAACCGAGTGCGAAGATCGTCATACAATAGAAGAAGGCAAGCCATTTTGTTTTACCTTCTAAGCGGATGGGTTGTAACAATTTGACTTTCGTTGTCGTGAAACTGTAACGACGACGTCCGCGCATGATCCGTTCGATGACTAAAATCGCTAAGACGATTAACATTAACGTACCAGCTAATTTGATCGCCGAATTTAAATCGCCCATACCAAACCACGTTTGAAAGATCGCCGTTGTAAACGTTTGAATCCCGTAATATTTTACAACCCCGTAATCGTTTAACACCTCTAAAATCACTAAACTCACACCTGCAACCATGGCGGTGCGTGAGATAGGGAGGACGACGCGGAAAAACGTTCGCCATGCATTGCTACCAAGAAGTCTCGCATTTTCAACAAGAGCCGTTGATTGCCTTGCTAAAAACGCTTTTGTAATGGTGTAAACGTATGGGAACAAGAAGATCGTTAAAATGAAAATCGCGCCAGGCATATTCATAATATTAAAGTAATCTTGGTTCACCGTTACGTCTAATTGATCACGTAGAGTCGTTTGAATGACCCCTGTGTAGTTTAAAATGCCATGATACGTATATGCACCAATATAAGGAGGTATAGCTAGTGGAAGAATCATTCCCCATTGGAAAAACCGGCGCATCGGAAAGTCATAGGCTGAAATTAACCACGCTAAACTAGTACCGATTATCAAGGTGAAGCCGCCGACAAATACAACTAATAATAAGGTATTTTGGATATAACTTTGCAACATATACTCTTGAATATGTTCCCAGTTATCGTTAGGCTCGCTAAACAATTGTACGATAATAGATATATTAGGCAAAATGACAAATAAAGCAAAGACGATGCTTAAAATAGTCCATATATTGGTTGAAGTTTTAAGGGTGCGAAGCCATTTCAAAAAGACACGTCCTTTTATAATCTAACTACCAAATTCTATCGTACATGATCATGGTTATAAAACAAAAGCGAGAAAACCGCCTCAAATGATGAGACGGTTCAAACGTTTGTTAAGTTGTCACAATTTACTTCCAGCCTACTTCGTTAAAAATGCGTACGGCTTCGGCATTGTTTTCACCTAAAGTAGATAGGTTAATATCCTGCGTTTCAAAGTCTCCCCATTGCTGTAATGTTTCAGCCGGTTCGACGTTTGGGTTAACCGGGTATTCATAGTTTGCGCTCGCAAATTGTCCTTGAACATCTTCACTTGATAAATGCTCAATTAGAGCAATCGCGTTTTCTTCGTTAGGTGCATTGGCAGCTAAACCTGCACCACTAACGTTAACATGTGCGCCAGTTGAATCTTGGTTAGGGAAGAAAACGCCTAATTGTTCAGCAACTTCGACTTCTTCTTCGTCATCTGAATTTAACATACCACCAAGATAGTATGTATTCATAATCGCAACGTCACCTTCACCAGCGACAACGGCACGAGCTTGGTCACGGTCACCGCCTTGTGGTGAACGAGCTAGATTATTAACGATTCCTTCGGCCCAAGCTTTCGCATCTTCACGACCATTTAATTCGATAAATGACGCTAATAGAGATTGGTTGTAAATATTTTCAGAAGAACGGATCAATACACGATCTTCCCATTCTGGCTCGGCTAAAGCCTGGTATGTGGATAAGTCACTCTCATCGACGCGTTCTTTGTGATAAGCGATAATTCTTGCACGTTGGGTAAGTCCAACCCATTCATTGTCGCGGTCACGTAAATTTTCTGGCACGTTCTCATTGATTGTGTTGCTTTCAATTGGTTGAAGTAACCCTTGATCTTTAGCACGGTGGAGGCGACCTGCGTCTGCTGTGAAGAAGATGTCAGCTTCTGACGCTTCACCTTCACGGTTCATACGCTCAATTAATTCGTCAGCACTGCCGTTAATCACGTTGACTTCAATGCCTGTGTCTTCCGTGAAGGCACTGTAAATCTCATCGTCAACATCGTAATGACGACTTGTATAAATATTAACTACACCTGCATCTTTTGATTCACTTGTTTCTTCGTTGTTAGATTCTCCGTTAGAGGACTCCTCATTTGACGTTTCTCCTGATGAATCGTCGTTTTGACTCTCATCATTATCTCCGCCGCCACAAGCAACTAATAATGTTACTAAAGCGAATAATAAAGCAATAAATCCAACTTTTTTGTTGAACATGTTGTAAACACCCTTCCTTCTTTTAATTGAAAATGATTATCATTTCCGCAAACTCTATTTTACTGAAAATCATTCTCAAGTCAATAAGTATTAATAAAAAAATTATTATTTAAGATTTTTGTCGTGAAATTGATTCCATAAAAAAAGACCTATTCTTTTTTTTATAGAATAGGCCGGAAATTGGAATTTAAACCTCTTTATCATAATCGAATAAATCACCTGATAAATAACGTTCGCCTGAATCAGGGATGATTGCCACAACGACTTCGCCTGGTTGCTTGCGTTTAGCGACTTCAATGGCAGCGTAGGTTGACGCTCCGGCTGATGTGCCGACTAAAATACCTTCTTCACGTGCAAGGCCTCGCGCAACTTTATAGGCTTGATCATCTTCAATTTTGAAGATTTCATCATAGACGTCTTGGTTCAAAATGTCTGGTACGAAGCCTGGGCTTGTGCCGACAAGCTTGTGCTTACCAGGTTTTCCACCTGATAAGACAGGAGATCCTGCTGGTTCAACAACATGAACGGATAGGTCCTCGTATACTTTCTTTAATTCCTCACCTGTTCCTGTAATCGTACCGCCTGTACCAGCTGTCGCTACAAAGGCTGAAAGAGGCTTGCCGATTTGTTCCATCGCTTCAACAATTTCTTTTGCTGTTGTATGGCGGTGGGCATCGGAGTTTGCTTCATTTTCGAATTGCATCGGCATGAAGCTGTTTGGGATTTCGTCCATTAATTCTTTCGCACGGCGGATTGCACCAGGCATCTTTTCATCACCAGGTGTTAATTCAACACGTGCTCCGTAAGCTTGGAGTAAATTAATCCGTTCTTTCGTCATCGTATCAGGCATCACGAGAATGGCTTGATAACCACGCGCTGCAGCGGTCATCGCCAGGCCAATACCAGTATTACCGCTTGTCGGTTCAATAATTGTTGAACCTGCTTTAAGTTCACCAGCGTTTTCGGCTTCAATCATCATATTATAAGCAGCACGGTCTTTAACACTGCCGCTCGGGTTGAAGAATTCTAGTTTTAAATAGATATCAGCACCGTCTTCGGGACTTAATTTATTTAACTTAACGAGTGGGGTATCCCCAATTAAATCCGTTATATTATTTACAACACGCATGGTTCGTCACATCCTTTATTCGTCTTTCGTCCAATACCTAGTTTAGCAATAGGGATTACAGCCATTCAAGTTTTTTGATTGCTTAATGTAACTTTAAACAAACAGCTGTTGTATCGTCAGGCACATTTTGCTGAGCGGTTATATTGTACAGATAGGTATAGAACTGATTAAAGTCATTCGGAAGTTCATCTTTGTTAATTCGTTCGTAAATACCGTCTGTCATGAAATAGAGGGCATCGCCTTGACTCAGTGTTAACGTATGTTCAGTGAATTCCATGTCTTCTTCGATTCCAATTAGTGCGCCAGGAACAGCCCTTCCATGAGTTTCACCGTCTTTTTCATAAGCAAAGAAATTAATACCTGCAGCCACATAAGTAACATGCCCAGTGTTTAAATCGATATCAGCACAAAAGGCGGTGGCAAAATAAGCATCAGGAAAGATACGGGTACACGTGCGATTCACCCACGAGACCTTGTCTTTAACACTCATATTTTCTCTGGCAATTTGGTTAAATAAAAGATTAATTGTGCTAGTCTGTAAAGCTGTCGCAACGCCGTGCCCCATAACATCGAGCAGGTAAATGAATAAGCGGTTTTCTTTCTCATTATAATCATATCCGTAACTATCACCGCTTACATAGTTGCTAGCTTCATGTAAGAACTTGAGTGTAATCTTTTCATCCTCGATATTAGGTTGAAGTAATTCCTTCTGTAAATGCCTTGCATATTCCACGTCTTTCTGTAATTGGAGACGGTCACGAATATCTTCACCAATTGCGACAATACTTGATTGAGTGCCATCAGCACCTCGAAGCGCTAAGAAGTTCCATTGAAATGGTAAGTATTCTAATTCTTTGGTCACGAGTGCGCTTTCGAAGGATGAAGTCCCTTTTTGAAAGGTGTCATTAATGATTGTGTTCAAATCATTAGTTTGAATTAAATTTGTAATCGGCTGATTCATCAATTCTGTAATCGAATAACCTGTAAAAGGTAATAAACGACTATTTGCATTATGTACAAGACCGTTTTGATCAAGCATAATGATTAATTCTGGTAGTGCATTAAATAAGCGATCTTTTTCAAATAAATTCTTCACTAGCCCTTGTTCGATTTCTTTACGCCGGGTAATGTCTTGTTGAATACCAATGAAGTACGGCACATCACCTTGGTCATCTGTGATGGGGTTGATCATCAATTCATTCCAAAAGGTAGAACCATCTTTATGGTAGTTTAGAATTTCAGTTTGAGCTGGTTGGCGGTTTTTAATACAGGCTTTTATGTAATGAATCGTATCTTGATCCGTGTCTGGGCCTTGAAGGATGTTGCAATTATGGTCCATGACTTCATCTGATTCATACCCTGTTAATTCAGTGAAAGCTTGGTTGACATAAATGATTGGATTATTAGGTTGTTTGGCATCTGTAATCACAATGGAAGAAGAAGAGTGTTCAACGCCAGCTGTTAGATAGGCATTTCGTTCAACCAGTTCATTGATGGCTTGTTGTTGTTCCGAAAGGTCTTGAACCTTTTGTTTTATTTCAATTTCAGTAATGGCCCAATTTGCCAGTTTCTCAAGCTGATCGAACTCTGCTTCAGTTAACTTATTTGGCTTGGAGTCCAGGACGCATAATGACCCGATGATGTGGCCGTCACTTAACCTTAATGGTACACCTGCATAGAACTGAATAAGTCCATTTGTTACAAGTGGATTATTCTTGAAGCGGTCATCTAGGGTTGCATCCTCTACTTGAAAGGGTTGGTTTTCGACAAATAAATACTGGCAAAAGGACTGGTCACGTGGTGTTCCGCCGTCTTGCTCTAGTTGTTCAGGCAACCCAATACATGATTTAAACCATTGCCAGTTTGAATCAACAATAGTAATTAGAGCCATTTCGACATTGAAGATACTTTTCGCAAGTTCCGTAATATTGTCAAATGACCCTTCTTGCTGACCGAATTCGATATTAAGTTGATGGATTGAACGCAAGCGCTCGATCTCTTGGTTGATGTCTGAATAAATAATTTTTGGCGATTGTAGCTCTTGGTTCCATTTTGCGAAATGTTCACTCACACATGATTCCCCCAATAATTCTCTTACTCTATTTTATCATAAATTCATCTGTTTAAGGGTGTTTATGTTAAGATTAAAGAAACAGAAGAACGGGATGGAATGTTTGTTTTAAGTTGATTGAAAAAGGGGTTAGAATCATGACGAATAAACATGAAGAGGATATTCATACTGATTTTAAAGATCGGATGACGTATAGCGATTATTTAGATTTGGATTCGATTTTAAATAGCCAGAATCGCTTGTCAGATCATCATGATGAAATGTTATTTATTGTTATTCATCAAGTCAGCGAATTATGGATTAAATTAACGTTGCACGAGTTAGAAGCGGCGGTGAAAGCGATACAAAATGAGGAGTATCAGCCAGCCTTTAAAATGCTTGCCCGTGTTTCGAGTATTCAAACACAGATTATTAAAGCGTGGGACGTATTATCAACCATGACGCCGAGTGAGTATTTAGGCTTCCGCGATCAATTAGGGAACGCGTCAGGTTTTCAGTCTTATCAGTATCGTTTGGTCGAATTTGCTCTGGGCTATAAAACTTCCCATGCGCTTGCAATTTATAAGAATGAACCAGAAATTTATGATCGCTTAAAAGCAGCCTATGAGGCACCAGGCTTGTATGATGTAGCTATTGAGGCGTTGGCTAAAGCAGGATTCGCAATTGATCAGTCTGTGTTGGAACGAGATTTAACAGAAACCTATCAAGCGAATGCTAGTGTGGAACAAGCTTGGATCGAAGTTTATCAAGATCCAGATCGCTACTGGAATTTGTATCAACTAGCTGAGAAACTAGTCGATCTCGAAGACTGGATGCAACAATGGCGTTTCCGACATATGAAGACAGTTGAACGAATTATCGGCCATAAAACAGGCACTGGCGGTTCTTCTGGTGTCGGTTATTTAAAACAAGTGCTTGACCATTACTTCTTCCCAGAATTATGGAATGTGCGGACTGCGTTGTGAGGAAGGTTTACTATCTATAATTGTGCGGTTAGCCGTTAAAATAGGTGATTTAACTGGGAACAGAGATATTTTATCAGCGAAATTGGGCTGTGATACAGCGAAAAAGAGTGCTCATACAGCGATAAAGCGTTCTGATACGGCGAAAAATTGCTGCGATACAGCGAAATTAAGCTTCCTTACAGCGAAAACTGCTCTTAATACAGCGAAATCCCTATTGAGGTAGGGATTTCGCTATTTTTAAGTGTCTAGCATTTGTTGTTTAAGTTGTTCGTTACGCTCTTTGAATACGTCATTATGAGATGAAACCAGAGCTTGTCCGCTCGAATCGGGTGAAATAAATTGTTTCGCTTGATTGACTGCATTGGCTGCATCTTGGAAAGTTCCTGCGATTAAGTTTAATTTCCCGTCGTGTTTTAATATGTCACCCGCTGCGAATACGCCTGGGACGGAGGTCTCGCTAGTTGCGTTTCCTTCAATGAAATAATCATCCACCATATTTAAATTTAATTCGCTTTTTTGTAGGAGTTCAGCATCCATTTCATAGCCATGATTGACGATTACCTCATCGACGGCCACTTGTTCGACTTCGTTGGTTTCTTGATTCAACACTTCGACATACTCAATCATTTCTCGGTCAGGGCAAGGGACGAGGTTTGCGATACAAGAGTTAAATAAACATGTCGCATTACTATTCATCAGTTGGTCGACTTGAGCTTCATGACCTGATAAATGATCTTTTCGACAGGTGACGAAGACTTTTTTGGCGATTGGCTCGAGTTCATTCGCCCAGTCGATGGCTGAATTACCGCCGCCTGAAATAATCACGGTTTTATCTTGGAAACGTTTTAAGGATTTAACTGTATAATTTAAATTCGATACTTCAAATCGATCAGCATTATCTATTTTTAATTTTTGAGGCTTCAAAATGCCACTTCCTACTGCCACAATCACGGTCTTCGTCCAATGCTTGTTGCCAGAATCGTCCGTTAAGTAAAAGAGCTCATCCTCATCTTGTTGCATGCTAACGACTTTTTCCCCGTAAACAACGGTGGGATCAAATGTTAAGCCCTGTTCAATCAACTGGTTCATAAATCTCTCGCCTGTTACAGGGGGTTGTCCGCCCACATCCCAAATCATTTTTTCAGGATAAACGTTTACTTTCCCGCCTAAAACATTCTGGTATTCGATAATTTTTGTTTTCATGCCACGTAATCCACTATAAAAAGCCGAATACAATCCAGCTGGGCCACCACCGATAATCGTCACATCATATAGATCATGAGTCATAAGAAACTCACCTCGCTCAAAAATTGATAATCATTCTCAATAAATTCTAATTGATTTATCACTTAATTTCAACCCTTATGAATCCAGTGGTCATCGTGATGTTCAACTATTAAGCGTTAAATCATTAGAAACGTTTAATTGAGAATAGGTGTTGACTTTCATGATGTATGTGGTTTAATAGGGAATGCAATGACAGTGATAATCATTATCAATAAAGGTAGGAGGTATTTGCTGTGCGGGTCAAAGGTGAGCAATTATTAGTTGGCTATGATGAGCATACCGTGTTGGATCATTTAAACGTCGATATTCCAGAAGGGCAAATAACAGCCATTATCGGTCCAAATGGTTGTGGCAAATCAACTTTGCTTAAAGGATTAACCCGTATTCTTACGCCAGATTCAGGCCGAGTGTTGTTAGATGGTGAAGATATAGCTAAGCAGAAAACGAAAGACGTCGCTAAGAAGATGGCGATCTTACCACAGAGTAACGATTATGCTAACGGGCTTACAGTTGGTGAACTCGTTTCCTATGGACGTTTTCCGTATCAAAAAGGATTCGGTCGTTTGAGCGAGGAAGATGTGGAAGTGATTCACCAAGCGATGGAATCGACTGGGGTAGAGATATATAAACATCGTCCAGTTGATGAGTTATCGGGTGGCCAACAGCAGCGTGTGTGGATTGCGATGGCTCTAGCTCAAGATACGGAGATGATTTTCCTTGATGAACCAACAACTTATTTAGACCTTGCTCACCAGCTGGAAGTATTAGAATTGCTTCAAAATCTTAACCAATTAGAAGGCCGAACGATCGTTATGGTCTTACATGATTTAAATCATGCAGCTCGTTTTGCTGATTACATTATTTCCATGCGTGAAGGTTCAATAATAAAAGAGGGCCATTATGAAGATGTCATGCAAGCTGACGTACTTCGCAGTGTGTTTGATATTGATGCCGTCATTGGGCAAGATCCGCGGACAGGAAGACCGATTTGCCTTACTTATAATTTAATTAAAGGGGAGAATGACAATGACAATAAAGCGGTTGATTCCTTTACTACTGATCGCCATGCTTATGCTAATTAGTGCCTGTGGTAATGGTAATGAATCAGAAAGCACAAATGCCGAGGGATCCAATGATTCCAGCAGTACAGAAGAAATGAATGATGAAAGTAACAGTGAATCAGAAGAATCAGCTGATGGGGAGATGCGAACTTACGAATCGGAGAATGGGCCAGTTGAAGTTCCAGCTAATCCTGAACGAGTTGTCGTATTATCGACTTATACAGGTAATGTCCTGTCACTCGATACTAATGTCGTAGGCGCAGATTCGTATTCCATGAGCAACCCGCGCTATGAAGAGCATTTAGAAGGGGCTGAAACGGTTACGTCTGAGGATTTAGAGAAAATCATCGAATTAGATCCTGACCTTATTATTGGTTTAGACAGTGAGAAAAATCTCGATCGTCTACGTGAAATTGCCCCAACGGTTACGTATGCGTATGGCAACTTAGGCTATTTAGAACAGCACTGTGAAATTGCTAAACTATTGAACAAAGAAGAACAAGCTAATGAATGGATTGAAGATTTTAAAACACGTGCGCAAGAAGCTGGAGAAGAAATTAAGGCCGAGATTGGCGAAGATGCAACGGTGACCGTGATCGAAAACTTTGATAAACAACTTTACGTATTTGGCGACAATTGGGCGCGTGGTACGGAAATCTTGTATCAAGAAATGGGCTTGAAGATGCCCGAAAAAGTAAAAGAAATGGCGCTTGAAGATGGTTTCTATGCATTATCATTTGAAGCATTACCAGAATACGCAGGTGACTATATCGTCTATAGTAAAAACAATGATTTAGATAATTCATTTGAAGAGACAGAAACCTATCAGAACATTCCAGCAGTAGAGAATGATCGTGTTTTTGAAGCAGATGCGAAAGAATTCTATTTCAATGATCCTATTTCGCTCGATTATCAATTGCAGTTCTTTAAGGAACACTTTTTAGGAGAAGCAGAGTAATCTATTGAGGCGGGGTGCACCCGCCTTTTATTCATGAGATAAAGGTTGATCGTTATGAACACACGTTTTTCTTACATATTCATAAGCTCTATCATTCTATTAATCGTCATGCTAGGTGTGTCGATGGTCTTTGGAGCGATCGATACGACGGTCCATGATGTTTGGCTAGCTATTACTCAAGCCAATCCAACTGGTGATGTGTTAATTTTGCGTGAAATACGCTTGCCACGAGAACTTGGAGCTTTATTGGTAGGCATGGCTTTATCTGTTGCGGGTGCTATTATGCAGGGGATGACGCGAAATCCTTTAGCAGACCCAGGCCTACTTGGTTTAACAGCAGGAGCCAATGCTGCTTTAGCTGTGACGATTGCCTTTATTCCGAATATGAATTATTTCGGGATTATGATCGCTTGTTTTATCGGTGCGGCAGTAGGGGCGGCGCTCGTGTTTGGCATCAGCGCATTGAATCCGCGTGGCTTTAATACGTTTCGTATTATTTTAGCTGGTGCAGCGGTATCCGCCTTTCTCTATGCAGTAGCTGAAGGAACGGGAATTTTATTTCAAATTTCTAAAGATGTCTCGATGTGGACAGCAGGTGCTGTGATGGGAACATCCTGGAGGCAATTGGCTGTTTTAACACCGATTGTCGCTGTGGGAATTCTCATTGCACTATCATTATCAAAGCAATTAACGGTCATGAGCTTAAATGAAGAAATGTCTGTAGGCCTTGGGCAAAACGTAACGCGAACGAAAACGTTATTGTTTGTCGTCATTATTTTATTAGCGGGTGGCGCCGTATCATTAGTCGGAAACTTAGCGTTTGTTGGCTTGATGGTGCCTCATATGGTGCGTCCGATTGTTGGAACGGATTATCGCTTTATCCTCCCAATGAGTGCAACGGTTGGCGGTATTTTTATGCTAGCGGCTGACACGATTGCGCGCACGATCAATGCTCCTTACGAAACACCACTCGCTGCGATTGTGTCTGTTGTTGGATTGCCGTTCTTCCTTTATGTATTGAATAAAGGAGGGCGAGCGTTCTCATGATTCATTCAAGTGTGATACGAAAACAACGATTATTGGTTCTAGCGTTCAGTCTATTATTACTGTTAACGATGATGATTGGTTTGCAAATTGGTGATTCGACACTAGCATTTGACCGTATGATCGCGACACTTTTCGGTCAAGGAACGTTTGAAGAAGAATTTGTGCTGTGGTCCATCCGCATACCACGAATGCTTGTGACCCTTTTGGCTGGGATGGCTCTAGCGTCATCAGGTGCGATTTTACAAGCGATGACGAAGAATGATTTAGCGGACCCAGGTATTATTGGAATTAATTCTGGCGCAGGCGTCGCTGTTGCGATCTACTTCTTGTTTTTCCCCATTGCAGCTGGTTCATTTGCGTTTATGTTACCGTTTGTTGCGTTTTTAGGTGCGTTTCTGACCGCAGCGATGATTTATCTGTTTTCTTATCGAAAACAGTCTGGTATTGAACCTATCCGACTGGTACTCACGGGTGTCGGTTTTTCGATGGCCTTCTCTGGGTTGATGGTGGTATTAATTAGTTCAGCTGAGCGAGAAAAGGTCGATTTTATTGTGCAGTGGATGGCTGGTGATATTTGGGGAACAGATTGGTCATTCGTCTGGATTTTATCACCGTGGTTGTTAGTGCTTGTGCCCGTTGTGTTTGCCATGGCTAATCAGATGAATATGCTAAGTTTGCAACAACAAGCCGCCGTCGGAATTGGGTTGCGGATTGAAAAAGCCCGAGTGGTATTACTGATTATCGCTGTTGCCCTAGCTGCCTCTGCGGTATCTGTCACAGGTGGCATTTCATTTATTGGCTTACTCGCACCACATATTGCGAAACAATTGATTGGACCGCGGACACAGTTATATTTACCGATTTGTCTATTGATTGGCGGTTGGTTACTGCTTGTTGCAGACTTAATCGGTATGAATTTACTATCAGTCGGTAATCTACCAGCTGGCATTGTGGTCGCGTTAATTGGTGCTCCGTATTTTATCTATTTATTGATGAGGAAATAAACTATGATGAAGTTTTGAATGAAATTAAAGCTGAAATGTGGAGGAAATAGTACGTGATACAGCGAAAAAGGGTGCTCATACAGCGATAAAGCATTCTGATACGGCGAAAAAGGAAGCTCATACATCGAAAATGTGTCAATATACAGCGATTTTCCTGAATTATACGGCGAAAAAACGTCTTGATACAGCGAAATCCCCACCGCGGTGGGGATTTTTTATAGGGGTTGCAAGACAGCGCGAACGGGCGAACCATCTGCGCCCTCTAGCTTGAGAGGCAATGCTGATAAATAATAGTGACCAGCCTCAACGTCATCTAGTGCGACCCCTTCTAAAATATGAATGTCGTTTTCTTCAAAAGCGTGATGCGTGTCGAGCGTCTTGCTGTCTAATGGGTCGACAGACGGTAAGTCAACGCCGACAAGCTCAACGCCATGTTCGTGGAAAAATGCACCAAGCCTTGAATCTAGCTCAGGAATTTCAGTTGGAAATGGGTCGCCATTTGGCCAAGCATCGGTCTTTAAAATCACACGCCGTACGTCGGATAAATTAATAAAGTTTAAATCTTCAGGTGTGATCCGTTGTTTTGTAGTGAGATCAATGACTAAGACAGGGCCCATGTACAAATCGATTGGTAATTGATCGACAGTTAAGCCGCTATCATTAAAATGAAAAGGCGCATCAATATGAGTTGCGGTGTGGCAACTTGTTGTGAATTGGCCAATATTAACCGACCCTGTTTCTGCTTTTGATGCCGTTAGATCATATGAAAAGGGCTCATCTTCAGGCCATGTAGGTGTATTTGCATTTAATGTTCTGGAAATATCGATCATGATGGGTTACACTCCTTAAGCAATGACGTCGCGTTCATTTTGATATTGTTTATATGTTTCGTTCGTCATGATATCTTTTAAAATTTGCACTGTTCGGTATATGTCATGATAAGACACATAAAAAGCAACAGGTGCCAAACGAATGACATTAGGTGCACGGAAGTCAGGCGTGATGTCACGCTCTTTTAGCGCTTTACAAATACTCGCGGCAGCATCATGTTCTAAGCAAATATGGCCACCACGACGTTTGTCTTCACGTGGATTTCCGATTGTGAAACCGAACTCGCTTAATTCGTGTTCGACTAAATACATAAAATAAGCCGTAGCCTGTAAGGATTTTTCACGAACGGCCTCGATTCCGACTTCTTCAAATAATGATAAAGACCCGATTAACGGTGCAGCGCTAAACACATGGGGCGTGCCGATTTGAAATGCGCCAGCGTCTTGAGCCTTTGTAAAAGTATGTTCCATATCGAATTGCTTATCCTTATCAGAACCGAACCAGCCTGTTAATCCAGGTGTGCGGTCGAAATGGTTTTCATGAATGAATAAGCCCGCGACACCACCAGGCCCGCTGTTAACGTATTTATAATGGCACCAATAGGCAAAATCGACACCGTCTTCATGGAAATTATGCGGTATGACGCCAACTGAATGACAGCCATCGAATCCAATCAGAATGCCTCTCTCATGGGCGGCTTCTGTTAGTTTTCGAATATTTAATAATTGCCCGCTACGGTATAAAACAGTCGGGAGGACAATCAAGGCTACTTCGTCAGTCATCGCTTGAATAATATCATCCTCATCAATCGTCCGGCCATCACGGCTTTCAACTTGAATTAAATGTTCATCAGGATCATAGCCGTGCAAGTTGAGTTGGCTTTGCAAGGCATAAATATCAGAAGGGAAATTGAGTTCATCGGCTAAAATTTTCGTACGTTTACCCTCGGGCTGATAAAAGGTGCTCACGAGTTGGTGGAGATTAGTCGTTGTTGAACCTGTGACAATCACTTCCTCTGACTTTCCACCTACTAGAGGCGCCACACGCTCACCTAAATTTTCCGATAAGTAAAACCACGGATGTTCATTGCTCATCCATCCGCCAATCGCTTCTTCTTTCCAAGTGTTCATCACTTGTTGCAATGACTCTTCTGCTCGTTTAGGCATCAGGCCGAGCGAATTACCATCTAAATAAATATGGTCGTCACTTATATAAAATTCTTGTTTATATTGATTGAATGGGTCGTTTGCATCGAGCTCTCGCGCAAATGCTTCAGTCGGTTTAAACATGTTCATCCCTCCTTTATTCAATATATCATAAATGCCGTTCAGGTGAGTGAATTTTCTGTTAAAATAGAGTGAAATACGAAAGTAGGTGGCAACTTATGAGACAACCAACAGATAAAACCGTCATGCACAGTTATCCAGGAATGGTCGCAATCGTTACCGCGACGCACAACGGCCAAGACAATGTTATGGCTGCTGGGTGGCATTCGTATATTTCATTCGATCCGCCGATTTATGGGGTAGCAATCGGGCGTGAACGGTATACATATGATTTGATTAAACAGTCAGGTGAATTTGCGGTTCATTTTTTACCGATGGAAAGGGCAGAATTCATTCAACAATCAGGTAGTTTTAGCGGAAGTGATGTAAATAAATTTGAAGTAGATGGCATGGGGTTTGATCGAGGCAAAACAATTAATGCTCCGATTTTACACGATGCCTATGTGGCTTACGAGTGCCAAGTAATTGATGTAAATACATATGGAGATCACGACTGGTTTGTCGGAGATATTACGCAATTTTATCGTGATGACGATTTATTTTTAGCAAATGGACTGCCAGATGATTCTCAATTAGAAATTCCATTATATCTAGGTCGCTCGATGTACACGACAACGGGTGAACGAGTGGAAAAACGAGTAGACCGTGATGAACGTGAGGGATAATCATGCTTGTCATAATTGATCATAATAATTCGTTTACATATAATGTTATAAATTACATCGAAACATTGGGTGGTCGAATTAGTCAGGCACAGGTACCTATACATGACACAAGGAGGTGCAAGAGTTGAATGATATTAACATGACGTATCATTTCAATCACCCTTGGCTAAAGCGAACGGCTTATGCATTCGAGGATCCTGTTGATGTTTTACAAGCCGATGTGATTGACGACGTCCCTCATGTATTGGAACGAGCAGAAACTTATCAGAAGCAAGGTTTTTATGTCGCTGGCTATGTGAGTTATGAAGCGGCGGAGGCATTTTATCCAAATTTACCCTTTCACAAAAACACTCAGGTTCCCTATTGTATATTTGCGGTGTTTGAAGAGGTAAAGGATCCGGTTGAGTTTAACCAAGCCAAGGCTTTTGTTGGTGCAAGTTTTCAACCTGATGTGTCCAAACAAACATATAAACAAAAGATTAATGCGATTCACGATTTGATTGCTCGTGGTGTGACGTACCAAGTCAATTACACGATGCGTTTGATCGCCGAATTGAGTCATGTAGATACGTCCCAATGGTATGAACAACTTCGCCGGTCCCAACAAGCAAATGTCACGTGTCATTTACAATTCGGTCAGTATGAAATTATCTCCGTATCACCTGAATTATTTTTTGCTTGGAATGGTGAGTCAATTGATACGCGGCCGATGAAAGGGACAATCGGTCGTGGGTTAACTTTAGGGCAAGATGAGACGTTGAAACAAAAGCTAGTCTCATCTGAGAAAGACCAAGCCGAAAATATCATGATTGTGGATATGTTACGCAATGATGTGACACAAGTGGCAAAAACAGGAACGATCCATGTCTCAGAGTTGTTTGCGATTGAAACATATCCAACCGTGCATCAAATGACATCGACGATACAAGCCGATACCAAGCCAGGCATATCGTTAAGTGATATATTTGCTGCACTATTTCCTTGTGGTTCGATTACTGGAGCCCCGAAACAAAGCACGATGGCTCAAATCTACCAATTAGAAACGAGCGCGCGGGACGTTTATTGCGGGGCGATTGGCTTATTGACACCTGATGGCCAAGCGATATTCAATGTTCCGATTCGAACGGTTATGTGGAATCGTGACACAGGTCGAGCTGTGTATGGCGTGGGTGGCGGTGTCACATGGGATTCGTCCGCAGACGGTGAATACGAAGAAACTGTCGCGAAGGCGCGCGTCTTGTACCGGGAAGCACCTGATTTTCAGTTGCTAGAGACAATGCGATTAAACGATGGTGTGATTTGGTTAGAAGAAGAACATCTAAAGCGTCTACGAGAATCAGCGGAATATTTTCAAATAGCAATGGATGAAAACGAAGTTATAGAAAAACTTGCTAAAGCTAAAGACGGATTATCAGGTTTGTATAAAACTCGATTATTAATGAATCAAAATGGTTCGATTCATGTTGAGAAAACACCCATTAACGATTCAACTACTACGATGACGGCAGTACTAGCAGACCATCCTGTTGATTCACAGAACCCATTTTTGTATCACAAAACAACGCATCGAGAGGTTTATACAACATTAGCAAAGCATGATGGCTATGCCAATGATACCTTGTTGTGGAATGAATATGGATACATTACGGAATTCACGTCAGGGAATGTTGCATTCTATTTCGATGGAAAATGGTACACACCGCCAACATCAGACGGATTGTTGTCGGGTACTTATCGAAAGGCGCTTGTGACGGCAGGTAAATTATGTGAACGTTCACTAAAACGTGATGAAGTCAATAAAGTAGAGCAATGGGCATTTTTAAACAGTGTACGGGGATGGATTACGATTGATATATTAAAATAAGGGGCGATGAACATGATCGATTTAAGAAGCGATACAGTAACAAAACCAACGCAGGCGATGCGAGAAGCGAGTTTTCATGCTGAGGTAGGCGACGATGTTTATGAAGAAGATCCGACTGTCACGAAACTAGAGGAAAAAGCGGCTGACATGTTAGGCAAAGAAGCGGCGCTATTCGTGACTAGTGGCGTGCAAGGGAATCAGATTGCGGTCTTAACGCACACACAGCCTGGGCAAGAAATCTTGCTTGAAGAAGAAGCGCATGTGTTTTACTACGAAGGGGCTGCGATTTCTGCTTTTGCGGGTGTACAACCACGGACGATTAAGGGAGCACGTGGCGTGATGGCCCCGGCTGATGTGGCGGCAGCGATTCGCCCAGAAGATGTTCATTTGCCTGAAACTGGACTTATTTTGCTCGAAAACACGCATAACCGAGCAGGTGGTGCGGTGTTGCCGTTAGAGACGATGGAAGCGACCTATCAGATGGCACAAGCGAACAATATTCCAGTTCACTTAGACGGAGCGCGGTTATTTAATGCTCAAGCAGCAACTGGGATTTCAGTCAAAACATACGCTAGCCAAGCCGACACGGTTCAGATTTGTTTATCAAAAGGACTTGGTGCACCAGTCGGATCGATTATTGCAGGTTCGCATCAATTTATTAAACAAGCCCGGAAATGGCGTAAACGCTTAGGTGGTGGCTTGCGTCAAGTTGGCGTGATTGCAGCACCAGCCATGATTGCTTTAACGGAAATGTCAAAACGATTAGATGAGGATCACAAACACGCTGCGAAACTAGCAAACGGAATTAAAGAAGCGGGGTTTGAACTGGCTTATCCAGTCGAAACAAACATTGTCATTATGGACGTAGCGTCAGCCGGGATAAGTGGTGCTGATATGATGACAAGACTTGCTGATGATGGTATTCAAGCCGTTCAGTTCGGGCCGACACTCGTCCGTTTTGTGACCCATTACGATGTAAGTGAAGAAGAGATTGATGAAACGATTCTAGTGCTGAAAAAAATCAAATCTATGCTATAATAGCGTTAGAGATTTGTCGACAAAGTAAGAGGAGTGACCAATATGGTCGATTCACGTATGTTTGAAGCGGTATTAGGCTATCAACGCGCCATGCAAAATAGCCCGTTTCAGACAAACCAACAAAATAATCAATCAAATCAAGTGATGAATGGTGATTCGTTTCAACAGCTATTAATGGCTAATATGATGCCGAGTTTTTCAAGTGGTAGTAGTTCGAGTAGTGGATCAATGGCTGATGCGCTCATGCCAATGGGTGGTTCTGGTTCATCATCTAGTGGTCTCGGGTCTATGGCTAATACGATGATGCCGAATGCTATGGCTGGCAGTGGTTTGATGGCTAGTATGATGCCAGGTAGTTCTAGTAATCAAGGCATGATGACTGACCTGTTTTCATCCCAAACAAATCAAATTAAACAAGCCTTAGCACAAGCGGGTGAAGAGAACCTATCAGTTGATACGAGTGATGTTGAACCATCACAGTTTGACGACATGATTCAAAGCGTTGCTGAGCGTTTTAATTTAAATCAAGATTTACTTAAATCTGTGATCAATGCAGAATCTAATTTTAATCCGGAGGCTATCAGCGATGCAGGTGCTCAAGGACTCATGCAATTAATGCCACAAACGGCTGAAGCCTTAGGGGTGACTAACCCATTCGATCCCCAGCAAAATATTGAAGGAGGCGCACGTTATTTGCGTGACATGCTCAATCGTTATGACGGGAATCTAGAAAACGCTTTAGCAGCTTATAATGCTGGCCCAGGCAATGTCGACCAATACGGTGGAGTACCGCCATTTGCTGAGACACAAAACTATGTTTCAAAGATTTTAGGATGAATTTTATAAGCAGCGTGCTAAATTACATAACATTTAGCGCGCTTTTTTTATAGTTGTAACCTTGCTTCAAAAGAAAGTAGGTAATCATCTATGTTGGAATAAGAGTCATTAAATATTAAGGAGTTTCAGTGATGAAAGATAATTTTCTCATGTATTTCAAATCTCTCAGAAAAAACTTTATGTTAGTAGTTATAGCATTAATTTTATCAATTCCAACTTTTTTTATCTGGGCTGGCATTCCTTTCTTTATCATGGGGGGAGTAGTGGAAAGTATGACGACTAGTACGTGGCTAGTTTATCTCAGTGTGTCGCTTTCAGGAGGATTTCTGTTTTCCTTATACTTCTTGCCTTTTCATTTAAACGTTGCCAGAAACATGGCAAACACAATGCGATATAACATGGTAAAAGCGCTTATCTACATACAAACATTTTTTATAACAGTAAGTGCAGTGTTTTTTGGAATAGCTATAATCATCATCTGAATTTTTCTAAATATTTGTGTTAAGATAAATGTAATTATTTCCAAATAATATCCTTATGCCTAATCATGGTTTCATGGGCTATATATAAGCGTGTAGTATTGCTTATAACTCAACAAGACAGGAGGTATTTGGTGATTTTAAATATCATAATAACTGTATTGGCTATTACTGTCATTTCTGGATCAATATACGGATTATCAACGGGTGATCATGGGCTTCAACCTTACATCCAGCTAATTTCAGGGGTTATGTTTTTTGCTTTAGGACTAAAAGTATTTCAACAGAATCAAAAGACGATGGCCATTTTGATCTTTCTTGGATCTGGATTTATCTTGTTCGTGAGTATTTATGTTTTAATTGACTAACAGGGAAGCTGATAAAATATAATGGATATCTATGTAAATATTGAAGGAATAGAGAAAAAGTGTACAAATGTTGATTCCTGTAGGATTTATATATGAACATTATAAATGCATACAATTTAAAAGACCATCCATGCTGTTACATGGAGCGGCCTTAATAGATCGGACCCCAACAAGAGGGGCAAGGCAGCTTAAGGCAAAAATAATCCCTCAGCACCAGGTAAACGCCATATGAGGGGTTATTTTTTATGCCTAAATTGTAGCTATAATGTTATCATTCTACTTTGTTCATTTTCTGATTCACACTTGTTCTAACGCCTGATTCAAGTCTTCCCAAATATCTTCCCATGCTTCTAAGCCGCATGACATTCGAATTAGTGAATCCGTGATGCCCATGTGTTCTCGACTTTCTTCAGGGACAACTGAATGAGTCATCGTTCCAGGGTGTTGAATAAGTGATTCCGCATCACCTAAACTTACGGCTAGTTTAATAAACGATAGTTTGTTTAAGAATGCTTGTGCTTCTGCTTTGCCGCCTTCTAATTCAAATGAAATGACGCCAGCGCCTAGCTTCATTTGTTTTTGGGCGATGTGATAGTGCTCGTGATCAGGGTCAAATGGATAATAGACACTTTTAATTTTTGGATGCGCTTTTAGTTTGTCGACGATTTTTTCAGCATTATCGGAATGACGATCCATCCGTAATGGTAAAGTTTTTAAACCTCGCAGTAGTAACCACGCATCAAATGGTGCCATAATGCCGCCGATATCTTTTTGAGTGGTCATGGCAACTTCTGAAATAAACTCTTCTTTACCGACTAGTAGACCACCCACGACATCGCCGTGTCCACCGATATATTTCGTCGCACTGTGCAGGACAATATCGCATCCTGAATCGATGGGACGCTGTAAATACGGCGATGAGAATGTGTTATCGACGACAACTGGAATGTCGTATTCTTTAGCAACACGCGCAATCATCTCAAGATCAATCATTTTCATCGTCGGGTTAATCGGTGTTTCGATATAAATCACTGCTGTATTGTCTTGAATCATTTGGCGGACAACGTTCTCTGATTCCATAAAGCTGAAATCGGATTGAATATTATATTTGTCACGCATGATATCGAGCAATCCGAATGTACAACCATAGATCCCTCGCGAGCATAAAATATGGTCGTTTGCTTTCGTTAAGGCGATCAGTGTTGCTGATACAGCTGCCATACCTGATGCGAAGGCAAGCCCAGATTCAGCATTTTCTAACTTGGCAATTCGTTCTTCTAGGTGCCTGACAGTCGGATTGCCGAGACGCGAATAAATAAAGCCTTGATCTTCTCCTGCAAATCGCGCTTCTCCCTGTTCAGCATTCGCGAACGTATAAGTAGACGTTTGATAAATTGGTGTTGCTAAACTGTCGTAATGATCTTTTGAGTCATAGGCATGATGAATCACATCTGTTTCAAATCGATTGGACATTGTGTAACTCCCCTTTGATCCCTTTTGATAAAAGTATAACATAAAATGTGAAAGCGCTTTCTATATTTTGGATAAAAAATTTTGAAAATATGAGTCAGCATGAACTTTTGCAATAAGTATACCGAGTCATTAAATAAATTTATGAATTTTTGAGGATGATTAATTTAAAAGTAGTTTGTAACTCTATTTTATAAAACAAATATAAACGGGCATGATAAAGGAAGATCATTTAGATAGGAGTGTTGTTTATGGGTGTATTATCAACATCACCAACGAATATGGATGCGTGTATTGAAGCGTGTCAAAAATGTTTGAGAGCTTGTGAGGAGTGTATGACGGCTTGCTTGCAAGAGCCAGACGTTCAAGCGCGGATCAATTGTATTCAGACGTTGCATGATTGTGCGGATATTTGTGCTCAAGCAACAGAGTATATGGCACGAAACAGTTCATTTTCAGTTACACTTTGCGGTGTATGTGCGCAAGTGTGTGAACAATGTGCTGTTGAGTGTGAGAAGATGCAAGATGATCATTGTCAAGAATGTGCGCAAATCTGTCGTGAATGTGCCCAAGCATGCCGGCAAATGGCAGGTTAGTCTGAATGTAAAAAGGCGAAGAGCGTTAAAGGTCGTGCCCTGACGCATCTTCGCCTTTTTAATATTAATTTTGACTCTACTATAACCATCAACCAACTTGCCGTAAATGTTTAACGCGTTCGTATGTGTATAAAATAAGCCCGAGCCAAATCAATATAAACGTCACGGCATGAACGGATGTGAATGGTTCGTTGTATAAAAAGACCCCAATCAAAAGCATAAGTGTTGGTGCGAGATATTGTAAAAACCCAATCAACGACAATGGAATTCGTTTAGCCCCTTGTGCGAATAATAGCAGTGGAATTGCTGTTGCGACACCTGCTCCAATCAAAATCAATGTTGTTCCCCATGACGAACCTAAAGCACCCCCACCGGAAAACTCTAATCCTGCAATATAAATAAACGCAATAGGTGCCACAACCATTGTTTCGATTGCCAAGCCGAAAATGGCATTCAACTGAACGACCTTTTTCAATAATCCATATATACCGAATGTCATAGCGAGTGCTAAAGCAGCCCATGGAAACGATCCTAAATTAATCGTCATGTAACTAACGCCAATAAATGCCAAGGCAATGGCTACCCATTGAATCGAACTAAAGCGTTCTTTAAGGAAGATAAGGCCAAATAAAATACTAATTAATGGGTTAATATAGTAACCAAGGCTTGCATCGAGGACGTGATCAGAGTTGACAGCCCATATGTAAATTACCCAGTTTAAACTGATCACGATACCTGCGGCGCTAATACCAAGCGCAGTTTTAGCGTTAGTAAATAATGATTTAACTTCAGCTACGAGTAAGTGCCAACGTCGGATCACTAAAATAAATACAATCATAAAAGCGAGCGACCAGAAAATTCGGTGCGCTAGAATCTCCCAAGCTGGTACATGCTCGATTAATTTCCAGTAAAGAGGGAGTAGTCCCCACAATAAATAAGCGAACGTTGCATATAGAATTCCGATCCGTTCCTCGGTCATGTTGTCACCTCATTCAATGTTTTAGCGCGTTAAGGCGTTCATGAAATTTTACGATACCCGAAACAAATTTGCAATGGTTAAAGTGGAATAATTTGTTGTTTAAGCGTGTTTTCGGTACACTAACAGTAAGAGACTAGAAGGGGGTTTTAGCATGAATATTAACATAACAGATGAAGCGGTTAACTGGTTTAAAGATGAGATGGATTTAGAAGATGGCGATGCGATTCAATTTTATCCAAAATACGGAGGCGACAGTGCGTTTCAGTCAGGTCTTTCGATCGGGATGGCCATTGGCAGTGCTAACGAACCACAGGTCACGACAGAGAAACAAGGCATTTCTTTTCAAATTGATCAAAAGGATGTCTGGTTTTTTAACGATAAAGATTTGCATGTCGGTTTGAAAGATGGCGAGGTCGCTTATTCCGACGAACCATTGAACTAAGAAAGGGAGAGTTACATGACTTGGACACGCGAACAAGCGTATGATTTATTGAAAACCGTGTACACCGATGATGTCATGCAGCAAGAGAAACGACGTGTCTTTAAATTATTGTACAATCAATTGTATGAACGTTTGGATGATTTGGCCATTAACCAAGCTATTTCAGAACAAGCAGAAAAACAGTTATATTTATTCAAAAATTTTACCTTTATGCCTGGGGACAATATTTTTCAATCGATGCGTTATATGTTCTTAATCGCAAGAGGTGAAAAGGAACTAGACCGACAAACAACTCGAGAACATCTTGATCGGATTTATAAATCACTTTATCAACCAGCAGGCCTTAAAAATCCTGTGATTCCCGATCATTTTTGGGAAACTCCAATTGGGATCGCATGCCACATTGCTGAAGAAGGTGTAGAGGCGGTTTATCCACTATTAGATGATATTAATGAAGCAAGCACTCCTTAATGTTAAGGAGTGTTTTTTGTATTATGAGGGAATGGTTAATGGGTAAAATTTATTGACTAAAAACTGTTATCAACCGTTGTATACCGTTCGTTCTGTTATCTCCTGTATAATTTAGTTGAACGAATGGGGATTATATTGTTAAGGTTGCAAATGGTTTCATTAAAAGGTTCTTATGTATAGACTATTTAAATTTAATCGGAAACTACAAATTGATTGGAATGGCGATGACCTATGTGTCACGCCACTACAGACAGTCCACTAATCAATCGTTCAAGTTTAAAGCTATACAGATCACGGGAACTGATATATAATGACAGAGGCAGGAAATTTATCGAAAAGAAATGGAGCGTTTTTATGCAAGAGCAAAAAGATATTCGTAACATCGCGATTATCGCGCACGTCGACCACGGGAAGACAACATTAGTAGACCAGATGTTGCACTATTCAGGTACGTTTCGTGATAATGAGAACATTGATGAGCGTGCGATGGATACGGATGATTTAGAAAAAGAGCGTGGAATTACGATTCTCGCTAAAAATACCGCGATTAATTATGGTGATACGCGGGTTAATATTTTAGATACACCAGGTCACGCTGACTTCGGCGGTGAAGTTGAGCGTATTATGACAATGGTAGACGGGGTTATGCTCGTTGTTGATGCTTACGAAGGGTGCATGCCGCAGACGCGTTTCGTACTCAAAAAAGCATTAGAGCAAAACTTGAAGCCAATGGTCGTACTCAATAAAATTGACCGTCCGAGTGCACGCCCACAAGAAGTGATTGATGAAGTATTAGACTTATTTATCGAGCTTGGTGCTGATGATGAGCAATTAGAATTCCCTGTTGCTTATGCATCAGCATTACAAGGAACTTCTGGTTATGAAGCTGATGATCAGCAAGAGACGATGGAGCCGGTTTTCGAAACGATCTTAGATTATATTCCAGCACCAAAACCACTTGCAGATGAACCGTTACAATTCCAAGTAACATTACTTGATTATAACGATTTCGTCGGTCGTATTGGTGTCGGTCGTGTTTACCGTGGTCGTATGAAAGTAGGCGATCATGTCGCAGTCATGAAGAAAGACGGTTCTGTGAAAAATCAGCGCATTAACAAATTATTCGGCTTTATTGGCTTAAAACGAATTGAAATTGAAGAAGCGGTAGCGGGTGACATTGTCGCAATCGCTGGCTTAGAAGATATCAACGTCGGTGAAACAGTCTGTGATATGAACCATCACGATCAATTACCTATTCTACGTATTGATGAGCCAACGCTACAAATGAAGTTTGTCACTAACAATAGTCCGTTTGCAGGTAAGGAAGGTAAGCATATTACCTCCCGTAAAATCGAAGAACGTCTATTAACTCAACTTGAAACAGACGTGAGTTTACGTGTTGAAGAGACAGAATCACCAGATGCTTGGATTGTATCAGGACGCGGTGAACTTCACTTATCGATTTTAATCGAGAATATGCGCCGTGAAGGTTATGAATTACAAATATCAAAACCACAAGTCATCATCCAAGAAATTGATGGTGTGAAATGCGAGCCATATGAGCATGTACAAGTCGATGTACCTGAAGATTATACAGGACCTGTTATGGAATCACTTGGTGCTCGTAAAGGTGAAATGGTCGATATGATTAACCAAGGTAATGGTCAAGTTCGAATAGAATTTAAAGTACCATCTCGTGGTTTAATCGGTTACTCAACTGAATTCATGTCACAAACACGTGGCTATGGTATTCTAAACCACTCTTTCGATTCTTATGAGCCTCTTGTTCAAGGATCAGTTGGTGGCCGCCGTCAAGGTGTGCTTGTCTCGCAAGAAAAAGGTAAGGCAACACCATATAGTATTATGAATTTAGAAGATCGTGGTACTATTTTTGTTGAACCGAATACGGAAGTCTATGAAGGCATGATTGTCGGTGAGCATAACCGTGATAATGACTTAACGGTCAATATTACGAAAGCAAAAGAACTGACTAACGTTCGTTCTGCAACGAAGGATAATACCGTCACACTAAAAGGTACTCGTAAATTAACGTTAGAAGAAGCGATTGAGTATTTAGATGATGATGAATACTGCGAAGTAACACCTGAATCAATTCGCCTACGTAAGAAAATCCTAAATAAAGGCGAACGTGAACGTGAAGAAAAACGTAAAACAGGTAAATAAAAGCTAAGTATAAAAGCACCGCTGAGAACTCATAATAAATGAGTTTTCAGCGGTGCTTATTTATTGTGGTGGATATGCACGAAGATTCTTTGTTTTGGTGGTATAAAACAAGGATAACAAACAGGGAGTTTGCGTGCTTTTTTGTTTCACCAAACCGCTAAGTTGGCATCAGGTGAGAAGCGTGGGTGGTGACGCCTGGTCGACTAAGTTCGGTCACGTCCTGCGCCTGTGAGTACTCGGCGCAGAATAATCGAAGAAGCATATGAAATCAGCTTTTGTGACCAACGTCGACATTAGGCCGTCCGGGCCGTCACGGGAATAGCACGCGTCTCGAGACCCCACAGGCCACGTCTTTCGGCCGAGGGATGCACCTGCGTCTTCTCGTAACGCTTCGAAGCAGGCTTCCTCGGTGCAAGTAGCAGAGAAGCTTATTCGATGTAGTTGCCTGACTCGAGCCGTGCCCCTGCATAGAAAATACTGCGAAAAAAGAACGTAGTGAAATTGAACAGATGTTGCACTTGTGCCCTGTGGGTGCAAGCATCCACCGTAAGCGGATCACAATGAGGCCAACGGCAGCCATCAAAATCTCACTCTGAATTGTGTCTGTACCCCAACAAATATTTTAGAGCCATAAAAAAAGGCTGGCGCAATGGCCGGCCTTTTTTAGGTCGTTGATTACTTAGTTAGTAATTTCAACGTTCTTAATCTGATGGATACCTAATGGGTCTACAGAGTAGTTTTCAACATTCTCTCTTACACCTTTAAGGTTATCTTTATGGTGAATGTAAACCATTGGAGCAATATCAGTTAGAAGCTCTTGTGCTTCTGAGTAAATTTCTTTACGTTTTTCTTCGTCTGTTTCGCGACGACCTTCATCAAGTAACTTATCTAACTCTTCATTTTCTAAGAAAGAACGGTTACCTGTTGAACCTACTGCGCTTGAATGGAATAGTGCGTATAGACCATAGTCAGCATCACCAGTAACAGTTGACCAACCTAGAACGAACATGTCATGTTCACCGTTAGCTGTACGCTCTAAGTAAGTACCCCATTCTAGTTCTTGAACTTCTACATCAATGTTATACTCGCTTAATTTGTCTTGTACGTAAACAGCTGTTTCAACACGGGATTCGTTGTCGTTCGTCCATAGTGTTGTTTCGAAACCATCTTCATAACCAGCTTCGTTTAATAATTCTTGTGCACGATCTGGTTCATGTCCTAGACCTTCAACACTATCATCGTAACCGAATACGCCAGGAGCTAATGGGCCAGTTGCAACTGTACCATTTCCTTGGTAAATACCATCGATAATTTCTTGTTGGTTAATTGCTAAGTTAATTGCTTGGCGAACTTTCTTGTTATCGAATGGTTCTTTTTGCATGTTAAAGCCGATATAAGAAAGGCTGACAGATGGTACTTGCTCTACGCGCATGCCTTCGCCTTCTTCAACGTTAGATTTCTGCGTTGGTGTAATATCCGCAATGTGTGATTCGCCTGTTTCTAGTTCTGCTAGACGTGCACCAGGTTCTGGAACAACTTTGAATGTTACACTATCAAGCGTTGCAGGTTCACCCCAGTAATCTTCATAGCGTGTTAAAGTCGTTGATTCACCTGATGTACGAGAATCGAATTGGTAGTAACCTGTACCATAAGGGTTCTCTTGTACGTGAGTACCGACGAATTCAGTGATTTCGCCTGAAACCTCTTCAAATTCGCTACCGCCTTCAGCGCGTAATTCATAATACTCTTCGACTGACATATCTACGTCTTCAGCTTCTGATAAAGCATTTTCGTAGTCAGCATCGATAACTTCTTCACTAATCATACCACCAGCATCGTGAGCTAGGTGTGCAAGTAGTGGAGCGAATGGATATTCAGTTGTGATTTGAACTTCATAGTCTCCTTCAACTGAAACATCTGTAATCATTTCATAAAGGAAAGTACGTGGAGACGCCTGTGCTGGGTCAAGTACACGCTCAAGGTTTGCTTTTACAGCAGATGCTGTAAATTCAGTACCGTCATGGAACATAACGCCTTCACGTAGTGTGAATGACCAAGTTGTGTCATCAACTTGTTCCCAATCAGTTGCAAGACCTTCCTGAACCTCCATATCATCATTCTGTGTTACAAGTGTTTCGTAAATATTACTACGAACATTACTTGATGGCGTATCATTGTTACCGTGCGGATCTAAAGATACAATGTCTGCTGCCATTGCAATTTCTAGATCGTTACCTTCTGAACTGGAAGCTTCTTCATCACTGCTTCCTTCTTCACTACTTCCTTCATCACTGCTCGAATCTTCGCTTGAGCCTTCGTCGCCTGAACCGCCTTCATCGTCGGAACCGCCACCAGCGCAAGCTGCTAGAAATAGTGAAAGAACTAGCATTGCAGCTACGAGCCAAAGTGTTTTGTTTGACTTCATGCTTGTGTTACCCCCTTGAAAAATTGTTTTTAATGAGTCGAACCTAAATTAAATTTTAGGTAAGCTCTCAAAGATACTATAAACTATTTTCAAACTATTAGCAAGGTTATATTTAATCTAAAATATTATTTAGCATGCAGTTTCAGTATAACAATATGGATAAATATCAGATTTAATGAATAAATTTATTATTGTAGCATTATTCAGAATATATTTAATTCAAGGTAAATTCTTGTCAGGATTTGAAGATACGTTTATGATAGTTAAGAAGAAAGTAGACTCGCCGAACAAGCTTTCCAAAAACTGTTGTTACTGAAGCGCTTACAATTGTGTTAAAATGATGATTGTCCAACCGAAATTTTTGCACTATTTATGAAATTTGTAATATTTACGCTCTGAACAATATAATGGAAGATTCTGCTTAAGTTAATCGGTTAGATCATCAAAGAAAATAATAGGTTATGAAGTTAAAAGGGGGTATATACTATGTCGAATCAACAAGTAGAGGCAGCGCCTACTCAACCAAAAGTAGAAAATCCTCGTGTTAAAGCGGCGAAAGACTTTTATCGACGTTTGAAAAAGAACGTTCCTGCCTTAATCGGATTTTACACGATCTTAATATTAGTTATCTTTTCAATTATTGGACCGTGGATGTTATCGACAGATCCATCTGATACAGATGTTATTAACAAGTTCGCTGGACCATCAGCAGAACACTGGTTTGGGACAGACCACTTAGGTCGTGATATCTTTACTAGAATTGTTCATGGTATGAAACTAACGTTAGGAATTGGTTTTGCTTCTGTCTTTATGGGAGCAGCAATGGGGATTCCAATTGGTATTATTGCGGGGTATTACGGTGGTAAAATTGACGCCGTTATTATGCGTTTCATTGATATTCTACTTGCATTCCCTGGTATTCTATTAGCTTTAGCTATCGTTAGTATTCTAGGTGGTAGTTTAGTTAACGTAACAATTGCTGTTGCGATTTATGCTATCCCTGGATTTGCCAGAATTATTCGTGGTTCTACATTAGCTGCGAAAAATCTTGAATATGTCGATGCGATTAAAGCATTGGGAGCTGGAGATGGACGCATTATTTTCAAACACATCCTACCAAACGTTCTATCACCAGTGATTGTTAATGCGACACTTTATATTGCAACAGCGATTCTAACAGCAGCGGGTCTATCATTCTTAGGTATGGGTGCACAGCCACCTCAACCAGAGTGGGGTGCCATGTTAAACGATGGTCGAAGCTATATGCGTGACGCAGGACATATTGCGTTCTTCCCTGGTATGGCAATCGTCATTGTCGTGTTGGCATTTAATATTTTCGGTGACGGTTTACGTGATGCGTTAGACCCGAAAATGAAAAAATAGGAAAGAGGTGCAAACAAGATGACTGTATATATAATTCGTCGAGTGTTGCAGCTGATTCCGGTATTACTCGGTGTATCAATTCTAGTGTTCTCTTTAATGCACCTAACTCCGGGTAACCCGGCTCAGTTGATGGCTGGTGAAAGTGCACCACCTGATACAATCGAACAAATTGAAGAAAGTTTAGGTTTAAATGACCCACTCCCAGTACAGTATTGGGATTATATTTCCGGTGTTGTTCAAGGTGATTTAGGAACTTCAATGCGCTATAATACACCGGTAGCAGATGAAGTTTGGCCGAAGTTTATAGTGACCCTAGAACTATCAATCTACTCAACGATTTTAAGTATCTTTATGGGCTTATTAGCAGGTATTATTTCAGCAGTACGCCAGTATTCAATCTCAGATATTACCATTATGATTATAGCGTTATTTGGACTTTCGATGCCGAACTTCTGGTTAGGTTTAATGTTGATCCAATGGTTTGCTGTTAATCTTGGTTGGTTCCCACCTACAGGATGGGAAGGTCCTTCTAGCATTGTCTTACCAGTTATTTCACTCGGTACAGCAGGTGCGGCTATTATCGCTCGTATGACGCGTTCGAGTATGCTTGATGTCATCTCACAGGATTACATTCGAACAGCTCGTGCCAAAGGTGTTAAAAAACGTGTTATTATCTATAAACACGCACTAAAAAATGCTTTAATCCCAGTTGTTACCGTAGCTGGTTTACAATTCGGTGCTTTATTAGCAGGTGCTGTGTTAACAGAATCAGTCTTTGCGATTAACGGTATGGGACGTTTACTAGTCGATTCAATTATACAACGTGACTTCCCGGTTGTTCAGGCATGTATTCTTATTATTGCCGTTGTCTTCGTTGTCGTAAACTTAATTGTCGATATTTCGTATAAATTCCTTAATAAGCGAATTGATCTTAACGATTAATGATAGAAAGCGAGGTGTAACAAGATGAGCCAAGAAACAATTTTAGAAGTTAATGATCTACGAACGTCTTTCTTCGTAGAAGGTAATGAAGTAAAAGCTGTTGATGGCGTCACTTTCGACGTTCCTAAAGGTAAAACATTGGGAATCGTAGGTGAGTCCGGATCAGGTAAAAGTATTAGTGCGTTATCGATCCTTCAATTAATTGATTCTCCAGGTAAAATTGTGGGTGGCGAGATTAATTTTAAAGGCGATAACTTATTAAAATATAATGATAATCAAATGCGTAAAATCCGTGGTAACCAAATTTCGATGATTTTCCAAGAGCCGATGACATCGTTGAACCCGGTTTATACAGTGGGACAACAATTACGTGAAGCGTTAAAAATTCACCGTGGTTTAGGTAAAGAAGCAGGGACAGAAAAAGCTGTTGAATTACTTGAACTTGTCGGAATTCCTTCTCCACGTAGTCGTGTTACACAATATCCATTTGAATTGTCAGGTGGGATGCGTCAACGTGTGATGATCGCGATGGCTCTTGCTTGTGATCCTGAATTATTAGTTGCTGACGAACCAACAACAGCACTTGATGTAACGATTCAAGCCCAAATTTTAGAGTTATTAAAAGAATTACAAGATGAATTTGATATGTCTATTATTATGATTACCCACGATCTAGGTGTCGTTGCTGAAACATGTGATTATGTTGCGGTTATGTACTGTGGTAAAGTCGTAGAGTATGCAGATGTTAACACACTGTTCAAAAATCCACGTCATCCATACACGGTTGGACTTCTAAACTCTCTACCGCGTAGTGATGTTGACCAAGAAGAATTAGAGCCAATTCATGGTACAGTACCAGCGCCACATGAGATGCCAGTAGGGTGTCGATTTGCGCCGCGTTGCCCATTTGCGACGGACTTATGTCATGAGAAATTACCAGATCTTGAGGATATTGGTGATGAAGAACAAGTTCGTTGCTGGATTTACACTGATGAATGGGACGGCGATCCGGAGGTGAGAGTATATGAGCCAGAAGCAAGAACTACTAAAGATCAATAATTTAAAACAATACTTCCCGATTAAGGGAGGCATTTTAGGAAGAACTGTGAACCATGTTAAAGCGGTTGACGATATTTCCTTCAATATCTATGAAGGTGAAACAGTCAGTTTAGTAGGGGAGTCAGGTTGTGGTAAGTCAACAACTGGTCGTGCAATTTTAAGACTTGATGACCCAACTGACGGAACAGTTGAGTTTGACGGACAAGATTTACTTTCGATGAGTAAAAAAGAAATGCGCGATATGCGTAAAGACTTACAGATCATATTCCAAGACCCATATGCTTCATTAAATCCGCGTATGACAGTACGCCAAACATTAAACGAAGCAATGGAAATTCAAAAAGTTATACCGCAAGATGAGCGTAATGAAAAGATTGCAGAATTAATGGAAACAGTTGGTCTACAACCACACCAAGTTGATCGTTTCCCTCACGAATTCTCAGGTGGTCAACGTCAACGTATCGGTATTGCACGTGCTCTTTCAGTAAACCCGAAACTAATCGTCTGTGACGAAGCTGTATCAGCATTAGACGTATCGATTCAAGCACAAGTGTTAAACTTGCTTAAGAAATTCCAGAATGAGATGAACTTGACTTACTTATTCATTGCCCATGACTTAGGTGTCGTTCGTCACATTTCTGATCGTATTATTGTCATGTATCTTGGTAAGATTGTTGAAATGGGCGATACGAAATCCATTTTCGAAAACCCACAACATCCTTATACAAAAGCATTATTATCAGCGATTCCAGTACCAGATCCAGAGAAGAAAACAGATCGTATTTTCTTACAAGGTGATGTACCGTCACCAATGGATCCGCCAAAAGGTTGCCGCTTCCACACACGTTGTCCATTTGCGACAGAAAAATGTGCAGAAGAGACACCGGAATTAAGAAATGAAGATTATATGCAAGAAGGTCACGTAGCTGCATGTCACTACATGAAAGACATTGAAGCAGGCGTGCACCAACCAACCAAAGACACATCAGCAGTACGTGGCTAATGGTTATAGAAGCAGGGAGTTAAAAACTTCCTGCTTTTTTTAGTTTGCCTGGCATGGGTGAGCTCTAACGGGTGAAAGTCCTGAGTGCGACCTGGTAGTGGTAAGCACATAGTCGAAGGCAAGGGTGTCCATGGTGACATGGAATCTGAAGGAAGCCCTAGACAAATCTCTGGTCTGACGAATAGAAACTATATAAGAGGCAACGTATGAGGATAAGACTGCTAAAGAAGTTGAAGTCCTATAACTACTCATATCATGCGGTGTAAATATAGCAGATAGATGGAGAGAAAGAGCTCGCACCTTAACCAGGGAGGTCTCATTATCTACATCAAAGACTTGTAGTGATATAAGTTTGGATGATGAGAAGTCAGCTGAAGCCGTAGTAGTGAAGACATCTAACGAAAGTTAGAAAGAGCGAAGGGCTGAACAATTTTATGGTTACGGAAATCTCGATTGGAAGAGGAAAAAGACCACTGGCATACCGCGTTAAAGTGGATACCATCTTTACGAGAAAGAAAGGAAGTAACAAGCATGTACGATGAAAAACTGTTGGACTTGATTCTTAGGAAAGATAATCTTGACGAGGCACAAAAACGCGTCATTAAAAACAAAGGTGCTGCTGGTGTGGATGGCATGACGATTCAAGAGTTGCCATCATATATGGTGGAAAATCAAAAGAATATCATCCGCCAAATCAAACGAAGAGAGTATCAACCAGCACCAGTCAAAAGGGTTGAGATTCCTAAAGATAATGGGGGAGTTCGCCTACTAGGCATTCCAACTGTGGTTGATCGGGTTATTCAACAAGCAATAACACAAGTTCTAACTTCCAAGTTTAACCCACAATTTCATGAACATAGTTATGGGTTTAGACCAGGACGAAACGCTGAAATGGCGATACGTCAGTCACTTGAATTTATGAATGAAGGTTACGAATGGGTGGTGGATATAGACCTTGAACGTTTCTTTGATACGGTCAATCATGACCGTCTTATGAACCTTATTTCGAGAACGGTGAAAGATGGCGATGTGATCTCACTCATTAGAAAATTTCTAGTAAGTGGGGTGCAATTAGATGAAGGGTATAAGGAGACCATCATAGGAACACCACAAGGTGGCAATCTATCCCCGTTGTTAAGTAACATTATGTTGAACGAGTTAGACCAAGAACTCGACAATCGAGGCCTTCGCTTCGTTAGATACGCTGATGATTGTATCATTATGGTCAAAAGCGAGATGTCCGCGAATCGCGTTATGCGCTCGGTATCAACATTTATCGAAGAGAAGCTTGGCCTGACCGTCAACACAACGAAATCAAAAGTAACCAAACCCAATAACCCTGATTTGAAGTTTCTTGGTTTTGGCTTCTTTATAGATTACCAAAGTCATGAGTATAAAGCAAAGCCACATCAGACATCCATCGAAACGTTCAAATATAAACTGAAACAGTTAACCAAAAGAAATTGGAGTGTTGATACGAAGTATCAAGTGGAACGGATTAACCAACTCATAAGAGGTTGGGTTAATTACTTTAGGATAGGTTATATGAAAAGCCTTTTGGACCGTGTTGACTCCCATACGAGGATTCGCCTAAGAGCGTGCATATGGACAAAGTGGAAAACACCTAAGAACAGGAGAAAGAATCTAATTAAATTAGGCATGAGTAAATACAATGCTTACAGAAACAGCTATACAAGTAAAGGTGCGGTTCGCACCGCTTACTCCTGGATTCTTACAACCACAATAACCAACAAGAGACTAGCCCAATTCGGGCTAGTCTCCTCTGCACAACATTATAAGAAAGTACGTGTTTAAATAAAATTGAACCGCCGTATACGGAACCGTACGTACGGTGGTGTGAGAGGTCGGAGGTTAATCACCTCCTCCTACTCGATTGTACAAATTACTTCGTATCTCATTTACGGAATAGCTAAAGCTAATGCTTATGGCGCTATAAACCGATTAAAGTGGTAACTCAATTTATAACCCACAAAAAAACAAAACATGTTATCATATGTATGGAGTGAAACTAGCTTAGGAGGGACATTATGCCAAGTGAAACATTAGATCAATTTTTACAACAAAACTTACAAGATTTAAAAGATCAAGGGCTTTACAATGAAATCGACCCTGTCGATGGTGCGAACGGTCCTGAAATAACAATTGACGGTCAAAAACTGATTAACTTATCATCGAATAACTACTTAGGTTTAGCGACGGATGAACGTTTGAAAGAAGTTGCTAAAGATGCCGTTGATTCACACGGTGTTGGTGCTGGTGCAGTTCGTACAATCAATGGTACGTTAGACTTGCACGTGAAATTAGAAGAGAAAATTGCAGAATTTAAAGGAACAGAAGCAGCGATTGCGTATCAATCAGGGTTTAATTGCAACATGGCAGCGATTTCAGCTGTAATGGATAAAAATGATGCGATATTATCCGATTCATTAAACCATGCTTCGATCATTGATGGTTGTCGCCTATCAAAGGCAAAGATTATTCCTTTTGAACACAGTAATATGGAAGATTTACGTCAGAAGGCAAAAGAAGCAACAGAATCTGGTCAATATAACAAAATCATGGTCATTACAGATGGAGTCTTCTCAATGGATGGTGATATTGCGAAGTTACCTGAAATCGTTGAAGTCGCTGAAGAATTTGACCTTATTACTTATGTTGACGATGCGCACGGTTCAGGTGTTCTTGGTAAAGGTGCAGGAACAGTGAAGCATTTCGGCTTACAAGATAAAATTGACTTCCAAATGGGCACATTATCGAAAGCGATCGGCGTTGTCGGCGGTTATGTTGCGGGTAAACAAGAACTAATTGACTGGCTTAAAGTCCGCTCTCGTCCGTTCTTATTCTCAACATCATTATCGCCAGCAGACGTTGCAGCATCACGTAAAGCGATTGATTTATTAATGGAATCGACAGATCTTTACGATCAAATGTGGGAAAACGGTAATTACTTAAAAGCAGGCCTTAAAGAATTAGGCTTCGATATCGGCCAAAGTGAAACACCGATCACGCCATGTATTATTGGGGATGAAAAAACGACGCAACAATTTAGTAAACGGCTAAACGAAGAAGGCGTTTATGCGAAAGCAATCGTCTTTCCAACAGTACCACGCGGAACAGGTCGTGTCCGTAATATGCCGACAGCAGCTCATACAAAAGAAATGTTAGATCAAGCGATTAAGACCTATGAAAAAGTTGGTAAAGAATTAGGGGTAATCTAATCGAGAAGTAGAACATAACGGGAGGAGAACCGGAGATGAATAAAATATTAATTACCGGATCGTTAGGTCAAATTGGTTCGGAATTAACGATGGCTTTACGAGAACGTTATGGTCATCAGCAGGTGATTGCAACAGATATTCGCGAAGCTGACCATCCTGTTGTGACAAGTGGTCCATTCGAAACACTTGATGTAACAGATGGTGATGCGATGCAGGAGATAGCAGACCGTTACCAAGTAGATACGATTATTCATTTAGCGGCATTATTATCAGCCAAAGCTGAAAACAATCCGCAACTAGCATGGAATTTAAATATGAATGGGTTAATGAATGCGCTTGAAGTTGCTCGAAAACGAGAAGCGAAATTTTTCACACCAAGCTCGATTGGTGCATTTGGTCCAACCACACCAAAAGATCAAACACCACAATTAACAGTGCAACGTCCAACAACAATGTATGGGGTGAATAAAGTCGCTGGTGAGTTACTGTGTGACTATTATTTTGAACGATTTGGCGTTGATACGAGAAGCGTTCGTTTCCCTGGATTGATTTCATATGATACAGAACCAGGCGGCGGGACAACAGATTATGCGGTCGAAATGTATTATGAAGCGTTAAAACAAGGTCGATATACATCTTATATAGCAGCAGGTACTTACATGGATATGATGTATATGCCAGATGCTGTTAAGGCCATTATTGATTTGATGGAAGCGGATCCCGCTCGTCTCAAAAATCGAAATGCCTATAACGTGACAGCCATGAGTGCTGCACCAGAAGATTTTGCACGGGCAATTCAACAACATATCCCAGAGTTTGAATTGGATTATGATGTCGATCCAGTACGCCAAGCAATCGCAGATAGTTGGCCAAACTCAATTGACTCTAAAGCCGCAAAAGACGAATGGGATTTCACCATTGACTATGATCTCAACAAAATGACAGAAGATATGCTAACCCAGCTCAAACAAAAGCTAGTGTTAGACTAATTTATTCTCCCCACGAGTGTAATTAGCTCGTGGGGATTATTTATTGCTCAAAAAAATTAGCCATAATCCTCATAACTTCTAAAAAGTAGCAAATAACAAGACAAGAGGATAAATAGAGCGACATACTATAGGTCAGCTATCGACAGCTTTAAAATTCGCACGTTTTGCCTAAATCACTTTGCTATAAAATTTTTGACGAATAAACTAGATTAGACTAAAATTTAAGAATAATTGTGTAAAAAAACATGTCACAAAAAAGACACAGCACACAATTCACCAAAATTACAGGAGGACAAGGATGAAGAAAAAATACTATTCCGAAGAATACTTAGGAACAGGGACGCAATGGGGTCCATTTGCGATCAGTGGAGGATTCTTGTTATTATTTCTTATTTTAGCGTTTTTCACTCCCGATTTCGCGTCAACAGCGGTTAATAAATCCTTTGATTTTTCCGCTAAGTATTTCGGTTTATTCTGGCAACTACTAATGCTTGCCACGTTAATTGTTAGTTTAATTTTAATGTTTTCACGCTACGGTCGTGTTCGTTTAGGTAATAAAGAAGAGGCCCAATATAGTAATTTTCGTTGGATTGCAATGATTACAACAACGTTATTGGCAGCAGGTGGCGTATTTTGGGCTTCAAGTGAACCGATTTCTCACTATGTGACTACACCGCCATTATTTGCTGAAGAAGGATTGAGTGAGTGGAATCGTGTTGTACCAGGTTTAGCACAAGCCTTTTTCCACTGGGGCTTCTCAGCATGGGCGATATTAGGTACTGTTGCAACAATCGTCATTATGTATGCACACTACCATAAAGGTATGCCCCTTAAGCCAAGAACGATGTTATATCCGGTATTTGGTGATAAAATTTTTCGCCGGTTTAACGTATGGGGTGTCTTAGCCGATGTCACATCAATTATTGCTGTTGCAGCAGGTACTATTGGTGCAATTGGCTTCTTAGGTATTCAAGCCGCATATGCTTTTGAAGATGTTTTCGGTGTTCCAAGTACATTGTTTACACAAATTTCGTTTATTATTATTCTTGTAACCATTGCGAGTATTTCAGCTATTTCGGGTGTTGATCGAGGGATTCAGTTATTAAGCCGATTTAATGTTGGTTTTGCGATTGTCTTAATGATTATCATTTTAATTATTGGTCCGACAATGTTTATATTAGACGCATTCATCACAGCTGAGGCATTCCAAATGCAAAACTTCTTAATGATGAGTTTAACTCGTGGTGATGGTGCATGGTTAAGCTGGTGGACTGTCTTCTTCTGGGGTTGGTTCATTGGTTTCGGGCCTATGATGGCAATCTTTATCGCTCGTATTTCCCGTGGTCGTACAATTCGTGAACTTGTTGTCGCAGTTGCGATTATGGCACCATTAGTCAGTAACTTCTGGTTCGCAACATTAGGTGGCTCTGGACTATCATTTGAAATGGACAATCCAGGTGTTATTTCCGATCCGCTTAATAATGTTGGTCAAGAAGCCGCTGTTGCAGCTATATTAGAACAATTGCCATTTAGTACCTTCTTGGCGTTATGTTTCTTAATTATTACGGTCGTGTTCGTTGCAACAACAACTGACTCCATGTCATATGCATCAGCTGTTGCTATAACAGGTAATGATGAACCGAGCAAATATGTTCGAGTCTTCTGGGCTCTAACATTTGGTGCAGTCGCAGCTACACTGATTGCAATTGGTGATGGTAGTGGTGACAGTATCGGTATGTTACAGAACTTTATCGTTGTGTCAGCCGTTCCAGTCTCGCTCTTAATATTACCGCCTGTTTGGGACTCCGTGAAAGTCGCCAAACGATTAGCAGAAGAACAAGGAATCAAAAAGAAAGATTAACTTAAAAAAGGATTGTTATAACTGAGTATTGATGAATTATATTGGTTATAATTACAAAGTTGTTGAATTGTAAGAAGCGAAGGTGGCGACTCCAGCAGGAACAGCACGCGTCTCGAGACCCCGCAGGCCGCGTTTTTGGGCCGAGGAGGCTCGAGCCGTGCCTGCGGAAAGCGTCCACCGAAAGCGGATCACAATATCAACAACGGACTTTATCAGAGTTACTGAAAAAAGGTTTGTGGGGGATACTCCGCAAACCTTTTTATTTACCTGAGTATTATGCGTGTCAAAGAAGCTTACGCGTGATATAATATGAACGGTTTTCGCCACATTAGGCGACAGAATATAAAGTGATATTCAACTAAATTTATAGATAAAGGATGATGATCATGGAAGCGAAACCGTGTATTCAATCATTAACGGTCAAAAATTCGTTCGTCCTCCCACCAGATACAAACGGTCACGGGACATTGTTTGGTGGTCAATTAATGCGCTACATGGATGATGTAGCAGCAATCGCCGCAACTCGTCATGCACGTACACCAGTTGTGACAGCTTCGACTGATTCTGTCGACTTTTTAGCCCCAGTGCATGAAGGAAGCACCATTTGTTTAGAAGCTTTCGTGACGTGGACTTCAACATCTTCAATGGAAGTGTTTGTTAAAGCCATCACAGAAAATTTACTAACAGGTGAGCGTACTGTTTGTACCACAGCGTTTTTAACAATGGTTGCAGTAGGTGAAGATGGTACACCGCTTGAAGTACCGCCTGTTTATCCTGAATCCAGTGAAGAGAAATGGTTAAATGCAGGAGCGGCTGAACGTGCGGATTACCGTAAAAAACGCCGTAAAGAATCGAAAATGTTGGCTGAACGTTTTGGTGCCGACTTCCCTTGGGATCCAACGCATAACCACAAAGATTAATGAATAGGTATTAAGTAGAAACGCTATTTGATGGCCTCATCGAATAGCGTTTTATTTTACATTGACTTTTTTTCGAAATTGTTTTACAATTTTAGATGAAAATTGAATGAAATGATGGTGTTGTGAATGGTTGACCAACCACAACGGCCGATTGGCAAGTCAGCGCTTCAATTAGTATTAGCCACTAGTGAAGAGCAAGAAGCGTTAGTCGAAACAATCGAAGCCGCTGGTTATCAGACGTGTTTAGGTAAGACAGGATCAATGGAATTACAAAAGGTTGTTTCAGCCATCGAAACCGCAGCTAAGCGCCAGGGATTAATTGATGAATCCTTATACCGCGAAATGCACGCGCTGTATCATGCGATTTTAGAAGCCGTACAAGGTGTGACACGTGGTCAAGCACAGCTTGGTGATGTCATGCGGACAGTTGGACTCAAATTTGTCATAGTCCGTGGAATAGCTTATGAAAACCAAGCTGAAGGTGAATGGATTGCCGTTGCTTTATACGGGACGATTGGTGCGCCAGTGCGGGGGTTAGAACACGAAACAGCTGGTTTAGGAATTAATCATATATAAATGAAGCCCATAAGTTATTAGCGAAAAGGGGGCTTATTCTTAGTGTGTCTAAGAATAAGCCCCTTTTATTATGTGTTGGAGGTGATGATATGACCGTTGAGTTAAATGGATATGAATTGACATTAGATGATATTGAGAAAATCGTGCGAAATGCTGAACCCGTAGCCATTTCAAGTGATGCCTATGCCCGTCTAATGAAGAGTCGCGCACATGTCGAAGGGGCGCTAGCCGGTCATCAAAAGTTGTATGGTATTAATACAGGGTTCGGTAAGTTTAGTGATGTGGAAATTGATGAAACCGATTTAGATGATCTACAAAAACACTTGATCTACTCCCATGCTTGCGGTGTAGGTGAACCATTTTCAGAATCGGTAAGTCGTACGATGGTCTTATTACGCGCGAATGCCTTATTAAAGGGTTACTCAGGTGTGCGTCCAGTTGTCGTTGAAACACTTTGTCAATTACTCAATAAGCAGATTAGCCCTGTTATCCCGTCACAAGGTTCGTTAGGCGCGAGCGGTGACTTAGCACCACTTGCTCATTTGGCACTAGTGTTACTTGATGATGGTGAGGTATTTACAAAAGAGGGACGTCAACCAACTAAAGGGGTTTTAAAAGAACATGACATTCAACCTATTAACTTACAAGCCAAAGAAGGGTTAGCTTTAATTAATGGTACGCAAGCCATGACAGCAGTAGGCGTCCAAACGTATTTACAAGCAGAACGATTGCTAAAACAATCTGAACAAATAGCCGCGATGACAATAGAAGGACTTGAAGCAATCATTGACGCCTTTGATGAGCGCGTTCATTTAGCGCGTGGTTATGATGAACAAACTGCTGTCGCTAGAAGAATGCGAGATTTATTACAAGACAGTCAATTAACGACATCACAAGGCGAAAAACGTGTTCAAGATGCTTATACGATCCGTTGTCTGCCACAAGTTCACGGAGCTTCTTGGCAAACGCTTGATTATGTTCGGGATAAGTTAGACATAGAAATCAATGCAGCGACAGACAACCCACTTATTTTTGAAAATGGCGATGTCGTCTCAGGTGGTAATTTCCACGGGCAGCCGATAGCGATTGCGATGGACTTATTAAAAATTGGCGTATCTGAAATCGCTAATATTTCAGAAAGGCGGATTGAACGTTTAGTTAATCCACAACTCAATGATTTACCGCCATTTTTAAGCCCTGAGCCAGGTTTACAGTCAGGGGCTATGATCATGCAATATACAGCAGCGTCACTCGTATCTGAAAACAAGACATTAGCGCATCCGGCGAGTGTGGATTCGATTCCGTCATCTGCTAATCAAGAAGATCATGTGAGTATGGGGACCATTGCTGCTCGACACGCACAACAGATTACTCATAACGTCCAGCGTGTTTTAGCGATTGAGTTAATTTGTGCGATGGAAGCTGTCGAGGTAAAAGGAGTTAACCGAATGGCTCAGAAGACGCGCCAATTATTGGATGAAGCGAGAGAAATCATTCCTTCGATTACCGAAGACCGACCATTTTCATACGACATTGAAGCTCTAACAACATGGTTAATGGATGATTCAAAACGTAAGGAGGTCATTTAATGGTAAAGTCAATTAAAGCACCACACGGAAAGGAATTAAAGACAAAAGGGTGGGTGCAAGAAGCAGCGATCCGCATGCTAATGAACAATTTAGATCCAGATGTCGCCGAAAATCCAGATGAACTCGTTGTTTATGGTGGAATAGGTAAAGCAGCGCGAAATTGGGAGAGCTATCATGCGATTGTGCGTGAATTAGAACAACTTGAGAACGATCAAACCTTGATGATTCAGTCGGGAAAACCTGTTGCCGTTTTTCAATCACATGCTGATGCACCGCGCGTGTTACTCGCCAATTCTAATTTAGTGCCAGCTTGGGCGAATTGGGATCATTTTCGTGAGTTAGATCAAGCTGGTCTCATGATGTATGGCCAAATGACAGCGGGAAGTTGGATTTATATTGGGACACAAGGCATTCTGCAAGGGACTTATGAAACATTTGCAGAGGCTGCTAGACAACATTTTAATGGCTCTTTACGTGGGACATTGACGTTAACGGCTGGATTAGGAGGAATGGGTGGCGCACAACCTTTAGCTGTGACAATGAACGATGGCGTTGTGATTGTGGTTGAAGTCGATGAAGCTCGGATTAAACGGCGAATCGAGCATCGTTATTTAGATCAGATCGCTCATTCTTTAGATGAAGCCTTGAAAATAGCTAATCAAGCCCAATTAAACGGTGATGCACTATCAATTGGGCTTGTTGGTAATGCGGCTGAAGTGTTTCAGAATATGGTGGAACTTGGTGTGACACCTGATTTAGTCACTGATCAGACGTCAGCGCACGATCCCCTTAATGGTTATGTTCCGATTGGCTATTCATTGGATCAAGCAGCGGTTAGACGTCAAGAAGATGAAATGCAGTATCTAACCGATTCAAGACAAAGTATGAAACAACATGTAGAGGCGATGCTCACATTACAAGAACGGGGCGCGATCGCATTTGATTATGGAAACAATATTCGTCAAGAGGCTTATAATGTCGGCTTAAATCAAGCCTTCGATTTTCCTGGATTTGTTCCAGCCTTTATTCGCCCACAGTTTTGTGAGGGGAAAGGGCCTTTTCGTTGGGCAGCACTATCAGGTGATCCAAACGACATTTACCGAATCGATCGAGCTTTAAAAGAGACGTTCCCAGGCAATGATCATTTAAATCGTTGGATTGATATGGCTCAAGAGCGTGTGCAATTCCAAGGCTTGCCGGCCCGGATTTGTTGGTTAGGTTATGGTGAGCGAGCCCGCTTTGGTCAAGTGATTAATGATTTAGTTGCATCAGGTGAGGTATCAGCTCCCATTGTCATTGGACGCGATCATTTAGATGCTGGTTCTGTTGCGTCGCCCAATCGAGAAACGGAATCGATGCTAGATGGCAGTGATGCCGTGGCAGACTGGCCGATTTTGAATGCCCTGATTAATAGTGTGAATGGCGCTAGTTGGGTATCTGTGCATCACGGTGGTGGTGTCGGAATGGGTTATTCGCTTCATGCTGGCATGGTGATTGTAGCTGATGGAACAAAAGAAGCAGAAGCTAGACTTAATCGAGTTTTAACCTCTGATCCAGGTATGGGAGTCGCGCGCCATGTTGATGCTAGCTATGAAAAGGCTGAAGAAACGGCACGACAAAAAGGTGTTCACATACCAATGATCGATCATAATTAAGGGAGGGGTCTCTATGAGAATACTACTGTATCAAATCGGACAATTATTAACGATGGATGACCACGATGGACCTGTTCGTGGAAAGGCCATGCAGCAATTATCCACGTATGAACGATATGCTATCTTAATAGAGGATGGAAAAGTGGTACGAATCGCACCTAGTGTTGAGTTGGAGCAAGTGACAGCAGATGAAAAGATAGATTGTCACGGTAAGCTTGTGACACCAGGTATCGTTGAACCACATACTCATTTAGTGTTTGGAGGATCACGAGAACATGAAATGGCTTTAAAACAGCAGGGCGTCCCTTATTTAGATATTTTAAAACGAGGTGGCGGCATTTTATCGACGGTTCGTTCGACTCGAGAAGCTTCAGAAGATGTTCTCTATGATAAAGCGATGTTTCACTTAGATCGCATGGCACAATTCGGGATTACAACGGTTGAGGCTAAAAGTGGCTACGGGATGGACCGCGAGACAGAACTTAAGCAATTACGTGTCGCTCAGAAAGCTAATCAGAATCATCCACTAGATATAGTGTCGACATTCTTAGGGGCACATGCGATTACTGAAGATTATCGTGATAATCCAGATGCTCTCTTAGATGAAATGGCTAAGATGTTTCCGCAAATCAAAGAGGAGAATTTAGCTGAATTCGTTGATATTTTTACCGAAACGGGCGTGTTTACCGTTGAGCAATCTAGACGTTATTTAAACGAAGCGAAAAAATATGGCTTCGATGTAAAATTGCACGCGGATGAAATTGATCCATTAGGTGGAACGGAACTAGCTGTTGAATTAAACGCTAAGTCAGGAGATCACTTAGCCGTAGCAACCGATGAAGGCATTCGCCAACTTGGAAACTCAAAGACAATCGGAGTGCTCTTACCTGGGACGATCTTTTATCTAGGTAAGGGTGACTACGCTCGAGCACGTAAGATGATTGAAGCGGGCACTGCCATTGCTTTATCGACCGATTTCAATCCTGGAAGTTCGGTCACAGAGAATATTCAGCTGATTATGTCTCTAGCTGCCTTAAAGATGAAGATGACACCAGAAGAAATTTGGTATGCCGTTACAACGAATGCGGCGCATGCGATTAATCGCGGGGATACTGCTGGTAAGATCTTAGAAGGTCACCAAGCTGATATCGTGATTTGGGACGCGCCTAATTATCAATATATTCCTTATCATTACGGGGTTAACCACGTGAATACAGTTATGAAAGCAGGACGAATCTTGTACCAGAGAGGTGGTTTAATTGGCTGATCATTTAAAACCTGCTGGTCAGGCTAAATTTAAAGACCAACACGTCACGAAATTTGATGAATTGCTTATTGAAGCGGACGGTGAGCACCGTCGATACGGGCTGGTTGGGGCACCTCTATCCAAGCCATCGATTAGTCATTCTGGGGCAGCCTTCGCACCAGGGGCGATTCGTCAGGCAATGGCTAGTTACTCGACTTATTCTAATGGGTTAGGGATTGATTTTAATCACGAACAAGTGACTGATTTTGGAGATATCAATATGCATCCAACTGATATCCCAGGTTCACAAGATCGAATCACTGAATCGATTAAAACAATATTAAATCGTCAAGAAGTCGATGAACTCTTTCTATTAGGTGGCGACCATTCAGTGACATACCCTTCACTAAAAGCGTATCAGCAACAAGTCGGGACGGTTGGTGTGATTCAATTTGATGCCCATCATGACCTTCGAAATTTACAAGATGGTGGGCCAACGAACGGGACTCCTTTCCGCCGTGCCGTAGAGGATCAAGTCTTAAGAGGCGATCATCTTGTACAAATTGGAATCCGTGATTTTACGAACGCTGCTGCTTATGATCAATTTGCAAAAGACCAAGGTGTGACCGTTTTTACGATGGATGATGTGAAAGAGCAAGGCGTTGAGGCATTAGTTGACCAAGCTATTCAGCATCTTATTGATCAAGTCGATCTAATTTATTTATCAGTTGACATGGACGTCCTCGACCAAGCATACGCACCAGGCTGCCCAGCGATTGGTCCAGGTGGTATGACGAGTCATGATTTACTGACAGGTGTAGAGCGAGCTTCAAATTCTGACGCCGTTAAAGCTATGGATATTGTTGAAATAGATCCAACCATTGATTTCCGCAACATGACCAGCCGTGTAGCAGCTCATGTTATGTTTTCATATTGGAAAGGTAAAATTAACCCCTAGCAGGATTTTGACAAAAAGTATAGAATAATATCTGTAGGCATATAATGATAGTAGAATATTGGGTAGAGGTGTCAAAATGAATAAAGTCAGGTGGCTGTTAATAAGTCCCCTTTTGGTCATTGTCGCTTTTATGGGTTATTTTGTTGTAGATGCGAACAGTGATAAGGGTGAGTTTGTCAACGTTAGTCATACAGGTGCTCACGCCAAGGTGTTTAATGAATATCTCGATGTCTATATCGGTCACACATACAAATGGACAGGAGAAACGCTACCAACCATTGAAGGGTTAGAAATTATTAAGGATGATGGATCTGTCTTAAAAGAAACTGATCCAAGTATTTATATTGAAACATTCATCGATCCGAATAATCAGACAGATTTATATTACGGATTCAGCCCTGATATGCGAGAAGTTGTTGGCGAGTATGAACAACCAGATGATTTCAACATGACAGAAAATGAAATGACAGTCGTATTTAAAGTAACGATGCATGAACAAAACTATCAATTTGATTTAAGTGACTTAAAGATTCAGTATCAAATCAACGACGAATCCAAACAACAAACGGTCCCACTTAAAAGTTTTGTTTTTCACCATTAAAAGTTTATGATCAAAACTAATCGTGTTCCGCGCTTATCTTGATTATTGAGATGAAGCGCGGGTTTTCTTTGCTTAAAGACGTATGAATTGCATGAAAAATCACATATCCGTTACAATAGAATTGATTTTGTGATTGGAGTGAATAGAATGACTAAAGATGAAATTCAAGCTCAAATTGATCAATTAAAAATGGATTATATTCGAATTCAAGGTGATTTAGATAAGATGGAAGCAAACGGAGGTAACGTCGCAATGCTAGAGAAATCACTTAATCGAATTGAGGATGAACTAGCAGAATTACGCCAACAACTTGAACGCGCACAATAATCCTATAGAATCGGATAAAAACAGGTTCTAAGAGCCTACGTTAAATCATTTAATGGTTTAACGTAGGCTCTTTTTTTAATGTTATTGTTCTTTATAACGAATAAATGAGCGGAATTTTAAGAAAAAACCAGAAATTCAAAGTGAATAACGCAAATTTGTTCATTATTAAGAACAAAAGAGGTTATATTGGATTTTTCAAATAGATTACAAGCATATATACTTTGAATTGTTCTTAATAAAGAACGAACGCATATAATAAAACGTTGGAGTAATTTAATATGGTGGTGAAAGCCTTGAGGCAAAGACGTTTGACAAAAAAACGACGACGGCAAATGAAACGAAATTTGTATATAAAACCGCTAGTTACGGTTTACATTGCATTTTTGCTATTAGCCTTGACGGTTGATGGAACAGCAGCGAAATTTAATGACATCACATCAGTCGAGGGTGCATTTCAAGTAGGGGAGTGGACGCCGGATATACCGGATGACGACGAGGATGAGGATGAAGATAAAGAGGGTTGGGATAAAAGTTCACTGACTTTCACTGGAGGAGTTCATGGAAGCTGTGAGCAAATAGTAGCCACGGTTAAGAACGCGGGTGAAGACATGACATCCCCTTGGAAATATCATGTGTATCGTGCGGCTAATCTTAAAGGAAAACCGGAATGGCAGCGGGTATCAGATTTTGAAAGCGAGACAGAGTTACTTGCTAGTGAAGAGGAAGATCAATTGACTTTTACACCTGATAAAAATGGTCGTTATCACTTTAAGTTTGTTCGACCAGACGGACATCCAGGTGGAGATAACGGTGGTAAAAGTGAAGCAATTAAACTAAAAGATTGTGAAGAAAAGCAATCAGCAAATAGCGAAGATCATAATGGCAAGAAAAATAACCAAGATGAACGACATAAAGATAAAAAAGAAAACAATAAAGGCAATGGCCAAAAAGATAAAGATAACAATAGCAAACAAAATCAAAACAAAAAATCATCTAATCAAGAAAACAATGAAGAGTTAGAAGAAGATAAAGAAAGTAAACAAGATAATGGCAACAACCAAGAAAACGAACAAAAGTCTGAACAAAATTCAAAAGATCAAGAAAGTAAAGATGAAGCAACAAAAGAGAAATCCGAGGATTCTGCTGAAGACAATCCAGATGACAAAAAAGAGCAAAAGAAAAAGCAACCTAGTACCAAAAATGACCAACAGCAAGACTCTAAACAAGAAAAAGAAACAGCTGAAACTAATTCAACTGATGACAGGCAACAAGACGATCAGACTACAAAATCTCAAGATTCAAAAGATGATGACACTCAAGTGAAAGAAGGTGAATCATCAAAGGAGGCTCAAAATGAGAAGGAATAGGGATGATGGTATGAAAACAAAAACGCTTAAATGGCTAGGTCGAACGATGAACATAGTTTTAGTGAGTATGCTATTAATCGTATTCACAATGGTCATCACGAACGTCACGTCAAATGGAGAGCCGACTATTTTGGGGCAAGAGTTAAAAGTGGTCTATTCCGGATCGATGGAACCTGAGATTCAAACGGGGTCTGTGATTGGTATTAATCAAAACTATGATGTTCGTAATCTAGCAGAAGGCGACATCATTATGTTTCAAGAAGATAACCAAACGTTTGTCACACATCGAATCATCGATGTTTTAAATAATGATGGTCAACTGATGTTCCGAACTAAGGGAGACAACAATGATGCAGCTGATGCAAATGCTGTGTTACCAGAAAATATCTACGGCAAGTTCGGTGGCATTAATGTTCCGTATATAGGTTATGTTATGGATTTTGCGAATTCGAGTATGGGACTCATGTTACTTCTTGTGATCCCAGGCTTATGGTTAATTGGTTGGTCGATCAAAATGATTGTCACAGCTTATAAAGAAGAGAAGAAACAGAAACGCATAGATCGACCAAAGCTGAATGAAGATGTTTCCTAATGCTTTTATCGAAGCTTGATGAGTTTCGATGAAATAAATATCAAAATCTCTATTAAGAGAAACAATTTAAGGAGGAATTTTAGTATGGGTTTTAAATCAAAATTAGGTGTAGGTGTCATGACAGGAGTTCTTGGCCTATCTTTAATCGGAGGAGGAACGTACGCAGCATTTAATGATGTTGAGGAAGTGAGTAACACATTTGCAGCAGGGACGTTGGATTTAGGAGTTGATGAAGATGCTAGTTTTCAATTTGATATCAAAAACTTAAAACCAGGAGACTATTTTGAAAAAACGATTGTATTAGAAAATAAAGGATCGCTTGATATTAATAAGATTCTAACGTCTGTTTCGGCAAGTGGTCATGAGGACATTGATGTATTAGATTTGAATAACGAGGTTGGAGAGGGAGCCGGAAATAATTCAATGAATGAATTTTTGAGTCAGTTCGAAATGTCAATTAATGGTTCAAATGGTATCCCGCTAAATGTAGCTGTTAATCATAACAATCCGGAAGATATTACAGGTTCTAATGACGGAGTTGGTTTAGAAGCAGGTGAAAGCATGAGTTATGATGTGGAAATTAAATTCGTTGAAGATGACACGACATTTGAAGGTTCTCGTTATCACAAACAAAACAAATTCCAAGGTGAAGGTGCAACTTTAGACTTTGATTTCGAAGCAACACAAATGGACGGTGAAAACAGAAGTAACGGTGAAGTAGATTCAGAGTAATAAGTTCAATTATATGGAGGTATTAGTCAATGACTATAAAAAAAAAGCTAGCTGTTAGTGGTATCGCTGGAGCAATGGGCCTTAGCTTAATTGCCGGTGGTACTTGGGCAGCATTCAATGATGTAGAAGCAACAACAGGCAGTGTAGAAGCAGGAACGTTAAAAATGGATTTGTCTGAGGTTGATGGTCCGTATACGTTCGACGTTACAGACCTGAAGCCTGGCGATGAAATGACACGCTATATTCAGTTTGATAATAACGGTAGTCTTGCCATCAAAGATGTATTGATGACAATTGAAGATGTCGATTTCACGGATTATGTACCCGAAGAGGGAGAAGCAGGTTACGGTGATACGTGGACTGAGTATACTGATTATAGTGTGCTAGATTATCTAGACCAATTTGAGGTTGAATTTTTACAAGTAGGTCGTGAAGGTGACAATAATAACTATCCTAAAGATGTTTTCCTAAATGTATCTTTGAAGGATCTATATTTAGCATCAGATTCGCTTGGTGATAAAGTAGAAGCGTCAGGTGACATAAGCGATGCACGTCAAACAGTTGCAAATGCAGTAGAAGATACCAGTCGTTTAGTTGACAATCGTTTGAAAGTTTCTACAACAGCTAATAAAGGTTGGGAAGGGATTCCTTTAGATCCTTCTGATGAAGACCAAATGGGTGTCAAAGTGAAGTTCGTTGAAAATGGCGAAACTTACGAAGATGGCACTTATAAGCAAAATAAATTCCAAGGAGATTCAGCTAACATTAAACTTTCATTCGAAGCTCGCCAATGGGACGGTCAAGAATATGATGGTGACGGTTACATTGACGAGAACGAAAGAACGGATTCAAACCGAGACGGCACAGTAAATTAAATCCATAAAAGATAAGGGGGGATGGCCTCCTTATCTTTTTTTCGCAAGTTAGAAAGGAGTGACGTCATGCGTTCGTTATTCGTCACCTTTAGCATATTATTGATGTTGAGCATTCAACCAATCGTGTCACAAGCTGATGATCATTTGTTTAGAGTTAGTCCAGACGACGTCATATTTGAGGTGGATCAACTAAAGCCTGGTGATTATATGACAGAATCTGTTCGTGTTGAAAATAATCACGATTCTCCATTGAAGGTAATTGGAGATGCTGAATACTTACATGGTTCTAATTATATATATGAACAGTTGCAGTTAACGGTGAAGAATGATCAGCAAACAGAAGTTTATCAAGGTTCGTTAGCCAATTTTATAGAATCGGAAATGGTTACATTAGATGTAGAAGATGAGGAAGAGCTGCTGTTTCACGTGGAATTTCCAATGGAATCTGATAATTCGTTTCAAGGGCTAAATATTGGCGTCCAGTTATCATTTTCGACTCAACTGGTAGAGGATAATGAATCTGTCGCAGGTGAAGAAGACCGTCTCTTACCTTTTACGGGTGGTTCACTATCTAGTGGATTACTTCCGCAAACGGGTGAAACGATCCCTTACCTATATTATGTCATCGGAACCTTGTTGGTCTCAGTTGGTATATGTTTAATGTTGTGGCATAAACGATTGAAACAGATGTGGGTGAATGATGGATGACCAGGTTGATTGCTGTAGGTTTGATTGTGATTGGACTTGTGGTGATAGCGTGGCCTGATTTACAACAAGCACAGCATATGCAAAAAGAGCAGGATCTAGTGGAAGGTTTCCAGGCTATTAATGATCACTTAAAAGTGGAGGCGCAAACGACGCGTAATCCTAACAATCAAACGTTTCAAGACGAAGATGTTTATGGGCTCATCCATATTGAAAAGCTAGGTCTAACCTTACCCTTATTAGACGATGTTTCGGCTCAATCATTAGACATTGGAGCGGGGTTGATCCGACAAGGCAATAGGTTTGGAGAGCCTGGAAATATTGGAGTAGCAGCTCATCGTTCACGAACGGAAGGACGGCTATTTTCAACCCTAGATCAAGTAGAACGTGGCGATGACATTACAATTGAAACAAGAAATAAGATGATTGAATATGAAGTGTTTGAGACCACTGTTGTGTCGCCTGAAGACATTGATATTCTTCATAATAAAGGCAATCAATCAATTGTTACATTGATTACGTGTACAATTGACGGAGAAAACCGATTGATCGTGCAAGCAAAAAACACCCGTTTATAACGACTTGATCAGTTATAAACGGGTGTTTTTTATATGGTGTTGATTATTCATTGTGATTACTGTTCTTCCATTTATTAAACTCGATAAATTCACGGAATTCATCTTTTGAAACACCAGAATCCATGGCCTGTTTTACTAATTCCTCCCAATCATCATCAAGTGATTCATCTTTAATGAGTTGGTCGACGTCAATGTTTAACACAGCCGCTACTTTTTCAAGAAACTGAATGGATGGATTGTGCTGTAAGTCTCGTTCAATTGCACTAATATATGATTTAGCGACTCCGGCCTCTTCTGCAAGTTGAGACAGGGTCATACCAGCCTCTTTGCGGTATTTTTTAACTCTTGAACCAATCATTATACATACTCCTTCATCGATTGCTTGGATGATAAATACGTCTAATTTTAATATAGCATATTTCAGTATGGAATGCCTTGTAAATTGTCGATGAATTATTAATTTAGTGTGATTTTGAGTTAATAGTCCTGACTTTAGTTGATCATCATTTAGTCATTGTGCCCTAATACCTTATGAATTGATTTCCCTTAATTTTATCGTTATGATAAGACTACTTTTATCAAGTGAAACTGACGCCTGAAAACTGTCATGGCAAGGGGGAGAAGTTTTCGATTGACGGTGGCATAACACGTATTTATAATGGCAGGGTATCTTGTGCCAAAAATACTAAAGGATGTGTCATGACACGTACATCATCCTTCTTATTTAATATAACAGGCGTTAGGGGGAATCAGAATGGATCATATCTTAATGGTGCTCATGTTAATCGGTGGCTTCGGTGTTTTCTCACAATGGTTAGCTTGGCGCACGCGTATGCCTGCTATTGTGGTCATGTCGATTGTCGGCCTGGTTGCTGGGCCAATATTAGGAATTATGAACCCGCAAGAGGACTTGGGGGAATTGTTTCGACCATTAATTTCGATTGCCGTCGGGATTATCTTATTTGAAGGAAGTCTTAATCTCGATTACCGAGAAATTCGTGGCATGCGAAAACCTGTGTTTCGCATTGTAACAATAGGAGCCATGTTAGCCTGGATATTAGGTTCCCTAGCTGCTCACTATATCGCAGGCTTATCCTGGGCTGTGGCTTTCGTTATTGGTGGTATTTTTATCGTGACAGGTCCTACTGTCATCCTACCTTTATTACGCCAAGCGAAATTAAAGCCGCGAGCAGCGGCAGTATTGAAGTGGGAAGGCGTGATTGTTGACCCGTTCGGTGCGTTAATTGCTGTCTTCTCATTTGAGTTTATTCAATTCATAACAACAGAATCAGTTGAATTTAGCGCTGTCTTAATGTTCCTACTTGCTTCAATAGTTGCAGCAATTATTGGCGGTTTATTCGGTTATATGATTGGCTGGTCTTTTGAACGAGGCGCAGTGCCTGAGTTCTTAAAATCACCTGTCGTCCTTGTGACCGTGATTATGGCTTTTGTAATTCCCGACATGATTATGCATGAGACTGGATTGTTAGCTGTTACTGTCATGGGTATTGTGATTGCTAACATGCATATTGCTTCGATTAATGACATGCGTCACTTTAAGGAAAATATATCTGTTTTACTCATATCAGCGATTTTCATCATGTTAACAGCATCACTAGGTCGTGATACTTTATTATCGATTTTTGATCCGAATATTTTATTATTTATAGCGATGATGTTGTTTGTGATTCGTCCAGCCACCATTTTCTTATCAACGATTGGAACTAATTTAGAATTCCGTGAAAAACTACTCGTTGGTTGGATCGCACCAAGGGGTATTGTGGCGCTAACCGTTTCAGCCTATTTCGCAAGTATCTTATTGGATGCTGGCTATGATGATGCAGGTATTTTAACATCATTAACGTTTGGGCTGGTATTTTTCACAGTTGTTGCACACGGTTTTTCCATTGGTTGGCTATCACGTAAATTAGGACTATCAATGGATGATAAACCAGGCGTTATCTTTGTGGGATCAAATAAATTCTCAACGAGTTTTGCTAAAACATTGCAGAATTTAGATATTCCTGTGATCGTGACGGATGCTTCGAGCAGTCGATTGACCCATGCGAAGCAAGCAGGCGTACCACATGAGCATGAAGAAATTTTGTCAGAACAAATGGAATACCAGCTTGATATGACACCATATGATTTCATGTTAAGTGTCACGGAATATGATTCTTATAATACGCTTGTCAGTTCAACATTTAAGCCTGAATATGGTAAGGAAAAACTTTATCAACTACCACTTCAATCAGATGCTGGTGATACATTGAATGATGTAAGCCATCACATTAGTGGTACGGTATTATTTAGTGATGATATTACATGGACGACGTTAAACGAGAAGATCAATCGAGGGTTCATATTCAAGAAGAAACTAATTACGAAAGAATACACTTACAATGATTTCTTAGATGATTGTGATGCTGAAGACGTATTACTTGTCATGTTAAGACAATCAGGTATGTTAGATTTCTATTCACCAGAGAAACAAACATTAATTGGCGAACCTGGCGACTTAGTCATTAGTTTAGCGAAACCTAATGTTGATTAAATAAACCGCTCTTTGTAGCTTTTGCTGCAAAGAGCGGTTTTTTGTGTTTGACCCTGTTAAAACTTTGTGTTGATTTTAAAATGGTGTAGCACTGAGTTGTTGAATTGTGAGAAGCGAAGGTGGCGACTCCTGGTCGACTAAGAGCGGTCACGTCCTGTGACCAACGTCGACATTAGGCCGTCCGGGCCGTCACGGGAATAGCACGAGTCTCGAGACCCCGCAGGCCACGCTTTTCGGCCGAGGGATGCACCTGCGTCTTCTAGTGGTGCTTCGAAGTAGGCTTCCTCGGTGCAAGTAGCAGAGATGCTTATTCGATGTAGTTGCCTGGCTCGAGCCGTGCCCGCGGAAAGCGTCCACCGAGAGCGGATCACAATTTCAACAACGGACTTTAATTGAGCTATGTGTTTAGACAGTAATAGCTTGTTCTTTATATGAAAACATGTTAGAATATTAGCACAATTAAATCTCCACAGAATGACCTACAGATTCCCTCTTTTTTTACCTGCAACCTAGAAGTCAAACAGCAAATTTTTAGTTATAAGGATTAATTAAACGAAATAGACATTATTAAAAAGAATTTTAAGGATAAGCTATGTAGAATAAGACTTCACCATAAATTATTCGACTATTTCTGAAAATTCAGCGTTTGTAGCAAACCATTTTTCTTCGATAATATTTTAGTATGACTTTTTAATTACAATATGTAACTAGATTTTTCAATAAGTTGTTTACCAATGAATTTTTTAGGGTGGGTAAAACTCGCCTTGATGCCGACCAATTGAGGAGGAACAACGTGAAAGAGCAATCGTTTTGGCAAAATCCAGTGTTTAAAGCAATTGGTAAAGGTCTGCGTGCAATAGATTATGCTTTTCTAAAGCTTGAAGAATTTATCTTAAGCGCTGCAATTATTGTTATTGCTGTCATGATCGGCGGTAATGTGATCAGTCGAGAATTCTTTGGTCCAAGCATATGGTTCCATGCAGAAGTTTCTTTATTTGCGGTTGTCATCGCTACATTTATGGGAATTAGCTATGCTGCTCGTAAAGGTCGACATATTAGTATGTCAGCCATTTACGATACAGTGCCATGGAAAGTTCGAAAGGCGATGGCGATTTTTATTCCAGCTGTCACTTCAGGAATTTTATTTTATTTGTCTTACGTATCTTATGGATACATGCTCACAGTGATTGAGTCTGGTAGAACGACTACTTCGTTACAAGTTCCGCAGTGGTGGTTATATTTATTCATTCCGCTGGGTTTCTTAACTGGAGCGATTCAGTTCTTACGTAATCTAATTGTGAATTTAATTAATAAGGAAGTCTATATCGGGACTGATGCAAAGGATTATAATGATACGGATCCTGAACAGCGTGACGAAGATGAAAGCACACAACTATAAAATATAAAGTGAGGAACAAGCTATGTTAACAGCGCTACTTGGAATAATGTTTGTTCTCTTGATGCTTAATTTTCCAATGATGATTCCGTTAATTATTGCACCTTTCATTGTGGCGATTTTCTATTCACCACTTCTGGATACATCGATGATGGTGCCGCAATTAATTACTGGAATTGAGACTTACGAGCTTTTATGTGTGCCGTTGTTTATTTTTGCGGCCGATATTATGACATCAGGTAGAACATCTGAGAGATTGCTAGATTTTGTTGGTTCATTCGTTCGCCATATTCGCGGTGGGTATGCGGTTACAACAGCTGCTGCTTGTACGATGTTTGGTTCCATTTCTGGTTCGACACAGGCGACAGTTGTTGCCATTGGTCGTCCGATGCGCGAACGTATGTTAAAGGCTGGCTATAAAGATTCGAGCGCTATGGCCTTAATTATTAATGCTAGTGACGTGGCATTACTCGTGCCACCGAGTATTGGTCTGATTATTTATGGTTTAGCGTCAAAAGAATCGATTGGTGATCTATTTCTAGCTGGTATTTTACCGGGTATATTGGTCTTTTTAGCTTTTGCTACATACAGCATCATTTATGCCAAAGTTAAAGATATACCTTTAGCGTCTAAAGCAGATTGGAAAGAACGCTTTCAAACATTTCGTAAGGCTCTTTTACCATTAGGCTTTCCGATTCTAGTTATTGGTGGTATTTACTCAGGTTACTTTACTGCGACTGAAGCAGCAGGAGTATCGGTATTATATGCTTTATTATTAGAAGTGATTATTTATCGTTCGATTCATATTAAACGAATTCCTAGTATAGCTTTATCAACCGGGTTAGTTACTTCGGTTGTGTTCATACTAGTTGCTGGTGGGCAAGTTTTCACCTTTTTAATTAACTTGGAAAATATCCCACAAATGTTAACAGATGCAGTGTTAGGGTCTGATCCATCAGCAATATATGTTTTAGTAATCGTCAGTGTTTTCTTCTTCGTAGGTTGTATGTTTGTGGACCCAATTGTGGTGATTTTAGTCTTAACACCCATCTTTTTACCTGCGGCAGAAGCGGCGAATATCGATTTAGTTCATTTAGGTATCATTATCACATTCCAGGCGGCATTAGGTTCAGCGACACCGCCATTCGGGGTCGATATATTTACGGCAAGTGCTGTGTTTAATAAGCCGTATATGGAAGTTATTAAAGGAACGCCACCATATATACTGATGATGATTGCTATTTCAGTCTTATTGATCTTGTTTCCACAGATTTCTCTTGCACTTGTACCAGAGTAAGAGAATCTTTAAAACACTATATAATTACAATTTAGGGGGTAATGATCATTTTTAACAAGAAAAGTTTTATCTTAGCTTTAATGATCTTTTTAACATTAGGTTTATTAGCTGCTTGTGGCGGCGGTGACGACACAAGTAGTGAAGGGGAAGGTTCAGGTGATACAGAAGAATCTTCTGACAGTGAAGAAAGTAGCGATAGCGGTAGTGACAGTGGTGACGCTGAATTTGAAGAAGATACGTGGCGCTTTGTAACAGAAGAAGTTGAAGGCCAAGTTCAGTATGTATATGCAGAAGAGTTTGGTAAACGTATTTCTGAAAAGACAAATGGCGCGATCACAGTTGAAACATATGAATTTGGTGGACTAGGTAGTGAAACAGACCAAGTCGACCAATTGATGCAAGGTACAGTAGAAATGGCTGTTATGTCACCAGGTTTCACAGGAAACATGGTCGATGAAGGCCAATTATTTGCTTTACAGTTCTTGTTCCCAACAGATCAAGCTACTACACAAGAAATTTTAAACAATAGTGAAGCGTTAAATACAGATTTACGTGAACAGTATGAGGAGCATAGTATTACGCCACTAGCTTACTGGTCAGAAGGTGCTATGCAGTGGACGTCTAACGATCACCCACTAAAAACACCAGAAGACTTTGAAAACTTCCAAATGCGTGTTCAAACGTCACCATTAATTATGGAATCTTATAAAAAATATGGTGCGGATCCTCAAGAAATGAGTTGGGGTGAACTATATACCGCACTTGACCGTGGTACCGTTGAAGGTCAGGAAAACCCGATTTTCTTCATTGGTGATGCTTCATTCCACGAAGTTCAAGATTATTTAACAATGTCGAACCATAATAACTACGTGGCAATGACAACCGTTAATACTGAATGGTTTAATGGTTTGGATGAAGAACTTCAAACAATTGTTGAAGAAACAGTAACAGAAATGCAAGATTGGGTATTCGAAGAGCAAAAAGCTCAAAACGAAGAGTATCTAGAAGTAATTAAAAATGACGAAGAAAACCCAACGGATGTTGTAGAATTAACAGATGAAGAAGTTGAAACTTTCCGTGAACAAGCGAAGGAAGTTCGAGAATTCTACCGAAACGAAGTATCAACAGTTGATGGTGCGATTTTAGATAAGCTTGAAGAAGAAATCGCAGAATATACCGAATAACAGAGTGAATCTGTGGACGATGCAGGCGATGCCCTAATAGGTATCGCCTGTTTTCGTGTATGTAAGAATTGAAAATGACCATTCTGGATAAGCTAATCGTTGTGATCCTAAGACTAAGGAGCGACAAATATGGAATGGTCATTAATATTAGAATATAGTTGGGTATTGGTTATATTAGTTGTATTAGAAGGGGTATTAGCAGCTGATAACGCCATGGTCTTAGCGATCATGGTTAAACATTTACCTGAAAAACAACGGAAAAAAGCATTATTTTATGGGTTACTAGGTGCTTTCATCTTTCGAGTTGGGTCTTTATTTATTATTTCATTACTAGTTGATTTTTGGTTTATTCAAGGTTTAGGGGCTTTGTATTTATTTTTCATAGCGGGTAATCATTTAGTGAAGAAATTTATTTTAAGGCGTGATAGTCAAGAAGACAAAAAGCAAAAAGCTGAAAAAACAGATGGCGCAGGCTTCTGGATGACAGTCGTCAAAGTGGAATTCGCGGATATTGCTTTTGCCGTTGATTCAATATTAGCTGCTGTAGCAATCGCCATGGCACTACCGCCAACGCCTATTCCAGCGATTGGCGGGATGGATGGTGGCCAATTTCTCGTGATTTTATTTGGTGGACTGATTGGTGTTATTATTATGAGGTTTGCTGCCACATATTTCGTGAAGTTGATTAAACGACGCCCAGGGTTAGAGACAGCAGCTTTCATGATTGTTGGCTGGGTGGGTGTAAAATTACTTGTCATCACCTTAGCACATGAAGATTTAGCCATTATACCGTATGATTTTGCTCATTCAACACTTTGGAAGGTTATCTTTTATGCAGTATTAGTAGGAATTGCCGTAACAGGTTGGTTTGCAAGTGACAAAAAAGATCCCGATGATTCTGATACAGATGAAATGATGAGTGTAATGAAATCATAATCAGTTCTGTGCCAAGCCTTTTTCACATATAGTGTTGATAGTAGTGAAGGAGGGGTGTCATGGCACAATTTGATTATTTCATGGGTGGAACAACAGCAAAAGGGTATGTGCAGTTTTATGACAATGCAGTTGAGCAGTTAGATCATGTTATTTATCTAGATGGTGGTTTTACAACAATTATTAGCCCACTGCTCGAACGACTGGCAAATGATTATTCAAGTTTGACGGATGTCGAGACTGTTCGCAGTCATTTGATGCCGACATGTTTTGAAGCGGTCATTTTACCAGATTACCGAATTGGTATTTTTGACCGGACGAAGATGCAACAAAAGCGTTTGTCACTTCCGGGATTAAAAGAACATCTCATCTATTTTGGTGATGGGTATGAACTGAATCGATTGAATAAGCATCACCAGCAGTTGTTGGACTTGAAAAAAACGATTCATGATATTCACTATACAGCGATTCAGCATTTTGAACGGGCGCTTGATCATCATGAAAAAGTTGAATCAGTTTATAGTGACTACTTAAATATTCGACGAGCCAATGAACATACGACTGAATTAATGGATGCCTTATTAAAAGATAAACAACAAGACCGCGTCGCTTCGGTTAAGCATCGATATTTAGGAGCTGCGACACCAGATGGACCTGTAGATTATGTCCTAGATTTGACCGATAAAATAACTAATCGTTATTTTATTAAAGGTCGGTCAGGAACAGGAAAATCAACGATGTTAAGAAAGATTGCTCATGAAGCTCACGATCGTGGCTTTGATGTTGAAGTGTATCACTGTGGATTTGACCCGGGCAGTTTGGATATGGTGATTGTAAGAGAACTTAATTTTGCGATTTTTGATGCAACACCTCCTCATCAGCATAAACCCGTTCGCCAAGGTGATTTGATATTTGATGTCTATGAACGATTTATAGATGGTCATCCCGATGCCTTGCACCGTGAAAAATTAATTAAATATAAACAAATGTACCAAGATGAGATGGCTGAAGCGAGAGCGCAGTTAAATAAATTACAAGAGAAGCAACATGAGTTTGAAACCATCTACCGTGAGGCGTTAAGTGAAACATTTTTTGAAGAGAGTTATCACCGTGTGCGTCATTGGGTAGAAGAAGCGAAGCCCTATGCGCCATTATAAGAGTGAAAATTTTGGCAGATAACTTTTTAATTGTTTGAAAATATGAAATAATAGATTTGTCGAACATTGAAGAAGGAGTGGAAGTAATGGCTTTTCCAACGTCAGAACAATTAACGAAGTATGCAAAATTAGCAGTTCAAATGGGTGTTAATATTCAAGAAGGGCAAGCGCTTTTAATTAACGCACCACTTGAAGCGCGGGAATATGTACACCATGTGGTTGACGAAGCCTATGCAGCTGGTGCTGAGAATGTGCAAGTCAACTGGGCAGATGAGGTGCTAACACGTAAACGTTATGAGAATGAACCACTTAGCGTTTTAGAAAATGTTCCGAAATGGCAAATCGAGCGCGTATTAAGCCATGCACAGGATGGTGGCGCTGTATTGAATATCTTAGCGCCTAATCCAGATTTACTAGAAGGCATTGATGCTGAACGTGTAGCTAAAGCAAATAAAGCGCGTAGTGAAGCGATGAAAGATTATAAGAAGTATATTATTAACGATAAAATCCAGTGGTCCATTGTGTCAGTCCCAACTGAAAAATGGGCGAAGAAAGTATTTAACACAGATAATGGGGAGCAAGCGGTGAATGATCTATGGGAGCAAATCTTTAGTATTGTTCGAGTAGATCAAGAAGACCCGATTGCAGCTTGGAAGAAACACAACGAAACGTTATTTGAGATTCGCGATTTCTTAAATGAAAAGCAATACGACCATTTAGAGTATCAATCAGATTATGTTGATCTAACTGTTAAATTACCAGAAAATCACGTCTGGGCTGGTGGTGGAGCTGTTGCAGAAACAGGTGCTTCATTTAATCCAAATATGCCAACAGAAGAAGTCTTTACAGCTCCAGATTACCGTGGCGTTAACGGAACGGTGAAGAATACGAAACCACTTAATTATAACGGGAACTTAATCGATGATTTTGAATTAACGTTCAAAGACGGGCAAGTGGTTGATATGAAAGCTGGTACTGGTGAAGAAACCTTTAGACATCTTCTAGATTCAGATGAAGGAGCTAAATATTTAGGTGAAGTTGCCTTAGTACCACATTCATCTCCAATTTCACAATCAGACCTAGTGTTTTTCAACACACTTTATGATGAAAATGCTTCATGCCACTTAGCATTAGGCTCAGCTTATCCAACTAATGTACAGAACGGTGAGAAGATGAGTGATGCTGAGTTAAGCGAAATTGGTGTGAATTCAAGTATCGTTCATGAAGATTTCATGGTAGGCTCAGCTGATTTAACGGTTTATGGTGTAACGGCTGAGGGAGAAAAAGAACCGATTATTGAAAATGGTGAGTGGGCAATTCCCCGCTAGGTGAAAGCAATGAGCGTATTAGGACAAGCGCTTAAAGTCCACCGAACGAATCAGGGGCTAACACAGGATCAGTTAGCCGAAGAGATTTGTTCGGTGGCTTATTTAAGCAAATTAGAAAATGGAAAAGCTGAACCTCACCGACAGACAATCGAATTAATCTGTCGTCGATTAAGTGTGGATTCAACACCATTTATTGCAGAATCAGACTCTGCATTTCATAAAGCCATATCTCAGTGGCTTTATGAAATACATATTTTTCATATTATAGAAGTAGACAAACAATCCCCTGCTATTTTTAGGGACATTGATCAGATTGAAGCTTTGTCTGAGCAATGTTTATACGATTTGGCTTTACTAGGTTACTATTTGTTGAAAGATCGATTACTAGATGCAACCGATCAATTTGCTTATCTACAAAAAAGAGAATCGCTATATCTAGCATGTGAAGCTTTTAGTTATTACAAATTCACAGGGCTATATTACCAGCGAAAAGGCATGTACAGTCATGCCATTAAACAGTTTGAGGAAGCTAACTCACTCGCTCAAGATCAGCCGGATGCTGAATTATATTTAGCGATGGCGACCGTTTACAGCCAGATGAGTAATATTGTTGTTTCGAATAAGTATGCCCAAATGGCTTTTACGATCTTTCAAGAAAAACTGTTTTATGTTCGTATGATTGATTGTCAAATTGTCTTGGGTTTGAATTACAGTTTAGTGGGAGACTTCTATTCAGCTGAAACATATTTCAGTCAGTTATTAGAAGTAGACGGAGAGCATTTGTTAGATAAGACGCGGGCAAATATCCATCATCACATCGGGTATATTCATTTTCGCAAACAGGAGTATGAACAAGCGAAAAAGTCTTTTAATACGGCACTGAGCTTCGATACAATTGAAATGGATTTTTTGAATTCAAGGTATTGGCTTGCCTATATTGCCATGAATGAAGGTGATAATCAGAAAGCTAAAGAACATATCCAGAACGGATTGTTATTGGCTGATCGATATGAGCATCCACATTACGATATGAAATTTCGCGTGTTAGATTATCGCCTGGATGGGCGAGAAGATGAATTAATGGCGTATTTAGAGCAAGATGTTATACCGTTTTTTGAAAAAAATGGAGAAGCCGTTGAATTAAAACATTATCATTATTTATGTGGCACATTATTATTTGAACGGAAAAGATATAAACGCGCTGCTGAATGTTTTAAATATGCATCGGATGATTTTCTATTGTAAAATAATGTTTGAAATACAAAAAGCCGGGTGATTTTAATTAAAATCACCCGGCTTTTGTGTTTAAGGCTTTGTTTATGGTTATTAAACATATTTTTGAATTAGCACTGAGTTGTTGAATTGTGAGGAGCGAAGGTGGCGACTCCTGTGGGAACAGCACGTGTCTCGAGACCCCGCAGGCCACGCTTTTCAGCCGAGGAGGCTCGAGCCGTGCCCACGGAAAGCGTCCGCCGAAAGCGGATCACAATATCAACAGTGGACTTTAACAACGGATTTTGTTTAAAAAATAATATGAGCCATGGCTACAATGACTGGTAGTGTAATCAATGTACGTAATAAGAAAATGATAATCAGTCGTTTGAAATTAATAGGAACGTTTGAAGCGAGTAAAACGCCCCCGACTTCTGATAAATAAATCAACTGCACTACACTCAATGCGGCAATTACAAAACGTGTCATGTCACTGGCTACGGACTCAATTAATAATGCCGGTAAAAACATATCCGTAAAGCCGATAAATATCGTTTCTGAAGCGGCTTTAGCTTCAGGGATTTGCATCAGTTCTAATAGTGGAACAAAAGGCACGCCAAGCCAACTGAATACAGGTGTCGTATTGGCTACGACCAAGCCAATGGTTCCGACTGCCATAACGATTGGTAATACACCAATCCACATGTCGAGCACATTTTTAGTAGCCAACTTCAGATACCCCATCACACCAGGTGACTCCTTGGCGCGTTCAACTGCTTGTTTATAGCCCCAAGAAAAGACGTTATAGCCTTTAGGAATCGATTCGTCAAGTTGTTCTGATTGCTCTTGATACAATTCATCTGGAATCCGTGATAATGGTGGAATGCGTGGCATGATCAAAGCGGCCACTAACCCAGCTACAAAAATTGTTCCGTATAAAGGTAAGAACATATTCATTAAATCAACTTGTTGAATGATCGAAATCGTAAATGTAATCGAGACAACAGAGAAAGTCGTTCCGATCACAGCTGCTTCCCGTTTCGTGTAATAGCCTTGTTCATATTGTTGATTGGTTAATAGGACACCAACTGTGCCATCACCGAACCAAGACGTTAAGTTATCGACTGTTGATCGACCTGGCAACTTAAATAACGGGCGCATAATTTTCGTGAATAATGAACCAATTAACTCCATTAGACCGAAGTTCAAGAGTAATGGTAATAGTAAACCTGCAAATAGAAATACGGTTAATAAGAAACTGAGCAAGCCATCGTCGCTTAAAAGCATGCCGCCGTTTTCTCCATTATAAATCGCTCCCCAACCTAATTCGAAATAGGTTATGATCGCGATAATCATCCCGATTAAGCGAATGGTAAGCCAAACGGGACCAACGTTAAATAAACGGCCTAATAATGTATCTTCAGGAATTTGATTTTTCTTAGTGATTGTTATAACCAATGATCCAATAGCTGATATACTAATTAATAATAAGACAAGTAAGGTTGCACCATGTCCTAAGAAAACTTGAAGTTCTTCAGCTAAAACAGCAACAGGTATATTCGTTTGTCCCTTGTATTGAATGGGGGTCATGAATAAGAAAATTCCAATCAAAGACAAGATAATAAATTTCAATTGATACTTCATATGAATAGTATTATCGCTCATAGAAGCCTACCTCCTTAGTCGCTTACATTATGACACATTCATGATTATGCAACAACATGCAAAAAGATAAAGTGAATATTAATAATTGCCTGTTAATTTGGATGATACCATAAAGTTTATTATATGAACATAGCATTTCTAATTTTCAAAAAACTGTTTACCAGTGAATAGGACTGTAGTATAATGTGATTAGTGTTCTTCATAGTATAACGAGAAAGTTATATAGGGGGTTCTTGGGATTGATTAATAAGGAATACGAGCGTTGGGTGAGTCAATTTGAGTTAGAATTAGGTAGAGATTTAAAAGATAAAGAGAAGCATTTAGTCTATTGGATGTGTGATCAAGAAAAGAAGAGTAATATTAGTTAGTCATAAAACAACTCCCTGATACACTGCGCCTGTGGCCATTAAGCAGTGTATTTTTATACGACATAATTTTATCGGTTTAAAGTATTGACACATAAAAGGGTTGGAGTGGTAAAATGAACAATCATATTTCCTTGTCAGTATGATAAACTAATGATAATGATGAGTTAGGAGTGAACATGATGAGTCAACAAAGTGGCATTGGCCATGATCAGTGGAAATCAAGATTTGGTTTCATGCTTGCAGCTATGGGATCAGCGGTAGGTTTAGGTAATATTTGGCGCTTTTCTTATGTTGCAGGTGAAAGTGGCGGTGCGACGTTTTTACTTATATATCTTGCTTTTGTATTGTTAATCGGAATCCCACTATTACTTACAGAATTCAGTATTGGTAAAGCTGGTAAAATGGATGCCGTCGGTTCATTTAAAAAATTAGCCCCTAACACTAAATGGCATTTAACTGGCATTATGGGTGTTATTGGCGGTATTTTAATTTTAAGTTTCTATAGTGTTGTATCAGGTTGGTCTTTATTTTATTTATATCAATATATAACAGGAAGTTTTTGGACTGAGCCGGATGGCGGTTTTGGTGCAGCTTTTGATGCTTGGATTACTAACCCTATTGCCCCTTTATTTTGGCAAGCATTATTTTTAATTGTGACAATTGTCATTGTTAGGCGTGGTATTGGGGCAGGGATTGAAAAGGCTAACAATGTGTTAATGCCTGCGTTAGCATTACTCATGATTTTTATGGCTGGTTATGGCCTTACGTTAGATGGTGCAAGTGAAGGATTAGCTTTTCTATTTTCACCTGATTGGTCTAAGTTTGGCGATCCCAATGTTTATTTAATGGCATTAGGGCAAGCCTTTTTCTCATTAAGTATCGGAATTTGTGGCATGTTGACATACAGCAGTTACTTGAAAGATAAAGATAAATTACCAGCTGCAACAGTTGGTGTCGGCTTATTGGATACATTGTTTGCTGTGATTGCAGGTATTATGGTGTTCACGGCCGTATTTAGTTTTGGTGTTGAACCACAATCAGGGCCTCCGTTAGTGTTTATTATCTTACCGAGCATTTTTGAAAGTATGCCAGCAGGTGGTGTCATCGGTATAATCTTCTTCGTGTTATTGACGATGGCGGCTCTTTCATCTGCCTTGTCATTACTCGAATTACCCGTTGCTTACATTCACCGAACGCTTGGTTTCACTCGAAAAGCAGCAACAGTCATTGCAGGTTCGATTATTTTCGTGTTAGGTATTGCGGCTTCACTAGGCTTTGGTATTTGGAGTCATATTCAAGTGAATGGCAATAATATTCTCGATATAATGGATAATATTACGGCTAATGTTATTTTACCTCTCGGGGGCTTACTGATGGCCATTTTTGTCGGTTGGTATTTAACGCGCGAGAAGGCTGTTCAATTCAGTGAAATTGAGACACCGATTTTACAAGTCATTTGGTTAGCGATTATTCGTTTTATTGCTCCAATTGTGTTATTAATTATTATGATCACGTCTCTATTGGGCATGTAAAGTTTATGCTATAATAGTTTGTGGTGATCGATATGTCAGTGTCTTATCAACAAATAATTGAAAAAATGAAAATTGAATTACAATCTGTTGATGCTTCTTCTAATGAGGCGGATCTACGTGCTAAAATGTATGCAATTCGGTCGTTAGCAGATGTGGTGTTAGCTGATGAGGCGAAGGATGAACCGACAAAATCTTCTGTTCAACCTGAGTCTAAACAATCATCTAGCGAAACATCTGACATTTCGCCAATAGAAGCTAAAATGATGGGAATTGAACAACCGTCAAAGTCGTCGAAACCGACATGGCATGAAAGTGATGCGAACGGTGAGTCAATTTTTGATTTCTAAAGGAGCGTTAACAGATGAAATTATTATTAATAATCGGCGCCATTAGTGGTTTTATTACCGTTGCTTTAGGAGCGTTTGGGGCGCATGGTCTTGAAAGTCGTTTAAGTGCGAAAATGATGGATACGTGGGAAAAAGCTGTTCAGTATCAGATGTTCCATACTACAGCGATCTTTATCGCAGCTATTTTGGCACTAAAATCTGACGTGACTATGTTCCAAACCGCTGGGTGGTTTTTCATTGTCGGTATTTTAATCTTTTCTGGTAGTTTATATATTTATTCACTATCAGGCGCTAAAGTATTCGGCATGATCACACCTATTGGAGGCTTAGCCTTTTTAGTTGGCTGGGCAATTGTGGCTTATGCTGTCACTAAAATCGTCGTTTAAACAATTAGCTCTCACGAGAAGGTGGGAGCTTTTTTTCTACGGTTTGAGGGTGTTTGGTGGTGGTGTTGTAATTAAATTAGGTTTTGTTAGTATTTAGTATATTCTTGAATGATTTAGTGCTTAGTTGTTGAATTGTGAGAAGCGAAGGTGGCGACTCCTGCGGGAATAGCACGTGTCTCGAGACCCCGCAGGAAGCGCTTTTCTTCCGAGGAGGCTCGAGCCGTGCCCCTGCATAGAAAACACTGTGAAAAACGAACGTAGTGAGATTGAACAGATGTTGCACTTGTGCCCTATGGGTAAAAGCGTCCACCGAAAGCGGATCGCAATATCAACAACGGACTTCAACAAAGTGTTAAATTTAATTACTTTTCATATGGAATGATTGTGCTATATGATATAAGAAGATTAATAAGTGAAGGGGAATAGTGATGAATAAACTGAAAATCACTTTAATAGTTGCGCTGGTGATGACCTTTTTCGCTCCGCTGATCGTACAAGCAGACGGTGAAGCAGATAAAGTGGAACAATATCGCATCGCGGTGGGAGCTGAATGGTATCCAGTACAGGACGAATACGAGAAAATCGAAATGCCTTATTTGTCATACACATTTGATGCTGTTTTTACAGATGACGAAGATGAACGAGAGATGCTAACAAATCAAATTGATCAGGAAGCGGCCGATGAGTTATGGCACTTTTTTAACCGAGATGCCGTCAAGGAACTGCCTTATACGGATGAAGTGCTCGATTATTTAGAATCGAATTTCGAGGTTGATCAGGACGACGGCGGATTTTGGAGCTGGTTTGGCAGCTTGTTTAGTTGGATTGGGAACCTATTCGCATAGCCCTTCCTTTTAATAAAAGCGTGAATGTGGCAAAATGGAAGTGAAACATGTGAGGAGGTGCGACGCATGACTGATGAACAAAATAATCAGAAGAAAACGAACCAATTTACCATTATGAAAGATGATCCAATAGATGGTCACCCAGGTTATAGTGGCGGTGCTGGCGCATTCAGCTTAGAAAACATGTCGCCCGTTGTTGTGGATCCAAACGAAGATCGCGTGTTTGTTGATATGGGTGCCATGCATGCTCGTAGTGAAGTCGAGAAGCGGATTAAATTTGTTGCTGATAAGGAAGAAGTCCCGAATGGTAAACCTTATTGGATTGTATGGGTAACTGTTGAACAAAGTGAAGTAGGTCCGTATTATCATGGGGTAGCGGCTTGCTTTTTAGAAGTAGACCGTGAAGCACGCCGTGGCTATAAGATCTTGGCAGAACACGTCAATCGTATGGATAAATCGCTTAAAGGTCGAATCGTTTTAGAACACATGGATGATCATTCAAAAGCATTGTTACGTGATTTCCTTAAAGACTTCAATGAACAGTATTGGGAACTAGCTTCAGATGAACTGAAAGAAGTCCTTGCTTAATTTTGAATGATTTATGAACAATCAATCTCATGATTGTGCAAAACATCATTTCCTTGTAAAATAGAATTAAACATGGGCAAAGACATGTTTATTAGGACAAAAAATAGGTTAGTCGGATTTTCCGGCTAACCTATTTTTTATATTCAATTTTAAGTTTTGAAATAATCCCTTGAATTTATTTTAAAACTTAATGCGCTTCGCAATAAGTGGTGGGTTCGGTTCCTTCGATATAGTAGGTCAATCTAGCTTGTTCTGCACATGCATCGGTTGCCAGTTTGCCTGTTACGGGGTCGACTTCAACACCGACAACGCCACTTGGCACGGAAAATGGATCAGCAGGTAATTCCGCATGAAGCTGGTTCATGTATTGGCCCCAAATCTGTTTCGCTGCTTGTGTTTCCGAACGTCTTTCAAGTGGTTGACTTTCGTCATAGCCTGTCCAGATCGCAGTCGTATAATGGGGACTGTACCCGATCATCCATGCGTCATAGTCCGTCGTACCTGATTTCCCAGCATAAGCTTGATTAAGTTGATGGCTAATCGGCGATCCAGTTACGGATAAATAACCACTTAAGCGATTATCAAACATCCCCGTTAACAAATGGGTTAATACAAAAGCGTAACGCTCATCTAACACGGCTTCTTCTTCAGGTGCTTCGTGTTCATAAACGACCTCTCCGTGACGATCTTCAATTTTCTCAATCATATAAGGTTCCACGCTTTTACCTTGGTTAGCTAATAAACTATAAGCACGCGCCATCTCATATACTGATGCTGATTCAGTACCTAACGCCATTGCCAGACCAGGCTCTTCATCTGATTCGATACCAAATAATGAAGCTGCTTCTACTAAATTCTCAGGTTTAATAAATTGATTTGTTTTGACGGCATAAATATTATCTGAAACCGCTAAAGCTTGGGCTAACGTAACAGGTCTGTCAGCATAAACATCACTCACATTTGAGGGTTGATAAGGTTCTTCATTATTTAAAGCAAAACTAGTTTCAGTACTTTCGAGAGTCGTCGAGGGTGTAAAGCCATAAACTAAAGCAGCATAATACAGAAATGCTTTAAACGTTGATCCTGTCATTCTTTTAGATTGGACTGATCGGTTATAAGTCGATTGATCGAAATCGCGTCCACCTTGCATGGCGATAATCGCGCCTGTTTCATGATCAAGTGTCATCGCTCCGATTTGAAACTCCTTATCATCTGGTAAGTGTTGATCAGACGTTTCTTCTAATTTAGTTTGAGCTCGTTCCTTTACTGTCGTATAAACTTTATAACCTGAGGTCGTGAGTTGTTCGGGTGTGATATCTAATGTAGCAGCCGCTTGTTGAATGGCGTAATCCACTGCATATTGCCCTTGCTCCGATTTACTCGTTACAGGCTGTGTTAAGCGAACAGGTTCATCTATCGCCTGGGCAAATTGCTCGTCATCGATAAACTCACTATCATTCATTTGTTTTAAAATCCATTCTTGTCGTTCCATTGCTCGTTCCTTATGATCAATAGGGGAATAAACCGAAGGACCTTTTGGAATAGCTGCTAATAACGCTCCTTCAGTCACGGATAAGTCACTTGCTGATTTATCAAAATAATACTGACTGGCCGCTTCAATGCCATACTGCCCGTGACCGAAATAAATCGTATTTAAGTAACTCGTTAAAATCTCGTCTTTGTCCCAAAACATTTCTAAGCGAATCGCAATTAATAACTCCTCAATTTTCCGGTGCCATGTTTTATCATGCGTTAGAAATAAGTTTCGTGCTAATTGTTGGGTGATGGTGCTCGCCCCTTGGCTCAGGTCACCTGATAATATATTTTGATAAGCAGCGCCTGCAATACGTTTAGGATTAAATCCTAGATGATTATAAAATTGTTGGTCTTCTGCAGCTATGACGGCTTCTGTTACATGGGGTGAAATAGCTTCTAAATCGACGGCATAACGGCTTTTAAGTCCGTGTTGCTCAGCTAAAATAGCCTGATCGTCACTGTAAATGACGGTATTTTCATCTAATTGAATCGCCGGTGCCCCTTGAAGCCAAAGCCAGACCAGAACCGTGCTCATACAACCAATAGCAAAAGAACCACTTATAATAAAAAAGAGCATTAAACGTTTGATCCATTTAATCATCACACCACACCCCTTCAACGTTTAGTATGGGCGTTTAAAAGCGTGCTTAAACGTGTGATGAATCTTTACTTCTCTTTTATGTTAAAATTCGTTATAATATATGTTTGGAAGTGTTATGATTGTAAGTGAAAGAAGGTCGAAATAGCGTGACAAATCAAGCTTTAACCGTAGACATTACGGTCGATACAGAAATTAAAGACCCAAATGGAGCCGATGAATGGATTCAACGTGAAGAAAAAGGGTCATATATTCAGCGCGGTGGTGTCCATTTACTAAAATATAATGAGAACATGGATGGCGCTGGAACAGTTAAAACGTCGATGATTATTACTGATGATAAAATTACATTAAAACGCGAAGGTGCTATTAAAATGCATCAAGTGTTTCGAATCGGAACAAGTACAGAAACGGTGTACCGTCATCCCTACGGTCATTTTCGAATGGAAACGACGACGAATCGAATGGAATATATAAAAGGAACAGAAAATCGATGCGGGAAAATTTATTTGAATTATCATGTTGCTTTAAACGATGACGAGCCACGTGAACACATATTCGAATTGAACTTCGCAGAGGAGGATGCTTGAGTTGAATGTAGTAGAACAGGTTGAACAACAGTTAAAACAAGCGATCGAACAAGCCGTATTAGCTGCTAATTTAGCTAATCAAGACGAGATGCCAGAAGTGATTTTAGAAACACCTAAGGAAAAAACTCACGGTGATTACGCGACGAATATGGCGATGCAATTAGCGCGGATCGCAAAGAAACCCCCACGTGCTATTGCCGAAGAGATCGTCGAACAAATTAATAAAGAGGGCGCGTCCATTAAGTCAATCGAAATTGCTGGCCCTGGATTTATTAACTTTTTTATGGATACGTCTTATTTAACAGATGTAGTAAGGACAATCTTTGAACAAGGCAAGCATTACGGAGAAACGAATGATGGTGGTGGAGAACAGGTACAGATTGAGTTTGTATCAGCCAATCCGACTGGCACGCTTCACCTAGGTCATGCGCGTGGTGCTGCGTACGGTGATACTCTAGCTAACGTCATGACGAAAGCTGGTTACGATGTTGAACGCGAGTACTATATTAACGATGCGGGTAATCAGATTGATCAATTGGCGTTATCGATCGATGTTCGTTATGCTCAGGCCTTTGGAGAAGATAAGGAAATGCCCGAGAATGGTTATCGCGGTCAAGATATCATTGATTTAGCGAATCAATTAGCAGAAGAATATGGTCGTCAATTTTTAGATATGCAAGAATCTGAACGTCTAGCAGCTTTCCGTGAACACGGGCTGAATCATTTACTTGAGCAAATCAAACAAGACTTAGCAGCGTTTCGTGTTCCGTTTGATACTTGGTTCTCGGAGCAGTCATTATATGATGAAAATCGTGTCGTAGGCGCCGTTGATGCGCTTCGTGAGCGTGGTTACGTCTATGAATCTGAAGGTGCTGTTTGGTTCCGTTCAACTTACTTTGGTGATGATAAAGATCGTGTATTAGTTAAGAACGACGGAAATTATACGTATCTTACACCTGACATTGCTTACCATCAAGATAAAATCAGTCGAGGCTTTGACCAGCTGATCAATGTTTGGGGCGCTGATCATCATGGTTATGTCACTCGAATGAAATCGGCGATCCAAGCACTAGGTTACGACGATTTACTCGATATTAAAATCACGCAAATGGTGAACTTATTCGAAAATGGTGAGAAAGTGAAGATGAGTAAGCGGACTGGGAAAGCCGTGACAATGAAAGAATTGATTGATGAAGTAGGCATTGATGCGGTGCGTTATTTCTTCATCATGCGTTCTAACGATGCTCATCTCGACTTTGATATGGATTTAGCGCGTTCAGAGTCGAACGATAACCCAGTCTACTATGTCCAATACGCTCATGCTCGTATTTGTAGTATGTTACGTCAGGCTGAAGAAAAAGGCGTAGATATTGATGCGATACCTGATCTAGCGCTGTTAACAGCCGAGAAAGAAGTTGACTTACTCAAGCGACTAGGTGACTATCCGCAAGTGGTTTCAGAAGCGGCTACAAGAAAGATGCCGCACCGTATTCCGCAATATGTCTTTGATTTAGCGTCTGAATTACACAGTTTCTATAATGCAGAAAAAGTGATCGACACAGATCAAATGGCGTTAACCCAAGCGCGGATTGCTCTCATGCAAGCAACGCGTATTGTCATTGAAGACGCCCTTAACTTAATCGGTGTGCACGCACCTGAAAAAATGTAATAAAACCCGGTGAGCCTTTGGCGCTCATCGGGTTTTACTATGAGCCCGACTCGATGGAAAGCGAGCCCGACTCGATGGAAAGCGAGCCCGACTCGATGGAAAGTGAGCCCGACTCGATGGAAAGTGAGCCCGACTCGATGGAAAGCCTCCACAACTCGATGATAAATTCGAAATCGCGATGGAAAATCCCCTCGACTCGATGGAAACACCTTGAGCTCGCTGATAAAACCTCACAACATGATGGGAATGCGAGCATTTCCTTCCTTCATTAATCATATTCAACCTGCAAAACGCGCTCCGAACCAGCGCTTATAAATATGGACGCAATACCCAAGCCAGACACTTTTTGATACGGAAAACAAAAGCATTAGGCGTTTTCAACCAAGCATCGTACAAAGGCATAGCAGCTCGAAGATCACGGTTAAAATAACCTTGGATCGTTTTAACAGCGGTTTCGTCTTTAATCAACATATTAACTTCTTCATTTAAATAAAGGCTACGTAAGTCGAAATTAGCTGTACCAACATCGGCTACTTTGCCGTCAATAATTAAAGACTTTGCATGATAAAATCCCCGATAAAATAAATAAACACTAGCTCCGTACTTGGCCATTTCATGAAGATAGGGAGCGGATGCTTCTTTGACAAAGGGGTGATCAGAATCGTGTGGGTAGAGGATGTCGATGTGAACACCCTCTTTCAACTTTTCAATTAATAAAGCTTTGAGCTGTTTGCTTGGAATAAAATATGGGCTACCGATTTGGATGGTTTTCTGAGCGGAATTAATGAGTTGTAGAAATGTAGATTCTAACGTTCCACTACTTGATCCAATGAGTTGCATTCGAGTATCTCCACGTTCTAGCTCACTTCTTGGTATGGAAATCGGTTCTGAAGCGTTATTTCGCCAATCAAATATGAATTGCTCTGATAAGTCCTCAACAATTTCTTCCGTTAATTTCATATGATAATCGCGCCATCGTGAAAATTGGTCGCCTTGGTTAATATATTGATTCCCTACATTAAATCCTCCTAAATAGCCTATATGTCCATCAACGACGGTGATTTTTCGGTGATTGCGCTGGTTGATGGATTGAATAGGATGCTTAATCGAAAACCGATTGCTATAAACGACTTGGACACCAGCTTGTTTTAACATTTCGATTTTATCTTTGGCTAATGTTCGCGAACCCATTTGATCAATGAGTAAATATACAGTAACACCCGAAGCAGCTTTTTCCTGCAAAATTGTTAAGACGTGATGGCCGAATAAATCGTTTTTAATAATAAAGAATTGCACACAAATCCAAGTCTTGGCGTTGCGAATATCTTCTATATAATGTTGGAACAAGCGATGCCCATTGACGAAAAAAGTCATATTGCCTTGTCGAACGGGGTAGGTGGGTTCAGAGTTAGATGATTGGCTGGTTTGAAGCCAAAGTGTGACTAATATAATGATAGCAATCGTGATTAACACCCACATAAACAGCTTCCTCCTTCTTGACTAGTTTTCGAAAAGGCTCGTGATTTATGCAAAAAGGCATTGACTGAATGCTCATTCAGTGTATAATAAATTATAAGAAAACTTGTTCAATTCTGACGCTCTCATGTTAGAATGTTTAGTATGAAAGCGGTCACAGGTTATACTACTAGGGGGGAGACAGATGGAAATGTTGTTATGGGTGAATTGGGTTGCATTTCTAGCGATTACAGTATACGCATTATTCTTGTTCGTCAAAGTGGTGCGTACGCGAATTGCTTACATTAAATTGGGTCGAAAAACAGAATTTGACCATGACGTAAAACAACGGTTAAAAGATATTGGTGTTTATGTATTTGGGCAGAAGAAACTGTTAAAAGACGCCAAGTCAGGCGCGATTCACGTGATGATGTTTTACGGTTTTCTACTCGTGCAATTTGGAGCGATTGATTACATATGGAAAGGGTTAAACCCAGGATCACATTTACCGTTCGGGATATTTTATCCAGGGTTCGTCTTTTTCCAAGAGCTTGTCACATTAACGATTTTAGTGGCTGTTGTATGGGCGTTCTACCGTCGTTACATCGAAAAGCTCGTTCGCTTAAAGCGCGGTTTTAAAGCTGGATTAGTCTTGATTTTTATCGGTACACTGATGGTTACAGTGTTAGCTGGTAATGGTTTTGGTATGATTTGGCACGGTCATGAAGCGGCATGGACTGAGCCGGTTGCATCCGTTATAGCAATGTCCTTTTCATGGGTGAGTCCAACTGTAGCGACTGTTTTATTCTATATTATGTGGTGGATTCACTTAGTGGCGTTGCTTGCCTTTTTAGTTTATGTTCCACAGTCAAAACACGCTCATTTACTCGCAGGTCCAGCGAATGTTTACTTCAATCGCGATAAAAACCACGGTAAGCTTGAGCCGATTAATTTTGACATGGATGAAATGGAAGAATCAGATGAGGAACCTTCATTTGGTGTAGGAAAAGTTGAAGATTTAAGCGATTTACAATTACTCGACTTATACGCTTGTGTCGAATGTGGTCGTTGTACGGATGTTTGCCCATCATCTGTTTCAGGTAAAATGTTATCGCCAATGGATGTATTAGTAAAAATTCGCGATCATTTAACTGAGAAAGGTGCTGCTGTAACAGGTCAAACACCATGGGTACCTTCATATGCATTCTCTGATGCGACAGGAAACCAAGTTGTTGATCCAAACAGTGAAATATCTAGTCAAGTGACAAGTAAAGAATTAATTGGTGATGTTGTGACAGAAGAAGAGCTTTGGGCTTGTACGACATGCCGTAACTGTGAAGACGCTTGTCCAGTTATGAATCAACATGTTGACACGATTATTGACCTTCGCCGTTACTTGGTGATGACAGAAGGTAAAATGGATCCTGAGGCGCAGCGAGCGATGACAAACATTGAACGCCAAGGTAATCCATGGGGCCTATCGAAGAAAGACCGTGAAAATTGGCGCGAAGAAGATGAAACGTTAAACGTTCCAACAGTTAAAGAACTAGAAAAAGAAGGCGAAGAATTCGAATATCTATTCTGGGTTAGTTCAATGGGCTCTTACGATAATCGTAGCCAAAAAATTGCAATGGCCTTTGCTCGCTTGATGAACAAAGCAGGCATTAAATTTGCGATTTTAGGTAACAAAGAACGTAACTCTGGTGATACGCCACGTCGTATGGGTAACGAATTCTTATTCCAAGAATTAGCTGAAAAGAATATCAAAGAATTCGAGAAGAATGATATTAAGAAGATCGTAACCATCGATCCGCACGCTTATAATATTTTCAAAAATGAGTACCCAGATTTCGGGTTTGAAGCTGAAGTTTATCACCACACAGAACTGTTAGCGGAGCTCATTAATGAAGGTCGGCTTGAACCGAAAGAAGCGGTCAATGAGAAGATCACCTTCCACGACTCTTGTTACTTAGGGCGTTATAATGAAGTTTATAACCCACCACGTGATATTCTACAGTCCATTCCAGGAGTGGAATATGTCGAAATGAAACGAAACAAAGAGAATGGTATGTGTTGTGGTGCTGGTGGCGGTATGATGTGGATGGAAGAAACATCAGGTAACCGAATTAATGAGGCCCGTACAGAACAAGCGTTAGAAGTTAATCCAAATACGATTTCCAGTGGTTGCCCGTTCTGCTTAACGATGTTAACAGACGGAACAAAGGCCAAAGAAGTCGAGGAAGAAGTCACCACACAAGACGTAGCAGAAGTATTAGAACGCTCAATCTTTGGTGAAGAAGCAAAAGTAGAACAACCAGCATAATTAAATCACTATGTTAAATGTCAGTGATGATTTAACGATTATTGTTTTAAATTATAGTTGTTGAATTGTGAGAAGCGAAGGTGGCGACTCCTGGTCGACTAAAAGCGGTCACGTACTGTGACCAACGTCGACATTAGGCCGTCCGGGCCGTCACGGGAATAGCACGAGCCTCGAGACCCCGCAGGCCACGCCATTGGGCCGAGGGATGCACCTGCGTCTTCTAGTAATGCTTCGAAGCGGGCTTCCTCGGTGCAAGTTGCAAAGTAGCTTATTCGATGTTGTCGCCTGGCTCGAGCCGTGCCCGCGGAAAGCGTCCACCGGTAGCGGATCACAATATCAACAACGGACTTAAACATAGTGAATTCAATAGTCCCTATATGGTTTGTTATAGCCATATAGGGTTTTTCATGCATTGGTGTGAATGATTATTCATTTGTCATTAATTGTCGGTAAATTATTATACTAATTTAATAAATCTTCTAGGTGGATTTTATAATGAACTTAGCCACTTAAGTCATAAAAAACGCCATGTGAATTTCATGTTATATTGAAGTTAACCACAACACTCAATAAAGGAATGAAATCACATGACGCCATTTAATGATAACATGCCCCGCACTAAGGGCAAACACTTAAGCGCGGATGAACGGTCAAAAATCCAAGTGTTAAAGCAGGAAGGCTATTCTCACCGTCAAATCGCCAAAGTATTAGGCTGTGCGCCGCAAACAATCAATAATGAGATTAAACGGGGTTCGGTGACGCAAGCAAGAGAACAGAAACAAAATGGCAAAACATACCGCTATACGCATCCCGTTTATTTCCCAGATGTCGGCCAACGTCAGTACGAAGAAAATCGGTTAAACTGCGGGCGTATACCGAAATGGGTTGGTATCCCTACATTCATAGAATGGGCGGATACCAAGATGCTTCAGGACGGATGGTCTCCAGACGCTGTCGTCGGTTATTTGAAAGTCCATTTTCCGTATGCCCAAGCCTTACTACCGTGCACTACCACACTCTATCATTGGATCAACATCGGCATTATGCGGACGAAGAATATTGACCTGCTTGAGAAAGTCAGTCGCGCACCTAGAAAGACCGGGCGGCACGGTAAAGAAAATAAGCGCAAGTTAGGTACTTCCATTGAAGAGCGGCCGAAACATATTGAAGACAGAGCAGAGTTCGGACACTGGGAAATTGATACGGTACTGGGCGTTAAAGGTGAAGATGATGAGGTATTACTCACCTTGGCCGAGCGTAAAACACGGTTTGAATGCGTTATTAAAGTCGACCGAAAGGATGCATCATCGATTTCAAAAGCCGTTCAGTCACTGGCCGAGCGAACCGGCACAGACATGCGCGCCATGTTTAAAACCATCACGTCAGATAACGGGTCGGAGTTCAGCACGTTAGAAACGGATTTAAAAGAAACGACCCAAGTCTATTTTAGTCATCCCTATGCATCTTATGAACGCGGCACCAGCGAAAATCAGCACAAATTGATTCGACGGTTTATACCGAAAAGTCACCCCATCAGTCAAGTGAGTCAGCAACAAACCTTACGCGTACAAACGTGGATGAATACCTATCCGCGGAAACAGCTCAATTATCGCACGCCACAGGAAGCACTCATGACAGAGGTCAAGGCAATAGCTTAGATAGTTGTGACATTTCGCTCCCCCCTAGGGGGGAGAGCGTCAACTCTCTTCATCTATTCACAATCTCCCCATAGCAGGGGCTGGCCCAGTGGCTAACTTGTACTTGAAATTTAGGAATAAATCTTCTACAAAAAATGGCTTGATTAATTAATAAACCATGATAAAATAAACGAATAAGAATTCAGAAAATAAAGCCAAATGACAATAAACTATATTTTTAGAAAATTAAAAAACATCTTGCTTTTCTAAATTTCATTCATTACAATAACAGTTGTAAATTTAATTAACAGAACAATGACAATATTAAAGTTTTTTTAAGTTTAATTTTCAGAATTTACAATCAATAACAATCAGCAAGAAAATAATGATCAAGGGTGATGGTGTTGAGTCAGGAACTATTAAAGATTAACAATTTATCAACGTCGTTTCAGATTGACGAAGAATATTACGCAGCTGTTGATGACGTTTCATTAACGGTTCGAGAAAATGAAGTGCTAGCGATTGTAGGAGAATCAGGATCAGGTAAAAGTGCTACAGCCTTCTCGATCATGGGTTTACATAATCGAGGTAAAATCGAGGGTGAAATCTTACTCCAAGGTCAAGACCTTGCTAAGTTATCAACATCAGAGATGAATAAGATTCGTGGTAAAGATATGTCTATGATTTTCCAAGATCCTTTGACAGCTCTTAATCCACTGATGGAAATCGGTGTACAAATCGGAGAAGTTTTATTATTACATAATAAGAACATGTCTAAGTCAGAACGACGAAATTATGCGATCGAACTACTGAGTCGAGTAGGAATCCCAAGACCTGAACGGGTGATTGACCAATTTCCACATGAATTATCTGGTGGTATGAGACAACGTGTGATTATCGCGATTGCGATTGCTAATCAGCCTAAATTATTAATAGCAGACGAGCCGACAACGGCATTAGATGTGACAATCCAAGCTCAGATTCTTGACTTGATGCAAGAGTTAAAAGATGACTTAAATTCCGGGGTTATTCTAATCACTCACGATTTAGGGGTTGTTGCTGAAATGGCTGACCGTGTGGCTGTTATGTACGCGGGCCAAATTGTTGAAGAGTCGGATGTGGAGTCGATTTTCGTTAATCCACAGCATCCTTATACGCGTTCACTACTCAGTTCCATTCCAGCAACAGATTACGCACAAGATCGTTTACATGTGATTCAAGGCATTGTGCCATCACTTAAGCATTTACCACGTACTGGTTGCAGGTTTAAAGAACGAATACCTTGGATTGATGATGATGCCCATGAAGATCATCCAGTCCTACATGAAGTGAGTGAAGACCACTTTGTGCGTTGCACGTGTTATCAGCATTTTTACTTCCCAGATGAGAACAAGGAGGACCAAGCAAATGGCGTTACTGAAGGTTGATGATCTTAAAATACACTTTCCTATTCATGGGGGAATATTAAACAGAAAAATTGATGAAGTTAAAGCCGTCGATGGCGTTTCATTTGAAGTGCGAGAAGGTGAAACATACGGGCTTGTTGGTGAATCAGGTTCAGGAAAAACGACAACAGGAAAAGCGGTTATGGGCTTGAATAATATTACGGATGGCGATATTTACTTTGAAGATAGTCATTTGAATGCTAAGAAAGGTAAGAAAATTGATGTCCGTAATGATATTCAAATGATCTTCCAAGACCCGTATTCGAGTTTGAACCCAAGAAAACGTGTGATTGATATCGTTGCTGAACCGATTCGAAATTATGAGAAACTATCGAAGGATGAAGAGAAAAAGCGGGTACAAGAGTTACTTGAACGCGTTGGAATTAGTTCAGACAGTATTATGAAGTATCCACACGAATTCTCAGGTGGTCAACGGCAACGTATAGGTGTTGCCCGTGCAATTGCATTAAATCCGAAACTTATTATTGCAGATGAGCCTGTATCAGCCTTGGACGTGTCTGTTCAAGCTCAAGTGCTGAACTTTTTGCAAGATATCCAAAAAGAAATGGATCTAACGTTATTCTTCATTGCTCACGACTTAGGCGTTATTAAACATATGTGTGACCGCATTGGCATTATGTATCAAGGTCGTTTAGTTGAAGAGGGATTGACGGAAGAAATTTTCAACAACCCACAACACATTTATACGAAACGTTTAGTCGCAGCTATTCCAGATGTTGACCCTCGAAATCGAGAAAAACATCGAGAATTTCGTGCGCAGATTAAAGAAGAATATCAGCAATCATTTTATGACTACTTTAATGAAGAAGGCTTGGCGTTTAACCTCAAGCAAATTACAGACACACACAAAGTAGCTTTACCAGAAAGAGGTTGATCGATTATGTGGAAATTTATCGTACGAAGATTAATCATTACACTACCACAGTTATTATTGATGAGTTTACTCGTGTTCTTCATGGCTTCGCTTATGCCAGGGGATGCCTTTACTAGCCAAGTTGATCCAAGTCTTTCACAAGAAGCGATTGAAGAACAACGTGAGCGTTTAGGTCTAAATGACCCATGGTATCAGCAATATGGCAGATGGATTTCTAATGTAGCTGAAGGTGATTTCGGAACATCAACAGCGCATTACCGACCAGTAACTGATTTGATTTGGGAGCGAATGATCAATACGATTTGGTTATCCTTATTATCTGTTATTTTCATTTATGCGATTGGTATTCCTTTAGGTATTATCAGTGGACGTTGGAATGATCGTTTAGTCGATCAAATCATAACAGGCTATACATACTTAGGGTTTGCGACACCAATCTTTATTTTCGCGCTAGTTGTCCTGTTTTTCTTCGGATTTACATTAGGATGGTTCCCGACAGGTGGATCTGTCGCCTCAGGACTAGAACCAGGTTCGTTCGAATACATTATTAGTAAGTTGCATCACTTATTATTGCCAGCTTTATCGATTGCGTTAATCGGTGTGGTTGGTACAGTGCAATACCTCCGTAGTGAAATTATAGACACGAAGCAAAAAGATTTCATTGTTACAGCCAGAGCAAAGGGTGCACCAGAGTCTCGTGTATACAACCGTCATATCTTCCGTAACTCTGTTTTACCGATTGCAGCGTTTTTCGGTTATGAGATTACGATGCTTATTACTGGATCAGTGTTTGTGGAGCAAATTTTCAGCTATCCAGGGATGGGTAACTTGTTTATCGAGTCAATCTTAATTCGTGACTTTCCAGTTGTAACAGCAGTCGTTCTGCTGTTTGGGCTCGCGGCCATACTCGGTGCATTATTATCCGACATTATTTTAAGTATTGTTGATCCACGTATCCGTATTAAATAACAGAGTTGCAGGGGGTGAAACGAGTGAGTAATCAACAAACAGAGAAAGTCGTTGAACAAAAAGTAGAAAAAAGTCCTTCTGGTTTATCGATATTCTGGAAGGAAGTTATGAGAGATAAATTAGCATTAGTGTCCTTGGTTTTTTTGGTGTTAATTTCACTTGTCGTTTATGGAGTCTCGATATTATTAAATCAGGATGAAATCGTTCGAGTTGATCCATTTGCGATTTACGAACCGCCTTCAGAAGAATTTATTTTAGGTTCAGATCAAGGTGGACGTGATATTTTTGGTCAGTTAATTATCGGTACTCGTAACTCGTTATCAGTCGGGATCTTAGTTACGATTATGTCAGGTTTTGTTGGAATTGTTTTTGGAGTTGTCTCCGGCTATTTCGGTGGCCATGTGGATAACGTGATGATGCGTATTGTTGACTTTTTCATGGTACTACCAAACATTATGATTATTATCGTATTTGTTACGATTGTTCCGAAATATAGTGTTATGACCTTCTCGCTTGTGATGTCAGCATTCTTATGGATGGGAATAGCGAGGTTGATCAGGTCGAGAGCTTTACAGGAGAAAGAACTTGATTATGTCCAAGCATCCAGGACATTAGGTTCCTCGCATACAAAAATCATTTTCACACAAGTATTACCGAATATTATGTCACTGATTGTGGTGACGATGACGCTTAACTTAGCAGCAAATATCGGAATTGAATCGGGCCTCTCATTCTTAGGTTTCGGGTTCCCACAAGATACTCCGAGTTTAGGAACGCTACTGAGTTATGCGACGAATCCAACCACTTTAGAGCAACGCTGGTGGATTTGGGTACCAGCTGCGATTTTAATCTTAGTCTTAATGTTATCCGTTCGTAACGTCGGTGAAGCATTAAAACGTGCGGCAGATGCAAGACAACGCCGTGCATCCTAATTTTGATACAGTCGTTCGTCTCATAACTGAGATGGCGATTAGTATATATTTTATGTCAGTTAATCTGACAAACTACTTTAAGAAAAAAGGGGAGGTATTTACATGAGCAAATCTGTGACGGGCAAATTGTTTTTTGTCCTAATGCTCGCTCTGTTCCTTGTTCTGGCTGCATGTGGCGGCGATGACGAAGGAAATGAAGAAGCCGGTGGTGGCTCTGAAGAAGGTTCAGAAGAATCAGAAGGTAGTGAAGGTGGAGACGAAGGTTCAGAAGAAGGGTCTGAAGAAAGTAGTGAAGATCCGGAAGATAAAATCTATGACATCGAGAATTTTCCAAACAAAACTTCTAATGAAGAAGATCCGATTGATGGTGGCCATTTAAACTTCGGACTTGTTTCCGATACAGTGTTTGAAGGTACACTACAATATAACTTCTATTCAGGTGACCCTGACTCTCAGATCCTGCAATTCATTGATGAAGCAATGTTAGGTATGGACACAGATCATACGTATAACAATGAAGGTCCAGCGACATTTGAGGCAAATGAAGAAGAAGGTTCAATTACATTTGAAATCAAAGACGGCGTTAACTGGCACGATGGTGAGCCGGTTACAGCTGAAGACTGGGTTTATTCTTATGAAGTAATTGGACACCCTGATTACACAGGTGTTCGTTACGGTACAGTTGGTTTCACTATGATTGAAGGTATGGAAGAGTATCACAATGGTGAAGCTGATGAGATTTCAGGTATTGAGATTCATGATGAAAAATCATTTACAATTAATTATGAGCGTCTAACACCATCATTAACATCAGGTGGTATTTGGACGTATGCAATGCCAAAACACGTATTTGAAGATATTCCTGTAGCTGATATGGCTGAAAGTGATCCAGTTCGCGAAAACCCAATCGGCATGGGACCATTTAAAGTTGATTCAATCGTACCAGGTGAATCAGTTGAGCTAACTGCGAACGAAGATTATTGGGACGGTGAACCGAACTTAGACGGTGTTACTGTTAAAGTTGTTAACCCGAACGTTGTTGCACAAGAACTTGAAACTGGTGGGGTAGATGTTGTTGACGCATTCCCTGCAGACCAGTATCCAGAAAATTCAAACATGGAAAATGTTGAATGGTTAGGCGATGTTGCTGGTTCTTACAGTTACATTGGCTTTAAACTAGGTGACTGGAATGCTGAGGAAAATAGAGTCAATTATAAGCCAGACGAAATGAAGATGGGAGACGTTGAACTGCGCCGTGCAATGTGGTACGCAGTTGATAATCAAGGTGTTGGTGAGAACTTCTACAACGGCTTACGTTGGAATGCAACAACTCTAATTACGCCTTGGCATGAAAACTTCCATGATGAATCAATTGAAACACCAACGTATGATCCTGAAGAAGCTAACGCTATTCTAGATGAAGCTGGTTATGAAGACACGAATGGTGACGGTTTACGTGAGAAGCCAAATGGCGATGAGTTAACTATTAACTTCGCTTCTATGTCAGGTGGCGAATCAGCTGAACCGATCGCAAACTACTACATGCAACAATGGGAAAAAGTTGGTCTAGACGTACAACTAGTTGATGGCCGCTTACTTGAATTCAACCAATTCTATGACCGCGTTGGTCAAACTGGTGAAGATGATCCTGCGATCGATATCTATGCAGGTGCATGGAGTGTTGGTTCAGACGTTGACCCTACTGGTCTATATGGACCTACACAAATCTTTAACTTCCCTCGTTATGAGAGCGAAGAAAATACTGAACTTCTACAAGAGGGTATTTCTGAAGAAGCATTTGATCAAGAGTATCGTAAAGAAGTTTACAGTGACTGGCAAGAACTTATGGTAGAGGAAATTCCAGTATTCCCTACACTATATCGTTCTGAAGTTTATCCAGCTAACGAGCGTGTAACAAATTATGATATCACAAGATATCAGCTTGAATGGCAAGATGTAGGCGTAACACAAGAAGAACCTGTTACAGCTGAATAATTAAGTTGATTAAACGCCGAGAGACTCAGTCTCTCGGCGTTTTTCTTGTTGGAGATTTTTATTTATGGCTCTGTTAAAGTTTAGTGTTGATTTTTTAATGATGTAGCAGAGAGTTGTTGAATTGTGAGAAGCGAAGGTGGCGACTCCTGCGGGAATAGCACGAGTTTCGAGACCCCACAGGCCATGCTTTTCGGCCGAGGAGGCTCGAACCGTGCCCGCGGAAAGCGTCCACCGAAAGCGTATCACAATGTCAACAACGGACTTTAACAAAGCTTATTTATTAAATAGTTGGCTCAATTTAAATACAGCTTCGCTCTATATTGAACAAAAATTATAAAAAATCTGCAAAATTGAACGAACGCTCAATCAATATATGTTATAATACATGATAGCGGTTACATAACGAATGAGGAGGTTTAATATGACAAAAACAGTCATTGTTGCAGGTGCACGTACGCCGTTCGGAAAATTCGGTGGCGCCTTAGCACCCTTAACAGCAGTTCAACTCGGAGGTATAGCGATTAAAGAGTCGTTGAAACGAGCGAATGTTGAAGCAGAGGATGTTCAAGAAGTCATCATGGGATCAGTACTACAAGGGGGTCAAGGACAATTGCCATCAAGGCAAGCGCTACGTGAAGCTGGTCTGCCGTGGGGCACGAAAACGGAAACGATTAACAAAGTTTGTGCATCAGGCATGCGCAGTGTCGCTTTAGGTGACATGCTTATTCGTCTCGGTGAAGAAGATGTCATTGTCGCAGGTGGTATGGAAAGCATGAGCCAAGCACCATATTTTATGCCGAATGCTCGCTGGGGCTTCCGAATGGGGGATCAGAAAGTGAAAGACATGATGGTCCATGATGGTCTGACATGTTCTTTTGAAAATGTTCATATGGGAAGCTACGGTAATCGAACAGCTAATAAATTCAATCTCTCACGTGAACAACAAGATGAATGGGCAGCGCGCAGTCATGAGCGCGCAGTTCAAGCAATAAAAGACGGTAAATTAGCTGATGAAATCGCAACTGTCGAAGTTCCACAACGGAAAAAAGACCCGATTCAAGTGACAGAAGATGAAGCACCACGTGAAGATACCACAGCCGAGAGCTTAGCTAAACTAAAACCTGCTTTCGATAAAGATGGCACGATCACAGCAGGAAATGCACCTGGTGTTAACGATGGAGCCGCTTCAATGGTCTTAATGTCCGAAGACAAAGCCAATCAAATCGGCCAAACGCCACTCGCAACGATTTTAGGTCACGAAGAAGTGGCAGTTGAAGCTGATCGTTTTCCTGAAACGCCAGGCATCGTCATCAACAACTTACTTGAGAAAACAGGTTATTCTAAAGACGATATCGACTTATTTGAAGTGAACGAAGCCTTTGCAGCTGTATCACTTGCGAGTCGTGAGATCGCAGGACTCGATCCAGAGAAAGTTAACGTCAACGGTGGGGCAGTTGCCTTAGGTCACCCGATCGGCGCAAGTGGCGCGCGTATTATTTTAACTTTAGCCTATGAATTAAAACGTCGCGGTGGTGGTTTAGGTATTGCGTCCATCTGCTCAGGTGGCGGGCAAGGTGACGCCTTATTAATCGAAGTACCGAAGCAATAATCGGAGGAGGAAACGGCATGGCTGTACAAAACGTTATGGTCGTTGGAGCTGGCCAAATGGGGGCAGGGATTGCTCAAGTTTTTGCTCAAGCTGGCTTCGACGTGAAATTAAATGATATCTCAGAAGAATCACTAACAAAAGGCTATCAAGGCATCGAAAAACGCCTTGATCGACAAATCGAAAAAGAGCGCATTACAGCTGATGATAAGAAGAACACGCTGAATCAAATCCAGACAACGTCAGATATCAATGCTGCGGATGATCGGGATTTAATTATTGAAGCTGTCGTCGAGACGATGGACGTTAAAACGAAGGTCTTCCAAAAACTTGATGAAGTCGCGCCGAAACATGCGATTTTAGCGACGAATACGTCCTCTCTACCTATTACGGATATCGCAGCGGTAACAAATCGTCCTGAACAAGTGATCGGCATGCATTTTATGAATCCAGTGCCAGTCATGAAGCTCGTTGAAGTGATTCGTGCGATTCAAACTAGTGACGCCTCTTATCAAACGATTCAAGAAGCGACTGAAAAGCTCGGAAAAACACCAGTTGAAGTGAATGACTATCCTGGCTTTATTTCTAATCGTGTCTTGATGCCCATGATTAATGAAGCGATTTATACGGTTTTTGAAGGCGTTGCGAAACCCGAAGATGTTGATAGTGTGATGAAGCTTGGTATGAATCATCCGATGGGACCGCTTCAACTTGCTGATTTCATTGGCTTAGATACATGTCTCTACATTATGGAAATTTTACACGAAGGCTTTGGTGACAGTAAGTATCGTCCGTGCCCACTCTTGCGGAAATATGTGAGCGCTGGCTGGCTAGGTAAGAAGTCAGGTCGTGGTTTTTACGTCTATGATTAAGGTGAGCAGGAGGAAACCCTCATGAATTTGCAATTTACAGAAGAACAAATGATGATGCGTAAGATGGTACGGGATTTCGCTCAGCAAGAAGTCGTGCCAGCTGTTGAACAGATGGAAAAAGAAGACCGTTTTCCTGAAGAATTAATCGCAAAAATGAGCGAACTTGGTCTACTTGGGATTCCGATTAGTGAAGAACGTGGCGGAGCAGGTATGGATTACACGTCATATATTATCGCGATTCATGAACTGTCGAAAGTGAGTGCAACACTAGGCGTCATATTATCTGTGCACACGTCAGTCGGAACTTTTCCGATTTTGAAATTTGGTACAGAAGAACAAATCAATCACTATATCCCGAAATTAGCTTCGGGCGAATATCTTGGTGCATTTGCTTTAACCGAACCTCAGGCTGGTAGTGATGCTAGCAATCTGAAAACAAAAGCGGTTAAAGATGGTGATGATTACGTTCTTTCAGGCTCAAAAGTGTTCATGACAAATGGTGGATTTGCGACGACTTATATCGTGTTTGCTAATACAAACCCAGAACTCGGTCATAAAGGGGTATCCGCTTTTATCGTTGAAGATGGGACTCCAGGCTTTGAAGTCGGTAAAGCAGAAGAAAAGATGGGTTTACACGGCTCGAGTACGGTTTCGCTAGCTTTTGACCAATGTCGAGTGTCGAAATCGCAAATGCTCGGTGAAGAAGGTGAAGGCTTTAAGATCGCGATGGCGAACTTAAACATTGGCCGAATTGGCATTGCGGCTCAAGCTCTTGGTATTGCAGAAGCATCATTAGAAGCTGCGACGGATTATGCAAAAGAACGTGAACAATTCGGTAAGCCGATCGCGAAGCATCAAGGTGTGTCATTTAAACTAGCAGACATGGCGACAGCCGTTGAATCTGCGAAACTATTAGTCTATAACGCCGCTTCAACTTATGAAGCGGGGGAAGATGCAAGCATGCAAGCATCGATGGCGAAGAAATTCGCATCACAGACAGCAATGGACACAGCGATCGAAGCTGTTCAAGTCTTCGGTGGCTATGGTTACACGAAAGATTATCCTGTTGAGCGTTATTTCCGTGACGCAAAAATTACTCAAATCTACGAAGGAACGACCGAAGTCCAGAACATGGTTATCAGTCGTCAGTTGCTGAAATAAAAGGAGGAAACAATCGATGAATTTTCAACTATCCGAAGAACAACAAATGTTACGAAAAATGGTCCGTGATTTCGCAGTCAATGAAGTTGAACCAACGGCGGCAGAACGAGACGAGGAAGAACGCTTTGACCGTGAAATTTTTGACCAAATGGCCGATCTCGGTCTAACCGGAATCCCGTGGCCAGAAGAATACGGCGGTATCGGCTCAGATTTCGTCAGTTACGCGATTGCCGTTGAAGAACTATCACGCGTTTGTGCATCTACTGGTGTGACTCTATCAGCACACATTTCACTAGCGAGCTGGCCAATCTACACATACGGAAATGAAGAACAAAAGCAAAATTTTCTGCAACGTCTAGCAACTGGTAAAGCTTTAGGGGCGTATGCTTTATCAGAGCCTGGTGCAGGTAGTGATGTGTCATCCATGAAGACAACGGCGAAACTTGACGGCGATGAATACGTGCTTAACGGTTCTAAAGTATGGATCACCAACGGCGGTGTCGCTGATATTTATGTTGTGTTTGCGAAGACAGACATGGATGCAAAACATAAAGGCATCTCCGCATTTATCGTTGAAAAAGGAACAGAAGGCTTTAGTTTTGGTAAAAAAGAAGAAAAACTCGGGATTCGTTCATCACCAACGACTGAACTCATTTTCGAAAATTGCCGTATTCCAAAAGAAAATATGCTAGGTGATGAAGGTGACGGCTTCAAAATCGCGATGACGACATTAGATGGTGGTCGTAACGGCATAGCCGCACAAGCGGTCGGGATTGCTCAAGGCGCACTTGATAAAGCGACGGATTACGCGAAAGAGCGCGAACAGTTCGGTAAGCCAATTGCGAAAAATCAAGGCATCTCGTTTAAGCTTGCTGATATGGCAACCAATATCGAAGCATCTCGTCTATTAACCTATCAGGCGGCTTATAACGAGTCAGAAGGTCTTTCATATCAAAAAGAATCCGCGATGGCGAAGTTATTTGCGGGTGATACAGCCATGAACGTTACCGTAGAAGCGGTGCAAGTTTACGGTGGCTATGGTTACACGAAGGATTATCCGGTTGAACGTTATATGCGCGATGCGAAAATCACGCAAATTTATGAAGGTACACAAGAAATTCAACGTCTTGTCGTTGGCCGCATGGTTACGAAAGATTAATTGATTGAAAGGAGGACTCGTATGGAGCAACTGGCAGAACGAATCGCAAAACAAGACCAGCGCGCATTAGCCCGAGCGATTACCATGGTGGAAAATGATCACCCAGAGAAATTGGCGCTCTTAAGTGCGATTAACCAACGTAAGCAAGGATCGCATTACGTCGGGATCACGGGCTCACCTGGTGCTGGGAAAAGTTCGCTACTTGATCATCTTGTAACTCATTTACGTGAGCAAGATAAAACAGTTGCGATTATCGCCGTTGATCCGACGAGTCCATTTAGCGGTGGTGCGCTTCTCGGCGACCGCGTGCGGATGCACAAACATTTTACGGATGAGAACGTGTTTATTCGAAGTATGGCAACTCGCGGGAGCCTCGGTGGCTTGGCGCGTGCGACCAAAGACGCGATTCGGGCCTGTGATGCGTACGGATTTGATTATATTTTTGTTGAAACAGTCGGCGTTGGCCAATCAGAACTCGATATTATGAAAGTGGTCGATACGACAGCTGTGGTGCTGACGCCTAACTCTGGCGATGTCATGCAAGTGTTTAAAGCAGGCATTATGGAAATTGCCGATTTATTCATTATTAATAAGGCTGATCTACCAGGTGTTCGCCAATTGAAAAACCAGCTGTATGACATGATTCATATGGTCGGATATGAACAGTTTGAACCACGCGTCATCGAAGCTGTTTCAACGAATGAGCCTCAAGGTTTTGATAAAATGGTCCGAGCTTTCGAGCAGCACAGGGATCATTTACTAAACTCAGAGGCAGGCATTCAGAAACGCCAAGAACAGTTAAAACATGAAGTTTATGACTTAATACATGATGCTGTCTATAAAGATGTGATTCAAATGATCGAAAAAGATGAAAGTTTAATACAAGAATTAAACAGCGTAACAGACCCTTATCAACTAGCTGATCAATGGCTAAGAGCGTGGAAGGGGGCAGGTGATGGTTAAAGAAATTAGTTCCTCCATTAAGGATGAAACATTGATTCAAAAACGGCGAGCTCAACTGCAGAAAGGTGCGGTGACGCTTTTTAAAGATAAAGGGTTTCACCGCGCTACGACGCGGGAGATCGCTAAAGCAGCTGGGTTTAGTATCGGAACGCTTTATGAATATATTCGGACGAAAGAAGACGTCCTTTTTCTCGTCTGTGATGCGATTTACGATGAAGTGAAGTCGCGCATGGATGCAGTTATTGATACCAATGAGACTTCAGAAGATGCGCTTTATCAAGCGGTGAAGTCGTACTTCCATGTGATGGATGATTTACAAGATGAAGTGTTGATTTTGTATCAAGAATTAAAAGCGTTACCGAAAGATGCACAAGATTATGTCTTGAATAAAGAAATCGAAATGATGCGTTTGTTTGAACAGGTTTTAGCCAATAATTACGCGTCAGTTCTGAGTGAACGAGACATTGTATTAATGGCGAACAATATTTTTATTCAAGGTCAAATGTGGGGGTTTCGTCGTTGGACTCTGCAAAAAACGTTTACATTAGAGGACTATACGAATCTTCAGTTTAAATGGTTAACGAACCAATTGTCATATGAAGCTTACAATCAAAAGCAAGGAGGCGTGTCATAATGCAGCAAGTGGAAGCATATCAAGTCAAGAATCCTGTAAGGTTTGTAACGGCATCAAGTTTATTCGATGGTCACGATGCATCGATTAATATTATGCGACGAATTTTACAAGCGAGCGGTTCAGAAGTCATTCATTTGGGTCATAATCGCTCAGTTGAAGCAGTGGTTAATGCCGCGATTCAAGAAGATGCACAAGGAATTGCGATTTCGTCTTATCAGGGAGGCCATGTCGAATACTTTAAATACATGGTCGACTTATTAAATGAAAAAGGTGCAGGTCATATCCGCGTTTACGGTGGCGGTGGCGGTGTTATCTTGCCACGCGAAATTAAAGAGCTCCATGACTATGGCGTTGCGCGCATCTTTTCACCTGAGGATGGTCGTGAAACAGGACTTCAGGGTATGATTAACACCATGCTAGAAGAGTGCGATCACCCAACACCAATCGAACTAGAAACGGATGCTAAAGCAGCAAAAGAAGGCGACAATCAAGCGGTTGCTCGCTTAATTACGCATGTGGAAAATGGTTCGGTTTCAAGTGAAGAGCTGGATCGATTGCTAGCGATTGACGGCTCAAGTGTACCTGTTATGGGGATTACCGGAACAGGTGGCGCTGGTAAAAGTTCCTTAACCGATGAATTAATTCGTCGCTTTTTAAACGAAGTTCCGGATAAGAAGATTGCGGTTATTTCAGTTGACCCAACGAAGAAGAAAACAGGCGGCGCTTTACTTGGTGATCGAATCCGTATGAATGCGATTTTCGACTCCCGTGTGTACATGCGTTCCCTTGCCACACGTGATTCGAAGAGTGAATTGTCAAAAGCGATTACGGATGCGATTAACGTGACGAAAGCGGCGCATTTTGACTTTATTATCGTTGAAACGAGCGGTATCGGCCAGGGTGATGCGGAAATCACTGAAATCACGGATCTGTCGATGTATGTGATGACAGCGGAATTCGGTGCACCTTCACAGCTTGAGAAGATCGACATGATCGATTTTGCTGACTTTATTGTCATTAATAAATTTGAACAAAAAGGCTCTGACGATGCGCTTAAGCAAGTCCGTAAACAGTACGAGCGCAGTCATATGCTGTTCCATGAAGATCACGCGACATTCCCTGTTTTCGGTACGATCGCGAGTCAGTTTAATGACGCAGGGACAAATACTTTATTTGCAGCGATGATCGAAACGCTAAATGAGCGTTATGATTGGAATGTAGAAGTTCCGTTTGATACGAGTGTGAAAATTGCTGAGAAGCAAAACTTAATTATCCCGCCTGAACGACGTCAGTATTTACGCGATATTGCCGAGACGGTTCGTGGCTATAAAGACCACGCACGTCGTCAAAGCGAGATTGCGAGTAAAGTTTATCAATTAAAAGGCACGAAAGATGAATTGGCAGGCCATGAAATCGATGCGCTTGATCAGCTGCTTGCCGATTATGAACAGCAATTAGATTTAGAAAGTACACAGAAATTAGCTGATTACGACCAATTTCAGGACACGTATTCTAAAGATGAAATGAGTTATGAAGTGCGCGGTAAGGAATTTAAAGTCGAAATGAACACAGAAAGTCTGTCAGGTATTAAGATTCCAAAAGTCGCGCTTCCGAGCTATCAAGACTGGGGCGACCGCTTAGAGTTCATGATGCTTGAGAATCTACCGGGCTATTTCCCTTATACAGCGGGTGTGTTCCCATTCAAGCGTCGCGGTGAAGATCCTACGCGTCAGTTCGCGGGTGAAGGAACGCCAGAACGGACGAATCGTCGTTTTCACTATTTATCCGAGAATGAACCAGCGAAACGTTTAAGTACGGCGTTTGATTCAGTGACGCTTTACGGGGAAGACCCAGATGAGCGTCCAGATATTTATGGTAAAGTCGGCGAATCAGGAGTCAGTATTTGTACAGTTGAGGATATGAAGAAGCTGTATGACGGTTTTGATTTAAGTGATCCGAAGACGTCAGTTTCGATGACGATTAACGGCCCTGCGCCGATTATTTTAGCGATGTTCTTTAATGCAGCTGTTGATCAACAGCTTGATAAATTTAAAGAAGAAAATGGTCGTGAGCCAAGCGCAGAAGAACATGAGCGTTTGAAGGCAGAAACGATTTCGGTTGTACGCGGAACGGTTCAGGCTGATATTTTGAAAGAAGATCAAGGTCAAAATACTTGTATCTTCTCAACTGAATTTGCCCTGCGTATGATGGGTGATATTCAAGAATACTTTATCGAGCAAGATGTGAAGAACTATTATTCTGTGTCGATTTCCGGGTATCATATTGCTGAAGCGGGTGCAAATCCGATTAGTCAGCTTGCCTTTACGTTAGCGAATGGCTTTACGTACGTCGAATATTACTTAAGTCGCGGTATGGATATTAATAAATTCGCACCGAATCTATCGTTCTTCTTCTCAAACGGCTTAGATCCAGAGTATACCGTGATTGGTCGAGTTGCTCGCCGAATTTGGGCCGTGGCAATGCGTGATAAATATGGCGCAGACGATCGCAGCCAGAAATTGAAGTATCATATTCAAACGTCTGGCCGTTCCCTGCACGCACAAGAAGTCGACTTTAACGATATTCGTACGACGCTTCAAGCGTTACTTGCGATTCAAGATAATACGAACTCGCTTCATACGAATGCTTATGACGAAGCGATCACCACACCAACGGAAGAATCTGTGCGTCGTGCCATGGCGATTCAGATGATTATTAATAAAGAATTCGGCTTAACGAAGACAGAAAACTCTCTGCAAGGTTCGTACATTTTAGAAGAGTTAACGGATCTAGTTGAAGAAGCTGTTTTAGCTGAATTCGAAAGTTTAAATGAACGCGGTGGCGTGCTCGGCGCCATGGAACGTCAATATCAACGCGGAAAAATTCAAGAAGAGTCGCTCTATTATGAAGGTAAGAAGCACTCCGGAGAGTTACCGATTGTTGGTGTTAATACGTATCAAAATCCGAACCCACCATCTGAAGACGACATCAATTCAATGGAAGTTGCTCGTGCGTCACAAGAAGAAAAACAAGGACAAATCAAGAACTTACGCGATTTCCAAGCACGAAATGCTGATGAAGCTGAAGTAGCTTTAGCCCGCTTAAAAGAAGTGGCAGCATCAGGCGGTAATATATTTGCTGAACTAATGGATACCGTCAAAGTTGCAAGCCTTGGTCAGATAACCAACGCTCTATACGAAGTCGGTGGCCAATATCGCCGTAATATGTAAGAGCTTTTAACTAAGTCGTGGGATTCGATTGGGTTCGAATCCTACGACTTTTTATATGTTGGACATTTCGCGTGGGTATAAGTGAGTTTAAGTTGTGAGTAAGGATGAGTGAGTCGCCGATATTTTTGGTATATCAGCTCCTTCGTATATAATGGCGCTGATAAATAATCGATAACGGCGCTTTAAAAAATTTATCGGCACCATCTCAGAAATAACGGCGCCATCTAGAATATATCGGCGCCTCAGCAAATATTTCAGCGTTCGCCGAAATATAACGGCGAGCGCCGAAAAGTCTCCACAGCTAATCCTCCACATCAATCATTATAATTTGTTCTTGAATTGACGATGATATATGATATTCTGTAAACTAGGAAAGTAGCTAAAGTTACTGCTAACTGGATAAAGGAGTGCTGGTTGTGAGCTTAGAAAAGTATACACAAGAAGAAATTCAAGAAATGTCGATGATTGATATTGCTTATGAAATCATGCTTGGCGATCATCAAGCGAAAAATTTCCAAGATATGTACCAGCTTGTTGCTGAAGCGAAAGAGTTCAGTCAGAAGGAAAAAGAACAATACATTTCTCAATTTTATACCGATCTTAATATTGACGGTCGTTTCTTATCAGTTGGTTCCAATCTATGGGGCTTGAAGCATTGGTATCCGTTTGACCAAACGGTTGAAGATGCGTTCGTCGCTGAGGAAAAACCGAAAAAGAAGCAGAAGAAAAAGAAAAAAGAGAAAGCAGAAGAACCAGCCGCTGAAGATGAAACCCTGCTTGAAGACGATATTGATACAACTGGAGAAGAACCAGAAGCAGAGGAGCCGTTTGTAGATGAAGTTGATGACCTCGAGAAGAATTTAGATAAAGGTGACGAGGAAGAAGACTTATAAAGTATGCTTGACTTTCCCTTGGTTCAGGCGTATTATTCTATGTGGGCTCTCTAAAAAAACGTGATTAAAGCTCCCGAATATTAGTTTCGGGAGCTTTTTTTGTTTTTTATAGACGAATTTGAAACTAAACTCCAATTCATTAACACATTATAAATGGAACTATAGAAAGTGAGGCTGTGAACATGACGAAGTATATTTTTGTAACGGGCGGGGTTGTTTCCTCTTTGGGTAAAGGAATTACCGCTGCATCATTAGGACGATTGCTCAAAAACAGAGGATTAAATGTCACGATTCAGAAGTTCGATCCGTATTTAAACGTGGATCCTGGAACGATGAGTCCATATCAACATGGTGAAGTATTTGTGACTGAGGATGGTGCTGAGACGGACCTTGACCTCGGACATTATGAACGTTTTATTGACATAAATTTAAATAAATACTCCAATATTACGACGGGTAAAGTTTATTCGACGGTTATTCGAAAAGAGCGTCGGGGTGACTATTTAGGCGGGACTGTCCAAGTGATTCCCCATATTACAAACGAGATTAAAGACAAAGTTTATCAAGCTGGAAACGAAACGAATGCAGATGTCGTCATCACAGAAATCGGCGGGACAGTCGGCGATATCGAAAGTTTACCGTTTCTAGAAGCGATTCGTCAGTTGAAGAGTGATGTCGGGCGTGACAATGTCATGTATATTCACTGTACTTTAGTACCGTATCTAGAAGCAGCAGGTGAAATGAAAACGAAGCCGACACAGCACTCCGTTAAAGAATTGCGTTCACTCGGTATTCAGCCAGATGTTGTCGTGCTTAGAACTGAAATGGCGATTAGCCAGAGTATGAAAGATAAGATCGCATTATTCTGTGATATCAATGAGAAAGCCGTGATTGAAGCACGTAACTGTGAAGTGTTATATGAAGTGGCGCTTGAGATGCAGCAACAAGGCTTAGATGATTTAGCATGTCAGCATTTCGGATTATCAACGCCTGCAGCGGATATGACGGAATGGCATGAGCTGATCGATCGGGTGAAAAATTTATCGAAAACGACGACAATCGCGCTAGTCGGCAAATACGTCCAACTACAAGATGCGTATATTTCTGTAGTCGAAGCCTTGAAACACAGCGGTTTTGCGTTTGATTCCGATATTAAAGTCAAATGGGTGAGTTCAGAAACGTTAACAAGAGAAAATGTTGACGCTGAATTAAGCGATGTTGACGGCATACTCGTCCCAGGTGGATTTGGCGATCGCGCAATTGATGGGAAAATCGAAGCGATTCGTTATGCGCGAGAAGAAAAGATTCCTTTCCTAGGTATCTGTCTCGGTATGCAACTTGCAACGGTTGAATATGCGCGAAATGTCTTAGGATTAGAAGGCGCACATTCTGCAGAGATTGATCCATCAACACCTTATCCTGTTATTGATTTACTACCAGAACAAAAGGAAGTGGAAGATTTAGGTGGTACACTTCGTCTTGGCGTTTACGCTTGTCGCTTGCAAGAAGGCACACAAGCTTATGATGCCTATCAAGATGAAATTGTTTACGAGCGCCATCGCCACCGTTACGAGTTTAATAATACGTATCGCGAACAAATGGAAGCAGCTGGATTTAAATTCTCTGGTTTAAGCCCAGATGGCCGTTTAGCAGAAATTATTGAAATCAGTGATCACCCATGGTTTGTCGCGTCACAATTCCATCCAGAATTCAAATCACGACCGACTCGACCACAGCCTTTATTCAAGAAATTTGTCGAGCATTGCGTAAATTAAGTCAATTGTGTATAAAATTGTGAAATGGATTGATTTTCCTGTTTCTTTCATGTAAAGTGAAGTAGAAATACTCGAAACGGAAATAAGGTGATGGAATGGGAAAGTATCAAGCTGTCGTCGTAGATGATGAAGAATCCATCGCAACATTAATGGCTGCCTTTTTAAAACAAGAAGGGCTAGAGGTTAAACAGTTTACAAACTGTCACGAAGCATTAGACTCGATAAAAAATATTCGGACGGACCTTTATTTTGTGGATTATTTATTACCTGCGATGAAAGGTGATCAATTCATTGCAAAACTTAGAGATGAAGGTGAAACAGCACCTGCCGTCTTAATGACGGGCATGGGTAAAAGCCAAGTAGAACAGGAAACGGACGTGTCTTACGAAGACATATTAGAAAAGCCGTTCACACTAGAAGATGTTTCACAAGTCGTGCATTATTTTTTAAAATAACTAAAAAGCCCTGGAGTAATGTTGCGAAAAATCGACACACTTGGTATTCTAGGAAGAGAATAGATATAGAATAACATTAGGGGAGGAAACCGTCGTGTCCACACTATTATCTAAGGTTAGTCACAACTCACGAGTAGATGTAGACGGTTTTCTGACGATAGACATGTGATGAAATTGGCTGACTCAGCGCGACTGGGTTAGCCTTTTCGTGTATCAACAGACATTTAAAGGAGACGGATTAACATGAAATTTTTTATTGATACAGCAAATTTAGATGAAATTAAAGAAGCAAATGCATTAGGCATATTATCAGGTGTCACAACAAATCCTTCACTTGTTGCGAAGGAAGGCGTGTCTTTTCATGACCGACTAAAAGAGATCACAAAAGAAGTGACGGAAGGATCCGTTAGTGCTGAGGTGATTTCGGAAGACGCAAAAGGTATGCTAAAAGAAGCAGAAGAACTGGTCAAAATAGCACCAAATATTACGGTTAAATTACCGATGACATTAGAAGGCTTAAAAGCGTGTAAAGCATTGACAGACAAAGGTGTCAAAACTAACGTGACACTCGTCTTCTCAGCGAATCAAGCATTGCTCGCTGCACGTGCAGGCGCAACTTATGTGTCACCTTTCTTAGGGCGCTTGGATGATATGGGACAAAATGGCCTGCATTTAATTAACGAGATCGCAACAATTTTTGATACACATGGTATTGATACAGAGATTATCGCAGCAAGTGTACGCCATTCAATGCACGTTTCAGAAGCAGCTATTAATGGCGCGCATATTGCAACGGTTCCATTCAAAGTCATTCAACAACTAGTTAAACATCCATTAACTGACCAAGGCATTGAAAAATTCTTGAACGATTGGGAGCAAGCGAATAAATAATTCGTCAAGAGCTAGGGTACGCTAACAGTTAAAGGATGAACGAACCTAATAAGGAGCATGGCATATGGATAAATTGCTTATTGAAGGCGGCCATCAATTAAACGGTGAAGTGCGGGTTAGCGGGGCTAAAAATAGCGCGGTAGCTTTGTTGCCAGCGACTATTTTAGCTGAATCTGAGGTCACCATTGAAGGCCTTCCGAATATTTCCGACATTCAAATATTAAAAGAATTATTACGCGATATCGGCGGTGACGTGGAACAAAACGGTGAGGATATCACGATTGATCCGTCACATATGGTCTCAATGCCTTTACCGAACGGACGTGTGAAAAAGCTACGTGCCTCTTATTATTTTATGGGTGCAATGCTCGGCCGTTTTAAGAAGGCTGTGATTGGTTTGCCTGGAGGCTGTAATTTAGGCCCGCGTCCGATTGACCAGCATATTAAAGGCTTCGAAGCTTTAGGTGCTCAAGTCACGAATGAACAAGGTGCTATTTATTTACAAGCTGATGAATTAATTGGTGCGAAAATATATTTAGACGTGGTTAGTGTTGGTGCTACGATTAATATTATGCTAGCGGCCGTTAGAGCAAAAGGAAAGACGACGATCGAAAATGCGGCGAAAGAGCCAGAAATTATCGACGTGGCGACGTTATTAAATAGTATGGGCGCCAATATTAAAGGTGCTGGGACTGATGTGATTCGGATTGAAGGCGTCGATGAGTTAAAAGGATGCCAACACACGATCATCCCAGACCGGATTGAAGCAGGAACTTATACGATTTTGGCCGCTTCAAAAGGTGAAGAAGTAACGGTGGATAACGTGATCCCAACTCACCTTGAATCGTTAACAGCCAAACTACGCGAAATGGGCGTAGAGATTGAAGAAGGAGCAGATTATCTCGTTGTCCGTGGTAACCGTAAGTTAAATAGTGTCGACATTAAAACACTCGTCTATCCAGGTTTCCCGACTGATCTGCAACAACCTTTCACATCGTTGTTAACCCAGGCGCACGGAACGAGTATTGTGACCGACACGATTTATCAAGCGCGGTTTAAGCACATCGATGAATTGAGACGGATGAATGCGAATATCAAAGTCGAAAGCAATTCTGCCGTGATATCTGGACAATCTCCACTTGAAGGCGCGAAAGTTAAAGCGAGTGATTTGCGCGCTGGTGCGGCCTTAGTCATTGCGGGATTAATGGCAGATGGCGTCACAGAAGTCGTAGGTCTTGATCATATTGAGAGAGGTTACGACCAAATCACAGAAAAACTAAAAAGTCTCGGAGCTGTTGTATGGCGCGAGGAAATGTCTGAAGAAGATAAAAAATTGTTCCAAAATGCGTAAAGCGTTGACTAGAGCATTTTAAAAAGGGGAGTCATAACCATGGAAAGAAGTTTATCGATGGAAGTTGTTCGTGTGACTGAAGCAGCTGCGCTAGCGTCTGCTCGATGGATGGGACGCGGTGAGAAAGAAGAAGCTGATGGCGCTGCAACAGAAGCGATGCGAACAGTCTTCGATACCGTGCCGATGCAAGGAACTGTCGTAATCGGCGAAGGGGAAAAAGACGAAGCACCGATGCTATACATAGGGGAAGAAGTTGGCCAAGGCCAAGGACCTGAAGTGGACATTGCAGTTGATCCTGTTGAGGGAACGAATATTGTTGCACTTGGTACTTGGAATGCATTGTGCGTTGTAGGTATTGCTGACCGTGGTGAATTACTTCATGCACCAGACATGTATATGGAGAAAATCGCAGTCGGCCCTGAAGCCGTTGGAAAAGTCGATTTAAATGCTTCAACAGCTGATAACTTGAAAGCTGTCGCTGATGCTAAAGGAAAAGACGTAGAAGATGTGGTTGTTGTCGTTTTAAATCGACCACGCCACGATCAACTCATTCAAGAAATCCGTGAAGCAGGCGCGCGTATTAAACTTATTCCTGATGGTGACGTCGCAGCATCTATTAATGCTGCCTTTGACCATACAGGTGTGGACATGCTGATGGGAACAGGTGGTGCACCTGAAGGCGTGTTATCAGCGATCGGTTTAATGTGTTTAGGTGGCGAAATTCAAGGCCGCTTAAAGCCAGTTGATGATGAACAAACAGAACGTTGCCGAGGTATGGGCATTGAAGACGTGAACCGTGTCTTAACGATGAAAGACCTATGCGGTGGCGACGATGCCATTTTCGCTGCAACGGGCATTACAGACGGAGAACTCTTACAAGGCGTTCAATTCAAAGGTGATAAAGCAACGACAGAAACCGTTGTTATGCGCGCCAAATCAGGAACAGTCCGCTTCATCGACGGCACTCACAGCCTAGCGAAAAAACCTGATTTAGTGATGAAAGATTAGTGAATATTAGAAGTGGCTGGTACAGAAGGTTATTTGTTTTACAAATGACGAATGTTAGTAAACAATGTTAGTTAAGCAGTTATGAAGCGGAATCAAAATGCGTAGACTCCTGCGGGAACAGCACGAGACTCAAGACCCCGCAGGAAGCGTTTTTCTTCCGAGGAGGCTTGAGCCGTGCCCGCGGAAAGCGGAGCGTTTTGATGGAGCGTCATTCAAGCAGAAGGCTCGAACGATTTATTTTTATTATAATTGTTCGGGTTTACTTTGTATTATTCACGTTTGTCTCATTCACTCCTTTTACACCAACTGAACACCTTGCCTAAAACGTAAAAACACGATACAATATAACAGTTATACCTCATATAACTATTTCTTCTCACATAGAATTGACAACCCAAACAAACTTATTTCCAAATATAAACGAATAAAATTTCATAAAAGTGTGGTGTTTTTGTGTCAAATCAAATGACAATCGCACAATTAGAAACGAAGAATTTAAAAGAACTGTACGAGCTAGCTCGTGAGTTTGGCGTTTCTTATTATGCGAAACTAAACAAAAAGGAATTAATTTTTGCGATTCTAAAAGCGCAAACGGAACAAGACGGTAAACTGTTTGTTGACGGCGTCTTAGAGATTATCCAGTCAGAAGGCTTTGGTTTCTTACGTCCAATTAACTATGCACCAAGCCCAGAAGACATTTATATCTCCGCTTCACAAATTCGCCGTTTTGATTTAAGAAATGGTGATCTAGTCTCTGGTAAAGCTCGTCCGCCGAAAGAAAATGAACGTTACTTTGGTTTACTGCATGTTGATGCGGTTAATGGGGACAATCCTGAAAGCGCCAAAGAACGGATTCACTTCCCAGGCTTAACCGCTTTATATCCAGATCGTAAAATGAATCTCGAGACAAAATCGAACGTTTTAGCTACCCGAATTATGGACATGATGGCGCCTGTCGGTTTTGGCCAACGTGGACTCATTGTTGCGCCACCTAAAGCGGGTAAAACGATGATTTTAAAACAAGTTGCTAATAGCATTAAACAAAATCATCCTGACTCAAAATTAATTATCTTGCTGATCGATGAACGACCAGAAGAAGTGACGGATATTGAACGGTCAGTAGATGAAGACGTCGATGTCGTTAGTTCGACCTTCGATGAAGTACCTGAAAACCATATTAAAGTGTCCGAACTTGTGTTGGATCGTGCGATGCGTTTAGTCGAGCACAAACAAGACGTGATTATTTTAATGGACAGTATTACACGCTTAGCCCGTGCGTATAACTTAGTGATTCCACCAAGTGGCCGGACGTTATCTGGTGGTATCGACCCAGCTTCATTCCACCGTCCGAAGCGTTTCTTCGGTGCGGCCCGTAATATCGAAGAAGGTGGTAGTTTGACTGTACTAGCAACTGCTTTAGTCGATACAGGCTCACGCATGGATGACGTCATTTATGAAGAGTTTAAAGGAACAGGCAATATGGAATTACATCTTGATCGCCGTATGGCTGAACGCCGTATCTTCCCAGCGATTGATGTGCTTAAGTCAGGTACTCGTAAAGAAGAGCTTCTCTTATCGAAAGAACATCTTGATAAGACATGGGCGATTCGAAAAACAATGCAAGACCAACATGATTTCTTAGACCGCTTCTTGCGTCGTCTACGTAACTCGAAGGATAACGATGAATTCTTCAAAATTATGGACGATGAAATGAAAGGTAAACAATAAGAATTGATTAGGGACCTTGCAATCTAAAACTTGAGTTGATATAATCTCTCTGTATGACTTGGAAGTTAACAATCGGTTAACGAACGGTTTTAATCAACTCTGTTTCCACAGGATTCAGGGCAAGAAGGAGTGTTAAGCATGAGACAAGATATCCATCCGGAATATCGTCAGGTTGTATTTTTAGATACAAGCTCTGATTTCAAATTTCTAAGTGGTTCAACACTAGAATCTGATGAAACGATTGAATGGGAAGACGGTAACGAGTACCCATTAATTCGTGTTGAAATCAGTTCAGCTTCCCATCCGTTCTACACTGGTAAGCAAAAAGCCGACAAAGTTGGTGGCCGTGTAGACCGTTTCAAGAAGAAATACAACATGTCATAATAACGAAGATTCAATTAAAGGAGCTGACCGTATCTTTCAGCTAAACACCATACGAGATGATCTAACAAACCTTATTTCACCGTGTGGTCATTTAGCCAAGACGGTCAGCTTTTTTATTTTGTTTAGTGAAATAGCAATCATATTTCGGCAGTCAGCGACAAGGTTGGCCGCCCTTTTTAATCATCATCTTGCGAAAAATGTAAAAGTTTGTATAAATGAGGTGCGAATATCATGATGTATGTAATGAAACACAGTGGCTGGCTTGAAGTCATTTGTGGCAGTATGTTTTCCGGTAAATCAGAAGAGTTAATCCGCCGCGTGCGCCGAGCGACATACGGTAATTTAAATGTACGCGTATTTAAACCAGCAATCGATAATCGTTATGACGACGAATCGATCGTTTCTCATAACGGCAATTCGATTATCGCTCGCCCAATTGATGATGTCCAAGATATTTACGATAATATCGACGACAGTGTCGATATGGTCGGGATTGATGAAGTTCAATTCTTTGACGATCAAGTGATTGAAGTCGCTCAGTACTTAGCTGATCAAGGTGTACGTGTCATTGTGGCTGGATTAGATCAAGATTTCCGCGGCGAACCATTTGGTGCCCTACCGCAACTTCTTGCGATGGCAGAAAACGTCACGAAATTAAATGCGATTTGCCCTTACTGTGGTTCACCAGCAAGTCGGACGCAACGTTTAATTGATGGGAAACCCGCATCCTATGATGATCCGGTAATTTTAGTCGGTGCATCTGAATCGTACGAGCCTCGTTGTCGTCATCATCACGAAGTACCGAATCACCCACGTTCAGCTTATGAAGAACTAAAAACTCGTTCATCACAAAATTAATTCGGTCTTTTTGAAACCAGTCTTGATTGATTGTAATCTCGGCTGGTTTTCAATTGTTATTCGAAAAACAGTGTAATGGACGAAATTTTTTCATATTCTATGGTATGATATAATGTGGAATAATTAACGAAATGTTAGAGGTGGACGTCGTATGCTCGAAAAATTACAACATATCGAGGATCGTTATAATCAACTAACGGATTTATTAATGGATCCTGAAGTCATTAACGATTCTAATAAGTTACGTAAATATTCAAAAGAACAGGCCGATATTCAACCAATCGTTGAAAAATATCGGGAATATAAAGATCTCCAACAACAAATCGCAGATGCGAAAACAATGATCTCAGAAGAATCAGATAAAGATGTCATTGATATGGCAAAAGAAGAATTAGAAGAATTAGAACCACAAGTAGAACCAATGGAAGAAGAGCTTAAGTTCTTATTGATTCCGAAAGATCCAAACGATGATAAGAACGTCATCATGGAAATTCGTGGTGCTGCTGGTGGTGATGAGGCCGCTTTATTTGCCGGCGACTTGTACCGCTTGTATTCACGTTATGCGGAATCACAAGGTTGGCGTATCGAAGTGATCGAATCGCACGAAGCCGAAGTTGGCGGCTTTAAAGAAATTATTTTTATGATTAACGGAACAGGAGCATTTTCTCGTTTCAAATTTGAAAACGGTGCTCACCGCGTTCAGCGTGTTCCTGATACCGAATCTGGCGGCCGGATTCATACGTCAACATCGACTGTCGCTGTTTTACCAGAAGCTGAAGAAGTTGAGGTCAATATTCAGGATAATGATATTCGCGTCGACACGTTTACTTCAAGTGGTCCAGGTGGTCAGAGTGTTAATACGACGATGTCAGCTGTCCGTTTAACACATGAACCGACTGGTGTTGTCGTGTCATGTCAGGACGAAAAATCACAAATTAAAAACAAAGAAAAAGCCATGAAAGTTCTTCGTGCCCGTATTTATGAGATGGAACAAGCGAAAGCACAAGAAGAGTATGATGAAAACCGCAAATCAGCGGTCGGAACAGGCGATCGTTCAGAACGCATCCGTACGTACAATTACCCACAAAACCGTGTCACAGACCATCGTATTAACTTAACCATTAATAAGTTAGATCAAGTGATGGAAGGTAAAATTGATGAAATTATTGATTCCCTTCTCATTCAAGAACAAACAGAGAAATTAGAAGAACTTGGTGAGTAATATGATGTTTAAAACGGTGCAAGAAGCCCGAAACTGGGCTTCTTCTTTTTTAGAGCAGCATGACCGCGAACCGCGTGTTGCTGAATTGTTGTTGCGGTATTTGTTGGGCGTTAGTTATAGTCAGTGGCTAGCGATGGGGCGTGATGTGCTAGATCAAGATGTGGCTAACACATTTGCCACTTGGATTCATGATCATGCTGTAACAGGAAAGCCAGTGGAACATTTTACGAATGAAGTGGACTTTTTTGATGATACGTTTTATGTAGATGAGCGTGTCTTGATTCCCCGTCCAGAAACAGAAGAGTTAGTGTTAGCTGTTTTAAATGAAGTAAATGGCGACGAAACGATTGTGGATGTCGGGACAGGAAGTGGGATCATCGCTCTTTCGTTAAAAAGTCGATTGAAAGACGCTTTGGTGATTGGAACGGATTTGTCAGAAGACGCGTTGGCTGTAGCGCGTTCAAATGGTGAGCAACTAGAGCAAGAAGTTTTGTGGAAGTCGGGCGATTTTTTGAGGCCTGTGTTGGATGAGGGGGTTACGCCTGATGTCATCGTATCGAATCCACCCTATATCCCGCATGCTGAACGCGATTCGTTATCGGAAACTGTCTCGCTCCATGATCCAGCTGAAGCCTTATTTGCTGAAATGAATGGACTCGCTGCTTATGACACGATCGTGAAGCAAGTTATGCAACTTGAGGCACGACCGAAGCTAATCGCCTTTGAAATCGGCTACGACCAAGGTGAGAGCGTCCCTGCATTGATCCAATCCTATGATCCTACCGCAAAGGCTCGGGTCATACAAGACATAAACGGTAAAGACCGTATTGTTTTATGGAATTAATAAGAGAGCACGTTCCTTATTTGAAAAGGAACGCGCTCTCTTAATTTATGAGACAATCTTGTTCAATTGTAAAACAACCCCGCTCGATTGTGAAATAATCCTCTTAAATTATGAAACAATCCTACTCAATTATGAGACAATCCCAACTCATTGTTTAACAAATTAAGTGGTGAGCCATTCATCTTGCAGCATGCCGTAGATTGTATGGTCAACGACACCACTGCTTAAGCGTTCTGCAGCGCGGATTGTTCCTTCTTCTGTAAAGCCAAGTCGCTCAGGGATTGCGCGACTTTTCGTGTTCCCACTTGCTGCCCGAATCTCCACTTTATTCATATTAAGTTGGTCAAATGCGTGTGCCATTAAGGTAGATGTCGCTTTCGTCATAATGCCGAAGCCTTGATATGACTCAGCTAACCAGTAGCCGATATGCGCGACGCCATTTTTCCAATCCAATAAATTATAACCGACGACACCAGCGATACGACCTCGGAATACGATGACCGCATTCATTCCTTTGCTGTCGGCATAAAGCTGCTTCGAGGCTTTAATATACTGAGCAGTATCCTCGGGCTTGGTCGTTTGATCTACCCAAGCCAACCACTCCCGCAAATGTTCGCGATTGTGATCGGTTAAAGCAAAAAGTTCACCCAAATCGCTATCATCGACCAATTTTAAATAAAGTTCATCATCGATTGTGTATGTAAACATAATAAGCCTCCTTTGAGATATCAGACCATTCTAGAATTGAGTGTCTATCTAATAGAATCTCAATTTCCCCGCTGATTCCAATCATCCTAATCAATTTCAATCATTCTATCATAAATCTAGATGTATATCTGCCTGAAATCTCGGAAATGATGAGATTACAAGATTACGAGAAAGGGTTGAGTGGGGATGCGAGTTATTATTTTAATATTAATTGGCCTTATATTGATGCCGATATTTTGGGTAGATACAGTAGCTGAGGAAGAAGAGGAATCTGATTTTGTAGTTATTCCGGATGAAGCGATTAGACTTCGGATTTTAGCGGATTCAAATAGTGAAAAGGATCAAGCAGAGAAACGCCAGATTCGAGATGAGGTCAGTGAACAAATTACGGAGTGGGTTGAAACACTAACATCAATAGATGAGGCGCGAGCAACGATTAAACAAAACTTACCAGAAATCGAAGCGATTGTGGATCAAAATACAGATGAATCCTTTTCAGTAGAATTTGGAGAGGTGATGTTTCCGGATAAAGTTTACGACCGTTTTGTTTATCCTGCAGGTGAATATGAAGCCATTTTAATCACGCTCGGAGAAGGTGAAGGCGACAATTGGTGGTGTGTCTTATTTCCACCGTTATGCTTTGTGGAGTTTTCTGATGGTGGTGCGGTTTTAGAGCATGATGAAGATACGGAATCTATGCAAAAAGAGGCTGAATCCGAAAAAGAAGAGGAACGGGAAACCACCTTTTTCATCTGGGAATGGCTCAAAAATCTATTTAATTAAGCATAAATCGCGAGAACGTCTCATAGCTTAATAGAAAAAGGCAAGGAGGCGTTCTAAATGTTGACAATTGAACCGATCCAAGACGTATCTGAAGACGTGTTAAATCATTTTTTTACGGAGGAACAAAAGCCGGTCCACCAATGGGAGTGGGATTACGGTTATCTAACACTGATTGACGATGAGGCGATCGCTTTCTTCGTATTAGATCCTGTAAGTCAAGAAGATGCTTGGTTGAGACGCCTATGGGTAAAAGGTGGCTCTAATCCAGCGCTTATGTTAATGATGTTTGAATGGATTGGGGATTATGCTGTCAAAGCGAACTTCCATAATCTATACACGCATCTCGATGATCCGAGTAAGCAAGTGTTACTCGAAATGAATCAATTTAAACCATCAGAAGAGGCGCCTGTTGAAAACAAAGATCAACAAGGCTATTGGTATGTAAAATCTTTAAACGTTCAAACCACGTCATGACGATTGCACTTTCGTCGTTTTCCTTCCATAATATAAACTAGCGATGGACGAGAGAAAAGGAGTACGACGATGGAAACGAAACATTGGACGAGTCATGACGAACTTAATAATCAGGCAATCCATGAAGCAGCTGAGCGTTTAAAACAAGGTGAAACGATAGCTTTTCCCACTGAGACAGTTTACGGCTTAGGGGCAGATGCGACGAATGATCATGCTGTTTCGCAAATTTTTCAAGCAAAAGGTCGCCCGGCTGATAATCCGCTAATTGCGCATGTTGGTTCGAGCGATTTGATATATGATTATGTGACGGACGTATCAGAGGATGCGGAAGCCTTAATCAACGCGTTTTGGCCGGGGCCTTTAACACTCATTTTACCCGCTAAATCAAAACTTGCTGAAAACGTAACAGCAGGGCTAACAACGGTAGGTTTTCGTATGCCAGATCATCCCGTTGCTTTGGCGTTGCTTCAAGCTGCGAACATACCTGTTGCAGCACCTAGTGCCAATCGTTCAGGTAAGCCTAGTCCAACAGCGGCTGGCCATGTTTTGCATGACTTAGACGGAAAAATTTATGGCGTATTAGATGGTGGAATGACTGGCGTTGGCGTGGAGTCAACAGTTATAGATATGACACTCGATCCGCCGATGATTTTGCGGCCGGGTGGTGTCACACAAACGGAAATTGAAGCTGTAATCGGTCCTGTTAATCTAGCACCGTCTTTACAAGCAGAGGATGATGCACCGCGTTCTCCAGGAATGAAATATAAACATTACGCACCTGACTGTCCGATTTGGATTGTAAATGGTGGAGCCGAGCGCATGAAACAAGTGGCGCATGACTTACAACAAGATGGCAAGCGAGTTGGCTTTATGGTGAGTGATGAGCGTGCGATAGACTTGGATCAAGATCACGTCTATAGGCTTGGCTCACAAAAAGATTTACTAGCCATCACGCGTCATTTATATGATCGGCTGCGCCAAATTGATAACTCAGATTATGAGATTATTTTGGCTGAAGCATTCCCGAAAGATGGAATCGGCGAAGCTTTAATGAATCGTCTGGAAAAAGCAGCGAGCGAAACAATTGAATGATTCATCACACGCGTTCTTCTAAACAGAAATGGACGAGCATAGATTAAACTAGAATGCTCGACGTTTAGGAGGACCCGCGTGTGATGTTTTTTTATGAGAGTGTCGTTCCTTATGTGTTAATAGCTTTTGCAATCGGAATGGACGCATTTTCCGTCAGTTTAACTGTTGGCATGACCCACCGACGTTTAAGATGGTGGCTATACTTTATCGTACTTGTTGGGGCTTTTCATGTCATGATGCCATTAGCCGGCATTGGATTTGGTGAATTTTTATCAGAACAGTTTGGTCAAATGGCTCAACTCATTGGCGGTTGGTTGCTTGTAGCGATTGGTATCCAAATGGTGATCTCGACGTTTTGGCAACATGATGTGAACAAGCCTTTATCTGCTTTTGGATTAGTAGTGCTTGCCTTTACGGTTAGTTTAGATAGCTTTTCAGTAGGCGTTTCGATCGGTATGATTGGTGCACATGTTTTTGTGATTGCGTTCATGTTTGGCCTCGTGAGTATGATGTTAAGTTGGTTCGGTTTAATGTTGGCTCGCCATAGTCGGAAATGGTTCGGCGTTTATTCTGAAGCGTTCGGTGGGCTTGTGTTGACGGTGTTAGGTTTACAGATGGTGTGGTAAATGACATGACAAGGCTCGCTTTTTCAAGTAAAATAGAAATGGATGAAAAGTAGGAGTCAGGGGGGAAGCGCGTTGCATCGTGTATTATTTGTTTGTACAGGCAACACGTGTCGCAGTCCAATGGCTGAGGCGATTATGAAAGAAAAATATCCAGAAATTGATGTGCAATCAGCCGGCATGATGGCACCACATGGCCAACATGCCAACGACAAAGCAATCGAAGCAATGGAAGGAAGAGGCATGATTCAAGATCATATCTCACAGCCTGTCACCCGTGAATTATTAAGTTGGGCTGATCTAGTTTTAACGATGACAAGTCAACATAAAGAAGCGTTAAAACTAGAATACACGAGCTTTGATGATAAAGTGTTTACGTTAAAAGAATTCCTTGATGAGCCCGAGCATGATATTGCTGATCCAATTGGGCTTGATAAGGACACATATGAAAACACACGCGAACAATTAGAGTACTATATTGATTTATTAGCACAGAAAATGGAGGAAGAAGCATGAGAGTTATTTTAGCATCAGACCACGGCGGTCAAAACTTACGTGAAGACATTGCAAATCTATTAGAAGAAATGAATATTGAATTTGAAGATATAGGTTGTGACTGTGAAGGGTCTGTTGATTACCCTGATTACGGGATCCCAGCAGCTGAACGCGTAGCAAGTGGCGAATTCGATTATGGAATCGTTATTTGCGGGACAGGCATTGGCATGTCCATTTCAGCGAACAAAGTAAAAGGTGCGCGCTGTGCCCTTGTCCATGACGTCTTTAGCGCAAAAGCGACCCGTCAACATAACGACGCTAATATTCTTGCGATGGGCGAGCGCGTTATTGGCCCAGGCCTAGCACGCGAAATCGTCACGACTTTCTTATCGGAATCCTATGAAGGCGGTCGTCATGCGAATCGTGTTGAAAAAATGATGGCATACGAAAACCAATAATGATTTGAAAACCGAGGTGCTATGGATAGCACCTCGATTTTTTGTCCTCTGAATTTATTATATGAATGGCTAACTTAGTCGAATAAAAAACATATACCTATTCAGAATTTTTTGTTATACTTTGAAGTAGAAGAGTGCTCAGGTGAGGAGGGGTTCGCATGTCTATAGAGACGTTTAAATCCGACGTTAAATCGGTGATGGATGCATGGCGACAATCCTATACAGTTAGACCTGGCAAAATCATGATCATCGGTTGTTCGACCAGTGAGATTAAAGGCGAAGCAATCGGATCAGCTGGAAGCACAGACTTCGCTGAAATTTTGTATAAAGAACTGAAAGCGTTTCAACAAGATACGGGCGTTCATGTTGTATTTCAATGCTGCGAGCATCTAAACCGTGCGATTGTATTAGAGCGATCGCTGCAACAAACACTCGGAGTTCCACAAGTAAGTGCTGTCCCACACGCGAAAGCAGGAGGTTCCATGGCGACTTATGCTTATCACCATATGGACGAGCCTGTTTTAATCGAATCGATCCAAGCTGACATAGGCATGGACATAGGGGACACATTAATTGGCATGCATCTAAAACCTGTTGCTGTCCCGATTAGATTTCCGATTAAAACGCTTGGTGACGCCCATGTGACGTACGCTTATACACGGCCGAAATTAATCGGCGGTGAACGCGCGATCTATCACACGTAATCTATGTCAGCACTCAGTTGCTGACATTATATACATAAGGAGGCTTTACTCATGACACATTTACACAATCAGTTAAACGAAGTAGACCCAGACATGCTTAAGGCGATTAACCAAGAAAAAAACCGTCAACACGACAAAATTGAATTAATCGCGTCCGAAAACTTTGTCTCTGAAGCGGTAATGGAAGCAGCAGGTTCTGTTTTGACCAACAAATATGCTGAAGGTTATCCGAATCGCCGTTATTACGGTGGTTGTGAATACGTCGATATTGCGGAAGACTTAGCTCGTGATCGTGCCAAAGAATTATTCGGTGCCGATCATGCGAACGTCCAGCCACATTCTGGTGCTCAGGCGAATATGGCCGTTTATTTTGCCGCACTAAAACCAGGCGATACGATTTTAGGCATGAATTTAAATCACGGCGGTCACCTCACACACGGTAGCCCTGTTAACTTCAGTGGTAAACTTTATAATGTTGTCGATTATGGCGTTGATGAAAACAGTGAAACGATTGACTATGATGCACTGTTAGAAAAGGCGAAAGAAGTGGAACCGAACATGATTGTCGCAGGTGCATCAGCTTACCCGCGCCAAATTGACTTCAAAAAGTTCCGTGAGATCGCTGATGAAGTCGGTGCATACTTACTCGTCGACATGGCTCATATCGCTGGCTTAGTTGCAGCAGGACTGCATCAAAGCCCCGTTCCACATGCTCATTTTGTAACATCAACGACGCATAAAACATTACGTGGTCCTCGTGGCGGCCTAATCCTATGCCAAGAAGACTTTAAAAAGAAGATTGATAGTAATGTGTTCCCGGGTATGCAAGGTGGACCACTCATGCATATTATTGCAGCAAAAGGGGTAGCCTTCAAAGAAGCGCTTGACCCATCTTTTAAAGACTATTCTAAGCAAATTATTAACAATGCAAAACGCCTTGGTGAAGCTTTAAAACAAGAAGGTATTCGCTTAGTTTCAGACGGAACGGATAACCATCTATTATTACTAGATGTTCGTCCACTTAACTTAACAGGTAAAGTGGCCGAAGCAGCACTGGATGAAATTGGTGTCACAACGAATAAGAACACGATTCCATTTGACCCAGAAAGCCCGTTTGTTACAAGTGGTGTTCGTATTGGAACAGCTGCTGTCACAACACGTGGATTTGGCGAAGAAGAAATGGATGAAATTGCATCAATCATTGCCTTCACATTAAATAATCATGAAGATGAAGCGAAATTAGAAGAAGCGAAAGCGCGCGTTCAACAACTAGCTGATCGTTTTCCAATGTATTCATAATCTAAAAGTGGTGAGAGATTCTCGCCACTTTTTTCTGTGTGCACATTGCAACATTCGTCAGTTTTAGGTAAAATTCAAGAGATATTGTTTAAAGGAGTTGTTTGTTTTGGGTAAAGTTTACGTATTTGACCATCCATTGATTCAGCATAAGTTAACCTTCATCCGTGATAAAGAAACAGGCACAAAAGCTTTTCGTGAGCTTGTCGATGAAGTGTCTGCACTGATGATGTTTGAAATCACACGCGAATTACCGCTTGAAGAAGTTGAAGTCGAAACCCCTGTCGCCACCTCAAAATCGAACGTCTTAGCTGGTAAAAAAGTTGGGATTATCCCAATCCTCCGAGCTGGCTTAGGCATGGTCGATGGCATTGTTGATTTGATTCCAGCCGCTAAAATTGGCCACGTCGGCTTGTACCGTGATCCCGAGACACTAAAACCAGTTGAATATTATATTAAGTTACCATCTGATATTCATGAACGTGAACTGATTGTGACAGACCCAATGCTAGCAACAGGTGGCTCAGCGATCGAAGCGATTCATTCCCTTAAGAAACGTGGTGCGACGCATATTCGTTTAATGTGCCTAATCGCAGCGCCTGAAGGGGTTGAAGCCGTACAGGAAGCCCATCCTGATATTGATATTTATGTCGCTGGCTTAGACGAAAAACTCAATGAAAAAGGTTATATTATTCCAGGCTTAGGCGACGCTGGAGATCGCTTGTTTGGAACGAAATAAAGACAAAACGACAGCCATGTGCTGTCGTTTTTTACATTCTCGAACGATTGTTTAACAAACGCTCAACATTGTTAAACATTCTGCCGGAATTATTTCACAATCTCGCTGAATTGTTTCACAATCCCACAAAATTATTTAACAATGTGCGGCGATTGTTAAATAACATGAATTGTGGCTCCCAATGTACTTCACTAAAAAACGCATTTCCCAATTCAAGTTTGCGCATAACCCCATCATCTTTCGCAAACCCTAACAAGCGAAGGAGTGGTCGTATGCGTTTTTTATTTGCTCTAACACTAACCATGATCATAACAACATCAACCATTTCAGCTGAAGACATGACATGGATCGTCGAAATAGATGGTGACCCCGATCAAATAACCGAAAAAATTAAGCGAGATTATCCTTTTCTTGAGGTGCTTTATACATACGATACATTGCTACAAGCCGTAGCGATCAAAGGCGCACAAGACGATATTAAAGACCTTCACCAAGAGTCATGGGTGAATGATTATAATCGCGCACAATCCTATGAATCGCCCACTATTCAAAATCAGACCCAATCACTCCCCAATGACCTTCCTAATTACCAAGTTGAATCGACTGATGCGACTGGAGAAGGCATCAAAATCGGAGTGATCGACACAGGGATTGATTATACGCACCCTGATTTGAGCGCGCAGTATCAAGGGGGTTTTGATGTCATTGATTTCGACGAGGATCCGATGGAATCAACAACGAAAGACGGCATGCCAACGAATCATGGAACGCATGTAGCGGGGATTATCGCTGCTAATGGTGATATGAAAGGGGTTGCTCCCAATGCATCTATTTATGGTTATCGAGCGCTTGGACCAGGTGGCGTTGGAACCTCGGCTCATGTGTTAGCAGCTCTTGAGCAAGCAGTGAAAGACGATATGGATATTATTAATTTATCACTTGGAACGAACATCAATTCTCCCGATACACCTCTTTCAAAAGCTGTTAATCAAGCATTTGATTTAGGGCATTTAATCGTCGTTGCATCAGGCAATAACGGGCCAGAGGATTGGACTGTTTCGACACCTGCTACGGCTCAAAAAGCGATAACTGTTGGTGCAGGCTATACCGATCAATCCCAAGCAATGATCGAGGTCTTTGGACGTAAAACCATACCAGTTAGACAAATGCCGCAAAGTGGAACATGGCCGATAGATGAACGCTTTCCTTATCAATATAAAATGGAAGCAAACGGCTCCGCTAATCTACGAGGAAAAATTTTAATAACAACCAAAAAAGACAGATCTTATACTAAAACCATCACCGAAGCCATTCAAACTGAAGCAGAAGCGTTAATCATTGTAACGAATGAAAATCCGAATGATTGGTCGGTGACCCCAACCACACTCCCAGTCATTGTTATCACGCGCGAAGAAGCAGACCAACTTCGAGAACATGAAACATGGATCGAAATATCAAAGCAACCGATTGAAGACGGGATTGCTGAATTTAGCGCGCGTGGTCCTGTAACAAGTGATTGGACGATTAAGCCAGATCTATTAGCTCCAGGTGTCAATGTTATGAGCACCATTCCAGGTGGTTACGCTAACTTTCAAGGCACAAGCATGGCTGCGCCGTATGTGACAGGCGTTTTAGCTCTCTTAAAACAAACTCAGCCGAGTGCAACGCCGGATGAATTAAAACAACAATTATTATCACATGCGAATCCGTTTAGCCAAGATAGTCGCCCTAGTGAAGCAGGGAGAGGCTGGTTAGATGTCCAATCATTATTTGAATCGACGTATTACATTGAATCGAGTAAGCTTCAATTTGGTTACCATCAAGCAGATCAGCCTTCAAAAACGCAGTCTATCACGGTTCACAATACGGGTGAGAAACCACTAGATGTCACTTGGAATATTCCAAAACGTCATGAGCACATCAATTGGGAACTACCACTTTCAGAAACGATTCCCGCTCACTCAGAAAAAACTTTCCCGATTCAAGCGCATTTTCACAAAAAATTCAAGAAGAAGGGTGTTCATGAAGGTTATCTTTCATTAGAATTGGATAGTGAGACAGTCAATTTGCCCTATTTAATTGTCGGCGGGTCTGCAGATTTTCCTCGGATCAATGCAGAGATAGCTGTTGAACCTTTCACCGAAGATAAAGCCATGTTAACCTATTATGTAGCTGATTCTTTGAAAGCCCTTTCAATCGATGTCTATGATTCATCATTCACACACGTCCAAACCATTACAGAACAGTCAGATTTGTCATCTGGAAAGCATGAACAAAAAGTCGACATATCCCAGTGGTCGAGCGGTTTATACTATGTCATGATCCAAGCAATAGACAATGAACAAACCTACAATCAAAGCTTAGAATTTCATCGACCTTAAGTCACAAGAATGTCAAAAAATCGAACTATTTTCGCCTTAATATCAATTGACTTATAAAAGGTGCTATTGTACACTAATCTAGTGTGGAATGATTAGGCTTAAAGACGAAAAATGCTAACGAATGTTAGCTAACTCGTTTGATATGTATAGGCCTAATTCAACATATCGTTGTCTGATTTTATGTGATTGGTAGGTTACGCTTATGAAGTACCCCGTGAAAGGGATGGCCATCACAACCGTTATTCTCAGTCATTTGTCCGGATCAACCATCGTGGGGATCTTTGCAGGGCGATGGCTTGATAGCGTCACTCAGACAAGCCCTCTTTTTTTAATTATCGGGTTGTTCATTGGCTTAGCCGCAGGTGTCTATGGCACAATCAAGCTAGCTAATCAGTATTTAGGAGACGACACATCATGACAGATTACGCCACTATGGCAAACCGTCAACGAAGTTGGATGCTTTACGCGTTAGCGATTTCAGTTGTCGGTTGGGGTTTTACAGACTACGAAACAGTTTTTGCAGGATTAATATTAGGACTAGTAATAGGATTATTCAATCTCTTTTTATTGCAAAAACGTGTCGATGTGATTGGTGAAAAGGCAGCGAACAACCAAACAGCGAAGTCCTTCGGGTCATTATCACGCTTTGCCGCGGCCATTTTAGTGGTCGTCGTCATTATGCGATTTCCCGAACATTTCAATTTACTCGCAGGAATTATAGGTTTAATGACACCTTATTTTGTCATTATGATAGATTTTATATTCCATCACAAAGAGACTACCACTACGAAAAGGGGTGAATGATGTGGATCACGGTTCTCCTACAATCGATAATGTCTTTGGAATCGGTTGGCTGGATTTCAACTTGTCAAACATTATCATGACATTTGTTGCGTCTCTTATCGTCTTTATTATAGCGGTCATTGGTAGTCGCAACTTACAACGTAAGCCGACGGGATTCCAGAACTTCATGGAATGGATTGTCGATTTCGTGAAAGGCATGATCTCGAGTACTATGGATTGGAAGACAGGTAGACGATTCCTTCCATTAGGCTTAACGCTTCTCATGTACATATTTATCGCCAACATTCTTGGTATTATGTTCATGGTTGTTTACGATGGCGAACTCTGGTGGAAATCACCAACAGCTGACCCAGGCGTTACATTGACACTAGCCGTTATGGTTGTGGCACTAACGCATTATTATGGTGTTAGACTGAAAGGGACAAAAGGTTACATTAAGGAATTCTTCTCACCAATTCCGATTTTGTTCCCACTTAAAATTATTGAAGAGTTCGCGAACACATTGACGCTAGGTATGCGTCTTTACGGTAACATCTATGCAGGTGAGGTATTATTAACGCTACTTGTCGGCTTTATGGCGACAGGTGCTATGGAAACAGTCGCTGGTGTTATACCAGCCTTATTATGGCAAGGATTCAAGCTATTCATTAGTGGTATCCAAGCATTTATTTTCGTGATGTTAACGATGGTTTATATGTCTCACAAAGTGAGCGAAGACCATTAACATTATAAAATAATACTAACTTTTTAATATCCAAGAGGAGGAATTTTCAATGTCAGGAGCATTAGCAGCTGCAATTGCAGTAGGTTTAGCGGCACTTGGTGCTGGTGTAGGTAACGGTTTAATCGTAAGTCGTACAGTAGAGGGTATTTCACGTCAACCAGAATTACGTGGTGCCTTACAAACAACAATGTTCATCGGTGTTGCCCTAGTAGAAGCGGTACCGATCATTGCCGTAGTTATTGCATTCATGGTCATGTAATAAGTCTTTTATTGCATGATATTGACATAATGGCGAAGTGATCTTTGAAGCTTCGCCATTCCTTTATGTTAGGTTGTAACAAGATGACTAAAAGGAAACCGAACTTTCGCATAATTGCGGTTGGAGACGTTTTTCCTTTTAAGCCTTAAATGAATGATTAGGCGAAAGGAGTGAAGGCTGTGCTAGACCCACGTTTGTTTATTTTAAACGCAGAAATGGGATTTAACCCTGGTAGTATGATCATCCAGTTTGTTATGTTCATCATCCTTTTAGCATTGATCACGAAGTTTGCTTGGCGCCCATTAATGAACGTCATGCAAGAACGTGAAGAACATGTCGCAAACGAGATCGATACTGCAGAGAAAAATAGACAAGAAGCTGAGCGTCTCATGAACGAAGCGCAAGACGAGCTACAAGGCACACGTCAAAACGCGCAGAAAATCATCGAAGACGCGAAAGAAACAGCAAAGTCTGAACAACAGACGATGATTGCTGAAGCAAAAGATGAAGCACAACGCATTAAAGATAATGCACGCCAAGAAATCGAGCAAGAGAAAGAGCGTGCTGTTCAAGCATTACAAGAGCAAGTTGGTACATTATCTGTTCAAATCGCAAGCAAAGTTATTGAAAAAGAATTAACGGTGGATGAACAACAAAAGCTGATTAACGAATACTTAGAACAAGTAGGCGAGAACAAATGAGTCAATCAGCAGTAGCTAATCGTTATGCCGTTGCTTTGTTTGAATTAGGAAAAGAACAGACTAACTTACCTCAATTAGAAGAAGAATTAGCGAGCGTTCGTCACGTTTTCGAACATGATGAAACGTTATTAGCTTTTTTTGATAATCCACGCGTATCTAAAGACGACCAAAAACAATTTGTGAATGACGTATTTAAAGATGCGTCTCAAGCGGTTAAAAACTTCTTGTTCATTTTAATTGATAAAGGTCGTATTAGCGAAATCAGTGATATTATTGCGTCTTTTGTGGAAATGAAGAATGAAGCAGAAGGCATTGCAGAGGCGGAAGTTTATTCTGTTCATGCGCTATCAGACGAAGAACAAGAGCGAATTCGAGAAACGTTTGCGAAAAAGTTAAACAAAAACACCCTTCGCATCCGTAATATTGTCGATGAAAGTATTATCGGCGGCTTAAAAGTACGTGTCGGAAACCAAATTTACGACGGTACAGTTGCTCGTAAACTTCAACGCATTGAGCAGAGCGTTGTATCTGCAAACAAGTAAAGATAGGGGTGAAATGGATGAGCATCAAAGCTGAAGAAATCAGTGCGCTGATCAAGCAGCAAATTGAAAATTATGATTCAGATATAGAAGTCAATGATGTCGGTACAGTTATCGAAATTGGTGACGGTATCGCTCGTGCCCACGGTCTTGACAACGTTATGTCTGGTGAACTTGTTGAATTCTCTAACGGTGTTATGGGTATGGCTCAGAACCTAGAAGAGAACAACGTTGGTATCGTCATCCTAGGTCCATTCACAGAAATTCGTGAAGGAGACGAAGTTCGCCGTACAGGACGTATCATGCAAGTTCCAGTAGGTGAAGATCTAATCGGACGTGTTGTTAACTCACTTGGTCAACCTGTTGATGGTAATGGCCCAATCGAAACAACAAAAACGCGTCCAATTGAAGCAAAAGCACCTGGCGTAATGGACCGTCAATCAGTTGAAGAACCATTACAAACAGGTATTAAAGTTATTGACTCCATGGTACCGATTGGTCGTGGTCAGCGTGAGTTAATCATCGGTGACCGCCAAACAGGTAAAACATCTGTTGCCGTGGACACAATCTTAAACCAAAAAGAAGAAGACGTAATCTGTATTTACGTCGCGATTGGACAAAAAGACTCAACCGTTAGTGGTGTTGTCGAAACATTCCGTCAAAACGGCGCATTAGACTACACAATCGTTGTTAATGCGGGTGCATCAGAACCAGCTCCACTTCTATACCTAGCGCCATATGCAGGTGTATCAATGGGTGAAGAGTTCATGTACAACGGTAAACATGTCCTAATCGTCTATGATGACTTAACGAAGCAAGCGGCAGCTTACCGTGAGCTTTCACTATTACTACGTCGCCCACCAGGACGTGAAGCATTCCCAGGTGACGTTTTCTTCCTTCACTCTCGTCTACTTGAGCGTGCAGCGAAGTTAAGTGATGAAAAAGGTGGCGGTTCAATTACAGCCCTACCATTCGTTGAAACACAAGCAGGTGACATCGGTGCATACATCCCGACAAACGTCATCTCTATCACAGACGGACAAATCTTCTTACAGTCTGACTTATTCCACTCCGGCGTACGTCCAGCGATCAACCCTGGTCTATCCGTATCCCGTGTTGGTGGTTCTGCACAGATCAAAGCGATGAAGAAGGTTGCAGGTACACTACGTCTTGACTTAGCGTCATTCCGTGAACTTGAATCATTCGCACAGTTCGGTTCTGACCTTGATAAAGCAACACAAGCGAAGCTAGATCGTGGTCAGCGTACAGTTGAAATCCTTAAACAAGGACTTAACAAACCACAACGTGTTGAATACCAAGTTGCGATTATTTATGCCCTAGTTAACGGATTCTTAGATAGCATTCCAGTTGAGGATGTTGTTCGTTTTGAAGAAGAACTTCATGCTTACATGAAACAACATGGTCAAGAGGTCTTAAGCCATATCCGTGAAACAGGACAATTACCAGATAAAGATGCGTTCGACAAAGTTATTAGCGACTTTAAGAACACATTTGTCGTATCTAAATAATAAGGAGCAAGTCTCTAAATAAAGGTGGTGAGACGTTGTGGCATCGTTACGAGAGATAAAAACGCGTATAGGCTCGACCAAGAAGACGAAGCAAATTACTCAAGCAATGGAAATGGTTTCAACTTCTAAGTTAAGAAAAGCTGAAGAAAATGCGAAAAATTTCGTTCCATACATGGAAAAGATTCAGGAAGTCGTCTCAAGCATTGCTTCAGGTAATATCGAAGTCAGCCATCCCATGTTAACCTCAAGACCGATTAAGAAAACGGGTTATATTGTGATTGCTTCAGACCGTGGTTTAGCTGGACCATATAACACAAACGTATTACGTAAGCTGACTGAAGCGATTCAAGAGCGTCATCAGTCAAAAGACGAATACACGATTGTTCCAATTGGTAAAGTTGCGCGTGATTTTTGTAGAAAACTTGATCATCCAATCGCACATGAAGTCACAGGCTTACCAGACCAGCCGACATTCGCAGAGATCAAAGAAATCGCGAATTATGCCGTCGGTCTTTTCGCTGATGAAGAAATAGATGAGTTGAACTTAATCTATAACCACTTTATTAGTGCTATTAGTCAAGAGGTAAAAGAAACGAAAGTATTACCACTGACTGATATCGAAGCTGGTGAGTCACAGACGAGCATGTACGAGTATGAACCAGATCAAGAACAAATTTTAGAAGTCTTATTGCCACAATATGCTGAAAGCCTTGTGTATGGCGCCTTATTAGATGGTAAGGCAAGTGAGCACGCGTCTCGGATGACCGCTATGCGTAATGCAACTGATAACGCAGAAGATATCATTGATGAACTCACGTTATCCTATAACCGTGCAAGACAAGCAGCCATCACACAAGAAATCTCAGAAATTGTTAGTGGTGCAGCAGCACAAGATTAGATCGTTTTTGTATATGAGCAGTTAGGAGGGAAAAGGATGAGTAACGGACGTATAACACAGGTACTAGGCCCAGTCGTCGACGTTAAGTTCGACAATGGTGAACTACCTGAAATTTATAACGCCCTAATCGTCAAAGGTGAAGGCGAAAAGGACCTAACATTAGAAGTCGCCCTACACCTTGGTGATGATGCAGTTCGTACGATTGCAATGGACTCAACTGATGGTTTAGTCCGTGGTACAGCTGTAGAAAATACAGGCGCAGCAATCAGTGTCCCTGTAGGTGAAGCGACACTAGGCCGTGTGTTTAACGTAACAGGTGAACACATCGACTTAGAAGAGCCTGTTTCTAAAGAGAATCGCCATGATTCCATCCACCGTCAAGCACCATCGTTTGACGAGTTAGCGACGGAAACACAAATTCTTGAAACAGGAATTAAAGTTGTAGACTTGCTTGCTCCTTATATTAAAGGTGGTAAGATTGGTCTATTCGGTGGTGCCGGAGTAGGTAAAACCGTTTTAATCCAGGAGCTTATCAATAACATTGCCCAAGAGCACAGTGGTATTTCCGTTTTCGCCGGAGTTGGTGAACGTACACGTGAAGGTAACGACCTTTACTATGAAATGAGTGACTCAGGCGTTATCAAGCAGACAGCCATGGTGTTTGGTCAGATGAACGAACCACCTGGAGCACGTATGCGTGTAGCATTAACAGGTCTAACAATGGCTGAATACTTCCGTGATGAACAAGGACAAGACGTTCTTTTATTCATCGACAACATTTTCCGTTTTACACAGGCGGGTACAGAGGTATCAGCACTATTAGGCCGTATGCCATCAGCCGTTGGTTATCAGCCAACTCTATCAACAGAGATGGGTCAGTTGCAGGAGCGAATTACATCAACGAAGACTGGTTCGATCACATCGATCCAAGCTGTATACGTTCCAGCCGACGACTATACAGACCCAGCACCAGCAACTACTTTCGCACACTTAGACGCAACAACAAACTTGGAGCGTAAGTTGACAGAGCAAGGTATCTACCCAGCGGTTGATCCACTTTCTTCAACATCTCGTGCGCTAGACCCGAATATTGTTGGTGAAGACCATTATAACGTAGCGCGTGAAGTGCAAAAGACACTACAGCGTTATAAAGAACTACAAGATATTATCGCAATCCTAGGTATGGATGAGCTTTCTGATGAAGATAAACAAGTCGTTTCTCGTGCACGTCGTATTCAGTTCTTCTTATCGCAGAACTTCCACGTTGCCGAGCAGTTTACCGGTCAAAAAGGTTCATATGTACCGGTTGAAGAAACAGTTAAAGGATTCCAAGAGATCCTTGATGGTAAACATGACGACTTACCAGAAGATGCGTTCCGTCTAGTTGGACGTATTGAAGACGTTGTCGAAAAAGCAAACAACATGGAACAATAATGGGACTTTAAGCGGCATTTAGTTGCCGCTTAATTCGAGCCCAAGGAGGGGTAAGATTGAAAACACTAACTGTGAGTGTTGTCACTCCTGACGGCCCTGTACTAGAAGATTCATATGATATGGTAAGTGTTAGAGCAGAAAGTGGCGAACTTGGTATCTTACCAGGTCACATTCCATTAGTTGCTCCTCTAACCATTAGTGCAGTTCGACTTAAAAAAGAAGGCAATACTGACCTTGTAGCAGTGAGCGGAGGCTTCTTAGAAGTCCGCCCTGACAAAGTGACGATCTTAGCGCAAGCGGCTGAACGACCTTCTGAAATTGACGTTGATCGTGCTGAGTCTGCCAAACAACGTGCAGAACAACGCTTAAATGTAACTAAATCAGATGAAATAGACTTCAACCGTGCAAAATTAGCGCTTAACCGTGCGATTAACCGTATAGACATCGCCAATCAATAAAAAAGATCTGACCCAGCTGGTCAGATCTTTTTTTGCCTCTACATCAGTGAAATTGTTAAACAATCCGGACGAAATGTTTAACATTCTATATATTGTTTAACAAACTAGTGGGATTGTTTAATAACCGAGGAAGATTGTCTAACAATCTAATAGGAATATTTAACAATCGAGTTGAATTGTTAAATAAGGTAAGCTAAATGTTCAATATCATTCGTGTGTTCATTTTAAAAAGGACGAGCCTCAGCACTAGCCAAAGACATCATAATATGAGAGAATACGTCATTGTATGCTATTTAATAGGAATATCCATTAGAAATTTCCCGGGAAATACATGAAAATGTCGAAAATTACCTGCAAAAAAACTTGAAGAGGTGTTATAATGTTAATGGAGCAAGGTATTGATGCGTTAATTGGCATCACTTCACACATTATTTTTATTATATTAGCTTGGAAAGCCCTTGAAGCGATCAATATCCAAGCATTATTTAAAAAGAACAAAGAAATCGAAAGCAAATTACTATGGATTTTATTATCAATTGCATTAGGTACCACAGTCAGTAACTTCTTTTTAGACTTTATTAATTGGTCACAACGTTTACCATATTTACTATAATATTAACGTTTAAAAAGGAGCAGCATGGACAACCCTTAAGATAATAGGGGGAATTGTCCATGCGATTTATTTTAGTATTGCTGACATTTGTATTAATGACAACGCCAATAGAAGGTTATTCTGATGCTCAACTTGATGTATCAAATCTATCAAACTATGTAACAGATTGGGAATCAGAACAAACTACTTTTGGCCTGACGATGAAATTAGTTTCTAGTAAAAAAGAACTAAATTCATATAAAAATGTCTTAAAAGGTCAAATCCAGGGTAATGACCACCATAAACGTTCTATAATTGACGAATCGTTATCCATGGTTGAGATATCACCTAAACGTAGTCAATTAATCTATCAAGTTGAAACATCGAAATGGAATCAAAAGATTCATGAAGATGTACTACAATTGTTGGAGAAAAGAAATTTATCACTTTTTCGCGAAAATGGGACTCATTTCACTTTCTTTCAAGCATCATTTGATAGTAAACTCGATAAGAATTTGTTTTTAGAAGAAGTTATTCAAGATTTTGAAGTAGATTTAAAAACGCAAATGCACGAAGAATTATTGACTGTAGTAAGTGGTTACACACCTAATTTACAACAACGTATACCACATGAAAAAGAGCATATTAATATTCAGTTAGCGATTCGCGAAGAGGACGACCGAAAAAATACAGTTACAATCGGCACACCAATCCTCATAATTGAATATTAAATAATATACGGACTATCGACACGGAGGGAAAGATATTGGATAAAATCATCGTATCTGGAGGTAATCGTCTAAATGGCACAGTAAAAGTAGAAGGTGCTAAAAACGCAGTATTACCCGTAATTACAGCAAGTATAATGGCAAGTGAAGGGAAAACAGTACTTGAAGATGTTCCGCCTTTAGCGGATGTAGATACAATTGGTGAAGTTTTACGATACATGAACGTTGATGTAGAGCGTGATGATCGTACATTATATATTGATGCTGAACAAGAACTCAAAACGGTGACACCGTTTGAATATGTTAGAAAAATGAGAGCTTCAGTCCTTGTTTTAGGACCTTTACTAGCACGCTATGGGCATGCAAAAGTCGCGATGCCTGGTGGTTGCGCGATTGGTTCTCGTCCCATCGATCAACACTTAAAAGGGCTTGAAGCTATGGGTGCTAACGTTGAAGTAGGCAATGGTTATGTTGAAGCTTTCTCATCAAATCGTTTACAAGGCGCTCGTATTTATTTAGATTTTCCAAGCGTTGGTGCTACAGAAAATCTTATGATGGCAGCAGCCTTAGCTGAAGGTACGACGGTCATGGAAAACTGTGCACGCGAACCAGAAATTGTAGACCTAGCTAATTTCATTAATAAAATGGGCGGTAAAGTGATCGGTGCAGGTACTGAAACGATTAAAATTGAAGGTGTTGAAAAGTTAACAGGCATTACACACAACATCATTCCTGACCGCATTGAAGCAGGTACATTTATGGTTGCTGGTGCCATTACAAATGGTGATATTACAGTAGAAGGTGCGATTCCAGCTCATTTACGTTCTTTAATTGCTAAAATGAAAGAAATGGGCGTTCAGATTGAAGAGTTTGATAACTCTGTACGCGTCATCGGTACGGATTTATTAAAACCAATTGATATTAAGACAATGCCATATCCAGGCTTTCCAACAGATCTACAAGCGCAACTTATGACATTAACAATGCGTGCTCATGGTACGAGTGTCATTTCAGAAACAGTCTTCGAAAATCGCTTCATGCATGTTGAAGAATTTAGACGCATGAGTGCCAATGCGAAAATTGAAGGACGGAGCGCGATGGTAGATGGTCCGACTCATCTACAAGGGGCTGAAGTTTCAGCTACCGACCTTCGTGCAGCTGCATCTCTTATCCTAGCAGGATTGATTGCAGACGGCCATACAACGGTCACAGAACTTCAACATCTAGACCGTGGTTACGTTGAATTCGTTGAAAAACTTCAAGGATTAGGTGCTGACATTGAGCGTGTGAATGATCCATTCGTTATGAATGAAGATACTATGGTACAGTCGAACTAATCTATTTTATTATATTCGATTGATTTAAGAAGGGCTCACGTGAGTCCTTCTTTTTTGTGTTCTAGTAACCTCCGTCATTGAATAGGCTAATGATAGAGCCCGTAATTAAAGGAGGTTATATGGTTGCAAAAACAAAGCATGATGATTGCTATGATCCTAGTTGCTGTCATTGTAATGGTTCCGACGATGATTGTGTTACCTTTTCATGATACGCCAACCGAAGCCGCACCACCGACAAACGACACTAATGAACAATCCCAAGAAAATGAGAAGAGCGTCACGGTCAAAATTAAACGTACCGAATCAGAACAAATTGAGGAACTCCCGTTAGAACAGTACGTGACGCAAGTGGTGGCTTCAGAAATTCCTGCAGAGTTCGAAATGGAAGCATTGAAAGCTCAAGCCTTAGCTGCGAGAACTTATATTGCTAATAAGATGGCGCACACTGAATCTGACCAAGCTTTTCATGTTAAAGATACGGTCGATGATCAAGTCTTCCATTCTGAAAAAGAATTACGTGACATGTGGGGCGTTGATTATTCAGACCACATGCAAAAGATAGAATCAGCCGTTCAAGCAACAGAAGGCGAAATCATTACTTATGATGGCGAACCCATTACCGCTGCATTCTTTTCGACAAGTAACGGCTTTACCGAAAACGCAGAAGATTATTGGCAAAATGAAATCCCTTATTTAAAGAGTGTTTCCAGTCCGTGGGATGAAGCGTCCCCTGTGTTTAATGATCAAGCGATTCTTACCCATGCTGAAGTCGCCCAAAAATTAGGTTTACAACAATCTATTTTAAATATATCGAATCTCACTCGGACAGAAAGTGGTCGAGTAGATACTGTTATGATTAACAATGAAACATTCTCAGGTCGCGAAGTGCGAGAACAATTAGGCTTACGTTCAAACGATTTCAAAGTAGAAACAACAGCTGAGCACATCATCTTTAAAACAAATGGATACGGCCACGGTGTTGGCATGAGTCAATACGGTGCGAACGGTATGGCAAAAGAAGGCTCTAGCTATAAAGACATTGTTCATCATTACTATCAGGATGTTTCTGTTGAACCGTTAAAAACATTTGTCGCTACAAAATAGAAAATTTTTCATTTAACAGGTATATTCATCACCTTTTCCGGTCAGAATGGTTGCTGAGGTGATGAAAATGAAGGAAAGAAACATGTTCCGTGAGTCGAAGTGGAAGAAACTCACACGTCAACGCTGGTTTTACCCGACCTTGTACGTCACGCTCGTCGCGGTTGTTTTAGCAGGTGTACTCACGTTTCAATTTGTCGGTAATGACGAAGCTGAACGAGACGATGAGTTCAACTGGAGTGTCGAGCAAAATGATTTAGAAAATCAGGAAGCACAAGGTGGCGATGAAGCGGCTGAACCAGTCGTAGCAGAATCCGAAGATCTTGTCATGCCAGTGTTACTTGGTGACGATGCAGAAGTCATGACACCATTCTACGACACAGAGGCTTCAGCAGAAGAACAAGAAGACGCGCTCATTTTTTACAATAATCAGTACTACCAAAGCCAAGGCGTTGACATTACATCTCAAAACAATGAATCGTTTGACGTGATCGCAGCTCTGAGCGGAACCGTTGTCTCCGTTGAAGAGGACGAACTTCTCGGCCAAACAATTGAGATTGAACACGACGAAGAACGCTCAACATTCTACGCAAGTCTTTCAGAAGTCTCAGTAGAAGAAGGCGCTGACGTTAGCCAAGGTGATGTCATTGGTCATTCGGGATCCAACGTTTATTCTGATGAAGACGTGACAAAAGTCCACTTCCGACTACTCGAAAACGGCGAACCCGTTAATCCACAATTCAAATAATGGAAGAGAAAGCCCTGCGAATGCGGGGCTTTTTCTTGTTTAACTGGCAATCTACCGGAAGATACTATTGAAACACTAGCTCTCGTATTTGATTAGATTGGTTGTCAGCGAGTTCAGCTGATTTACCATCGAGTTGAGTTGTGATACCAGTGAGTTGATGCTCAATACCATCGAGTCGAGGTGCGCTATCATCGAGCTGGAGCACAATACCATCGAGTTAATGCTCAATACCATCAAGTCCACCACAATTACCATCGATCTTAATCCTAAATCTTAAAACGAGCGCATACCCGCTCAAATCCTCTTGAAACGATCATCTCCACCAATCTCAATTCACCATCCGAGTTATCTGAACCATAGACTAACTTCCACCCATTAGCATATTCACACAAATCCGTGAATAAAATGTACCATCAACACCTTAAGTGTCAACATCTCAGGAGGCGAGTGATGTGCATGATTACATCAAAGAACGAACGATCAAGATCGCTGAGCATCTATTGGAAACACGTCAAACGGTCCGAGTCATTGCGAAATCATTTGGCGTGTCAAAGAGCACCGTCCATAAAGATCTGACTGAGCGTTTACCTACGATTAATCCCGTCCTAGCCAAAGAAGTTGAATACGTGTTGCATTACCATAAGTCGATTAGGCATTTGCGAGGTGGTGAAGCGACGAAAAAGAAGTACAGCGAGAAAAGTAGTGTCTAGTGTCTTGAGCCTGCCATAGTTAGACGAGGCAGGCTCGTTTTATGTGTCATGTTAGGACAACTTGTTTTAGAAAACTGATTGAACTTCACGTTAACGTCAATGTTAAACTTTAAATATAAGAATATTTTGAAAATAAAAGGAGGGTGAATATGACTCGCTATTCGATCTCGGAGCTCGCTAACTATTTTAATGTCACAACTAGAACGATTCGCTATTATGAGGAAATCGGTCTACTGAAACCTGAACGGAATGCCAGTGGCTACCGTCAATTTACGAAAAAGGAAGTCACCCAGCTACAGCTCATTTTTCGCGGTAAAAAATATGGCTTCAATCTAGACGAAATCAAAGAAATGGTGCTTTTATTCGATGAAGATCCGACGGGACGTGAACAGTTAAGGCGCACGATCGAATATGGCGAGGGAAAGATTAGCGAAGTCGACCAACGCATTCATGAACTGCAATCGATGAAAGGTGAAATGGAATCCTTAATGCAAGTGTTTTACGACGAATTAAATCAATTGGAGGAGGACGAATCATGAATCTATCTGAATTATTGGCGTATCAAGCACGTAAATTTCCGGAGCACGAGGCAATAGTTGCGCAAAAGACTCGTTTTTCTTATGCACAATGGGATGATTCGGTGAACGCCATCGCGAACAAATTAACACAATTAGGGTTTCAACCAGGTGAGAAATTAATGATTCACATGCCGAATGTTCCTGAATTTATGATGTTATATATCGCGGTTGTCCGTTTAAAAGGTATAGTCATTCCGATCAATGCTAAACTGACTCAGCCCGAAATGCAGTATATTATTGACCATAGTGAAGCGACGTACTTTGCGACGCATGAATTATTGTTTGATGAAGCAAAAGGTCTTGCGGATGACAATTCGTTAACGTGGATTAAAACGGGGGATGCGCAAGATCAATGGCTTAGTTTTGCCGAATTATTAGAAGGCGACCCAACGCCAGTAACCTGTGATGCAACGGAAGATAATCAGGCATCGATCTTATACACTTCAGGTACCACAGGGAATCCAAAAGGGGTTGTGTTTACACATCGTAGCATTTTAACAGTCGCGACGATGATTTGTATCGAAATGCCGATGAATAAAGACAGTCGCGTACTTCACATGATGCCACTCAGTCACTCAGCACCTCTGCATTTGTTTATGGCAGCTGGTTTATATGTCGGGGCAACGCATGTCTTAGCGCCGACGTTTACGCCAGACTTACTCCTGCAAATGGTATCACAAGAGAAGGTGACCCATTTCTTCGGTGCGCCAGTCGCTTATCTGATGACAGCGAAACATCCAGACGTGAATCAATACGATTTATCCTCGATGGAATACTGGGTCTACGGCGGAGCGCCCCTTGGAGCAAATGAAGTACGTTTTGTGCAAGAAGCATTCAATACCAACCGGCTCATGTGTGTCTATGGCTTAACTGAAGCGGGCCCGAATGGCACATTATTATTACCTGAAGAACATGATGAGAAAGCCGGAAGTATTGGATCGCGCGCAGCGTTAAATTGCGAGATTCGTTTAGGTGATGAAAATGGTCAAGACGTTCAGAAAGGTGATCCAGGGGAGATTATTTTGCGCGGAGAAGGAACGATGCAAGCCTATTATAAAGCACCTGAGAAAACAGCTGAAACGCTCGTTGATGGCTGGCTTTATACAGGTGATGTTGGAATGCAGGATGAGGAAGGCTATTTCTGGGTGATTGACCGTAAGAAAGACGTGATTATATCAGGTGGCGTGAACGTATTCCCAACCGAAGTTGAAAAAGTGATTATGCAGCATCCGAATGTTGATGATGTCGCAGTAATCGGTGTTCCTCATGCTGAATGGGGTGAAAAGGTGAAAGCATTTGTCGTGACGACGGAGGAGGATCCAGCGATCGAAACGAGTCTAACCGAATTTCTCCAAGATCAACTCGCAAGCTATAAAATTCCAAAACTCTATCAAGTTGTCGAAGCAGTGCCTCGAAATGCGACAGGCAAATTACTCCGAAAACAATTACGCGAGGAGGTTTCGACATCATGACCCAACCGAATTTCTACCAAGACGACCCTGTAATACAATCGATTTTACGCGAACAACTACCAGAAAACCTGTATCAATACGCAGATCAAGCGTTAACAGAATTCGGCGAGCGTGTGGCGACCGATATTGACGAACGTGCAGCGCATACCGACCGAACGGGTCAGCCCCAATTAATTAAGTACGATAAATGGGGGAATGACGTTAGCCGGATCTGGGTGAATGAGGGCTATCGTCAAACCGTAGATGAAACTTATCGAACAGGAATCGTCGGCTACGTGCATAAATCGATCCCGGAACTGGGTCAACCAGGAAATTACGCATATTCCTTTGCACAAGGCTACTTGTTATCACAAGCCGAACCTGGGTTTTATTGTCCAGTTACCTTGACCCAAGCGACGGCATATTTACTTGATCATTACGCAGATGGCCATGTCCGCGAACGTTTTTTACCGCATGTGCTTGCAACTGGTGATACAGAACTTTACGAAGGAGCGACTTTATTAACTGAACGTCAAGGAGGTTCTGATGTTGGGGCCAATGTCGTTGAAGCGGTTCAAGAAGGCGATTATTACCGAATTACCGGTGAAAAATATTTCGCTAGTAACGCGGGCATGTGTGGTGTGGCCATGGTGCTCGCCCGAATCGAAGGCGCTGAATCTGGGACGAAGGGATTAAGTTTGTTTTGCGTACCTTGGGAAGAAAATCGTGAAGCGGGCAGGCTGTCTGTGCGCCGCTTAAAAGACAAACTCGGCGTTCGCGCTGTTCCATCAGCGGAAGTGGAATTCGACGGGGCGACGGCTCATCTAGTAGGAGACGCTTCACAAGGTTTCAAATACATGATGGAAGCTCTTAATCTATCACGCGTTTGTAATACGGTAGCATCACTCGGCATCATGCGCCGGGCTTACCGTGAAGCGCGGGGTTACGCGTTTACTAGAGGAGCGTTTGGCGAACGGCTTGTGGATTATCCGATGGTTCAAGAAACGCTCGTGAATATGTCAGTAAAATGGGAAGTCGAGATGCGTGCGTCATTCGAAATGATCCAATTATTCGACCAAGTGATGCCAAAAGGATCTGAGCCGAGTGAACATGATCAAGCCATGCTCCGCCTGTATATCGCTTTATTGAAAAAAGAAACGGCTGACCAATCGATTGCTTTTGCTCATGAAGCGATTGAGATGCATGGCGGAAACGGCTATATAGAAGACTTTGTCACACCAAGATTACTGCGCGATGCCCAAGTGTTAACCGTTTGGGAAGGGACAGCCAATATTTTAGGCTTAGAAGTCTTGCGTTTAATGAAAAAATATCGTGTGCACGAGACATTTTTAAGAGAAATGACTGAACGTTTAGCTGCTATGACAGGTGAGGTCGTAGAGATTGCCGAGCCTGTCGTCAATGCAGTAGAGCAACTTCAAGCAAAACTCGGAACGCTGGCAGAGAGAGATGAATCCCTGATGTTTAAATATCCGAAGCAAATAGCAGACGATATGACGCGGATTTATGAAGCAGTGGTCGCGCTTGAAGCAGCGGATGATGCGCGTAGCATAGCTGTTGCAGAAACTTATGTGCATAACACGTTCCATCCTGAAGACGTGACGGATCTGCATTTACGTCATTTTGAGACGATTGTTGGCGAATAATCGAGTGGAGTTGAATGGGTGGATACGGCGAATCTCGACTAAGATACTGCGAAACACCTCTGCGATACGGCGCTAGATTGTCAACATAGGGCGCTTTCTCGTTTGATACGGCTAAAGCACTACTCGATACGGCGCAACATCCTCTTCATACGGCGAACCACTTCAATCATAACAAGAGCACTTGCTACGGCAGGTGCTCTTATTTTTATCATAGTAGTAAATTGTCACAATGATACGAAAAAGGGCATGACATGATAGGAAAATAGTGATAAAATGATAGAATAGAAGTATTGTATATAAAACGTGAATATATAGGATAAAAGCAGGGGGAGCGAGGTTACATGTTTGCAAGAGATATCGGGATTGACTTAGGAACGGCGAACGTATTGATTCATGTTAAAGGTAAAGGAATTGTGTTAGACGAGCCATCTGTTGTTGCAATGGATAAAAACACGGGCAAAGTCTTAGAAGTCGGCGATGAAGCGCGAAAAATGGTCGGTCGTACACCAGGAAATATTGAAGCGATTCGTCCACTTAAAGATGGTGTGATCGCTGATTTTGACGTAACTGAAGCGATGTTACGCCATTTTATCGAAAAGATTAATGTACGTGGCATGTTCTCGAAACCGCGCATTTTAGTATGCTGCCCAACAAACATAACGAAAGTCGAACAAAAAGCGATCAAAGAAGCGGCTGAGAAATCAGGCGGTAAGAAGATTTACTTAGAAGAAGAACCGAAAGTTGCAGCAGTAGGCTCTGGTATGGATATTTTCCAACCAAGCGGAAACATGGTCGTCGATATCGGTGGCGGTACGACGGATGTTGCAGTCCTCAGTATGGGTGATATTGTCACTTCGCAGTCGATTAAGATGGCTGGTGACACATTTGACCATGAGATTTTACAGTATATTAAACGTAAATATAAACTATTAATCGGTGACCGGACAGCTGAAGATATTAAGATCAACGTCGGCACGGTTTTCCCAGGTAATCGTAATGAGTCCTTAGACATTCGTGGACGTGATTTAGTTTCAGGTTTACCGAGAACAATCACGGTACATTCTGAAGAAATCGAAGAGGCATTACGAGAGTCAGTTTCTATGATCGTTCAAGCAACGAAAACCGTACTCGAAACAACACCACCAGAATTGTCAGCTGATATTATTGACCGTGGTGTCATTATTACAGGTGGCGGTGCCCTTACAGATGGCATTGACCAGTTATTAGCAGAAGAATTGAAAGTTCCTGTTTTTGCTGCGGAAGAACCAATGAACTGTGTCGCGCAAGGAACAGGCATTATGCTTGAGAATATTGATAAGTTACCGAAAGACAAAATTGTTTAATCTTAATCAAGATTTTCTTAGAGGAGGAACACCATGCTAAGAGGGTTTAATGCAGCCGGAGCTGGTATGATGGCTCATCAACGTCATCAAGATTCACTAAGTAATAATATGTCAAACGCCTTAACACCTGGTTTCAAACAAGACCGTTCAACATTTCGAGCGTTCCCAGAAATGTTAATCCAAAATGTAGAATCTCGTGATGTTCCGACTGAAAATGGCTTACAACTTCCGTTTCAAAATACAGTTGGTACGATTAACTCTGGCGTTTATATGCAAGAAGACGTCCCACTACAGACGCAAGGTGATATCCGTCAGACAGGTCTATCAACGGATTTGGCGATTCAAAATGGTGATATGCCAGATGAAAACGGGTCAGTCTTTTTTGAAGTTCAAAACGAAGAAGGTGAAGTGCGTCATACTCGGAATGGCAATTTCACTGTTGATGGCGAAGGCTTCTTGACAACGAACCAAGGTCATTATGTCTTAGATGAAGATGGTGATACCATTCAAACGGGAACGGATCAATTCGAGGTAACAGAAGATGGTGAAGTGATTTCACCGTTTGATAACACGTTAATTGGTATGGCTTATCATGAAAATACGAATGATTTTGTGAAAGAAGGCGACAATCTTTTTGCGAATGAAGGGGATGTAGCAACTGTGGACGCTCGTGCTGCTGATGGTGTTGGCTTTCAAATTCAACAAAGTCATTTAGAAGAATCGAATGTGGATGAGCAACAAGTGATGGCAGATATGACACGCGCTCACCGCATGTTTGATATGAACCAACAAGTCGTGAAGACATTTGACACAAGTATGGAATTAGCAGCGAACCAAATCGGTCGTCTACGCTAATCGCCAGTAGAGGAGGCGCTTTTTACCATGCGTAATATGTATAATGCAGCATCGACAATGAATCAGCTGCAACAACGAATGGACTTAACCTCGAATAATTTGGCCAACATGGATAATACGGGGTACAAAGCACGCCAAGCTGAATTTTCATCACTCTTACATAACCAAGTTGACAATATTGCGGGACACGATGCTGATTCACCACGTTTAACACCAGATGGCATACGTGTTGGTTCTGGTGCAGGTCTAGGCAATATTAATATGAACATGGATTCAAGTTCTGCTCAAGAAACTGGACGAGCACTAGACGTTGCCATTCAAAACGATAACCGCTTTTTCGTTGTTAATGGACCGGGTGAAGAAGGCGGGGTAGAAGAACGCTTTACGCGTGCGGGTAATTTTTATTTGTCTGAACAAGAAAACGGTGATATGATGTTAACGACAAATGCAGGTTACCCTGCGAATGGTGAAGATGGCGCCGTCGTTCTCGATGGTGGTTTTGATGATGTTTCAATTAATGAAAATGGCGAAGTTGAAGTCACACGTGATGGTGATACAGCAGTAGAAGACACGATTGAAGTGGTCGATATTGCGAACTCACGTGTCTTAGAACCTGTTGATGAGAACTCCTTTTCCATTAATGAAGCAGAACTTGGCCAACCGATTGAAGATGTCGTCGCAGGTGTCGCACCAGATGAGGCGAACTTGATGACCCGTTCTTTAGAATCATCGAATGTCAACATGGGTCAGGAAATGACGCAAATGCTTGAAGCGCAGCGAGCTTATCAATTTAACGCCAAATCATTGACGATTGGTGATCAAATGATGAGTTCGATTAGTAATATGAGATAGAGTGAGAATTGAGGTAGGCTTATGGCTTCAGAAGAAAAAGATCAACAACAGTCCAGGCAAATCAAAGGGACTAAAAAGTATAATCCTAAACCTAAACAAACGAATGAAGATCATCATGCGAAAGAAGAACAAACGGCTAAAACAGACGATCAATCGAATAATCAAGAAAAATCACAGCGCAAAGCAGCCAAAGAAGAAAAAAAGAAAAACAAGAAGAAACGTAAAGGTCGCATACGTTACTTACCTGTTTGGGCCCGCTTTTTACTCGTGATTATCTTAGCGATTGTTGCTGCCATTTTAGGTCTAGTAGTAGGTTACGGTGTTGTTGGTGAAGGTGATGACCCGAGTAACGTATTAGAGCCAGATTTATGGCAAAACATGTATGATTACATTCGTGGTAAGTAAGAGGAGGCCATTATGTTAGATATCGAACAAATTAAACGTATTCTCCCACATCGTTATCCTTTTTTATTAGTCGATCAAGTGACTGAATTGTCTGAGGGTGAACGAGCTGTCGGGTATAAAAATGTGACTGCAAACGAGCCATTTTTCCAAGGGCATTTCCCGAATTACATGGTCATGCCAGGTGTGTTAGTCGTTGAAGCGTTAGCTCAAGTTGGTGCTGTGGCGATTTTAAATCTTGAGCAGAACCAAGGTAAACTCGGTATGTTTACAGGCATCGACAAATGCCGTTTCAAGCGCCAAGTTAAACCTGGTGATACGCTGAAATTGGAAGTTGACCTTGTGAAATTAAAAGGCCCAGTCGGAAAAGGAAAAGCTGTCGCATCAGTTGACGGTGAAGTCGCATGTGAAGCGGAAATTATGTTTGCGATTGTCGATCCTGAAGAGGAATCGTGATTCTAGAAACTGGCAAAAAAGAAACAGAGGGTTGAGAAAACAAGAAGCATAGATCAATCATTTTTGTTGAGCAATAACATAGCGGAATCAAAATGCGTAGACTCCTGGTCGATTAAAATCGGTAACGTCCTGTGACCAACATCGACATTAGACCATCCAGGTCGTCATGGGATTTAAGGCAAAGGTGAGACCCCACAGAGGCGCACAGGATGTGGGTCATTTCGGCGTTCGGACAGGACGTCCGGTACTTAGCCGAAATTCCTTTGCCCGACGAGGAGGCTCACCAGCCGCCCACGGAAAGCGTGGCATTTTGATGGAGCGGTGAAATTAATTGAACCCGAACGAAGTCAAAGAATGATTTCGTTCGATTTTTTGTATATATACCTAGTTTTGACTAGGCTTTTTATTAATTCAACAAAAACCCTATACTTTATAAATAATTTCCTATTATTCACACATACTACCCGTAAAATGTTTATGGGAGGTTTATGTATGGAAAAACAATGGAAGTTATTATTGGTTTGTTTCATGTCGATTTTTCTATTTACAGCGTGTGGAGAGTCAGAAGATGAACAAAATGGTGGAACAGATGCACCTGAAGAAGAGTCAGACATGCAGCAAGAAGGCGAAAATGATGACGAGAATAAAGATCAAAATAAACAAGAAGGTGAAAATGGTAACGGCAATGGCAGTGGAAACGGAAATGGTGAGGAGAACCAAAATGGTGGACAAGATGAATCTGACCAGATGCAAGATGAGATGGATGGAGAAGACGAAGAAGAATAAAACGAAAAGGTCCGAAGCGCTCGCTTCGGACCTTTTCTGCTTCATTAACCTTTTAAGTCAATATTCTGACCTAAATTAGGGTGAGAAGGGACTTGGCTTGACTCAACCAGCTTATTGAAAGCCTCACCTTGTTGTTCCATCTGGTCTTTCACTTTACCAGCCAATCCAACGTTAAATTGTTGCTTAGCTTGCATCGTACTCATCGCAATTGATGCTCCAGCTACATCCATAAACTCACCTCACATTCCTTATTTATAATATCGGATCATCTGTAAAAAACTTAAAGTCGACAAAGTAATTGTTTTATTTTGATAACTTTTGTCGAAAAGATGCTTTTTTAATTTTGTTATATTAATATAAAGTCATATTGACTAATTGTTATCGTTTTATTGTTTATTGCGTCGAAAAAATAAACCTTGAAGGGAAATAGCACGATGGATTATATCAAAAAAAAGAAGCAATACACCATTAACGAAAGTACTATGGTAATAAAGCATTTCACGGATTCGGTTTACAAAAGTAGGATTTATGAACGTGAAACCGAATATTTGTGCCAACAAACACCCGAGGAAATCCTAAATGAATCGTGCAAGCGCAAAGGTATAACAACCTATGATGGACGTAAAAAAGCGGTAGCAGATGTGCTTCAAAGAAAGACCCGACTTCCAATTCCCATTGAAATCAATAGTCACAGCATTTTTATGCCAACCACTATGAAGCAACGAGATCGATGCGATTGGTTTTCATACCAATACGCCCTCGACATCAAACCTAGCGCAAAAGGTGATTTTTTCAAAACAATCGTCTTAACAAATCGCAAAGAAGTCGATTTAGAAATCACATTTTCAACTTATCACAAACAAATGCAGTATGCTGGAGGATTAATCGGATATTTCAACAAAAAAGATGATATAAGTTAAACCAATAGTTATGCTACAACATAAACGAAAACGATAACAAGGAACGCGATGGATTGCAGAGCAGTCGTCGCGTTTTATTTATGAAAGCTTTTATTTATATGAGCAATCTTCCGTCCTCTACTCTAATTGTCATCATCTATTCAAGACTTTAGTCTTGTTTCCACACCATGTATTTGGTAAAGTGAAGGAGTGACTGACTGGTCATTCTATAGTAAAAGGGATGATAGCATGCAAGAAAAGAAGCGGATGATTATTGAAGCGAGTATTGATTTATTCGCGGAACGTGGCTTTCATGAGACGTCTGTTCAGCAGATTGTTGATGAGGCTCATGTCGCGAAAGGCTCATTTTATAACTATTTCACATCCAAAAATGATTTATTACGTGCGATTTATGATTATTATTATACGCAAATTGAGGAAGCTATGGCTGAGGAAACAAGGCAAGCTTCGAATGCAACAGATTCTTTTACATACCAATTGGACGTTGTGTTTCACTTTTTGCTGAATCATAAGGCGTTGATCCAAATGGTCCTGAAAGAACAAGTTCCAATTGACCGAGATATGGAATGGTTCATGACAGAGGTGAAGCAACAACATTATTACTGGCTCGAACAAAATATTCAAGCCATTCAAGGTGAAGCCATTAAACCATATTTATACGATGTTGTTGTCATGACGGACGGATTAATTCATAGTTATATGAATTGGTTACTCATTGATGAAGACGCGATTGATCTTAATCAACTCCCGCACTATTTGACGAAACGGATTTATAAAATTTGCCAAGATGTCATTAGTGAAGGGGAGCCAACACCGATCAAGCAGACACCGCAGTTTTTAACTGACGAATCGCTACTGGTCGCAACGGTTCGGCAATACATTTTAAACCTTGATCCAAAAGACCGGCCCGAAGCGTCACGTGTTTTAACAGCGATCGAAAATGAACTAAACAAACCAGAACCAGAATCAGTCGTCATTGATTCGCTATTGATCAACTTAGAACAATACGACGCGATTCGTGATGATATTCAAGAACTACGAGACAAACGAAAGGGATAGAGGTGTTCAATATGAAAAAATGGATGATTATGCTCGTCGTCGCAGCTCTAATGGTGTTAGCGGCATGTAGTGGCGAAAGCCAAGATGAAGAAGAAAATGTTGAAACAGAAACGCCAGTTGAAACTGTGGCGGTGAAACAGGAAAATTTCACAGAAACCCGCTCATTCTCAGCTCGCATCATGCTGAATGACCAATCACCCGTGATGGCGCAAGCTGCTGGTGAAGTAGAAGAAGTCATGGCAGAGCGCGGGGAAACAGTAGAAGAAGATGATGTGTTATTAGAATACCAAACACAACGCGGATTACTGGAGTTAGTAGCACCAATGGATGGTTTACTGACGAATTTTAATTATGCAGAAGGTGACATGTTAACAACAGAAGAACCTGCAGGAATGGTCATTGACCGTGACCCGATGGTTTTCCAATTCCAGGTCACGCAATCAAACCGCGACCTTTTCTCTGAAGGCGACACGGTAACCTATGACGTATCACAAGCTGATGCCACAGGTGAAGCAGAAATCACATATGTAGCAAGTAGCACAAGTGATAACGGCATGTTTAATGTTGAAGCAGAGGCTGACCAACCTGATGACACGATTCCATCTGGTTTAACTGGCCAAATTCAACTCGATCATGTCGTTGCGGAAAATGCTTTAATTGTACCGACTGAAGCGGTGATTGAACGCAGTGGCCAATCATTTGTCTTTATCATGGAAGATGGGCAAGCAAAAGAAGTTAACGTTTCGATTATTCAAAAACAATCCGCCGAAACAGCGATTGAAGTAGAAGATGAACAACTCGCAGCAGACGATGCGGTCATTTCAAGTGGTCATTTAACGATTGAAGATGGCTCGAATGTTCGTGTCGTTGAGGAGGAATAACGTATGCGATTAGTGAATACATCGATTAAACGACCAGTCGGCGTCATTATGATCGTCTTGGCGATTTTAGCGATGGGCTTTATTTCATTCCGGAGTTTACCCGTTGACCTTTACCCGGATATTGAATTACCAATCGCCGTGGTCGCGACATCATATGACGATGCGGCTCCTCAAGAAGTAGAAGAACTTGTAACGAAACCAGTGGAAGACTCTGTCGGCACGATTGAAGGGGTTGAAACTTTACAAGCTCAATCACAAAAAGGATCATCTATGGTCATGATTCAATTCTCGATGGATACCGACTTGGACCAGGCAATGCTAGATGTTCGTGAGTCGGTCGACCAAGTACGTGGATTCTTACCAGACGGAGCGAATGACCCAAGCGTGCTTCGTTTTGACCCACAACAAATGCCTGTTATGTGGGTAGGTCTAACAGGATCTGACCAAGCGACTCTCAATGAATTAGCTGAAAATGAAGTGGAACCCCTCTTAAGCCGTCAATCTGGCGTTGGTTCTGTCAACATTGAAGGCGGTCAGTCAGAAGAAGTGCAAGTCGTCCTAGATGACGCTCGACTCAGTCAGTTTGGTTTAACGACACAAGATGTGATGCAAAGTGTGCAAGGAGCCAATCAGTCAGCCTCACTTGGCGTCGTCGACCGAGGCACGCAAGAATTACAGTTACGAATGCCAGGTGATTATGGATCAATCGAAGAAATCCGTGAAACCTTGATTCAAACAGGCGAAGGCGACTTTCTACAACTATCCGATGTCGCTACTGTTGAACGAACCACGACGGATCAAAACCAACGTACGCTCGTGAATGGTGATCAAGCTGTCGTGACAAGTATTTTAAAACAGACAGATGCGAATACGGTTTCCGTTTCGGATGAAGTTAGAGCATCATTAGATGATGTGCGAACAAATTTACCTGAAGCAGTCGATGTCAGCGTCGTTTTCGACACAGCTGACTTCATTCGCCAGTCGATTGACTCCGTTTTCCAAAATATTATCATCGGGGCAGCGTTTGCGGTTATGATTCTCTTATTATTCTTGAAGAGTTTTCGTGCGACGCTCGTTATTGGTTTATCGATTCCAATTGCGGTAATTACTGCCTTCTCACTCATGTACTTCTCCGGTGAAACGGTGAACATCTTGACGATGGGTGGACTCGCGCTCGGAATTGGTATGATGGTCGACTCCTCGATTGTCATATTGGAGCATATTTACACCTACAGGGAGAGGGGCTACCCGATTAAGGAAGCGGCCCGGCTCGGTGCATCGGAAATTGCACCTGCCGTTGTGGCTTCAACGACCACGACTTTAGTGGTGTTCTTACCGATTGTGTTCGTTGAAGGAATTGCATCTGAAATATTTACGCCACTCGCCTTAACGGTAGCTTTTGCGCTCATTGCGTCACTCGCAGCTTCCGTGACCTTGATCCCAATGCTCTCGTCTAAATTACTGACGAAAGCCGTCGATCAAGGTGGGCGTCGTTACTGGTTTGATCGTTTCTTAGATGGTGTTGCAAACATTTATCAAAAAGCGTTACGTAGAGTGCTACGCTTCCGTAAGACGACGATTTTTGGAACACTCGCGATTATTATTGGAAGTTTACTACTCATACCACAACTTGGCGCGGCCTTTATTCCTGAAGCCGACCAAGGCCAAATTGAGATTTCAGTAGAAACACCAAGTGGCACGAACTTTGACACAACCAATGAAGTAGTTGATCGTGTAAATAACGTAATAGACCAAGATCAAGACGTGATTGAGTCCAACTTCGTCACGGTTGGTGGCGGTGGTGGCGCTGCTGGTGGTATGGGCATGGGAGGCTCGAATAATACAGCTTCCTACATGGTCCAATTAATCCCATCAGGTGAACGCGACCGGACAACACAACAAGTGATGCAAGACTGGAATGACGCAACAGAAGACATTGCAGGTGCTGATATTACTGTTAGCGCGATGGGCGCTAGCATTAGTGGAGGCAATCCTGTTCAAATTCAAATCACGGGCGATGACTATGATACGCTACAACAACTAGGCGATCAGTTCGTGAATATCATGTCAGATGTAGACGGTGTTCACAACCCAACCACATCTGCTGAAGAAAGTCGTCCGGAGATGCAAATCACGCTAAATGAAAATGTTGCGAGTGAATATGGTCTGACGCAACAACAAGTCATGGGTCAACTTCAATCAGAAATGATGGGCCAAGTCGCGACTCAATATAGAAATGATGGCGAAGAATTAGATGTTCGCATCATGACACCTGAAGAAAGTCGTGATTCGATTGAAGACATTCGAAATATGTCGCTTCAAGCACCAACTGGAGCACAATTAACGCTTCAAGACATTGCCGAACTAGAACAAGTCCAAGGCCCAACGACGTTAACGCGTCAAAATCAAGAACGCCAAATTAACGTCACAAGTGATGTGATCGACCGTGACTTAGGTAGCGTAACAAGTGATATTGAAGCAAAACTTTCAAATCTTGAAATGCCAGATGGTTATGACTATTCCATGGGTGGTGAAGCGCAAGATATGCAAGACGCATTTGGCGATTTAGCCGTAGCGCTCATCTTCTCGATTTTCTTAGTTTACGCCGTCATGGCTGTGCAGTTCGAGAACTTCTTACATCCATTTACGATCATGTTCTCATTACCTGCGACAGTCGTCGGTATTATCGGTGGACTATTTATTACTGGTTTACCGTTTAGTATCCCAGCCTTTATCGGGGTCATTATGCTCGCCGGTATTGTCGTGAACAATGCGATCGTGCTGGTCGACTATATTAATATATTACGAGAGAAAGGTGTAGAGCGATTTGAAGCGATACTCGAAGCCGGTGCCAACCGTCTTCGTCCGATCCTAATGACGACATTGACGACCGTGCTCGGTATGATCCCGCTCTCAATCGGACTCGGCCAAGGTGCAGAAGCCCAACAACCACTCGCTGTGGTCATTATCTTCGGTCTAACCGTTTCGATGCTCTTTACACTACTCTTGATTCCAGTCGTCTACACGTTGTTTGATGACTTATCGGCTAAGTTTACGAAGCGTCGTAAAGAAAAATAAAAAGATCTGCGTATGAGCGCAAGTAGTTCAGTTTTTGGGTACAAAAAAGCAATTTGTACCCTTCACTGGGCTATTTTTTATGTGAAAAATAAGGAGTTAATTGGAATATTTATGGTAAAATAAATAAAAAGGATAGTTTTAAATTTACGGTGTGCCAGAGCTGAAGAGGAGATGAGAAGTTATAGTTATTCAGACTAGAACCAAGAGAAAGCTTATAAAAGTAGTAATAGTTTTAATGATGTTGTTCTTATTCCTATTTATTGTCATGGTCATTTCAACCCCTTCAGAAAGTAAATTCGAGGAATGGGTTTTTGATCATTACGGTTATAAATGTGATGAATACGGAGTATGTCAAAAAGACAATACTGAAGTGCTAGTTATGAGTCAACACTATAGAAATGCAGGTATATTTATGTCTGTTGAAAGAAGCATTGAAATTCCAGGTCATAAAGATGGAGAGACAGAAACAATTAGAGCATTTGGGATTTTTAACAATATCTATACTGTGAAAAACAATTGGTTCTGGAACATAGTCAATTAATATATTGTAAAATTTAACCTGTGAAGAAATACACTTCAAATTTATAGTTATAGAAGGTTCGCGAGTGGAGTTTCATACTTTATTTAAACCAGTCCGACCATTCAAAGTAATGACGAAATAGATCAGTGTTCGTCATCGTGAAATACAAGATGAAGATGAAGACACCGAAGAGTATGTAGATCATACAGCCTGTGGTAAGTGCTTTTTTGCTCTGTATTAGAGTCACTCCTTGTAAGTTAAAGCTACAATGATATGAGAAATTTGTCTAGACTAGATTAATTTTTAATAACATTTAGTATAATGATGATAGAAGCGTTAAAGACATTGATTATATGGTCGTGAATATTAACCATATCAAACCCATTAAGAGTTATTATTGGTGGGGGCAAACTGGAGTGAACAACATGGAACGAAAAATTAAAGTAATGACAGTATTCGGCACTAGGCCAGAAGCCATTAAAATGGCTCCACTAGTCCTTGAACTTAACAAACGTAGCGAGCAGTTTGAAACAATCGTAACCGTCACAGCTCAACACCGTGAAATGCTCGATCAAGTATTGTCGATTTTCGATATCGAACCTGACTATGACCTTAATATTATGAAAGCAAAACAAACATTAGCTCAAGTGACGAATCGTGCATTGGAAGGTCTAGATCAAGTGATTAAAGAAGCCGAGCCTGATATTGTCCTTGTCCATGGTGATACGACCACGACTTTTGCGGCCTCTTTAGCAGCCTACTATAACCAGACAGCTGTGGGGCATGTTGAAGCGGGTCTGCGCACATGGAATAAACATTCACCATTTCCGGAAGAAATGAATCGCCAACTAACAGGTGTCATGGCTGATATGCATTTTGCGCCAACCGACCAAGCAAAAACCAATCTACTAAATGAAAATAAAGACGAAGATTCAATTGTGGTAACTGGAAATACGGCGATCGATGCATTACAAACGACTGTCGGTCACAATTACAGCAGTCCAATACTAGATGAGGTAGGTGATAAAAGGTTAGTGTTGGTCACCGCTCATCGTCGTGAGAATTTAGGTCAGAATATGGAACAAATGTTTCGCGCAATCAAACGAATGGTTGAAACGCATGACGATCTGCATGTTGTTTATCCTGTTCACCTAAATCCAGTCGTTCAACAGACAGCGAACGCGATTTTAGGTGACGATGATCGCATTAACTTAATCGAACCACTTGGCGTGATTGACTTTCATAATTTCGCAGCCAAATCGCATCTTATTTTAACTGATTCGGGTGGCGTGCAAGAAGAAGCTCCTTCTCTTGGGGTGCCAGTCCTTGTATTGCGCGACACGACTGAACGACCAGAAGGCGTGGCAGCAGGCACATTAAAACTAGCTGGTACTAATGAAGATGACATTGTACAATTAGCTAATGAATTATTGTCGGAGGATTCGAAACATGCTGAAATGGCTAAGGCGTCGAACCCTTATGGAGATGGAACGGCTTCTCAACAAATCGCAAATGCTATTGTCGATTACTTTAAAACTTAATGGCCAACATAACTCATAGAAAAAGCAGCCATATTATATGGCTGCTTTTTCTATGAGGCTTCATCGTCGTGAATTTCCTCATCATCTTCTTTTTGAACCGTTTCGACATTGTCATCTACCTGACCTAAGAAGTCGTTCAATTCTTGAGTGTTTTCAGCAAAATCAACTTCTAATGCTAAACCAGCATGACTATAGCGTTCATTAGTATAACTGCCTTCAACAGGAATTCTTAGCGTTTCGATTTCACCAGGTGTGTTTCGAAGGTAACTCGTCATGGTCGAAATCATTTGTCCCGTTTCCATGTTTGTATCAACATATGGTTCAAGCGTTCCGACAGCACGTGGCAAGTTCGAAACCCCTGTAAATGACATTAGTTGATCTTTTATAGCAGTCATAACTTGTTGTTGACGACGTACCCGACCAAAATCATTTTCACTATCTGCACGGAAACGCGCGTACTCTAATACTTCATCTCCAGTTAAGTCATGGACGCCTTCCTGTAAATCAATATCAACTAGGCCATCGCCACTTTCATAATTCATATCTTTTTCTACGTCTAGAGTTAAACCGTCAGGCGCAATCGTATTAACAATGCCTTCAAATCCATCAAAGTTAACCATGGCGTAATAATCAATATCGACATCAAAGTTTTCTTTAATTGTTTTTCGCAGGAGTTCAGGTCCGCCTAGCTGGAATGCAGCGTTAATTTTATTATTCTGATAACCTGGAATTTCAACGTACATATCGCGCATAATCGAAACTAACTTTGCTGATTCATCTTCTGCATCGTATTGTCCAATCATAATGGTATCAGTGTTATTAGATCTTTCCCCACTTGAATCTTTACCAATTAATAAAACGTTAGTGATAGATTCATCTGTGTTAACGCCTTGGAATTCTTCTTTATACCGTTCACTTTGCTCTTCGTTTTGAGAGTCATCCATTTTGTCTTCAGCCGCTTGTTTACCAGCCTGGTACTCGTAGTAAGTATATGCAGTTCCGCCAATTACGGCAATCGCAATCACCGCGAAAAATATCAATAGCCGACGCATTAGGCGTTTACGCCGTCTTTCTTTTCTTTCTTGTATTCGTGCCATTTTTTAACCCATCCTATTATATATTATTCTCTCTATTATTAGACGTCGAATCCGACTAAAAAGTGACGCCTTTTTATAAAATTCTACCTTATAAATTATACTGATTTTCACAGCATTTGTACATGAATATATAAAAAAACAAATGGAAATATTTATTTTACTTCTACAAGTGTACCATAGTATAATATAAGCTTAGGAATATTTTATTTCATGCAACAATAAGGTACAATAAGTTTACAGGTTAATAACTGAAAGGAATTTGTTTATGGAAACCCGTAAAGAAAGACGAGAACAAAAACAAGGTAAAAGAAGTAAAAAGAAAATAATTTGGACCATTGTGATCCTATTATTGTTAGGGATCATTGGTTATGGTGTTTATCTGTACATGAAGCTAGATGATACTGTCGATACGATGTACACGCCATTAGAATCCGATACGGAGAAAAAGGAAGAAGTACAAACACGATTAGAAGACAAAGATACAGTCAATGTTTTATTACTTGGAGTGGACGAACGTGAGAACGATGTCGGACGTTCTGATACGATGATACTATTATCATTAAATCCTGATACTGAAGAAATGTTAATGTTTAATATCCCACGTGATACGCGAGTGAGTATTCCAGGAAACGGTGAAGATAAAATCAATCACGCCTATGCCTTTGGTGGTTCAGAATTAGCCGTACAAACGGCAGAGAATTTCTTGGACACAACAGTACATTTTTACGCACGAATTAATATGGAAGGCTTAAAAGACGGGGTGGATGCTATTGGTGGAGTAACCGTTAATAACGATCAAGCGTTTAGTCATGGCGGCCACGATTTCCCAACAGGTGAAATTACTTTAAATGGTGAAGAAGCCTTAATTTACTCGCGTATGCGTAAACAAGATCCTCGTGGTGATTTAGGTCGTAATACAAGACAACAACAAATCATTAATCAATTGATTAATGAGGCGATGTCCTTTGAATCATTTACAAGAGTAGACAATATACTAGGTGCAGTTGGTTCCAATTGTATTTTGCAAGAGAAAAATACATAGTTTTGCAATCAAAAATACATAAGATTGCCAGCCCTTTTTCGCTATTCTTGATTAGATAGTGCGTGCTTCACTCTAAAGCTATCTCCAGTGAAGTTTAGTACATGCGCATGGTGGATCACGCGATCCACTAAGGCAGCTGTTAAACGTGAATCTGAAAATATCCGGTTCCATTGACTAAATTCTAAATTGGACGTGATCATTAAGCTTTTTTGTTCATACCACTCAGAGATGAGTTGAAATAACAGCTCTGCTCCTTCTTTTCCGAATGGAATGTATCCCATTTCATCTAATACGATTAAATCAACCGTTTTAAACTTGTTCCTAAAGTTTCGTAATTTTCCGTCTTGCCACGCTCTATCTAATTGATCAACGAGATCTGAAACACGGAAGAATCGGACCTCAAAACCATTTCGACAAGCCTCCCGGCCTAACGCTGTTGCTAGATGGGTTTTACCTGTTCCTGGTGCTCCTGTTAAGATGACATTTTCGACGCGTTTGATAAAACTGAGGGAAATCAGTTCATCTTTATCTAATTGTTGAGGAAAATGGATATGGCTTCCCCAATGATAATCATCCAGTTCTTTAACATGTAAGAACTTCGCCTTCTTCATTAAGCGGTCCGCTCTGGCTTCCTCCCTTAAAGCGAATTCCTTTTCAAATAGCTCTTTTAAAAATTGCTCTTTTGTTTCAAATGGTATTGATTCATAAACGTCTGCTACATACGCTAATCTTAGTGACTTGCACATGGCTTTAATATCCCGCGTCATGTTGACTCACCCCTTGGAATGTTTTGATCATAAAGGCTCCAGTCAACATCATATGGATGGTCGTCGTGTTCAGGTTGTAGATCGTTATCTATTAAGTCATAAAATTGATCATTAATTTGTTCCATATCATGTTGGGCCAATTGATGAATCAACCAACGCAGCCTTTCTTTTCTTAAACGATGATCCTCAATCCGGATATATTCAAATATTCGAACCGGCAAGTATGGTTGGTAACGTGAATACTCTATGGCTCTTGGCTTATCCAGCCAAGAGGATAGAATACCTTGCCAAGGAATTTGTCTTCTTTTATGCATATACGGTCTAACATCTTTCATAAGGATCTCTCCGTTAGGAGATGTGACTTTAAATTGATCCCAATAAAGCACTAATCGAACTTGTCCAAAATTATAGCTCTTAGGTACATGTACTTTGACTTGGTCGACCACAATTTCCCCATATTTATTAGCTTTCACCCATTTTTCTTTAAATATCGGATAATCTTGATCAGGAAGATGAAGCATGTGTTGATGTTCATCTTGATAAAGGTCTTCAATTGTTTGTTGTTTTACATAATGTTGGCGTTGGCGATCTTGTGTCAGTTGGTCCTCCAACCAGTCTGTGAGTTGTTCATATGACGTCATGACAGGTGCAGGTGTTGTGAAATTATATCGAATATAACCAACTTTATTTTCGACATGACCTTTTTCATGGCCACTATAGGGATTACAAGCTTGAATCTCACAACCATAATATGCTGAAAATTGATGGAGTTCATGGGTGAATTCAACTTCCTGATGGCGTCCCCTAGGTTTAATAACAGCTGCTTTTAAATTATCAATTCTTAGCACTCTAGGAACGGCTCCCATTTGTTTAAAAATAGTTTCTAGCCCTTTTAAGAAACATTCTTGGTTTTCACTTGGTAACGGAACACAAAAAGTTGCGTTGCTATAAGGTAAACTAAGGGACAAACCATGAACATCGACATATTGACCATCTTTAACAGCTTCTAACAAGCCAAAATCAACTTGCGCTTCACCTGGAGGATGTTGTAACCTTTCGTACCCCTTATCCTTCGTGGAATCATCGTTGATCTTTCCTTCACGCCAGTCTTTAATAAAATGGCAAACGGTACGATATGAGCCTTCAAAGCCAATGGCTTGTAATTGTGCAAAAATAGCTTTATTCGTACGACGCTTTTTGTAAGGTAGTTTATAATCTTCTATAAGCCAATCCGATACGATCTCACCCCATCCTTCTTCATGCATCATGCCTTGTTTGGGTTGCACGTTTTCTTGAGGCACCCAATCCTTATCGGCGTACTTTTTAGCTGTACGCCAATTAATACCAAGCATTTCAGCGATTGAATTGACGGATTTTGATTTTTGATTTCGTAAAACTTTGATACAATTAATTTCAGACATTGCCAGCATTCCTTTCAACCTCCACTGTTTAATTGATTCGACACCAATAACAGTAGTGGTATTTGATTGGGCTGGCAAGTCTTTTTTTTTGATTGCAGTGTTGTGTACTTTTTAGTTGCAAACTTCTGTACTTTTATTTTGCATTACACACCAATGTCCAAACGAATACTGATATGGAAGAAATGCGTCAATTATTCCTTGATTACCGTGGGACAAGAGAAGAAACGATTCAAGTTGAGATTGATGGCACGGGTCAACGTTTATGGTCTCCTAATGCACAACAAAATCTTTACTATTATGTGGTCTCAGATCAAGAACAGAGTCGGATTCAGAATTTATTAGAAGAGCATATGAATGAGCAATAAGTCAGTGGGACTCCGCTGGCTTTTTTCTTAATTATGGAATATCTACCTGTCGATTAGTTAACAATGCTTTTAGGTGATCGCATGAAAACAATCATATATAAGATAGTGAAATGGCTTTGTTCCATGAGGCCGATTAATAAAGGGACAATCCTAATCATTGAATCTTCCTTTCCATCAGGATCAAATACGAGACCACTTGTTCAACCATTGAAACAAAATTATGACGTTGATGTTTACCCATCAGAAGAGATCTTTTTCGATAGACATACAACCACAGACTATATCAAATATATTTCGGCATTATTGAAAATGTCGTCTTACGAAGTAATCATTTCTAGTCATGGCATAAATAAATTAAATCCTAAGCAAACAATGATCGAATTATGGCACGGGATTCCACTTAAGAGCATGATGTATATGGAACATGATTCGCGAATATATGATCCAGAGGGGTTTAATACTGATTATCTGATTACATCATCCAAGCTTGAATCAACATTATTAGCTGCCTGCATGCATATTCCTTTTGCTAATCACCATATTTTAGGGAGCCCTCGTACTGACTATTTACTCCAACAAAAAGACAATAACATAACTGATCAATTTCATGACTTTGATAAAGTGCTGCTATATGTTCCCACTTACCGAACGGGCTATCAGAATCGAGTGGAAGGAGATGGAGCACTAGATCTAATACTGGATGAGCGATTCATTCAATACATCGAAGATCACTCTTATTTACTGGTCGTTAAATTGCACCCACTTGAGGAAAATGAAATTCATACAATAGTTCATACTCCACACATTATGTTTTTAACAAATGAGAAATTACTAGAATCTCATTTGGACTTTTATCAAATACTTTACCAAGCTGATTTGTTAATTACAGATTACTCGAGTATCTATTTTGATTACTTATTAACAAATAATCCAATAGTGTTTATTAACCAGGATTTTAAACAATACAGTGAGGTGAGAGGTTTTCTGCTAGAACCTTATGAACATTGGACACCAGGTGAAAATGTCACGACAACAGCTGAAGTTATACAAGCTATTCAAAGAGCATTTGATCAAGATGATTATGCATCTGAGCGAGAAAGATTGAAAAACATCTTTTTTCATCATCAAGATGGTCGATCGGTACAGAGAGTAGTTAATTTAGTAGAGGAGATAATGAAGAAGTAAAGCGATGGTAGATTTTCTAATAAGTTATTTTATAAGTCTAAAAATAATGAGGTGTTGAAATTTATTCAACACCTCATTTACTTAAATATATTAAATGTCAGCTGTCATTTGAGACAGGCTGATAACTTGGCTCTTCTTGTTCACCAGAAGGAATAAGAGAATCGATTTCATAGATTGAGTTAACAAGCTTTTGAGCTGCGAACCCATCATTATACTTGTTCCAAACATGAGAAAATTCGCGAACTTGAGATAAGTTAAACTGATTGTCTTTAATTAACTGAGCAATATCCTGCGTATCAAACGCAATTGGCCCAGGTACCAGTTTCTCATAGGCTTCCCAAAAACCCCGTTCTCGTCGATAAGATTCAAGATCATAAGGGTGGAAAATCATCGGCTTTTCTAACAACGAGAATTCAAATGGGATTGATGAATAGTCACTAATCAGAATATCTGTAACTAATAATAAATGATTTAAGTCATTGTAATGAGAGACATCAATAACAAAGTCTGAATATTGACCATCATATTGATACTTGACCGCAGGGTGTAACCTCAAGAATAAGACATAATCATCACTTAGTGTTTGATATAAATGATCAAGATCTATTTGAATCTTTGGATCCTTCAATTCTTGTTCTCTGTAAGTTGGCGCATACATGATCACTTGTTTATCGGTAATTTGTGGATATGAAGCTTCTAAATCAGCCTTAATAGATTCTACGTTTTGATCATCAAAAAACAAATCCGTTCTAGGCACGCCTGTCTTAAGCACGACTTCATCGTTAGTGTTAAATGCTTCTTTGAAGATATCTGACATTTCATCTGACCCAACAGTTATATGAGTAAAACGGTTATAGACTGTTTGGAAACGTTCATTGGCTCGATTTGATCGATCTGAAATACTAGGATCACGCATGCCGAATTGTTTAATGGCCCCATTAGCATGCCATAACTGAATGCATTCGACATTACTGTGAAAAGGTGTCCCTGCAAGCATTCCAACATAATTATCAACAAACACGACCTTAGACGTTGCAAGATGATAGATTCCTTTTACAAAACCAATATAAGATTTGCCTAGGTCAAACGGGATAATAGTCGTCTGTTCATCTTCATAGAATTCGCCTCTGCTATTAGGAATTTGTAAAATGACCGTATCCTGATCAGTTTCCTGCCTTACCTTTTGCCACACAAAAAAAATATTATCCCCAAAAGAACTGATAAAAACAGTTTTCTTCTTTTGAGGAATTCGTTTGAATAGGGAAAACCAGAACTTAACATGAAGTAGATAAAGAGAAACGAAAAACTCTCTTAATATCATTATATCTGGTTCAAATCCTCTTTAATTTTTGTTGTGGAAATCCCTTCGGTACGAGGGAGGTAGACAACTTCACAATGGTCTTTTAGAAAATCGAACTCACCTTCCCAGTCATGACCCATGACAAAGGTATCAACATTGTTTGTCACAACATCATCGATTTTTTGTTCCCATTGATTCTCAGGTATAACCTCATCGACATATTCAATTGCTTCTAAAATGACTTTTCGATCTTCGTAAGAATAATAAGCTTGCTTTCCTTTAAGATCGTTAAATTCATCAGTTGAAATTGCAACGATTAAATAATCGCCTAATTCTTTTGCGCGTCTTAATATATTTATATGACCTACATGCAACAAATCAAATGTTCCGTAGGTAATTATTTTTTTCATGGTTGTTCCTCCTTGAATACTCTATTTAAAAGTACTATAGTTTTTTATTGTAAACTCTTATAAAGGAATAATCAATTGTAAAAAAGTAGGAGTTTTGAGAGGGTGTTAGAGTTGGTGATGGTCATTTCGATGGTTGACTGATATAAATCGTTTAATTCTATTATAAAATTGTATAGAATATTTACTAGGTTAAATTTTTTAAAAGTAGGTGAAGTTGATGAAATACTCTATAATCATTCCTGTCTTTAATTCTGAGAATACAATTGAAAGATGCTTAAAAAGTTTAGATAATATCACAACAACTTCTAATATATCTTTTGAAGTTATTATGGTGAACGATGGAAGCACTGATGCAACTTTATCTATTATTGAAAATTTTAAGAACCAGTCGAATGTAAATCTAAATATTAAATCAGTCGATAACGGAGGACCATCTAGAGCTCGAAACATAGGCATAAGTATAGTTAGCGAAGAAGCCGACTTCATATTCTTTATGGACGCAGATGACGAAGTAAGCTCTGATTTATTACTTGAAGCTGATGAATTTTTTGAAAAAAATAATGATTTAAATTTAGCAATGATTAAAGCTTATTATGACGGTGACTTTGAACGTCCACATCGTTTAAATCAAAGATTTGATGATTATGAATCACGTATAGATATTCTTCAGTCTCCTGAGAAAATCCAGTATTATACGTGGGGAGTGTTTATTAGGCATGATTTGTTAAAAGGAGAGGAGGCACTTCGTTTTAATGAATCAATGGATTTTTGGGAGGATGCTCTATTTATAAACCAATTGATTATGAAAGAAGTTCAATACGGTCTTTTGCATAATCCATATTATTTATATCACCGTGATCAGGATTCTTCCTTAATAAAAACTGCTTGGTATAAGCAAAGTCGTTATACACCATTAATAGAGTCGGGGTATTTAGAGTTAATAAGGGTTTCAGAATCGATATTTGGCTATGTTATACCGTATATACAATTTTTAGTAGTTTATCACTATAAACTTTTCGCATTTCAACGGTTTAATAAGATTGCTATGAAAAAATTAAATAAAAATAAACAACGTAAATTCTTGAATAAATCCCATTACTTATTTAAATTTATAGATGATGAACAAATACTAAAATTGGGTACTAAATGGTATATAATAGAGTATTTATTAAAATTAAAACACGGTAATAATGTCGCAAAGAAAATTATACGAAAAAACAGGCCACCAATTGAAGAGGAAGCATTATCTATTAATGAAGTAATGAGAAATGGTCGCTATATAACAATAAAAGGTGAATTTAAAAGTGAACGTTATTCTATCAAAGAAGACGATGAAATATATATAAAACATAGAAAAGGTATAGCTCAAGGAAGTAAGTTTGAAAGTGAGGGCAAGGCTTTAAAGGTATTTGACTTATATGTATATGATAGTAGGTACAATGTCTTTACTATAACCTTTCCTATAACTTTAGCTTATCACTATGCCATTATACATCACGATGTTTACAATGGTTATAAAAATGAATTGGCTTTATTTTCTATAAAAGATTTGATGAATTTGTCAAAAATTCATTCCTAAAAGAGAAATGAGTAATCATGGAATACAAAAAATGATTTTATTTTGACTTGATCACTATTTTTGCTGGTCAACTAGAAATTAGAGGAACACTCAGTGAATTTAAACAAATAGTTCAATACTACGAGTTAAGCATGGCAAAATTAAAGTGGGCTTGCTTTAACAATTACAAATCTATTGACTATCTTTGCTAAACATAAAAAAGGGTAAGTGAGTTTAACTCACTTACCCTTTTAGTAACTATTTAATATAATTCACAAAATCATTGGCAATCCATCCTGTTTTGCCATTTCCATAATTTATGTTGACCCAAGTATAATTAGTATCATTTAAATCTGCTTCTTTTTCAATGATATTTTGGTTAGAATTGGTTTCAACAACATAGAATTTCCCTTCGGTAACATTATCCCCAGTATCGTCACCTGCAGGTTTCTTTCTAATATTGACTGTTTGTCCTTCTTGAACTTGTATTAAGTTGATAATATTGACATAGTCTCCATGAACCCAACCTTCTTGGCCATCATATTTTACATTTAACCAGTTTCCACCGTTATGACCAAGTACACTGATCTCAGAACCATTCGGTATGCCTCCGATTCGGTCTCCATTAGGTTGATCTCTAAAGTTCAAGCCAGTGTTACCTGTATCAGTAATACCGACAACACCTTTAGGATAATCATAGACTTCCACTGAACCATCAGGAGAATCAGAAGGTTGTGAAGGTTCGGAACCTCCAGAAGGTTCTGTAGTAGAACCAGGTTGGTTAACAAATTTAGGTACGTCGTAAATTTGTACGAAATTATCCAGCATGTCGTAATAATCGGAAATTAATGCAGTCTGTAATTCCGCCCACTGAACATGCGTGGCATATTGATGAACACCTGGGTTTGCTGGGTTCCACCTCATTTTATATAATGTATCTTGTCCATCGTTTACATAGTTTTCACCTATAAATTTAGCACCACCGATGATAGCTTGTTCAGGGGTGAACCAACCTTCTTCATAGGCTCTTTTTGCCCCACAATTCTTCGCACAATCATCATAAGCACCAATACCATACATGTTATAAACTGTTTTTCCGTTGTGTTCAATGCCTTGAGCTAATTCTGATCCGCCATTGCCTGTTTCATGTAAAGCATGTGCAATTAAATAAAGTTCGTTAATGTTATAGGTATTAGCACCTTGTATAAATGAAGAACCAGTATTAGCTAGAGTACCCTTATTGTACAGTATCTTACTATTAAGTTCCGATGCCCTAGCTCCAGTGGGTTGCGATAAAACTAAAAATTGTAGATATTCATCTGTTCCACGCTCGTAGTTTGACGGATTTGCATAATATTCAACTTCTTCTCGAGAAGCATCTATTCTGCCTCTACCATCTGACTTTGGTGATCTTCTCATTTGTATATCTACCATGTTATTAAAGTCTATATTGTAATTAGTAGTTTCATAGAGAATGTCCGTGTTTATATCTTCACGATGAAAATATGCTTTTCGCCACTTACCACTATGATAGACTTCAGCTTCATACCAATTTTCAGTGAAACTTTTTACACGAAGACTAGAGTTTTTGGAATAGGTTCTCCATGCTTTTGAATTTTGAGATGCTCTTGAATAAGCCTTTGTTGGCGATTTTAATGCAATAGCATTTAACGATTTTTGATTATCTGTAGCATTTTCTACTTGGTCAGTTTTAATATAAACTTTTTTCTTGTTACCATTCACAAAATTAATTGCTTCATACCATTCTTGACTAAAGGATTCGTAATAAAGGACTGAACCTTCTTTGTATGTTTTAACTGCAGCTGAATTAGTGGTTGGCTTAGAATAAGTATTTGTGTTGCCATTAATTGCTATACCGTTGAGGAGTTTTTGTTCATCAACAATATTATCTAATTTGTTTTTAAGTATATAAACTGTTTGCCATTGACCATTTTTCCAAATTTCAGCTGTATGCCACTGACTACTGAAAGATTCATAGTGTAGGATACTACCCTCTGAATATGATCTTAACCCATTAGAACTTGTAGATGGATCAGCATAAACGGTAGTGTCATCAAGCGCTACACCTTTAAGTTCAGTAGAATCTTCATAAAGTTTATCTATATGATTATTATGAATATAACCAGTGACAAAGCGGCCATTCTTATAAACTTCAGCTCTATACCAGTTAGAGGTGTAAGATTCGAAGTGAAGAATGTGTCCTTCATTATAAGATTTTAATGCTGAAGCATTAGTGTTAGGTGATGAAAAGACTTTTGTATTACTTTTTTGTGCAATACCTTTCATGTTTTGTGGTTCATTTGTTGCTGTTTCAACATGATTAGCACTAATGTAGCCTGTTTGCCATTCACCATTTCTATAAACTTCAGCACTAAACCAATTAGAAGTGAACTTCTCGTAGTATAGAACGCTGCCTTTATTATACGACTTTAGGCTATTAGATGAAGTAGAGGCTTTAGAAAATATTTTAGTTTTATTCTTTAAGGCCACTCCTTGTTGCAAAGCAGGTTCTTGAGTAGCTTCTTCTACATCCCCAGCATAAATGTATCCATCTTTCATACTACCATTGACATAAACAGACGCACTATACCAATTTGAAGAATGCTTTTCAAAATAGAGTATTGATCCTTTTGAGTAACTTTTTAGTGTGCTTGACCCTTGACTAGTGTCTGCATAAATATTAGTCGGAGCATCAGTAGCCACACCTTGTAAAACCTCTTCTTCAGCGGTGATTGTTGATGTATAACTCAACATAATCCCAATCAACAATATAATTATTACTGAGACAAAAGTTAATTTTTGCTTTCTAAGTATATTCACTTAAAATCCTCCATTTAATAATTCTTAGGATGTTTAAGGAAAGGATTTTGTGAATATCATATTAAATAGATTACTAATTTAAATAATAAATGTTATTTAACCGACCAAGTTACTATACAATCAATCAGACCTCCTTGTATGTATAGTAAATGCTAGAGTCATGATAGCATAATAGACTATGAAATACTATCCGTTTTCTCTAAATTATGACAAAAGTCTATATTTTTTGAGAGCTACACTAATGCCAATAGAAACGATCATCCAATGTATTAAACCCATGACAGGATATTGATAATAAAAGGTCATACTGGTGTTTTGATGAATTAACATACCAAGAAAGAAAAATGATGACCATTGAACAATATGAGAATTTATGTTTAGATGATAAAATTTCCAAAAAATTGTTAGAAGTATTATAAAAGCCAATACACCAAAAAGACCGCTCTCTAAAAAAACTTGAACATATTGATTGTGCGTATGAACATAATTACTACCATTAACATATTCTTTAGGTGTGACACCAACAAAGTGTCCAATCCAAGGTGAATTCAAACCGTACTCAATAGCTGAGCCCCAAATTTCTTCTCTGCCAGAAAAGAAGGACTTACCAAACCATTTTTGTGAGAGTTCATTTAGTGAGTTAGCATATTCTGAGTTTGATAGATATGTGTAACTAATAATAAATATAAAATTAAAAGATATAACCACATGGAATAAATAATAATAAAGCTTCTGACTATATTTAACTAAAAGCCAACTGAATAATATAATTGCAATGCTTAATAATACAGAACGAGTGGTTGTTGTATAAATTAAAAATAAGTTAATAAAAATGCTTAGAACAATTAGAGTGAATGTAACCTTTCGACTAAAAAATTTAATAGAAGTTATCTGAAAAAACAATAAAAAGTACAAGAAAAGGCCAGTGACATTAGAATTAGTAAAAAAACTAGTGAATCGATAAGTGGGGTATCCTTCAGTAATCCAATCGAAAAAGAATAAGGTTAGTATGATGATCGATGTAATCCCCATAATTCTAAAGTGGTTTGGAATCCAATTAATTTTTGTAATAGATAATATAAAACAGAAAGTTAGAAATAAAATTAGTAAAGTTGTATCTTCAGTAAAATTCTTGTTGAAGATATGTGTTATAGTATACGAAGTAATTAATAATCCAAAACCGATGTAAATACTTTTAAAATTTCTATTGATACCTCGATTTATTAAAATGTCGTATAGTACAATAAATACAGATAGATATAAAACCCAAAGACTGGTTTCTCGACCTAGCTCTCTGTAGGGCTCAAAGGTCATTAAACCTAAAACATTAAAAAGTAATAAATAAAAAACGGTAAATCCAAATAGTTTATGTATAATATTGACTTGATTGTAGTTGATCAATCTTGAACCTCCTTAGTGTGGAATACAACATAAGTTACATTATAAAGGATATAAGAAATTTTTGTTAGGTGGAAAGTTATGAAAAAAATTAAACAATACTTTAACCAAGTAATTAAAGGTAAGACAGCATTGAAATTGTACCGTATTGTGTTTCAAATGATTGGGCTTTTTCCTAAAAAAAATAACTTAGTTATATTTGAAAGCTTTCATGGGAAGCAATTTAGTGATAATCCTCGCGCGATTTATGAATACATGGAGAAAAACTATACTGAAGTAAACTTAATTTGGAGTGTCGATAGACGACATACTCAATTGTTTGAGAACCTAGAACTACCTTATATTAAGAGGTTTACATTCAAATGGTTTTGGTATATGCCTCGTGCTAAGTATTGGGTGAATAACGTTAGAACACCTAATTGGTTGCCAAAACCAAAGAACACAATTTTGCTTCAAACATGGCATGGTACTCCCTTGAAAAAATTAGGGGCTGACATAGAAGAAGTTCAAATTCCTGGAACAAATACTGAGAAATATATTAAGAATGTTTTCAGTAACGCGAATCAATGGGATTATTTAATATCACCTAACCGTTATTCAACCACAATTTTTGAAAGGGCGTTTGATTATACTGGACACATTATTGAAAGTGGCTATCCAAGAAATGATATTTTAATTAATCATTCGTTAAACTATGCTGATCAAATAAAAAAAGACTTAAATATTGACCTAGAGAAAAAGGTTATTTTATATGCACCTACTTGGAGAGATGATGAATATTACAGTGTCGGTAATTATAAATTTGATATAAAATTAAATTTAAAACAATTACAAGATCATTTCGGTGATAGATATATCATTTTGTTAAGAATGCATTATTTAATTTCAGATGTGCTTGATCTATCGGGTTTTGAAGAATTTGTTATAGATGTCTCAAGCTACACAGATATAAGAGACTTATATATTATTTCTGATGTGTTAATCACTGACTATTCTTCAGTATTTTTTGATTATGCTAATTTGAAACGACCAATTATTTTTTATGCCTATGATATAGAAAAATATAGAGAAACATTAAGAGGCTTTTATTTTAATTTGGAAGAAGCTCCAGGTCCAATTACTAAAACAACTGAAGAAGTAATTCATCAGATAAAAAAATTCGAGCAAAGCAAAGTTTTGGGTGAAAAATTTGAGAGTTTCTATCAAAAATTTTGTTATCTTGAAGATGGAGGCTCGACTCAGCGTGTAGTGAGTCGTTTCTATGAATAGAACTTTTTCCCTCTATAAAAAGATCTTGTTGTCAGAATCTAATTATATTACCTGAGAGGTGCAAAATTATATATTTAATACCTTTAAAACTGTAAAAATGGTTACTTGTGTAAGGGGTGTGTCAACCAGATGAATCAAACAAAACATGAATTCAAATTTTCTATTATTATTCCTATTTATAATGTAGAAGAATATATAGAAGACACAATAAATAGTATTATAAATCAGAGTTTAAGTTTTAAGGAAAATGTTCAAATTATTTTAGTTAATGATGGTTCTCCAGATAATAGTGAAAAAAAATGCTTAGAATTTAAAAACCTCTACCCTAATAATATATACTATTATAAAAAGGAAAACGGGGGCGTCAGTACAGCTAGGAACTTTGGTATGAAATTTGCTGAAGGTGCTGTGGTAAATTTTTTAGATTCTGATGACATCCTTCATGAAAATACCTTAAACAGTGTTTGGCAAATGTTCGAAAAAGAAAAACAGATCAACTTGATTAGTTTGCCAGTTTATTATTTCGAAGGTAAACAAGGAGAACATTTTTTAAACTATAAATATACTGATGATCAAGTTATTGATATATATGACACTCCTTCTAACATCCAGTTTCACGTTAGTAGTTCATTTATAAGATTTGAAAAAGCGACTATGTTCTCATTCGATCCAGAGATAAAGTATGGAGAAGATGTTGAATATGTAACAAAGGTTATTCTGGAAGATGGTAAGTTCGGTGTGTTGAAAAGTGTGCCTTACTATTATCGCGTGAGAAATTCTGAATCATCAGCAATGCAGTTAAAAAGTCATGATTTAAATTCCTTCTCACAAAACATCGATAACCTTGTAACTAAAATTCTTAACCAATCTCTAAATAAATTTGGTGAAGTAATTCCATATGTTCAATATGTCATTATGTATGAATTGCAATGGAAGTTTAAGACAAAATCATCCTTGTCCACTTTACCTAATAAAGAAGACTTAATAGCATTTTTTGATAAAGTGAGAAAAGTATTGGATTATATTAATCCAAAGGTTATTTTAGACCAAAGATTTGTTGATTTATATATCAAGCTGTTTATTATTCAAATTAAATTCAATGAACCTTTCGAGCAGTTACTTAAATACGAAAAATCTAAACAGAATATTAATTTGAAAGTTTTAGGTCATAAAGTACATGATTTAAGTAAAGAACGGCTTTACATTGATTTGGTTGACATAAACCAAAACCAACTCCAAATTGCTGGCTATATTAATTCTCCATTCCAAAATGAAATTAAAATCACAGCTAATTTAGGAAAAAAGCAGTTTGAAATACCAATAATAAAAAGACCGCATAAGAATGTTTCTTCATGGGGTTATACTTTAAATAATGCATATGGTATTAATCTTAATCTTCCAATCGAGAATCTAAAAAAATATAAAAAACTCACATTTAATATTGAAGTTAATGGAATTAAGAAGAAGTTAAAATACTCATTTACAGGTAAATCAAGACTGAAAAAGAGTCATCAAAGTTATTATGCTAAAGACTCATTAGTACTAACAGGAACTAAAGACGATATTGTAATTACACGAAATACTAAGAAGAATTTATTCAAGAAAGAATGTCGACGTTTGGCTGAAATATATCAAAATGTTGATCTATCCACCACAATAAAAAGGTTTTCGTTCAATTTCTTGGGTTTATTTTATAAAAAGCCTATCTTTTTATTTATGGATCGATCTCATCAAGCTGATGATAACGCTGAAGTATTATTTAATTATGCGAATAAGCAGTCTGACCGTGTTAATAAATATTTTATTATCTCGAAAGACAGTCCTGATTATTTAAAAATGAAAAAAAGAGGTAAAGTAGTAAAATACTATTCGTTTAAGCATCAAATGTTATTAACACAAGCTACACAAGTTATTTCCTCTCATTTTGATAATTACTTGTTTAATCCGTATCAAGATGCGAGAACACATTTTAAAGATTTGTTAACGTTTGATTATATTTTCCTGCAACACGGTATCTTAAAAAACGATTTATCACACTGGCTAAATAAATTTAATAAGAATATTAAACGTTTTATTGTATCTACTGAGATGGAACGAAGGGTTCTCTTAGATGATACCTATGGCTATTCTGAGAATGAAATAGTATTAACCGGTTTACCTAGATTTGATCGTCTATTTAATGATCATGTAAATAATCAGATTTTAATTATGCCAACATGGAGAACAACTCTTCGGGGAGAGATTATGGCAGATGGTAGAGTCACTTATAACCGGGATTTTATAGAGTCAGATTACTTTAATGGTTATAATAATCTAATTAATCATCCAGAATTAATAGAATTATTAGCTAAATATAACTATAAAGCTCTGTTCGTATTGCACCCTTCGTTAGATTCTCAAATCCAAGATTTTCAAGATAATGAGTATGTACAAGTTGTTACTTCAAATCAAATACAATATCACAAAGAGTTTAAACGTTCCTCTTTGCTAATAACAGATTATTCTTCTGTAGAGTTTGATTTTGCTTATTTAAAAAAACCTATTATCTATTATCAATTTGATCAAGACAAATTTTATTCTGAACATTACTCTGCTAGCTATTATAATCACCAAAAACATGGTTTTGGTTCAGTAGTTACAGACAATGAAGGGCTATTAAGTGAACTTGAAAACAAGTTTAAGAACAATTTCGAATTTGAACATGTCTATGCTAATAGACTGAATGAATTTTATTATTATAATGATCATAATAATAGTTATCGTGTATACGCTGAGATGATGAAACTGTTAGATAATTGAAAATAATATATGGAAAATAAGTAGGGGTTTACTGTTGTGAACGTTCAGGTATTATTAGGGTTTATCTGAATACAATATCTAGTGAAGAAATATTGTAAACTCAATACTTTATTTTAAATAATTTTGTAATTCATGACTTATTCATAAATCTCTAACATGCTTCCAGCACTAGCTAGATGGGAATGGTTTTTATCAATATATTTTCGTGCATTTTGTGCTAAAATCGTTCCGTAATTAGGGTCATTTAATAAACTCAAAACTTGTTCAGCCAAATCGTGCTCATTTCTATTTTCAAACAACAATCCATTTTCTTGGTGTTGGATCAGCTCTTTTAAGCCCCCAACTGCACCAGCTATGACAGGCTTACCTGCTGTCATTCCTTCTAATGCAGCAATGGATGTTGCTTCTTCAACACCTTTTGCGTGAATGCTCGGGATTAATACAATATTAGCTAACTTGTATAAACCAATGATATCTGAATGCGGAACAGAGCCAAGAAAAGTAATATGAGAGCTTACGTTTAATTTACTAGCGACTTGTTTTAATGTGTCGATTTGCTCGCCACTTCCGGCGTAAACTAATAATGTATTGGGAAATTGTTTTAAAATTTTAGGTAATGCGAGAATGGGGTAGATTACCCCATTTTTTTCTGTTAAACGTCGGGGAACTAAAAGAATCGACTGATCATTAGGCAAATGATAGGTTTGTCGTACTTGATCAATCTCCTCAGAACTTATATTAAACAAGCTAGAGTCCACGGAGTTATGAATCATATGGGTTCCTCTACCTGATTCGGACTGAACATATTCTTTTAAGCGTTGGTCGACACAGACAATGTCATCAGCGCTTAGATAAGCTTCTTGTTCGTGAAGTTTCGCTTGATGGGCTTCTGGTGATTGATCTTTTATAGCCCCTCGACTCGTTGCTTCATAGGTATAGTATCCATGAACAGTTTGTACGGTTTTAATGTTGAAATCTTTGGCAGCAAGTGTTGCGAAGATATCTTGTGTATTAACAACATCATATCCCTGGTATATTTTTGTGAGTTCCTTTATTAACCATTTCATACGTTGTCGGTCACCAAATAATTGCCCTTTACCTTTGTTCAATCGTTTGATTAGAAACGTTAAACCTCGAATAAACAACCTATTTCTATTTAGGCAATCAGACCATGATAAGATATCAACGTCATGACCATGTTCGATCAAACCTTTTTTGAACGTCGTAATATGGGTTGAAAGGCCACCTTCGTGCGGATAATCGAATATTGTTGTAATTAATATTTTCATATTTATAATCCTTTCAAATAATGCCAAGTTTTGTGAATTATTTGTTTCATGACGCCATAAAACAAAGCAAAAGTAATCACAGATGTAATGGAAATAGTGATAAAGTCGCCATTTTGATAGTAAGGTCTAGCCAAATAAATAACATAAGCTATCATGATTAAGCTTAAAACTGCTCTTATTAGTATAGGCCAATTTAACAAACCATAACCTTTCGAGATTAAATAATAAAAGTAAACAGCTTGAAACAACATTGAAAGTGTTGTGGCCAAAGCAATTCCATTAATCGATAAAAGCGGTGCCAAACTAATACTGCCAATTATATTAATCAGCACACCAATAACACTGACTTTAGCGATGGTCTTATAATCTTTCACTATATAAAAATGCTGAGTAAAGTATTCTCTTAAAGCAATAAATAATAATCCTAACGTGTAAAAGATAAATGCATAGCTGGTGCGCTGAGTCGCATTGGCATCAAAAGCTCCTCTTTCATACACCATACTCACAAGATGAGACGCTTCCAATAGCATCACAATCATAAAAGGTATCGAAGTGAGTAAAATGAGTTTGAAACCTGTCGATATAAATTTCTCGTAGTTGGCCTGGTTATGCTGAAATGCTTGTGTTAGTTTCGGGAAAATGATTGTGGTAATCGGAATCAATAAAATGCTCAACGGAATCCAAAGTAACCGATAACTATAGTTTAATGCCGCTATGCTTCCTTCTTCTAAAAATGAAGCGACTAAACGGTCAACCAAAGTATTTAGTTGTAATGCCATAGTCGCGATTAATATTGGAATCATCGGTTTTAATAATTTGAAACTATTAATTAATTGTTGCTTGTCCCATTTTCTAAAATATAAGCGTTTGTTTGGTATATTGATCCATTGAATGGTGAACTGTGATATACCACCGATTAAGACGGCAACCGCAAGACTATATAAACCTAGATAGGGATGTAATAGCATAATCATTAAGACGACCAAAAAGTTATTAACGACAGGGCCGACAGCCGGAATCGTGAATGATTCGTGCGCATGGTAGATGATTTGTGAAATGGAAGCCATAGTTAAAATAATAACTAATGGTGATAAGAGTGATGTAAGATAGGCTGCTGATTTTACTTCACTACTACTAAATCCAGGTGCAATTAGCTGAATCAAAGGCTGACTACCGACTAAAATAAACGCAGTGATGATACAGGCAATAATCAGAAATAGTTGGATAAATCCTTGTAGTATTTTATGAGCTTGATCAGATGATTGCTGCATGTTTTCAATGGTTAAGGGTAAGACGCGCCCTCTAGCTGTCGATCCAATAACCGTAAAGGCAATCGTTGGAATTATGAAAGCTACATAGAATAGATCAGCAGCAATTGATGTACCAAAATAATTAGCGATAATCGCTTCTCGTACAAAACCGAGTAGCTTGCTCACAATGGATAATGAAGCCACTAACCCAAATGCTTGAAATATTGAATGACGTCTAAACATGATGCATCACTCGTATACGTGACAACAAAATTCCTAGCAGACTGTAAAAGTACAGCATAAAAGACTTATCTTCTAACAAATTGTAATAAAGGCAGCCTGTTAATAGTGTTGCTATAATCGAAATCATTAATGATTTCTCGTTTTTACTCAAGTTGGGTAAAGTCTGTCTTAATAAGCTAATGACAAACCATAACAATATTAGGGTCCCAACTATCCCTGTTGCGACTAAAATATGAATATATTGATTATCTGTATAGATATCGTCTGGAATATTATAATCATCATATATTGGCGATGAATAATGAAGAGTTGCGGCATCACCGAAAGTCCCAAATCCTGTGCCGAACAGAGGTTGATCCTCAAAAATTTCCAATCCCTTTATCACAATATAAATCCGCCCCCATTCAGTGCTTGCCTCGACCGTTTCGCTAGAAAACATGGATTTAAAACGACTGATAAAACTTGAACCATCTTGATCAACTTCTTCTTTATCCTCAGTGACTTGCTCTTTGGTTGTCTCATTTTGATGGTTTATTTGATGGTCCGCAAATGACACTAGTGAACCTAATAAGAAAAGACTTAGCAGAACGGCCAAACTCAGTCGTTTAATAAATTGAAGATTTCTTGATACGATGACGTAAATCAAGAAACCAATGATCATAGCAAGAAATGCCCCACGAGATCCAGTCAAAGTTGCCGTGTAGAAAATGATCATTTGCGCACTTAATAAACTGATTTTGCCTGTTTTTGCATCAGGCCTGATCCAAAACGATAAGAAAAACACGATTAATAAGTAATTGGCTAAGACATTTGGATTTGCTAATGTTCCGTATACACGATCAACATTCACACTCGACAAATTCCATTCTTGCCATTCGGATGGAATTAAGATTGTTCTTGAATATAATTTTTCAATGATACCGTGGAGACTAATTAAGACCGAAGTAATAATCGACCATGTTATAATGGGATAGAAATCTTTGCGTTTCCATATTTGTATGGCGAAGATCGCGACTAATAAGGTGAGCACACCCAGTGCTCTTAGTTCAATGGCAATAGCAGTATATGTAACGTCATGTATTAAAGCTGCTATACTTCCCAATAACAGAAATACGAAGAAGTAGATGAATGGTTGTAATGGTTTTAACTTCCACCATATATGATGCCTGTTAACCACTAGAACCTTTATGAACGCCGTAATGATAATCGCGTCACCCAATAACAATAATCCCGAATTGAATGTGGTTAAAAGTGGGCGTAATGGATAATAAATGAATAGAAAGGCAACCATGATTTTGTCACGAAAAATCGTTGCAATTATAGCAATCGACGTATAAACTACGCCTAAGATAGGATTAGATACGAAATAGCTGAGTGAAAGAAGAATTATAAATATAATAAAGAAGTTAAGCCGCATATTAAACACTCCACTGCACAATACATGAAAGGAAATGACTATGAGTACAGACCAATATGTTCATATATTAGACATTCCGTTTATAAACACAACAAAAGAACAGTTTATTGCTCAACAAGTATTGCCGGCATTAAACCAAAATATACCCTTACATATCGTGACGGCCAACCCTGAGATTGTGATGAATGCACATCAGAATCCGCGCTACCATCAAATTGTTAAGGAAGCGGATTATGTAGTTCCAGATGGGATTGGAGTTATTATGGCTTCAAACCTGATTAATAATCGTCTGAATGAAAGAATCCCTGGCATTGAATTATTCGAGCGAATGTTGGAAGTTGCTCACGATCATAATAAGTCAGTGTATTTTTTAGGCGCTAAGGAAGAGGTCGTCGAACAAGCCGTAACGAATATTCAATATCAGTACCCAGAATTAAACATTGCGGGTTATCATCACGGGTATATTGATATTCATGATCAGAACGTTTTTGACGAGGTTAAAACGAAACAACCCGATTTTATTTTCGTAGCACTTGGTTTTCCGAAACAAGATGAATGGATTCATGAATATAAGGGAAGAGTAGGGAAAGGTATACTAATGGGAGTTGGAGGTAGCTTTGATGTCATGGCTGGTGAATCAAAGCGAGCACCTAAAGCATGGATCAAGTTAAATCTTGAATGGTTATATCGATTGATTAAACAACCATCGAGGTTCATTAGAGTGCTAAAGTTACCGTTATTTCTAATTAAGGTCTTATGGGGGAAATATATCAAAAAAGGTTGATCCCCATTGCGTATCCTTCATTTAAATGCAGGGAATGAAACAGGTGGGGGCATGCATCATATCTTATCCCTTCTATCACAATTTGACCGAGGTGAAGTCGTGTTAGGTGTATTTGAAGAGGGTGAAATGTTAAGGCGTGCCCAGGATTTAAATATTGAAACGGTTTTGTTTAAGCAAAGTAAGCAACATGATTTTAGCGTATTGTCTGATTTAGTGAAATTCATTAATCAAAACAGCTTCTCCTTCGTTCATACTCACGGACCACGAGCAACGTTTTTGATGGCTTTAATGAAGTGGGCCATTAATCCTCCATTGCTAACGACGATTCATAGTGATCCTCGCCATGATTTTTTGGAAAAAGGTTTAAAAGGTAGAATATGTTACTACTTGAATCGACTGTCGTTTAAAGCGGTCGATCATTTTATCGTTGTCTCGTCCAAATTTTCCAAGCTTATGCAAAATCAATATAAAATTCCCCAAACAAAAATTTCCACCATTTTAAACGGCATAAATTTCAACGTTCAATACGAACCTTATAGTAAAGAGGAAATGGGTTTTGACAAAAACGCTATTTTGATTGCTATGGTGGCAAGGATTGAGCCTGTTAAACAACCGTTATTAGCCATTAAAATGATTGAAGAAGTTATTAAGGAACAGCCTAATGTACGTTTAATGATGATTGGAACGGGTATATACAAAGGAAAAGTCGAACATTACATTAAGCAACACAATTTGACAGAGTATGTTTATTTATTAGGCCATCGAGACGATGTGCAACGATTGATTGTTTCATCTGATTTACTGTTGCTCACGTCTAAAAGCGAAAGTTTCCCATTAGTATTATTAGAAGCGGCTCGCGCAAAAGTTCCGATTATCACAACAGATGTGGGCGATGTAAAAAAATTAATTCCTAGTACAGAATATGGTTGGGTTGTCAATCAAGATAATCAAGCGATTACTGAAATAGTGCAACAAGCTATCAAGGCAACAACAGATGGTACAGGTAAGAAGAAAGCGAAACTTTTGTATCAATTTGCTTCGTCTAAATATTCATTGAAACAATTTAGTGATTCCGTACGTCAAATATATGAAAACGTTAAGATTTTATAGCCCCAACAACATTATTAACGGATGACTTGAAAAAAATGTTATAATAAGGACTATTAGTTAAACACATAAATATGTTAAAATGATGTTCGGTATTTTTATGTTATACACAAGAAGGTGACCACAGTGACGCAAGAATTAATAATTATATTCCTATCAACGTTTGCATTAGCGGTGATAGTGACACCTTTAATTATAAAATTAGCCAAAAAATATAATCTCGTCGATTGTCCAAATGATCGGAAGAAACACAATGGTTCAATTCCACTAATGGGCGGATTGGCGATTATTATCCCTGTCTTAATTATGGGAATCATATTGCAACCTGAAAGTGAACACATGCTAGGAATCGTTGTAGGTGGCTCGCTAATTATCATAGCTGGTGTCTTAGATGACATCTTGTCGTTAAAACCACTCACGAAGCTAGTCATCCAAATTGCAGCTGCTGTCATTGTCATGTCATCTGGTTTAATGATTGAAGCATTGACAGTTCCGTTTATGGGTCATGTTGATTTAGGAATTTTAAGTTATGCAGTAACTTTATTTTGGATTATTGGTGTGACGAACGCTCTTAATTTAATCGATGGTCTCGACGGACTAGCGAGTGGTGTTGCAGCGATTGCTTTCGGAAGCATTTTAGTTATGGCTATTAGTGACAGCACAACAGTTGTGATTTACTTAAGCATCTTGTATGTCGCAAGTTTGTTAGGGTTTTTAGTTTACAACTTTTACCCTGCGAAGATCTTCTTAGGCGACACAGGTTCACTATTTATTGGTTATTCACTAGCTGTTATTTCAATGCTCGGTTTATTTAAAAATGTAACAGTGTTTAGTTTTATCGTACCAATTATGGTATTGATGATTCCAATATTTGACACGCTATTTGCGATTATTAGACGGACAATTAATAAGCAACACATTATGACCGCTGATCGTATGCATATCCACTATGTACTATTGGGATTAGGTTTCGGTCATCGGAATACTGTGTTAATTATTTATGCATTTAGTATCATGTTTGGTGCTTTAGCCATTATCTTTACGAACGCAACGATGATTTTGTCGTTAATTATAATGGGTTTTTTAGTAGTAACTTTACACTTCCTAGCAGAACTAACAGGACTTGTTTATGGCGGGCGAATGCCGATTATTCGACGGCTTAAGAAGTTAGTGAATTTAAAGTAATGTATTAAGAACTACGTGCATTAAGAAAGATGGTACACTAGTATCATCTTTTTTATGTGTAATGCGACATTTTAAATTGCGGGTTGAAAAGGATGAATCTAAAAACGTATTGCGTTATATGCAAATATATAAGATAATACACATTGTTTGTAGTACTTTGAGATGTTAGAAAGTGGGAATCATTATGCGATCGGCATTCACTGTTTTATTTGAACAGCTTAAATATTTTTATTTAGTACGTCGACTATCATTATACGAAATCAAAAGTAACACATCCTCAAACTATTTAGGGATGGCATGGGAACTCATTCAGCCTGCAATTCAAATCGCAATATTCTGGTTTGTATTCGGTTTTGGGATTAGAGGTAGAGCGCCAATTGGTGATGTCCCATTCTTCCACTGGATGTTAGCAGGAATCGTCGTTTGGTTTATGATTAGCCAAAGTATTCTTAAAGGAACGAAATCGATCTATTCCAATGTACGAATTCTGTCCAAAATGAATTTTCCGATGAGTGTCATTCCGAATTATCATATTTTTGCGCAGTTATATCCACATCTTGTGTTACTCGGGTGTGTATTAGTGCTTATGCAGTTTTTGGGATATGGGGCTAGTCTGCATTATCTCCAGTTGCCTTATTATTTATTTGGCACATTAGCGATTTTGTTTAGTATAACGTTAATTACGTCAACCCTGGCTACCATTGCGCAAGATGTTCATAAGTTTATTCAATCCATCATGAGAATGTTATTATATTTATCGCCAATCTTGTGGCCACCACAAACGCTTGACCAAGACTGGATTGTAACGATTATGAAGTTGAATCCGTTTTACTATATCATTGAAGGCTATCGTCAAGCGATATTAGGTAATGGTTGGTATTTCATTGATCAATGGGAGTATACGCTTTATTTCTGGGGCATCACAATCGTTCTATTTATTATGGGATCCTACTTGCATGTGAAATTCAGAAGACATTTCGTCGACTTTATATAAAATGGGTGTGTCTATATGAGTAAAACCGTAAAGCTGAATAATGTAACAAAACGTTATAAATTATATGGTCGGAAACTAGACCGATTACGTGACTTAATTATCCCAGGTAAATCCTATGGTAAAGATTTTTACGCTGTAAATGGTGTGAGCTTTGAAGCAGGACAAGGAGATATCGTAGGCTTTGTAGGGGTTAATGGATCAGGTAAATCAACGCTTTCGAATATTATTGCTGGTGTAATTCCGCAAACCTCTGGTGAAGTAGAAGTCAATGGACAAGCAGCTTTAATCGCAGTTAATATTGGTTTGGACCGTAAATTGACAGGTCGTGAAAACATTGAGCTGAAACTGTTAATGTTAGGTTTTAATAAAAAGCAAATCAGAGAGCTCGAGCCTGATATCATTGAATTCTCTGAATTAGATCAGTTCATTGATCAACCAGTTAAATCGTATTCCAGCGGCATGAAATCTCGCTTAGGCTTCTCAATTTCGGTGAATATTGATCCTGATATTCTCATTATTGACGAAGCACTTTCAGTCGGAGATAAAGCCTTTGCTGAAAAGAGTTTGGCGAAGATGAAAGAATTCAAAGAAGCAGGGAAGACGATGTTTTTTGTCAGTCACTCCATCGGGCAAATGCGATCATTTTGTGAGAAAGTATTATGGTTGGAATACGGCCAAGTGAAAAGGTATGGACCTGTCAATGAAGTATTGAATGAGTATGAGGAGTTTTTAGAGCAGTATAAACACATGACTAAGAAAGAAAAAAATAAACATAGAAAGCAAGCATTAAAACGACAAAACCTAGCTGAATAATTGTAGAATTCTGTTGTTTATATTCGTTTTTCTTATGTTATAATTTATTAGAGTATAAGAAATAAAGTCAATTTGGAAACTAAGCAGGAGGTAACTATGACACAATTAATTGCAGCTCATGGTGGCGAATTAGTAAATCGTGAATTAGCCGCTAATGAGCGTGAACAAGCTTTAAAAGAAGCAGCTAGTTTAAAAGTTTTAGAAGTGAATGATTGGGAAGTATCTGATATCGAGTTAATCGGTATTGGTGGTTTTAGCCCATTAACTGGTTTCATGGGCAAGGAAGATTATGAAAATGTTGTTCGTCAAACGCGTTTAGCTGATGGGACTGTTTGGAGTATTCCGATTACGTTGTCTGTTACGAAAGAAGAAGCTGACAAGTACCCGATTGGCGAGACAATCGCGCTTAAGGGTGCTGACGGCATGATTTATGCGACGTTAAACGTTGAGGAGAAGTTCGAGGCTAACAAAGAGGAAGAAGCGAAGAATGTATATGGGACAACTGATAAAGAGCATCCAGGCGTAAAGAAATTATTCGATCGTGGTGATATTTACATAGGTGGTCCGATTACGCTATTGAATCGACCAAGTCATGGCGAATTCGAGAAATTCTATATGGATCCAGCTGAAACTCGTCAAATGTTCAAAGACTTAGGTTGGAAGACGATTGTTGGTTTCCAAACACGTAATCCGGTACATCGTGCGCATGAGCATATTCAAAAAACGGCTCTAGAAGCTGTTGATGGCCTTCTATTAAATCCGTTAGTTGGTGAAACTAAGTCAGATGATATTCCAGCGGATGTTCGTATGGAAAGTTATCAAGTTATTTTAGATAACTATTATGTGGATGAGCGTGTTCGTTTAGTTATTTATCCAGCGGCCATGCGTTATGCTGGTCCTAAAGAAGCGATTTTACATGCGATTGTGCGTAAGAACTTTGGTTGCACACACTTTATTGTCGGCCGTGACCACGCTGGTGTAGGCGATTACTATGGCACATACGATGCTCAGCGATTCATTGAACAATTCGAAGATGAATTAGGCATGACGATTTTTAAATTTGAACATGCTTTCTATTGCACGGTTTGTGAGAATATGGCTTCAGCTAAGACATGCCCTCATGATAAAGAGAACCATGTGCATTTAAGTGGTACGAAAGTTCGCGAGTTACTCCGTAATGGCGAGCGGCCACCAAAAGAATTTTCAAGACCAGAAGTAGCAGATGTACTGATTAAAGGTATGAAGCAAGTATAAAGGGGAACTATCCCAATGACTTTGGAAATGGTCTTTGTATTAATGATTATTATAACCATGTTTGTCGGGTTACTATTTGAAGTAGCCCGACCAGACATGGTTGTTTTTACAGCATTAGGTATTTTATTGTTAACAGGGATTTTAACACCTGACGAAGCTCTTAAAGGGTTTTCAAACGAAGGCATGTTAACGATTGCCTTATTGTTTATTGTGGCTGGGGCTGTGCAGAAAAGCGGTGTCACAGATCGACTGGTAAGTAAGTGGTTGCAAAACACACGATCCATGACCGGTGTCACAGGTAAATTTTTCGCACCGTTATCGTTGTTTTCGGCTTTCTTGAACAATACACCAATCGTGGTTACATTCACGCCTGTATTACGTAAGTGGTGTCATGATAAGGGAATTGCACCGTCTAAATTGTTGATACCATTGTCTTATGTAACGATTCTTGGTGGTACGATTACATTGATGGGGACATCGACGAATTTAGTGGTTCATGGCATGTTAAAGGACTATGGTTTTGCAGGGTTCTCATTTTTCCAATTAGCGATTGTTGGTGTGCCGGTGACAGTTATTGGTTTGGTATACGTGACTCTAATTGCGCCCAAGATTTTACCGTCATATAAAAGCTTTCAAGATAAGATGCGGGAAAATACCCGGGAATACATAGCTGAGTTAACTGTGGGCAGTGATTTTCCTTATACAAATCAATCGGTTGTTGAGGCTGGTTTACGAGATTTGGACGGGCTGTTTTTAATCGAGATCCTTCGTAATAATGAAATTATCTCCCCAGTTAGTTCGCATACTGTGATTCGTGCTAATGACCGGTTAATCTTTACAGGCTTAATCTCAACGATTGCAGACTTAGAGAAGATGAAAGGTCTTTATCTTGAAACGGGCACAGATTTGAAGTTAGAAGACTTAAAAAATGGTGATGGTCAAACGCAACTCTTAGAGGCTGTGGTATCACATGACTCATCATTACTTAATAAAACGATAAAAGAGTCACAATTTCGTTCACGTTATGATGCAGGCGTCATTGCTGTTCACAGGAATAATGAACGAATTCAAAGTAAAATTGGTGATATTGTATTAAAGCCTGGCGATACATTGTTGTTACTCACAGGCGATCATTTTATCGATAATCATCAGCATTCCGATGATTTTTACGTCATTTCGAGTTTGGGAACACCGAAGAAGTTAAATGAAGATCCTGTCAAAGGCTGGTTCTCAATCATCGTGTTAATCGCGATGGTCATGTTGGTTGCGGTAGGCTTGTTAAGCATGTTTAAAGCCATGTTGTTGGCCGTGTTATTTTTACTAATAGGACGAGTTGTGACACCGAATGAAGCAGCAGGGTATATGCAATTCCATGTGCTCCTGTTAATTGCCAGTGCGATTGGTGTCGGAACCGCCATGACCAAGACAGGTCTAGCGGATTACATAGCACAACAAACGTTGAGTTTAGTCGAACCGTTAGGATTATTGGCGATTGTTGTGTTAGTCTATTTATTAACGAATCTATTTACTGAATTGATCACCAATGCAGCAGCAGCTGTCTTAATGCTACCAATTGCGATTGAAATGGCTGGACAGTTGAATATTGACCCGATTGGCTTAGCTGTGACTGTAGCAATTGCAGCTTCTGCTAGTTTTATCACACCGATTGGCTACCAAACTAACTTAATTGTTTATGGGCCAGGTGGCTATAAGTTTAGCGATTATATTAAGGTAGGATTACCATTATCATTTATTGTGATGATTGTGACAACAATGATTATTTCACAAGTATGGATTTAGGAGGATTATTATGACAAAATCAGAGAATATCGTTTGGCACGACTCGAAAGTTGTTAAAGAGGAAAGACAAAAACAAAAAGGTCAGAAAAGTGCTGTTGTGTGGTTTACAGGTCTATCTGGCGCAGGAAAATCAACTATTTCAGTTGAAGTTGAAAATGAATTGTATCGACAAGGCTTACACACATTTCGTCTAGACGGTGATAACGTCCGTCATGGATTAAATAATAACTTAGGATTTAGCGCGGAAGACCGGGCTGAAAACATCCGTCGTGTCGGAGAAGTCGCTAAATTAATGGCTGATGCTGGTCTATTAACCTTAACAGCTTTTATTTCACCTTATCGTGAAGACCGTGATAAAGTTCGTGAAATCATGGATGATGGTGAATTCATTGAAGTTTATGTCGCTTGTGATTTAGAAGTTTGTGAATCACGCGACCCTAAAGGTCTTTATCAAAAAGCAAGAGCTGGTGAAATCAAAGGATTCACAGGTATTGATGATCCTTATGAAGAACCTAAGAATCCTGAGCTAGTTGTTCATTCTGATCAGAATTCATTAGAAGAATGTGTTCAACAAGTCGTTGATTACTTAAAGCAAAACGGATACTTTGAGGCATAAATCATGATTAAAGAGTTAGCGAATATTGCACTTGATGCTGGTAAAGAGATTATGGAGATTTATAAGAAAGACTTTGATGTTGCTTATAAGGAAGACGAGTCACCTTTGACAATTGCTGACGAACAAGCTCATACGGTGATTGAAAAAGGACTTAAAGAAAGCTTTCCTTCTGTTCCGATTTTAAGTGAAGAAGGCGATGACATTTCTTATGAAGAACGTAAGGGTTGGAAACAATTCTTTTTAGTCGACCCGCTTGATGGGACGAAGGAATTCATCAAGAAAAACGGAGAATTCACAGTTAATATCGCCCTTGTTGATGGTGATTATCCTTCAGTTGGTGTTATTTATGCTCCTGCGTTAGATATTCTATATGTTGGGGTTGTTGGTGAAGATGCTTATAAGCTTAATGGTGCTTCGCAAGCCAAGTTCGTAACAGACGAGGATATTAAGAATCTAAGTCAGACGCTACCATTAGAGCAATCGAAAGACGCCGTTCATGTTGTAGCGAGCCGTTCTCATATGTCAGAAGAAACAGAAGCGTTTATTGAAGAGCTTAAAGCAGAACATGGTGAAGTTGATACTGTTTCATCAGGTAGTTCACTTAAATTCTGTTTAGTCGCTGAAGGTGAGGCCGATTATTATCCGCGATATGCACCAACGATGGAATGGGACACAGGTGCAGGACAAGCTATTGTCGAAGCTGTTGGTAAAACAGTTGTAAGATATGAAGATGGTAAGCGTTTTTATTACAATCGAGAAGATTTAACGAATGGTTGGTTTTTGGTGAAATAGAAGAAGAGCTTATTCCTTTGTTAGGAATAAGCTCTTTTGATTTAATAAAGGTAATTATTTGGTAAACTAACGTTTTCTCGTTGACTTAACTTTATATTATCCTCTTTGTATCGTTCTTGTAATTGTCGTTGCATTTCTTCAGGCAGAGTGTAGCGTTTGTAATGTATTTTATAACTTATTTTATTTTGTAAAAAGGTTCGTGGCCAAAGTAACCCAAAACGTTTGGTTTTTTTTGGTTCAAATTTACCGTCTGGGTTTTGTTTTGTTTTGAAGAAATAATTTAACCGTCTTGCTAACCGTGCTTGTAAAACACCATAGCTTTTATTCGCTGGATAATCATCATATTCAGGTATTTTCTTAACACCCAGGTAATTTAATAATTTTAATAGATAACCATCAGGATCTTTCTTCAGGTTCTCGTAAATGAATAAGTAATAATCTTCCCCGAAAATGTCTTCGACAAAATTGAGATACTCATTGTACTTATATTGATCTAAGACATCGTGATCTTCTAATTTTTGTAGATAATCATCAGCTTGTTTGTATCCACCCATATGTAAGTATTGGATGTACAAAGAAGTCATCATTTGTACTTGTTCACGAATACCAATAATTAATTTAACATCATATTGATCTTCTGGGAAAACACGTCTTAAATCTTTTAGTATACTTGTGTGTTTTTTAGGCTTTTTTTGCTTAAATGGACTACCAGAAAGACCTTCATAAGAAATTAAAGTAGGTTTTTCTTCTTTTCCTAATTCATCAAAACGATTTCTTATTTCTAAAATATCTTCATCATTTAATTTACGCACACGTAAGCGATACAGTTCATTTTTGATTTTCTTGTTTTTGATATGTCTTACCTTTTTCAAATTGGGAAAAATGTTTTTTTGAAGAAAGGTGGTAGCCGTTTTATGATATCCAATATGTAAATAAATTGTTTTTCTCATTTTTAATTTACACCCACTTTTTATTGATTACATGCAATTAAATTTTAAATCAAAAATTTTTGAGTAGCAAGGTTATAATACAAGTTATAGTCAATCATGCTATAAATGTTTGATTAAAATTGAGTATGACTGAGAATTTAAATTAAATCAATATTCTTAATAGGAATCATGAAACCAATTTATCATTATAAACGTCTAATAAGTGAATGACTGATTCAAATTGATGAAGCGCCATATATCAAAATATGTTAAAATACATACTAACAAAAATTTATTTGTAGAAAATTGTTGTAACTTAATTAGTGATAAAAAAATAAAAATTTGAAGCGCTTAACTAGGTTTATACTCAAATATTGATTTATAAGTAAGGTGTGAAGTGTCATGAAAGTATCAGTCATCGTACCTGTTTTTAATACAGAAGATTATGTAAAAGATTGCATAAAATCAATCCAAGATCAATCACATTATGATATAGAAATTATTGTTGTAGATGATGGTTCGGTTGATAAAAGTATGGTTTATGTAAAAGAATTAGCAGATGAGGATCCTAGAATTAAAATTGTTGAGTTACCAGAACAAAGCGGAGTTGGTTATGCCAGAAATGTAGGAATCGAGTATGCCTCTGGTACTTATTTATATTTTGTAGACAGTGACGATGTCATTCATCATCATGCGATCAAAACATTAATAGATCATATTGATGAAGATGATGTCATTATTTCTGGCAGTATTTCAACTATACGATCCTTGGATGAGATGGATCAATTTGTACAAAATGAAGTCCCGAAAATAAAAGTTCGAAAAACATCGAGTATTTATACAAGTAGAACGGTTCAAAAAGTATTATACTCAAGAACATTTGTTGAAGACCATAACATTAGATTCTTGGAAAACACTAAAATGTATTCTGATTATGCATTTGTATACGATGTCATCTCATTACAACCCTACACGAAATATACTAGAGATAGTCGGTATTTTAGACGTAAACGAAATGACTTAATACAAAATCCCAATATTGAGGAAACGAGTTACTATGAAAAATGCTTGAACTATTTTGAAATGTATTTAACCTTAGAGCCAAGATATCGTGAGAATGATGCCATGAAATATCGACTAGACGTGGATTTAATGAATTTCTATCGTAAGACATTTTTGAATTATATGCGAGAACAAGATGATTTCGATCAGGTGTTTCGTAGGTTATCTGAGGTTTTCAATCTACTTTCACATCGAGTTTATAAAAAGCAGAACCCTTTAGTAAAACGAGAAATAAAAGCCATTCAAGAATTAAATCAATACCGATTTGTAAAACTTATTCGGTCTCATCATTTATTAAGTGATTTGAAAAGAAGTATTTCTAAACGAACCAACCTAAAAAAATTCATATACAATCGATTTTTTCAACGAATGTCTGTTAAATCAGATTATATTGTGTTCGAAAGCTTTATGGGCAAAGGCTATTCTTGTAATCCGAAAGCCATTTATGAGTATATGTACAAACATCACCCCGACTATAGATATATTTGGGTGAACAATGGCAATCATTTATCAATCCCGGGTAATCCTAAACAAGTTAAACGATATTCATTAGCTTATTATTACTATATGGCGCGTTCGAAATATTGGGTGTTTAATACAAGACTGCCGAAACATGTGAAGAAACGAGATGAAATCGTTTATCTCCAAACATGGCATGGTACACCATTGAAGCGATTGGGTCTAGACATTGAAGAAGTTCAAATGCCAGGTACGGATACTGGACGTTATAAGAAAAATTTCACCCAAGAAAGCAGTCGTTGGGATTATCTTATTTCACCCAATCAATATTCTTCTGAAATATTTACTAGAGCTTTCGATTTCGATAACCAGTTAATGGAGTATGGCTATCCGAGGAACGATATCTTATATCAAGCGAATCAGTCGTATATTGACCAAATCAAACAGAAAGCTGGTATACCAGTCGACAAAAAAGTTGTATTGTACGCGCCAACTTGGCGTGACAATCAATTTATTGAGAAGGGTAAATACTCGTTTGAATTACCATTAGACTTGGATCATTTTAGAGAAGAATTATCAGATGAATATGTTCTTGTATTACGACTTCATTATCTAGTGGCCAATCAGTTAGACCTAACTGGTTACCAAGATTTTGCGTATGATTTATCAGCGTTTGATGACATTGCCGAGCTATATTTGATTTCTGATATCTTAGTAACCGATTATTCCTCAGTATTCTTTGACTACGCTAATCTCAAGCGTCCAATTCTGTTCTATACTTATGACTTAGAGGATTATAAAGGTAAAATTCGTGGATTGTACTTTGATATTGAAACAGAAGTGCCTAGTCCGTTGTTAATGACATCTGAAGAAGTGATTGATGCTATTCAAAATATTGAAGATATTAATGAGAGATATCAAGCAAAGTATGATGAGTTTTATAAACGGTTTTGTAGTTGGGAAGACGGTAAAGCTGCTGAAAATGTTGTTAAAACAGTGTTTGGGAAAGAGGCTTAATGTCATTAAGCCTCTAGAAAAATAATAGGCAATTCAGAGGTATGAATATATGGATTGCAATGGTTAATCGCTCTATGTCTAGATAAATATTCCCATTTATCGAAACTACTGATATAATGTCGACTATGCAATTATAAATTTAGATAATAGAATAAAGGGTGAATACTTTGGAAGAAGAAATTAGTTTGAGAGAAATTATAAATCGCTTGTGGGAAGGAAAGTGGATCATTGCAGGTATTACAGTTGTTGCTATTTTAATTAGTTTTATTGCTAGTTATTTTATTATGAGTCCTACATATGAAGCAGATACAACCATAAGAGTGAGTCAACCAAATTATCAGCTCGGAACAGCATCTGATTATGTTAGCGGAGTGGTTGGGACCGATATATTTGTTCGAACGGCAGAATCGCCTGAAGTTTTATCAGTAGTCCTAGAAAAAGAAACTGATGGAAATCGTTCTGTTAGTAGTTTGAACAGTAGCTTGACGTTTGAGGTGGAAGATGCTGAAAACCCATCGATCGTTGATATTACGATAACAGGCGGTGATAAACAACAGGTTACTAATTTATTACATAGTGTGGTAACAGAAACAACCAATAACTTATCAAGTTCAGTTCAAAATCGGTTAAGTCGTTTAGAAGAGCAATATAATCAACAAGCTAAGGCTAAAGAAGAAGAATTGCAAACAAAAATTAATGAATACAGTGAGATGCAAACAGGGAATGATCTCCCTTCGCTACTATTGTTCGAAGACATTGCAAGCAATTCACAGTTCTTACTAGAGGCAAATGAAGATATGATGAATGAATTACGCGATCTTGATAAAGTAGCTCAAATAGAGTTTGAACAAATTAATGATGAGATTGATAGATTGTACGAGGACCATAACACATATGTTCAATATCTCGAAGATGTACAATCGGCTCAATCGCTTAATGTTGTAGAGGAATCAGTTCATGTTATATCTGAACCATATGCAGGTGACAGCCCTGTTAGTCCAAACAAAACACTTAATTTAGCAATCAGTTTAGTCTTAGGGCTTATGATTGGTGTGTTCGCCGTCTTTATCAGAGCTTATATGAAAGAAACAAAATAAGGCGGAAGGTGGCACTGAAGCTGTGTCGCCTTTTTTAAAGACAATAGTGCAAGGTGTCGAATTTGGTTGGAAGCTGTTAATTACTGTGATATATTTAAATAAATAATTAAATTTAAATGATTAGTGATTTATCGTTCGGAGGGACGATTATGACGTATAGAAATCGAATAGCAATATTAATGCTTTTAGATTCATTAATTGTATTATCGGCAATTTTTCTTAGCTCATATATTCTATATGATACATTCACTATGAAAGAAGAAGTGTTGCTAATCTCAGCAGTCGTATTATTTGTGGCACATCATGTGTTTGCGGTATTCTATGGTCTTTATCAGAAAGCGTGGGAATATGCGAGCATTGGTGAGCTGTTTATCATTTTTAATACAGTGACACTTTCAATTCTTTTAGCAGCACTGACTCAGTATGTATTACAAGGTAGTATAATGTTACGTGCGTTACTTGTTACATGGATGTTGCATATGTTGATGATAGGTGGGTCGAGGTTTGCTTGGCGAATGTTTCGTGATAACTGGTTCCAAACGATCAATGGTAAGAGGCGTACATTAATTATTGGGGCAGGCTCAGCTGGGACAATGGTGGCAAGGCAGTTATTGTCGAGTCATGAAACGGAGCTTCACCCAGTGGCGTTTCTAGATGATGATCCTAAAAAAGAAAAAATACAGTTTTTAGGAATTCCTGTTAAGGGTAAAGTCGAAGAGGTTGTAAACATTGTTAAGCAAGAAAAGATTGAACATATAATTATTGCAGCGCCATCAATGACACAAAATAACTTGAACACAGTGTTTGAACAGTGTTCTGAAACAAAGGTACGTACTCAAATCATGCCTAAAATGGAAGATATTCTGACTGGTAAGGTTTCCATTAACCAATTCCGTGATGTAGAAGTGGAAGATCTACTTGGACGTGAACCAGTGGAATTAGATACGGTTAGTGTATCCAGTTACATAACAAGCAGAACAGTTTTAATTACAGGAGCTGGTGGCTCCATTGGATCAGAAATATGTCGACAAATTGCTGAGTTTTCCCCAGATAAGCTTATTTTATTAGGCCATGGTGAAAATAGTATATACAAAATAGAACGTGAGCTGCAAAACCAGAAAAAAGGCAATATCGAAATCATACCTTTAATTGCTGATATTAAAGATCGCACCCGAATGTTTGAAATTATGTCATTCTACCAACCTGATGTGATCTATCATGCGGCTGCTCATAAACACGTACCTTTAATGGAAAGCAATCCATTTGAAGCAGTAAAAAATAATGTCTTCGGAACTAAAAATGTAGCTGATGCAGCAAATGAAGCAAAAATTGGTACGTTTGTGCTTGTTTCTTCAGATAAAGCGGTGAATCCAACTAATGTGATGGGATCAACTAAACGGATAGCCGAAATGGTTGTGCAGCAATTAAATGAAAAAAGCAACACCAATTTTGTTGCAGTTAGATTTGGAAACGTATTAGGTAGTCGAGGTAGTGTAATTCCATTATTTAAAGAACAGATATCTCAAGGTGGTCCGGTTACTGTTACGGATCCTGAAATGACACGATATTTCATGACTATTCCAGAGGCTAGTCGATTAGTAATTCAGGCGGGGGCACTTGCTAGAGGCGGAGAAATATTCGTTTTAGACATGGGTCAGCCTGTTAGGATTGTAGATTTAGCCAAGAACCTTATCAAACTATCAGGCTTTACTGAAGATGAAATCGGCATTGTTTTTTCAGGGAAGCGACCTGGCGAGAAAATGTATGAAGAATTGTTAAATAAAACAGAAGAAACAGAACGACAGGTATTCCCGAAAATTTATATCGGAAAAAGTGTTATGGATGACCAACCATCTATTAATCTGATAACCAAAGATTTAGAAACAATCAATCAAAATGATGTTACAAATTATGTGATAAAGCTAGCAAACGGCCAGTATGATGAAGTGAAAAAGTTATCATATTTGAAGACATTATCCTAAGGAGAGTCTGATGTGAGTAAAGTCAAAAAAGCTATTATTCCTGCAGCTGGTCTTGGAACTCGCTTTTTACCAGCTACAAAAGCTTTACCCAAAGAGATGCTACCGATTGTCGATAAGCCAACAATTCAATACATCGTTGAGGAAGCTATCGAATCTGGCATTGAAGATATTATTATTGTGACAGGAAAAGGGAAACGCGCAATTGAAGATCATTTCGATAACGCCTACGAACTAGAAGATACATTAATAGAAAAAGAAAAATTTGATTTACTTGAAAAGGTGCGAAAATCATCAAATGTTGATTTACACTACATCCGCCAAAAAGAACCACAAGGTTTAGGCCATGCGGTGTGGTGTGCGCGTAAGTTTATTGGTGATGACCCATTTGCAGTACTATTAGGCGATGATATTGTTCGCGCTGAGACACCTGGACTAAAGCAGCTAATAGACGAATACGATCGAACTGATAGATCCATTATTGGTGTTCAGTCTGTGCCTGATGGTGAAACCAATCGTTATGGCATAATTGATCCATTAGAACAGAACGGTCGTCTATACGGTGTTAATAATTTCGTGGAAAAACCTGAGTTAGGTCAAGAACCTTCGAATTTAGCTATAATGGGCCGTTATGTCTTAAGCCCAGAAGTGATGGATTATTTAGGTCAACACAAAGTCGGTGCCGGAAATGAAATCCAACTTACCGATGCAATTCAAGCATTGAATGAACAACAACCTGTTTATGCTTATGATTTTGAAGGGCGTCGTTATGATGTTGGTGAAATTAAAGGATTCTTGAAAACTACGATTGAGATGTCGTTAGAACGTGATGATGTAAGGAAAGATATTTTAGAATACATGTCTGAAATTCTAGAAAATAACAAAGTGGAGTAATTCAATAAAAAAGGTAGTGATACAGCATGAAAAAAAACGTTATATACAACTCCTGGATTAAAAGATTATTAGATTTCACTGTATCTACGCTTGCTACTTTGCTTTTAAGTCCTTTGCTTATACTATTAGCTATGCTTGTTAAAATTAAAATTGGGTCACCAGTACTTTTTAAACAACAACGTCCAGGTTTCCATGAGACCATTTTTACAATGTATAAGTTTCGTACAATGACAAATGAAACTGATCATAACGGTAATTTGTTACCTGATGATGTTCGTTTATCTAAATTTGGCAAATTTTTAAGGTCCACGTCACTAGATGAACTACCTGAATTATTAAACATCATTAAGGGTGACATGTCCATTGTAGGGCCAAGGCCGCAATTGGTTAAAGACATGGTTTTCATGACTGAAGAGCAAAGAGCACGTCATACCGTAAGACCAGGATTAACTGGCTGGGCACAAATTAATGGAAGAAATAGTGTTACTTGGGAGGATAAAATCAACTTTGACCTTGAGTATCTAAGAAAGCAATCATTAAGTTTCGATATCAAAATCATAATTTTAACTATTCTTAATGTGTTTAAGCGTGAGGGCATAACTGCGGAAGGAATGGAAACCGCTGAAGACTTAGGTGATTACTTATTAAGAAATGAAGTTATCAGCGAAGATTACTATAATAAAAGTATAAAATCGAGTAGAGAACTAGTCGATTCATATATAAAGTAGGTGTGCTTATGAAAAATAAACATGATGACCTAGTATCAATAATAACACCTGTTTTTAACGCTGCAGAATATATAGATAATACAATAAATAGTGTTCTTAAGCAAACTTATACTAATTGGGAAATGATCATTGCAGATGATTGTTCAACTGATAATACTGCTGAAAATGTATTAAAATATGATGATCCAAGAATTAGATATTTGAAAATGGATGATAATTCTGGAGCTGCTAGAGCAAGAAACAAAGCACTAGACTATGCTAAAGGTAACTTTATAGCGTTTTTAGATAGCGACGATTTTTGGAAAGAGACAAAATTGGAAAAGCAATTATCATTTATGTTAGATAAAAGAATAGGTTTCTCTTTTACAGGTTATGAAATATTGGGAAACGAAAAGAATAAAATTATTGAAGTGCCTAGTTCACTTAATTACAATCAATTTATGAAAAACACTATAATAGGTACACTTACAGTTATAATTAATAGAGATATAGTCGGTGATTTCAGGATAGTGGATGTTAAAAAGGATCATGATTCAATGACCTGGGCTAAGATATTAAGAAAAAATAATATAGCTTATGGGCTAAATGAATCGCTAGCTTATTATCGTAAAGTGGATGGTTCAATCTCGAATAACAAGTTTAAAGCTGCGATGACACATTGGACAAATTTAAGGCAAATAGAAAAATTATCAGTATTTAAAAGTTTATATTATTTTATATTTTATGGGTTTAACGCTGTTAAGAAACACTATTTTAGTTAATTAATAGGAGAATAAATTATGAAAGCAATTATTATTATAGGAGCTGCAAGATCAGGGACTAAAATGCTAGGTAATGTCTTCTCAATGCACCCAGATGTTTCTTATTTTGGGGAAGTTAATCAGATCTGGAGAACTGGTCAAGAATCGTTGTCACATGATGCTTTATCCATTGATCAACAGAATGTAGTAGCTATTAGAAATAAGTTCAAAGAAAAATGCAAAGGTGATACTGTTATTGTTGAAAAAACAGCAGCAAATAGTTTAAGACTACCATTAATAGCAGAGGTGTTTGATGATGTTAGGTTTATTCATATTGTACGTGACGGCAGAGATGTAGCATTATCCGCAGCTCAAAAATGGCAAGGAGAAAACTCTAAATTTGAACGAGAAACTCTTACTTATGGAAATAGTAAAAGAACTGTAATTAAAAGGATGACACATAGATTAAAAAATTCTACATTTAAAGAATTCGTTTCTTTAGTACCAAAAGGAATTAATGCTAGCCTTAGTTTTTGGGGGATTAAAAAAGAAACAACTTGGGGCCCTGTTGTTCCAGGATTGAAAGAATTCAGAAAAAACCACAGTTTGATTGAAACTTGTGCATATCAATGGATGATCTCAGAAATCTTTATAAAAAACTACTTTGCTAGTAATACAGAATCAAAAGTAAAAGAAGTTAAATACGAAGATTTTTGTAACAACCCCAATGAGTTTATTAAAGAGTTTTTTAAATTCACCGATTTACAGGTTCCAAGAAATATAGAAGATATTAATGAATCAGTAAAAACAGGGAATGAGCAGAGATGGAAGAAGGAGCTAACTGATAAAGATCTTAAAAATGTAGAAAATTTATGTGCTGATTTATTAAGAAGTTATAATTATGATTTTTAATAAATTTCAAGCGAAAACTGGGTGACTTATATGTTGTTTGAAAAATTAATCAATAGAAATGAATCTCTATCTGTTATCGGGTTAGGCTATGTAGGTTTACCGATTGCAGTAGCTTTTGCAGATGAAGTAGATGTTATAGGCGTTGATATCAATCAAACTAAAATAGATCAATATCGATCAGGCATTGATCCAACTAAAGAGGTTGGTGATGAAAAAATTCAAGAAACATCAATGGAATTTACTGACGATGAGTCAAAAATTAAAGATGCAAAATTCCATATCGTTTCTGTTCCTACGCCAATTAAACACGACAAAACTCCTGAACTCTCCCCAATTGAAGGAGCTAGTAAAACGATTGGTAGGAACTTAACTCATGGATCTATCGTCGTATATGAGTCTACCGTTTATCCTGGTGTTACAGAGGATGTATGCATACCGATTTTAGAAAAGGAATCAGGTTTGAAGTGTGGTGTAGATTTTAAAGTTGGTTATTCACCTGAAAGAATTAATCCAGGTGATAATGTTAATACTTTAGAGAAGATAGTTAAAATTGTTTCCGCAATTGATAATGACACATTAGATGAAATTGCGAAAATTTATGAACTTGTTATTGATGCTGGTGTACACAAGGCAACATCAATAAAAGTTGCTGAAGCAGCAAAAGTAGTTGAAAATAGCCAACGAGATATTAATATTGCATTTATGAATGAATTAGCTATGGTTTTTGATCGAATGGGCATTGATTCAACAGATGTTGTAGATGCTATGAATACAAAGTGGAATGCACTAGGCTTTACACCAGGGCTTGTTGGTGGTCATTGTATTGGTGTTGATCCATACTACTTTATTTATGAAGCAGAAAAACTTGGGTACCATAGTCAAATAGTGCTGTCTGGACGCAAGATTAATGATAGTATGGGTGAATTTGTTGCTGATGCAATTATAAAAAAATTAATTAAAACAAATAAAGTTGTTAAACAAGCTAAAGTAGCTATTTTAGGTCTGACATTTAAAGAAAATACACCAGATACACGAAATTCAAAAGTTATTGATATTGTAAATGGCTTGAATGATTATGGAATTAAACCAGTTGTAGTAGATCCAGTAGCAAATCCTGATGAAGTATACAATGAATATGGTATTGAATTAACATCTATGGAACAATTAACTAATCTTGATTGTATTGTATTAGCAGTTGCGCATGATCAGTTTAAAGCAATGGGTTTAACTGAATTTGATAGATTCTTTGCCAACGTTTCCAATGAAAATAAAGTGTTGATTGATGTAAAAAGCGTTATGGAGAGAGAACCAATAGAAGCTGAAGGATACGAATATTGGCGATTGTAGAAGAGAGTGAAGTAAATGAAGGTATTACATATTAATTCCTATTATAGTACAAGTAAATTTTATATGAACTTATATGACAAGCAAATAGAACAAGGTTTGGATATTGATGTGTATGTCCCAGTAGCTCAGGGTTTTGTGGAGAATCGCGAATTAGGTAACTATACAACTGTTAGTAAAAACCATAAAAAATATGACCGTTATATATTTCGCCTAAAACAATGGAAGATTCTAAAAGATATTAAATATAAATATGATGTGAAAAATTATTCTATACTTCATGCACATTCGTTATTCACTAACGGATACATTGCTTATAAACTTCATAAAAAATATGGAACACCATATGTAGTTGCTGTTCGGAATACAGATGTAAATTTGTTTTTTAAAAAAATGATTCATCTAAGGAAATTAGGAATAAATATTTTAAAATATGCTCAAAAAATAATTTTTATCTCACCTTCATATAAGAAGGATGTATTAAATCAGTTTATTCCTCATTCATTAAAGCATGAGATTGATAATAAAACACAAGTCATTCCTAATGGTCTTGATGATTTTTGGCTACAGAATAAGAATAATAACAAAACGATTAATAAGGAAGCAATAAAAATACTGCATGTAGGCGATGTTAATAATAATAAAAACGTGTTGACTACTGCGAAAGTTATAGAAAAAATGCGAGATTCTGGATACGAATGCAAGTTCACAGTAGTGGGAAAGATAAAAAACCAGAAAGTTTATAATACTCTTTTAAATTATGATTTTGTAAATTATATTTCCCCTATTAGCAGTAAAGAGGAATTGTTAAAAATCTACCGTAGTAATGATATTTTAGTTGTACCATCAATTAAGGAAACGTTCGGATTAGTATATGTTGAAGCGATGACGCAAGGGCTTCCTATTCTTTACACCAAGAATCAAGGTTTTGACGGTCATATTCAAGATGGCAAGGTTGGATATAGGGTTGATCCTTATAATGAATATGATATAAAGATAAAAATCCAGAACACAATCAAAAACTATAATTATCTTTCTAACAACTCAGTATATTATGCAGATAAATTTAATTGGAATGTAATTAACACAGAATACACCAAAAATTATAAACAGGGTTCAATCATACAATAATCTCTCTACAATCTTGTTATCGGAGGGGGGGGACAATATTATGATAGCATCTTACATATAAATTTTCGCGAACAACTGATTATAATACATTAAAGGAAGCAATATCATGTTGAAAATTTCAGCAATTAATTCGGATATCTATAGTAAATATATATTAATAATTATTTTAATAAATTCTTTTTTTGGATATTTTTTTAATGATATAATTAATTACCTTGTATTAGTGGTATCTGCAATAGGGCTTTTACTCACTGTGTTTATAAATTCTGCTTTTAAGTTAAATTCTTATCAAGTATTGATAATAGGCTTATTCGTATTATTTATTACAATTCAAGTTTTACCTTCCACTTACTCTTTATTTCCTAAGGAAAGTTTATCTTCAAGCATAGTTATAAGTGTTACATTTTTATTGGGAATATTATTAGTACTAAAAGGAAAATTTTATGGAGATTTTGTTTTAAAAACTTTATTAATTCTATCGATAATCCATGGAGTTATAACATTCATATTATTTTTATTTCCCGAGCTTTATAATGTAATATACTTACCAGAAGAAATTAAAACCAGCGCACATAAATTTATTTCAAATGGTACATATACAGGAATCACGGATCAAATTGGTAGAAATGCATATTTTATTTCATTAGGATTGTCTGTAATTTTTGTTAGTATGATTTCAACTAATAGTAAGAAGAAATATTGGTTAATTTTATATTTCATTATGTTGCTTTCACTATTATTGACTGGTAAGAGAGGCCATTTATTAGCCAGTATTATATCAATGTTCTTTACTAGCTTAACTTATAGTAAAATAAGAGGAAAAAGTGTAATCCTTAAAGCTGGTTTATTTTTATGTACATCTACTGTATCTGTTTTAGTGGTAATTATGCTTTTTCCAGCTGCAGCTTCACCATTTCAAAGGACTATAGAAAGATTAGATGGTGACATAACTAGTGGGAGAATACAGCTTTATGAAAAAGCAATAAACCTTTTTCAAGATAAACCTGTATTTGGCTGGGGAAGAAATACATTTTCAAACTTGTATGATAAAGGAAATCATAATGTATACCTACAATTGTTGAGTGAAAATGGTATAGTTGGAATTATTGTCTTTCTATCGTTAGCAACAGTTTTATTTTCTTATACTACGAAATTAATTAGCTCCTCATATAATAGGGATGAGTATCTTAAATATTTACTCTTCTCTTTATATATGCAAATTTATTTTATTTTTTATGGTATCACTGGAAACCCACTTAATGACAACTATTTTTTAGTTGTATATATTGTGGGAACGTTAATTCCATTCACATTTAGAATCAAAAGGGTAGAATGATAACACAAAAAAGAAATAACAGAATAAATTTCAGTCTAGCCATTTATTTTATACCTTCTATACTAAAAGTATAGAGAAATTATATATAAGATGAAATTTTTAATAAAAGATATACTTTATTTGTAATAAATAATACTTTAATGAAATAACAGGTGAACTCTCAGAAATAAAAGAATTAGATTTCATTTTATAAATGATTTGTAAGAAAGTTGATAGAGCAACTTCAATAAATATAATGTATAATAAATTAAAATGCTAAGTCATTTAAAATATTTATAGTGAAGTATTTAAATGTCAATTTTCATTTTTAGTGTGGTATCAATTGATTATATAATAGAATTTGCAATATTAAATAATGGTTTTAATTGGTTTAGATAATTCACAAAGGCTTGATCATTGTATTAGATGGTTTAAATTTATTTATTTATGTAAGGTGATTTAAATGAAAATATTTTATATAACAAGTTTAAATCAAAATAAACCGGGAGGGTTGTTTAATGCTACTTATGAGCGTATAAGTAGGCATGCTAAAAAAAATAGTGTGCACATAAATAATAATAATATGTACCCGACTATCTTACCTAGATTTATTAAAAGGATTTTAAAAGGCGGTGAATTTCAAGGTAGTAAATTAAGGAAAGTGGTAAAAGTAAGAGAATTAACGGTTCATAATCACAATATTCCTTTATCTTTACTAAGATATATACAATGGTTCATTAAAGGAATGACTGTGGATCATGTATTGAAAATTTATAAAAAAAACCTTCATAACGAAATCTTAAGGTCAGACATCATTCATGCTCATTGGGGAATGCCACATGGCTATATAGCTTATTTACTTGGTAAGGAATATAAAAAACCATATTTTGTTACAATGCATGGTAGTGATGTAAATAATATCAAAAAAAAGAATCGAAATAAATTAATTGCTACTATGGAAAATGCTGAAAAATGTTTTTTTGTAAGTGAAGCTTTGTTAGGTGCTGCTCTAAAAATGGGTTATTCGGGGAAAAACGCAATAGTTACATACAATGGGGTTGATACTAATAATTTTCAATTAAAAAATGATTTTAGCGGTGAGACAAAAACAGTAGCGTACATTGGTTCATTAGAATATAAAAAAGGAGCAGATATGCTTCCCAAAATATTTAATGAAATAAACATGAGGAATTCTCAAATTAATTTCAAAATAATTGGTGATGGTTCTCTGAAAGCTTTGCTTAAGGAACAAATGGTACAATTAAATGTCGTTAATCAAGTAGAATTTACAGGAGAAATAAATCAGAATGAAGTACCTAGCATTATGAAAAATGTTGATTTATTAGTAATACCTAGTCGTATGGAAGGTCTAGGTATGGTTGTTTTGGAAGCGAACGCAATGGGGATTCCGGTGGTAGGTAGCAATGTAGGTGGAATACCAGAAGCTATAGGGAATAATAAAAATGTATTTAATTTAGACAAATATTATATATTTAATTTATGTGATAGAGCCATGGAAATTTTAGAAAATGAAGATTCTGAAGTTAATGCAAGTTTATTAAGAAATCGAGTAGAACAATATTTTGATTGGGAGTCAATAGTGAGTTTTGAGAAGAAACAATATGAATTATCAATTAAAAAGTAGCGAAGTAATAAAGGTGAATACTAAATTATGAATAAAGAACTTAAAAACATTACAAGACAATCAGGGGTAGTATTTGTAGGTAAAATTATAGGTTTACTATTTGGGCTGTTGTTTAATTTGATTGCAGCTAGATTACTAGGTGCTGAAATTTTTGGACAATTCACCTTATTATATACGTTTATAAGTTTTTTCCCTATATTAGCAATGTTGGGTTTACACCAAGGACTCGTTTACTATATTCCTAAATTTCATGAATCTGGTAACAAAAAATTCCGAAATGAGATAATTACAGTAAGTTATGTTTTAGTTTTTTTAATCAGTATTTTGCTATCTTTTTTAATTTTTATTAATGGCGAATTTATAACAAGCACTTTTTTTGAAAGCTCAGAAGAAGTCCATATTAAATTACTCCAAAATATGGCACCTATTTTAATTTTGCTGACAATCATCCAACTTTCACAAGGGGTCTTCAGAGGTTTAAAAAATATAAATCCTTTTGTACTTTCTCAGGATTTTATAATACCATTAAGTAAAGTGATAGTATTTTTAATTGTTATAGGATTAGTAGGAGCAAGTATTGTTTCTGTTCTCATTACATATTACATATCATTGGTTTTTGGTGTTTTTTACTTATTATATATAATCAATAAAAATAATTTATTTAGTAATTTTTCAATTGAGGCAATCAAATCTTATAAAGAAATATTAAAATATTCGTTACCATTACTATTTACAGGTTTTTTAGGTTTCATTACTAAAAAAAGTGATATTTTAATGATTGGATACTTTTTAGAAGATCAGCAGGTAGGTATTTATAAAATTGCTCTTCAATTAGGTACTATGAGTAGTTTTATACTCGTGGCATTTAATATGATATTCGCCCCAACAATATCATCTTTGTTCCATAAAGGAGAAATTACTCAATTAGAAACAATGTATAAAACAATAACAAAATGGGTTTTTTCTGTTAACTTAGTTGCTTTTGTCTTGATAGTCTTATTTAAACAAGAAATTATGTTTATTTTTGGTAGTGAATTTGTCCTTGGAGCTAATGCTTTATTGTTGGTTTCAATTGGTCAATTAGTAAATGCAGGAGTAGGTTCTGCAGGATATATTCTTATGATGACAGGGCATCCTAAGCTAGAAATGTATAACAATTTATTAATAGTTATTGTGAATATTACATTAAATATTCTTTTGATTCCTTCTTATGGCATTGAAGGTGCAGCTTTCGCCTCATTAGTATCTGTAATGTTAGCGAACATTATAAAATTAATACTAGTATATGTGATTCATAAAATACATCCTTATAATCGAGATTATATTAAAGTGTTATTATCTATCACCAGTTCGTTTATTATTGTTTTTTTACTCAGAAACTTATTTAATTTAAATTCAATTGTTGAATTTATTCTATTTTCTATAATGTTATTGATACTATTTTTAATTACTTTAAAATTATTTGGATTTAGTAAAGATGATAAATTATTAATTGATCAAATAAAGTTCAAAAATCGTAGCAACAGATTAAAGTAAAAAAATAATAACAATTAACATACTCGAATTCATATAAATTGCTTCCTTAAGATATTGAAGAAGAGATGAAATTTAAGTGGGGGGATTATTCTTATGGAAAAGGCGAATTTGTTTATCATTGGTGCTTCTAAGTGTGGCACTACAAGTCTGTATGAAATATTAAATGAACATCCAGAAATATGTATGTCTAACTTAAAAGAAACAGGATATTTTGCTAAAACATCAGATATAAGAAAGAATATTAATTATAAAGCTTTTTATCAGCACTATAATAACGAAAAAGTAATAGGCGAAGTTAGCCCAATTTATAGTGAATTAAATGTAGTACCTTGGGTTCCGAGAGATCTCTATAATTATAATCCAGATGCCCAAATCATCTATATAATAAGAAATCCAATTAAAAGGATGGAGTCTGTCTGGAAGCAAACAATGAGTACAGGACACTGGAGAGAGAGAGTTTATGAACAAAAGTTTGGAGTAGATATTAATAAGATGCCTTTGGATTTTAAAAAGGCTATATATAATTATCCACCTTTTCTTGAAGCATCGAAGTATTGGAAACAAATACAGGGATATAGAAAGTTTTTTGATGATAATCAAATTAAAGTGGTTTTGTTCGAAGATTTTGTGAATAAACCTGATGAAGTAATTTATGACTTATACAATTTCATGGGGGTAGAACAAGTTAATGTAAATAAGAGTAATCTTCATTATAATCCAAGTCAAGGGAAAAATATGTTAAACCCTAAGTATAAGAAGATATTAAGACTTATTCACTTTGTAAATACAAGGCTTAAAACACCTTATAAATTAAAAAAAATCATAAAATCTAAAATTTCTACATCTATTCCAAAAGAAACTATTGAAGGTGAACTTAAAAAAGATGTATTAGATATATTAGATGAAGATGTTAAAATGATTTTATCTTATGCAAACAAGAATGTTGATTATTGGAAATTTTAAGTTGTTAATATTATTTAGTATATACATTGTATAGATTTAAGGAGATAGATAAATATATGGATCAGAAAAAGCCAGATTTTTTTATTGTTGGTGCAGCAAAATCAGGAACTACTTCACTGTATGAATATTTGAAACAACATCCAGAAATATATTTTCCTGAAAGAAAAGAACCACACTTTTTTGGGAATATGAAGCCTGGTGGTGAACATGTAAATAATGAAAGTGATTATTTAAAATTATTTGAGGATGCACCTGAAAATACTGTTATCGGAGAAGCCTCAACATCTTATTTGTATTCGTCTGATGCTGCTTATAATATTCAGAAGTTTAATCGAGATGCAAAAATAATAATAATGTTAAGGAATCCGGTCGACCGTGCGTACTCAATGTACCGTCACCAGGTTCGAAATGGGGCTGAAAACCTCTCTTTTGAAGAAGGTTTGAAAGCTGAGAATGAAAGAATATTGAATGATTGGAAGTATGGTTTTCATTACTTTGCTGGCGGAGAGTATTCATGGCAAATAGAGAATTATTATAAAATCTTTGGTCAGAATAATGTGAAGGTTTTTTTGTTTGATGATTTCAAGGAATTCCCAAATGCTATATTGTTAGATATTTTAAACTTTTTAAATGTTAATGGTAATGTGAGTATAAGTACTGAAAAAGTCCACAATATTAGCAATAAGCCCAAAAATTTGAAGTTGAATTTGCTTTTGAATCAAAGACATCCACTAAAAGAAATATTAAAGAAAATCATTCCTAAAACTCATAGAAAAAGAATTAAAAAATATCTCACAAGTAAAAATATGTCGAAAAATTACGACAGAATGAATGAAGAAACTAGAAATTATTTGGTTTCTGAATATAGAAATGAAATCAATAATCTAGAAAGAGTTCTGAACAGGGATTTGTCTATGTGGAGAAAGTAGAGTGGATTTTTAACTGAGTATCAGCCAATTTTTATATTATTAACTTAAACATTAGCATTGTTTAAAATTTAAGTATCATATATTTTAAATTGTAAATGTATAAGAATAAAATCCCCGATAGATATATCCTCTCACTTTGACTAATTTTAAGTCAAGTTCATCAATATAACCTTCAAAAAAGAGGATGAATGTAAAAAATCAATCATAGTACGTATGGTTTTGAAAAGTTGTTTGAAAATGTTTCATTTGGTATTGAAATGATAAGACACATTAATCAAAGGAGACTCTAAGGATTGATGATCCAAATTTAATCGAGTACTTAATAAGTATGATTGGATGCGAACTTTCGGTGTACTTTCATCTTAAGCGGGAGGTTCTTGTGATTTATAATTAATATGTTGGCAGCGCGTATTGTTTCGCCAGCTACTGTACTTACTTAACAAGTTAAAATGATTGAAAGAAGTATACGATTCTTTTTTAGCACTAGATTAGAAATGAGGCAAACCATGAGTAAAGTCTATTTATCTAGCCCACACATGTCAGGGTTCGAGCAAAGATACATACAAGAGGCTTTTGATTTAAATTGGATAGCTCCACTTGGCAATAATGTCAACGGATTTGAGCTAGAATTGTCAAGCTATAATGGTGTTGCACATACAGCAGTCTTGTCATCTGGCACTGCAGCAATTCACTTAGCATTACGAATACTAGAAGTTGAGCCAGGTGACCATGTATTTGTATCATCTTTAACATTTGTAGCAACTGCTAATCCAGTTCTGTATGAACATGCCAACCCTGTCTTTATTGATTCTGAACCTGACACTTGGAATATGTCTCCTGTTGCTTTGGAAAGAGCTTTACAAGATTTCGATAAAGCTGGCCAATTACCTAAAGCCGTAATTGTTGTGAATTTATATGGTCAAAGTGCCAAGATGGATGAAATTATATCGGTTTGCAATTCTTATGGTGTCCCTGTTATTGAAGATGCTGCTGAGTCACTAGGTAGTGAATACAAAGGTCAGAAAAGTGGTACATTTGGCCATTTTGGTATTTATTCGTTTAATGGGAATAAAATTATCACAACTTCAGGTGGTGGGGCATTAGTTTCAAATGATGAAGCAGCTATTCAAAAAGCGCGTTTTTTATCGACTCAAGCCCGTGATCCAGCTGTTCATTATGAGCATAGCCAAGTAGGGTATAACTACCGTATGAGTAATATTGTCGCAGGTGTTGGAAGGGGGCAATTGGAAGTCTTAAATCAACGTGTTCAACAACGACGCGCAGTCTTCAAGCGGTATTACGATGCTTTCTATCAAATTAAAGGTATCTCCTTTCAACCAGAGCTCGAAGAAACTTTTTCGAATAAATGGCTAACAGCATTAACGATTGACCCCAAGCAAGCTGGTGTTTCTCGTGATCATATTATTGAAGCCCTAAGTGAAAACAATATAGAAGCTCGCCCTGTTTGGAAGCCAATGCATCTACAACCTCTGTTTGAAGGTTCTATCTATTACCCTCATCAAATAGACGATAGTGTGTCTGAACATCTATTTGAGGACGGAATTTGTTTACCTTCAGGATCGAATTTGGATATAGAGGATCAGGAAAGAGTCATCAAAATCATATTAGATGTATTAAACTAGATTTATAGCATCCAGAATTTCTCATAGAAATTGAGAGGTGAAAGGTATGTACAACATTACAATTGCAGGCACAGGTTATGTCGGTTTATCAAATGCCGTTCTGTTAGCGCAACATAACAACGTTACAGCACTTGATATTGTTCAAGATAAAGTTGATTTAATAAATAATCAGAAATCCCCAATCGCAGACTCTGAAATTGAAGAATTTTTAATAACGAAAGATTTAAATTTAAATGCTACCACTGATCAACATCAAGCCATTCAAGATGCTGATTTTGTTGTTATTTCGACACCAACCAATTATGATCCTGAACAGAATTATTTTGACACTTCTACGGTCGAAACAGTTGTTGAGACCGTATTATCGATTAATGAACAGGCATTAATGATTATTAAATCTACTATTCCTGTCGGTTATACCGAGGAGTTACGCCAGAAATATAATACCAATAATATTATTTTCTCACCTGAGTTTTTACGAGAAGGGAAGGCGTTGTATGATAACCTTTACCCATCTCGAATTATTGTAGGTGAGCAATCTAAAAGAGCTGAAACATTTGCCAGCTTGCTTGTTCAAGGTGCTGAGAAAGAAGATATCCCAACACTGTTCACTAACTCAACTGAAGCTGAAGCAATCAAGTTGTTTGCGAATACATACTTAGCCATGCGTGTGTCGTTCTTTAATGAACTCGACAACTATGCGGAAATCAACGGCTTAGATACAGGACAGATTATTGAGGGTGTCAGCCTTGATCCGCGTATTGGGAATCATTATAATAATCCTTCATTTGGGTATGGGGGCTATTGTTTACCGAAAGATACGAAACAATTGCTTGCCAACTTTGAAGATGTACCGAATAGTTTAATTACAGCCATCGTAGAATCGAATCGTACACGTAAGGAACATATTGCTGAGCGTATCATGTTTAATGAACCAAGTGTGGTTGGTATTTATCGTTTAACGATGAAGACAGATTCCGATAATTTCAGACAATCAGCCATTCAAGGTGTGATTAATCGCTTGAAGGCTCGGGGTGTTGAAATCGTGGTGCACGAACCATCCTTAGAACAACATGAATTCGAAGGCCTTAAAGTTATGAACAATTTTGATCAATTCAAGAATTATGCTGATGTTATTGTTGCTAATCGCCTATCCGATGAACTTAATGAAGTGTTTGATAAAGTGTATACACGTGATATTTTTGTTCGTGATTAAATCAGAAATTTTTAGTTATAAAAAGAGATCGTCACCAATTGGTGACGATCTCTTTTTATATGGATATTACATAGATTCATCTATTAACCTTTGGTATTGGCACTATGAAAGTTGATTTAGGTATTAATGAGATAAGCCTAATAGTTAAAGTACTTATGATTGAAACAAAAAGGACTGTGATGACGATTAATTCTGGTTCAAAAAAACGATCGGGTAGATAGATGTTTAAAAAGTAGATGATAAACATAAACGGGTGAACTAAATAAATGCCCATAGAGTAGTCGCCAATTAGTTTGAAGGGCTTGTATAATTGATCGCTGTCTATAAATAGTTTAGAGAAAGCTAATAAAAACAAAGTAAAGATAGGGATGTAAATAATATTGACAACTCTTGTTGATGTGAACAATTGACCTGGTTCAATCTCAATATAAATACTCATCATTAGAACTCCGAATAAGATTGAGAATAGACTTAAATGCTTTTTAGTAAATGACGATATTTCATCGTAATATTGAGCTAGTACAGCGCCAAGCATAAAGTATGCAATCCAATTCAGTATAAAGGACCGATCATCTACTATATAACTGAATTCACCAAATAGATGAAGGTGGTCAACGTACAATTTGTTTAACCAAATATATTGAATTGGAATACTCACAATAAAAAGGACAAAAATCGCGGTTCTATTACGAATTTATTGTAGTAATGAAAACACTAGATAAAAATGGATCACAGTCCCAATGAAGTATAAATGCATATAAGAATGTAACCGTCAAGTAGAATTAAACAATTTTCCACAAATAAGATTAAACAGTCTAACTAACTGACGAGTGTTCATTTACTCCTCGAAAATAGATTGTCGATACTTCATACGAATACTTTCGGCCTCCTCGCTAAATGTAATCACTTCACTTCTGTGAAGCAATCGATCCAATATCGCTGTTGTAAATGTGGAATCGCCTAAGAATTTTCCCCAATCACCCGGTCCTTTATTAGACGTCAGAATAAACGCAGCCTTATCATACTTATCATAAATAAACTGAAAAAACAGATTGGCTTCTTGTGACTCGTAAGTCATATACATGACATCATCAATAATGATTAGGTCAGAATCCATAATACGTTTGTAACGTGTTTTGGATTTTTTGATATAGTCACGTGTTTTTAAAACATACATGAGATGGTTCATCGAGATAAACGAGACTTGATAACCTTGTTCGACAGCGTGAACACCCAATGCAATAGATAAATGCGATTTCCCAGCTCCGGTTGGGCCCATCATCATAATCGTAAAACATTGTTCAACCCAGTTTAGTTCTTTTAAAATGTTGAGTTGTTTGTCGCCAATCGCTGATTGCTCTTGAAGATTATACTGATCAAAGGTCATATGCTCAGGAAATTCAGCCCATTTCATCAAACGTTCAATATTTTTCTGTTCACGACAAGCCATTTCATACGTCAGAACCTTATCCATTAATTCATAATAAGTCCAACCGGACAATTCAGCTTCCCTTAGTAATTCAGGTAACGCTTTGGCTGTTTCTGCTAGCCGAAGGGTACGACACATATCTTGTAACGATTTATAGGCCTCGCTCATGATAGCCCACCTCCTGATAAGAGATGCGTATAAATATCACTCGGTCGTTCCGGAACCTCATAGTGATCATATGCTGAATGAGATTCGCCGTGAACGGGTTGCTTCTGTTGGGCTTGCACAGACAATGAGTGTGCAATGTCTCTGAAGTCATTCCCGCTTGTTAAATTTAAGTGCTTCATTTGACTTAGAGCCTGATTAATATAATTCGGATATTGCCGAACCGCTTGGTTCACCACCCTTAATTGATCAACGATATGACGCGGATATCGTTCATCAAGACATTGAACCAACCACTGAAATGCCTCTTCATCATGAAACAGATCGCTTAATTGTTGAACGAGTCGATCACGTTTAGATGTTTGATTGTCACGATGCGCTGGATCAGAGATGACTAAGCCCTTGCCATCAGACAATGCATGCTGGGCTAAAATACTGCCATCGGGTTTTAACCGAATATATAACCAACCCGAACGGGTTTCAATATACGCCAGATTAGGTGATTCAGCGTGATAAGTGCCACGTGGAACACTATAGCGATTACCTTCAAATCGAATCACATTGTCCTTTTGAATAATCCTTGTTATACTATCATGAGTAACATCATTCATGATGTTGTGCGTTGAGACCTTCTGTAAATGCGGCTTTTCCAGGGCGTGCATATCGGAAGGTCTCTTTTTTGTATTGTGATGAACTTTGTGATTCCCTGTCCTCTCAAGCCAAGATAAGCATGATGCGTTCCATGTCTTGATATCATGGAACGTGCGATTGTGACTAAAATTTACTTTGACAAATTTAACGGTTTGTTCCACTTTCCCTTTCGTTTCAGGATCACTTTTTCGACATAAATAAATCTTAAACCCTTTCGAATCTTGGTAGGCCGAAAAAATCGACGTTAAAATCAGATCACCTGCATTCTCACTCACAGCGAGTAACGCATCTTGATCATAGACCATTTCAGTGGGCATACCTCCGAAATAATGAAAGGCATGATCATGCATTCGAATAACATCTGCTGTACGAAATGGCCGATCCAACCATTCAACATATTTAAAACGTGAATGCGATAATAGAAAGGCTATAAAATATAATCGGACGCTTCGTCCGTCCTTGTCCTGAACCACATCATAACCAAAATCGACTTGCCCTTGTTGTCCCATGGGTAACTCAGGAACAGATACGTAGGGGCGTTGAGCTGTTTGTTTAGGAATATGATAATGGTCACGCATGTCATTCACATAATTCCTAACAGTATTTTCTGCGATATCTGATATGTCTAACGTTTCTTGTAACCAATCCACGATTTGAGCAGCCGTTAAATCGTGATGCATTTTTAACCATTCAAGTATCTGTTGGTGATAAGGATCCAATTTCTTAGATCGCGTTTTTAATGTGTGCGTATATACCTCCATTTCTTCGAATGACCTATTCAAACAATCAATCACCCGGTTACGCGATATCTGTAACTTGCGAGCTATCGCACTTTTAGAAAATCCTTCCTGATACAAACGATGAATCTCCATGTAATCCATTAAACGGTTCACTCCTAATCGCCTCACTTTCTATAAAACTTACATTAAGTATATAGAAAAGGCGTGTATTTTTGGTGACCTGTTTAATCTTATTTGTAGAAATCTGTTGATTTCTATTTGTGGAAAACTGTTGAATCTAGTTTAGCGTTTACAAAGAATCGCCTAAAATGAAATTGTTTATAAAATCTTTCGGATTAGTTAATATAACAGCTCCTTTGTAATGGTCTAACCAGATATATACTAGAGACCGTATAATAAACGGAGAAATGATCTTTACCGTTCTTGATGTGATGGATCTTTTAAGAGAGAAGCCTTTATTTAGTGCTGAATTCATTAAAAGATAGGCGCTAATTATTGCGAATATTGGTCTGCCCAATCTAGAAATTTGATTCAAATATAATGATCATTCGTTAATGAAAATACCAGATGTATAATAAAAAGCTGTTACATGAACAATGACGACTATAATACAAACTATTGAACGAATAAAAATATTTTCCTTATGTCATTGTTCTAGTCCATTGTTGTTTTCCCTTAATTGAATAGTTATCTTGTTAAACCGCTATTTATTTTATTGTGTTTAACAAGTTTTTTTACAGAGTAAATTAGTGTTTTTTCAAATGGAAATGAAAACTAATTTATTGTTGGCGTATAGAGAAATAGTTTATAGAGATGGAAAACCGAAAATAATATAAGAATCGTTAAATTAATTATAGAAAGCAGGGGTTAGTATGAAAGGAACGCCGGTATTAGTGACTAACTCATTAGATGTTAATAGAGGTGGTATGACCAAGGCTGCGTTGTTAAGGGCCAATTGGTTGGCTGAACACTATGACCAAGTGTATATTCTTACCGTCACATATCAACAAAGATATCACCAAATTATTAAAGAATTGCGTAACAACAATGAATTAGATCCAAGAGTTAAAGTAGTGAACATGTTTGAAGACTTAAAGCCCAAAAAGAAATTTAAGTTATTTCATAAATCAAGTAACAAGCACGATAAAGGATTGCTTAAGATAAAAGATAAAGAAAAGAGCGAGCCGACTTACAGATATTACAGAAATGGTGTTTATGTTAAATACGAACGTTACGACAATCAAAACTCACTTAACTTTATTGATCATATGAATGAATCGAGACATCGTGTATCGCGAGAAGAGTTTAATGCTTATGGGAATTTGGTTAGAGAAAGACACATGGATCTAAATTCTAACAAACCACGTCTTGATCGTTATTTTGATGACATTGGAAAAGCTTATCTTACTATATGGGTTAATCCAGTTACTCAAGAAGGGCAACGTACTGTTTTAATGAATGGGAGAACGAAAGAATTTAAAACGCCTGGTGGTCTGAAAAAGAATTGGTTGAAAAGAAAAGTTAAACAAATAAAGAATCCAATTTTAATTTTGGATAATAAGAAACATTTTCAAAAGGCATTAAAAATTGATAATTGTAAACGAATTTTTGTTATTCATAACAGTCACTTACGCAAACCTTATACTAATATTAATAAAGTGAAAAATGTTTATCATGATTTGTTTGTTAATCTGAATGAACAGGATCAAGTTGTCTTCTTAACTGAAAAGCAAAAAAATGATGCTGAGCAAATCTATGGAGAGAACAATAATTTTCATGTCATACCGCATCCTGTTAATCATTCCAATATAAATTATTTAGATAGGAAGGTGGAGCATAATCCTCATACCTTAGTGACTGTAGCACGACTCCAGCCTGAAAAACGAATTGATGAGGCTATAAGAGCTTTTCGAAAAGTTGTGGATGAAATCCCGGATGCCAAGTTTTTGATATATGGAAAAGGTAAATTAGAAGATGATTTGAAGACTTTAATTAACGAATTAGATTTAGATGAAAACGTGTCGTTATGTGGATATACAAATAAGCCATTGGAAGAATATCAAAAAGCGGCTTGTTCAATTTTGACTTCGAATTTTGAAGGGTTTGGCTTAGTTGTGCTTGAAAGTCTATCTGTAGGTACACCAGTAGTCTCTTATAATATTAAATATGGTCCAGATGACATTATTAGAGATCAAGTAGATGGCATGGTTGTTGAGCAAGGAGATAAGGATGCACTTGCTCAAGGGGTTATAGAACTCATGACAAACAGTAGCAAACGTGAGTTGTTCTCCGAAAATGCAAAAGAGGTTCACGATCGCTTTAGTGAAGAGAAATATATTAATGGTTGGACTAACTTAATAGACAGCTTTGACGATTTTAGAGATAATGAATAATACCTTCCTTATGAACACCAGGTTACTCATGTAAGTGGCTTGGTGTTTTTAATATCCTCAAAAGTAAAGATGAAATTCCTGGATTTTTATATACTCGTGTCATAATTTTGTTATAATATTGTTAAAGTATATTAAACAGGGGATGGTTTTACAGTGAGCATTGCAAGAGGAGTAACGATTAGGATAGGATCTATTCTATTATTGCTGCTGATGATGTCATCGATTATGAGTGGCCATGTCGTTCAGGCAGATGAGCACCAATTTGAAGGGATAGTGATAGAAAAAGATACAGCAGTCTATCAAGAAAAGAACACAGAATCATCAGTATTAAATACATATCAAGATGGATCAATCTTAACTTTAACGGATAAGAATGATGATCAATGGTTTAATGCAACCGTTAAGGTAGATGGTGAGAGTCAAGAAGGTTTTATACATAAAGATCAAATAGAACGAGTTGAAGAAGACCAAACTGACTCGTCCGGTTATGCAACAGAAACGACACAGGTTTATCAAAGTCCGAAAACTAGCGCTGATGTGTGGAAGAGCTATGCTAAGGGAAATCTATTATACTATAAAACGTTTTCTGCCAATTGGTACGAAGCAGTTGTGATTATTGACGGCGAACAAAAGACGGGTTATATTTCCAAGTCTCAAATAGAAGAGCCTATTCAAGAGCAAGAATCTTTAACGGGATATGCTTCTAAAGCGCCAACACCTATCTATGCAAAGCCAAGTTTAGATAGTAAGGCAATTAAGTCTTATGAAAAAGGACATTACCTTTACTATAAAACTTACTTATCCAATTGGTATGAAGCGGTTGTTTATGTAAATGGTGAGCGTCGAACAGGCTATATTCACAAGGATCATATTGAATACCCTGTTGATGATCCTGTTAATTTATCAGGTGTAGCGACGTCAAATCCGACGAATGTATACGCAGCCCCTAAAAGAAGCTCATCTATTTTGAAAGATTATGATGGTGGGTCCATTCTTTATTATGAAACGTTTTTAGAAGACTGGTATAAGGCGGTTGTCTATGTAGATGGCGAGCGCCTAACGGGTTATATTGCAAAAGGTGATGTACAAGAACCTGTCGAGAATCCAGAGGATTTGTCTGGGGTTGCCACAAAGAACCGCACAAATGTTTATGCAAGTGCAAGTGATACTTCAGACGTTTTGAAGGATTACCCTAAAGGCTCGGTTCTTTATTATGAGACATTCTTAGAAGATTGGTATAAGGCAATTGTTTATGTAGATGGTGAGCGCCTAACGGGTTATATTGCCCAAAGTGATGTACAACAGCCTGTAGAAAATCCTGAAGAATTATCAGGAATTGCTACAAAAAAACGCACGAATATATACGAGAGTGCTAACCGTGGATCAGATGTCTTGAAAGATTACGCTGCCGGTTCAACATTATATTATCAGACATTTATCGATGGTTGGTACAAAGCGATTGTTTATATTAATGGTGAAAAACGAACGGGTTATATCAATAATCACGATGTAGAACAACCCGTTGAGAATCCTGAAGAACTATCAGGAGTTGCACTAGAAAGTCAAACTAATGTTTATGATAAACCGAATGGTAGTGCTTCGGTTCTAAAAGACTATAAAGCAGGATCTATTTTGTACTATCAAACATTTATCGATGGTTGGTATAAAGCGATTGTCTATGTAAATGGTGAGAAACATAAAGGGTATATTGATAGCAACGATGTTGAAGAGCCTACTGACAATCCCCAAAGTTTGACGGGAATTGGAATGGAACATCATACTCACGTCTACAACACACCTAATCGAGACAGCAAGAAGTTAAAGTCTTATGACCAAGGACATCAATTGTATTATGAAACTTTTATTGATGATTGGTATGAAGCCATTGTATACGTAGGTGGCGAACGTCAAACAGGCTACATTCATCAGAGTGATGTGGAACAACCTGTGCAGGATCAAACGAGTTTAACAGGGTATGTTTATGATATTGAGGCACATGTGTATGCTTCACCTAGCAGACATTCTAAAGAATTAAAAGATTACCCAGAAGGAAAACTATTATACTATGAATCATATTTAGATGATTGGTATGAAGCAGTTGTTTATGTTAATGGAGAGCGTCACACAGGTTATATTCCGAAAAATGAAGTCATTGATTCGAATGCTGAACAAGAAATTCTAGAAGGTGTAGCTATTCGTGATCGTGTTCATGTATATTCAGAGGCTAGTCGTCATTCCAATAAGCTAAAAGGGTATAACTTTGGATCACAATTAATGTTTGAATCCTTTACGGAAAACTGGTATGAAGCAGTTGTTTTCGTTGATGGAAATCGTCACACAGGTTATATTCATAAAAATGATGTCAGCTTAGATGGTTTAAGCGTTGATCCTATTGTAAATCCACATACAGAGTATACGTATAAACAGATGGAAAATGATATTTACCAATTAGCTGACCAATATCCTGGTTTAGTTGATTATGAAGTGATTGGTCAATCAGTGGATGGTCGAAATCTATATGCTATTAGGGTTGGTAATGGTAATGAGAAAGTCACGATTAACGCTGCTCACCATGCACGTGAATGGATTACAACTAATTTAGTAATGGATCAAATTGATACTTATAGTCAAGCCTTTGTTAAAGGTGAAACAATTGATGGCTATGACGTTAGAGAAGTATTAAATAAAGCTTCTATTTATTATGTGCCAATGGTTAATCCAGATGGTGTTTCATTGGTTCAAAAAGGCCCTAGTGCTGTCGATAATTCAGATTATGTGATTGCATTGAACGACGGCAGTAGAGATTTCTCAGCTTGGAAGGCGAATGCTAATGGGGTAGACTTGAACAGACAATACCCTGCTGACTGGGCTACGCTGAGTAACACTGAACCATTCCCGGGACCTGAACGTTATAAGGGAACTGAACCATTATCTGAACCAGAAACAAGAGCATTAGCTGACTTTACCCTAAGTCACGATTTCAAAACAGCCGTTGCCTATCATTCAGCAGGCGAGATATTATATTGGGACTACAATACGAGTGGTCAGTTATATAATGACACACGTCGCATTGCAGAAATGATTAGTGGTAAGACTGGCTATTCATTATATGTACCATATAATTTGAATGGTGGAGGTTATAAAGACTGGGTACTCGATTCACTTGGATACCCTGGCTATACACCAGAAGTATCACCTTATGTTGGTGATCGACCAGTACCATTAAGTAACTATAATCGAATCTGGAATCAAAACGATTCTATTGGTTTGATGCTGGCTGAGGAAGCTTATCAGAGATAATTAAAAAACGTAAAAATTAAAGCACTTACTCAATTTTAAAACTTTAAAAATGAGTAAGTGCTTTTTAATACTGTATATATTAGTTTATAAGATATAACCTATAGATTTATTGGTTCAACAGACTTCTAATAATTTTTTCACTTCTACTGGAGGATCAGATATCACCATTTCGTTAATTGAAACAGCTTCTGAATTTTTATGAAGTTTTTAACTAATTTTTATTCGTAGCATTTTTAAGTAACCTCAATTTCTTTTTATCAAATAAAACTCAAAGATGTCCGAACCAGTTATATAATTGGTTCGGACATTCCTACTTCATTGAGCCACGAAATATAGATTCTTTATAATCAAGACTATGTCAACATTCTAAAAATTTTAGCAATCATAGTCGAAAGGTGTTGTTATTTGTGTCGTGGTATTTAATATGGTTAATTGTTTTCTTAACCGGAATTATGGGGTTAGGATTTTATTATTCTCGTAGAATTAAAAGTAGTGATGATTATACAATGGCGAACTTCAGCCTAGGTTTCTTCCCAATCAGTGGTAGTATCATTGCGACTTCTATGGGGTCTGCTGCAGTCATTGGTGCAGCTGGAGAAGGGTTCCAAGTCGGTACAGCTTGGTTTTTAACAACCTTGCCTGTAGCTGGATTCTCTATTTTACTCGTATTTTTACTTGGTAAAACGATTCGAAAGTTGAAGTTGTATACGATTCCTGATCTATTCGTAAGACGTTTCGGTAAAGCAGCAGGGTTAATCCCTGCGTTGATCATTAGTATTCTTTATATGACCCCAACATTTGGTATGCAAATTGTTGGGATGGGTTCCATTTTCACGACGATAGTCGACATACCGTTATTCTGGGCCATGATTATTGGCTTTCTAGTCTGTGTGTCCTTTACTTTAATGGGTGGTCTTCCGAGTGTTGCTTGGACTGATGCGGTACAGTCAGTCTTAATTATAGTTGGATTAATTTTGATGTTCATTGTTGGTCTAAATTACGTTGGTGGATTTGATACAGTCGTACAAAATACGCCAAGCGAATTACTTAACTTTACAGGATTGAGTGGTACAGAACTGATTAATTATTTAATTATCTTCGGACCGTTTTATCTCGTATGGCAAACGTCGTGGCAACGTATTTCAGCTGCTAAATCGGAAAAAACAGCAGTTAGCGCTGTTACAGTTGGTTTTATTTTAACGTCAGTTGTTGGTTTCTTTGCAGTTGGAATTGGTGTGATTGCTCGTCAATCTATCCCGTTAGATACGCATCCTGATTCCGTTTATACAGACTTTCTAGCAACTGTCTTCCACCCTGCTATAGGTGGTTTCTTCATGGTGTCATTATTTGCGGCGGTTTTAACAGGAGCGACTTCATTTCTACTAAGTGGTGCCATGAACATCTCGAAAGACATTTATGAAAAGTGGATGAACCCTGATGCCAGTGGTGAGAAAATCTTAAAAGTCTCTCGTCTTTCCGTAGCTGTCATGGCTGTGGGTGGTTTATTAATTGCGCTTTTAATCTCTGACATTATCGCGATTTACACGTATGCTTTATCACTTTCAGCGGTATCAATGGTGTTCCCTGTTTTAGCAGCGATGTATTGGCGTGGTGCAACGAAGACAGGCATGATTACAAGCGTGGTTGGTTCCTTAATTTTTGCACTAAGTTGGAATCTAGCAGGAAAACCGTTTGGCTTGCATGAAATTGTTCCAGGGTTATTAGTGTCTTTAATCATTTTAGTGGTTGTGAGTTTAATAACTGACCATTCAGACGATGAAGATCCAACAGCTTATTATTTTGCTTACAAGAATGAATAAAATAATATTCAAGAAGGTGATTTAATGGTGAAAGCAGACACAATTTATAAGAATGGTAGAATTTATTCGTTTGATTCATCTAACCAGATGTATGGTTCGCTAACAGTAGCTGATGGTGTAATAACTGGCGTTTGGGAAAGTTCTGAACCTCCACAAGATGAAGTGGAGTCTAATAACGAAACATCTGTTGTCGATTTAGATCAAGCAACGATGATTCCAGGGTTTATCGATACACATAACCATATCTTGATGTATGCAAAAACGAAGGAACAAATAGATTGTAATGTACCTCCAAATGAAACAGTTAGTGATGTCTTAAATGCGATCAATGAACAAACTAAACAAGTTGAGTCAGGTTCATGGATTGAAGGTTTTGGGTATGATGATACGATGATTGCTGAGAAGCGCCATTTGAATCGTAAAGAGTTAGATGATGTTGCGCCTCATCATCCGCTTTATATACGGCATATCTCGGGACATCTGGCTTATGTGAATTCGAAGGCGATTGAAATGGTAGGCTTAGATGACCAGGTGAAAGATTTTCCTGGAGGTCACTTTGGAAGAGATGAAGAGGGATTGTTAAATGGTGTGTTATATGAACCAGGTGCTATGCAGCCATTTTTAGACGCATTACCTGAAAGAACCACTGATGAATCAGTGAATATACTAAAACAAGCTTCTGATGAATATTTAACTAAAGGGATCACAACTAACTCAGATGCAGCCATATTTAATATGGAAGAATTAGAGGTTCATTTAAAAGCCGCCAGAGACAGAGTGAATCCTATTAAGACACGGGTTATGATTATGCATTATTTAATGCAAGAAGGTGCTCCTTTTGGCAATTATACACCAGAAGAACTAAATCAATATTTATTGGATAAGTCTGATGGGTTAGTTTCATTAGATAGTGTTAAAATGTTCCAGGATGGATCTATTCAGGGTATGACAGGTGCCCTTAGAGAACCTTATTATAATGATTCTTCAGTAATAGGTGATTTCATTCATGAGGAAGATGATTTTAAAGAAGAAGTATTAGAATACCATAAACGTGGATTCAGAATTACCACACATGGTAATGGTGATCGAGCCATTCGTTCAATAATCGATGCTTATGAATACGCTCTTAACCAATATCCAAGAGAAGATCATCGTCACCGAATTGAGCATGTACAAACGGCAAAACCTGAGGACCTTGATCGAATGAAACGTCTAGGCATAGCAGCTTCATTCTTTATTAATCATGTGTATTATTGGGGTGACCGACATCGCGATATTTTCTTAGGTCCTGAGCGTGCAGAACAAATTAATCCATTAAAAGAGGCAAGTGATAAAGGTTTACTTTATACATTGCACTCTGACTGTCCAATCACACCAATATCACCATTGTTTTCAGTCTGGGCAGCAGTTAATCGCTTAACGCGGAATGGTCATGTCTTAGGAGAAGATCAAATCATTGATTTGGAAACAGCATTACGGACGATGATCACTGAAGGAACTAAGTTAAATTTTGAAGAAGATTTAACGGGAAGTATCGAGGTAGGTAAACAGGCTGACTTAGTCACACTATCTCATGATCCTTATGATGTAGAATTAAGTGAAATAAAAGATATTGAAGTAACTCGAACGATTATTGATGGAGAAGAAGTGTATAATCGTTTGAGCTAAAGTTGAAGGCCATCTTCGTTATGAAGATGGCCTTCTATTATTCAATATTAAATCCTCTAGACAGACTAATATTAAAGGAGTACATATCTGAGCGATAGACAGCATTCTCATACTCGACAAATTGTCCATTAATATCAATGATTTTACGATTAGTATGAAGCATACATAGCTTGTTTGACACATTCATAAGCTTTGCATCTTCATCGCTAATAATATTAGCAGTAATGTTCTGATCAGCATTGAAAGATTTAACACCGAGCTTTTCCTCAATTAAGTGATAAAAGGATTCTTTATTTAGATCATATTGGAGCAGCTGTTGACCCAATTCAATTGGATAATAATGAGATTCGATCCCTAATGGGAGATGATTTGCATAACGTAATCTTTTGAAATAGTAAGCTTTTTTTAAGCCAGTGATTGATTGTAATTCATCATCTAATTCTACTAATCTTGATTCAATCAATTTAGCACCCGGAATCATATCCATTTCTTCAATCGTCTCATTTGTACTTTTTAGATTCCCTAGCCAATCATGAATGGGCTTAATCTTGACGAAGGTTCCCATTCCTCTTTTTCTCTCTAAGACTCCAGCCTGGACTAACTGCGAAATACTCTGTCTAACAGTACTTCTGCTCACATGGAATTCATCCATTAATTCACGTTCACTTGGAATCTTCTCATTATATTGACCACTGTATATTTTATCCTCAACCTCTTTTGCTAATTGATAATGTAGCGGAATTGAATTGACATAATTTAAGGGCATGTAATCACCTATCATTTCTTGTTGTGTGACACTTTGGATTATTATAAAAAAATTTTAACATTTTGTGTCGAGAAATAATAGGTTAGGAAGAATAGTAAGAACTTCTGTGACCGTCGAGTAGGATTAAACAATTTTCTAAAAATAAGATTATACAGTCTAACTAACTGACTAGTGTTTATCAACGACAACAGATTATTAGGTCAAGCACAACTTATACTAATAGACTGATAAAAGGTTATTGGAATTGCTTGTTTAATTGCAACATTCGGTTAATGTCGGATTATTTTTATGATTTTACCCAAGTCGCCGATATATATCAGCGGGCGTTGATATATATATACTTAAGTGTCGATAAATTTCATATGGCGCTGATAAAATTTCTGAGGCGCTGATATGAGGAAAATATCGGCTACTATCTGCAATTAATCAACTTGCAGTATATCTGAGTCGAACATTTCGCTGTTCTTTTTCGTCGGAGAAGTCAAGTTGAAGGAAAGATTACAAAAGAATGACTATTTCATTTAGATGAGATTTGAAATTGACCCTAAAAAAGGCGCATTTCCTCCATTAGAAATGGCACCTTTTCGTTTTAAAATGGGAGCATTTTGAAATTGTTGAGTAGACAGTTTAATATTTATTCTGCCAAAGTTCCTGCATCCTTAGCTTTAATCTTGGTAGCGTTACCAGGTTAATAGGCGAGAGGAATGTCTTCAAAGTCGACAATTTCTAAATTATCTTCAGATGCACCAGTATTAATAGCTTCGTTTTTCGCAAGTTGTATGGCATGTTCTATGGTTGCTTCCTGGCCTAATTTATCTAAGGCGAATACGCGTTCAATTTGGCCGCTTACTTGGGCAATGGCCGAGTCAATTGCATTAGCTATGCAATAGTTGTTCGACTGATGCACGACGGACGCGTTTGCTAGTTGATTTGGTAATACAATATTCTCTCTATCAACTAACATAACAGGAATAGGTTCAGTGCTTGTTTTCATCCAATCGGTGGCTTCTTCGACTTTATCAACTAATGTGTTATATGTCTGATTGATAAACTTATCACAGAAGTCTTATTAAATCTAAAAGCACATAAAGGTATTTTTATAGCAATATATATGATTTAAGTTAACTGCTTAAATATGACAAAAGTAAAAGGATAAAGTTAAACATTGAATACTCAAATACATAATAGTGAGAGAGATTCAAATTGCCTTTCTATGTATGTTAATTTTGAGTTTATGATTAATTAACCTATATTCTAAAAAAACATTTTTAAGTCATCTTTGTTAAAACAATTGAAGTTATTTAACTATACAAGTTGTCATTTGGGAAAAATAAGAAATAAATAGTTTTTGAAGACTCATCTGATTCAGACATAAATTCAATATCTGAAAAGAGTGTTTTAAAATAATTTCTTATAGATGTAGAAGCAGTAATTGGATATCCTATCTCTCTTTCCTTTATTAATTCTATAAATGTTCCCCACCTGAATGCATCTTCGCACTTGTTTAGATATTTGTACTTAGTTTGTGCTCTGCTGTGATCATACCAAGCTTTAAGCTTAGAAGACGCATCAGTTTTTTTTGGTGTCCAAAAGATGCAATGATGAAGGGCTTCTTTTTTCCAAGTTCTATTAATAAAGGTAGGAAGAGCATAATAAATCTCACTGCTGGATTTAATGAGCTCAAATTGAGTTCGTTCTTTAAGGTCCCAGTAAATTTTGTTCAAATTGTTTAAATATGGTCTTTTAAATTGTAATCCTATTAGTTGACCGCTTAAGGAAAAATATTCATCTGAAGGCCAGGTTTTTTCATCTTTAGGCGATACAGCACATATTTCTATATTCATGCCGTGTGATAAAAAATATTTTTCTATCTCACTCACTACCCACGCCTCGTATTCACGTTCAAATGGATGGCTTATATGTATATTAGTTTGCTTTCTCAAAACGATCCCTCCATGCTATGTATTTAGGTAAATATTATCATAAATTTCTAAACATTAAAATATTTTCATTTCAAGTGACTTTAAGCTATATTGGAGAAGTTTAAGATCTTCTAAGAGCAATTACTATACTTTTTTATTAGTGAAGTATGAATTTTTCTATTATAAAGAACTAAATGAAAACTTTTATTATGATGTTTCAAATTAAAAGGTCTGACCAATCTTTTCACATCCTGTTAATAAAAGAGATTTGCATAATTATATTGGAGCTTCAATGTTGGCTATATAATAGAAGTGTAATTGTATGTAGTAGATTGATCAGTACCACTAATCAATTATAATCGAATTTGGAATCAGAACGATCTTATTGGTTTCATGCCTGCTGAAGAGGCCTATCAGAGAAAATAGGAGAAATATATGTATAAGGCACTTACCTTCTTATAAAAAGACTTAAAATGGTAGGTGCTTTCTATTTTAATTTGTAATTCAGTTCGCTAATCATAAATTTACTAAGTTGAACACTAGTAACTATATAATGTAATAAAAATGTAAAATAACTGTTTATTTGCAGTATGTTATGTGGTAATATTTTATTATAAAGGAGGGTTCGACATGAAATGTTATAAGCATAATGGTTTAGATGCGGTTTCGACGTGTAATTCCTGTAGTAAAGCTATGTGCAATGAGTGTACTAATTACTTCGATACACCAGTTTGTATTGATTGTAATTTAAATCTTGTTAGCGAAGAACGTACTAACTATTTTAAGAATTTAGCATTAATGGGACTATTGTTTGTTGTCGGCATAATGTTTGCTCAAACAGAAAATACTGGTTTATTTTTAACACTTTTCACTGCTTATATGTTTGCAGGAATTCCATGGGGATGGAGTGTTCTATCTAACATAACACCCAATGTTTTCTTGTTCCTACCAATCGTTGGATGGGTTATTTATTTTGTGTTAAAAGTCATGATTTCATCCTTTGTAGGTGTTTTCATCACTCCATTTAAAGTTATGCAAGCTGTAAAGGGGATCAAGGAAACAAAGAGTTTAGAAGGCTATATTAGTGACTTAAAAGCATCTTAAGAATTATTATTGACTAACATATTCTATTACTAATTATTCCATTTCTGTGGTGGGATCTACATAGAAATCTTGAACAATGGTTTGTTATTCATAATCAATAAGTCGGAATCATTATAAGTAGCTTAGTATATTTTGAAAATTAATTCATATGCTAAGCTATTTTTATATATAGGGATATAGTGGTTATACTCCGTTCGGTTTAATAGGACTTTTCGTCTTTCCCTGTAGATATAATCTAGTCTAATGTCGATGGATTATTTGAATAATGTAACTAAATAAGCTTAATATGGAATAATGTTGATGGATATAATAAGTATGAATTTAGTGAAACTAGAGAAGTGGTTAAAGATGTTGATAGAGGAATATCTAGTATGAATAGAAAACTCTTAATGTTAGGAGCGATTGAATGGATTTCCAGTATGGATCGGATTCCCTTGATATACAAAACCCTTTTAAGAAAGAAGGATTATACTACATAATTAGTGGGATTATAATTGCAATCATAGGGATTTTATCAGTTTTAACTTTACGATCACAAGTTCTAGAAAACGGGACCATTTCCGGTTGGATAAGTGTAGGTGTAAGTTTATTTATTCTAGCATTAGGTATTCAATTTTTAACAAAAGGATTTATTAGGTTGTCGAGATTCTATGTAGGTAGAGGTGTTCCGACAAGTCTGTCTGATAATAAAACTAAAAGTGAAAAGAACACTGTAGAACCTAATGCATATTATTCATCGAATGCCCTTGAGCAAATGTTAATGGGAAGAAAGAATACGACGTTTGATGAACCGACTATTTTATTTGAAAGAGCCATGTATAGTATATTGCCGAATTTGCTCTTTTTACCACATTCGATGAGAAACTATATCTACATATTGGTTAGAAACACATCACTTTCATTGATTGGATTAATGGTTTTCTTGATTGCATATCTTTCAGGTAGTATAGGTTTAACTAATTTAACACAAGAAACTTTGCTTGGTTGGTTAGGAGTCTCCCTTAGCTTGTTATTAATTTTAATTTGGTTTTTTAATCCCCTAAGTTTGTCTAAAGTAAACGAGAAAACCCTATTAAAAGGTACAAATACTAAAATAGCACTAATAATTGTTCTTGCTATTTTGGTCCCGGTGTTGCTTGAATTAGGTATAAGAGAGGGAGTATCAATTCCAACGATCCCATTTAATCCTAGTTTGTTCTTAATTGTATCCTATTTATTAATTGGTGTAGTTTTCACTGTGGGCATAATTCTAGCAAAGCAAAGATCTGAACTATCAAATCCGAATACTGAAGTATCAGAGTCAAGAGATCACTGGCAAGAAAACGTACATCCAAAAGATTTCTTTAGGGCATTGGATATGGAGATGGCAGATCTTAGGTATAAAGAGATTCCCAATCGGGTCTATCGTGAACTCAATCCTAACTTAAATATGGAAGGAAGTATGGACAAAGGAAGCTTTGAGGGTGACACCATACAAGAGACGCAACCAATATTTGAACCGTTCACTTATAATGAGTCACTACAAACATCTAGGTTTATTGCATCTATCCTAGGACACGTTTTTGTAATCGTTTCAGCGTTGTTATTTTTTATGTTAAGTCATAATAGAGAACTGACAGATTTTATGAGTATTTTTAATAGTTTTTCATACCCATTAATTTTACTACTATTCGGAATGAACTTATTAACTATTGCCCATTTGTTCTGGGGTGAGATGCTATTTAAGAGTAATTTAATTCAATTTCATGGAGAAGGTACTTACACAGAGTCAAAACTTTCAGTCGGGATGTCGATTACAGACTCGACTAGAAGTGAAAATACAGTTGTAAGAACATCTTATTCTTCTTGGTTCCTTGTATCAGAATTAATTACGACGATTCAAGCTAGGCCAGGGGCAAATACATTGAATCGTGCTAGATATATTATGACGATTAATCGCTCTGATGATTTATTACAACATTTAGTGAATAGAATTAAAGGCTTTCTGGACGAACGTGAGATGGTTGCCACAACGAATTCAGAATTAGATGATGAAGCAATGAGTAAAATTTATTCTTTAAATGATAGGGGTTCTAAACAATTTGAAGAGTTAACTGAAGAGCAAAAACACCTTTCATATGGAAATCGGCGAAAAGAAGAAATAGAGTAATTTCCTAAAGTCTCTGGTATAATCCAGAGACTTTATTTTGGAATGCGAATAGCTCAATAAAAAGGGTGTGGTCATTAATGAGTTTTTGTAAAAAGTGTGGTAATCCAGTTAATGAGGAGAAGTTTTGCAAGCATTGTAGACATAACTTAGTGGAAGAACAAGCAACACCATCGGCCGCAAATAGTCAACCTACATATGAATTTATAGAAAAAGTAAAAGAACATAAGAAGCCATTAAGTATTGGTGGAGCGATATTGGCTGTATTAATTATTACGTTTGCTATAATAGGTCAATTTTTCTCTCCAGATCGAACTGTTAATCAATTTGATGAGGCGCTTCAAAAAGGGGGTGCAGAACGTGTAGCTGAGTTAATGTCTTTTAGTACTGATCAAGAAGTGGCCACAGAAGATGCTAAAGGGTTTGTGAAGTATCTGAATGATAACCCAGATGATTATCAAGATTTACATAGTAGTTTACAAGACCAAGTAACCGTTTTGAATGGAGGGGAAGATGTGCCTAGTAATTTTGAGGAGGCGGCTTAGCCTTTCTTTTCTGGTATTACTGAATCGTATGTGACGTTGGAACAAGACGGGGAATTTTTGTTTTATGATCAATATCAATTAGTTGTTGAACCTGTCTATCTTGAATTAGGTTCGAATGTCGATAACACAACAGACGGTATTTCTCTAGAAAGCGATCAACAAGGATTGGTTGATCGTTTGTACGAAGATGATATTACTCAAGAAGTGGTAGATGTAACGGTTGAATAAATTACAGAAATTAACAGTGGTCAGTATGAGGTTGATACAGAAGAACCATGGTGAGTATTATTTGAGTGAAATTGAATAAGTTGGATTGGGTGAGTAAATAGTTAAGTGAGTTGTTGGTTGGACCAGCGGCTTTTATTTTGATTAACTTTGTTCGAATGAATGTAATTAAAGGAATGAAGTGTGTGTTTCCTTTATAAAGTTGATAAAATAGAATTATCTGAAGGAGGCGGTAATAATGGACGTGAAAACACAAGCTGCACTTAAAGCAATTGAGTATGTTGAAGATGGAATGGTTTTAGGGTTAGGCTCTGGCTCGACGATTAATATTCTACTTGAAAAGTTGGGAGATCGAGTTCAAGAGGGATTGAAAATTAAAGGTGTATCATCTTCAGTCAAAACAGAAAACTTGGCGCGAGAGTATGGTATTGAAATCACGGATTTTTCAGAGGTATCCAAGTTAGATTTAGCTATTGATGGGGCAGATGAAGTAGATCCTGATTTTCAGCTGTTAAAAGGAGGCGGTGGTTCTTTATTGCGAGAGAAAATTGTGGATATCGCTGCTGATCGGTTTATTGTGGTGGCAGATGAGTCGAAACAAGTGGAACAGTTAGGAGCTTTCCCGTTGCCAGTGGAAGTCGTGCCGTTTGGCTGGGAGCAGACGCAGGATCGGATTAAAGCGTTTGGTTGTGAAGCAGTGTTGCGGGAGTCGGTTGGTAAGCCTTTTGTGACGGATAATGGGCTTTATATTTTGGATTGTCATTTTGGGGAAATTGATCGTCCTGAGTGGTTGCATAATCAATTGAAATCATTAGTTGGTGTTGTCGAAACAGGACTATTTCTAGATATGACGGACTTGGTAATTATCGGTCATGATGATGGAGCTGATGTGTTGGATTAGCCGTCATTTTAGTGTTGGTGAGTGAGTCGCGTTGAAAATTTAGCCGCATCATGTTGCAATTAAAAGAGGTTTATTTTAATAATCAGCGTGGGAAAGGGGCGGTGCTTTGAAAAGAATTAGTTTAGATATTGGGATTTTGTTGACTGGCTCGATTATTTTCGCGTTAGGCATTAACTATTTCGCGATTCCGAACACATTGTCAGAAGGTGGCGTCATCGGGATCACCGTTGTTCTTTACTATTTATTCGATTGGTCGCCTGGTGTGATGAACTTTATTCTGAATATGAGTTTGGTCGCGATTGGTTATAAATTCTTCTCGTTGAAAACGACGATTTATACACTGCTCACGATCGTATTTATGTCCGTTGCGCTTGAAGTGACTTATCCGTTTGGCCGTGTGTTAGGCGATACGTTATTAGCAGCGCTGTTTTCCGGCTTGCTTGTCGGCGTCGGTCTGGGGGTCATTTTCAGAGCAGGCGGAACTTCAGGCGGTGCGACAACTTTAGCACGCTTGCTCAATCAGTTGCTTGGCTGGAGCGTTGGCAAGGCGATGCTGGTCATTGATATTACGGTTGTCGCAGCATCATCCTTCGTCATCGGCATGGAAAAAGCGATGTACACGTTGATTGCAGTGTATGTTGGAGCAAAGATTATCGATAAAATTGTCGAAGGTGCAGATGAGCGCACGGCAGTCATGATTATCTCGAAAAATTCAGATGAACTACTTGATGACTTGATGGGTCGACTAGGACGAGGCGTGACCATCTTAAACGGAAAAGGCGGCTTCGTTCGTGATGACCGCGATATTTTATATGTCGTGATCAACAAACGTGAAATCGTGCAGTTGCGTCGGATTATTGAAAAAATCGATGAAGATGCATATGTCACTACGAGCAATGTGCAGGAAATATTTAAGCGCGGTTATAAAGAGGGTCGGCCGGAGAGCTTGTTGTAGGGTTTGTTTGAGTTGATTGAGAGCGGTCGCCGATATAATTGATATTACGGTGCTCGCCGTTATATATCAGCGCTTGCCGATAAAATTGTAATCGCGCCGATATATTTCAGGTGGCGTCGATAAAAATGGTGAGTCGTCGATATAATTTTTATTTCGCTGATATGGGATATTTAACGGCGATCAAGTTTGGTAGAGCGCTGATATAATAGAAATATCGGTGAACCAAATTGATCGAAGGGCACAATCATAATGGAAATGGCTCTATTAATTTCAATGTTACACATACGAAATGATCTAAATCATCAAATACTATCATGAATAAAGCTGGCTGAAGCCAGCTTTTAATATATTTAATATAAAATTCCTTTCGTTCAGCATTTCTTTTAGGAAAATGTTACCATAAAAGAAGGGTTATCATGATAAGAAACGAATTTTACCAAAGAGGTGATTCATAATGAAATTCGGTATTATTAGTACGGCAAATATTGCTCAAAAGGCTTTGATTCCAGCGATGAAGCGGGCCGAAAACGCAGAGGTCGTCGCGATTGCGAGTGGGTCAGATCAAGCAGAAGAAGTAGCGGCAGAGCTCGATATTCCAAAAGCGTACTCACGTTATGAAGATGTGCTAGAAAACTCAGAAGTTGATGCGGTTTATATTCCGCTTCCGAATCATTTACATAAGGAATGGGTTTTTAAAGCAGCTGAAGCTGGGAAGCATATTTTGTGTGAAAAGCCAGCTGGGTTAAACGCACAAGAGATGATTGAAATGGAAGAGGTCTGCCAAAAGTATGGCGTGACGTTTATGGAAGCGTTTATGTATCAGTTTCACAAGCAGCATGACCGCGTGAAAGAATTGATTCAGGATGGTGAAATTGGTGATGTAACGTTAATGCGCGCTAGCTTTTCGTTTCCGCTTCGCAATCCAGAAGGCAATATTCGTGTAGATGCGTCGAAAGGTGGCGGCAGTCTATATGATGTCGGCAGTTATTGCTTACATACGTTTCATAATATTTTAGATGAAAAAGTCGCGAACGTGTTTGTGCAAGGTGACGTGAGTTCGCAGTTTCATGTCGATATGTCGGCTCGAGGGCTAGTGAATATGGAAAATGGTGTGCCAGCTATGTTTGATTGTGGCTTTGAGACGGAAATGCATCATGAATATGAAGTGGTTGGTACACATGGTTCGATTAAAGTTCCGCGGGCTTATCGTCCAGATGCATTTGGTCATGAAGGGCATGTCATCGTTGAAAAAGGTGGCGTAACGCGTGATGAGCGAGTCATGAGTGATCAATACAAAGAAGAGGTTGAGCATTTTGTGGAGGCTGTGACAGAGGGTAAGTCGCCGCGTAATACGTATGAACGGTCGAAGCATATGATGGCAGTCATTGATGCTTGTTATGAGTCGATGAACAGTCAGAAAGTGGTTGAAGTGGATCAGTAACTGAATCGTTTGAGGAGGATGACATTGAAACCATTATATAAATGGCTGATTGGGATCGTGATCGTTTTAGGAATTAGCACAGGAGTGTTTTTCGAGACGGATCTTTTTATTGATCAATATTTTGGTGGAGACGATTCAGAAGGTCAAGTTAATAATGAGAAGCAAGTTGGTGAATTATCGGAAGAAAAATTTGAGAAAAGCGAGAATCCGTCTGAACTGAATCCGTTTGGTGATGAGATTGATCAGGCGCAATTAACGGATCATGATGTTCAAGTTTATATCCATAAGATGTCCCATCAGAAAGTTGAAGCGAGTGAGAAATGGGGATTTTACCTGATTACGGATGAACGGATTGAATGGTTACAAAGTGGTGTGGAGGCTGCGAGCGAGAATCTCGAACATTCGGACACGTATCAATCTATTTTGAATGCCTGGGCTGAAGGTGACTTTTCTCAAGCTAATGACCACCATAATACAGTGTGGGAGCTTCAAGATGGTACAGTCGGTTATGCGAGAGACGTCCTCACATCCGAAGAAGAGGAAGCGTATATTAATAAAGCGGAATGATTGAAGGTTGCTGATATAAAGAAAATTTCGGTGACCTTAATCCGAGATGCAAGCTTATAATCTAATCGCGCTGATAAAAATCAATCCCGTCAGTTTATCGATCAACTCAATACTCCTCTACATAAAGAAAAGGAAGCACTCATCGCGAGTGCTTCCTTTTACATTTTAATCGCAATATCTTTCGTCAATCGTCGGTTAATCCAAGCAAATAATAGAATTAATCCGACTGCAATAGCTGTGACGATCGGTAAGGGAAGGTCACTAGGTTCAGAGGCTAACCCAAAGAAGACATATTTTTCATCGTCCCATAAAGCTTCTGTCATCATCCCGCCGTAAATGACGACGCCGATAAAGACGAGGCCGATCATCCAATTATAACGATAAAAGCCAATCGTGATAAACCAACCGAACATAAAGTGGATCATGAGCGTTAAGATGTATTCTAAGCTGATCATGGCAGTACTTCCAAGTGATAAAGTAGCAACATCAATGGTTAGTGGTACCCACGGAATGATGAGCATTTCGACTAAATTTAATAGAATGAAAGCGATGGGTAACGTCAAAGCTAAACCAATACCCGACATCAATGTTCCGAAAAAGTACTCCCATCTGGTAATACCGTTTTGGCCGAAATAAGATAGGAAGACGAAAACGGACATCAGCCCGATCACGAGCATAAATACCGTTGATGCTTCAGCCATGAATTCCAATAATGTCATTTCAGCGACTTCATTTAGTTGATCATCCACTTGATCTGCGACTACAAGTAATACACCACGCACGAGGACGCCGCCAATGATGATAAACCACAGCGCCCACTTCAGTTGTTCGACATATTGACCGCCTGCGACCATCCATTTTCTATCGGTTGTTTGCATGACTGTCCACCTCTTTCGTTAAATGTATAAATAGATCTTGTAATGCTGGTTGTTGCGTTTCAAGGCCAATTTCACGTGCCTTTTGTTGTAATGACTCGGCTTGTTCCGTTAAGACTAAAGCTGATTTTGTTCGGCCGAGTGTTTCTTCATTAAGTACTTGATAGTTCGCCGTGAAATCATCAACCTGTTCTGCAGCACCAGTAATTTGAACGGCTTTGGACATTAATGATTCATAGTCATCCGCTAGTAACACTTCGCCGTTTTGAATCATCACGACTTCATCGAATAAATGATCCATTTCTGAGACGAGATGCGTGGATAAAATGAAAATTCTCGGATGTTCCGTTTGTTCGTTTAAAATTTCACGATAAAATAAATCGCGTGTTGGGGCGTCCATCCCTAAATAAGACTCATCAAAAATCGTAATCGGGCAACGGCTTGCTAAGCCAACTGTCACGTTAAAGGCTGATTGCATCCCGGTTGATAGTTTTTGAAGCGGTTTTTTTAGTGGTAGGTTAAATCGATTAACGAGCTCCATTGCGTAATCATAATCAAAATTCGGTCGGAAAAATGACATATCATTTAATAAACTTTCAACTTTTTCTGTTTCTTCTTTGTAATCCTTATCATAGGAGAAACAAATTTGTTGCATCGCATTTGGATTTTCAAAAATCGTTTCATTATTTAATTTGATATGGCCACTTGAAACAGGGCGGAAAGCAGCTAATAACGATAATAATGATGTTTTCCCAGCACCATTTCGTCCTAAAAGTCCATATATTTTGCCATCTTCAAGCGTAAGGTTAATATTTTTTAAAATCGAGTCGTTCTTAATCTCGAGTGATACATCGTCAAACTGAATATGGTTAGACATTATTGTCCCCTCCTCTTTGTGTCCTGAATGATTTGCGTCAGTTCTTCTTCTGACATGTTTAATTTCTCAGCTTCTGCTAATAAATCGCGGACGTAGCGCTCAATGAATGATGCCTTGCGCTGCTCGATTAATTTGGCTTTGGCACCTTCTGCAACAAACATCCCAACACCTCGCTTTTTGTATAAAATGCCTTCTTCGACTAACTGATTAATACCTTTAGAGACGGTTAAATGATTGACTTTATAAAAATTGACTAACTGATTCGTTGAAGGGGCTTGCTCGCCTTCAGGTAATTGATCGTTTAATATTTGGTCTTCGATGATTTCGCGGATCTGTTGAAAAATCGGACGATCATCTCGAAAGGATCCCGTCATTTGGCTGTCACCACCTTTATTTTTGTGCGGTTGGGTTATGGTTATATAGTTATGTATATAAGTGTATGTGGTGGATTTGGAAATTGCAAGTACTTTTGATTAAAAGCTTGCAGAATAAAGCGTTTTTTAAATAAAAGCCCCACTTACTTACCAGCAAGTGAAGGATAACCAAATAATTTTCAGTCTAGTGATTCGATAATTTGGGGACGCATGATTAGAGCAAGAGCTTGTGCATGAGTTGCTGTAAAAAAGAAACGTTTATTTAATATATAGTTTAGTGTAATATTATAGTAATTAAGAATTATTAAGGTGGAATGAAAATGCTGGAATGGATTGTTTTAGCTAGTACAGTAGGGGCGGGAGGATATGGAGTATGGCGCTGGCGGTTAGTAAAAGATTACCGTTCTCAGGTTAGGGAATTTTTACCGTCTGACAAGCTTCAATTAAACACATATGAAGAAACAAGCGACACACAAAGTCAAAATGACCAATTTCATTTGATGAAAGGGTGGAAAAGCGCGGCTGCTGCAGGTGCGATTGGTCAAATGCCTGCTCTGTATTACTTGAACGAAATCGACCCTGCTGTTATGGATGCAATGGATTTTGCTTTTTCAAAAGATTTATCGAATTTTAATGACATGACAGATTACATAGATGAGAAATACTTGGAGGCATTAGGGACTGAAAGCGCGGAAGGTTGGATGACACGTTTTGAAGGTTATGTAATGGAAATGAAGTCTGCTGATGCGTTAGAACAAATGGGATATGATGTTCAAGTTCCAAGTAATGCGAATAATGAGGGCTGGGATCTATTAGTTGACGGGGAACCTTGGCAAATTAAAGGCGGTGAATCGCCATCTGTAATTGCAGAACATTTCGAGCAGTACCCTGATATTCCAGTTTTAACGGACTCGACCATGGGCGAACATTTTACAGCAAATGAAGAAGTAATGTCCTTAATTGAATTAGACCCTGCAGTTATTCAAGAGATGGCCCATGATAGTCTATGGAGTATAGGTGAACTAGATTCGGTTGATGTAATGGGAGGAGGCATCCCACTTGTCAGTTTAGTTATGTCTTCTGCGCGTGAAGTTAAGCTACATATTCAAGATAAAACAGATGTTGGGTCGTCTATGAAAAATGTTGGATTGGATACAGCTGGAGTTGGTGCTGGAGGTTTTGCTGGTGCTCAAACAGGCGCTTTTGTAGGTGCATTTGGTGGGCCACCAGGAGTAGCGGCAGGAGGGTTAATTGGAGGGATTGCTGGAGCTATCGGTGGCAAAATGGGTACGAATACATTTAAAGAAAGAGCGATGAAACAAGCGTATGCAGAGTATGAACGTCGAGCATCAGAAAGTCATCATTTAATCGAACAAGCACAACAGAGTGAGCATGTAAAATTAAGGCATATGGTTCAGGAAGTCAATCAGGATTTGAATCAGGCAAGGAATACGTTAGAAAAGACTTATCGTCAACAATTTAATCATCAAATGAAAAATATATCTCAAACACAGCGTGATTTTTTATTGGATATTCCAAACGTCTTACAATCCATTCGTCATGAACTAAAAGATGTTGACCAGCATATTCGTAATAAATACAAACCGACTTCAAAATTAAGGGTGTTAATAGCACCAACGTATGATGACATTGCTTACGAAACAGTTCAACAATGGTTAAAAGAACGCTATGATATTATTGATGAAGCGTTACATCAATTTGGTAAAATAGGGGTCAATGGTTTGTCGGATGAGGAGTTAAGAGAAGCTTATACTGAAGCTGTGAGATTTTTTCAAACGTATGATGTCGAGTCGTACCAATTGGAAAATCAATTGAAGAGATTAGTCAATGAAGCTGAGCATATTAATCAAACAGGTGATGCGATGAAAAAAGATTTTTACTTACATTTAATTAAGGCAGAGGAAGCAATTCGTCAATATACAAGATTATCATTTCAGTTTTTAGCGGAAAGCTCAGTTGATATCAGGGACTGGGTAAAAGAAGCTGAAGAAAACTATTTTTATGAACGAGGGAAGTTAGGAAAGTAAAAAGTCAGGTATTGGGGCGTCCGGTGCTCCATGCCTGACTTTTTTACACCCTACAAAGATTGTCAGACAAAGTCGTCACATTGTTAGATAATATCCAGAGATTGTTAGACAATCATCAGGGATTATCTGACAATCTCACGAAAGTGTCTAATAATCTAAGACAACTGGTGAAATGTATGTTTTAGTTGGTCGTATAAATTTTTGTAAATAGAAAACATGTGCTGGTACTTATCATGATTAACGCTGTTTGGTTCAATTTCACGACTCATGGGTACGGAATCTTTTATGTCTTTCAATTGATAATTTTCGATGCTACACAGCACTAACCATGCGGCACCCCAAGCGGAGCTCTGGTGGCTGCTAGGGAGTTTAACGGGTTTACCGAATGTGTCAGCTAGCATTTGTAGCCAGAGACTGGATCTTGCAAAGCCACCGCTTGCGTAAATGATGTCGTGTTGGTTACCTAAGCGCTCTAGGGCATGCCCGATATGATAGGTTGAGTAAATGACGCCTTCCATGCTCGCGCGTACCATATGTTCTTTACCGTGTGACGATGTTAGGCCGATGAAGCTACCTTTGGCTTTGCCGTCCCAAAATGGCGCGCGTTCACCGTTTAAATAGGGCAGCATAATTAAATTCTCAGACCCTGGTTCAATAGAGAAAGCTAGATTGTTTAATTCATCCATTGAATAATGGTAGTGGTTGCTGGAGATCAAGTCTTGCACCCACTTCATCACAATGCCACCGTTATTCGTTGGGCCGCCTGTGATCCACATATCATCAGTAAAGCTATATGAAAAAATCTCTTGTTGATCGTCAAGCAAGGGCTCATTTGAAAATTGACGGATCGCACCACTTGTGCCAATCGTGATTGCAGTTTCCCCAGGGTTGATCGCTCCAATACCTAAATTGGCAAGTGGACCGTCACTGCCACCAATCACAACAGGTGTCGAAGGTGATATGCCCATCTTTTCAGCTAAGACCGGATCTATATTCGTTAATATCGTTTCAGGTGGTTTCGGTTCGAATAGTTGCTCCCGCTCAATCCCTGCTGCATTTAAAGCTTGGTCATCCCACTTTAACTGATGGATATTAAACAACCCTGTCGCTGAGGCCATGGAATAATCGACGACTTTTTCACCGAACCAGCGATAGAGTAAGTACTCTTTGATTGATACAAAATAGCTTGCTTGATTAAACTCTGTTACCTGGTGTTTGTTCATCCACACGAGTTTTGACAATAGGCTCATTGGGTGAAGCGGGGTGCCTGTGGCCAAATAGATTGATGAATCTAAATTCTCAGCTTCATTAGCACTACGCGTATCAGCCCAAATGATTGCATTAGATAGTGCTTCGCCTTTATGGTCCATACAAATTAACGAATGCATTGCTGTCGATAAGCCGATGCCAACTAATTGATAACGTTTCGTACCAGCCATGACATATCGAACTGCTTCAATTGTCGCATGTTCAACTTGTAGAGGATCCTGCTCAGCCCAACCATTTTTCGGTTGCAAAATGGGATAAGGTACTTCATGTTCTGATACGACAGATCCATTTAAATCAAATAGAACGGCCTTTGCACTCGTCGTTCCTATATCTAATCCTAAAACAGTGTTCATTGTAAACATCCTTTATAACCGTTTTTTCGAAATAACACGTCTCATTTCATCGACAGCATGCTTCGCGTCATTAAGATTTTGCATATGGTAATTGACGTGTAGTGCGTCGATAATGCTTAATTCAGCAATACGCGATGATAAGGCTTCGGTACGATATTCGGTTTCGTTGGATAACGTATAAAGTGCCACGTCAACTGCTTTAGAAAGAGGCGACTTAGCATAGTTCGTAATGGCCACAGTAAAGGCGCCTTTTTCTTTAGCTACCTCTAATGCATCTAAAATATCGATATTAGATCCTGAGTGTGAAATGAAAAATGTGATGCTATTCTCATCTAATTGGGCTGCAGACATTAGTTGCATATGAGAATCTGTATAAGCGTGGGCATGGATGCCTAGACGGATAAATTTATGCTGTGCATCTTGGGCAACAACACCTGAGCCACCACTACCGTAGAAATAAACATTCTTATAGGTCGATAACTTATCGACAACGGTTTTGATTGCTTCTTCATTTTGGATTTCCCGCGTTCTTTCCATCGCTCGAATATTCGATTGAAAGACTTTGCTTGTCACTTCAATCGGTGAGTCATCTTCATTAATTTCTTCGTGCACGTCTTCAATCGTTTCGACGACTTCCGAGGCTAAAGCTATTTTCATCGCTTGGAACCCTTTAAAGCCTAATCGTTTACAAAAACGAAAGACCGTTGCTTCTGCGATATCTAAATCTTCAGCGACTTGGTTAATTGTCTTATGAATAATCAATTGTGGATTTTCTAAAATATATTTCGCAATTCTTTGTTCTTTTTCGCTGTATAGTGTCAGCGATCCTCTAATCAAGTTTAATACTTGTTGGGCTTCTGTCATAACGTCATCACTCCGATTTAATTAATCATCTATCTCTAGTGTATAAGAAAAAAATTTCAAACTAAAGTAATTTATTCGAAAAAAATTTCATATACCTATTGTAACGAAAAAAATTTTATGTATAATCGAATTTAAGAAAAATAATTTCACTATTTTCTAAACTATTAAAAGAAAGGAGTTACCAGATGCAAATAGGAATCGTTGGTCTTGGTAAAATGGGTTATAATTTAGCACTTAATCTTATGGACCATGGACACCAAGTAATCGCAAATGATGTAAGTGAAGACCAAGTCCAAGGAATTGCTCAAGATGGTGCAACGCCAGCCTACAGCTTAGAGGAACTGGTAAGCCAACTTGAAACACCACGAACGATCTGGTTAATGGTACCTGCGGGTGAGATAACCGAACAAGTGGTTCAAGCCCTTGGTAATGTATTAGATGAGGGGGACCGCATCATAGATGGTGGTAACTCCAACTATAAAGAAAGTCTTCGTCTAAACGAACATCTGCAAGAACAGGGGATTTACTTCTTTGATTGCGGTACAAGTGGCGGAACAGATGGTGCAAGGTACGGCGCAAACTACATGATTGGTGGCGATGAAGATCAATTTCGACAAATCGAACCAATCTTTAAGGACACCGCAGTTGAAAACGGTTACTTGTACACAGGCCCTAGTGGTAGTGGGCACTTTCTAAAGATGGTACATAATGGAATCGAATACGGGATGATGCAAGCGATTGCCGAAGGATTTGAGATCCTAGAGAAAAGCCCGTTCGATTATGATTATGAAGCTGTCTCAAAAGTATGGAATAACGGGTCTGTTATTCGCTCATGGCTAATTGAATTGATGGAAAATGCTTTCTCAAAAGATGGCGATTTAGACTCCATTCGTGGTGTGATGAATTCGTCAGGTGAAGGCAAGTGGACTGTTGAAAGTGCTATTGAATTCGAAATGGCAGCGCCGGTCATCGCAATGTCACTTATGATGCGTTACCGCTCTCAAGAAAATGACACGTTCTCAGGCAAAGTTGTTGCAGCATTACGTAACGAATTTGGTGGACATTCTGTTGTTGAAAAATAATTAACCTATAAAAAATCTATTTTAAGGAGTGTTTGATGATGAAAAAATTATTTTCATTCTTAGCTGTAGCCCTATTAGCTTTAGTATTAGTAGCTTGTGGTGGTGGCAGTAGTGAAAATGGCGAAAGTGGCAACAATGGCGAAGGTAATGGTGAAAATGAAAGCGCTTCAGGTGAAGCGGAACACACAATTCGTGCAGGTATTGGCTTAAACAAAGACCACCCTCAGTACAAAGGTTTACTTAAGTTTAAAGAGATTGTGGAAGAAGAAACAGATGGTGCGATTAAAGTTGAAACATATCACAGTGGTCAGCTAGGTGACGACCGTTCAATGACGGAAGCGCTTCAACTTGGTAACCAAGAAGTAACTATTCCGTCAACAGCACCAATCGCAAACTTTGTTCCAGAGTTCAGTGTATTTGACATACCGTTCTTATTCCCGAACGAAGATGTAGCAGACGAAGTATTACAAGGTGATGTTGCACAAGGTTTACTAGACAAACTTGAAGAAGAAGACTTAGTTGGTTTAGCTTATTGGGAAAACGGTTTCCGTAACTTAACAAATAGTGAACGCGCTGTTGAAACTATTGATGACTTCGATGGTCTTAAGATCCGTACAATGGAAAACGACCTTCACTTAGAAGCATTTAAAGCATTGGGTGCGAACCCAACGCCAATGGCATTTACTGAATTATTCACAGCGATGCAACAAGGTACAGTAGATGGGCAAGAAAACCCTTACGCAACAATCTATTTAGAAAATTTCTATGAAGTACAAGATTATGTGTCGAACACAAACCACGTATACAGCCCATTCGTATTCTTAATGAGCAAACAGTTTTACGATGGTTTAAATGATGAGCAGAAGCAGATTGTAAGCGATGCTGCAAAAGAAGCGGGTCAACATCAGATTGAATTGAACCGTGAAGCTAATGCAAAATATTTAGAAGACCTACAAGAAGAAGGTATGGAGTATACTGAAATCACTCCTGAAAACCGTCAAGAAATGGTCGATGCTGTACAACCAGTTATCGAAGATTTCAAAGAGCAAATCGGACCTGAAACAGTAGATGGTATCATGCAAGCAGTTGAAGATGCACAATCAGAATAATTTGAGTTACTCCCCCTTATTATATAACAAAACTCTTGCTGCCAATTAGGTGGCAAGAGTTTTGGCTTATGTAAATGAGTTTTAGAAGGAATTCCGTATGTATTGAGGTGAAGTCATGAATATACTTAGAAAAATCGAACAACACATAGAGGAGTGGCTTTTAGTCATCATCGGAAGTGTGATGACGTCGGTCATCTTTTTACAGGTGGTTATGCGTGAAACAGGCAACTCATTGTCATGGTCGGAAGAATTAGGACGGTACTGTTTTATATGGCTTGTCTATATCGGTATTAGTTACGGTGTTAAAAAACAGCGTCATATCAAAGTTGACGTCTTACTAATTTTATTAAAAGATAAATGGAAAGTAGTATTATCCTTGTTTGCGAATCTATTATTCTTAATATTTGCAGCACTTGTCGTTTATTATGGCACTGATATTTCTAGGAACTTGTTAGAGCTCGGTCAAAAGTCGCCTGCATTACAAGTCGAAATGGGACTAGTGTACATGGCAGCCCCAATTGGCATGGGATTAACGGTGATCCGATTAATTCAAAATATGTACAATCAAGTCTTAATGTTACTCGGTAAGAAGAGTATGGATGTGGCTGATGAACGCGAAAGAATTGTTGAAGAAGAGGAGGGAATGACTGATGACAGTAGGGATTCTATTCGGTAGTTTTGCCGTTTTATTACTATTAAGTGTACCAATTGGGATCGCACTCGGGATTGCGACATTATTAACGATTATTGCTGCTGATACAGTGCCGATTTCGTTTTTAATGACCGAGCTTGTCACGTCATTAGACTCATTCCCGATTATGGCTGTCCCATTCTTTATCCTAGCTGGAGAAATTATGGGTAAAGGTGGTATATCGGAACGGTTGTTTAATTTTGCGAACTCACTTGTTGGAAGCAAGACAGGTGGATTTGCAATCGCAACTATTATTACGTGTATGTTTTTCGCAGCAATATCAGGATCTGGACCCGCAACTGTTGCCGCAATTGGTTCGATTATGATTCCAGCAATGGTTCGTCAAGGTTATGATAAAGCATTCGCTACGGCAACAGTCGCCGCAGCCGGTTCAATCGGTGTTATTATCCCACCGAGTATTCCGATGGTCATTTACGGTGTAACGGGTGGCGCATCTGTTGGTAATATGTTTATTGCTGGTATCATTCCTGGTGTCTTAGTCAGTGTGAGTTTAATGGTATGGGCTTACTTATATTCTCGAAAAATGGGCTACAAAGGCACACTTGAAAAAATTACGCTCAAACATATCGGTCAAACATTCTGGCATGCAAAATGGGCAATGGTCATTCCAGTTATTATTTTAGGTGGTATTTACGGTGGTAAATTTACACCGACAGAAGCGGCTGTTATTGCCGTCTTTTATGGCTTGTTTGTCGGCCTAGTGTTGCATAGGGAATTACGATTTAGAGATTTACCGAAAGTGATTGCAGATTCCTCTTTAACGACAGCTACTGTATTGATTATCGTTGGAACGGCAAACGCATTTGGTAAGTTTTTAACGGTTGAACAAATTCCGAACCAAATTGCGAACTGGATGTTAGGTTTAACGGAAAATCACATTATATTAATTTTATTGATTACGGCATTGTTATTATTAGTTGGCTGTTTTATGGATACGATCGCCGCGATTATCATTTTAACGCCAATATTATTACCAATTGCCAATAGCATAGGTTATGATCCGGTTCACTTCGGTATTATTATGGTTGTTGCACTAGCAATTGGCTTTATTACACCACCACTTGGCGTTAACTTATTTGTCAGTTCTGGAATATCAGGATTGTCGATTGAGAAGATATCCAAAGCTGTTATTCCGTTCTTCTTTGCGATGGTCTTTGCGCTGATTATGATCGTGTTTATTCCAGATCTATCAACATGGTTAATCTCGTTAGGTGAATAGTACCATCATGCTGACAGGGCGCGTTTGTTGTTCTGTCAGTTATCTTTATTTGTTGAAAGAACTTTATCGTGGGTAGTTGGTGTTATTGTGATTCGTTCCCGGTGGACGCTTTCCGCGGGCACGGCTCGAGCCTCCTCGGCCTAAAAACGTGGCCTGCGGGGTCTCGAGACTCGTGCTGTTCCCGTGACGGCCCGGATGGCCTAATGTCGACGTTGGTCACAGGACGTGACCGAACTTAGTCGACCAGGAGTCGCCACCTTCGCTCATCACAATACACCAACTAGGCGTTTTCATAAGAATTTAAATTGACACTAAATATTAATAGAGTTAAAAGGAAGGTGAAAACAAGATGAGCAAGGAAAAGCATTTGGAGATGCTGAAAGATACGGGGATTATCGCGGTTTTGCGTCGGGTGCCTAAGGATCAACTATTTCAGGTGGTTGACGCACTAGTCGAATCAGGTGTCAACGTGTTGGAATTAACGGTAGACAGTGATGATGCATTTAGTTCAATTCGTGAGTTAAATGATTATTACGGTGACCGTGCTCTTGTCGGTGCGGGAACGGTTGTGACCCCAGGTGAAGCAAGACAGGCCTTGGATGCAGGCTCGCAGTTTATATTTTCACCATCTTTTGACGAGGAAGTTGTTCAGTTAACACACGATGCTGGCGTGATATCGATTCCTGGTGTGCTAACGCCAACTGAAATGGTGAAAGCGTATCAAGAAGGTGCTGACGCAGTTAAAATATTTCCTGCTTCTGCAGTTGGACCACGTTACCTCAAAGATTTAAAAGGTCCTTTAGGTCATATTCCAATGATTCCAACAGGTGGCATCAATGTTGATAACACAGCAGAGTTTATCAAGTATGGTGCGATTGCCGTCGGTGTTGGCGGATCGTTAGTTGACCCATCTTTAGATTTAAATACATTAAAAGCTAAAGCGACAGCATTTGTCGATCAAGTCAAGCAAGGGCGAGGTGAGTGGTCATGAAAATCACAAAACTAACAACTTTTGTCGTGCCACCCAGGTGGTTATTTTTAAAAGTCGAAACAGATGAAGGGTTGATTGGCTGGGGCGAACCCGTTATTGAAGGTCGTGCAGAAACAGTTAAAGCTGCTGTTCATGAATTGGAAGATTACTTAATCGGCAAAAATCCGCTTCATATCGAAGACCATTGGAATGTGATGTACCGTGGTGGTTTCTATCGCGGTGGACCAATCCATATGAGTGCGATTGCTGGCATTGACCAAGCATTATGGGATATTAAAGGGAAATACTATGATGCCCCTGTTTATGAACTCATGGGTGGGGCATGTCGCGATTCGATTAAAGTGTATTCTTGGATTGGTGGCGATCGTCCGTCAGATGTCGGCCTAGCAGCGAAAGAAGTCGTCGACAAAGGATTTCGTGCTATTAAAATGAACGGTACAGAGGAAATGCAGTATATCGATTCGTATGCCAAGATTGATCAAGTCGTAGAACGTGTAGCTGCTGTTCGTGAAGCAGTCGGTCCAGATATTGGAATCGGCATTGACTTTCATGGTCGTGTACACAAACCAATGGCAAAAGTGTTGGCAAAAGAGTTAGAGCCGTATCGTTTAATGTTTATTGAAGAGCCTGTTTTACCTGAACATAATGAAGCGTTACGTGATATCGCAAATCATACAGCTACACCTATTGCGACTGGCGAAAGAATGTACAGCCGTTGGGATTTTAAACCGTTATTTGAAGACGGCTATGTTGATATTATTCAACCTGACTTATCACATGCGGGTGGCATTACTGAAGTGAAAAAGATTGCGAGTATGGCAGAGGCTTATGATGTAGCAGTCGCCCCACATTGTCCACTCGGACCGATAGCTTTAGCCGCTTGTCTACAAGTCGATGCAACGAGTCATAATGCGTTTATTCAAGAACAATCGTTGGGTATCCATTATAATAAAGGGAATGATTTATTAGATTATATTCAGGATCGTTCAGTCTTTGATTATCAAAACGGTCACGTCGCATTACCGAAACAACCTGGTTTAGGAATTTCTATTAACGAAGAATACGTTAAGGAAAAGGCAGAACAAGGTCATCGCTGGCGCAATCCGATTTGGCGTCATGAAGATGGCACGTTTGCTGAATGGTAATTTAAATGATAGAGGAGGCTAACTCATGGCTAATCAAGTCGAAAAAACGATTCGGATTCAATTGAATGATGCCCAAACGATTATGGAACTCAGTCAGTTAATCCAAAAGTATAAGGCCGAAATTTTTCTTCAAAAAAATGTTCACGGCAGTATGATGGAAGCCAATTTGAAAAGTATTTTAGGGTTAATTAACTTACAGCTTCAAGGCGACGATCAAGTGAAAGTCATCTGTGAAGGACCTGATGCAGAAAAGGCTTTAGAGGCAATCGAATCATTTCTTAAAGCAGAATAAAAAGTTATCAGATGCTTCCCGTTAATTGTTTACGGGAAGCGTATACTATTGTCTGTAAATGAATCAATCAACTAAGAATAACAACAAGATGGTATGAGGAAGGTGAGTTTATGGGAGTATTTTTAGAAGTCGTTCTACCGATTATTAGTGTATTCGTCATTGGTTATGTGTTACAAAAATGGCGTCACCTTGATGTGAAACCAGTATCTGCAGTTACAATTTATGTCTTTATCCCGTTTCTCGTCTTCGATGCGTTCTATTATGAAGAATTCAGTAGCGATTTCGGAATCGTTGTCGTTAGTTGTTTTGCATTGTTATTTGCCACAATCAGCCTTATTAAACTATTAAAATTGCTGTTGAAATGGGATCAAGCGGAAGAAAGTGGCATGATTTTATCGACGGCCTTCATGAATGCAGGAAATTATGGTGCACCGATTATAATGTTTGCGCTTAATGAAGAAGCGTTTAATTACGCGATTATTTTTATGTCGATACAGACGATTATTATGAATGTGTTTGGTGTTTATTATGCTTCGCGTGGTGGTTATGAAATTCGTTATGCGATTTTTGCCGTGTTTAAAATGCCTGCGACTTATGCCTTGTTACTGGGGATAGGTTTGAATTTACTCGATATCAATTTACATACAAGTGTGCTCGACATGGTGGAATTCATGTCAGCTGTGGCTTTACCGCTTATGATGGTGGTATTAGGGATGCAACTAGCGAATATTTCATTCGACAAGTTTGAAACAGGGAAGGTGATGACTGGTACTATCATTAAACTCGTGGTCATGCCGATCATGGCTTGGGGTTTAGTGATGTTACTTCCCGTTTCAGATTTATTAGGAAAAGTTATTATTTTACAAGCTGCAATGCCAGCAGCTGCGACAACGACCATGTTTGCGCTTGAATTCAAAGCAAGACCGGATTTAGTATCAAGCGTCACGCTGGTCACTACGGTCTTAAGTGTCGTCACAATTTCGGTTTTGCTATTTGTTTTAGTGTAGGAATTAACTAGATTGAACTTATGGTTATGATAAGGAGGCTTGAAAAATGGAACAGCACGATGTGTTTACATTAGGAGAAACAATGGTAGTCTTTCAACCAGATCAATATGCTCCATTAGATTACGTGCACCAATTTCCGAAAAAAATTGGCGGCGCTGAATCGAATGTGGCCATTGGACTCGCTCGGTTAGGGCACCAAGTGTCGTGGTTCAGCCAACTAGGTGATGACCCATTTGGCCGCTTCATATTAAAAACGATTCGCGGTGAAGGCGTTGATGTGTCAACATGTCAGTTCACACGTGAATCACCGACGGGATTATTATTTAAGGAACAATTGTCTCCAGATGATTTGAATGTGTACTATTATCGTCATCAGTCAGCAGCGAGTATGATGACGCCTGATCAATTGGATGAAGATGCGGTTAGTCAGGCGAAAATATTACATATTACGGGTATTACACCAGCTTTGAGTAAGTCTGCCTATGACACGACAATGCGGGCGATTAAAATTGCTAAGGCACACGGTGTGACGGTTACATTTGATCCTAATTTACGTTTGAAACTGTGGTCAGAAGATAGAGCGCGATTAGTATTACAGGAGATTGCTAGTTTGGCTGATGTGATTTTGCCAGGAATTGATGAGGGTGAATTTTTGACTGGTGAAACGGAGCCTGAAGCTATCGCGAAAGCACTTAATCCTCAAGGTGACAAAACGATTATTGTCAAATTAGGTGATGAAGGAGCTTATTACGCAACTGCAGGTGAAGATGGTTACGTCTCTGGTTTTAAGGTTAGGCGAGTCGTCGATCCAGTAGGTGCTGGAGACGGTTTTGCAGCAGGTATAATAAGTGGTCTATTAAGCGGCGAATCGATTGATCATGTGATTAAACGCGCGAATGCAATCGGTGCTATGGTGGTCGGCATGGCTGGTGACATTGAAGGTTTACCCACTGCTGAAGCTGTCGAGAAATTTATGGTCCCGGATCAAGAACAACGAGATGTGAAACGATAAGGAGTGTGACGAATGAAAGTATATGTAACCGATTATAATTATAATACATTCGACCCTGAACATGAAGTTCTAGACGAATTAGGGATTGAGTTAATTTTAAAACAATGCCAAACAGAAGATGAGATTATTGAACAATGTCATGATGCAGATGCACTTTTAAATCAATACGGTCCAATTTCGAGACGGGTGATTCAATCGTTAGAAAATTTAAAGGTGGTTGGTCGTTACGGAATTGGTTTTAATACTGTTGATATAGAGGCTGCGACAGAATATGGTGTCATTGTCAGTAATGTCACTGATTACTGTTTAGATGAAGTATCTGACCACACGATGACATTACTGTTGTCGAGTGTAAGAAAAGTGACGCAAATGAATAATGCTGTGAAAGCAGGCAACTGGGATTATAAAGTCGCGAAACCTGTTTATCGCATGCGTGGTAATACGTTAGGTTTGCTTGGGTTCGGTAATATTGCCCAAACATTAGCTCAGAAAGCACAAGTGTTTGGTGTGAACGTTGTGGCGTATGACCCTTTCGTGCCGAAACATGTGGCTGATTCATATGATGTGACATTAGTCAGTTTGGATGAACTTTATGACCAGTCGGATTATGTGTCGGTTCATTTACCATTAAATGCCCAAACCGAAAAACTAGTCAGTCATGATGCATTTAAGCAAATGAAAGAGTCTGCCTTTATCATTAATACGTCACGCGGTGGCGTGATTGATGAACAAGCGCTCGTTCAAGCGTTAGAAAAAGGAGAGATTGCAGGAGCAGGTCTTGATGTATTAGAAAATGAACCGATTCCTGATGGCCATCCATTTTTAGAGATGGACCAAGTGATTTTAAATCCGCATTCAGCATTCTATTCAGTGGAAGCTGAAGCAGAACTGAAACGTAAATCAGCGCAAAATGCAGCCGACGTTTTACAAGGGTATTTACCGAATTATATTGTGAATCCAGATGTGAAAGAAAATGTGCAGTTAAAAGAGAAGTGATGACAAGAGCTGGGGCGACCCAGCTCTTTTAAATGTTACTAATCATAGTGTTGTACATATTCCTCTTTCAACATCGCCATAACAATTTCGTCGTAATAGTTACCATCATAATAGAGTGCCTGGCGGAGCACACCTTCACGTTTAAAACCGAGCTTCTCATAAGCAGCAATCGCTCTGGTGTTATGTGAATAGACTTCGAGTTGCAGGCGGTTGAGTTGATATTCGTCAAAAACGATGGCTAACAATAGCCGAATCGCTTGACTGCCGAATCCTTGATTGAAATACGTTGAATGACTCAAGGCGAGGCGAAAGGCAGCTGATTGGTTGTAGCGATCAATATCTAAAATAGCACCTTCACCGATGAATTGCCCTGTTTGAGTTAAGCAAATGGCGAAATCGAAGCGGGACTGATCGTCTTGTGTTTTGTCGAAATGGTTTTGTAGTTGTTCTAATGAAAATGTCGCAGTCGTCCCGGTTAAGTATCGAATGGTCGGGTCTTTCGTTGATTGTAAGATGTGTGGAAGGTCTTCGGGTATGATAGGACGGATATAAATAGACATCTTAATTCCCCTTAAATAATTTAGTATCAATCAATTTTACCATTTTACGATCAAATCCGTTATAATGATTATTAGAAGTTTTAATTAAAGGAGCGATTATTTTTGACTTGGCAAGATACATATGAACGTTGGAATTCAACTCAAGACTTAGACTCTCAATTAAAAGAGGCTATACATAAGATGGATCGTTCAGAGGCTGAAGCGGCCTTTAGTGGTACGCTCGAATTTGGAACGGGTGGCATGCGCGGTGTGATTGGACCTGGGACGAATCGGATGAACGTCTATACGGTGCGCAAGGCAGCCAAAGGTTTGGCGCTTTATTTAGAAGGACAAGGTTTGGCAGACCGTGGCGTGGTGGTCGCTTATGATTCGCGCTATCAGTCACGCGAATTTGCGGTTGAAACGGCGAAAGTCCTTGGGGTACATGGGATTAAAACGTATGTCTTCACGGGTGTTCGCCCGACGCCGACGCTATCGTTTGCGGTTCGGCAGTTAGAAGCAGGGGCAGGTGTGATGATCACGGCGAGTCACAATCCACCTGAATATAACGGCTATAAAGTGTATAACGAGCAAGGTGCGCAATTGCCACCAGCTCAAGCTGATCAAATGATTGATCAAGTGAATAGTGTTGCGGATGAGTTAGCGATTGCGGTGAAAGATCAAGCAGAGATCGAGGCAGAAGGATTGTTAAATTGGATTGATGATGCTGTAGACGAGGCTTATTTACGTGAGCTTAAATCAATTACTTATCGTGATGATGTGAAGCGGGATTTATCGATTGTTTTCACGCCATTACATGGAACGGCACATAATTTGGCGACACGAAGTCTGGCTCAGGCTGGATTTGACCATGTTTTTGCTGTAGCGGAACAGGTTAAGGAGGATCCTGAGTTTTCAACGGTTAAATCGCCGAATCCAGAAGAGCATCAAGCGTTTGAATATGCGATTGTAAAAGGTAAGGATATTGACGCAGATGTGTTAGTCGCGACAGACCCGGATGCTGACCGACTAGGTGTGGCCGCAAAGAAAGCGGATGGCGAGTATCATGTGTTAACGGGTAACCAGCTCGGAGCGCTCATGCTCGATTATAAATTGGCGAATTTGGATGAAGTGCCTGGAAATGGCGTGATGATCAATACGATTGTGACGTCTCAGCTAGGTAAGGCCGTTGCAGATCACTATAATGTGACGACGGAGCATACGTTAACAGGATTTAAGTTTATCGCCGAGAAAATTGAAGAATATAATCAGTCTGGTGCGCATGAGTTTGTCTTCGGTTATGAGGAAAGCTACGGTTATTTAGTTGAGGATTTCGCTCGCGATAAAGACGCGATTCAGTCGACGTTATTGGCGTGTGAAATGGCGGCTTATTACCGTGAGCAGGGCATGACGTTATTCGATGCCTTGGAGCAATTATTTGAGCGTCATGGTTATTATTTTGAAGATTTGCATTCGTTGAAATTGGAAGGAACAGAGGGACCTGAGCAAATTAATGCGATTATGGAAGATTTTCGTTTTAATCCAGTCGAGGGTGCGATTGCTGTTGAGGATTATTTAACTGGGAAACGTACGTATTTAGAATCAGGCGAGTCAGTTGAGTTGGATATGCCAGCTTCAAATGTGGTGAAATTTTGGCTCGATGATGATACTTGGTGCTGCCTACGTCCATCAGGCACGGAACCTAAGATGAAGTTTTATTTTGCGGTGAAAGGTGCGACGCGTGAAGCTGCAGATGAGCGATTGAAGCAGTTGAAGGATCGAGTCTTAGGACGTCTTTAATCAAGATTGTTTAATAATCTTACCCGAATGTTAGACAATCCTTATTAATAGTTAGATAACCTCATTAGGTTGTTAAATACTCCTCTATGATTGTTAAACAATCTTAGGTAATTGTCTAACAATCAGAGGACTATGTGAAATAACCTTTTTCAGTTGCTGGAATATAGGTATATGAAAAGCCATCGCATCTCATCGCGATGGCTTTTCATTATTTCTTGATGAAGATTTTGTAAACGCCAATCGTTAAGAGTGGCAGCATGAAGACGGCGATCATGGCGTAGGCCATCGCAGTGTAGCCAGTTGCGATTAAATCGATGATGCCGACTTGTGCTAGGACAAGCGCTAACACAAGGGCCCCGACTGCAATAATGCCTTTTTGAACTTGGCTTAAGGCTTTATTCGAGACTTCTTGTAGTTGTGTGTCGACACGGTCGACGAAGGCATGAATCATACCTGAAGACGTTTCGACTAATGTCCAGCCAACGACAACACCGAATAAAATAACGACGATCACTGGAAATCCGTCTAGCATAACGAGCCAAGGGACTGATGCGTCAAACACGTCTGAATCAGGATAATGACCGAGTAAACTGAAATAGGTCAAGAACCACGGTACAGTCATGAGGATCCCTGCAACAAGGCCAGCGACGACTGATTCTTTTCGTGACGTTTGGCGTTCGATTGAAAATAAGGTCGCTGGATAAACAGCTAAGTTATAGCCTACGTAAAGGAGACCTGTCCAGATCACGGTACCAATCGCAATATCATTTCCCGCAAAGCTTGTGTCGCCTGCTTGAAGTGTCGCAACTGCTTCGTCCCATGTGGTTGAAATGACGAGAATCGCAAACAGTAAGTAGCCGAGCATTAAAGATAGTGTACCGAATGTTTTAAATCGTTCGATAAGACCTTTTCCGTAAAAGTTTAGGCCACCAACGATGAGAATGATGAGTCCGACGCCTATCCAGTAATTTAAGTTGAGCGTGTTTTGTAAAATTTCACCGGTAGCTGATGCCATAATCGAGATGATCAAAATGGCTAAGAAAATATAAACGATATCAAATAAGAACCATAATGGTCCGATGAGTTCTTTTAGAAAATGGCGGTAGTTGTACGTTTTGAACTTCCTGGCGAACTCGAATGTTAAAATCGAGGCAATCGTAAAACCAAGGAAAATCGCAATACCTGCTATCCACCCCATGGAACCGAATGCGGCACCGAATTCAACGATTTCTCGTCCAGTCGCAAAGCCGCCACCGATTAAGACGGATTGTAAGATGATGCCGGGTAAAATAAAGCGACCGAACTTCCCTTCTAATAACTTTTGCATGATAACCCTCCTAAGCTTGTAATGAAAATTCCTCTTGTTCGATGGTCAATTTTTCGAGTGCTAAGACGTCGATGTCGAAACCAATTCCAGGCTTGCTTGGCACGTGAATAACACCATTTTGAACGGTGACTTCAGGTGAAATAATGTCTTGATGCCAATATAAACTGGATGCCGCTGTGTCACCTGGTAATGTAAAGTTTGGCAAAGTGGTCAGAGCGATGTTATGTGCGCGTCCAACGCCAGCTTCAAGCATACCGCCGCACCACACATCGATGTCTTTTGCCATGCAATAGTCGTGAATACGTTTCGCTTCGGTTAGGCCGCCGACACGACCGATTTTAATATTAATAATTTTGCAGCTACCGAGCTCAATTGCTTTACGTGTGTCTTCGAGTGAATGAATGCTTTCGTCTAAGCAAACTGGAGTTTGAATTACTTTTTGAAGTGTCGCGTGATCGATAATATCGTCGTGCGCGAGTGGTTGTTCGATCATGGTTAAATTTAAGTCGTACAATTGTTTTAATGTGTCGATTTGATCGAGCGTATAGGCCGAATTGGCGTCCGCCATCATGTCGATATCTGGAAACTCTTCACGTACGCGAGATAAAGGCGCGATGTCCCAACCAGGTTTGATTTTGATTTTAATGCGCTTGTAGCCTTGTTCGACACTTTTGCGGACGGTATCTACAAGGGCATCAATAGATGGCTTGATACCGATACTGACACCGACATCAATCGTTTTTGCTTGTCCGCCGAGCGCGGTTGCTAGTGGGATATTTTGTTGTTTTGCAAACAAATCCCAAACGGCGCCTTCTACAGCCGCTTTCGCCATTAAGTTTCGTCTGAACGGTTTAAAAAGTTCATCGACATCAGCTGGATGTTTAATCGTCGCATCTTGTAAGGCAGGAATGAGAAAGTCTTTGATGATGTGACAATTGGTTTCGACGGTTTCTTCGTTATACCACGGGCTCGTGAATGCAACAGATTCACCGTAACCGACATGACCTTGTTCATCTTCAGCTTCGATGATATAAAATTGCTTATCGTTAAATGTTCCAAAACTCGTCGTGAACGGGTTGATGAGCTCCATGTTCAATTTGCGTAAGCGGATTTTTTTAATTGGAATCACGGGTAGATCACTCCTTTTTAAAATAATAATAGGTGAGTTGGTTTGCTTGATCTGGAACAGCAACTCGCGCTTCGTAACCGTTTTTGAATAGCATTTCGAACGCTGGTCGTGTAGCGTGTCGCCATTCTTTTGCGAGATCTAAATCGTCCGTTTTGATTTGATGAAAATCGCGTGGAATTGGGACCGTGAACGCGTCATGCTTGTCGTTGAAACGGTCAAGTCGCGTTTTAGGTTGATTGTTTTGGACGTCAACAAGTGCTTGTAAATTGCTGATGTCAGGCTGTGCTAAAGGTTCGTCATCGTTAAAATGCCACTCAATCACGATTCGGTCCGTTTCGAGTCCTTGGTTAAGACGATCATTCATCGCGCCGTAATGATTGATTTTGTAATGAGCGCCGCGTGCGCCGAGTTTCGTTAAGTTTAAGTAGGCGTTCATGCTTTGAAGCGGGTCGAATGTCCACGTCATCATGTCATAACCCATGTCTGAGGCATGGCGCGCTTGTTCGTACTTCATTTCTTCCCCGAGCCCTGCCTGTTGGTAATCGGGTAAAATACCGAGCATATGTGAGCAAAGATAAGTTTTCTCACCATTAAATCCAGGGAAGCCGTAGCTGAAGGCAATGATTTGATCGCCGTCGAATGCGCCTAAAATTAGGCCGCCGTGGTTGACCGTTGTGTATAGTTGATGAACGGGAATCGGGCTCATTTGCCAAACGGCTTCTTCGACTTGTTGCATGAGTGGCATTTCGTCGATGGTGGTTAGCCGTCTAATATCGTACGTGCTCATCACGCATCATCTCCATGAGCTAAAGTCTGTTGAATCGTCTCTGTCAAAATATCAACTGCTTTCGGAATCGCGTCAAAATTAAACGTCATATCGGGATGGTGCAGGCCAGGTGCTAAATCACAACCAATCGCGAGCATCGTCGCTTTCACATTCGGGCGTTTAAGTGTGTAGAAATGAAAATCATCGCCACCTGTGGTTGTGATGGGATCTCGTTTGCTGTCCGGATCGACGGATTGGATGCCCCCTGCAAGTAAACCAGTCGCTTCTTCGTTGTAAACCGCAGCAGCCATGTGTGCGCCCGTCTCAAGGTCAATTTTGATATCATGATAGGAAGCTAAATGATCGGCCATACGCTCGACTTGTGTTGATAGTTGATCCATCATTTCATTCGTTTGTGCACGCAAATCGATCGCAAAGTGAGCTTTTCCTGGAATAATATTTGTGTTTTTGCCGCCTGCATGAAGTTCGGTCATTTTCATCGAATGGGGAATCATCGGATCGACATGCGTATGGCGCATATGGTGAATGATATCTGAAGCCACTTCGATTGCATTTATCCCAAGATGCGGGCGAGCCCCGTGCGTGTCAGCTGACGTGATCGTTCCTTTGATAAATTTGGCTGAGCCATGCTTGATCGCAGGTGCAAATTCACCGTTATTTAGCTCCTGAACAGGTCGTAAATGCATACCAAATAAATAATCGAGATCATCCGCGACCCCTTTTTCGACCATGGCAAGAGCGCCGTTTCCTTTTTCTTCAGCGGATTGGAAAATGAAGCGAACCGTGCCGTTCAAATCGGTTTCCACTAGTTTTTGAAAAACGCCGATGACGGTCGTCATATGTGCATCGTGGCCACATGAATGATTCGCTTGCTCTTGGCCATTTACCTCTTGCCAAAGCGCGTCGATATCAGCACGAATGCCAACGACGGGTTTGCCACTACCAATTTCCACGACAGCACCCGGCATGTCATCGAATGTTTTGATGGTGGGATTATAAGGTTTGAGTTGATCGATGATATATTGTGTTGTGTTGTATTCCTCCCAACTAATTTCCGCGTTGTTGTGTAAATGCGTCCAAATATCTTTAAGTGATTGTTGTGACATTTTGTAAGCCTCCTCAATAAATACATTACTTTTTAAAATTTCGCTGTTTGTGTTCTTATTTATAAAAGAAATCATCTAATTGCACACTTTCGAATTTTTGTGTGCGTTCTTGAAATGTTTCGCCTTGTTTCAGAGATAAATCAGTTAAAACACCATTTAAGAAAGAAAACGTAACCGGCGCTGCATCTAACGTTGAGCGAACAGGTAGTTGAATCGGAATTAAGACGTCTGCATGTTGGCTAATCGGTGCCACCTCACTATCTGTTACTGCAAGAACGTGCATGCCTTGCTTTTTCGCTTCTTGAGCTAAGTGAAGCGTTGATTTCGCATAACGATGGAATGAAAACACAACGAGTATAGTGTTGGGCTTCATATCAGTCACGATCGAAATAAAATCGCTATGTTGTTGATCATACAACTGTGCTTTCCCCGTTACCAAATTTAAGCCAAACGTAAACCAATGAGCCAAACTAGCCGAAGTTCGCGTGCCTGCGACATAAATTTGATTGGCAAATTCTAACTGAGTGACAAAAGCTTCTACGAGTGATGCTGGTAATTGATTGCGTATCATATTGATATGCTCTTGGTCGCACCACATCGTGTCATGGACGAGATTGTGAGATTGTTCCGCGGTCGGTTTACCATAAGTGAAGGAAGATAAACTTTTTTCATTTTCGAAAATCTTCTCTTGGACAGCCTGCTGAAAGTCCTTGAACCCTTTGAACCCCAGCTCTTGAGCAAATCTAATGATGGTTGATTCACTAACGTCGATTAATTCGCCCAGTTTTTCAGCCGAATGCATCGCGAACGCTTGTGGTAGGCGTTGGTAATAGTCCACTACATATTGCAGCTTCTTCGATAATGATTGCGTGTTCAGACGTTCAATCATAGTTTTTATGAGTCTCCTTTATAAGTTTTGCAGGAAAAGCTTTATTAATTGTTCATTTGCAGGAAAAATATTAATTTTTAACTTATCATAGTTTTGGAATTTTCTCAATATTTTGATTGGAGTTATTGTGTTTGATTAATAATATGATTTTTTGGACGTTGTTATGGTAGTGTGAGCGATTATCCATTTCCTAATTAGAGTAGGTCGCCGATAAAATTTTGGTATCAGCGCCTCAAGAAAAATATCGACACCATAGCAATTATATTGGCACCCGCTGATATATAACGGCGCGCGCCGAAACGGAGCAAATATCGGCGACCTGATTAGAGAAAAGAGTAACCATTCAGATCCATAAACAAACAAAATTCAACAAATTTTCTGTCAAATTGTAGACAGCGGTTTCAAATTCAACTATAATGCGATTAACGGAAAATGTCCGTAATGGTTCCGAAATTAACTTAAAAGGTGTGAATCTATATATGGCACAGTTTGAAGACATCATGACGGATGTGGTTCAATTTCGGCGCGACTTGCATCGTGAACCGGAATTGAGCGGTGAGGAATATAACACATCGAAAAAGATTCAAAAGAAATTAGATGAATATGGAATTCGATATAAAACGGGTTTTGCAGAGACAGGAGTACTTGGAATAATCGAAGGCGGAAAACCAGGGAAGACAGTCGGTTTGCGTGCGGATATTGATGCGCTTCCGATTCATGAGAAAGCGGATGAAGATTTTAAATCGGAAGTAGACGGTAAGATGCATGCGTGTGGACATGATGCGCATACGGCGATGCTTTTAGGGACGGCGCGCAACTTACAGGCTCGAAAAGATGAAATCGAGGGAACTGTATTATTGATTTTTCAACCAGCTGAAGAGAATTCACCAACGGGTGGTTCGCAGCAAATGATGGAGGATGGTGTGTTTGATGAGATCGAACCAGATGTCCTGGTGGCGCAGCATGTTTGGCCAGGGCTTCCAGTCGGGCAGTTCGGTGTTGTAGCTGGGCCGATGATGGGGAACTCAGATCGGTTTAAAATCACAATTAGTGGATCCGGCGGTCACGCGTCGATGCCACACGACACAGTTGATGCGATCGTGGCGGCTAACCAGGTGATTAGTTCGGTGCAAACGATTGTAAGTCGTAATGCGAACCCATTTGATCCAGCTGTGATTACGTTTGGCAAAATTGAAGGTGGCTATCGTTATAATGTGATTGCTGATGAGGTCACGCTTGAAGGTACGATTCGCACTCAGTCGAACGATATGAAGGATAAAGTGAAGCGACGTTTTCATGATGTGGTGAATGGGGTTACGGAGTCGATGGGTGCTTCAGCTGACATCGAATATTTAGACGGTTATCCGGCTACGATTAATACGCCGAAATGGGCTGAGCGTGTTCGAGAGTCCGTGGTTAATCAGTACGGAGAAGAGGCTGCTCCGCATGTGACGCCGAGTTTAGGTGGCGAAGATTTTGGTCGTTTTCTATTAAAATATCCAGGCGTTTATTATTGGCTTGGAACGTCAATCGGTGAAGGTCAGAAGCCGTTACATGACCCGAATTTTCGCTTGAATGAAGATGGCTTAAGCTATGGTGTGAACATGATGACACAAGTAGCGATTGACGTGTTGAATGACTTAAAGGAGGCGTGATGAGATGGATGTGAATCAATTTACGGAATCACTCACGACCTATTTGCAGGAAAAAAGGCGCTTATTTCACCAGACGCCTGAGCTTGGGTTTACGGAATATGTCACGAGTTATCGAGTGATGGAAGAACTTGAAGCGCTAGACTTTACGACATATATCGGGGCTGATGCATTAGTTCCAGACGAACGTTATGGTGTGCCGTCTCAAGTGGAAATCGATGAAGCGGAGGATCGAGCACGTGAGTATGATGTTCCGGAAAGTTTTCTTAAGCAAGTAAAAGGTGGTCTAACAGGTGTGGTCGCTGTTTTAGACACAGGACGCACAGGTCCTCATACCGCGATGCGTTTTGATATTGATGCCTTACCAATCTTAGAGAGTGATGAACAAAATCATTTGCCAGCTCGTGAAGGTTTTCGGTCAAAGCAGGAAGGTCGCATGCATGCCTGTGGTCACGATGGGCATACGACGATTGGATTAGGTGTCGCCCAATTTTTACATGATTATCAAAATGAATTAAACGGACGCTATACGCTATTTTTCCAGCCCGCTGAAGAAGGTGGGCGTGGTGCGAAGTCCATGGTAGCTAAAGGTTGGCTTGATGATGTTGATTACTTCTTAAGTGGTCATTTAGGAATTGGCGATCAATCAGCAGGCCATGTGGCGATGACGTCGAGTCGATTTTTAGCGAGTGCTAAATTCGATGTTCATTATCAAGGCAAATCCGCGCATGCAGGGGTCGAGCCGAATGCAGGAAAGAATGCGTTACTTGCAGCTGCTTCTGCCAGTTTAAATTTAAATGCAATTCCACGCCATAAAGATGGGGCAACGCGTGTCAACGTAGGCCGGCTGGATGCAGGTAGTGGACGTAATGTGATTGCAGATGAGGCACGTATGGAAATGGAAATTCGTGGTGAAACGACAGAGCTTAATCAATATATGATGGAACAAGCGAAGCGAATTTTGCAGGCAAGTGGCGATATGTACGACGTGGAAACGACGATTGACTTTATGGGTGAAGCGTTAAATGGCGTTTGCGATCAAGAATGGTTGACGATTTTGCCAAAAGCAAATGAGGGTAACCCATTTATCACAAACTTCCTCGACACGATTGAGCTAGGGGCGTCTGAAGATGTGACGTTCATGATGAATCGCGTGCAAGAAAATGGCGGTAAAGCAACGTTCATGATTTTCCCGAGTTCGATTCCACACGGGCATCATCATCCAGGTTTTGATTTTGATGAATACTCATTAAAAACTGCCGTATCAACATTTGCGAACACGATTCAGTATTTAAACAAGCAGGAGACGATGTAAATGAAGCAGTGGTTGAAAGAGACATTAGACGATTTAAATTTAGTTGACGATATGGCATTAGCTCAAGGATTTACACGATTGAGCTATACAGCCGAAGAAGATGAGTCGATTGCCGTTTTTAAACAAAAAGCGGAAGCATTAGGATTAGTGGTTCGAGAAGATGAAGCAGGTAATGTGACGGCACGTTGGGTAGGATCGGATTCAAGCTTGCCAGCAGTCGCATCTGGATCGCATTTAGACACAGTCATCAATGGTGGCGGCTATGACGGGGTGGCTGGTGTGTTAACAGCTCTCGGTGCGATTAAACAATTGAAAGATGAAGGTTTCACACCTGAACATTCATTAGAAGTGATTGTCTTTCGATCAGAAGAATCAGCGCGATTCGGCGTTTCAACAGTAGGTAGTAAAGCGATGACGGGTTTATTGGATGATTCGATTGGTGATGTTCCAGATTTTGAAAACGTTACCATCAAAGAAGCCGTTCAGTCTTGCGGTTACAATTGGTCTGATTTTTCCCAGGCTGAGCGTGATCAAAATGCCTTCAAGTCATTCGTTGAACTGCATATTGAGCAGGGGACACAAATTGAAGACAACAGTTATGACGTTGGCGTTGTTAATGGAATTGCGACACCTATTCGCCTCAAAGTTAAGGCGCAAGGAAAAGCTGGACATACGGGGACAACGCCGATGGATAAACGAAACGATGCCTTTGTTGCAATTGCTCCTCTCGTTCCTTATGTCCAGGCGTTTACGAAGCAATTAAACGAAGAACAGAAAACCCCAGTAGTCGCCACTGTTAGCACGGTTGATTTGAGTCCTAATGTGATGAACGTGATTCCGGACACAGTTGAAATTGGCATCGATATTAGAAGTGTGGACGACGATTTGAAAAAACGAGTCGCTGATGCTATTCGTAGCTATGTGGCAAAACTTGAAGAAACATCGACAACTCAATTTGAGATTGAAGAACTCGTTAATAACACATCGATTTTATTGGATAAAGATTTAAGGGAGTCGCTCGTTCAATTAGGGAAAGATCTAGATTTGCAGCCGCTTGTTATGGATAGTGGCGCGGGGCATGACGTCATGAATATGAGCACAAAATGGCCATCAGGCTTGCTTTTTATCCCATGTCGGGATGGGTTGAGCCATCACCCAGATGAATATGCCACGCTAGACGATTTGGAAAAGGGCGTGCAGATGTTAACAGCATACTATAAGAATTTGAGTCAAAGTGAGTAGGTGCATATGAAAGAAGTTGTTATTGGCGTTCTTGGACCTGAAGATTCAGTAGAACGGTCCCTGGAAGTTATAAATAAGTTGGAAGGGATTCGTGCATATCCGTATTCATATGAAAACACGGAGGATGTTAAATCAATTATAGAGCAGCATCGTTATAAGGTTGATCAATGGTTGTTTTCTGGTCCGTATCCGTACTCGTATGCTATCGATGCAGGCGTGATTACAAGTGAGCATGGGACTTATGCAACGCTTCACGGATCAAGCTTATTGTCGGTACTGCTTAATATTTTTATAGATTTTGGTTATATGGTTGATCAGATTAGTCTCGATACGATTGGCGAAGAACTTCTAGACTCAGAACAATTGCAGTCCGTTCAATTTCATCGTGTGAGTCAAGGTCGATTTTATGAGCCACATGAACAAGTGGTCGAATTTCATCAGCAAAAATATGATCAGGGAGACACGGCCGTAGCTGTTACGTGTATCCATGCGGTCTATCGGAAATTAAAAGCGCGAGGAATCCCAGTGTACCGGGTCGTGCCATCAGAAATATCGATTCAACTAGCACTCGATTATTTAAAACAACGGGCTTATACCCATTCTTATCAGAAAAAGCAATTCGTTATTTTAGGAGTGGATGTGGTCTATCCATCGGCTGTGGCTGAAGGGTTTGTCCCTTATCAAACCCAGCACCAAGAGCTTGATTTACACCGAGCGATCTTAAAAATGTCTGAGCAAGTAAACGGGTCGATGGTGAAAATCGGTGGCGGTAAATACTTTATCTATACCACAAGGGGGGATGTGGACATATTTTTACAAGAATATTCGATTAGAGAGCGCATTGATCAAATGGCTGCTCAAAGTGGATTAGACATTCGAGTTGGCATTGGCTATGGCCATACGGTATTAGAAGCAGACGAGCATTTGCAAGTCGCTTTTGGATACGCAGGGGAACCAGAGTACGACCGGATTGTCTTAGTGAACGAAGATAAGGAAGTCTTATCGGTTAGTCAGGAAGATTTTCCGATGTTAACGCAACAGCGCATTGCTGATAAGGATTGGTTAGAGCGATTAAATGACTTATCCATTAATCCAACACAGTTATCACGCATTTATGCCTTAATTCATCATTATGAAAAAGACGAACTAACAGCACAAGAATTAGCCCATTGGTTACAACGATCCGAACGCAATGCGCGGCGAATTTTAGTCGATTTAGAAGAAGTCGGGTTAGCGAAAGTTGTTGGTGAAGAGTCCGGCCAACGGGGGCGCCCGAAGAAAGTCTATCAAATATTAAACCCATCTTAGACGTAAGGGAGAGTGACGTATGGAAAACGAGCAAAAAGGGTTCCTGAACAAGGTTGAAAAGTGGGGGAATAAACTACCAGATCCGTTCTTTATCTTTGTATATTTAGCCATCTTCGTGATGCTATTATCACTAGTATTTAACCTTGTTGGAGCGACAGTTGAGCACCCAGGTAGTGGGGAAGTTTTAGAGATTAAAAGTTTAATATCGGGTGAAGGCCTGCAATATATTTTAGGGTCGATGCTCGATAACTTTACAGGATTCGCACCGCTCGGTCTAGTGTTAGCGATGATGCTTGGTATCGGTCTAGCGCAACGAGTTGGTTTATTAGAAACAGCGATTAAAAAATCTATTTTAAACGCACCACCAGCATTAGTGACTTATGCGGTTATTTTCACAGGTATTATTGGTAACTTAGCTTCTGATGCTGCGTTCGTACTCGTTCCACCATTGGCAGCAATGGTCTTCTATACGGTTGGACGTCACCCGCTTGCAGGTTTAGCTGCAGGTTTCGCAGGTACGGGTGCTGGTTTTACGGCAAACGTGATTATCGCAGGAACAGACGCGCTTTTATCTGGAATTACGACTGAAGCGGCTAAAGCTGTTAATGACACAGTTAACGTCACCCCAGTGGATAACTATTACTTCATGATTGCGTCAGTGGTGATTTTAGCATTTGTTGGTGCGCAAATTACTGAGCGCATTATCGAACCGAAATTAGGAGAATACACCGGTGATTTCGAGGATTCATTTGAAGAAGTCACAGCTCAAGAATCTCGTGGTCTACGCAATACAGTGATTGCAGGCCTTATTTACTTAGGACTAGTTGCCTTAACCTTATTCTGGCCAAATTCACCCCTGAGAGCTGAAGATGGAAGCATGATCCCGTCGCCATTTTTAGATAATATTGTCCCAATTCTCTTATTATTCTTCATCACACTCGGTGTAACTTATGGTGTGACGGTGAAGAAGATTACGACATCAGGCGATATTCCGAAATATATGGCTGAAGCTATGAAAGACATGTCGAGTTATATCGTGTTAATTTTCGCAGCTGCCCAGTTCATTAACTATTTTAACTGGAGTAACTTAGGAACTTGGTTAGCAGTTAACAGTGCAGAATTTTTAACGAGTATCGAAATGACAGGTCTTCCGGTTATTATTGGATTTGTGCTTTTAACGGCTGTGCTGAACTTAATCGTGTTCAGTGGTTCTGCGCAGTGGGCACTGATGGCACCGATTTTCGTGCCGATGTTTATGCTACTTGATTACGACCCAGCCTTTATTCAAGCGGCATATCGTATTGCCGATTCATCGACGAACATTATTACACCGTTGAACCCGTATATCTTGATCGTGTTAGCATTTATGCAACAGTATGATAAGAAAGCTGGTATGGGTACACTCATATCCCTCATGTTGCCATACAGCTTAATCTTCCTAGGTATTTGGATTGTCCTATTAATTATCTTCGCTTTAACAGGCATTCCACTCGGACCAGGTGTAAATATGATGATGTAATTTACTAGCCAGCTCTATGCTTGTATAGAGCTGGCTTTTTTAGTTTGCCTGGCATGGGTGAGCTCTAACGGGTGAAAGTCCTGAGTGCGACCTGGTAGTGGTAAGCACATAGTCGAAGGCAAGGGTGTCCATGGTGACATGGAATCTGAAGGAAGCCTTAGACAAATCTCTGGTCTGACGAATAGAAACTATATAAGAGGCAACGTATGAGGATAAGACTGCTAAAGAAGTTGAAGTCCTATAGCTACCCATATCATGCGGTGTAAATATAGCAGATAGATGGAGAGAAAGAGCTCGCACCTTAACCAGGGAGGTCTCATTATCTACATCAAAGACTTGTAGTGATATAAGTTTGGATGATGAGAAGTCAGCTGAAGCCGTAGTAGTGAAGACATCTAACGAAAGTTAGAAAGAGCGAAGGGCTGAACAATTTTATGGTTACGGAAATCTCGATTGGAAGAGGAAAAAGACCACTGGCATACCGCGTTTAAGTGGATACCATCTTTACGAGAAAGAAAGGAAGTAACAAGCATGTACGATGAAAAACTGTTGGACTTGATTCTTAGGAAAGATAATCTCGACGAGGCACAAAAACGCGTCATTAAAAACAAAGGTGCCGCTGGTGTGGATGGCATGACGATTCAAGAGTTGCCATCATATATGGTGGAAAATCAAAAGGATATCATCCGCCAAATCAAACGAAGAGAGTACCAACCAGCACCAGTCAAAAGGGTTGAGATTCCTAAAGATAATGGGGGAGTTCGCCTACTAGGCATTCCAACTGTGGTTGATCGGGTTATTCAACAAGCAATAACACAAGTTCTAACCTCTAAGTTTAACCCACAATTTCATGAACATAGTTATGGGTTTAGACCAGGACGAAACGCTGAAATGGCGATACGTCAGTCACTTGAATTTATGAATGAAGGTTACGAATGGGTGGTGGATATAGACCTTGAACGTTTCTTTGATACGGTCAATCATGACCGTCTTATGAACCTTATTTCGAGAACGGTGAAAGATGGCGATGTTATCTCACTCATTAGAAAATTTCTAGTAAGTGGGGTGCAATTAGATGAAGGGTATAAGGAGACCATTATAGGAACACCACAAGGTGGCAATCTATCCCCGCTGTTAAGTAACATTATGTTGAACGAGTTAGACCAAGAACTCGACAGTCGAGGCCTTCGCTTCGTTAGGTACGCTGATGATTGTATCATTATGGTCAAAAGCGAGATGTCCGCGAATCGCGTTATGCGCTCGGTATCAACATTTATCGAAGAGAAGCTTGGCCTGACCGTCAACACAACGAAATCAAAAGTAACCAAACCCAATAACCCTGATTTGAAGTTTCTTGGTTTTGGCTTCTTTATAGATTACCAAAGTCATGAGTATAAAGCAAAGCCACATCAGACATCCATCGAAACGTTCAAATATAAATTGAAACAGTTAACCAAAAGAAATTGGAGTGTTGATACGAAGTATCAAGTGGAACGGATTAACCAACTCATAAGAGGTTGGGTTAATTACTTTAGGATAGGTTATATGAAAAGCCTTTTGGACCGTGTTGACTCCCATACGAGGATTCGCCTAAGAGCGTGCATATGGACAAAGTGGAAAACACCTAAGAACAGGAGAAAGAATCTAATTAAATTAGGCATGAGTAAATACAATGCTTACAGAAACAGCTATACAAGTAAAGGTGCGGTTCGCACCGCTTACTCCTGGATTCTTACAACCACAATAACCAACAAGAGACTAGCCCAATTCGGGCTAGTCTCCTCTGCACAACATTATAAGAAAGTACGTGTTTAAATAAAATTGAACCGCCGTATACGGAACCGTACGTACGGTGGTGTGAGAGGTCGGAGGTTAATCACCTCCTCCTACTCGATTGGGTGGGTGAATGGTTAATTTAATGGTCTGATTTTAATGATGATCATTTTGAATCTTATAATAGGAAAAATTATTGTTTAGTAAAATTGATGTGGATGTGGGTTCAGTCGCCGATAAAATCGCGATATCAGCGACCATGATGGTTAAGCTCTAGTTTGATCAGGTAGGTCGCCGATAAAAATAGGATAACAGCGCCTCACGAAATATATCGACGCGATTGAAAAAATAACGGCGCCTTCTGGAATATATCGGCGCGATCATAAATATATCGGCGTTCGCTGAAATATAACGGCGCGCGCTGAAATCGGACAAATATCGGCGCACTTTTGAAATAGTTTTAATCAAAATTCACACGTTAAATGGGAAAGACATCATGTTATATTAGATATAAACATTATTAAAGGAGCTCAACCATGCGCCAGTGGACATCGTGGTTACTCGTCATTTTATGGATGGCGTTAATCTTTTATTTTTCCCATCAACCTGGGACTGAATCTAGTGATTTAAGTGGTAGTGTCATGCAGGTGGTATTAAATCTATTACCATTTGTCACAGAAGATACGGAATTTATTCATTTACTTGTAAGGAAAGGTGCGCACGTATTCGTTTATTTCTTATTAGCGATTTTACTCATGAATGCGATTCGTTTGTATCATTTGCGGACGGTGAATCGAGTCGTGATCGCATTAGGTGTGTCCATCTTGTATGCCGCATCTGATGAGTATCATCAAACATTTATTGATGGACGAGCGGGACAAGTGAGCGATGTGTTAATCGATTCGGCAGGAGTTGTGCTGGGTATAGGTGTTTATTTATTATGGGAAAAGTTTAGGAAATGATGGTTACTCATATATATTGAAAAAATTGCGCGTATAGCTTATTCTGAAAGGTAATACAATTGACAGTTTATTCGACAAAATTTAGACGAGGAAAAAACCAAGCGGATTAGATAATCGAGGAGGATGCACCATGAAACCAGTGAAAAAGGCGATCATTCCAGCAGCTGGATTAGGGACGCGATTTTTACCAGCAACAAAAGCCTTGCCGAAAGAGATGCTGCCGATCGTTGATAAACCAACGATTCAATATATCGTTGAAGAGGCGATTGCATCAGGTATTGAAGATATTATGATTGTGACCGGAAAAGGGAAGCGCGCGATTGAGGACCATTTCGACCGAGCGTATGAACTGGAAGATGCTTTATTAGAGAAGCAAAAATTCGACCTATTGAATGAAGTAACCGAAACGTCGAAAGTGGATATCCATTATATTCGCCAAAAAGAACCTAAGGGCTTAGGACATGCTGTTTGGTGTGCGCGAAAATTTATCGGTGATGAACCGTTTGCCGTCTTGCTTGGCGATGACATTGTGCGTTCAGACAAGCCAGCTTTAAAACAATTAATGGATGACTATGAATCAACTGGCCATTCCGTGATTGGTGTACAAACGGTTCCGGAAGAAGAGACGCATCGTTACGGGATTATCGATCCAGTGGAACAAGATGGGCGTCGTTACCGCGTTAATTCATTTGTCGAAAAGCCATCCGTTGATGAAGCGCCTTCGAACTTAGCGATCATGGGACGTTATATTTTGAATCCAGATATTATGACGTATCTCGACCAACAAAAGCTCGGCGCAGGAAATGAAGTGCAATTAACTGATGCGATTCAAGAATTGAACCATAAAGAACCCGTTTTTGCTTATAATTTTGAAGGTCGCCGCTATGATGTTGGTGAGATTAAAGGCTTCCTTAAAACGACGATCGAAATGTCGCTTGAACGTGATGATGTACGAGATGAACTATTGGAGTTTATGCAAGGATTGTTAGAAACGTATAAAACGAAGCAGTAAAGTCTAACCTCTTATTCTAATTGTTAGAATAAGAGGTTTTTTAGGGAGTCAAGTCCATAATTATGTGTAAAATACATGGCAATGAAATTCAACTCTTGTCATTGATTATTTATGTGTTATCGCGATGAGGTGGAGATGGTGAGGGACGAGCCATCTCCACCTCATCGCGTCATTTCATTTGTTTTCCCAGATCCTAAATTTTTTAGGATTATGTTTGATGATTTCTTCATACGCCATTAATGTTGCCCCAACCAGACGGAAGGCTGATTGTGTGTTCGGAAAAATACGAATGATTTTTTCTCGTCTTCGAACTTCTTGGTTTAAACGTTCTAATGAGTTTGTACTTCTAACATGTGTTTTAAAGTTTTCAGGAATGGCATCGCCTAGATATTGAATCGCGTCTTCAAACCCTTCATCTAAAACCTTACAAGCCTTTTGAAATGATGGTTGATCACCATAGTCATCGAGAAACTGATCTCTAAGTTGTCGTGCTTCCTTTTGCGACGAGGCATCAAATATTTGTTTCAATAACTTAATGGCTTCTTTTTTGCCTTCTTTAGGCATTTTGACGATGATATTTCGTTTGAAATGAACGGTGCAACGTTGCCATGACGTCCCTATAAAAGACTTTTGAATCGCATTTACTAAGCCGTTATGAGCATCTGAAACAACCAACTTAGGTGATGATACCCCTCTTCCAATTAGCTGCTGAAAAAATGTTTGCCAAGCCTCCTCATTCTCCGAATGACTAATGTGAAGCCCTAATATATGCCGATAGCCTTCATCATCTAATGCGATGGCTATATAAACTGCCTTGGAGACCACTTTTTGGTTTTCTCTTACTTTGATATAAAGAGCGTCGACAAACACAAAATCTAACGTTAAAGTGTGCAATGGGCGTTGAGCCCATTCATTCACAATGGGGTCTAATTTTTTCGTTAAATTCGATACAAAGGATTTCGAAACGGTTTCACCACATAACGTATTAACGATTTTCGTCACCTTACGTGTTGAAACCCCATTCACAAACATCTCTAACATCGACATCACAAACGCTTGGTCATAGCGAGCGTATCGCTCAAAAATAGAAGGTGAGAAATCACCGAATCGCGTTCGTGGAACAGTCAATTTAATAGATCCCAAACTCATGATCAATTCGCGTTCATAGTAGCCATTTCGATAATCGACACGTTCCGTTGTCCGTTCGTAAGCAGCAGCCTGTAAGTAGTCCTCACGCTCCTGTTCCATACATTCATTCAAAATCAACACAATCGTTGATTTCACCATCGTTTCTAGGTCTGAGCCCATTACTTTTTCTTTCAAATCTTCAATATTTGCGCTAAACTTAAGTTGGGTCATGAGTACTCTCCTCCTGGTAATCGTTTTTGTGGTTGAAAACATTGTACCATGTGGAGAGGAAAATGACCCTTTTTACACAATTATATGGACTCTATCTTTTTAGGGTGCAATTATCGTCAGTCAAGGGGGATTTTCCATCGAGTTGCAGAGTTTTTCCATCGAGTGAAGCCAAAATATCATCGAGTTGATCGAGAATACCATCGAGTCGAGAAGCGATTCCATCGAGTAGAACGAAGATACCATCGAGTCCCGCTAACGCATGATACCTAACGATCATAAAACTTAATTAATCTGAATTTTTTTATAAAAATGTCTTTACAAATTAATTACCACTATAATAGAATGCATGTAACGGGTTACACAAAACGTAATCCATTTTATTAAACAAAATGTGTAACCGTTTACATGTGAATGTAGTGAAAATGAATAAGGTGATGAAATTGACGACAATTCGAGATGTGGCAAAGGATGCGAATGTCTCTGTTGCAACAGTCTCGCGTGTGATGAATGATAATGGTTATGTAAATCCTGATACGCGTGAGAAGGTGAAAGAGACGATTGCTCGGTTGAATTATCAGCCGAATTCGGTTGCACGGAGTTTATATAAGAAAGAGTCAAAAACGATTGGCATTATGGTGCCAGATATTATGAACCCTTATTTCCCTGAGCTTGTTAGGGGTGTAGAAGACTATTTGATTGAAAAAGGGTTTACAACGATTTTATGTAATACAGATGAAGATCCGGATAAGGAACGACTATATTTAGATGTGATGAAACAGCGTTATGTCGATGGCGCGATTGTGGTTTCGAATACGTTAAAACGAGATTTAATTGATCAATATGATATGCCGGTTGTTGCATTGGACCGTTCGATTCACGAAAAGGTGCCGACATTTATGGTGAATAATACGGTTGGTGCTGAGCAAGCGACGCAACATTTAATCGATATTGGGGGCAAACGTATTGCTCATGTTCGAGGGCCTGAGCATGTTGAAAACGCTACGGCTCGTTACGACGGTTATTACAATATCATGCAACAAACAGGTTGGTTTAATGAACGTTATGTAGTTCAAGGTAATTTTGATCAAAAACAATCGGCTAAAGCAGTTAAACAATTGTTGCAAGAACAACCAGAAGTTGATGGCATTTTTGCAGGAAACGATATTATGGCACTCGGAGCTTTGAAAGCAGCAGAATCATTAGGAATTAAAGTTCCTCAAGAATTAGCGATTATCGGATTTGACGGGATTGATTTAAGTAGTATGACGATTCCGGAGTTATCAACCATGTCGCAGCCTATCTACGAAATGAGCACACAGGCAGCTGATGCGTTGATGTCTCTCATATCTGGCGAAGCAACAGATGAAACAGAACATATTTATCAGCCAACTTTAGAATGGCGGCAATCCACTGATCGAAAGAGAAAGGAAGATTAGTAATGGCAGCAAAAGTTACAGTTATTGGAAGTATTAATATGGATTTAGTAGCCCAAGCTGAACGTTTCCCTAATAAAGGTGAAACGTTATTAGGTCAAGATTTTCAAACGATTCCTGGTGGTAAGGGTGCAAATCAGGCAGTTGCTGCAGCTAAGTTAGGGGCAGATGTTACCATGATTGGCTGTGTGGGCGACGACCCGTTTGGTCAACCACTAATCGATAATTTGAAAGAGCAAGGTGTTAATCGATGTCAGGTTGAGGTTATTGAAGGGGTTCCAACAGGGATCGCTCAAATTACCGTGGCAGATCACGATAATACAATCATCGTTGTTCCGGGTGCAAATAATCATGTAACACCTGAATTGGTCCGCCAATACGAAGAAGATATTAAAGCAAGTGATATAGTGCTGTTACAATTTGAAATTCCGTTAGAAAGCGTGGAGGAAGTTGTTAATTTGGCGAATCAGCATGGTGTGAAGGTGGTCATGAATCCAGCACCCATTCGGTCGATTGATCTTGACTTGTTAGAGAAGGTGGACTTTTTAACACCAAATGAGCATGAGTTGAAGATTTTAATTGATGATGAGCAAAAAGATACTTTTTATAATGACAATCGAGACCGCTTTTTCGTGACTTATGGATCTGAAGGTGTGCATATGGTCAAAGACGGTGAAGCTTCGATTGTTCCTGGTTATACGGTGGATGTTGTTGATACGACTGGAGCAGGCGACACCTTTAACGGAGGATTTGCGGTGGCGATTGCAGAGGGTCAATCCTATGCTGAGGCTGCTCGTTTTGGCAATGCGGCCGGTGCTTTATCAGTGAGTCAATTCGGTGCACAGACAGGTATGCCAAGTCGTGAAGATGTGATGAAACTATTGAATGGAGAGCGTGGATAATATGAAAAAACAGGGTGTACTCAACAGTGATATTGCAACAGTGCTTGCTTCGCTAGGTCATACCGATACGATTGTCATTTCGGATTGTGGTTTACCTGTTCCAGATCATGTTCCCAAAATTGATTTGGCATTAAAGAAAGGCCAACCACGATTTACTGACACGTTAGAAGTCGTATTGTCCGATATGGAAGTAGAACATATTACGCTAGCTGAAGAAATTAAAACTAACAACGCAGAAGTCCAAAAAGAAATTTTTAATCAATATAGTGGTGAAGTGGATTATGTCTCGCATGAACGGTTTAAAGAGCTCACTCAAGATGCCAAAGTGGTAATCAGAACGGGTGAAGTTACACCGTTTGCTAATGTCATTTTAAGAGCTGGGGTGATTTTTTAATGGCGCAACCAATTGTGCAAATGAAGGGAATCTCCAAATCGTTTGTCGGTAATAAAGTTTTAAATGAAGTTGATTTTGAAGTCTTGCCAGGAGAAGTTCACGCATTGTTAGGGGAAAATGGCGCGGGAAAATCAACGCTAATGAAGATTTTGACGGGGATTCACAGTCGTGATGAAGGTGAAATTTATGTAAAAGGTGAGGCAGTTGAATTTAATAATCCGAAAGAATCGGAGAAAGCAGGTATTGCTGTCATTCATCAGGAACTGAACATTATTCCGTATTTAACGGTCATGGAGAACATGTTCTTAGGGCGTGAATTGAAGTACGGAAAAACGGGTGTCACCAACACGAAAAAGATGAAACAGTTAACTAATGACTATCTCCTTCAGCTAGGCATTGACCTTGATCCATTAGCATTGGCGGGCAATCTTTCGGTTGGTCAGCAACAAATGGTTGAAATTGCTAAGGCGATATCCGTTGATGCAGAAATGATTGTGATGGATGAGCCAACCGCTGCCTTAACAGACCGTGAAATCGAAGGATTATTTGAGGTGATTGAGCGACTTCGTGAGCAAGAAGTTGGTATTGTTTATATTTCGCACCGAATGGAAGAGATTTATCGGATTTGTGATCGTGTTTCGATTTTGCGTGATGGTGAGTATATTGGCACGCGCGAAACTAAAACAGTTGAATATGAAGAAATTATTCAAATGCTAGTGGGCCGCGAATTAGGCACGCTTTATCCAGAGCGGGATGCCGAAATTGGTGACGTCAAAATGAAAGTTGATGGGTTAACATCGGATGCATTTCAAGATATTAATTTTGATTTAAGAGAAGGTGAAATTCTCGGTGTCGCTGGCCTAATGGGGGCAGGACGCTCAGAGATCATGCAGTCCTTATTTGGTTACCGGACAATTGAAAGCGGTTCAATTTCGATCGAAGGAAAACCAGTTAATATTAAAAAGCCAACTGATGCAATTGATGCTGGAATTGGTTTCGTGACAGAGGACCGCAAAGAACAGGGTCTAGTACTGTCTATGTCAGTCAAAGAGAATTTATCATTGCCTAATTTGAAAGGGCTTTCAAATCAAACCATTTTGTCTGACAAGAGTGAAAAAGAGCTTGTTCATGACTTAGTCAAACGTTTGAATGTGAAAATGGCTGGTCAAAATCAAGAAGTTAGGATGCTTAGTGGTGGTAATCAGCAAAAAGTTGTCATTGGAAAATGGCTCGGAATTAATCCGAAAATCTTAATTTTAGATGAACCGACTAGAGGTGTTGATGTCGGGGCAAAGAAAGAAATTTATCACATTATGAATGAATTAACGAAGCAAGGAGTTAGCATCGTTATGATCTCTTCAGAATTACCAGAAGTCTTAGGCATGAGCGATCGTATTTTGGTTATTCATGAAGGGCGAATCGGAGCTGAGTTAAAACGTGAAGATGCTACTCAAGAAAAAATTATGTACGCAGCGACTGGAGGGGAGTAACGTGAAAAATCAATCAGTAGGACAAATCCTGCAAAAAATCGGACCGTTACTTGGTTTAATTGTCATTATGACTGGACTAAGTATCATGAGTCCACAGTTCCTTAGTTTAGATAACTTATTAACCATGCTTAGACAGGTTACAATCGTCGGTTTATTAGCATTTGGTATGACATTCGTTATTTTGACGGGTGGTATTGATTTATCTGTTGGTTCAACTCTTGCTTTAGCAGGAGCCTTAACAGCTGGGATGATGGCAAGTGGATTAGATCCTATTTTGGCTGTATTGCTAGGTGTTTTAGCAGGTGCTGGTCTTGGTGCCTTTAATGGCCTTGTCATCTCAAAAGGTAAAGTGGCACCATTTATCGCAACGCTTGCCACGATGACCATGTTCCGAGGGCTATCCCTCGTCTATACGGAGGGCAGACCTGTAACGGGTTTCACAGATAGTCAGTTTTTCGATTTAATAGGTCGTGGCTACTTATTTGGTATTCCGATTCCGGTTATCATCATGTTCGTGATTTTCTTTATCTTATTATTTATCTTGAAGAAAACGGTGTTTGGTCGCCATGTTTATGCATTAGGCGGTAATGAAGAGGCTTCAATTTTATCAGGAATAAAAGTTAATCGTGTGAAAATCGGTGTTTATTCCTTAACTGGTGCATTGTCTGCATTAGCTGGTATTATTTTGACGTCACGATTAGGCTCTGCATCACCGAACGCAGGTTTCACATATGAATTAGATGCCATTGCGGCCGTCGTACTGGGTGGTACTAGTTTATCAGGTGGCCGTGGTTGGATATTTGGAACCTTGATTGGTGCGCTAATTATCGGCGTGCTTAACAATGGTTTGAATCTATTAGGTGTTTCATCTAACTATCAGCAAATCGTAAAGGGGGCGGTCATTCTTCTAGCAGTCTTATTAGATCGTCAAAAGTCGTAGTTGCTTAGCCGATGGGTCAAAATACTATTCTATGATTGGGGAGGAAAACACGATGTTTTCAAAATTTAAATTAAGTTTATTAGCGTTTTTAGTAATTGGATTATTAGCAGCATGCTCAACAGAATCACCAACTTCAGGAGATAATGAAGAGAGTGATAGCGATTCTGGAAGTGATGATGGCATTCATATTGGTATGTCTGTTTCAACTCAGAACAACCCATTCTTTGTAACACTTAAAGAAGGGGCTGAGGCGAAAGCTGAGGAAGATGAAAATGTTGAATTAACTGTAGTTGATGCTCAGAATGATTCAGCTCAACAATTAAGTAGTATTGAAGATTTAATTCAACAAGATGTTGATGTTTTAGTTGTAAATCCTACTGATTCAAAAGCAGTTGTTTCTGCTGTTGAAGCAGCAAATGATGCAGATCTTCCTGTCGTAACAATCGACCGTAGTGCTGATGGTGGCGAAGTCGTAGCTCACGTTGCTTCTGATAATGTTGTTGGTGGTGAAATGGCAGGCGATTATATTGTTGAACAACTAGGCGGCGAAGGTAATGTCGTTGAACTTCAAGGTATTCCAGGTTCGTCAGCTGCCCGTGAACGTGGAGAAGGATTCCACAATGTTGTAGATGAAGAAGATGGCATTGAAGTTGTAGCGAAACAACCAGCAGGATTCGAACGAGCTGAAGGGTTAAGCGTAATGGAAAATATCCTACAAACAGGTGACGAAATTGACGCAGTATTTGCCCACAACGATGAAATGGCACTAGGCGCAGTACGTGCGTTGGAAGCAGCAGGTAAAGAAGATGTTACCGTTGTTGGTTTTGATGCAATCGATGATGCTGTAGAAGCAATCGAAAACGGCGAAATGGATGCAACAGTTAAGCAACAACCAACTGTCATTGGTGAACGCGGTGTTGAAATCGCGAAGAAGATTGCAAATGGTGAGGAAGTAGAAAAATCTCAATCAGTTGATTTAGAGATGATTACAGCTGAATAGTGGTTTATATGTTCCTAACTAGAGTTTGTCTCTAGTTAGGATTTTTTTATTATACAAATAGAGTAGTGTAACGTATTGATACAGCGAAATTTTGCTCTGATACAGCGAAAAATGATAGAAATACAGCGAAAATTAAGGATCATACAGCGATTTTCATCTATTATACAGCGAAAATCGAAACTGATACAGCGAATTTTGACAATTATACAGCGAAATCAAGACTTTATTCGGCGAAATTGGTGTTTGAGTTCAGGAACTAGGCAGGAGAGGTTATATTTCGTTAATCGCTTTTCTCCAGTTCGGTCGTAACTTGCTAAAAGGCGCTTACATACATGAGGTGAATCAATGTTAAGCCAATTTTTGACGACTTGATTAGAAAATTCAGGGTATTGATGATAGATTAAGAGGTCACGCAATGCGTCAGTATGAGCATGTTTATCATAAAGTTGACATGATGGGCAGAACCAAGTTCCGTGTTTCCGATTCATCACCATTTTTGAGCACCTTGGACAAAAAGGACCATGAATTAAATCATGTTCTTTAATATTCCATTCTATCGCCAAATGTCGATTTTGCGGCGCATGATTTTCGACTAAACATTGGCCGATTGTCTGAGCTTGTTTGGAGGAAATGATCTGAGTAGGATTTTCTTCTAATAAGTCGTAAATAAATTGAAGTAAATAGTGGTGCGTGAAAAGATTGTTCGGTTGATTCGGCATATCAATAATGACTTCGGGATGTGTGAATGTTGCACATGTATAGATAGGGAGCTGATCAAGGTGGTGGTTCATGAGGAAGGTTTGTAATTGACGGCGTTGAATGTCAGCTTGATGAAGCGGGTGTTGTAATGACTTAGTATTACCATCAGCGTGTTGAATCATTTGTTTGGCATCATTTTCGGTGATCACACCTTTAGTATGTTTACTTTCAACGATGAGTAAGAATTGCCTCGTGATTAAGAGGGCGTCGATTTGAAAATAGTGGGTAAAAGCTTTTGCTCGGAGGCCGAACAAAGTGAGAACTGGTTTGTAGCGTAAAAGGGAAAAATAGTATTGTAAGGCTTTTTCCCCTAAATAACCCGCAAGTTCACGGTGATATTGGTCTTGTATTTGCGCGTAACATTGATCTCGTTTACGGTAACGTTTGATCAGCACTTCTAATTGTAATAATTCTAATGGTTTTTGCAATGGTAATAGATTCATCGCTTGACTCCTTTCGTTACATAACATTATAACCGTACTGAAATTTTTTGGCTATTTGTCATAAATGATAGATATAATTGTTTAGGGATATTATCGTAACGAAAAGTAGCTACTTCATAGATATTAGAGTAGTTATTTAAAATAATTGCCTGAATAATTTTAAAATCACTATTCATAAGCTATTCTTTTGCTAAAATGAGGGTAGAGGTGATGATCATGTCGGATAAAGTTGGACGAAACGACCCTTGTCCTTGTGGAAGTGGGGAAAAGTATAAAAAATGTTGCGGAAAGACGAATTTAGTTGAATTTTCTAATCAAGTGGTTGTGCAGGAAATAGAACAATATTTTCAATCACTCGTAACGGAAATGGTTGATCACTTTGCCATTTATACATCTGAACCGAAATCAGATATGGAATCGATGGATCATATGGTGAAATTTTTATATTGGTCAATTTATGATTCGGACGTTATGAACCAATTTGTTGATCGTATAGCACCTTCGATTAATCGTGAGATAACACGCGAAACAGTTTTAAGTTGGAAGGAAAGCCACGTGAGTATTTTTCAGGTAGAAAGTCAACCATCAGAAGAACGGCTGGAAATCAGTGATATGTATACAGGTCAAACATATTGGGTCAGTAGCAATACAATTATTACTGATGAAGATCAAAGTGCTCCATTTTTAATGGGAGTTCTCATGCGTTGGGGTGTATATCACCAAATTATGCCTGTAGCCCTGCCACTTTCTGAATTCGCGTATAATCAATTTTCTGCCCAGGCCAATAATAAGCAACAATTTGAAGAGCGCTATTTAGATTTCCTGCAAAATTGGTGGAATATGGGTTCTAAACCAAATTCAATAAATGACTTAAACGAAGACCCACGCGCAATAAAGGTGTTGGAACTGGCATTTGACCATCTATTTATGTCTCAAAAAATTAGTGATGGGGACCAAGAGTTGCTGGTTAGTTTATGGTTGTATTATTACGAGCATGAACATCCTTCATTTAAAAAACCTGAAGTTATGGCGGCGGCTCTAGATTATATTTATTTAAATCACCCGATGTTCAAATCGACTGGGGTTAATCAAATTACGTTTAAAGAAGTCGCAGAAGAATATGGTGTTTCAGCATCAGCCGTTAGTAATAGGGTGGAACAGTTAGAAAGTTTTATCATGGATCAAGTAGTTGAAGAAGAAACAAGCCAACAGCCACAAGTGGTACAAGGACCACCAAGTACAGGGGCTGAACGTGCGCTCTATGAAATGCATCAGAATATGGGAGATGAACCGTTTGATAGTTTGGATGACGCAAATGAATATCTTCAGAACCATATTAATGATTCATTTACACCCAAAACAGATCAACAAAAAGCCCAAATTAAAATGTATGACGCGTTTGATACGTTTGATTTAGACGAACAAGAAAAACTTGCCGATGACGCCTTAGAACTTGACCCGAACAATATTGATGCTCATGTTATGAAAGCACAACTAAGTGAGTTTGTCTCAGAAACATATGATTTGTTAAGGAAGGCAATTTCAATTGGTCGTGAACAAATTGACATGCAGGCGATCCATGATAACGAAATGCCTTGGGCTGTTATAGAAAATCGCCCTTGGTTCCGAGCGATTGAGGCGCTTGGTGATTTTCATAATTATATGGAAGATTTAGATGAAGCGGTTGAATTATATGAATGGTTATTATTCGATTTAAACCCGAACGACAATCAAGGGATACGTTACCGATTGATTATATGTTATCTTGCGTTAAACCGTTTAAGTGATGCAAAGAAATTGTTAACAGAATATGATGAGCCCTCGATGTCTTGGTCACTTAATTGGGCATTGTACTATATTTTTGTGAATGATGGTATTCCCGTGATTGAAGTGGAACAATCGATTCTTAAGGCGTATCAATACAACCCCAAATTACTCGGATATGTAGTCGATGAAGATGAAGATATGTTAAATCCTGCCTATGATGAAATTGATAGTTACTTTGAGGAAGCAGATTATTTATGGGAGGATTATATTGGGGTAATTACGGAAACATTAATGTAATAAATAAGGCGAAATCTGATTGTGGGCAGATTTCGCCTTGTTTTCATAGTGAGTGAGCTTCACTTGAAGGGAGCGACAATAATGATTCATCTAAATGATTTCGAAAAACGCATTGAAAGAGTACTTGTTAATCGCGGTTTTGATCTGTTCCAGGATGGTGCTGTGACGTCGTTAGAACGCCAAAGTCAAAATGTTTGCGCGTCAGTGGAGGAGTCGACTTTTTATCAAGTTAAATTAAAGAATGAGAAGGGGGTTATAACAAATGCTGTGTGCACATGCCCATTAGATCATGATGATTGGTGCAGACATCAGGTCGCGGTTATGTTTCAGTTACTTGATAGAGACAAAGAAAAGTCGATAACCGAGTTGTTAAAAAGTGCATCAAAGGAACAGTTAGTGGATTTGTTACTGTCACTTACGTCATCACATGAAAATTTAGAATCCCATATTCGATTATACCTTTCAGAGGGTAGCAAGGATCATATGATTTGGGCGAGACGCTTAGTTTCAGAAGCACTTGAAGATGCGGATTATGGTGGTTTTATTCCATGGCATAAAACATTTGACGCGACATTAGGAGCTAGTTACGTGTTAGAACAAGCTGAAGAAGCTTGGCGAGATAAGGATATAATTAAAACAGTCGATTTAACGTTTGTCGTTATTGAAGAGTTAGTTGATTATATAGATGAAACAGATGATTCAAGCGGACTGTTTGGTTCTGAAATTGATCAAGCTATTAGATTGTTAAATAAAGTGGTGCGACAAGCGATTATTTATTTAGATAGAGAAGATTATCTTGTCATCATTGATCAAGTCATAGAAGCTACTCAGCATGAAAGATTTAGGGAATGGCCGAAGTGGTCAGTTGAAATGTTACGTGGTGTGATGATTTACGGAGTTATGAGTGAAGTGCGTGAGAAGATTGAAGCAGCATTACAACATATTGCCTCATCTAGAGAAGGGCTTAATCGTGACGTGATTATCTTTGAATACGATATGAAGTGGGAACTTGGAGACACTGATTTAAATTCATTTTTAAACCAGTATTTAGATATTCCTGATATACGCGAGCGATTGCGAAAGCAGAAAGTGAGGGAGACAGTGATTGGGTGATTGATTTAGTAGAAACAGCCCAAGTGGTAAAAGACGATTGGTATGACATTTTATATCGTCATTATGAGAAACTTGGCTATACAGAACAACAGCGTCACTTAGCGAAAAATCTGTTGTGCGAGTTTGGAATGACTTACTATGATTACTTGCGTAAACTGTATCCAAATGATGAATGGACACTTGTCGTAAAGTCACTTATAGACGATGAAGCGCATCGTTTTCGAGGTGAGCATTACGCACAATTTTTATTAAAAGAGCAACAATATGATTATTTATTGGCTTATTGTCAGGATTATCCTAATAGTATTAGAAACTTTGCACCGTATTTAAAGGACGCCTATCCTAAAGAAGTTCGCACACTCTTTGAAACATTAATTAATCAAGAAGCGGATAAAGCTTCTGATCGTAAAGCGTACCGACGTGTCTGTAAAACGATTAACGATATGCAAAAGATTTGTGGTTATAACGAAACTTTACCTATTATAGAGAAGTTAGAGCGTGAATATTATCGCCGACCAGCATTTTTAGATGAGCTAAGCCGAGTAAAGATATGAGGTTGAATGTCTGTAAAATTTCATACCAAGTTTCTACGACCTCCTTATGTAATATATAGAAATTTGTATTATAACTGATTGGAATAGAACATGTACTTGAATTTGGATTAAGAATATTAAACAATGTGACATACAGCGAAAATTGAGCTTGATACGTCGAAATTCGCCTATTATACAGCGATTTTTATCGTTGATACAGCGAAAATACGGCAGTATACAGCGAAAACGTGGCAACATACAGCGAAAACAAAATTTCCAAGCTTCTTCTATTGATTCTAGTCACGAAATTTTGTAAAGTGGTAGAATCATAATTAGAAGGTGACAGCTTATGTGGAAAATTTATAGTTTATTGTTTTTAGTGATGTTGATGTGGGGGATGAACGTATCTGCGTTGAAAGTATTGGTCGATGCGGTTGATCCACTTTTATTAAATAGTTTTCGTGTGTTCACTGCAGGTGTTGCGGTGTTAATTATTTGTATAGTGCTTGGAATTTTTCGTTTACCAAGAAAATCAGAATGGGCCGTGATGGCTTACATCGGTGCGTTTAATGTTGTTTTGCACCATGCGTTTATCGCGACTGGTTTGGAAGGAACCTCAGGTGTGAATGCGTCGCTCATCTTAGGATTGGTGCCGCTTGTGACGGTTTTGATGTCTGTCATTTTTCTTAAACAAAAGGTTAATAAGTTACGCATGACTGGTTTCTTGCTCGGATTTTCAGGGGTTGCGCTCACAACGCTAACGGGTGATGGTGGACTTGGTTCGATATCATATGGTGATGTGCTGGTCTTTCTTGGCGTTGTCGTGCAAGGTTTTAGTTTTGTACTGATTAGTAAGCTAAAAGCTGAATTCGATCCCCGCTTAATTACGGGTTATATGATGGTATTTGGATCGTTTTTTATCTTTGCATTAAGTCAGTTATTAGGTGCTAATGTTAGTGAAATAACGAGCGTATTTGATTGGCATATTGGCGGTGTGTTCTTATTTAGTGCCATTTGTGCGACAGCATTTGGTCATATGACCTACAATTTAGCGATTAAGAAAGTGGGGCCTGCTGAATCAGCGATTTTCACGAACCTGAATGTGCTATTTGCCATGATTGGTTCGGCGTTCTTTTTAGGTGATGTCATTATGGTAGAGCATGTGGTTGGATTTGTTCTGATTTTAATAGGTATTTTCTTTGGTACAGGGGCATTAGAATATTTACTGAAAAGACGGCGCGGTAAAGTCGTTTAATGAGATTGAGGTGATACGTTAATGTCTTATCTAGTGGTTGGTGGCGGTATTCTCGGTGCTTCAGCAGCTTATGAACTAGTGAAACAAGGGCAAGATGTTACGTTAGTTGACTCCCAAATGGAAGGGCAGGCAACTTATGCTGGCGCAGGGATTGTCTGCCCTTGGGTTAGTGCGCGTAAAGATGATGATTTATATGCGTTAGCACGAGCGAGTGCGATTCGTTATCCTGATTTAGTTGATGCTTTGAGAAATGACGGTGCTGATGACACGGGCTATCGATTGTGCGGAGCTTTGGCGCTTGCTGAAGATGAAGCGACGTTGCAGGAACTTTATCAAGAAGCGTTAACGAAACGAGAAGAGACATCGTTTGTTGGTGATGTAAAGACGTTATCGAATCAGGAGGCTCAAGCCTTGTATCCGCCTTTAAAAGATGATGTGCAAGCGGTTTATGTATCAGGTGGTGCCCGTGTTGACGGTGCAAAATTGAACCGGGCATTATTGCAAGCATTTCAAAATTGTGGTGGTCAATATTTGGTAGGTAGCGTATCATTAGAGTTGAGTGGGGATTATGTGGTTGCTTACATAAATGAAGAACGTATTGAAGCGGATGAGGTCATCGTCGCGGCAGGTGCTTGGACGAATGATCTGTTAAAGCCACTCGGGCTTGAGTTGCCGCTCGAACCCCAGCGCGGACAAATCGCGCATTTAACGTTATCTCAAGAAACTGCTGATTGGCCTGTTGTATTACCACAATCTAGTCATTATATGCTGGCATTTGAAGGCGGCCGTGTCGTAATGGGTGCTACGCGTGAAGCGGGTAGTGGTTTTGACTATCGATTAACAGCTGGCGGCGTGCATGATGTGTTACATGAAGGATTGGATGTCGCACCTGGCTTAGTCGAAGCAACTTTAGAAGAAGTTCGAATTGGTTTTCGTCCGATAGGGCCTGATGGAAAACCGTTGCTTGTTAGGATTAATGCCTTTTCAAATTTAACGGTAGCAACAGGACTTGGCCCTTCAGGCTTAACGATCGGCCCGTATGTTGGGAAGTTAGCAGCCCAATTAGCAACAGGAAACAAAATTGATCAAACGATTGATCATTTAGATCCACTTAGACAAACTTAATGAGGTGATTTCATGGCAAAAAAACCAGTTATTATTGATTGTGATCCAGGTATCGATGACGTGATGATGTTGTTATTAGGTTTACGTCACGAAGATATTGATGTGAAATTGATTACGACGAGTGCAGGTAACCAGACACAAGAAAAGGTGATCGACAATGCGCTTAAGCTCGTAAGCTATTTAGGTCGTAATGTCGAAATTGCACGTGGTTCCGAGAAGCCTTTTATCCGCGATTTAATGATTGCGGGTGACATTCATGGTGAGTCTGGGCTTGGAGGCGTTACATTTCCAGAGTCAACGTTGAAAGAAAGCGAACAACCAGCCATTCAAGCGATGGTTAATGTCTTACGTGAAGCGGATGAACCTGTGACGATTGTTGCGACAGGTCCGATGACAAATGTTGGGGCACTGTTACTCGCTCATCCTGAATTAAAACATAAAATTAAACAGATCTCGATTATGGGAGGCGCTGTTTTAGGCGGTAACGTGACACCACAAGCAGAATTCAATATTTATGTCGATCCTGAAGCGGCTGAGGTTGTCATGCAAAGTGGCCTTCCGATTATTATGAGTGGTTTGGATGTTACGCATAAAGCATACTTAACCCAGTCAGAAGTCGCTGCCATGAAAGAGATTGGCACGCCTTTGACCGAAAAATTACATGGCATGCTAGCTCATTATATGGATGCACAAGGAGATTCACCATTCCTAGAAAGTTATCATGGTGATGTGCTACGCTTGCATGATTTATGTGCCATCGCTTACGTGATTGATCCGACGTTATTTGAAGGTGAAGATTTTTATGTCACGGTTGAGACTGGTGGTAGTGAGACTGCAGGAGCAACGGTTGTAGACCATTTACGCAATACCGATCATGAGCCGAATGTTCACGTGTTATATGATGTTGATCGCGAACGGTTTGTGGAATTGTTTTTTGAGTATTTAAGAGGATAATTTTCATTAGAACTCATGGAGTTAAAATGCTTCATGAGTTTTATTTATGTTTTATGAAGAGGTTTTACCATGACAAAATTAGTTAACAAGTTTATACTTAGTGTAAAGGCATTTATGACTTTATAATGAGGTATTCATTTATGAGAGATGTTTCTAATTGGTCCGTTACTAATTTTGGTGAGAATAGTACCTTGGAAAAATACGAGTTGCTATCTCCAGATGATAAACAGTTCGTCATTAAGTTTCCTAGAAACTTTGATGGGAATCGGACTAATTGGGAAGATGTAAATGAAGTTATTGCTGCAGAATTGGCCAAATTTATTGGACTTCCAACAGTTGACGCTGAGATCGTTTATTTTAACGGAAGAAGAGCATGTCTTATGAAACACTTCAGGGTAGAGTGGGGTGCTGAACACGGAGAGACAGCTGCTTCTTTATTAAGTGCTCAATTTGGCGAAGTCTACGATCATCTCAAGTTTAGAGACTTGAAAAATGACGATTTAATTAGAGAATTATTCTCGTTGTTTGAAGACTTTAAACTATATAATCAAACATTAGAGAGTTATATCTTTATGAACTTATTTGATATATTAATAGCTAATCAAGATCGTCACGGTCATAATTGGCAAATTCTATATATAGAAGGAGACCCTTGTTTTGGACCTTTATATGATAATGGCGCTTCTTTAGGTTGGCAATTAACAGAATCTGCAATTATTAATATGGTTAATGATCACACTAAAATGAATCAATTTTTTAATAAATCTAAAGTTAAAATTGGGTTGGACAATCGAGAAACTCCTAGAATTCAAGCTAAAAAAGCTTTAAAGTTTTTTGCTAAAAATTTTCCTGAGGAATGTAAAAAATTTTTTTATAAGACTGATACTTTAGATTTCTCTAAATTTGAAGAGTTCATATATGATTTTCCATTGTTATCAAAGGATAGAAAAGAATTTATTATTAAGTTAATTCAATTCCGTTTAGATAAAATGAAAAGTATTTTTAGAGAGGAGGCTTACAATGAATAAGGTTAAATCGCTATTGGTCGTTTGGAAGGATTTTAAGACAAACCTTTATTATCATGTAGGAACACTTAATTATGATGACAATCGGTATGTTTTTGAGTACAGTTTTAAGAGTGAATCACCGCGAAATGTGTATGCAGCACTTGAACAAGGATATCGTCTTCATCCAGCTTTTCCAGAATTAACAAAAACGTATCAGTCTACATCGCTCTTTTCAACATTCAACCGACGTATTCCAGATGAAAATCGGATAGGGTATGTGAATATCTTAGAAGAATTGTCTTTGAATTCGAATGCTGACCGTATGGATTTATTGCAGGCAACTAGAGGTGTTCTATCAGGCGATCCTTATTCATTTGAAGAGCCTTTACGACTAAATGAAAATACGTTAATATCGAACTTTTATATAAACGGTATGCGACACAATTCTAGTTTGCCTGAGAATTGGTCAGAATATATTCATATCGGTGACTCTTTAACTGCGAAAATAGAGGAAAATAATGAATATGACCGTTTTGCTGTTGGTATTTATCACAAAACAGGTATATTCTTAGGTTATGTTCCAGGAATATATGCACAGGCAATATATGCTTTAATTAAAAATAACGAAAATATTTCATTAATAGTAAAGAATACTCGTCCTAATTATGCTTCACAATGGTGGATCCAGGTCACATTTAAAGCGACAATCCATCTAAATAATCACGATTATGATCAATTCAATGATTTAATAATTGAAAATATAGCTTAAAAATGACCACGTGCAGACAAATTGCACGTGGTCATTTTTGATTTCGATGTACCACAAACTCCTGAAAAACCTGCGCCGACGTATAACTAGGCACAAATCCAAATTCCTGTTTTAGTTTCGTATTATCTAACACAGGGCGGTAGCGCAAGAAGTCGAGTTGTTCTGGGCCGTATTGTGTTAGGCGTAATTTTTTGAGTCCAGCTAATCCAAATCTTAAGAGTGAAGCGGGGAGGCGAATGACGTTTTTTCCTAATTGATCTGCGATTTCGTCAATGGTCAATGCGCCATCACCGGCAATATTGTAAATCCCAATTTGGTCCGAATCAATGGCTCGAATAAAGCAGGATACGACATCTTGGTCCCAAATAAATACGAACGGACTTTTTGAACCTTTTACGCCTAGTATGTAAGGTTTTTTAAAGAGATCGGTAATTTGGTTATCGACGTTTTCGCCAAGAATGGTCCCGATCCGGAAAATGATTTGTTCAAGCTCTGGATTCGACTCACGGTAGTCGGCGAGCATTTCTTCGACGAGTCGTTTGTGATAGGCGTAAGCGAAGGCCTTGTTTCCTCGAATCGGCTCATCTTCAGTGATCCAATTCGCATTGTCCGCATGATAGCCATAAGCAGCGCCACTTGATGATACAATTAATCGCTTTATATTCGTTGCGACACAAGCTTCGATTACATTCCGTGTGCCCTCGACGTCAACGGAATACTCGAATGAGCGGTCGCTTATTTTGCCTGGTGTGACGATTGTCGCTAGATGAATCACCATATCGACGTGATAACGATCGAATAACTGTTGCATTGCAGAAGAGCGAACGTCGACTTGTTCGTACGTGACCGAATCATTCAACTCAAAATCAGGCTCTAACTTAATATCTGTCGCAATCACATGGCAGTCATCACGCTCTTTCATTAAACGTTTCACGATTTGACTACCTAAATAGCCCATTGCTCCAGTAATCAAAATATTCATGCGGCATGACCCTCACTTTCTGTAGCAGGCGGTCTTCGTGACCAAAAACTAGCAATCGTTAAACCAGCGATAATGTGCCAGATGGACCACCATGCGGCGACAATCGCCATACCACCAAGTCCTCCGAAAAAGTTAAAGACTAAAATCAATCCGAGCCCAGAGTTTTGGATGCCGATTTCAATCGCAATCGCACGTCGGTCTCGTTCAGGTAAACCAAATGACCGCGCAGAACTGTATCCGATCATAATCGCAAGTAAGTTGTGTAAGAACACCGCAAACACGACCATACCGACATAATCGATAAAGTGTTCGAAATTATTGGCTAATGCTCCAATCACGAATAATATGAAAAAGCCGATCGAGAAGCGCTTCATCCATTTACTCGCTTTCTTTGACCAATCGGGAAAGCGTTTATTCACCAGCATCCCTAGTGTCAGCGGGATGCCAAGTAAGATCACAATCGTGGTGATTAAATCGGTCGGGCTAATCATGAATGACCTCAATAAATCATTGGTCGGGCCGTAAAATGATCCCCACATTAACGTATTAAGTGGGGTCATGATAATGGCCAAAAGTGTTGAAACGGCTGACATACTAATCGATAGCGTTGTCCGTCCTTTACTGAGATGGGCGAGAAAATTTGATAGATTCCCGCCTGGACAGGCAGCCACTAAGAACATGCCCAGCGCAATGCTTGGCCTCGGTTGTAATAATAAGACGAGTAGGAAGGTGAATGCTGGCAATAGAATAAATTGTGCCGTTAATCCGATAATAAAAGGTTTTGGTGATTTTAACGTTCGTTTAAAATCATGGACCGTTAAATCGAGTGCCACGCCGAACATGATGAATCCAATTAAGACATTCATTAAGAATAATGTTGATTCATTGAAATTCAGTTGGATCTCATCTATGCCCATGATCTATTTCCCCTTTGGCTCGTCATGCATATCTTTAAAATATTTCAAACCGGGTGCCCACATATGTTTAACAGGGTCGACATCACAGTGGATGACTGTGCATTGATTCAGTTGTTTGGCTCGTTTAAGAGCTTCGCGTAAGGAATGAGGATCTGCCACTCGTTCGCCATGCGCACCCATGCTTTGTGCCATTTGATCAAACGCGATTTCACCTAAATCAGAATTAATATTTTCATGGTCATCGAGCGATTTTTTGACCAGTGTCTTAACCGGTCTGAGCGCAATGTTTTGATTGATTTTCACCATACCCCACTGTTTATCACAGACGACTAAGTAGATCACGTTTAAATTGTTACGAACCGCCGTCTCGATTTCTTGTGGGTGAAAGCCCATAGCGCCGTCGCCGATTATACAGAGGACAGGCTCCTCTGGTTTGGCAGCAGCAACACCTAGGGCTTGAGCGACACCAGCCCCAAGCATACCGAATTTAAAGGTAGAGAAGATGCCACCTGGTTTTTCAATGGATGTGAAGAAATTCGCCCAAATCGTCGTGTTACCACCATCTGCCACGACAGGTACTTGTCTAGAGAAGACATCTTGAGCCATTGCCGATACATGAGCTGGGTTCATGGGTGCATCAAGTTCTTCTAGTTTTTCATTTAATTTTTTGCGATATTTCTTACGCGCTTGGACATATTTCTTAATCGTTGACTGACGTCGTTTGAGTGTCGCTTTTGGAATATAATCTTGTAAAGTATCTGATAGCTTTTCTAGAAAAATATTAATGTCTGCCTGAATGCCGAGATTAACTGGTTTATTTCGACCAATAGTAGAGGGATCAAGGTCGACTTGAATCACGGTCTGATCGGGGTTCCAATAAGGCGCTTTACCCCACCAATCCGTTTCGCCAACACGAGATCCTAATACTAAAACGAGATCCGCTTCATTACGAATTTGGTTGTTCGTCTCGATGTGGGTCATCGGCATTGTCAGTGGACTACTTTCACGCATAGCCCCGCGACCAGCCCAGCTTGTTGTCACCATGGCTTGTAGTTGTTTCGCGACAGTTTCTAAAGCTTCGTAGGCTTGAGCGTGAATGACACCACTTCCTGCATGAATGATTGGAAATTTCGCTTCGGCTAATAAGTTGGCTGCTTGTTTAATTTGGTTATCTGAAGGTGAAGGATTCTCGGTGAGTCGATATTGATGTGGTTGTTGGAGATTAAGGGTTGATTTAAAGGATGCGTTTAAAATATTTTCAGGAATATCTAAATGAACGACACCTGGGCGCCCGTTGTAACACTCGCGTAAAGCTGTTCGCAGAAGCTCTGGAATCCGATCGAACGATGGCACAGCTTCACTCCATTTTGCGATTTGCTTAATCGTACCTGTTTGATCGAAGCACTGATACGTCCCGCCACGATCAGGATACATAATGCCTGTCCGTCTTGCACTGGTGATGACAAGGACGCGGTTACCTTCGCCTTGTTCGACGACAAGTCCTGGTAAAATATTTGCAACGCCTGGGCCGTTACTCGCCATACAGACGCCAAGCTTTCCAGAAGAACGTGCATAAGCACCAGCCATATGGGCAGCGCTCGTCTCATGACGAGGGGTAATCAGTTGAATACCATTCGGTTCTAAATTTGAATAGAACCCGAAATAGGTCCCGTCAATAATTCCGAAAACGGTTTCAACATTTTCTTGACTGAGCATTTTAGCGACGACTTCGCCACCAGTTAATTCTGCCATAAGAACACTCCCTAAAAATCTTCAATTTCAATTAATTCTATTATAACGAAATAATATGTTTTGAGATAGTATTTATTCAGAAAAGTTTGATAAATATGAGTGGGGTTTTAAATACTAAAGAAAAAACGATCCCGAGTCACCTCGAGATCGTTTTCTCAATAGAATCTTTATATTGTTGAACTAAAGGGGGTTGTTCAGCATATAAAAAGGTTAGATTAATAGATTAAATATTGTTCACGAACTTCTTTAAATTCATCTAAATCATCTTGCCATTGTTCGATAATCGCATCGACGGATTCACCGTTTTCAATCGATTCTTGTACCCAACCGTTACCGATCAAGTTGTCAAAGAATCCATCAGAACGGAATGAGAAACCTTCTGGGTATAAATCATGAATGGCTTTCACAATGTGTAATCCTGTTTCGATTGATTTATACTCAGTTTGATCTGTTACATGAATTTCAATGCCGTGTGATAAGTCACCCGCATGTTTTGAGAACATTGGCGTAAAGGACGCTGCTCTAAATGTTACTCCAGGTAAATCTTGTTCGTTTAAGTGTGCGGCTAATTCACTTGAATCAATAAATGGAGCGCCAATTAACTCAAATGGTTTTGTTGTGCCGCGGCCTTCAGATACGTTTGTCCCTTCGATTAATGCGGCACCTGGATAAACGACTGTTGTATCAGTAGTTGGCATGTTTGGTGATGGTGCGACAAAGTCTAGGTTTGTATCATCGTAATACATATAACGTTTCCAACTATCCATTTCTACGACTTCTAAGTCAGCGTTAATATCAAACTCTTTATTAAATAGTTTCGCTAGTTCACCAACTGTCATGCCGTGGCGTAATGGAATTTCATATTCACCAACGAATGAAGAAAATTCTTCATCTAAGACAGGGCCTGCGACATCTTGGCCATTAATTGGGTTTGGACGGTCTAAAACGACGAATTCAATATCATTTTCTGCCGCAGCTTCCATCGCATTAGCCATCGTATAAATATACGTGTAGAAGCGTGTTCCAACGTCTTGAATGTCAAAAAGTAAAGTATCGACGTCTTCTAACATTTTAGGCGTTGGTTTTCTTGTTTCGCCGTAGAGACTGTAAACAGGAAGACCTGTTTTTTCATCAATGTAATATTCAACATATTCGCCTGCTTGGGCACTACCACGAACGCCGTGCTCTGGTCCGTATAAGGCTGTTAAGTTTACATCAGGATCATTGTGTAGTGTATCGACAATACTGTTAAGCTCAGAATCAACACCTGTTGGATTGGTGATTAAACCAACATTTTTTCCTTCGATTAAATCTTTTTCCTCATCTAATAATTGTTCAACACCTAGTTCGAATTGTTTGGCGTGGCCTTTAGCTTGTCCATTACCATTGCCTGGATCTGCCGTTATAACGGTCACAGTTGTGAATGTTAGCGCAAAAGCCATTAACCCGATGAGCCATTTTCTCATGAAAAATTCCTCCTCAAACCTTTTTTAAAATGAAATAAATTAGTAATTCAATCCGTGTCCGAATTCATATAAGACACCATCATCAAGTGTCGGAATCGTGACTGGTAATTGTCCTGTTGGTTCGTTTTCACCGAAGATGGTCGCGGCTGTTGCATCAAAACTGGCTTCGTTAAAGCCGTACTGTGCTAAATAACCATCGACATTAGGGTAAGCCATAATGTCGTATGGGTTCCGAATACCGACTGAAATGACAGGGGCATCGGTCATGCTATCCAGTGAATTGAACATGGACATGACAGGATTATCTGGTGATCTGCCATTGACGTTATACGTGTAAGAACCAGCAATGACAGCATCTGCATTGGCTATTGTTTCTTGGTCGCTTTCGGATAAATTGCCTGATGACTCAATCACAGTCGTTTCGTCATGATAATTAGCGACTGCATTGCCTAAATCATTCACAAACGTATCACCTACGACGACGATTTCGCCTTGATTATCCTGGTTAAGTGGAAGTGCGTCGTTTTCATTTTTAACCATCGTAATGGATTGATTAGCAACGTTTTGTTCGAGTTGTTGATGTACATCTGCACCTACGATTTCCGTTGCGTTAGCAATTTTGTCCTCAATTGGTGTCGGGTTTTCCTGTTTAATAATGCCGCGTTCGATTTTCAAACTTAAAATACGTTCAACTGATGCTTCGATGCGTTCTTCGGAAATTTCACCTTCATCGATTGCGGTTAATAAACCATCTGCGACTTCTTCTAATCCGACTGGCATTAAGACGATATCACTACCAGCTTTAACAGCACGAATCGCTGCATCTACTGTGCCGAAGTGGTCTGTAATGGCATTCATGTTCATCGCATCTGTCGTAATAATGCCTTCATAGCCCATATCCTCGCGCATCAGTTCTGTTAAAACTTTGTGCGAAAGGGTTGCTGGTAACGTGACCTTTTCACCTGTTTTTTTAGACGTTACTTTCGTGTTGTCGATTTGTGGGAACGTCACGTGTGCTGTCATGATCATGTCCACGCCAGCTTCCATTGCTTCTTGGAAAGGTGCCAGTTCAACTTGTTCTAATCGTTCGCGGTCATGTGGAACTTCTGGTAAGCCTAAATGTGAATCGACATCCGTATCACCGTGACCAGGGAAGTGTTTAGCCGTCGCTGCGACACCAGTCGATTGCAGACCTTTTGTATAAGCGATGCCTAAATCAGCAACTAAATCAGGATCTCCACCAAATGAACGCACACCAATCACAGGATTATCTGGGTTATTATTCACATCCATGACTGGTGCGAAATTTGTATTGATCCCAAGTGACCCGATTTCACGCCCGATGGCTTGACCGACATCATAGGCCATATCTTCAGAACGCGTTGCGCCGAGTGCTATATTGCCAGGAAAATCAGTACCTGACTGTAGACGTGTAACAATGCCGCCTTCTTGGTCGATCGTCATCATTAAGCCGAATTTCTCGGAGGCTTGTTGATAATCATGGACCAAGCGCGCCGTTTGTTCTGTCCCTTGCACGTTTTCAGCAAATAAAATCACACCACCTAAATGGTACTCTTTTACAAGCTGTTCGATTTCCGGGAGCATTTCCGTTACAGCTTCACCATCATAGTTCCGAAAGTCAGGCATTAACATTTGTCCTAACTTTTCTTCGATCGATAGCTCGTCTAAAGCGTGTTGAATCATGTCATAACGTTCGCCTTGTTCTTTCACTAAAGAAGGCTCTGATTCAGGTTTTCCAGGCCCCTTTTTACCAGGCTTAACTTTATAATCGACAGCGATTCGGTCTTCATAATCACCATTGGTTACTTTAATAAACGTTCTGCCATTTTGCCCGGTAAGGGTTACTTCGCCATTGTCGTTAACAGTGGCGACATTTTTATTTGTGGACGACCATTCAATGCCTTCTGATACTTGCTTGAAATGGCCATCATCATAGACATTTAAGGCTGATAGTTGAAATTGTTCAGAGTCAATTGTGGCATTCGCTTCAGGAACATTTTCTAAGAGGATAAGATCTTGAGGAGTAGGTTGTTCTTGTGCTTGGACTGATTGGCTTTTCATACTTAATCCAACATTCGATAAAACAAACATGACGATAACAGTTACAATAAACCATTTCCGTGCATGGTTCACGTTAGCACCACCTCAAATTATGTTTTTATTGTACGAGTAGCTTATGTGTTTTTCTGTGAGGATAAACAAAGTAGATCTAGGTGAGAGATAGAAAGCGCTTTCAAAATTCCGATAAAATTTTGTTTCACCACCTTTCTATAATGATGAATTTAAAATTCAGAATAAGATTAACATTGTGACAATTTAGTGTCAAACGGAGGTGGAATGGCTGTGAATTAGTGTTTTTGAGTATAAAGTTATAGTAAGTTGAACGTTTTATGTGGAAAATTAGGACAAAATGAATGGAAAATAGAGAGGGAAGTGAAATTTTGTCTTTAGAAACATCGAAAAATAGATAGAATGTCATGTTTTTATTCGATAGCATTTAAGAATAAGCTTTAATGAGGTTGAGGGACGAGATTCTGTTAATTGGTGAATGTGTTCGCCATTTTTTGGAAGATGCTATGTTCGATAACTATAATAGATCAGAGCCATTTTTAAGTTATAAGCGAAAATTTGGGTTTATCATCGAAAACATTGGATTTATCAGCGAAAATACTGAGTTTATCATCGAAAATCAGAATATATCAGCGACTGCGCGAATTCCTCAAATAAGAAAAGCCCCCGCGTGTGACCAACGCAGAGGCTCAAGTTTACTTAATCCGTTCTTCCGTTTCGTTATCGAAAAAGTGGACTTTATTCATATCGATTGCTAGTTTAATATCGTCGCCGGCATTTACTTCTGAGCGAGCATCGACACGGGCGATGAAATCTTGATCGTCGAGTTTAGAGTACAGATAAGATTCTGAGCCCATGAGTTCGGCGACTTCAACGTTTGTTGTGAAGGTTGAACCAGGGGAATGCTCGATGAAGACAGGCTCATCATACATGTCTTCAGGGCGAATACCTAGGATAGCATCTTTGCCGACATAATCTTTTTCGCGTAAGATTTTCATACGACCTTCTGGAATTTCTAGTGAAACGGAATCACCAATTTTGAATGAACCGTCTTCAATGTGACCTGAGAAGAAGTTCATCGCTGGTGATCCAATAAATCCTCCGACGAAGACGTTGTCAGGGAAGTCGAATACTTCTTTTGGTGTTCCGACTTGCTGGACGATGCCATCTTTCATAACGACGAGGCGAGTTGCCATCGTCATCGCTTCCGTCTGGTCGTGAGTGACGTAAATCGTCGTTGTTTGTAAGCGCTGGTGGAGTTTTTGAATTTCAGTACGCATTTGAACACGTAATTTCGCATCTAAGTTAGATAAAGGTTCGTCCATTAAGAAGACTTTAGCATCACGGACGATCGCACGACCAAGTGCGACACGTTGACGCTGACCGCCTGATAGTGCTTTCGGTTTACGGTCAAGGAAATCTTCCAAGCCAAGGATCTTCGCAGCATCATGTACTTTCTGTTTGATTTCATCCTTCTTAAACTTACGTAATTTTAACCCGAATGCGATGTTGTCATAAACGCTCATATGTGGATATAGCGCGTAGTTTTGGAAGACCATCGCGATATCACGGTTTTTCGGTGGCACGTTGTTTTTCTGCTCACCATCAATCATCAAGTCACCTTCTGTAATTTCTTCGAGGCCAGCTATCATTCGTAATGTTGTAGATTTCCCGCAACCAGAAGGGCCAACGAGTACAACAAACTCCTTGTCGTCAATGTCTAGGTTGATATCTTTCACGGCGTGTACATTTTTGTCATAATACTTGTTAATGTTATGTAACTTTAAATCTGCCATTTGACTCATCCTTTCTATAAGACTATTGTAAATTAAAACGCTTTCATAAAGAATAGACAATATGCACACCATTGTGGCATGATTTATGTGCACATTGCTAAATGAAGTAGGAGGTTACAGCATGACGATCGTATTAGGAATAGACGGTGGCGGCACAGGAACACAGGCCTTAGTTGCGGATGAAACAGGACATGTGTATGCTTCGGCAACTGTTGGACCCACGAACCCGAATGCCGTGAGTCGTTCACAATTAAAGGAAACAATCACCACCTTAATGACTGAATTACATTATGACGATCCGACAGCTTTTAATAAGATTGCTCGTGGCTTTGCAGGCATGTCTGGTTCTGGTGATTCTGAAAAAAGTCATCTTGTTGAGACGGTCTTAGCTGAAGCTGCACCAGATTTCCCGATTCGCGTAGATAATGATGCGATCAATGCTTTATACGCTGAAACCTTAGGCGAACCTGGCATTGTTCAAATTGCTGGGACAGGCTCAATTACGTTTGGTCTAAATGAAACGGGCGAAACCGCTCGGATCGGTGGCTGGGGCTATTTATTTGGTGATGAAGGAAGCGGTTATGCGATCGGTCAATCTGCTTTAGAAGCTATTTTCCAAGCTTATGACGGCAAAATGGAAGCAGATGTGATCACACGACATATTTTAGCTTACGCCCAAATTCAAGACGTTCCAGATTTGATCCCGTATATTTATGAATCACCAAGTCCCCGTGAATCAATCGCTAAATTAACGCGCCCTGTGTTTCAGGCTTATGATGAAGGTGATACCTTAGCAATTCGTTTAATCCAGCAATCCGCCGATGATCTTACGTTTTCGGTTCAGACGATGTTAAATCGCCATTTTAAACATAATCAAGAAGTCGTCTTAGCTGGTGGCGTGTTTAAACGTCGTGATGTTTTGCCAACGATCCTCAATCATCAGTTGTCCGCCCCTGTTAAAATGCTTGAACGCGAACCTGTTGTCGGCGCTGTCGTTGCGGCCTTACAAGATGCGGGTGTATTGGTTCAATCTGAGTTCAAATCCTCTGTCGACAAAGCTTCTAATAATAAATCGGCTAAATGAACAGCGCGCATCGTGTCTGTTTGCTCGGTTCGTTCGATGCCAAGTTTCATCTGTAATAAACAGCCTGGATTCGTCGTCACGATTGTGGTTGCCCGCGTTGTGACGACGTTTTCCATTTTGTGATCTAAGATTTGCATTGACATCTCAGGTTGGGTCAAATTATAGATTCCTGCTGACCCACAACATTGGTGGGCGTGTGGCATTTCAATGTAGTGACCCCCTTCAATCGCTTGAATGAGCTGTCGTGGTGCATCGGCTACCCTTAACACATTCCGCAAATGACATGAGTCTTGATAGGTAATGATTTGCTGATCAATATTTAAAGGCATTTCATTAGGAAAATCAAGGTCCATTAATACCGTTGAAAAATCAACAATTTTATCCGTAAAGGCTTTTGCCCGCGCAGCCCATTCTGGATCGTTCTCTAATAGATGATCATAATCGTGTAAAAATGCGCCGCAACCGCCAGCATTCGTGATGATATATTCAACGTCTGCTTGTTCGAATGCTTGAATATTTTGCTTCGCCAACTCTTTAGCACCCGCTTTTTCTCCACTATGACCATGTAAAGCTCCGCAGCAACCTTGGGTATCAGGTACGACGACATCACAACCTGCTCGATTCAACAATGTTATCGTAGACTGGTTTGTCTCGTGAAACAATGTATCCATGAGGCACCCTTTGAACATAGCAGCAGTTGCTTTTGTTTGATCGGTTTCACTTGGAAACGTGACTTCACGATGTTGTTTCGCACGTTTCGGTATGTCGGGTAAGGCGCGTTCCATTTGTTGCATATGATCAGGGAAAAAGTTCATCACTTTTAATTTCCGAGCGGTCTTTTGCAGGCCAGACCGTTGGTAAAACCGTAATAAACTCGTGGCTTTACCCATCTTCTCTTGATCGGTAAAAAGCATATTCAGCGTCGTTTTGCGTAAAGCCTTTTCTTGAAGCGGGACATCTTTATGCTCGTAAAAGATCGCACGCGCTTCTTCTAACATTTCTCCGTAATTAACACCGGCTGGGCATGCTGGTTCACAAGCTCGGCATCCGAGGCAAACATTCAGCGATTCTTCGACTTCATGAACATCATCAATCTCTCCGTCTCGAACAGCCATCATAAGTGAAATCCGACCTCGAGGCGAGTGGACCTCATCTTGTGCTTCAACATAGGTCGGACATGCTGGTAAACAAAAGCCGCACTTCATACAATTGAGTAAATCATCTTTACTGATTCGTTCCTGAAAGGCTTGAGTGATCGCTTCACTCATCGACCTCACCTCCTGAACGGTGAAATATTTTGCCTGGGTTCATGATCTGCTTGGGATCAAAGGCTAGCTTAATTTGGTTCATTAGCTGGATTCCTTCATCACCGACTTTCCAAGCTAAGTAGGGTGATTTCATTTCGCCAACGCCGTGTTCACCAGTGATCGTGCCACCTAAGTCGATTGCTTTTCGGAAAATGGCGGCGAATGCGGCTTCTACACGTTCCCATTCGTCTTTGTCACGTAAATCGGTCATACAAGTGGGGTGTAAATTGCCATCACCCGCGTGTCCGAATGTGGCAATATTGACGTCATGTTCTAAGGCAATCGCCTCAATTGCTTTGACCATCGTCGCGATTTCAGAACGAGGAACGGTGGCATCTTCTAAAATGGTCGTTGGACTCCTTTTGGCTAAGGCTGATAGGGCACTGCGCCTCGCTTCTCTTAATTCAGCCGCACGTGCTTCCGTTTCAGCGATTTGAGTCGTGATGGCCCCGTGTTCAATCGCGATTCCTTGAATGAGTTGAATATCATGTTCGCAAATGGACGGCGGCCCATCTTGTTCGATTAGTAACACCGCTTCAGCATCTGTCGGCAATCCGACATGCGTGTAATCTTCAACAGCTTGAATTGTCGCTCGGTCAATGAATTCTAATGTGGCAGGCGTTAATTTATTGGCAATCACTTGAGAAACGGTTTCCGCTGCGCGTTCAATCGAATCAAAAGAAGCTAATAAAGTTTGTTTAGATTCAGGCAACGGAACGAGTTTGAGTGTGGCTTCCGTGATGATCCCTAAAGTTCCTTCAGAACCAACGAATAAACTGGTCAAGTCATATCCCGCGACATCTTTAACGTTTTTTCCGCCTGCTCGGATGACATCCCCATTTGCGATCACTGCGTTAACCCCGAGAACGTAATCCTTCGTCACACCGTATTTCAAACCACGTAAGCCGCCGGAATTTTCATTAATATTACCACCAATCGTCGAGATCTTCATTGAACTAGGATCTGGCGGGTAAAATAACCCTTTAGCTTCAACAGCCTCGCAAATATCCCCTGTTATCACACCAGGTTGGACGGTGATGGTTAAATTGTTTTCATCGAATTCGAGAATACGATTCATTCGATGGAACAACAAAACAACCCCGCCCTGAGTCGGTGTCGTGCCTGCCGCTAGATTTGTACCAGATCCTCGTGGCACAATAGGTATTTGATGATTAGCACAAACTGTCACGATCTCTTTAATTTCTTTTTCGCTTGTTGGGGCCACGACAGCCTCAGGTTTTGTATTAAAATTCGGCGTTGCATCGTAAGCGTACGATAATAAAGAGGACTGTTTGGTTTGTACGTGTTCTTCGCCGACAATGTTTTGAATCTCTTGAATCCATGTCATAGACATCGTAACCTCTCTGGATAATTTTTTGAAAAGTTCTTAAATTTATTATAATATGAAAAGCAATATGTTAAAATAAAATTACATTAAAAAATCAAAATTTTAAAATATATATTTAAATTGTAACAGAAAGTAGTGGTCTGTTTATGATCATCAATCATGTGCGAATTTTCCTTGAACAGCAAACAATTGAAAACGGTTCGATTAGGGTTGAAGATGGTAAAATTATCGGTATTCATGAGGAATCAACCCAAGATCAAGCAGCGATTGATGGAAGTGGATTCAACATGATTCCAGGTTTCATCGATACCCATATTCATGGTGCCAATGGTGTTGATGTCATGGATGGGACGAATGAAGCACTCATAACGATGGCTCAAACGTTACCACAAGAAGGCACGACGTCATTTTTACCGACAACACTAACAAGCGAACCATCGCAAATCGAACAGGCATTAAAGATGATTGCTAATTATGATCAACAAAAAGGTGAAGCTGAGATTCTTGGGGCTCACGTTGAAGGGCCGTTTATCAATGAAAAGAAAAAAGGCGCTCAGCCAGCAGAACATATTCACTTACCAGATCGATTGCTTACCCAAGAATGGCTCGAAACTGGTGTGGTAAAGGCTATGACGCTAGCTCCTGAATTGGATGGCGCCAATGATGTGATGCGATTGTTAAATGATCATGCCGTTGTCGCCTCAGCTGGTCACACTGATGCTGATTATCAAACGATTCGCTTAGCGAGAACACATGGTTTAAGTCAATTAACCCATTTATGCAACGCGATGAACGGCATTCATCACAGAGAAGTTGGAGCTGTGGGTGCGGCGGCATTATTTGATGATTTACAAAGTGAACTCATTGCAGATGGTATTCATGTCGTGGATCCGATGTTGAAATTGCTTTATGACATGTTAGGTCCTGACAGGATAACGCTTATCACAGATAGTATTCGAGCTAAAGGGTTAGATCCTGGAACCTATACGTTAGGTGGGCAAGAGGTCACTGTAGCTGATGGTCAGGCAACATTGAGTGATGGCACGCTTGCTGGTAGTGTTTTAATGATGAACGAAGCGGGCAAACGCATGATGGACGTTGGTGGCGCTTCTATTCATGATGTCATTAGAATGGCCTCAGTCAATCCAGCTAAGCAGTACGGCGTTTGGAATGAGAAGGGCAGTATTGCGGTTGGTAAAGATGCTGATTTCGTCTTAGTCGACGATCAATTAACGGTGCATGCAACTTATTGTAAAGGTGTGAAAGCCTATGAACGTGATTCGAACTGAACAATATGAAACGATGAGTCAATCTGTCGTTGATGATGTGCGAGGATATATAGGAAAACTAGAACAACCCGTATTAGGATTAGCAACCGGAAGTACGCCAGTTGGATTTTATGAATCTATACGCCAAGCACAACCCGACTGGTCTCATGTAACAACGTTTAATTTAGACGAATATGTTGGGGTTTCACCTGATCATCCGCAAAGTTACCGAACATTTATGGAACGTCATTTATTTTCTGAAATACCAGTTAAAGCGAGTCATATTCCGGATGGTCAAGCACGTGATTTAACGGCTGAATGTGATCGCTATGAGCAATTGATTGCTGAGCAAGGTCCGATTGATTTACAAATTCTTGGACTCGGTCATAATGGACATATTGGCTTTAATGAGCCTGGAACATCATTTCAGTCGCGGACACATATCGTTGACTTGGCTGAAACAACGCGTCAAGCGAATGCTCGATTTTTTGGATCGATTGATGATGTACCGACTCAAGCGATCACGATGGGCATTCAGACGATTATGGAAGCTAAGAAAATTATTTTAATGGTAAGTGGACACGGGAAAGAACATGCGTTTAATCGATTAATGGAAGGTGAGATAGACGAACAATTTCCCGCGAGTGTGTTACATAATCACCCTGATGTAACCGTGTATGTGAGTGAAGTTGAATAATGGTTATTTAATTAAAAATCGAATTGAGTTTTATATTGTAATATTTAAATAGTTGTTGAATTTTGAGTCGTGTTGGTGGCGACTCCTGGTCGATCTATAGTGAAACTTCCACTAAGAACACAAACGTCCTGTTTGCAAGGTGGAAGTCACGAGATCATGTCGAAGTAAATCATGCGCTTGCGAGTACTCGGCGCAGAATAGTCGAAGAAACTTAGGAATTTAGTTTATGTGGTAGGCGTCGACAGGGCTGTTATGAGAAAAGCGCGTGTCTCGTGAACCGCTGTGATACAGCGAAAATTCCTCATTATAAAGCGAAAATGGTGCTCGATACAGCGAAAATTCCGCATGATACAGCGAAAACATGCTCATATTCAGCGAAACCATCGCTTGATACAGCGAAAATCTCTACACTTACAGCGAAACTAAACCATGCACCAAAAGCGGATCACAATATCAACAACGTAATAGACCAGTGTTAAATTCGTTAAAAGAAAGGATGGAGGCGTGTGTCGGAATTAAAAGGTGGTTTGGTGATTTTAAAGGAAATGGTCGGTTTTTTGCCTAATTCAGAACGCAAAATTGCCGATTATATGATTCAGCATCCTGAAGAAGCGATTCAAATGACAGCAGCATCATTAGGTAAGGCTAGTCAAACAAGTAGTGCGGCTGTGATTCGTATGTGTAAATCAATTGGTTTTAAAAGTTTTCAAGAATTAAAATTACGCGTTGCAGGTGATCTTCAGCAAGGTAATGGCTCAACGGATTACCGTGACATTAAGCCGAATGAAGATACCGCGAGTGTCATTGATACCGTAACCGCTAATACGATTCAAACGATTAAGGAGTCCGTTGATGTTTTAGACAAACAAGAACTGGAGCGTGCAGTACAAGCGATTATCAATGCGGATTCGATTACATTTGTAGGCTTTGGGGCGTCATATATTGCCGCTAGTGATGCCGCGCAGAAATTTGTAAGGATTAATAAGCATGTGCATTCATTTTCAGATTTACATATGGCTGCAACAACGGTCGCGAACAAAGACAAGCACGACGTCGTGGTTGGTTTATCGTTCTCAGGTGAGACAGCAGAAGTAGCTAAGGTCCTCGGATTAGCTAGTCAGAAAGGGATTCAGACGATAAGTGTCACGAAATATGGAAAGTCAAAAGTGGCTGATCAAGCGGATATTAACCTGCACACTTCAGCCGCACGCGAAGCGACATTTCGTAGTGGAGCAACCTCATCTCGTATGGCGCAACTACATGTCATTGATATGTTATTTATGAGCTTAGCCGCGCAACAATATGAGCAGTCTGTGCAATACATCGACGAAACGCGTGAAGCGATTTCGTATATTAAAAGAGACTTATAAATATTTAATGGCGATATAAGCTTTTAACGCATCGTCAAATTTTCTAATGTCTAAATGAGTTAAGTCATTAAACTTATCGATGCGTTTTTGTACGGTGTTTCGATGCATGTAATGCGTTTTAGCAACTGATGATACATTAAGCTGATGCTCAATAACCGCTTCAATTGTTTCAAGAAGAGGCTCGTCATCAATAGCATCTCGTAAAATACTTTGTTTGAAAAAATGTTGATCTGTTCGATCTAATGAATCAGTTAGAAAAGGTAATAAGGCATCATTTTGTTTCAATACGACTTGTTTGTTGTCATGGAATAAGGTAGGGACTATGCGTTTTAACCACTGATAGATATTCGGCCCTTCTTGAAGGTTGTCGTGCACATCAGATTGAAAGATCATCATTTTAAAGTCCAAGTCATTCGATAAGACATCAATGACGTCATGGAAATCTAACGGTTCTTCGCCATTGCCTAATAACTCGAGCGCAATGGTGATACCTTGTTGGTTGAATAAGATAATTAAAGTTTTGTTTAAAACGTCCTCAATAGCTGGCAAGGCATCAGCCACTTGTTTAAAGGCAATGAACCGAAAATGATCTGGTGATGATGGGTGGTCAGGTCGCACGTTTTCGAAATATTGTTGCCAAATGTGATGGTCATACGGTTCCTCTTCGGCTAAAGCTTTAACCAACTGATAAGCTTCATCGCTGATATCCTCGTTAGGAATACCGTATAAAATACCGTTTATGTAAAAAGTCACATAATCCGAATCTGTTTCTTGTAAACTCGTTAAATTAGGGTAAATGACCTTAAGTCGTTCTAGCACAAACCTCACTCCAAATCGTTAATGCGTCTATTATAGCATGCATTCTAAATTCATGTGACAGTGTGTTGTTGAATCCATTTTGTCGATATTCAACAACTTTTATTTTCATATATCTGAAATAATATTTCAAAAATAAAAGACTTTATTGACACAAGTAATTAATGAGGTTATAATAATTATAAATTTTCAGTCAATTGTCACAACTCTGAAAGCGCTTTATTAAAACAATGGTAAGGGAATGGGCTACATGGAATTATCGTCATTAATAACTGAACAGCGAAACCCTCATAGCATGAATCTTGACCAGCAAAATACATATGACATTTTGAAAACGATTCATCAAGAGGATGCTAAAATTCATCAAGCAATCGAAAATGTATTACCAATCATCGACCAAGTCGTGGAAGCCGTTTACCAACGATTGTTGCGAGGAGGTCGATTGATATATGTAGGAGCTGGAACGAGTGGTCGCTTAGGCTACTTAGACTCATCAGAATGCCAGCCGACGTTTATGACACCGCCTGAAATGGTGCAAACAATCATGGCTGGAGGAGTCGACGCTTTTTTCCAAGCGTCAGAAGGCTCAGAAGATCAAGGGAGTCAGGGTAAAGAAGACATTGCGGTTAAAGATCTTGGCCCTTTAGATGTCGTCATAGGCATTACAGCAAGTGGCCGGACACCTTATCCGATTGGTGCCGTCAAACATGCAAAAGAACAAGGTGCATTTACAGTAGCGCTCACATGTAATGAAGGTTCAGAAATAGGCCAGATTACAGACCGAGCTATTGATGTGGTTGTCGGACCTGAAGTGTTAACTGGTTCGACAAGAATGAAAGCGGCGACAGCTCATAAAATGATTCTAAACATGATTAGTACAACAACAATGGTCAAACTGGGTAAAGTTTATGAAAACTTAATGGTCGACGTGCAAGCGAATAACGTGAAATTACGCGACCGGGCGAAACGGATCATTATGGATATTGCTGAAGTCACCTATGAAGTAGCGGAAGAAACATTGGCCACAACAAATAATCATGTCAAGCCAGCCATTGTCATGTTAAAAGGCGAGGTTGATTATGAAACAGCTAACCGAGCATTAGATGAAAGTGATGGCTATGTGCGAGAGGCTATTCAATTAGCGAAACAATGATTAGTGGATGAAGTCGCATCTTAAATAAATATTTCAGATGCGTTTCAAATAATAATATTAATCACAAGGGGGAGAACCAAGTGAATGGATTGTTGAAAAAGCAATTTGGACTTGTGTTAATGCTGATGCTTCTAGCGATGCTCATGTACGCATGTGCGCCAGATGAAGCACCAGTAGGAGATGATGGTTCCTCAGATGAAGAGGAGTCTTCGGGTGATGAAAGCAGCAGCGAAGACAGTGGCAGCGAAGGGTCATCTGACGGCGAAATTAGTGGTGAATTAGAAATCCAATATTTCGTTGGTGGTTATGGTGATTCTTGGTGGAAAGAAGTAATTTCTGACTTCGAAGAGGAATATCCAGATGTTAGCGTCACACAACACGCTGGCCCGAATATTAACGAAGAAATGCGTTCGCGTTGGGTTTCTGGCGATCCACCTGATGTCGTATATATTGATGGTGCAGGATCTAGTGAAACTCAAATGGTTGAGGACGAACAGCTCATGAACTTAACTGAATGGGCTGAAGGGATTGAGCTTGAAGATGGTTCTTCATTAGTTGATAGTTTTATAGCTGAACCGTCGAAATATGACGGCGAACTTTACAGCTTACCATTAGTTTTCGACGCATGGGGAACTTGGTATGACATGAACCGTTTTGAAGAGAACGGTTATGAAGTCCCTAAAGGTTTTGATAGTTTCATGAGCACAATGGGTGAAATTCAGGAAAACGAAGACATCGAACCGTTTGTTACGACAGGTCAACACCCATATTACTTCTCGCGCGGTATGTTGTACCCTGCCTTTGCAGCACATGGTGGTAATGAGCTTTTAGCTGATATCGTCCAAGGTAAAGAAGGTGCTTGGGAAACGGATGCAGCTAAAGAAGTCATGAGTAATGTTCAAGAAATGGTTGATGCAGGTTATGTTGACTCTGGCTTAGGTGCACTTAACCATACGCAGTCTCAAATGAACTTCTTACTTGGTGACAATGCCTTTATTCCAGTTGGTTTCTGGTTACCAAATGAGATGGAAGGTGACAAACCAGAAGATCTAGAGTATGGTTTTATACCATCTCCAATGAACCCAGAAGATGAACCAATGGCGATTGTTCCAGACTTAAGACCACTTGCAATTGCTGAGGAAGCTGATAATCCAGAAGCAGCTAAAGCATTTGTTGAGTTTGTCTTTACACGCGAATATGCGCAGTTATTCTCTGAGCATACAGGTGCGATTATGAACTTAGAAGGTGTAGACTTAGCGAATAATGAAAATGTTCCTGAATATTTAATTCAAGCGAACGAAATGATTAACGATCCTGAGCAAGTTGAGATCTTCTATAAACCGCATCCAATGAGTGCTGACCTTGAAACACCAATCAGTGACTCGCTCGTATCATTATTACTCGGTAACATAACAGCAGAAGAATTTATTCAAGAAGCTGAAGATGCAGCGGCTGATTACCGAGAAGGACAGGAATAACAAATTGTATGGAATGTAGCCTCGCTACATTCCATACAATTTCTACATAACGAAGATCAGGCTCTTTTCAACCTGGAGATGGTGACGTCGTCAATCTTCTTTAAACATAACAACATAAACTGAAGAAAAGAGTGATAAGCATGGTTCAAACGAAAAAACAAAAATACTTATTTCTAGCGTTTTGTCTAGTTCCGACCTTTATTATGTTTAGCATTTTTACATTATATCCGTTATTTAGTGGCTTATATTATTCTTTCTTTGAATGGTCAGGAGCATCAAATACTCGTGAATTCGTAGGTTTTGATAACTACATTGAATTATTTAATGATGAGGTCATTCCTGCAACGATTTGGCATGACTATTTTCTAGTCGCAACCAAAGTCATTGGGATTATGATTATGGCATTGTTTATTGCCGTTGCCTTAACCCAATTGAAGATTAAAGAAGCGCCGTTTTATCGCATTGTCTTCTTCTTCCCGAATATCATGTCAGTCGTAGTAATCGGTATTCTATGGATGTTCATTTATAACCCGAGTTTAGGGTTAGTGAACTCTGGTTTAGAGGTGATTGGTTTAGAAGAATGGACCAGGCCATGGCTCGGTAGTGAAACATGGGCGTTGCCGAGTTTAGTACTTCCTTCGATTTGGGCAGGAATTGGCTTATTTATGTTACTGCTTATGGGCGGTATTTCTAACATATCGAAGAGCTATTATGAAGCGGCCAAGATTGATGGGGCTAATGAATGGCAACAATTTTGGAAAGTAACTTTACCGTTGATTTGGCCACAAATAAAAATATCAATCTTATATATTGTGATCACCACATTAAACGGGTCATTTATCATTGTACAGGTTATGACTGGCGGTGGACCAAACAACTCCACACACGTGATGGGTTCATATTTATACCAACAAGCCTTCACGCAGTATAACTTCGGTTACGGGGCAACCATTGGTGTTATGATTCTCGTTCTATCACTGATTACCGTTGTTCTATTACAGTTACTATTAAGAAAAGAAAGAGTAGAGTACTAGGGGGGAGACAATCGTGAAACGTACCGTTGGTGAAAAACTAGTACGAAGTGGAATCCGTTTGCCCTTGATCTTATGGTCATTGGCCGTCTTATATCCGATATTTTGGATGTTCTTAGGGGCGTTTAAAAGTAACGCAGAGATTTATGCGAATCCCTGGGGCTTTCCTGAGGAGTTTAGTTTCAGTAATTTCGTCACAGCTTGGACAGAGTATAATATTGATACGAGTATATTCAATAGTTTCCTCGTTACAGCACTCGGTGCCGCGTTATGTCTCGTCTTAGCTGTCCCGACAGCTTATGCATTAGAAAGAATTCGCTTTAAAGGCAGTCAGATGCTTTTTACATTGTATATTTCAGCGATGATGATTCCAATGGTATTAGGTTGGATCCCATTATTCTTCCTATTAGCGCAGTTTAACATGCTTGATAGTATTATTGGATTGTCAGTCGTTTATGCGATGTCACAACTTCCATTTACTATTTTCGTCTTAACAAGTTTCATGGGCACCATCCCGAAATCTCTCGAAGAATCAGCTTCGATTGATGGCATGTCCCCGTACGGAATCTTGTGGAAGATCGTGACGCCATTAACGATGTCAGGGATCATTACGGTCACGATTATGAACGCGATTCAGTTTTGGAACGAATACTTTATGGCCCTAATCTTCCTGCAATCAAGCGAGAAGTATACACTTGCCTTGGCAATTGACTTCATCAGTAATGAAGCGCAGTATACGAACGCATGGGGCGTACTATTTGCCAGTCTCGTCTTTGCGATTCTTCCAGTCATCATTTTATATTCGATTTTCCAACGTCGAATTACAAAAGGTATGACAGAAGGTGCGATTAAGGGTTAAAAGTTAAGCATGAGAGATAATATCGCCGTATCACACAGCTTTTTCGCTGTATGAAAACTAAAAAGCGCCGTATAAAGAGAAATTTCGCTGTATCACATCAATATTTCGCCGTATCATCACCAAAAAGCGCCGTATCTATTAAATTTTGATTACTGATAAAAAGACCCCGTCTAACTCATTTGGAATTGAGTAGGCGGGGTTTATTTAGATAATCCCTTGCATTCTTAAGACAACTTTGGTAATCAACGTTGAGCCGAGCACAGTACCAAGTGATACAAATGAATCATCGGCAATCGTACGCCAGCCAAGCTTTATGAAGTCAGTCCATGAGCGGCCAATCGTGATGCTTATTTATTTTATAAAACAAAATACAATACACAAATGGTTAAGTAGCAGACGAACCACAGTGTTAAAGCAAAAAGCAGGTTGCTGCGCGGCCCGACTGCGACTGGATTGCTGTTAGCTAAGCCAGATAACAGTAAGTTGAGCCCAGAGAATGGTGAACCAATCACTGACACCATCCAATTGGCTAGCAATCCAAAGCTTAAAAGTAAATGATCATCAGCAAAAATCGGTGAAGCACTAAGTGTAATGGCTAACGCTGTCATCGTAATAATCGGATGCACACCAATAAATGATAAAACATTAACAATGATCAGCAGAACAGGAATCAGCACTAAGATATGCGAAATACCGAAGAAATTAATAAAATCAATAATCCATTCACTAGCTCCTGCGCTTAAAATAGCCGCACCGAATGCACCCGCTGCAATAAATAATGACAGCTCATTGCCCATTGCTGGGAGGCGTTCTTGCGTAAATTGGCCGTAACTTTTGATTAAGTCGCGAGGACGTTCATAGACGAGCCCCCAACCGACAGACATGACGATCGCAATGAGCGGGATGATGGTTAAAACGGATAGATCAACCATATATTCAATCGTCATGATTAATGCCGTCAGACAAAGGATGATGACGAGCAATTCTATTAATTTTCTTTTTGCTTCTTTAACTGAGATTGTTTCGTCTGTAGTCGATTGATTGATTTCAATTGGCATGGAATGTTTTCGTTCAAATAAAACACCAAGAAAAATACCAATGATTGCCATGGATAATCCAATTGGGAAAATTTGAATCCAACTAACGTCAAAATAAGATAAAATTAAAGCAACAGAAATGAAGTACGGTGACCACATGAAAGCCATCGCGAAACCGCGTCCAAGTGCTCGGGCACGAATCATTCGATAAGGTTGATACGACGCCGTGTCAGTCAACTGATACATAATCGGAACCGTTCCTAGATTCATGACTGATCCAACGCCCATGAGTGCTATTTTGACAAAGGAATACAGCTGGCCAGTTGTTTTAATGTAGTGATTGAACACGGTTTCTAAATATTCTAAGTAACGTCCCCGTTTAATCGGGATGGATAATAACGGGACAAAAATGAAAATCGCTAAAACAGAGACGTTAGTATTTAAGCCGAGAAACATCTCCCATAAACCGTCGCCAAATATAAAAATTAGAAAGGCTGAACCTAGTAACGCGCTTATTAAGATGAAAGGAATCCGTTTTAAATAGGGCATGTATGTAATGATGGTCGTTAGTGCAAATAAGCTGACGAGAATATTAACCCAATCAGCTTGGACAAATTCGGATAATAAATAGGTAGACCCCATTAATAAGGTTGAGAGTGGGCGGATTATGGTTCGATTCATCATGCTGCTCCTTTCTGAAAGCTTTTGAAGTAATCTAATAAATTCCTTATTTTATTTGATTATTTTATAGGGTTATTTCATAAGTCGTTCAATTTATTTAATAAATTCGAGCAATTATTTAAAAACTTTAAGTGCTCACTACTGACTATTTTAGCGGAAGTAGGCGAGATTCGCATCTATTCGACATAAAAAAAGTCAGCGCTATGAACGCTGACAAGTGATTTAACTGCCGAAAAAGAAGTCAAAGACGTTACCGGCAGCAGATGCTTTCTTGTTATAAAACTCGGAGTAGCCACAATTCTTACAGAAAACGACTTCAAACTTATTGCTTTGAACATCAAAAACTTTTGAAAGGGCGCCTCCTGTCATTGAAACTGTTTTGCTGTCTGCATCTCGGCTTCCGCATTTAAGGCAACCATTTTCCATTTTCACCACTCCTTAATTGTGATAATTTTATTTTAAAGCAATATTCTATCTTTTGAAACCGTTTACTAGTAAACTAGATAAAGGAAAAGGGAATGGACTTAGGAGGAGACAACCATGACAAAACGAAAAGTAATCTTAGACTGTGATCCGGGCCATGATGATGCGATTTCAATGATTTTGGCCAATGCAAACGAGAATATTGAAATTGAAGCCGTAACAGCAGTAGCAGGCAACGTTGAAGTGGATAAAACAGCGTTAAATGCCCGTCGTGTCTGCGATATTATTGGTTTAGATGTGGCGGTTGCAGAAGGCTCTAATCGTCCGATGGTTAGAGAAACACAAATCGCGGAATCGATTCATGGGGATTCAGGCTTAGACGGCCCAAATTTACCTGATGTTCCAAAAACACCAGTGCACGACCAGCATGCGGTTGATTTGATCATCGAAAAAGTGCTTGAATCAAATGGTGATATCACACTTGTGCCGACCGGGCCACTGACGAATATCGCGATGGCTATGGTCAAAGAGCCCAAGATCGTGCCGAAGATTCAAGAGATTGTCTTAATGGGTGGCGGCACGTTCGGTAATTGGACGCCGGCAGCCGAATTTAATATCTGGGTCGATGCTGAAGCGGCAAAAGTGGTGTATGAAAGTGGTGTTCCGATTGCGATGTTTGGGCTCGATGTGACTCACCAAGCTCAGGCGACGGATGCAACAATCGACCGTTTTTCAAAAGTCGGCAATAACGTATCTGAGTTTGTCGTTGAGTTGTTGCGATTCTTCAAGCAAACCTATAAAGATGTATTTGGCTTCGATGGCGCGCCGATCCATGATGCGTGTACAGTTGCTTACTTAATTGATCCATCGATTTTCGATACAGTCGATGTTCGAGTTGATATCGAAACCAAAGGTGAATTTGCGTATGGTATGACATGCGTCGATCTATTAGGTGTAACAGGTGAAAAGCCGAACGTAAAATTTGCACAAGGATTAGATCAAAATCGTTTCTGGAACTTACTAGAAGATGCGCTAAAATCCTATAGCTAGTCGATCGAACGAGCCGTTTTAAGCGGCTCGTTTTCCTTTCTGCTATTAAATTTGAGATTGTTGGTCGAATTAATGAAATAATTGTACCGAATTATTTCATTAATACGTGAAGTTATTTAATAAATAGACAAAACATGCAAAAAATCAACCGAATGAATTTTCTTATAATTTACTTTGTTATACAATATGATTAGCGTAAAGAAATAGAAGGGGGATGGTTGTGTGCCGAAGGGGGATTGGCGTTTTCGCATAGCGCACCGTGAAGCACTCATTGGTGTGGCGTTAGCGGCCTTTAATATCATCTGGTGGTACGGCTTTGCTTATACACTTGGTTCAAAGCCACCTGAAGAGTACACATACATACTAGGATTTCCGGCATGGTTTTTTTGGAGTTGTATCGTTGGGCTAGTTGTCATGATTAGTCTTGTTTATCTCGTCGTTAAATTTGTGCTTAAAGATATGCCGTTTGACGAGGAAGGGCGGGATGATTTATGAACTGGCAAGTCCTGATTCCGCTCTTATTATTATTAGCCGTCATTTTTATGATTGGCATTTGGTCGAATCGAAAACTTAATCAATCATCGTCTTTTATCAGCGATTATTTCCTTGGTAGTCGCGAACTTGGTGGCTTGGTACTCGCGATGACGATGGCAGCGACTTATGGTAGTGCTTCTAGTTTTCTTGGTGGACCAGGTGCTGCCTACACGATTGGTTTAGGTTGGGTGCTTCTTGCGATGACCCAAGTGGCGACTGGGTACTTTATTTTGCTTGTTTTGGGCAAAAAATTCGCCATCGTCACACGACGTTTTCAATCGGTTACGCTGATTGATTTCTTAAAAACGCGTTATCAGAGCTCAACCGTCGTCATTATTTCAGCTCTTAGTATTGTGATCTTTTTATTTTCGGCGATGGCTGCTCAGTGGATCGGTGGCGCGCATTTAATTCAGTCGATTACAGGCTTGTCGTATTTAGGCGCACTCTTTTTATTCGCAGTAGCCGTTTTAGTTTACGTTATCATTGGTGGATTCCGTGCGGTTGCTGTAACAGATGCTACACAAGGGATTATCATGTTCGTCGGTACATTTATTTTATTGATTGCTGTTGTCATGGCAGGTGGCGGTATTCCGAGTATCATGAATGATCTGACGACGATTAATCCTAATTTAGTCACGCCATTTGGGCATGATGGTCAGTTAAACGCCGCCTATGTAACGTCGTTTTGGATTTTAGTTGGTGTTGGTGTCGTTGGGCTTCCGCAAGTAGCCGTTCGGGCGATGTCGTATCGTGATGCTCGGTCGATGCACCGTGCATTGATGATCGGGACAGTCGTTGTCGGGGTAATTATGCTTAATATGCACTTAATCGGTGTTTACGCGCGTCCAGTTTTACCGGGTATTGAAGTCGCGGACCAAGTGATTCCCATGATTGCACTCGAAACACTTCCACCTTGGGTTGCTGGAATCGTGTTGGCTGCACCACTAGCTGCAATGATGTCGACAGTTGATTCTTTATTATTGCTCGTAAGTTCATCGGTTGTAAAAGATGTCTACATCAATTACTTCCGGCCACAAGCGTCAAGGAGTCATGTTAAAAAGGTCAGTATCGGATTCACGGCTTTCTTAGGCATTATCGTTTTCTTATTATCGATTAATCCACCTGATCTACTGATCTATTTGAACTTATTTGCTTTTGGTGGCTTGGAAGCAGCATTCATTTGGCCGATTATTTTCGGACTTTATTGGAAATACGCGAATAAACATGGTGCGATTGCTTCTATGTTAGTTGGTATTGTTTCATATATAGCGATTTATCAGTACAACGCAACGTATGGTGACTTATTAGGCGTTCACGCGGTAACCATACCTGTCGTGTTGTCTTGTATAGCTTTTGTAGGTGTTAGTTTATTGTTCAAACAAAAACCGTATTATTTTGAGGAGGCATTATCATGACAAAGGTTCCAAATGATCTCGTCGCAACATTTTCAATTGTCGGTCGCGATCCTGAAACAGGAGAGCTCGGCATCGCCGTTCAGTCAAAATTTTTAGGTGTCGGTGCTGTGGTCCCATGGGCTGAAGCAGGAGTAGGTGCTATCGCTACGCAATCGATGGCTAACACAGCATATGGCCCAGAAGGATTGGCTTTGTTAAAAGAAGGGAAGTCAGCGCAGGAAGCTCTCGATGAATTAACATCTAAAGATCCTGATCAAGCGATGCGCCAAGCCGCGATTATTGATGCAAATGGTGGTGTCGCAACGTTTACGGGTGACGGCTGCTACGATTGGGCTGGTGGCAAAACCGGCGATAATTATAGCGCACAAGGCAATATTTTGGTAAGTGAAGAGACCGTTACTGCAATGGGGCGTGGCTTTGAAGAAAAGGCAGGCGAACCATTAGCTGAACGATTGCTACATGCATTGAAAGAAGGTCAAAATGCTGGCGGTGACAGTCGTGGCAAACAATCAGCAGCATTATTTGTTGTGAAAGAAAAAGGTGGTTATGGCGGCTATAATGACCGTATGGTCGATGTCCGTGTCGATGACCATGTCACGCCGATTAAAGAATTGGAACGTATTTTCCGCTTACATCAATTGTATTTCACTCGTACCAATGAAGAAGATATTGTCGACATTGATGATGATTTACGCGAACAAATCGTTCGTCGTCTTACCCAGTTAAATTATTTACACGACGCAACAGATGTCACGGACCGAACTTTTTATGATGCCCTTGCAAGTTACATTCATAATGAAAACTTTGAAGAACGCAAACAACCTGAAGGTAAAATTGATTATAAGTTGTACCAGTATTTAATGTTAGAGAAATAAATGAACCTGCACGCCTAAATATTAGGTGTGCAGGTTTTTGTATGGATCTTTTCCATCGAGTATTGGTGTCTTACCAACGAGGAAGTGTCATTTTCCATCGAGTTTTGCAAAATATCATCAACTTCACAAAATTATTGCCCGGGAAATAAGTCGATTTCCCAAATATAAAATCAGATTTTGGTGGATGCTGAAGAAGATCGTGAAGTTTCGTATAAAAAAGACGTTATGATTAACAGATTGGAAGTTAATCATGCTACACTAAGACTAAGATACTTGACGTTTGGAGGAAATGTGATGCGTTTTGTAAGTTTTGAATACAATCAACAATATTTATGGGGAATTGAAGCGGATGACGGCATCTATTATTCTGAAAAGTTATTAAGCATTTTTCCGACACTAGATGCTGTCATCGAAAATTATGATGAGCTCAATATTAATGAAGAAATTAATCAACATATCTCACGTCATGATGTGACTTTGCTTGCACCGTTCCGTCCAAAGAAAAACATCATGTGTATTGGTAAAAACTACCGTGAACATGCATTAGAAGTGACTAATCAGGATGTTTCGCAAATTCCTGATCACCCCGTCATTTTCACCAAATCACCAGGTGCGGTTATAGGGCCAAATACTCCTGTCGATGCACATCAGCAAACAACGTCGCAATTAGATTATGAAGGCGAATTAGCCGTGGTTATTGGAAAGCAAGGTAAAAATATTACAGAAGCTGACGCGTTAGATTATGTGTTTGGTTATACGTTGTTAAATGATATCACCGCCCGTGATTTGCAAAAGAAACATCAACAATTTTTCCGTGGTAAATCGCTCGATACATTTGCGCCGTTTGGTCCATCAATTGTAACGCCTGATGAAATAGATGATGCTCATAACCTTGCATTGCAAACTTATGTTAATGATGAATTACGCCAAGATGGGCACACATCACAAATGATCTTCGATGTGCGCCATTTAATTGCAACTTTATCAGATGGGATGTCACTAGAGCCAGGTGATGTGATTGCCACGGGGACGCCGAGTGGTGTAGGGAAAGGATTTAATCCTCCGAAATTTTTAAATCCAGGTGATTCAGTAAGAATTGAGGTTGAACAGATTGGTCAACTCGTCAATTCAATTGTGTAACTACCATCCGAATTGGTTGAGTTTTTGATAATAATTAATGAGAAAATCATAGAAAACTTGCTCAGATGGTGCGACTTCACGGTGTTTAGGTCGCACCATACCAATAGTGCGGGTCATATTGGGTTCAACTATATTTAAGATCACCGTGTCTTGGTTCCGACGTTCTTGTAGTGAAATTTCTGGGAGCAAACTAACTCCTAATCCAGCAGCCACGAGACCTTTAATCGTATCGATATCCTCACCTTCAAATGCAGCTCGAGGCTCAAAGCCAACTTGCCGACACGCATTCACCACTAAATCTCTCATAATATAGCCTTGGCGAAACAACACAAACGGTTCGTGTCGTAATTGATCTAATCGCAAATGCTCATAATTTGCGAAAGGATGCGTCTTTGGTAAAACCGCCTGAATATTTTCCGTGAAAAAGATATCCCCTTTTACTTCAGCATGATTGAGTGGCACAGGAGATGTGAACGCTAAATCAATTTGTCCAACTTTTACGGCTTCGATTAACTCATGGACTGTCCCTTGTTGAAGTTGAAAGCCAATTTGCGGATGTTCTTTTCGAAAGGCCGCAATCACTTTCGGCAAAGTTTTAGCCGCTAAGCTGGTCGGAAAACCGAGACGAATCGTACCTGATTCAGGGTTTAAAAACTCGCGCACGTCACGTTCCGCATTTTCAATCTCTGTCATCGCTAACTTAATTCGTTCAAGGAAAACTTCTCCAACAGGGGTTAATCGAATTTTCCGACCGCCACGAATAAAAAGATCAACACCAAGCTCTTCTTCTAAGTTCGCCACTTGTCGACTCACTGCTGATTGGGCGACATGTAATTCCGCTGCAGCTTCACTTACATGTTCTAATTCGGCCACTTGTATAAAATATTTTAGTTGTCGTAACTCCATATCTATCAACCTTTGTAAGCGCTTTATCTCAATTTGCGATCGTTTTGATCGAATATATATATTGAAAGCATAACAGAAAAGCACTATGATAGAAATAACATTCTTCTGAAAATTTTTACGACCGAAAGATGAGGTGACACGATGATTCAAACAGGTTATCCAGCTAAACAAGGTCTTTATAACCCGCGCGAAGAACATGATGCGTGTGGAATTGGCTTTGTGGCACAAATAGACGGTGTTTCGACTCATCAGATGATAAATGATTCGATTACGATTTTGAAACGGTTAGATCATAGAGGGGGCCGTGGTGCCGATGGTCATACAGGTGACGGCGCCGGCTTAATGCTTGAAATTCCTGATGAATTATATCGTCAACAATGGAATGAAATGCTACCTGAAAAAGGTAATTATGCGGTTGGGATGGTTTTCTTACCGCAGGATGATACGAAGCGTGAAGCGGTTAAAACGATGTTCAATGATGTCGTGGAAAAAGAAGGTCATCATGTGATTGCTTGGCGTGATGTTCCGGTCGATTCGAGTGTTATTTCGGAAAGTGCAAGTCATAATCAACCTTATATAGAACAAATTTTTATAAGAAAGTCTGACGAAACGGGGCGTGAAATTTACTTTGAACGAGACTTATACCTGATTCGTCGGATTATTGAAAAGCAAATTGAAGCAGATGAAACATTACAAGATGGACCATTTTATATTGCGAGTTTATCGCCGCGGACGATTGTGTACAAAGGGATGCTTGCGCCAGAGCAACTTGAGACGTTTTATTTAGATTTGTCAGATGATCGTGCCAAGACATCATTCGGTCTGGTGCACTCTCGTTATAGTACCAATACTTTCCCGTCATGGGAGCGAGCTCATCCGAACCGTATGTTGATGCATAACGGTGAAATTAATACGATTACAGGTAATGTGAATTGGATGAAAGCGCGCGAAACGGCAGCAACATCGCATGTTTATCGTCAACGTCATAAAGATTTGCTACCTGTCATTGATGAATCATCGAGTGATAGTGGAATGCTCGATCAAGCGTTTGAATATTTCGTTATGAACGGCCGGTCACTTCCAGAAACAGCGATGATGATGGTGCCAGAAGCATGGGACTTAAACGATGACATGAGTGATCCTGAGCGTGCATGCTATGAGTATTTAAGCTGTCTCATGGAGCCGTGGGATGGTCCGACAGCGATTGCTTATACAGATGGTCGCCAAATTGGGGCGTCGATTGACCGTAATGGACTGCGCCCTGCGCGTTATTATATAACGGATGATAATCGGATTGTCTATTCTTCTGAAGTTGGCGTACTAGATATTGAGCCTGACCGCATTGTCGAAAAAGGTAAGCTCGGTCCAGGTCAAATGATTTTAATAGATTTAGAGAATCATAAAGTGAGTTATAGTGATGAAGTTAAGCGTGAATTAGCGGAGAAACGTCCTTACCGCCAGTGGCTTAATGACTCATTAGTTCAATTGAGTGGTTTGCCGATGGGGCGCCAAGATGAAGAGATCGATGAAACAGAATTGCTTCATTTCCAATTGGCTAATGGTTATACGAAAGAAGAAATGATGAAAAATTTAATGCCAATGGTCACGGAAAAACGTGATCCGATTGGCTCGATGGGGAATGATACGCCGCTTGCTGTTTTATCCGAACAGCCACAACTATTATTTAATTATTTCAAACAGTTATTTGCCCAAGTAACGAATCCGCCGATCGATGCGATTCGTGAGAAACTAGTTACATCGACTACGTCTTATTTAGGGCCCAAACACAATGTGCTTGACGATGGACCGGAGCACTGTAAGCGAATTCGTTTGTATACACCGATTTTAAAGAAAGCGGAATTCGATGCGGTCATTCATAACTCCCGCAGTGATTTCCGATTTGAAAAAGTATCGATTTGTTATCCAGTTGAAAAAGGGGCTAAAGGATTAGAGCCTGCGCTGGATCAATTGTTTAAACGCGTTGAACGGGCGATAAATCAAGGTGTTTCGATGATTACGCTGTCTGACCGTGGTCAATCAGCTGAACAAATCGCAATTCCGTCATTATTAGCAGTGAGTGGTTTGCATCACTATCTTGTTGAAAAAGGACTACGGACGAAAGCAAGTCTAATCGTTGAAACAGCTGAAGCGAGAGATGTCCACCAGTTTTCGACATTGATCGGATTTGGTGCGGATATGATTTATCCGTATTTAGCTTATCGTTCGATTGAAAAGCTAATTGACGATCAATATATCGATGATTTATCAGTTCATGAAGCATTTGATCGTTACCGTGATGCTGCGACATCAGGTATCGTGAAAGTGATGTCGAAAATGGGCATTGCGACGATTCAAAGTTATCGTGGTGCACAAATATTTGAAGCGATTGGTTTAAGCGAAGACGTAATGGAGAAGTATTTCCGTGGGTCAGCCTCGAAACTCGGTGGCATTGATTTAGAGACGATCGCCGCAGAAAGTCTGACACGTCATCGCATGGCCTATCCATTAACACGGAAGACACTACCTTCGGGTGGCGATATGCAGTGGCGTAGTGACGGTGAACATCATGCGTTTAACCCGAAAACGATTCATACGTTGCAACACGCGGCTCGGATGAATGATGCTAAAAGCTATCAACAGTTTACTGAATTAATCGAAGAAGAAAAAGTGACATTTTTACGCGATTTAATTGAAATTAACGATGAAGGTCGTGACGCAATTCCGCTAGAAGAAGTAGAACCAGTCGAACAGATTTTTAAACGGTTTAAAACTGGTGCTATGTCTTACGGCGCTTTGAGTCAAGAAGCGCATGAGATTTTAGCGATTGCGATGAACCGAATTGGTGGTCGAAGTAATAGTGGTGAAGGTGGGGAAGACCCGGATCGTTTTACACCTGATGAAAATGGTGATTTACGACGGAGCGCGATTAAACAGATCGCTTCAGGTCGCTTTGGCGTTACGAGTTACTATTTAAGTAACGCTGATGAACTGCAGATCAAAATGGCACAAGGGGCGAAGCCAGGTGAAGGGGGCCACTTGCCAGGGAAGAAAGTTCACCCTTGGATTGCGAATGTCCGTAAATCAACGCCAGGTGTCGGTTTGATTTCACCGCCGCCACACCATGATATTTATTCCATTGAGGACTTAGCGCAATTAATTTATGACTTGAAGAAGTCGAATACGAATGCGCGGGTTAACGTGAAGCTCGTTTCGAAAACAGGTGTTGGAACGATTGCGGCAGGTGTTGCCAAAGGTAAAGCTGACGTCATTTTAATTAGTGGTTATGAAGGCGGTACAGGGGCTTCACCAAAAACAAGTATCCGTCACGCTGGTTTGCCGTGGGAGCTCGGTTTAGCGGAAGCGCATCAAACCTTGGTGTTAAACAATTTGCGTGAAAAAGTCCGTTTAGAAACGGATGGTAAATTAATGACAGGGAAAGACGTCGTGAAAGCGGCATTGCTAGGTGCAGAAGAATATGGTTTCTCAACAGCACCTATGGTTGTGCTCGGCTGTATTTTAATGCGAGCTTGTCATTTAGATACGTGTCCAGTTGGTATTGCGACTCAGGATCCTGATTTGCGTAAGAAATTTAACGGGCAAGCAGATCATGTCGTCAATTATATGACCTTTATTGCTGAGGAAATGCGCGAAATCATGGCGCAACTAGGTATTCATTCACTAGATGAAATGATTGGTCGTACTGACTTATTGAAAGTTCATCCACGTAAAGCGTCGCATCATAAAGCGAAACAGCTAGATTTAGATCCATTATTGCAACATTCAGATGATGCTTGGCTTAAACAGGAACGCCCTACGATTAGCCAGTATGATGAAGTGCACATTGATCGAACTGAAATTATGCCGAACGTTCAAGCAAGTCTGGATCATCAAGAACAAACGATTCTTGAATTACCAATATCCAATACAGATCGGACAGTTGGAACAGAGTTAGGTCATGAAGTCACGAAACGCTATGGTGAAGTAGGCTTACCAGATCATACGATTAATCTCAATTTCACAGGTTCAGCTGGTCAAAGTTTTGGAGCCTTTTTACCGAAAGGCATTACGATGAGCGTGACTGGTGACGCGAATGATTACGTTGGTAAAGGATTGTCAGGCGGTAAGATTGCCATTACGCCTCATAACCCACCTTCTGTTCATCGCATGGCCGAAACCATTATTGGTAACGTGACATTCTTTGGTGCAACAGGTGGCGAAGCCTATATTAACGGAGCAGCAGGTGAGCGTTTTGCGGTTAGAAATAGTGGTGTTCAAGCTGTTGTCGAAGGTGTTGGCGATAATGGTTGTGAATATATGACAGGTGGCCGTGTTGCTATTTTAGGTGAGATTGGTAAAAACTTTGCGGCAGGTATGTCTGGTGGAATAGCTTATATTTGGAATTCAGACATGGAAGAGATTAAAGCGAAGTCCAATCATGAGATGGTCTTATTTGAAACAGTAACTGAGGCGGAAGAACAAGACGAATTGAAAGTCATGCTTGAAAATCATCTCGCAATGACTGGAAGTAAACGAGCGAAGTATTTACTTAATCATTGGGATGAAGCCGTTCAGCAATTCGTTAAAGTCATTCCTGAAGAATATAAAGAGAAATTACGTCAAGAACGTGAAGAAAAAACCGATACAGTTGTGCAATAACGAGTGTGAGGAGGTGTTTAGTTGAGTTATTTACGCGGATTTATGGAGTTTTCAAGACAAGATCAAGCAGCCCGTGACCCAATTGAGCGAATCAAAGATTGGGAAGAATATACTATTCGATTAGCCGAAGATGAATTGCAAAAACAAGGGGCGCGTTGTATGGATTGTGGAACGCCATTTTGCCATACAGGCGTTAGTTTTAATCAATCGGATATTGGGTGTCCTGTTAATAACTTCATCCCAGAGTGGAATGAGTTAGTCAGTGAAGGTGACTGGCAGCATGCGTTTGAACGCTTGAAAGAAACAAATAACTTTCCTGAGTTCACTGGACGTGTTTGCCCTGCTCCTTGTGAAGGGTCATGTACATTAGCGATTAATGATGATCCAGTCGCAATAAAAACAATCGAGAATGAAATCATTGAACGTGGTTTTGAAAATGGTTGGGAACAAGCGAACCCGCCTGAAGTACGAACAGGGAAGCATGTTGCGATTGTTGGTTCAGGTCCTGCAGGTTTAGCAGCGGCTGATCAATTGAACCAACAAGGACATACAGTCACGGTCTATGAACGAGATGACCGTGCAGGCGGCTTGTTGATGTACGGTATTCCGAATATGAAATTGGATAAAGAAACGGTTGAGCGTCGTGTGGCATTACTTGAAGCTGAAGGCGTTACATTTGTTTGTAATACATCAGTCGGTGAAGATATCACACGCGAACAATTAAAAGCGGATTACGATGCCGTTATTCTATGCACTGGTTCGCAACAACACCGTGATGTCCCAGCTGATAATCGTGATAGCCAGGGCATCCATTTCGCGATGGACTATTTAAAAGACTCGACTAAAGCATTAGAAACGGATCCAGATCAAGCATCGATTCATGCACGCGGAAAAAATGTCATCGTCATCGGTGGGGGAGACACAGGTGCAGATTGTGTGGCAACAGCTTTACGTCAAGAATGTAACCGTGTTGTTCAATTTGGTAAGCACCCTGCAAACCCTGAAGAACGTGACGATGATAACCCGTGGCCGTTATTCCCAATGACGTTTAAGTTAAATTATGGTTACGAGGAATCGGTCGAGGCTTATGACGAAGATCCGCGTCAGTATGAAATTTTAACGAAAGCGTTTGATACGGATGAAGCGGGAAATGTTAAATCGTTACGAACGGTTCGTGTGGAAAAGGTCGAAGAAAAAGGTCGATTAGTCACAAAAGAACTTCCAGGAACAGAAGAAGTGTGGGAAGCCGATTTAGTCTTTGTGGCAATCGGATTTACAGGGCCAGAACGCGAAGTGCTTGATCATTTTGGTTTAGAACTTGATGAGCGTGGCCGTATTTGGACTGTCGATGGCACTAATGATTACCGCACAAGTGACGAACATGTCTTTGCGGCAGGTGATGCGAGACGTGGTCAAAGCTTAGTGGTTTGGGCCATTCGAGAGGGTCGAGAAGTTGCTGAGCAAGTGGGCGACTATCTAACAATTGAAAGAGAACAATTAACGAGCTGATAGCCTACTTTGGGTTATCAGCTTTTTTTGAATTTCAAGTATGGAAAAGCGTCTGCTGATAGTGGATCGTAATATCAACAATAGACGTTAATAAGTAGCTGCAAAAAAGTACGATTTTCAAAACTTATGTGCTAAACTCAATTTGACAAGGGTATTATAATGATGAACATAGAAGGATAGTAATAAACGGAGGTGGAAAGCATGATAGACCAGCAGATTGGCTTTATTGGAAGTGGCAAGATGGCGCAATCGATTATGAACGGCATGATTCAGTATGGTGGAATCGCACCCGAGCAAATACATGCGTCTGCAGTCACAGAAGAAACAATCGATCATGTGAAAGAAAAGTACCAAGTTGACATTAGTAATGATAACCGCCGTGTGGCGAGTGAGAGCGATATTTTATTCTTAGCAGTGAAGCCACATGTATATCCGCATGTTATTGAAGAAATTCGTAAAGATATTAATCGGAATACCATTATTGTAACGATTGCGGTTGGTGTGCGGATGAAAGATATTGAACTGGCTTTTGGGAAGGAAACGAAAATTATACGTTCGATGCCAAATACGCCATCCCTCGTTGGTGAAGCCATGACTGTGTTTTGTGCAAATGAGCATGTGCTAGATGATGAAATTCAGTTGATTCATGATTTATTTTCACTATACGGTCGCTCAGATCAAGTAGATGAAAAGATGATGGATGCCATTCCGGCAATTAGCGGTTCTTCGCCAGCTTATGGTTATATGTTTATCGAAGCATTAGCTGACGGCGCGGTGAAACAGGGTATTCCGCGTGAGGAAGCTTATCAATATGCGGCACAAGCCTTGTTGGGGGCTGCTAAGATGGTGCTCGATACAGATAAACATCCTGGTGAATTAAAGGATCAAGTCTGTACACCAGGTGGAACAACGATTAAAGCAGTAGATGCACTCGAACAAAATGGTTTTCGAGCTGCGATTATACAAGCTATGGATAAATGTTCAGGGAAATAAAGGTTACCTCAAAAGGTAGCCTTTATTTTTTATTTTAATTAACTGTTGCAACTGTACTATCTAATGTAGTACACTTAATACACAGAGAAGCGAGGTGATGATGTGCATATTATTTTAAACCCAACTAGTAATCAGCCGATCTATGAACAAATCATATATGAAGTCAAACGTCGTGTGTTACAAGGCGTTGTGGTTGCAGGTGATCAAGTACCCTCAGTTAGAGAAATGTCAGCACAGTTGACTGTCAATCCCAACACAGTTAGTAAAGCGTATAAAGAATTGGAGCGCGAGGGGATTTTTGTGACTTATCGAGGTAAAGGCACGTTTATTGCAGAAGACGTATTAGAACTTGTGAAAGAAAAGGAAGTGGGGTATTTGAAAGAACAAGCAGAAGCTTTATTTGGGAAAGCTATTCAAGCTGGTTTGACTAAAGAAGAGTTAAAGCAATGGGTCGAGGAGTTTTTTAAAGAAGAAGGGAGAGAATCAGATGATTAAAGTAAATCATGTAACCAAATCGCTTGATCGAACGCGTATATTAGATCAAGTAAATTTCCAAGTCCATCCAGGCACGATCACGGGGATTGTTGGGCGAAATGGAGCAGGAAAAACGACATTACTCCGTATGATATCAGGGATTATTCATGCTGATAAAGGGTCGATTTCAGTAGATGGTAAAAGTGTTTACCGGGAACCAGATATTAAGCAAAACATTGTATTTGTTCCTGATTCGACAGATGCCTTGAAGGCTTATTCCGTCAAAGAAATTGTGAAGTTTTATAAGACTGTTTATCCATCGTTTGATGAAACTTATTATTATGATTTGCTGGATAAATTCAATTTCAAGAAGACAGGTAAAATTAAACAAATGTCGAAAGGGCAAAAGGCATTATTTTCTCTAATTCTAGCGTTTGCGACTAATGCGCAGTACATACTGCTAGACGAACCGACAGATGGCTTAGATGTCATTATTAAGAAGGATATCCTTCAATTTATTGCTGAAGAAGTAGCCAAACAAGACGTCTCGGTCATTATTTCATCTCACCGTCTGGATGAACTTGAGAAGATGGCGGATCATATCGTTGTGCTTAAAGATGGAACGGTTGAATCAGAAGTGGAGATGGAAGAGTTAAAGCAACAATATAAAAAGGTGCAAGTCGCTTATCACGATGCATTTCCAAGTGATATTCAAGAACATATGGATGTATTGAGTCAATCAGGTCGTGTCGGTGTTGTGTTAATTAAAGAAAATGATGAGGAAAATGAAGCGGTATTAAGACAATATGATCCGATACTTTTTGAAGAATTACCACTGACGCTTGAAGACGTGTTTGTGGCGAAATTAGGGGGTGACTTATATGTTTCCTAAAGCACTATGGATGAAAGAGTGGAAGCATAATGTGTTAATTAGTGTGAGTGTACTTATTGTATTTTTATTAAGTTATTTTTTGAATGCAGTCATGAGTTTGGACACGTGGCGGAATATGGCGGAAGAAAACCCAACTTTTTGGGAGCAAAATAAGGCTAATGAAATAAATGGTTTATTTTCACCAGACGTATTTGGTGTGATTGCGATTGGTCTTGTAATCTTGCTTGCTGGCTTCTTAATTGGCTTAGAAAAAAGTACGAAACGTCATGATTTTTCGATGGCATTACCTTTTTCGCGTCAGCAAATGTTTGCAACGAAATATGTGTTCGGAATGTTATCCATTGTATTAAGTTTTACTATATCGTTTTTGCTAGCGGTATTGGTCATCTCACAATCAGAGTTTAGCTCCTTATTATCGAATGTTGATTTATGGGAAGTCTTTATCATGCCTTTAGCGGTTTATGCGTTTATTTTTGCCTTTTCAATGATGATTGGATCGATTACTGGTGAAATCAAATCGCAAATTGCCTTAACGTTTATCTTTTTATTCTTGCCGCAAGGGTTACTCGTGCTAATCAGTCATTTGATTTATGTACATGGTGGTGAATTTAATGGAAGCCAAGTTGAAGCGGTTGTGACAGATTTATTTTGGTTTATGTATCTATCACCGTATATGTATGATCATTTGACAGTTTGGACACCGATCGTAGCTCTAATTATTGCATCGGTAGCAGGTTTATTCTCATTTATTAAAGCACCATCAGAATATACAGGTGATTTTATTACGTATCGTTCATTGCATCCGATTTTCTTGGTCGGTATTCCGCTTTGTAGTGTGTTATTAGGTGGTATGCTTGTTTCATCAATTGCACCTTATAATTCAGGGATGACGATTGCTGTGATTTTATATTGGATCGGTGCTGTGATCTTCCTATTTTTCTCTTGGAAAATTACGAAACGATTGCTTAATAGAGCTTGAAAGAGAAGTTGAATTATTATCCGTTGTTGTTATTGTGAATCGCTACCGGTGGACGCTTTCCGTGGGCACGGATCGAGCCTCCTCGGCCTAAAAGTATGGCCTGCGGGGTCTCGAGCTCGTGCTGTTCCCAAAGGAGTCGCCACCTTCGCTCTTCACAATACAACAACTAAGGTGTTGTATTTAATATATAAAACCAATAATAAATCTTGAAAAAGAAATGAAAGAAAACAAGACCCTCTAGCCTGAGCTAGAGGGTCTTATTCATTCAAATGAATCTTTATTCCTTAGTTTGATAATCCGGTAGATGTGACTGACGATTACTTTAATAACCGCGTAAGTCGGTACGGCGATGATCATTGCTAAGATACCACCAAATCTACCGGCAAACAGCAACAGGAATATGATCGTAATTGGATGGACTTGTAATTTTTTACCCATAACTTGGGGTGAAATAAGATTACTTTCAATCTGTTGAATGACGACTACTATGATGATGACAAGTAGTGCCTGAAACGGTGATTCGAGTAAACCAACAACCACACCAGGAAGCGTCCCGATCCATGGACCGATAAATGGAATGAAGTTCGTTAAAAGCGCTACAACAGCTAAAATTAGCGAGAATCGTAAGTCGATAATCGTGTAACCGATATAAACGAGTACACCGACAAAGCAACTAACGATAATTTGTCCTTGAATATAAGAACTTAGCGCTGAATCCATGTCATCTAAAATTTCCACGGCTTCATCTTTATAACGCTTAGGTAAGAAACCGATGATTCGACGAGGTAGTAGTTCACCATCTTTTAATAAGTAAAATAAAATGAACGGTACCACAATAATCGTAATTAAAACGTTCGCAATGAGTCCAATATATTCTGTAATTTGTGAAGCGATCTGCGAAAGAATTTGATCTAAGTTACTTTCTAAATTGTTAAAGAAATTCGTGATCGCATCTTCTTCAGGTGAAATCCGTGAGAACCAATCGCTTGCTTGTATATTGAGTAACATTTGGTTGGCATCATCAATTAAATCAGGAAGCGAGTTGGCTAAGTTGTTAAATTGTCGTTCTAATTCTGGAGCGATCAGCATAATCAGCCCTGTCACAATTCCAATACCGGTTAAAAAAACGATTAATACGGACAATGGCCGCGGTATGTATTTCGATGCGAAATCGACGAGTGGCCGAATTAAATAATAGAGAATACCCGCAATAATAATGGGAATAAATAATGTTTGAAATAAAACAAAAATCGGTTCGAAAATGAATCTTACTTTTGTTGATAGGAAGACAATGAGTAAGATTATAATTAGTCCGTATCCGATACGAAACCATTTCCCGTTTGGCATAATCATGTCACCTTCTTTATCACTAATTTATACTATTAACATAGCAATTATTTCCCATTATATCGTAGTTTAAAACAGTTTATAAGATTTGTATATAAAAATTTTGTCAAATCGCTTTAATTTTTCTGAAAAATAGTGCATAATTATAATACACAGAATTTTCAAAAATTATCTTGAGTGGGGGGTGGTGGCGGTGCAATCGGTAAAAATGTTAAAGCCTTATTATGTCAAACGAGATGAGACTTATTTAAGGATTATTTTAGCGTTTCAGTATTTTTCGATTGAACATCATGGCAAGACTTATCATTTTATTCCCTTAGAAGCACGTGAAATTATTATCGATCGACGTAGCGAACAGATTGTCAACACAGATGATCAATTTGTGTTTCAGCATGGTAAGGAATACTTGACGTTACCACTATATCAATTAATGGCATTTGAACAATTTGAAACATATGTGAACGAGCTCATCAAACGATTAAATTCAGATGCTTGCGAAGTATCGGAAGAAGAGTTATTAGATGTAATTACAACTCTAGAGCATGAAAATTTCATGCGATTAATTGATCAAGCCTTAGAAAATCGAGATGAAGCGATGTTTAACGCATTAATGGCATATTATAAGTAACGAAATGGGATGGCGACGTCGCCATCCCATTATATTGACTTATGTTTTAAAAACTGTTGAATGTCTTCTTTTTCAATGCCGAGTGCTTTAGCCATTTTGATCAGCTCAATCCATTCTTGATCAAGATAACGTAACGAAGTTGGTGCTGCTTGCCTCATTTTCGTTCCCCCCATTCACATGGTGGCAGCCTTGCAATCGTAGGTTCCCCCTTAGACCAAAAGCTTTGCGTCCCAACTTTTCAGAAGGTTTGCCTTTAGCACGTTCTTGATTTATTAAGTATAGTTTACCCTCTGATATTTAGACTGGCTACCCCCAATCCATCCAAAAGTTTCAACATGTTTTCTGAGGGTTCGCAGTAATCTGCGTACCTTCATCATGATTCACTAAGAAATGCATTCACTTCCTTGTATATGGATGACTTTAGTTTTGATTTACGGTCTTCGTATTCCGATTTTAATTCTTGTGACAGGTGCTGACCCGTTTGATCTGATTGGACATTATGCTTTAATTCTTGCATAAGTTCAGTAAATTGTTCGTCAGTTTCTTCTTCAATTTCCCGTGCTTGTCGTTCATATTTTAAAAGAACTGCTCCTCTTTTGATTGCGTTACTTGTACTTGTAAGATCAGATTCCGCTTGCTTCTCTAATTGGTTGATTTCTTCCCAAACAGATTCTTCTAGTTGATTGAGTTTGTTTATGTATTCTGTTTTGATTTTGTCAGAAGAGCTAACAGTTGTGACAGGCTTGTGTTCAGAAGCATTTAGAGTATGTTCTGTCGTTGTAGTGATTGATTGAGGTTCCGGTTCTTCAATTTGTTCTGAGTTATTTAATGAAAAGTTATCAAAAACATGTGTAGTAAGAAGATAAAAAGGGAAGATAATGATTGAAAACAAGAGTAAGCCAATCCAGCGCATCATGAGTCACCTAACTTTTTTACTTCCATCCTTACCCTTGGTCAATCATTTTATACTTGTGGTATTTTGCGTGCATTTTTTGATATTTTGCGACATTTTTAAAAAATAATGCACACAAGTCATTCATGCTTGCTCGTACTAGCACAGACGAGGTCATCGGAGATTTCCTATTATTCATTTAGTGTGCGACAATGACTTGCGTAATACTTTAACATTTTAATACGAAAAGGAGTTTTTAGTCGTGAGTGGAAGGTCAGACAAATCACTAACACGTCAGAAATTAGACAGAACATTAAAACCTCATTGGGTTTGGGCCATTGCGCTCGGTTCATCTATTGGTTGGGCATCATTTGTTATGCCAGCAAACTGGATGGGCGATGCTGGTCCGTTAGGCGTTATTTTAGGACTAACAATCGGAGCGCTACTCATGATCGTCATTGCGATCAGCTATGGTGTGCTCATTCGAGGATATCCTGTATCAGGTGGGGAATTTGCCTACGCCTTCTTAGGGTTGAACCGGACGCATGCGTATATTAGTGGTTGGTTTTTAACGCTTGGTTACATATGTATCGTAGCGTTAAATGCGACAGCCTTTTCATTAATGTTGAAATTCATCTTCCCGGATTTCATCGAACAGGCAAAGCTATATGAAATAGCAGGATGGGAAGTTTATTTAACAGAAATTATAATTACGACATTATTAATTGGTATTTTTGCATTTTTAAATATTCGTGGCTCGACGATCTCAGGTCGTATGCAGTTTATTTTTGTAGCTGTATTAATATTAGGTGTTTTAACAATTACAATTGGTATGACTTCAAGCGGGGACACATCGTTCAGTAATTTAACACCTGTCTTTAAGCCAGATATGACAGCGTTATCGGCGATTCTGACCATGGTAGCTATTGCGCCATTTGCCTATGTCGGTTTCGATAACGTTCCACAAGCCGCGGAAGAATTTAAGTTCTCATCGAAAAAAGCTTTATCGTTAATCGTGCTAGCGATTTTATTTGCAGCAGCGATTTATTCAATGATGATTGTGGCTACAGGTGTCGCTATGCCATGGCAGGAGTTATCAGGTGCGAACCATTCATGGGGCACAGGTGTTGTGGTTGAAGAAGTGATGGGGACAGCTGGTTTAATTGTTTTAGCTACAGCCTTATCAATGGGTATTTTCACTGGTTTAAATGGCTTTTTAATTTCAGCAAGCCGCGTTTTATTTGCTATGGCGCGTGGTAAAGTGCTTCCAGATATGTTCGCGCGTTTACACAAGCAGCATAACACACCGTTTTATGCGATTTTATTTGCGGCCCTCATTTCGATTATTGCGCCGTGGTTTGGTCGCGATGTACTTGGCTGGATTGTGAATATGTCTTCAGTTGGTGTATCCATTGCTTATTTCTACACCACTTACACAGCTTATAAGTTATTAAGATGGAATGATCAAGCACATGATTATAATCCAGAGTTGCATATTATTTCACCGTGGCGAAAAGTCGTGACAATCATTGGTATGGTATCAAGTATTGCTTTCTTAATATTATTGCTATACCCAGCTTCACCAGCTGCGCTTGGACAAGAGTCCTTTATTGCGTTAATTGTCTGGGTGGTACTAGGCGCGATTTTCTACATTGGACGTCGTCGCGAGTTATCTAAATATACACGAGATGAATTAGCTTATTTAATCTTAGGAGAAGACCAATATAAGTTAAAAAAAGAAGAAGATGAAGAATTCTAGATTAGAATAATTATAAAAAGTTGAACAATGTCGACAATTTTTAGGTCGCTAAACATGGGATTTTGGATTTATTTTTCAATGAATGTGACATTGTAAATATTATAGGTCTATAATAAAATGAAGATAACCTCGATCATAAGGTTATTAAGACGCTATCTTTTTGGTGCCGCTCATCTCATAGAGATGGGCGGTTTTTTTGTGCGAAATGATATTTTTATAGGTGCAGACTTTTGTCATTTATAAATTTTCATCATTAAATAGTTAATTCAATCTGAATTCAATTAAAAAGTGTGTTTTCATCATTAGGTTGATAAAATGTTGAATTATTTAAGGTTCATATAATAATGTAAAGATTTTTTAAAGTTATTGGTTAAATGAGTCCAAATTATAATTAATCAGTTATAATAAGACAAAATGGTCAAGAATTTTGGATGTTCAAATCATATTTAAGTTGATAGAATGAAGGGGTTTGATTACTCTAATCCCCTTGTTTTTTCCAAAATATTTGACAAATTCATATCATTGCTTCTATATTACTAGATACTAATTGAAATCTTGCTTATGAATGTTATGATAATGATTGTGAAATATGTTTTATCTAATTAAAAAGTGATTTAAATAAGAAAGGCGGAAAGAATTATGAATATTATTGTTGCTGGTGCAGATGGTTTTTGTGGGTGGCCAACCGCATTATATTTATCCAAGCAAGGCCATGATGTATCAATTATCGACAACTATGTAAGACGAGATATTGACCAAGAGCTTCATTCGAATTCGTTAACACCGATTACATCGTTGGATGAGCGTGTGGCGAAGTGGAAAGAGCTAACAGGTAAGGAGATCCGCGTGTACGAAGGGGATCTGACACATTATGATTTTCTAAAACAAGTGCTTAAAACGGAAGAGCCAGATGCTTTTGTTCATTTTGCTGAACAGCGCTCAGCGCCATACTCAATGATTGATCGTGAGCATGCGGTTTATACTCAGGAGAATAACGTGACAGGTACGTTGAACGTGCTTTACGGAATTCGCGAAATCGTTCCAGATTGTCATCTTATTAAATTAGGTACGATGGGTGAATATGGTACACCGAATATTCCGATCGAAGAAGGGTATATTGAAGTTGAACACAAAGGTCGCAAAGATACACTTCCGTATCCGAAGCAACCAGGTTCTTTCTACCACTTATCAAAAGTACATGATAGCCATAACATTACGTTTGCTTGTAAGATTTGGGGCATTCGTGCGACAGACCTTAACCAAGGCATTGTGTATGGTTTAGAAACAGATGAAACATTAATGGACCCAGTTTTAACAAATCGTCTTGACTATGACGGCGTATATGGTACAGCCCTTAACCGTTTCATTATTCAAGCAACTGTCGGCGAAGATATCACGGTTTATGGTTCAGGTGGTCAGACACGTGCATTCTTAAACATTCGTGATACCGTACGTTGTATCGAAATTGCAGCGGAGAATCCAGCTGATCGTGGTGAATTCCGCGTCTTTAACCAATTCACGGAATACTTCTCAGTACAAGAATTAGCTGAAAAAGTACAAAAAGTCGCGAAAGAAGAAGGCTTAGATACGAATATCGCACATTTAGATAACCCTCGTATTGAAGCGGAAGATCATTTCTACCACGCTGTAAACACGAAATTACAAGATTTAGGATTAGAGCCATATTTATTAGACGAAGAAGTTATTCGAGAAATCTTACACGCAGTTGTTGCTCATAAAGATCGCGTCATCAAAGACAATATTTTGCCAACTGTAACGTGGAAATAATAGGCGTATAGGATAAAGGACGGACTTGTTATGCATATACTCATCATCACAGAAACATTTCTACCAGCAACAGATGGCGTTGTGACCCGATTAACGCATAGTATACGTTATTTTATGAAGCAGGGTCATGATGTAACGGTAGTAGCCCCAGATTTAGGTGTTAAAGAATTTGAAGGAGCGCAGATTATAGGTGTACCTGCAAGGAAATTCTTGTTTTACCGTTCAAAATTATTTGCGTTTCCTTCGAAAAAAGTGCGCACGATTATTGAAGAGCAAGACCCAGATATTGTTCATGTCGTTAATCCTGCATTTGTTGGCGCTTCTGGGGTACACTATGCAAATAAGTTGAACTATCCATTAGTCGCGTCATACCATACACAAGTACCACGTTATGCAGATTATTATAATGTCTCGATATTTAAGCCACTCTTATGGTGGTATTTTCGAAAGTTGCATAACAAAGCCGATCTTAATCTATGCACATCGAATGTCGTGAAGCAGGAACTTGATGAGCATGATTTCCACAATGTTGAAGTGTGGGAACGTGGTGTCGATACAGAATTTTTCAATCCTGATTACGAAAGCCCTGACATGCGTGACAGGTTATCAGGTGGTCAAACTGATAAAACCTTATTACTGTTTGTCGGACGACTCGCACCAGAGAAGGAAATTGAAAAAATTCGTCATGTCCTCGATTATTCTGATCAATTTGTGTTGGGAATCGTTGGCGATGGACCGCATCGTGGCGAATTAGAAAAATATTTTGCTGGTACGAATACAGTTTTTACTGGCTTTTTACATGGCGAAGAACTAGCTAGTGCCTATGCATCAGCTGATGTCTTCGTCTTCCCATCGACCACAGAAACTCTAGGCTTAGTGCTTTCCGAAGCGATGGCAGCAGGTTTACCTGTAGTCGCAGCCAAAAGTGGCCCAACTGAAGAACAAATTACTGATGAGAAACAAGGTTTGTTATATGATCCATCAAGTAACGATGACTTTGTGAAAACGGTCAGAAAATTAGAAGATGAGTCGTTACGTCAACGCTTAAGTGAGACGGCTTATGCGGATATCCAACAAATGGGTTGGGATCGTCAATCACAACAAGCCCTTGATATCTACCACCGCGTTGCTGAACAGAAGAAGGGATCCTCATGACAGAAGAAAAGAAACGAAAGAGTGGTATTAAGCAGTTTTTCCAATTTAGCGTGATTGGTGGTTCGAATGCCGCGATTGATATCGGCGTACTGAATCTACTTTTGATTCTTTTTCCGACTACCGACACGTTAACGTTGATTCTGTTTAATACAACAGCTTACTCGTTATCTGTGTTAAATAGTTATTTATGGAATGCGTCTATTACGTTTAATCGTACGTCTAGTGGCGCTAAACGCCAACGCGTAGGGTTTATTATTCAGGCTATTATCAGTCTGGGCGTTAATAACTTAATCTTCGTTGCGATTAATGCCTTATTTGGCCTGTTCGGGATTCCAGCATGGTTGGCGTATAATATCGCTAAAGGAAGTGCCATGGTGTCATCATCACTCGCCAGCTTCTTCATGATTAAATATTACGTGTTCAAAGATTATCAAATATCATTACGTAAACAAAACAAAGCCACCAAATTGCGCTAAGCAATGTTGGTGGTTTTTTGTTGAGCTGGATCGTTTAATCAAACTTCCACATCTCGTTCTACATATTGGGTTTCGCCGTCTTTAATCGTGACTTGATCACTGGTTAAATTAATCATCCATCCTTTAAAGTCTTCTGCATCGGAAATCGGGACGAGGACGTGAAAAGTAACGGCTTCTGCGTAATCGATTGTCTCGATTAAATAATCATGTGCGCGCAGTTCATTCTCCAATTTGCCTAGCATGCCGTAGCCAGCTTGGATTATGACATTTTGCATCAATGAACGTCTAACAGCACCGACTGCTCGAATCGCTTCGCTTGTCGCATTAGAATAAGCGCGGATAAGACCTCCAGCACCTAATTTAATTCCGCCAAAGTAACGTGTCACCACAACGGTCGTATCTTTCATATCCATTTGTTTTAACACTTCCAGCATAGGTACTCCTGCTGTACCGCTTGGTTCTCCGTCATCTTGAGCCTTTTGGATTAAGTTTTGCTCACCGATCATATAGGCTGAGCAGTTATGCGTGGCACTGGCATGTTCTTTTTTAATTTGGTTAATAAATGCTTGTGCTTCATCTTCTGTTTCGGTACGCTTAATATGACCGATGAAACGAGACTTTTGTATGATATTTTCGTGTTCACCTTGTTGCTTAACGGTTAAATAATTTTCTAGCATGTCAGTCATCCTCCTAACCAACTATTATATAAAAACAAGGTTAACCAGGCAAATATTGAGGGAATAACTCTTAAACATGTATTATTCCTTTTAAACTTAAGACTTTTGTCATGAATTTTTATAAAAAATGAATAAAAAATTTGATAAAGACCCTCAAAGAATCTATAAAACAAGCCGAAAGATATAGTATGAATGATGGAGGAGTTTCGATGTCCAATAATTTAGACCAAGATCAAATGTTAAATAAAATCATCGATGAAATGGTTAATGTTGTCTCGAATAGTAAGGAAGAGATTTTTAACTTAAGTGAGCATTCTAGGCAAGAGCAAGAGAGGCTCGCAGAAGAAGTGAAGGGCATTCGTCACCAAGTTGATCAAATGATTGCGGATAATGACCAGCTTGAACGTAGGCTGAAGTTATCGCGTCAGCGTTTGAGTGATGTTAGCAAAAACTTCTCGCAGTATAGTGAAGAGCAAGTCCAGGAAACGTATAATACGACATATGAGTTGCATACGAAGCTTGTCGTTCAACGTCAACAAGAAGAAGGGTTGATTAAGCGACGTGATGAGTTGGAGAATCGGATTCGTGCACTTGATGAGAATATTACTCGTACAGAAAATGTGATGAGTAAAATCAACGTCATGTTGCAATATTTAACCGAGGACTTTCAGGAAGTTAATGATGCGCTCAATCAGGCTAATCAAAAGTATAATTTTGGCCTTAAAATTATCGATGCCCAAGAAGAAGAGCGTCGAAAACTGTCGAGAGATATACACGATGGACCAGCCCAAATGCTAGCAAATGTCATGATTCGTTCGGACATTGTGACGAAGACGCTTCGTGAACGAGGCATTGATGAGGCGACGAAGGAACTTAAAGAAGTGAAAGAGCTCGTGCGTAACGCATTATATGAAGTGCGCAAAATTATTTATGACCTTCGTCCAATGGCACTCGATGATCTTGGCTTAGTACCGGCGCTTCGAAAATATTTGAAGACGGTTGAGGACTATCACGAAATCAAGGTTGAATTTAAAGCGAAAGAAAGTGACAAACGTTATAATCAGAAATTTGAAGCGGCTGTGTTTCGTTTAGTTCAAGAATCCGTACAAAATGCCATTAAGCATGCTGATACGAGCTTAATTGAAGTCATTTTTGAAGAAACTGTTCAACAAGTCAACGTCCAAGTGATTGATCATGGAAAAGGATTTGATATCGAAACAGAAAAGGAATCATCATTTGGTCTAACAGGTATGCGCGAACGTGTCGATATGCTTGGTGGTACGATTGAATTGAAATCGCAATCCGGGCAAGGAACAAAAGTATTGATGCAATTACCTGTACAAGGTGAAGGCGAAGGGTAAGGTTATGAAATAGGCTTTCCATCATCAGCTAAATTTCATTATGTTAAATAAATTTTTAACTTTTTTGTATGAATTATTACCCATAAGCCGATAATTGTAGTATAATAGGTTGTACATTTATAGGGAGATTTTACGGCTTGAGTAAAGGTATCAGTTGAAGGAGGAGTACCATGTCAACTCGTATCGTTTTAATTGACGATCATAAACTTTTCCGTGAAGGAATTAAACGAATCTTAGAATTTGAAGAAGGCTTCGAAGTCGTAGCTGAGGCTAGCGATGGATCAGAAGCCGTTGATACAATCAAACAACACGAACCAGATATTGTGTTAATGGATATTAATATGCCTGAAGTCAATGGTGTCGAAGCGACGCGTCAATTGGTTGACCAATTTAATGATTTGAAAGTGATTATTTTGTCGATTCATGACGACGAGTCTTATGTGACGCACGCGCTTAAATCAGGTGCATTAGGTTATATGTTAAAAGAAATGGATACAGAAGAATTAGTGAATGCGATTAAAATCGTAAGCGAAGGTGGATCTTACATTCACCCGAAAGTGACAAATAATTTATTACGTGAATATCGCCGATTATCAGGTGAACCGACTGATAATTCAGATGTCGCATTCGAGTATATCGAATACCGTAAACCTCTTCATTTACTTACTCGCCGTGAATGTGAAGTCTTACAACTGATGACCGATGGCCGTAGTAACCGCGGAATTTCAGAAGACTTATATATTAGTGAGAAAACAGTCAAAAACCACGTCTCAAACATTTTACAAAAAATGAACGTCAACGACCGTACTCAAGCAGTTGTAACAGCAATTAAACAAGGCTGGGTACAAGTTAGATAATATGATGTCATGTAACCCCTTACGCTACGGCGCGTAAGGGGTTTTTTGCGTTATGCGACTTTTAGATTGTTAAACATTTGGAGGGGATTGTTAAATAAAGTGGTGCGATTGTTAAACAATCAATCGATATTGTCTAACAAAAGGACTAGAATGTTAAATATAGGCTGAGGATTGTTAAACAATGTGAGGACATTGTTTAACAATCTCGATCAAAATCTAAAATCAAAATGAATGTTGATTCAAATTTTCGGTGCAAATGGAAAGATAGTGTTGTAGAATGGATGATAGAGGGAGGTAGTTGGCATGAAGATTGCAGTTTTAACTGATAGTACGGCATACATACCTCAAGAAGAACGTGACAAATGGAATATTTTTATGGTGCCGCTTAGTGTGACTTTTGAAAACGAAACTTATCGCGAATTAATAGATATAACGACAAGCGGATTTTACAACAAAGTAAGAGAAGCGAAAGAGTTGCCGAAAACGAGTCAGCCCGCCGTCGGTGATTTTGTATCGATTTTCGAGGAAATTGCTCAAGATTATGATGCGGTGATTTCGGTCCATTTATCGAGTGGAATTAGCGGGACTTACCAAGCGGCCATGTCAGCTGGAGATATGGTCGATGGTTTGGAAGTTTATCCATTTGATTCGGAAATTAGTTGTATGGTTCAAGGGTTTTACGCATTAGAAGCGGCGAAAATGGTGCATGACGGTGCTGCTGTCGATGCGATTATGGATCGATTATATGAGATGAAAGACAGTACTAGCGCATATTTTATGGTCGACGATCTAAGCCATTTGGCGAGAGGTGGTCGATTGACGGGTGCTCAGGCCATGGTTGGTAGTTTACTGCAAGTGAAGCCGCTCCTGCACTTTGAAGACACGAAAATCGTCCCGTTTGAAAAAATTCGGACAAGCAAAAAGGCGTATAAACGGATGGAAAATTTACTCGCTGAAGATGCTGAACAATTTGATCAGATACGCGCTGTTGTAATTCATGCCGAACGTGAAGAATTGGCGCAAAATTGGATGGAAGAGTTAGATGCGAAATTCCAGAATGTTGAATTTTCATTAAGTTACTTTGGCCCTGTTATCGGCACGCACTTAGGTGAAGGCGGCATTGGACTTGGATGGTATAAAATTAAATAATATAGACGAGATGGAAACAGCTGAGCGCGCTCAGCTGTTTTTTAATTGATTTAAGATTGTGAGATCATTTTTATCGATTGTTAAACAATCCTACGAGATTGTTTAACAATCTAGCTAGTTTGTAAAAAATAATTTATTGAGCGAAAAAATCGATAACGTTTCTAATTTATTTAAATATGTTGTTTAAGATATATATAACCTATTATTCTTGTTACTTAGTGTTTTTTCGTAGGCTATGCAACCTCCTGCGGTCGCACTATAATGGTAGTTAAAAAGGAGAGCATTTGATGACGACCATTTTGCGAGAGAAATCACCAGATTTAGAATTGCTGGAGGTGATTATGCCAAGACTTGATGCTTCTAGTCCTTATTTTAAAGAATTAAAAGAACGTTACCTGATTGAAAGTGCGGGTTATGAAGGGGAGCAATCCATCTATTATTATATTAACCAAATTCAATCAGAATTTTTTCATTTGCATGGTTTGTATTTCCAAGCCCATCGCTCAAAGTGCCAAATTGACCATCTCTTAATCTTTCCGCATTGTATCCTCATTTTAGAAACGAAGCACTATAAAGGTGAGCTTCGTTACCATTCCCAGACAGGGATTTTTGAACAAAAAGTTGGTAACCGCTCAGTACGACGGCGCGATCCTATAGCACAAGCTGAGATGCAACGTCATAAATTAACCACCTTGATTAAGAGTAGTCCTTATCCTGTTCCTCCGATTCAACCACTAGTTGTCCTTACCCATGATGAAGCCATCCCTACAATTGAAGGAAATGAACCCAACATGATCATTAGCCAAAGATTGCTTCAACGGATAGATGAGGTAGTAATGACTCATGCTGAAGCACATAACCAGGAGGACTATCTCGAAAATCTAGCCCAATTTATAGTCAGTCATCATGAAAATAGGCAGTCCCAACTATTAAATGATTATCCTGGTCTTTTAGCGCATATTAAGTCAGGTGTTCGGTGTACAGGATGCGGCGATGTATTTATGGAACGAACCTATAGTAATTGGATTTGCCCAACCTGTCATCACCAAGATCGATCAGCTCATATCCCTGCTTTACGAGCGTGTCGACTGATTTTTGGAGACAATGTGACTTGCCAATTAGTCGCCAAGTTTTTAGCCATACCTCCGCATACTGCTCGCAGATTACTCAAAAGAACAGCCAAACAGATTGGCGAAAAACGAGGGGCCTCTTATATACTCGTGTGATCTGCATTTCATGATTGTTAGACAATGTTATAACATTGTCTAACAATCTCCGGAAGTTATTTTACAAACTGAATAGAATGTTAAACAATTTCAGTTTATTGTTTAACATTCTCCACTAATTGTTTAACAAAGTCCTAAGATTATTTAACAATCAAATCAAAGGAGGTTTCAACTCTATCATGCATGTACCCCCGTTAATCGAAGACATGGCACGAAAATTTTCCGGTAAATTACTTCTCAAATCTGAATTAAACATCTCCGAACAACGCTTAAACTACCTCATCAAAAACGGCTACATACTCGAACTCCCATCGATCCAGACAAAATTCACGCTCCACAAATGCCTTAGGTGTTTCAATATAAAACAATCTCTTTTCGGGAAAATTCCGCACCACCCAGAACCCATCATCTATTGTAAACAATGTATTCAAATGGGGCGTACCAGTTCACTCGAGCCACTATACCAATGGACGGGCCCGAAGCCGACACGTCACTACCCGAAAAATCCGCTCAAATGGCGAGGCAATCTAACTCATCTCCAACAACGCGCATCCACCCAACTCGTCAACACAATCCAACAAAATGATCAATTATTAATCGACGCGGTCTGTGGCGCTGGTAAAACAGAAATGCTTTACGAAGGTATTACGCACGCTATTCAAAACCATAAACGTATCTGCCTCGCGACACCGCGTTCTGATGTCGTCAAAGAACTGGCACCAAGACTAAGACGTGACTTCCCAACGATTCACTTAGCAGCTCTCTACGGTGGCAGCCCAGAACAGGACATTAACAGCCACCTCGTAATCGCCACGACCCACCAACTATTACGCTACCAACACTCTTTCGACGTCTTGATCGTTGATGAAGTCGAGTATATATCATTTTTAAGAGAAAAGAGTTATCTTTTTGTAATGGGTTAGGTAACGTTGATATAAATAGGGTTTAAGAATATAAATTATCTCCAACTTAGTTAATACATTGGAGGTAATTTATATTTTTTTTTGTTTTTTACAACAAAATTTAATTTTGGCTGTGATTATATAAGTGGGAGGTGTATTCATGGAAATGGAATACAAAGTGAAGGAATTTGAAAAATTTATTTATATAGATGGACAAAAATTTTCAGATAAAGCCTATGCTATTGGATTTAAAAAGGAGCAGAGTGATATTATATTTCCTTCACCTTTAACAAACTATATTAAAACATTTAAATCTCGTCATCCAAGAGCAAATAGAAAATCGAAGTCTCTTAATACTCAAAGAAGTAAAGCATATGCATTAGTCAATTTTCTAAACTATTGTTTGGAAAGGGTCATGACGGGAGATGAACTTTTTTTTCCTATAAAGGAAAAGGGAATATATGGTTTAGACCTCGTCCATGGAGCATCGTATATAACATTTCAAACATCAAAAGTTAATAAAAAAGAAATAAATATAGACACCTTTAATCGAAAAGAAAGCGAACTAATTGATATATATCTGTGGTTGCAAGCTCAAAAGATAATAAATATACCAGAACTTGATGAATATCTGTACTCCGAAACCACTGTTAGTCCATTTAACGACTTAGAATTAGATGTAGTCTATCCATCTAGAGAATTAGTTCATATCCCAAACAAAATAGTTGATTTCGGAGAAAATAGGATTTCTCATGCATTTAAATTTATTCAAATTGCAGAAATTGTATGCCCTGAAATAGCGTTAGGTGTTTGTTTTCAGTTCTTTGGAGGATTGAGACGAGGGGAAGTAGTTAATCTCACAAGAAATGACTTTATATTTCCAAATTTTTATGAAGATATTCAAAAAAACAAATCTTATATTTTGCATATTCAAGATAATCAAAAATTACTCTTCCCGAAAAAATCTAACTATACACATGAGCAAGTCAAAACAGTAAGGAAACAAAGTGTAATGCCTTTTCAAATAGTAAATAATGTCTTCGCTAGACACAAAAAGCAATTAAAGTTAATGGAAGAAAATAAAAAAATAAAAAATAGAAGTGCAATTTTTGTTGACTATAATAGTGGAAAACCAATAAACGGACTTCAATATTATAGACGCTTTATGAAAATAAAAGACATTTTTATGAAGCAACTCTCCTTTGAACAGCATAAAGATTTTAATTTTCTAAACGAACATCAATGGAGTACTCATATTGGGAGAGGGATTTTCACAAATATCTTGTTGGAAAAGGGTGCAGATATTGTCGCTGTATTTACAGCTAGAGGAGATAAGAACCCAAGCACAATAATTAAATACGTTGAAGAAAAGAAAGCCTTAAAATTTACACAAGAAGTATTGAATGAAATGGAATCTGCTTTAAAGGAATCTCACAAGGTAAATGCAACAATTGATATGAATAATTTTGATTGGAAAGAGGTGTAAGTGTCTTGAATAAAAAAGAAATTAAAGAGATGACAATAGAAGATGCACTTATAAAAATTGGTTATTCTTATCAAACTATAAGTGAAAAATTTAGAGATAAAGAAAGTCCTAAATTTCAAGTACAAGTTAGCCACTGGGCCAGCCCCTGCTATGGGGAGATTGTGAATAGATGAAGAGAGTTGACGCTCTCCCCCCTAGGGGGGAGCGAAATGTCACAACTATCTAAGCTATTGCCTTGACCTCTGTCATGAGTGCTTCCTGTGGCGTGCGATAATTGAGCTGTTTCCGCGGATAGGTATTCATCCACGTTTGTACGCGTAAGGTTTGTTGCTGACTCACTTGACTGATGGGGTGACTTTTCGGTATAAACCGTCGAATCAATTTGTGCTGATTTTCGCTGGTGCCGCGTTCATAAGATGCATAGGGATGACTAAAATAGACTTGGGTCGTTTCTTTTAAATCCGTTTCTAACGTGCTGAACTCCGACCCGTTATCTGACGTGATGGTTTTAAACATGGCGCGCATGTCTGTGCCGGTTCGCTCGGCCAGTGACTGAACGGCTTTTGAAATCGATGATGCATCCTTTCGGTCGACTTTAATAACGCATTCAAACCGTGTTTTACGCTCGGCCAAGGTGAGTAATACCTCATCATCTTCACCTTTAACGCCCAGTACCGTATCAATTTCCCAGTGTCCGAACTCTGCTCTGTCTTCAATATGTTTCGGCCGCTCTTCAATGGAAGTACCTAACTTGCGCTTATTTTCTTTACCGTGCCGCCCGGTCTTTCTAGGTGCGCGACTGACTTTCTCAAGCAGGTCAATATTCTTCGTCCGCATAATGCCGATGTTGATCCAATGATAGAGTGTGGTAGTGCACGGTAGTAAGGCTTGGGCATACGGAAAATGGACTTTCAAATAACCGACGACAGCGTCTGGAGACCATCCGTCCTGAAGCATCTTGGTATCCGCCCATTCTATGAATGTAGGGATACCAACCCATTTCGGTATACGCCCGCAGTTTAACCGATTTTCTTCGTACTGACGTTGGCCGACATCTGGGAAATAAACGGGATGCGTATAGCGGTATGTTTTGCCATTTTGTTTCTGTTCTCTTGCTTGCGTCACCGAACCCCGTTTAATCTCATTATTGATTGTTTGCGGCGCACAGCCTAATACTTTGGCGATTTGACGGTGAGAATAGCCTTCCTGCTTTAACACTTGGATTTTTGACCGTTCATCCGCGCTTAAGTGTTTGCCCTTAGTGCGGGGCATGTTATCATTAAATGGCGTCATGTGATTTCATTCCTTTATTGAGTGTTGTGGTTAACTTCAATATAACATGAAATTCACATGGCGTTTTTTATGACTTAAGTGGCTAAGTTCATTATAAAATCCACCCTATTTTTTCAAATATAACAATTATTTAATGAAATTAAACTTTTTTGAAACAAAGGACTCTATGAAGTTGGAGTTAATTCTGTATAACCTCTATACATCAACATTCTATTTTTTTATCTAACATAAAAACGATATATAAAATTGACGCTTTCCCGTACCACCATGACAAAATGCTCCCAAAAGCCGTCCGGCGTGCGACCAAAGTAGATAGCGCGAAGATTTATCTCACCGCCACTCCGCGATTCAAACAAAAATGGCTAATCAACACCAATCAACTGCCGACCGTCTCGATTCCAGCGCGTTATCACGGACATCCTTTACCAATCCCATCCAAACAAATGCTTTTCCGTCTCGCCAAACAACTCGAAATCGAACAACTACATCCAAAAATCACACAATGGATCAATTCCAAACAACAAGCCAATCGCCGTTTCCTCTTGTTCGTCCCAACTATCAGCCTCGCCGAACAGCTCGCAACAAAACTCGATCTCCCATACGTTCACGCTGAAAGCCCAGAACGTCATCATCTCATTCAACAATTTCGCACCCAATCGATTTCAGCCCTAATCACCACAACCATTCTCGAGCGGGGTGTGACATTTCCCTCGATTGATGTGGCCGTTATTCAAGCCGACCATCACGTATTCGATGAAGCGGCGCTTATTCAAATTGCTGGCCGTGCAGGCAGGAGCGCTCAAGACCCGACAGGTGACGTGACATTTTTCTATGAACAAACCACTGAAGCTATCAATCGAGCGACTACTTACGCGATCCGCAAAAATCTTGAAGCGAAAGGTCGATCGTCATGAACTGCTATATTTGCCAAAACTCAACCGAATCTGACACAACGTGGGCGACTCTCCTTGTCACAAAATCTCGCCTGATTTGCGACGACTGTGAGCAATTACTTCCACTAATATCAGGCCCGACCTGTCCTATTTGTATGAAACCGACCCACGGCGCAAAAAAATGCCCTGATTGCTATAAATGGTCAAAGCATTTCACAAAAGATCCCTTAAAGCGAAACATCTCGTTATATCGTTACACGCCAGAAATGAAAGCGATCATGAGTCGTTTTAAATACCGTGGTGATTACGAAATCATTCATGCGTTCGAATCCGCAATCCAATCCACTTACAAAACCCATTTCAGCGACCAACCGACCATCATTCCAATCCCTCTTCATCCCTCGCGCCAACAACAACGCCTGTTCAACCAGGCCGAAGCCATCGCACAAAAATTAAATCAACCCTATCACACGAATATCCTGGACCGCCAAGACAACTCCAAACAGTCGAAAAAGTCACGCTACGAGCGCATCACTTCACTTAATCCGTTTACCATCACCCAAAATCCCCCGAATAAAATCCTCCTGATCGACGATATTTATACAACAGGCACAACCCTACGCCAAGCCGCCGATCTCCTCATCAAACACGGTGCAAAATCTGTCGAATCATTCACATTAATTCGCAGTTAAGTCTTTGTTTTCGAAACCTTAACCATTATAATAGTAAATAATACATAATCGAGGGGGAGAAACATCATGGCAGATTTAGCCAATTGCCCACGCTGTGGAAATTTATTCGTCAAACAAAATCAGGATGTTTGCGCAGATTGTTTTAAACAAGAAGAAGAGGATTTTCAAAAAGTTTATGAATTTATGCGCAAAAAAAAGAATCGCATGTCGACGATGAATGAAGTAGCAGAGGCAACGGGGGTTGATAAACACCTTATCCAAAAGTGGCTAGTTCAACGCCGCATTCATCCAGGGGAATTTCCGAATTTAACTTATGACTGTGAGCGTTGTGGCACGCAAATTTACGAAGGGCGTTTATGCCTGGATTGTGCTGGCGATTTACAAAATGACCTCAAAGAAGAAGCGGAAGCGAAAACGATTGCTGAACAAGAACAAGAAAATCGTGATGCGAAAGTTTATTATAATGTCCAACAAGAAAATAAATGGCGAGACTAAACATCCGTGCGAACCTTCCGATATTATAACTAGATGGAAGGTTCGTTTTTAACTACAAGCTGAGCTGAACGCTATAATAGCCAGTTTCGTTTAGAAAGGGTGAAAGAGGATGAAAGTCAATCCAACGAATCAAACGCATTTAAATCCCTATCAAAAACAAATCCAACAACAGCCGGCGAAACAGCCGAATGCACAGTCAGATAAAGTGGAAATTTCCAATCGCGCTAAAGCGATGCAAGATAATCATATTCAAAAAGCACGCGATGAACACGTGCAAAACGTCAAGCAGCAAGTCCAGGACGGTAATTATGACGTTGACTTAAACAAAACTGCTGAAAAATTGGCCTCATTCTTCCGGCCTTAAAGGAGGCAACACATGTCAATTGATGCGATAATCGAAAAGCTTGAAAAAATTCAACAACTCAACGAAAGCTTACTTCAGCTGTCCAAAGATAAAACAGAACAGTTAAAACAGAACAATCTTGAAACATTTAATCAAATGTTAATCAAAGAACGAAAGCATGCTCAAGCGCTAGACCAGATCGAAACGAAACGAGTTGAAGAAACTGAAGCATGGTTTCAAGAAAAAGGAATCAGCGACGAACGCACGATTTCGAACCTTATTCAAACGGTAGACGATCCTGAGAAAAAGGCGCACCTTGAAGCAATTTACGAAAAGCTCGTCTATACATTAGCTGATCTAAAGCAACAAGAACAACTGAATCGTGATTTAACGGAGCAGTCGTTACAGTATGTTGAATTAACATTAGACATGTTACAGCCGAAGCATCAAAAGGACTTGAACTACCATAAACAGCAGCAATCGAATCAGTCCACTGACCACTCGATTTTTGATTCGAAGGCTTAGTTTGAGAGGAGCATAAACGATGGGAGCAACATCGACATTTCATGGGCTTGAAGTTGCCCAGCGCGCATTAGCTACCCAGCAATCCGCGTTACATACGACAAGCCATAATATCTCGAATGCCAATACAGAAGGCTATTCACGCCAACGAGTTAACTTTGAACAATCTAGCGCATTCCCAGCACCAGGACGAAACCGCCCGGAAATTGCGGGTCAACTCGGAACAGGTGTTGAACCGGGGCAAATCCAGCGTGTACGAGATCAATTCCTTGATTTCCAATATCGTGCTGAAAATAACCAAGCCGGCCAATACGAGGCTAAAGCTGATGCACTAGGAAGAATGGAAGAAATCATGAATGAGCCAAGTGATTCAGGTTTGGCGAAGACAATGGACCAATTCTGGCAATCGATTCAAGACGTCGCAACGAACCCAGAAGACGGTGGTGCACGTCGTGTCATGGTACAACGTGGTGAAGCAATGGCCGAAACATTTCAATATATAGATGGCAAATTAAAAGATGTTCAAGGTGAATTACAAAACCAAATGAACACGGGTGCGGACCAAGTTAATAATCTATTAACGCAAATCCAAGACTTAAATAGTCAAATCGAACGCGTTGAACCGAACGGTGATTTGCCGAATGATTTGTACGACAAACGCGATTTAGCTGTTGATCAGTTATCAGAATACGTCAACGTTGAAGTCGACTATGAAGATACAGGTGGGAATTCACAAGCAAATGCTCAAGGAACTGCTACTATTACGTTACTTAATGAAGACGGTAGTCAAGTGACAGATAGTAATGGTGATCCTGTTGAACTTTTGACTTCTCAAGAACATAACGGGGAAGACGGACAAAATGAAATTAACGAATTAAGTTTTACGTTTGGCGGAACAGATCCGAATGACAACTCGGTTTCGATTGATGATGCAATTGTGAGTCAAGTATCTGTCGGTGATACCGATATTGAAGCACAAAATTTCGAATCATCTGGTTCTTTAAAAGGTATGATGGAGTCGAATGGCTATTACACAGGTAACACAGATGCTGATGGTGAGCCTGTTTACTCAGGTGACTATGTCGACATGATCGATAGCATGGATCAGCTCGCTTATTCTTTTACTACTGAATTTAATGCTCAACATCGACAAGGTTATGGGCTTAATCAAAACAATAACGGTCAAAACTTCTTCACAGAATTGAATGATGTGGAAGGAGCTGCAGCCAATATAGGTGTAGCTGGAGCGATTCAAGATAATGAAGACTTAATTGCAGCTTCTAGTGAACCAAATGAAGCAGGTAATGGTGATAATGCTCTTGCTTTATCCGATGTGCGTAACGAGGCAATGGGCGATGACCAGACAATTAAGTCCTTCTATGAAGCACAAATTGGTGACTTAGGTGTTAAAGCACAAGAAGCAAATCGGATGGCTGAAAATACCGGAAGTTTACGCGAATCAGTCGACCAAAATCGTGAATCAGTAAGCGGGGTTTCATTAGATGAAGAAATGTCGAACATGATCCAATACCAACACGCTTATAACGCGGCAGCACGAAGCATGACAGTCGTAGACGAAACACTTGATCGTATCATTAACCAAATGGGAATCGTCGGAAGGTAGGTGAATCGTAATGCGCGTCACACAAAGTATGCTTAGTCAAAATATGATGAATAACATCCAGAAAAACAACTCCGAAATGCAAAAGTATATGGAACAACTGTCGACCGGCAAGAAAATCAACCGCCCATCCGATGACCCTGTCGTTGCGATGAAAGGCGTGGATTACCGTTCGGAGTTGTCGAAAGTCGAACAGTTTGAACGGAATATGTCTGAAGTAAACACGTGGATGGATTCTTCGGACGAAGCGATGAATGAAGCGGGACAAGCTCTAACCCGTGTTCGTGAACTCGTGATTCAGGCAAGTAACGATACGTACGAAGAAAACCAACGCGGTAATATGGCGAGTGAAGTTGAAGAAATCAAAAATCACCTGCGTGATATTGCGAATACACAAGTGAATAATAAGTACATTTTTAACGGTACGAATACCGATAATGCACGCTTTAACGAAGATGGCTTCGTCGAGGCACACAACGCTAATGGAGATCTCGTACCTGTGATTAACAACTCGGATGATGTGTTAAATGAGATTGATGGTCAAAATGGCGATTTAGCTGATTTAAATATTGATGATCCTAATATAGAGCGCAGTGTCAATCAAATGATGAATCATGATAATCTTGATATCACGACGGTCGCTGAGGCAGAAGATTACATGAATAATAATATGCCTGCGCCAAATAACAATGCCGTAAACATCGAAGTATCAGATGGCGTTGATCTTAAAGCGAATACGAATCCATCCAACACATTTTCAGCCGACATGTTCGACGAATTAAATAACATCGTTAACAAATTAACTCAAGACGATCCACCACTTAATGGTGACGATTTCGATGAACACCTTACAACTTTGGATCAGTTCTCCCAAGATCTTGTTAATGAACGAGCTGACCTTGGTGCTCGCATGAACCGAGCGGAATTAATCGAAACGCGTCTGTCCCAACAAGAAGTGACGACAACGGATCTGATGTCGCAAAACGAAGATGCAGATTTAACGGAAGTTATTACAAACTTGCGCATGCAGGAAAACGTTCACCGCGCTTCATTAAGTGCAGGTTCACGCATTATCCAACCAACGTTAATGGACTTTTTACGATAATCACAGTAGCTATCTGTTCCCGGCAGATAGCTTTTTCTACATAGAAACGAGGTGTTAATCATGCAATTACCTCCAATATCTTATACTATTCAGCGTGGCCAAATCGGAATCGATACACAAGATGCTCAACTTGATATCACGCAACAAAAAGCCGATCTCCAAATTTCACAACCTAAGGCAGACCTCAATATTGAGACGACGCCTTCAAAACTCACAATCGACCAAACGGAAGCATGGCGTGATATGGGTATTATTAGTGTTGGGGAAGCGGCACGCCAGAATGCTCAAGAAGGCCAACAGACAGTCCAAGAAGGGATTGCTCGCCGTGCTCGTGAAGGCGACGAGATGATGAAGATTGAAAATGGCACGGACGCGATCCCAAAAATCGCTGAACGCAATATCCCGAATCCTCGCCAAAACTTTAATATCGGCTGGATTCCGTCATCCCACTTTGCAGTCGATATTAATTATCAACCAGCAGAAGTAAATATTGAAGCAACACCAAATGAACCCGTGATTAACGCAACACCAAACAAACCACAATTTAATTATCAACATGGTGACGTGAATACAAGTCTAGCTCAAGAACCACACTTTGATATTAACGTGGACATGGAAAGCTGGCGGCAAAGCCAATACGATTATAAAATCTAAGGAACCAAAGGAGAATCACGCATGAAAATTGAATCCGTTTATTTTGGCGAAATCAACGTCAAAGATGAACAACTGATCACATTTGAAAACGGTATACCGGGCTTTCAAACGGAAACTGAGTTCGCATTACTCGATTTAGAAGGAAATCCAGCCTTTAAAATCATGCAATCGACCAAAACAACTGAACTGGCTTTCGTTTTAACGAATCCATTTTTGATTTATCCGAATTACGAATTTGAACTTGATGACGCAACGGTTGAGAACTTAAAGATCGAAAAGGGTGAAGATGTCGTGGTCTGGGCAATCGTTACCGTTCAAGAACCATTCGATCAATCAACGATGAACTTAAGCGCCCCAGTCGTTATCAACCTAAATAATAATCAAGCCAAACAAATTTCACTCGTTGGAACCGACTATCACACCAAACATCCCATCAAAGGAGGAGAGCATCATGCTCGTGCTAACACGTAAAGAAGGCGAAGCCATCCAAATTAACGACGACATTTCCATCAAAGTCGTAAGCGTAGAAGGCGATCAAATTAAACTCGGCATCGATGCTCCCAAACACGTCGACATTCATCGCCAAGAAATCTACCAACAAATCTTGCAAGAAAACCAACTTGCAAGTCAGCTCACAACCGATTCAATAAATTTATTAAAAAATCAACAAAAAGACTAAAGAATGGACATCCATTGTCGATATTATAGACATAAGGACATCAGTCAAACGTCGGCCGACAAACAGACTGTTAACTTAAATCGCCACAAGGACGTGGCCTATACAAACATTCAGGGAGGAATTTAGAAATGATTATTAATACTAATATTACGGCGATGAATACTCACCGCCAAATGGGAATCAACCAAGACCAACAACAATCAGCAATGGAGAAACTATCGTCAGGTCTTCGCATTAACAAAGCAAGCGATGACGCAGCAGGTCTAGCAATTTCTGAGAAAATGCGTGGCCAAATCAATGGTCTAGATCAAGCAAGCCGTAACGCACAAGACGGTATCTCTATGATTCAAACAGCTGAAGGTGCCCTAGACGAATCACATAGTATCCTACAGCGTATGCGTGAGATCTCAGTACAATCTGCGAACGATACGAACGTTGATGCTGACCGCGAAGAATTACAGAATGAAATGGACCAATTATCTGAAGAGTTAAATCGTATTTCTGATAATACAGAATTCAACACGCAGAACTTATTGAATGGTGATTTTACGGAAAAGACTTTCCAAATTGGAGCTAACTCGGATCAAAATATTAATTTATCAATTGACGATATGGGTGCCGATAGTATTGGTGCCGGTTATGAAGGTACTGACACTATTACTTCTGGCGGAACATTAGCTGCTGCTGATTTAGATGGTGAAAAAATGGAGGTTGTATCGCTGGACGCTTCTTTAAGTGGCGGAGGTTATGATGCAACACATGGACTAGCAAATAGTGATGGTGAACTAGTTGCTGTGAGTGATGATGATGGAACTACTTTCAATGGATTGACTAACTCAGGTGTAACAGCTGATAGTTTAGGTAGTGGAACAGATGTAGACACAACTTCAGAACTAAGTTTCTCAGAGGACATGACCCATGGAACTGTAGAATTTGGTGAGGACGGTGATGCAACTGCAAGCCGTGGTTTAGATATCAATAATCAAGAGGATGCTAATACAGCTATTAATGCTATTGATAGTGCCATTGAATCAGTTTCCTCACAACGTTCAGAGCTAGGTGCAGTTCAGAACCGTCTAGATCATACTATTTCAAATCTAGACAACTCATCAGAAAACCTATCAGCTGCAGAATCTCGTATTCGTGATGCTGATATGGCAGCACAAATGATGGAACAGACGCAAGCAAGTGTCAAATCACAGGCTGCACAATCAATGTTAGCTCAAGCGAACCAACAGCCACAGTCAGTACTACAACTTCTTGGCTAATTCAATTTTTAATGAAAAGGACTCCAGATATTCTGGAGTCCTTTTAACTAAAATATAGGGGATAGAATTATGGGAAAGAATGCATTAGAAAAAGATATAATTGAACAATCTATTGTTTTACTCAAAAATATATATAACGATTTAAACAAGGCATATTATGATGAAATAGAGAAGTATTATCACTCAGTACATAGAGGGATTCAATCATTTAAAAAATCAAATTCTAACATAAATAAACCTGAAACACCATTTGCCCAAAAGATGGCTGTTGTCGAAAAAAAGGACAGTGAAATATTAAACATAATAGAAAATCAGAATTGGTCTGTAGCACCAAAACTAATTAATCAATTATATATTCAATTCACTGATTTAATACAGTTTGTTGATTATAAAGATCTCTACATAAAATATAAAGTGAATACTTTTTCCAAGTACTTTGAGTATTTTAATGAATTAGGATACTATCATAATATAAAAGAAAACGTAGACATTAAAGCAGTGCAAAAATATTGGAGGAAATACTTTCATAAAAATATAGATCCATCCTTACATATTGCCTATGCTCAAGTGTATGGTGAAACTAATGAACGATTAATTCATCAATATGAATTTAATGAGCTTGTATTACCAGAATTAACACCTATTTATTTTAACGGTTTTTATTCGGATAAAAATGTATACGATTTATTAATCACAAGCGAACACCACCCTGAGAATGTTTTAAAAAGAGTGAATGGACAGTACTTTGACGGTGATAGTAATACAATTTCTCGTAAAAAAGCTCTTGAACTATATCATTTAACTAAAGAGGATGTCATCGCCAAAAAAAGTTATGCTAACGATGGGTATTCAGTTGATAAGTTAAAATACATTGACAACGACTTTTACCATAATGATCACTTAGCTGATATAAATTATCTTGAAGAACATTGGGGTAAAGATTTTATTGTTCAAAAGGTTATTAAACAGCATAATGTTATGGCCGCACCTCATCAAGATTCAGTTAATACATTACGCATGGTTACCCTACGGTGGGGTGATAGAATTCATTATTTACTTACCTATGCTCGTTTTGGCTCTGATGGATCGGCTAAAGATAATGGGGGAGAAGGTGGTATTTGTGTTGGAGTATCACCTGAAGGTTATTTTAAATCTTTTGGAATAGGCCATAAAGGGCAAGTAATATATACGCATCCCACGACAGGGTATGATTTCTCAAATTTAGATAAAGTCCCTAACTTTGATAAGTGTGTTGCATTTGTAAAACAACTACATGATCGAATATTACATCATAATTATGTATCATGGGATATAGCAATTGATACAGAGGGTGAACCAATTTTTATTGAGATGAATTTTAGAGGACCAGTTTGGAAATATCAATTAGCAAATGAGCAATCTTTATTTGGCGAATTGACTGAGGAAGTATTAGAACATGCAGCACAAAAGATTAAAAATAAGAAAAACAACTCAACTTCAGTTAAGGATGATTAAATGAAACTTATAGTTAATGATCAAATATTTAAATTAAATAATGATTCTTCAGCACTTGCTGAGATGGAATCTAAAATCGATAGCTACATCCAAGACCAACATCTTTATTTTAGCCACTTCATTGTTGATGGTATAGAAGTATTTGAGAACCATGCTAAATTTTTTAATGAAAATATGGACCGAATTGAAACTGTTGAAGCTGTAGTACTAACTATGGAACAATTCATCCACAATACGATCGATACAATTCAAGAATATTTAAAACAAGCTTTGCCTGCAATTGAAGAATTCACAGAGCAATTGTACGATGGCAGTGAAGACATAGGTTCAAATAAAACGGTTCAATTTATTGAAGCGATGGATTGGATTGTCCAATCAGTTATTACCATTGACTCTATCCCTCAAAAGCCAACTGAATGGGATGCAATTGTGCAATACGCACTGCAATTAAAGCCTTTTTTACAGGAAATTGTCGAATCATTTGAACAGAAAGACCCTGTGTTATTTGCAGACTTATTACAGTATGAAGTGATGCCGATATTAGAAGGTATTGAAGACTACCTGAAAGCAATGAGCGAATAGGATGTGTGACAATGTTTGTTGATAACATTAATTATTTAAGGGAACATTATCCGAACCTAAGAGAGCAGTTAAAAAATATTGCTCCAAAATATTCAATTGAACGAATGGAATCTAAATCGGGTGAACTAACTTTAAATATTAAGCAACATGAGAAAAATAATTTTATTCACAGTAAATATGATCCAATTAAAGAAGCGCAATCAATTATTGATCGCTACCAAAGCCAGATCGACTCTAGTGAAAAGGTGTTTTTCTATGGTCTAGGGTTAGGTTATCATGTCGAGGTTTTTCGCAATAGATACCCTGACCATGATGTGACAGTTTATGAACCTTCTATTGATGTGTTTTTAAACTTAGCTGAGAATCGGCCACTCGAGAACGTTTTAAAAGATAGTAGTTTATTTGTCGAGGTAGATAGCAAAAGTAGCACGCGTTTTTTTAATCAATACTCACAAGCTTTATTGAATAAAGTAACGATTATTGTATTACCAAGTTATCAACGGATATTCGAAGCGCAATATCAACGATTTCTTGAGCAGTTTAAAGCTAACATTCATGGGAAGCGTATTAATACGTTAACCAACTTCCGATTTAAGGGTAGATGGACTTTAAATAGTTTGAAAAACTTATCTGAAACAATATCAACGCCTAATTTACTCGATCACACGAATAAAACACATTTTCAAAACAAACCAGCTATTATTGTTTCAGCAGGACCTTCATTGAATGAAGAAATCGATCATTTGAAATATGTTAAAGAACAAAATTTAGCCTACATATTTTCAGTGGGGTCGTCGATTAATGCTTTAATTGAGCATGGAATTGAACCTGATGCGGCCTTTACATATGATCCAACTCAGGTTAATGCCAGTGTATTTACCAAAGTGATTGAAAGAGATTATGATCTATCAATTCCTTTAATTTATGGGACGAGTGTAGGGTTTGAAACATTAGAAAACTATCGCGGCCCCAAGTTTCACATACTGACATCTCAAGACACAATTACTCCTTATTTTAAGAGTGTTAAACCACAAGAATATGGATTTGTACATGACGCACCCTCTATAGCTGTCATTACTCTACAGGCATTAGGTCAATTGAATGTTTCTCCTATTATTTTCGTCGGTCAGAACTTAGGTTACCGACAGGATATTCATTACGCTTCGGGGATTGACCATCGTAAGAAGAATTTAGACTTAACAGATGACAAAAAGAAGGAAACGTTTGAAGTAGTTGGTACTCAAGGGGAAACTGTGGTTACAACTGATGGGTTTAATAGAATGAGGCATGGTTTAGAACACCAAATAAACCTTTTAAAACAACCTAAAGAAATTAAATTTTACAACACGACTATCGATGGTGCTCATATTAATGGTACAGAATTTCGTTATTTAAGTGATATTATAAATGATTTATCTCCTATTGATACGACCTTTTTCTTGGATCATAAAAACTTTGTAGAATCTAACAAAGATAATCACTCTGAAAAAATATATAATATATTCAAATCTTATGAAGAGTCATTAAAGTCACTTTTTTATAAGTTAAAGGAATTAAATAGTTCCAGTATTGTATCTGAATCAGCTATGAGAAGTTACTTAAATGAGTTGAATAAGGCTAAAGAAGACGTAGAAAAAGAAACGTTTACTAAAATAATAATCTTTCCAATTATCAGAACGGAATTAGACATAATCAACCAAAAATTAATAAAAGCAATAAAAGAGAAAGAGTTGCAAACGCGTTATCAAGCTATAGTGGATTTAATTTCAAATTATTATCAACTTATATTCAGTGTCACACAAAAAATAGCGCCCGTTTATCATCAGGTGGCACGATCATTAGAAGATACTGTAGAAGACAAAGCTTAAAAGGGGGTGTTAATGTGACAAAGGTATTAGTTACAGGTGCAGATGGATTTATTGGTAGTCATTTAGTAGAAGAATTAGTTCGAAACTGTTATGATGTGAAAGCCTTCGTCTATTATAATTCATTTAATTCTTGGGGCTGGCTAGACCATATTCCGAAGAGCATCATGCAAGAGGTCGACGTATTTACAGGTGATGTTCGCGACCCAAATGGTGTAAGACAAGCGATGAACGATGTCGATGAAGTTTATCATTTAGCTTCACTCATTGCTATTCCGTTTAGTTATCACTCACCTGATACGTATGTTGATACGAATATTAAAGGGTCCTTAAACGTGCTTCAAGCAGCACGAGATTATGACGTGAACCGTGTTTTAATGACATCAACATCCGAAGTTTATGGTACTGCGCAGTATGTCCCGATTGACGAATCACACCCCTTTCAAGGCCAATCTCCTTATTCTGCGACTAAAATTGGGGCTGATCGATTAGCAGAGTCATTTTATCGAAGTTTTGATATGCCTATATCCATTGTGCGACCGTTTAACACTTACGGACCACGTCAATCGGCTAGAGCGGTTATTCCGACAATTATCACGCAACTCTTAGCAGGTTATGAAACTATACATTTAGGTGCTTTAAGTCCCACGCGAGACTTTAATTTTGTAAAAGATACCGTCAGCGGATTTCTTGAAATTGCTCAATCCGAAAAAACAATAGGCGAAGAAATTAATATTGCGACACAGCATGAAATATCAATCGAGTCGTTAGCAGAGGAGTTAATCCGTCAAATTAATTCAAATGCTCATATTACGACAGATGAACAACGGATTAGACCTGAGAAAAGCGAAGTGAATCGTCTGTTGGGGTCAAATAATAAAATAAAGCAACTGACGAATTGGTCACCTCAATATTCATTGGCAGATGGATTAACGGAAACGATAGCCTTTTTCAGACAAAATTTAGATTATTATAAAACAGACATTTATAATCTGTAGGAGGTTCCAGCATGAGCAGTGACATCATTCCGTTATCTGTGCCTAATTTACAAGGTAACGAACTGAAGTATGTACAAGAAACAATCCAGCAAGAGTGGGTATCGACTGCTGGAACTTTTATTTCCGATTTTGAAAGAGAGTTAGCAGGTTACGTAGGGACACAAGGGGCTGTAGCTGTTCAGAATGGTACTTCCGGATTGCATACAGCACTTGAGGTTCTAGGTGTTGAAAAAAATGATGAAGTGATTGTACCGACAATGACTTTTATCGCTGCAGTCAACCCTGTATCATATTGCGATGCACACCCAATATTTATGGATTGTGACGACACGTTTGGTTTAGATGCGGTGAAGTTGCAACGCTTTCTTGATAATGAGTGTTATATGGAGTCTGGTCAAGTGTATAACATGCGTACAGGTCGTCCCATCAAAGCTATAGTTGTGGTACATATATTTGGGAATATGTCCAATATGCCTAGCATCATGGAAATAGCGGATAACTATAACATATCTGTCATAGAAGATGCGACTGAGGCTTTAGGAACTTATTATACATCGGGAGGATTTAAAGGTGCTTTTGCTGGAACTATCGGAACAATAGGTGTCTATTCATTTAATGGTAATAAGATTATGACCACGGGCGGTGGGGGCATGATTGTTTCCGATCAATCATCAATACTGGAGCGTGCACGATATCTAACAACACAAGCTAAAAATGATGGACTTTACTATACTCATGATGAAGTGGGTTATAATTACCGGATGACTAATGTACAAGCAGCTTTAGGCCTTGCGCAATTAGAACAAATTGAGAAATTTATACATACGAAACGAGAAAACTTTAATAAGTATCTTGAGAAATTAAATAATTTACCTGATGTTCATTTGCTCCCATTTAATGACCAAACACGACCAAATTATTGGTTTTATCCGTTATGGATTGGTGAAGAGAATCGAGAAGACTTTATCGAATTTGCGAATAACCGCAGTGTGCAAACCCGTCCGGTATGGTCATTGATTCATGAGCAGAAACCTTATCAAAAAGCACAAACATACCAAATAGAACAAGCTTTTAAGTATCAACGAAATATTGTTAATATTCCATGTAGTACCAACTTAACATCAGATCAATTAGATAAAGTAGTTGATGTCATTACACAATTTGTAGCGAAATAATGTTGAGGTGACGTTATGAATGTAAAAGATTTTTTAATCCCCGAAACAATGAATATGCTTGAAGCGATGAAACAATTGGATGAACTGGCTAAAAAAGTTTTATTTGTAGAGCGTGATGGTAAAATTATCGCTTCATTGACCGATGGAGACATAAGACGTTGGATCTTACAAAATGGTGATTTAAATGTTGAGATACATCAGATTGCTAATTACGAGCCTAAATATATTACCGAATCGCAAGTATCACTTGCTCACCAGAAAATGAAGGAATGGTCTATTGAAGCTATTCCAGTTCTAGATGAAAACGGTGCATTAGTACGTGTCGTGTTTTGGCATGATGAAGTGAAAGAAGCTAAACATTTAAATGTACCCGTCGTTATGATGGCCGGTGGTTTTGGCACACGTTTATATCCTTACACGAAAATATTGCCGAAACCTTTAATACCAATAGGTGATCTCCCGATAGCGGAACACATTATGAATCGATTTCATGAAGTAGGTGTGCAACAATTTCATCTAATCGTGAACAACAAAAAAAATATGATTAAAGCATACTTCAATGAATTAGAACGCAATTACAAAGTCGATTATGCGGATGAAGATGAGCCGCTAGGAACAGGTGGTGGTTTAAGCTTACTTAAAGGAATGATTGATGACACGTTCTTTTTCACCAATTGCGATATTTTGGTGGAAGAAGCTTATGACAAAATTTATCATCATCATCAAGAAGCTGGAAACATGATCACCATGGTCTGCTCCTTAAAAAATGTCAAAATTCCGTATGGTGTCGTTGAAATGAGTGATGATGGTCAAATTGCATCAATGAAAGAAAAACCAGATTTCAACTTTTTTACTAACACGGGCTTATACGTTGTAGAGCCACGAGTGATCGATGAATTAGAAGCCGATGTCAACATTGGATTTCCAGAAATAATCGAGCAGTATCGTCAACAAGGCGAACGAATTGGTGTCTATCCGGTGAGTGATGATGCGTGGTTAGATATGGGACAGTTTGATGAGATGGAAAAAATGCGTGAAAGGTTAGAACATCATGACGCGTAATCTATTAATTATTGGTGGTGGCGGTCACGCTCAGGTTGTTTTAGATAGTTTATATCGTTTGAACTATTATGATTCTATTGGTGTCGTGGAGCAGTCGCATCTCATAGGTGAAGAGGTGTTAGATTCGCCGATTGTAGGAACAGACGACGATTTACCCCAATTATTTCTTGATGGGTATAACGAAGCATTTGTGACGATTGGGAGCCATGAGAAACGACAACAATTATCGGATGATTTAAGAACCATGGGATACCATATTCCTTCTATAGTTGACTTAACTGCTGCTGTTAGCCCTTATGCAAAGGTATTGTCTGGTGCTTACGTGGGGAAGCAAGCTGTCATTAACCCTAGATCGGACGTTGAAGAAGGCGTTATTGTCAATACTGGCGCCATGGTCGAACATGACTGTGCGATTGGAGCATGGTCGCATATAGCACCGGGAGCAGTTGTTTGTGGAGGCGTTTCCGTTGGATCATCGACCCATATTGGCGCGAATAGTGTCATCAGAGAAAATCAGACAATTGGTCATCATACAACGATTGGTATGGGGAGTGTCGTTGTTCATGCGATTCACTCTCATACCGTCGCATATGGCAATCCATGTCGGGAGGTAACCTCAACATGAGTGTTTATATCATAGCAGAAGCTGGCGTTAACCATAATGGTTCTTTAACAACAGCAAAACAACTAGTCGATGAAGCTCTTAAAGCAGGAGCAGACTGTATTAAATTTCAAACGTTTATTGCGTCTAATGTTGCATCTGAAGAGGCGGAACAGGCTGATTACCAAAAACAACAAGCAGGAAACACGAATCAACTGAACATGTTAAAACAATTAGAACTGTCATTTGATGATTTTATGACCCTTAAGCAGTATTGTGATCAACAAGGTATTGAATTTCTATCAACTGGTTTTGATTTTGATAGTTTAGCCTTTCTTAATGATTTAGGCATGCGTGTTTGGAAAGTCCCATCAGGCGAAATCACGAACTATCCTTATCTAGTGACTATTGCAAAATATGGTCAACCTATCATTTTATCAACTGGAATGGCGACGTTAACGGAAGTATCTGAAGCACTTTATGTGTTATATGAGTATGGAGCATCGGAAGTGACCGTGCTACATTGTACGTCGGCATATCCAACGCCTGATAACGACGTTAATTTAAATGCGATGACGACTTTATCAAATCAATTTAAGGTGCCAGTTGGTTACTCTGATCATACGATGGGAATCGATATACCGATTGCTGCGACAGCTTTAGGAGCAACCGTCATTGAAAAACATTTCACCATAAGTCGAGAGATGGAAGGACCAGACCATCAAGCAAGTCTTGAGCCCGACGAATTATCCGACATGATACGTGGGGTTAGACGTGTTGAGCAAGCATTAGGTAGTTTTGATAAACACCCTACCTCATCTGAAGTTGAGACTCAACAAGTGGTTCGAAAAAGTATTGTAGCGAAAAGGGCTATTGCGGAGGGAGAATATTTATCAGATTCTAATATCACCGTTAAGCGTCCAGGAACAGGTATTAGTCCAATGAGATGGAACGATGTGATCGGTCAACAAGCTAAACGCCATTTTGAAAAGGATGAGGTTATTGAGCTATAAACGCATATGTGTCGTGACAGCAACACGGGCTGAATACGGCTTGTTGAAACCATTGATTCAACGTTTAACAGATGACCCTGATGTGGTACTTGACCTTGTTGTCACGGGTACCCATTTATCATCTGAGTTTGGGTTGACTTATCAAGCGATTGAAGAAGATGGGTTTCAAATTGACCGTAAGCTTGATATCTTGCTCAGCTCAGATAAACCATCTTCAATTTCAAAGACGATGGGGCTTGCGTTAATGAGTTTTGCGGATTATTTCGCGACAAATTCATATGATTATCTTGTCGTGTTAGGTGATCGTTATGAGATATTAGCGGTGTGTCAAGCAGCCATGCATGAACGTATTCCAATTGCTCATATCCATGGTGGTGAAACGACGGAAGGAGCCGTTGATGAAGGTATTCGGCACGCTATTACGAAGTTGAGTCATCTACATTTTACATCAACCTCAACCTATCGTGATCGTGTGATTCAATTAGGTGAGTCACCCGAGCGAGTTTTTAATTTAGGCGCTTTAGGTGTTGAGAATAGCTTAAATGAATCCCTTTATTCGAAAAAAGAGTTAGAACATGCGTTAGGGGTTGATTTATCTAAGCCTTATGTGTTGGTAACCTACCATCCTGTTACTTTGGAAGGCGAAACAAGTGAGCACGTCAAGTCGTTATTAGAGGTCTGCGCCAATAGACAAGATTTACTGTTTATCTTCACAAAAGCCAATGCGGATGCGTATGGACGTGAGATCAATCGCTTGTTAGAGGCCTATGTTGAGAACCATCATAACGCTGTGTTATTTGACTCTTTAGGGTTAAAACGTTATTTGAGTGCCATGCAGTACGCGACATGTGTCATGGGGAATTCGTCAAGTGGTATCATTGAGGCACCTAGTTTTGGCATACCAACGATTAATATAGGTGACCGACAAAAAGGACGACTTCAAGCTGATAGCGTGATTAACTGTTCACCTGTGCCAAGTGCCATTCATAAAGCGCTAAGCTATGCCTTAGAGGAATCCTATCAAGCCTTTGCCAAGCAAGCGATTAACCCCTATGGTCATGGTAAAACGTCTCATGCCATCGTTTCTTATTTAAAACAAACAACCGTGTCTTTACAAAAAACTTTTTATGATATTAGGTGAGATCAAATGCGTCATTTAGCTGTTATCCCTGCACGAAGTGGTTCGAAGGGACTAAAGGATAAAAACATCAAACGATTAAATGGGAAACCATTAATGGCTTATACAATTGAAGCCGCGATCCAATCAAATATGTTTTCTCGAGTTGTTGTATCGACTGATTCCCATCAATATGCACAGATTGCCGCGCAATACGGAGCAGAGGTTCCATACCTCCGTGAAGACAATCTAGCTTCTGATACTGCTTCATCATGGGACGTTTTACGTGATGTTGTGTCTTATTATCATGATCAAAGTGAGTCATTCGATACGGTGACACTGTTACAACCAACGTCCCCTTTGCGAGGAGCCAAGCAAATACAGGAAGCATTTGAGTTATATGAATCTAAAGAAGCTATAGCTGTTGTATCTGTATGTAAATCAAGAGTACATCCACAACTTTTGAACACATTACCTAATGATTTGTCTATGGACCAATTTATCGACGAAAGTCATAGTTTAAGACGGCAGGACTTAGAAACGTATTATCAATTAAATGGGGCTATATATATATTAGATATTTATAAGTTAGTCCGTAAAGAAAAATTATACACGGTAGGGACCTATGCTTATCTAATGAATAAGCGTTATTCTTTTGATATTGATGATGAATTGGATTTTAAATTAACAAATCAATTTTTAAATTTATATGAACACAATAAGGAATAGGGTGTTTAATAATAAAAATGTGATGACTGTCCTTATACTAGATTGGAACGGTAATTTGATGAAGAAGAGCTCTTTCAGATTCAAACTTTACAGCATTGCAGATTTAAAAATGTTACATCTGTTGGGATAATAAGTATGAAGAATTAAAGAACTTTAGTAATTCAATTGGCGGTAGCTAAGGTAGTCATTATCAATTATATTTTATGACCGATTTATTGCTGAAAGCCCTTATATTGGTATTTAGTTAGGATGATTCAAGAATGAGAAACCTAGGTAGGTAAGATGAGAAATAAATTCTAATAAATAAAATTTATAATGTATGTGGCAGGTGTTTAACATTATTAATTTCGTCCATATTGGTATGATGAAAAGCGCAACAACTTATGTGCAAGGCGTATGGCATAAAGACAATAATTACAATTTAATTCATCAAGAAATTGCAGATTTAGTATATGAAATTAGAAATATAGTGGTTAATGATAGTGAAGATAAAAAGGTTGAATCAAGTATCAATAGGCCTAGAAGTATAAAAGGTTCAATAGATGTTTTAAGTTTTGAAAGTTTGTCAACCGCCTTTTTAAATAATATGAGTCAGCAATTCAAGATACCGAACTATATTCGATTGATAAGTAGAGAACTAAATCGCAACATCGAGACTGAAAACATATTATTAACTATCCGAGAACCTATTTCTTGGATAAAGTCAATATACATACAATCTATAAAGCAGGGAAATACAGGTTCCGCACAAGAATTTATTAATAAACAGGAAAATTTCATCAAACATTCATTAGATTTACGTATGCTTGTTGAAAACTATAGTAAATATTTTAATAATATGTTGATTCTACCGTTAGAAATTTTAAAGCAAGATGAAGATCTTTTCTGGAATGTTATTTCTGATGCCTTTGACCTTCCGCCTATGCAAACGAGAATTAATGAAAAATTAAATACATCACTAGATTTAGACAGAACTTATATTTTGTCTAAGATGAATGGTTTTTCAAAATTGATGATGTCAACATTATCTCAAGCAAATCACTTTCAAAGCTTGAAAGAAAAGCAACACTTAATAAATGCCCATAATCAAAATGAAAAATGGGTTCACAGACGTTTTGTCGAAAATGCTACTGATGAAGAAGTTGAACAAATGTACAGTTTCTTCGGTGAGCAAAGAACAAATGAGGATTTTTTCAGTTTTGATTTAACAGAGAGGTTGAAAGAATCAATTCAAAAAAACTATATTGATTATTTGAGAGAGAACACAATTCCAGAAATAGCTGATGACTATCAACATAAGTTTGATGAATTTTTGAGTAAGAAATAATATTCATTTTATAAAAAGTGTTATTACAAAAGAATATTACAACCAACAAATAATTTTAAATATCCTTCTAAACAACTCCTTCCTTTAACCGATATAACCAATAGAGCATAGGGAAGGAGTTGTTTTTGATGAAGGTTGATCAAGTTTTATCAAACCCTCAACTCCTGCAGCGGTCGGGGACATCGGAGGCTTTATCACAATTAGACAAAACGAAACCGAAATTGCAGGCGATGAATGATGAGGCGAATTCAAAGCGTGATGGTTCGGATGAGGACATGACGCGTGATCGTGCCGAGGAATTAGTCGAGGGTATGAATGAATTTCTCGAACCGGCTGAAACGTCGATTCGCTATGAGATGCATGATAAGTTAGATCGGTATTATATTTCAATTGTGGACAAGGAAACAGAAGAGGTCGTTAAAGAAATTCCGCCAGAAAAATTGTTGGATGTTTATGCAGCGATGGCTGAATTTATGGGTTTTATCGTCGATGAACGAATTTAAGGTAGGTGAGTGAAGATGGTATCAAACAATATGGATAATTCGATGCGCATGACTGGTTTTGCGACCGGGATGGATGTCGAAAGTATGGTTAATCAGTTGATGGAAGCTGAGAGACAGCCGCTCATACGAATGAAACAAGATCAGAGATGGCTTGAATTGCAGCGTGATGCCTATCGTGAAATGAATACGAAGATGAGTGAGCTCGACAGTGAATTATCGAGTATGCAGGAGTCATCAACTTATACGTCGAAATCGGCTGTGTCATCAAACGAAGGCGCGGTGACGGCTTCGGCTTCAGCTGAAGCAGATACGGGTAATTACTCTTTGGAAGTTAACCAACTTGCGACAGCAGCGATTAATCCAGGGACAAGTGGGACTTTTGCTGAAAACTTCGATCCACTTGCACCATTAAGTGATCAAATTGATTTCACTGATGCGAACGGTCAAAGTTACGAAGGGCAGAAAATTAATTTTTCTTATCAAAATTCAGAAGGGGAACAGTCTTCTGAGTTTACAATAGAAGAAAATGACTCATTAAGCGATATATTTTCAAAGATATCGGATACATCAGACGGTAATGTTAGAGCTTTTTATGATGACGGAGATAATCGTGTCATTATGGAACGTACAGAAGCTGGTGATTTTAATGACGGTGGAAATGAAATGGATTTGAGTGCAGGTTTCTTCGGAGATGTATTTGGTATTAATAATGCTAATGAACAACGCGGGGATAAAGCAGATTTTACCTATAATGGAATTAATATGACATCAAATGATAATAGTTATGAAATTAATGGTGTTTCTTTTGATTTTCATTCTTCTACCAATGGAGCAGTCGATGTATCAGTCGGTAATGACGTTGATGCGGCAATGGAACAAATTACAGGTTTTATAGATAAATATAACGAAACGATTGACTTTGCGCATGGAAAAATGAACGAAGAACGGAATCGTGATTATCCACCATTAACTGAACGCCAGCGTGAAGAGATGTCAGAGCGGGAAGTTGAGCTTTGGGAAGAGAAGTCTCAGAGCGGGATGCTCCGCAATGATTCAGTGATTAGTTCTGGTTTGAGTTCGATGCGTTCGGCGTGGTATCAAGAGGTCGATAACCCAAATAGTAACGAGATTAATAGTATACTTGATGTCGGAATTTCGACTTCATCTAACTGGCGAGATAATGGTAAGTTAGAAGTTGATGAGGCGGAATTGCGTCAGAAGTTACAAGAAGATCCGGAAGCTGTGATGGGACTTTTCCATAATCCGACTGGAAATGCGAATGATCCTAGTCGAGGGCTGACACAGCGTGTTGAAGGTTCGTTAGATAGTATGATGGAAAGTATTACGAACCGAGCGGGTAACGAGTATCAAACGGCACAACAGTATACCCTAGGGCGAGAAATGGCGGATATGTCTGAGCGAATGACTGACTTTGAGCGACGTATGCAACAAGCTGAACAGCGATATTGGGACCAGTTCACGCGTATGGAGCAAGCGGTGCAGCAAGCGAACGCCCAATCGTCTCAATTGCAACAACAGTTAGGCGGAATGATGTAATAAGAGAGGTGAGACTACATGTCTTATAATCAAGCATTTCAAGCGTATCAACAGAATTCAGTCGCAACTGCTTCACCAGGTGAATTGACGTTGCAACTTTATAATGGTTGTTTGAAGTTTATTAAGCTGGGTCGCGAAGCGATGGAAAATAAAGAGATTAAGGCTAAAAACGAAAATTTACAAAAAGCCCAAAATATAATTACGGAATTTATGCTGACGTTAAATCCGGATTATGAGATTTCTGGACAACTTATGCCACTGTATGATTACATTAATTACTTATTGCGTCAGGCGAATATTAATGATGATGTGGCGCAGTTGGATGAAGCAGATCAAATGGTGCGTGAGTTGCGTGACACTTGGAAAGAAGTGATTAAGCTTGATCGTCAGAATAAATATGCTTCAGGAGCCCAAGCCTAATGTCAGCTGTAAAAGCATTGTACACTTTGACGAAACAGATGCATGATCGGTTTGAGAAAGCCGATGAGATCGACCGAGAAGAATTGATTAATGAATTTAATCAATTTGTTGAAAAACGTGGTCAACTCATCAATCAACTTGATGGCGAATATTCGGATGAAGAACGTGAACTAGCACAAGAATTGTTGAGATTGGATGAGGCTTTGCGTCAAAAGGCCGATCAATATATGAATTCATTTCAACAGGATATTGGCAAGTTTAAAAAACAACAAGCAGGTAACAAAAAATATATAAATCCGTATCAAAATTTACGCGGCAATGATGGTGGGTTTATTGATACACGGAACTAATAGATGAAAGGATGAATGGAATCCTTTCATCTTTTTTATACTTAAAACCTTGTCATGAAGCCTTTCGTCACAATATCGACAAAATATTCTAAATTTTTCGGAGGTTTAAGCAGGAGTTCTTTGGGGTATTGTTGAATGTAACCTACATAGACGAAAGGAGGACTTGTATATGATTTACAACGTAAGAGGCGAAAACATCGAGGTTACAGATCCCATCCGCGAATATGTGGAAAAGAAGATTTCGAAGTTAGAGCGTTATTTTGATACACCACCGTCTTCTGATGTGCATGTGAACTTAAGTGTTTACAATACGGAACAACGTATTGAGGTGACAATTCCGATGCCGAACTTATTGTTACGTGCAGAGGAAGGGCATACGGATATGTATGCAGCAGTTGATTTGGTCGTGGATAAATTAGAACGACAAATTCGAAAATATAAAACAAAAATTAACCGCAAGTTCCGCCAAGAAGGTGCTCCTAAACATGTGTTTGCTGAGTTAGAGAAAGAAGCAATCACGGAACAAGTACAAGAAGCGGAAGATGATTCAATTGATATTGTGAAGAAGAAACAATTTGATTTAAAACCAATGGATGAGGAAGAAGCAGTCCTACAAATGGATATGCTTGGCCACGCTTTTTACGTCTTCGAAAACTCGGAAACAGGTGAAACAAACGTGGTTTACAAACGTAAAGATGGAAAATACGGCTTAATCGAGCCGAACGCATAATATTTAACACCAAAGCGTCCAGCTTAGCTGGACGCTTTTCTTATACGTTTAATTATGATGAAGGAATTTTATTGAAAGTAAAAATATTAGTTGAATAAAATTTAAAAATTTTTATTCTCCCTCTAAAAAATAATGTGTATATCGTATGGGAGGTTAGAAAGAGTTTTAAATTAATAGAGAAAGGAGGGGGAGAAGGTGAAGAGTCAGCAAAAGTTTTTAGTTTTTATAGTCTTTATTATAATTTTATTATCAGGTTGTTCAGATGACGATAATTCTGCACAGTCTGAAGAGAGTGTTGGTGGTGATAAGTCTGAAGAACAAACATCAACTTCAGAAGAGTTGCTATATGATCATAAAGATACAGGAGTATCTGTAGGTTATGAAGAAGGATGGGAAATGATAGAAGAATCAAAAGATCCTGTTAACGTGACATTTCAACATGACCATATTCTATCAGTTTTAACTGTTCTTGATGATAAACAAAAGGTACAATCATTAAAAGATGAATTATTGCAAGGTGCAAATAAGGCGTCCGTAGTTGACGAAAGTGATCGTTTTATCGCTTATGAAACGAATCGTGAAGAGAGCATGCGAACAGAAGTCTATTTTATGAATGATAAAGAAAAAACAGTTATGTTATCTTTTGTTACTGCGAAAGATCGATATGACAAAGTTGAAGATGATATCGCATCATTTAGAAGTAAATTAAATTATTAATAGAAAGGGAGTTTTAAAATGTTGAAGAAAATGTTGTTATCCATTGCTGTTGTCATGATGGTAGGTATTACTGTGAATGCGGATGAGGAAGACGAACAAGGTTATATCAATCCAGACTCAGAATTATATGATTTAAGTCGTATAATGGAAGAAGCAGAATATGAATTAACAGAGAGCTTTACAGAAAAGGCAATGTTACAGGACGATTTTTCTGAAGAACGTCTCGATGAAGCAGAATCTTTAATACAGGAAGGTGATTTAGAGACTGCTGATGAACTTTTAGAAGAGTATAGTGACATTCAAGATCAAGTTAATGAAGACTTAGAGCAAGCAGATGAAAATGATGAAGAAACTTCTGAAGCTAAAGAACAAGTAGTTGAAAACATGGACAATCGTACAGATAAATTAGAGGAAGTCTTAGAAAATGAAGAATTACCAGAAGAAGCTAAAGATGGAATCACGCAGGCGATTGAAAACCAAGAACAAGCTAAGCAAAATTATCTAGAAGCACAGAATAAAGCAGAAGAAGCTCAAGATAACGCAGAGCGAAAACAAGACCGAGCAGAAGAAGCTGAAGAAGACGCAGAGCAAGAACAAGACCGAGCAGAAGAAGCTGAAGAAGACGCAGAGCAAGAACAAGACCGAGCAGAAGAAGCTGAAGAAAATGCAGAGCGAGGTCAAGATCGAGCAGAAGAAGCCAAAGAAAATGCAGAGCGAGGTCAAGATCGAGCAGAAGAAGCCAAAGAAAACGCAGAGCAAGGTGAAGATCGAGCAGAAGAAGCTGAAGAAAACGCAGAGCAAGGTGAAGATCGAGCAGAAGAGGCCCAAGAAAACGCAGAGCAAGGCCAAGACCAAGCAGAAGAAGCTCGAGAAAAGGCAGAACAAAACCCAAATAATGATGAAAACGAAGACGAAGACGAAGATAATGATAATCAAGAAGAATCTGCAAGGGGCGAAGCAGATAATAATGCAGAATCAAATGAAGATGAACAAGAATCAGAAGATGCTGATGAAGAAAGAGGGGCAGCTGGTTCTAATAATGGAGAAGGTCAAGGAAATGGTAACAGGCCTTAAATGAGTACATCACTATTTGGAGGGGGTAACCATTTGTTATCTCCTCCAAACTTTTGTTATTCGTTATTTACCGTGATGAATTGATATTATATCCTATATAAGTACAGAGAATAGTTGGGAAGGCGATAGCTTTGGTAGAGGATAAAAAATTAGAGCAATCAATTCAATCAATTAGACACGGTGATGAACTGACTCGGGAACGATTAATCAAGTACTATAGCCCTTATATTCTGAATATAGTAGGTCATATTTGTAAGCGTTACATATCATGGAGTGATGAAGAATCTAGTGTGGGGTTAATTGCATTTAATAAAGCAATAGAATCGTTTGATGAAAATAAAGGACGAACATTTCACAGTTATGTTTATTTAATCATAAAACGTGATTTAGTTGATTTCTTTAAACGAGAAGCTCACTCCAATCAAACATTGTCGCTCGATATTGAAAGTAGAGAAAATCGAGTTGATCAACAATATGCGATAGATGAACATTTTAAATCACTGACTAATCATCAGTTAGTTGATGAAATTATGGAATTTGACTTTCAATTGAGTCAATACGGAGTTTCTTTTGATGAGCTAGAACAATTTGCGCCAAAGCATAAAAAAACAATACATAAATTGCATGAATTAGGAAAATTGGTTGCTCAAACAAAATCATATGTGGATGAATTAGTACGATTAAAACGTCTACCAATTTCAAGCATTACAAGGGATACGAAGTTTAAATACAAAACTATTGAAAAGCATCGTAAATATTTAATTGCCATAATTTTAATACACTGCAATCCTAGTTGGACACAACTGAAAGAGTTTGTAATTGAAAATAGTGAAAGGGAGGGTGCTCAATGAAAACAATCATATCTGGCAAAGTCGTTAAAGTGACAGATGATAAAATTGTTCTGTTAACTGATGATGCAAAGTTTAAAAATATCGAGCGCCCTGAACATGAGTTCCCTCTAATAGGAGAGACATATACTACTACACTCTCTAGTGGTCCAACATTCTCATTTTTGTCCTACGTATCTGTAGCTGCAGTTTTACTCATAAGTGTTATAGTTTATCAACTCGTCATGGAGCAAGATAAGACTAATGTATATTTAGTTGCAATGGATATTAACCCAAGCATTGAAATTGAACTTGATGAAGACTTTAATGTTCTTGGATTGACAGCTAATAATCGTGATGGTGAAAAAATTATTGAGGAAATATCGGAAGACCAATTGTTTAGTGAAGTAGTTCGTGAGCTCAATACATCCCTTCAAAAATTAGGTTATATTAATGAAAATGAAAATATGGCGTTAGTTTCGACTGTAATACCATTGGATTCTGAACAAGAATCGCAAACAAAAGCTATTGAACAAAAAATTCAATCTGAGATGACAAATGTATCACATCAACTAACCATTATGAATGGATCAAAGCACGATTATAATGAGGCAAAACAATTAAATATGTCAGTTAATGAATATCTTATAGGTAAAGAGTTAGAAGCTAGTGGTGAAGTTAACCAAGTTCAAGATGCTGCTGATCAACCTATTGATCAATTAATGGAAAAGTTCAAAGCTAATCATGGGCAACAGTCAAAGCAGACACGTGAGATGACTAAGCCGAATAAGAAGATAAATGAATTCAAAATACAAAATGATACTCAGAAACAAAAAATTGATACACCTCAGAGTCCTGGACAATCCAGTGAAACAAAATCTAACCTCAATAGCAGTGGTGAGCATCAGAAGGAGAAGAACAAGTCAGGAGAATTAGATCATCAAAATCGAGATTCGACTCAGCCTGATTTTAATCAAAGACAGAAAAAGAATGATAGCTCCTCTGATCAAAACCGTCAGGAAGAAAAAGAAGATAATCGTAATGGAAATGGACAATCGCAAGAGAATGATCGGAAATCTAATGATGAAAGTCCTAAAGTAAATGAAAAACATGAACAAGATAAAAGTTCTAAAGCAAATGAAAATCGTGAACAAGCTGAAAGTAATGAACGAAAAGATGAGTCGCAAAATCAATCAGAATCTGCAAATGAAGATAATAACACCAATGACAAATCAACTAATGAAGAAAAACAATCAAATGAAACCCAAGGATCGTTACCTGAAGAAGACGAAAAAACGAATGAATCAAATGAGCAACGTCATACAGATGAAAACGACGAGAATCAGCAGCCATCTAGTCAAAGTGATGACACAGAAGATGAGCGTAGCGAAGCTGATGAGAAAAAGGAAAATAATGTTCCGGATGAAGGCAAAGGTAATGCATCTTCTGATAAAAAACAATAAATAATTTTTTTAAGAGAAAATCTCGGTTTCCCCCTATATTATTTAATGATTAAACAAAAATAATTATCAAATTATTACGTACGGTATTTTTCCTCAATTTAGACGGGGCTACCCAACCTCTCAGAACCGTGGTATAACTAAGTTAGCAAGATCATAAAGGGGGAATACGAGATGACTCATCAGTTTAACTGCCTCGAATGTTCTAAGCTTCAAAATCAACTAAATCGTCAAAGTGAAATGATTTCCCAACTCGTTCGCATTGTCGCAACCACTAATGAGCGTGTGATTGCTTTAGAAGAACGTGTAACCTCCCATTCCGATGTTAATGTTTCCTTTCCCAATTATTCTTCATCCCAAGTCAAATAGTCACCTTTATGGTCTTGTCCTTTTGACCAGCTTACCTCACCCGCAAGCTGGTTTCTTTTTATTGCGAGTCAAATCGACAAAAACACCTCTATTCCGTTAGTTGTCATGATTAAAAAGGTAGTGTTATGATTGATAATGGAGTATTGTAAACAAAAGGATACGAGGTGCAACGATATGAAGCAATTACTAACCAAGGTATTTGGGGATTTGAATGAGAAACAGTTGAAAAAACTCCGAAAAACCGCAGATCAGATTGAAGCGTTAGAATCGAATACGAAATTATTGTCAGATACAGAATTACAAGCAAAGACAACAGAGTTTAAAAATCGTTATGAAGCAGGTGAATCGCTAGATGCTTTATTACCTGAAGCTTATGCCGTTGTACGTGAATCGGCTAATCGTGTGTTAGGCATGCGCCCGTTCTACGTGCAATTAATTGGTGCGATTGCGATCCATCATGGTGATATCGCCGAAATGAAGACAGGTGAAGGTAAAACACTAGCGTCAACTATGCCTGCTTATTTAAATGCAATTAGTGGCAAAGGCGTTCATATTATCACGGTGAACGATTACTTGGCATCACGTGACGCGGAAGATATGGGCGAATTATATAACTGGCTTGGTTTAACAGTTGGTTTAAATACGAATGAACTTGATAAAGAAGAGAAGCGTGAAGCGTACGACGCAGATATCACGTATGGTACGAATAATGAGTTCGGTTTCGATTATTTGCGTGATAACATGGTGCTTTACAAAGAGCGTCGTGTTCAACGTGAGTTGAACTTTGCGATTGTGGACGAAGTGGACTCGATTTTAGTCGACGAAGCACGTACCCCGTTAATTATTTCAGGTTCACAAAAGAAATCCCAGACTAATTATGTACAAGCTGACGGATTTGTTTCACAGTTAACACCTGAAGAAGACTATACTTTTGATGATCAATCACGAAATGTCCAATTAACTGAGTCAGGTATTACGAAAGCGGAAAATTACTTTAATATTGAAAACCTATACGATTTGAATAACGTGTCATTGACGCACCATATTAACCAAGCGTTAAAAGCACGTGTCGTGATGCAGCGTGATACGGATTATGTGGTTGAAGAAGATCAAGTGGTCATTGTCGACCAATTTACAGGTCGTCTCATGAAGGGTCGTCGTTATAGTGATGGTCTTCACCAAGCGATCGAGGCGAAAGAAGATTTACAGATCCAAAAAGAAAGCATGACCCTGGCGACCATTACGTTCCAGAACTTTTTCCGGATGTACAATAAGCTAGCTGGTATGACGGGTACGGCTAAAACCGAAGAAGAAGAATTCCGTGATATTTATAATATGAATGTTGTTTCGATTCCGACGAACGAACCGATTGTTCGTGACGACCGTCCAGATTTAATTTATAAGTCCATGGATGGTAAGTATAAAGCGATGGTTCAAGACATTAAAGAACGTCACGAAATGGGACAACCAATTTTAGTCGGTACGGTATCGGTGGAATCATCAGAATTGATTTCTCAGCAACTGAAGAAAGCTGGCGTGAAACACAATGTTTTAAACGCGAAGAACCATTTTAAAGAAGCGGAAATTATTCAAGAAGCAGGACTTAAAGGTGCCGTAACAATTGCGACGAACATGGCTGGTCGTGGTACAGATATCAAACTTGGTGATGGCGTTGTAGAGCTAGGCGGCCTAGCAGTTGTCGGTACAGAACGTCACGAATCACGTCGTATTGATAATCAGTTACGTGGTCGTTCTGGTCGTCAGGGTGACCCAGGTGTATCACAGTTTTATCTTTCCATGGAAGATGAGCTCATGCGTCGTTTCGGTTCAGAGCGTATGCATGCGATGATGGATCGTTTTGGTTTAAATGATGATCAACCAATTGAAAGTAAAATGGTATCCCGTGCTGTTGAATCGGCACAAAAACGGGTTGAAGGTAATAACTTCGATGCGCGTAAGCAAATCCTGTCTTATGACGATGTCTTACGTGAGCAGCGTGATATTATTTACGAACAACGTAATGAAGTTCTCGAATCGGACAACTTACGTGACATTATTATTGGCATGATTGAATCAACCGTCAAACGTAATGTTGAGGTTTATACGCAAGAAGAAGACGAAGAGAACTGGGATCTTGAAAGTCTCGTCCAATTCTTAGAGGCTAACGTTTTAGAGCCTGAAGAAATTTCAGCAGACGATCTAAAAGGCAAACAACCAGATGAGATTATTGAAACCATCATGGACATTGTGAAGAAGAAATATGATGAGCGCGAAGAAGAGTTAACAGATGAACAAATGCGCGAATTTGAAAAAGTGATCTTACTGCGTACAGTAGACTCGAAGTGGATGGACCATATCGATCAAATGGATCAGCTCCGCCAAGGAATTCATTTGCGTGCGTATGGTCAAAACAATCCACTCCAAGAATATCAAATGGAAGGCTTCTCGATGTTTGAAGACATGATTGCTTCAATCGAGCAGGAAGTCGCGCGCTATGCGATGAAAGCTCAGATCCGAGAAAACTTACAACGTGAAGAGGTAGCTAAAGACGCAAAAGCTGTCTCTGGTGGCCGTCCTCAAGAAGAACAAAAACGCCAACCGATTGTGAAGAAGAAAGAAGTTGGCCGAAATGAACCTTGCCCATGCGGTAGCGGTAAAAAATATAAGCATTGCCATGGTGCATAATGATGCAAAACCCGTTCTGATCAGTCAGAACGGGTTTTATTTGTGATTTAGCGCACAGACATGTCAGATGGAGTTGGTTATACTATTCATTAGTTAATAAATTATAGCGTATTCCAAATTCGACTTTATTCGACAACACACCACTGCTTCTATAAAAATTATGACAATTTGGTTATGAACATAGCTAAGAGCTGTTATTTCGCGTTTTTAATGGTACAATATGGTTAGCATTAATTATTAGAGGTGACAAAATACGTTATGGATTTAGCAGATATTCGCAATGAATTAAACCAAATGGAAGAGCAACTCGATAATTTCAGGGGGTCTCTTTGACTTTACGAGTTATCGCGATCGAATTGCTGAATTAGAAAACCAAATGACGGATCCGTCTTTTTGGGATGATCCGAGTGCAGCGCAAAAGGTGATTAGTGAAACGAACGGGTTAAAAGAACTTGTTCAAGGGTATGATCACTTAGTTGAAAGTGTTGAGAACCTAGAAGTATCTTATGAACTCGTTAAAGAAGAGCAAGACGAAGAACTATTCGAGGACTTGAAAGAGCAAGTCCAAAAAACGCGTCAAGCAATTGATCAATTTGAACTTAATATTTTATTAAGCGAACAGTATGATCAAAATAATGCGATCATTGAAATTCATCCAGGCGCTGGTGGAACGGAATCACAGGATTGGGCAGAAATGTTACTACGCATGTATACTCGTTATGCAGAACGCAAAGGCTTTAAAGTGGACACGCTCGATTATTTACCTGGTGATGAAGCGGGTGTGAAAAGTGTCACATTGCAGATTAATGGCCATAATGCTTACGGTTATTTGAAAGCAGAAAAAGGCGTGCATCGTCTCGTTCGTATTTCGCCGTTTGATTCATCGGGCCGTCGTCATACATCATTTGCTTCCTTGGATGTCATGCCGGAATTTAATGATGAAGTTGAAATTGAAATCAATCAAGATGATTTAAAAACTGATACGTACCGAGCTAGTGGTGCAGGTGGTCAGCACGTCAACACAACTGATTCAGCTGTTCGGATCACCCACTTGCCTACCAATATCATCGTGACATCGCAAGCTGAACGGTCGCAGATTAAGAATCGTGAACAAGCGATGAAGATGTTGAAATCGAAGTTGTATCAGCGAGAGATTGAACGTCAGCAGCAAGAAATAGATGACATTCGTGGTGAATTGAAGGAAATTGGCTGGGGAAGTCAAATCCGATCTTATGTTTTTCATCCATACAATATGGTCAAAGATCATCGCACGAATGTTGAAATCGGGAATACTGAAGCTGTGATGAACGGAAATCTTGATCCATTTATTAATGCCTATTTACGCTCGAAAATTGATGGTTAATTTTTGAGCGTTTTGGGAACATATATAGTAAAGCATAAGGAGGGCATAACATGAAAAAATGGTTGTTAATTGGATTTATCAGTTTCATGATGATCTTAGCCGCGTGTGGCGGTGGCGATGACGGTGGAGCTGATGGTGGAAATGGAGAAGGCAATGCAAATGAAACAGCACAAGGTGAAGAACTATTCCAACAAAACTGTGCATCTTGTCACGGTGGTGACTTAACTGGTGGTACAGGGCCAGATTTAACGAATGCAAGTGACAGTTATGATCAAAGCGAAATTGTCACGATTATCACTGAAGGTAAAGGAAGCATGCCTGCACAAGATGTAAGCGAAGATGAAGCTTCACAAATTGCAGACTATGTCCTAAGCCAATAAAGTTTTGAAAGACTGAATCCCTAACAGTGGTTGTTGGGGATTTTTTGTGTCCAAATTTATGAAAAACATAAATAACGATTCAGAAATAACTTCATAAATTACTAGAATGAACCGATATTAAAACTAATCACCTTTCGAGCAAATTGGCGTTTTTCATCCAATGATAACCAGTATTTTTACAAAAGATATCGCAATTGAAAAGAAAATGTAATATTATATCCGCAGATAATTCGACTTAAACATGTTATAATATTTTATAAATCGTGAAATTAGATAGGTTTACCAATCAGACACTGATCGATTCAGTCATTTGGTAATCGTTTATTCAATAGAAAAATTATTAGAGTTGCTTATTAAGGCAACGGGGGGAACATGGTGAAATAGTATGATTGAAATGGAGAATGTACATAAAGTTTACGATAATGGCGTAACAGCTTTAAGTGGTGTTACGACCAAGATTGAAGACGGTGAGTTTGTTTACGTTGTTGGCCAAAGTGGTGCTGGTAAGTCGTCATTTATTAAATTAATGTACCATGAAGAAGTGCCATCGGACGGAAAAGTTCAAATAAATCATGTCGATATAGGCAGCATCAAAAAGCGACAGGTTCCGTATTTACGTCGAAGTATTGGCGTTATCTATCAAGACTTTAAGCTTTTACCCAAGATGACAGCTTATGAAAATGTTGCTTTCGCGCTTGAAGTGATTGAAGAGAATCCACGCAAGATTCGTCGTCGCGTGATGGAAGTTTTAGATAAAGTGGGGTTAAAGCATAAAGCTCGATTTATTCCAGCGCAATTGTCAGGTGGTGAACAACAGCGTGTCGCGATCGCGAGAGCCATTGTAAACAATCCTAAAGTTGTAATCGCGGACGAGCCGACTGGTAACTTAGACCCAGATACATCATGGGAGATTATGCGTATTTTTGAAGAAGTCAACGACACAGGTACAACGGTCATTATGGCAACGCACAGCCGTGAGATTGTGAATACAATCCGTAAACGTGTGATTGCGATGGAAAATGGACAAGTTGTCAGAGATGAGCATCGAGGAGAATACGGCTATGAAGATTAGTACATTGAGAAGACACGTAAGAGAAGGAGCAAAGAATTTAATACGAAATAGTTGGATGACGGTTGCGGCTGTTGGCGCCGTAACAACGACATTAGTGTTAGTCGCAGCCTTTTTGATTTTAATTCTAAACTTAAACCAAGTAGCTGAAAACATTGAATCTGACGCTGAAATTCGAGCGTTTTTAGAATTGAATACAAGTGATGAAGAAGTTGAATCAATTGGTAATGAAATCGAAGGAATCTCTCAAGTTACAAGTTATCAATTTTCTTCTAAAGAAGAAGAGTTAGAAAACTTAATTGACGATCTCGGCGAAGAGGGTGAATCTTGGGAACTCTTTGAACAGGATAATCCACTCAATCACGTTTTTGTGATTCAAACAGAAGAGGCTGAAGATTTATCACCAGTCGCAGATCAAATTGGACAAATTGATAAAGTAGAAAGTGTTGAATATGGTAGTGCAACGGTTGACCGTTTATTACAGTTCAATCAATATGCTCGTTATATAGGGATAGGCTTCATTGCTGCTTTATTATTAACTGCGATATTCCTTATTTCGAATACGATTAAGATGACAATCAATGCACGTAGTGAAGAGATTGGTATTATGCGTTTAGTAGGCGCGAAAAATAGTTTTATTCGTGGTCCGTTCTTCGTTGAAGGATTATTAACGGGTGTGATCGGATCTATTATTCCAGTTACAGCTGTTTTAGTAGGTTATCATTTCTTATATGTTAATCTAAATGACCGCTTAAACTTTGAATTTATTGAGTTGCTACCATGGAATCCATTTGCATGGCAGTTATCATTAATGTTACTTGGAATTGGAGCCTTCATCGGCATTTGGGGAAGTGTCATGAGTGTCCGTAAATTCTTACGTATCTAATAATTGATTATTCTACCAATCCAAAAAATATAAAGGGGAGAAACGATGTTGATGAAAAAATGGTTGGCCTTTTTGACTTTAACAGTCGTAATTGCTGGCGTGACGGTATGGTCAGGAACAACTACGGCTGAAGCCAATGATTCAGTAGACGAAATTGAAGAAGATTTAAAAGAAGTTGAAGAAAATAAGAAAGAGATTAATAGTGAACTAGAAAATCTACAAAGTCAGTTAGAAGAGCTAGAATCAGAGAAATCTGAAACTGAAGACGAATTAGCTCAAATCAATAACGAAATTGAACAAGCTGAACTTGAAATTCGTGAAAAAGAATTAAGTATTGAGCAAACAGAAACTGAAATTCGTCAGCTAGAAACTGAAATTAAGAAACTTGAGAATGAAATTAAAGAACTAGAAGCTGAAATCAAACAATTAGAAGAAGAGATTAAAGCAACGAAAAAGCGGATTGAAGAACGCGAGGTTGTCTTAAAGGATCGGCTCCGCACATTACAGAAAAATGGCGGCTCGGTTCGATACATAGAAGTTCTAATGGGTGCTAGTGATTTCGGTGACTTGATTAGTCGTTCCTCAGCTGTTAGCAAAGTGATGGATCAAGACCAAAATATCTTGGACGAGCATTTTGCTGATAAGAAGAAGCTAGAAGAAACTATGACAGAAGTTGAAGAATCAAAAGCACAGGTCGAAGAAAACAAAAAGACTGTGGAACAAAATAAGCAAGCAATGGAATCAAAGCGTGCAACACTTGTGAAGCAAAAAGACGAACTAGATCAACTAGTGGCGAACTTGGATGAACGTAAAGAAGAACAAGAAGTCATTTTAGCGAACTTAGAAGAAGAGCAGGAAGAAATGCACGATCATAAAATGTCACTAGCTGAAGAGCAAGAAATACTAAGCAATCGTGAAGCAGCATTGGCTCAAGCGAAAGAAGAAGCCAAAGAACGAAAGAGACAACGTGAACGTGAACGTCAACGTCAGCGTGAGGCTGAAGCCGAAGACAATTCCAATGATTCAAGTGCTTCAAGTAATTCAGGCGGTGGGACTACACCAGCAGATACTGGCAGTAAGTTCATGCGTCCAATGAACGGTTATTTAACAGATAGCTTCGGTACACGTGGCGGCACACATTATGGCATTGACGCTGGTAGTTACAATAAAACTACACCTATCTACGCAGCTGCTAGTGGTAAGGTATATCGAGTAGAGTCTGGTTGCGTTAGAGGAGATATAGAGTGTGGGGGCGGTTATGGTAATGTTGTTTATATGACCCATTATATTGATGGTAAGTCATATGATACTGTTTACGCACATATGTCAAGGGTTCATGTGAGTGTTGGTGATACTGTTGAACGTGGTCAACAAATTGGTAACATGGGAAGTACAGGTAGTTCAAGTGGTCCACATTTGCATTTTGAAGTGCACAATGGTAGTTGGCAAGGGGATAAAAGGAATGCAATCAACCCGCTTCAATACTTTAGTTTTTAAAAGATAACGACTATACACACAATATCGATTAAGACACTTTTTAATTTTAAAAGCATCGCACCTTATGTGTGATGCTTTTATGTTATAATGAAATAATAGTCCGTCGATACTGACGATGGCCGTGGTTTTAGTGATCGATTTAACGAAAAGTGGTGAAAGAATTGAACATAAGTCGAAAGTTTTTAATCCTAGTAATCGTGGCAGCCTTTTTGGTCGGAGGCGCTATTTCGGCAACAGTTGTTTCGGTTGTAGCTGATGATAAATCAACTGAGGAGCAAAGCGCTTCGAATGAAGACGGTCAATCATCTAATGGTGAATCCGATGAAGAACAGTCGTCGGAATCGGATAACAACCAGTCAGAGCAAAATGGTGACATGCCACAGGAATTATCGCAAATCGATAATTTAGTCCAATCAATCGAAGAATATTACCTTAAAGAAGTCGATGAGGAAACCTTATATGAAGGAGCACTACAAGGGGTTGTAAGTGCATTAGACGATCCCTTTAGTGAGTATATGAACGAAGACATGACCGAGCAGTTTAATCAATCGCTTGAATCTTCATTTGAGGGAATTGGTGCTGAGGTGACTCAACGTGATGGTTATATTACAGTTGTTTCGCCAATCGCTGACTCACCCGCTGAAGAAGCTGGGATCAGACCCAATGATCGGATTTTAGCTGTAGATGGTGAATCAGTTGAAGATCAATCGGTTAATGAAGCTGTTCAAATTATTCGCGGCGAAAAAGGGACCGATGTTGTATTAACCATTCAACGTCCTGGTGAAGAAGAGACGTTTGATGTTACAATCACTCGTGATGAAATTCCATTAGAAACAGTTACCTCTAGTGTTCAAGAATATGAGGGTAATACTGTTGGCGTGTTAGAAATCACGTCATTCGGTGAAGGAACAGCAAAAGAATTTGAAGAAGAATTAACATACTTAGAAGAAGACGAGAACATTGATGGATTAGTCTTAGATGTAAGAGGGAATCCAGGCGGTTTATTTAATGCGGTTCAACAAATGTTATCGCATTTCATGACAGATGAGAATCCGTTTGTTTATACAAAACGTCATGATAGTGAACGAGATCCTTATTACGTTGACGGTGGCGAGAAGAAAGATTATCCAATCTCAGTTGTGATTAATCGGGGTAGTGCGAGTGCTTCTGAAATTCTAGCAGCAGCATTAAATGAAGTGAACGGTTACGAATTAATCGGTGAAACAACCTTTGGTAAAGGGACAGTCCAACAAACAATGCCGTTAGGTGATGGTATGCTGAAGCTAACGGTTTATGATTGGATCACACCAGATGGTAATCGTATTCAAGATCAAGGTGTTGACCCAACGATTGAACAACCTCAACCAGAATATTTCTATTCTACTTTAATTCAATCAGACGATACGCTTGAGTATGACATGACTGGTGATGGGGTTGAGAAACTTCAACAGATGCTTGATGGTTTAGGTTATGAGGTTTCTCGGACAGATGGTTACTTTGACCGTAGTACAGAATCAGCCGTAGAGAACTTCCAAGAGGAAAACAGTTTAGATGTCACGGGAGCTCTTAATGATGAAACAGAGCGCATACTCGAAGAACAAATCTTAGATGCCGTCTCAAATCCTGACAATGATGTTCAGTTGCAACGTGCGATTGAAGCATTATATGAGTAAAAGTTAAAGATGACTCCAGTGTGGGTCATCTTTTTTACCTAGATGAGTTAGGACAATCAGGCTGTTTAAGATCATCAAGCAGGAATTCTCATTAAGATAACGAAAAATAAACGTGATTAAGATGTCGTATAAGGGGGGATTAAGATGTGGCAAACATGGTTAACTGAAATTGGACTAGGGATAGCTTGGTTTTTTGCACAGCCACTACTTTATATAGTAATTGTGTTGTCATTTTTATTAGGAAATTTACGGATTAAACGTGATCGCCAGCAGTTTGGACATCGTATTTTTCCACTACATGCAGAATGGCGTGGGACGTGGTTGCTTGGACTTGGGTTAGGTTTGTTGGTGTCAATTGGACTCGTTTTAGTTGGAGTTGTTGTGACGTGGGAGTGGCTATTATTGTTAACGATTGTCACACTTGTGATGACGTTAACAGGACAATTAGCTCTATTATCCCCTGCCTATACGCTCGGTGTAACAATCGTAACGGTATGGTTGTTACAACAATTTGAAGTGGTCGTTTGGAACGAATCGATTAGCGAAGGCTTATATCAAGTGCCCTTAGATGCAATGGTTTACGTTTTACTAGCATTATTATTGGCCGAAGTGATTTTAGTCATGACGACAAAACGGGCGTTAACTTTTCCGCAATTACAGTCAGGTGACCGAGGAAAAAATGTTATAGCCCATCGAGCGAGTCGGTTAATGCTAGTTCCGTTACTATTTCCGCTACCAGGTGGAACATTAGTATTGAGTGACGCATTTGCCTGGTGGCCGATGTTTGCGATGGATTCAGTCAATATCCAGTTCGTGCTGTTTCCATATATCATTGGATTTTCTCAAATGTTCCGCGGTGTGTTCAGTGAACAGGGCGCTAAGCGAATTGGCTTGAGTGTCTTGTTATTAATGATTATATTAGCTGGTGTGTTCGTTCCACTGATGTCAGTTCCGTATGTACTGATTTCAGTTGCAGGTTTTGCTGTTGTGGCACGTGCTTTCATCAGTCTAATGATTCGCTTCTTTGACCGCGAACGACGTCCAATCTTTCGTCCTGAACCAGATGGTATTACGATTGCTGGTATAATACCAGGGTCACCAGCAGATGAATTGGATGTAGTTGTTGGCGAGAAAATAGAACGCGTACATGATGTGCCCGTGCAGAATGAACATGAATTTTACGATGTTATGAGTGAAAATCGTTCCTATTGCAAATTGAATGTTCAAGACCTTAACGGTGAAACGAAATTCGTCCAACGCCCTATTCATGAAGGTGAAGATCATCAACTTGGCTTCATCTTTGTAAAAGAACGTCCAAGATTCACACTACAAACGACAGAAACATTAACAATGGAATAGATAGGAGAATCTCATTTTGCTTAAAGCAGAATGAGATTTTCTTTTTTAATTGGACAAAGCCCGTGTACAATCATATTCTTTGCAATCAATCCAATGACAAAATATGCTTATGATATGACTGTGTTTTTCGGGCATCTATACAAACGGGTGTTCGTCTGTGTTATACTGGAAATGATTATATAAATTGTGTGTTTGGTGCAACTATAACGAAATTTGGTGCAAGCAGACATGATTTTGAAGCAAGACTATCAAAATCTGAAGCAAGCTATTTAAAATTTGATGCAACACCAATGCCCTTTGGCGCAAGCAATTAAGATTTTGACACAACGTATACAAAATCTATGCAACAACAATAAATGATCATGCAATATGTAAATAGAAACTTTTCTTAAACTGGAGTTGATGATGTGGCGGAAGCATTTCAATTAGAGTCGCAATTTGAACCTCAAGGTGATCAGCCGCAAGCAATTAAGGAGCTTGTGAATGGTGTGCGTGAAGGTAAGCAACACCAAACATTACTCGGTGCTACTGGGACAGGTAAAACGTTTACTGTATCCAATGTGGTTACAGAAATTAATCGACCAACCATCGTCATTGCCCACAATAAGACGCTTGCTGGTCAATTATATAGTGAATTTAAAGAGTTTTTCCCTAATAATGCTGTCGAGTATTTTGTCAGTTATTATGACTACTATCAGCCTGAAGCTTATGTGCCGCATTCCGATACATATATTGAAAAGGATGCGAGCATTAATGACGAAATTGATAAGTTAAGACACTCGGCGACATCAGCTTTATTCGAACGGAATGACGTCTTGATCGTGGCGAGTGTGTCATGTATCTATGGTTTAGGTTCACCAACGGAATACCGCGAGCTTGTCTTGTCTTTACGAACAGGGATGGAAAAAGAGCGTGATCAAGTGTTGCGTGAATTAGTTGATATCCAGTATGCGCGTAATGATATTGACTTTCAGCGTGGGACATTTCGGGTTAGAGGCGATTCAGTCGAGATTATCCCAGCATCAAGGGAAGAGCATTGTATCCGAATCGAATTTTTCGGTGATGAAATTGATCGAATTCGTGAAGTGGATGCGTTAACAGGTGAAATTCTTGGCGATCGTGATCATGTTGCGATCTTCCCAGCGTCACACTTCGTCACACGTGAAGAAAAGATGAAAAAAGCAATTAAAAATATTGAACAAGAACTTCAAGAACAGCTAGCCCATTTCAAAGCGAATGATCAATTACTTGAAGCGCAGCGTCTAGAGCAACGCACGAATTATGACTTGGAAATGATGCGCGAAATGGGATTCTGCTCAGGTATTGAAAACTATTCACGTCATTTATCGTTCCGTGAGCCTGGTTCGACTCCTTATACATTACTCGATTATTTTCCAGATGATTCACTGATCGTGGTGGACGAGTCTCACGTTACATTACCACAAGTTCGTGGGATGTTTAATGGTGACCAAGCGCGTAAGCAGACGCTAGTCGATCATGGCTTCCGTTTGCCGTCTGCGATGGACAACCGTCCGTTAACGTTTCAAGAGTTTGAAAAGCATATTAATTACGGCATTTATGTTTCGGCGACACCTGGTCCTTATGAACGCGAACATTCACCACAAATGGTTGAACAAATTATTCGTCCGACAGGCTTGCTTGATCCGGAAATTGAGGTTCGTCCGATTAAAGGGCAGATTGATGACCTCATCGGAGAAATTAATAAACGGTCTGAGCGAGATGAGCGTGTCTTAGTAACGACACTAACCATCAAAATGTCTGAGGATTTAACGAACTATCTTCAGGAAATGGGGATAAAAGTCGCTTACTTACATTCTGAGATTAAAACGCTGGAGCGAATTGAGATTATTCGTGATCTCAGGTTAGGTAAATATGACGTCTTAGTCGGCATTAACTTGTTACGTGAGGGACTTGATATACCAGAAGTGTCACTAGTCGCGATTTTAGATGCGGATAAAGAAGGTTTCCTCCGTTCAGAACGGTCACTTATTCAGACAACGGGTCGCGCAGCACGTAACGCAGATGGACGAGTCATTATGTATGCGGATAAAAGGACAGATTCAATGCAAGTGGCGATCGATGAAACGTACCGCCGACGTGAAAAACAGATCGCTTATAATGAGGAACACGATATTACGCCAACGACAATCAAGAAAGAAATCCGTGATGTGATTAAGGCGACGTATGATAGTGAAGATGAAGGTGAAAGCACAAGCGTTGCTGAACAATATAAGAATTTATCGAAAGACGAAAAGGCCGAAATGATCGATCAGCTTGAAACGGAAATGAAGCAAGCAGCTAAAGATCTTGATTTCGAGCGTGCAATGGAATTACGTGATGCCATGCTTGAGTTAAAAGCGGAGGGGTGAACGATTTGAAATCTATTACGGTAAAAGGTGCTAGAGCACACAATTTAAAAGACATTGATGTAACCATACCGAAAAATCAATTTATCGTCATGACTGGCTTGTCTGGTTCAGGTAAGTCATCTTTGGCGTTTGATACGATTTATGCGGAGGGTCAGCGACGTTATGTGGAGTCGTTATCAGCCTATGCTCGACAATTCTTAGGGCAAATGGATAAACCAGATGTCGATGCGATTGAAGGGTTATCACCAGCCATTTCGATCGATCAAAAAACGACGAGTCACAACCCGCGTTCGACTGTCGGAACGGTTACGGAGATATATGATTACTTGCGTTTATTGTTCGCGCGTGTCGGTCAGCCGATCTGTCCCATTCACGGCATAGAGATTTCGGCACAAACGGTTGAACAGATGGTCGATCAAGTGATGGCACTAGAAGAACGAACGAAGATGCAAGTGTTAGCACCTGTCGTTTCAGATCGAAAAGGTGAACACAAGCGTTTGATGGAAAACTTGAAAAAAGAAGGCTATGTTCGCTTGCGTGTTGATGGTGAAATGCGCGAGATTTCCGAGGAAATAGAACTTGAGAAGAATAAAAAGCATACGATTGAAGTTGTGGTTGATCGAATTGTCATAAAAGAAGGCATTGAAGGTCGGTTGAGTGATTCGATCGAAACAGCACTGTCGATCAGTGAAGGACAAGTCATTATGGATTTAATTGATGGGGAAGACCTTTTATTTAATGAAAATCATGCTTGTCCAGAATGTGGTTTTACGATCACAGAGCTAGAGCCACGCCTATTTTCATTTAATAATCCGTTGGGCGCTTGTAAAACATGTGATGGCATTGGCCAAAAACTTGAAGTGGACTTAGAATTGGTCATCCCTGATTGGGACTTATCATTCAATCAGCATGCGATTGCCCCGTGGCAACCGATTTCGACGCAATATTATCCGCAACTGTTGCAATCTGTTTGCGAGCATTACGACATTAATATGGATACGCCTGTTAAAGACTTGCCTGAAGAGCAATTAGAAAAAGTCTTGAACGGCAGTGGCGATGAGAAGATTTATTTCCGTTATGAAAACGAACGCGGCCAAGTTAGAGAAAACTGGATTTTCTTTGAAGGTGTTTTAAATAACGTTGCGCGTCGTTATAAAGAATCGAGTTCGAGCTTTATTCGTGAACAAATGGAGAAATATATGGCACAATCACCGTGCCCGACGTGTAATGGTTATCGTTTAAACGAGGAAGCCCTTGCCGTTAAGCTTTCTCAGAATCACATTGGTCAAGTAACAGAATTAAGTGTGACGCAAAGTTTAGCATGGGTGAAAGATTTATCATTAAGTGAAAAGGACCGAAAAATTGCCGACATGATCGTGCGCGAGATTCAAGATCGCCTATCGTTCTTAATTAATGTCGGGTTAGAGTACTTAAATCTTTCTCGTTCCGCTGGCACATTATCAGGCGGTGAAGCCCAGCGAATTCGTTTGGCGACACAAATTGGATCGGCTTTAAACGGCGTCCTTTATGTGCTAGATGAGCCATCGATTGGGTTGCATCAACGTGATAATGATCGCTTGATCGAAACGCTGAAACAGATGCGCGACCTTGATAATACATTAATTGTCGTCGAACACGATGAAGATACGATGTTATCAGCCGATTATTTAATTGATGTCGGACCAGGTGCGGGCGCGCAAGGTGGCGAGATCGTCGCAAGCGGCACGCCTCAAGAAGTGATGGATCAGCCTGAATCGCTCACGGGTCAGTATTTAAGCGGAAAAGAATTCATTCCTCTGCCGAGTGAACGGCGTCCGATTAATTCAGACCGTCAGCTAACGATTCGTGAAGCAACGGAAAATAATCTTAAAACGATTGATGCGTCGATTCCGCTTGGTTTGATGACCGTGGTAACAGGTGTTTCAGGTTCAGGCAAGAGTACGTTAATTAATGATATTTTATATAAAACATTATCGAAAACGCTCCACCGCGGTAAAACAAAACCTGGCGTTCATAAAGCGATCGATGGACTAGATCATTTAGAGAAAGTGATCGATATTGATCAATCGCCTATTGGCCGGACACCGCGTTCGAATCCAGCCACATATATCGGCGTGTTTGATGATATTCGTGATGTATTCGCGCAAACGAGTGAAGCGAAAATGCGTGGTTACAAGAAAGGTCGCTTCAGTTTTAACGTCAAAGGCGGCCGTTGTGAAGCTTGTAAAGGTGACGGGATTATAAAGATTGAAATGCACTTTTTACCAGATGTGTATGTGCCTTGTGAAGTTTGTCACGGTAAACGCTATAATCGCGAGACTTTAGAAGTGAAGTATAAAGGCAAAAATATTGCTGATGTGCTTGAAATGCGTGTGGAAGAAGCACTGGAATTCTTTGAAAATATCCCGAAGATCAAGCGTAAATTACAAACGATTTATGATGTTGGGCTTGGTTATGTGAAGCTTGGTCAACAAGCGACGACGTTATCAGGTGGTGAGGCGCAACGTGTGAAGCTAGCGAGTGAATTACACCGCCGAACGAATGGCAAGTCGCTCTATATTTTAGATGAACCAACGACTGGTTTGCATACCGATGATATTAGACGATTACTGATGGTCTTACAACGCCTCGTTGAAAATGGTGATAGCGTGATTATCATCGAACATGATTTAAACGTAATTAAAACAGCGGATCATATCATCGACTTAGGCCCAGAAGGCGGTGATGGCGGTGGTGAGATTATTGCTACTGGAACTCCGGAAGAAGTCGTTGAAATCGAGGCATCACACACCGGTCGCTATTTGAAAACAGTACTTGAACGCGACCGTGAATTAACAAAAGAACAGTTAACGACATAAGGGAGGCTAACTATGAAAGCCATTGATATGGAACACGTCCAAACACTACTCGATCAATTTGCGAATGAACCCGTTTATATCCATTTAGAAACAACAAACGGCGCTTATGCGAAACACTTCGACTCGAATGCCCACAATGTTGGGGCTTATATTCGCAATGCCGAGATCACATACGAGCGCGGTACGATTGTCGAATCAGATGGCACCTACCGTGTTGGCTTAAAAACAAACGGCTGGATCTACGCAGAAGGAATCACAGACTATGAAATGAACGAAAACGATCAACTTTTAATGGCCGGTCATGATGGTGAAGGACGGCTAATGGTCGCATTAGAAATCAGTCGATCACCATTTAAGATGTAGGAGGGAGAAACAATGGTCGATTTTGCAAAACACGAACAAGTAGTCGTTATATATCCACACCCTGATGACGAATCATTTGGTACTTCAGGAACGATATTAAATTTCCGCGATGTAGGGGTACCAGTTAAGTATTTATGTGGAACTCTAGGTGAAATGGGACGTAATATGGGAACTCCTTTTTTCGCCAACCGTGAAACATTACCAGAGATTCGTAAACAAGAACTAATCGATGCTTGCAATGTCCTTGATATGGATTTGGTTATGCTTGGTTATCGTGATAAAACATTAGAATTTGAATCAAAATATGAAGTGGCAGAAGACTTGAAACAGCGAATTGAAGATGCTGGTGCAACGCTTGTGATTACATTTTATCCACCTTATGCGGTTCATCCCGATCATAATGCCATGGGTGCTGCCGCGTTTGAAGCGGTGCGTCAGATGGATCAAGATAAGCGACCAGAAGTATGGGCAACAGCGATTTCAAATGATCGTGAAGCTAGCTTAGGTGAGCCGGATATTGTGTTAGACACAGAATCTGTTTTTGATCGGAAGTTAGAAGCGATTAAATCACATAAATCACAAGCTGAAGGTATGCTTCGTAAAATGCAAGAGAGCTCTAATTTTACTGGTGAATACGAAAGCGCCCTACAACGGTTACGTTATGAAACATTTTACAAGGTCGATGTCGATCAGGTTGATTCATAAATAGGTTTCAGCTCGCTCATCAGTGGGAACGAGCATATTATAAATGATCGATTGAAGGAGGCTCAACTGATGAGTGCATCACGTCGTAAAATATTAGAACTATTAGAAGAAGGTCATATAACATCTGAAGAAGCCGATGAGATGTTAAATGAGCTTGAAAATAGTGAACAGAAGAATGCTGATGAACAAACGAGTGAAGAACAATCACAGTCGTCGAATTTCGGCAAACGTTTTAAACGTGATATGAAACAATTAGCAGAGGGCTTAGGCCAATTTGTTGGCGATGCGGTTCAGCGGGTGAATCCAAAAGAAGTGAACCGTTTATTTCATTTTGACGATCACGCTGTGAGAAATGTATCAGTCGGTTGGCAAAATGGTGCGATTAATGTCCAACCTTCTGAGGATCATGTGATTAAAGTGAAACTGGCTGGTAAAGTGTTTAATCAGATGGATGCGAACGAAGCACAGAAGGTTTTTGATGAAGCGATCAATGTCATGGTACAAGACGATCAATTGTCACTTGAACAAAGTCGTAAAGATATGTATGTGAACGCGACCGTATACTTACCTGAGACAACTTATGAACAAATGTCGATTGAAACGGTTAGTGGCTCAGTGAAATTGTTTGATCTCAAAAGCCAAGAAGCCAATGTGCAGACCATAAATGGAAGCGTTAAATTACAAGGCTATGAAGCAGATCAACTAAAATTAGGCACACGACATGGTTCCGTTAAATGTGATGACGTCTCTTGTGATACGGCGAAACTAGAAACGGTCGTTGGCTCTGTTCACTTTGATGGTAAAGCAGATGAACTAGATGTTGATGTCGTAACAGGAACTGCTAAAGTGTTAATCGATGAAGAAAATGCTAAGCGTATTGATCTTAACGTGACAACAGGTACGATTTTATTACATGTCCCAGATGATTTACGTGTGAATGGTCGCGCTTATACAAGTTGGAATAGTGTTGATATTGGCTTAAATAATGTGACTATACAAGAACTTGGTGAACAAAAATCGAAACGCCAAACGCAGTTTTTCCATTCAGAAAGCGAAGAGCCTCGTTGTGATGTGCAATTGGCAACGAAGACGGGGCAAATTAAAGTGAAGCAATCATAAGGGAGTTTTCATGATGTTAAAAAATTGGCTTATAGCAATTATCGTCAATGCGGTCGCCATTTTAGCCGTATCTGAATTAATTGATGCTTTTCAAGTTGATGGATTTGAAATGGCGTTATTAGCGGGACTAATCTTATCGATTTTAAATGTGATCGTCCGACCAATCCTTGTATTTTTCACATTACCGATTACGTTTGTCACACTCGGATTGTTTTTATTCGTCATCAACGCCCTGACGTTAATGCTCACGCAATGGTTAATTGGTGATGGATTCGTCATTGATGGCTTCGGCTGGGCAATCCTAGCAGCCATTATTATTTCGATCCTAAACGGCTTACTACAAAACCTATTGAAACAAATGTTTAAGTAAAATCACGGCCGTGGCCGTGATTTTTTCTATTTCATTTTGGATTACGGTTGAGTGACTGGATTTATCTCATAACTCGGTCGATTTATTAGATATCTATTTTAAAGTTCAGAGTTGATTTTTAATTGATTTAGCACATAGTTGTTGAATTATGAGAAGCGAAGGTGGCGACTCCTGCAGGAACAGCACGAGTCTCGAGACCCCGTAGGCCACGCTTTTCGGCCGAGGAGGCTCGAGCCGTGCCTGCGGAAAGCGTCCACCGAAAGCGGATCACAATTCAACAACGGACTTAAATAAAGCTTAATAAATACCAAAACAATCATAAAATCTTCAAGTAAAAATGGATTTCTCAAAACGAGCGATATGGTAAACTGTATAGAAGAGTGTTTTTTGAGGAGGATTGACGTTTGTGAAGGTCCGAACGCAAGATTTAATTGAACGGTTTGAGTTGGAGCTCGTTGCTGGAAAGGACGGGATTCACCGAGAAATCGTGACAAGTGATATATCGCGACCAGGTATGGAAATGGCGGGTTATTTCACCCATTATCCGAAAGAACGCCTACAATTAATGGGGCGCACGGAACTGTCATTTTTATATGATCTCACAGAAGCAGAAGTTCAAGATCGTATGGAAAAAATGTGCACAGATGTGACACCAGGTATTGTCATCACCCGTGCGATGGATGTACCCCAAACCCTAATAGAAGCAGCTGATGCAGCAGGTGTCCCCGTTATGCGTTCTTTGCATAAGACAACACAGGTCATTAGTCGATTAACCAATTATTTAGAGACGAAATTTGCACCGACAACAGCTGTGCATGGCGTCTTGGTCGATATATATGGTGTTGGTGTGTTAATTACAGGTAATAGTGGGATTGGTAAAAGCGAAACGGCACTTGAATTGGTCAAACGAGGACATCGACTTGTAGCAGATGACAACGTTGAGATTCGCCAAGAAGATTATGATACACTAATTGGGAATCCCCCGAATTTAATCGAGCATTTACTGGAAATTCGCGGTCTAGGAATTATTAACGTCATGACCTTATTTGGTGCTGGTGCTGTTCGCAATTTTAAACGAATTTCCTTGGTTGCTCATTTAGAATTATGGGATGAAGAGAAGCAATATGACCGACTTGGGCTCGATGAAGACACGATGAAGATTATGGATGTTGATTTACCAAAATCGGTTATTCCAGTAAGGCCAGGTCGTAACTTATCCGTTATTATTGAAGTCGCAGCAATGAATTTCCGACTTAAACGTATGGGCGTCAATACAGCAGAAGAATTCTCACAACGCCTGAATTCCGTTATTGATGTGGATCACAATGAAATAGAGTAAGGAGCGTTAATTTATGTACGAAGCTTGTACGCAACAACCCTATGATCGTGTCTTTCTTGAATTAGGGCCTTTTCCAATTTATTGGTATGGCGTTTTAATCATGTTAGGCGCGCTTATTGGTTTAATCATGGCGACACGAGAAGGTAAACGACTGAATCTACATAAGGATTTCTTCGTTGATTTGTTAGTTTATGCGATTCCAGCAGCGATTGTTGGTGCACGATTATATTATGTGGCTTTTGAATTTGATAGCTATAATTCATTGATCGAAGTCATTGATATTCGTCAAGGTGGATTGGCGATTCACGGGGCTTTAATTGCTTCTGTATTAGTCGCTTATTTCTATACGAAAATTAAGAATGTGTCTTTCTGGAAAGTAACGGATATTGCAGCTCCGAGTATATTGTTCGGACAAATGCTTGGCCGTTGGGGTAACTTCATGAATCAAGAAGCTTACGGCGGACCGATTTCTCAGTCAGCTTATCAAAACTTCCATCAATATATTCCGGACTGGATCATGAATAATATGTGTGTGGATGGGCTTTATCATCATCCGACGTTTTTATATGAATCGATGTGGAGCTTACTCGGCATCGTCTTATTACTTGTCTTGCGCTATAAAGTGAACCCGCGTCGTGCAGTGATTTTCTTAACCTATGTCATGTGGTATTCATTTGGACGTTTCTTTATTGAAGGTATGCGAACAGATAGTTTATACTTAGTTGGCGATTTACGTGTCGCTCAATTAATTTCGATTTTATTAATCGTTGGCAGTCTTTATGTTCTATATTATCGCCGGAAACATGGTTATGACAATGTCTTATACGATGGTACGCCATTGGATCAACATGGCAATCCAAAACCACAAAATAAACAACAATCGAAGAAGAAGTCGAATAAGAAAAAGAAGAAATAAAAAAGGGAGTTTTCCATATTGGGAGAAACATTAAAAAACGGCTTTAAAAGTGGCTTTTCTGTCACATGGGCTTTAAGTAAAATCATCTTCCCAATTACGGTCATCGTTATGATTTTACGTTACACACCGCTTTTTCCGCTATTCATGAGTTGGCTGGAACCTGTTATGAAATTTTTAGGGTTACCAGGTGAAGCGGCTGTGCCCATTGTGTTAGGAAATTTGCTTAACTTATACGCCGGGATTGGAGCTATTGTTAGTTTTGATTTCACGGTCAAAGAAGTCTTTATTTTGGCCATCATGCTATCCTTTTCCCACAACTTGATTATCGAATCAGCTGTCGCATCCAAAGTGGGGGTTAACTTTTGGGTGATTGTGAGCGTTCGCGTCTTTTTAGCGACCATTTCGGCTATCTTAATTAACTTATTTTGGCAAGGTGGCGGTGAGCAAGCGCAATACGGCCTTATATCGAATGAAGGACCTGAACCGTCAGGATGGGTCGATATTACGTTAACCGCCTTTCAAACCGCAGCACTCAGTATTGTGCAGTTGGCGGCCATTGTCATTCCGCTTATGGTCGGAATTCAGTGGCTGCGTGATAATAAATGGCTTGATTGGATGTCGAATAAAATTGGGCCAGCGACTCGTTTAATCGGAGTCCAACGTAATGCGTCAATGACTTTGGTCGCTGGACTGACGATTGGATTAGCATATGGTGCGGGCATGATGATTCAGGCCGTTAAAGAAGATGGGGTCTCGAAAAAAGATATGTATCTCGTCTTAATCTTTCTGGTCACGTGTCACGCGGTTGTCGAGGATACGCTTGTGTTTATTCCACTCGGTATACCCGTTTGGCCACTCTTACTCATTCGTTTAACAGCAGCCATTGTGTTAACAGCGCTCGTCGCTTATATTTGGAACCGACTTGAGAAAAATAAACAAGTGGATTCAGTTAGAGAGGATGTCCCAACATGACAATTAAAACCTTATTATTTGATTTAGATGGCACATTAATTGATTCGAATGAACTTATCGTCGAATCTTTTCGCTATACGTTAAAAAAACACACAGACCGCGATTATTCGCGTGATGAAATCTTACCGTTTATTGGGCCACCTTTACGTGACACGATGGAGAAGGTTGATCCAAATCAGGTCGATGAATTGATGGCGACATATCGTGAACATAATTTATCGAATCATGATGCTTATATTAAAATGTATGATGGCGTTTATGAAGCAATTCGTGAATTGCATGAAGATGGCTATCCAATGGCGATTGTCACGACAAAAATTCAAAGTTCGGCTCAAAAAGGGCTTGAACTAACAGGATTGGATAAATTTTTCGATGTGATTATAGGTCTCGATAATGTTGAAGAAGCGAAGCCGTCAGCTGATCCCGTACTTCGAGGAATGCGTGCGTTAAATGGTGATGTAGAATCAACGATCATGATCGGCGATAATTCACATGATATTGAAGCGGGCCAAAATGCTGGTGTCAAGACGGCTGCTGTTGGCTGGGCTGCTAAAGGACACGATTATGTAAAATCGTTCAATCCTGATTATATTTTAGATGATATGAGTGATTTACTCGATATCGTAAAGGGGTGAAGCCCATGCGCAAAACAACGCGCTATCCAGTTAAGAAAGCAAACTCACTATGGCAGATGTATAAAACCGTTTCATTTCTAAAAGTGTGTAAGAACTTCATCGCCATTCAATTGGGGCGTTACACCCCATGGTTAGGTGTGAAAAATTGGCTTTACCGTACATTTTTACGAATGTCGATTGGAAGGGAATCAGCTCTGGCTTTAATGGTTATGCCTGATCTCATGTTTCCTGAAAAAATCTCGATTGGACGAAACTGTGTGATTGGTTATAACACAACGATTTTAGCGCATGAGTACCTCATTGATGAATATCGTCTCGGTGACGTTGAAATTGGTGATGATGTGATGATTGGAGCGAACACAACGATTTTGCCAGGTGTGACAATTGGTGATGGTGCGATTGTTTCAGCAGCAACGCTTGTCCATGAAGATGTACCAGCTGGCGCATTCGTCGGGGGCAACCCGATGCATTTGATTTATACGAAAGAAGAACGCGAAGAAAAAATAAAGAAAGAAGGTGATGGGCGTGCTCAGTAAGCAATCGGTATTACCAGCTGTGAAAAAACCGAAAGATATCGACCGGTTGATCGACAGTGACACCGAAGTCATTATTCTACTTGAGACGCGTCTATCCTCACTTCAACAAGTCGTCAAAAAAGTAAAACAAGCAGGAAAACGTGTCATCATTCACGTCGATATGATTCAAGGATTAAAAACCGATCAGTATGGTATGGAGTTTATCGGCCATAACGTGAAACCAGACGGGATTATTTCGACACGGACGAATATTATTCAATTAGCGAAAAAATATCAATTAATTACCATTCAGCGGGTCTTTTTAATTGACAGCCAAGCGATTGAACATAATCTAGAGTTAATCAAACAAACAAAGCCTGACTATGTCGAGTTACTGCCAGGTGTTATGCCGCATGTAATAGCTTATGTGCATGAAGCGCTTCAAACGGATGCTGTCGGTATTGTTGCAGGCGGCTTAATTCGTGAACAACAAGACGTCGATTTGGCCCGTCAAGCAGGGGTGTCAGCAGTATCGACGTCACTTAGAGAACTGTGGGATTTCGATGTTTGACAGCGATTTCACCCTTTGATAGAGTATGAGATAAGTTAATAATGTCGTGGCGGAGTAATGGAGATCCACATGTATTTAAACTATTTGCTTTGTAAAGAGGTAGTTTAGTTACATGTGGATTTTTTTATGGTTGAATTACGTTCTGTCACACGTTTGAAACCGATGACAAACAGGAATAACATAAGGAGGAGATCATGTGACAGCATTCATGGGTGAATTGATCGGCACGATGATTTTAATTATTTTCGGTGCGGGTGTTATAGGAGGCGTCGTATTGAAAAATACAAAAGCGGAAGGTGCCGGCTGGGTCGTTATAACGATTGGTTGGGGCTTAGGTGTTGCCATGGGCGTCTACGCAGTCGGTTCCGTGAGTGATGCTCATTTGAATCCAGCTGTAACGATTGGTTTAGCATCGGCTGGTGATTTTGCTTGGGATGACGTGCCACTTTATATTGTCGCCCAAATGATCGGCGCAGTGATTGGTGCTATCATAGTCTATTTTCACTATATGCCGCATTGGCGTGAAACGGATGATCAAGGTGCCAAGTTAGCAGTTTTTGCAACAGACCCGGCGATTCGCATGCCATTATCGAACTTAGTGAGTGAGATTATCGGGACTTTCATGCTTGTTTTGGGCATATTATTTATTGGTGCGAATGAATTTACAGAAGGATTGAATCCAGCCATTGTCGGCTTGTTAATTGTGGTGATTGGTATGTCGCTCGGTGGTACGACGGGTTATGCGATTAATCCAGCGCGTGATTTAGGACCGAGACTGGCTCACACCTTTTTGCCGATTCCAGGGAAAGGAACGTCTGATTGGGGTTATGCCTGGGTACCTGGATTAGGACCAATGCTCGGTGGCGCTTATGGCGGTTTATTTTACATAGCATTTTTCAACAATACGATGACGCTTGCTTTTTGGTTATTAAGCGTCTTAATTGCTGCTATTTTTTACGCGTCTGTGAGACAAGAAAGGCAATATGCTACAAAAGCATTACAAACATAATAATCGGTGAGGAGATGAGAGTATGAAGCAATACGTTTTATCATTAGACCAAGGCACGACAAGTTCACGTGCTATTTTATTTAACCACGACGGTGAGATTGTTGACGTCGCGCAACAAGAATTTCAGCAGTATTTCCCGAAGCCAGGTTGGGTCGAGCATGATGCGAATGAGATATGGACATCGACGCAACATTGTATGACAGAAGTATTGCGAAAAGCCGATGTTGATGCATCACAAGTCGTTAGTATCGGGATTACAAATCAGCGGGAAACTACAGTTGTTTGGGACCGCGAAACGGGCAAACCGATTCATAAAGCAATTGTATGGCAGTCACGTCAAACAGAAGATATTTGTACAGACTTGCGCCATCAAGGTTTAGAGGAGCGTTTCCGTGAAAAAACAGGCTTATTGCTTGATCCGTATTTTTCTGGGACGAAAGTGAAATGGATTTTGGATCAAGTGGACGGTGCCCGTGACCGCGCGAAAAACGGTGAGTTGATGTTCGGGACGATTGATACGTGGCTCATTTACAAATTAACAGGTGGTGACGTTCATGTAACGGATTATTCCAATGCGTCTCGTACATTGATGTACAACATTCATGAACTAGAATGGGATGATGAGCTTTTAGATTATTTAGATGTGCCGAAAAACATGTTACCAACTGTGACGAATTCGTCAGAAGTGTACGGTTATACAGTCGATTATCATTTCCAAGGGGAGTCAGTTCCGATTGCGGGTGCTTGTGGCGATCAACAAGCAGCGCTATTTGGCCAAGCTTGTTTTGAAAAAGGTATGGCGAAAAACACGTATGGCACAGGCTGTTTTATGTTGATGAACACGGGCAATGAAGCAGTAGCGTCCGACCATGGTTTGTTAACAACGTTAGCGTGGGGGATTGATGGTCGTGTCGATTACGCATTAGAAGGCAGTATTTTCGTCGCAGGTTCGGCGATTCAATGGTTGCGTGACGGTTTGCGTTTGATTGAATCAGCTCCGAAAACGGAAGACTATGCGAACCGGATTGCATCTACAGATGGGGTTTATGTCGTACCAGCATTTGTCGGCTTAGGTACGCCGTATTGGGATAGTCAAGCGCGTGGTGCTGTCTTTGGTTTAACTCGTGGTTCTGAAAAAGAACACGTCGTCCGGGCCACATTAGAATCGCTTGCTTACCAAACGAAAGACGTCGTGAACGCAATGATCGAAGACGCTGGATTACAGTTGAAGACGTTACGTGTTGATGGTGGTGCGGTGAAAAACAATTTCTTAGTGCAGTTTCAAAGCGATATGTTAGATGTCGGTGTTGAGCGCCCAATCGTCAATGAAACGACTGCTTTAGGTGCTGCGTATTTAGCTGGATTAGCGGTTGGATTCTGGAACAGTCAGGATGAAATCGCGAAGCAATGGAACGTAGATGAAACGTTTAAACCGAAGATGGATAAAGAGGACCGAGAAGAGAAATATGATGGATGGAAACGTGCCGTAAAAGCGACACAAGCCTTTACATCGTAAAAGCTAGTCAGGAAGGGTGTTTTCTAGATGAGTACGTTTACAAATAGAAATCGACAAACGAATAAACAAGCATTAAATGAATCCTATGATTTGCTCGTCATTGGTGGCGGTATTACAGGTGCTGGGATAGCGCTTGATGCCGTAAGCCGCGGCATGAATGTGGCGGTTTTAGAAATGCAAGACTTCGCAGCGGGCACATCCAGTCGCTCAACGAAATTGGTTCACGGAGGCTTGCGTTATTTGAAAAATTTCGAAATCAAGCTCGTCGCTGAAGTCGGTAAAGAGCGAGAAATCGTGTATGAAAATGGCCCGCATATTACGACTCCGGAATGGATGATGTTACCGTTTTATGAAGGTGGTAATTTCGGTCCGTTCTCAACGAATATTGGTTTGCGCGTTTATGACTTTTTAGCTGGCGTCAAACGGAGCGAACGCCGGAAGATGTTTTCAGTTGAGGAAGCATTAAAACGTGAACCGTTATTAAAACGCGACGGACTTAAAGGCGCAGGGTATTACGTTGAATATAAAACCGATGACGCTCGTCTTACGATCGAAGTGATGAAAAAAGCGGTCGAATACGGCGCGCAGGCTTTTAATTACATGAAGGTTGAACAGCTTTTATATAACGACGGTAAAGTAATCGGTGCACGCGTCCGCGATGTAGCGAATGGTGAAACGCAAGATGTTTACAGCCATTACATCGTCAACGCGACCGGTCCTTGGGTAGATGACCTTCGTAAAATGGACCAATCGAAAAAAGGCAAGCAATTGTTCCATACAAAAGGTGTTCACCTCGTCTTTGACCAAGAACGCTTTCCGCTCCATCAAGCGATCTACTTTGATACACCAGACGGTCGCATGGTGTTTGCAATTCCACGTGACGGCAAGACATATGTGGGCACAACGGATACGAAGTACGAGTCAGATTTAGCGAACCCGACAACGACTGAAGCGGATAAACAATATGTGTTGGACGCGATTCAGTTTATGTTCCCTGATGTGAATTTAACAGATGACGATATTGAATCGACGTGGGCCGGTATTCGCCCGCTCATTCATGAAGAAGGCAAGGACCCATCTGAAATTTCGCGAAAAGACGAAATTTTAGAATCTGATTCGGGTTTAATGTCGATCGCTGGTGGTAAGTTAACAGGTTATCGCAAAATGGCAGAACAAGTTGTAGACCAAGTCAGTTCGAAATTAAAAACGATCGATGGCCGCCCATATGTGAAATCGAAAACGCAAAAGATGCCAATCGCTGGTGGTGAGGTCGGTGGCTCGAAAGGCTTTGCAGAACTGACACAAAAAATGATCCACGAAGCGGAACAACACGATATAGATAAAGCAACCATGCTGACATGGTTGAACCGATATGGTGCCAACACCCGTCTCGTACTCGATCGTTATTATGAATTAACGACAGAACACGAACTACCGCGGACTCTTTTAGCTGAATTGCATTACGCAATTGAAAACGAAGCCGTTTACAAACCAGTCGACTTCTTAATCCGACGCACGGGCAATCTTTTCTTTGATATAGATGCCGTTAAAACTTATAAACAAGGCGTCATCGATGAAATGAACCATTTCTTATCATGGACAGATGATGAATACGCGACTTATGTAAAAGAAGTCGATCAATTAATTGCTGAAGCAGAACTTAATCAGTGATATGACAAAAAATCCTTGGCGCCTAAGCCAAGGATTTTTACGTATCGTCGCTCAAGAATTGAAGCAGTAGCTCAAATATTCAACGTCCTCTCGACAAATTAACCACTCCCCATCGCTTGTCGAAGGGTGTTATGTTATACTTTGGTATGGATTAGCAAGACTAGGAGGCCTTTATGCAAACGATGTTTCGGAAGACGGATATACCAAATAAGGTCGCAACGTTTCGACATGATGGCGATTTTTATTTTTCATATGGCGTTAAAGCATTTAAACGAAAAGATTTTACTAAAGCGGAAAAATGGTTTCAAAAAGCATTGGAAACAGATCCGACGAATCCACTGTACTTGTGCCAGATGTCTGTATTATATACTGAATTACATCAATATCATAAAGCGAACGACATGTTGCAACAAGTGCTCGACTCCAATCGGGAGCCGTATGTCGATTCTTATTATTTGATGGCCAATAACTATGCACATTTAGGTCTGTTTTACGAAGCGAAAAAGAGTGCTGAACAATATCTCGAGCTAGACCCAGAAGGTGATTTTAAAGCTGAGACTGAAGAATTGATTAGTAATCTGGACCGAGTATTAACAGACTACTCAGAAGACGATGAGCTTGCATTTAGTGAAGAAGATGAGTTTATGCTATATCAAGAAACGGCATTTTACCATCTTGAACATGAAGAGTGGGACGATGCCTTAACAGTATTAGAAGAACTAACTGATCGTTATCCAGAATATTTACCGGCAAAGCATGAGTATGCCTACGCATTGTTTCAGCAAGGTCAAACGGATGAGGCGATTCAATATGAAGAAAAATGGTTAGAACAAGACCCTAATTCATTGAGCAGTCGCATGAATCTGATGTATTTTTATGATCAAATCGGTCGAACAGATCTTAGTGAAGCCTTTTTAGATGAGCTTAAAAAAGTGTATCCGACCTATTTTGAAAAACAATTAAAATTAGCAATCGTGATGGCTCAAGTCAATGATCACGCCGAAGCAATCAAACGTTTCCGGAAACTTAAATCAGATCAGGTCTCGAATTATTTAAGTTATTATTTATGGTTCGGTTATAGCTTGCGTGCCTATTACGATGATGAAAAGGCTTCGACCATATGGCAAGAAGCAAAGGAACAGCATCCGACGATTGAACGTTTATTACAAGCACATGGTTGGGAATAGATAACTGAAATAAAAAATACCCCCCTGAGCACATTTATTGTCGCGAGTCGGGGGAGTATAATATGATAAGAGTAGTTAAAGTTAGAGGGTTTTAAAGGAGTTGACAGTATGAGTGAAGAAAAAATTTATGACGTAATTATCGCTGGCGCAGGGCCAGCTGGAATGACAGCAGCTGTATACACTTCGCGCGCGAATTTAGATACATTAATGTTAGAACGCGGTATGCCTGGTGGTCAAATGGCTAATACAGAAGATGTGGAAAATTTCCCTGGATTTGAGCACATTATAGGTCCGGATTTGTCGACCAAAATGTTCGAACACTCGAAGAAATTTGGCGCTGAATATGCATACGGTGATATTAAACAAATTATTGATGGTAAAGAATACAAAACAGTTATAGCTGGGAAAAAAGAATATAAAGCACGTGCAGTGATTTTAGCAACTGGAGCGCAATATAAGACGATTGACGTACCAGGTGAAGCGGAGTATTCTGGCCGTGGTGTTTCATATTGTGCTGTGTGTGATGGTGCATTCTTTAAAGAAAAAGAACTATTCGTAATTGGTGGAGGCGATTCTGCCGTTGAAGAAGGCATTTATCTAACACGCTTTGCGGATAAAGTAACAATCGTGCACCGTCGTGATGAGCTACGTGCTCAGAAAATTCTGCAAGATCGTGCTTTCGACAACGAAAAAATTAATTTCTACTGGAATACAGAACTAAAAGAAATTAAAGAAGCGGATGGCAAAGTCGGAAGTGCTGTGCTTTACGACAACGTCACAGGAGAAGAACGTGAAGAAGACATTGACGGCGTGTTCATTTACATCGGCATGTTACCGTTAAACTATGCTTTCACAGAATTAGGAATCACGAACGATGAAGGCTGGGTGCAGACTGATGAAAAAATGCAAACGTCGATTCCAGGGATCTTCGCAGCAGGTGATATTCGTGATACTCATTTACGTCAAATCGTTACAGCAACAGGTGATGGAAGTATCGCTGCACAAGCGGCACAACACTATATCGAAGACTTAATGGAAGAATTACAAGCCGCTCAATCTTAATCGTAATCGTAATCGGTTTTTAATGCCGTTGTAACACGGGTGCAATATTGGGGTGTTATAATGAAATTAATAATTGACCCCCTTTATTCTATAGAGCTTCTATTAGCACAGGTAGATTCGCCTTTCATCTACCTGTGTTTTTTCTGTTTTATAGACTTTTTTAAAGTTTAGTGTAGAATTTCATAAATAGCGATTAGTTGTTGAATTGTGAGGAGCGATGTTGGCGACATTGCCGTCACGGGAACAGCATGCGCTACGAAAACCCACTGTGATGATACAGTGATACAGCGAAATTTCCAATTATACAGCGAAAACATTGCTTCATACAGCGAAAGTTCTCAAATATACAGCGAAATTTCCAATTATACAGCGAAGTCATCTCATGATACAGCGAAATCCCTCAACCATACAGCGAAACTAAAGCGTCAGCCGAAAGCGGATCACAATATCAACAACGGACTTTTGAAGAAGCATTTTATAAGAAATTTTGCAGTGAATAGTCAGGAACGCTTCTACCGTGTATAATTGAAATTAAATATATAAGTGAGGGGTGACGTCATTGGAACCAAAACCTCAAAAAGTTGAATTAGTCATCATTACTGGTATGTCAGGCGCAGGAAAGACAGTCGCCATTCAAAGCCTAGAAGACTTAGGTTATTTTTGTGTCGACAACTTACCACCTGCTTTATTACCTAAATTCATTGAACTCATGAAAGATAATAAAGAAAATAAACGTCTAGCCGTTGTGATGGACTTACGTGGACGCGAATTTTTCGATTCTTTATATGACACATTAAACGATTTCACTAGTGACGAGGTGATCTCTGAGCATATCGTATTCTTAGATGCTGATAAAGAAACATTAGTTCAGCGTTATAAAGAATCAAGACGCTCGCATCCATTAGCACCAGATGGCTTACCACTAGCAGGTATTAACCAAGAACGCGCAATCTTAGATGAGTTAAAAGGGCGCGCACAAACAATAATTAATACATCTGAATTATCAGCACGTGAATTACGCGAGCAAATTATTAATCAGTTTAAAGAGCGGAAACAACACGTATTCTCCGTTCAACTCGTCTCATTTGGATACAAACACGGGGTTCCAATCGATGCCGATCTCATATTTGATGTGCGTTTCTTGCCGAACCCACACTATGTCGAGTCGATGCGTGATTTAACCGGGCAAAACCAAGAAGTGTCTTCTTATGTTTTGAAATGGAAAGACACACGCAAGTTTTTACGTAAATTACAGGATTTATTATCGTTTATGTTGCCACACTATGAACGTGAAGGAAAAAGCCAATTGGTCATTGGCATTGGCTGTACGGGAGGCCAACATCGATCTGTAGCAATCGCCGAAAAAATCGCTGATATGATTGGCAAAGATTATCAAGCCCATGTCTACCACCGCGATATTAAGAAAGGACATGAAGTTTCCTCATGACAGATGTTAATGGACCAAAAGTAGTCGTAATCGGTGGTGGGACAGGATTACCTGTCTTATTACGTGGTTTACGGAAATTCCCGGTTAACTTATCAGCAATTGTGACAGTATCAGATGATGGTGGTAGTACTGGACGATTGCGTGAAGATTTAAGCATGCCGGCACCAGGCGATATTCGTAAAGTGATTGCTTCGATGTCAGATGTTGAGCCGACGTTACTCAGTTTGTTTCAACATCGGTTTGAAGACGGAAATGGACTATCGGGTCACGCACTTGGTAATTTAATATTGGCAGGTATGACATCAATTACAGGTGATTTCTACCAAGGAATTAAAGAAATTTCCCGTGTGTTTAATGTCAAAGGTCGAATTTATCCGATTGCTAATGAAAATATGTATTTAAAAGCAGAATTCGAAGATGGCACAGTGGTTAGAGGCGAGTCGAAAATTCCTGAAGTTAATAAACCAATTAAGCGAGTGTTTTTTGATCCTCCTCATGTGCAACCATTGCCCGAAGCTGTTAGGGCGATTAAACAAGCAGAATTAATTGTCATAGCACCGGGAAGTTTGTATACGAGTATCGTACCTAACCTTATTTCCTGGGAAATAAAAGACGCATTACGTCAAACGAACGCAGAAACCGTATATGTCTGTAATGTTATGACGCAGGAAGGCGAGACAGCTGACTACACAGCGTCTGATCATATAGAAGCCTTGCATCGACATGTCGACAATCCATTTGTCGATTCAATTGTGATGCATGGTGAACAGATCGAACAGACAATCAAGTACGAATACGAAAAAGAACATGCTGAACCTGTTATTTGTGACCGAGATGAACTAGAAAAGATGGGCGTTCGCGTCATCCAAGGAGATATTGCTGACTTACATAGTGACGGGACATTAAAACACCATGAGCATAAAATCGCAAATTTACTCTACGAATTGTTATAATGGATTCTAGAGTTAAAGAAGTGAAGGGGAATCGCTATGTCATTTGCATCAGAAACGAAAAAAGAACTGACAAGCATCGAGACGGACCAATGTTGTAAGCAGTCGGAATTATCAGCCTTGGTTCGTATGAATGGATCATTATCCTTTTCCAATCGAAAATATATATTAGACGTCCAAACGGAAAATGCCGCTATTGCTCGTCGCATTTATACATTGATTAAGCATGTTTATGATTATCCAGTCGAGCTCTTAGTCCGTAAAAAGATGCGTTTAAAGAAAAATAATATTTACATCGTTCGACTTGTCGAGGGTGTTGAACACGTGTTGAAAGATTTAGGTATTATGGATGGACCGTTTTCGTTCAACCGCAGCATTCCAGATAATTATTTACAGCGCGAGTGTTGTAAAAAGTCTTATTTACGTGGAGCATTTTTAGCAGGCGGTTCTGTTAATAATCCTGAAACGTCATCTTATCATTTAGAAATTTTTACATTGTATCAAGAACATAATGATGCACTGGTCGAATTGATGAATGATTTTGATTTACATGCAAAAACACATGAACGTAAAAAAGGATATATTAATTATCTAAAAGAGGCTGAGAAAATTACCGAATTTTTAATACTAATCGGCGCTCACCAGGCTCTGCTGAAATTCGAAGATGTTCGCATTATGCGGGATATGAGAAATTCAGTGAATCGCTTAGTCAATTGTGAAACAGCTAACTTAAACAAAACGATCGGCGCTTCGTTTCGCCAAGTTGAGAACATTCGCTATATCGATGAAGTCGTCGGCATTGATTCACTGCCCGATAAACTTCGCGAAGCGGCTGAACTTAGAATGCAGCATCAGGAAGTGTCATTAAAAGAATTAGTGGACTTAGCGGAATCGAGTACGATCAGTAAATCAGGCCTTAATCATCGCTTCAAAAAAATTGATGACTACGCTGAAAAACTGCGTAAAGGTGACCTTCTCGAGAAATAAACAAACTATTCTAAAATTTGTAGTTGTGGTATAATATCGGGTAATAATCTATAAAAAACGATGAAGAAATTATGGGATATAGAGAGGAGAATTGCTTTGGCTGAACAGAACGTTGTCGTTCAATTAGAATCAGGATTACAAGCAAGGCCAGCTGCTAAATTTGTGCAAGAAGCGAATCGATTTTCCGCTGATGTCTTTTTAGAAAAAGGCGAAAAACAAGTGAACGCCAAAAGTATTATGGGGGTCATGAGTCTTGCGATTGGTTCAGGAGAAGAAGTGACCTTAAAAGCTGACGGTGTTGATGAAGAAACCGCTCTCAGTACACTGGCATCCTTAATGGAATCAACTGAATAAACTAAAGACCACAGCGCGGAAGCTGTGGTCTTTTTATATTAGATCGACTTTAATAACAGCCGCTTCAATATGCCCGAAAACGAACCAGGTAATTCGCTTAAATCAGGTATAAGCATATGTTCACGTCCGTAAATGTTACGCATGAGCATCGCTTCGTGTTCGGCAATCTCACCGTCACCTAGAAAGACACCAACAACTTCTATGCCTTTCTTCCGCGCCTCGATCACCGCTTCATTCGTGTCAATAATGCCGTTTTCACTATAATTAAACGCAGAAGGCTCACCATCTGAAAATACGAGCAAAAATTGGTCTTTTTCCGTGCGTTCTAATAACTCTTCTGTCGCAACACGAATCGTGAAGCCGTCACGATTATCTTCTTCAGCATCAAGCTGCAATAGCTCTGGACCAACATTAGTTTGCAACGCGTTGTCGAATGTCATCACACGATGAAAATAGTTCGGTTGTTCATTCTCCTTCGTCGCAAAACCATCTTCCCAGAACCCAATCACATTGTGAGGAATCTTCAACTCTTTTAAGACTTCATGGAATAAAATTGCCGCTGTCTTCGTTTCTTCCATTTTATTAAACATTGAGGCCGAGCAATCAATGAGCAATGTAAATACAGCATCAATTTCATCGCTTTCTAAATCATTTTTATAAAAGACACGCGATTCGTTTTCGATTGAAAGCGGCAGCAATTGTTTTTTATCAAGACGCCCCGTTAATAAATGCGATCGTTCGGCATTTTGTTTCTGATCTAATGCTTTAAAGATCGTTTGGGATAGTTGGCGACGAAGTGGATCGATTGTCCGCAATAAATCACGATAGGCATCATCGTCAGCTTCACTCGGTTTTTCAGGATAACGATCATAGACAACGGCGTTCGCATTTTCTTTCCCGTAATTTTGTTCGTCACCCGCTTCTTGCTCACTTTTCTTCTCGTCTAAATCTTCAAGATGCTCATACTCGCTCTGATCCGTCTGCGCAGACATCCCTTGAACGCTTGCCATCGCCTGATCGCCTTCTTCAGTTTGATGAGCACCATCACCAATCATCGTCGTCTTCGTTCCTTGATCCAATTCAAATTGCATAAACGTTTGATTCTCATCGTCATTTTCATTCTCTTGATGCCATGTTTGAAATCGTTCATTGATGACATCGTCGCTCGACGTGTCATCCTCATCGTCATTATTCAGTGGATCGACACGCTTCAATTCCTCAATGACACGTTCTTCTTGGAGTTCGGATTGATGTTGAATCGGGTAAACGAAATAACGATTGATCATGTCACTATAGTCTTCTTCAAGCGCCTCTTGGATTTCCAAAACAATGCGCACGACATTACGCGTTGATTTTGATTCATAGACACGTTGGAGAAGAGGTTTAATTCCTTGTAATGTCCGATTCTGCGTCGACTTGCTTGATTTAAAGGTTTCAAAAGGTGATTCAGATGTTAAGGTTAGATAAATAAGACAAAATAGCTCATCCGTAAAATAGCTACGTGTTATGGCTGTTTGTCGTTGCGTTTCAAAATAGTGATGATACGCCTTCCTCCTCATATCAAACCATGATTTCGTACCAGGCCGACGCCTACGAATTAACCGTTCTAAGCGAATGTCTTCAAGCAACGTAAATAATTGCTCGATAAAATAGGGCATATGACTGCGATTCGTTTCTTTTTTTAGACGCAAAAATTCAGATACAGATGTCTCGTGCAATGTTCCTAAGACACGTAACAAGATATCCGTTTTATAACCCGTCTGTTGCACGTTAAACCGATGATCCCAAAAATGACTCGCCGTAATCTGCCGGTCGTCAATATGAACTGTTGCCCCAAAATGATAGTCAAATTCTAAATCCGCTTCTTTGGCTAAAACATTCACAAAGTCACGCAAAGTCGCCAATTGTTGTGTATCAACCACTTTATCATTAAATTTCACCGAACCACCTCATTCAAACAACGTATCCGCTAAGTTACGGACATTTTCCTTCTCACGGTCATCTTCCAATTTATCCACGATCGCCCGTTGGATCGCACGTTTAGCTGGAATCATATGAGCTAAATCACACGCATCAATCAGCGCACGAATACTCGCAGCATCCTCAGCAATCTTACCTTGCTCAGCCGCTTCAATTAAATCAGCCGACAATTGGACGAACGCATTAATTTTTTCTTTATCTGATAAGTTCGTTTCTGATTGAATCAACGATTTTAACTGATCGCCACCAATATAGGAAATATCAAACACGATAAAACGGTTTTTCAGCGCTTCATTTAGTCGAGTCGTGCCGATATACCCCTCATTAATCGCAGCAATGACATTAAATCCTTCTTGCGCTTGAATCCGATTATTGGTTAAAGGATTAGTTACGGTACGGCGGTAGTCCAGTGCCCCATTGATTAGCGGCAAAGTTTCTGGTTTCGCCATATTAATCTCATCTATATAAAGAAGATGCCCATTTTCCATAGCTTGAACAAGCGGTCCAGGCACAAAGTCGATTTGTTGTTTGCCGTCTTCATCATAATTAATCGTCTTAAACCCTAAAAAACTTTCCGCATCCAAATCAACGGAACAATTCACACTAAACATCGGCTGCTTCAAGTAATTGGCTAACGTTTCAGCTAGCTTCGTCTTACCCGAACCAGTTGGCCCTTTAAGCAACACATTTTTTCCTTGCATTAACGCCACGAGCGCATCCGTTAAAATCGTTTGATCATAAGGTAGATAACTCGCTTCTGTTTTTAAGTAATCAAACTCACTTGGATTGGGTTGCTTTGCTTGTAATTTAGCTTCTATTTCATTCGGTAATTCGATCGTCATCTCAGTCACTCCTTGTCTCACTGCCTTAATCGTATCATGTTAAGCGTTAAGATGAAATTGCAAGGGAGTTTACAGTTGAATGAAGGGGGAGGTGAACTGGATCCTTAATAGCATACCAAATCGCACATCAATTAGCCTACTGACTATAGCTATTGTTAGTAGGCTAATTGCGATGTTGATTTTTATAAACTAAGAAGATAATTGTTATTTTATGTTAATATAAAAATACAGTTTGTGAATAATCATACTTAACGTGCTGATGACACAGGATTATTGAATAACAGAGAGATAAAATATTCTCTGGGGGGGATTATTTGAAGAGTTTAATTGAATTCAGTTTGAGTCTTATTTTAATTATAGGTTGGTTGATATTAATAGTAGGAATTATTGGCCTTATAGCTTCGTTAATTGCAAAAGGGATGTATATAATAATTCCTTTTTCGGCAATTGTAATTGGTTTACTATGTATATGGATATACAAAAAAAGCAGATCGGCTATTCAACAAACGTGATAATAATTTTTATAATGACAGCGACGATGAAAATGAGTTTGATAAATTAGTGGATGAAATTAACAAGAAGGAAAAAGAATAATTCCATTTTTGCTATAGAGCTAAGGTGTGGCTTTAATTGAACAAAGCTATATAATAAAACAAACGCTTGGGCATAAAAATGCTCAAGCGTTTGTTGGTTGCTACTTATACAGTTATTTTAGGTGCTAATTGTAGTATTTTTAGTGTGATAGTTACAAGGACTTTTCTCAATTCATCCGCAATAAAAAACGCCCGCAATTAGCGGGCGCTCCTAAATATCTGCTTATTTTTCCATCACTTCGTCGATCAAGCCATATTCTTTCGCTTCATTTGCTGACATGAAGTTGTCACGATCAGTGTCACGTTCAACTACTTCGTACGGCTGACCTGTACGTTCAGATAGGATTTGGTTCAGTTTCTCGCGCATTTCAACAATACGCTTAGCATGAATTTGGATGTCAGAAGCCTGACCTTGCGTACCACCTAATGGTTGGTGAATCATTACTTCACTGTTTGGTAGGCCATAACGCTTACCATCTGCACCTGCAGCTAGTAAGAATGCACCCATTGATGCTGCCATACCAACACAGATTGTTGATACATCTGGCTTAATGAATTGCATTGTGTCATAAATCGCCATACCAGCTGTGATTGAACCACCTGGTGAGTTGATGTATAGGGAAATATCTTTGTCAGGATCTTCAGCTGCTAAGAATAACATCTGTGCAACAACTGAGTTTGAAATGTTGTCGTCAACTGGTCCACCTAACATAATGATGCGGTCTTTTAATAGACGCGAATAAATATCATAAGCACGTTCCCCACGGTTTGTTGATTCAATGACTGTAGGAATTAAATTCATATCGTGTCACTCCTTAATTACATGTTTTTATGTTATATGTTTATCATACCTGTTTGGTCAAGAAAGGTCAAACGAAAAACTCAATCCTTTTGACCATTATCCATCTTCCCAATTTGACGACCGATTAAACGTTGATCGATCAAATAACAAAGACATCTTGCAAAAGAAACCAGAACGAATTATAATGACTAATGCAGTTCTTTTTTAGCCCTCGTGGTGTAACGGATAACACACAAGATTCCGGTTCTTGCGATAGGGGTTCGATTCCCTTCGAGGGCATATTGAGTATTATATTGTATGAGATTGAATGTGGCTGAACCTTACTTAAACCGTTGGTGCGATAAGGTTCAGCCAATTTATTTTTAATAGACCAATTGTAATATTAAGTGCAACACCTAAAAAAGCAGCTTATAACAGTTTCGTGTAAAATGTAGATAATCACATCAAACATATAAACGGAGGTCCTGTTATGAGCTACCAATATCTTCCCACATTTGAGTGGAAAAGGATAAAATGATGTTAGACAAGAATTAGTTTTGAGCCATATTGGAAAGTAAATAAATCGAGCAGTATCAACGATTTCACGAGAAGTTAAACACAATGCCATCGGTGATACGTATTACGCTGAACAAGCACAAGACCACTAAAAAAGTGTCGTTTAAATTGTTGTCGATCGGTTAAATGGTCACAAAACCTTGCCGACCGCATTCATGCTAAACTTGGTCGACTGAACAAATCGTTCACGGTGAATAAAAGGCGACATCAGTTTCAAAACCATCTATCGTTGGTTGTATCAAGGGTGGTTATATAACGCCACATTACCAATGCTTCGTCAAAAAGACAAAAAACCCCGCGAAACAAGAGGACGATTTAATGTCGGAACATCCATTAAACATCGCCCTAAAGAAGTCCGAAAACGAGAAACATTTGGTCATCGGGAACTCGATAGTTTTGTTTGTATCCGAGGTCACAGTAAAGGTTGCCTAGCTACCTCTGTCGAACGAAAGGCAAGATGCTATACGGCAATTACAACACCTAATCGGTCCGCGGACTTCATGGAATGCGCCATTCATCAGCTTTATAGCCAATGCGTAGTTAAATTTGTTCTTCTTGTTCAGGTGTCCCGTTGTTTTTTCTTCAAAGGACCCGCTATCACGGTGCTTCTTGATCCACCGATCGAGAATAGAAGGCGTTAATTCTTATTCTTTAATTATTTCAGTTTAATATTTACAGATATGTTGAAATTATAAACTTATTCTACAGACTTATTAGAGTTACTTAATTTTTCATCTACTTCTGTAGTATCAATATCGTCACCGAACAAAACATTGAGCTTGTCTTTCGCTTGTTGTTTGATATCTTCGTCAATATACATTACTACTTGAAATAGAGCAGCAGTAAGAACAGTTAAATCATCAGCATAACCAACACCGGCAGCTACGTCAGGAATTAAATCGAATGGTAAAATAAAATAACCTAATGCTCCAGCTATTGTAGCCTTAATTGATAAAGGCACTTCGGGTTTGTTCATAGTATAATACATTAGAAGAACCACATAGATAATAGAAGAACCAGATTTAATTGAAATGTTCTTCACCTTTTTCCAAAAATTCTTTTCAGAAAAATGTTTTTGGTTTTTTTGAATGTCTTGTTCATCCATACTGTGTGCATGTAAACGCTAAACTAGATTCAACAGTTTTCCACAAATAGAAATCAACAGATTTCTACAAATAAGATTAAACAGGTCACCAAAAATACACGCCTTTTCTATATACTTAATGTAAGTTTTATAGAAAGTGAGGCGATTAGGAGTGAACCGTTTAATGGATTACATGGAGATTCATCGTTTGTATCAGGAAGGATTTTCTAAAAGTGCGATAGCTCGCAAGTTACAGATATCGCGTAACCGGGTGATTGATTGTTTGAATAGGTCATTCGAAGAAATGGAGGTATATACGCACACATTAAAAACGCGATCTAAGAAATTGGATCCTTATCACCAACAGATACTTGAATGGTTAAAAATGCATCACGATTTAACGGCTGCTCAAATCGTGGATTGGTTACAAGAAACGTTAGACATATCAGATATCGCAGAAAATACTGTTAGGAATTATGTGAATGACATGCGTGACCATTATCATATTCCTAAACAAACAGCTCAACGCCCCTACGTATCTGTTCCTGAGTTACCCATGGGACAACAAGGGCAAGTCGATTTTGGTTATGATGTGGTTCAGGACAAGGACGGACGAAGCGTCCGATTATATTTTATAGCCTTTCTATTATCGCATTCACGTTTTAAATATGTTGAATGGTTGGATCGGCCATTTCGTACAGCAGATGTTATTCGAATGCATGATCATGCCTTTCATTATTTCGGAGGTATGCCCACTGAAATGGTCTATGATCAAGATGCGTTACTCGCTGTGAGTGAGAATGCAGGTGATCTGATTTTAACGTCGATTTTTTCGGCCTACCAAGATTCGAAAGGGTTTAAGATTTATTTATGTCGAAAAAGTGATCCTGAAACGAAAGGGAAAGTGGAACAAACCGTTAAATTTGTCAAAGTAAATTTTAGTCACAATCGCACGTTCCATGATATCAAGACATGGAACGCATCATGCTTATCTTGGCTTGAGAGGACAGGGAATCACAAAGTTCATCACAATACAAAAAAGAGACCTTCCGATATGCACGCCCTGGAAAAGCCGCATTTACAGAAGGTCTCAACGCACAACATCATGAATGATGTTACTCATGATAGTATAACAAGGATTATTCAAAAGGACAATGTGATTCGATTTGAAGGTAATCGCTATAGTGTTCCACGTGGCACTTATCACGCTGAATCACCTAATCTGGCGTATATTGAAACCCGTTCGGGTTGGTTATATATTCGGTTAAAACCCGATGGCAGTATTTTAGCCCAGCATGCATTGTCTGATGGCAAGGGCTTAGTCATCTCTGATCCAGCGCATCGTGACAATCAAACATCTAAACGTGATCGACTCGTTCAACAATTAAGCGATCTGTTTCATGATGAAGAGGCATTTCAGTGGTTGGTTCAATGTCTTGATGAACGATATCCGCGTCATATCGTTGATCAATTAAGGGTGGTGAACCAAGCGGTTCGGCAATATCCGAATTATATTAATCAGGCTCTAAGTCAAATGAAGCACTTAAATTTAACAAGCGGGAATGACTTCAGAGACATTGCACACTCATTGTCTGTGCAAGCCCAACAGAAGCAACCCGTTCACGGCGAATCTCATTCAGCATATGATCACTATGAGGTTCCGGAACGACCGAGTGATATTTATACGCATCTCTTATCAGGAGGTGGGCTATCATGAGCGAGGCCTATAAATCGTTACAAGATATGTGTCGTACCCTTCGGCTAGCAGAAACAGCCAAAGCGTTACCTGAATTACTAAGGGAAGCTGAATTGTCCGGTTGGACTTATTATGAATTAATGGATAAGGTTCTGACGTATGAAATGGCTTGTCGTGAACAGAAAAATATTGAACGTTTGATGAAATGGGCTGAATTTCCTGAGCATATGACCTTTGATCAGTATAATCTTCAAGAGCAATCAGCGATTGGCGACAAACAACTCAACATTTTAAAAGAACTAAACTGGGTTGAACAATGTTTTACGATTATGATGATGGGCCCAACCGGAGCTGGGAAATCGCATTTATCTATTGCATTGGGTGTTCACGCTGTCGAACAAGGTTATCAAGTCTCGTTTATCTCGATGAACCATCTCATGTATGTTTTAAAAACACGTGACTATATCAAAAAATCCAAAACACGTTACAAACGTATTATGGATTCTGACCTAATCATTATTGATGATGTCATGTATATGACTTACGAGTCACAAGAAGCCAATCTGTTTTTTCAGTTTATTTATGATAAGTATGATAAGGCTGCGTTTATTCTGACGTCTAATAAAGGACCGGGTGATTGGGGAAAATTCTTAGGCGATTCCACATTTACAACAGCGATATTGGATCGATTGCTTCACAGAAGTGAAGTGATTACATTTAGCGAGGAGGCCGAAAGTATTCGTATGAAGTATCGACAATCTATTTTCGAGGAGTAAATGAACACTCGTCAGTTAGTTAGACTGTTTAATCTTATTTGTGGAAAATTGTTTAATTCTACTTGACGGTTACAGTGCATCATCTTTTAACTTTTCAAGTTCACTTTCATCAATATTTAATTCCTTTAAACTCTTTTCTGCATTAAGCATTTCACTGCTATACTTTTTGAGCTTCTTTAACAAAGTACTTCCCCCCTTAAAATAACTGCTTATATTACCATTTTAGTATAAACTATTTCAGAATTTTGACAAAGTTTTCTGTCTTATTGATTATTTAGGTGTATAATTAATAATTATTTCTGGATTATTACTGGATAGGAGATGGAATCCGAGTTCACGCATAAACATTCTGAATCCTGTAAGGAGTCGAAAGAAGTTGATCAGGCAAAAAAGAGATATAGCAAACAAATAGAAAGAGTAAAAGAAACAGAATTTATTAATGGTATAAAGATTAAAATATTTAAAAGCAAGATTACCTTAAGGAAGGAAAATACCTCAAAAGGGGGAAGCTTCATTTGTTCTCAACGCAAAGAATTAGCTTACGAAAAGTAGAAAAGAACGATGCCGAAAAATATCATAAGTGGAGAAATGACACGGATGTAATGTTTTCTACAAACCCATCATTAGATTTATATTCATTTGAGGATACAAAAGATTTTGTTGAAAACGTACTTATGGATAATAGTTCATCGAAAAGTTATATCATTATTGATCGGAAGAATGAAATTACTATCGGAGTTACATCGCTAATAAACATTGATTACAAAAACAGAAATGCTGAATCAATTATTGATATAGGTGAAAAAGAATATTGGGGTCAAGGGTATGGAACTGAAGCACTAAATTTATTATTAAATTACGCCTTTCAAGAACTCAATTTACATCGAGTATCGTTGAAGGTTTTCTCGTTTAATGAGAAGGCAATAAGGTTGTATCAAAAGTTAGGTTTTAAAGAAGAAGGGAAAAGTCGTCAGTCGTTATTTAGAAATGGTCAATGGCACGACATTATACATATGGGTATTTTAGCGGAAGAGTATGTTGATACCATAGAGATTTCGCAATCAAAGAGGTAACTCCCGTCTGCTAATAATGTAATAATACATACCTTGTGACCACAATCCATATCTTTTTTCATTAATTAAAACCATTCTACATCATGCCAATGCTAAGTCTTAAATATTTAATATGAATCACTCGTTATGAATAAGATTTATTATTAGCAATAGATCAGGAGTGATTCGATGTGGAATGAGTTTAGGCAATTCGCCTTGCGCGGAAATGTTTTTGAATTAGCTATTGCGGTTATCGTTGGAACGGCTTTTAGCAAAATTGTCGATTCACTAGTTGAGGATATTATTATGCCTATATTTGGAGCGTTGGCAGGTGGGACGAGCTTTCAATTTCTTGTGTTAGACCTTAATGGGGTTATTATTAGGTACGGTTCATTTCTTCAAACGGCTGTTGATTTCCTTATCATTTCATTCTCAATCTATCTTTTTATTAAATTATTTAATTATCTAAGGGGAGGTGAAAGCGTACCTTTAAAGGAATCGCCTCATCCTAACAAAGAAGTTCTAACTGAAATTCGAGATATTTTAAAAGAAGAGCAATCTGCCAAAGGAAAGTCATCCGATAAAAAGGAAGAGATAAAGGTTCGTATAAAATAGGAGAAGTTAATAAAAGCACGTTAATTTCTCCACGCATAAAATTTTATTCTTTAGCTTCTTAAAAATAATTTTATAGCTACATACGATCTTAAAGGTTCTCTCCTAATAATTTAATCTTAATCGCAACAGTACCCCATTCATTTTCTTGTTCTGGCGTATAAATCTGATAAGTTCGTTCTACCATTTCATCAATTGACTGACCGACAGCATCAAGATCACTTGCTGAAACGTTTTCGTACATTTCCTTAAATGTAGAAAAGTGCCTTAGTTCAATAATCTCGACAGTTAATGTCTCCTTGTTATGTGGAACTTTTGAAAACTTGATCGTGTCTCCTGGATTAAGTATTCTTCTTTTCTCATCATTTAATCTTACTTCCACTTTCTTTTTACCCGTCTTGATTGAATTAAAAGGCGATTCATAAAGGCCCATGTTGTGTTCCATGATCTCAACTCTCCCATCAATAGATTGCAAGTGTATTATTTCGTTCATTCTACCATAAAATGCATCCCTTTTTATTAAACCTTATAAAATCCTCTGTTTCACGATAATTTTCATATATCCTATATTCAGTCCAACTTCAGACAAATGCAAAATGTTATAGTTAATAGAGTTCGAATTCAAAGAAAGGGTGAACGAAACACGATGACAGATCAACCATTTGAACAAATAGCTAAACGATATGATAACGACAAAATGCAAGCGCTAGCGCAAGTCATTATTGAACAAGTAAGGCCCGTATTACATCAACATACTTCCAGATCATTCTTGGATTATGGAGGTGGAACGGGGCTTGTCAGTCTTGAGTTAACGGATTTAGTTGAGTCAGTGTTACTAGTAGATGCATCATCACAAATGGTAGGCGTTGCGAAGGAAAAAGTTCACTAGCGAAACATTGAAAATGCTCGTGTGATTCAAGCTGATTTTATGCAGGAAAAGCCTTCAGAAAAAGTTGATACGATTTTCATGTCACTCGTTCTCATTCATATTCCTGAAACCAAAACGATTCTGCAGACTTTATACGATACTCTGAATGACGGAGGGGAATTGGTGATTGTTGATTTTGACAAAAACGAAAACATTGATCCTCCTAAAGTGCATAATGGGTTTAAGCATAATGAATTGAAAACGCTTTTAGCTGATGTCGGTTTTCAATCAATTGATATCCAAACGTTTCATCATGGCAAGAATCTCCTTATGAATCAAGATGCATCGTTGTTTATGGCAACTTGTCGAAAAAATAATCTTTATTGAATTTGGATGTTGATTTTCTACTGGATTACTCCGGAAATATATTTCTAGAATGATCATGTTTATTAATCTGTTCTTTCGTGTATACGTATAAAAGAGCAGTACATTTGATGCCATGTTTGATTAAACCGCAGCTCATGCTGAAGAAATTAATGAACATAGCACCAAAGTGTTTTGTGAAAGCGGTTAAAAAACGAACCCAAAATGGAGGATTGTTTAGTGACGAAAAAAATTGGACTTGTAGGACTAGGAACGATGGGCTTTCCGATGGCGATTAATTTAAATAAGGCTGGCTTTGAAGTGATTGGTTATGACGCTTTTAAAGGTGTCTATGAAAAAGCTGAAGCGGCTGGGATCACGATGGTAGAAACGCTGATAGAAGTGGGCGAGCGAGCTGATGAAGCGGTCATATCCATGGTTCGTGACTATGATCAAAATGTGGATGTCATTTTTGGTGAGAACGGCTTATTGGCATCTGACCCTCAAAATAAAATCGTGATTTGTATGAGTACTTTGGATCCTGACACGATGAAACAATTAAATCAAAAAGTAGAAGAAGAAAGCAACTTAACGTTAATTGATGCAGGTGTCAGTGGAGGCGCAATAGGAGCAGAAGAGGGGACGTTATCGATTATGGTCTCGGGGCCTGAAGAAGCTGTCAAAAAGGCTGACCCATATTTCCAAGCGGTTGGTACGAATATATTTTACTATGGGCCTGAAACGGGTAATAGCCAAATCGCTAAATTAATTAACAATATGATTCTCGGTGTTAACGTCAATGCTGTGGCAGAAGGACTTAAATTAGCTGAACATTATAATTTGCCACAAGATGAGTTATTAAACTTGTTGCACGTCAGCACAGGTGATAGTTGGGTAGCTAGACATTGGCATGATGTTTCAGAATGGACACCAGAAACGGCATTGAATATTTTGCTTAACGATTTAACCGCTGCTCATAAGGAAGGCATCAAACATAATGTTTCCTTACCGTTTACGGCTTTATCGACCACACAGTTATTTGATGCTATGAATGTAGAGAAACGATAATCATAAATACCCCCACTTAGCGGATATAGAATCCATTAAGTGGGGGTATTTATTAGGAATCACCATTCGTCACTAACTCAAATAAATGATCGAATTGGCTTTGATTGTGTTCGATTGTTTTGTCTATTTCTTTTAGAAGTTCGCTGGATGATTCACTTGGCATGTTCAAATGGTGTTCTTCTGAATCGTTAATAGTCTGCGTTTTTAATTTGAGTAAAAGCAGTAAGATGGAATATTCTAGTTTCTCATCATTTGTTGCATGTTCATCGATATGAGAGACATAATCGTTCACCATCTTATAGGTAAGCGACCAAAATTTTTCATCAACCAACTAAAGCCCTCCTTGTCTCTACATTCTTATGTTAACGGTGTTAAGAGAAGTTATACCGTCATTTTCTGATTCAGTGTATACAAATCCAGTGATCGAACAAGACAATGGAACGTGATTTTCCCAAGTAATTTGGAAGTCAGACAATGAAATATCACCAAAGGGTTCTAAATGATGTCCTTGACCGAGTTTGAACCAATGTTCCTTGTCGTCGTCACTGTGGTTGAATTGTTCCCAAGTAGCCGGCACTGTTTGAGCATTTATTGTAGAGGGTTCATTACTGAATTTTCCCGAAAAGCTGAACGGATCGGAAGTATCAATGCGTAAACATATGTACAGATCTTCAATTGTGGTTGAGCTGAGATTTTTAATGTGAAATCCGCCGAATAATAAGTTTTCATCTTGAAAGTCAGTTGCTGCATTGATTGAATGTGTGAAATAGCTCATGAACGGAGGGGATGGTTGATCTGCTACATGTTTATTCGTTAAATAGTCTTTGAATTCCTCAACAAAACGATCCGTTTGATTGTTCAGTTCCTCCAATTTTTTCTTAATTTCGTTCTCCAATTAACTTCACTCCTAAAATGCGAGTATTTAACGCCTGTTTATAACTATGCTAAGTGCAAGATGATTATTAATAGATAACCTACATGAACAATCCAAGCTGGTTTCAATTTGAACAATCACACGTATTGATTTATTAATTTTGCTACATTAAAAACATTTCATTTAAGCATGTCCATTTATGAAGTCCATTTAAATTGTTCAAATAATTGATCATAAATTTTTTAACCCGAAGCCTCCTTAAGGTAGAGAGTTCGGGTTAATTTATTCTTCTCACTAAAATAATTCCCCAAATATAGCAGGAACCATTAACCTAAATTTAGGAAGAATAATCTGATTGTATGAAGCAGTACTTGTGATTTTAATCCTGACCTAAATGATCGTCTAACGGTTTTAAAATATTATTATTGATATCTTGTAATAACTAAGTGTGCTGACACTGGTCGTGTTCCTCCAGCTAAAGGTGTAAGGGTTAACGCTGTTGCATTCCCAGCAGGATTTCTCACTGTTAATAACGAGTCAATGACAGAAGTTTCGACTAGAGCCGTACCTACGATTTGAGACGTACCTGTTGCACGCCCAACTACTGTGTATGCTAAATCAGCCCCGTTAAGTGTCAGTATTAATTGTCCAGCTTCTGCGATACTCGCCTGGAAGAGTACTTGATATATACCTATTTCAGCTAGGTTAAACGTAGTATCATTGACACGAAGAATATCTGTGCCACTTGTTGGGCCATCTTGAGGGAAGCTTACGTCTGTAGCCGGTGCTACGGTTGCTGCATTATCAGGTGGCATCAAAGCATAAAAATCAGCGAATGATAATACGCCTCCTGCTGGCCCCGCAGGTCCGGTTTCACCAGTTTCGCCTTGAGGTCCTTGAGGCCCCTCAGGTCCGGTTTCACCTTGAGGTCCCTCAGGTCCAGTTGCCCCTTGTGGTCCTGGTGGTCCTTCTGGGCCTGCTGGTCCACGTGGTCCTGGTGGGCATTTACATTTTTTGTCTTTTTCTTTTGGGATTTTATATGCAGGACAGCATCCTAAAGAAGATTTTTTTGAGCTGGTGATTTTAACAGCCAAAAATGATCACCTCCATATCATTAATTTAGTGTATGTATAGAAAAATATAATTGATTGGACGTTTGAAAGATTACACAAATCTAGATAACTAAGTAGGTGATCACATATTGGAGATCGTTACAAATACTATTCCTTAAATTCGATTATAATTAAGCCTTCTGAATGAAGATGATTATTAATGGTGTAGGTTTTAGTTATAGGAGGATCTGTCTTGAAAGAGATAATCATCATATGAACGGTTTCGTCTGGATGATTTTGCAAATCATAATAAGAGGGAACAGGGGCTGTGGTAGGGTGTGTATGGTAGATTGCCAGCACCTGTTCTCCCGTTTGATTTATTTTTTTCAACACTTTTTCTAATGAACGTTTACTAACAAAGTATCGTTTTGCAGATTGTAACTCATTATCTAATGGCCAAAACCTATTAACATGGTTATGGTGCCCAGATAATAGGCCACATGACTCGTGAGGCAAGCTATCTCTACAATGTTCAACCAATTTGCTGTAAATTAATTGTGGCATAATCAATAGGTTTTGTTTCATAACCGTATCACCGAAGCTTTTCAACTAAAAATGCCCAAAGTGAGCTGAGATTCTTTTTATTATTTTTTCTATTAAGTCGCGACTTTGGTTCGTCATTATGATTACTATTAGTGACATGCGTCATTTCATTATTCTCATAGCTCTCTTCACGATATGAATCATCTATCATTGGCGTTTTTGCATTTTGTTGACTTGTTGTGGTGACTTCCTCTAGAGAATGCTCAATATCCTCGTCTTGTTTTGGTTCACGATGATTTATTCTGTTGTTGTGTGAAGGGCTGTCATTTACATGAGAATCTCCGTTGTTTTTATGGTCTGTTGAAGATTCTGTATTCATAATATTGTTTTCAGGCTTTGATACTCGAGTAATAATGTTCTTATTAAACTCAAGATTGTTATATTTAGCGGATTTGTTCTGATTGCTTGTGTTGATTGTTCCCCCATGTTTATTCAAAGGTTTATTTTGCATTAACCTTTGATTGTAGGAAGGTGAACAATTAGCATTTTGTTGTGTTACTTGATTATGAGATTGCAACATATTGTGTAGTCTTCTGTATTCCGAGACCTGTCGAGGAGCTTTTTTTGAACCACTTTCATTTTCATGATCTGCTACTTCTGTTCGACTTTCTTTTGTTGTATTCGTGTGTTTTTTAAGTGTGGTCATATTTTCTTCTGTTCTGTTAATAACGAGTTCCATTTTATTCAGCAAATCGGTTACTTGTGTCTTATAATCGTCTTGATGATTGGAGGTCGCATCTTGTTTTATCTGATTCAAGGATTCGTTCATGGTTTGAATTTGTGAAGAGTTATCTTTGTTTTGCTCTTCAAATTCTTCCGTTTTATCTTGAAAATGTTCCTTCATATTCTTCACTTCTCCTTTAAACATCGAAAATTCAACCTTCAGTTCATGTAATTCACGTTGTAATCTGACAAAATGATCTAATGCATTATGGGAGTTTGTTGCTTCTAATGATTGTTTGTATATTTGTAACTCGTGTTTTAAGTGTTCAATTTCTGTAGCGTCATATAATTTGTACTGTTGCACACTTAGTCACCCTTTGATTACACATTAATATAATATTGTTAAAACCCAGATTCGTGAAAGGGTTTAACTTATTATGAGATTTAAGATGGTTTAGGAGTTGAATGATTTATACACACTTATAAAATGTACTTTAGTGGTTTTAAAGTGGATCACTATTGTGTGTATTATATTCACATAAGTTATTAAATATAATAGGATCTCCGCTAATTCATTAACTCGTTTATCCTTATCAACATATGTTAAAAGTGATATCAAACTTTTGGAGGTGTAAGTAATATGCAAGCTGAAAATTTAACTGGGGGACAGGAGCTTCTGTGTATTAATACAGAGAAGGTGTATGACTGGATCGTAAATGAAGCAAATTTCGACCTTAGTCTAAGTGACTTAGATTTACCATTGAACCCTATGACTGGTGAACAATTGGAATGTGACGATGTTGATCTTGATAACGTTACATGTACGGTTGCACCCGCTGAAGTAGATCCGATTGTGGTATTAGATAGAGTGGATCAGGAATTTGTAGTTGATGGAGCAGAGGTCACATTACAACTTGTGAATATCCGTAAGAATTTTGAGGTATTTATTTTCGTAGATTTAGTTCCAGGACTTGGAGGAGCAACAGTAGAAGTTGGTTCAGCAGAATTCACGCGTTGTGAGCAAGTTATTCTATGTGCTCCGACTGGTACAGACATTGATGTCACCTATACGGATTTAGACTGCTTTGTGTGTTCGGCAACATGTGACACAGGGACAACGACTGAGGTCGACGAACTAGATGTTACGGTTTCAGTTCGTCTATGTCAGAGCATTCAGTCAACATTTGATGTAACGCTAGAAATTGTAGCTGACTTCTGTCAACCAAGAGATATCCTTCCATTCCCTCCTTGCCCATCACCAACAATTCCACCACAATGTCCAGTAGTATTTCCTAATGGGAACGGAAACAATGGAGATGAAGGGTAAAAGGTAATATAGGAATAAAGAGAGGACCTCACTCCTCTCTTTTATTTCTATTCATGATTTAATGGATGAAGAAGAGAGGTTGTATAACTTTGAGCAAAATTAAAAATTGGTTATACTTACCGATTGAAATAAAAGTACGAGAGTCTGATGCCAAACTTTTATTAGCTTATTTTGCCGCTAAGAAAGGCTATGAAGTCGTAATTGGCGATCACTATATGGTACAAAAAGCGTCCCATCAATTACCACAAGGTATTTTCGTCTCAAAAGGTTATTCCCGCGGTGTTAGAAAGAGAGTCATCACAGATGCGACGAGTCATGATCATAGAGTTGTGGAATTGGATGAAGAAGGGTTTATTTTTAATGATCATAAGTATTTGCAAAGTCGAATGAAGAAAGACATGTTGGAATTGGTTACTCAGGAATATTGTTGGGGACAATCCCAAATGGATTTGATTACAGGTGCTTATCCTGATTTGAAGGAAAGGTGCCATGTTACTGGTAATCCTAGGCTCGATTTATTAAAGCCTAAATTTATAACAATTTATCAAGAAGAAGCTGAACAATTTAAAAGACAGTTTGGAGAATTTGTTCTAATTAACACTCGGTTTGCACGTTATAATACAGCTAAAGGAAAAAAGGATCATCCTCATTTTAAGGATATTAAACAATTATATTATCGCTTTATCGATTTGATTAAACAAACCTGCGAGCGATTCCCAGATATCAACTTTGTGATTCGACCACATCCAGGAGAGAATGTCAGATCATATCTGCAAGAGTTGTCGGGGTATCGTAATGTTCATGTGATTCACGAAGAAAATATAACCAAGTGGTTATTGGCTGCTAAGGTGATTATACACAATGGCTGTACATCCGGGCTTGAAGCTTCTTTACTTGGTAAATGTGTTATTTCATACGTTCCTCGAATAATGTCTGACCAGGAGCAAAACTTTCCTAATCAATTAGGTGTTAAAGTGTCTCAGATAGAAGAAGTGCACGAAATAATCAGTGATGTTGTTAATTTAAATGACAGGGGGTATGTCCAGTTAAAGAATGATGTGAATTCAGAAATCATGTTATATCACTATGAGTGGTCCAATAATCAGTATGCCTATGAATCTATCTTACGATTAATCGACCATGTTCCAAAACTTTGCGCTGATGAAAATCAATATTCGATCCAACAACAGTTATTACTTAAACAAAGTAAAAAAGAAAAAAAGCGACGATTTAATTTGACTGAATCAGAAGTAAAATCCTTCTTTGGGAAATTAGATGAAGTTGAAGGAGATCATAAATCTGTAAACACAAGGCAAATTGCAAAGAATTTGTTTAGAATTAATGGAAATGGATTTTAAATAAGTTAGTCATTATTTAAATGTCATCAGTACTCAGTGACTCTGAGTGCTGATGACATTTTTTGATTAGTGAATAGCCCATAACTTGAACTGATACTTTTTAATTATACATTTTTATTTGTTACAGATGTTGCTAAATGTCATCAATCCTTATTTTTACCGCAACCACACCCTCCAAGCGTAATTCTATTCTGCTGAATAGGTGGAGTATCGATTGTAATCGGCTTCTTTTCATTTGAAGACGCGGAATTATTTGGAGCATTGCTAATTTCCCGTGCTTTCAAAACATCATCTCCTTTCTGAATAATATATTATAAGCTAAACAATCAAAAAAAGCTTGGGCAAAAAGAGCAAATCTATGAAAATGGGTGACTCTCTAATAATTTGTTTGGCTTATATGATCGTGATTTGTTTAATTATTACAAAGAAAGTGTGACTGACATTGTGTTTTTTGAACTATTAAGTTGTCTATAAGAATCGGGTTTTATCTTGTAGATTTCCGTGTAATGATATTTTTATTAAACATATTCTGATTGGATGGTTGCCCTCTATATTCCCCATTGTTTGTTAAGTTATTTCTTTGGTTTGAGGATGGTCCTGCCACGTTAGATGATTGCAACATATTTTGTAACATTTTGTACTCAGATAATCTTGGTTTCGGTTTAGTATTAGGAGGTGTATTTGCACTTTCTTCTGATTTTTGAATGTTGGTTCTATGAAAAATGACTTCATCCTCTAACGTTTGTAATTGACAATCAATATGCTCCATCATATGGTACATTTTTGTGAGCAACTCTTGAATACGCATTTCCCCAACTTCTTCTTTAAGCGAATCCACTTCTTGTTTCAACTTATTGATGGATTCAGAAATGGATTCATCTGTCTTCTCTGAATGTGTATTTTCTTCTTCTTGATAATTCTTTTCCTCCATAGGTCATAACTCCTTTATTTATTATTACGCACATCTTACTAACATCTTATTGTGAAGCAAAAAATCCGTGACATCTGTGCTTGATTGATGCACCTTAACACCAATCGCAGAGAAATTGGATACGGATGATTTGAATGTTTACAATTCTAAATAATTTGCTTCTGAATCAAGCCTATTAATTAGTTATTTCTATTAAATAGAATTGGGCTTTATACGAGTGTTATACACAGGTTTAAAAATGGGTTGAATGGATAGGCCTGCGACTTTAACCGGCTTGACGTTTTTTAATATAAATAATTAGTGACACTATAAAAAGTTATCAATGATTTAGAACGTCAAAAGGAGGAGAGGATGCAGTGTTTTTCAAAGGAAAAAAGGTCCTAATTACTGGTGGCACTGGAACGATCGGGAAGAGTATAGCCAGGCGTTTAATTAAGGAAAATCCAGATTCTATTTATATATTTAGTCGTGATGAGTTTAAGCAGCAACAATTACAAGAAGAGCTAGGCTTCAACCAAGTGTTTCATTTCATTATTGGTGATGTTAGGGATTATGACAGTATTGCAACAGCTATGGAAGGTATTGATTATGTATTTCATTTAGCTGCAATGAAGCGAGTAGATTCATGTGAACATAACCCCTATGAAGCGGTTAAGACTAATGTTCAGGGCACGAATAATGTCATTCGTGCAGCGCTTGACCACCAGGTGAAAAGAGTGATTTTCACAAGTTCAGATAAAGCGATCTCTCCTCCTAATACGTACGGTGCAACTAAGTTAATCGGCGAAAGAATGATTTCGGCTACAGAACTCAATCGAACTGACAATCAAACTATATTTTCTAGTGTTCGGTTTGGTAATGTCATGGGATCGAGAGGATCTGTGATTCCGCTTTTTAAGGAGCAAATACTGAAGGAAAGAAAGGTCAAAGTGACTGATTTAGACATGACTCGTTTTATGATGACACCAGATCAGGCAACAGAATTAACGATTAAGGCATTACAAGAAGCAAAAGGTGGAGAAATTTTCGTCTTAAAAATGCCTGTGATTAAATTAGGGAACTTGGTCGATGTGTTAATAGACGAAATCGCTAGACAATATAACATCAACCAATCAGAAATAGATATTGAGTCAATAGGGGTAAGACCAGGTGAAAAGATGTTTGAAGAGTTAATGTCCTATGAAGAATCCACTTACGCGAGAGAATTATCTGAGATGTATATTATACCTAGACGATCGAGTGACGTGACTTACCCTAATACGAAGGAAGTTTTAAATGGAACTTATACATCTGAGGGTCAACAACCTTTAAATCATGAAGAACTACGCTCATTGTTTAAAAAAGCGAAGTTTCTTTAAAAAATAGCTGATCAAAGTGAGGAGGCTATCATGAATACTCTTACAAGAAATTACTGGTCTTTATATATGGATTTTCTGAACGATTTTGAAAACCTCAAATATGATGGATATTCCATATCATACTTGTTTTGTAACTTTTATAGTCAAGTCAGCAAAAACCCATCTTTATGGAAACAGTTATTGAGTAAAAAATTCCATAAACATTTAAGAAGCCAAGTGAACGAACATAAAGAAATACAAGAAGTCTTTGACCAATTCATGGCTCAACACCAACGGAACTCACAAGTGAAAAAGGAAAATGGATTAGTCGTATTCCACAACGATAAATTATTACGAATCTCAAGACCTACCATTTCAAAGCATTTTCATCCATCCAGAACCCTTATGCTGCAAGCGAATATAAAAAGACCCCATCAAATCAAGAAGCGATCCAGTAAGAAAAAAAGGGGAGATAAAGCAAATGTCAACTCTGGTAACCATATTAAGAAGATAAAACCACCCAAACCAACCATACCAAGCACTCAATCCCAACAAAACTTCAACACGGATTATTTAAGTGACTATTCCATTAATACTAAAAAAGCTGTCCTCCATTTACAAAATAGGGCTCGAGAAATTTTTGCAGCTCATAAAAACCATCCATTATACCAAAACAAGAGTTTTCAACGGTACTTTTTGAATATGATCTCTGCAATTGTTGAACGAATTGAGCAGGCTAAACATTTTCTGAGTGAAAGACCAATCTCCTGTGTCATTGTTTCAACTACACATTCTTATATTAATAGAATATTAGCTGTCGTCGCTGCTACTAAAGGTATTCCATCAATTTGTATGCAACATGGCATTATCGCTAGTGAATTCGGCTACATTCCTAAAATAGCAACAGTAGATGCTGTTTACGGTAACTATGAAGTCAAGTGGTATAACCAGTTAGGCGTGCCACGATCCGCAATAGAGATCATTGGTCACCCTAGGTTTGATCAGGCATTTGAGAGACCAACAACTAAACGGTCACAATTTAATCGACGGTTAGGTTTAAATAATAACAAACGAACCTTATTGATTGTCATTAGAAATAATGAGGATATTAATCGATGGAGAAAGCTTATACAAACGATTAAAAAGCTTAATTTGAATATCATTATAAAAAACTATCCTAGTAAGAACCCTCATCAGTTAACAAAAGAGTTTTCTTTCGTACAATCGACAGCTGATTATTCTATTTACGACATCTTTCCTCACGTTGATGCAGTTGTTTCTTACGCTTCTACGGTAGGTTTAGAAGCGGCTCTCACAAACAAACCTGTGTTCATTCTCAATAGGGACTTTGGTGGTTACTCTGGTTATTATCAGGCGATGGGTCAGTTGGTTCAGAAAGATCCCAAACGATTAGGTGAATTAATTATTAAATATTTCACCGATCCAGAATTTAAAGCCTATGTCTTTAGGAAAAGGAATAAATTCCTGCGTATCGCTTACCCAGATATGAGTCACTCAGGTCAGAGACTAAAACGATCAATTGCTAGATTAACAAGAAAATAAATTGAAGGTGGATATCATGAATACGTATGTCCAAAATTATTGGTCGTTATATCTTGAGTTTATTCGTGATTTTCAGAGTGTCACATATAACGGCATTGCTTTGTCTTATCTTGTTCATTTTCCGGCTTTGATTCGAAATAATCCTGAAGTATGGAGACAATTAGATACGGATGCTTTTGCTAAAAAACTAACAAGAAGAATTGATGATCAGTCTGAAGTCCAACAGCTATTCGATCAATATATACAGTCAAAGCGTAAAGGAAACAGAGTCGCAAATAAATCAGGTAAAGTACTCTTCGTTGATGACCAGCTACTTCGCATTCCACCGAAGATATTAAACAAATATTTTGATCCTTCCAAAACCGTAGTCGTAAAAACGAATGATAAAAAGTTGCCGCATGAACCTTCACTCAATATGCCCGTTCATTATGTGAATGATTATTTGCCCAATATGAATACGGCCACAACTCATATGAGACTTCAGGTGAAGAAGTTGCTGGAAAGCTATAAAGATCACCACTTATATCAAAAGCCTGATTTCCAAAAAATGCTGTTTAATTGAATGTCCACTGCCATTAATCAAATTGAAATTTCCAACAATATGCTAAAGGATATTCCTACATCTTGTATCGTAATCTCGAGTCCGAACCATTTCAGCCGTGTCCTGACGTTTGTGGCAACCAAACGTGGTATTCCAACCATTTGCACGCAACACGGAATCATCGGTAATGAATTTGGCTATATTCCGAAAATTGCAGATGTAGACGCTGTTTACGGTCAGTATGAAATGGATTGGTATAAGAGTTTAGGGGGTAAAAGAAGAAGCGCTTGAGATTATAGGGCATCCCAGGTTTGATCAGGCATTTCATCCAAGTCCAATATCACGCGCTACTTTTGATAAAAATTTAGGGTTAGATCATAACAAGCAAACATTGTTGGTCGTTGTTAGAGGTGAGCGCCATATTAGCAAATGGGAAACGTTACTTGAAAAGATTTCAGCTTCGAAAGAATTCGAATTCAATATTTTATTAAAAGATTTTACGAATACAGATACCTATGAGCTTGAAAAGAAATTCACATTCATTAAATCGACCCAGTCATATGGCTTATATGAAGCCCTTCCACATGTGGATTGTGTGGTTTCATATCCATCTACGGTAGGGCTAGAGGCTATGTTGGTCCATAAACCCCTATTCATTATGCAAAATAAGTTATTAAGCTATACGGGTTACTTTGATCGATTAGGTGAGTTAGTTCAAAAAGACCCTGAAAAGTTAGCAGATTTAATTATAAAATTTTTCAACGAACCTAAATGGACTAAAGAAGTAAGTGAAATAAGGGTAAAGTTTATCGAATACGCTTATCCTGATTTAGGCTTATCAAGTGATCGATTGCTCGCGTTAATTAACAAGGTCTCAAAATAATCTATGAAACATATGCAAAGGAGAAAGGAGGGCGATTAAATTGAAAATTCTCGTAACAGGTGGTGCAGGATTTATTGGGAGATGGGTCGTCCACCAGTTATTGAAGGATCACCATCAGGTGTGGGTATTGGATGATTTATCTAATGGTAGAAAAGAAAACTTGGAAGCTTTTTATTCAGACAGACATTTTATGGACTTAGTCGTCGGAGACATTAAAGATCAGCATATATTGAATCTATTGTTTAATCAAAAGTTTGATATTTGCTTTCATTTAGCGGCAAGTATCAATGTCCAGGATAGTATAGATGATGCTAAAACTACATTTGAAAACGATGTAATCGGGACCTTTAATGTGCTCGAGCAGTGCAGAATCCATAGCGTTAAGATGATATTCATGAGCACGTGTATGGTCTATCAACAAGCTTATGGATCAGAAGGGATCAGTGAGAAAAATCCAGTGAACCCAGCTTCCCCTTATGCAGGTTCAAAACTAGCAGCGGAAAATATGTGTCTATCTTACTATTATAGCTATGGGCTTCCTGTTTCAGTGATACGGCCCTTTAATACCTATGGACCTTATCAGAAAACGGGAGGAGAAGGTGGTGTAGTTGCTATTTTTCTAAAGAATAAACTGGCGGGTCAGCAACTTGAGATCTATGGGGATGGGAAGCAAACAAGAGATTTACTTTATGTGGAAGATTGTGCGCGTTTTATTGTAAAAGCGGGTTACTCAGATCAAGTAAATGGTGAAATTGTTAATGCTGGATTGGGTGAGGATATTAGCATTAATAAATTAGCTGAGTTAATCGTGGATGATCAGAGTCGTATTAAGCATATTGAACATATTCACCCTCAAAGTGAGATTCCTAGATTAGTGTGTGATTACCAAAAAGCCAAGAGATTGCTTGATTGGAAACCGTCATACAGCCTAAAAGAAGGTATAAAAAAGACGGAAAGTTGGATTAAATCGACTAATTTGATTTAAATGTAATAGTCCAAATCATAAATAAAATTTGATTGGGATCAACGAGTTGAAACTGTTGGTATAACTTTTAACTTGGCTCTGTTAAAGTTTAGTGTTGATTTTCAATTGATGTAACAGAGAGTTGTTGAATTGTGAGTAGTAAAGGTGGCGACCTTGTCGTCATGGGAACAGCACATGCTTCGAGAACCCGCTGTGATACAGCGAAATTTCACAATTATACAGCGAAAACATCGCACGATACAGCGAAACTAAACCGTCCACCGAGTGCGGATCACAATATCAACAACGGACTTAAACAAAGCGTTTCAATTAAATAAGAAGGTGAAGAGGATGGTTCATGATCCAAAGAGAGATAGATTGTTACCCTATGGCAAACAAAGCCTTAGTCGTCATGATATTGAACAAGTGGTAGATGTTTTGAAGAGTGATTTCCTAACGACAGGACCTAAAGTAGATGCGTTTGAAGAAGCTGTTGCGAATAAAGTGGGGGCGAAATATGCTGTTTCATTTTCAAGTGGAACAGCAGCACTACATGCAGCATGCTTTGTGGCAGGAATCGGTGAAGGTGATGAAGTGATTACGTCACCTATGACATTTATAGCTTCGTCAAATTGTGTTTTATATCAAAACGGGACGCCTATTTTCGCAGATATTGATCCTAAAACTTATAATATTGATCCTATTGAAGTGGAAAAACGTATCACGAAAAACACAAAAGCCATCATCCCAGTCCATTTTACAGGTCAGCCTGCTAATCTAGATGCGATTCGTGCTATTGCAGATAAACATGATTTGATCGTGATTGAAGATGCAGCTCACGCCATTGGAGCTACTTACAAGGGGAACAAAATCGGTGGTTTATCTGATATGACGATGTTCAGTTTTCACCCTGTTAAACATATCACAACGGGTGAGGGCGGGATGATTACAACCAATGATGAATCGTATTATCAACAATTAAAACAATTTCGATCTCACGGGGTGATGCGTGACCAACATGAGATGGAAGATTATCACGGCCCTTGGTACTACGAGATGCAGTTTTTAGGCTATAACTATCGTATGACAGATATTCAAGCAGCCCTTGGGTTGAGCCAATTATCGAAGTTAGATGATTTTATCAAAAGACGTCGCGAAATTATAGCTATGTATGATGAGGCTTTTCAAGATGTAGCAGAAATCGTAACCCCTTTTGTGCATCATGATGTGTCATCGAGCTGGCATCTATATGTCATTCAATTAAACTTAACGAACTTAACAGGCACAAGAGAAGCTATTTTTAATGCATTAAGAGCTCACAATTTGGGTGTTAATGTTCACTATATTCCTGTGCATATGCAACCGTTTTATCAACAAATGAGCTACCGAAAAGGGGATTATCCTGTTGCTGAATCCTTATATGACGCCATAATTACATTACCGTTATTTCCTGCCATGACAGATAGTGACGCTCAAGATGTTATTGAAATTGTTAGGCACGTAGTTCAATCGTTTAGAAAGTAGGGGTAAGATGAAAGTTGGCGTTATTATTCAAGCTAGAATGGGATCTACACGGTTGCCAGGCAAAGTATTGAAAAATCTAAAAGGGCAATCAGTGTTAGCCCATGTGGTGGAGCGTGTTAATCAAGCGATACTCGTGGATGAGGTGATTGTCGCTACAACTGATTTAGTAGAAGATGATGCCATTGTAAGTGAGGTTAAAAAGTTGAATGCTTCGGTTTTTCGAGGTTCAGAACAAAACGTGTTAAGTCGTTATGCTGAAGCGGCGCATACATTTCAATTAGACACGGTTGTCAGGATTACATCTGATTGTCCATTGATTGACCCCCATGTTTTGGATGATTTGATTGAGTATTATCAAAATCACTCTGTTTCGCTAGTCACCAATGCACCTCCTTATGAAGAAAAGCGAACTTACCCCAGAGGATTCGATATAGAAGTTTTCTCAAATGATGTATTGCAATCAACTAACCGACTTAGTCTAGAAACCTACCAAAAAGAACATGTTACCCCCTATATTTACGAAGAAAGACATGATGTTGCTTTCTATCAGCTAGATGTAGATTTATCCCACTACCGCCTGACACTTGATACTCCAGAAGATTTTGAAGTTATTCAGTTAATTTATGTCCATTTATATCATGGCGAGCATGATTTTTATTTAGATGAGATTTTGATGTTATTAAAACAACAACCTTATATTGCCAAGGTTAATAGTAACGTTGATCAGAAAAATATAACGGATTAAGGCTGTGTTTAAATTGAAATCGATTATGATTTTAACAGAAGGTGGATCTAATATTGGGTTAGGTCATGTCGCCCGATGTAAAGCGCTTTATGATGAAGCGGTCGCCCAAGGTTATGAGGTTGAATTTATTGTGAACACCTCAGATGAATCAATTCAGCTATTAGAGCAGAGTGATGTCCAATATGTAGACTGGTGTAAATGTAGTTTTATACAAAATAAAATCAAGGATCATCATAATCTGATTGTGGATTCTTATTTGGCTGGTAAAACGGTTTATGAGCAATTAGTACAACAAGCGGGTCATTGTTTGATTTTAGATGATCTCAATCGAATCGATTATCCAAATGACGCGACAGTGGTGAATTTGTCACTAGAGGCATCAGAGTCTCGAGACCATTATTATAGTGGTAAAGACTATATCATTTTAAGAAAGCCATTTACCGAATCAAGGCACAAAACTATTAATCAAGATGTTGAGCGGGTTTTTATCACTCTAGGAAGTGCAGGAAATCAGTCTTCGCAAGCATTAATGGAAAGTTTGGCAGGTCATTATCCTCACATTCATTTCTATGTGTTATTAGCTGGAGATGAATCAGTTGAGAGCCTTGATCAACATAATATTTATAGGTTAGATCAACTTTGGCCTAAAGACATGATAGAACAAATCATCCAAGCAGATCTGGTGATTACAGCAGCAGGTCAAACCTTATTAGAGATCATTCGGACACAAACGCCATTCATTCCTATAGCAACCGCAGATAATCAACAAAATAATGTTTCAGGTTTAATTGATGGTGGGTTAAGTATGAAAGTCGTTCATTTAGATTCACCGATGTTCTATCAAGAAGTGCTCCAACAGTTTGAAAGACTATTATCTTATCAAGAAAGACAAAAGTTATCAGATGATTTGAGTGGTTTGATTGATGGCAACGGATCTAAACGAGTTATTCAATTACTAATAAACGGTGGTCAGGATTAATAAAATGGTTTTCACGATTAGCTTTGTTGATTCATATATCACTTATAAGTGCCTAGTTGATGATTGAATAGAGGTGTTTAGAGTGGAGGATTTTTATATTAGGGAAGCAAATGAGTCTGACTGTGATCAATTATATATTTGGGCTAATGAGGAAAGTGTTCGAAATAACGCGTTTGATTCTAGTGAAATTCACTACAGTGATCATCAAGAATGGTTTAAGAATATACTGAAATCACCTGATCATAAAATGTTTATGGTATATCGATTCGATCAACCAATCGGTCAATTCAGAATAGATATAGAACAAGGCGTTGGATTGATTGATTATAGTATAGACCATGCCTATCGTGGCCGTGGCTATGGTAGTGAATTAATCAAGTATTTATCAGGTATCGTTCATCAATACGATTTACCGATTAGTAAACTAATTGGGAAGGTCAAATATCAAAATAAAGCGTCGATTAACGCTTTTGAAAAAGCGAATTTTAGTTCGATAGAGTATAAGACGCATAAAGAATTTTATAAAGAATTATTAGATGAATAGGTGGTGATCGAAGTTAAGAACGTTATTATTGCGAATCATGACTGGTATCATAAAGTTTACGAGAATTTAACCAATACTTTAGACCATCAATTTTATTATATATCTAATCGCAAATCGTTAACATACGACTATTTATCTACCATTAATCCTCGCTATATTTTTATCCCTCATTGGTCATTCATCATTCCTCAAGAGGTGTATGAGAACTTTGAATGTATTGTCTTTCATATGACTGATTTACCGTACGGAAGAGGTGGCACCCCGTTACAAAATTTAATCAGTCGAGGCATTTATGAAACAAAACTGACGGCTATACGTTGTGAAGCGGAGATAGATGCTGGGCCGGTTTATCTAAAAAAGGATTTTAATTTACATGGATCAGCTGAAGAAATCTACATGAGAGCAGCCCAAACGATTGAGCAAATGATTCAAGAAATAATCGAAACAGAACCTACCCCTTATGAACAAGTCGGGGAAGTGGTTTCTTTTTCAAGACGAAAAAGTACGGATGGTGATCTGAAAGGAATCGACACATTAGAAAAAGCCTTTGATTATATTAGGATGTTAGATGCAACTTCTTATCCACGAGCCTATTTAGAAACAGCTGATTTATTATTTGAATTTGAGCGGGCGAGCTTAAAAGAGGGATATATTCATGCTGATGTGAAAATAACGAGAAAGGAAGACAGCGATGCGTAATGTCTTAGTCATAGCCGCTCATCCTGATGATGAAATCCTCGGGTGTGGCGGAACGATTGTGAATCATGTTAAGCAAGGAGACACGGTCCATTCAGTAATATTAGTAGAAGGGATTACAAGTCGAGATCCAAAGCGTGATCGAGAAGAGCGGTATGATCAATTATCACAACTGGCAAAAGATGCGGAACGAGCTAATGATGTCTTAGGTGTGCATGAATTAATTTTGGATCAGTTTCCAGATAATCGTATGGATCAATTGGACCGTTTAGATATTATTAAAGTGATTGAACAAATAGTAGCCCAAGTTAAACCTGACATTGTTTATACGCATCATGTTGGTGATGTTAATATTGACCACAGACGTATTCACGAAGCCGTTATCACAGCTTGTCGTCCGATTCCAGGTCAACATTTAGTTAAACAACTATTATTTTTCGAAACAGTTTCCAGTACTGAATGGATGCCACCTCAATCTGCCCCAAGCTTTAATCCAAACTGGTATGTCGATATTTCTCATTCCATCGAAACAAAATTAAAAGCGCTCCAGTCCTATACGTCTGAAATGCGCGACTGGCCGCATCCAAGATCAATCGAAGGGGTGCGAGTATTATCTGAATGGAGAGGGTCTAATATAGGGATTCATCATGCTGAAGCCTTCATATTGGGGAGAAACATTTTGATCAATGAAATTGAGGAGAATCAGTAATGCGTAACAAAGACCATCGATTATTAAAAGAGCGTGTGTTGACCATTGCCGAGTTGTCCGCTAATCATGGTCGTGATATTGATATTGCCAAACAGACGATTAAAGCAGCAGCTAAATCAGGAGCCGATGCGATTAAACTGCAAACCTACACACCTGATACGATGACGATTCAATCTGAACAGGATTATTTTAAATTGAACCATGACACGATTTGGGATGGACGGACGCTCTATGATTTATATGAAGAAGCTTACACGCCTTGGGAATGGCATCAGGAATTGTTTGATTATGCTCATGAACAAGGTCTTATTTGTTTTTCCAGTCCGTTTGATTCGACTGCTGTTGATTTATTAGAGACATTGAACACGCCGGCATATAAAATCGCCTCCTTTGAAATAACTGATATTCCGTTAATAGGATATGCCGCATCGAAGGGCAAACCGATGATTTTATCGACAGGGATAGGGACAATTCAAGAAATCCATGATGCCATTGAAGCTTGTCGCCGTGTAGGAAATGATGATATCACTTTATTAAAGTGTACATCAGCTTATCCTGCTAAAATTGAAGACGCCAAGCTTAACACCATGGTGAACTTTAAAAACACGTTTAACACAGAGATCGGCTTATCTGATCATACGTATGGAAGTGTCGTTCCGATTATGGCAGTTTCACTTGGAGCAAGAGTTATTGAAAAGCATTTTATTTTAGATAAAGCCATTGGAGGACCAGACGCGACTTTTTCGATGGAACCGCATGAATTTCATGAAATGGTAAATGATGTGCGCCAAGCAGAAAAAGCACTAGGTCAAGTCGATTATTCGATAACTGAACAAAAAGCTACATCACGAAAATTAGCACGGTCATTATTTGTGGTAGAAGATATTGGACCAGGTGAAATATTCACTGAGGATCATGTGCGGTCAATTCGGCCTGGCTATGGCTTAAGTCCGAAATATTTACCCGAAGTGTTAGGGAAGAAGGCTAACAAGGCAATTAAAAAAGGCACACCACTTCAATGGAATATGATCAAGGATGAACTTAACAACCTCACTCCTCCCTAAATTAAAAGGATTGAGGTTGTTTTGTATTTTGATCTGTAGTAATACGTTAACTAAGCCTCAATCAGCACGTGGATAATATATGTTAAAGTATAGATATGAAGACAAAGGAAAAGGTCTATGGCTAAACATGAAATTTATACGATGAGTTTCGCTAGTGTTTATCCTCACTATATTAAAAAAGCGGAGAGAAAAGGGCGAACAAAATCTGAAGTTGATGAAATCATCCGTTGGTTAACAGGGTACACTCAAGAAGAAATTGACGCTCAACTGGAAAAAGAAACAGATTTTGAAACCTTTATTGCGGAGGCACCTGAAATGAACACCTCAAGACATTTGATTAAGGGTGTCATCTGTGGTGTGCGTGTAGAAGAAATTGAAGAGCCAACCATGCAAGAAATTCGTTATTTAGATAAGTTAATTGATGAATTAGCTAAAGGAAAAGCAATGGAAAAGATCTTTAGACAAGCTGAACTCGCTTTATTAAATTAGAAGTACAAATAAATAATATAGAGTCTATTTTAGCCTACTTGATATAAAGTGGGCTTTTTTAATGAAGGATGAATTTAAATGATTGGTGCTTTGTTTTAAGGAAGTAAAAATCAATAAGATATCAATTATTTATTCTTCAAAATTAAATACAGATATATTATTAGCCTTCTCCTCCTCAACACACAATTTTCCTAGATATTTTAATTAATAGGTCTCGTCTTCCTAGCAAAATTTAGTATATACAAATGACTGACATCTGATAATTTCATAAAATTACGATAAATTTCCATGTTGTACAGTTTTTGTACAGTCAAATGATGTATCTTGTAGATAATTGTAAAATCATGAGATTAAAAGAATATTATTCATTATTTTTTTAATCCGAAATATCAAAACATTTCGACTTTTGATTAATTGTTCAAATTTTTCTCTTGTCTTTGTTGTAAAAATTGTGAGGAGGGTAAGTGTGAAGAAACTATTGATGCAATCATTAATTTTAGTATTGTTGTTTTCACAATTTAGTCAGTCTATGGTTTTTGCTAATGGAGAAAAAGAGTCAGATGACATGGTGTTAATGTCGTTAGAAGAAGGAGGGACAATTGATCACTCAGTATTTAATGTTTTGGTGGATCAGGATATTGATGAATTAAAGATAAAATATCCTGATCACGCGAGTTTTTCTAAAAACAGTATCAACAATGATGAATTTAAAATAGTAAATAATAAAGATTCACATATTCTGAGTATTAAATCTTTAGGGAATACTAAAGAATTTAATTTTGCACTTGAAGGATTAAAAGAAGGGAAGAATGTGATTGATGTAGAGGGATTAAAAAATCAAGAAGTCATTACACAGAAACAATTCACATTCGAGTTTGCTTCAAATGATACTTCACAGAAACAAGATGATGGAAGTAAGCAAACTGATACGGAACAGTCAGTGAGTGAACAGAATGACGGGGCCGTTATCACTCCTTTTTCAGGGAACCTCAACGTTGATATAGATTTATCGCCTCGAGATAGTCAAATTCTTTCAGGCAATAATGCAGCATATGATCTGGTTTTTAAAACAACGGGTTCGATGATGGAATACACTAATGCTCAAGTGATGGTTAATTTACCAGATCTAGAATATACTGAATTTAATCAAAACTTAAATGAACTAAGTATTGCAGGGGTTCAACCTACTTACCAAGAAGACCAATCTCGTTTAGTTTATCAATTTGATACTTTGGAGACCGGTCAGACATATGAGAATGTTATTAAATTGCAGACGAGTAACGGTATTGCTCCGAATGGGGCGGAACTATTAGCAAATGCTTCTTTTGAAGCAGATCAACAAGATTTGGTTGAAAATGATGCGTCAATTACTGTTGAAGCATCTAATCCCGTAAGTGTTTCAAAACAATTCAACTCTGTCTTAGGAAACGAGAGAAATATTGCCACCCCAGATGACCAAACACTCTGGGAAATAAATGTCGATATTCCAAATAGTGAATCAGGTCAGTTATATTTGGAAGAAAATTCTCAGATCACTGTAGTTGATACTCTACCCGATGGATTATCTTATGATTCTATGCAGAGTGGTCCGGAGCCAGAGCAAAATGGAAATCAATTAATTTGGACATTTGATGCACCGACTTTTAACGATCAAAGTAATTCGACCGATTCTTTGTTTAACACTAATTTAGAAGTCGTCTTAACGACAGGTTCTGACACTGCCGATCAAACTCTAACGAATAATGTAGATGTTAATTCAATGTTCGTTGGGGGTGTTGAACATGACACGAATGCTAGTGAAGACCTTACAATCTATCAAACTGATACGGGGTCGGGGGATGTAGATGGGGACCGTTATGTCCCAGTACACATAGGTCCTTCGAACGGAAAAGGTGATTTAGGAGCTTTTTCAAATAAAAACCCATATCCTCAAGTTTATGATGATGCATTATTAGCTTTTTCTCACGGTATAGCCCCTTTGAACGAATCGGAAGCTGGTGATTTTCAACAGTATACTACTCGGTATGATGTAGATGAGAATTTAATATTTAAAGAATTAGAAACACCAGGTGGTTTCATCTATCGTCCAGGGGGGAGTTGGCCTGCAGGTGTCCCACTTGATGAAGAACCTGTATTTAATATTGAGGCTGTTGTAGATGGTCAACGTGAATTGCTCGTTGAAGATGCGGAAAAGGGAGCTGTTTACAACAGAGCTGATTTAGGAATTGATGAAGGAGCAGATGTTAGTAGTATATTCTATAATTTCACAACTGCACCTAGCGGCATGTTAAACGTCGGTAGACCGAACTATTATTTTGAAATAGAAGAAGGTTATACAGGTGATGTAACCAATACATGGGATGTGTATGGCACAGATGGGAACGGAAATGATTTTGCTAATCAATACAATTCAGATCCCTTAGCGGGACCAAGGTCCGCGGAAATTGTAGAGCCTCCTGATAATGAGCCACCTATAGCAACAGTGGGGGTAGAGTTATTAGATCAACAAGGTAGTTATATAACAGCAGGAAAAAATCGTATGCAAGTAGATTTAAATACAGAGAGCACTTCCACCCTTGCTATGAATGAACCAATGGAAACTGCTGTACTAATGCCTCCTGGAGTAACTATTGATCAATCACCTGAAGCCGAATTTATTGATGCTGATGGTAGATCAACTAGTGATACAGATACAGCTAAAGGTGGAGACTTTGAAGTTTTAAGTGATGATTACAATGGAAGTGGTCGTCAATTAGTTCAGTTCAGTTGGAATGACTCAATACTTCGACCAGGAAAGTCTTTATATTCTGAGATTAATGTGCAAGTGGCAGAAGATGCTCCCAATGAGTTGCCTTTTGAAGTTTATGGCTTTTCAGGAGATGAGAGTCTCGATGTACCTGATGTAGATGACCCAGGATTAACGGATACGGTTTTACAAACAGATGATGGAGATCTTAATGAAAACGGAGTGTCAGATGAGCCTAGAATTAAGTCGGGAAATGAATATCATATAGCGGGACAATATGATATCCAAACTGAAAAACTTGTACAAGGTGAATTAGATGAAAATTTCTCGAGCTTCGGTCAGACAACTCCGGGTGGAAATATTGATTATAAATTAGCATTAACTAATGTCACCGGAAAAGATATTTCTAGTATGACAATGATAGATGTATTACCTGCAGTTGACGATTTAGGTATTACAGATAATGCTGAGAGAGGTAGTCAATTTACACCGGACTTAACAGGTGAAATTCAATTACCGTCATCTTGGGAAGATAAAGTAGAAGTTTACTATAGTACTGCTTTGACACCAGAACGTGATGATCTCATAAGAAACACAGATTATCCAGATTCCACAGAGGAATTATCTAACCCAAGCGAAGCTGAAAACCCAAATTGGACTTTAGCTGAAAATGTTACAGATTGGTCAAATATTCGCTCTTTCAAAATAGAAATGGCTGATGATGCAGAGTGGATTGATGGTGAAGAGATCACAATTAATTTCTCAATGCAAGCCCCTGAGGCTTCGGAAGTGAATTTAGATGTCTTAGATCGAGATATTGAACCTAATGATAGGGCGGCATGGAATTCATTTGCTATTGCTACTGATCAAGGACAACCAGTTGAACCATCACGAGTCGGTGTTTATATGAACATGGATAATTCAGTTCAGCTGAATAAAGTTGATGAGGATCAAGAACCACTACAAGGTGCAGAATTTTCATTGTTCAATGAAGCTGGTGAAGAAATTGAGACAGGTTTAACGACTAATGAAGAAGGGATAATAACTGTCGAAAATTTACTGCCAGGCAATTATGAATTCGTGGAAACGCAAGCACCAGAAGGGTATCAGTTAAATGAGACCCCAATCGAATTTGAGATTGGATTTAACCAACAAGAACCGCTTGAAATCAATTATCAGAACGAACTAAGCACAGGGTCCGTAGAGCTGACGAAAGTGGGCGAACGAGGAGACACCTTAGAAGGAGCCGAATTTACTTTATTAGATGACTCTGGAAACGAAATGGAGACAGGATTAACGACCAATGAGGATGGCCTCTTAGTCGTAGATGATCTAAAACCAGGCAATTACACGTTTGTGGAAACTCAGGCCCCAGAAGGGTATCAACTTAATGATAAACCAATTGAGTTTGAGGTTGTCTTTAACCAGCAAGAACCTCTTCAACTTAGTCACGAGAACTTACTAAGCCCAGGATCCGTTGAGTTAACGAAAGAGGGTGAAGGAGGAGACACCTTAGAAGGAGCTGAATTCACCTTATTAGATGACTCTGAAAACGAAATAGAGACAGGCTTAACGACCGATGAAGAAGGAGTTTTAGTCGTAGATGATCTAAAACCAGGCAATTACGCGTTTATCGAAACTAAGGCTCCAGAAGGGTATCAGTTAGACGAAACACCAATTGAATTTGAAATTGTATTTAATCAACAAGAACGTTTAGCCGTTGAAGTCGAGAATCAATATATTCCAAGTGCCTTCAATCTGACGAAGACAGGTGAGGATGGCGAGCTTCTTGAAGGGGTCGAATTTGACCTTCAAAATGAGGCAGGCGAAACGATAGGAGAAGAACTCACTACAGATGAAAATGGTGAACTTTACATCGATGGATTAGATCCAGGTTCTTATCAGTTGATTGAACAAGAGACTATACCGGGATACGAACTTGATTCAACACCAATCGAATTTGAAATTGGACTAGGTCAATCAGATGCCACAGAAGTCAGTTTTGAAAACCCACTAAGTCCAGGTTCAGTTGAGCTAACAAAAGTTGGTGAAGAAGGTAGAACACTAGATGGAGCCGAATTCACTTTATTAGATGAAGCCGGTGAAGAAATCGAGACAAGCTTAACAACCAATGAAAACGGCGTGTTAGTCGTAGATAATCTAAAACCAGGCAATTATAGATTTGTGGAAACTAAAGCGCCAGAAGGGTATCAGTTGAATGATGAACCAATCGATTTCGAGATTGTATTCAATCAGCAAGAACCCCTCCAAATCAGTCATGAGAACTTATTAAGTCCAGGTTCAGTTCAGTTAACGAAATTGGGTGAAGGAGGAAACACCTTAGAAGGAGCTGAATTCATGTTATTAGATGACTCTGGAAACGAAATGAAGACAGGACTAACGACAAATGAGGATGGTCTCTTAGTCGTAGAGGATCTAAAACCAGGCAATTATGCATTTGTGGAAACGAAAGCACCAGATGGATATCAGTTAGATGAAACACCAATCGAATTTGAGATTGGAGTCAATCAACAGACTGGAATTAATTTAGAGATGACTAACAATCTGTTAAGAACGGAATTAGGAATCGAGAAAGTAGATGCTGAAACAAATCAACCACTACAAGGTGCGATATTCGAAATTTATGATCAAGACGATAATCTGATAGATACGGTGACAACAAATGAAGAAGGAATTGCTACTGTTGAGGAACTGAAATTTGGAGATTATAAAATTGTCGAAACGAAAGCACCAGAAGGTTATAAAAAACTTGATGAACCAATTGAACATGAAGTAGGTTCGGATGAAAATTCCAATAGTATAATGGTAGAAAATTCACCTAAAAGTGATGAGATACCACCATCACCTGCAGATTCAGAGGGTTCTTTACCACAAACTAATCAAGCATATAACCATTACTTCACATTAATAGGTTTTGTACTAATTGGATTAGGCAGTATCTTTTTATACTTTTACTATAGACGAAAGTTAAAAAGAGAATAAAATTATTAGTTCCGTAAACTATTTTTCAGATTAATCATTTTAAAAAAAGACAGCTATTACATTTATTTGTAATAGCTGTCTTTTTCGTTTTTAGAAAATCAAATTAAAGTGACGATTATGTATTTAAAAAATTTTTTGAACTAGTATTACTGGTTGTGGAACATGTTTCTAAATTGGCTATTATTATTTTAAACCAGCACTTATGCGATTTTATGATAATCATAATTTAGTTATTTAGCAATCTAATTAGAGTGATTACTAATTACATAACTTATTGTTGTACAGATTTTGCATACATGAATTTGCTACTATCTATCATGGTGTAATTTGATATTAATAATATATAGAATTCCAAGGAGGATCATAAAAATAATGAAACGATTATTTAGTATAGGGTTGATTGTTCTATTGGCTATGCAATCCTTGCTTAGCCCTGCTTTAATGGCTGCAGAGAGCAATGGTCAAGAAATAACTGAAACTATTATAACAGATGTCACACTTAATAAGCTTTCTTCGGATGGTGGATCTACTGAACTACCACCAGGTGAGCTAATTGAGGTAACTGAACCATATGAAGAATTTAAAGTAAGTTTGGACTATCAATTTGAATTACCTAATAGCCATGATTACGGTGATGGCGACTACTATCATATTGATGTTCCGGATATGTTCAATGTTCCGATCATATCAGAAACAAACGCACAACCGTTAAAAAGAGCGGACGGGACTACATTTGGAACATATTATACAAGTGATAATCAAGTTGTTATAAATTTTAATGAAAATATCGAAAATAATAGTGACATTGTAGGTAACATTCAGCTTGAATCGAGTTTTGATGATCATTATTCAGGACCTGCTGATGGTGATGAAATAAATTTTCCAATTTCGGGCGGGGAAAGTGTTGATTTCCCGATTAAATTCTTCCCAGAAGCTTCTGGTATTGAAAAGCAAGCTAATCCAAATAAATCATATAACACCGAAACGATTGAATGGACGATTGATTTTAATAAAGGTTTAAATACGATTGAGAATGCAGAATTAACAGACACTCCTACAGAAGGTTATCATTCTTTTGTAGATGGTTCATTGAAAGTATATGAATTAGATATGAACGCGAATGGGGATGTGAATGGTAAAACTGAAGTAACAGACCACAATTTCGGTCAAGAGTTTCCGTTAAACTTAGGGACTATTGACTCGGCTTATCGTGTCGTATACGAAACGGAAGTTAATGATTTAACAGGTGAAACTTATAAGAATGAAGCTACATTAAATGGTAGTAACATAGATGAAATGAAAACAGATTCAACTGTATCGGTTGTTCGAGGTGAACCCCTTGAAAAAGAAGCGATTAATTATGATAACTCGAGTCAAACAATTACTTGGGAAGTCAAATATAACTATGATGAAAAAGATGTAACCCAAGAAAATGCTAAATTGCATGATCAGTTTGGTGCGAATCAAGAATTAATAGAAGATAGTTTTGAAGTTCAGCAAATTGACATTAATCAAAATACTGGTGAAGAAATGGCCGAGAATCAAGTCGATTCTTCTGAATATACAATAAACCCAAACTCTGAAGGATTCGATTTTGAGTTTAATAATAACATTAATCAAGCTTATAAGGTTACTTACCAGACAACAGCTACTGAACGTGTATTTGATGATATGGATATACAAAATACGATTAGTGATGAGTTTAATCATGAAGAAAGTGGTAACCAGTCGATTAACCAAGGGATTTTTATTAAATCTCATGAAGCTGCAAACTACGATAGTAAAGAAACTGGTTGGTCTGTCTTAATTAATCGTGATAGTTACACAATGGAGGATGTAACGTTTACGGATACACTTCCACAAGGTTTCACACCTAAGGATGTCAACGTTACTCATGGTGGTGATGCTTGGAGTGATGGTTCTGAGTATACGTATTCTTATGATGAATCCACTCGAGAAATTCAAATAGAATTTAATCAAGCAATAGATCAGCAAGTCATGATTGATTATACAACAGCAATTGATTTTGACGAGGCTACTCAAGCCCCATATACTAATGATGCACTATTAGAGTGGACGAGAGAGGGTGTGTCTCACACGAAAGAAGGGTCAGCTATTTTCAACCCTGACCAATATACACAGAATAATGGGTTCAAGCATGCTTCTTATAACATGGATACAAAAGAAATTACATGGACAGTTGGTGTGAACTATAACTTAGAGACATTAAACAATGTCGTCGTTAATGACTATATCTTAGGCGATCAGAATTTTAATATTGATAACGTTAATGTCTATGAAATGACATTAACTGGTGGGGAAAATGGTTATGAACTCGGAGATAACGTGACAGATGCAAATATATCTTCTAGTGAAAATAGTAATGGTGACCAAGGTTTTGAAGTAGCTTTAGGAGATATTAATTCTGGCTATGTCATTCAATATTCGACTGATCTAAATGATCAACTTATTCAGAACGAGTATCTTAACGAAGCAGAAGTAGAAAGTGATAATAAAGAAACGATTACTTTAGATTCTTCTTTATCACCTGATTATGGTGGAGAATACTCGAATAAAGAGGCATCTCAAAACTCGGAGAACCCGCGAGTTGTTAATTGGAATGTTAATATTAACTTTACTCAATCAACGGTAACCAATTTAACAGTTACTGATACACCGAGTTTAAACCAACAACTTTTAAAAGATTCCATTAAAATCTATGAAACTAATGTGACTGAATCGGAGATTAATAAATCTGATAACACATTAAACGAAGGTGAAGACTATACAATAGAATTCACTGAAAATGATAATGGTCAAGAGACATTTACGGTTGATTTTGGCGAAGGAGAAATTAATCGACCTTATGTCTTAGAATATGATACTTATATTCTTTATGAAGGTAATGGAAATCTAGCTAATAATTTCACCTTTAATGCTAATGAAACGAGTGACATTGATACAGGTGATCAATACTCTCAAGCTATTGATTTATCAAGTATATCTGGATCAATAAGTGGTGAAGTAGGGTCGTTACAGGTAGAGAAAGTGGCCAATGATGATCCTGAGACCACATTAGCAGGGGCAGAATTTGAACTATACGATGAATCTGGTGATGTTCTATTACAAACGGAGACAACGAATGAGAACGGTATCGTGACATTTGATAACTTATTGTACGGTGATTATGTTCTAAAAGAAGCTAAAGCACCTGAAGGATATGTTGCTGGTATTGAAAGTGAAGAACAAGTAACAGTTGATGCTGAAACCACTCAACATCAAGTATCTAACAAAGAAATCAAGCGACATGTTGAATTGACAAAAGTAGATGGCTTTAATGGTAATCCATTGTCAGGTGTTGAATTTGAATTAAGAGATGATAATAACAACGTTGAAGGCACTTATACGACAGAACAAGATGGCATGATTTCAATCCAAGATCTTGATCCTGGTAATTATCACTTTGTAGAAACTCAGCCAGCCCAAGATTATCAGGATAATACTACTGAGTATGATTTTACAATCGAAGAAAAACAGACTGAAATTGATGAAATAACGGTGGAAAATGACTTGATTCCAGGAAGTGCAACGACAACAAAAGTTGATGCAGATAATTTGAGTGATGGCCTAGAAGGGGCAGAGTTTGAAGTTCAAAGGTCCCCAGATGGTGAAGTAGTTAAAACAATAACTTCTGATGCAGAAGGCGTTGTCGATACTGGAGACTTACGCCCTGGTGACTATCAACTTGTAGAGACGGCTGCACCTAAAGGGTTTAATCTTTTAGGAAATGATCCAATCGATTTCACTATTGATCGTAGCCAAGATCAACCAGCGGATATCGGAACAGGTGCCATTGAAAATGAAGTAAAAACAACTGCTATTGAATTGACGAAAACAGATTCGGTTAATGGTCAATCACTAGCGGGTGCAACCTTTGAATTAAACTATGGTAGCGGCAATTATTCTGCAGCTACACAGACAGCTACAACTAATGAAAATGGCAAAGTCACTTTCAACAATCTAAAACCAGGGACATACCAGGTTACAGAAACTGCTTCCCCTGAGGGTTATATAGCCAATAGTGGACCAATTGAAATTGATGTAACCTTAGATGATGTGCATAACGGTACGACAGTGACGCAAGAGGTACAAAATGATCCTTATACAGATGTTCAATTAACTAAGGTAGATGCTGAGACAGGTTATAAGTTATCAGGTGCTGAGTTCGATGTGATAAATGCAGTAAATGATAGTTCCGTAGAAGGTTTTACTGGTTTAACAACAGATGAGAATGGTGCATTAAGTATCACAGGCTTACCTACTGGTGATTATTATTTAAAAGAAGTACAGGCACCGAACGGTTATAAGATTTCAGGTGATGGCAAAACAGAAGTGTTTACCATTTCAGACAACTCCACTACGGAAACAATTGATCTTGGTGAAATTAATAACGAGATTATAAAAGGATCTGTAGAACTAACAAAAGTTGATGGTGATACTGATGAACTTTTAGAGGCTGTTGAATTCTCATTAAAAGCTACATCTTTAGATAATGATGGAACCTATACTGAAACAACACACATAACGAATGAGAATGGTGTTATCACAGTTCAAGACCTACGTCCTGGTACTTATGAGTTCACGGAAACCAGTCCACCAGACGGTTATCAACCTTATTGGGGAGATATTACGTTTGATATTGAATTTGGTTCTAATCAACAAGTTCAGCTAGACATTCAAAATTACCAGTTAGTTGATTTTGAGGCTAACAAGAACTGGATAGATAATAATGATGAACAAAGTTTAAGACCTGATTCAATTATGGTTAATCTTATGCAAAATGGTGAAAAAGTTGATGAAGTAGAAATGACTTCTGCAGATGATTGGACTTATCTATTCACTGGATTGGATGCAGTAGATTCAAATGGTGATAAATATACTTATTCAGTCAAGGAGCAGAATGTTGAGGATTATCAACTTGCAAATGACATTGAAGGAAATGTAGAAGATGGCTTTACCATCACAAATGAACTCAAACGATCAATTGATATGACCAAGAATTGGTTAGATGATGGTGACCGTCTAGGGAATCGCCCAGACACAGTAACTATTAATTTACTACAAGACAACAACCAATTTAGAACGGTTGATCTTACGTCTGATTGGCAACACACCTTTGATAATTTGCCTGTTTATGATGAAAGTGGACAGGAGTATAACTATACACTTGAAGAGGTAGACCCTGGAAATGACTATGTTTTAAATAATAAAAGTGGAAATATGAATGATGGTTTTACAATCGAAAATCTTCTAACTAACACGAAAGATATTTCTGTAACCAAAGAGTGGGTTGATCAAGAGGACACAGCGGACCGTCCAGATGAAATTACGCTTAATTTATATCAAAAGCTTCATAGTGATGAAGACTATCCAGAAGAAGCTTATAAAACAGCTGATGTATCACCGAATGCAAGTGATGAATGGGCTCATCAATTTGAGGGATTACCTCAGTTTAACGAAGAAGGTGTCGAATACAATTATCAAGTAGAGGAAGCACCTGTTACAGGCTATGATTCAAATAAGGAACGTGATGGTGATACTGTCACAATAACGAACACTCGCGCTGATACCACAAGTATTGAGGGAACAAAAACTTGGCGTGATGACAATTCAGAAGAGCGTCCTGAATCTATTACAGTACAGTTGACACGAAAGAATGATTCTGATTTCTTAAAAGAAAAGACCGTCTCAGCGGGTGATAATTGGTATTATGAGTTCACGGATTTATCAGCTTATAATAACAACGGTGAACGATACCAATATCAAATTGATGAAGTAGACGTAGAAGGTTACGATAAAGAGATTGATGGGTACGATCTTACTAATACTCGAGAAGGTTCTTTAACGATTGAAGGAAGCAAAACATGGGTAGATACACCTGAAACAGCTGATCGACCTGAGGAAATTGAAGTTATTCTCAAACGCGGAACTGAAGAGATAAATCGACAAACAGTATCAGGTGATGATTGGTCCTATCAATTTGAAAACTTACCTGAGTTTGATGATCGTGGCGTAGCTTACGATTATACAATTAATGAAGATACTGTAGATGGTTATGAAACAACTGTAGATGGTTATGACTTAACAAATACACGATATGAACAGACATCAATAAACGTTGAGAAAGTTTGGAATGATCAACAAGATGCAACAAATGATCGACCAAGTGAAATAACGGTTGAATTATACCGAAATGGTGGAGGTGATCCATATAAGACAGCGACGTTATCTTCTGAAAATGATTGGCAAACGACCTTCGAACAATTAGAGGTCTATGATGATGAGGGTGCCAAGTACACTTATGTAATAGAAGAACAAGCAGTTGAAGGTTATCAATCAACTAAATCCGAAGATGGTGATACAGTTACATTCACCAACACTCGAACAGGTACTACAGATATAAATGTTTCGAAGAAGTGGAATGATCAAGAATCTTCTGATGCTCGTCCGAACGAAATTTCTGTTAGTTTGTTCCGAGAAGGTAAAGAAGAATCAATTGTACAAGCAAAAATAAATAAAGATAACGATTGGCAATATACATTTAGCGGTATAGAACGATTTAATGAACAAGGTGAAAAATATCAGTTTTATGTTGAAGAACAGGCTGTTGATGGCTATAATCAGCAAAACATTACGGGAGATCATATGAATGGATTTACCATAACGAATGTTAGCAAAACATCCGTCACAGTTGATAAGGAATGGTTGGATGAAGAAGGATCACAAAATCGTCCAAATCAAATTGAAGTTAATCTTTATCAAAATGGTGAATCAATGGATAAGGCTCAACTAAGCTCTGCAGATGACTGGAGTTATACGTTTGATGGCCTCGATGCTTACGATCCAAGTGGAAAGAAATATAACTATGAAATAAAAGAAGTTTCTACTGGTGAAGGCTATGAGTTAAAAGGTATTAATGAGGATGAAGATCATCAGTTTACTGTTGAAAATGTACGAGTTGGTACAACTTCGGTTGAAGGTTCTAAGTCATGGGAGGATGATGACAAAGCAGACCGCCCTGAGTCGATCTCGATTAATCTCTTGCAAAATGGAACTGTTGATGAAATAAAAAAAGTCACTGCTGATAATAATTGGAAATATCAGTTTAAAAATTTAGATCAATTTGATGAAAATGGTAAACCTTATGATTATGAAGTAAGTGAGCAAGAAGTGCCAGGTTACCAATCAGAGGTTGAAGAAGGTACTTTTGATATTACGAACACGCGATCTGAACAAAGATCAATTATCATCAATAAAGGTTGGAATGACTCGAATCCTGAAGATCGTCCGTCTGCAATTCAGGTGGATTTATTGCAAAACGGCAATCTCCATAAAGAAATCGAGATAACGGCTGAGGACAATTGGACTAAAGAAGTTACAGATTTACCAGCTTATGATTCAGATGGACAAGCTATTGAATATTCAATAGAAGAACATGATGTTGAAGGATATGATTCTAATGTGAAAGGTTTTGATATCACGAATACACGTGTAGGAACAACAACTGTTGAAGGAACAAAAACATGGGTTGATGGTGATGCATCTGAGAGGCCAGAAACTATTACAGTTAATTTGCTACAAAATGGTGAGAAGATAAAAAGTAAACCTGTGACATCTGACATGGATTGGCAATATCAATTTAAAGGTCTAGATGTTTATGATTCAGATGGTCAACCTTATGAATACACTGTTGAAGAAGAAGCTGTAACTGGTTATGAAGCAATTTATGATGAGGACAGTTATGACATCACAAATGTTCGTTCAGAAGATATTAATATTGATGTCACGAAGACATGGCTTGATCATGATTCATCTAGTCGACCAGATTCTATCCAAGTTCAACTTTTACAAAATGGTGAATCCTTTAGGGAAGGAACCGTTAAAGCATCAGATGGATGGGTCTATGAGTTTACTGATGTGCCTCGGTTTAATTCTGATGGTGAAGAGTACAAATACACGTTATCAGAAAGTAAAGTAGAAGGTTATGAATCATCTGTTGATGGTTTTGATATTACAAATCTGAGAACTGGTACAACAGAGGTTTCTGGAACCAAGACTTGGAAAGATGACCAATCAGCTGATCGCCCAGATAGTATCACCGTCAATTTACTCAAAAACGAAGAACAAGTAGACCAACAAACTGTGACGAGTAAAAATGGGTGGACGTATAAATTCGAAGAACTAGAGGCTTTCAATAAAGATGGTATTCCTCACGATTATACGGTTGAAGAAGACCCTATTGAAGGATATGAAACAAATATCGAAGGGTATGATATTACAAACACTCGTGTAGGGAAGACGTCAGTAGAAGGACAGAAAACATGGTTAGATGGCAATGCTAACAATCGTCCTGATGCAATCAAAATTCATCTGTTAAAGAATGGCGAACAGATTAAAACTCAAGAAGTGACTGCCGACTCTAGTTGGCAATATACCTTTAAAGAATTAGAAAAGTATGATGATGAAGGGAAACTATATAATTATTCTATCGAAGAAAAAGCAATAGAAGGTTATCATCCTATGTATGATCAGTTCGATATTACGAATCGACGTGTAGGTGTTACATCTATTGATGTCACTAAATCATGGGAGCAAGATGCAGAATCTGTCCGTCCAAATTCTATTTTAGTTTCGCTTTATCAGAATGGGGAGCTATTTAGAGAAGCGACGTTAACTGCATCAGACGATTGGCAATATACTTTTAAAGATTTACCTGAATATGACCAAGAAGGCAAACGTTTTGATTACACGATTAAAGAAAAGCCAGTAGATGGATATTCTTCACAAGTTGATGGAAATCACATCATCAACACTTATGAAGAAAGCATACCTTCGTCCGGCGAGAATGATGAAGGTAATAACCAAGACGATTCAAATGAAACTGAAGACACATTGCCACAAACAAGTAGCGTATTTGAGTGGAAATATGTTGTAATAGGATTAACCTTATTAATTGGCGGTACATGGTTATTACGTCGAAATAAGATGTCAGAAGATAAGGGTTGATTTTATTGAAAAAAACGATAGCAATTACAATGATTGTTTTAGGGATTATATTGGTTAGTTATCAACCAACGCTAGATTATATAATCAAACCCTATTTATTGGATAAAGAGTATGACAAAGCATTGAATTTGTCGCATGAGACGATCACGGCTAACACGACAGTTAGCCGTGAACCTCAATTTGACTTTAATGCAATAGATTCTTTGAACTCATCAGAAATCAATGAGATTGACATTAAAAAAGAGGATGTTTTGGGTTCCATTACGGTTCCATCTGTTTCAATGGAGTTACCTATCTTGTACGGAACAACGAATGAGAGTTTGAACGTTGGAGCAGGGACTATGAAACCCGATCAACAAATGGGGGAAGGCAACTATGCTCTAGCCGGACACAATAATACAAACCGTTCGTTACTGTTTGCTCCAATTCGTCATATCGAAAAGGGAGACGATATAATTCTTTCAGATGGGAAGCATCAGTATGTTTACGAAATGGTGGATAGTGAGGTAGTTGAGCCTCACCGTACAGAGGTGATTGAAGATGTTGAAGGGAAAGAAACATTAACACTTGTCAGCTGTTACAGTGACGATGGATCAGATCGTATTATTGTTCATGGTGAATTGAAGAGGGTAGTTGAATGATTTAATAAGTTTTAAGGATTTAATGAACCGCCAGTAATGAAATTTTCTTTCATTACTGGCGGTATCTTTAGTGATTAGGGTTGAGATGTTATAAAAGAATTAGAAAATTGGATGTACACATGGATAAATATGAAGGATTTATACAGAAATGATTTGTTATTAATGGTATAATTTTGTTAAAAGATCTTCTAGGGGTTTCAGTAATATGGACAAAGCTAAACAATTGAACCACAAACAATTAATTTTATATATTGTCCTATTTGTATCAATTCTATCAGTATGTCGTTTTGCTTGGGTTATGCTATTTGATGACAATTTAGAGCGCCCGGAAATACAAGATGGTGTGATCGATTTAAGAGAATCTGATTCTATTAATGAAGGCACAATTGAACTAGATGGTAAATGGTTGTTTTCACCTAATCAATTGTTCACAGTTGGCTCACAAGTAAGCAATGAAAGTCAACACATTACTGTGCCACATGATTGGTCTGAAGATGGTTCCTCCTATAATTATGGCACATATCATTTAAAAGTTTTAGTAAACGCAGAATTGACTGATACTTATAGTATAAAAGTACCTAGTGCAAGAACCGCTTCAGAGTTATACGTGAATGGTGAACAGGTTGCTAAGTCAGGCGATGTTTCACCTAATCAAAGTCAATTCACTGCTAAAAACTTACCTTATACTGTTTCAGTCGCCCCTAATGATACAGGGGTTATAGATATTACATTACAAGTTGCAAATTTTGTAGAACAGAGTGAAGGTGGTTTAGTAAGGTCTGTTATTTTTGGAGAGTCTTCAAACGTTAGGACAAATAACCTATTTAGTTATTCAATGCAAATAATAGTAATGGTTGCTTTTATAATCTATGCTATTTATGCAATTGGGTTATTTGTAATAAACGATCGTAACTGGAACTTTATCCATATCTCATTGTTATTATTAGGTGCTATTGTTACTCATTCTTTAGGAAGTCATGAAAAATTATTAGCTTATTGGTTGCAGCTTGAACTTGAATGGAATATTAAGCTTGCACACCTAGCAACATTAGTTATTTTATTTTCACTGTGGATGATCATTAAGAACGATACGGTGAAATTCAACTTTATCCCCCGATGGGTAATATGTTCAGTGTTTTCATTAATGACTATTGTATTGTTATTAATTTCAGTTGATCAGGCTATCTATTTGCAAGATGTTTTCTCATTTTTGCTTATATTTGGTCTTATTGGAGCAATTGCTATTATTTATAGACAAACTAATAACAAGAGTAGAGAATCATTATGGTTATTACTGGCATTAGTATCGTTACTACATAGCTATATATGGTGGGGGATTTGGATTGAACAAGGTATCAATATTACCTACTACCCTATTGATTTAGTTGTAACGATTGGTTGTTTTTCAATCATGTGGCTAGGAAAGTACATGTCAATTTACCGACATTCCAAAGATCAGGCGGTCAAATTGAAAAGAGTTGCTGAAGAGAAGGATGATTTCCTTGCAAAAACATCTCATGAATTGCGAGATCCATTGCATAATATTATCAATTTAACTCAGACGAATTTGAAGAGAAATAAGCACATGTTGGATGAAACGAGTGCTAGGGAGTTAGAAACTGTTGTTTTATCAAGTAACAGGTTATCGTTACTGTTAGATGATTTATTCGAAATGGCAAATCTTAAGATTACAGAACCCAAGATCCAATTCGATTCCTTTTATTTGCAGTCCCTTATTTCAGGTATTCTAGATCTGTTTTATTTTAAGCTTGATGACCGTAAAGTTCGATTAATAAATGATGTCTCTGATCAGTTGCCGCCGATTTATGCAGATGAAAAACGAGTGATTCAAATTTTGTACAATCTTATTCATAATGCTGTGAAATTCACATGTGAAGGTGACATTGTTGTAAGTGCGAAACGAAGCCAAAATAAAATAACCGTAACAGTTGCCGATTCAGGCGACGGTATGGATAATGATACATTAAACAACGCTTTTATTCCTTATGAACAAGGTAAGCAGAAAGCTGCTAAATCAGAAGGAATGGGACTAGGTTTAAGTATTAGTAAACAGTTAATTGAGTTACATGGTGAACAAATTTTTATTGAGTCAGCACCTAGTAAAGGAACGATTACAACGTTCACATTACCAGTGAGTGATAGCAATCCTGTACATGATTCTAATACATCATTAGTAACAAGCAATGTTAACAATAGATCTACATTTATCGACGAAAATAAGTTTGAAAATACTGTTACGCACCACCCAAGAGTCTTAATAGTTGATGATGATGTTACTAATTTAAATGTAATTGAATCGATTCTAGCAAATGAAGATTACGAGATTACATCTACGACTGATGGTCATGAATTATTAAAAAATGTAGATTTGAAACAATGGGATTTATTGATAATTGATGTCATGATGCCAGGGGTGTCAGGATTTGATTTAACCAATAAGATTCGCAAACGATATAGTAGCTCAGAATTACCAATTCTACTATTAACTGCTAGACAAGATACGAGTGATATTGTTACTGGGTTAAAGGTTGGTGCTAATGATTATATAACTAAGCCTGTCAATGCTAGAGAATTACAATTAAGAGTTCGTAATTTAATTAACATTAATCGAGCTAACCAGAAACAATTAGAAATGGAATCTAAATGGTTACAAGCCCAAATTCAGCCGCATTTCATCTTCAACACATTAAACACAATTAACGCATTAAGTAATATTGACGTTAGAAAGATGAACCAACTGATCGAAGAATTCAGTCATTTATTAAGAAATAAATTTAATTTTGATTCATTTGATCATTCAATTCCTGTTAGTGAGGAATTGTCCATAGTCAATTCTTTCTTATACATCGAAAAACTTCGATTTGGGGAGAAACTGCAAGTTAGTTGGGATGTTGAGGATATTGAATCATTTTATATTCCGAGGTTAACAATCCAACCAATTGTGGAGAATGCCATTAAACATGGGATTTTAAAACAAGTAGAAGGTGGAAAAATTGAAATCAAAGCTTTTAGAAGAGAGAACTATTTGCGAATTATTATTAAAGATAATGGCGTTGGAATGGGTTATGAAACAGTCCAATCCATTAAGAGTATTGACCATCGTTCCAGTCAGGGAGTAGGGTTGATTAATACAAATTGGAGACTGAAAAAACATTCCTCTTCTGGCTTGACTATTAGAAGTCGGGTTGGGGTTGGAACGATTATTGCTTTTAATATTTCTAAACATCCAGTCAATGTTCATGGAGGTGACTTATATGAGAACAGTTCTTATTGATGATGAACCCTTAGCATTGGATTATTTAAACAATCAGTTATCACATCTTGAGGCTTATTGTGTTGTGAGTCAGTTTACGAATCCTGAGCAGGCAATTCAATGGGTCAAAACAAATCAAGTTGAGGTTGTGTTCTTAGACATAGAAATACCTGGTTACAATGGTATTGAAGTTGCAGAACAATTATTAGAAATAGACTCGAATTTAGAGATTGTATTTGTAACAGCCTATGAACAGTATGCGATAAATGCTTTTGAACTAAATGCTTTCGATTATCTATTAAAACCTTTTACATTTGATAGGATTAAAAATACAACTGAACGGTTAAAAAACCGATTTCAATTAACTGAAAATCAACTTCAGGAACAAGAGTCACATATATTTATCCAGTTATTTAAAGAACCAGTTATTTATGAAAATGGTTCGGTTGTTTCTTTGAATTGGAGAACATCTAAATCACAACAGTTGTTTTACTACTTAATACACTATCGGGACAGAACAGTCAATAAAGCTGAGTTGATTGAACTTCTTTGGCCAGATTTCGAAATTGATAAAGCATTAACACAACTTTATGCTACAATTTATCAAGTTCGAAAGACTTTAAGACGATTTGAAGATAATATTGAAGTTCAAAGTTTGGGTGCAGGTTATAAGGTTTTACTTTATAATGTTAAAATTGATGTTGATGTTTGTGAGGAATTTATTAATGAAGGGCATCTTGTTACAGAACAAACCGTAAATGATTATGAATTAATAATGAGTTACTTTAAAGGTGAATACTTTGAAGAATGTGATTATTTATGGACATACGATGAACAACTTAGGTTGAAATTAATATGGTTCATAAATAAAATCAAATTAATCGAGTGGTATCGAGGATATAATCACATTGAAAAAGCAATTGAACACGCTTTAGATATTCAACAAAGGTATCCACTAGAAGAAGAAGGTTATTTTGAATTAATGAAAACCTTTGCGATTACTGGAGATAGCCAAAAAGTTAAGAATCAATATTGTAAACTTATGGACACATTGAAAGAAGAGTTAGATATTGACCCCAGCTTTAAAATAACTGATTGGTACAATAAATGGATGGATTATACAAGTGAAGAGTATTAAAAGCAACATTGAAATAATTCATAAAACTGTTAATAAAATAAATTACCAATTTTACATTCTTAATCAGAACCACTGACTCCAATTGAGTTGGTGGTATTTTTATTTGTTAAATGTTTGAGATTTCGCATTAAAGGTATATTACAACTAGAAGTTCAAGGAGGGTTTCGATGGAAGAGCGGATTGATTATATCGTCAATTGGATGCAGGATTATGTAGATGATGCTGGTGCTGATGGAGTGATTGTCGGTGTAAGCGGTGGCATTGATTCAGCTTTGGCTGCAGCATTAATGCAACGCGGTTTTCCAGGACGCTCACTAGGCGTCATCATGCCAATTAATCAAACGGTTACTGATCAAACTGATGCACTGGATTTAGTTCATACATTAGATATGCCTTATTACGGGATAGAATTAACGGAAACGTATCAAACACAAATTCAAACGATTCAAGATCAATTACAAGAGCAGTGGAACTCTGAACAGGAACAGTTGGTGAAAGCAAATTTACAGGCACGCATTCGTATGGGTACGCTATATGCTTTAGCTCAGAATTTTAATTATTTAGTGGTTGGTACAGGTAATATGGCCGAAACCTATACAGGCTACTTCACGAAATATGGTGACGGAGCAGCAGATATGGAGCCTCTTCTTAATTTAACGAAGAAAGAAGTTTATCAAATGTCCGAATATCTTGGCGTGTCAGATGCAATTCTAGATAAACAACCGAGTGCTGGTTTGTGGGAAGGTCAAACGGATGAGCAAGAAATGGGCGTATCTTATGATCATATCGATGCGTTTCTCCAAGGTGAAGAAATCCCGAAAAAATCTGCTGACATCATTGAATCCTTGCATAAACGTTCAGCTCACAAACGTGAAGTACCACCTGGCCCTAAGCCGTATCAAAAAGGTGATGTTTAATGGCCAAACAAGCGTTACTTATTATCGATATGATTAATCGAATGGATTTTGTCGGCGCAGAGAATTTGTACACCAATACAGTTGAGATTGTTGAGCCGATTGTGGAGTTGAAACAGTTAGCGAAGCGAGAAGGCATTCCAGTCATTTATGTGAATGATAATTTCGGCATGTGGAAGAAGTCTTATAATGAGTTAGTCGATTATTGTTCAGATGGTATGGGAAAAGGCTGGATTGATCGGTTACGCCCGACTGAAGATGATTATTTCATTTATAAGCCTATGCATTCTGGCTTTTACGGCACGCAATTAAATTTGATGTTGCAAGACTTAGGGATTGATCATTTAATTATGACAGGCATTGCAGGAGATATGTGCGTCTTATTTACCGCTAAAGATGCTTATATCGAAGGCTATTCGATGTGGGTACCTGAAAATGCGATTGCTTCAGAAGAACAAGTGTACAATGAAGCGGCTCTGCATATTATTCACAGGCTCACATCATGTGACATCTCAAAATTTGATGGCAAAATTCACGAAGCATGATTAATAAAAGGTTCAAATACGGCTAATTCGTATTTGAACCTTTTTTAGTGTTATCGATTCAACATCCGTTCTAATGCAGCTGTTGCTTGTTGGCTTGTTGTTTGATCGACTTTAATCTGATTGACTGGTTCGCCTTGTCTTAAGGAATCTAAACACCAAGCGAGGTGAGGCAGATCAATGCGATTCATCGTTAAGCAAGGACACATGTGAGGATTCAACGATATGATATGTTTATCAGGATTTTCCTTGATCAGGCGTTTCACGAGATTCATTTCGGTACCGATTGCCCATTCACTTCCTGGTGGCGCTTCTTCAATTGTTTGGATAATATGCCGTGTCGAACCAGCATCATCTGAAAGTTCAACGACTTCCCGTTTACATTCTGGGTGGACAATGACGTTCATATTAGGATGCTGTTCACGGACAGCTTCGACATTATGAACGGTAAAGTTTTCGTGTACAGAACAGTGTCCTTTCCACAGAATGACTTTAATATCCTCAAGATCACCTTCGTAGTTTAAGGTTTCTAAAATGGGATCCCATACTGCCATATGATCTAGTGGAATACCAAGATCATAAGCTGTATTCCGACCAAGATGTTGATCGGGTAAAAATAAAATACGTTCCTTTTGGCTAAAGGCCCATGTCATCATCTGCTCGCAATTAGATGACGTTGTCGTTGCGCCACCATATTTACCGACGAACGCTTTGATTGCAGCTGTAGAATTCACATAAGTCATCGGCAAAATTGTATCCCCAAGTTGATTAGTTAATTGTTCCCATGCTCGTTCTGTTTGGTTGATGTCAGCCATGTCAGCCATCGAACAACCCGCTCGCAAATCGGGTAAATAAACATGTTGATCTTCATCTGATAAAATATCGGCCGTCTCTGCCATGAAATGAACCCCACAAAAGACAATGTGCTTTGCTGATGTATGAGCGGATTTCCGTGCTAATTCAAGTGAGTCACCACGAGCATCAGCAAAGGCTATCACTTCATCTTTCTGATAGTGGTGCCCAGGTATAAACAACTCGTCACCTAATTCATACTTTGCTTGTTGAATAATCTGATTTAGACGGTCATGATCCAATTCTTTATAGTGTTCAGGAATTTGTGATACGGATTGTTCTATTTGTTGTAACAATGACATTGTTATACACGCTCCTTAATCGGCTGATGAGTAGCGCTTAGGTCTAGCGCTTGGATATGATGGGTTAAGTACCCCATTGAAATAATATCAATCGGTAATCCGCGGTATTGTGATAAATCTTCTGGTGTGATTCCACCAGATAATTCAATGGTTATGGAGTCAGGGATCAGTTTTACCCAGTCGGTTATAGTCGTTATGTCAGTATTATCTATCATAATCACGTCGACGTCTGCTTCAATTGCTTCTAGTAATTGTTCTTTGTCGTCGATTTCGACCTCGATTTTAATCATATGGCCGATTTGCCTTCGAATTTGACGAATCGCTTTTTGAATCGATCCGAAGAAGGCGATATGATTATCTTTAATTAAAACTGCGTCATCCAGGCGTAGCCTGTGATTGACTCCCCCTCCTACACGAACAGCATATTTTTCTAGCATTCTTAGTCCAGGTGTTGTTTTCCGTGTATCGGAAATACGAATATGGTGATCATTTAAATTTTCGACAGCCTGTGCCGTTGTAGTCGCAATACCTGATAAACGTTGAATCATGTTTAAAATAACCCGTTCACCTTTTAATAATGTGTTGATGGGTCCCGTTATGTAAGCGATGGCATCGCCTGGAGTAATTTTTTCTCCGTCACGTACTAATAACTCAATATGCATGGTGTCATCTAGTAAAGTATAGCCCTCATAAATAATAGATTCACCGCAAAAAATACCTGATTCTTTTGCTGTGATCATAAGTTCGCTTCGGTCATGTTCATTAAATAAGTGATCAGTTGTCACGTCATATTCCCCGATGTCTTCATTAAAGAAATCAGTCAGTATTTGTTTTAACTTCAATTTGTTCAATATTACAGAACCCCCTATTTACGCCTTGTTATTTACATGTGTCTTGACACCTATATTTACATATTATTAAATAAATAGCAAGGTGATGTTTTGAAAAAAGGAGGGGCATGTTGAGTGATTTACTTAGATTATGCTGCAACAACACCGATGAGCGATACGGCATTGAATGCTTATGTAAAATCAGCACGTCAATATTTTGGTAATGCGAATAGTATGCATGATTTGGGAAGTGAAGCTGAACAGGTTGTTAAAGTTTGCAAAGAACAATTAGGTCAATTTGTTGGGGCTGAATCAGATCAAATTTATTTTACTAGTGGCGGTTCGATGGGCAATTGGTTAGCTTTAGAGCATTTGAAGCAGCAAGCAGTTGGAGATCATGTCATTTTATCAGCTGGTGAACATAATTCGCTTCGTCAAATGGAAGAAACGTTTAGACAAGAAGGGTATCAAGTGAGTGTGGTCCCATTTAATTCAAATGGTGTAATTGATTTAGACCATTTGAATGAGGTGTTAAGTGAAAAGACAGCGATTGTTTGTGTGCAACATAGTAATGGCGAAACAGGCACGCTTCAGCCTATTGAACAAATTAGTAAACTGTGTGCTGACTATCAGGCATTATTACATGTTGATGTTGTACAGAGTTTTGGAAAAGTAGACTTATCAAAGATCTCAGATTATGTTGATAGTTTGGCTGTTTCCAGTCATAAAATTTACGGTCCTAAAGGTGTAGGCTTTATTTATTTAAAAGAACATCCGAAATATGATCCGGCAAGCATGGCACAAAAATGGTTGAAAGGAAACACGGTAGATGTTCCAAGTGTGGTTGCCATGACATCTGCTTGTGAGGAAGCGGTTGAAAGAATCGAAGAAGAACGCCACTATCAATCTCACTTAAGGACATTGTTCAAAGAATCGCTTATTGAACCAAGTGCGATAAAATTTTTCGAAGGAGAAAAATCGATTCAATTACCTTCGATCATCGGGATGGCGATCGAACGTATGGAAGGGCAGTATGTTATGTTAGAATGTAATCGACATAATATTGCGATCTCAACAGGTAGTGCGTGTGATGTGCGCTATCAACAATCAGCGAATGCAATGAACGCCTTGCAGATGGATGATGAAACAGCAAGGCAATTCTTCCGCATTTCATTTGGTCGTTATACAACTTATGATGAGGTAAAACAGCTAGCTGCATGTTTAAATGCATTAATTGAAACGAATGTTTTAAATGAGGTGAATTGCGATGGTCAACCAACGATTGTCGAGCGATGAGCGAAGGCAACATATTTTAAATAAATTAAAAGAAGAAAATGAACCGCAAACGGGAAAAGAGCTATCTGAAACGTATCAGGTTAGTCGGCAAGTGATTGTTGGTGATGTTGCGTTGTTAAAAGCGCAGAATGAACCGATTATGTCAACGAGTCAAGGTTATGTGTACATGCGGGATCAAGCGGAAACTCATCGGTTTGAACGAACAATTGCGTGTCGTCACACTCGCGATCAAACAGAAGAAGAATTGACGATTTTAGTCGACCATGGAGTGTACGTGAAAGATGTCATTGTTGATCATCCGATTTACGGTGAATTTAAAGCGGTTTTACATATTTCTAATCGAGTCGATGTTAGACGTTTTATTGAGCAGGTTCATTCATCAGAAGCGGCTTTGTTGTCAGAGCTAACAGGTGGCGTTCATCTGCATACCATCGCAGCAGACGATGAGACACTTCTAAACGAAGCTGAGCAAGCATTAAACGAGCGTGGTTTGTTAGTGAAAGACGTATGATTTATTTAATGAGATTGAGCTAAAACCTAATAATGCAAAGTATACCCCGAATGAATTGTTTTTGATAAAAATCGCTCGGGGTATCTATTTAAATAACGATCCATCAAAACACTTCCCTTGGTTCTACGTGACATAAGCTCAACATCAGCTCTGCTGACGCAATCGCTGTGTTTCCTTTACCGGGGCACGGCTCGAGCCAGGCAACTACATCGAGTATGCTTCTTTGCTACTTGCACCGAGGAAGCCTCCTTCGAAGCGTTACTAGAAGACGCAGGTGCATCCCTCAGCCCAAAGGCGGGGCTTGCGGGGTCTCGAGACACGTGCTGTTCCCGCAGGCGTCTACGTGTTTTGATTCCGCTTTGCTACTGCTTACCTATAATTATTGCAAACATTCGTCTTTTGTATATCTAATTATTCTTTCGTCCGGCCACTTTTTGTGGATCGACTCATCATGAATAGGTAGTGCGAGTGATAACACGAATAGAGCTAGTTTAAAAATAATGTGCGAGTAGGACTATTATTTGAGCGAACTCTCGTATTATTGAACTGCTCAAGAAAAATTTTGAGCTCTTATTACGAATAAACACAAAAAACAATTCATTTGTTACTTAAAAATTGATAAAATGATGACAACTATTTAGAAAGGAGAGATGAAAATGGATTTTCTTAGTACATTAATTGGGATTGGTAACCAAATATTTTGGGATTATTTATTAGTATATCTATTAATTTTTGCAGGACTATTTTTTACATTATATAGTCGCTTCGTTCAGTTCCGGTTGTTTCCGGAAATGTTCAAGGTTATTCGCGAAGAAGCAGTTGAACAAAGTGGGAAACGCGGAACGAATGCCTTTCAAGCGTTTAGTATTAGTATTGCATCACGTGTCGGGACAGGTAACTTAGCTGGTGTCGCTTTAGCGGTTGCGATAGGTGGTCCAGGTGCTGTCTTTTGGATGTGGGTGATTGCGCTGATCGGAATGGCGACAGCGTTTATCGAAAGTACGCTTGCGCAAGTGTATAAAGTGCCCGATGAAAACGGGTTTCGTGGTGGTCCGGCGTATTATATCGAAAAAGCGCTCGGCCAACGGTGGATGGCTGTATTATTTGCAGTATTAATTACGATTACATTCGGATTAGTGTTTAACGCGGTGCAAGCGAATACGATTTCAGGTGCTGTTGAGAAGGCATTTGATATTGATCCGCTAGTCACAGGTATTGTACTCGTTGTTTTAGCCGGTATTATTATTTTCGGTGGTATTAAACGAATTGCGGTCGTATCAGGAACGATTGTACCAATTATGGCAGTCATATATGTTGCGGTCTCACTAGTCGTTGTGTTTATGAACTTGTCTGAAGTACCACGTATTTTCATGATGATTGTGTCGCATGCATTCGGCTTGGAACAGGCTGTTGGTGGTGGTGCAGGTGCTGCACTGATGAACGGGATTAAACGTGGTTTATTCTCAAACGAAGCTGGTATGGGTAGTGCGCCCAACGCTGCAGCGACAGCAGGTGTAAGTCACCCAGCGAAGCAGGGACTCGTTCAATCATTAGCTGTCTTTTTTGATACGATCGTTGTCTGTTCACTAACTGCGTTTGTGATTTTGTTATACAGTGACTTTGCGAGTCATACAGAAGACGGCATTCAGTTAACCCAGACTGCTTTAAGTGCGCAAATTGGGGATTGGGCTGTTATTTTCTTAGCTGTGACGATCTTCTTATTCGCGTTCAGTTCATTAATTGGTAACTATTATTATGGTGAATCAAATATTGATTTCTTAAAATATAGTAAATTATGGCGTAACGTTTATCGCTTTGTCGTGCTATTTATGGTTATGTTCGGTTCGCTAGCTTCCATTGATATTGTTTGGAATATGGCTGACTTATTTATGGCGATGATGGCAACAGTCAACTTAATTGCTATAATACTACTCAGTCGCATTGCTTTCCGTGTGTTAGGCGATTATGTCCAACAACGTAAAGATGGTTATGATCCAGAGTTTCAAGCTAGTAAGCATGGTTTGAAAAATGTTGAATGGTGGGGCGAGCAAGATAAGCACCAAGATTCATAAAAAATGCTTAATCCGAAAGTATCCTTGAAACAGGATACTTTCGGATTTTTAATGTTTGAATTATTATAGGATATGGGAATGTTAGTGGTTAGGAGCTTTGATAGCGATTCGACTATAATCAAGGGTCGAAATGGACCCACTAATTTATAAAAGGTCATTTATTTATGATCGTCACCTGAAACGGATAAGGAGTGTTCACCATATGGCCCGTGACAGCGCAATTGTCTATTTTTATACGAAACAAAACTGTAAATTATGCGAAGACGTGAAACAATTGTTGCAAATTTTGCAGATGGATTATCATTTTTCGATTGTTGAGCAAAATATTTATCAAGATGAGCGATTACTTGAGGATTACTTTTTGTTGATCCCAGTTGTGCGTATTGGATCACGTGAACTATCAGCCGAATCAATTTCTTTCGCTACATTAGAACAATTTTTGCAGGAACACCTTACTTAATGTTTGAAATTAGTAAGGGCTTCTGCTAATCTAATAGTAGGATATTTTTTGCTGTAAGCGGGACGTTTTTTGACTCACCAAAGGTCAATCGATGTCCACTACCATAACTGAGTAAGTAGAGTTATAAGACAAGGTGATAAGAAGGTGATGTCTTTTTGCACCGTATTTTTGATTTTCAAAAGAAGTTAGTGCCTGATCTGTTAGAGAAGATGGATGCCAGGTATCATGTGTTAAAGATGATTGGCCAGACTGAACCGGTCGGTCGGCGTTCATTAGCTGAACAATTAGGTAAAACAGAACGCCAAATGCGAAGTGAAACTGAGTTTTTAGATGAACAAGGCTTAATTTCAATTACTTCCAAAGGGATGTATGTTACCCAAGATGGTTCAGAGGTCATCCGCGCTTATCACCAAGTATTGAAAGAAGGTTCAGACCTTGATTTCATGGAGCAACAGCTCATGGAACGTCTGCCTGTAGAGCAAGTGAAAGTTGTTCCGGGTGATGAGGACACGTCACCACATGAAGTTAAATCATTATTAGGGAAAGAGGCGGCTAATTTATTGATTGCGTCTTATCATGGTGATTCAGTCGTGACAGTCACAGGTGGTTCGACGATGGCTGCGGTTGCTGATTACCTGCAACCAGTCGATGACGTGAAACCACTATTTGTTCCTGCGCGTGGTGGTTTAGGTGACTTGCATGAATACCAGGCCAACTCGATTTGTGTCAAAATGGCGTCGCAGACAGATGGCGAATACCGATTATTGTATGTCCCTGATTCAATTGGTGAAGAATTACATGCAAAAATGCAAGAAGAACCGACCATTGTTGAAGTATTACAGTTGATGAAGCAAGCCGATATCGTGATTCATGGAATCGGTGATGCTGAGACTATGGCGAAGCGGCGTAAGACAACAGCTGAAACATTGAGTAAAATCAACAAGCATCAAGCTGTTGGTGAATCTTTTGGTTATTACTTCGACAAAAACGGGAAAACTGTACACAGAGTCAATTCGATTGGTTTAGCAATGGATGATTTAAAAGAACGTAGTCGAATCATCACCGTTGCTGGCGGTCATTCGAAATGTGAAGCCATTTCTGCTTATTTGAAATGGGGAGAAAGTGATGTCTTAGTAATTGATGAGGTTATTGCTCGTCATTTACTTGAAGAATATTAATTAAAAAATGGGAGGCATTTTTTATGGCAGTAAAAATAGGAATTAACGGATTTGGAAGAATTGGACGTCGCGTGTTTCGTGCAGCGTTAAACAATGATGATGTAGAAATTGTTGCAATCAATGATTTAACAGATGCTAATATGTTAGCGCACTTACTTAAATACGACACGGTTCACGGCACACTACCAGAAGATGTGGAAGCAAAAGGTGAAAACTTAGTCGTAGATGGTAAAGAAATTAAAGTAATGTCAGAACGCGATCCAGCTAATTTAGGTTGGGGTGACTTAGGTGTTGAGATTGTGATTGAATCAACAGGTCTATTCACGAAGCGTGAAGATTCTCAAAAACACATCGATGCTGGTGCGAAGAAAGTGATTATCTCTGCTCCAGGTAAGCAAGAAGATAAGACGTTGCTAATGGGTGTTAACCAAAGCGATTATGACCCTAAAGCACACAATATCGTTTCTAACGCGTCATGTACGACAAACTGTTTAGCACCAGTTGCTAAAGTACTAAGTGATCAATTCGGTTTAAACCGTGGTATTATGACAACCGTACACTCATATACAAACGATCAACAAATTCTAGACTTACCTCATAAAGATTATCGTCGTGCACGTGCGGCTGCTCAAAACATTATCCCAACAACAACAGGTGCAGCTGAGGTCGTAGGTAAAGTCCTACCAGAAGTTGATGGTAAATTAACAGGTATGGCAATGCGCGTTCCAACACCAAACGTCTCACTCGTTGACTTAACAGCAGAGCTAGACAAAAATGTAACAGTTGAAGACGTTAATAATGCACTTAAAGAAGCAGCTGAAGGTGAACTGAAAGGCATTCTAGGCTATAGTGACTTACAGCTAGTATCATCTGATTACAACGGCGACCCACATTCGTCAATTGTTGATGGTGATTCAACATTAGTGATGGAAGATAATATGGTTAAAGTTGTTTCATGGTATGACAACGAATCAGGCTATTCTAACCGTTGTGTAGATTTAGCTGTATATATGGCAGAGCAAGGCTTAGAGTAAATAACACGGCGAGTAAGTGTTTCTTTATCACAAGACTTGTTCTAAAATAGAAGGAGGGACTAGATATGTCCCTCCTTAAATTTAGCCTTGGAGGTTTTCAAGTGAAACGAAAAATGAATTTACGTGATGTTGAATTACAAGGAAAACGCGTCTTTTGTCGTGTCGATTTTAATGTTCCTATGTCAAAAGGTGAAATTTCCGATGATACCCGAATTCAAGCAGCTCTACCAACGATTATGTACTTAATTCAAAACGGTGCGAAAGTCATTCTAGCAAGCCATTTAGGTCGTCCAGATGGTGAAGTGGTAGAAGAGCTTCGACTCGATCCTATTGCGCAACATTTAAGCAACTATTTAGAACAGCCAGTTTATAAAACAGATGATGTCTATAGTGAAGATGTTTCCAAAGCAGTCGGTGAACTTGAAGAAGGTGACGTCATGCTTTTAGAAAACGTTCGCTTTGAAAAAGGCGAAAAGAAGAATGATGAAGCATTAGCGAAACAATTCGCGTCACTAGCAGAGTTGTATGTGAATGATGCATTTGGTGCTGCTCACCGTGCGCACGCTTCAACCGAAGGAATCGCTCACCATTTACCAGCTGTATCAGGTTTCTTACTAGAAAAAGAAATCGAAGTACTAGGTAAAGCGTTGGACAACCCTGAACGTCCATTTACAGCGATCATCGGTGGTGCGAAAGTTAAAGATAAAATTGGTGTGATTGATCACTTAATCGATCGCGTCGACCATTTATTAATTGGTGGCGGTTTATCATACACGTTTATTAAATCGTTAGGTCATGAAATTGGTCAATCGTTATTAGATGAAGAAAATATTGATTTAGCGAAACAATTTATCCAAAAAGCGAAAGATAAAGGTGTATCTTTACATCTTCCAGTAGACGTCACAGTAGCAGATGACTTTTCTGAAGAAGCGAATACAAAAGTGGTACCAATTGATGAGATTCCAAGTGATTGGGAAGGCCTTGATATTGGTTCAGAAACAGTAGAGAACTTCTCACAGATCATCCGTGATTCTAAATTGGTCATTTGGAATGGTCCAATGGGTGTCTTTGAATATGAGGCATTTGCTAATGGTACAAAAAGTGTCGCTAAAGCTTTATCAGAAACTGAAGGCTATACCGTAATTGGTGGTGGCGATTCTGCTTCAGCTGTTGAGAAGTTTAATTATGCAGATCAAATGGATCACATTTCAACAGGTGGCGGTGCATCCCTTGAATTCATGGAAGGCAAGGTTTTACCAGGAGTAGCTGCACTTAACGAACTAGACGAAGAGGTGAAATAAATGCGTAAACCAATCATTGCAGGTAACTGGAAAATGAATAAACTAGCGGGTGATGGTGCTCGTTTTCTTTTAAACGTACGCGAACAATTACCAGAGGCGGAGAAAGTAGAAGCTGTCGTGTGTGCACCTTACATTCATCTACCACTATTAACGGAAGCTGCACGTGATTTCCCTGTTGGAATCGCTGCACAAAACATGCATTTTGAAGATAGTGGCGCCTTTACAGGTGAAGTTAGTCCAGAAATGTTAAAGGACATTTTGGTTGACTATGTTGTCTTAGGACACTCTGAACGCCGTGAAATGTTTGGTGAGACTGATGAATCAGTTAACCAAAAGGTGAAAGCGACATTCAACCATGACATGACACCGATTGTTTGTGTCGGTGAGTCTTTAGAACAACGCGAGAATAATGAGACGTTTACATTTGTCGAAAAACAAGTGAAAGCTGGATTAGCAGGTTTAACTGAAGAACAGGCGAAGCAAGTTGTGATCGCTTATGAACCGATCTGGGCGATTGGAACTGGAAAAACGGCAACAAGTGAAGAAGCTAATGATGTTTGTGCCCACATTCGCCAAGTATTAAAAGATACGTTCTCAGAAGACGTCAGTGAAGCTGTCCGAATTCAGTATGGTGGCAGTGTGAAACCAGCTAATATTGACGAATTGCTAAGTCAATCAGATATTGATGGTGCATTAGTTGGTGGCGCTAGTTTAGAAGAAGATTCATTTGTGAAACTCGTGGAGGCTGGTGCCAATGCCTAAGCAACCCCTAACCGCATTAATTATCCTGGATGGCTTTGCGATGCGTGACGAGGACTATGGTAATGCTGTTAGACAAGCTCACACCCCTCATTTTGATCGTTTTTGGAAAGAGTATCCACATACTACTTTAACCGCTTCAGGTGAAGCAGTAGGCCTTCCTGAAGGGCAAATGGGTAATTCTGAAGTAGGTCATTTAAATATTGGTGCTGGTCGCATTGTCTATCAAAACCTAACCCGCATTAACTTGGCTATTAAAGACGGTCATTTCCAAGGAAATGAAAGCTTCACGAATGCAGCGAATCACGTCAAAGAGCATGAAGGCGCATGGCATATATTCGGCTTATTGTCAGATGGTGGTGTTCACAGTCATGAGAACCATATTCACGCAATGCTTGATGCGGCCAAATCACAAGGCATTAATGATGTCTATGTGCATGCCTTTTTAGATGGCCGTGATGTTGGTCCGAAAACGGCAGTCACGTATTTAGAACGACTGCAAGCTAAGATGGATGACATCAATCTTGGTCAACTAGCGACTGTGTCTGGCCGTTATTATGCAATGGATCGTGATAAGCGTTGGGAACGTGTAGAAAAAGCGTTTCGTGCAATTCGTTTAGGCGAAGGTAAGCATGTTAAAGATGCGATCCAAGCCGTTGAGTCTTCATATGAACAAGATGTCGTAGATGAATTTGTTGAACCATTTGTTTTAACGAATGAAAATAACGAGCTAGTTGCAACAGTGAACAACGGCGATGCTATTCTATTCGCTAACTTTAGACCAGATCGTGCGCAACAGCTGACTGATGTGTTTTCGAACAATCAATTAGACCAATTCGATCAGGGTTATGATGACTTGTCTGATTTATATATGGTGACGATGACACAGTATAGTGATCAATTTGATGTGGATGTCGTTTATCCACCAAATTCACCTAAGAATACGATTGGTGAAGTCGTTTCTAATCAAGGCATGAGTCAACTACGGATTGCCGAAACTGAGAAATATCCACACGTCACGTATTTCATGAACGGTGGAGCAGAGCAAACGTTTGAAGGTGAAAACCGCATTTTAATTGATTCGCCAAAAGTTGCGACGTATGATTTGAAACCTGAGATGAGTGCTTATGAAGTAACTGACGCTTTATTAGAAGCTTATGATGATGACGCACCTAATTTAACGATTTTAAACTTTGCGAACCCAGACATGGTCGGTCATTCTGGTATGCTAGAGCCAACGATCAAGGCAGTTGAAGCAGTTGATGAATGTCTCGGAAAAGTCGTTGAGAAGATTCACGCGTTAGGCGGATCTGTTATTATTACAGCTGACCATGGAAATTCAGATATCGTTTTAAACGATGATGGAAGTCCAATGACAGCCCATACAACAAACCCTGTACCCGTGATCGTAACCAAGCCAGGTGTTGAATTACGTGAAGGTGGGGTATTAGGTGATTTATCACCAACGTTATTACAATTATTAAATGTCGAACAGCCTGAAGAGATGACAGGCGAATCATTAATTAAAAAATTAGACTCTGTTAAAGTTTAGTGTTGATTTTCAAATGATGTAGCAGTGAGTTGTTGAATTGTGAGGAGCGAAGGCGGCGACTCCAGTGGGAACAGCGCGTGCCTCGAGACCCCGCAGGCCACGCTTTTAGGCCGAGGAGGCTTGAGCCGTGCCCACGGAAAGCGTCCGCCGAAAGCGAATCACAATATCAACAACGGACTTTAACAAAGCTAAAAATAAATCAAGGAGTGACAATCTATGCCTTATATTTTAGATGTCAATGCACGTGAAGTGTTAGATTCTCGAGGTAACCCAACAGTCGAAGTTGAAATCATGACAGACTCCGGTGCCTTTGGTAAAGCAATGGTGCCAAGTGGTGCTTCAACAGGTGAATACGAAGCAGTTGAACTTCGTGACGGCGACAATGATCGTTACTTAGGTAAAGGTGTTGAAACAGCTGTCGAAAACGTTAATGAAATCATTGCCCCAGAAATTGAAGGCTTCGATGTAACCGAGCAACTTTTAATCGACCAAACACTAATTGAATTAGATGGAACTGAAAATAAAGGTCGTTTTGGTGCCAATGCCATTTTAGGCGTATCGATGGCAGCAGCTCATGCAGCATCAGATTTTGAAGGAAAACCTTTATACAAATATCTTGGTGGTTTCTCAGCAAGCACACTACCAACACCGATGATGAACATTCTAAACGGCGGTGAGCATGCAGATAATAATGTTGACATCCAAGAGTTCATGATTATGCCAGTTGGCGCTCCAACGTTTAAAGAAGCATTACGTCAAGGTGCTGAAATTTTCCATGCGCTTAAGAAAGTGCTTAAAGGAAAAGGTTATGCGACTGGTGTTGGTGACGAAGGTGGTTTCGCACCGAACTTAAAGTCCAACGAAGAAGCACTCGAAACAATCGTTGAAGCGGTTGAAAAAGCAGGCTATACAATCGGATCTGACATTCAATTAGCAATGGACGTCGCAGCTTCTGAAATTTATCAAGATGGTAAATACAACCTTAAAGGTGAAGGTGTCACGCGTACAGCTGAGGAAATGGTCGATTGGTATGAAGATCTAATTAATAAATTCCCAATCGTGAGTATTGAAGACGGATTAGATGAAAATGACTGGGACGGTTTCAAAGTGTTAACAGAGCGTATTGGTGACCGCGTTCAACTCGTAGGCGATGACTTATTCGTAACAAACACGAAGAAACTAGAAGAAGGTATTGAAAAAGGTATTGGTAATTCTATCCTTGTTAAAGTGAATCAAATTGGTACACTTACTGAAACATTTGAAGCAATCGAAATGGCCAAACGCGCTGGCTATACAGCAGTTATTTCACATCGTTCAGGTGAAACTGAAGACGCAACCATCGCAGATATTGCTGTCGCAACAAATGCAGGTCAAATTAAGACAGGCGCACCATCTCGTACAGATCGTGTTGCTAAATATAATCAACTTCTACGTATCGAAGGCGATTTAATGTCGACCGCATTTTACGCAGGCGAATCAGCTTTCTATAACCTAAAATAAGCGAGTAGGTTCACCCAAGGCGTGTTAACCGCCTTGGGTGTTTTTTTATTTAGACGAGTTCGCTGATATACATGATGGAGTCGCTGATAAATTTGGTGAGGTCGCTGATATAATAGGAATGTCGCTGATATATTTTTAATAGTGCTGATTTGACAAAAATATCAGCGACCTACATGGAAAAAGTTGCTCAACTCATAATCGTCAATAAATCTAGTTAAGTCGCCGATAAAAATTAGGATGGCGCCGATATAATCTATAGGTCGACGATACGCAAAATACATCGGCACTTGGAACTGTGATTTCGTTGATATATCAATTTCAATATTTCTTTAACCTTTATATTTGGAAAATGTTTCAATACTATTAATACAAATTAAGGCAATTATAAAAAAATTGTTGCAATAAACATTATTTTTACTATAATTTATAGCACGACTTAAAATTATAATAGTTTTATATTTTTAGTAAGCGTTTGCATACACATCTAAGAATATTAAGGAGGATTTACGTTGCAGAATTTAACGAAGCAAATCATCATTGCACTAATTCTAGGTATTGCGGTTGGTTTAGGTATGAACTTCTTTTTACCTGACTTATTTGGTCCGGTTGATCAGTATGTTTTATCCCCAATTGGCGATATTTTCTTACGTTTGATTCAAATGATGGTTGTGCCTATTGTGTTTGTTTCAATTGTACTCGGTACAGCAGGTCTTGGTGATCCGAAAAAGTTAGGGCGCATCGGTGGAAAAACGATTGGGTTTTTCCTATTATCAACAACTGTTGCATTAACCATTGCGATGTCGCTAGCATTATTAGTTAAACCGGGAACACCAGGGTTACTTGATTCAGTTGAAATTGAAGAAGAATATCAGGCAGAAGAAACACCTTCTGTTGTCGAGACATTAGTCAATATTGTTCCGACGAATCCGATTGATGCCATGTCAAATGGCGAAATGTTGCAAATTATCTTTTTCTCTATTTTTATCGGATTTGCTTTAGCTGTCTTAAGTAAGAAAACGGATAAGATCTATCATTTATTTGAACAAGCCTTTGATCTTGTGATGTATTTAATCAAAATCATCATGTATATGGCCCCATTGGGTGCGTTTGCTCTAATCGCGTCAGCTGTAGGTGGTGTTGGACTAGAAGCTATTCAATCAATGTTTGCTTACTTCTTAGTTGTTCTAGCTGCCTTACTGATCCATGCAGTCATCACGTACGGTTCTGTTATTAAGTTTATGGCTAAGAAAAGTCCAGTCTGGTTCATTAAAAACTTTGCCCAAGCGATTAGTGTTGCGTTTGGTACAGCCAGTAGTAGTGCGACATTACCAGTATCCATGACAACCGCACAGAAGCGTTTAGGTGTGCGGGAATCGGTGAGTGGATTTGTGCAACCTGTTGGTGCGACGATCAACATGGATGGTACAGCGATTATGCAAGGTGTCGCAACGGTCTTTATTGCTCAAGTCTATGCGCAGAGCTTAAGCTTAACGGAAATGTTAACAGTTGTATTAATTGCTGTCTTAGCATCGATTGGTACAGCGGGTGTTCCAGGTGTTGGTCTGATTATGCTTGCGATGGTATTAGAGCAAGTCGGCTTGCCTGTTGAAGCAATTGGACTTATTCTCGGTGTTGACCGTTTACTTGATATGACACGTACGGCTGTAAATATCACGGGTGATGCAGCTTGTGCTTTATATATTAATGAAACTGAGCCCGATTTAGATGAAGAAGATGATGACAGACCATCGCTCAATTCCAATGCCTAAAAACTATCTTGCATTGGTCATATTGTTTGTGCTAAAGTAAACTTATGGATTTGTGCGTAAGCATGAGGAGGTCAATGCAATGTATGGAGTTTTAGCGACATTATTATTTATTAATACGATTGCGTTAATTACCGTTGTTCTCTTACAACAAGGAAAAAGTGCTGGTTTATCTGGCGCAATTTCTGGTGGTGCTGAACAATTATTTGGTAAACAGAAAGCACGAGGTATGGAAGGGATTCTGCACCGTTTAACGATCATCTTAGGTGTATCATTTATGGTGGTGACATTCCTACTTGGTTATATCGTGCAATAAATAATACCTATTAGGAGAACAGCAAGTTATCTAACTTGCTGTTCTTTTTTAGTCAAATAAGATGATTAAAAGTGGTATAAATAGGGAAATGTATCAATTAGTAGATTAGAAAGGAAGACCGACATGAAAATCAAAGAACCTAAACCATTTACATTCGAAGCAGGCTCACGCGCCGTTCTACTTCTACATGGATTTACAGGCCATTCGGCAGATGTCCGGATGTTAGGCCGTTATTTAGAAAAGCAAGGCTATACAACTCATGCACCCATTTACCGTGGTCATGGTAAGCCACCTGAAGAGCTAGCTAAAACAACAGCCGCAGACTGGTGGGAAGATGTAGAAGCAGCTTATGATCATTTAAGAGAACTTGGCTATGAAGAAATAGCTGTTGCTGGTTTATCACTAGGTGGAGTTCTATCACTCAAACTAGCAATGAATAAACCGATTAAAGGTGTTATTCCGATATGTACGCCGATATTTTTTGATAATAAGGACGAACTATCTGCTGGCTATCGATTCAAAGCCAAAGAATATAAACAACTGGAACAAAAAGATAAGGAAACGATTGAACAAGAAGTGGACGAACTGATGGAACAGTCTACTGAAACGTTTGAAACATTAAGTCAATTAATCAATTCTGTTGAGCAAGACCTAGATACGATTTATACGCCTACTTTTGTGTTGCAAGCTGGTAGTGATGAAATGATTAACCAAGATAGTGCGCAGCATATTTATGATAATGTTTCCTGCGATCAGAAGGATATCAAATGGTATGAAGGGGCACCACATGTCATTACTTTAAGTGATTATAAAGAACAAGTCCACGAAGATATCCATCATTACTTAGAGCAACTAGATTGGTCGAAATAAAAAACGAATGAAGAGGTGAACAATAATGGAATTAAAAGAAATGAAATCAAGATTAAATACCTTTTTTCAAGAAGAGGCAACACGGCCACTTAGTGTTGAAGAGGTACAAGACGAATTAGAATTAGAAGACAGCGAAGAATTGAAAACATTGGTGAAAGCATTAAATGAACTAGAAGAAGAAGGCATGTTAATTCGAAACCGTAAAGATCATTATGGTTTACCTGAGAAAATGAATTTAATCCGTGGGCGCATTCAAATGCACTCGAAAGGATTTGCCTTTTTACTTCCAGATCGTGAAGAGCAGTCAGATGTTTACATTCATCAGTCAGATTTAAATTCAGCGATGAACGGTGACACGGTTCTAGTTAGAATCGAAAATGACTCCGCAAATGGTAACCGACCAGAAGGTACCGTGATTCGAATTGTTGAACGAAGCGATCAAAATATTGTGGGTACTTATCAAGATAACGGGCGTTTCGGCTTTGTGATTGCTGATGATAAGCGAATTCCTGGTGATATTTTTATTAAGGAAGGCAATGAAAATGGCGCAGTTGATGGCCATAAAGTCATTGTAAAAATCAAAGAGTATCCTAAAGAGACTAAGAGTGCTGAAGGTGAAATTACACAAATCTTAGGTCATAAAAATGATCCTGGTATTGATATCCTAGCTATCATTCACAAACATGGAATTAAAGCAGAATTTGATCAAGAAACACTTGATCAAGCGAATAATGTACCAGACACCATAGCAGAAGATGATCTGAAAGGACGTCGTGACTTACGGGACAAGCAGATTGTGACGATTGATGGTGCTGATGCGAAGGATTTAGACGACGCTGTACGGATTGAAAAATTAAATAATGGTAACTTTTTATTAGGCGTTTACATTGCTGATGTCACTCATTATGTGAAAGAAGGATCACCAATTGATAAAGAAGCATTTGAACGCAGTACGAGTGCTTATTTAACAGACCGTGTGATTCCGATGATTCCACATCGTTTATCAAATGGGATCTGTTCATTAAATCCACAAGTTGACCGACTAACATTAAGCTGCGAAATGGAAATTGATGATGCGGGTAAAGTTGTCCAACATGAGATTTTCCCTGCAGTAATTAAAACAGCAGCTCGTATGACTTATACCGAAGTAAATGATATTTTAGCGGGTAATGAGGCTACGCGGAAAGAATACGAATCACTTGTGCCGATGTTTGAGACAATGGCATCCCTTGCGCAAACCTTAAGACATAAGCGGATGGACCGCGGTGCAATTGATTTTGATTTTAAAGAAGCAGAGATTGAAGTCGATGAAGCAGGCCATCCAACTGATGTTGTGTTACGTGAACGTGGTGTAGCTGAACGCATGATTGAGGAATTCATGCTTGTGGCGAACGAAACGGTTGCCGAACATTTCCATTGGATGGACGTGCCTTTTATCCACCGTATTCACGAAGATCCAGATTCAGAAAAACTACGCCATTTCTTTGAGTTTGTCTCTAATTTGGGTTACCAAGTGAAAGGAACGGCTGATGATATTCATCCAAAAGCTTTACAACAAGTGATGGATCAAGTATCAGGTAGTAAAGAAGATCTCGTTGTATCTAAGCTGATGTTACGTTCGATGCAACAAGCGAAATATGCAGCTGAAAGTGTCGGTCACTTTGGGCTAGCAACATCATTCTATACACACTTCACGTCACCAATTAGACGTTATCCAGACTTAATCGTCCATCGTTTGATTCGCACTTATTTAATCCAAGATGACATAAGTGCTGATACAACGGCTAAATGGAAAGAAGAGCTTCCAGCTATTGCGCGTCATACTTCAGATATGGAGCGCCGTGCAGTTGATGCCGAACGTGAAGTAGATGACCTCAAGAAAGCCGAGTTCATGTCCGATAAAATCGGTGAAGAATATGATGGTATTGTTAATTCAGTCACGAACTTTGGTTTATTCGTTGAACTGCCGAATACAATTGAAGGACTTGTCCATGTTAGTCACCTAACAGATGATTATTACAACTTCGATCAACAGCATCAAGTGATGATTGGTGAACGAACAGGTAATATATTCCGCATCGGTGATGAATTAAAAGTTCGAGTAATAGGCACGAATATCGAAGAACGTGTTGTCGATTTTGAAATCGTAGGAATGAAAAAACCGAAGAAAAAGAAGAAAGCATAAAATAAGAGGCTGCGATTCGCAGCCTCTTATTTTTTCCAATAACCGTGTAGAATCCAAGGATCTTGGAAAGTAAATGCTTCGTCATTTGGGATTAGTTGTCGAGTTGATTCTGGTATATCAAAACGGAGGTTAAGATCATCTCCATATTGTTGCTTAAACGCATTTAAAGTGTCATATAATGTTTTCATCAATCCAGATTGTTCAAATAAGTCATCCCATAAATAAACGACGTGTGCATATTGGTTTTTCTTTTGATCATGTTTAACAATAACGAATCGGTCTTGTGCATCATTTTCGAAAAAAGTCCAATTTTCAAGCAAATCATCTGTTAATAAGGCTGGACTTGCTGGAAATGGATAATAAGATTCTAACGGAAAGATCACCGAGTCGTCTTGTTTGATCGGATCAATCCAGCGACGTTTTTCTTCTAGTGTTGTGAGTTCCTTCCATGTATCGCCGTTAGCTTCTGGCATTTGTTCAGGTTGTGTCAATACAGCTGGATATAACATCTCAAGTTGAGGTAAATTTAATTTCTCTAAGACACGTTTAGCGGCGAAATTGTTTAATTGTGTGTTAGCCCCAATCCATTTGATATGGTCTAGTTGTTCTAACTCATTAATAACATATTGAATAATGCTCGTCGCATGGCCGTTGCCTAAAAAGCGCTGATCACTTCTTAAGCGACCTAACATGCCATACTGACCTTGATAGACTGTATAACCAGCGATAGAAGCGAGTTCTCCTTCTGAAAAAAGACCATATAGTCGTTGATTATCATGAGTCACTAAACGCTCGAATACTCGAACCACATAGTCATCTTCAATGCCTGTTTGCATGTTGGCAACAAGGGATTCATCATCTATAGTTAATTGTCGTATTTGCATTGTGTCGATCATAACAAAACCTCCATATCTTTCGTTTCCCTAATTAGTTAGAATGCCACAACATAAAAACCATTGTCTATTACAATGACTTAAAAATAACGAAAAAATTTTGAATGATCATGACGAATTATAGGAAACCGTTGAACTCGAGAGAAGACAGTTTAAATGGAGGCTTCTTTTTGATAAAATAGCTTTTGCAGTGAGGAGGGTAAATATGCCGCAAAAAGATTCAAATGCCATTGCTACAAATCGTAAAGCAAGACATGATTTTCATATTGAAGAAACGTTTGAAGCAGGGATTGTGCTAAGAGGAACGGAAATTAAGGCGATTCGTGCGGGAAGAGTGAATTTAAAAGATTCATTTGCTCGAGTGTCGCGAGGTGAATTATACGTTCATAATTTGCATATATCGGAGTATGAACAGGGGAATCAATTTAATCATGAGCCAACACGTGCTCGTAAATTGTTATTGCACCGTAAAGAAATCAATAAATTGTCAGGCGAAACCCAACAAAAGGGTTATTCGATTGTGCCGCTGAAAATGTATATCAAAAATGGTGTCGCTAAATTATTGATTGGCGTCGGCCGTGGTAAGAAGAAATATGATAAACGTGAAGACTTGAAACAAAAGGATATGAAACGTGATGTCGAGCGTGCGTTGAAAGACTATTAGTGGAAAAGCTTACCGTTTTTCAAATGGCTACCCTCATGTTATAATAAGTTTGTAACGTTCGGTTAATAGCCAAACATCTTTAATCGGGGATGTTTTGGATTCGACAGGGATAGATCGAGCTCAGGTAGCGAGTCGAGGTGACGACTCGTTAAACGTCATTCAGTTAATAATAACTGGCAAACAAAACGATTTCGCTGTAGCTGCGTAAAGCAGGCTGCAGGATCCTTCCTGCCATCGCCCGTGTGGTAGATTGAAGGGTCTCAAAATGAAGCGGGCTACGCTAAAGGCCACCGTCTGAGGTCTTTAGAAGAGATTAATCAGACTAGCCATTCGGAAGCCTGTCGGTTGGCTGAAGAATCGGCGAATGACAATAAATCGAATACACTCGTAGAAGCCTGAGTGGCGATATCTCTGGACGCGGGTTCGAGTCCCGCCATCTCCATATGCATATGGTTAAGGATCGTTTGATGACTTGTGACGTAACCCATAAAGTGTCAGTATGAGACACTTTATGCGTAATTTGAATATGTGACATTTTATGGGTAATTAAGTGTTTTTGGGACTAAAGTCACATCATCATCGATCTAATTAGTTTTTATTTGAAGTTGTAAACTCTATTCAAGTTAAGTATGAAGGCTGTTGTTATAATGTTGTTTATAATAGCAGCCTTTATTTTATCTTTATTATGTTCTTTAGTTAATTTATTATAAATAGTTATATAAAACGAGAGTGAGATGTATTATTTAAAAGTGCCCTAACTATAAGCTAGGGCACTTTTTTGTCTCAATATTAGTGATTTTTATTTAGATCTGAGTAAAATTGCAACGAAGAGTTAGGATTAGGCATATTAGAGGAACTATCAGATTTAATTAAACCTGTATCCGTTCTTCTGAATAGAGACTGTAGCACAATGTTTTTCTCTTCAGAGGAAAATTCACCGTTTTCTCTTATAAGTGATAGATAGAAATAAGTTAAATGATGTCGCTCTTCAGCATCATTTGCCAGGTGATAATTTGAATTTGTTATCCTTATGAAATTATTTATAAGGAAAATCCCAAATGATATTACAACAGTCAATATAACAGTATATTTTGCTGATTCAAAGTCAAAATTCCAGTTTTGAGGAGGTGCTGTGAGTACTAAAATAACGACTAAAAGTGCAAGATAGATAATGCTTGTACCAATAGTAATCCACTTCCATTTATCAGCTCTTTTATAATATTTCGTTGCTAGTTTACTCCAATACTTAGCAGGTTTCTCAATCTTCAGGTGAGACTCATACGATTTTTCAAGGTTATTAAAATTTTCTAATGAATTATTATAAAGTTGATCGAGGTTATCTGATTTTGTGCTAACCTGTTCATCAAACTCTGATAATTTACTATTTGTTTCCTCTTTAAAATGCTGAAATTCTTCATTCATTGATTTTTCGAAGTTTTCTTTTTCTCTCTTAAATTCATTTCTTTCCGAATTAAATTCTTCTGTAATTGCATTAATTTCATCAATTTTTGATTCGGATTTTTCATTAAAGATTTCTGGGTTTCTTAGTTTTATTCCCAAAAAGTGTCCAGTATAGAAGGAATTATTGGATAATTCAGTGGTATTAAAGTTTAATTTATTATCATTGAAATATCCTTTTTCAAATCCATCAATTATATTAACGTTACTGTTGTACTTATTAATTAAATTTTCGACCATATTTGCGAATTCACTGTTTGAATAAACAGCAGGGTATGAATTAGTGTGTAACTTATTAACTAAGTTATCGACGGTTTTCTTCTTGTCACTTTCATTAATATTATTGTTTTCGGATGCTTTGGAAATATCCTGCAATAACCCTTCAAAATAAATTCGTATATTATTTAAAGGTAATGTATTATTAGGTGTGTTTTTATTAGGTTTCAGTAGTGTGAATAATTCCTCCCAATAATCATATTCTTTTTGTAATCTGTAATATAGTTTGTCCAGTTTGCTAATATTCAGAGTGTGGTTAGTAGGGTTTTTTGTAAATTCAATATCCTTATTTTGATAATAGTTCTCTATATTATTGCTGAACTCCATATGTATTGGTTCACTCCTTAAAATAAGACTGAATTGGGGGCTTAATCAGTGTTAAGCCCCTTCTGTGAACTCTGATTTGTCATTTATATCGTCTATGATGCTAATGATTTTACGTGCATCATCGATATTGTCACTGAACAAGTCTGAAATGCTGCCTAATGATCTAAATGGATCTTCTTGTAAAACCTGTTTTTCTAGGTATCCGTTTTTAACAACATAATCAATAATTAGCTTAACGAACTTTATTTGTTGGCTGTTCAAACGTTCTTCTGAAAGAAATTCAGAGAAAGCTTCATTGACTGCTTCTTTATCTAACCCTACAATTTGTCTGACTAGTCGTGTGATAGGTGTATCTCCAAACTCTTTTTCATACTCTTCTTTTGAGCCTAACTCATTCCATAGGATTTCTTCTAATAAATCAACATCTTGTTTAGCTAGTGGTTTGTTATTTCTTAATTTATAGATAGCTATTTGGTCTTGATGTTCATTTAAGTACTGATTAACTCGTTTTCTATAGTTTTGTAAGTTGTTTGCAGCGTAGATGGGTTCATTTCCTTCACCAATTACTTCAAAAGTATCTTCGAAGTTTGTGTAGTAATCTTTCTGGTGTTGCTTCTCGAGGAATTTAACTAGTTCTCGCATTACCGTTCTCACTTCTTCGATTTGGTGTATATTAGCTTCTTTCCAAAAATCTTCAGATTGCACTTGATGTAAAGTGTCTTTATTATCAGCAATTTGAGGAATCGTTCCGAGCTCACTTAACTTTTCAGCTGTTTCGATAACACTGTTTATAGGCTTGGTAGCAGGACTTGATGTTAAATAAGCTAATTCTATAGTGTACATCACATTATCAAAGCGTTTAGCCATCTCGTCATCATCTGAAGAAATGATGAGAGGTGAGATATGCTCTTTAAGTTCATTTGTGTTATTAATATCTAGTGATTGCCAGTTATCTCGATTTTTATATTTTTGGACATATTTTAAATGCATTCGAACTTGGAAGTGATCTTCGTTTAGATAATTGACCTGTGATATTAATTCTTCAACTAGGTTATTACGATATGAAATGTAAGGTTCTTCTTGGTAATCAACTAGTTGAAGCTGCTTTGTAATATCTATTTTGAGTTCAAATAACCTTTGAGTTAGGCTGGTTGCTGTTTTACCTTCAATACCTTTTTCATTTTCTCGGAAGAATTCGAAGTTACGAAGGTAATCGAAAATTAAAAAATATTCTTTATCTTCACTAGGACCGAATAGATCTGGACGCAGTCTTGTTCCGCGGCCTATCATTTGCCAAAACTTTGCTTTGGATCTAACCTTCTTAAAAAATACTAAATTCACTATCTCCGGAATATCAATACCTGTGTCTAACATATCTACTGAAACTGCAATATGTGGTGGCTTATCCTTTGTAGAGAAATCTTCAATTATTGATTCAACATAATTTACACTGTAATCAATCTGCTTACAGTATTCACCCCTGTAATGGGGATAAAGTTTATTAAAACGTTCAACAATTCTTTTCGCGTGCTTTGCGTTCTTAGCAAAGATCACAGTTTTCCCAAGGCGATCTCCGCCTTCAACTTTGATCCCTTTTTCCATTACATCAGTAAGAACTTGATCGATTGTATTATCATTAAACAACCACTCATTCATTGCACCACTACTGACATAATCACCGATTTCTTCATCGAATGTCTCTTCATAAGCTTCTTTTTCTTCATCAGAAAGCTCGTCATATCTTAAACCATCGTCAAGAAACTTTGAGGTTGACTCTATAGTACGATAATCTACTAAGTAACCATCTTCTACAGCTTGTTCTAATTCATAAGCATAAGTTGGGTTACCTGTCTCTAAACCAAAAATATCATACGTATTTTTATCAATTTCATCTTTAGGAGTCGCGGTTAAACCTAATAAAACACCATCAAAATAATCAAATATTGATTTGTACTTTTTATATATACTACGGTGGCTCTCATCAATAATAATAAGGTCAAAATGTCCAACGGTGAAAAGTTTTTGACCGTCTTTCCGTTTAACATCATCAATAGCATTCATCATTGTTGGATAAGTGGAAAAGACCATTCTGCTTAATTCAGGATCTTCTTTGTTATCTAAGAGGTTACAAACACTTATAGAAGGTAACAAATCATTGAATGAGTTCTTAGCTTGTTTAACTAAGGTCGTTCGATCGGCCAAAAATAAAACATTTTTCACCCAATTATGTTTTGCCAAAACATCTACAATAGAAATAGCAGTTCTTGTTTTACCTGAACCTGTTGCCATTACAAGTAAAGCTTCACGTTCTTTTTGTTGAATGGCTTCTGCTACATTTGTAATTGCTTCTTTTTGATAAGGACGGTTTGTAATGTTGTCATTAATATCAATATTAATGAGTGGATATTTAAGTGTACGTCTTGAAATTAATAACTCAATGTCACCTTTGGTATAGAAGCCTGATACTTGTCGTTCAGGGTATTCCATATCATCCCATAATCTAGTATCAAATCCGTTTGTGAAAAAGATAATAGGGCGTTGTTCGTGCATTTTTTCAATGCAATCGGCGTATAATTTTGCTTGTTGCTTACCTTGATATAAATCAACCGAAGTTTTTTTTGCTTCCACTACGGCAATAGGCTTTCCATTATCACCGAGTAAAACATAATCAACAAAGCCTATACCCTCGTTATTTGGCATTCCTGTTACTTTGTATTCTTCTATAATATCTTTCCCAATTTCCCATCCAGCAAGCTTTAGTTCGACGTCAATAAAGAGTTTTCTTGTTTTATGTTCTGAAATAGAATCGACTTGATAGTTATAATTATTCGTGTTTTCTATACGGGTTTCTGTTAACTGCTTGCGAAGAGTTTGATTTTGTTTTACTAGTTCTTCAAGGCTTCTGTCCTTTTCACTTAATTTCTCATAAAACTCTTTATACTCTTCCGGGTTCTTTCTTGGTTCGTCACCGACCGTTAAAATTGACTCATTAAATTCTTTTTCTTGATGTTCAAATGAGTAACAGTATCCAATCCAATCTGTAAATTGATGAAGGTTTCGAAGTGAAGTAATTGCTTCATCACGACTGATGTTTGAATTCGTATGAGCAGCAACATTACCGAGTTTAATAATATATTTAAGTAATGGGAAAAGATTCGGATCAATCACATCACGAAAAGTGCGATTATGAACTAAACTTGATAAATTATCTTGATAAGGTATCTTTAATTCTTCATCAGATTGATATAACCATTTCACGGCAAGCTCTAGTGCTCGGCGAGTCGAGATTGCACAATTAGCTGGGCTTACTTGAAGGCTTTTCTCTGCCTCCAAACAAGCATCTGTGAAATCTTTGAATTGAGTTTCATTTTCTAAAAACGCGAAATTCGACATTTAATCACCTCATTATGTTTGGTGAATCATTTTTGAAACAACTCTCCTTTAAATGCCTTTTGCATTAGGGAATTGTATAAAATTTCGTATTCATCAACACTCTCATATAATGAATTCTCTACTTCCTCAATTGCTGTGATTTTCTTTTCAAATTCATTTTGTAATGACAACGGTGGGCATATAGTTGAAAAACCACGCAACTGTTTTCGATTAGTTTTAGGTATGTTGGTTCTAGAGCTACTTTTACTAATATAATTTAGAAATGCGTCAGAACTTAATAGGAATGAAAAGAATGTTCTATTAGTGTGCTCGGTATTAACAAGAATAGGATAGGCATCAGAACTACAAAGCCCAGAAAAAGTAGGTGTAGCAACCTTATTCAAGTAAGGTCTAATTTTGCTGTAGATGATGTGTTGATTTGTAAAATAATATTTTCCACTTTTAATATCGTTGTCACCTATTTTACTAATATTAATTAACTTACCGGTCTTCTTTTCAATATTTTCAATCCCAACATAAGGTGAATTCTCCCATCCTGAAAACTCCTTTACCATCCTGTTATCTATTTGAGCAAAATATTCAAATGGCTTAATTTCAAATTTGTCATTTGTTTCAATTGAACCAAACATTTCATAAAAAATGCTTTGCTTTAAATTGGATAACTCTGTTAATTGTTTATTTCGTAATGATATGATCTTTTTAATTTCATCCAAAGTTAATACAATTTTATTTTGAACTTCGATTTCAGGAACAGGTATATTTAAATTATCAATGTGTTCATTTTTTAAATTGTTTATATTAGAACCATTTATAACATTTTCAATAGTATGTCGATACTGGGGTGATGAGAAAAAGTGACCTACATAATATGGGTGAATATATTCGTTTGGACGGACTACTTTACAGAATGCACCAAAAGTAACATTTTTCATATCTTCATTGATTTGAGCTGATTTACCAACAATTGATTTACTACCACTAGAAGCTGCTACTAAAATATCGCCTTTTCTTAGTATTTTTTTATTTTGAACTAATTCACTATCAACATAGATTAGTTCTGTGAGATCTATTTCACCATTTTGTATATTATTCGCTTTTAAAAGTGGGATGAAACCTTCAGCAGGAGTTTCACTAATGTTACCTTTTTTGTATGAAACACCTCTTATTTGTTCTATATAGTCTGCTAATTTTTTTTCTTTTTTTGAACTCAAATTAAATACTCCTTTTAGAAATATGCTCCTTTAAATAATTAATAGAGTTATTTATATCATTTTCCATTTTCAATAATGAGTCTATAATTACTTCTGGATCATCATATTCTATTTCTTCGTATTTTACCTCTTTATATTTATTTATAGAAAGGTCATATTCATTTTCACGTATTTCATTAATCGGTACAAAAAATGACTGTTCTGTACGTTCTCGTTCAATTTCGCAGTCTAAGTTTTCAAATCTCTTAACAAGGTCTGGTATATCATTTTCATTAATTGGTGCTCGTTTATCATCCAGAGAAAGACCATCAGCTTTCATATCATAAAACCAAACATTATCTGTACCACCTGATTCAGTTTTAGTGAATATCAATATAGCTGTTGAGACACCTGCATATGGTTTGAAAACACCACTCGGCATTTTAATAACAGCTTCTAGTTTATTGTTATCAATGATTTCTTTTCGAACTGCTTTGTGTGCGTTAGAACCATCAAAAAGGATACCGTCTGGTACAATAACTGCTGCACGGCCACCTTTTTTCAACAGTCGTAAAAATAGACTTAAAAACAGTATTTCCGTTTTTCTCGTCTTAGTGATACGCAATAAATCATCCGACACGGAATCATAATCTAGTGAACCTTTGAACGGAGGGTTAGCCAACACCATTGTGTAAGTTTCACTATCTTTGTTTTGTTCGGAAAGGCTATCACGATAGCTAATATTTGGATGATCAACATCGTGCAACATCATATTCATTGCACCGATACGAAGCATTGTATTGTCTATTTCGAATCCGTGGAACATATTCTTGTTGAAATGCTCTCTTAAGTCTTCTGTTAAAAACATATCGTTATGATTTTCTCTTAAATATTCACTTGCTGAAACTAAAAAACCAGCCGAACCAGCTGCAGGATCCACAATAATATCTTCAGGACTTGGTTTCATTAACCTTACCATCATATCGATAATATGACGTGGTGTTCTGAACTGACCGTTTGTACCTGACGTGCTCAGTTTCGATAATAAATACTCATACAAGTCGCCTAAAGTATCTTTTTTGTCATCACTTGTAGTTGTATCTGGTAATGCATTAATTCCTTCAACGACGCGAGATAGAAGAGAAGCTGTGGGAATAATAAACACAGCATCTTTTAAATATTTTGTGTAAGCTGATTCTTCCCCACCAATATTCTTTATAAAAGGAAAGACTTCTTGTGAAACTACTTGATACATTTCTTCTGATCCCATATTTGAAAAGTTTGACCAACGTAATTGTGGTTTACCTTTTGGAAATAAACCTTCCTCTTCAATGCCTAACAATTGATTATCTTTCTCACGTTTTTTTTCTTTGTCATCAAGACCTTTTATGTATAGAAGGTATGTAAATTGTTCAATTACGGTTAATGGATTGGTTATACCGCCTGTCCAAAATGTCTCCCATATTTTATCTACTTTATTTTTCATATCGCCTGTGATCATTTAAACACCTCATTATTTATACTTCACTCATATTATACAATACAAAACTATACTACTAAATACTCACATACTATTTATTGTAAATAGTTATGATGTTAACATAAAGGTAAAAGGAAATAAATTCTAATTGAGGTGATGTTTTGATAAAAAATATTTCTATGAAAAATGTTGCATCTTATGATGATACTGGAGTAAAAATTGAAGACTTAAACAAAGTTAATTTTTTTTATGGTAATAATGGCTCTGGTAAAACGTCTATTTCTGAATTCCTGAGAAACAGCCATAATTTCCAGGATTGCTCAATTGAGTGGAGCGAAAATGAATACTCTATGCAGGTGTATAACAAACACTTTGTAGAAGAATACTTTGGTATTAACGACTCTTTAAAAGGTATATATACTTTTGGAAAAGAACAGAATGAGCTATTTGATAGAAGAGACGAACTTATACAAGATATTGATAAATACGAAGATAAATTGGGTAAATTGGAAACCCAAATTCAAGGAAGAAACCAAGAATTAAGTTCCCATTGGAATACGTTTAGAGAAAATATTTGGAACAAGAAAAATAAATATGAACCTTTGTTTCAATCAGTATTCGAGGGGTTTAGAAGTAGCAAGGATAAGTTTGCCCAAATGTGTATCGATGAAGTTGACCTTGAATCAGAATTATTAGACTACGATAAGATTCAGGAACAAGAAGAATTATTATTCAATATAAAAGATCAGTCACCAAAAAATTACATACCAACTATTGAATATAATAGTGATTATGAGAAGAAAGAAATTTTTGAAGAACCTATAATTGGTAAACAAGATGTAAATATATCGAAACTTATTCAGAAACTTAATAATAGCGACTGGGTAAAACAAGGAATGAATTATATTGTTGATGCAGAAGGCACGTGTCCATTTTGCCAACAGGAACTATATAGTGACTTCGAAGAACAACTCTTAGAGTATTTTAATGAGGAATACACAGAAAAAATTAATATACTTAATGAAGCTGTGGAAAAGTATAATGATGAAATAAACTCTGTTATTCAATCTATTCAAAAATTAGTCGATGAGAGTAGCAAATCAATTGGGTTCAAAATAGATAGTACTTTAGTTAATAATAAATTAGAGATTATCAATTCAATTCTCAACGAAAATAATCAGTTAATGAACACTAAAAAAAGTGAACCAAGTCGTAAAATAAAGCCTCAGAGTATAAAAAATGTAATTAATGACATCAATGAAGAGATAACCAGAGTAAATCAAGAAATTAAAGAATTTAATGAAAAGATGGCTAACCTTGAAGAAGAACAAGGAATTCTCAAAAAGAGAATGTGGCGTTATTTCTGTGAAGAATTAAAGCTTCATTTAACTACTTATAAAGAAAGCATAGAACCTGTTGAAAATGCACTAGATGGTTTGAGAGGCTCGTTCGAACAAACCCGAGGGTATATTGAGGAGTTTAGAACAGAGCTTTCTGATCTAGAATCACGGATAACAAGTGTTCATAATACTGTTACGGAGATTAATAGTACTCTTAAATCATTTGGGTTTACTAATTTTGAACTCACAACTTCTGATACAGAAACAGGAACATACAAAATTATTAGAGAAGATGGTTCAGAAGCAAAGGATACCTTAAGTGAGGGTGAAAAAACATTTATCACTTTTCTATATTTCTATAATCTCATTAAGGGGTCCCATAATGAGGATGACCTAAATACTAAAAAAATCATAGTAATTGACGATCCCATTTCTAGCTTGGATAGTAATGTACTTTTTGTTGTAAGTTCATTAATTCGGAATTTAATCAATGATATAAACGATCAACATTCAAGAGTCGCCCAACTTATTGTATTAACTCATAATGTATATTTTCATAAAGAAATCACATTCAATAGAAACGGTGAAAATAGTCATAATAAAAAGTATTGGATTATACGTAAAGATGATAATAACAACTCATCTATTACGCATTATGATAAAAACCCAATTAAATCATCTTATGAATTGTTATGGAATGAACTTAGTTTATTAAACGATCAAAACTTAATAACGATGCAAAACGTTATGAGACGGATCTTAGAAAATTATTTTAAGTATTTTGGAAGTATAAGTTATGACCATATTCTTGATAAATTTGAAGATGAGGAAAAAATTATCTGTCAGAGCTTGATATCTTGGATCAATGACGGGTCTCATAGTATTAATGAGGATTTATTTATAGAGCTACCGGATAACCTGACTGACAAGTATAAAAAAGTATTTAAATCTATATTTGAATATATGGGGCAAGCTCAACATTATAAAATGATGATGGGGGAAGATGAGTATCAAATAACAAGATAGAAAATTTTCGCCTTTAATCTAAAATAAAGTAGTACAAACCCAATGATAAAACTTTTAAAGTGGTTTATATAAAAAAGTAAGCCAAGAGGGTCCGTTTACTATAAATACTACGGATCCTCTTTTTTAGTAATTTTCTTAAAAGTTACTGTTAAGTTTTATTTCTGCTATTTCAGCTTTTGAGTTCTGTTTCTTTAAACAAGCTCCAGGTTTTATCCATAAACATTTTTATATTGCCATTGTGCGGTATTCCGTAAGGTTCAACTAAGTAACGGTATTTCTCCATATCTTCATTCTTAAGTAAGTTAACTAAAAACCAATATCTAATTTCTTGATTTTTACAATATCTAAATTCTGGATGATTTATAACAATATTTCTCAATTTGTTTTCGTCATCTTGTCTTTGACTTTTAATTTCATTAAATTTACCATCAATCATTTCAATTGTATCATCTGCTGTTCTTATACTTTGCTTTTCAAGCCACGGTTCAATTAAATGAACCCCTATAAAAATGCCATTTTCAAGTACAAATAAAGTTAAGCTTTTAGGTGAATCAAAATCAAAAGATTCTATGTATTGATTATGCAATTGAACTTCATTTTTAAACTCCTTTGAATACTCGTTATACCACTCAAATGGAATTTTATAATCTTCAATATTATAGTATGTATAATAATAGTACACGCTTTTAAAAGAAGCTTCATTAGCATAATTAATAAATCCTTCAATGCCATCAAAATCTAAATATACTTGGTTAGACATCTTTATATCACTTACTTTTATAGGAGCTAAGTTATTATTTATTATCCTTTTTACTAGTTCCTCGTTCTTTATAATAGTCATAGATATCCTCCTCTTGTGTAATGGAATTTTATATTATTTAAGAGTAATTCAGATGATCTCTTAGTTAGTATACCTAAAAATTTTTATCTTCTAATATTACTGGTGATAATAATCTCGCTATTAGATTATAGAAGCTTAATTAAAAGGCTCTGTTAAAGTTTAGTGTTGATATCTTCAGAAAGAAACGGAACTTCCAAATTAAAGGAAGTTCCGTTGGTTTTATTGTCTTGTTCAACTAATGCCTCCAGTTTGTTCAATAACAAATTATTATTTATCAATTATTTGATTAGTATTTCAATTTCATCTTCGTGTTCTTTTAACAACGCATCAACTTTTTGTTGTATTTCTTCACTCATTTCTTCAGTTTCTTCTTCTGTTTCAGGATTGCCATCAAAATGTTCTTTAAAGAATTCATTTGAATAGGCACTTCTCTTAGCACTTCTCTCTATAAACTCCTTATGAAACTCTTTTGGCTTCATATCAAATCTTTCAGCCTGAGCCTCTGCAAACTCTCTAATTTCATTTGCTTTATCAGTATCAACATTTTCAGAAGGATACTGACCAAAGGACTCAATTGACTCTTCGACTTCATCTGATACATCGATTCCCATTTCCTTAGCTTCTTGAATAACAACAGTTTCCCTAACCATTGATTCAACAGCTTCAGGTAAATCTTCATCTTCCACTTCAACAAAAAAGCGAATGTCCCCAACTGTTATTTCTTCTCCCCTTACAATAGCGGCTACTTCGTCATTGTCATATGTAGCTGAGCCTGAACATCCCACTATAAAACTTAAGCTTATCAAAATAATACTACTAATTAATTTGTTCATTGGTTCACCCCTAAGTCTGTATAAGTACCAATTATATGATAAAAGGCTTCTTAAACAATCCTGCCAAGTTAGTTGAATAAAATTATTACTTTATTCAGTGAATTCAGATAATCTAATTGTATCATAAGTTTCAATATTTGGGATTAAATTCCCAGAAATGATAAAGTCATTAATTGTAACTTCATTTCGTAAATGCTTAATACTTTCTAAGGTTTGGAACCACGCTAAGTAATTATCCAAATACTTCGTTGCCACGCCATTGAAACGCTGTATCCAACCTTTTAGTCGTCGATGGTAGTTATTAACGTTCTGAATGTGATACAGCCCTTTGGTTCGAACTTTCCCATCTGGTTTGAATTGATAAATGTCCATACCTTTTTCAGTTGCATACGTTTTAAAGGCACTCCAAGAATCGGTACACAGAGTATTATCTTTAGATATCTTATGTCCGATAGCATTGTTTAATTGTTCTTTTGTTAATCTACCCATTCCTAATGTACGTGAATAAGTTAATTTGTCACGGTCTCTGGCAACTAACACACAAACTTGTTCATTGCTTACACCACGTTTCTTTGCGGAACCACCACGCTTACGTGATTTCCGTCCTTTGATATTCTTTCTAACTGTTTCAGAGTACAAGAAATAGGTCTCATCCATTTCGATGATACCTTGAGACGTTGATACTTCTATTTGTTTGAGAGACGTAAATAACTTATGTCTCCAGTAGAATAAAGTGATGTACGTAACATCCTTAATCAGTGATGCTGATTTTCTCAAAGAGTAGCCTTCAATCATACATTCTATGAACTTCATCCATTTATCTAAATGGCGAGTGCGGTATAGAATGGTGTTAGTAAGGGTAGCGAATGTCTTTTGACAAGATTTACAACAAAAACGCTGCTTTGTCATTCCATCTCCCTCAACAAACGTCTTATACTTACCAAAACGAACGACGTGTTCTGATTCACAGTCGGGGCATTAATACCCTTCTTTGTTTATGCATTCTACAAACTCCTCAAGGAAATCATCAGTCATTGAAGAAGCAGTAAGAGCATTGATTAAATATTCTTTTAACCGATGTTTCTCTGCGGAATTAAGTTATTGAATATCATTTACAATATCAACGGCTCTCACTGTTACTACCTCAATTTATTTGACTCATTCAAAGAACAATTGCTCTAATTAATCAAATATCAACAAAAAGCTTTAACTGAGCCGATGACAAAAACTTAAGTCAATAAACCATTAAGCTTTACTGAGTTACTGTAATATTATTGGCGGCGTTTGAGCTATTATTTATATAAAATAGTAGTCTAAAGTGTGTAACTAGTTATGGGATATAGGATATTTAATCTGTTTATAGTAAAATTAGTTGAAAAGGAGGGGGTTATGTGCAAATACTACAGGCAATATTACCTTTGATAGGTGTTGTTATAGGTGGGTTTGTTTCTTATCTAGCCCAGTCTGCTCATCAAAAAAGGTTAGAGAAAAGTAAGGACAGAAGACAAAAGATAATTGCATACAATGAGATTCTAAAGATTGAGGGTGAGAGTAGTCCCTTAGAGTCTCCCGTACATATGGGAGAAAATAAAGAATTTGACTGGAAAAAATATGAGGAAGGAAATAGAAAGGTCCTATATGAAAATCTTCATTTATTTGATTTTAGCATCGTTGATAAAGTGTTAGAAATTGATTATATGGGGGAGAAGGCAGAAGCACTGGGGCTTGAACAGCAGGAAATAGATATGTTATATGATCTCTATTTCGAAATTATTAAACGGGTTGAGAATGATTACTCCAAAGAAAGAGGGAAATATAATGAGTGATAGGGGTTTATTTATATAAGTATAAAAATTGCTTTGAGAATAGTTATTAAAAGGTGAATATTATTACTGTGTTATAAACCGATGTATGCTCTTTGTATAAAAATAATTAGATCATAGGAAAGATTTCTCTTAATTGTGTATTAGTAAATTTAATTTAAATTATTGATGTGATGGGAGTAGAACTAGAATGGAAGCAAAAAAGTTAGTGCAAGAAACACTCGATGACCTTGATACTGAAAGAATACCTGTATCGTTGGCAGTTCAAAAGTGCACTAGAGTTGCACGCTTAATAAATGATTATAAAGGTTTTGTTAGGTTGAGGTTAGAAACCGTCTTTCACTCGAATACTGAAGAACTCAGGAAACTAAAAATTGATTTTTTGAGTAACAGTACTCTAAAAGAACCACAACAAGAATGGAAGCAAATCATTGAGGATTATATTAGTAATAGAAAAGCACATTACCTCGACCAAAGTAAAGAAGAGCAACTAATAGGTGCCTCGGTTGCAGATATTGTATTTTGCAAGAGAAAAATACATAGTTTTGCAATCAAAAATACATAAGATTGCCAGCCCTTTTTCGCTATTCTTGATTAGATAGTGCGTGCTTCACTCTAAAGCTATCTCCAGTGAAGTTTAGTACATGCGCATGGTGGATCACGCGATCCACTAAGGCAGCTGTTAAACGTGAATCTGAAAATATCCGGTTCCATTGACTAAATTCTAAATTGGACGTGATCATTAAGCTTTTTTGTTCATACCACTCAGAGATGAGTTGAAATAACAGCTCTGCTCCTTCTTTTCCGAATGGAATGTATCCCATTTCATCTAATACGATTAAATCAACCGTTTTAAACTTGTTCCTAAAGTTTCGTAATTTTCCGTCTTGCCACGCTCTATCTAATTGATCAACGAGATCTGAAACACGGAAGAATCGGACCTCAAAACCATTTCGACAAGCCTCCCGGCCTAACGCTGTTGCTAGATGGGTTTTACCTGTTCCTGGTGCTCCTGTTAAGATGACATTTTCGACGCGTTTGATAAAACTGAGGGAAATCAGTTCATCTTTATCTAATTGTTGAGGAAAATGGATATGGCTTCCCCAATGATAATCATCCAGTTCTTTAACATGTAAGAACTTCGCCTTCTTCATTAAGCGGTCCGCTCTGGCTTCCTCCCTTAAAGCGAATTCCTTTTCAAATAGCTCTTTTAAAAATTGCTCTTTTGTTTCAAATGGTATTGATTCATAAACGTCTGCTACATACGCTAATCTTAGTGACTTGCACATGGCTTTAATATCCCGCGTCATGTTGACTCACCCCTTGGAATGTTTTGATCATAAAGGCTCCAGTCAACATCATATGGATGGTCGTCGTGTTCAGGTTGTAGATCGTTATCTATTAAGTCATAAAATTGATCATTAATTTGTTCCATATCATGTTGGGCCAATTGATGAATCAACCAACGCAGCCTTTCTTTTCTTAAACGATGATCCTCAATCCGGATATATTCAAATATTCGAACCGGCAAGTATGGTTGGTAACGTGAATACTCTATGGCTCTTGGCTTATCCAGCCAAGAGGATAGAATACCTTGCCAAGGAATTTGTCTTCTTTTATGCATATACGGTCTAACATCTTTCATAAGGATCTCTCCGTTAGGAGATGTGACTTTAAATTGATCCCAATAAAGCACTAATCGAACTTGTCCAAAATTATAGCTCTTAGGTACATGTACTTTGACTTGGTCGACCACAATTTCCCCATATTTATTAGCTTTCACCCATTTTTCTTTAAATATCGGATAATCTTGATCAGGAAGATGAAGCATGTGTTGATGTTCATCTTGATAAAGGTCTTCAATTGTTTGTTGTTTTACATAATGTTGGCGTTGGCGATCTTGTGTCAGTTGGTCCTCCAACCAGTCTGTGAGTTGTTCATATGACGTCATGACAGGTGCAGGTGTTGTGAAATTATATCGAATATAACCAACTTTATTTTCGACATGACCTTTTTCATGGCCACTATAGGGATTACAAGCTTGAATCTCACAACCATAATATGCTGAAAATTGATGGAGTTCATGGGTGAATTCAACTTCCTGATGGCGTCCCCTAGGTTTAATAACAGCTGCTTTTAAATTATCAATTCTTAGCACTCTAGGAACGGCTCCCATTTGTTTAAAAATAGTTTCTAGCCCTTTTAAGAAACATTCTTGGTTTTCACTTGGTAACGGAACACAAAAAGTTGCGTTGCTATAAGGTAAACTAAGGGACAAACCATGAACATCGACATATTGACCATCTTTAACAGCTTCTAACAAGCCAAAATCAACTTGCGCTTCACCTGGAGGATGTTGTAACCTTTCGTACCCCTTATCCTTCGTGGAATCATCGTTGATCTTTCCTTCACGCCAGTCTTTAATAAAATGGCAAACGGTACGATATGAGCCTTCAAAGCCAATGGCTTGTAATTGTGCAAAAATAGCTTTATTCGTACGACGCTTTTTGTAAGGTAGTTTATAATCTTCTATAAGCCAATCCGATACGATCTCACCCCATCCTTCTTCATGCATCATGCCTTGTTTGGGTTGCACGTTTTCTTGAGGCACCCAATCCTTATCGGCGTACTTTTTAGCTGTACGCCAATTAATACCAAGCATTTCAGCGATTGAATTGACGGATTTTGATTTTTGATTTCGTAAAACTTTGATACAATTAATTTCAGACATTGCCAGCATTCCTTTCAACCTCCACTGTTTAATTGATTCGACACCAATAACAGTAGTGGTATTTGATTGGGCTGGCAAGTCTTTTTTTTTGATTGCAGTGTTGTGTACTTTTTAGTTGCAAACTTCTGTACTTTTATTTTGCATTACACAGATATTGAGAAAATAATCCAAGAGACTAGAGAAGCAAAAGAAAATAATATGATACCAGAAGGTCTCCATAGTTTGGATCTATACCACGAAAAACAAAAAAAAGATAATTGGGACTTAAAGTACGAAGAAATTATTAGAAGTTATCAGAGTGTCCTAGATTCTATTAGAACGCTAACTTATTCGTACCTTGTTGATGTTGAGGTGAGTTTGATGAACGAAAGCAATCAGGGAGTCTCTCAAAGTACGATTAAGACAAAAAATGTTTTTATTATACACGGGCACGATGAGGGTAAAGCAAGAGAGTTGGAATCAATACTAAGTAAAGACTTTAAGCTTACACCATATATATTAAATGATTTGCCGGATAAAGGTGCGGTCTCGCTTATTAATAAGTTTGAGCATTATGCTAATGACTGTTCATATGCCTTTGCGATTTTCACGCCAGATGATGTTGTAGAAAATAATGGAAAAAGCTATTTACAAGCTAGGCCTAATGTAGTTTTCGAGCTAGGCTGGTTTTCTGCAAAGTTAGGCAGAAATAACGTTTGTATTTTATTGAAAGATGGCGAAAATACGGAGGTGTTTTCTGATTTCCAAGGTGTAATGCAGAAAAGGTTTTATAGTAATGTACGAGAAAAATATCGTGAAATAAAGCTCGATTTAGAAGACGCAGGATTGATTTAAAAAATAGTATAGATATTGACAAAAAAGACTGATAAAAGTTCGGCACGAACTTTTATCAGTCTTTTTTTATAAAAATCAAATAAATGGAAATGATTAAAAAAGGATATCAAATAGGATGTGGTGTTTTGATTTCAAGCAGAAGCAAATTATATAATCTTAAACCTATCAACAGTGATGGTGCTTATGTTGAGTCCTTGTCTAGTTACATTTCAAGATTGGCTCAGAAACATAACATATTGGTAGGAGATATAGTTAATGATGTTGTTACACCTCTTCTTAATAAGAAGTACTTAGAAGACATTATAAGTAATGGTGGGGATGGTTTTTTTAAATCGTCTAATGCTATTAATGGAACTGGTGTGATGGCAGAAGATTTTGTTAAAGTGATTGAACTGTTAACACAACGTAGGGATCTGTTTAAATCTACTCTCTTGAAGCTTGAAGGTGAAATCTCTATAAAAGGGTTGCTCAGAAAGAATAAAGCTTGGTGTCCTTTGTGTATAGAGAAGCAGTTTAAAAATGGCATAGATATTTATGAACCTTTAATTTGGAGTATTAGTGAATACAAGGTGTGCACTACACATCATACTCCTCTAGTCGATCACTGCTCAAATTGTAATAAGAAAATGTATCATTTAAATAGAAAATCAATCAACGGTTTTTGTTCTCGCTGTTCAACCAATCTTGGTGAGGAGTCAATTAGTGAGAATGCATCAGAAAGTGATCTTAATCATTCCGAACAAATAGAAACCTTAGTTAATTGGCTAGTTAAATTTAAGGACGTTGACTTAGAAGATATGTTTATAAACAAATCAATACAGCAGATGACTGACTCATTGTTTGATCAAAAGGTGGGTAGAGCGGCTAAACATTTTACAATTCCTGAATCGACTTATCGTGATTGGTATAAGGAGAGGAGAGTTCCTAACCTTAGTTCTTTATTAAAAATATGCGATTCTTTAAATATTGATATTGAATCGTTACTTAATAAAGAGGTTGAAATGAAAAGAACCTTGATTATGAATGAGAAGAAATCACAAGAATCTCATTCTCTTAAAATTAATTCAACCTCTGTTGAAGTTTTATTAGAGAATGTAGTTGCTAATCAAATACCTTTAAGCTTAACAGAAGTAGCAGGTATTATAGGTCGTGATAGAACAAGTCTTACTAAGTCTTTCCCTGAACTAACCGAAAAGATAAAGGCTCAAAAGAAAGAAAACATTAGTGATCAGAAATTAAAACGGCAACGTGATTTGGAACAACAACTAGTAAGAGTAATTGGTTTCTTAGTCAAATGTGATATTTATCCATCTATTCCTGCTGTGGAAGAAATCATTGGTGAGAACACCTTACGCGAGAGAAAGGTTAAAGATTTTTATACTAAGTTAGTGAGTGAAGATATTACGTATTACTAACGTATTTTTTATAGATAAAATCTTCTTCTATGCCTTTCTCATTGATATAAGCAATTCGCCCGTTGTGACAACTATCACATAAGGCGACAGCATTTTGGACGTCGATTTTCCCTCCTTCTTCTAAAGGGATTATGAGACTTGAGACAATCTCTGTATTTGGTGCAGTTCGACCACATATTTGACAAGTTCTATTGTATTTTGTCAGTACTTCATAGCTAACTTCGTTATTCAGTTCTTCCATTATGTCAGGACTAGAATGAATAGTGTATTTATAAAACTCATTGACATCAACATTCAAAGCTTGAGCTAATTTGAGTAAAGACGTTTTAGTTGGATGTACTCGGTTTTTTTCTAATTTTGAAATTTGAGAATAGGAAACCCCTGAAAGATTAGAGAGTTCTCTAAGTGTCAGTTTACTTTGGTACCGCAATTCTTTTAGTAAAGGCCCTAATTTATTAAACTTTGCTAAATTATTCTTCATAACTTCACCTATTATTTTAATATTTTTAACTTTAACTTTAATTATAAAAAATAATTTTTTATATTTAAAGTTAAACTATATAAAAATATTAAAAATAAAAAAGCACAAAAAATATGGAAATTTAAGTAAAATTTATGGTTGCAATTAACTGAATTAGAATATAGCATAGAAAATAGATATTTTTTCATACAATTGTGTATTTAATAATACACGATTGAAAATTGAGGGTGTGAACTGAAAGGAGATCTGTGTGATGATTCAGGACTTTGACAATTGGGCTTATAAAAAAGGTATAGATAAGGAAGTTGTACAGTATATAAACACGAATATACGATCTGTTGAGCCGGCACGACGAGTACAAGCGGGGGTTAAAAATGTCTCTGGTACATATCCGAGTCAGAAAATGGGGGTTAGCATTCAGTATGAAAGTTATAAGGTAGAATTACCTGCCATCATTGAGAAAGAATATGACGACAAAGTTTATGAGTACTATGATCAACCAAATGAAATGATGGTCCCTTATACTGATAAAAGAGGTCGTCTATCAAAGCGTAAATACACTCCGGATTTCTTTGTTATCTCAGATGAATTTATTGGATGGGAAGAATGGAAAACTGAACAAGAGCTTTATAAAATCGTTGAAAAGAATCCTAATCTTTATAAAAAGGACACAGACGGAAAATGGCACTTCATCCCTGGTGAAACCTTTGCACAAGAAAAAGGATTAGCTTTTAGAGTTAGAACTGATCAAGAAATAAATATGACTTTTCAAAACAATATGCTATTTTTAGAAGACTATTTCAGGTATCCCAATATGATATGGGAAGAATTAGAACTTGCAATAAAAACAATAGTCAGAGCGAAACCAGGAATTAGTGTATTGGAATTGTTAGAGTTCGAGGACCAGAAGTTTAGTTCAGACGATATCTATCAACTTATAGTAAGTGGTGAATTGGTATTTGATTTATATAATGATGACATCACAACCGCACATAGAGCTTATCTGTTTGCTGATAAAATATCCTGGTTAGCTAATAAGAAGATGCAAAAATCTCATAATGTCGATGAAAGATTAGAAGTGGAACATCTTGATCTGTCTGAAGGTAAAGAAATTCGTTGGGACAATGATTATTATAAGATCAAATTAATTAATGATGGATATGTTTATTTAGAAAGGATTAAAGATGAAGAAATCATTGATTGGCCAATACAAAAGTTTTATCACCTTATTGAGCAAGGCAATATAAGAGGCGTCAAGAATTCATCAGACAAAAACAACAGCGTAATAAAAGACATTCTTAATTCAACTGATGAACGAGATCTCTTAGAAGCAAATAAAAGAAACGAAGTACTTAATAATTATTTAGAGGAAGGTTTCACACCAGATGAAATAGGTGTTACAAAAAGGACAATTTATCGCTGGAAAGAGAAATATGACCAAGCGGTTGAAAATTACGGTAATGGTTTTATAGGATTAATTCCAAGTAAAAGCAGCAGAGGGAATCACACTGTTAAGATACCCCAAAACACCTTGGAATTCTTACAAGAGACAATAGAAAATGAATATAAGTCCATTAAACAGAAAAGTGTAAAGGCTGTTTATGACTCTTTCATAAAAGGATGCAAAGAAAAAGGATTAGAAGAAGTTAGCTATAAAACCTTTTGTTCTTATGTTAATAAGCAATCCCAATACGAAACCACATTAAAGCGAAAAGGACCTAAAGCTGCTTATAAAGATGAGTCTTTTTATTGGAATTTAGATCAAAAGTCAACGTCTAATCACGGTTCCAGACCTTTTGAAATTGTTCATATTGATCACACACAGTTGGATGTTGAATTGGTATGTTCACAAACTGGAGCGAATTTAGGCAGACCGTGGATTACAGTAGCTATGGATGCCTTTTCAAGAAGAGTATTAGCTTATTATACTTCTTTTGATTCTCCAAGTTATTCATCTTGTATGATGACCCTGAGGGTAATGGTGAAACAATATAAAAGGTTGCCATCAACTATTGTAGTTGACGGTGGTAAGGAGTTCCATAGCATAAGTTTTGAAACACTACTAAATGTTAATGGTGTGGTAAAACGAACTAGGCCAGCAGCTAAATCGAGGTTTGGGAATATTGTTGAAAGATTATTTGGAGTAACAAACACAGACTTTTTACACTATCTTAAAGGAAACACCCAAATCACAAAAGATGTAAGACAAGTCACGAAATCGTTTAATCCCAAAAATAATGCTGTTCTGACATTATCCAGCTTGAATGAGATTCTCGATGACTATTTCTATAATGTATATGATAAAAAAGTTCATTCATTATTAGGTGTATCCCCTGATGAGCAGTTTAATAAATATAACAAATTGACGGGTTTTCGCCCCCAAGTTCATATCACTGATTTTGACCAATTTGAGATATTGAGTATGCCATATACGCCGAGAAAAAAAGGAAAGGTACATCCTAATAAGGGAGTTAAAATTAATGGTGTTTACTATTGGAATGAGGATTTTCGAATCCCTACAATTCAAGGATTAATTGTGCCGTTAAAATATAACCCAATGAATATTGGTGAAGCGTATGCTTATGTTAATAAACGTTGGATTAAATTATTATCTGGACATTACTCTACTTTCAAGGATCGTTCCAAAAAAGAAATTGATTTAATAACTAAAGAATTACGTAAAAGACAACAAAATGTGGAGAGAAACAAGAAATTGACGACTATGGAATTAGTGGATTTTATTAAGCGAACTGAGGAGATTGAACAAATTGATTCAGTTAACTTACAGAGGTTAAGAGATAGAGAACTAAGAAATTCTTTAGAAGTTATCGAAGGTGGCAAAGGGACTGTTCAAAGTAATGATGAGCCGATAAGTTTAGGGGAAGTTAATAATGATTTTGATATTAAGGAAGTTGAGGTTTACGATGACTTTTAAACATTTCCCTCAAGATTTATTAAATAGCCCTATAGAGGACAAGGTAGAATACTTTGAACAAGATGTATCAGTTAGTCACCCTAATTTAACTGACGCTTATACGAATTTAGAAAAACTAGTGAAAGCAAACTCAAATAAGGGGTCTCTCATTTTGTTGATGGGGCCTCCAGGCGTAGGTAAAACACATCTAATAAGTAAATTTTATGAGGATTACATTCATAAAAATGAAGAAGCAATGTCCGAGGACCCGGGCTTGATACCTATTATAAAAGTGAATGCTCCAAGTCCAGAGACGGGGAAATTTGATTGGAAAGCTTTATATAGAAGGCTTCTAAAAGCTGGGGAAGAACCTTTGATTAATTCAAAAGTTAAGCAAGAATATGACCCTGAAACAAAGAAGTTAATCCAAAGAAAAAGAGGGTCCGTTTCAAATTACAAAGAAAGTTTAATCAATGTCATTAAATATAGAAAAGTAAAATTAATTATAATAGATGAAACTCAACATTTGGGGAAAGTGAAAAGTGCTGAACAACACGCAAACCAACTCGACGTATTAAAAGATATAGTTAATGAAAGTGAAGTAACAATAGTTATGGTTGGAAATTATAATCTGAGAAGTTTTACTTCTGCTTCTGCACAATTATCAAGGCGTATTAAAGAGATAGTTATTTATCGGTACCGTGAAAATCCTACTGATTATCAAAAATTCGCGAACACATTAAATTCATTTCTAAAACGTATGCCCATAGAGAATGGATTAGAATTTAGTGAGGAAGTAGTAATGTTCTTTTATGAGAGATGCGGTGGGCTAATCGGAATATTAAAGGATTTGTTAGATAGTGGCTACTCTTCCTACCTACAAAGAGGAAGTAAAAAGGATATAGCTTTAAAAGATTTTGAAGAATTCGTAATGAAACCGGAAGCATTAAAAATGTTGTTAAGTGAAATAAGACAAGATGAACATCAATTATTGAATGACAATAAATCAAAGTATAGCAATTTATATTCCTTTGAACATCAAGACAAAGGGAGTAAGAAGAAAGGGAATAAGAAACCTGGGCAGCGTAATCCAGTGAGAGATAATGTAGATGGAGTGTAAATACAGTGGGGAATATGAGTGCAGAGAACGACAGATCTATATTATATCATTTAGACTTGTGTGAGAAAGAAACGTCAAGTGTTGAATCGCTTAAAAGCTACTTTGGAAGATTAGCTTATTATCACAAGGTATATCCATCTGATTTGGTAAATGACATAATCATTCCGCTTTATTTTGAAGAAAGCACATTTGAAGAAAAGACTAATTTCAAAATAAGAGTCTATAAGCATCATACTGAGGTGTTTATTAAGTTGGCTGAGATTCTAAAGAATTTAACTAAAAATGAAGAGTTATTCGGATTAGAACATTATAAAGATAATGAAATGCTTATTCTAAAGAAGAAAACAAGGCTAGAGTGGTGTGAAATATGCTTAAAGGAAATGTTGGATAATGAAGTTGTGTTTGAACCATTTATATGGAGTGTGCAATATTATAGTGTTTGCCATAAACACAATTGTTATTTAGAAAGCTTATGCCCACATTGTGAATCCGCATTGCCGATAATGACATCAAAATATTGGCCAGGATATTGTACAAAATGTTATCAATTTTTAGTTGGTGAATTGAGTGATTATAAACCTAAGGTTAATGACTATGAAATGTTTAGGTCCGAACAAATTCGAATTATTATTGATCATATGTTAAGTGGTGACCATAAGATAAATTACAATAGTTTATTGAATAGTATTAATCAAATATATATAGGTTTATTTAATGAAAGTTATGATGAATTTAGTGAAGCAATAAGTGTAAATAAATCCACGATTCGTTTTTGGATATCAGGAAAGTCTAAACCGAATATTGATATGATATCCCGAATTTGCTGGGTGCTAGATATTAACATTGTAGAATTTGTTATAGATTCATCGAGGTGTAACCTAAATAATCAGAAGGTAGAACAATTAAGAGGGTTTGCTATTAAGAATCAAAAACACCCTGAAGATATTAAAGCAAAAATAAAAACTGAACTTGAAGCAATTCTTGATAAAGAGAATCCTCCTCCAGTAAAAAGTGTTATACAAAAGTATAATTTTCACAGTGTTCATTATGATTTTCCAGAGCTATGCCGTGCAATTAAGATTAAAAGAAAGGAGTATCAAAGAAGTAAAGTAAAGGAAATGAAGCAATTAATATATGACTTGTCCTATGAACAATACATTAATTTCGGTGAAGTAGATGTGAATACTGTTAGAATCAAAGTTCCATATAAGTACAACTATGTTTCGGAACTAAATATATATGAAGAAATTAAAAAGAATAAACGTTATTTTGAACAAAGTGATGTACATAATTAAGTGAATGGCTATTGTTTTAAATAATGTATATTATTCTGTGAAGGATAATGTGTCACTGCGTTAATTTATGAAGCATAAAGTGTCACGGAGTTACAGTGAATGCCTTTTCTGAATAGTTCTTAATACCTAGTTTAACCTTCTGAAGTTTTAAATGTGCAAGTTTGTAATGAAGAAAACACTGGTATACCAGTGTTTTTGGAACTTTTTATTTAATGGACAGCTTATGGTGTTAAAAGAAGACATTTTATGAGTTACGTCACATGACTAGTCATCAAACGATTTTTTTATATTTTGCGGAGAAACGAGATAAGTCGCTAAACTTATTTCATTTCTCCGCTTATTTATTTGATTAGTTCACCGATTTATGAAATAAGTTGAACAAGTTATTTCATAAATTGAAATCACAAAATAAAACCAGGACTAGGTAGACCTAGTCCTGGTTATCATTTAACGTACTACTCTTTATTATTCATTTTCTCATCTAACTTCTCAAGTTGTTTCTTGGCAAAATCACGGCCGCCAATACCAAATGAAATGGCGAACGCAACAGCTAGTGAACCAAGGATGAGCATGAATGCAAGGTTCACGATGCTAGGAGCAAATTGTAATTGATCGAGCGTCATGAAGACCGCAAACACAATCACCGTATATTTCACGAGTGTTGCAGATAGCTTGCTGCTTGAATATTTCATCATGAGATTGGCTAGTAGGTTTGCGACGAACAAGCCAACTCCAAGAATAGCGAGAGCGCTAATTAAGAACGGCAAGTACGTAATGATCGCGGAACCAATCTCGTTTAAGACTTCTAGTTGAAGGACATTAAATGCCTCAACTGTAAAGAATAGAACAATTAGTACTTTAACAGTGGTACCAATAATCTTAGCAAGATCTACGTTTGGTTTATTGGCTTCATCAATGCCGAATGAACTGTAGATATTGTTGATACCCGTGCCATTTAACAAGTTTGTTAGTAATGAACTAACGAGTGATGCAATATAATAACCTGCAATCAATAAGATGATCGCAACTAAAATATTTGGTACTAAAGCAAGTACTTGATCTAATACCATCACAATTGGATCTGATACAGATGAAATTTCGAGTGCTTCAAGTGCCACGGTAATAATAGGAATCAGAATAACGATGAATAGAATGTTCGCTAAGACATTAGCTAAGCTGTCCTGGTTTTCTTCTAAAGATTGGTCATCCTTGTTTGGATTCACTTTGTTAAACCATTCATCAACTTTTAGACTTTGTAAGAACTTAAGAACGATTTCTTTGACTAATTTAGCGACAAAATAACCAACTATTAATATGATTCCTGCTGCTAATAAATTCGGGATAAACCCAAGGATCTTGTTCATCATATTTGTGATTGGCTCTGAGACACCATCCATATTTAAGGCGTTTAGAATGGCTGGAATAAACAGAATGAATACTAGATAATAAACAATCTTACCAACTGAATGTAATGTATGATCTGCTGATTCTTTAGATTCAGCGATTGGTGTTTTTTCTAATGCTGAACCAACTTTCGCCTTTACGAGTAACTTTTGAATAATAGCTTTGGAAATGCTGGCGACGATCCATGCCAGTAGTAATAGTAATAGTGCTCCAATGACGTTAGGTAGAGCTTGGATTAAGTCATTCATCATGTTCTGCATGGACTGATTCAAGTTTGACATTTTTTATTCTCCTCTCATAAATTTATTAGTGAGTTGCTTTGAGACCACCGTTCATAAGTAAGAGAAATAACCCCTCCTTATAAAGTTTACGATTTTGTGGCAAAATTCGATTCATTTCATCTCTACCCGTAAATATCACTTAATAATCATATAAGGTGAATCTTTTCAAAAAATTAAGAATAAATAATAACTAAAGTAGGAAAGATATAGAAGGTTGTCACATAATTGCCAAGACGGCTTTGCATGACAGTTGGGTGAATATGTGGTAAATTATAAAGTAGAGTAATGTATGTTTAGGTTGTTGGGGAGGCACTTCATGTTATTAGATTATAAGATATATCAGCACGATTCGAGCCAAGAGTGGATTGTCTTTTTACATGGTGCTGGTGGGAACCACACTATTTTCTATAAACAAGCGAAGCATTTTAAGAAGCACTTTAATTGTTTGTTTATTAATTTTCCGGGACACGGGAAAAGTAAGCCATTAGATGTAAAATATACAACGCGAAATATCGCAGACAAAGTTTTAGAGGTACTTGATCATTTAAGCTTGAAGAAGGTCCATTTAATCGGAATTTCACTCGGTACAATGGTCATGACTGAGATCGGTCATAAGGTGCCGAATCGCATCAAATCAATGACAATGGGTGGTGCGGTTGTTAAATGGAAATTCTGGACTGACATGTTATTTAAAATCGCGTATAAAGTTCGTTCGTTCGTTCCGTATATGTTGTTATATAAATTCTTTGCTCGCATTTTAATGCCTAAAAAGAAGCACAAAGATTCTAGGACAACCTTTGTGAATGAGGCTTCGAAATTAGGTCAACGAGAATTTATTAGATGGACAGAGTTACTATCTGTTGCTAATGGTATTCACAAGCGATTTTTGTCGATGCCAAGGCAAATCCCGAAGCTATATTTAATGGGGGATGAGGACCACGTATTCTTAAAAGGTGCTAGGTATGCAGCTGACCGTGACCCAGATGCATCACTGCAAATTATAGATGACTCAGGGCATGTGTGTAATATTGATCAATCTCAGCAGTTTAATGAATACGCTATTTCATTCATCCAAAAGCATAAGAACGATGAAAAACCAAGTTCTAAATCAAATCAAGCGAGAATGACCATCGCTTAAACTTAACCCTTCAGCTCTTAGTTGAAGGGTTTTATTATGGCATCTGTTTAAAATCATGGAAATTGGTCGGCAATAGCTTTCATCCGTGTTATACTTAACGTGGTAAACTATGAAGTGGAGGAAAAGTCATGTTACAAGTTACAAATGTCGGGTTACGATTTTCAGATCGTAAACTATTTGAAGATGTTTCTATAAAATTTACTAAAGGAAATTGTTACGGATTAATCGGTGCGAATGGTGCTGGTAAATCAACATTTCTTAAAATATTGTCCGGTGAAATTGAACAACAAGAAGGTCAAGTTTCGATTGGCAAAGATGCACGTATTGCTATGCTTAAACAGGACCACTTTGCTTATGAAGAAGAGAATGTACTACAAGTTGTCATGATGGGACACGAACAATTGTATAATGTCATGCAAGAAAAAGATGCTATTTATGCAAAAGGTGAATTCACTGAAGAGGACGGTATGCGTGCAGCTGAGCTTGAAGGTGAATTTGCGGAATTAGGTGGTTGGGAAGCTGAAGGTGACGCAGCATCTTTATTATCTGGTTTAGGAGTTAAAGAAGAGTACTACCATAAACAAATGAAAGACTTACCAGAAAGTGAAAAAGTAAAAGTCTTATTAGCGCAAGCATTATTCGGTAATCCAGATGTTCTTTTACTCGATGAGCCAACAAACGGACTTGATATTCAAGCGATTCGTTGGTTAGAAGAGTTTTTGATTAACTTCGAGAATACAGTTATTGTTGTTTCTCACGATCGTAACTTCTTAAATAATGTTTGTACGCATATTGCAGATTTAGACTTTGAGAAAATCACTTTATACGTAGGTAACTATGATTTCTGGTATGAATCTAGCCAATTAGCACAAAAAATGGCGCAAGAAGAGAATAAGAAAAAAGAAGAAAAAGTTAAAGAGTTGAAAGAATTTATTGCTCGATTTAGCGCTAACGCGTCAAAGTCACGTCAGGCAACCTCGCGTAAGAAGTTGCTCGATCAAATCACGCTTGATGATATTAAACCATCATCCAGGCGCTACCCTTACATTGCGTTTAAACCAGATCGCGAAATTGGTAATGATCTTTTAGAAGTGAATAACTTGTCAAAAACGGTTAATGGTGAAAAAGTATTAAATAACGTTACATTCCGTATGAATAAAGATGACAAAGTTGTTTTACTTGGTGACGATGTGGCTAAAACAACATTAATCCAAATTTTAATGGGTGAATTAGAGCCAGATGAGGGTTCATTCAAGTGGGGTGTGACCACTTCTCAATCGTACTTCCCGAAAGACAATTCAGCGTTCTTCGAAGGGAGTAATAAAACGTTACTCGAGTGGTTACGTGATTACTCACCTCATGACGAAAGTGAAAAATTCTTACGTAGCTTCTTAGGTCGAATGTTATTCTCTGGTGATGAAGTATTTAAGAAAGCTAATGTGCTTTCGGGTGGTGAAAAAGTTCGTGCTATGCTTTCGCGGATGATGTTAAGTGAAGCGAACGTATTATTATTAGATAATCCGACGAATCACTTAGATTTAGAATCGATTCAATCATTAAACGAAGGCCTAATTAATTTCAAAGGCTCAATTATGTTCACATCACATGACCACCAGTTTATTCAAACAATCGCCAACCGTATTATAGAAATTACGGATGAAGGTGTCATTGACCGTGAGATGAGTTATGAAGAATATCTAGATGACGTGAAGAAAATCGAAACACCAACTTTATCTTAGTTTATAAAGAGGTTGAGATAAAAGAATAATCAGCTATACAAAAGACGAATGTTAGAAATAATTATAGGTAAGCAGTAATAAAGCGAAATCAAAACACGTAGACGCCTGCGGGAACAGCACGCGTCTCGAGACCCCGCAAGCCCCGCCTTTTGGGCTGAGGAGGCTCGAGCCGTGCCCGCGGCAAGCGAAGTGTTTTGATGTAGCGTCATTCAAGCAGAAAACCTGAGCGAAGTCAAAGTTTCATGATTTCGTTCGGGTTTTATTTTGTATAATTAATTTTTGTATCATTCTCTTAAAATTTATCTCAAAATAGTCCTAAAATCTACTATCCATAGAAGTAAGTTTTCCGTTATGATGGTAGATATAGGAGCGTGTTCGTATTGAAGCAGTTGAGACAACATTTAAAACATTTTGATTACCCGCTATTTGCGACTGTTATCAGCTTAGCTGTAATCGGAATTGTGATGGTCTATAGTGCTAGTTTTATTTATGCAGGGATGAATCCTGATATTAACGATTCATCACATTATTTTGATCGCCAACTCATGTGGTTGATCATTGGCATAGGTGTCTTTGTTATAGCTAGCTTATTTTCTTATCGCAATCTTGGTCGCTTAGTTAAACCAATGATCATCGTGACGCTCATATTATTGTTACTCGTATTAATTCCAGGAATAGGAGTTGAACGAAATTTTGCGACACGTTGGTTGAACTTTGGTCCGATTTTATTTCAACCATCGGAATTAGCAAAAGTAACGATGATCATTTACTTTGCCAAAGTTTATACCAATAAACAAAATAAACTTAATCACTTTGGACAAGGTGTTTTGCCACCCCTCATAGTGTTAGGTCTAGTGTTTGTATTTATATTAATGCAACCTGACTTAGGTACAGCGGCATCGATTATAATGGCATGCGGAATGATATTATTATTTGCTGGGATACGACTTATTCATTTATTCGGACTAGGAATTATTGCGCTTGGTAGTATGATTGGGTTGATTTTTTCATCTGAATATAGAACAGATCGATTTACGTCTTTCCTGGATCCATTTGCAGATCCGTCTGGTGAGGGTTATCAGTTAATTCATTCCTTAATTGCAATAGCGAACGGGGGACTGACAGGAGAAGGGCTTGCAAACAGTGTGCAAAAAGCTGGTTTCTTGCCAGAAGCTCATACAGACTTTATTATGTCTGTTATTGCTGAAGAATTAGGAATGGTCGGTGTGTTACTTGTCATTGGCTTGTACATATTCTTGATGTTCCGTGGTATATTGATAGCTAAACGGGCTCCGGATCAATTTGGGAGGTTATTAGCGTTTGGTATTACATTCCAGATTATTACACAGGCGATGATTAATCTTGCAGCTGTATCTGGGTTGATGCCGATTACAGGTATTACATTGCCTCTTATAAGTTATGGCGGTTCTTCATTACTCATTACGTTTGGATTGCTCGGTATTTTAATGAATATAGCGATTAAAGGCCATATTAATCGACGTGTAGAATAAAAATAAAAAGATCGAATTGAGATTATTAGACTCAATTCGATCTTTTTTATTGGCATGCTGGGCATTTTCCGTAAATTTCAAATTTATGATTTTCGATCGTGTAACCCGGAAAATCTTGCTGAATATAATTCATCGGACAAGCTTTTATTGTTTTAGTTTTACCACATGAATGACAGATGAAATGATGGTGATGCTCATCATGGCCGCATGATAGACGAAAATGTTTTTCTCCGTTTAAGTCTGTCGATTCTAATATGTCTAAATCACGAAATAAGTGAAGGTTACGATAAACTGTATCATAGCTAAGACCATCGTATTTATCGGCCATATAATTTAATAGATCACTCGCGGTACGATAGCCATCTTCTTCAGTGAAGAATGATAGAATATCCTCTCGTTTTTTCGTGTATTTATAACCTTCATTTTTTAATGTTTCTAACGCTTCATTTAGTCGCATGCCTCTCACCCTCTATAGATGTAAGCTAAATACCATTTTTTAATGAGTAATGTTAAACCGAGTAGAATCGCTGCTGTGATCACGATCGTACCACCCGGAGGAATTTCAAAATAATAACCCGTAATTAATCCGATAATAACGGCAACTTCACCATAAATAATACTAAAAATAAGTGTTTGTTTAAAGCTTTTTGCTAGTCGCATAGCTGTTGCAACAGGTAGAGTCATAAGTGCTGAAACCAGTAATACACCAACGATTCGAATTGAAGCTGCAATCACGAGTGCGGTCATGATGATAAACAAGTAATGAATGATTTTGGCATGAATACCCGAAACAGTCGCGAATTCTTCGTCAAATGATAGAGCAAATAACTCTTTGTATAATAATGTAATGACAATCAAGACAAAAATTGCTGTAAATAAAACAACATACAAATCAGATTGACTGACAGCTGCCACTGAACCGAATAGATAAGCGTAAATATCGGTGTTAATTCCATCAGCCATAGCAATAAATACAACGCTCAGTCCAACCCCAACAGATAATGTGATGGGAATAGCAATCTCTTGAAAGGACTTATAAACATGCCGTAAATTCTCGATCACAACCGCGCCAAGCACTGAAAAGAATATTCCTGTATGAAACGGTGTGAACATGAGCAAGGTATATTTTTTTTGCATCAGTAAACCAAATGATATGCCGGCTAAAGTAACGTGAGATAAACCGTCTGATATAAGTGATAATCGACGTACGACAATGAAAGTCCCTAATAAAGGGGCAAGTAGTCCCACGATTAAGCCTGTATAAAAGGTGTTGCGTAATATTTCAAAGTTGAGTAAAGCGTCAAGCAAGAATGCCCCTCCTAAAGTTAATGGTGATGTGTAATCGTGTTCATCGCATGGCCATAGATTTTCGAGCGTTGTTCATCAGACATACCTTCGAAATCATTTGGGTTACCATGATAATGAACAGATTTATTTAAACATAGTAAGTCATTGACATGAGTGGTAATCGTGCCAATATCGTGAGACACAAGGATTAATGTGATGCCTAGTTGCTCGTTTAATTGTGATAAGAGCTGATAAAATTGCTCAACATTTTCAGTATCAACACCAACCGTTGGCTCGTCTAAGATTAATAGTTTTGGATTGTTCACAATAGCTCTCGCGATAAAGATTCGCTGTTGTTGACCGCCTGATAAATCACCAATATTGTGATTAGCGTATTCCAACATATTGACACGGTCGAGTGCTTCGAAAATTAAATACTCATATTTCTTTGTTGTCGGTCGCCAAATACTAGCTTTAGTCGTTAATCCCATGCTGACAACTTCTTTTGCTGTAGCTGGAAAATCACGACTGAATGAGTTTGCCTTCTGTGAGACGAAGCTAATATGACCCTTATTATGAAACTTTTCGATTGGTTTATCGAAAGCTGTAATCGATCCTTTTTGTACTTTTTCTAAGCCGAGCATCAATTTAATGATTGTCGTTTTACCTGAACCGTTAGGGCCTACTAAACCCACAAAGTCGCCTTCGGTAATCGTAAAACTAACATCATCCAACACTTTATGGTGGTCATAGCGATGAGTGACGTTATTCACTTCAATTAAATGTGACATATTGAATCCTCCCCTCATTTAATCACTCGGACTTAATTGTTTGTTTCAAAACGTCTAAGTTATTTTGCATAATGTCAACGTAATCATTATCTTGTTCAATGTCATCTTCGGTAATGGTTCCTAGACTGTGTAATTCATAGATTGTTAGATCGAATTCATCCGCAATCGTCTGAGCTAAACTGTCATCCCGATTCTTTTCTAATATAACATGGTTCAGATTGCGTTCTTTCAATGTTTTGAAAAGCTCTTGTAATTCCTTCTGTGAAGGGTCTTGCGAAGAAGATAATCCTCGGATTCCATGTTGTTGAATTCCATATTCTTGCTCCCAGTAACCGAAGGCTTCGTGAGCGACTAAAATATCAACTTGTTGATCACTTAGAGTTGATTTGAATGATTGATCAAGATCATTCATTTGTTCGGTAAATGATTCATAGTTTGTATCAAATGTGTCAGCATGATCTGGATACATTTCTTTGAGTTGCGAAAGAATTAATTCACCAGCTTGTGTCATACGACCTGGATCTAACCAAAAATGCAAATCAAGTTCACCGTCTTCATGAGCGTGATTGTGAACTTCTTCATTTTTATCATTATCTTCATGTTTGTCTTCATCTTCATGCTTATCTTCGTGGTTGTCATCATGTTGTTCATGTTCGTCGTCATGGTCTTGTTCGTTATGATGATCCGTCGCGGTCTTAGCGAATAACTGATCTTCATGTTCTGCTAGGGCATAAGACTCGACACCTTCATCCTCTACCGTGCTTGCTAAAGTTTCAGCGAATACTTCTAAACCGTTTCCGACGTAGAAGAAGGCGTCATGGTTTGTCAAGTCAATCATGTCACGCGTGGATGGCTCATACGTATGAGCATCAGCACCTGGTGGGATTACTGTTTCAACGTCAACAGCCTCACCGGCAATTTCAGAAACAATAAATTCTAGCGGATAAATAGATGTGACAACTGTTCCATCAGGAGAAACTTGGTTGTCATTAAGTTGTTCAGATCCATTCTCGTTAGTCTGTTCATCGGTTTCACCACAGGCTACGAGTGTAATTGTTATGATTATAATCATTGCAATAAATAGTCGCCTCATCATCTTAATCTCCTTTATTCTTAATAAGCCAACTATGATTATATCGTAACGATTACGATTTGTAAATAGTAATGATTACGATTTGAGAAAACGTGTTTGTAATGACGTTATTTAGGGTAGATTAATACTGTGATTAAAATACATGGAGGGGTTTGCATGTTTGATTATACGGTAACGACAAACAAAACAATTGAAGAAACGATTGATGACTTAACAGCTTCACTGAAGAACGTTCAATTTGGTGTGCTTTGGGATTTTGATGTAAAAGAAACTTTGCATAATAAAGGCTTTGACGATTTTGATCAGTCATTCCGAATTTTAGAAGTATGTAACCCAAAAGCTGCAAGAGATGTTCTAAGTATGGAAGAGAAAGTGAGTTATTTCTTACCTTGTAAAGTTGTCGTTTACGAAAGTCATAACGAGACAAGAATAGGAATGCCAAGACCAACTGCATTAATGAGTCATCTTGATTCTAAAGATGTCCAAGAGTTTGCAGCTGACATTGAACAAACGATGATTAAAGCTATTGATGAAGCCGTCTAAATTTTTAATATTTTTTATTTGAAAATTCTATATGTATGCGTAATAATAGGTACAAACCTATTAAGGAAGGAATGAATGAACGAATGGAAATGACATTGAAAGTCCAAGGCATGTCTTGTGGCCATTGTAAACAAGCAGTCCAAGGAGCATTGAAAGAGCTAGACGGAATTGCTTCTGTTGAAGTCAATTTAGACACTGGTAATGTTGATGTCACATATGATGAAGATACAGTAGGTAAAGAAGAAATGGAAGAAGCAATTGAAGAACAAGGTTACGATGTTCTCAATTAAATAGATCAACCAAAACCTCGGCGAATGCCGAGGTTTTTTCATGCCTTCTTGATTTTATGAAATAATTGCCCCTATTTATTAAATAACTTGAACAACTAATCTAATTAATAGAGGAAATTTTGAAATTTCAAAAGAAATAATTAAAATTTTGACTGAAAAATGATAAAATAGTAAACGGTTTCACAATCATGTTAGACACACTGGGGGAAAACGTCATGGAAAAAGTAATGCGTCAATTTTTCTTGTTTCTATCAAATAATCAACTATTAAAATCATTAGCTATGAAATACGGGTTTAAATTTGGTGCGAGTCGCTTCGTTGCTGGTCCTGATCTAGCTCATGCAGCTGAAAATATTCGTAGACTAAATAATAAGGGTATGGCTGTTACGCTTGATCACCTAGGTGAATATGTCACAGAGGAAAGTGAAGCAGAAGAACGTACACGTGAAACGATTAAAACGATAAAAGTCATTGATAAATTAAAACTAGATTCGCAAGTCTCAGTTAAGATGACATCAATGGGACTTGATATATCAGAAAAACTTGTCTTACATAATATGCGACGCATTCTAGATGCTGGCGAAAAACATCAAGTGCTCGTCACCATTGATATGGAAGATTATGCGCGTTGTGAGCAGACGTTAACGATTTTTGAAACACTTAAACGCGAATATGATTTACTAGGAACAGTGCTACAGTCCTATTTATATCGTACGGTAAGTGACGTTGAGCGTTTAGATCCTTATAATCCCAACATCCGCTTTGTTAAAGGTGCTTATAAAGAATCAGAAGAAGTCGCTTATCCGAATAAAACAGATGTTGATGAAAACTTGAAAAAAGTTATCGCAATGCACTTGGATCATGGTCATTTCACAGCGATTGGCTCACATGATGATGCGATTATCGAGTTTACGAAACAGTATACGGATGAGCATAATATTCCACGTGATCAATTCGAATTTCAAATGTTATATGGCATGCGTGCGGAATTAAGAGAGGAACTAGTTAAGGAAGGTTATAATGTTCGTGTCTATGTTCCATATGGTCGTGATTGGTTCGGTTATAACATGCGTCGATTAGCTGAAAGACCAGCGAATGTAGTGTTTGTTCTTAAAGGTCTGGTTAAAAAATAAACACCCCAAACCCGGCATTGACATCAACTTCAAGTGTCGGGTTTACTTTATTTATTTTCACAAAATAATGTTTGCGAAATGTCTGAAAATAATTTATAGTATAAATAGGTTAAATTTTGGATAGTAATCTATCCAAAAAAATTTAGGTTAAAATGAATGAGTATTCATTCAAAAACATAAACGGATAGGGGGAGCATTCATGAACGGAAGCATAAAACGTGCTGCAGTCTTAGGTTCAGGCGTTATGGGAGCTGGTATTGCGGCGCATTTAGCTAATTTAGGTATTCCGACGCTAATGCTAGATATCGTGCCAAACGATTTATCAGAAGAGGAAAAACAAAATCCGAAAGCGCGCAATAAGATTGCTACCGAAAACAAGAAAAAACTTCGTAAACAGAACCCATCTCCAATTACTACTGAAAAAAGTCTTGATTTAATTTCAGTCGGTAACTTTGAGGATCATATGCAAGAGTTGAATGACGTTGACTGGATTATTGAAGTCGTGGTTGAAAATTTAGAGGTTAAGCAAAAGGTCTATGCTCAAGTAGATGAACATCGCCGTGAAGGTTCGATTGTGAGTTCGAACACGTCAGGGATTTCTATTAATGCGATGGCTGAAGGCCGTTCTGAAGATTTCAAAAAACACTTTTTAGGGACGCACTTCTTTAATCCACCGCGTTACTTAAAGTTACTTGAAGTGATTCCAAACAAAGAAACTGATCCAGACGTTCTCGCTTTCATGAAGCGCTTTGGTGAAGATGTACTTGGAAAAGGTGTCGTTGAAGCGAAGGATACACCAAACTTTATCGCTAATCGTATTGGTACTTATGGTCTGCTTGTGACCGTACAAGAAATGCTTAATGGTGGCTATAGTATCGGTGAAGTTGATTCAGTTACAGGTCCAATGATTGGCCGACCGAAAAGTGCAACATTTAGAACATTAGATGTTGTTGGACTTGATACGTTCATTCATGTTGCCAATAACGTGTATGATCAAGTAGAAGGTGATGAGAAGAAAGTCTTTGAAGTGCCTGAATTCATGAAACAAATGAATGAGAAAGGCATGCTTGGAGCGAAGACAGGTAAAGGCTTCTTCTATAAACATAAAGATAAAAAGGGTAGTACGATCTATGAGCTAAACCCTGAAACACTTGAATATGAACAAGAGCAACAAAAACTGAAGACAGATGCATCTGGGGCAGCGAAACAAGAAAAAGGTCCAAAACGTAAGTTGAAAGCACTTGTATCTGCCAAAGGCGACCGTGCTGGTGACCTCGTATGGAATATTACAAAGCCGACCTTAATCTATTCTGCTGAACTTCTAGGTGATATTGCTGACGATATCACACAGATTGATGATGCGATGAAGTGGGGCTTCGGTTGGGAAATTGGTCCATTTGAAATGTGGGATGCGATTGGTGTTAAAAAAGCGACCGAACGCATGGAAGAAGAAGGATCTACAGTACCAGCTTGGGTTAAATCGATGCTTGATCAAGGATTCGAATCGTTTTATAAAACAGAGAACGGAAAGCTATATTTCTATCATAATGGTGAATACGTTGAAAAAGCGGTTAACGAAAAAGAAATTGATTTGAAACTTCATAAACAAGCTAAGGGTGTCATTAAACAAAATAGTGGTGCTAGTTTAATTGATTTAGGTGATGATGTCGCGTTACTTGAATTCACATCACAGAATAACTCAATTGGCATGGACGTTATTCAAATGATTAATGACTCACTTGATGAAGTGAATCAGAATTACCGTGGACTCGTGATTGGTAACCAAGGTAAGAATTTCTGCGTCGGTGCTAACCTAGCCATGATCTTGATGGAAGCACAAGAGTTTAACTTCTTTGAAATCGAGATGGTGATTAAGCAATTCCAGCAAGCGATGCAGCGTATTAAATATAATGAAAAGCCTGTTGTTGCTGCGCCATTTGGCATGACATTAGGTGGAGGAACTGAAATCGTCCTTCCAGCAGCAGGTCAACAAGCATCACCAGAAACTTACATGGGCTTAGTCGAAGCTGGTGTTGGTTTAATTCCTGGTGGCGGTGGTAACAAAGAGTTCTATTTAAATCAGTTACGCGGCTTTCCAGAAGGTGTTGACTTGGATTTACAAAAAGTGGCGAATGATGTATTTGAAAAAATTGCAACTGGTAAAACGTCAACATCAGCTGCTGAAGCAGTTGAACATGGCTTTTTAGATGACTTTGATTCAATTAGCTTTAATGGCGATCATCAAATTTATGATGCGAAAAATAAAGTACTAGCCCTTGATAAAGCTGGTTATCAACCGCCAAAAGAAGAGAAGATCCCAGTTGTTGGTGAACCAGGCTATGCGACGATGATGCTTGGTGCCAAACAATTACAATTAAGTGGTTATGCATCAGATCACGATATTAAAATTGCCAGTCATCTTGCTCACGTTTTAGCAGGTGGCAAGATCAAATACGGAACGAAAGTAAGCGAGCAATATTTACTTGACTTAGAACGTGAAGCATTCTTGAGTTTAGTTAGTGAACCAAAGACACAAGAGCGTATGATGCATATGCTTCAAAATGGCAAGCCGTTACGTAACTAAGTGGTGAAATCCAACCGAAGAGGAGGTTCTATTGTGAGAGAAGCAGTTATTGTATCAGGTGCAAGAACACCTGTCGGAAAAGCAAATAAAGGCTCATTTGCGCATACGCGCCCAGATGATTTAGCCGCAACAACAGTTAAAGAAACTTTAAAACGAGCTAATAATTACGATGGAAAAATTGACGATGTCATTATTGGATGTGCAATGCCAGAAGCAGAACAAGGTATGAATATGGCGAGACAAATTGCTGGGTTAGCAGGTCTAGACCATGATGTTCCTGGTATTACGATCAATCGTTATTGTTCTTCAGGTCTACAAAGTATTGCATACGCAGCAGAGCGAATCATGCTTGGGTATGCCGATACGATTGTTGCTGGTGGAGCTGAATCGATGTCGATGATCCCAATGGGTGGAAATGTTATTCGTCCGAACCCGACTTTAGTTGATGAAGCACCAGAATATTATATGAATATGGGGCATACTGCTGAAGAGGTAGCCAATCGTTATGGTGTAACACGAGAAGAACAGGACGCATTTGCTGCACGTAGTCATGAACGTGCTGCTCAAGCCCTTAAAGAAGGTAAGTTTGATGACGAAATAGTTCCTGTTGACGTTGTGGATCGTTCAGTTGGAGCGGATAACACAGTCCAAGAACGTACTTTTACTGTTTCACAAGATGAAGGTGTCCGTCCAGACACGAGTGTCGAGAGTTTAGCTAATTTAAAACCAGCCTTTAATGTTAAAGGATCTGTGACTGCAGGTAACGCCTCACAAATGAGTGATGGTGCAGCTTCTGTGCTTGTCATGGACCGGGAAAAAGCTGAACAAGAAGGCTTAGAACCAATGGCGAAATTCCATTCGTTTACAGTCGCAGGTGTTGAACCAGAAGTCATGGGTGTTGGTCCTGTTAAGGCAATTCCTAAAGCGGTAGAATTAGCTGGTTTAACGATGGATGACATTGGCTTGTATGAATTAAATGAAGCCTTTGCGTCACAAGCACTGCAAGTTTGCCGTGAATTAGGTTTAGATGAAGACATCGTGAACGTTAATGGTGGGGCTATTGCGCTTGGACACCCACTTGGTTGTACGGGTACGAAACTAACCTTATCACTTATTCACGAAATGAAACGCCGTGACGTGAAATATGGCGTCTGTACCATGTGTATTGGTGGCGGCATGGGTGCTGCTGGTGTGTTTGAATTACTATAATTCTAGAATCGGGGAGGATTTATTATGATAGAAGAAAAGGTATTTAAAGGTGGATCATTTTTAGTCGAGGATGTTGAGCCGAAAGACGTCTTAACACCTGAAGATTTCACTGATGAGCACAAAATGATTGCGAAAACGACAGAAGATTATATTAAAAATGATGTATGGCCAGTACTAGATGACTTAGAAAATCATGAATTTGATAAGTCTGTTAAACTACTTGAAAAAGCAGGGGAACTTGGTTTACTAGGCATTGATGTCCCTGAAGAATATGGCGGGTTAGAACTTGATAAAATCACGTCATCACTCGTAACAGAAAAAATGTCACTAGCTGGTGGTTTCTCAATTACTCATGGTGCCCACGTTGGAATTGGTTCACTGCCAATCGTTTTCTTCGGAAATCATGAGCAAAAGCAAAAGTATTTGCCATCATTAGCGACAGGCGAAAAAATTGCTGCTTATGCGTTAACTGAGCCTGGTTCTGGTTCTGATGCGTTAGGTGCGAAGACTACAGCTAAATTAAATGAAGCGGGTACTCACTATGTATTGAATGGTGAAAAGCAGTGGATTACGAACTCAGCTTTTGCTGACGTTTTCGTTGTCTATGCAAAGATTGATGGTGAACACTTCACAGCCTTTATTATCGAACGTGACTTCCCAGGTGTTTCAACTGGACCAGAAGAGAAGAAGATGGGGATCAAATCATCTTCAACGCGTACATTAGTATTAGAAGATGCTGAAGTACCAGTCGAAAACGTTTTAGGCGAAATTGGTCGCGGTCATGTGATTGCGTTTAATATTTTAAACGTCGGTCGTTATAAACTAGCAATCGGTGGTGTTGGTAGTGCAAAACGCGCACTCGAGCTAGCGGCAAGTTATGCGAACGAACGTAAACAGTTCCAAACACCAATTTCAAGCTTCCCACTAATTCAAGAAAAATTAGCAAGTGTCGCAACGAAAACTTATGCCAATGAAAGTGCAGTTTACCGTACAGTTGGTTTATTCGAATCTCGACTCGGTCAGTTATCAAAAGAAGAGTTAAATGACGGGTCAGAAGTTGCGAAAGGGATTGCAGAATACGCGATCGAATGTTCCATGAATAAATATACGGCAACTGAACTACTTGATTTCGCAGCCGATGAAGCGGTACAGATTCACGGTGGTTACGGCTTTATGCAAGAATATGAAGTGGAGCGCATTTATCGTGATTCACGTATCAATCGTATTTTCGAAGGTACAAATGAAATCAACCGCATGATCGTACCTGGAACGTTCATGAAGAAAGCGATGAAAGGTGAACTTCCATTACTAGAAAAAGCAACGAATTTACAAAATGAGTTAATGTCAATGATGCCTGAAACGCCAGGTGATGAAGCATTAGCTCAAGAGAAATATCTTGTCGGTAATGCGAAGAAGATTGGTTTATTAGCTGCTGGAATTGCGGCTCAGAAATATCAAGATAAACTAGAAAATGAGCAAGAGTTACTGTCTAATATTGCTGATATTGCAGCAGATATTTATAATATGGAGTCTGCTGTGCTACGTACTGAAAAAGCAATTGAAAAAGATGGTGAAGCCCAAGCTCGTCAAAAACTTCTATACACGCAAGTTTTTGTCGAAGAAACATTGAATGACATTGAAGCACACGCAAAAGAAACGTTAATTGCTGTAGAAGAAGGCGATAACCTTCGCATGATGCTTTCTGCTTTACGCAAATTAACGCGTCGTGACCATGTGAATGTGATTGCGAAGAAACGTGAAATTGCCTCACAATTAGTTGAAGAAGAGAAATACGTTGTATAATTAGTTTGTTCAAGCTAATCCGCATGGTCATGACCATGCGGATTGCTTATGCAAAATTATCAATTTTAATAACTGTTCATGTTAAAATGTATGAGAATGATTAAGGAGGGGAATCACATGAGTTTAACGGTCTATCAGTATCCTAAATGTGGTACATGCCGAAAAGCACTTAAATGGTTAGATGAACATAACCTGGAGTACGATTCAGTACATATTGTGGACAATCCACCAAATCAAACAGAATTAAAACAGGTTATTGAACGTAGTGACTTACCAACTAAGAAATTTTTCAACACCTCAGGTAAGAAATATCGCGAGCTTAATTTGAAAGAACGTTTACCATCCATGTCTGAAGACGAACAAATTGAGTTATTAGCGTCAGATGGCATGTTGATTAAACGACCAATTGTAACAGATGGTCAACAAGTCACAGTCGGGTTTAATGAAGATACATTTGATGAAACGTGGAATTCATAACTTGTTAATGCATAATAGTTAACTTTATTGTATGATAAAATTATGATTTTGAAATTTTGGAGGGGATCGCATGAGTTTACCGAAAGAATATTTATATTCAGAAGAACACGAATGGGTGAAAGATGAAGGTGGCCGTGTACGCATTGGTATTACAGAATTCGCCCAAGATGAGCTTGGCGATATTGTATTCGTTGAATTACCAGAAGAAGGCGATGAACTAACATTAGATCAACCATTTGGCAGTGTTGAATCAGTTAAAACAGTTTCAGAATTATACGCACCTGTTTCTGGTAAAGTGGTTGAAGTCAATGAAGAGCTAGAAGATAGTCCAGAACTAGTCAACGAATCACCACATGATCAAGCGTGGATGGTTGTTGTTGAAGTATCAGATAAAACGGACTTGGACAAGCTTATGGATGCTGATGCTTATCAACAAATGGTAGATGATGAATAATTAAATAAATCGTTTTAAAGACTGATCTTCATCACGAGATCAGTCTTTTCTAACTCAGAACAAATTTAGGTGAATAAGATGGAATCATTATCTCGTTTAATTATTGTAGAAGGTAAACAAGATCGTTATAAACTCAAGCGCGTCTTAGAGCAAGAAGAAGATATTCTTTGTACGTTTGGTACGATTGGCGTTTACGCTTTAGATGAACTGATTGAAAACTATGATTTATTAGACCGAGAAGTTTATATTTTTACCGATGAAGATGAACCTGGCCGGAAATTACGGAAGCAGTTGAATCAAGAGTTATCTCATGCAGAGAATTTATTTACGGAAACTCAGTACCGTCAAGTTGAAGATACACCTGAACATGTGGTAGCCTCTATTTTACAAGCAGCTAATTTTAAAGTTAAGGTAAAATACTTAAAGGGGTCATAAATTATGCAAGAAGTAAATGGCAAACAGGCCCAGTTTATCGTTAATAAAAAGCAGCATCATTTGTTATTTGTGAATAGTCCATTTTGTGGCACGTGTAAAGTGGCTAAACGGATGTTGCGTTATATTGAAGATACGTTAGAAGATGAGAAGTTTTATGAATTAAATGCGACGCTTGCACCAGAATTTATGCAAGAGTTTAATATAACAAGTGTGCCTTGTTTGCTTGTGGTAAAACAAGGTGAAGCGGTTGAGCGACTTTATACGTTTAATTCTGTACCGTATTTATTGAAAGAGATGGGACCTTATTTAGTTAAAGAAGAGACGCAACAAACGTAAAACTGTTATTGTTATTCAATAAACTTTGATAAAGTCCGTTGTTGAAATTGTGATCCGCTATCGGTGTATAGTTTAGTTTCGCTGTATGTGTTGGGGTTTCGCTGTATCAAGCGATGGTTTCGCTGTATAATGGAGAGATTTCGCTGTATAGAGCGCCAATTGCGCTGTATCATGCGCCTTTTTCGCTGTATCACTGTATCACAGCGGGGTCTCGAGACACGCACTATAACATCGACGACCCAGAAGACTAATGTCGACACCAACGCTACTCACAATTCAACAACTAAGAGATTATAACTCAACATCAAATTAAAATAAAACTATAAAAGCTTAAACGTTAAAAGCCCCGAACTCACCTGATAAGTTCGGGGCTTTTAATGATTTATTGAGCTGGGAAGTAATCGCCAATGATTTTAATGACTTCAACAAAGTCGTCTTTATCGCCGAAGTGACCGACAATATTACCATCTAAATCGATCACAATGGTTGTCGGGACACCATCACCTTGATATAAATCGTAAATTTCTCGACCACGATCCTGTAGGACTGGCTGAGTTAAAAATTGTTCTTGGAATTTATGCGCTTCAGACATATCACGTTCGCGGCCAGTTACATTGATTGTCATCATTTCAATATTATTATGCCGCATCGTCTTATAAAACTGTTCTTTTTTCGGCAAGTCGCGTGCACAGTCTGGACACCATGATGCCCAAAAAGTGAGAACGATCACTTTTTCACCTATTACATCACTAAGGTTAAACGTTTGATCAGGGTTATCTAAATAAGGCAATTCAAATGTTGGTGCTTTCATCTTCATCATCCTTTTATTGAAATTTTCTTTGAAGTTGTATTTGACGATTATCTATTCCTATGCTAACATACAATTTATCGCAAGTTGAATAACAAACTTCTTATCCAGAGAGGCGGAGGGAAAGGCCCTGTGAAGCCCGGCAACCGTCATGTAGCGTACATGATTGGTGCTAATTCCTGCAATGTGAAAGCATTGTAAGATAAGATCGAGTAAACCTCTTTCTTGTTCTTACAAGAAAGTTTTTTTGTGATTAACACATTAACAGATTAACGTATAAAAAGAATAATGCATTAAAATCTCTTATCAAGAGAGGTGGAGGGACAGGCCCTGCGAAACCCAGCAACCGTCATGTATGAGGCATGATAGGTGCTAATTCCTTCAAAGCATATTTTGCTTTGAAAGATAAGAGAACAATTGGTTAATTCGTCAAACCTTTCTGTTCTCTTATTGGAGCAGAAAGGTTTTTTATTTTGGCAGCAAGGAGGTCATAACTGTGATAAAGATCAATAATTTGTCTAAAACCTTTAAAACAAAAGATCAAACCGTACAAGCCGTTGATGATGTATCCATCGATATTGAAAAAGGTGATATATACGGGGTGATTGGTTATAGCGGTGCAGGAAAGAGTACATTTGTCCGATTAATCAATCGCCTAGAAGATCCGACAGATGGTGAAATTATTTTAAATGGTCAAGATATGACGGATCTCAGTAAGGCGCAATTACGTCTTGAACGGCAGAAAATCGGGATGATTTTTCAACATTTTAACTTACTATGGTCACGAACGGTTTTTGAGAATATTGCATTTCCATTAGAAATAGCAGGTGTGCCAAAGGCTGATCGTGAAGAAAAAGTGCTTGAGCTCATCGAATTAGTGGGGCTTAAAGGACGTGAAAATTCTTATCCTTCTCAATTAAGTGGTGGTCAGAAGCAACGTGTAGGGATTGCTAGGTCACTTGCGAACGACCCGAAAGTATTGTTATGTGATGAAGCCACATCAGCTCTCGATCCTGAGACAACGGATGACATTTTAGAATTACTCGTTTCGATTAATGAAAAGCTCGATTTAACGATTATTCTCATTACGCATGAGATGCATGTCATTCAAAAGATTTGTCATCGTGTAGCCGTGATGGAGCAAGGACATGTGGTTGAACAGGGTGATGTTTTAGATGTCTTTATGAACCCGCAATCGAAAACGACGAAGCGATTTGTTCAACAATTAAATCCTCAAGAAGGGTCAGTGGAAGAGTTAAAGGACTTTATTACATCAGATGATCGTTCCAAAGTAGTGAAGTTACACTTTGTTGGGCATAATGCGAAACGGGCATTAATCAGCGATGTGTCGAAGCAATTTGATATTAACGTTAATATCTTACAAGGGTCGATCTCACCGACTCAAGAAGGTGCTTATGGCACACTTTATGTTGAATTTCAAGGAGAGCCAGAAACGATTGAAGACGTGATGAATTACGTTGAGACAACTGGCGTGGGAATTGAGGTGATCGATTATGTTGACTAATATATTTCCAAACGTCGAAATGGATAAGATGTGGGTTGCTACTTATGAGACCTTATATATGACATTTATTTCAGTATTAGGCACATTTATTCTAGGAATCCTACTAGGGTTATTGCTTTATTTAACGAATAAAGGGAATCTATGGGAAAACAAACCATTGAATTCAATTGTCGCAATCATCGTGAACGTATCTCGTGCGATTCCGTTTATCATTTTAATATTACTCTTATTTCCGTTCACGGACTTTTTAATTGGTACGATTCGTGGGCCGAATGCCGCATTACCAGCACTAATTGTTGGTTCAGCACCGTTCTATGCACGGCTTGTTGAGATTGGTTTAAAAGAAGTCGATAAAGGTGTGATTGAAGCGGCCAAAGCAATGGGAGCTAAAACACGAACGATTATTTTCAAAGTGTTGCTTCCAGAATCTATGCCAGCGCTTATTTCTGGCATCACCGTTACAGCAATTGCGTTAATCAGTTATACCGCCATGGCTGGTGTGATTGGTGCTGGAGGCTTAGGGGATCTTGCTTACATGGAAGGATTCCAACGACGTAATACTGACGTCGTGCTAGCGTCTACTATCTTTATAGTTATCATTGTCTTCATTTTCCAATTTGTTGGTGATTGGATCTCGAAACGAATTGATCATCGGTAATTAATGAGTGTTCTACTCGTTATGATATAAAATAAAAAATTAAAGGGGAGTTTTATCATGAAAAAAGGTATTTTATTTGTAACGTCATTATTATTAGTAGCCGTATTAGCAGCTTGTGGAACAGGAGAAGCTGAAGGTGGCGGAAGTGGTGACAGTGATGGACCGGTTGAATTAACAGTTGGTGCTACACCAGTGCCACACACAGAAGTCTTAGAAGAAGCGAAACCACTTCTTGAAGAAGAAGGTATTGAATTAACAATTGAAACATTCCAAGACTATATATTACCGAACGAAGCGTTAGCAGATGGGACATTAGACGCGAACTACTTTCAGCACATTCCTTATTTAGAGGATCAAAAAGAACAAGCAGGTTATGATTTCGTAAATCTTGGTGGCATTCATATTGAGCCGATGGGAATTTATTCTAAAAATATTGATGATATTAGCAATGTAGAAGAAGGAACTGACGTCATCATGAGTCGTTCAGTTGCTGACCATGGACGAATTCTTTCATTATTACAAAAACATGATTTAATAAAAATTGATCCAGAAGTTGACCCTGATAAAGCAGAAATCGACGATGTCGTCGAAAATCCTAAGAATTTAAACTTTGATGCAAGCATTGAAGCAGGCTTCTTAGTTGAAAACTATAAGCGAGAAGAAGATGCTTTAGTAGCAATTAACACGAATTATGCGATTGAAGGCGATCTAAATCCAACTGAAGATTCTTTAATCATTGAAGATACAGACGCGCCGTATGTTAACGTCATTGCGGCCCGTTCTGAAGATAAAAATTCTGAAGCATTACAGACACTTGTAGAAGTGCTACGTTCTGATGAAATTCAATCCTTTATGGAAGAAGAATACAATGGAGCGGTTGTACCTGTAAGTGAATAAAAAAGCAAATTTTGAGCATTTGGCTTTATTAATAAGCTATTAATACGATTTATTAAAAGATAAGAGTGTGAACATAACAGATGTGTTCACACTCTTATTTACGTATTATATTGGGGATAAATGCTATTTTTGCTTTCTAAGTGAGCGTGTTATGATTAATAACGTAAACAAATTGAAAGGATGATTTAGTCATTTTACAGAGTGATTTGAATTACACAAGTGATATGGAGAAAGCGATGCAACAGTCACACGGAATAGGTTATGAAGAGTACAGCCGTAAATTAGAAAACCAACTGGCTGTGGAACGTCGTCGTGAACAAGAATATCAACAATCACAGAAAATGATATCTGATGTGGATCGCATGATTCACCGCTAAAATATTAATTAAAGTAAGATTGAAATAACAAAATAACCCTTTAGTGCACCCCACCTTACATAAATCGAAGGTGGGGGTTTTTATTTTTAGTTTAGTTAAAGATTTTTATCAAAATGGCTCTATTAAAGTCCGTTGTTGATATTGTGATCCGCTATCGGTGGACGCTTTCCGCGGGCACGGCTCGAGCCTCCTCGGAAGGAAATCGCTTCCTGTGGGGTCTCGAGACTCGTGCTATTCCCGCAGGAGTCGCCACCTTCGCTCCTCACAACTCAACAACTCAGTGCTACGTCATTTGAAAATCAACATTATACTTTAACATAGCTATAAAATAGCTATACGTTTAAAAAGTAATTGTTTTTTATTATAATGATAGAGTGAGTGTTTATATGGTTATTCTATATGTGAGAGTTGATAATAATTTAGAAATGTTATAAACTAACAATGAGAATAAATTGAGAATGACCAGACTCGAAATAATGAACTGGAGGTATTCAAATGGCAGGATCAACTTTAGAAATCAAAGATCTTCACGTTGAAATTGAGGGTGAAGAAATTTTAAAAGGTGTAAACCTTACTATTAAAGGCGGCGAATTCCACGCGGTCATGGGACCAAACGGAACAGGTAAATCAACACTAGCAAGTGCAGTTATGGGACACCCTAAATACGAAATCACAAAAGGTGAAATTTATTTAGATGGTGAAGACGTACTAGAAATGGAAGTAGACGAACGTGCACAAGCTGGTCTATTCTTAGCAATGCAATACCCAAGTGAAATCAGTGGTGTAACAACATCTGACTTCTTACGTTCTTCAATTAATTCTCAGCGCGAAGAAGGCGATGAAATTCCACTTATGCAGTTCATTAAAGAAATGGACAGTAAGTTAGATACATTAGAAATCGATAAAAATATGGCACAACGTTACCTTAACGAAGGCTTCTCAGGTGGTGAGAAAAAGCGTAACGAAATCTTACAATTAATGATGTTACAACCAGCTATTGCAATCTTAGATGAGATTGACTCAGGTCTAGACATTGACGCACTTAAAGTTGTTTCAAAAGGAATCAACGAAATGCGTAGCGATAACTTTGGTTGCTTAATCATCACTCACTACCAGCGTCTACTTGATTACATTACACCAGATCATGTACACGTTATGATGCAAGGTCGTATTGTGAAGTCAGGTGGTCCAGAGCTAGCTCACCGTCTAGAATCTGAAGGTTATGACTGGATTAAAGAAGAACTAGGCATCGATGACGAAACAGTTGGCCAAGAAGCGTAATACGATAGGAGGGTAACGAATGGCAGTCGATACACAATTACCTTATGACAAGGAATATGTAGCTAATTATTCTGGTAAACGTAATGAACCAGACTGGTTTAAAGATATAAGACAAAAAGCAATTGATTTGGCAGATGACTTACCAATGCCAAACCCTGAAAAAACACGTATTAAAAACTGGAATTTCACAGACTTTGAACATGATGTTTCAGGCGCTGATATTAAAAGTTTCGATGAACTTCCAGAAAAAATTAGTGTGCTATTAGGTGATCATGTCGAAGAACGTAATCTGATTGTTGTTCGTAATAACAACGTCGCTTATGCGAAATTATCAGATGAGTTAAAAGAAAAAGGCGTTATTTTCGAAGACATTTTCACAGCTATGCACGAACATGGTGATTTAGTACAGAAATACTTCATGCAAGATGGCGTTTCAGTTGATGAAAACAAATTAACAGCTCGCCATGCAGCACTCATGAACAGTGGTATCTTCTTATACGTACCAAAGAATGTTGTGATTGAAGAACCAATTCAAGTCATATTCTGGCAAGAAGATGATCACGCAGCCTTATTCAATCACGTATTACTTGTTGCTGACCAGCATAGCCAAGTGACATACGTTGAAAACTATGTGTCTAATAATGATGAAACAGAAACCGTTGCAAATATTGTAAGTGAAGTATTTGCGTTAGACGGCGCTAAAGTTTCTTATGGCGCAGTTGATAACTTTGCTCAAGGAACCACATCATATGTTAACCGTCGCGGTCATGTTGAACGTGATGCAACATTAGAGTGGGCATTAGGTCAAATGAATGATGGTCATACGCTTTCTGAGAACGTGACTAACTTAGTTGGTGATAATTCTTTATCACATGCTAAAGCAGTTAGTGTAGGACGTGGCAATCAAAAACAAGACTTCACAGCTAATATTCGCCACTGGGGCCAAGCTTCAGAAGGCTATATCTTACAACATGGTGTTATGAAAGATAACTCAGCATCTATCTTTAATGGTATTGGTAAAGTTGAAAATGGCGCGACGAAAGCAAATGCTGAGCAAGAATCACGTGTGCTCATGCTTTCAGAAGGTTCTCGCGGTGACGCAAACCCAATTCTTTTAATTGATGAAGATGATGTAACAGCAGGTCACGCAGCGTCAGTAGGTCGTGTTGATCCAATTCAACTATACTACTTGATGAGTCGTGGTATTAGTCAACAAGAAGCTGAACGTCTAGTCATTCATGGCTTCTTAGCACCTGTTGTGCGTGAGATTCCGATTGAAACTGTTCAATCTCAATTGCGTGAAGTGATCGAAGGGAAAGTATACTAATGGCGATTTTAGATCATGTTCGTCGTGATTTTCCGATTCTAGATCAACACGTCAATGATCATCCACTCGTTTATTTAGACAGTGCTGCAACATCTCAAAAGCCGCAGCAAGTGATTGACGCAGTAGACAATTATTACAAACAATACAACTCAAACGTTCATCGTGGTGTGCATACGTTAGGTTCTTATGCAACTGATGGTTATGAAGGTGCACGTAAAAAAGTAAAAGACTTTATTAACGCACCTTCTACTAAAGAAGTCATATTCACTCGTGGAACGACAACAGCAATTAACACTGTGGCTTACAGCTATGCTCGTGCTAATTTATCAGAAGGTGATGAAATTCTGTTAACCAAAATGGAACATCACAGTAATTTGATCCCATGGCAACAAGCGGCTAAGGCAACAGGTGCAACATTAACTTATTTGCCGTTACAAGAAGATGGAACGATTTTATTGTCTGATGTTGAGTCCATGATTTCGGATAAGACAAAAATTGTTGCGATGGCGCATGTATCAAACGTATTAGGGACAATCAATCCGATTAAAGAAGTGACAGAAATAGCTCACCGTTATGATGCAGTCACAGTTGTTGATGGTGCTCAAAGTGTTCCTCATATGCGAGTCGATGTGCAAGATTTAAATGTTGACTTCTACGCTTTCAGTGCTCATAAAATGGTCGGCCCAACAGGAGTTGGCGTATTGTATGGTAAGCAGTCCTTATTGAATGATATGGAACCTGTTGAATTTGGTGGAGAAATGATCGACTTCGTAAACTTATACGATTCAACTTGGAAAGAGTTGCCGTGGAAGTTTGAAGGCGGAACACCAATCATTGCTGGTGCGATTGGATTAGGGGCAGCAATTGATTACTTAGAATCAGTTGGAATGTCACAAATTGAAAAGCATGAGCATGAACTGGTACAATATGCATTAGAACAGATGAATACAATTGACGGGATTACGATTTACGGACCTCAGGAACGCGCAGGACTTGTCACATTCAATTTAGACGATGTTCATCCGCATGACTTGGCTACAGCGCTGGATTCAATTGGTGTAGCTGTAAGAGCTGGCCACCATTGTGCACAGCCACTAATGAAAGAGTTGAATGTTGTGGCTACAGCACGAGCAAGTTTCTATCTGTATAATACGAAGCAAGACGTCGATGTATTTGTCGAGGGACTGAAGAAAGCGAAGGAGTTTTTCGGAGATGTCTTTTAACAATCTCGATACACTATATAGACAAGTGATTATGGATCACTATAAAAATCCAAGAAACAGAGGCCAAATTGAAGGTGACCACTTATCTGTAGAATTAAATAACCCGACTTGTGGTGACCGAATTGATTTACAACTTAAGATCGAAAACGGTGTTGTTCAGGATGCGAAGTTTGAAGGAGAAGGTTGTTCAATTAGCCTTTCCTCTGCTTCGATGATGACACAAGTAATTGTCGGTCAAACAGTTGAAGACGCTTTGAAAATGTCGCAAATGTTTTCAGATATGATGCTAGGTGAAGATATGGAAGGTTATGAATTTAACCTTGATGAACTTGGTGATATTCAAGCATTGCAAGGTGTTGCAAAGTTCCCGGCGCGCATTAAATGTGCGACGTTAGCTTGGAAAGCAATGGAGCAAGGCGTTGAAAAGGAAGAATCATAAGGGCGATTTAAGTCTTTACAAAATCTTTGAAGGAGGGTGAAAGTATGGCTAAACAAGCACCTGAAATTGGTGATTACAAGTACGGATTTCATGATAAGGACGTTTCTATTTTCCGTACCGAACGTGGCCTTACAGAAAACGTTGTGCGTGAAATTTCACGCCAAAAGGAAGAGCCGGAATGGATGTTAGAGTATCGCTTAAAAGCTTACGAACAATTTCATAAAAAGCCTATGCCACAATGGGGTGGCGACTTAAATGAGTTAGACTTTGACGAAATCACGTATTACGTTAAACCGTCTGACCAAACAGAACGCTCATGGGATGAAGTTCCAGAAGAGATTAAACAAACGTTTGACCGTCTTGGAATCCCTGAAGCAGAGCAGAAGTATTTAGCTGGTGTATCTGCTCAGTATGAATCTGAGGTTGTTTATCACAACATGGAAAAAGAACTTGAAGAAATGGGCGTTGTTTTCAAAGACACGGATACAGCGCTTAAAGAAAACGAAGAGTTATTCCGTGAATATTTTGGTAGTGTGATTCCACCGTCTGACAACAAATTCGCAGCCCTTAACTCAGCTGTATGGTCTGGTGGCTCATTCATTTATGTACCGAAGAATACGAAAGTTGAAACGCCACTACAGGCGTACTTCCGTATTAACTCAGAGAATATGGGACAGTTTGAGCGTACGTTAATCATCGTAGATGAAGGCGCATCAGTTCACTATGTAGAAGGTTGTACAGCACCTGTTTATACAACGAACTCATTACACAGTGCGATTGTTGAAATCTTCGTTAAGAAAGATGCGTATTGCCGTTATACAACAATCCAAAACTGGGCGAACAACGTTTATAACTTAGTTACAAAACGTGCTTCTGCTGATGCGAACGCGACAATGGAATGGGTAGACGGTAACTTAGGTTCTAAGTTAACAATGAAATACCCTTCTGTCCTTCTAAAAGGTGAAGGCGCACGTGGTAACACATTATCAATCGCGCTTGCTGGTAAAGGACAGCACCAAGATGCGGGTGCGAAAATGCACCACTTAGCACCAAATACGTCATCGACGATCGTATCGAAGTCGATTTCAAAACAAGGTGGTAAAGTAACGTATCGTGGTATTGTTCACTTCGGTAAGAAAGCAGAAGGTGCACGTTCGAATATCGAATGTGACACGCTCATTATGGATAATGAATCAACATCAGATACGATCCCATACAACGAAGTGCTAAACGAGAACATTTCTCTTGAGCACGAAGCGAAAGTATCGAAAGTATCTGAAGAGCAGTTATTCTACTTGATGAGCCGCGGTATTTCTGAAGAAGAAGCAACAGAAATGATCGTCATGGGCTTCATCGAGCCATTCACGAAAGAACTACCAATGGAATATGCCGTTGAGATGAACCGTTTGATTAAATTCGAAATGGAAGGCTCAATCGGTTAATAATACTAACCCTTGATTTAATGAAAATTAAATCAAGGGTTTATTTTTTGGCTCTAAATTATTTGTTGGGGAGAGACACAAGTTGGAAGCGTAGCCGTTGGCGGTTTGATGAGACAAAAAAAGCACGCAAACTACTTATTTGTTATCCTTGTTTTATAACAACATAACAAAGGAGCTGGGTGTATTTGTATCACAACATGACATACCATAGGATTTTGTAGTGAAATTATGCAATTTGTTTATAGGAGAGATATGGAATGGATAAAGGAATATATGAATTTATTGATGAATCCCGGTTAAAAAAGTATGCAGAACTGGGTTTTCGGGCTGGTGTTAATCTACAAAAAAATCAATTATTGATTATACATAGTGATATACAAAATGCTACATTTGCACGTCTAATCCAAACAGTAGCTTACGAGGCAGGAGCTTCAAAGGTAATAATCGATTGGACAGACGAACAGTCGACCAAAGAATTCTATTTAAATGCAACAGATTCCGCCATCGATCACTTTCCTGATTGGCAGGCAACACGATTTAAAGAATGGAACGATGCGGGCGCTGCATACATCCATATTATTTCTGAAAAGTTAGGTGCATTTAAGGATGTTTCTCCAGAAAGGATAAGCCGTTTCCAAAAAGCATCCCGTACTAAATTGAGTCATCATTATGAGAAAATTAGATCTCATGAGGTGCGCTGGTGCCTTCTAGCTGTCCCGTCCATTGAATGGGCATCTAAAGTGTTTCTCGATCTAAGTGAAGAAGAAGCTGTCCGTTCGTTATGGAAGTTAATTTTAAAAGGGTCACGGGCAGATGGGAAAGATCCTATTGAAGATTGGGAGAGTCACAATAGATCATTAGAATCTCGGATAAAAAAGCTAAACGAGGATCAATTTGAAGCCCTGCATTTTACCAATAGCCTTGGAACTGATTTATTAGTTGGTCTACCTGAAAACCATCTTTATATCGGTGGAAGTGTCATAGATCAAAATGGAATACCTTTCTTTCCGAACATTCCTACAGAAGAAATATTTACTGCACCTCATAAAAATAAGGTGAATGGCAAATTAGTTGGTACTAAGCCCCTTATCTATGAGGGAAAGGTTATAGATCACTTTTATCTAAATTTTAAAGATGGACGGATTACAGACTATTATGCCGAGAAGGGACAGGAAGTGTTACAAAATATCATCGAAACAGATGAAGGTTCACATTATCTTGGTGAAATTGCCTTGGTATCTAATAAAACCCCTTTGGCTCAAACAGATACTCTTTTTTACAATACCTTGTTTGACGAAAATACGTCCTGTCACATTGGAATCGGAAATGCATCCCGATCCAATATTCAAAATGGTATTAATCGATCCGAGGAAGAGTTGGAAGCATCAGGCCTAAACACGTCACTTTTGTTAGTGAATGTAACGTTTGGTACAGAAGATATGAAAGTAGTAGGCACTAAAAAAGACGGAACTGAAGACTTGCTAATGAAGGATGGCGATTTTCAGTTCTAAACAGAAAAGGATATTTTCTGAGCGAGTTCGTTTTACATCATGCTTCTTAGTAAAGCATTCAGGATTATCAAAGAGAGTTCAACTAGGTTCTTTTGGATAAAATAATCATAAAACCTGTTTAAATATCGAATGATACGGTTATATATATGATAACTAAATCTATAGGAGGTTTTATGATGAGTCATGAGAAGTATGCAAGTGTGATTGATGCTTTACATGAGTGTATGGAAGCATGTAACCATTGCTTCACATCCTGTTTACAGGAAGATCATATGCAAGATATGGCGAGATGTATTCGCTTAGACCGTGAATGTGCAGACATTTGTGCTTATTTTGAACAAGCGTTAACACGCGATACACCATTTGTGAATGAGATTGCTCAATTATGTGCGAAGATTTGTCGTGAATGTGGTGATGAATGTGCTAAGCATGAGCATGATCACTGCCAGAGATGTGCTGAAGCTTGCCATAAATGTGCAGATGAATGTGAGAAATTAACTGCGTAATCAGTTCATAGCACACCGAATCATCCAATAATTTATGAAGAATAATATTGAAACAAACATTACCCCCTATATCATATACTGACATAGGGGGTGACGTTTGTTCATAACAATTTTAATTAAACAGATAAAAGAGCTATTTCATTTTAGGTTTTTGACTATAATAATTTTCGACTAAATAAAAAATCGATACTAATTCATACAAAGCGATGATTTCAGCAGGGAAGGTTGTTGTATAATCTTCCTTATGCTCACTGAGCTCATCACTATCTTTCCAATATAGGGCCATTAATTGTTTCACTTTTTTCCGGTGAGTTTCTAAGTCAAAGTATGTGTTTTCTTTCATGGAATAAGCGAGTTCTTGTACGGATTCTAAGATCATATCACTTTCTTCTTCTGGTAAATCTAATTGAGTTAAAGGCGTATTCAAAATATTATCCATGTGATAAATCATGAGTTTAATCCTGATTAGTTGTCGTTCTACTAGCTTTAACTCATCTCGTTCATCTGTTGTTAAGGGATGGTATTTCGCTTCATCCTTTTGATACTCAATTAATGACTCAATATTTTGTACTTCTTCTGTTAAACCATCCAATGTTAGCTGACAATGATATTGATCAATATGATTGATTAAATAGCGATGAAAAATCTGTTCAACAGCACTTCCAGTTTGTTCAGCCACTTTATTTAGCCTTTGTTTAATATTACTGGAGTAGTCAGGTGGTAATATAAATAAGTTGATTAGTGTTGAAACGACCAATCCGATAGTGGTTGTCCCTAAACGGATAAAGAATGACATAATGACATTGGCGTGTATCACATCGATCATGGCAACAGATGTTAATGTCGCAACGAGTAATCCTGAATATAATTTCAAGCGATATGTTGTTACAATAGTGAAAACGGCAGCCAAAGCATATGTTAATGGTGAATGACCGAATAAGGTGATAAATAACACCGCATAAAAAGAACCCACCGCAGATGCTGGAAAACGGACAAAACCTTTTTTAATTGATTGAGATACGGTTGGCTCGATGGTGACGATTGCCGTGATGACTGCAAAAACAGGGGGCCAGCCGAGATAATCACAAATTAACGCCGTTATAAATATAGCTAGTCCTGTTTTAATCACACGACTGCCAACGAATTTCTTCATAACGTCCACTCCTATATGTTGTCTATCACTATTCTTTCAATTCTTTTAAACATTTGCAAGGGGCTTTATAAGAAAGGAACACAAATAAGGGTTTCACAACAATTGTAGTCATCAATCCTTATAAAATTATGCTATGATAGAACCGTATGTGGAAATTTTAAGATGGGATGATGATAATGGTATTAACCATCATGTTTATCATTGGTTTGTTAAGTGCTTTTGTTGGCAGTATCGCTGGTTTAGGCGGTGGTGTCATATTTGTGCCTGTATTATTATTTTTAGCTACCTTCTCTGAAGCATTCTCTTGGGTAACACCACAAAATGTTGTCGCGATGTCATTAATTGTGATGATCTTTACAGGTCTTTCTTCAACATTAACTTTCTTAAAACGTCAACGGGTAGATGTGTTTAGTGGTACGTTATTTTTAAGTGGTAGTATCCCAGGTGCCTTAACAGGCGTTTATGTGAATCAATTTGTAGCAGTTGATACATTTCAGTTATATTTTGGACTATTAATGCTTCTTGTAACAGCGATGTTTTTTGTGAAAAAGATGCTTATTAAGGAAAGTCATGCACCTACAGTGAAAGATGGGCGACTTCGAGTGGTTCGTACATTTGAATTATCAGATCACGCAACCACTTATTCCTATAATGCTGTTTTAGGTATTTTTATTGCCTTTTTTGTAGGGATGATGTCAGGTTTGTTTGGCGTTGGTGGGGGTTCCTTAATGGTTCCGGCCATGATTTTATTATTTGGTTTTCCAGCTCATATTGCAGCGCCAACGTCTATGTTTATGATTTTTTTCTCAAGTTTCACATCTTCAATTGCTCATATATCGGCAGGGCATGTCATGTGGCTATACACACTCATGAGTATACCAGGATCATGGTTAGGTGGTTATTTAGGAGCTGTTGTGAATCAACGATTGAACGGTCAAACAATTGAATGGATATTACGTTTTATCATGATTATAATCGGCATAAGATTAATTATTCAATCTATATAAGAAAAGCGAGTTAGTGTTAAACTATATATATCAGTAACCTTGGTAGATGAAGGAGACGTCACTGTATGCAAGAACAGATTCATATATATTTCACGAGTGATTTGCATAGTTATTTCGATAATTGGCCGAACATCATGGCTGGCATTAAAAAATATCGGGGTATTCATGAGTTAGAAGATGAAACGAGTTTATTACTTGATAATGGTGACCATTTAGACCGTGTACATCCCATTACGGAGGCGACACTGGGTCAATCAAATGTTTCATTGCTAAGTGAAGCAGGCTATGATGTCGTTACATTTGGAAATAATGAAGGCATCACATTATCTAATGATCGTTTATATTATTTGTATGATGATGCTTCATTTGCAGTGGCCTGTGCTAATGTGCACCCTCAAAATCGGGAAGCACCTGAATGGTTAAAACCCTATCAAATCATCAAGTCAAAGCAAGGTGCTAAAGTTGGCATACTGGGCGTGACAGCTCCATTTCGTAAGTTCTATGAATTATTAGGATGGTCAGTCGATGATCCTAAAATGATTTTAGAGCATTACATACCTGAGCTACGTCATCAATGTGACATAGTGGTTGTTTTGTCCCATCTAGGTTTATATGAAGATGAAAAAATGGCTGAGCAATATCCGATCGATGTTATTATTGGAGGTCATACCCACCATTTAATTGATCAAGGTAGAGTAGAACACGGAACGATCATTAATGCTGTAGGTAAGCAAGGTTATCACTACGGCTATATTAATATTGCTTTTGATCATCAAATGGGACAGGTGACTTCTTTAGCCGGCGAGGCCATACCGATTTCAGATGCTCAAGATGAGGATACCATACAACAAATTCAGGCATGGAATGACCAAGCAAATCAATATTTAGATCAGGTCGTGACATCCCTTTCTGAGCCCTATCCGATTGATTGGTTCCAGTCAACGAAGCTTATGGAAAGATTCGTTGAAGAATTAAGAAACTGGACGAATGCGGATGTCGCAGCACTTAACTCAGGTGTTTTATTATCTGGCTTTGAATCAGGACCTGTTACGAAAAAGCATATTCATGAAAGTTGTCCTCATCCGATGAATCCATGCAAAATGACATTAACGGGACAGGAATTAATCGAAACGGTAAGATTATTTGAATCTGATCGTTTTAAAAACCATGAACTTAAGGGCTTAGGCTTCCGTGGTGAAATCTTAGGGAAGATGGTATACTCCCAAGTCACCTTGCACTATAGAGCAGATGGTCAGTTGCTAGAAACGATCAGTATAGCAGGAGAACGTGTTGATCCTGACAAAAAATACACACTAGCAACAGCTGACACATTCTCATTTCCATGGCTTATTCCATCGATTTCAGAAGTGGATGACAAACAATACTATATGCCAGAGTTTTTGCGTGATGTCTTAACCAAGTGTCTGTCTAATGTATAAAAGTTAGACAGACACTTCTTTTTGTTTTAAGACATATTGTATACAAAAGGAGGTCGATGGCATTGATTCATGTGGAACCGATTTGGATTGATGATCAACCTTTTACGTATACACATGTGGCTCTGCCAAAAACGAATTTACTGATTATCTCGAATGATATTGGATATATCATGTGCGGAGCATTAGATATTGATTTGTTTAACGATTATTTAAAAGATCGAGAAATTATTGCAGCAAGGGCAGTGGGTGTTCGTACTGTTGATGCATTAATTCATGCCCCATTACAGAAAGTAACGACTTCAGCTCAGGAGAAATATGGGTGGTATGAAGGCATGATAGGAAAGCACGCCTTATTATCATTAACCTCTTCATAAAGGAAGCACATTCCCTCTAACTTTTGTGCATAAATTAATTAGAGGGGGTGGTGGCTTGCGTCGAATCAGAGGTATACGACGATCGAAGAGAAAACCGAAGACATTCGGGCAAATATTCATGATGACCGTTGTAGTGTTCATTATAGCAACCCTCTTATCTGTGTGGTTGATTAATCGAGGGATCGAACCCACTTTGATCGAAATGGCAGAAACTAAAACGAATCAATTTGCGAGAGAAGCTATTAATGAAGCGGTAAGCCGCCGGATTGTCGATGATTTGGAAGCTGATGAGATATTAGATATTGAAACAGATGATTCGGGAAATATTGTATCAATGAATTGGAATAGTGTTGTCATTAACCGAGTCCTACGTAATACAACGTTTCGAGTTCAAAATTTCTTAAAAAGAATTGAACGGGGTGAAATAACACCGGAAGAGTCTTTGGATTTTGATTTAGAGCATGATGTTGTTTTAGAAGAAGATACAGTAGAGGACCACCGAGCTATTGTACGCATTCCAATTGGTCAAGCAACGAATAATGCGTTATTGGCTAACTTAGGGCCACAAGTACCAGTGAATTTTCGAATTATTGGTGACGTGCAATCAGATGTTGAGCGAAGAGTAACGGAATACGGGATCAATAATGCATTGATTGAGTTAGATATTTTTATTCAAGCTAACGTTCAAGTTGTTATTCCGTTTGCGACTAAAACGACAACAGTGGAAACGCATGTCCCAGTATCGATTGGAGTTATACAAGGAGAGGTGCCGGAATTTTATAATCAAGGTGGTGGAAATTCACCAGATATTTCGATTCCATATAGGGATTTACAAGAATAAATGAGCGTGGTATAGTAATTTTTGTGCGAAATTGAATATATGGCCTTATCAATCGATGAGGTAGAGGAGCATTGAGCATCAGTAACACGTGGGAGGATGACAACAATGACCATGTGTGAAAGGGTTGAATGCCGAAGTACTTAGAGTGTCAGACTTTAAGTATTGGTGTATTTTTGAATAAGAAATACACTCTCGTACAAGAGACGGGGAGCTACTGATCGAGAAATAACCGACTTCTAAAAGTAATGGTAGATTTCTCTATCATTACTTTTTTTTATGATGTATAACATTAACATTCTACTGTGTTAAATCATAGAACGGCATTCTCGAATTCATTTTTTAAGGAGGATTATCATGGAAGAAACTTTTTGGTCATTGCTTCCACCTTTTATCATGATTTTACTCGTGCTTGTAACAAGAAAAGTCTTGTTATCACTTGGCGCTGGTATTATTGTGGGTGCGCTCATGGTGGAAAGTTATGACATATTAGCAACATTAGAACGAATTTGGTTTTCATTCCAAAATTTGTTTTACGCTGAAGGTGCTTGGGATATCTGGAGTGTACAGCTCATCATCTTTTTATTACTATTAGGTATCTTAATCGCATTCTTAACAGCGACTGGAGGCGCCCAGGCATTCGGTCAGTGGGCCGTTAATCGCGTACGAACGCGTAAAGGCTCACAGTATACGACTGCATTATTAGGTGTAGCCATTTTTATTGATGATTATTTTAATAGTTTAACGATCGGTCAAGTTTCCCGTCCTATTACAGATCGTCAGAACGTTTCGCGCGCGAAGTTAGCTTATTTAATCGATTCAACGTCAGCCCCTGTTACGGTATTAACACCGATTTCAAGTTGGGGAGCTTATATTATCGGAATTATTGCAACGATCATTTCAACACATGAGTTAACCGAATTATCAGCTTTAACGACGTTTGTCCAAATGATTCCATATAACTTTTATGCGATTGCAGCTGTCTTGCTCGTCTTTTTAGCTATTTTCTTTAAACTTGAAATTGGCCCAATGAAAAAACATGAGCAACGTGCAGAAGCATCTGGAACATTAATCGACCCAGAGAATCCTGATGTACCAGGCGACTTAAAAGGTGGCGTGAAGGAAAATGGACATGGACGTGTTTATCACCTACTACTGCCACTATTAGTCCTGTTAGTGACAACTATTACCATGATGATTATTACAGGTATTCGAGGAAGTGAAGATGGTGTAACGCTGGTTTCGATCTTTGCAAATACTGATGTGAATTTATCACTTGTATTAGGTGGTACGCTTGCCGTCGCCTTATCGATGATTTTATATGCGGTGCAGCTAGGTGAAAAAACGAATTTTTTCCTTGTTACATGGGAGGGCATTAAGGCGATGCTTCCAGCTGTCTATATTTTAATTTTAGCTTGGATGATTGTTGCGATTATTGAAGCTATTGGAACAGACGATTACTTAGTAGGAATCGTTGAGGAAGCAAGCCTGAATGCAGCCTATTTACCAGTCATGATTTTCTTAATTGCAGGTGTTACTGCATTTGCGACAGGCACCTCATGGGGTACGTTTGGTTTAATGTTGCCAATTGCAGGCTCAATGGCTGTTGAATTAGATCCGACATTATTAGTCCCAGCATTATCAGCCGTTCTAGCTGGTTCAGTCTTTGGAGACCATTGTTCACCAATCTCTGATACATCAGTTCTGTCATCAACTGGCGCAGGCTCGAATCACATCGATCATATAGTGACACAAATTCCATATGCTTTAATTGCGGCAACATCAACAATTCTTGGCTATTTGGCATTTGCTTTAACTAGTTCATTGATCATAGGTCTAGTGGTAACGATTGCGATTTTAATAGGCATTGTTTTATTGCTGAAAAATAAATAAAGCACATGAAACTCAGGCTGTTTGACGTCATAAACAGCCTGAGTTTTTTTGGCATTAACTTCCATACTTCAAAGCATCAAAGTTTTTTTTGTGAATCATATTGTCAAAACATTTAGATATTTGGTATGCTTGTATACGTTGTTGCTCACTTAATGATTGAATTTTGTGACTTTTTTGCTAAGACTAATGAAACTTTTTCAAAAAGTCTTGAAAAAAAGTTGTCAAAAAATTATAATAAAACAAAATAATCAATATATTTAAGTGAGAACCAGTACAACGACTTATCGTTGTACTGAATTATAATAGAAAGGGGATTATGATTATGCAAGGAAGAGAGCAGTTTGCAACAAGGTTTGGTTTTATTTTTGCAGCTGTTGGTTCAGCAGTAGGCTTAGGTAATATTTGGCGCTTCCCTTATATGTTAGGGGAAAACGGAGGGTTCGCATTTTTAATTGCTTATTTTATTTGTATCGCCTTAATTGGTCTACCTGTTTTATTAGCTGAATTTACAGTTGGTCGACGTGGACAATCAGACGCCATTAATTCATTTGAAAACATCAAATCCAAATCATTTGGTAAAATCGGCGGTTTTCTAGGCGTCTTATCAGGAACATTAATCCTGTCGTTCTACGGTGTTATTGCTGGTTGGGTCTTTTACTATTTATTTAGTTATCTTACAGGCACGGCAAGTAATGTCGAACCTGGTGGATTTGAAGGATTCTTCGGTGATTTCATTGCTAGTTCAGTTGGTCCAGTTGTTTGGCAGTTCGTATTTATGGTTGTTGTCATTGGTGTTGTTTATTTCGGTATTAAGAAAGGGATCGAAATTGCCAACCGTACATTTATGCCAATGCTAGCGCTTCTTGTTATTATTTTAGCTGTGTTTGGTTTGACAATGGATGGTGCAGGCGAAGCACTTAGTTTTATGTTCTCACCTGATTTTAATGCTTTAGGTGATATTAATGTTTGGGGTGCAGCTGTTGGTCAGGCATTCTTTACATTATCACTAGGTATGGGTGCTATGATTACGTATGCTTCTTACTTACCAAAAGATTCTCGATTGCCTTCTGCAGCAGGAACGGTTGTTGTATTTGATACGTTCTTCGCTGTGTTCGCGGGTCTTATGATTTTCCCAATTGTTTTCTCATTCGGAATGGAACCAGGTGCAGGTCCAGGTTTATTATTCATGACGTTACCTGAGGCATTCGGACAATGGGGCTTAGGTGGAACGATTTTCGGTATTTTCTTCTTCCTATTTGTTGGTATTGCAGCTTTATCATCTGCGATTTCACTACTGGAAGTTTGTGTTTCTTGGGCAATGCGTCGTTTCAATGCTGGACGTAAACCAACAACTCTAATTGCTGGTGCGATTGTGACAGTATTTGGTTTTCTATCAGCGTTGTCACAAGGTGCTGTCCCAGCTTTAACTGAAATGAAATTGTTCGCGTTCCTTAATACAGAAGGCGCAACGATTACATTCTTAGATGTCTTAGACAAATTTACTGCACAATACACATTAGCGTTAGGTGGTTTCGTAACTGCGCTATTTGTTGGTTGGGGCTGGAACAAGGTCGAGGCACTACGTGAAACAGGTCTACAAGATACAACTCTAGGTAACTTATGGATTTGGTTCTTGCGTATTGTCGCTCCTGCAGGGATCTTATACATTCTGATTACAAACTTAATTAGTATGTTAACTCAATAATAAAAAGGGTGTGTCTAATCCAGACACACCCTTTACTATTGGGATTGCTTTTCCCATCGTTTTAAATGTGGATAAGGGTCAAATGCCCATTCATTTTCACCATTATCTCGGTACATACCATAATGAAGGTGAGGTGGGAATTTACCCGAAGTTCCAACTGGTCCATATCCTGAAGCGCCGACATAACCTATGACATCACCTGGTTCAACAATATCGCCTTCTTCTAATTCGTCTTCGAATCCGTTCAAATGAGCGTAATAATGATAAACATTGTCTGTATCTCGGATGCCAATTCGCCAGCCACCGTATTTATTCCAACCTTTGATTTCAACTATACCATATGATGTTGAGCGAACAGGCGTACCATAACTTGCGAATAAATCGGTACCTTCATGGATTCGTCTACCTCCATAACCACGTCCAGCTCCCCATGTAGAGCGGTATGAATATTGGTTATAAGAAGGAATTGGAAATGCGTGTTCATCTAATTCTATTGTTGAATAATGATTAAATAATTCGTGGTATTGTTTGATAATTTGAGCTGCTTTTTCACGGTCATAATATTGAGCTAAACTTTTTTCATAAGATATGCCTTTACCTAGTTGTTCATTTAGCCAATGGGCGAATGTGAATAAGACATCTTCGTCATTTTGGGGATTTGCGTATTGATCACCATCACCATCTTTGCCAATCCCATTAAAAGCTTGAATTGTTGCTTCATAGTGAGATGGGTTTTCGTCGACAGCTAATAATCCAAACCATTGATCGGGGTCAATTTGAATTCCAGTTACTCGATCTTCATCAATATCATTGATATTCCGTTCATATTGATCGATTGCCGCAATGAGGCTCCACGGCACTTGGGTTAGGGTAGCTGTTTTTTGATAAAGATTCAATCTTTCTTCAGATAAGGACTCGTCTTCAGCCCAACTAATACTAGGTGTTAGGATGACTATGAAAATGAATAAGCCAGTTATGATACGGCGTTTCATGTAAAATACTCCTTTGCTTAATCAGTATTAATAGTGTTTCCGTCTTTTTTGAAATCATCAGAGCGAAAAGAAGGTTTGATATGATACACTAATAGTTATAGAGGTGATTCAGATGGAATTATTAGGGCAACAATATGAGCTCATTCACGATTACCGAGAAGGGTTTCAAGAAGATGTGATAGAACAGCGTTTTAGCGATATTTTAACGAAATATGATTACATAGTCGGTGATTGGGGCTTTGGTCAACTTCGACTAAAAGGCTTTTATGATGATCAGAATCAAAAGGCGACATTTGATACGAAAATTTCAGCATTAGATGATTATTTGTACGAATACTGTAATTTTGGTTGTGCTTACTTTGTCTTAAAACGAATAGATAGTTAAATGACCGGATGCCCGCTAATCCGGTCATTTTTAATTGAATTCACCCTTGATCATCGTGTTCTGGATCTTCGTCATCTGGAAAATTATTTGGTTGATGGGCAAATGGATATTGTCTCGGTAGATCATGATGCAATTCTTTATTTTCATAGTTAAACGCTGAATAATGTCGGCGTTTGGGATCATATTCACGGGCCTCAAGAGGTTCATCATTAACAGGTTCACCATATGTCCCTTCAGGAAATTCTTCTGGTGTTTGCATATTCTGTTGCATTTCAACAGGTTTAAAATCATCATTCTTTTTCTTCTTACCCATATAAATGCTCCTTTCTTATGTTGCTTGTGGTTGCTGCAATAATTCAGTTAAATAGTCGTGAATCGCTTCTGCTTCATACGTATTGAGATGTAAAAAGTGGCAAAAATAATCACTATCTTCTAACTCATCATCATGAATCTCAGTGTAACGTGATCGTTGTAAATCAATGACGAAACTTTTCGCTTGTTGTTGCTCTCTCTTAACAATGGCCAAATCAAAGCGTCGATCATCTCCTGTGAAACTAACGTAACGAACAAGGCCATCAGTCATTTCATCGTTAATCGTCTTAAAAGGCAACATTATTCAGCTCCTATTATTTAAAATCAGTTATAGTATGGCGCAAATATTTTTATATATAAGAATTAATTGTCTATGATAAACTAGAAAATGAAAGGAATGATGAAGATGTACTTTGTTGACCTTGAAAAAATGGATCAAACATCAACATATTTCAATAATTTATTAAGCACGTATGAACAGGCAACGTTTGAATCAAACGTTGAACTATTTGGCCTTGAACGTATTGTACATATGACGATTGAAGCAATCGTTGACATAGGAAATATGATGATTGACGGTTTTATTATGCGAGACCCTGGTAGCTATGAGGATGTCATTGATATTTTAGTCGATGAACAGGTCATTACAGCTGACCAAGAAGATGCTTTTAAACAAGTGATCAGCTTAAGAACTACGCTTGTTAAAGACTATACGGCAATCGATCATCAAAAGCTTCAAACAACATTGGATGATAGCTTACCCGTTTTAAATCAGTTTACGACACAATTATATCGGTACTTAGAAAAAGAAATGGGTCCGATTACGGCATTTAAGAAGCGCGAAGGAGAGGAATAAGATGGCGAAATACCAAGCATACTTAATTGACCTAGATGGAACGATGTATCGAGGAAATGCGCCAATTCCTGAAGCGGCCGATTTTATTCGTTCATTGCAATCAGAATCGATCCCATTTCGTTTCGTCACGAATAATTCCTCAAGAACACGTTATAAAACCATGCAGAAGTTAAGAGAACATGGCATAGAAGTCGATGAGTCCCACATTTTAACGCCTTCGATTATTGCGGCAGATTATATTAAATCACAGCAAGAGGGCGCTCGTGTGTTTAAGATTGGTGAACATGGTGTGGAAGAAGCGCTTCACTCAAGAGATCTTCAAATAACTAATGAAACACCAGATTATGTTCTAGTCGGGATTGATCGGCATGCGACGTATCATAAATTGAAAGAAGCTTGCCTTCATATTCAAAAGGGAGCACAGTTTATTGCAACTAACCCTGATTTACGAGTGCCAACTGAAGAAGGATTCGTGCCGGGAAATGGTGCTTATGTTGAATTAATTCGTCACGTGACGAAAACTAAGCCCATTGTGGTAGGAAAACCTGACGCCTTAATGATTGATTTAGCATTGGAAGATTTAAATCTTTCTCATCGTGATGTGATTATGGTTGGGGATAATTATGATACTGATATTATGGCAGGTATTGAAGCGGGCATTGATACCTTGCATGTAGAAACAGGTGTAACATCACGTGAAGACTTAAAGAAAGTGTCTGTCCAACCAACGTATTCGGTTAAATCACTTGCTGATTGGAATCATTTTTAAATTTAATGTTGGAGGGTTCAAACATGTCGAAGCCATTTGTTTTTGTAACACGACGTATAGCTGATGATGTTATTCAATCGTTAGAAGAGCACTATGAAGTCGAAGTATATGATTCGGATGAATTGCCTATCCCACGTGATGTTTTGGAAGAGAAAGCGAGTCAAGCAGATGCTTTGCTGACGATGTTAACTGATTCAATTGATCAAGCTTTATTAGACCAATCGCCAAACTTAAAAGTAATCGCCAATTTAGCTGTTGGTTATGACAATATTGACGTTACTGCTGCTCAAGACAGAGGAATTGTCGTGACGAACACACCGGATGTTTTAACAGATACAACAGCTGATTTAACGTTTGGTTTGTTGTTAGCAACAGCTAGACGGATTCCAGAAGCCACTCAGTATATTGAAAACAATCAGTGGCAGGCTTGGTCACCTTATATGTTGGCAGGTGCTGATGTTCATCATAAAACATTAGGAATTATTGGCATGGGTAGTATTGGCGAAGCCGTCGCTAAGCGTGCGACAGGTTTTGATATGACGGTCCTATATCATAATCGTTCTAGAAAAGAACAGGCAGAAGAAACATTAGGGGTTAAGTATTGTTCATTTGATGACGTTATTGAAGAGTCTGACTTTGTTGTTTGTATGACACCCCTTACTCCAGAGACTGAGAACATGTTTAATATGAATGTTTTTAAACAAATGAAGTCGTCAGCTATATTTATTAATTCGTCGCGTGGTGGGGTTGTAAATGAAGCTGAGTTATATGAAGCTCTGAAGTCAAAAGAGATCTATGCGGCAGGCTTGGATGTCTTCAAAAATGAACCGATTCAATCAGATCATCCTTTGTTAGAACTTGATAACGTTGTCGCACTACCACATATTGGATCATCAAGTTATGAAACACGGACTGAAATGATGTGGCTTACAGCGCAAAACATAATCGCTGTCTTAAGTGGGAATAAAGCTAAAACACCTGTAAACTAATATCATGAAAAAAGCCCTCAATGTAATGATTACATTGAGGGCTTACTTATTAATTCATTTAGAAAATTTGTTCTACCTCTTGAACACCAGGAACTTCAGCGATTAATGCACGCTCGATACCAGCTTTAAGGGTAATCGCAGAGCTTGGGCAATTACCGCATGCTCCTTTTAGTCGAAGTAAGACGATGCCATCATCTACGTCGACCAGTTCAACGTCACCGCCGTCACGTAATAAAAACGGGCGTAATTTACCTATAACTTCTTGGACTTGATCAAACATCGCACATTTTCCCCTTTCTTACTTTAATTATAAATAAATTCTAATTAAAAATCTATTATCGTGCTTTTATTTAAAAATATGTTGTTGAGAACCATTTTCATTTTAACTCGAAGCGAAAGTTTTGTAAAATATAATTAGCTAATAAATCGTTAAGCTATTTGTTAAACAGGGGGAATTGGATGAATCAGCAAATTGAATTAGTCGTATATGGAGCTGAAGTTCTTTGCGCAAGTTGTGTTAACTTACCGAGTTCTAAGGAACAATATGATTGGTTACAAGCAGCAATCTCAAGAAAATACGGGGATGATCATGTGACCTATCGTTATGTTGATATTTATAATCCCCCGAATGAAGAACCTTATCAGCAATTCGCTGAAAAAGTTGTCGAAGACGATATGATTTTTCCAGTCGTCTTAGTTGAAGATGAAATTGTTGGTGAAGGGAACCCACGATTGAAGACAGTTTATAAAGCACTTGAGGAACGGGGTTTATCACCGTCTTCATAGATCTGTGGAAGGGTTCACCATTAGGAATACAAGCGAGGAGTGGACGCCATGAACCCGTTAGTTGAGTTTTGTGTTAATAATTTAATGAGCGGCTCACAAGAAGCCTTAGAACAATTAGATAAAGACCCTGATATAGATGTTGTAGAGTATGGCTGTACTAGCAACTGTGCAATTTGTGCGATGAGTTTATTTGCTATTGCTGATGGTGAATTAATTATGGCTGATACACCAGATGAGCTTGTTAAGAAAGTGTATAAATTTTTAGAAGAGGAACAATTAATATAGGAAATGAGGTTGTGGTATGAACATTCCTTTCACTAAAATGCATGGGCTCGGCAATAGTTATATTTATATTGATGGTTATCAAGTCAATTTACAAGAACAAGAATTACCTGAAATTGCCCGCCAAGTTTCAAATGTCCATACTGGTATTGGTTCTGATGGATTGATTATTGTAATGCCATCAGAAGTAGCTGATGTTCGTATGCGGATCTTTAATCGTGATGGTTCTGAAGCCATGAATTGTGGCAATGGCCTGCGTTGTGTTGCGAAATTTGCTTATGAGTCTCGATATGTACAACAGGAAACCTTCTATATCGAAGCAAAATCAGGAGTCGTGCAAGCAACTGTCCATCTTAATGATGAACAGTTGGTCGAAAGTGTAACGGTTGATATGGGTGAACCCATTTTAGCCCGATCAGCTATACCGATGGAAACAGAAAGTGGTGGCTCATTTGATGAGGTGATTCATGAGCCATTTCGTGTTGATGGTGATGATTACCACGTCACAGCAGTTTCAATGGGGAACCCGCATGCTATATTTTTTCAAGAGCAGATTGAGGATGCACCCCTTTATACATTAGGCCCTAAAGTGACCAATGATGACCGATTTCCTGAAGGTGTTAATGTTGAATTTGTTGAAGTGGTAAAACATGATGAAATTAATTTCCGTGTATGGGAACGGGGATCAGGCATTACCCAGGCCTGCGGAACAGGTGCTTGCGCAGCAGTAGTGGCATCATCCCTTAATGGTTATTTAGAACGTGACCAAGAAGTAACCGTTCATTTAGACGGTGGTGACTTATGGATTACTTGGCTTAAATCAGGGAATGTGTCGATGCGTGGACCAGCCGTTACAGTTGCTCAAGGTGATCTCTGGGTAGAGTTAGATGTTTGAAGTAGGGGTTAAATGTTAGTATACTGACATTTAGGGAGGTATTAATATGGCGATTAACTTAACTGAATCAGCAACGATTCAAGTACAAGAAATGTTGAAAGACGAGACAGCTGAAGAAGTCTACTTACGATTTGGTGTCAAAGGTGGCGGTTGCAGTGGTCTCTCATATAAATTAGGTTTTGATTATGAGGTTAATGAAACAGACCGTCAATTTGAGCAGGACGGAATCTCTATTGTAGTTGCGGAAATGGATGTTCCAATTATCGAAGGGACAACAGTTGATTTCAAACAAAACATGATGGGTGGTGGCTTCACGATCGATAACCCGAATGCCATCGTATCATGCGGTTGCGGTTCTTCCTTTAAAGCACCGAATGTGGAAGGACAGCCGGAGAATTGTTAATACTGTGTTTAAGACTTTCTTAGCGCTAAAGTGCGTTAAGAAAGTCTTTTTTTATGGCGTTAAAAACTGAAAGAGAGTGAAAATTTAGCTTGATTGTTAAAGGGAAACTCTGTAAGTAATTAAATGTACAAAATGATGATCTTAGTCGCTTACCTTATGAGTGCTTTACTGCGTATTAATTCTATAATGAGATATGATCGAAATTAATTGAGTTAGAAATAGATCAAGCCATCCTTGACTGAAACATTTAATTTTTAGAATATTTTGTTTGCTACCTTGACTATATAAGATAATAACAGTATAATTTTGATTGATCGATCAATCATTTTTTAAGGAGGATGATATTCATAATGCAAAAGATGAATGATAAGAAAGAATTAAAACGATCAAATATTTTAAATGCTGCTATTAAATTATTTAGTCAGAATGGATTTGCGGAAACAAAAGTTGCTGGAATAGCAAAAGAAGCTGGTGTTAGTTTTGGTACAGTATTTTCGTATTTTAATTCTAAAGATGAATTATACGAAACAGCTATATTAGAACCGCTTGAAGAAATAAAGCCGTATTTTGTTGATCTAGAAACTCATTTTAAAGGTGAACCAATAGATGTGGTTAAGACTATGATTGATGATCATGTACAGCTATTTTCTACAAGAAAAGAGCTATTATTTTTAATACAACAAGTACTGGCAAGTCCTAACAGGTTTCCGAAATTGTTTGCTGAGTTAGATGACTTTGTTAATTCCTTTGTAGATAGCATAGATACAATTATTGAAGAAGGACAAAAGCAAGGTCACTTTTACAATGATTCACCTTCGTTAATCGCGGAATCGTATTTATCTTTTATAAATGGCATTCGATTGACATTTATTGATGATGAAACTAACCCTGTGTGGCATAGCTTTAAAATCCAAGCTTTAAGGTTGTTTGGGCCGTTTTCAGAAAGTTAGGAGTGAGAGACTTGAATTTTAAAGATATTCACCCCAACATCAAACTTCGATTAGCGGTTCAATTTCTCGGAGGATTAGTTTCGATGGCTGTCATCCCTTTTCTTGCGATTTATTTCGCTAAGAAAATCGGTGCTTCTTTAACAGGTGTGATCCTTATTTGCGTTGTTATATCAGGGATTATTGGAGCATTAGTTGGAGGGCATTACTCCGACAAAGTTGGTCGTAGGAAAATTATGATCTATTCTGATCTTGGGATGTTCGTGACATATTTGTTTATTGCCTTGTGTAATTCCCCTTGGTATGACCTTCCTTATATTACAGCAGCTTTATTTGTCATCAATATGTTTTTTGGAGGGATATTTCAACCAGCTGCTCAAGCGATGATTATTGATTTAACAGATTCTCAATCCAGAAAATTGGTTTTTACTATAAGTTATTGGGTAAGTAACCTGTCTACAGCAATTGGGGGAATTGTCGGGGCACTCTTATTTCAAAATTATTTGTTTGAGTTGTTTGTAGGTATTTCATTAATCTCTCTTATTTCTTTAATCATCACAGTATTTTTGATTACAGAAACACATACACCCACTTTTCAATCAACATCTTTTACAGGGGATAAGAGAACGTCTTTAATAAATATGATTCGAAAATATTCAACCGTATTAAAAGATAAATTATTTATGTTTTATATTTTGGGTGCGGTATTAGTTTTATCGCTGGAACAATCGTTAACGAATTATATGGGAATTCGATTTGAAGAAGATATTCATCCTCAATCAATATCAACGTTTGGTCTCGATTTCATGGTTGATGGTACCAAGATGCTTGGTTTCCTACGTACTGAAAATACAATTCTAGTGGTTCTCTTATCATCAATAACAATAATATTATTTAAAAAATTTAAAGATCGCTGGACAGTAGTGATTGGTATTATTATTTTTTCATGCTGTTTTAGCTTACTAGCTTTTATCAATAATATTTGGATGCTTTTTATGATCATGTTTATAGGTACCATTGGCGAGCTGATGTATGTCCCTATTAAGCAAGCCATGATTGGAGACCTTGCACCAGCCGATTCCAGGAGCACCTATATGGCTTTATATAGTTTGACAACTTATGGAGCTATGGTGATTGCTTCTTTATTGATTATCGTTGGAGAATGGGTGCAGCCCCTATTTATGGGAGGGCTACTATTAATCTTAGGGTTAGTTGGTGCGTATTTATTTAATATAATTACTAAACAATTAGATTCGAGAAAATATAACGAGAGTATGGAAAAATTATCATATTTGGAGAATGAAGGTGAAAAGCTATCTCATTCAGGTCGGAATAACTGAATGAATTACAATTTAATCTTTTAATTAACAACGAACACGGCTTGAAAATTTTAGTCTATTCGTAAATTTTACTAACAGATGAGAATTGAATGTAGTGATCTTGAACTATCACTTAAAATGTGGAAAAGTTAAGTAAAAGTGTATGGAAGGAAATGTTGACGTCATTTATCACAGCAGAATAACTAAACTCATAACATACTTATGATTAAAGAGGAGGCCTTTAATTATGAGTATGAATGTTGATTACACATCTCCCTCAGCTCAATATTTTTTTGATATGAATAATAGCACGTTGTTTAAGGAGGATAATCAAAACTTCATTAATGTAGTAGGTCAAAACCAGTTGAACACACTTGAAAATACATCACTGCTTGATATTTTTCTTAGTGCTGATCATGTCATCGAACCACATTACCACCAAAATGCATCAGAATTAGTTTACAGTATTTCAGGAGCTGCAGTTATTTCGATATTGAATCCATTTACAAAAGAGTTACTGCATTTTACGGTAACACCCGGTCAAGTAGTAAACATTCCTCAAGGATGGTGGCATTATATAGTAGCGATCGATGAACATACACATTTTTTGGCCATTTTTGATGCACCAAACCCTGAAGTCGTATTGGGTTCTGATATTCTAAAATTCACGCCTGCAGATATAATGGCACACACATATTGTCTTAATGAAAACGAGTGGGAGCAAGTAACGGAGCCGATAAAGCCAGATACCTTTATAGGTCCGTATCAGAATTGCGACCAACAAGGTGGTGTATATCAAAATTATTATGAGTACAATCCATATAATCAAAATTCTTCACCTTATGGAAACTGGTGTTGACTAGAAACTGAAACAGGTATAGATGACTTTGTGTCTTATGGGCTTAAATCTACATTTAATTCATTAACATGAAAGGTCAATCAGAGGTCTGAAAATCGTTGACCAATAAACAATGCAGCGCTTTTAATTTAAGCGCTGCATTGTTTGATTAATTGTATTGATGTTTTGTGTTGCTCATGTTTTTTCATGCTGGGTCGCTAGTTGTTATAAGCATCAACAGATATTAGCTCATCATAATAGTGGACAGGACTTTAATCAGAACTCTTTAATTAAACATATGTGTTGAGTGTTTTGGTTGTACACGGGCATTTGGATCAATTCGAGTCATGGCATTGTTGACAGCTGTTGGGCCTTCGCCAAATCCAGAAGCAATGAGTTTGACTTTCCCTGGATAGGTAATAATGTCACCTGCGCCATAAATACCTTCAATGTTTGTTTCCATTCGAGTATTCACAACAATATCGTTCTTCTCAATCTCTAAGCCCCAATCTTTAATCGGCCCTAGTTGTGAGATGAACCCATAATTGACAATTAAATCATCAATTTCGACGTCAATGGTGTCTTCAGATTTCGTTTTTTGAAGTGTCACGCGTTCAATTGAATCGTCACCATGGATTTCGACAGGTGAATAAGGTGTTAAGATATCAGCTGAGGAGTCTGTTAACTGTTCAACACTGTGTTCATGGGCGCGGAATTGATCACGTCGATGGACAATGCTCACCTTTTTAGCGATTGGTTCTAACATTAAAGCCCAATCTACCGCTGAATCGCCTCCGCCACAAATCATCACATGACGATCACGGAATGATTCGAGGTTTGTGATGTAATAGTGTAAGTTTTTATCTTCATATTGGTCAATGCCATCGAGTTTTAACTTACGTGGCTCGAATGCACCGTTTCCAGCTGTAATAATGACAGCTTTGGCGTAGAATACTTCTTTATCTGTTGTTATTTTGAATAGATTTTCTTCTAATTTATCAATTGATTGGACAGCTTGATCTAATGTAATCGTGGGATTGAACGGTTTTACTTGTTCATAAAGATTATCTACAAGCCCTTGTCCTGTTACTTTTGGAAAACCAGCCACATCGTAAATATATTTTTCAGGATAAAGCGCTGTTAATTGTCCGCCAATATGAGGTAAGCTCTCAATGATTTGTACATCAGCTTGTCTTAATCCTCCGTAAAATGCTGTGAATAAACCAACGGGGCCAGCGCCAATAATCGCTATATCTTTAACTTCTTCGTTCATGTTTTTATTCCCCCATATATCTATTTCCTAATAAATCGATTATACACCGATAAATATTATAACATTCGACACATGAATTGATAAATATTTTGCAAACTAGGAGTAAGAGTAGGCGTCGAATTATCTGAATGATTAGAAATCATTGTAAGGGTTGAAATTCACCGTGAAACATTCTAAGATTATATTTAGGTGAGTTTTACGTTTTTATGACAAATTCTACGTCAGTACGTGAATTTTTTCACAAAGTATCGTTGAATTTCACAATCAACTTTTTAAAATTATTGGGATGGATGTGATGTAAATGAACAAACCAAGTATTGTTGTGTTAGGCGCTGGTTATGGTGGCATTATGACGACCACGAAGCTACAAAAAATGATTGGCGACACAGAAGCTGACATTACTTTAGTGAACAAGCATGATTACCACTATCAAACGACATGGTTACACGAGAATGCTGCGGGTACACTTCACCATGATCGGACAAGAATTCAAATTAATGATGTTGTCGATTTTAACAAAGTTAATTTCGTTCAAGACACGGTTCAATCGATTGATCCAGACAAAAAAGTCGTCAAGCTTGAAGATGGCGAGCTTACATATGACTATCTTGTCATTGGTCTTGGCTTTGAATCAGCAACATTCGGCATTGAAGGTCTTCTTGAATATGCGTACACCATTAGCAATATTAATAGTGCGCGTTATATTCGTGACCATATTGAGTATAACTTTGCTCAATACAATATGTTTAAAGAGGAACGTGAAGATTTATTAACGATCGTTGTTGGTGGTGCAGGCTTCACTGGTGTTGAGTTTGTTGGGGAATTAGCTAATCGTATTCCTGAATTATGCCAAGAATATGATGTCGATCCTAGCAAAGTTCGTCTATTAAATGTTGAAGCGGGTCCTAGTGCATTAGCTGGCTTTGATGAGGAATTAGTTGAGTATGCAATGAATCGTCTTGAAGAAAAAGGCGTAGAATTCCGTCTGAATACGATGCTTAAGAAGTGTTCGGAAGATGGCATTATTGTAGAAAAAGACGGGGAACAAGAAGAGATTGCCACGAAGAATATTATTTGGGCTGCTGGTGTGCGCGGTAACTCAATCGTCGAAGAATCTGGCTTTGAAGTAAGTCGAGGTCGTGTTGCTGTACGTGATGACTTACGTACTCCAGATTATGATGACGTGTTTGTTGTCGGTGATTGTGCTGTATTCTTTAACGAAGAAACAGAACGTCCATACCCACCAACAGCTCAAATTGCAATGCAAATGGCAGATACAGCTGCCCATAACCTAAAACAATTAGTAAATGGACAAAGTGATCTCGAAGGCTTTGAACCAGATATTAAAGGTACAGTTGCTTCATTAGGTCATACGGATGCCATTGGCGTCATTTTTGACGATAAGAAATTATATGGTCGTTCAGCATCTGTTATGAAGAAAGTAATCGACAACCGTTACTTATTAAAACTAGGTGGCGTAGGCTTATTACTCAAAAAAGGTAAACTCGATATGTATCACTAAACCAAAAGGCAGCGACAAGCTGCCTTTTTTGTATATTTAGAATTGATGACGTTTCATAATTTAACAAATTTGTGTCTCTAACATGTTTATCTTACTGAAAACATTTGTCTGTGATAAAATAAGAATGGTTTTGACGAAAAAATTTATATGAAATACATGGTTTAAATAGCCAGTGGTTATTATACAGGAGGCACTCATTCATGAATATTGTGCAAGTGTTCGTGCTATCAATATTATTTTTCGTATTATTCTTTGGAATAGGCTTCATCTTAAATATGTTACTAAGGTCTACGTGGATCATGGCGATTATTTTTCCAATCATTGTCGTTTTAATCGTAGATGATGTCCCGTTTACGAATTATTTCACACAGCCTGGTGAATCATTTCCAGCTTTAGCTCAAGATTTAGTGAACTTACAAGTAGTCGATCTATTTATACTGATTGTTGGTTTCATTGGAACCATCGTCTCAGGTATTATCATTCGAATCTTGCGGGCGAAAGGCTATCAAATGTTCTAAATAGCTTAACATGTATAAAAGTTTCTTATTGTGGTAACGCTTTGTGACAAAGAGGTGTTTAACATGCGTACTGCGATAAGAAACTTTTTAATATTAGTAATCTGTTTGATTGCGATCGTTTGCACCGCAGTTTTAACTCAAAGTATTTGGCATGAAGACGATTATAAAGTAGCTGAAGAAGCAAAAGAACAGCAACTAACTAATCTGACAAATAAAAGCATCGAGGTTACATCTAGCTCTGATTCAGTTGAGTTAGCTAGTTATCAAGATGAACAAAGTGCTGAAGTAGCCTTTCGCCGTTTCCCAACACGTACAGTCTTAGCAACAGGTTATACAGCAGGGTACGAATCAACTGGCAAGACAGAGGATCATCCGCAATACGGAATCACTTATTCCGGTTTACAAGTACAAAGAGGTTCACTTTCCACCATTGCAGCTGATTTAAATCAGTTTCCGCTCGGGACGGTATTATATATCCCTGATTACGGATATGGGATCGTGATGGATATTGGTGGCGCTATTAAAGGTAATAAGATTGATTTGTATTATGAAGAGGTGGATGATGTATATAACAATTGGGGTAAGAAAGAAGTAGAGGTCTATGTGATAGAAGAAGGGGATGGATCAGTAACTGAAGCGGATCTAAATCAATGGGAACAAGCGATTAGTACAGAAACAGTCCCTGTTATCCAAACAAATTAGCCCAAGATGATCTTTTATAGATCATCTTGGGCTAATTTAATGAGAAGGGCTTATAGGAAATAGGTATACGTTATGATGGCTAATAAAATACCTGTGACAGCACCAAAGAAAACTTCAACAGGTTGATGCCCTAGTAACTCTTTAAGTTCTTTTTGCTTTTCGTGTTCTTCCTTCTGTTGCCATTGGATGGCGTCATCCACGATTCGCTGAACATCTTTTACGAGCTGGTTTAAAATCGTTGCATGTTCTCCTGCGTGACGGCGAATTCCTGTAGCATCATACATCACAATAATACTTAATACACAGGCAATGGCGAACAGAGGTGAGTTTAAGCCATGTTCTATACCAATCGCTGTAGTTAGTGATGCAACGGCTGCTGTGTGGCTACTTGGCATGCCTCCAGTACTAAAAGCAATACCTAAGTTTATTTCACGCGTTGCAATATACTGAATAGGAATTTTCACAACTTGTGCGAAGATGACAGCGAATAAAGCAATCCAAAGTGGTGTGTTTTCAAAAATCTCGACCATAGTTAGACGTCCTTTCCTCTTAATTATCATCATACCCGAATATTTAGCTTTAAAAAACGTTTTTCTAAAGAAATATTTATTTCGCCATTCGAAATTTTTTGGTATGATTAAATATATGATAATAGGAGGGATGTAGATGTTTACGATTATACAAGAAGATTTGATTAAACATAATACGGACGCTTTAATTGTTGGACTATTTGAGGCGCCGAAAGAAACACAACCAGCTTATGAAATTTTGAATCAAGCTCTTAATAATCAGCTTGATGATCTTGTTGAGTCAGGTGATGTTTCAACGACACAGGGATATGTGTCCAAAGTACATACATTAGGACAATTAGATGCCAAAAGAATTTATTTTGTTGGGTTTGGTGACTATGACCAATTCACTGTTGATCGAGCGCGACAATCGTTTGGACGATTATTTAAACAATTAGTTGAAGACTCTATTCAATCTGCTAGTTTAGCGATCGACAGTTTATATAGCGATGAACTGACTACATATGCAGAAGCCATTGGAGAAGCAGCAGTTATGGCTCCTTATCAATTGGAAACTTACCATACTGACCGTGATGAAAATCGTGACGAACTTGAGTCTTTAACGTTTTTAACAAACGATCAATCAGTTGCAGAAGCAGCAGAGCAAGGTTATGCCTTAGGAAATGGGGCGAATATAGCACGTCACTTAGTTAATTTGCCAAGTAATTTATTAACGGCTAAAGATTTAGCTTTATTTGCCGAAAATATTGCGGATAAACATCAGCTAAAAATTGATGTCTTTGAACGTGAGCAAATCGAAGAGCTAGGCATGGGAGCTTTGCTTGCGGTTAATCAAGGGTCAGACGAGCCACCTCGATTTATTGTGATGTCTTATCAAGGACTGGATACTTGGGGAGATCCTGTGGCTCTTGTTGGTAAAGGAATTACATTTGATACAGGTGGTTACTCGCTTAAACCGAAAGACGGCATTGTCGGTATGAAAATGGATATGGGCGGTGCTGCTTCAGTGATCGGGGCAATGGATGCAATTGGTCAGATTCAGCCAAAAACCAATGTGATGGCCTTGATTCCAGCGACTGATAATATGGTGAGTGACAAAGCATTCAAACCCGATGATGTGATTGTCTCGATGAGTGGGAAAACAATCGAGATTCGTAATACAGATGCGGAAGGCCGCTTAGCTATGGCCGATGCGGTCACGTATGCGAAACAACAAGGTGCGAGTAAAATTGTTGATATTGCAACCTTGACTGGCGGCGTAGTAGTGGCATTAGGCGATCAAGTAACAGGTGCCATGACAAATGATCAGGATTGGTATAATGAAGTGGTAACAGCAGCTGATCAAGAAGGCGAATTAATGTGGCAGTTACCTTATTTAGATGTTTACCAAAAACAAGTTGCAACAAGTCATATTGCTGATTTAAATAACTCACCTGGTCGAAAAGCTCACGCCGTTATGGCAGGAGCGTTTGTCGGTGCATTTGCTGAGGATACACCTTGGGTTCATTTAGACATTGCTGGTACTGCTATGGCAGAAAGCGCGCATGATTTAGGGCCTAAAGGTCCTACAGGCGTGATGGCGCGGACTTTAGCAAAAGCGATAATGAATCAATAATATTAAATCCCAACTTCTTGGAATGGAAGTTGGGATTTTTATTAAGTGTGAGATGTTAATTGGATATTGGCTGACTCAAGTCTACCTAAAAGCTTCGGTAATAAAACAGCTGCTCCCATGGTAATGATGAAATCTTTAACGAAAAATGGCAGCATCGCGATCACACCTTGTCCAATCGATAATGGAACTTCCATAACGATATTTGTTGAAGCTACCATGAATGGTGTACCAATCAGGTAGTTTGCCATTAAACCGAATAATGTGGCCACCAGATAAGTCTTAACAGTCGGTTGTTGACTCTTTTCGACAACCCAACCTGCAACCCAAGCAACAGCAATAAATGAAAGCAAGAATCCTCCTGTTGGCATGATCAAGACTTGAGGTCCTGATGACATTTCAGCAAAGACTGGCACGCCGACAAGGCCAATTAAAATATAAGTAATAACTGCAAACACGCCAAGACGCTTTCCTAAGATTAATCCAGCTAAAATCGCAAAAAATGTCTGTAGTGATAATGGAACAGATCCAGCGCCGTATGTAACTTTTAAGAATGGAAACCAAATCGCAATATTAGCACCAATCATTAATAGGACGACAAAGACTGACCCTAATGTAATTTCTTGAGCACTCATTTTTTGTTTCATTGTTTACCCTCCTCTTATGTATGGTTCACATTTAATATACAGGAAGGGTGATTTTATTGTCAACTTAATTTTAAAAATGGTGAACAATAGTGCTAAAAAAAGTCGCCTACTCATGTAGACGACTAATTGAGATTATTTAATCGCTGCATCTAGTGCAACTTCAATCATCTCGTTGAAGGTTGTTTGACGTTCTTGAGAAGTTGTTTCTTCGCCAGTGATGATGTGATCACTTACTGTTAAGACAGTTAGTGCTTCACGGTTGTATTTAGCAGCGATTGAATAAAGGGCTGATGTTTCCATCTCAACAGCTAGCACGTTGTATTCAGCTAGTTTATTGAATAGTTCCATCGCATTTTCACGGTAGAATGCATCACTTGTAAAGACGTTACCGACACGAAGGTTTAACCCTTGTTCTTGACCTACGTCATAAGCATTCTTCAATAAGTTGAAGTCAGCTGTTGGAGCGAAGTCAATAGTACCAAAAACAGTACGATTGAGTTGTGAATCTGTTGTTGCTGATTGAGCTAGGATGACGTCGCGTACTTGTACATCTTCTTGAAGAGCACCACAAGATCCAACTCGGATTAATTTTTGCACATCGTATTCTTGGATCAGTTCGTTAGCATAAATCGCAATACTCGGTACACCCATTCCTGTACCTTGAACAGAAATGCGCTCACCTTTGTATGTACCAGTGTAACCGTACATACCGCGAACTTCATTATAGCAGACAACATCCTCTAAGAAATTCTCCGCAATATACTTTGCACGAAGCGGGTCACCCGGAAGTAAAATTTTATCGGCGATATCGCCTTTGTTTGCACCAATATGAGTTGTTGGCATATGTGAATCCTCCTTATTTCTTCTTACGTTTTAAACCTATCATAAAAGCAGACGATAAACAATTTTAAGCTGCTAATTTAATCGAATTGTCAGTCAAGTCCATAATTATGTGTAAAATACATGGCAATGAAATTCAACTCTTGTCATTGATTATTTATGTGTTATCGCGATGAGGTGGAGATGGTGAGGGACGAGCCATCTCCACCTCATCGCGTCATTTCATTTGTTTTCCCAGATCCTAAATTTTTTAGGATTATGTTTGATGATTTCTTCATACGCCATTAATGTTGCCCCAACCAGACGGAAGGCTGATTGTGTGTTCGGAAAAATACGAATGATTTTTTCTCGTCTTCGAACTTCTTGGTTTAAACGTTCTAATGAGTTTGTACTTCTAACATGTGTTTTAAAGTTTTCAGGAATGGCATCGCCTAGATATTGAATCGCGTCTTCAAACCCTTCATCTAAAACCTTACAAGCCTTTTGAAATGATGGTTGATCACCATAGTCATCGAGAAACTGATCTCTAAGTTGTCGTGCTTCCTTTTGCGACGAGGCATCAAATATTTGTTTCAATAACTTAATGGCTTCTTTTTTGCCTTCTTTAGGCATTTTGACGATGATATTTCGTTTGAAATGAACGGTGCAACGTTGCCATGACGTCCCTATAAAAGACTTTTGAATCGCATTTACTAAGCCGTTATGAGCATCTGAAACAACCAACTTAGGTGATGATACCCCTCTTCCAATTAGCTGCTGAAAAAATGTTTGCCAAGCCTCCTCATTCTCCGAATGACTAATGTGAAGCCCTAATATATGCCGATAGCCTTCATCATCTAATGCGATGGCTATATAAACTGCCTTGGAGACCACTTTTTGGTTTTCTCTTACTTTGATATAAAGAGCGTCGACAAACACAAAATCTAACGTTAAAGTGTGCAATGGGCGTTGAGCCCATTCATTCACAATGGGGTCTAATTTTTTCGTTAAATTCGATACAAAGGATTTCGAAACGGTTTCACCACATAACGTATTAACGATTTTCGTCACCTTACGTGTTGAAACCCCATTCACAAACATCTCTAACATCGACATCACAAACGTTTGGTCATAGCGAGCGTATCGCTCAAAAATAGAAGGTGAGAAATCACCGAATCGCGTTCGTGGAACAGTCAATTTAATAGATCCCAAACTCATGATCAATTCGCGTTCATAGTAGCCATTTCGATAATCGACACGTTCCGTTGTCCGTTCGTAAGCAGCAGCCTGTAAGTAGTCCTCACGCTCCTGTTCCATACATTCATTCAAAATCAACACAATCGTTGATTTCACCATCGTTTCTAGGTCTGAGCCCATTACTTTTTCTTTCAAATCTTCAATATTTGCGCTAAACTTAAGTTGGGTCATGAGTACTCTCCTCCTGGTAATCGTTTTTGTGGTTGAAAACATTGTACCATGTGGAGAGGAAAATGACCCTTTTTACACAATTATATGGACTCTATCCGAATTGTCATGAGTTGAGGTGGCTTTAAGGAGTTTTATCATCGAGTGGCGAGCGTTTTCCATCGAGATATGATTGGTTACCATCGAGTTTTCTCTGAATACCATCGAGGTAGGTTGATTTATCATCGCGATCCTAGCAAATACCATCGTGAGGGGTGTGTTTATCATCGAGCTTAAAGTTAATTAAAAAAGGTTCCAATCAAATATGAGAAAATGATTGAAACCTTTAGTCCTTTAGTGTGAAACTCTATTGATCCTTGACTTCGTTGAGGACGCTCATTTCGTCAGAATCGAGTAAGTTTTTATTGATTTTACCTGTAACAGGTTTATTCATATTAGCTTCAAGTTCATCAACTTCATCACTATCGCCGACCATATAAATCTCAGCCCAATCATAGTCTTTAGCTAATTTATCTAGTTTCGGTGCAATGGATTTATACCAACGAGAGCGATTTTCTTCAAAGCGTTGATCGAGTTCATCTTTCTTCGATGATTTCGCTCCACCGGAACCTAAGTTAGAACCTGCCTGGTGAGGGCCTTGATGTTGTCTCCAGTCTTCTGTATTCAAGTCTAATTCATAGAATAGCGTATCTTTAACTGAAGCTAATTCAGCATCAATAATTTTGATGTGTTCTTTCTGTGTTAGGATAATGCCTGTTTTCGGGAATGTCTCGTGTAATTGTTTTAATTGTCCAAGTACAGGCTCATCTTCCCAGTGGAATTCTGTTTCGACAGGCATTTGTAATGTATCAGCAAACCATACATCACCTTCACCTGTTGCAAAGATAATCACACTCTTCTTTAAGTTTAAACGGTTTTCTTCAATAAAATTCTCAACCTTATCTTTAACAGCCCAGAAGTTACGCTTCTCTTCAGAGCTATCATCTTGAAGGTATGTTTCAAAGTTATTTAAACCATTCTTTAAATGTATTTTCCATTCGCCACCTTGTTGATCTTGGTCAGACGGATCAGTATTTAAATACATTGAAAAAACACGATTTGGTGCTTCTGATTGATAATGTTCTAGTTGATTGAGTACTTTCTTGATATCCATGTAACCACTCCTTTTTTAACGTGTCTAGTTGTTCTTTTCCCAAGAATGTAAGTTCTTAAACAAGGTTTTTTAAAATTATTGTTTCGGGTTATAGATAAATAGTGATTTTAACAATTAACCGCAAAAAGTTTACTTTTTATTAGTTTAGAATCCAAAAACGAATCTCTAGCAAAATCGCTGGAAATTACAAATTATGTTAATATGAAATGGAAAAATCATTTTGTGTGTGAGGGGGGAGAACTCATGGAGAAGAAATACAGAGACTTAAAAATTTTGACCATAACTTTGGGTGTTTGTTTAGCAATTATGATTGGATACTATATTTTTTATATAACGCCGAAAAGCTCTTGGGATTTATACATGTCGATTAAGGGGGCGGATGATGTAGCGGAAATTGAGGAGTTGTCACACGAAAGTATAGATATTCAATTACAGGAAGAAGACCTTAACTACATCCAAGATAACCTCGAAGTTAGGATTATGCAGCTAACCGCGATTGATTTCGGTGACAGATCATATATCATCACAACCAATCCTGGTAATGACAGAATGGAAATAACGAATTTAGAAGAAATACCTTCTGAGCTAATGAATGAATTGAAAGAGCTAACGCCATAATGATTTTTTCTTCAAAACCAAGTGATAGCGTTTGAAAAGCGAATGTTGTATAATAATGGACAGAAAGTTGGTTAGAAATATAACCTATAATATGAAATTGAATAAATGGTTTTAAACTTCGGGGCAGGGTGTAATTCCCGACCGGCGGTGATGGCTAATAAAGCCTTAGTCCGCGACCCGCTTCATGCGGTGGAGCTAGTGAGAATCTAGGACCGACAGTTAAAGTCTGGATGGGAGAAGGATCAGATTGTTAATCCGGTTGTGTAAGTTAAAGGGGGTTAACGATTGAAAGACGAACAATTTTATATGCAACATGCACTTGAATTAGCACGGTTAACTATTGGCCAAACGAGGCCGAATCCGTCTGTAGGTGCCGTCATTATTAAAGATGGCGTTGTGGTCGGGACAGGTACTCATTTAGTACCGGGTCAACCACATGCTGAAGTCTATGCGCTTGAGCAAGCCGGTGAACAGGCAAAAGGTGCGACCATGTTTGCCACACTTGAACCTTGTTCACATTATGGCCAGACACCTCCTTGTGCGAAAGCGATCATTGATGCAGGGATTGAGAAGGTTTATGTTGCGACATTAGACCCGAATCCAAAAGTTGCAGGCAATGGTGTGAAATGGTTACGCGATGAAGGAGTCGAGGTTGAAGTCGGCTTACTTGAACAAGAAGCGCAGCAGATTAATCAAACATTCTTTCATTTTATGACATATAAGAAACCATTTGTGACGCTTAAAACAGCTGTTTCCATGGACGGTAAAACGTCTGCCAACAGCGGTGATAGCAAATGGATTACGAGTGAAGAAGCACGTCATGATGTCCACACACAAAGACATCAACATGATGCCATTTTAGTTGGCAGTCAAACCGTTTTACGAGATGATCCTCATTTAACTACCCGTTTGCCCCAAGGTGGATTAAATCCAACACGTATCGTCCTCGATACACATTTAGCCATTCCGTTAGATACTCATGTCTTAACTGATCAACAAGCGAATACGATTGTGGTTTGTGGAAAGCAAGCTGATGAAGATCAAGAAGCGCAATTCAATGCTTTGAATTACGTCAGTGTATGGCGCATGGATACAGACCAGATTGATTTAGAAGCGTTATTAACGCGGTTAGCCGATGCGAAATTAATGAGTGTCTATGTTGAAGGTGGTGCCACCATTCATTCCGAATTTATTCAACATCAATTATTTGATGAGATCCATTTATATATGGCGCCGAAATTAATCGGTGGTGAGTTGAGCAAAGTTTTTTATAATCAACTCGGTTTCGATTATGTCGCTGATGCCGTGAACGTGACTTTTCATAGCGTCGACATGATTGGACCTGATATTAAAGTTGTCGCCAAACCGCAACACGAGGAGGACGCTTAATGTTTACAGGGATTATTGAAGAAGTAGGGACGATTCAGTCAATTCAACAAGGGGCTGAATCACTAGAATTAACGATTCGAGTTAACAAGATCACTCAAGACGTACAATTGGGAGACAGCATTTCAGTGAATGGCGTTTGTTTAACGGTTACTGATTTTACAGATACGTCTTTTAATACGGATGTGATGCCAGAGACCTTTCATCAAACGGCGTTAAAAGGTTTGAAACAAGGGTCGACTGTCAATCTTGAGCGAGCCATGCCAGCGAATGGTCGTTTTGGGGGTCATTTTGTTTCAGGGCACGTCGATGGTGTCGGTCACATTACAGGGCGTGAAACGCAAGATAATGCAGAGTATTTTTATATTAATGTGGGCGAAGATATAGCTAAGTATATGATGTTAAAAGGTTCCGTCAGTATTGATGGGACGTCTCTAACCATTTTTGGAATTGAAAATGGGATCTTAACCATTTCACTCATTCCGCATACACAAGACGCCACGATTCTAACATCAAAATCAGCGGGGGATCTTGTGAATATTGAATGTGATATGCTCATGAAATATGTGTATCAATTAATGATGCCGAGTGAAAATAATCAGAAACAGGGTGTATCACTAGAGACTTTACGTGAAGCGGGTTTCTTAAACGAATAGGAGGGGAAGCATGTTTGATTCAATTCATGAAGCAATAGAGGATCTGAAGCAGGGGAAAGTTGTGATTGTCGTCGATGATGAAAATCGTGAGAACGAAGGCGATTTTGTTGCACTTGCAGAACATACAACACCAGAAGTCGTTAACTTTATGGTGAAGGAAGGTCGTGGTTTGCTTTGCACGCCAATCACACAAGATAAAGCTGATGAGATTCAGCTCGAGTTAATGGCTGATGTGAATACTGATAGTCATGGGACAGCGTTTACAGTCAGTATTGATCATGTTGAAACAACAACAGGAATTAGTGCAGGAGAACGTTCGAAATCGATTATGCGTTTAGCGGATGATGATATTGTACCAACTGAATTTAAGCGCCCAGGCCATATTTTCCCCTTAATTGCGAAAAATGGTGGTGTGTTACGTCGCGCTGGCCATACAGAAGCGGCAGTTGATTTAGCAACATTAGCTGGAGGGACACCAGCAGGGGCTATTTGTGAAATTATGAATGAGGACGGCTCGATGGCACGCGTTCCTGAGTTGAGAGAAATTGCTGATGAGCATGGTCTAAAACTCATTACCATTGAAGACTTAATTAAATATCGTCGTAAACATGAAAAGCTCGTCACGCGTGAAGTTGAGGTGTCACTCCCAACCTCATATGGAGATTTCAGAACAGTTGCTTATACGAATGATATCGATGGACGTGAACATGTCGCATTAGTAAAAGGGGATATTGACCCAACTGAACCGACACTTGTCCGCGTACATAGCGAATGTTTAACAGGAGATGTGTTCGGGTCTAATCGATGTGATTGCGGACCGCAATTAGAGGCGGCATTAAATCAAATTGAAGAAGCAGGAAAAGGCGTGTTGTTGTACATGCGTCAAGAAGGTCGTGGAATAGGCTTGCTTAATAAACTTAAAGCTTATAAACTTCAAGAAGAAGGTTATGATACCGTCGAAGCAAATGAAAAACTAGGCTATCCAGCTGATTTGCGTGATTATGGTATTGGTGCTCAAATTCTAGAAGACTTAGGTGTACGAAAAATGAAATTATTAACCAATAACCCACGTAAAATCAAAGGGCTTTACGGTTATGATTTAGAGGTTGTCGACCGCGTACCATTATATATGACACCAAATAAAGATAACGAAAAATATCTAGAAACGAAACGCGATAAACTAGGTCATTTATTTTAAATCGAGGAGGTTTTAATCATGAAAACATATGAAGGAAATTTAGTCGCTAGCAATTTAAAAATCGGTATTGTCGTTGGACGTTTTAACGGCTTTATTAATGAAAAATTATTAGATGGCGCATTAGATGGTTTGAAACGTCATGGTCTAACGGAGGATGATATTGAGGTCGCATGGGTCCCAGGTGCTTATGAGATTCCGTTAGCAGCTAAGAAAATGATTGAGAATGGTGAGTACGATGCAGTCATCACTTTAGGTGCTGTTATTCGTGGCGCAACACCACATTTTGAATATGTGAGTGGTGAAGTGTCTAAAGGGGTTTCATCCGTGAGCATGGAAACAGGCGTGCCAGTAATCTTTGGTGTATTAACAACCGATACAATTGAACAAGCAATTGAGCGTGCTGGTACAAAAGCTGGTAACAACGGTTATGGTGCAGCAATGAGTGCGATTGAGATGGCTAATTTACTACAGTCATTCAAAGCTTAGATTGTCATAAAGCTGAAACATTCCATTATACGCAGTGTCTAATGATTTGTTATAATGTACAAAGACGAATTAAAAGTAGGTGTATGCGCTATGATGGAATTTCTTTATTTTCCTGAGGATAAAACAGCTTATATTCCAGCGCTTATAACATTAATCATATTTACAGCCTTTGCATTTTTGTTTTTCCGCTGGATTATTAAAGTTTCGAATAAAGAACAGAAAACGACAGAAGAACGTTTTCCGAATGAAACAAGAATCGATGATCCTAACACTTCACATAACGATTCTTGACGTTTAAATCCATTTTATTCTAACCATACTAAGTATGAGGTGGTTATGAATGAAGTGGATTTTTTTATGTTTAATAATATTCCTCACGGCTTGTGGGGGGAGCCCCAGTGTTTATAAAGCTGATATCATCAATTCTAATTATGATGTGGTAGGAGAAACAACATTGTCAGAAGATGCGAATGGAGTTAATGTAAAAGTAGAACTAGTGGGCCTTTCGCCAGGTTTTCACGGGATTCACTTACACGAAAATCCAACATGCGAAGGTCCAACCTTTGAGTCAGCAGGGGGGCATTGGTCTAACAGTGAAGATGCTGTCCATGGTCTTATGCAACCAGAAGACCAACATATAGGTGATATGCCCAATATGGAAGTGGAGGCGAGCGGGGAAGCCTCTTATGAATATGTTGTTGAAAAAGCCACATTACAAGACGGAACAGGGTCTTTATTTAATGAAAATGGGGGAAAAGCTTTAATCATCCATTCTGGCCAGGATGATGGTGTTTCCCAACCAGCAGGTGATTCAGGGGATCGGGTTGCTTGTGCAGAGATTACAAAAGAAGAAAAAGATGAAGAAACGGATAATCCTGCTGAGGGTGTAGAGGAAGATCAGGAAGAGTAGCCGAATTAAAATAAGCTGCCTCGTAAAATGAGGCAGCTTATTAATCATTTATCCGAATGTGCTTACAAGTCGTTCAACAGCATCTTCAATCATTTCATGTGGACAAGCAATATTCATACGCATGAATTGATCGCCGTGTTCTTTGCTAAAGCTTTGGCCATCATTAAGGCCGACTTTAGCTTCGTGGTTTAATTTTCGTTTGATTTCATCATGATCTAATCCAGTCTCAGAGAAATCGAGCCAGATTAAATATGTGCCGTCTGCTTTTACAGGTGTAATAGGTGTCTGTTTGAGTTGTTCTTGTAAATAAGCATAATTATCTTCTAGATGTTTAATTAGGTCTTCTAACCAAGGCTCACCATGTTGATAGGCTGCTTCCATTGCTGTATAAGCAATTGTGTTCAACATGACAGCCCCTTGTTTCATTAATTGTTTGTCGAGGATTTTCTTTGAGTCTTCATCTGGGCTGATTGTAAATGATGCTTGTAATCCAGCGATATTGAACGTCTTAGATGGTGCCATCATCGTAAATGTTAAAGCGCTAATATTTTCATTCAAGTCTGCAACAGGTCGATGCTTATGACCTGAGAAGATAATATCGCTATGAATTTCATCAGAGAACAGGTAAACATTATAAGTGACGCATAATTCAGCGAGTTGCTTAAGTTCAGTCTCCGTCCAAACACGTCCGACTGGATTGTGAGGGCTACATAAAATAAAAGCTTTAGCTCCTTGTTTGAATTGCTCTTCCAATTGATCGAAATTCATTCGATATGTATCATTTTCATAAATGAGTGGATTTTCAACAACGGTACGATCATGATTTTCAACCACTGAGAAAAATGGTGGGTATACAGGTGGTTGAATAACGATTTGATCGCCTTCTTCAGTAAAAGATTCAACTAATGCATGTAACGCAGGGATAACACCTGGAGAGAACGAGATTAAATCAGTATTGACATCAAATTGATAACGTTTAGTTAACCAATTTTGGATGGTTGATAGTAGTTCGTCGTCATGTGTGGTATAACCATATATATTATGCTCTGCACGAGCCATGATCGCATCTTGAATGGCTTGTGGAGCAGGAAGGTCCATATCCGCGACCCACATTGGTAACACATCATTGCGTTCAAATAGTTTTTCTCGGAATTCGTATTTTACTGCACGTGTATTTTCTCGGTTAATCTTCTTATTAAATTTTGTCATTCTAAATCCCTCCTCAATCATTATCTTACACCGAATTCTTGTTCAAAAGCAAAAAAAAGACAAAGCGATTAATCGCTTTGTCAAAGGGGGAATACGAGAAAGTATTACATAAATAGTTATAACCGTTTTGAAAAATATTAAACATGATTTTAAAAAATTTTTAAATTTTTTGTGGAAATTTGTTATTTATTCTGAATAATCAGCGCGGGGCATTTTTGAATGGGGGTTTGTAATTATGTTAAGATAAAAAGTGGAAGATATAGAAAAGCTTTAGGAGTTGTCGATCATGAATATACAAGAAGGAGATATCATTAAGGGTGAAGTGACAGGAATTCAACCTTATGGTGCCTTTGTAAAAATTGATGATGATAGACAAGGACTCGTTCATATTTCTGAGATTACACATGGTTATGTGAAAGATGTGCATGATTATGTGTCTGTAGGTGAAGTTATTCAGGTCAAAGTCGTTGATGCGGAACCTTCAGAAGGGAAGTTTTCGCTTTCAATTCGTGCGACACAATCACGGCCAATTCATGCTAAGACAAGAGCAGAACAAATTCGTGACATGCAACATAATCAAGACGAAAATGGGTTCAACATTTTAAAAGACAAGCTTAATGAATGGATTGAACAATCGAAGGATCGTGAACAAACCTATCGTCATTAGAGAAGTAAACCTCCAATTAGTTGGAGGTTTTTTTAACATTATTTTACATTGCTTAGTTGTTGAATTGTGAGAAGCGAAGGTGGCGACTCCTGGTCGACTAAGTGCGGTCACGTCCTGTGACCGACGTCGACATTAGACCATCCAGGTCGTCACAGGAACAGCACGAGTCTCGAGACCCCCAGAGGGCCACAGGATGTGGGTCACTTCGGCGTTCGGACAGGACGTCCGGAACTTAGCCGAAGTTCCTATGTCGGCCGAGGGATGCACATGCGTCTTCTAGTAACGATTCGAAGTAGGCTTCCTCGGTGCAAGTTCCAAAGAAGCTTATTCGATGTAGTTGCCTGGCTTGAGCCGTGCCCGCGGAAAGCGTCCACCGAAAGCGGATCGCAATATCAACAACGGACTTTAAGAATGCTTCATTCTAAAACTAAGTTTAAAGTATATCTTTTGCGTCTGAAGGATTATTACGACATAATAAATAATTAGAGACATTGAAAGGAGTATTGATATGGAGAATTTTACATTTTACAATCCAACGAAATTAGTGTTTGGTCGTGGCCAAACAGAGCAATTACCATCCTTAATCCCAGAAGGTGTTAAACGTATTCTTGTCACTTACGGTGGCGGAAGCATTAAGCGCAACGGAATCTATACGAATGTTATGAAAAAGTTAGCAGATAATGGTTATGAAACGTTTGAATTAAGTGGCATTGATCCAAATCCTCGTTTAACGACTGTTAATGAAGGGGCAGATTTATGTAAACAAGAAGATATTGACTTCATCTTAGCGATTGGTGGCGGAAGTGTTATTGATTGTTCGAAGACAATTGCTTCAGCAGCTAAGTACGATGGTGATGCATGGGATCTCGTTACCAAACAAGCTACACCTGAAGACGCTTTACCACTAGGTACGATTCTTACGTTAGCAGCAACAGGTTCTGAGATGAACGCTGGTGCGGTTATTACGAACTGGGAAACAAATGAAAAATACGGATGGGGTTCACCATTATCATACCCATTATTCTCCATTCTAGACCCAGTTAATACGTATTCTGTACCGAAAAATCATACGGTATACGGCATAGTTGATATGATGAGCCATGTGTTAGAGCAGTATTTCCATCAACCGACGAATGCACCTGTTCAAGATCGTATGGCTGAAGGGATCTTGAAGTCGATTATTGAAACGGCTCCTAAATTAATCAATAACCTTGAATCTTATGAGTACCGTGAAACAATCATGTATGCAGGTACGATGGCGTTCAACGGTATTTTACAAACAGGTTATAAAGGTGATTGGGCAACACACAATATTGAACATGCTGTATCAGCAGTTTATGATATTCCGCATGCTGGTGGTTTATCGATCTTATTCCCTAACTGGATGAAGCATAATTTATCAGTGAATCCAGAGCGTTTTAAACAATTAGCTGTTCGCGTATTTGGCGTTGATCCAACAGGCAAATCTGATGAAGAAACAGCGTTACAAGGAATTGATCGTTTACGTGAGTTCTGGAGTTCCTTAGGTGCACCGACTCGCTTAGCGGAATATGACATTGATGACAAGAATTTAGAACTAATGGTTGATCGTGCGATGAAACGAGGGCCATTTGGTAACTTTAATGCATTATACGATGAAGACGTTCGCCAAATCTTACGTCATTCCCTATAAAACAAGGAAACGTCGGTCTTTTAAAGGCCGACGTTTTTAAATTTGTCTATATTATACATATGAGTTAATTTGTTGGACATTATGAGCTCATAGTTGTTGAATTGTGAGGAGCGAAGGTGGCGACTCCTGCAGGAACAGCACGAGTCTCGAGACCCCGCAGGCCACGCTTTTTGGCCGAGGAGGCTCGAGCCGTGCCTGCGGAAAGCGTCCACCGATAGCGGATCACAATATCAACAACGAGCAGGAATAATTTCAGTTTTTAATCCTCACTTATGAAAACGAATAATCCGGTCATACTACGAGTGATTAAAAATTGTTAGAGGTGATTATATGGAACAGATTCAGTCAGGTATCGAAAATCAAGCTTATCCTTTTGAAGATTTAGAAGCGATTTTAAACCGTTTTGCCTTTAGTGTCGGAGGTAGTTGGGAGTACGATCATGCTTACTTTGATCATAAACTAGAACAAACCGATGAGGAATACGCTTTTGTACGCATTCCCGTCACTACAGAAATAGGAACGATAGGCGAAAAAGACGCACATGTACGTATTGGCTCGCCATTTGTTTTAGTTCATCGATTTGAAGCAGGAACTGATCAACAAGGCATATCAGGTAATATCCAAGGAAGTTTTAATCAATTTCAATCACCAGAAGAACCAGATGCTGATATTGATGAATCCTATATAGATCAAGCAGAAATTGTTATACAAGAAGTAGAGAAAGTATTACTCCAGTAATGTTTTCGTCATAATGACTTGATCATCTTCTTGAAGACGTTCATTTGGATCGGGGTTAATTTTAATTTCATCATTACGGATAAACCCTAAAAGTAATTGTCCATCTTGTTTAGTGATTTCAGATAGTTCAAGAATAGATTGATTAATCCATTCATCATAAACAGAATCGATAATGAATTGTTGTTGTGACAGCAATGCCATCACGTAATCAAACGCTTTGACATATTCATTTCCAGTTAATTCATGATAGAACAAAGTACTTGTTGTTTCATTTGAACAAATCACTTCTGTCGCGCCTGCTCGTTCAGCATTCCGCTTTTGTTTTTCGGTTAATATCTCACCTAAAATCGGAATGTCGTGTTGTAAGCCACGAACAGTAAGGATAACAAGGATTGTGTGGACGTCAGCCTCTTTTTCAATTTTAGTTTGATCAGCGGTCACAATGACTTTATCTGCTTTTGAAAGATTAGCTTTTTCCCAAGTATCATCAATGGTCGGGTCAGAGTGAATAAAATGAACATTGGTATGATTCACAGGATCTTCTTCTAAAGTTTCATCGAGTAAAACAAGATCAGTTTGTTTCCCGTACTGTGTTTCAATTAATTCAATCAGTCGACGCGTCCGCTCGTTCCACCCAACAATAATCATATGTTCTGCGCCATGAAATGCCACTTCCCCCTTCTTATAATCATCTTCTCGTTTAATGGCACCACTTGAAAGCGTCACCATATAGAACGTTAATAACCCACCTCCAGCTAAGATCAGTAAAATCGTGAGCAGTTGACCTAAAACTGTTTCGGGTACGAAATCTCCATAACCAACAGTGGCCCCTGTAATAAAGGCAAACCATACGCCATCAAACCATGTCGTAAACTCGTCTGGCTCTGCCCAATACATAATCGTTCCAAATAAAAGCATGATACTTAAGACCGTTAATAATAGACGTAAAAAGATCGGGATATGAAAATAAAAACGGACAAAACGGTATAACATGTTGTCACTTCCTTTCACACGTCATATCCATTTTATCCGTTTATGCTTCGTTTTATAATTCATCATGAGAATGTTTAATGGTATACCTAGCTGTCGGCATAGCTTGTAGTCTTTCTAAAGGGATAGGTTTACCTGTTTTTTCACAGATTCCGTAAGTTCCATCATCCATCTTATTTAATGCGTGATCAATTTCTTCGAGCTGTTCTTTAGCATGCCGAAACATGGTCAGATCCTTTTGCCGTTCATATAATTCTGTACCACTGTCTCCAGGATGTTGATCGTCTAATGAATTTAATTCACCGACAGATTCATCGATTAAAGCAGGAAGATCTTCTGCTTCTTTTACCCGTTGTTCAAGCCGATTTTTTTCTTCCATAAGCTGAACCCGAAGTTCATCCCACATTGGATTATACATAGACGCACCTCACTTGTTAGACCGTTCGACAACTCCAATCGTACAACGCGACGTGCAGATAAGTTGATCATCCTCATCTTTCATTTGAATGTCCCAAACCATCGTCATCCGACCCATGTGAATAGGTGTAGCGACGGCTGTTAACATGCCATCACGTTTACTCTTAATGTGATTGGCATTAATTTCAAGGCCGAAGACATTGTAGCGTTCTGGGTCAACATTTAAGAAAGCTCCATAACTGGCAGCCGACTCTGCGAGGGCAACTGAAGCTCCCCCGTGTAAATAGCCCATTGGTTGATGAACGGTTTCATTAATAGGCATCGTTAAAACGACGCGTTGTGGTTCTGCTTCTTGGATGTCGATTTGTAACGTTTCGAATAATGTATGACGAAGATCCATCGTCATCCTCCTTTATTACGGTATCCGTTTTCAGATTGAACATACATGTTTATATTAGCCAATTGGTGAGATGTTCTAGAACAAAACTAAGACCGAATAGAATACCAAATATCGTGTTGGTTTGAGCTGTAAACTTCATCGCTGGCATCATTTCAAGTGGTGTGTTGTTTTGTTTAAACGTTTGGTAGGCTTTATATGCTTTGATTCCGCTTAACCAAGTTAATAATCCCCAAACAGGCATCATTCCTAAAGCAATAAAAACAATAGGTAAAATAAGAGCTGTAAGGAAGAATAATGCTAAAATACGAATCGCTTTATGACGTCCAACTAAAATAGCGATTGTTTTCCGCCCATTTTCTTGATCGCCTTCTAAATCACGAATATTATTTGATAACATAATCGCTCCAATAAGAATGGCTGCAGGAATGGATAACCAGACAATTTCTGGGGTGACATGGCCTGTTTGAATAAAGAAACTGATACCGATAATCACAGTGCCCATAAAGAATCCTGAGAATAATTCGCCAAATGGCGTGTAGGCAATCGGATATGGACCACCTGTATATAAATAGCCAAATAACATGGAAACAATTCCAATGACAGCGATCCAAAATGTTGTTTCCATACAAATATAAAAACCTAAAAGAATAGCTATTCCGTAAAATATAAAGGCCAAATTCCTAACCTGTGATGGTGGAATACCATCTCTGACGATCGTGCCACCGATTCCGACTGATTCTTCTGTATCTAAGCCTTTAACGAAATCATAATATTCATTAAACATATTCGTTGCAGCTTGGATTAACATTGAGGCAATTAACATGGCTAAAAACAACCCGATGTGTATGGATGTATCCATACTAGCTGCTGCTGTACCAATCCAAACAGGTACAAATGAAGCCGTTAACGTGTGAGGTCGTAGCATACGCCATAATATTTGAAAGCCTGATCTTTCCCCAAGTGCTTCTTGAACAGATTGTTGTTGTGTCATGGTTTCTCCCTCTCTTTTTTACAACATACTAAAATAAGTTTAGATAAACGATATGCCTGTGTCAATTAGCTTGTACAGTGTAATTCTTGTCGTTTTCAAAAAAAAGTCATAAAATAGTCTGTAGGCATGTGTTCGACATGCTGGTTGTAATACTATTGGAGGCAACGTTTATGATTAAAACAGATCGTGTTTCATTAGAAGCACAATTGAAACAGATAGAACAAATTGAACAGACACAATATATTTCAATTGTACAGAAGGTTAATCCTATTGATCCAATCAATCTGTTTGCCTATTTTGATCATTTAAAAGGCGAACGTTTCTATTGGTCAAATGCTACAGGTGACCTAACATTTGTGGGCTTAGGGACTTTCAAAGAATTATATGTCGATTCATCGGATGACCGATTTACGGCAATAGAAGATCAGTTGAATCATTTAAAAGAGGACATCAACGTCTTACATGATTTTGATATAGAAGGGGTAGGACCTGTTTTCTTCGGAGGTTTTTCATTTTTTGACACGCCACATCGAGATGAATGGGGAACTTTTCCCGAGAACCATTTTGTCTTAGCTAAACAAATGCTGACCGTTAAACAAGATGAGTATTTCCTAACGTACCATTTAGAAGTGTCGCCTGATGATTCAATTGAAGCATTATTGAATCAAATTGAACATGAGACTCAGGCGATTTATGGGGCGGAGTCGTTTGTTCAAGAGACTAGAAATCTGGACGAGGTTCAGGATCAACTGAGTTTTGATCAGTGGTCGTCAATGATCGCTCATGCGATTAAAGAAATCAGCACAACCAATCTTGAGAAGGTTGTATTAGCACGAGAAGTTGAAGCGGTATTTGATCGCACGATTCCAACAGAAGGTTTAATATCTGCGCTAACTAATCAGCAACAGCATAGTTATGTGTTTGTTATGGAACAAGGAGAAGAGGCGTTTATCGGTGCTAGCCCTGAACGATTGGTCTCGGTAACAAACCATATGATGTATTCGGCTTGTTTAGCCGGAACGACGAGTCGTGGTGAGACGATGGATGTGGATGATTTATTAGCATGGCAATTATTAAATGATGAAAAGAACTTAGAAGAACATCGCTATGTAGTCGATATGATTCGCGAAGCTGTACAGCCAATATGTACTCATTTAGATATTCCGAATGAACCGCAAATATATCCTTTAACAAATGTTCAACATTTATATACACCTGTCCAAGGTCAATTAAAACCAGGAGTTACACTGTTTGATACGTTAAAACAATTGCATCCTACTCCAGCTTTAGGAGGAGAACCACGTCAGGACGCGATGAACTTTATTAAGACGCATGAACCCATTGAGCGTGGTTGGTATGCCGCTCCAATTGGCTGGTTCGATCAATCATTAAATGGTGAATTTGCCGTGGCCATTCGATCTGGATTGATTTCTGACAACCGGATTAAATTGTTTGCTGGATGTGGCATTGTTGCTGATTCTGATGCTAAAGCAGAATATGATGAGACAAACTTAAAGTTAACACCAATGTTGGATGCTTTGGGAGGTAAACGTGATGACGACCATGGGGAATAATACGTATTATGTCTCGTATTTCATTGATGAGTTATATCAAAAAGGACTAGAGCATGTTGTGATTACACCTGGTTCACGGTCTACGCCGTTATCAATGGTTATCGCGCATCACCCGTCCATTCAAGATTGGATTCATTTTGATGAACGATCAGCAGCCTTTTTTGCTTTAGGGATTGCCAAAGCAACTCAAAAACCTGTCGCGTTGGTATGTACTTCAGGGACGGCGGCTGCTAACTATTATCCAGCTATTGTTGAAGCCTATTATAGTCGCGTGCCATTAATTGTGTTAACAGCTGATCGACCGCAAGAATTAAGAGATAATGGTGCACCACAAGCGATTGATCAGGTCAAAATGTATGGGGACTATGTTAAACATTTTCATGATATGGCAGTCGCTGAAGCAACTCCGTCATTACTGGATTATAGTCGTAGACAAGCTAGTCGCGCTTTTGCGTTAGCCAATTCAAATCGTAAAGGGCCCGTCCAGTTTAATTTTCCGTTTCGAGATCCATTAACACCTGATTTAAGTTTAGATCATTTATGGGGTTCAGTTCAGACACCTTATGTTTCTGCAGTGGGTAGTCATGAAAAGCTATCCGTTGAAGAAGCTGGGTTAATCGCGTCTGAATTAACAGGCAAACATAAAGGATTAATCATGTGCGGGGAATTAACAAGTGATGACGAAGCGAAGGCGGTGTTAGAACTAGCTCGGCAATGGCAAGTTCCTGTATTGGCTGATCCATTAAGTCGATTGAGGCAAATGGGAGATACAGACGAATTAATCATTTCAACTTATGATGCATTACTAAAACAAGAAACTTTTCAGCAATCAATTGAACCAGACTTTGTCATTCGATTCGGTCCCATGCCAGTCTCGAAAGCCTATTTCCAGTGGATGGCGAAAGTGACTCCATCAACTCATATGGTGGTTGATCAACAGGCAGGCTACCGTGAACATTCTAATATTCGGACAACCATGATCTATAGTGATATCAAAGCATTCGTACAACAAGCTCGTCAGTTCAAGATAGAACAAGATCCTAAGTGGACTAAGCAGTGGATCGAATTAGATCAACGCGTTCAACAAACGTTAACGGAAATGGCAAATGAATCATTAACGGAAGGTTCTGTTGCTCATGTGTTAGCTGAATCTGTTGCTGATGGCGAAACAATTTTTGTTGGTAGTAGTATGCCGATTCGCGATATAGATACGTTTTTCTTACCTTTGAATAAACAAGTGAGAGTATTAGCTAATCGTGGTGCAAATGGTATTGATGGTGTCATCTCGTCAGCTATGGGTGTAGCGGCTTCAGGTGAACATGTAACCCTACTTATTGGCGACCTTTCCCTATTACATGATTTCACGTCATTATTAATGGCTAAAAAACAGCAATTAGCACTCCGTATTGTTGTGATTAATAATAACGGAGGCGGTATTTTTAACTTTCTACCGCAGTACCAACACGGTCAACATTTTGAAAAGATATTTGGGACGCCATTTGATGCACCGATTGGCGATATGGTGTCATCCATAGACATTCCCTATCAGTGTGTAGAAAGTAATGATGAATTTACTGAAAAGGTCAATAAACCAGTTGACCAATTAGAAGTAATCGAAGTTCAGACAGAGCGAGAGGACAATTTCTTCTGGCATCAACGAATTAAATCTAATATCGAAAGTCTACTAGATACTTAAAGGATGGATGAAATGTATATAACAGTAGGTGATCATCACTACCACGTGAATGTGATAGGCGAAGGAAAACCGCTCGTTTTATTACATGGGTTTACTGGAACTATGGACACTTGGAATGAAATAATTTCTTACCTGCAGGTCAATAGACAACTGGTGCTCATTGATTTGCCAGGTCATGGACAGACAGACGCTAAGCATGTATCAAACATGTCAGATGTTTGCCATGATTTGAAATCTATCATTCATCAACTTGGGCATAACCATGTCGATTTAATCGGGTATTCCATGGGTGGTCGTACAGCGTTAATGTTTGTTCATTACTTTCCTGAGATGGTCAATCAACTCATATTAGTTGGCGCTTCGCCTGGATTATCAGGTGATAAACGCCTAGAACGAGAAGCACAAGATCAGAAATTAGCAAATATGATCGAGCGTGAGGGAATTGAAGCTTTTGTTGATTACTGGGAAAAAGTCCCTTTGTTTGCTACGCAAAAACGTCTGTCCTTAACAAAGCAAGAGCACATTAGGCAAGAGCGATTAGCACAAGCGCCTGAAGGTCTGGCATTGTCTTTACGTACGATGGGGACAGGAAAACAAGCAAGCCTTTGGGAAAGCCTAGGACAACTGGCAACTGAGACATTATTAGTCGTTGGTGAGGAGGATGAAAAGTTTGTTTTAATCAATGAACAAATGCATGAATACCTACCAAATGCTCAATTTCGAAAAATTTCTAAAACAGGTCATGCTGTATATCTGGAAAGTCCCAAAATTTTTGGTAAAATAGTAAGTGAGTTTTTAACTAAATCTGATTCAATCTAAGGAGGTTACATAATGGCAGTTGCATGGACTAAAGAACGCGATTACGAAGAAATTAAGTATGAAACGTATAATGGAATTGCGAAGATTACGATCAACCGTCCAGAAAAACGCAATGCTTTTACCCCGTTAACAGTACAAGAATTAATCGATGCGTTTGCTCGCGCACGCGATAATTCAAATATTGGGGTTATTGTATTAGCTGGTGAAGGTGAAAAAGCATTTTGTGCAGGTGGTGACCAATCTGTACGAGGCCATGGTGGCTATGTAGGGACAGATGAAATTCCACGTTTAAATGTACTAGACTTACAACGTTTAATTCGTACTATTCCGAAACCAGTTGTAGCCATGGTATCGGGTTATGCGATTGGTGGCGGACATGTGTTACACGTTGTCTGTGATTTAACGATTGCTGCTGATAATGCTGTATTTGGACAAACAGGTCCGAAAGTTGGTAGCTTCGATGCTGGATATGGTGCAGGTTTACTGGCTCGCATCGTTGGCCATAAGAAAGCCCGTGAAATTTGGTATTTATGCCGTCAATACGGTGCTGAAGAAGCGCGTGAGATGGGACTTGTTAACACAGTCGCACCTGTAGATAAGCTTGAAGAAGAAACGATTCAGTGGTGTAACGAAATGCTAGAAAAATCACCAACAGCCCTTCGTTTCTTAAAAGCTTCATTTAATGCAGACACAGATGGTTTAGCTGGCCTGCAACAAATGGGTGGCGACGCAACACTACTATATTACACAACAGAAGAAGCAAAAGAAGGTCGCGACGCATTCAAAGAGAAGCGTAAACCTGACTTCGATCAGTTCCCACGTTTCCCTTAAGTCGCTAAATGAAGTCAAACAAGTTGGTTGGTATCAAATGAATAATCGTTTGATACCAACCTTCTTTCTTTAGTTTATACATAATTAAGAAAGGAACATGCTCTATGACGACGATGATCAACTGGTTGGAGAAACGCGCTGATTTATCACCACATACGGACGCGGTGAAGTTACCAGATGGCACAACCTATTCCTTTTCACAACTTTATCACCATGCCAAATCAATGGCATCACAATTAAAACAAGAAAGTATTAAGTCAGGCGACCATGTCGCAGTAATTTCACCCAATCATTATCGATTCCTTGTTACCATTCATGCTTTGAATCTTATCGGCGCTGTCAGCTTTCTCATGAATATTCGCCTGTCATCAGCAGAAATTGCCTTTCAGCTACAAGATGGCGACGTATCAGCTGTCATTTTAGATCAACGCTATGAAAACTTAGTTGAGGGTGACTTGAACATAATTGACATCCATAGCGGGAATCTTGATCAGCCACTGAAGCAAAAAAGTCATAGCATAGACTTAGATGACCTATCCCATGTAATTTACACGTCTGGGACAACGGGACAACCAAAGGGTGTGGAACTAACGTATGGGAATCATTGGTGGAACGCGAATGGCTCAGCGCTTAACTTAGGCCTGTATGCCCATGATCGCTGGTTATTAAGCTTACCGATGTTTCACGTGGGTGGTTTATCTATCGTTTATCGCAGTGTCATTTATGGGATTCCGCTTCATTTACACGAATCATTTGATGTTGAAGCGATCCATAACGATATCATGAATCAGGGTGTAACGATTATGTCTGTCGTATCGGTCATGTTAGATCAATTGCTGGAACGATTAGGAGACGATTATTACCCTGAACAATTCCGTTGTATGCTGTTAGGTGGTGGCCCTGCGCCTAAACCGCTATTAACTCGAGCTAAGGATAAGCGTGTTCCTGTCTATCAAACTTACGGCATGACAGAAACAGCCTCACAATTTTGCACCCTTGACGATCAGAATGCCTTCGACAAACTAGGTTCTGCTGGCAAACCGTTATTTCCTAATCAACTGGACATTGTTCAAGATGATGAGTCATTACCTGCTCAACAAGTGGGCGAAATTGTCGTTCACGGACCTAGTGTCACAAAAGGTTATTATAAACGACCTGATGAAACCGCAGCTAAACTGCATAATGGGTGGCTTAAAACAGGTGATTTAGGTTATTTTGATGAAGACGGTTTTCTTTATGTCGTGGACAGACGCAAGGATTTAATTATCTCAGGTGGAGAAAATGTTTATCCAGCTGAAATTGAAAGTGTGTTAAAAGGTTATCCGCATATCGCCGATGCTGGTGTGGTTGGTCAGAAGAGTGAGCGCTGGGGAGAAGTCCCTGTGGCTTTTATTGTTGAACGTGAACCAATTGATGAACAGGAATTAACGACTTATTGTCAAAACCATTTAGCAAATTATAAAGTCCCTAAAGCTTGGTACAAAACAGATGAATTACCCAGAAACGCAGCTAAGAAATTATTACGCCATCAATTACAAGCACGTTTAGAGGAGTGATCCTATGAATATAAAAGAGGTTACCGTTAGGCAGGTTGCGATGAAGTTGAAGCAACCCTTTCAGACGGCTAACGGCCTAGTTGTCACCCGTGATACGTTAATCATTGAAGTATATGATCACGACGGTCATGTAGGTTATGGGGAATGTGTTGCTTTTGCTGATCCATTTTATACACCAGAAACGACGACAACAGCATGGGATATGTTAAAGCATTTTATCCTACCTGTTATTCAAAAAGCGCAAATAGATCACCCAAATCAAGTTCATCGTACGTTAAGTGGTATTCAGGGTCATCAAATGGCCAAAGCTGGTATTGAAACAGCTATGTGGGATTTATATGCTAAACAACTCAACAAACCACTTAAAGATATAATTGGCGGTACTTACAACCATGTAGAAAGTGGCGTGGTCCTGTCCTTAACCGATGATTTAGCATCACAAGTGAAAACTTACATGAAAAAAGGCTATAAAAGGTATAAGTTAAAAGTCCAAAAAGGGCAGGAACGTGAGACCATTGAACAAGCGAAAGAATTACTAGGTGATCTGCCTATTATGTTTGATGGTAACGGTATTTATGAACCAGAAGATATGCTTCATTTAACGAAACTTGATGATCTTAATTTACATATGATCGAACAACCATTTCGACAAGATGACTTTTATTATCACCACCAATTGAAAAAGGAAATGAAAACACGAATTTGTCTAGATGAATCCATTACTTCAGAACATGACGCTTTTCAGGCAATTGAGTTAGATGCTGCGGACACGATTAATGTGAAATTAGGACGAGTTGGTGGGTATGAAGTCGCTAAGATGATTCATGAGTACGCTAAAGTTGCGAATATGCCGCTGTGGTGTGGGGGTATGTTAGAAACGGGAATTGGTAGAGCTCATAATGTCATTTTGGCCTCACTGGAACAATTCAAATTACCTGGTGATTTATCAGAATCAGAGCGATACTGGGAACACGATATTATTAAGCAACCGTTTAAAGTGACAGATGGACTAGTTGAATTGCCAACTAAACCAGGCATTGGTGTCCAAGTCGATCAAAAACGGTTGGAGAAATTAACGGTCAGACAGTTCGATTTCGATATGAAAACGACTCAACAATTATAGTTTGAATGTATAATTTTTAACCACCGACTAACATTAAGATATGAGGTGGTTTGATGGATCGTCGAAAATTTTATGTCAGTATTGAATCTGGTGAAATTTCAGAAGCGAAGGCAGGTAATAATGATGATTTTGTCATTTATGGAAACCCAGATGAGATCATCTCGTTGCGTGAGTGTTTTGATGAACTGAAAGGTGCGGAAGATGCTACTGCGTTCCGAGCGACGTTACCTTTTAAAGAATATCATCGTGATGAAGAGAATGATGCTTATGATTATTACATGATGAAAGGTTATAAAATGCTTTATAACCTAGGTGACCATGAAACGAAACAGCATATCGAATCGATGTCTTTTTTTGATCAATTTGATCGAATTGAAGATGATTAATTTTAAAGTGAAACGAAAATAGGAAATGAACCGTCTAATGAAGTAAGTTCGCATATAACATGTGGACTTGCTTATTTTATTTGACCTAGGCCTAGGTTGGTGGATGATTATGGATATTATCAGAGCTAAATGGCGTGATTGATAATCTTTTGTGACTTTTATGTTTCATACGGTCATTAAAAAGGAAAACAGAGCATAAAGATAATATGAGCGTAAGCAGCAAAAAGAAAGGTGATGACAAAATGAAACGTTCATTCGTTGGACTAGCAGTTGTAAGCATAGCATTACTCGTACTTATTCCTTTTTCATATTCACAACTTAATGCAGCACCAAGTCAATACCAAAGTTCAGAACAATCAAATATAAATTTTGAGGAACGTGAACGTGGCGAAGTTAAATTAGCAAACAAAGAAAATCCACAATTGAGTAAAGGTGAAGTTGTTCAAGCAACGAGCAGTTTCATGGATCAATTGATTCAAGATACTAGTAGTCAATATGAAGTGAAAAACTATGACTCAATGAAAGCATATAAAGAAAGCTTCAGTGATTTAGCAGAACCGGAAGTAGTTGACAAATTCGTGGATCGTTATTACGAAGAACGCGATGGTAACCTTTATATCATCCCAACGGAAACACCAGCATGGTTTCAAATTGCCGAAGATTATGAACAAGAAACAACAGAAGATGGAAACATTCTTATTACACAAACAAATCAAACTGAGCTTGATGGAGAATATACAATTAAGTTTGAACTTCAATTGAAGGATAGCGGTCAACCGTATATAATGGATATACAGTACGAATAAGAAAAGAGATAAAGGACCGTGTTCCAGTGGAAGTTTTTAAGGATTATTATAATAATACCGTAAAATTCGTTAAGGGTCAGATGCCGTTTTCGAATAGTGCAAAGCATGTATGGGTCATTGCTCGTTATCAAAATAAATGGTTATTAACACAACACCGTGACCGTGGAATAGAGTTTCCTGGTGGCAAAGTGGAACCAGGTGAAACAGCTGAAGACGCAGCTAAACGTGAAGTTTACGAAGAAACGGGTGGCGTTATTTCAACATTAACGTTTATCGGACAATATTATGTTGATGGTAAAGGTGGAGATATTGTAAAAAATGTATACTTCGCTGATGTCCATTCATTAGATGAGCGAAAGCATTATTTTGAAACGGAAGGCCCTGTATTATTAGACGAATTACCGAAGAATGTAAAGAAGAATAAACAGTATAGTTTTATGATGAAAGATCAGGTATTGAAAATTTCTTTAGAAGAAGTCAATAAACGCTTTTTATCATAAGCAAGGTGGAATTGTTCGCGTTAAACAATTCCACCTTTTTTATGTGATTTATTCGTGATGGTGAGTTTATTGAAATCGATGGAAAAATCGTGTCACTCAATGGAAAAGGCATTTAGCATGTACCATCTTCATATCAGGACATAAAAATCCGAACGAACTCTTGAAAGAATTCGTTCGGATCAAGTTGAATCATTTATGAGTGTTTAAATGTAGGGCCTGCTTCTGCGATGTCTTTCGTCACATAATTGAATTGTTTGAAGTTATCGTGGAAGTTAACCGCTAATTCCTGAGCTTTCGCTTCGTATGCTTCGTCATTGTTCCATGTTTTCTTAGGGTTAAGAACATCACTAGGAACGCCAGGACAAGTAGTTGGCATGTATAAACCGAAAATGTCATCTTGGATGTAATCGACATTATTTAACTCGCCTTCGAGTGCTGCATGCACCATAGCTCGTGTATGGCTTAATTTCATGCGCTCACCGTCGCCATAAGCTCCACCAGTCCAGCCTGTGTTAACTAGGAAAACTTGCACATCATGTTGGTCAATCTTCTCGCCTAACATTTTAGCATAATTTGCAGCAGGTAGTGGCAAGAAAGGTGATCCAAAGCAAGCTGAGAATGTTGCCTGTGGTTCAGTAATACCGCGTTCAGTACCAGCTAACTTACTCGTATAACCACTTAAAAAGTGATACATAGCTTGTTCTTTTGTTAATTTACTGATTGGAGGTAACACACCGAATGCATCTGCCGTTAAGAAAATAATAGTGTTAGGGTGACCTGCAATACTTGGTTCAACAATATTGTCGATATGGTCAATGGCATATGCCGCGCGAGTATTTTCCGTTAAATTCGTATCATCATAATCTGGTAAACGAGTTTTCGCATCAATCATGACATTTTCTAATACGGCTCCAAATCGAATCGCATTATAAATTTGCGGTTCTTTGTCAGCTGATAAGTTAACCGTCTTGGCGTAACAACCACCTTCAATATTGAAAACGCCGCTTTGTGACCAACCGTGTTCATCATCACCGATTAAACGACGGTTCTCATCAGCAGATAAGGTTGTTTTTCCTGTCCCTGATAGGCCGAAAAATAAAGCAACATCGCCTTCTTCACCAACATTGGCGGAGCAATGCATCGGTAAAACATTTTGTTTCTCGGGTAACATATAGTTCATCACGGAGAAAATCGATTTCTTAATTTCACCAGCATATTCTGTTCCACCAATTAAAACAATTCGATGCTTGAAGGAAACAATAATAAAAGTTTCTGAATTTGTTCCATCCGTTTCTGGGTCCGCTTTAAAGTGTGGAGCAGAAATAACCGAGAATTTGGTTTCATGCTCTGATAATTCCTCAGCACTTGGACGAATGAACATCTGATTAGCAAACAAATTATGCCAAGCAAATTCTGTGATCACTTCAATGGGAAGGCGATGTTTTTCATCGGCTCCAGCAAATCCTTTAAAGGAAAATAGTTGGTCACGTTCAGCTAAATAATCCGTCACTTTATGCAAAAGATTATTAAATACGCTTTCGTCTATAGGTTGATTAACCTCGCCCCAATCGATGCGATCTTTCGTCTCTTCATCTTCAACGATGAATTTATCCTTGGGTGAGCGACCAGTATAATGGCCAGTTGTTGCTCTGATGGCACCAGTTGAGGTTAAAATTCCTTCATCACGTGCTAAAATATTTTCAACTAGTTCCGCAATGGATAAATTTTTATCCGTCTGATTAGCGTTTGATAATTGTGATACCAGTGTATCAGCTTCAATAGTTTTCATTACCAGATCACCCTTTATATAAAATATGTATTTATGTATATGACATAATTCGTTATTAGTATAACACATTTTATAAATTAAACCACACTATTTATAAAATTTTTACACGGATTTTAGTGAAATCTTGCCATTACTAAATGAAGGTGTCAAAAGTTGACACGAAATAAGCCTCACGTTATGATATAGCAGTAAACGGTATTTCTCTTATCCAGAGTAAGTGGAGGGAACAGGCCCGATGAAGCTCGGCAACCATCACATTTGTGACAGGTGCTCATCCTGATGCAAGGGGACCCTTGGACGATAAGAGCGAAAGGCTATACATACCTTTCCCTTGTCTAAATTGGGAAAGGTTTTTTTATTGGTATAAGGTTTGTTTGTATTGAAACTATGAATTAACTTTATTCTAACAGAGCCGATTATCGAAAATAAAGCAAAACTATAAAGGAACCATGAAGTGAACCCATGCTTTGTACAAAGGGTATGAAATCCGTTCCATTAAACAAATGAGGAGGATCTCTAGTTATGACGAAACAACGTCGTCTCTTTACATCTGAATCTGTGACAGAAGGCCATCCTGACAAAATGTCTGACCAAATTTCCGATGCGATTTTAGATGAAATCGTTTCTCGTGATCCCAATGCACGCGTCGCCTGTGAAACGACGATCACAACAGGACTAGTCTTAGTATCAGGTGAAATCTCAACATCAACCTATGTCGATATTCCGACGATTGTGCGTGATACAGTAAAAGATATTGGTTATACGCGTGCTAAATATGGCTTTGATTATGAAACATGTGCTGTATTAACATCGATTGATGAACAGTCGGCTGATATTGCCCAAGGGGTTGATGAGGCTTATGAAAAACGGGAAGGTCAAATGTCAGATGAAGAAATTGAGTCTATAGGTGCTGGTGACCAAGGTTTAATGTTTGGTTACGCTAGCAACGAGACGAAAGAATTAATGCCACTGCCCATTTCATTAGCTCATAAACTATCCAAACGAATGGCAGATGTCAGAAAAACTGAATTAATCCCATATTTACGACCAGATGGTAAGACACAAGTAACTGTGGAATATGATGAAAATGGAGAAGCAGAACGTGTCGATACGATTGTCATTTCAACACAACACCATCCTGAAATTGACCTCGAACAAATTAAAGCCGATTTAAATGAACATGTGATTAAGCCTGTTGTATCAGAGAACTTAATTGATGATAAGACGAAATTCTTCATTAACCCAACAGGTCGATTTGTCATCGGAGGTCCTCAAGGTGATGCTGGACTGACAGGACGTAAAATCATTGTCGATACCTATGGGGGTTATGCTCGTCATGGTGGCGGTGCCTTTAGTGGTAAAGACGCGACTAAAGTGGACCGATCAGCGGCTTATGCGGCACGTTATGTGGCGAAAAATATTGTCGCAGCTGGACTTGCTGATCAATGTGAAGTTCAATTAGCTTATGCGATTGGTGTGGCTCAACCAGTGTCAATTGCTGTTGATACGTTTGGAACAGGTCAAGTTTCAGAAGAGAAATTAGTCGAAGCCGTGCGCGATACGTTTGATTTACGCCCGGCAGGTATAATAAAAATGTTAGATCTCCGTCGTCCGATTTATAAGCGAACGGCAGCTTACGGTCATTTTGGCCGCTTAGATGAAGATTTCACTTGGGAGAGAACCGATCGAGTCGAAACATTAAAATCAAAAATCCATCAATAGGTTATTGGTTTAAGCTATCAAACTTAAGTTTGGTAGCTTTTTTAAGTCTTTTGCCAATTTGTGTGTCTGCAATGAAACCTAAATGCACAGAAATCCGTCAGTTATAACAGGAACAATTTAGTAAGTTTTAACAAGGGTGGTAAGACTGCGGTTGTATAATTGTTCTAATTATTGACGGAAGAGAGGATTGCAGCATGTGTGGCTTCATTGGATTCATTAGAAACGAAGAAACTGAATTAACTGAACAAGCTAAGGATTTTATTAAACAACAGAATGACATAATTACCAACCGTGGACCTGATGATGAAGGTTTTTATTTTGATGAATACATATCATTTGCATTTAGACGGTTAAGTATTATTGATCTTGAGGGCGGTCACCAACCGCTACCTTACGAAAATGATCGTTATTGGATCGTTTATAACGGTGAAATTTATAATTATGTGGAATTAAGAACTGATCTGATTAATGACGGTTATGTGTTTTCCACAAATTCGGATACGGAAGTAATCTTGGCCATGTATGCGAAATACGGTGAAGAAGCATTTAAGTATTTGCGTGGGATGTTCGCTATTTTAATCTGGGATAAAGAAGAAGAGCTCTTAGTAGGAGCAAGAGATGAATTTGGAATTAAACCATTATTCTACAGCCGACAAAAAGAAGGGGTTTATTTTTCATCTGAGAAGAAGAGTATCGGTTTAGCAATGGAGCAGCAGGTCGTCGATGCAGAAAGTTTACAACATTATCTAAGCTTTCAATTTGTACCTGAGCCAAAGACGATGACAGAAGGTATTCATAAAGTGGAGCCAGGTCATTCGTTTAAAATGAAGCCTGGTGACGAACCAGTATTCAAAAGGTACTTTCATGCTCGATTCACACCAGTTCAGACAGAAAAGAAAAAACTAATGAAGCAAATAAGAGATGTCATGTTTGATTCAGTGAATGTTCATATGAGAAGTGACGTACCAGTTGGGTCATTTTTATCAGGGGGCATTGACTCTACCATAATTGTCGCAATGGCAAAGGAATTAAATCCTAATATCAAAACTTTTTCAGTTGGGTTTGAGCGAGAAGGGTACTCTGAAATTGATGTGGCACAGGAATCTGCTGAGGAGCTTGGCGTTGAGAATATTTCTTATGTCATTTCTGCAGAAGAGTACGTCCGAAAGCTACCCAAGATTATGTGGCATAATGATGATCCTTTAGCTGATCCTGCTTGTGTTCCCCTTTATTTTGTTAGCCGAGAAGCATCAAAGCATGTGAAGGTTGCTCTTTCAGGGGAAGGAGCAGATGAGTTATTTGGTGGTTATAATATCTACCGTGAGCCAGAATCTTTAAAGGTTTTTGATTCCATTCCAGGACCAGCAAAAGAGCTGCTACAACGTGTGGCTAAGGTTATGCCTGAAGGAGTGAGAGGAAAAAGTTTTCTAGAACGCGGGACGACCCAATTATCAGATCGATATATTGGAAATGCGAAAATGTTTGAAGAACAAGAAAAAAAGAATTTGTTAAAACATTATGATGATCAATCAACTTATCAAAACTTCACGAATCCCTTATATCGTGAAGTAGAGAATGCTCACCCAGTGAATCAGATGCAGTATGTTGATATACACACATGGTTACGTGGTGACATCCTTTTGAAAGCTGACCGTATGACGATGGCGCATTCTCTCGAACTAAGGGTTCCATTTCTAGATCAAGAAGTCTTCCGTGTAGCGAGTTCAATCCCGACTGAATATAAAATTGCTAATGGGACGACTAAGTCAATATTGAGAGAGGCGATGGAAACAGTTGTACCTCCGCATGTGCTGAACAGGAAGAAACTTGGATTCCCTGTACCCATTAAACATTGGTTAAGACTCGAACTTTACGATTGGGCGATGGTACTAATCCGCAATAGCCAGACAAGTCATTTACTAGACAAAACGGTGATCGAAAAAATGTTAACGGCTCATCGAGAAGGTAAGAATGATTATAGTAGAAAGATATGGACTGTACTTATGTTTATGTTATGGCATCAAATTTTTGTGGAAGGTGTCTATGATATAACGGAATTACAGAAAGAAGAATCATAAGAAAGCAAGCTTATTATGAATTAAACATAGTAAGCTTGCTTTTCTATTATTAAGAGGATTTATTCTTGGTTTTGTTTATAAACTTGTCCTTTATCAACATAACTTTTACGGATTCGGTTCATTTCCTGTATATCTTCATCCGTAATATCACGAATGACTTTTGCTGGTCGACCAAATGCTAGAGTGTTGGCTGGAATGGTTTTTCCTGGTGGTACCAAGCTTCCTGCTCCAATGAATGCATTCTCGCCGATTTCAGCTCCATCTAGAATGGTTGTCCCCATCCCGATTAATGCATTTTCGCGTATTTTACAAGAATGTAGTAATACTTGATGGCCAACTGTGACACCATCCTCGATTTCTAAAGGCATATTAGGACTCTGGTGTAACATACTCTGGTCTTGAATATTGACGTTTTCACCGATTATGGTTGGTGAAACATCACCACGGATCACCGTTTTAAACCAAATACTACTGTAGGCCCCAATCGTGACATCCCCTGAAATAACAGCATCATCAGCTATGTAAGCCGTCTGATCAATAGATGGGAATTGTTCATAATATGGTAAAATCATGTTTGTCCTCCTAATCGCAATTTATGGTAAGATAATTATATCAAATATTTCGGAAATTTTGGGAGGTCATCACATGGTCATTCATAAAAGTCGGGAAGGAAAAGCTGTCATTGTGATTGTACATGGAGCGTTCGAGCATTCTGGTCGTTATGAATGGCAGATTAGTCAGTGGAATGAAGCCGGTTATCATGTGATTATAGGTGATTTACCGGGTCATGGTGAATCAAAAGGTAAACGTGGTCATGTCGATTCATTCGACGAATATATTAAGACCGTACAAAAGTGGCTAGATGAAGCGAAGTACTTTGAATTACCCGTTTATTTACTCGGTCATAGCATGGGTGGTTTAATCGTGATTCGTACTTTGGAAGAAACGAAAGAATCTGTGACAGGAGTTATATTATCTTCTCCGGGGCTTGGTTTGCAGACGGTTCCGCATAAACCAGTTTATCACCTTTCAAAGTTGCTTGATAAAATCATGCCATCCATTCGGTTTAAAACGAATGTTAAGCCACAACTCGCAACAAGAAACGAAGCTTTTCATATAAGAGATGAATCCGATCCGCTTTTTTTACATAAAGTTTCTGTACGGTGGTTCCATGAATTCGAACGTGGTATTGATCAAGCCTTTAATCAAATTAGATATTATCCTGATCTACCAACTTTATTCATGCAAGCTGGAGAAGATAAGCTTGTCTCGGTATCAGATGTTGAGAAGTTTTATAATAAACTAGCTGTACAAGATAAAAAATATATTTTTTGGCCAGACTTGTATCATGAGGTCTTTAATGAGCCAGAAAGAGATGAAGTATTTAAAGTTGCCAAGGATTTCACGGATGCCTTATTACCTAGAGATCAGGAGGGTTCGTAACGTCATGAAAACACCGACTTCGTTGTGGCAGGTGCTAAACGTGTCTTATCGAAACCTGTTCCCAGAAGTAAATCGTCAATTAGCCTATTGGCGGAAAAAAGCTGAAAGTATACCAAATGAGGAGTTAAGAACACAGGCGCTTGCTAGTATAGAGGCTAAGACTTTCCATTGTGAAGGTGGTTCGATTTACGCTAGTTTAGCGGGAGGTTCTTGGCGTGATGCAGTTCGTTTTATAGTGGCTTATCAAACAATCAGTGATTATTTAGATAATTTATGCGATCGTAGTTTATCCCTTGATCCTGAAGATTTTCGCCAATTACACGAAGCACAATTGGATGCCATTCGGTTCAACTCAGATTATGATAAGAAAAATTACTATCAATACCGAGAGGATCAAGATGATGATGGTTATCTAAAGGACCTCATTGCAGAATGCCAAACGGTCATTACACAAATAAATCACTACAATGTGATTCAATCTGATATTGAACGATTAGCTTCGCTTTATGTAGATTTACAAGTACATAAACATGTCACGCATGAAGAGCGTGTCTCTCGGTTAACGATGTGGTATGAAAACGAAAACGCTGATCCTGATTTAAGTTGGTATGAATTTTCGGCGGCTACTGGGTCTACGTTAGGCGTTTTTTGTATCGTGTCATATGGTTTAGCAGGTCAAAACCGTGCCCATATGATGAGAGAGGCATTATTTCCATCCATGCAAGGGTTACATATTTTATTAGATTACTTAATTGATCAGCGTGAAGACGAAGTGGAAGGTGACTTAAATTTTGTTTGGTATTATCAGGACGAGCATGAGCGCCATAATCGGTTAAAACAGTTTATTCAAAATGCTAAAAAAGATTTGCATGGTATCCCTGATCAAACGTTTCACCAATTAATAGTTGATGGATTGGTAGGCTTATATCTATCTGACCACAAAATGCTTGAAACTAAAGAGCAAAAGGAAGTGGCAAAATCTTTATTGAGTGAAGCGGGGTGGCGCGCTAAAGTGGTTTATTTTAACGGTCGTACTTACCGTCGATTCAAAAAATTACGAAAAATCAATTCATGAATAACGCTTTTAGACTAATCGCTAAAAGCGTTATTTTTTATAAATTCCAACGACAAAGGGTGCGTTATTACTTCGATTAACCATGTGGTACATAGCAACATCCATTTTGGCAGCAGGCTGCTTTTGCAGGTGTTGGATTAATAAATCTTTTTCAATTCGTCCGGAGTCATGCCCAGGATATATGACGATCACGATCATCCGATGAGGCATCAATAGTTCAAATAAACCATCAATGGCTTGTATCGTTGAGTCTGCTTGTGTCGTGATGGATTCATCACCACCTGGTAAAAAACCTAAGTTGAAGATAACCCCACCGATTGATGAGATACCTTTATCCATTATGTAGTCCTTTGCCTGCTCATGCCCTAATTTAACGGATGTAATATTGTTAATATCGTTTTGATTGATCAGAGACTGTGCATGATCGATAGCTGATTGTTGTATGTCAAAGCTATAAACATGACCGCTAGATCCAACTTCTTGACTTAACGCGACGCTATCATGCCCGTTACCTAGTGTGGCATCGACAACAATATCGCCTGCTTTTACTGAGTCACTGAGCCATTGGTGTGCGAAGGGGATGATTTGTTTCATGATTTCTCTCCTATCTTCATTAGTAAACAATATTCATCATAACATGGTAGAAGGATTGTAAGGAAAATGAATAACAAATGGATGAAAAGTGTAATGGTAATGTTTTAAAATAGAAGCTTGAGAAGAAAGTCCGAACACTCACTTGACAATTAGCATATGCTTGAGTAAACTATGATTGAACTAATATTAATTTTATAAGCAAACGATCATGAAGGAGTAGTAAGTTAATTGACATATATAGAGAGGCAACGGTTGGTGAAAGTTGTTTATGTCGAAACTGAACTCGCCTTTTAGTTTCACACATGAATTAAATGATAGTGTGTGACGTGTTTCCGCGTTAAGGAACTCGAGTGAGTCATCTTAAGGTGACTAATTTGGGTGGTACCACGGGTAATCTCTCGTCCCATTGTATATGGGGCGGGAGTTTTTTATTGTTTACACGATTAGAATCATCCATTTTGGTTAAGAGCTGTCTTTAGGAAAGGTTCAAAGCCGAGATACAAACGATTATAAACAAGGAGGAGCTAGTCAATGGCATTTAATCATCGTCAAATTGAACAAAAATGGCAACGCTTTTGGGAAGAAAACAAAACGTTTAAAACCAACACTGAATCATCGAAGCCTAAATTTTACGCACTCGATATGTTCCCTTATCCATCAGGAGCAGGGCTTCATGTTGGTCACCCAGAAGGCTATACAGCGACAGATATTGTTTCACGAATAAAGCGCATGCAAGGGTATGAAGTGCTACATCCAATGGGTTGGGATGCTTTTGGTTTACCCGCAGAACAATATGCGATTGATACAGGGAATGATCCGTCTGTTTTTACACAACAAAATATTGAGATCTTTAAGCGCCAAATTAAATCACTTGGTTTCTCGTATGATTGGGATCGTGAAATTAATACAACAGATCCAGATTACTACAAATGGACACAGTGGATTTTTGTTAAATTATACGAACAAGGTCTAGCTTATATTGATGAAGTGCCAGTTAACTGGTGCCCAGCGCTAGGAACTGTTCTAGCTAATGAAGAAGTTATTGATGGTGTTAGTGAGCGCGGCGGGCATCCTGTCATTCGTAAGCCAATGCGTCAGTGGATGCTTAAAATTACCGAATACGCTGATCGTTTACTAGAAGACTTAGATGAACTTGATTGGCCAGAAAGCTTAAAAGATATGCAACGCAACTGGATTGGAAAGTCAGAAGGTGCTGAAATTACATTTAGTATCGAAGGTTCTGACCACCAATTTCAGGCGTTTACGACTAGACCCGATACGATTTTCGGAGCAACATATGCTGTATTCTCACCTGAGCATCCATTAGTTGATGATATTACAACAACTGAACAGCGTGGGAAAGTTGATGCTTATATAGAAGAGGTTGGGAAGAAGAGTGAACTAGAGCGTACTGACTTAGCAAAAGAAAAAACAGGTGTATTCACTGGAGCATATGCCATTAATCCAGTAAGTGGTCAGCAAATGCCAATTTGGATCGCAGATTACGTGTTAATGTCTTATGGAACTGGTGCGATTATGGCAGTTCCGGCACATGACGAGCGTGATTATGAATTTGCGACAGCATTTGATTTACCAATTGTAGAGGTTGTTTCAGGAGGGGATATTGATCAAGAGGCTTATGTAGAAGATGGCCCACATGTTAATTCAGACTTCTTGAATGATTTATATACAAACGAAGCAATTGAAAAAGCAATCGAATGGCTAGAAGCAAACGGATATGGTAAACGTCAAACAACGTATCGTCTGCGTGATTGGTTGTTTAGTCGTCAACGTTATTGGGGTGAACCAATTCCGATTATCCATTGGGAAGATGGTTCGATGTCAGCTGTTGATGAAGAAAAACTTCCATTAGAGCTTCCAAAGACAAGTGAAATTAAGCCGTCTGGTACAGGAGAATCACCACTTGCTAATATCCAAGAATGGGTAAATGTTACTGATCCAGAAACAGGTATGAAAGGCCGTATCGAAACCAATACAATGCCACAATGGGCAGGTAGCTGTTGGTACTATCTACGTTATATTGATCCTAGTAACGATGAAATGCTAGCAGACCCAGAGAAACTGAAGAAATGGCTTCCAGTCGATATATATATTGGAGGAGCTGAACACGCCGTTCTTCACCTATTATATGCACGTTTCTGGCACAAGGTATTATATGATCTAGATGTTGTACCAACGAAAGAACCTTTCCAAAAGTTATTTAACCAAGGCATGATTCTTGGTGAAGGTAACGAGAAGATGAGTAAGTCTAAGGGGAATGTCATTAACCCTGATGATATTATTAATTCTCATGGTGCTGATACCCTGCGTTTATATGAAATGTTTATGGGACCATTAGATGCATCAGTTGCCTGGAGCACCAATGGCTTAGAAGGGGCGCGTCGTTTCTTAGACCGTGTTTGGCGATTAATGGCTGACGAAAACGGTAATCTTTCGACCAATGTGAAAGAAGAAGCAAATCAAGAACTCGATAAAGTCTATCATGAAACAGTGAAGAACGTAACGGAGTACTTTGAAGAATTACGCTTCAATACAGCTATATCACAAATGATGGTTTTCATTAATGAATGTTATAAAGCAGAATATGTACCACGTGACTATGCAGAAGGTTTCGTGAAACTGATTACGCCAATTGCCCCGCATTTAGGTGAAGAACTTTGGTCAGTTCTAGGATATGATGGAACTATTACGTATCAGTCTTGGCCAACTTATGATGAAGCCAAACTAGTTGAAGATACAGTCGAAATTGTCCTTCAAGTGATGGGCAAAGTAAGATCAAAAGCAGAAGTTCCTAAAGATGCAACAGAAGATGAACTACAAGAGATTGCCTTAAATGATGAAACGATTAAGGAATGGATCGACGGAAAAACGGTGCGTAAAGTCATTGCAGTTCCTGGCAAACTGGTCAATATCGTGGCTAATTAAATAGAGTTTTAAACCCTTAAGTTGATTAATCGACTTAAGGGTTATTTTGTTCTTGACGAAGCATAATTATCAAGTTATACTCGGTTTTGTCGTTTTTAAAGGACGACTTAACTAAAAATGTTTAAGAGACAGTCTTATTGACATTCTTAGTTAGCTATTATATAATGATTGATACACATTATTAGAGATTATCACAAATTTATATAGACTATATAAATTTTGAGTCTCAACAATTTGTTTCAAATAAGTTATTGACATTAATTGTGATAACTTGTTATATTAATGGATGTCGCTTTGAGAGCAAAATCGATTTAAACAATCGATTAAAAAGATTAATAAAAAGTTGTTGACTTCCGGTTTTCAACTTGGTATATTAGTCATTGTCGCTTCCGAACGCGACACACATCGAACCTTGAAAACTAAACAAAATAGCCTGTCGTCAATTCGTTTTTCTTCTTATTTGTTAATAGGAAGAAAGCGGAGACGAAATTAAGAAACAATAAGCCAAATCAAACACTTTAATTGGAGAGTTTGATCCTGGCTCAGGACGAACGCTGGCGGCGTGCCTAATACATGCAAGTCGAGCGCGGGAAGCGAGCTGAAGCCCTTCGGGGTGGACGCTCGTGGAACGAGCGGCGGACGGGTGAGTAACACGTGGGCAACCTACCTGTGAGACGGGGATAACTCCGGGAAACCGGGGCTAATACCGGATAACGCATCGAACCGCATGGTTCGATGATCAAAGATGGCTTCTAGCTATCACTCACAGATGGGCCCGCGGCGCATTAGTTAGTTGGTGAGGTAACGGCTCACCAAGGCGACGATGCGTAGCCGACCTGAGAGGGTGATCGGCCACACTGGGACTGAGACACGGCCCAGACTCCTACGGGAGGCAGCAGTAGGGAATCATCCGCAATGGACGCAAGTCTGACGGTGCAACGCCGCGTGAGCGATGAAGGTCTTCGGATCGTAAAGCTCTGTTGTGAGGGAAGAACAAGTGCCGTTCGAATAGGGCGGCACCTTGACGGTACCTCACCAGAAAGCCCCGGCTAACTACGTGCCAGCAGCCGCGGTAATACGTAGGGGGCAAGCGTTGTCCGGAATTATTGGGCGTAAAGCGCGCGCAGGCGGTTCCTTAAGTCTGATGTGAAAGGCCACAGCTCAACTGTGGAGGGCCATTGGAAACTGGGGAACTTGAGGACAGAAGAGGAGAGCGGAATTCCACGTGTAGCGGTGAAATGCGTAGATATGTGGAGGAACACCAGTGGCGAAGGCGGCTCTCTGGTCTGTAACTGACGCTGAGGCGCGAAAGCATGGGTAGCGAACAGGATTAGATACCCTGGTAGTCCATGCCGTAAACGTTGAGTGCTAGGTGTTAGGGGGTCCAACCCTTAGTGCTGCAGTTAACGCAATAAGCACTCCGCCTGGGGAGTACGGCCGCAAGGCTGAAACTCAAAGGAATTGACGGGGGCCTGCACAAGCGGTGGAGCATGTGGTTTAATTCGACGCAACGCGAAGAACCTTACCAGGTCTTGACATCTTCGGACAGCCCAAGAGATTGGGTCTTCCCTTCGGGGACCGAATGACAGGTGGTGCATGGTTGTCGTCAGCTCGTGTCGTGAGATGTTGGGTTAAGTCCCGTAACGAGCGCAACCCCTGATCTTAGTTGCCAGCATTCAGTTGGGCACTCTAGGATGACTGCCGGTGACAAACCGGAGGAAGGCGGGGATGACGTCAAATCATCATGCCCCTTATGACCTGGGCTACACACGTGCTACAATGGATGGTACAAAGGGAAGCCAAACCGCGAGGTCGAGCTAATCCCATAAAGCCATTCTCAGTTCGGATTGTAGGCTGCAACTCGCCTGCATGAAGCCGGAATCGCTAGTAATCGCGGATCAGAATGCCGCGGTGAATACGTTCCCAGGCCTTGTACACACCGCCCGTCACACCACGAGAGTTGGCAACACCCGAAGTCGGTGGGGTAACCTTCACGGAGCCAGCCGCCGAAGGTGGGGCCAATGATTGGGGTGAAGTCGTAACAAGGTAGCCGTATCGGAAGGTGCGGCTGGATCACCTCCTTTCTAAGGAATATAGGAGGCGACAGTGCTATTTTGTTTAGTTTTGAAGGATCGATGATCCTTTGAAAAGTACCTTGAAAACTAGATAAGATGAGATACCAAAGCATCGAAAGCAAGTAAAGACACAAGCGTCTTTTCACGCATAACTTGATGGTTCGCCATGAAGTTAAGAGTTAGTTAAGTGAACAAGGGCGCACGGTGGATGCCTTGGCACTAGGAGTCGAAGAAGGACGGGACAAACACCGATATGCCTCGGCGAGCAGTAAGTAAGCGTCGACCCGGGGATGTCCGAATGGGGAAACCCACGACCCGTAATGGGGTCGTATCCATGGCTGAATACATAGGTCATGGAAGACAACTCAGGGAACTGAAACATCTCAGTACCTGAAGGAAGAGAAAGCAACTGCGATTTCCTGAGTAGCGGCGAGCGAAACGGAAACAGCCCAAACCAAGGCGCATGCGTCTTGGGGTTGTAGGACACGCCAAATGGAGTGATCAAGATACACGGTAGATGAAGCAACCTGGAACGGTTCGCCAGAGACGGTAAAAGCCCGGTAATCGAAACGGTGTATCCTCCGGCGTGGATCCTGAGTACGACGGAACACGTGTTATTCCGTCGGAATCCGGGAGGACCATCTCCCAAGGCTAAATACTCCCTAGTGACCGATAGTGAACCAGTACCGTGAGGGAAAGGTGAAAAGCACCCCGGAAGGGGAGTGAAATAGAACCTGAAACCGTGTGCCTACAAGTAGTCGAAGCCCGTTAATGGGTGACGGCGTGCCTTTTGTAGAATGAACCGGCGAGTTACGAGGACGAGCAAGGTTAAAGAGCAGATCTGGAGCCGCAGCGAAAGCGAGTCTGAACAGGGCGCATCAGTTCGTCATCGTAGACCCGAAACTGTGTGATCTACCCATGTCCAGGGTGAAGGTCAGGTAACACTGACTGGAGGCCCGAACCCACGTATGTTGAAAAATGCGGGGATGAGGTGTGGGTAGCGGTGAAATGCCAATCGAACACAGAGATAGCTGGTTCTCTCCGAAATAGCTTTAGGGCTAGCCTCAACGTAGCGAGTCTTGGAGGTAGAGCACTGATTGGACTAGGGGCCCCTATCGGGTTACCGAATTCAGTCAAACTCCGAATGCCAATGACTTACCGTTGGGAGTCAGACTATGGGTGATAAGGTTCATAGTCGAAAGGGAAACAGCCCAGACCGCCAGCTAAGGTCCCTAAGTATGTGTTAAGTGGGAAAGGATGTGACGTTGCTCAGACAACCAGGATGTTAGCTTAGAAGCAGCTATCATTTAAAGAGTGCGTAATAGCTCACTGGTCGAGTGACGTTGCGCCGAAAATTCACCGGGGCTAAACACATCACCGAAGCTGCGGATTGTCCGTAGGACAATGGTAGGAGAGCGTTCTAAGGGCTTAGAAGTCAGACCGTGAGGACTGGTGGAGCGCTTAGAAGTGAGAATGCCGGTATGAGTAGCGAAAAAGAAGTGAGAATCTTCTTCACCGTAAGCCTAAGGTTTCCTGAGGAAGGCTCGTCCGCTCAGGGTAAGTCGGGACCTAAGCCGAGGCCGAAAGGCGTAGGCGATGGCCAACAGGTTGAAATTCCTGTACCACCTCCTTTCCGTTCGAACGACGGGGAGACGCAGGAGGATAAGGGAAGCGTGCCACCGGATGTGCACGCCCAAGCAGAGAGTGTGATGGATAGGCAAATCCGTCCATCGGACGCATGATCTGTGATGGGGAGGGAACATAAGTACCGAAGTCCCGGATTTCACACTGCCTAGAAAAGCCTCTAGTGAGGAAAGAGGTGCCCGTACCGCAAACCGACACAGGTAGGCGAGGAGAGTATCCTAAGGTGATCGGGAGAACTCTCGTTAAGGAACTCGGCAAAATGACCCCGTAACCTCGGGAGAAGGGGTGCTCATCTAGGCTACGGCCTAGGGAGCCGCAGTGAAAAGGCCCAAGCGACTGTTTATCAAAAACACAGGTCTCTGCGAAGCCGTAAGGCGAAGTATAGGGGCTGACACCTGCCCGGTGCTGGAAGGTTAAGGGGATGCGTTCGTCCTTCGGGACAAAGCGTTGAACCGAAGCCCCAGTAAACGGCGGCCGTAACTATAACGGTCCTAAGGTAGCGAAATTCCTTGTCGGGTAAGTTCCGACCCGCACGAAAGGTGCAACGACTTGGGCACTGTCTCAACGAGAGACCCGGTGAAATTATACTATGCGTGAAAATGCGCATTACCCGCGACAAGACGGAAAGACCCCGTGGAGCTTTACTGTAGCCTGATATTGAATGTTGGTACAGCTTGTACAGGATAGGTGGGAGCCTAAGATGCCGGAGCGCAAGCTTCGGCGGAGGCGCCGGTGGGATACCACCCTGGCTGTACGGACATTCTAACCCCGAGCCGTGATCCGGTTCGGAGACAGTGTCAGGTGGGCAGTTTGACTGGGGCGGTCGCCTCCCAAAGAGTAACGGAGGCGCCCAAAGGTTCCCTCAGAATGGTTGGAAATCATTCGCAGAGTGTAAAGGCAGAAGGGAGCTTGACTGCGAGACTTACAAGTCGAGCAGGGACGAAAGTCGGGCTTAGTGATCCGGCGGTTCCGCATGGAAGGGCCGTCGCTCAACGGATAAAAGCTACCCCGGGGATAACAGGCTTATCTCCCCCAAGAGTCCACATCGACGGGGAGGTTTGGCACCTCGATGTCGGCTCATCGCATCCTGGGGCTGTAGTCGGTCCCAAGGGTTGGGCTGTTCGCCCATTAAAGCGGTACGCGAGCTGGGTTCAGAACGTCGTGAGACAGTTCGGTCCCTATCTGTCGTGGGCGTTGGAAATTTGAGAGGAGCTGTCCTTAGTACGAGAGGACCGGGATGGACACACCGCTGGTGTACCAGTTGTTCCACCAGGAGCACTGCTGGGTAGCTACGTGTGGTCGGGATAAGTGCTGAAAGCATCTAAGCATGAAGCCCCCCTCAAGATGAGATTTCCCATTGCCTCGAGCAAGTAAGATCCCTCAGAGACGATGAGGTTGATAGGTCCGAGGTGGAAGCGTGGTGACACGTGGAGCTGACGGATACTAATCGATCGAGGACTTAACTAACGGTTAAGACGCCTGGTCGACGTTGCACGGTATCATCTTATCTAGTTTTGAGGGTACTTGTACCCTTTTTAAGAGGAATTAAATTTCATTTTAACCTTGAAATTTTCTTCGAAGGTGAATATAATTAAACATGTCGCCATGAAGTTGGTACATAATTATTTGTCCGGTGATTATGGCAGAGAGGTCACACCTGTTCCCATGCCGAACACAGCAGTTAAGCTCTCTAGCGCCGATGGTAGTTGGGGTTCTTCCCCTGCGAGAGTAGGACGTCGCCGGGCAACTTAAAAGAACATCGTAGTATTACGATGTTCTTTTTGTATATAAAGGTATTGAATTGTAATTAGTAATGAGTAGAGTGAGTGATTACATATGGTGAAAGAAAAGAGGCTCAATAGGATAGGTATTATATGTATCATATCTTGTGCAGTGTTGTGGGTGCCTAATATATTTTTTCAAGTTGCTAGTCCTTGGTGGTTACTCACTTTTGTAATAGCCCCTATTGGTATTTTATTTTCAGGATTAGCTAAAAATAAATGGTTAGTTATTTTAAACACGCTCATGCTGTTGAGTTTTTTTATTCTTATGTTCATTGGTTATTTGTTGAACTCATTAATTTAAGATCTACATTGAGTAAGGTCGATATTTTCTTGAAGGGTGGTTCTATTAAAATCGGTCATGGTTAGATAAAGTGTCTGACACCATAGAAGTGAAGTCTCGATAAGTGTGTTGACTATTAGAAGAAGTTTATTACAGAATTTAGAAACATATGATACACTAAGATTAACTCAATTTGCTGTATAAACTCTGATCCTTATTCAATTAAAGGAGAAGTATAGTTTAAAACGGGAAAGGGTGGATAGTGTGTCTAAACTTGTGAAAATAATGTTGTCTTGGATTATATTATTTCCAATATTGACGACTAGTCTTTTAATAGTCATAGATTATTTCAAGGGTATACCCATTGAATTAACCTCATACTCCCCCTATTTATTAGGGTTTGCAGTGGGTGGAATGTTTAGTGGACTTCTTATGTATTACATACAAGGATTAAATGAACAATAGTATATCTCATGTTAAAGAAACATTTCGTTTACAGAATAAAACATGATGACTAATCATAACTTCCGCATTTTTGGAAGTTATGATTTTTTTACTTTATATCATCAGTAAACTTTAATATAGCATAAAGGATCGTAGATTAATTGTTAATATGTGTGTAAGGTCTTAGAATATAAGTCAGGTTGTTCTAAATAAACTAAATGTGAAGCAAACGGGATAATTGAAGTGTGAACATCATCTTTTTGTTTAGGATATAACCAAGCGCCGCGAGTTTCCCTTTCGTTTCCCTCACCAACGAGATATAAAATAGGCTGATTAATCTCTTTTACATTCTTTATGCAAAATCATTTTAACAGCTCCCTAAATAATCTAAACGTCGATTATCATTTGTATCGGACAATGATCACTACCGTATATGTGGTCATCGACTTGAAAATGTTTTAATAGGTCAACAATGGAGTCAGATATGAGAAAATAATCGATTCTCCAGCCAATATTACGTTCTCTCACGGTTTTCATATAAGACCACCAGGTAAATAGATCATCGCGCTCTGGATAGTAATGTCTTAATACATCGGTAAACCCATTATGAAGTAAGCGTGTCATCTTGCTACGTTCTTCGTCTGTAAAACCAGAGTTCCCAATATTTGATCGGTCATTTTTCACATCTAGTGGTTGATGAGCGACATTTAAATCACCACAAATAATTACGGGTTTTATCTCATTAAGTTGTTGGACATAATGCAAGAAAGCATCTTCCCATTCAAGCCGTTCTGATAAACGCTCTAATGATCGTTTAGAGTTCGGTGTATAGACATTGATTAAATAAACGTTTTCAAATTCTAATCCTAGAACACGCCCTTCCGAATCGGCTGCTGGATGAAAATCACCATTAAATGAGCGAATGGGTGTGTGTTTAGTGAAAATGGCTGTGCCCGAGTACCCTTTACGTTCTGCATAGTTCCAATAACATTCGTAATCATCTAGTGGTAATTCAATTTGTCCTGATTGTAATTTGATTTCTTGTACAGCAACGATGTCTGGAACCTCAGATTCGATATAATCTAAGAATCCTTTTCTGACAGCAGCTCTTAAGCCGTTGACATTCCATGATATGATTTTCATTTGTATTTCTCCTCTATTTCTCTTCTAATGCACGATAGGCTGCGTTCATTCCTGCGACTTGTCCAGTTGAAAAGGCAGCTGTAATATTAAATCCACCTGTGTAACCATGAATGTCTAATATTTCACCGCAGAAGAATAGGCGATCCATGATCTTAGAAGCCATTTGATTAGGAATAATTTCTTTTAGTGAAACGCCACCACCAGTAATAAACGCCTTTTCGATTGATAAGGTTCCGTTCACTTTAAAATTAAAATGTTTCATGAAGTGTGCTAATTCCAAAACCTTTTTCTTCTCAAGATGGTGATAGGTTGTGTATTCGTCTAGATCAATCTGTTCTAACACATAGGCGAGAACACGTTCTTGTAAAAAAGGCTTCCATACATGTTTAATTGATTTATTTGGCGAACTTTCTGATGCCTCCATCAGTTGTTTAACAAGTTGATCCTCATGTACATCAGGAAAACAATCAATCGAAACCGTGATTTCGTTTACGTTATGGCGCTTTAAGGCTTTAACGACATATTGGCTTAATCTAAGGGCTGCTGGGCCTGATATACCTTCATGGGTGAATAGAACATCCCATCGATGTGTTTTGATTGGTTTTCCGTTTGGTTTTAAGGCTGTAATGGCGACATCTCGTAATGAAATACCTTGTAATGTTTTTGCTTTAATAAAAGGCGCATTTGATGTCATAGGCACTTCAGTTGGATATAATTCAGTAATGGTATGGCCAGCTTTTTTCGCCCATGCATAGCCTTGTCCTTCACTTCCTGTATGAGGGACCGACTTGCCTCCGACAGCAATGACAACAGATGTCGTTTCTACTTTTTCCCCATTATCTAAAATGATGGTATGACTCGACTCGCCATAATGAACAGCATCAACTTTCGTTTGCAAACGGCTATCAATATTGTAGACATCGATTCGTTCTACAAGTTTGTTAACTACGGTCATGGCTTTATCATTAACTGGAAACATTCGCCCTTTATCTTCTTCTTTCAATTCAACGCCTAATGATTCGAAATAGTCGATGATCGAATAGTTATTAAAATGGCTAAAAGCACTGTATAGGAATTTCCCGTTACCAGGGATATGTTCAATTAATTCTTTATCAGGTAAGACGTTCGTGACATTACAGCGACCTCCGCCACTAATGGCTAACTTTCGACCAAGTTTTTTACCTTTTTCAATTAGTAAGGTGCTAGCACCATTTTGCCCAGCTGTGATCGCTGCCATTAATCCAGATGGCCCACCACCGATTACGACGACATCATATTTCAACAGATTTCATACCCTTCTACTCATTAATTTGTTTACACTTTATGATAAAATAATAACATGAATCAGACTAATTATTGCAGGTGAAAATATGTCCCAATCAAATATATTAAAAGGCACCATGATGTTGACGGGCGCCAATTACTTATCGAAAATACTCGGATTATTGTATGTCATTCCGTTCTTTGCTTTAGTTGGCGAATCTGGCGGAGCCTTATATTCATACGCCTATAATCCTTATCAGATCTTTTTAACGATTTCATCACTCGGCGTCCCTATGGCGATGTCGAAATTTGTTGCTAAATATAATGCCTTAGAAGATTATCGAACAAAGCAAGCCGTGTTTAAATCGGGTTTATGGTTTATGGCGGTAACAGGTGTTGTCACGTTCTTAGTAATGTTCTTTACTGCTGACTGGCTTGCACAATTGTTCGTCCCCGAAAGCGGAGACTTTTCAAACTCAACAGACGATGTTGCTTTTGTGATTAAAATGGTAAGTATCGCCTTGATCGTCGTCGCACCCATGAGTTTAGTGCGTGGTTATTTCCAAGGCCATGCATCAATGGGACCTAGTGCGATCTCAATGGTAGTCGAACAAATTGTTCGGATTGGCTTTTTATTAGCGGCTGCGTTTGTTGTATTAAAGGTTTTTGACGGTACGATTACGTTAGCTGTTGGACTAGCTGCATTTGCTGCGTTTATTGGAGCGATTGCTTCGAGTGCAATCTTAATCTATATTTACCGTAAACGTCGTCCAGAAATTCTCCGTGAAGTTGAACAAACGAACGTGTCAGAATCACCAGATAAACGTGATTTATATCAGGAATTATTGTCTTATGCTGGTCCATTCATTTTAGTCGGAATCGCAACGCCATTATATCAAATGGTTGATCAACTGACGTTCAACCGTGCGATGGCCAATATCGGTCTGGCTGATGTATCTGAATCGATGTTATCAGTCATTATTGTTTACGGTCATAAGTTAGTTATTATTCCAGTCACGCTTTCGATTGGGTTAGCCATGGCTTTATTGCCATCGATTACTGAGGCATTTACGAAAGGTGATGCGACTACTTATCGTCGGTACATCAGTCAGGCCTTATTGATCGTCATGCTATTTATTTTTCCAGCAGCAATCGGGCTTTCTATTTTAGCTGATGAGGCATACGGTACGCTCTATGCCATTGATGAAGCGAATAAATATGCTGGTTCCATCTTAGCCTTTTATGCCCCTGTGTCGTTATTCTTTGCACTATTTACAGTCAGTGCTTCGATGTTACAAGGTGTGAATCGTCAAAACTTCACGTTATTAAGTTTAGCAGTCGGTTTAATTATTAAAATAGCCTTGAATGTTCCAATGATTACGATGTTTGAAGCAGAGGGAGCTGTTATGGCGACAGGTTTAGGCGTGTTAACAGCCGGCTTACTAAATTTAACCGTTTTATACCGCACGACGCATTTTGAATTAAAGCCTTTATTCAAAAAGTCATTATTGATCGTGATCTTAACAGCAATCATGGCCTTGGTTGTGATCATCACACGTTATCTTGTTGGACTACCCTTTTCAGGTGACATTTCAAAACTTCAAGTGATTGTCCAACTGTTCACATCCGTCATCATTGGTGGTTATGTCTATCTATGGTTAGCATATAAAACAACGTTACTAGAACGATTAATGGGTGACCGTGTTCATCGTTTGAAGAAAATCTTTATTTAGGAGATTATAATTATGCGTTTAGATAAATTATTAGCAAATGAAGGATTTGGGACGCGAAAAGACGTCAAAAAGATCATTAAAAAAGGCAGTGTCACGATTGATGAGCAAGTAGTCAAAGACGTATCGTACCATGTCGATCCAATGCAATCTGACGTTATTGTCGATGGGATTGAGATAGACTATAGAGAATTTGTTTACCTTATGTTGAACAAACCTCAAGGCGTTATATCGGCAACAGAAGATGATCGTCATGAATGTGTAACAGATTTATTAGATTTAGAATACGATAAATTCAATTTGTTCCCGGTAGGGCGCTTAGATAAGGACACTGAAGGTTTATTACTCTTAACAAATGATGGTCAATTAGCACATCGATTAACATCGCCGAAGCATAAAGTGAATAAGTTATATGAAGCCGTCATTGATCAGTCGATTACAGATGAAGATATTCAAGCATTTCGTGAAGGCATTGAATTAGAAGACGGCTATGTGACAAAACCAGCTGAATTAACTGTTCAATATAATTTAGAAGAAGAAGCAGAAGTTCTTATCAAGATTACAGAAGGTAAATTTCATCAAATTAAGCGAATGTTTGAAGCAAGAGGTAAGCAAGTTCAGTTTTTAAAGCGATTGCAGATGGGATCTCTAAAACTCGATGAATCACTTGAATTAGGTGAAGCTCGAGAATTAACCGACGAAGAACTTAATCAATTATTGAATTAATAAGGATGATTTAATGAGTCACTATTTTATCGGAATTAAAGTACCTCACGAAATTGGTCAAAAGTTAGTTCAAACTCAACAGGAACTTAAACAACATGTCAGTTATAAAAACTGGGTTCATCAAGATGATTTTCATGTCACGCTTAAGTTTCTTGGTCACGTCGATAAAACATTAATTCCGACATTAAAAGAAGATCTTAGGCAGATTGAGTTGTCTAATCCGATTGATCTTAAAATCAACAAGACAAGCTACTTTGGAAAACCAACACAACCTCGCGTGCTATTTGCTGAAGTGGACTTTAATCAGGCTTTAGAATCGTTAAAAAACGAAGTCGAATATGTCATGATGCAATACGGATTTCCAAAAGAGAACAGACCATTTAAACCACATATTACTTTGGCTAAAAAGTGGCAGGACAATACTGTCGAATGTGACTCAAATTTATTAGAGCATACGTTCAATTCATCTTTAAGCTTTCGAGCTAATACGTTTCAAATGTTTCAAATTTATCCATCAGATGAGCCTAAATATCAAGTGATAGACCAATTTTAATTTGTAGAGATAGGTGACGTATAATGGCACAGTTAATCAAATTACAAGACTATGTATCTCGATATGAACAAGATATATTTCGCTATCCTGGTCAGTTTATCCGATTAAAAAAAGAAAACTACGATGGAATCAAACAACAGTGGCTTGAACAGAAAGAACAAGATCAAATAAGTCCTGTTGTTGAAGAAGAGGAAGTCGATAAGAAGAAAGGTTTTTTTAAGAAATGGTTTAAAAGAGAAGAAGATGATGACCAGTTTGAGACTGTTGATCAATCCATTTCACAATTACCTGATGAAGAAGACGATTTAAAACGAGATTTCTTAGATCGCATTTTTCAATTTCAATTAAAATGGGCCTCAAGCACATTACAAGAGGTATCTTTTCTTGATCGTCTATACGAATCAGATGATCAATTAAAATACTTTCTTATGCGTTTTCCGGATACATTTTTATTATTCTATCATCCTATTTTTAAATTGAACAAAGCCTTGTTGGAAGGTGACATTATCATGGTTACGCCTACATCAATTCAATGTATTTATTGGTTGGATACTGATAATGAAAGTGCGGTCTACGAAGCGGTGGACCAACGGAAATGGAAGAAGAGAATCAATGGAGAAGAAAAGTCTGTTGTTAACCCTAACATCGCATTAAAGCGAATGGAGGGAGCAATACGCAGTATTTTAAACCATCATGAGATCGATTATACGATTGAAAAAATTGTGTTATCACAAAATGGTGTTATTCAATACAACCATTCACCTTATCAAACACATTATATTGATGAGTCAACGTATGATACATGGTTTCAAAATCAACGCACCACTTCAACACCCTTAAAACACCAACAACTAAAAGTCTCTGGCGCTTTATTAGAGCATACGCAAACAACATCGATTAATCGACCAGAATGGGAAGATGTTGAAGAGGATTTCTAAGCCAATTCGTGAATGATATTAGCAGATGGTTTGCTATAGTAAAAGCTCCTTTATAGTCTGAGCTTAAAGATTGATGATTACTAATTGTTGGTAAGCGTTGGTCTTTTGATGGGCAAAGATCAATCCGTCTTTAGGTTATGGTCAAATGTTACGACAAAATGATATAGCATTAAAAATCCCGCTCCACTTCGTTTGTGATAAGGAGGATTATAATGTATCAATGGATCGTTAACCCAATAGCTGGTCATCATCAAGGAAGCCAAGTGGTGCAGCAATTTTTGGATGATAGACCAGACCTAAAGGACCAGTGTTTTATTAATTATACGAAATACGAGGGACATGCGCGACGATTAGCATCTGTAATTTCAAGTCAAAATACCGAAATATTAATCGTTGTTGGTGGGGATGGGACATTACAAGAAGTGCTCAACCGTTTTATAGACATTCAAAATGTACCAATTGCTTTCATCCCTACTGGAACAGGTAATGACTTCGCCCGAGGTATAGGAATTACTAAGCGCCCTTTGGCTCAATTAAACAAAGTGTTTTCGAATAGTGATCGTATTAAAATGAAGCTCGGTGTGATGGAAACGGAATGTGACATAATTCGATTTACAACAAGTGCAGGGGTTGGATTAGATGCTGATGTCGCATCCGTTATAAATGAGCAAAGATTCAGCAAAGGTCGTCTAGCTCGCATTAAATATACATCTATTTATCTAAGAACGTTGTTAAAACAAATTATTTTTGGAAAAACTAAAAATTTGTCTTTAAATGTAGATGGTAGTTGTATTAGAATGAATAATACATGGCTCGTAACGATTAGTATACTTCCTTACTTCGGTGGAGGACTAAAAATCGCGCCAGAAGCGGACTGGTCAAAGAATGATTTAATAATCACAACAGTTGAACCCATCAATCGTTGGTTATTGTTAGGGTTGCTTTCCACATTATTCTTTGCAAAGCATACGCGATTAAAGTCTGTCCATACATACCACGCAAGTGCTGTCACTTTAGATAGTGAAGCTTTATTAACCTATCAAGTAGATGGCTCAACAGGACGGGCAAAATGGATTGAAATTGGTAGAGAAATACATTTCACAACATTTCTACGTTAGTTCTACCAATAATCCTCTTGAAAACTTCCTTTCTATTAAGTTATTCTATTTAAGTCTGACTTTTTAATTATAATTTGGACGACACGTCATTTAAGAGTAGGTGAATGTAGCATGGAACAACATGTTCTTGGCTCTGATTGGCTAATTAGCCCTGCTGGAGGTACCTCAGGTGAGGCGTATTTAGCAGAAAATAGTCAAAATCAGAAGTTATTTCTAAAACGTAATTCATCACCATTCCTAGCTATTTTGTCAGCAGAAGGTATTGTTCCTAAGCTGGTATGGACAAAACGGTTGGCCGATGGGGATGTAATCACTGCCCAAAAATGGTTAGAAGGACGCGTTTTATCTAAAGGTGAAATGCAACAAGACACGGTCGTTCAACTCATGAGCAAAATTCATCACTCCTCTGAAATCTTACATTTATTTATGCGTATGGGCAAAAAACCTTTAGAACCATGGCATTTTCTTGTTCAATTACAGGAAAAAGCTCGATCGTTGTCGTCATCAGATAAATTGTTTATGAAACGTGTGATTCAATTCTTATCGAATCACATTCATCATGTCGAAAACCAACGCAAGGTTGTATGTCATGCTGATGTTAATCATGAGAATTGGTTATTAGGTGAAGATCACCATTTATACTTGATAGATTGGGATAATGCAGTATTAGCTGACCCAGCAATGGATTTGAGCATGATGCTGTATCAATATATTCCACGATCGAACTGGGAAACATGGCTAGACCAATATGGCGTAACACTTGATCAATCATTATTAGCTCGTATTCAATGGTATCGTGTCGCGCAATCATTATCCTATTATTTATGGCATTTAGAGCAGAATGACTACACAGAAAGCGAAAAGTGGAAAAACCAATTATTAAATGAACAATCATTATTTATTGATCATTAAAATATAGTCTATATCCTTGTTTTACAACTTGGATATAGATTTTTTTATTGTATAATAGAACTAGCATAAATGAATGGAGTAAAAGGATAGGTGTGAACAATGAGATTAAGAAATAAACCATGGGCAGAAGACTATATTCATAATCATTCTCATATAGTTGAGCTCAATCCCTATGAAAGAAAAGGGCAATGGCAAGAATTATTTGATCATCAACAACCTTTAGCATTAGAAATAGGTACAGGTAAGGGGCGGTTTATTGATGGCATGGCTAGACAACATCCTGAAATGAACTTCATTGGTATTGAGCGTGATAAGAATGTTATTGTAAGTGCAATTGACAAATTGAATGATCCTGACGTTCATAATGCACAGTTAATTCACGAAAATGCGAAAGATTTGAGAGATATGTTCGGTGAGAATGAAGTAGACTATTTATACTTAAATTTTTCAGATCCGTGGCCAAAAACCCGACATGAAAAGCGTCGGTTAACTTATTATACTTTCTTAGAACAGTACCAAAACGTTTTAAAAGATGATGGCGTCATCATTATGAAGACGGATAATCGTCAGTTATTCGAGTATAGCTTAGTGAGTTTTTCACAGTTCGGTATGACACTTCAAGAAGTTACGCTTGATTTACATGCAAATGATGATGGGACTAATATCATGACAGAGTATGAAGAGAAATTCTCGGAAAAAGGTCAAGTGATTTATCGTTGTAAAGCATCCTTCACAAATAATACAAATCTTAAATGAGGTGACAGTATGGAATCGATGACAATTGGACGAGCTCAATTAACATGGCTAAGCGGTGGTGTAACCCATATGGATGGAGGAGCTATGTTTGGAGTTGTTCCTTATCCGCTATGGACGAAGAAGTATCCACCTAATGACAAGCAACAAATCGAGCTTAGATGTGACCCGATTTTATTACAAGTTGATGGCTATAATATGTTGATTGAGTCAGGGATTGGTTTTGGTAAGCTGAATGATAAATTAAAACGTAACTTCGGTGTTTTAGAGGAATCAAAAGTATTATCTTCTTTAGCTCAATTGAATCTATCAGCTGAATCTATTGATACAATCCTTATGACGCATCTTCATTTTGATCATGCGAGTGGCTTAACGTATCGAGACGAGCAGGGCGAACTTCAGTCGACTTTTCCTAATGCGAAAATTATCACTTCACAAGTTGAGTGGGATGAAATGAGAGAGCCCAATATGCGGTCTAAAAATACATATTGGCAAGAAAATTGGGAGCCGATTCAACATCAAGTTCAACCATTTGCGGGACGATATGAGGTCTTGCCTAGTTTAACCATGACCCATACGAGCGGCCACAGCCACGGTCATAGCGTTATTCATTATAAGGATGATCTTGATTCTTTCATTCATATGGCTGACTTAATGCCAACACATGCTCATCAAAATCCTTTGTGGGTCTTAGCTTATGACGATCATCCTGTTACAAGTGTTCATGAAAAACAGGCGCTCTTAAATGAGGCGTTTGAAACGAATCGTTGGTTTGTGTTTTATCATGATGCGTATTACCGCGCGCTCCGTTTTGATGAAAATCAATCGATTTCAGACTATGTAGAGCGAGAACGTTATGAATATGAATGATGATCAATTTTGAAAATTCATTTGTCAAATTAAGCGAGACAACATACTGTCATCGACATGATCCATGAAACACTCAATAGGCGTTCTATAATTCAAGGATTTCCTTGGTATGTTGTTTCTTCTCTGAACAACATCAGCTATTTGATGTTGCGATACGGTGTTAAAATCCGTTTCTTTAGGCAATCCATTCTTTCGTAGTAGGCCATTGGAATGCTCATTTAGCCCTCTCTGAGACGGTGTTCCAGGATCCGCGAAATAAATATCAATGTCATGTTGGTTACTAATGGCCTTCCAATTAGAGAATTCCTTTCCACAGTCAAAGATGATGGATTTGAATAAGTGTTTGGGTAACGGGTTAAGCCAATGGTTCAGGATTGTCTCAATATCAGAAGCTCTTCTCCCTGCCGGTTTAATCGCAATGATACATTTGGTTAAACGTTCAACCAAGGTAATAACAGCACTCTTGTGTTGGTAGCCAACAATGGTGTCACCTTCCAAGTGACCGAATTCTTGATCATAGTTGGGGTAGTCATGGTCTCGATCCTCAATACGACGTCTAAAGCTTTGTTTTCCTCGCTTTTCTTGGTGACCATTAGGTTTTCGTTTGCCTTTCATAGGGAGGTCTTCTTGATTAAATACACCCGTTTGAAACATGCGGTACAAGGTACGCATACTGCAGGAAATAGACTTTTCATTTCGGCCTTTAATGACATCTGGCGTCCAGCCAGAACGAACCTTTTCTTGGATGTAATCTGTTTCAGAATCAGGTAGTTCAATCTTGGGACGACCGCAGTTGGCTTTGTTCGCTTGATATTGAAGATGAATCTCTTTTGCGGTCATACCTTCAGCCAGTTTCCTGATAATGCGATAAACGCTCTCATGACCACGTTTTAACTTCTTAGCGATTTTGCGTCCTGATAGACCAAATGCATGATATTCTTCTATGAATACCAATTCGGTTTTGGTAAGATGGGTGTAGGACATGTCAGATACACTCTCCTTAACTTTGGTAGGTTACGGGTTGAGTATATCATGACATGTCCTTTTATAGTGTCTCGCTTAATTTTACAATCGAGGAAATAAAAAACGGGGATAAGAAAAAGTTAATAGCAAAAAGTAAAACCCTAACGATTTAATTGAAAAATTAAATCGTTAGGGTTTCTGCTATGATGACGCTACATCAAAACACTTCGCTTGCCGCGGGCACGGCTCGAGCCTCCTCAGCCCAAAAGCGGGGCTTGCGGGGTCTCGAGACGCGTGCTGTTCCCGCAGGCGTCTACGTGTTTTGACTCCGCTTCATAAGTGATTAAATGTTATCATTTTCATACATTTGTCTTTGGCACAATTGAATATCCTTTTGTCCCATCCTTTATTCGTTTGTGCACTTAAGATTCAACTAATTTATAACTGTCTAGAATCTGGCCAGAAGTAGCATCAGCAACAAATTGATATTGTTCTGTCTTTCCGTCAATTGTTCTAGAGACGCCACCTTCGTATACTTTGAAAGATTGGCCATTATGATCATAAGCTTTCTTGTCCATTAAAATCCAAGATCCACTAATAGGTCCGGATTGTTTAAACTCTTCTTTTACTCGATTCAATGCAACTTCAGGCACTAACCATTGATCTTTCACTTTTTTACCAACGATTGTACCAACAGCAATGCCAACTGTTGCAGGCACAACTAGTTTATACCATTTCATGTCAATTCACTCCAATAAGTCATTTTAACTTTATTATAACGACTGTGTATTGGAAAAGGAAATAAAATGTGATGGATTATCAAAAATTTTCTGTTAAAATAAAAGAGGATTCTATTATGGTTGGAGTGATAATCTTGAATCAAGAGACAAAAGAAATGTTTAAAACGTTAACAGAACTTCCAGGAGCACCTGGCCACGAACATCAAGTTCGTCAGTTTATGCGCCAAGAACTACATAAATATTCTGATGAAGTTGTTCAAGATCGTTTAGGTGGTGTCTTTGGCGTTCGTCATGGTGAGGGACCTAAAGTCATGGTTGCAGGCCATATGGATGAGGTAGGGTTCATGGTGACCCAAGTGACTAAAAACGGTATGTTACGTTTCCAAACCTTAGGTGGTTGGTGGAGTCAAGTTATGCTTGCGCAACGTGTCCAAGTGATGACAGACCATGGACCTGTTACAGGTGTAATTGGTTCAACACCACCGCATAACTTAACACCAGAACAAAGGAACAAACCAATGGAAGTTAAAGATATGTTAATTGATATTGGTGCAGATGATGAGGAAGATGTGAAGCGAATTGGCGTTAAGCCAGGGCAACCGATTGTTCCTGTTTGTCCATTTACGGAAATGGCAAATGAAAAGAAAGTGATGGCAAAGGCTTGGGATAACCGTTATGGCTGTGGTTTATCGATTGAGCTATTAAAAGAATTGCAAGGTGAGAATTTGAACCATACGCTTTACTCAGGTGCTACCGTGCAAGAAGAAGTAGGACTTCGTGGTGCGCAAGTGGCTGCGAATATGATTGATCCTGATTTGTTTTTTGCATTAGATGCTTCACCGGCAAATGATATGGAAGGTGATGACAAAGAGTTTGGTCAATTAGGAAAAGGTGCATTATTGCGTATTTTCGATCGAACAATGATTACACATCGTGGCATGCGTGAATTCATTCTTGATACTGCAGAATCTAACGATATTCCATATCAGTATTTCATTTCACAAGGTGGAACTGATGCAGGTAGCGTACACACCTCAAACGATGGTGTGCCGTCAGCAGTGGTTGGTATTTGTTCCCGTTATATTCATACAAGCTCATCCATGATTCATATTGATGATTATGCTGCAGCCAAAGAATTATTAACTAATTTGGTTAAATCTATTGACCAATCAACTGTCGATTCGATCAAACAAAATAGCTAAAATTTATATATTGACAATGTTTATGCGCACGTTAAAATAAGAGAGATGAACTAAAAATGTTCATCTCTCTATTTATAAGAGGTTATTTAAATGTATACACGAGAACATCTAAGGCTTGATCAATAGTTTCGACTGTAACATTAGCTTTATTAGATAATTCTTTTAAAGGATGCACTAATGATTCAGGTCGAATTAGAATCAGGGGCTTGTTTAATCCAATGGCTATTCCAGCGTCCATCGCTGTATTCCATTGTTTATAAGATTCACCGAAAAGAGCGATCACGGCATCTGCTTGTTGCATCATCAATTGTGTTCTAAAGTTATTGATGCTTGATGCTGCATCGTCTCGGTGAATTTGGTTAGGTTGCTCACCTAATATTTGTTCACCAATATCATCAGATAAATCATGATTTTCTTGTGGACCTGAAAATGTTAAATCTAAATTGTGTTGCTTGGCTTTCGATTTTAATTGATCACGCCAATCATCATGAATTTGACCAGCTAGATAGATTGATAAAGTCATTAAATATCCTCCTTGTAGAGATTGATGTTATCATTAATAATGAATAGAGAAAATTCATTTGTCAAATAACTTAATAGAAAACGAGTTTCGGAGGGAAATGAGTTGAAGAGAATTGCAGGAATCGTGATTGTATTACTTGGTTTCGTCTTGGGGGCTTGCTCGCCATCAATGGATGAAGCATTTGATGAAGCCGAAAATAGTGTAAAAGAGACGTTTCTATCGTCTAATACGAAAGAAACGAATACAAATTTTGATCAATTTGATATTTATAAACCTGAAGAATTAGAAGTAAGTGAACAAAATAAAAGTAATGTTGTCTTTCAAGAAGATGATCAATCGTATGTATTGTTCGTTAATGAATTTGAAGCACCAAATAGTAAATGGTTCTATAATCAAATTGAAAATAAAGGACTTTATTTAAAAACATTTGAAACTGAAGACGCCTTTGCTTACTTACAAGCAAAGGAATACGATGAAGAACGTTACGAAATCCATGTAGGCATTGGTGGAATTAAGATGTCAACAGTCACAAATGTTGGAGATTTGGAAGCAGATATAACGATGATGATTGAGATGATTGAATCTGTAAAGCAACAATAATCCTATTCGGAGGTTATGGTCTTGAAGCAATGTTTGGAGCGTAAAGGTGTTCATCCATCTTTCCATCAGTATGTTCTAACATCCTTAAGCTATATGGCTTTAGGTTTATTTGCGTCACTCATTATTGGTACGATTTTTCAAACCCTAGGTAATGAAGTGCCTTTTTTACCTCAAGCTTTTGTAGACATTGGTGATTTTGCGATTCAACCTGTTATATATGGTGGAGCGATTGGAATTGCTATTGCCCATGGTTTAAAAGCGCCACCACTCGTATTATATAGTACGCTGTTTGCCGGAAGTTACGCTGCTGAAATTGGTGGGGGCCCTGCTGGAAGCTTTATTGCTGCCTTAGTTGCCGTTGAAATCGGGAAGCTAATTAGTAAAGAGACGAAGTTAGACATTGTTCTAACCCCATTGGTAACGATCTTGGTAGGCTTTGTGGTAGCGTCTACGGTTGGTCCGCCGATTTCAGCTATGTTAGAAGGCTTTGGCTCGATTATTAATTGGGCAACAGATTTAAGACCTTTTCTTATGGGAATGATTGTGGCTGCTTTAATGGGTATGGCTTTAACAGCTCCTATATCAAGTGTTGCAATAGCTGTTATGTTAGATCTTCAAGGGTTAGCTGCTGGTGCAGCAACTGTTGGGTGTGCTGCTCAAATGATTGGCTTTGCGGTAAGCAGTTACCGAGAAAATGGCTTTGGTGGACTCATCTCTCAAGGTGTCGGGACCTCCATGCTTCAAATTGCTAATATCGTTCGAAAACCGATCTTACTTATTCCTCCAACTGTCGCAGGGATGGTGTTGGCTCCAGTTGCGACAGTATGGTTAGAATTAGAGAATAACGCAATTGGTGCAGGCATGGGAACTAGTGGACTAGTGGGCCCGATTATGTTAGTTGAAACAATGGGGTCATCAGCACAACTTATGTGGGTGATCATCTTATTGTTGATTGTCTTACCAGGACTAATTAGTTTCATATTATCTGAATGGCTAAGAAAGAAAGGCCTTATTGAAGATGGTGATATGAGACTTGATGCATAATCCCCGTGACTTTGCTAACCAATAGTGACATGGTAAAATATTGAGTGATGTGCTTCAATAATGGGGTGAAATATAATGAAAATGACTAGTATTAAAATGAAGAAAATGCTAGAAGAACGCTTTAATTTTGAAGAATGGAAAACAACATTTAATAAAGATGAAGATACATTTCGTATTGAGTGGAAGCATAGTGAGCAAGGTGTCACTATTTCGCTACCAGGTGTTATTTCCAAATGGGAAAATCGTGGTGAAGAGGCTATTAACGAACTGGTCTCTCATATAAGTGAAGCTTTAACGATTATGAATGAGGAGCAGACCTTAGAAGGGAAGGAAAGCCAAATATATCCTGTTATTCGGGCAGGGTCCTTTGCAACGGAATCTAACGAAGGAGTTCCGCTAATTTATACGGACCATACGGCTGAGACGCGAATTTACTATGCGATTGATTTGGGTCAATCTTATCGTTTAATTGATGAGAATATGATGACCAAAGAAAATTGGACAAAGGATCGCATTCACGAAGTAGCCATGTTTAATATTCGACGTTTATCAACGGATATGAAACAAGATGAGGTGGCTGGAAATACATTTTATTTCCTTTCAACGAATGATGGCTATGACGGCAGCCGGATATTGAATGAAGCATTGATAGAAGAAATGCGAGCAACTACAGAAGGTGAGCTTGCAGTGGGTGTGCCTCATCAAGATGTGTTAATTTTTGCGGACATTCATAATAAAATGGGTTATGATGTATTGGCACAAATGATGATGCAATTTTTCGCAGAAGGTCGAATTCCCATTACGTCACTACCGTTCTTATACGAAGGTGATCAGTTAGAACCGATTTTCATATTAGCTCAGAAAAAACCTGAAAGTGATAAGGAGTAGAAGCGATGCAAGTTGTATATAATCGTCAAGGTATAGGTGATGTTTTATTATTAACCTTACACCAAACGGATGCTAAAACAATTGTTAAAGAATATGGTGATGTAGCCCGAATAGCATTAGCTGATTCAGGTGAAGCAGTTGCTTATAATATTTTTAATGCTTCAAATTACATGGACGTGAATCATTACGAATTGCTAAATATTAATCAAGATTTTGTTGACCAAGTGAATCAGATTTTTAACAATAATGGATTACATGAAACACTTAATATTGACTTATCCCCGAAATTTGTTGTCGGAAATATCGATTCCATTGAACAACATGACGATTCTGATAAATTAAGTGTTTGCCAAGTTGATGTCGGTGAAGAGACTTTGCAAATTGTTTGTGGAGCACCGAATGTAGCTGAAGGACAGAAGGTTGTTGTAGCAAAAGTGGGCGCATTCATGCCTAGTGGCTTAGAGATTAAAGATTCAGAGCTACGTGGGGTTAAATCAACAGGTATGATTTGTGCCGCCAGAGAATTAAATTTACCTAATGCACCACAGGAAAAAGGTATTTTAGTTTTGAGTAATCAAGAAAAAGTTGGTAATCCGTTCACATTAAGCATGTATCAAGTTTAATTAATGTTTGAAATGCTCTTGCGAACGAGGGGAGGGGTCTACTCGTGAAAGAATTTGAATTAAAACAACAGGGGAAAATCAAGCGTTTAACGAACCAAACGTTTAAATTTGATGAACGTATTAAGGATGGTTGGTTTTCGGCTGTATACTTTCTAAAAACCAAGCAAATAGTTGAAGAACATTTGAGTGATAATATAGTCACCATGCAGTTTTTTCAAAAGAAGAATGCTGTTTTATGTGGCACAGATGAAGCCATTGCCTTATTACATACTTTTGCAGATCATCCTGAAGACTTAGAAATTTATGCACTAGCAGATGGTGACAAAGTGGCCCCCTATGAATCTGTGTTAACTGTAACTGGACGGTACCAAGATTTCGGATATCTCGAAGGAATTATCGATGGCATTCTTGGACGTAGAACCTCTGTTGCAACCAATGTGTATGAGGTAGTGAATGCTGCTGGATCGTCAGGCATACAAAAACCAGTGATTTTCATGGGTGACCGTGATGATCATTATACCCAGCAAGCAGGTGATGGCTATGCTGCTTACATTGGCGGTTCGACAGCTCAAGCAACTCATGCTATGAATGAATGGTGGGGCAAAGAAGGCATGGGCACAATGCCTCACGCCTTAATTCAAATGTATAAAGGCGACATTGTTAAAGCAACCAAAGCCTATCAAGCTACGTTTCCTAATGATGAATTACTTGCATTAGTAGATTACAATAATGATATTATTACGGATTCATTGAAGGTAGCACGTGAATTTGGTGACGAGCTTAAAGGAGTTCGATTAGATACCTCGAAAAACATGGTGGATAAATACTTCTTTCGTAACCAACATTTGATGGGATCTTTTGACCCGCGTGGGGTTAATCCACAATTAATCTTTGCGCTACGCAAAGCCTTAGATGATGAAGGATTTGATCATGTAAAAATCATGGCAAGTGGTGGCTTCACTGAAGATAAAATACGTTATTTCGAGTCATTACATGTCCCGGTTGATATGTATGGTGTAGGAAGTAATTTATTAAAAATGAAAATTGGATTTACGGGTGACAATGTGTTATTAAACAATGAACATGAAGCGAAGCAAGGTCGTAAATTCATGCCCAATCCACGTTTGGATAAGGTTGAATATAACGGTGATTGATTTTAATTAAAATCAATCACCGTTTTTTGTCGTCTAAATGTCTATTATTAGTCAAAAGATGCCTATTTTGATACGGTGTGTTCAGAATAGTTATACTTTAACTGAGCGAAAAGATGCAATTTCGAGCTAAATAATTGATTATGGTGGACGATTGTGATAATTCTGCTATAATGAAAAAAGCAATTTAGAAATCAAAGCATATATTAATAACAGAATGAACAATACGGGGGTTCGATTCATGTCGACTTACCATTTTATAGGCATAAAAGGAACAGGGATGAGTGCATTAGCTCAAATCTTACATGACTCAGGTGAAACAGTGCAGGGGTCAGATATTGAAAAAACGTTTTTTACAGATGAAATATTACAAAAGAAACAGATTCCTATTTTAACATTTGACGCCAATAACATTGAAAATAATCATATTGTCATTGCAGGAAATGCATTTTCTGATGATCATGAGGAGATTGTCAGTGCGAAGGCAAAAGGCGTGCCATTTTACCGATACCACGAATTCTTAGGCCAGTATATCCAACAATATACGAGTATAGCGGTGACTGGAGCTCATGGAAAGACTTCAACGACAGGTTTATTAGCGCATACTTTAAGTGAGAACGTACCGACGTCTTATTTAATTGGTGATGGTACTGGAAAAGGTCGAGCTGATAGTGAATATTTCGCGTTTGAAGCTTGCGAATATCGACGTCATTTCTTAGCTTACGAACCAGATTATGCGATCATGACGAATATCGACTTCGATCACCCTGATTACTTTAAAGATCTAGATGATGTATTTAAAGCCTTTCAGGAAATGGCGATGAATGTTAAACGAGGGATCATTGCGTGTGGTGATGATGAGAATCTCCAAGCCATTCATGCTCAAGTACCTGTCGTGTATTACGGGTTACTACCTGAAAATGATTTCCAGGCGGCTAATATTGCTGAAACGGAGAATGGTACAACATTTGAAGTGTATGTTCGAGGTGTGTACTATGACACATTTGAAATTCCAACGTATGGGAATCACAGTGTTTTAAATGCTTTAAGTGTGATAGCGTTATGTGATTATGAGAATTTCTCGCCTGAACAAAGTAAAGCAATCTATTCCTTTGGTGGAGTAAAACGACGCTTTACAGAAACCGAATGGAAAGATGGCCAAATCATTATAGATGATTATGCTCATCATCCAATCGAAATTGACGCGACTATTGATTCAGCTCGAAAGAAATATCCGAATAAAGACGTGGTTGCTGTTTTCCAGCCACATACTTACTCACGTACAGCTGAATTTTTAAATGAATTTGCAGAAAGCCTATCGAAAGCTGATCATGTTTACCTATGTGATATTTTTGGATCAGCAAGAGAGAAAAATGGTAAGTTATCGATAGATGATTTACAAACTAAAGTAGATGGTTCTAGTTTTATTACTGAAGATGAAACGCATCGATTACAGCTTCATAATAATAGCGTTATTTTATTTATGGGAGCTGGAGATATTCAAAAATACGAAGAAGCATTTAAGGCTTTAGCATAAGAAAACGCTCGGTGTTTAAACACCGAACGTTTTCTTATGCCTTTAATTGATCAGGATTTAGTAGGGTTAATTCAGGGATGACAAAACGGCCATCTTTACGAACTAATACACCGTCGAAATACATTTCGCCACCACCGTAATCCTCTCTTTGGATATTAACCATATCCCAGTGGATTGAAGAATCATTGCCATTATAAGCATTGTCATAGGCTTGACCAGGTGTGAAATGGAAACTACCATCAATTTTCTCATCGAATAATATATCCTTCATCGGATGTTGGATATAAGGATTAATGCCGATAGCAAATTCACCAATATAGCGCGCGCCCTCATCTGTATCGAAAACATGTTGGATTCGTTCTGTGTCATTGGCCTGTGCATGAATGATTTTACCATCTTCAAAGGTAAGAGATACATTCTCATAGGTGAATCCTTGATAAGGTGAAGGTGTATTATAAGTTAAAGTACCATTAACTGAGTTGCGTACAGGGGCTGTGTATACTTCACCATCTGGTATATTCAGTTCACCAGCACATTTGATGACAGGGATATCTTTAATGGAAAACGTTAAGTCTGTCCCAGGACCTTTAATTTTCACTTCGTCAGTTTCTTGCATCTTCTTAACGAGCGCATCCATAGCGTCATTCATTTTTGCATAATCTAAAGTACATACGTTAAAGTAGAAGTCTTCAAAAGCTTCTGTGCTCATTTCAGCTAATTGTGCCATTGACTCATTAGGGTAACGTAGCACACACCATTTTGTATTTGGTACACGGATTTGTCGGTGTACGTTCATCACTGTCTGGCCGTACAATTTGTTTTTCTCGCTTGGCACATCAGCTAATTCGTTAATGTTATCTCCTGAACGAACAGCAATATAAGCATCCATGTCATTCATAACGTTTGCTTCATACTGTTCCCAAGCTTTTAATTGTGTTTCGTTTGCTCCTTTTAAAAGGGAACGCATTACTTTTTGATCTTTTAATTCCACAAATGGATGGCCACCAGCTTCGTATGCTTTTTCAACGATAGCGGAGACAAGCTCTTGTTGTATGCCAGTGTTTTCGATTAATAGTTTTTCGTCTTTTTGCAGTTTAACGGAATAATTGACGAGTAAATCAGCTAATTTATTAATTCTTGGGTCTCGCATTTTTCCCCTCCTAGTTAAGTTGTTAACATCAAGTTTATTATACTAAATTTTAAAAATAAAACCATATGGTGTTTGACAATTTAATTGTATGGGTATAGATTAATATGTAACATTATGGACGGAAGGAGATGAAGCAAATGAACTTGTTACATATTTCAGCATTAATTGCATCAATAGCTTTTGCAATCGGTTTTATTGTCTTAGTGATTTATATTTCACGTACACTTAAATCAGTGACTAAAACATTAGAGAACGTGGCATCAACAGTAGGGGGCTTAGAAGGCCAACTAGAAGGTGTGACAAAAGAAACGGAATTATTATTAAATAAGACTAATCACTTAGCGGAAGATATCGCTGGTAAAACTGAGAAAGTTAATGTTTTATTTGATGGAATTAAGGGAATAGGTTATACTGTTAACCAATTCAATGAATCATTACAGAAGCTTTCTGAAGAACTTGAGGAACAAGCAAATGAACATGCAGCACAAACTTCTCAAACAATTAAATGGGGAGAAGCGGCGATTCATTTGTGGAAAAAATATAAAGAAAAGCAATAAAAGCAATAAAAGAAATTAGAGGAGGACAAACGTATGACTGAAGAAAAACAAAAGAATGAAGAGAACATCAATAGCAAAGACTTTATGATTGGAACGTTACTAGGAGGTATTGTTGGTGCATCAGTCGCACTATTATTCGCTCCGAAATCAGGGAAAGAAATCCGCGAAGATCTAAACACAGGCGCGCAACAAGTAAGAGAACGCGCTGATGAGTGGAAAGACGTTGCTTACGAAAAAGGTAACGAAGTTTCTCAACGTATGAGAGAAACAAAAGGTCAATTACAAGATAAAGTAGCAGAAATGAAAAACCAAGCTCAAGGTCAAAATGACGAAGTAGCACAAGACATTGCAGATGCCATTGAAGAGGCAACTGAAGAGCTAGAACGTCAAGAAGCTAATGAATTATATGAGCGTTCCCAACAATATTAATAAATAAAATTGAATAAATTTCAAAGGCTGTTAGTTGACATTGCTAACAGCTTTTTTTATGTTTAATTATGGACTGATACTAGAAGGAGTGTTTAGATGACAATACAACAAGTTACAGAAGAAGCACAATTAACGCAAGCTTTGAGTCAAGACGAAGCAATTTTGTTAAAACATAGCTTAACATGCCCAATTAGCGCTGAAGCCAAAGGTCATGTTGAATCATTTGCTACTAATCATGAGATTCCAGCTTATATTATTCATATTCAAGAAAATCGAGATCTGTCTAATCAAGTTGCTGAGCAATTTAATATAAAACACGAATCTCCTCAAGTATTTTATATTAAACAAGGCGAGGTAGCGTATCATTCGTCTCACTTTGAGATTAAGGAAGACCGATTAGAGAATGTTGTACAAACATAATAAAGAGGCTCTCATTTTTGTGAGAGCCTCTTTATTATTCTTTGTTACTATTTCGTTTTTGGATGTCTTCTAACTGTTTTAAGCGTTCAGGGTCTTCTTGAAAGTATTCCAATAAATCCCCAATTCGGAAGATGCTATTCCAGCTTAAATGATGCTCTATTCCTTCCACCTCTTCGTAAATTTCGCCTTCTTCAACACCAATCAGTTCAAGGAATTGTTCCAGTAATTCATGGCGATAGACAAGCCGTTTACCGATTTTATTTCCTTTATCCGTCAAAACTAAGCCACGGTATTTCTCATAATGAATATAATCTTTTTCATCTAGTTTCTTAACCATTTTGGTAACAGATGACGGGTGGACAGATAGTCGTTCAGCTATATCGGAAGCCCGAGCATATCCTTTTTGATCGATTAGTAAATAGATTTGTTCAATGTAATCTTCCATACTTGGAGTAGGCATGTTGAACCTCCATGATTATTAATTAACTTCTATTTTAGCAAACAAAAGCCGTTTGCAAAAGGTATATTGTCAGGTGCAATCGGTTTTTTAGTTAGTTTGCAATGGTTTAATACAGCTCACGCACAGAATCAAACCATTCAATTGAAAGTTGATCACCATCTTGAATCGGTTCTGAGAATCCTACTGGCTCTTGATTACGATAGAGTTTGAAGCGTTTCCCTGAGATTTCAGAAACATTTAACTCTATAAACCGGAATAGATCTTGAAAAATGAATGATTGTTGCACAGGTTCGTCTATCGTGATGATATCATCTGGATAAACTAATGTTTGTCGATCACACGCGACTCCGTTTTTTGTCATATTAAACGATGTAGGTTGTAATTCTACTGGTTTGTTTTCGTAAAAGACTGTTATACCAGCTTTTGCTCCTTGATCTAAATAGGTTAATACATCATCAATCTGAATTGATTCATTCAAAGTGTAAGACAGACGATCATGATGTTGAATCGGATTCGACAATTTAGTTTTTTGGTCGTTTTGATAGACTGTCACCTGTTCGGGAAATATTTGCATCATTTCGCCATTAACATTGATATCGAAAGGTTGGTTACCTTTTGATAAGTCTAGCTGTGTATGTTGTTCTAAAACATCATAAACTGTATGACGTGATTGATAAATGACATGATCACCATCATTTAATGGACTCGTTATATGAGCCTTCTCTTCATTCAATCGAATTGTAGGCTGAACTTGAATAGGTTGGTCATGAATAGACACTGTTAGATGTTCAATTGGACCAGTTAATGTTTCAATGCTGTATTGTGGTGTTTTACCATCTTCTCCAGGGAATACTTCAATCTCATCACCGTGTTGAATGTGATCTTGTAATGAAGCTACTTCTCCGTTTATTTTTATAGTTGGTGCTTCTCCATAGGTTCCTGGAAGAGTGACAGGCTTGTCATTAAATGTTATGAATAAGCCCATGCCAGGTTTGCCGTATAGTTTTTTGATTTCTAAGCCAGCCGCTAATAAGCAATCCCCAATCGTCAGTTGTTTCACATCGAATAAACGTACCATCCGTTGATTGACAGTGACACTAATATAATGGACAGGACTTTGCTTCGCTGCGATTGCAATTCCAATCGGTGTGACAAATTCTGGACTATGAGGAAGCTGTTCTTGTCCTTTAAGATTCTTGATTGCTTCAATATCTCTTACTGCTACTCGATTAGCAGGTAGCTGTAATGTCTCAGCAATATAATCCGTTAAGGAAGGGGTTAAGCTACCACCACCGACTAACATAACAGCTTGTGGCGATTCTTTGTTTAAACTGATAATTTGTTCGCAAATAGATCGAGATAAATTGCCGATGGTTGAGCTAATTTGTTTTGTAACGTCGTCAACTGAAACACTAGTGGTAAATCCTAAGATATCTTCTACTTCCATCATATTTTGATCAATTAATTGGCGTTTGGCTTGTTCAGCTTGGTGAAAGTCCAAAAGATATTCTTGACTGATCGCTTCGGTAATCTCATCACCAGCTTTTGGAACCATTCCATAAGCGACTACGGTACCGTCTTTAGTAATCGCAATATCACTAGTACCAGCGCCAACATCAACTAAAGCGACATTGAGTTTTCGCATGGATTGAGGAATTAGCACTTGAATGGCTGCGATAGGTTCTAAGGTTAAGGCTTCCATCTCTAAGTCAGCACGTTGTAAAGCTGCCAATAGAGATTCTACAACAACTTTAGGTAGAAAAGTGGCAATAATATCAACTGTTGCTTCTTCGCCTTGTTGGTCGATTAGAGAACCAATGCTTTGATCATCTAAATAATAATGCGTGACCGAGTAACCGACACAATAATACTGAGTGCTGTAGTTATCAGCTTGTTTTTCAGCAAGTTGATATTGGGCTTGTTGAACAGCCGCCAATTCTAAATGAAATATGTCTTCATTCGACATAATTGGTTGTTCAGTAATACTGACACTCACGCGGCTTTGTTCAGTTTTAAGCGCACGTCCAGCTGCGGCCACACAAACATGAGTCAATGGACCATGTTTAGCTTCAAGCTCTTCTTTGACTGTTTTAATAACGTCTGAAACGGCCATTACATTATGTATTTGTCCATCCACCATGGACCGCTCTTTATGTTCATGCGATACCATATCGACTACATGATAAACATCGCCTTCTTTTTCAAGAATAATACCGACGACACTACGTGTTCCGATATCTAAAGCAAATAATCGACTCATACAGGTCACCTCCTTAAGTCTTCATAAGATGTATTCAAAAAATGTATAAAGTATTGTCTAAACTGAGACGACCTTTAATGACAATTAGGCCGTGGTTCGATATAATGTGACTAGAAAACGACAAAGATTATAAATATAAAACAATGAGATTAATTAAGGATAATGTACCATAAATATCACTTAATATAAACTGAAGCTGGAGGCAAGAACAATGAATAATCATTTAGATTCACTAAGAGAAGAACTAGATCAAGTTAATATACAATTGTTAGAACTCATTAATAAACGTGGTCAACTCGTAAAAGAGCTTGGCGATATTAAAAAAGCGCAGGGCATGAAAGCTTATGACCCTGAACGAGAACGTGATATGTTAAACCACATCGTTGACCAGCATCAAGGACCATTTGAGTATTCAACTATTGAACATTTATTTAAGGAAATCTTTAAAGCGGCAAAAGAATTACAGGAAGATGATTATCATAAGACATTGCTTGTCTCACGTGATAAGCAACCGACAGATACGATTGTAGCCGTCGATGATCTTCACATTGGAAATGGCGAACAACAATTTGTGATGGGACCTTGTTCAGTTGAATCCTTTGAACAAGTAGACCAGGTAGCAGAAGTGGTGAAACAGCAAGGTGTCCACATATTAAGGGGTGGGGCTTTTAAGCCTCGGACATCACCTTATGATTTCCAAGGTTTAGGTGAAGAAGGTCTGAAAATCTTACGTGATGTAGGTGATCGCCACGGTTTGAAAGTTGTGAGTGAAATTACGCACCCTAATGATATCGCTTTAGGTGAGAAATATTTAGATATTATTCAAATTGGTGCCCGTAATATGCAGAATTTTGATTTATTAAAAGAGGCTGGAAAAGCTAATGTTCCGATTATTTTAAAGCGTGGCTTAGCTGCAACGATTAATGAGTTTTTAAATGCTGCTGAATACATTGTTTCGCAAGGGAACCTTAATATCATCTTATGTGAACGTGGTATTAGAACTTATGAAACAGCTACACGCAACACACTTGATATTACGGCTGTGCCAGTACTTAAACGTGAAACGCACTTACCTGTGATGGTAGATGTCACGCATTCGACGGGTAGACGCGATTTATTATTACCAGCGGCCAAAGCAGGATTAGCGATTGGTGCTGATGGGATTATGGCAGAGGTACATCCTGATCCAGCTGTCGCATTATCTGATTCACAACAGCAGATGGACTTACCAACGTTTGAGCACTTTATTCAGAGTCTTAGACAACCTAGTCTGCTAACTCATGACTAATTCGTAAAATCTTTAGCATGCTGTTGCGATAGAGCGAAATATGTCTTATGCTTAAAATTATTATTGAAATAATTTAAATATTTTCTTGAATTGCGCTTTACACTGCAATTTAAGTGTGGTCGATTATGAAAATCTCACATGCCTATTAGTTATTGAGACTAAAAATGTGAGCTTGGAAGGAAAGTAACCTGTAATAAGGAGTCGTTGACTATGGGTGTAACTATTTATGATGTAGCAAAAGAAGCAAATGTCTCAATGGCTACTGTTTCACGTGTGATTAACGGAAACACTAATGTGAAACCAGCTACAAGACAAAAAGTATTAAATGCAATCGGGGAATTAGGTTTTAGGCCAAATGCGGTTGCACGAGGTTTAGCTAGCCGAAAAACAACATCAGTTGGTGTCATTATTCCAGACATTTCAAATTTGTTTTTTGCAGAGTTAGCAAGAGGTATTGAGGATATTGCCTCGATGTATAAATATCATATTATCCTTAGTAGCTCTGATCAGCAACAAAATAAAGAGCTAGACTTATTAGATAATATGTTAGAAAAACAAGTAGACGGAGTCATTTTTATGGGCTCCTCAGTAACGAGTGAGCATATTGAAGCGTTTAGCCAAGCTAATGTCCCTGTCATATTAGCAGCTACAGTAGACGATAGTCACACGTTACCTTCAGTTAATATTGATTATTATGAAGCAATGAAAGATGCCGTTATTCACTTAAGTCAACAAATTGACAAAGAAGCGATTGGGTTTGTTACGTCTCCTTTAAACGCTAAGATTAATGAAATGAAACGTCAAGGCTATTTAGATGCTATTAAAGAGAGTGGTTTACCATTCAATGAAGAATACGTCTATCCAGGCGATGACAGTTACCAGTCTGGTATTGATGCCGCGAATTATTTCTTAAATCAATCGAATCCCCCTAGGGCAATTATTACATCTTCAGATGAAATGGCACTTGGGGTCGTTCACGGTGCTCAGGATTATGGAATCAAAGTACCAGATGATTTAAACGTTGTTGGTTTTGATAATACGCGCTTAGCTAATATGGTCAGACCAACCTTAACCAGTGTATTACAACCGATGTATGACATTGGGGCCGTCTCAATGCGTTTGTTAACGAAATTACTTCGCGGGGAAGAAATTGAAGAGGAACAAGTCACTTTACCTCATCGAATTGTTGTTAGAGACTCAACAAAAAATTAAACCTGACGATATAGTTTATAGGTAGGCTTATATAGAAGTAGGGTGAGAGAGAGATGAAAAAAAGTGACATACTAACACCAGTCGGTATCGGTCTTGGTGCAACAATGCTTTTACTAGGTATTTATTTTAATGATGGCTTTGGTGGTGTAACATCATTTATTCAAATTAGCTCCATGATTGTTGTCATTGGTGGTTTAACAGGTGCATTATTTGTTAACTTTAACTTAGCAGAAATGAAATTAAGTTTAAGGGTTTTTAAAGAATCGTTTCGAGACGATGATTATAATTTAAGAGAACTAATACAATTATTTATATCATTATCAGAAAAAGCGAGACGTGAAGGACTCCTAGCATTAGAGAGTGAAGTTGAAGAATTGAATGATCCGTTTATTAAAAAGGGGATTTATCTAGCCATTGATGGCATTGAACCGGAAGTCATTAATGATATTATGAACGCTGAAATTGCTGCGACTGAAGAACGTCATAGCAAAGGGCGTTCGATTATAGAAAAGGCCGGGGAATATGCTCCTGCTTGGGGAATGATTGGTACACTGATTGGTTTAATCTTGATGTTGAACCAATTGAATAATCCTGAAACACTCGGACCAAGTATGGCAGTGGCATTGTTAACCACTTTCTATGGGATGGTGCTTGCGAATCTTGTGTTCTTACCAATAGCAGGTAAATTAGTTTCACGTACTGAAGAAGAAATCTTCATGAAACAAGTCGTTGTTGAAGGTGTGATTGGCGTTCAATCTGGTCAGAATCCGAAAATTCTAGAGGAGAAACTAAGTGCTTTCTTACCTGCTGAAACAACGAAAGATCAGCAAGAGGAGGAAGACCAGGAAGAGGAGGTAACATGAAGCCAAAAAATAAAAAGCAGCCGAAACGTAGTGCGCCGCTTTGGATGGTTACATATTCAGATATGATGACGCTGATTCTTGTTTTCTTTATTTTGTTGTTTTCGATGTCACAAATTGATGCAACGAAGTTTAATGCAGTAGCGGAATCATATCGAGACAATGTTATTTTCGACTTTATGCCTTCACCGATTGAAGAAGAAAATCCAACCGATTACGAAGAAGAAAGTGAAACGGATGGGGAGAATGATTCTGAAGATGAATCTCAACCGGACCAGGAACCGAGTCAAGATATAACAGCTGAGGAAGATCAGCAAAATCTAGACGAAATATACGAAGAAATTCAAGCCTACCTAGATGAAAACGAATTAAATGATATGATTACCGCTAATCAAACGGATCAAGGTGTTGTCCTTGTATTGCAAGAACGTGTGCTATTTGAAACGGGTGAAGCGGAGTTAATCGAGGATTTCCAACCATTTTTAGATCAATTAGCTTTATTGTTAGGGAATATGCCTAATAATGTTGAAGTCGAAGGTCATACAGATGATCGTCCGATTAATACATATCGTTATCCTTCTAACTGGGAATTGTCGACTGCAAGAGCTAGTAGTGTGATTCGATATTTTATTGAAGAACATTCATTAGATCCAACACGTTTTGAAGCGACGGGTTATGCTGAATATCGTCCTGTTTCAGACAATAATTCGGAAGACAATTTACAACGCAATCGTCGGGTGGAAATGGTTATCTTAGAATTAGATCAAGGTTCATCTTAATCAAAAAGCCTAATGGAGACTGATAGCAGTTTTCTCCATTAGGCTTTTTTTACATCATATAATTACGGTCGTTGAGGATTGGTTGTAATAATTTTTGTACGAGAATGCTATTTTTCTCGGTTATTTCTTCTTTTCTTGGAATTGGTTTATATAAGTTCTCTTGATCATGCCATGTTGCAGGAAGCGTAACGGGACTTTCTTGTTGAAAGCGTTCAATCCAAGAAGTTGGTATGTTACCTTTGAATGGTTCTCCATGATTAGCAACAGCCCATAACTGTGACCAAGCACGAGGCACGACACGCCAAATATCATAGCCACCACCACCTAAAGCAACCCATTTCCCCTGACAATAAGTATCTGCAACAGATTGGGCTAATTTAGGGATTTCCTCATAAATCTTCATCGTACAAGCCAAATGGGATAAAGGATCAAGAACATGCGCATCAGCTCCATTTTGAGTCACGATAATATCTGGAATGAAATGCTCGGCTACATTAAACAACGTTTTCTGATAAGTATCTAAAAATGACTCATCTTCCGTAAAGGCATCAATTGGAACATTAAACGAAGTGCCATAACCATCATTGTGCCCACGTTCATTTATATTACCTGTGCCCGGAAATAAATAACGACCTGTTTCATGAATCGAAAGGGTGCAAACATTAGGGTCATCGTAAAATATCCATTGGACACCATCGCCATGATGTGCATCTGTATCAACATATAATACCTTATAATCATAATGCTTTCTAATATACTGAATGGCGATCGCTGCATCATTATAAATACAAAAGCCAGATGCTTTACGGCGAAAACCATGGTGTAATCCTCCACCGAGATTAACGACAGTATTATAAGAACCATTTAAGACATGATCGACGGCACTTAGAGTTCCACCAACTAGTTGACTGGCCGCGAGATGCATGTCTTGAAAGGCAGGTGTATCCTCGGTCCCAATTCCAAACTCAATTGTTTCTTCTTCTTTTAGTTCATTTCGACTTGCTCGTTTAACGGCATCTATATACTTCGGATCATGTACTAAAGCGATTTCAGAATCGGTTGCAATACGAGGTGTGATGATTTGTTCATCACTTACAGCTTTCATGTCCTTAAGTAATTCGTAAGTTAATTCAACGCGTTTTTGATTAAAAGGATGCTGTTCACCAAAATTGTAGTTTTGAAATGTATCTGTATAGATGAATCCTGCTTGTAGATGTGTCATTTTGATAACCCTGGAATATTTGGCCAAATCACTTCATAGCCGTATTGTTTCAGTTCATCAATTAATGGCATCGGATTCATCGTTTGAATTCTTAAGACAATAATTTTTTCAGTATAGCTATCTTGATAAGGATAGACATAAACAGAAGAGATATTGGTGTTTCGTTCACTTACAATCTTGGTGACATGTGGTAAAACGCCCACTTTATTAGGCACTTTGATTTCTATTTGCGAACTTTGCTCATGAATGCCTGTAAGCTGAATTAAGCGATATAGTAAGTCTTTCTCTGTCACGATTCCGACCAGTTGATTATTTTTCGTGACAGGCACACAAGCAATCTCATGATCATAAAAAATCGATGCAATATCTTCGATGAAATCTAAAGGATGAACGGTAATAACAGGAGATGTCATGATCGATGATACATCGTGTTTTAAGATTTGATAATTCTGTTCAGGTTCTAAAATAGATGGTGTTGCATCTCGTACATCTCGGTCTGATAAAATACCAACGACTTGGTCATTTTCATCCACAATTGGAATATGACGAATGGTATGTTCATTTAATAAAGCTAAGGCTTCTTCAATTAAGTCACTAGGGCTTAATTTGACTGTGGGTTTGGACATAATTTCTTCTACTAACATCGTCTCACCTCATTTTTACATCCAATCATGACGCTTACCCATAAAGCGTAATGAATCGAATGTTTCAATTGATTCTTCTGGTACGTTCTCACCAATTCTAACAAGTAAACAATTAGCGGGGTGGGACATAATTTCTGGGTCGTCTGTTGACATAGGTGTCAGTCCACCATGGCCCATCATTCTCTCCATGATTTCGCGATATTGCCAAATATTTAGTCGTGTTGAATCCATATCCCAATGCCAATAGTATTCAGTTGTAATGACAATATAGTTCTCCATTTGGTGATCTAACATCGCCACTTCTAGCAAAGTGGATCCAATACTAAGACCACGATAGTCATTAGATACTTCGATAGCACCTAATTCAATCAAATCTTCCATTTTGATTTCAGACCAACGCTCTAATGGATCAGGATGTAAGAAGGTCGCATAACCAACGATCTTATCGCCATCACGAGCAATAACAATACGTCCTTCTTCGAAATCAGCAATAGACTTTACTGCTTCAAATTGTTTCTTAGCTGGACGAAATGCTGTTAAACCCTCGTCAAAGTAATAATCAGCTAAAAAAGTTGAAGATAGAGGTCCTTCTACAATAATGACTTGATCGCCATTCTGAATCGTTTTGTGATGATAGGTTTTTGGATGCTTCAAAGTGACACCACCTAAATCAAATGATAAGTCTATTATAACATGTTTAGTCATCATTCTTATAGAAAAATCCCACTGAATTGAGTCAGTGGGATTTGAATAATTTAAGGTTGATTTAGTTTGAACTGTCACCGGAACCGTCGGTGGAACCATCGTCAGAACCACCACCGGAACCGCCGCTGGAACCATCGTCAGAACCACCACCGGAACCGCCGCTGGAACCATCGTCAGAACCACCACCGGAACCGCCGCTGGAACCATCGTCAGAACCACCACCGGAACCGTCGGTGGAACCATCGTCAGAACCACCATCGGAACCGTCGGTGGAACCATCGTCAGAACCACCACCGGAACCGCCGCTGGAACCATCGTCAGAACCACCACCGGAACCGCCGTTAGAACCATCGTCAGAACCACCACCGGAACCGCCGTTGGAACCATCGTCAGAACCACCATCGGAACCGTCGGTGGAACCATCGTCAGAACCACCATCGGAACCGCCACTGGAACCATCGTCAGATCCTTCACTGGAGTCATTATTATCTCCTGATCCAGAATCTCCTTCAGAACCAGACTCTTCACTTTCTTCTTCCTCTTCTTCAAGTGAACCATAAATTACTGATTCAGATAGGTTTGATTCATGGCCATACAGACTTACAGCTCTCACTGCATAGACAGAATCACTTGATGGAAGAGAAATTTCTGTTGACGTTGTATTTCCAATTTCACTAAATGAGCTATCTTCATCTGCAGCACGGTAAACTCTATAACCAACAACTTGACCGTCTGCTCCAGACCAATTAAGTGTACCGCCTGAAATAGATACATTGGATGGTGCGCTAGGTGCGCCTTCATCATCTAATTCGTCTTCAACGTTGACCAAGTCTGGGATATCACCATCCTCGATGATTTGGTCCATATCAACTGGGTCAGACCAACCAGAACCAACTCGATAAGTTGTGCCCCAGCCAAATTCATCGATAAAGTCGTTTTCCATTGTAAAGCCTTCTTCGGTAAATTCACTAGGTGTTGCATCAACAGCTGGATAACGATCGCCATCTATTTCGACATAGTCACTAGTTGAGAAGATGTCGTTATCGCTAGAAGACGGTGCATAGTCGGTATTAAATAGGTCAGTTTCAACTAAACCGAGTTCAGCGCACATGTCACTTGGCGCGTTACCTGTTAATCCACAGTAACTGCGTGAAACAATGCCCCCAGGACTTGAAAAGCTTTCACTTGGTGTTACAAGGTCAGAATTTATCTCAGCAGAAGAATTAACGAGTTCCGACCAAAACTGTAGGTTACGTCTACTATACTGATCATGGTTTAGCTCTAGAGCAGATGGATTTACGGCTTCATCATGATTGTAATACCCCATCCATGTTCCGACTGTGACATTTGGGTTAGTACCTACAAACCAAGCATCTTTATAGTCTCCAGATGTACCTGTTTTACCAGCCCAGTCAACACCAGGATTATTCAGTGTATAATTTAAGGATGCTGCCGTACCATTGTTGACGACATCACGCATCATATCGATCGTTAAATAAGCAGTTTGAGGCGAGAAGACTTCCTCAGATTCGGATTCATGTTCATAAATAATATTGCCTTCATCATCTTCAATGCGCTCAACCATGTACGGACTCTTATGGTTACCTTGATTAGCGAAAGTCGTATAAGCAGAGACATTTTCTTCAATGGTCATAGGAGGTGATGGACCTAGAACGTTTGATGGAACGTTTTGTCCACCATCAATCCCCATTTTGTCTAAAAATCGTTTTGGATTACCATCTTCTTCGATGATGTCAATCATCAAACGGGAAGCAGGGATGTTATCGGAATCCCGCAATGCTTCTCTTGCGCTAACAAATCCACCAGTATCATAGGAAATATAGTTACTTGGTGACCATGGTTCGCCAGGGTAGTAGTCAAATTTAACATTTAAAAGAGGTGATCCAGGTTGAATAATACCTAATTCCATTCCGACTGCATAACCAAACAACGGTTTCATCGTACTACCAGGAGGTCGAATATTATAGGTTGCATTATTGACTTGGCGTCTGTCGAAATCTCGACCACCCACAAAACTTAAAATGGCACCTGAACTATTCTCAATCATCATCGCGCCAGCTTCAACAGGAATTTCTTTTTGTGTTATTTCACCTGTATCAGGATTTTCTACTTGAACGGTTTTTGTTCTACCGTAATTGTCAAACTTATTCTTTCTAACTTGCCATTCGTCATAAATATCTTTCTTAATGGTTGTATGCACTTTTAGTCCGCTATGACGCAATTCATTCATGGCTAAATCACGGTAATGCTGACGTGTTGAGTCAACATTATTATATTCTTCTAATTCACCTTGTTCTTCAGCTAATTGTTCAGCTAAGACGTCGCGTGCACGTCTTTGAACTTCATCTGCAATAAATGGGTAATCGTCACGAATCGATTCAGTTTTTTGGGTGAAATCAGAGACAATGTCGTAATTTAAAGCCTCTTCATATTCTTGATCACTAATTTTCCCAGCGTCATGCATACGTTCCAGAACTGATTCCATTCGGTTTAAACCAGGTTGTAATTGATCTTCTGGCTTAAGTTCACCACCATTAGCATAAGGTGTATAAACATATGGATTTTGTGGTAAACCAGCGATATAGGCAGCTTGAGGGATATTCAACTCTTCAGCATTCACATCAAAGATTCCTTGAGCTGCTGCTTGAATACCAGCAATATTACGCCCAGTAGAGTCTCGTCCAAATGGCACGACATTTAGATAAGCTTCTAATATATTTTCCTTATCAATAAATTGTTCTAAGCGTAAAGAAATGAATATTTCCTCAGCCTTACGTTCGAATGATACTTCATTAGACAAGATTTGGTTTTTAACGAGCTGCTGGGTCAATGTACTACCACCAGTTTGCGTAGGTGTTCCAGCAAATTGTTGGTATAGGGCACGCATGATGGCCTTTGGTACAATACCTTCGTGCTCATAGAAATTCTCGTCTTCAGTAGCAATCACAGCGTCTATGAAAGTTTGTGAGACTTGATCACTACTAATTTGTTCACGGTGTATATTACCACGAATTTCACCTAAGTATTTTTCGTCAGCGAAAAATACTTCAGATGTTTCTTCATAGTTATGGACCATTTCTGTCATTTCACTAGCTTCACTAACTTCTACGTCTTCAACTAAAGAAGCGAGATAGCCGAAACCTAATCCACCAATAAAAAAGGCGACGGTTACACCGATAATGATGAAGAATAGTAAGACATTCCAAGCAATATCGAGTGAAACACGTGTGTATTTCGGGAATTTTCCTTTTTGAAAAAATGATAGAAATTTATTGTCAGATTTTTGATTACTCATCGACGAACCTCCTAAAATATCGATTATATTATAGCATATCTTGTCTAATCGTCATATCATCTATTAGAATGATTATGTTGCGTTTTTAGTAAGACTATGGTAAAAATATAATGATCAAATAAAAATAACAAGCGACGAATAGTTGAAGTAAGGACATAATGATGGTGTTACAGAGAGCTGATGGGTGGTGCAAATCAGTACACACTATGGACTGAATTACGGCTAGGAGCTTTTCTCGATTAAGAGACGGTTAATCCCGTTAACGAATGAAGTGGTGTCTTGTATTTGAAGACACAAATAGGGTGGTAACGCGAGCCTCTCGTCCCTAAGCGGATGAGGGGCTTTTTTATATTTTAAAGGAGGTATACCATGAATATTATTGAAGATTTACATGCCAGAGGGCTCATTAATCAGATGACTGATGATGAGGGATTAGAAAAGCATTTAATTGAAGATAGAGTGTCACTATATTGTGGATTTGACCCTACAGCTGATAGCCTTCATATTGGTCATTTATTACCTATTTTAATGCTGAAACGTTTCCAAGAAGCGGGTCATCGACCGATTGCATTAGTTGGTGGTGGTACTGGTTTAATTGGTGATCCGAGTGGACGTAGTGAAGAACGTCAATTGAATGAGGAATCAATTGTTCAAGATTGGGTGGCTAATATTGAGAGTCAATTGTCTCGTTTAATTGATTTTTCCGATGAGAAGACAGGAGCCAAAGTCGTGAATAACTATGATTGGCTTTCAGAGATGTCAGTGATCGATTTATTGCGTGATGTAGGTAAGCATTTCAGTGTTAATTATATGTTAGCGAAGGATTCTGTTGAAACAAGAATCGAAAACGGGATTTCTTTTACAGAATTCACTTATATGTTGCTTCAGTCACTTGATTTCCAACGATTAAATCAACAAGAAAATGTGACCTTACAAATTGGTGGTAGTGACCAGTGGGGTAATATTACAGCTGGATTAGAATTTATTCGTCGTAAAAGTGATGAAGGTGAAGATGTTGAGGCATACGGCCTAACAGTACCGTTAATTACTAAGGCTGACGGTTCAAAGTTTGGTAAAACAGCAGGTGGAGCTATTTGGCTTGATGAGAAGAAGACGAGTCCTTATGAATTTTACCAATTCTGGATTAATACCGATGATCGTGATGTCGTGAAGTTCTTGAAATCTTTCACCTTCTTATCATTAGAGGAGATTGCTGAATTAGAGAAAGAACTATCAGAACGTCCAGAACAAAGAATTGCTCAGCGTCGATTAGCTGAAGAAATGACGAAGATGGTTCATAGTGAAGCAGCCCTCAATCAAGCACAACGTATTACGGCTGCACTCTTTGGTGGAGATATCAATGATTTAACTAAAGAAGAGGTTGAGGTCGGTTTTAAAGATGTTCCGACCTATGAATTAGTTGATTCCGAAAAAGGTTTAATTGATTTACTTGTTGAAGCAGAAATTTCTTCATCTAAACGTCAAGCACGCGAAGATATTCAAAATGGTGCGATTTATATTAATGATCAGCGTCAGCAAGATTTGGGTTATGTTGTGAATCAGGAAGATCGAATTGATAATGCATTTACTGTCATTCGCCGTGGTAAGAAGAAATACTATTTAGTACGTCATAGCTCATAATTTCATAAACAGCCAACTTTGTTTAAAGTTGGCTGTTTATTTTTATAAAACCTGACTAAATAGATGAGTTTTGTTTGATTTTTTACGGTTATAAAGGTATAATCATTTTGTTGTATTATTCATAAACTAAATTTGATACAACATGAATTGATTAAGGGGGATTATCATGCTAAACATCATGAAGAAATTATCGTTACTATTAGTTGTGTTAGTTGCATTAGCAGCTTGTGCAAGTGAAGGTAGCAGCGATTCAGAAGAAGGGGAAGAAAACCAATCAGAAGAATCTGCAGAAGGTAAAACGCAAGAGAAAGAAACTGTAGGTAATAATGAAGAACTCGTGATTGATTTGGATTCAACACCATCATCACTTGATCCACATGCAGCAAATGATGGGATCTCGTTATATGTGATGACAAATATTTATGATACATTAGTTCGGATGAATCAAGATCTTGAGCTTGAACCGAGTTTAGCTAAAAGTTATGAACAAGTGAATGAAACGACTTGGGAGTTTAAGTTAAGGGAAGATGTCACATTTCATGATGGTGAACCATTTAATGCAGAAGTGGTCAAGATGAATCTTGATCGTGTCTTAGATCCAGAAGTCGGGGCAACCTTAAGTTTCTTATTTGATATGATTGACGAGGTAGAAGTCGTCGATGATTATACAGTTCAAATTCATACACAATACCCATTCTCAGCACTACCAGCTCATTTAGCTCATCCTGGTGGTCACATGATTAGTCCGAAATCAATTGAAGCGGATTACGAAGGGATGGAGAATGGAGAAAACCCACTTACAGCTGTTAATGAAAACCCTGTAGGTACAGGTTATTATGAATTAGAGGAACATAATTCAGGTGAAAATGTAATCTTAACGAAAAACGAAGATTACTGGGGAGAAAAACCTAACTTTGAACGCATAGTTTTCAAAGCAGTTCCTGAAGAAAGTTCACGTGTTTCAGAATTACTGACTGATGAGGCTGATATCATTTATCCGGTCAATACCGATAAAGTGTCTAGTATCAATGAGTCAGAAGAAGGTCGTGTGAAAGAATCAGAAAGTGCTAGTATGTCTTACTTAGGTTTTAATGTTGAAAAAGAGCCATTAGATAATCGCGAGGTACGCCGAGCTATTAATATGGCTATTGATAAAGAAGCTTTAGTAGAAGGCTTGATGAGTGGCGTTCCTCTACCAGCGGCTGGTCCATTAGCGCCAACAGTGAACGGATACAGTGATGAATTAGAATTGATTGAACATAACGTGGAAAAAGCAAAAGAAATATTAGAAGAAGAAGGTTATGAGGAAGGCTTTAGTCTAGATGTGTATGTCTATGATAAAACGACGGCTGATACAGCTGTTTATATTCAGTCTGAATTAGAAGAACTCAACATTGAACTTAATATCGAACAGTTGGATATAGGTGCTTATTTAGATCTAACAGCACAAGGAGAGCATGATATGTTAGTTGGTAGTTGGGGGACTGTAACTCTAGATGCTGATTATGGTTTATACCCAATGTTCCATTCTGAAAACGCAGGATCGGCAGGTAATCGTTCATTCTTTAGTCATGATGAAGTTGATCAACTATTAGAAGAAGCTAGAAGATCTAATGATGAAGAGAAACGTTTAGAATTATACGAGGAAGCACAGCAAATTATTATTGATGAATCACCTATCGTTCCATTATATCATTCCGTTTTACTAGCAGGATTAAGTGAAGATATAGAAGGATTCTACCAGTATCCAAGTAGTTTCCCTTATTTAAAAGACGTTAAAAAATCGGAATAAACTTGTAAATTAAAAGGAGAGCTCAAAATAATTGAGCTCTCCTTTTTCTTATTGATTTAATAAGTTTTCAATATCATTCATAATCTGACCAGCTTCTTCCCAATTACCATTTGATAAAGCATTTTGGTACTCATCGAACAGTTCAGAAACGTTATTCAGACGTTCTTGAGCGTCTTCGCTAATTGGGGGTGTTTGCTGTTCGTTATCCTCTTGATCAGTTTCGCCAGTTCCAGTACCTTCGTCATCTGGATTTTCAGCATCTTCAGGCATGTTTGTAGGAGCACCACGTTCAATTCGGTCAACTAACTCTTCTAATGCGTCATCGAATGTAGCTTCCATGACAATATAATCTCCATAAGCGACGACAACTTGCTTCACTTCAGGTAATGATGTTTCATTAGAAGATTCGATATAAATCGGTTCAACGTACATGATTGTGTCTTCGATTGGAATCGTTAATAAGTTACCACGAATGACGCTTGAGCCACCTTGTGACCATAAGTTTAATTCTTGTGAAATCACGCTATCTTGATTAATACGGTTTTCAATTTGTTGAGTTCCGTAAATATTACGTTGTTTTGGAAACTCATAAACCACTAATTCACCATAGTTGTCACCATCGTTTCTTGCACCCATCCAAGCTATCATATTTTGCCGGTTTTTCGGGGTGTATGGTGACATGAGCACAAATTCTTCCTCATCATTTCCTGGCAGTGCCATTGTGACATAATAAGGATCCATGGTAATATCTTGATCAAAATACCGTTCAGTTGAGAATTCCCAGCGGTCTTCACGGTTATAAAATACTTCTAAGTTACCCATATGATAAGTTCCGTAAATGTCTGATTGAATCTCAAATAAATCAACTGGGTAACGGAAATGTTTTTCAATATCCTCTGGTATTTCTCGAGTAAATAATTGCGGGAACATATTTTCATATGTCTTCAGTAATGGATCTTCTTCATCGACAACATAGAAATCGACTTCACCAGAGTAAGCGTCAACAGTTACTTTTACCGAGTTACGAATATAGTTATCTTCACCATTATGTCTTTCAGAATACGGGTGATTTCCTGATTTCAAATATGCATCGATCACCCAAACAAGTGAACCATCATCACGGACCACGATATAAGGATCTTGGTCATAGTCTATAAATGGTGCAATCCGCTCAACACGTTCTTCAATATTACGAGTTGCTAGTAGTTGGCTTTCATCAGTTATTTGATCAGATGTAAACATTCTAAATGATCCTTCACTGATTGAGAATAAGGCGCGATTTATACCTGCTAATGAAATACCAGTATCTTCACTAAAACGGTAAGATTGGTTGCTATCTCCCATTGGATAATCAAATTCATCTACTTGGGTGTTAACCATCACGTTCTGTGCTTGTTCTTCACCGAAGTAAATCTGAGGTCGTGTAATCTCGACTTCACCTTCTGCAGGTATATCTTGGACTAAATATTCTGGTTGTCCTTGAGAATCTATCTCATTAACTTGGCTCATCGTTACACCGTAACCGTGTGTATACCGTAACTTTTCATTTCGCCAAGTTCTTGCTTGGTCAGGTAAGTCTGTTGTATTTAATTCACGGGTACCGACAAATACCTGTTGATAATCACCATTAATTTCATAACGGTCAATATCGACATCGTTGAATTCATAATAATTCCGGAACGTTTGCAATTGGTTATAAACGTCTAATAAAGGTCGAGAATCATTAATGCGAACATTTTCTAATGTATTTTGATTTCGATCAATCATATCCTGATCTAAGCTGCGAGAGCCTGGATGGTCTTCTACAGTAATATCGTTTAAATCGTAAGCATCAAGCGTTAAATCAAGATTATGCTGTAAATAAGGTTTCTCACGATTAAATTCATTTGGAGAAACCACATAACTTTGAACAACAGCCGAGACAATTTGGCCGGTCAATGCCACGGTAATGTAAAGTGCAATAGGGATAACCATCCATGTTAGATTTCCTTTTATTAAAGCAGCAATTAAAATCCCTACACCTAATATCGCGATACCGGCTAAGATATAAGCTTTAGGTATGTTAATCACATCATCTGTATAACTTAAGCCATAAACAACACTTTCTTGAAACCAGTTTACTTGATTGGTTAGAAGGGTATTGTATGGTTCAAGTAGATGATTAAGCGCTATAAATATCCCGATTAAAGCAACGCTAACACCTAGATGCCATTGAGCTATTCGACTTTCTCGGTACATGTTGAAAACTGAGTAAGCTAGCCCAATTATAACGGTCATAAAGACTGTTAAGCCCAATAGTAAATTAATAACTAGCTCGAAAATCGGTAATAAATAAATGTAAAAGGAAAAATCTAAATTAAAATGTGGATCTGTTTGACCAAATGTTTCATAATTTAATGCTTTTAAAGCAGGCTCCCAACCGATCCCTTGTACCATAACTGTTCCTACAGCACCAAAAATTAGAGCGATAAGAAATATAATCGTATAAGCAGATTTTTTCTTTAATAAAATTGGTGGGATCGTTTCTTTGTTTAAAAATTTTATGTAAGCCCGGTGTATCCAAAAGAATGTAACATAGGCTACTACAAAATAAAGTATAAAACCAATTAAGCCCAGCGAAACTCGACTCATTAATATAGTTGTGAATACTTGCTCGTAACCAACGGAATCCATCCAAATGTATTCAATAATCCAGTTAAAACTTAATAAACCGATTATAATGAATGGAATCAGAATAATACTTAGCCATTTTAGAGGTTTCAACCATTTTGAACCCGATTCTTTCTTTTGATTCGGGTGTTGAAACACATTATCGTCACTCATGCAATCTCCCTCTCCGTGTATAGTCCAATGACTATTATACCAAAATACAGTCGCTGGATATAGTTATAAGGTAACATTGTGAGATGGTTTTTATGACTTATTTTTAATTGAAACACATAAAATAGTCGAAAAATGTTTTTTGGAATCAGAAGTATTTAGTATAATCATAAAACACGACAACAATTTAGGAGACTAGCTCATGCGACAACTACATGATTTAATAAAAGAAATTAAACAACCTGAACTTATAGATTCTATGGACAATCCAATGATTGAAGGTCTTGTCGATCATTCTCAGAAAGTGAAAAAGGGAGATTTATTCGTAGCAGTTCAAGGATATGAAGCAGATGGTCATCAGTTTATTCAAGATGCGATTGAGCGTGGAGCAGTTGCTGTAATTGGAGAGAAGGATTTAACAGGTTTTAATGTACCTTATTTAAAAGTTGACAACAGTAGACATATATTAGGGGAACTGGCTAAAGTATTTTATGATTACCCGTTCGAAGATAAATTAGTTATTGGTGTCACTGGCACAAATGGTAAGACAACAACAAGCCATATGTTGCATCATCTTCTAGTCGAATCCAGTTATCAGGCAGGGTTGATTGGGACGGTTAAATGCGTCATTAATGGTCAGACCTTTACACAAAAGCAAACAACGCCGAGTGTCTTAGACTTATATCAACACGTTTATGATAGTCAAGATGACGTAATGGTCATTGAAGTGTCGTCACATGCTCTTGATCAAAACCGATTAGCAGGCGTCACATTTGATTATGCCATTTTTACGAATTTGAGTTATGAACATTTAGACTACCACGCTGACATGTGGACTTATTTTAAAGCGAAAAGACAACTATTTTTACAATTAAAGCCTTACGGACAAGCTTTAGTCAATGTTGATAATGATTGGGGTAAACAGCTTTATGAATGGCTAGAGTCCCATCAATTCCATGTTAAACGTATTGGGCAGTCAGTTGATTCTGATGTAAGATTAATGGATATGGATTGCAATGAAGGTTGTAACATGACGTTAATGATTCATGAAGATTCTTTCTCAATTCATTCACCACAGTTAGGTTTGTATAACTTATATAATTTGGCCTTGGCTTTTTCTGTAGCATACGATTTAGTTGAAAATCCTCAATTATTAGTGGATAAGGTTAAAACTTTCTCAGGAGTGCCTGGCAGGTTTGATTTATTCGAAATGAGTAATGGTGTAAAAGTTGTCGTTGACTATGCTCACACATCAGATGCTGTTCAACAATTATTAGCTACGGTTTATACAATTAAGTCTGGCCATTTATTCCATATTTTTGGTTTCAAGGGGAACCGTGATAAGAGTAAAAGAGATGATATGGTTCGTCAATCTTTAAACTTTAGTGATCAAACCGTTTTAACAATCGGAGAATTAAATGGTGAAACAGTAGAAGGCATGTTTGATGAAATGAGTCATTTAGTCAGTATGTGGAATGATGAGCGATTAACAGTTGAGCAACCACGTCACCGATTAATTGAACGGATCATAAAAAGTGCAAAACCAGATGATTGGCTAGTTATAAGTGGACAGGGTCATGAACTTTATGATTATGAGAATGAGTGGGGGACGAAAACAGACGGGGAAACCGTTAATTATGTTGATCGATTATTAGCAACAGAGTTATCAAAAGAATAATAAAAAAACTCAAGCCAAAATTTTGGCTTGAGTTTTTTTATTAGGCAACTTAACGTGAATACCACTCAACGATAAGCGCTTCATTAATTTCTGAAGAAAGCTCAGAACGTTCAGGGTAACGGTTGAAAGTAGCTTCTTTCTTGTCCGCATCTGTTGTAACGTATTCTGGAATAACATTAGCAGCTTCTAGAGCTTCGTTAATAGCGTCTAAGTTCTGTGATTTTTCACGTACACCAATAACTGTACCAGGTAGTACACGATAAGATGGGATGTCAACGCGACCACCATCTAATGTGATATGACCATGTGTCACTAATTGACGAGCTTGTGCGCGTGTACGAGCGAATCCGGCACGATAAACTAAATTATCTAGGCGAGATTCAAGGATTTGCATGAAGTTCTCACCATGAACACCACGCATTTTAGCAGCATCGTCAAAGATACGACGGAATTGACGTTCAGTTAATCCGTACATATAACGAAGTTTTTGTTTTTCCTGTAGTTGTAGTCCATATTCAGTAAGTTTTTTACGTTGAGATGGACCATGTTGACCTGGCGCATATGGGCGTTTCTCTAATTCTTTACCAGTACCTGTTAGAGAGATTCCATAGCGACGTGATTTCTTCCATAGAGAGCCTGTGAAACGTGCCACGAGCGTCTCCTCCTTTTTTATTTTATTTTGCATAAAATAAAAACAGTGCGTTTCCTGATCTATGCGCATTTTGCTTTCATGTACCTTCGCTCCAGCAGCAGAGAGTTACGCGATACACCTCATTACAAGAGGTACAAAATGCAGACCACAGTCATTCCACCGAGGCTGCCTTTTATTTTACACAAAAGATATTATAGGATGTGTAGTGAATAAAGTCAAGCCCTATTGTGATTTTATTCTATAAATGTTTTTTAAGTGTTTCAACAAACTGTTCTAAGTAATGGTGATCTGTTTCATCAAAACGTTCTTTAATAGGAGCATCAATATCTAAAACGCCAAAAATTTTGTCATTTACTATGATCGGAACGACAATTTCAGATTGGCTTTGAGCATCACATGCAATGTGGCCAGGAAATTGATGGACATCAGGCACTAGTTGGGTTGCCCGTTCTTTTGTAGCTGTTCCACAAACGCCTTTACCATTAGGGATTTTCACACATGCAGGTAAACCTTGGAATGGTCCAAGAACAAGTTCGCCATGATTCATCGTGTAAAACCCAACCCAGTTCACGTTGTCGAGAAACTGGTTTAATAAGGCGCTAGCATTTGCTAAGTTTGCTGTTACGCTATCTTCTCCTTCAAGTAGACTGTCTAGTTGTTTTAATAATTGTTCATAGCTTTGTGATTTAGTTCCAGTGTAAGATTGGACTTCAAACATTTTGTGAATCTCCTTTAAAAAATATTTTTAATCATCTATATTAGACAGGATAACAGCTAACATTGTCGAAATTAATAAGTATGGTATAGTCGATTAGTTACAGGTGGAGGTGGTTTCGTGTCTAAACAATCTAGTCGTGAAAAAATAATGAATGCTGCCATAGAGTTGTTTTATTACAACGGATTTAATGGTACATCTATAAGAGCAATCACTGATCAAGCAAATGTTAATGTGTCATTGATTAGTTATTATTTTAAAAATAAACAAGGCTTACTTGAGCAAGCGACTGTCGATTATTATGAATATTATTTAGAAATGCTTGAATCATTAATAGACGAACACCCAATTTCGACAAAAGATGATTTCTTGAATGTGATAAAGGAAATTATACATTATAAAGAGAAACATTTTCAATTTACGTGTTTCATTCAGCGTGAATTAACGCTAGATAATCAATTTATCCGTGAATTATTTTCAACTTATGTCGGAAAGGAAACATATTACTTTAAAACACTTGTCGAGAAAATAACGGAGCGAGTTAAGGCAAATAAGATGGAGCAAGAGGCGTTCTATTTACAGTTTAAGAGCTTGATTAATGGTCCGTTTATTTATGGTAATGAGTGGAAACGCGAATATGAGTGGGATGATAGTAGAGGTGTGTTTATCCAATCGTATATTAATTTGTTAAATCAATGGTTTTCACCGTTATTAGCAGAATAAATGTTATATAAAGAAATTTTTATAAATTGACATTTTTTTAGCCAAATCGGGTTAAATCGTGATATGATTGGGTATATAAGTATATGATCGGAAAAGTGTTAGGGGGCTTTTGATGGAATACATAATCGGAATAATCATACTCATAATTGCCTTTATTTTAGTAGGAGTCGTAGCACGTAAAAAAGTTTATAACAAAGTCGACACACTTGAAACATGGAAAGTGAAACTCATGAATCGTCAAGTAGCAGATGAACTCGGTAAGGTTGGCCATCTAAATCTAACAGGCGAAACAGAAGAGCTATTTGAAACGTGGCGAAATGAATGGGACGACATTAATGATCACGTGTTTACTGAAGTGGAAGAATATTTATTAGATGCAGAAGAAGCTGCAGAAAAATACAAATTCGGCAAGGCCTCACGTAGTTTGAAAGCAGTTGAGCAAAAGCTCTCTAGGGTCGAAAAGACCATTGATGATATTTTTGATGAAGTCGACCGATTATTACATTCTGAGCAGGATAGTCGAGAAGAAGCTGAGAAGTTGCAACCCATGATCTCTGAGACTCGAAAGAAAGTATTGCAAAATGGCTATCAACTTGGTAAAGCTGAGGTTGTGTTTGAGGTTGAGCTCGATGAATTGCAACAAGAAATGGCGAGGTATGAGGAATTAACAACAGAAGGAAATTATTCCGATGCCTTAGAGTTGATACATAATGTGAAAGCGCGGTTGAATGAATTAAACCGCAAAATCGAAACATTTCCTGAATGGTACCGTTTATGTAAACACACTTTACCTGAAGAGTTAGATCAGTTGCATAATGGTTTGAAGGAAATGAAAGATGATGGCTATCGTGTACAACACTTAGGTATCGAAAAAGAGATTCAAACGCACCATGAAACTTTATTAGCTGTTGTTGAGCAATTAAATAAAGGTAAGGACGATGATGTTCAAGAGAAAATCGAACAAATTCAATCAAGAATGGTAGAAATTTATGACCAATTAGAAAAAGAAGCGTTTGATAAGAATTTCGTCATGCAGCGTTATGATTTGCTGGACAACAAAGTGGAACAAGCTCGTGAAGCATTTAATGAAACTAAAGAGAACGTTATGATTGTTAAGGAAAATTATCATCTTAAAGATGAAAAGTATGAAAAGCAGTATGAGTTAGAAAAAACGCTTGATCAACTTGAGAAAAAAGCAACACGTATTAAAGCTATGATTGAGCATGAAGAACAACCATATTCAACGATTCGTGCTGATTTAGAAGGTTGGATGTCTGATTTTGAAGAATGGGAAGTAGCTCACCAACAATTTGCAGATCATCTTTACAATTTACGCAAGGACGAGTTAAGTGCTCGTGAAAAAATCGATCAATTAAAACAGCGAATTAGTCATGTACGACAAAGATTATACAAAAGTAATTTACCTGGTGTTCCTAACTACATTGTAGACTTAATTAACCAGGCAACAGATTTAGTTGAAAAAGCCAATCAATCCTTGAATGTACAACCATTAGATGTTGATGAAGTTTCAAATACATTAGAAGAAGCAGATAAAAATGTGGAAAGAGCGGTTGAGCAAACGGATTTATTAATTGAGCAAGCGCAGTTAGCGGAATACCTCATTCAATATGCGAACCGATACCGTAGCAGTTATCCTGTTCTAGCAGCCAAAATAGCAGAAGCAGAAGAGCAGTTCAGACATAATGATTATGAATTAGCATTAGAACAAGTAGGAACTGCCTTGGAAGAAATAGAGCCTGGTGCTGTTAAGAGAATTGAGGAACAATTAAAGGTAACTGCATCATAGAGGGAGTGGTGTAGTATGGATCGATTCATTATTATTTTAAGTTCAGTCTTGTTTGTTGCCACATGGACGGTTGTGATTGTTTTATTTATTCAAGAATCAAAAACGACTTATGTTGCACAAGATCATTTTATTTCCGAGGAAATATCTTTATCCGACAAATCATTTGATTCTTTGTGGGCTTTACATAGTCATCAATTGCAGTTGGTACAGAAGGAAACCAATTCATCAAATGAATTAGTTGCAGATGGAGCGTCTTTTAATGCAAAACAATTGAAAGAAGAATTTCAGTCCATTGATGATTCCTCTTTGGATTCTTGGCGTGAATATTTCACTGATGAAGAAGATCAAAAAACGATTTCAATCAATGAATTGTTAAATATCTTTGGTCAAACTAATGAAGCTGTCTCCGAATCATAAAGGGAGAGAGCTTCTTTTATATTTGCTGTCACATTATACATTGTGGTAATATAATTTGATGGAAATGCGGACGACTAAAGGAGATAGGAAACTATGATATATTTAGACAATAGTGCCACAACAAAACCATACGATGAAGTCGTTGATACGTTTCAAAAAGTAGCGACGACTTATTTTGCAAACCCATCTTCGATTCATGCATTAGGTGGTGAAGTTGAAGCACTTTTGACTAAATCCAAAGAACAAATAGCTTCATTATTAGAGATTAAACCACATGAAGTGATTTACACATCAGGTGGTACAGAAAGCAATAATTTGGCGATTAAAGGTACAGCTCATGGTTACCAAAATCGTGGGAATCATTTAATCACATCAAAAGTTGAACACCCGTCCGTCCTAGATACATTTCGTTATTTAGAAACACAAGGTTATTCAGTCACTTATTTATCAGTAGATGAGTCGGGACATATTTCATTAGAGGAATTAAAAGAATCCATTACGGATCAAACTATTTTAGTTAGTCTCATGCATGTGAATAATGAAATTGGTACCATTCAACCGATTGAACAGGTGGCAGATTTATTAGCTGATTACCCGAAAACGGTGTTTCATGTTGATCATGTACAAGGATTTGGTAAGCTTTCACTACCTTACAACCATCCTCATCTTGATTTAGTGACGATATCAGGACATAAAATTCATGGATTAAAAGGTTCAGGTTGTCTAATTAAAAAAGACCATATTCATTTAACGCCACTTCAACACGGCGGTGGTCAAGAAAATGGCGTGCGACCAGGAACGGAAAATATAGCAAGTGCTGTTTCTTTAGCCAAGGCGATGCGTATTGCTAAAGAGAACGAACATTCATATCAGAAACTCGAACCATTACGTGATACTTTGGTGGACAATTTATCGAAATATGACAATGTGAAGATTAATTCCCCCCGAAGTGGTGCATCTCATATTTTGAACTTTTCTGTCCAAAACTTTAAACCAGAAGTGTTGATTCATGCATTGAAAGAAGAAGGTGTGATTGTTTCTACTAAATCCGCCTGTTCTTCTAAAGACAATGAAGTCAGCCATGTATTAGAAGCATGTGGTTTAAGTGATGTCTCTGCAAGCAGTGCTATTCGAGTTAGTATGACAACAGAACAAACTAACGAAGAAGTACAATCATCCTTACAAGCTTTTCAAAATGTAATGAATAAATACGAAAAAATAATGGGGTCATAATATGAACTACGATCATATATTAATTCGCTATGGCGAATTAGCATTAAAAGGTAAAAATCAAAAATTCTTTATTAGAACGTTGCGTTCCAATGTACAACAAGCACTAAGTGATTATAAGGGCTTGTCGATTAAAGGTCAGCGCGATCATATGTATATTTTGTTAAATGGTGAAGATCCTTATCCAATCATTGAACGTTGTAAAGATATCTTTGGCATTCAATCTTTCAGTATGGCCATGAAAGTGAATAATGATGAAGAATCCATTAAAGAGGGGACACTTGAAGCGATCAAGAAAGAAGAGGGGCAAACTTTCAAAGTGACTTGTAAACGCCCCAACAAAGAGTTTCCAAAATCGTCTCAAGAAATGAACCGTTTATTAGGTGGACATATTCTACGTAATACTGAAGGTTGGGAAGTTGATGTTCATCAGCCAGATGCTGCGATTAAAGTTGAAATTCGTCATGATGCAACGTATATAACGTCAGGTCGAACTGAAGGGAAAGGTGGTTTGCCTGTCGGTTCAACTGGTAAGTCATTATTGATGATGTCAGGTGGAATTGATAGCCCTGTTGCAGGTTATTTAACAATGAAGCGCGGTGTAAAACTAGAAGCAATTCATTTTCATTCACCACCTTTCACATCAGAACGTGCTAAGCAAAAAGTTGAGGATTTAGCGCAAACACTGACAAAATTCGGTGGAGATGTGACCGTTCACTATGTGCCGTTTACAGAATTACAACAAAAGATCTTTAAAAATGTTCCCGAGTATTATGGTATGACCGTGATGCGTCGAGTGATGATGCGTGTGAGCGAACAACTTGCCAAGCAACATGACATCTTATCACTGGCAACAGGTGAAAGTTTAGGACAAGTAGCGAGCCAGACGATGGAAAGCATGAATGCTATAAATGAAGTCACGAATTATCCGATCATACGACCATTAGTCGCAATGGATAAAAATGAAATTATCAATATCGCAAAAGAGATTGATACTTATGATATTTCAATCCGACCTTATGAAGATTGTTGTACGGTTTTTGTTCCTAAACAACCAAAAACAAGACCGAAAAGAGAAAAGATTCTCGAAATAGAAGCGTCAGTTGATTTCACACAAGAAATTAATGAAGCTGTTGATCAAGTTGAAACAGTTGTTTATAAAAATAATGCAAATCAAAAACAGGACTCATTCGACGATCTGTTGTAAATTCTGTCCTTCCATCATTTGCATAGTATGATTGCCTTCTTGTTATCTCACAATAGGTAACGAGGAGGTGAAAGACATGGCTCAAAACAACTCAAATAACTTAGTTGTACCTGGTGTACAAGCAGCTTTAGACCAAATGAAGACAGAAATTGCACAAGAATTTGGCGTGCAATTAGGTCCTGATTCAACATCTCGCTCGAACGGCTCTGTTGGTGGCGAAATTACTAAGCGTCTAGTCCAACAAGCACAATCTCAAATGAACCAACAATAGTGGGCAACAATACAATTGAAGCAACGTTTCATATCCAATGTTTCATTGGATCGTGAAATGGAAGAGGTAGTTACTTAGATGTAACTACCTCTTTTCTATAGAATGGATGAAAGTAAAATTAGTGGATCTGTTAAATTTTAATTTATTATAAGTTGATGGTTGTTGAATTGTGAGAAGCGAAGGTGGCGACTCCTGGTCGACTAAGTTCGGTCACGTCCTGTGACCAACGTCGACATTAGGCCGTCCGGGCCGTCACGGGAAAAGCACGTGTCTCGAGACCCCCAGAGGTCCACAGGATGTGGGTCACTTCGGCGTTCGGACAGGACGTCCGGAACTTAGCCGAAGTTCCTTTAGTGGCCGAGGAGGCTCGAGCCGTGCCCCTGCATAGAAAACACTGTGAAAAACGAACGTAGTGAGATTGAACAGATGTTGCACTTGTGCCCTATGGGTGAAAGCGTCCACCGAAAGCGGATCACAATATCAACAACGGACTTTAACATACCAAAAATAATTTGCGCTAGGACAGGTGTTTTCGGTAAAGTATAAGTAACAATATTTTAATGCGTTAATATGAAGGAGAAAAGCGAAATGGGAACACTATGGACAGCAGATAAAATCTATACGATGAAACATGAAAATCATACAGTCGAAGCCATCTATACGAAAGATGGAGATATTGTTGATACGGGTGACTATCATCAATTGAAGTCACAATATCAAGACGAAATCGATGAAGAGTATCATTCCAAAGGCACAATCCTACCAGGTTTTATCGATAGTCATTTACATATTATTGGTCACGGTGAGCGATTACTGCGATTAGATGTGACTTATATTGACTCAAGGCAGGAACTTTTACGACAGGTAGAAGAGGCACTTCGTAGTGTAGACGCAGGCAAGTGGTTGATAGCTGAAGGGTTTAATGAAAATAATTGGGATGAACCTTATGTGATCCATCGTCAAGAATTAGACGCGATCTCAACGGAACATCCGATTATCCTGACACGTGTTTGTCGCCATGCGATGGTTGCTAATTCAAAAGCAATGGAAATTGCAGGGGTTTATCATGATATAGCAGAACCTGATGGTGGCGTCATAGAACGAGATGAAACAGGTGAATTGACAGGTTATTTCTTAGATCAAGGTCAAGAATTATTGAAACAAGCAATGCCAGAGCCTGACCAAGCTTATTTAAAAAAAGCCATTAACCAATCAGTAAATGATTTGCTGTCGAATGGTATTGTCAGTGGACATAGTGAAGATCTGAGCTATTACGGTGATTATTCTAAAACGATTAATGCTTTTCGTGAAACGATTGGAGTCGATCAACGTTTTCGTGCGCATCTACTTGTACATCATGAGATCGTTGATGATTATATTGAAGAACAAGGAATCGGGCAAGAACAAGATGATTGGCTAGAATTCGGTGCTATGAAATTGTTTGCTGATGGAGCGCTTGGAGGCCGGACAGCATTAATCTCACAACCATATGCGGATGACCCTGAGACAAATGGTGTTGCCATCCATTCTGATCATGGATTAAAAGAGCTCATTTTAAAAGCAAGAAGCTATAGAATGGCAGTAGCTGTACACACAATTGGAGATTTAGCAGCTGAAAAAGTTTTAGATGTTATTGAAGCACACCCGCCGGAACAAAATCAAAAGGATCGCATCATCCATGGCCAAATTATGCGACCAGATTTGATTCAACGTATGGCTAAACTACCAGTTATTATTGATATTCAACCAACATTTGTGTCTTCGGACTTTCCCTGGGCAATCGATCGGGTGGGTTATCCATTAATCGACTCTTCATATCCTTGGAAAGATTATTTAGATGCTGGCATTTTATGTGGCGGCAGTTCAGATGCACCCATTGAAGAAATAAACCCATTAAACGGTATAGCCGCAGCCGTTGATCGTCGGTCACAGTTTGATGGTCAATCTTATTTGACCAGTCAATGTTTATCGATTTTTGAAGCAGCTCAGCTGTATACAGTCAATGCAGCGAAAATTGTTCAAAAAGAAAATGACCAAGGCTTGATTCTCCCAAGCTATAAAGCAGATTTTGTGGTGTTAGACAATGATATCTTACAGAGTTCTCCTGACCGTATTCGTCAAACTAACGTAAAGGAAACGATTGTTGGAGGTCACGTTGTTTATCGATCAGAAGAATAAATAAGAGGAACTATACGTTTCATGACCTGATTAATCTGGTTATGAAACGTTTTTTGTATAAATATTCCTATTTGAGACACCTTATAAGTGTCAGGAGTTGATTAGGTTGACGGTATTACTCATCGTAATAGGTTTATTAGTACTCATTTGTTGTTTCGTTATCTTAACGAAATTAACGTTTCACCTAACGGTTACATATGCGCATAAACAACAAGATATTTTCATGAAAATGACGTGGATGAATCAGCCGATTTTTAAGCGAACGATTCCACTCATTCAACTAGATGATCATCTATCGCTTAACATAGAAGAAAAGGATGAGATGTGGCATCAACCAACCAAAGAAAAGAAAAAGCATTACTCAACCGATGATGTAAAAGAACAAGTCAGCCTTGTTAATCGAGTAGTGGATATCACACATGATGTGTTACCTAGGATTAGACGATTGTTGAAAGATATGACGTTACACCATTTCTCCTGGTCCAGCGAAATTGGAATGAAAGCAGCTGATCATACAGCTGTGCTAGTCAGTGTCACGAATGTCTTAAAAAGTGTTGGGTGTCGGACTTTAGCCCAATTATTACAAAGTCAAGAAAATTTGGAGTACCACGTCACACCTAATTATCAAACAGCTTTGTTTAAAACCCATTTTGAATGCATAATTTCAATTCGCATTAGCCATATTATTCGTAATGCCTTATCGATAGTGTGGCAATATTATAAATTAAAGAGGTGGAATTCTAATGAGCGAACATCCTATTCATAATATGATGGAAACGGCTATGGAAAGTTTAAAAGACATGATTGATGTGAATACGATTGTCGGTGATCCGATTGAAACGCCTGATAAGTCAACGGTAATTCTTACTGTATCAAGAGTTGGCTTTGGGTTTGCTTCAGGAGGTAGTGAATTTCAAACATCGTCTTCACAACAAGACTCTCAATCCCAGCAAGAATTACCCTATGGTGGCGGTGCTGGTGGGGGCGTCTCGATTACACCGATCGCATTTTTAATTGTAAGAGCACATGATGTCCAAATGGTTCATTTAGATGAGAATACACATATTGTTGAGAAATTGATTGATTTGGCACCACAAGCTGTGGAGAAAGTTCAATCTTTATTTAATGAATCGAGTCAAAATCAACAGTCACAATCAACCTCAACACCTGAATAATTCTTTAACTGTCAAAGTCCTTTCATCTTTGCTAAAATAAGACTGTATTATGATTCACGGAGGGACTTTGATGCAAGAACAAATTGATACGTTATTCACATGGTTAGACGAAACAACAACCATCATTGAACAGGAAGAGAATACACCCTATATTGAAGCGTTAATTGCTTCAAGTAATTTATTATTTGAACAACAGGTGCCTGAAGATTTAGAACCTAATTATCATCAAAAATTAGTTGATCAAGTGAATAATGTTCAATTTGATCAATTTGATAAAGAAGCGCGACGTAAGGCTATGCAGTTAGCTATTTTAAAAGGAATGAAAGGTGCTACTCAACAGCATCATTACATCACTCCCGACACGATTGGTGTATTTATTGGTTATTTAATTAATAAATTTATGGATGATGAGACCTCATATCGATTATTTGATCCAGCGTCAGGCTCAAGTAATTTATTATTAACCATTTTAAACCAACAAGATCATCTGGATGTTGAATCGTTCGGAAGTGAAGTGGATCCAACACTCATTCGCTTAGCATTTAATAATACCAATTTGCAAGAGCGGGAAATCGAGTATTTCCATCAAGACAGTTTAAAACCGATATTGTTAGAACCTGTCGATGTGATTGCCTCAGATTTACCAGTCGGTTATTATCCTGATGACGATACGGCTAGTTCTTATGAATTAAAAGCAGAAGAAGGTGAACATTCCTTTGCTCACCACCTATTTATCGAACAAAGCTTAAAATATGTGAAAGAAGCAGGCTATCTATTCTTTGTTGTCCCTAGCTTCTTATTTGCTAGTGAACAGAAAGATGCTTTGCAGTCTTTCCTTAAAGACCATGCACATATTGTTGGCGTTTTAGAATTACCAGAATCCATGTTTAAAGACGAGAAGTTTAAGCGAAGTATTTTAGTTTTACAGAAAAAAGGGGAAGCAACACGGGATCCAAATAAAGTGATGTTAGCCCAGTTACCATCCTTTAAAGATGTAGAAGCAACCAATAATGTCATTCAACAGATTGATGAATGGTTCCAAAACGATCGATAAAAAGGAGCTGTGTTCATGGGAGAGGAACGCGTTTTAGTTGATTTGTCACGTTGGGAAGATGAACTAGCCTCTTATGTTTCAAATGATTTTGAGAAAATGTATGAAATGTGGGTGCAAGATCAGTTTCAAAAACTACCTAAGCATGTCCAACAACGTTTTTTTAACAGTGTAGATCAATGGTTAATTTATACTTATACCTTTCTTCAAGGAACGCAAATGCAACAGGATGCTTATGACCGACTATTACAAATTGGCCGTACGTATGATGAAACAATCAATACGATTGAAGATTTGAGCCAATTATCAATTGAGAAGCAAACCTATCTCGCTAACCAGCACGTCGCTAAAAATCGTTTGTACTCCTTTGTCCAAGGTGGTATGGCTGGTTCTGGAGGATGGTTTTTGTTAGGTGTTGATGTACCATTAATGGTGGGTTTGAATTTACGAACCATTCAGTTAATCGGAACGAGTTTCGGATATAATATGCATAACCCGATCGAAATGCTGTTAGCGCTTAAGGTATTTCATGCTGGGGCATTACCTAAACGATTGCGTTATGAGGCTTGGCAGGAATTAAAGGAAAATGTAAATGAGTATGATTCTTTCATGGGTGAACATGAGGAACTAACCAACCCGACATGGGCAGAACAACCGCTAAAGTCGATATTTAAAACGTTAGCGATCGTGTTATCTCGTAGGAAAATGATACAGGGTCTGCCAATTGTAAGCGTTGGAATTGGAGCAGCTGTGAATTATAAAACCGCTAAAGATGTCAGTGAATTTGCAACGCGATTTTATCAATATCGTTCCATTCAATCTTCTAATAAATAAAGGTGACCATCAGATGGTCACCTTTATTTATTCATCTTCTGGTCGTACAACCAAAACATCTACTTTCGAATAACGGGTAATGTGTTCTGATACACTACCGATAAAGAATCGTTCAACTGTGTTCATTCCTGTCGCTCCACAGATAATTAAATCAGCATTGTATTTTGGTGCTACTTCTTTTGCGATTTTAACTTTAGGTGAACCGTGTTCGAGGTCAGTTACGACGTTTTCAATACCTTCATCTTCTGCACGATTTTGATAAGTTCTTAGCAATTCCCAAGCATCATTTTGTACCCGCTCCGATACGCTCCGATCGTAGGCTTCAATTGTTGAATAGACACGTGTATCGACAACATGTGAAATGATGAGTGTGGCATTATTTCGTTTAGCGATACTGATTGCTTTTTGAAAGGCAAAATCAGACGCTTTAGATCCATCTACAGCAATCACGACATCATGATATTCGAAAGCCATATGACCCCTCCTTATTTCTACTTATATTATACCATAAATATCAGAATATTCATATTCGTACAAGGCGTCGTTTTATCGTTTACTTTATTCATTTTATACGTGAAACATGGTAAAATTGGATTAGAGATGATGTAATGATAGGAGTTCTAGATATGAAACATGTCATTGTAACAGCTGGAACAAAAGGATTAGGACGAAAAATGACCGAGTATTTTCTTTCACTTGGTTATAGTGTAACAGCAACTTACCGAACGGATACTGAAAGAGCAAATGAACTAATCGAAGCTTTTCAAGAAGAACAAGACCGCTTACAGGTTGTTTATCTTGATACGATAGATGTCTCGTCCATTCGCTCAGCTGTTAATGAAGCTTATGAACGGTTTGGTCGTATTGATTGCTTAGTTAGTAACGCTGGGCCTTATATCTTTGAGCGTAAGAAATTGTTTGATTATACCGAGGATGAATGGCATGAGATGGTCCGTGGAAATTTAGATGCGTCTTTTTATTTACTTAAAATTGTACTGCCAATTATGCGAGAACAGAAATTTGGCAGAGTGATCTTTCTTGGATTTCAAGGTGTCGATTATAGTTCAGGATGGATTTATCGCTCAGCGTTTGCTTCAGCCAAGGTAGGATTAGCTTCATTAATGAAGACTGTTGCATTGGAAGAAGCGGAAAATCAAATTACAGCAAATATGATTGCACCTGGTAAAATAGTTGATGAAATGAAAGAAGCAGACATCATGAATAGTCGCGATATAGTAGATACGGAAACACCAATAGGACGACCAGGAACTGGTGAGGATATTGCGAGGACTGTCGCTTATTTATGCGACGATCAATCAGATATGATTACTGGCACTGTAATCGAAGTAACAGGTGGATTAGATGTGATTCATAAGCATTTATCTTGATGATACTAAAAATATGTAATCCATGTTATAGTTAAATCGGTTACATAAATATAAGAACCAATATAGGAGGCTTAGTTATGAAAATTGGCGTACCAAAGGAGCTTAAAAACAATGAAAATCGAGTTGCGCTTACACCTGCAGGGGTTATGACGCTTCAAGAAGCGGGTCATGATTTATTTGTAGAAACACAAGCAGGAGAAGGATCGGGTTTCACAGATGATCAATATCGTGAAGCGGGTGCTACGGTTGTGGATTCCGCTAACGAAACTTGGAAGCAAGAAATGGTAATGAAGGTTAAGGAGCCGCTACCAGAAGAATATGATTATTTTTATGAAGGACTTATATTATTTACTTATTTACATTTAGCGGCAGAACCTGAATTAACTCAAGCTTTAATTGATCATAAAGTGACAAGCATTGCTTATGAAACAGTTGAATCAGATCAAGGCACACTACCATTATTGACGCCTATGAGTGAAGTGGCTGGTCGTATGGCTTCGCAAATCGGTGCTCAATTCTTAGAGAAAACACGTGGAGGAAAAGGTGTCTTATTAAGCGGTATTCCAGGTGTGGAACGTAGTAAAGTGACAGTTGTTGGTGGTGGTGTTGTTGGTACCAATGCTGCCAAAATAGCAGTTGGCTTAGGTGCTGATGTCACAATCGTCGATTTAAGCCCGAACCGTTTGCGTGAATTAGATGACTTATTTGGTAATCAGATTAATACGGTTATGTCTAATCCGTTAAATATCGAAGAACAAGTTAGACAATCTGATTTATTAATCGGTGCTGTACTGATTCCAGGTGCTAAAGCGCCTAAATTAGTGACAGAAGACATGGTTAAACAAATGACAGATGGTTCTGTAATTGTTGATGTGGCAGTTGACCAAGGTGGTATTGTTGAAACGGTTGATCATATTACGACGCATGATAACCCAACGTATGATCGTCATGGTGTGCAACATTATGCGGTTGCGAATATGCCAGGAGCTGTTCCTCGGACATCAACTATTGGATTAACCAATGTCACAGTGCCATATGCTATAGAGCTTGCTAACAAAGGTTATCAAGAAGCAGTACAAGATAACCCTCAATTAGCAAAAGGTGTTAATACCTTAAAAGGGTATGTGACTTATAAAGCTGTAGCTGATGCACACGGAATGGACTTTTACGATTTAACAAGCTTAATTTAAAACGCATTTCTTAAATCATTAATAGTCACGAAAACCCGGATGACTCCTGATCGTAATTGGAGCTCATCCGGGTTTTTAATTGATTAACCTTATTTAAGAAATAATTTTCAAGTCTTTAGGATATTGCGTTAATACTAGTGGGCCTTCTTCCGTCATATAAATATCATCCTCGATTCTGACACCACCAACGTGAGGCTGATAAATTCCTGGTTCGATTGTAAATGTCATACCAGCTTGTAATGGGTTTTGATTGTTCGATGACATCGATGGAAATTCGTGAACATCAATTCCCATGCCGTGACCAATTCGATGGGTGAAAAAGTCACCATAACCGGCTTGATCAATAACGGAACGTGCTGCATCATCAATGTTACCAAGCGGTGTACTGATATCACACGCTGCAATTGCGTTTTTTTCCGCTTCAAGAACGGTTTCATAGACTGTTCTTTGTTCTTCATTCACATGCCCAACTGCCACTGTACGTGTTATGTCTGAACAGTAGCCTTCGTAAACTACACCTAAATCCATTAAGATAAAATCACCATTTTCAATCGGCTTTGTGCTTGGGGTTCCATGAGGTGAAGCCGTTTTTTCTCCTGAAAGCACAAGTGTTGAAAACGACATATCACGAATCCCTTTTTGTTTTAAAGCGTATTCAACTTCAGCAATGATTTCTAATTCTGTTTTGCCTGGTTGAATATGATGAACAGCAGTTTCAATTGCGAAGTCCGCATAACGAGCAGCTTCTTGAAGTGCTTTTAGTTCTGATTCATCTTTTATAACACGTATTTGATTGAGTAAATTTTGACCGTGATGAACGTCACTTGTTTGTGTGAGGTTAAGGACGTTTTGATAACGTGAAACATTTAGGTGATCTTCTTCAATAGCTAACTGCTTCGGTAATTCGCCTGTTGATGTGAGCCATACCTTAATTTTGTCCCAAGGGTCTTCGTGATCGAAGTATGTAATAATATCGTCTTGCCATGCTGTGCGACGAATATCTTCCATTTCTAATGCTGGTGCTACGATCGCTTTACGTCCATAAGTATCAACATAAACAGCTATTAAGCGCTCGTGAGCTTCTGCGTAAAGGCCACTGTAATAAAATACATTGGCTTTAGACGTCATCAACATACTATCTAAATCGTGTTTCTTTAAAGCTTCAGTTAATTGATCCAATCGTTGATTCAAGTTCATCACCTCTAAAAATTATAGTCTTTATGTGTTATCTTAACGGATAAAGGGTAATAAATGAATGGTGAAGTAATAATTTTAATTAAAATCAAAACACATAGGAGGCATAACATATGAAAGTAAGTTATCATGGTCATTCTGTTGTAAAAGTTGTAACAGACGAGCACACCATTTTAATCGACCCATTTATTTCTGGAAATGACAATTGTGATTTAAACGCTGAAGGTCTAAAAGCTGATGTCATTTTACTAACCCATGGTCACAATGATCACGTTGGTGACACAGAACAAATTGCCAAAGAAAATGATGCACAAATTGTTGCACCGTTTGAATTGGCAACTTATCTAGGAAACAAAGGGTTAAACGCCCATCCCATGCATATAGGTGGCGGTCATGAATTTGATTTCGGATATGTGAAACTAACACAAGCGTTCCATGGCTCTGCTTATACAGAAGAAGATGGCACGATTGTATATACGGGAATGCCAGCTGGTTTATTATTAACGATTGATGGAAAAACGATCTATCATGCTGGTGATACGGGACTATTCTCAGACATGAAGTTAATTGGTGAGTTTAATGATATTGATTTAGCATTCTTACCAATTGGAGATAACTTTACAATGGGACCTGATGATGCACGATTAGCTGCTGAATGGATTAATGCAGCTCGTGTTGTACCTGTTCACTACAATACATTCCCATTAATTAATCAAGATGGAGAAGCATTTGCGAACTCCTTACCACAAAACGTTGGTTATGTCATGAAACCAGGCGACGCATTAGACTTATAAAGAAATGGTAAGCAGTCGATTAGATATCGGCTGCTTTTTTAGTTGGTACGCTTAATTGCTGAATATCTGGCAAACAGGTATAATAAATCTATATGATCATAGAGAATTAGGTGAGTCGATGAGCACTAAACATGAACAAATATTAAATTACATAGAATCGTTGTCGGTCGGGTCGAAAATATCCGTCCGTGCCATTGCAAAGGAACTGGATGTCAGTGAAGGTACGGCTTACCGAGCGATTAAAGAAGCACAAACAACAGGGCTTGTCAGCACCATTGAACGTGTTGGGACCATCCGCATTGAACAGAAACGCAAAGAGAATATTGAAAAATTAACTTTTGCCGAAGTGGTTAATATTATTGATGGACAAGTGTTAGGCGGGCGTACAGGCTTACACAAAACCTTGAATAAGTTTGTCATCGGCGCTATGAAGCTAGAAGCGATGATGAAGTATACTGAGAAAGGAAGTTTGTTGATTGTTGGTAACCGTGTTAAAGCACAGGAGAAGGCTTTGAACGCGGGAGCAGCTATTTTAATTACAGGTGGCTTCGATACGACAGACTATGTCAAAAATTTAGCTGATCGCTATGAACTTCCAGTGATTTCGTGCTCTTATGATACGTTCACTGTGGCAGCTATGATTAATCGCGCCATATATGATCAACTCATTAAGAAGGAAATTGTCATTGTAGATGATATTTATACACCTGTTGAAGAAACACGGGTATTATATGAAGATGATCTCGTGTCAGCGTGGCATGCTTTGTATGACCAAACAAAACACAGCAGATACCCTGTTTTAAATCGAAATAATCAAGTAGTAGGCGTCGTAACATCGAAAGATATTATTAATAAACGAATTGATTTAAAAATCGAGAAAGTAATGGCTAAAAAGCCGATTGTAGCAAAAGTTTCAACGTCTTTAGCTAGCGCTGCTCATACCATGGTATGGCAAGGAATCGAAATGATGCCTGTGGTTGATGACGCTGATACTTTTAAAGGGGTCATTAGTCGACAAGATGTCATTAAAGGATTACAAAGTAGTCAGAGACAACCACAAATTGGAGAAACCATTGATGATTTAATTCATAAACAAATGCAATCTGATGATGCGTCCAATCAGTTTGTAACAGAAGTGACGCCGCAAATGACAAATCAAATTGGGACATTATCATATGGCGTATTTGCATCATTAGTTACGGAGGCTTGTAACCAGTCCTTGAAAAAAGAAAAAACAGGAGACATGGTAATAGAAAATTTATCAATCTTCTTCATGAAACCTGTTCAGATTGGTGCTATATTAACTGTGACTCCTGAAATACTTGAGTTAGGTCGGAAGTTTGCCAAGATTGACGTGCAAATATTCTCTGATCAAGAATTAGTGAGTAAAGCTATGGTGATGACACAATTAATCAATCGTTAGTCTAAGTCACCAGCTTCTTGTAACCTGATAATTTCACCCCGATAGTGCTTAAACACCTTGTAACCGTGAACGATTTGAGCACCACCAAGAACTAAGAAGAGAATACACACGAATAAGGCGAATTGCGTTTGATAAAAACCGTATGCATTAATGCCGAATGACGCAATAAATACACCTAAAGCTATTCGTGCTTTACCATTCGTATAGTGCATATATAAAGGATTTTTATAATTCAAGATTCTAACTTTAAAATACAAATAAAAAACAATTGAAACGACAAAGATTGTCACGAGAATAATCAAATTAAACGCTCCTTTTATGATCAAATCCGTATCTATTGTATCGATTTTTGGCTTGAAAGGCTAGTGACAATTATGAGAAAGGATGCCATTTATGCAACGTGAAATCATACAACAAATCAAACAACACAGTACGATTATCCTGCACCGTCATGTTCGACCTGATCCTGATGCTTATGGGTCACAGGTCGGTTTAGCTAAAATAATCGAGGCTACTTATCCTGAGAAACAAGTATATGTTGTCGGTGAAGAAGACCCAAGTTTAGCGTATCTAGCTGAACTTGACGACATTAAGGATGAGACATATGAAAATGCCTTAGTCATTGTTTGTGATACAGCTAATGAAGAACGTGTTTGTGATCAAAGATATCGCCAAGGAAATTATTTAATTAAAATTGATCATCATCCCAATCGTGATCCTTATGGTAATGTGATGTGGGTTGATCCTGATGCATCATCAACATGTGAAATGGTTTATGAATTATATGAAACAGCACAGTCAGATGGATGGATAATGACAAAAGAAGCTGCTCGTTTAATCTATGCTGGTATTATTGCTGATACTGGACGATTCTTGTTTCCAAATACAACCGAAAGAACATTTGAAGCAGCGAAATCACTTATTCAGTATGACTTCGATCGTCAATCTTTACATGACAATTTATATCGTGTTTCGCTTAATACGGCTAAATTCAAAGGGGAGTTATTATCGAATTTAGAGCGTCGTGAAAGTGGATTAGTTGTTTTCAAACTAACACAAGAAATGCTAAACCATTATGGTGTAACTCCTGAAGAAACGCACGCTTTTGTGAGTGTGCCTTCAGATATTGAGGGCGTTTTAGCGTGGGTGTTTTTCGTAGAAGAAGAGGACGTTATTCGAATTCGTTTACGCTCGAAAGGCCCTGTGATTAATGGAGTGGCTGAACAATTCGATGGTGGCGGGCATCCAATGGCATCAGGTGCTAAAATAACTTCCTGGGATCAAACTGACGACGTTATTGAAGCACTAGATGCCGTTTGTTTAAATTATTAATTATAATTAAAAGAGCTCAGCGATTAGCTGGGCTCTTGTTTAACTCGTGCGATTTTCAGGGATGAACCATGAACCGATGTCAGTATGGTCTTCAAAAATTTCTAAGTTGTTAGCTTTTATTCTACGTTTCATTAGTCGGATGAGTTCTTCGGTTTCGGCATAAGCTGAATAACCATCCTTGAGACGGTTCACCTTTTCGTTTGCAATTCTTTGTTTATACTGTACAAACATAGGACTCACCTCTTTCTATAAGTTGACCTTATACAATGATAAGATTCTAATTATATGATAACCATATTCAAACGTTTTATATCAGTTGACAATGAAAGTTTGCAAAACCGTCAATATTTTATGACAGTTTTATGACGGAGCGATTTTAACTTCTATGCTTAGGATTAAGGTGGGTCCAATGGTCATATGTCTAACCACTAATTGATAGTCGACATCTCGAATATTAAACGTTTTATTTTCTATTGTACGCAATAACAAGGTGCGCTGTTCAGATAATGATATAATATTTTGACCGACGACTGACTCGAGTTCATCTAATAAATTTTCTTTTAATTCGTGAGTGGTGAAACGATCTAAATCTAATTGCTCCGCATTGGTCCATGTGAGTTCAATTTTTTGTACCGTAACACGTTGCTCAGCTTCTTCATTCAAGTCACTTTGATCACTTTTTAAAAGTTCATTTTCTTGTTTTACTTCATGTAATTCATTTCTAATGGATAGATTCTCTTCAATCCATCTTTCTGTATGTTGACCATATACAAATAAAAAAAAGATATAACCGATGACCACACCAGTTAAAACGCCGATTAGAAATGTTTGCCAAGATGCTTTCTTGTAATAAGGAGGGATGTGCATGTCACAAATCTCCCTGTGTTAACCAGTTGATTAACATAATGCCTGATTTGACTCCACTCATAGCTGAAATGATGAGCGCGATTTGCCTAATGACATCGATCGTCGATGCTTCGAAAATTCCTCTTTCAAATGATGATATAGCATCAAACGTCCCACCGATAGCTGCGACAATTGCCCATATTCTTAATTTCTTCGCAGCTAACATCATTTCTGACAAAGGGGGTTGTCCAGTTAAATAACCACCTAAACTACCAAATAATGCGCCTCCTGTTAACACACCAAACGCAATGAAAAAGCATTTTATAATTGAAATAACCATACGTTCTTCCATATTATCGACCTTCTAGTTTTTTAGTCGTGTTAAACTACTTGCAGACAAGCAGTCTTAATTACTAAAATGTATGTTTTTCTTATTTGATTTATGTGATTGATTTCAACTTCGTCCTTTCTCCTATATAATAATAGTAGAGAGTATGAAGTCGAAGAGTAAGCAGGTGATTGATCCATGGAATTTGTGCATTTACAACTTTATAGTAGCTACACCCTTATGAAGAGTGCTATATCAATTGAAAGAGTCGTCCAAGAAGCAAAAGAAAAAGGGTTTAAAGCTCTAGCTTTGACGGATGAAGGTGTTTTACATGGATCGTATCATTTTGTACATGCATGTGAACGACATGGGATTAAACCCATTGTTGGTATGACAACTAATGTATACATAGCAGATGAACCACGTCCTGTTCGGATGATTTTATTAGCCCAATCAGAAACAGGATTTCAATCGTTAGTAACTTTATCGAATAAGGAACATATTCGTCAGGAATCAATCTATTTAGAGGATATCGAACACGCAGATGATTTGATCACAATCGCTTCATTTTATCAGACGGTATTCGAAGACCTGATTTATTTACAAGATTACGACCATTTAAATAAATTATTAGGCGTGTTAGATCATCAATTGAATGATTGGTATATTAATTTGCAGCCTCATGGAACCTCGTTAATTCAGTCATGGCTCTATAACCAAGGTCATTCTTATCGACATAAAGCTGTGGTAACAGATAATGTGCGTTATGTTCGTGAACGCGATTTGATCGGTTATCAAGCGTTACAAGCGATGCAGCATCAAGCAACGATTCATCAACAGTCATCGTTAAATGATAATGTGTCACATTTAAAATCGTTAAATGAATATGATGAAACATTTGTGGAAGAGTGGCGAGATGCGTTTAATCGAACGAAAGAGATTGCTGATCAATGCCACTTGACCATGTCGCAAAAGTGGTTTGATTTACCTGAATTTCCAAAAGAACAGACAAATGAAACGTCTGAAGAGATGTTACGTCGGTTGTGTGAAGATGCGCTTCAATATAAATATGATGGTGCAAGTCAACCTCAGGCAATGAAACGATTAGACCATGAACTTAATACGATTAATCAAATGGCATTTGCCGATTATTTCTTAATTGTATGGGACCTTGTAAAATATGCGAAAAAGGAAGGCATATTAGTGGGCCCAGGACGTGGTTCAGCTGCAGGGTCGATTGTTGCTTATTTATTAAATATTACGGATGTAGATCCGATTAAACACCAACTATTATTTGAGAGGTTTTTAAACCCTGAACGACAGTCAATGCCGGATATTGATATTGATTTTTCGGATTATCGACGAGATGACGTGCTCCACTATGTGAAAAATAGATACGGTGATGATCGAGTCGCACAAATTATTACGTTTGGAACATTTCAAGCGCGTTCAACTATTAGAGAGTTAGCCAAAGTGTTCCAAATTAGTCGTGAACAACAAACGTACTTACTTAATGCGATCCCACAACAAACGAATTCCTTAAAGCAAGCAATCAAGCAGAATGAAACATTGAAAGATTATATTACTCAAACAGATCAATTGAAGAGAATGTTCCAAGCCGCATTTGTGATAGAAGGATTACCACGACATCACTCTGTTCACGCTGCAGGTGTTGTGATCAGTGACCGTCCACTGACGGGGAGAATTCCAATGTTTCCAGGCGCTGAGGGTGTCTTGTTAACTCAGCTCCCAATGGAAGAGCTTGAATCATTAGGATTATTGAAGATGGATTTCCTTGGATTGAGGAACTTAACATTAATTGAACGGATGTTGAAACAAATTCGAGAGCGTGAGGGGAAGACTTTAACACTTGAACAAATTCCAGAGTATGATTCCAGAACATTTAAATTATTGCAAAATGGCTTAACAACAGGTGTGTTCCAATTAGAATCATCAGGTATGAAGAAGGCATTACGGACTATTAAACCAACATCCTTTGAAGATATAGTAGCCGTTATCTCACTATATCGACCCGGACCTATGCAATTCATTGATACCTTCTCAAAACGGAAACATGGCTTTGAAAAGGTGGAATATGTTCATGACGATTTAAAATCAATATTAGAACAAACTTATGGTGTATTGATTTATCAAGAACAGATCATGCAAATTGCCAGTGAATTAGCTAACTTCACGATGAGCCAAGCCGATTTATTGAGAAGGGCGATAAGCAAGAAAGATCGGGAAGCTATTGAACAATTACGTCGTGAATTTCTGATTGGTGTAGAAGAAAAGGGTTATGAGTCATCATTGGGTGAGCAAGTATTTTCGTGGATTGAACGATTTGCAGATTACGGTTTCAATAAAAGCCACGCAGTAGCTTACTCGATGATTGCTTATCAATTGGCTTACTTTAAAGCACATTATCCAGCCTATTTTTACGCTGAATTATTAACTTCAATGATGCATGATGCTAACAAATTAGAATTGTATGTAAAAGAAGCAAGGCAAGTGGGCGTTAAAGTTTTACCGCCGTCTATTAATGAAAGCTTTGGTAAGTTTACCGTAAAAGACCATCAGACCATTCGCTTTGGATTATTAGCTATAAAAGGTTTAGGTAAACAAGTCTATGAGGAGATTATTCGGGCACGTGGTCAGACACCTTTCCAGGGGCTATTTGATTTTTGCCAACGTGTATCGTTAAATATCGTGACACGTCCAATCCTTGAATCGATTATTATTGTAGGTGGATTTGATGATATACACCCACATCGCGCCCAGTTATTAGCTTCTGTTGTGCAAGCGATTGACCAAGGGGAGCTATTTTCAGGTATGGATGAGTCGTTTAATATGAATGTTCAATATACGAATGTTCCTGACTTTTCTATTTTGAAGGCGATTAATATGGAACAGGAAGTGATGGGGTTTCGAATTAGTGAACACCCATTTCATCGTATGAGACGTGGTTTAACTCGGGAAGGATACTTAACAACGAAACAATTTAAAGAGCTTCCTTTGAAAAAAAGGGGTAAACTGACCTTAACTGTGAATCAAGTGAAAACGATACGGACTAAACGTGGTGAACAGATGGCCTTTGTCACATTAGAAGACGAATATGGTGAAATTGATGGTGTTATTTTTCCGAAACTGTACCGTGAAATTGGGCGAGATCTTGATGAGGAAAAAACGGTGCAAGTATCAGGTGACTTGGATGAACGAAACGGTCAGAATCAACTCATATTACAAAAGGTTGATTTTATTGATTTAGATCAATTAGAAGTTGATGATCATCGAAAAGTGTTTATTAAGTTACTTCATGAGGATGAACAAGCACAATTAGATTATATTAAACAGATACACACTCATTTTTCTGGTAAAACACCTATTACGATTTATTCTCCTCAACAGAATCAGGTGTATCAATTAGCACCAGCATTTGATATTCATGTTCACGATGAAAGTATCCAGGCTTTAAAAGATTATTTCACAGAGGGCCATGTTGTTGTAAAATCGTAGTTGTGATGTGAGGATGCACATCACGACTTACGACTTTACATGTTGGTTTGATTTGTTATAATTAATTGCGTTAGTGGTCTGACCATTTATGAAAAGGAGCGGTATAAGTGGCGAATTTAAAAGCAGAAGCATTACAAATGCACAAGGCAAATCAAGGGAAACTAGCAACTCATTCGAAAGTGCCAATCCGCAATGCAAGAGATTTAAGTTTAGCTTACTCTCCAGGTGTTGCTGAGCCTTGTAAAGCGATCTATGACAATAAAGAATCTGTTTTTGACTATACAATGAAAGGCAATATGGTAGGGGTTGTGACGAATGGGTCAGCAGTCCTCGGACTCGGAAATATAGGTGCTGATGCGTCTCTTCCTGTAATGGAAGGTAAATCAGCTTTATTCAAAGGGTTTGCAGGAGTCGATTCCTTCCCGATTGCTTTAAATACAGAAGATGTTGATGAATTCGTTCAAACTGTGAAGTTAATGGAGCCAACATTTGGTGGTATTAATTTAGAAGATATCGCAGCTCCTAAATGTTTTGTTATAGAAGAACGTCTTAAGAAAGAAACAAATATTCCAATCTTTCATGATGACCAACATGGTACTGCTATTGTTACGGCTGCAGGGCTTATTAATGCCCTTAAATTATCTGGTAAATCATTCTCAGATATTAAAGTCGTTGCTAACGGTGCTGGCGCAGCTGGTATTGCTATTATTAAATTACTTTATAATTTCGGTGTACGTGATATGATCATGTGCGACTCACGTGGAGCTATTTATGATGGTCGTGATGAAGGTATGAATGATGTGAAAGATGAAGTAGCTAGATTTACGAACAAAGATAAAGAAGCAGGAACATTAGAAGAAGTGATGGAAGGTGCCGATGTGTTTATTGGCGTATCAGTTGGTGGCTTACTATCAAAAGAAATGGTCGAATCGATGAATGATGATCCGATTATTTTTGCGATGGCAAATCCAGATCCTGAGATCGTCCCAGATGATGCGAAAGAAGCAGGGGCTAAAGTAATCGGTACAGGTCGTTCAGATTTTCCGAACCAAGTGAACAATGTTTTAGCTTTTCCAGGTATTTTCCGAGGCGCATTAGATGTACGAGCAACCCGGATTAATGAACGAATGAAGGTAGCTGCAGCTGAAGCGATTGCAGAATTAGTCGGTGATCAATTATCAGCGGATTACGTCATTCCTGAACCTTTTGATTCTCGTGTAGCACCAGCTGTTGCAGGCGCAGTAGCACGTGCAGCTATGGAGTCAGGTGTGGCCCGAGTTGATGTTGACCCAGAGGATGTCGTGAAGCGGACACAAGAATTAACGGATATTGGTTAAGGAATAATAGGGTTTGAGGTGTGTCACATGTCTAATCCATCAAAAATGAAAGTTTATCAAGAAGTATTAAATGAAATTAGGCGTTTTATTCAAGAACGTGAATTAGAAGATGGAGATCGAATTCCTTCTGAACGAGAGTTATCAGATCAATTAAATGCTAGTCGGGCATCCGTTCGTGAAGCTTTGCGCGCGATTGAATTATTAGGGTTAATTGAAACTCGTCACGGAGAAGGTACATTTTTACGCACTTACAGACCTTTTCATTCTGTGGAATTGTTATCAACCTTTGTTTTAACTGAAGCACAAACCAAAGATGAGTTAAAAGAAGTGCAATATATGCTTGAACAATTATGCTTACAAGAGTTGAAGCGACTGAATGTAAGTGAAATTGAGGAATTAGAATCACCTGATGGTGCAAGTGAACAAATCCATAATGGGTTGTTTATTCTATTGTTTAATCAACTGGGGAATCAATTACTATTGAAGATATGGCATCTTGTAGCTAGCTTTCAACAATTGACGGAACAAGAGGCGTTTGATGCCTCTGATGTTCAATTAATAATTGACCAGATTAAACGCCAGGAATATGACCAAGCAATCGATACCCATTCGAGGTTGTATACTTAAATTCTGTTAGAGTTTGATGTTATTATTCGATTTAGTTATTACTAAGTTGTTGAATTGTGAGAAGCGAAGGTGGCGACTCCTGGTCGACTAAGTTCGGTCACGTCCTGTGACCAACGTCGACATTAGGCCGTCCAGGCCGTCACGGGAACAGCACGAGTCTCGAGACCTCGCAGGCCGCGTTTTTGGCCGAGGAGGCTCGAGCCGTGCCCGCGGAAAGCGTCCACCGAAAGCGGATCACAATATCAACAACGGACTTTATCAAAGCTTATACTTAATATAAATTATGACAGTTTTTGCATGATAGAGAACGTATGATGTGATTGAGTGATTGGTGAAGGAGGAATCGGCTTGATAAAAGACATGTTTAATCGAAAACGAAAATATGCCACTGTCTCTAAGCAAGAAGAACATGGGGACTTACCAGAAGGATTAATGATTAAGTGTCCTTCTTGTCGAAAAATATTTTATAGAAAAGAAATTGAGAAGAATTTACTAACGTGCCCACATTGTGAACATCACCATCAAATGTCAGCACCTGAACGTCTTGACGCTTTACTAGATCAAGGATCTTTCGAAGAATGGGATGCGGATTTAACATCTGAAAATCCATTAGAATTTCCGGATTATTTGGAGAAGATCGAAAAAGACCAACGCAAAACAGGCATTAATGAAGCAGTGGTTACAGGACAAGGTACGATTAACGGAAACCCAACAGCTATTGGTGTAATGGACGCGCGTTTTCGTATGGGGAGCATGGGTTCTGTAGTAGGCGAGAAAATTGCCCGAGCTATTGAAAAGGCCAATGAACTCGGCGTACCTTTCATTCTATTTACTGCTTCAGGCGGTGCACGTATGCAAGAAGGTGTATTAAGTCTCATGCAAATGACTAAAACATCTGTTGCTTTGGAACGTTTTGATCGAAATGGTGGTTTATTTATCTCCTATATGACAAATCCAACGACAGGCGGTGTATCAGCAAGTTTCGCTTCATTAGGTGATTATAATTTTGCAGAACCAGAAGCTTTGATTGGCTTTGCTGGACGCCGTATTATTGAGCAAACGATTCGTGAGAAGTTACCTGATGATTTCCAAACAGCTGAATTTCTTTACAAACACGGACAACTTGATCGTGTGATTCCGAGATACGAAATGAAAGAAACAATAACGACTATTCTTGAACTCCACCAAGCAGGGGGTGGGCAATCATGAAAAACGTATTACCATTTGAAAAACCAGTCGTAGAACTGCGTGAGAAAATTGCAGAGTTGAAGAGCTTTACGAGTGAAAGTGATGTTGATCTCAGCGGTGAGATTGAAACTTTAGAAAATCGATTAGAACAATTGGAAAAAGAAGTGTATGGAAACATGACACCGTGGGATCGAGTCCAGATGGCACGCCATGCTGAACGCCCGACAACTTTAGACTATATTGAATATGTCTTCACCGATTTCCTTGAAATGCATGGAGACCGTTACTTTGGTGATGATGAGGCGATTGTCGGTGGCATTGCTAAATTTAAAGGACAACCCGTTACTGTAATTGGTCACCAACGAGGTAAAGATACAAAAGAAAACTTACGTCGTAATTTTGGTATGCCTCATCCTGAAGGGTACCGTAAAGCGTTACGTCTAATGAAACAAGCTGAAAAGTTCAATCGCCCAGTTATTACTTTTATTGATACAAAAGGCGCTTATCCTGGTCGAGCAGCAGAAGAACGTGGGCAAAGTGAAGCTATAGCCAAGAATTTACGTGAAATGGCAGGTCTGACTGTTCCTGTTATTTGTATTGTGATAGGTGAAGGTGGAAGTGGTGGTGCACTAGGCATCAGCGTTGGAGACCGTTTATACATGTTAGAGAATTCAACGTATTCGGTTATTTCACCAGAAGGTGCTGCCGCATTACTTTGGAAGGATTCGAATTTAGCCCAACAAGCAGCAGAGAAAATGCGGATTACATCTTATGACTTAAAAGAGTTAAATGTCATTGATGATGTCATTGAAGAAATTCAAGGTGGGGCTCATCGTGATTTAGAGACTCAGGCTAAATGGATTACCGATCGTCTTGAATCAGATTTAAATGAACTCAATCATTTATCTCATGACGACTTGCTAGATCGTCGTTGGGAAAAGTATAATCAAATTGGTGCTGTTGCATCAGTCATTCAATCCTAAAGGGGCTGTTCAAACAGTTCCTTTTTTATTTCAATTTGCAACAATTATTAAGAAAATTGATGAACATCTCGTCGTATAAATAGCATTTTGCGACAATTTATCTTAAAATATAGAGTACAATGATAGACAAATGAATGAGGTGTTAACGATGAAAGCAGTCGGCGTATTAACTAGCGGTGGCGATGCTCCTGGTATGAATGCAGCTATCCGTTCGGTTGTCAGAAGCTGTGTTTATCATGGAATTAAAGTATATGGTATTTATTATGGTTATCAAGGTCTTATTAATGGTAATATTGAAGAGTTGTCTATTGGTTCAGTTGGTGACATCATTCAAAGAGGTGGTACAGTTTTATATTCTTCTCGTTCAGAAGAATTTAAAACACCAGAAGGTCAAAAGAAAGCCATTGATCAGTTAAATGCTTTCGGTATAGAAGGACTCGTTGTGATCGGTGGTGACGGATCATTTAAAGGGGCAACTAAATTAACAGAGCAAGGCTTCCCTTGTATTGGTGTTCCGGGTACAATTGACAATGATATTCCTGGAACTGACTTCACAATCGGTTTTGATACAGCACTGAATACAGTTATTGAGGCAGTGGATAAGATTCGAGATACAGCAACCTCTCATGAACGTGTATATGCGATTGAAGTCATGGGACGTGATGCTGGTGATCTAGCTCTTTGGTCTGGATTAGCAGCTGGAGCGGAAAGTATTCTCGTGCCTGAACGAGATACAAGTATGGAAGCTGTCGTTAATAAAGTGAAACGCGGTCATGACCGTGGGAAACGCCATAGTATTATTATGGTTGCTGAAGGTGTTGGAAGTGCTGTTGATTATGCTAAACAAATCGAAGACCATTTAGACTTATCAACCCGCGTCACAGTATTAGGACATACACAAAGAGGTGGTTCACCAACTGCTTATGATCGTGTTTTAGCAAGTCGTTTAGCAGCCTATGCTGTTGATTTATTAATAGAAGGACAAGCAGGTCGTATGGTAGGAATTGAAAAGAACCAACTCGTCCATGATGATATTATGCATGTGTTAAATCAATCACACGCGATCGATCGAGATTTATATGAACTATCAAATCGACTATCCATTTAACCTTGTTATAAAGAGGAGGACATAACATATGAAAAAAACAAAAATTGTTAGTACAATCGGCCCCGCTTCCGAATCAGTTGAGACGTTAAAAAAGCTTATGAATACTGGAATGAATGTTGCGCGTCTTAACTTTTCTCACGGTGACCATGATGAACATCGTGCCCGTATCGAAAATATTCGCCAAGCAGCGCAAGAAAGTGATTCAACCATTGGCGTACTATTAGATACCAAAGGTCCTGAGATTCGAACAGGTACCTTTAAAGAAGACGAAGTGGAGCTCGTCGAAGGATCCACAGTCTATGTCACGATGGATGAAGTTGACGGAACTGCTGAGCGTTTTTCAGTCAGTTATCCAGGACTAATTGATGATGTAGAACCAGGTGGAAAGATCTTATTAGATGATGGTTTGATTGGTTTAGAAATTGTTTCTGTCAATCATAATGACCGTGAAATCGAAACGAAGGTTATGAATACAGGGATCATCAAAGATAAAAAGGGCGTAAACGTACCTAATGTAAGCGTCAACCTTCCTGGTATTACAGATAAAGATGCAAATGACATTATCTTTGGAATCGAACAAGGGATTGATTTCATTGCGGCATCATTCGTCCGCCGTTCGTCAGATGTGTTAGAAATCCGTGAACTACTAGAAGACCATAATGCCGAACATATTAAAATCATTCCAAAAATCGAGAACCGTGAAGGTGTCGATAACATTGAACAGATCATTAATGTGAGTGATGGCATAATGGTGGCACGTGGCGATTTAGGTGTTGAAATTCCTGCTGAAGAAGTACCGCTTGTTCAGAAAAACTTAATTGAACAATGTAATGTAGCTGGAAAGCCAGTTATTACCGCGACACAGATGCTGGATTCTATGCAACGAAATCCACGTCCGACACGAGCAGAAGCAAGTGATGTTGCGAACGCTATTTTTGATGGAACCGATGCGATTATGCTATCAGGTGAAACAGCTGCAGGTGATTATCCAGTCGAAGCAGTTGAAACCATGAATAATATTGCCATTTATTCCGAAAAATCATTCGATAAAATCGCTACGGTGGGTAACAACAATGAACGTTTAGACACGACTATTACAGATGCTATTAGTCACTCAGTGGCAAACCTAGCTGCAGATTTAAAAGTTGAAGCAATTGTAACGCCAACCGAAAGTGGAAATACGGCTCGAAATGTTTCGAAGTATCGTCCAAAAGCTAATATCGTTGCAGTGACTTCGAAAGAACATGTCAGTCGTCAACTAAGTCTTGTATGGGGTGTTCACGCCATTCATGGACAACCTGTTAAATCAACAGATGAAATGTTAGCTTTAGCTGTTGAGCAAGGTCTAGAATCTAATCTGTTTAGTCAAGGTGACCGTATTGTGATTACAGCGGGGGTACCTGTCGGTGAAAGTGGCACAACTAACTTAATCAAAGTACATGTTGTTGGTAATGTCGTCGTTAAAGGTCAAGGTATTGGTAAATTAGGAGCTGTGGGCAAAGCTGTCATTGCTAATTCAAGCGAACAATTAGCACAAAGCTTTGAAGATGGCGATATCATTGTGACGCGAGGAACTGATAAAGATATGATGCCTTATGTTGAACGTGCTAAGGCTGTTATAGCTGAAGAAGGTGGCCTAACAAGTCATGCTGCTGTCGTAGGATTAAACGTCAACATCCCAGTGGTTGTAGGAGCTGAAAACGCAACAGATATCATTCGTGATGGAGAAGAAATTACGGTTGATCCGACAAATGGTCATGTTTATCAAGGACGCACAACGGTCTTATAAGAAATCAAGAGCAACTAGCTTGCTTGAAAGGAGCATCATCTGATGTTTCGTATATTATTTATTTTAATAGTCGTTGTTTCAGCAATTGAAATTGCTTTATTCGTTTGGTTTAGTAATTTATTAAACGTTTGGTTTGTATTATTTGGTGTTATTTTAACTGGGATTTTAGGGGCCTGGTTAGCTAAATACCAAGGAACTGAAACGTTAATGAGAGCAAGAAGAGAGATGTCATCCGGACGCGCTCCTACTGAAGAGATTTTTGACGGTATTGCTATATTAGTCGGAGCAGTTGTATTATTTACACCAGGTTTCTTAACCGATGTTTTCGGTTTTATTTTGCTGATTCCAATGACAAGACGTCCATTTAAACGTTGGGGACAAGCTTTAGTCCTTGCAATGATTAAGAAAGGGACGGTAACAGTTATTAGACGGTGATTTTTGGGAGGTGCGGGTTAGTCCTGCCCTCTTTTTTTGCTATGAGTGTATTCGGACTGGAACAAAATGTGTTAGATTTGTATTTTAATTCTCGAATAGTAGAAAGTATTATGTATTAATTCTTTAATGTAAAGGCGGTATATAACGTGTTTTCGTCTTCAACAGTTTTTCTATTAATTTTGTTAGCATTAGGATTTATTGCTAAAAATCAACCTATTCTAATCGCTGTATACATCTTACTTGGCGTTAAACTTTTTAATCTTGAAGATCGTTTATTGCCTTTTATCGAATCAAAAGGAATCTTCATTGGGGTAGTGGTGATCACAGTAGCAGTCCTTGTCCCAATCGCGACAGGAGAAATAGGCTTCTCTGATTTATATCAAAGCATTAAGTCATACTATGCATGGATTGCGATTGCTGCTGGTGCTTTTGTTGCTTATGTGGCACGAGATGGTTTAGATTTAATGGCAAATGAACCCCATCTGACTGCAGCTTTAGTCTTAGGAACAATCTTAGGTGTTGTCTTTTTACAAGGAGTAGCAGTTGGTCCATTAATTGGCGCAGGTATTGCTTACCTCGTCATGCAAGGTGTCGATGGTGTATTGAAACTGATTTCATAATGGCAATTGTGTTTAAAGATGCACAGGAAGGGTATAGATAATAACAGTTATGCAGTCTTGTTAATTATTATGAAATTTATATAGTAAATAGTTTCACTTCGAAACAATTTTGTTTATAATGGTGATTGGGATGTATCATAGCTTTGTAAATTGAGGTGTATACATACACGCCATTTGTTTCATTATTCTTTAAAGAAGGAGAGATTCTATGTCTGGCACTAAAGGTCTTGAAGGAATCGTCGCAACAGAGTCAAAGATTAGTTCAATCATCGACGATAAACTGACATATGTTGGTTATGATATCGATGATTTAACCGAAAATTGTAGTTTTGAAGAAGTAGTTTATTTATTATGGAATCTTAAATTACCAAATCAAGAGGAATTAGCTTCCTTTAAAGCAGAACTTGCAAAAGAAATGGAAGTTCCTCAAGGCATTATTGATCATTTGAAATCTTATGATTTATCAACTGTTCATCCTATGGCGGCTGTTCGTACAGCTGTATCGATGCTCGGTTTATATGACAATGAAGCAGATGAAATGACGGAAGAAGCAAACCGTCGTAAAGCACTTCGCTTACAAGCTAAAATCTCAACAATCGTTACAGCTTTTGCACGTATTCGTAAAGGTCAAGAACCAGTAGCACCTAAGAAAGACTTAAACTTTGCTGCGAACTTCTTGTACATGTTAAATGGCAAAGAACCAGAAGATATTGAAGAAGAAGCGTTCAACAAAGCACTTGTCCTGCATGCTGACCATGAGTTAAATGCTTCAACATTCACTTCTCGTGTTTGTGTGGCAACTTTATCAGATGTCTATTCAGGTGTTACAGCAGCTATTGGCGCGTTAAAAGGGCCGCTTCATGGTGGCGCGAACGAACGCGTTATGCAAATGTTAAGTGAGATTGGTACTGTAGACAATGCCATCCCTCATATTAAAGAGAAATTTGCAAACAAAGAAAAAGTCATGGGAATGGGACACCGTGTATATGAAAATGGTGATCCTCGTGCAAAACACTTACGTGATATGTCTTACCAATTAACAAACATTACTGGTGAAACGAAATGGTACGACATGTCGGTTAAAATTGAAGAGTTTATTAAAGAAGAAAAAGGTTTACCAGCTAATGTTGACTTTTATTCCGCTTCGGTGTACCACAGTTTAGGTATTGATCACGATTTATTCACACCGATTTTTGCGGTTAGTCGTATCTCAGGGTGGTTAGCTCATATTCTTGAACAATATTCGGATAACCGACTCATTCGTCCACGTGCTGAATACGTTGGTCCGGATAAACAGAAATTCATTCCATTAGAAGAAAGATCATAAATCATCTAAAAGCCGGGAAACCGGCTTTTGTGATGTTGGTTCTTCATAAAACAAGTTATTATAGGAGGTCATGACATTGACACAAGGTGAAAAAATTACAGTAGAAAATGGACAAATGAACGTACCCAATCAAGCGGTTATTCCGTTTATCGAAGGTGACGGAACTGGACCTGACATTTGGGCGGCAGCATCACGCGTACTAGAAGCAGCTGTTGAGAAAGCTTATAATGGCGAGAAAGGCATTGAGTGGAAAGAAGTTCTTGCTGGACAAAAAGCCAAAGATAACACAGGTGAATGGTTACCAGAAGAAACTTTAGATACGATTCGTGACTATAAAGTAGCTATTAAAGGACCATTAACAACACCAGTTGGTGGCGGTATTCGTTCACTAAACGTAGCGCTACGTCAAGAATTAGACTTATTTACTTGTCTTCGTCCTGTACGTCATTTCACAGGTGTTCCATCCCCTGTTAAGAAGCCAGAAGATGTTGACATGCAAATCTTCCGTGAAAACACAGAAGATATTTATGCAGGTATTGAATGGGAAGAAGGAACAGATGATGTGAAGAAAGTGGTCGATTTCGTCCGTAATGAAATGGGTGTTGATAAGATCCGTTTCCCTGAAACATCAGGAATTGGTATTAAGCCTGTATCAAAAGAAGGTACTGAGCGATTAGTACGTTCTGCTATTGATTATGCCTTAAATGAAGGTAAACAAAGTGTGACCTTAGTTCATAAAGGTAACATCATGAAGTTTACAGAAGGTTCTTTCAAAGCATGGGGTTATGACCTTGCTGAACGTGAATATGGTGACAAAGTATTCACTTGGAGAGAATATGACAAGATCACAGACGAAAAAGGTCGTGACGCTGCCGATCAAGCAGAGAAAGAAGCTGTAGATGCAGGTAAGATTGTGGTTAAAGATGCGATTGCTGATATCTTTTTACAACAAATTCTAACTCGTCCGAAAGAGTTTGATGTTGTTGCGACAATGAACTTAAATGGTGACTATATTTCTGATGCGCTAGCTGCGCAAGTTGGCGGTATTGGTATTGCACCAGGTGCGAATATTAATTACGAATCAGGTCATGCAATTTTTGAAGCAACACACGGTACAGCTCCTAAATATGCTGGTCAAGATAAGGTGAACCCATCTTCTGTTATCCTATCAGGTACATTAATGCTTGATCATTTAGGTTGGCGTGAAGCTAGTGAATTAATTCATAAAGCAATGGATAAAACTATTGGTAGCAAAGTGGTCACTTATGACTTCGCTCGTCTTATGGACGGTGCAACAGAAGTGAAATGCTCTGAATTTGCTGATGAATTAATTAAAAACATGGACTAATTACGTTCACTAAGGAGGAGTTCAATGCCTATTAAACGTCGAAAAGTATCAGTTATTGGAGCAGGATTTACCGGAGCGACAACTGCACTCATGACAGCTCAAAAAGAATTAGCTGATGTCGTCTTAGTTGATATCCCTGATATGGAAGACCCAACTAAAGGAAAAGCTTTAGATATGTTAGAAGCAAGCCCTGTCCAAGGGTTTGATGCCAATGTAATGGGAACGTCAAACTATGAAGATACAGCTGGTTCGGATGTTGTTGTTATTACGGCTGGTATTGCACGTAAGCCGGGCATGAGTCGTGATGATTTAGTTGCAACGAATGCGAAAATCATGCAACAAGTTACTGAACAAGTAGTTAAGCATTCACCCGATTGTTATATTCTTGTTTTAACTAATCCAGTTGACGCGATGACATATGCTGTTTATAAACAGTCTGGCTTTCCAAAAAATCGTGTGATTGGGCAATCAGGTGTCCTTGATACAGCCCGCTTTAGAACGTTTATCGCTCAAGAATTAAATGTGTCTGTTAAAGATGTGACGGGCTTTGTTTTAGGTGGTCATGGTGATGATATGGTTCCTATGTTACGTTACTCATCGGTAGGTGGAGTTCCTGTCGAATCCTTAATCTCTAAAGAACGCCTTGATGAAATTGTTGATCGAACACGTAAAGGTGGAGGAGAAATCGTTGGCTTACTCGGCAATGGTTCAGCTTACTATGCACCTGCAGCATCTATTACTGAAATGGTAGAAGCTGTATTAAAAGATCAACGCCGTATTTTACCTGCAATTGCTTATCTTGAAGGAGAATATGGTTATCAAGATATGTATTTAGGTGTTCCAACCATTCTTGGTGGCGACGGTATTGAAAAAGTCATTGAACTTGAATTGACTCAAGATGAACAATCACAATTAGATCAATCGGCTGAATCCGTACGACATGTGATGAATGTTTTAGATGAACAAGAATAGTCAAAAGCTCGGGATATTATTATCCCGAGCTTTTTATATTTTGTATCTGTTAAAGTTCAATGTTGAATGACAATTGTTTTAGCACTGAGTTGTTGAATTGTGAGAAGCGAAGGCGGCGACTCCAACGGGATTAGCACGTGTCTCGAGACCCCACAGGCCACGCCTTTAGGCCGAGGAGGCTCGAGCCGTGCCCGTGGAAAGCGTCCGCCGAAAGCGAATCACAATATCAACAACGTGCATCAATAAAGCTAACTTTTTAAGCCAGCCTACTGTTATAATGTTATATTTTTTTATAAGATAGAGGTAGGTTATTAAGAGAATGAGGATAAGGAGCTGGATTGTTAATGAGTAAAAGCATCTTAATTGTGGATGATGAACTATCGATCACAACTTTAATAGACCATCATTTAAGTGAAGAAGGGTTTAACACAACTGTTGTACATGACGGACAGTCGGCATTAGAACTATTACATCATCATACTTATGAATTAGTTGTTTTGGACTTAATGCTCCCAGAAATGGATGGTGTGGATGTCTGTCAGCAGATGCGTGATCAGCAAAATTACACACCCGTTATCATGTTAACAGCAAAAGGTGAAGAAGAAGATAAAATTGCAGGCTTAAATGTTGGGGCTGATGATTACATGACTAAACCATTCAGTCCTAAAGAGTTAATCGCAAGAATTCATGCCGTGTTAAGACGTTTTGAAAAACCTACGACGAATCAAACTGGACCTATACGAATCCATGACATTTCGATTTATGAAGATTATTATGAAGTATATAAACAAGACGAACTGGTCAATTTCACACAGAAGGAATTTGAACTCTTATTATATTTGGCTAAGCAACCAGGGAAACCGGTAAGTCGAGATGTGCTATTGAAAGACATCTGGGACTTTGAATATATGGGTGATACACGCATGGTTGATGTTCATATCAGCCATCTCCGCGAAAAGTTAGAAGATAATCCCAAGAAGCCGAGCTTAATTAAAACGGTTCGGGGTGTTGGGTATAAAATTGAGGGATGAATGTGAAAACGATCATCGAAAAAAGAACCATTTTTCTCTATATTATTTTCAGTATCGTTATGATTGTCGTGATTGGTTTATTATTTGATCAAATCGCTCGTTTTTACGTAAATGCTGCTTATGAGGATCAGCTGATCAATGAGGGACAATATATAGCAGAACAGCTCGAAGAAACTTCAACTGATCAAATACAAAGCACAATAGATGATTACAGCGAACAGTTTAATTTAGATTTATTTTATAACAATCAAAATGAAGGTCGCATTTTACATACTTTTAGTAATCGCGACTTAAGCGTGCTTCAAACGGTTCGGTCCAATACTGGAAATAAAGGAGAATTTGTTTTAATTGAAAATCGCTTATTAACCAACTACTCACTTGGCGAAAATGAGTCATTATCCGTTATGACGGAATCATTACCACTTTCTGCACTAACGAGAACAGTGTGGTGGACTGTTTTCTTTGTCTCACTATTTACAATTATTTTGTTATGGCGCTTTGGTGCTCGTATTCATGATAGTTATGTGAAACCTGTCATTCGCGCAACGGAAACATCAAAAGAATTAGCGAATGGGAATTATGACGCGCGTGTTGAAGAATTACCGTATGGGGTCGCCTCACAATTAGGACAATTGGTGAATCGTTTAGGGCGTCATTTGCAGAATATAACCAGTAAATATGAGAACCAAAATAGCCGCCTCAAAACAGTTGTTAATAATATGGAAAGTGGCGTGTTGTTAATTAACGAAAAAGGAATGACACGATTAGTTAACGAGGCGTTTCTAAGTCAATTTACGACGCATGATATTCCAGTGATTGGCGAGGTCTATTATGATGTTATAAACCAAGAAGAGATTAATCAATTAATTCAACGGGCTATTTTTATGGAATCAAGATGGCAGGAGACTATTGAGCTAGCAGATGGTCGTTTTTTTGAAATTTATATAGCTCCTATTAAAAGTCAAGAAGACGAATGGCGTGGCGTTGTTATAGTGACGCATGAAATAACGGAATTAAAACGATTAGAACGCGTTCGTAAAGACTTCGTCGCAAACGTATCACATGAATTAAAAACACCTGTTACATCTATTCAAGGTTTCGCTGAAACATTGTTGGAAGATTCACAGATGGACCGGGCCAAGCAGGAACAATTCTTAACGATTATTAAGAAAGAAAGTAACCGATTAAATATACTTGTCCAAGATTTATTGGATTTATCAGTGTTAGAAAAGGAAAGCTATACATTAACGATTTCACAGTTCCCTGCTCATGATATAGTTGATGATGTTCATGCGGTGGTCAATGAATCCATTCAAAGCAATGAATTAAAATTTAATAGTCATTATGATCATCAATTAATGGTTCAAGCTGATTATTATCGTCTCTATCAGTTATTGCTCAATTTGATTCATAATTCTATTCAATACACGTCAGAAGGTGGCTCAATCGACGTTCGTTTATTTCAAGAAGAGGAACAGGTTGTAATCGAAGTTGAAGATACGGGGATTGGCATTCCAGAGTCAGCACATGATCGTATCTTTGAACGCTTTTACCGTGTTGATAAGGCACGGAGTCGTCATTCTGGCGGTACAGGATTAGGCTTGTCTATTGTTAAGCATATCGTTGAAGTACATGAAGGATCAATCGAAATTGACAGTGAAGAAGATGAAGGAACGACCATCAGAATTAAGATTCCGCAATAAATGAATGAAGTTTGTTATAATTTAAGTACGAATGATTAAACGGAATGTAATAGAAGTAAGAGGTGTTTTCATGGCAAAAGAATTAGTGTTAATCGATGGTAATAGTATTCTGTATCGCTCATTTTTTGCATTACCTTTATTAAGTAATGACCAAGGTGTTCATACAAATGCAGTATTTGGTTTTACAAAGATGTTGCTGAAAGTGTTTGAAGATCATGATCCTTCCCATCTATTAGTGGCATTTGATGCGGGGAAGACAACATTTAGACATGAAACGTATCAAGATTATAAAGGTGGACGACAGAAGACGCCACCTGAACTTTCGGAACAATTTCCTATCGTTCGCGAAATTCTCGATGCGTTTGGCGTGAAATATTATGAACTGGATCAATATGAAGCGGATGACATCATTGGAACGATCGTTAAGGAAGCTGACCAAGCAGCACAGGAAACCATTGTTTATTCAGGTGATAAAGATTTATTACAATTAGCATCAGATCATACAACAGTTTCTCTAACGCGTAAGGGAATTAGTGAAATTGAAGCATTCTCACCTGAAACAATTCAGGAGAAGATGGGGATCACAAAAGAACAAATTATTGATTTAAAAGCTTTGATGGGTGACGCATCTGATAACATCCCTGGAGTTCCAGGTGTTGGTGAAAAGACAGCTGTGAAGTTACTACAACAATTTGAAACCGTAGAAGAGCTTTATGACCATTTAGATGACGTTTCTGGGAAAAAACTAAAAGAAAAATTAGAAGCTAATAAAGATGAAGCATTAATGAGTAAACAATTGGTGACGATTAAACAAGATTCACCGATTGAGATTTCGTTAACAGATTTACAGTATGAAGGTTATGATACACGTGATGTCATGCAAGTATTTAAAACATATGGCTTTCAATCGTTAATCGGCGATGTTGAGGGTGAAAGCGATGAGTCATATGAAGCGATTGATTATCAAGTGATTGAAGATTTTTCAGAGGTTGAAACAGATAAAGAAATGAACGTCCTTTATATGGAGATGTTAGACGATAATTATCATGAAGGTGACATTATTGGATTTGGTCTCGTTAATCAGCATGGTCACTTTTTACTGAAGCCAACCATTTTAGATCATGCTAAGTTCCAAGCGTTTTTAGAGGACCCTAAGCAACCTAAAACTGTATTTAATCAAAAAGCATTGCTAGTCGCGCTAAAATGGCGTGGTATAGAATTACAAGGTGTGACGTTTGATTTACAATTAGCTGCTTATATTGCTAATCCTTCAAGTCATGATGGTGACATTACATCAATTGCTCATCATTACCAAGTCAACGACGTCTCTTATGATGAAGAGATTTACGGTAAAGGGGCTAAGCAACATTTACCTGAAACAGAGACATATTATGACCATATCGTTAGAAAAGTAGACGCAGGCTTTCGATTACATCAACGCTTAAACGAAGAGTTAGTTCAAAACGAACAAGAAGCCCTTTATTACCAGTTAGAAATGCCTTTATCTAGAATATTAGGCAATATGGAATATACAGGGGTTAAAATTGATGTTGAACGTCTAAAGGATATGAACGAGGATCTAACAACGCGTTTAGATGAAATAGAAAGTCGGATTCACGAGCTGGCTGGGTCTGAATTTAATATCAACTCTCCGAAACAGTTAGGTAAAGTTTTATTTGAGGATTTAGAATTACCTGTGATTAAAAAGACTAAAACAGGTTACTCAACATCTGCTGACGTCTTAGAGAAGCTTCAGCATGAGCATGAAATTGTTGATCAGATTTTACATTACCGTCAATTATCGAAGCTTCAATCAACTTTTATAGAAGGTTTAATTAAAGTTGTTCATGAAGATAATCACAAGATTCATACCAGATTTAATCAAGTTTTAACTCAGACAGGGCGCTTAAGCTCAGTAGAACCTAACTTGCAAAACATCCCAATTCGACTGGAAGAAGGACGTAAAATTAGACAAGCCTTTATTCCATCACAACAAGACTCTGTACTGTTTGCAGCTGATTACTCCCAAATTGAATTACGAGTGTTAGCTCATATTGCTGGAGATGAGAAATTAATCGAAGCTTTCAATAATGGTAAGGATATTCATACTCAAACAGCTATGGATGTATTTGATGTCAAAGAGGATGACATAGATGACTTAATGCGTCGTCAAGCGAAGGCAGTTAATTTTGGAATTGTTTATGGGATTAGTGATTATGGCTTAAGTCAGAATTTAGGTATTTCCCGTAAAGAAGCGGAACAATTCATCCAGAAGTACTTCGAAAGCTATCCAGGTGTAAAAGAATACATGGATGATATTGTGACTAAGGCTAAACGGGATGGTTATGTTGAGACTATCATGAAACGTCGACGTTATTTACCGGATATTAACAGTCGTAATTTTAATAAGCGGAGTTTTGCAGAACGTACCGCTATGAATTCACCAATCCAGGGAAGTGCAGCAGATATTATTAAACAAGCAATGATTGACGTTACGAATCAGTTAAATGAATCAGATATTGAAGCTACCATGTTATTACAAGTTCATGATGAGTTAATTTTTGAAGTTAAAAAAGATGATATTGAACAATTACAATCGATCGTGAAAGAAGCGATGGAACAAACGATTGATTTATCTGTTCCATTAACTGTAGATTATGCTTATGGTGAAACATGGTATGATGCGAAGTAGAAAAGGGGAAGAAGCATGCCAGAACTACCTGAAGTAGAAACCATTCGACGAACATTAGAACAATTAGTTGTAGGTAGAACGATTACAGATTTAACAGTTTTTTATCCAGGAATTATTAAAGAGCCAGATGATCAAAATCAATTCAAGACTGTTTTAACGGGTCAAAAAATCGAATCAATCGACCGTTTAGGGAAGTTTTTATTATTTCAATTAACGGATGATGTGTTAGTGTCCCATTTAAGAATGGAAGGTAAATATGGCGTTTATCATAAGGATACTCCACTAGAATCCCATAACCATATTTCCTTTCATTTGGATGACGAAAAAGAGCTTCGCTATAAGGATGTTCGTAAGTTTGGCACCATGCATGTGAAGCCCAAAGGAACGGAACTAACGACACCGCCTATTAGTAAATTGGGAGTCGAACCCTTTAGCGAAGTATTTACAGTGGAATATCTATACGACCGATTACAAAAGACCACACGTTTGATTAAACCAACTTTATTGGATCAATCAATTGTGACAGGTCTGGGTAATATTTACGTTGATGAGGTGTTGTTTTATAGCCGTTTGCATCCAGAGCGTGTAGCTCATACCATCACGTATCAAGAATGCGAAGCGTTACATCAAGCTATTGTAACGGTTTTATCTCGTGCCATTGAAAAAGGAGGCACATCCATAAGAACTTACTTAAATTCGATTGGAGAAATTGGACTATTTCAGTTAGAATTAGCTGTTTATGACCAAACTGACCAGCCTTGTGTGTCGTGTCATCAACCGATTGTTAAAACAAAAATTGGTGGCCGTGGCACACATTTCTGCCCGAACTGTCAGCCGGTGACTGAATAACAGGCGATAAGCTCTTTTCATAAGATATGGTGACGCCCTATTATGAAAGGAGCTTTTTCAGTTGGTTGATTGGATTGTATTGGTGATATTAATAAGCTTCGCTGTTAGTTTTGATAGCTTTTTTTTCGGGTTAACTTATCAATTGCGCCGTATTAAGCTGCCAGTTACGAGTATTGTTATGATTGGATTCGTGACAGCCATTAGCTTTTTAATGGGTCACATACTAGGTCAAGGTGTATTTGTAACGATACCGAGTTTATCAGAAGTGCTCGGAGGTTTTATTTTTGTTGCGATTGGAACATGGGTCATCTGGCAATGGGTAAGAGAACAAAAGGAAAAAGTAGCTAGTCATACGAATTCATTTCAATCTTTTAATTGGAAGACGATTTGGGAGATTATGAAACAACCGCAAATAGCAGACCGTGACCAATCTGGTGCGATAACTGGCTTAGAAGCTATTATGGTAGCCATTGCCTTATCATTGGATTCATTCGCAAGTGGAATAGGATCGGCTTTTGTTTCCATTCCAATCATTTTGGCAGCTATCATGATCGGTCTATTTTCAGTCTTGTTTTTGCTTAGCGGATTAATATGTGGTAGGTGGTTTCAAAAGTTCGACTGGATCCATGCCCTCTCATTTTTACCTGGCCTGATTTTAATTAGCTTAGGATTTTGGAATTTTTTAAGATAGGAGTTTTACGATGAGTTTAGTAGTAGGATTAACTGGTAGTATTGCAACAGGAAAGTCGACAATTTCTAATATGTTTGAAGATTGGCATATCCCCGTTATTGACGCAGATTTAATATCCAGACAAGTAGTAGAAATTGGGCAGCCAGCCTATCAACAAATCGTTGAAACATTTGGTGAGGATATATTACATGAAGACCGAACATTAAATCGCCAAGCGCTAGGGGCAATTGTGTTTAAAGATGATGCAGAACGAAAGAAATTAAATCAAATTATTCATCCACAGATAAGGAAAACAATGCTTGAACAACGTGATCAATTGAAAGAAGCGGGCTATGAGTTAATTGTTATGGATATACCACTTTTATATGAAAGTGAGCTTTTCGATTATGTTGATAAAGTCCTTGTTGTCTATATTGATCCTGAAATTCAATTAAATCGTCTAACTGAACGTGACCAAATTTCAGCTGAGCAAGCTCTTGAGAAAATTAATGCTCAAATACCAATCACAGAAAAACGAAAACGAGCCGACGCGATCATCAATAACGGAGGCAATGTCGAAGAAAGTAAGCAACAGTTAATTAACGTATTAGACCAATGGGGCGTTTCGATTCATTCATAGTATGACTATGTTAAGGTTAAATTTTGACTTAATAATTACACGTTCTAAACTTATAGTTGTTGATTTGTGAGAAGCGAAGGTGGCGACTCCTACGGGAATAGCACGTGTCTCGAGACCCCGCAGGAAGCGCTTTTCTTCCGAGGAGGCTCGAGCCGTTCCCGTGGAAAGTGTCCACCGAAAGCGGATCGCAATTCAACAACTTACTTTAACAAAATGAATGACAGAAAAATTTTTCGTGAATTTTAAAATATTCTCTCACAACATAGTCATGAATGTGTTATACTTTTGTTGTTAAAACGTTATACAGTATATCATGATATGCTTGGCGAGGAGGACTTTAAATGAGTGCAACAAAAGTAGCAATTAATGGATTTGGACGAATCGGACGAATGGTATTTCGTCGCGCAATGAAAGATGAACACTTAGATGTCGTAGCAATTAATGCAAGTTATCCAGTTGAGACACTTGCTCATTTGATTAAATATGATTCGGTGCACGGTCAATATGACGGTACTGTAGAAGCTAAAGATGAACAACTAGTTGTTGATGGAGATGTTATTCAGACAGTGGGACATCGTGATCCTGCACAACTTCCTTGGGATTCTTTAGATATTGATATAGTAATTGAGGCAACAGGGAAATTTAATTCTACTGATAAAGCACAGCCTCATATTGATGCGGGTGCTAAAAAAGTGGTTTTAACAGCCCCTGGAAAACCAGCAGATCATACGATTGTTATGGGCGTTAATGAATCCGATTACAATCCGGATGAACATCATATTATTTCAAACGCTTCTTGTACAACGAACTGTTTAGCGCCAGTTGCGAAAGTTTTACATGAAAACTTCGGAATTGAAAGCGGTTTAATGACAACGGTGCATGCGTTCACAAGTGATCAACAAAATTTAGATAATCCACATAAGGATTTACGAAGAGCCCGTGGGTGTACGCAATCAATTATCCCGACTTCAACAGGAGCTGCCAAAGCAATTAATGACGTTTTACCTGACTTGAAAGGTAAATTACATGGAATGGCATTACGCGTGCCGACGCCTAATGTCTCATTAGTTGATTTAGTCGTTGATCTTGAGAAGGATGTTACTGAAGAGCAAGTCAATGAAGCATTTGTGGAAGCGATGGATGGGGAGTTAGCTAACTATTTAGCTATTAATCAAGATCCGCTCGTTTCAGTTGATTATACGACTTCGCCTTATTCATCCATTATAGATGGTCTATCGACAATGGTAATGGATGACCACAAAGTAAAAGTGCTTGCTTGGTATGATAACGAATGGGGTTATTCATGTCGTGTCGTTGATCTAGTTCGATATGTTGGTGACAAATTATACGTACACCAATCATAGCTCGTTACGATCTCGGAGAAATCCGAGGTCGTTTTTTATTGTAAAGGATGTATTTCTTCATACGGTTGTTTCCTTGATTATGATAAACTAGTGTTAGGAAATAATGAGAAGGTGACTAGATATGAGTCGAGCCATGTTATTGTTTACAAGTTTATTTGTGCTAATAGGTGCATTGGTTTATTTTATGACGAATGAAGAGATTGAATATGTTTCAGGAGATGTTTTATTAGAAGACGTTGATTTAGATTCATTGGAAAACGTCCGCATAGAACGGCGCAATATCGACGCTGATTATCGATATGAAACAGCTGAGATAGAAAATGAAGAATTGATGAATACATTATTTCAATCCATTAACCAGTTGACTCTTCAACCACTTCAAGGAGATATCTTCGGTCTGAGTTATGTTATGTATTTCGAAGTAAATCATCGACAAATGTCGTTGCGTTTTTCAGAGAACTATATGATGTCTGATGTTAATCAACAGGCTTATCAATTTGAAGATAACGGGGCGTTGACTGAAACGCTTGAGTCATTTGATATAGCATGGGAGTCACCGCAAGATACGCAGAATTAGATGATTTTATGAACGTTTTAAGATTTTGTTATACTTAAGATAATAGTTTTTAATAAAGGTATGAGGTGCAAATCATGAGATGCCCAAATTGTGATGCGAAAACGACAAGAGTACTTGATTCTCGTCCGATCGATGAAGGGAAATCAATTCGTAGACGGCGTGAGTGCGATGGTTGTCAGTATCGTTTTACGACATTTGAACGTGTAGAAGAAATTCCACTTATTGTGGTTAAAAAAGAAGGCACGCGTGAAGAATTTAACCGCGAGAAATTAAAACGCGGCTTAATTAAGGCGTGTGAAAAGCGTCCTGTTTCATTAGAGCAAATTGAACAAGTGGCCTATGAAGTCGAGAAAGATTTGCGAGATGCTGGTCACTCAGAAATTATGAGCCACGATATCGGTGAACTCATTATGGACCGACTCGCCTTAGTCGACGAGGTGGCATATGTTCGGTTTGCGTCTGTTTATCGACAATTTAAAGATATTAACGTTTTCATGAATGAATTAAATGATATGATCAAGAAAACGAAGAATGAATCATAAAACAGAGGGGAGTGAAGAATGTGAACCAACGAATGAAACATCTCTTACCGAATGACCAGTGTGTCATTATGAAACGCACAGCTTTTTTTGAAGATGCGAACACGGTTTTAACATTGTTGTATCAACCGTTGATTGGGATGAAAAGTGTTGCATTATATCAGGCACTTTGGCGTGAACATGGCGCACGTTCTTCACAAACCGCATTTTCGCATCACCATTTGATGGGTATATTAAATATGTCATTAGATGAAATTTATGAAGCTAGGCAAAAACTCGAAGGAATTGGTTTGCTGAAAACTTTTAAGCAAGATGAGACTTATCGCACTTATTATTATGTATTACGTAAGCCTTTATCGTCTTATCAGTTTTTTGATAATCCAACCCTTACAATCTTGCTCGAACATCATATAGGGAAGGAAGCTCATCAGGCATTAAAGCAACAACTTGCCCCTTCCCAGCAATTAGATCAAGCAATTGATGAGGTCACAGCTCATTTTGATGATGTCTTTACCACAGTGAAACATCTGCGACAGCCTGCAAAGAAAACAACTGAAGAGTCTATCGTGATGACATCCGATCTTCCATTAGAATGGTTATATAAAATGTTGACCCAGCAACAAATCGAACCTAAACAGATCTTAACGAAATCGAATCTGAATTACATGGAAAGAGTAAGTAAAATTTACGATGTTGACTATTTAGAGCTAGAAAAAGCTTTGTTATGGGCCATCAATGAAGAAATGGCATTTGATCGACAAGAGTTTCTAGATATGTGCAAAGACATTTATTACAATAAACACGGTTCGGTTCCGCCAAGATTGTATGCCAAACAAGATGTTGAAACAGAACATAACGAAGCGCAACAAGTTGAAGTCGAACATTCAGCTCAACCATCTGACGCTGAATCAAAGCAAGCTAAACTGATCGAACATTTTAATACAATTACTCATCGTGAATTGTTGGAAGACTATGCTACTTCAGGTTTAGCTTCAATGAAAGAAGTCGACATGCTAACAAATGTCATGGAAGAACATGGCCTAAATCAACCTGTTATGAATGTGCTTGTTCATTATGTTCTTAATAAAAATGGCAATAAATTAAACCGTAATTATATTGAGACGATTGCGGCTCACTGGAGTCGCGAAGGCATTGAAACAGCTCAACAAGCCATTGAACTCGCGAAACAAGAACACAAATTATATCAAACGTGGCAACAAAAGAAACAACGCCAAGGTTCCAAGCAATCTAATTCGAAGAAATCGAGTGAAGTTATTCCGAAATGGTTCAAAGAACAAAAGCAAAAGAAACAATCTGAGGATCAATCTAATGATCAACAAGAAGCTGAAACTCAAGATGAAGATTTAGCTGCGTTTTTCAAAAGCTTTTCCCAGCCGAAACAATAAGTTGAAGGATGATGAAAAATGGAACCGATCCAATCGGCCTTAAATAATTGGCTAAAAAACAACGAAAACTTTCAATCATCAATGAATGACATGCGCGAAAAAATACTTAAATCAGATCGTGTACAAGCCTTGTTAGCTGATCATCCTGAATTAACCCAACAGCAAATCGACCAGCAATTAATGAAGTTGTACGAATATGATTATCAGTCGCTTAATTGTGAGAAGTGCTCATCACTAGAATCATGTATTAATGTGATTCCAGGTTATGTGCCAGAAGCTCAAGTTCAAAATGGACGAATCAAATTAATCTACCATGAGTGCCAACGTAAACAAAAAGAGATTCAAATGGAAAAACAACGTTCATTTGTTCAAAGTTTGCATATGCCGAAAGATATTCATGAGGCTAGTTTTTCACAAATTAAACTAGATGTGAATGGGCGTTCTGAAGCACTTAAAAAAATTCAGCAATTCTTTAAGGAAAGCCAAACACAATTACCGCAAAAAGGCCTTTATTTACATGGTAGTTTCGGTGTAGGCAAGACCTATTTATTAGGAGCTCTCGCGCAAGAATTAGCAACGGAACAAATCGATACGATGTTTATCTATATGCCTGAATTTGTACGCGAAATGAAAGCTTCGATTAGTGATTCAACGATTAATGAAAAGATTGAACGTTTTAAACGCGCATCAGTATTGGTGTTCGACGATATTGGTGCAGAGTATTCATCAGCGTGGTTCCGAGATGAAGTGCTAGGAGCTATTTTGCAATTTCGAATGATGGAGCGCCTTCCAGTCTTTTTCACATCGAACTATGATTTAAAAGAATTGGAATTAATGTTTTCCAAAGTAGGCAAGTCTGATCTTGAAGAAGTTAAGGCAGCACGTATTATGGAGCGAATCCGCCAAGTCAGTGAACCTGTAGAAGTAACAGGAGATAATCACCGCGACCTATAAACAATTAGGTCGCTTTTTCATGTTTTGCCCTTTCATTTCATAAGCTTTAATATCGAATTGTTTATGAAAGAGGGATGTGTAATGAAAGAATGGACATTAATGTTTAACTCTTCATCAGATGTTAATGCTTGGCTCGAACGATCTGAGAAGCGGTCGGAATTTTTAAGTCATGAGACCCATCAACCATTTCTTGTTCGGGTGATTGCCACAGAAAGTGTGAATTGGACAAGCTGGCTCGAATTCATCTTCACTTTTGTGCAAGAGGTTTATGTTCCGAGGTATTCAAAACATGTATTACAAGATGTGTATTGTTTATCTGAGGAAGAAGCTGAGCAAGTGTTACCTTTTGTAGGGCCATTAGCTGAAAATGTTAAAGGTCTTCATAGTCAACTATCAGAATCTCTTTATGAACGTCTCGTACGCTATGTTGGTTGTCATTCACCACGGAATCTCGATATGGCTTTGTTATATGAGCATTTATTTATTGATTTTTCGGATTGGGATGAAGTGGTTGGTTATGCGATTGATGAATGGCAATATGAGTTGTTTTTCCAAGAAAGAATGCATCAGCTCAGACAGTTTATTCAATTTAAAGAACCACAAATTAAGCGAGTGGATGTTTATGATGGAAAAGAATTAATGTTTTATGATCAGGCTGGATATTCGTTAACACCACCTGCTCAACCTCAAATGATGGATGGAATGATGGTGTCACCACTTACTCAAGCTTTACTAAATTTAATTCCAGAAAAGGCGAACATTTACACAGACAGTGGTGGAACGCACGAACTTTTTCAAGTCATGAACGTATTTGAAGAACGCGTTGAGTTGTGTCCTTTGGATGATTTTCCTCATAAAATGAATTTAACGAGTTAAGTTATGTTAGCTAAGTATTGATTTTTGTCCTAATCATCGTTATAATACGTACATAATAATAAACGTTATGCTTAGAAGAGGATTATAATAATTTAACACAGCTTTACAGAGAAGAAAGTCGAGGCTGAAAACTTTCGAGTATGCTAAATTATTTACCACCTCGGAGCATTTATTGTGAACAGATTCGTATTCTTATTAGCAATGAACGTCTCACCAGCGATAATGGTGTCTTGAGCGCTGTTAAAGCAGAATCAGGGTGGAACCACGGGTATACACACTCGTCCCTTTTATGGTATAGGGACGAGTGTTTTTTTATGGATTTAAACATGCTAGATATTATGGTGAAAGGTGGATGATGACATGAGTGACATGATTCAGATTACATTCCCAGATGGTAATACAAAGGAATTTCCGAAGGGCACAACTACTGAAGACATTGCAGGCTCAATTAGTTCAGGACTTAAAAAACAAGCATTAGCAGGCAAGTTTAACGGAACAATGGTTGATTTACGTCAGCCATTAGAAGAAGACGGCGAGCTTCAAATTGCGACTTACCGTGATGAAGATGGCTTGGAGGTATTGCGTCATTCGACTGCCCACTTAATGGCACAAGCGATCAAACGTTTATATGGCAACGTTAAATTAGGTGTTGGTCCAGTAATCGAGAACGGCTTCTATTACGATATCGATATGGACGAAACGATTTCACCAGAGGACCTACCTAAGATCGAAAAAGAAATGAAGAAAATCGTTGATGAAGCTTTAGAAATTCGCCGTGTTGATTTATCACGTGAAGAAGCTAAGCAACGTTATCGCGATTTAGGTGATGACTTAAAACTAGAATTAATTGATGATATTCCAGAAGGTGAACAAGTATCTATTTATGAACAAGGTGATTTCTTTGACCTTTGTCGTGGTGTTCACGTACCTCACACGGGTAAAATTAAAGTATTTAAATTATTATCTATTTCAGGTGCTTATTGGCGTGGTGACAGTGATAATAAGATGTTACAACGTATCTATGGAACAGCGTTTGAGAAGCAAAGTGAGTTAGATGAATATTTACGTTTACTAGAAGAAGCGAAAGAACGTGATCATCGTAAATTAGGCAAAGAACTAGACCTTTTCACTGTCTCTCAAAAAGTTGGACAAGGTTTACCATTATGGTTACCAAAAGGTGCAACGATTCGTCGTACGATTGAACGTTATATTGTTGATTTAGAAGAACGTTTAGGTTATGACCATGTGTATACGCCAGTGTTAGGAAGTGTAGATTTATATAAAACAAGTGGTCATTGGGATCACTACCAGGATGACATGTTCCCAACGATGGAAATGGACAATGAAGACCTCGTTCTTAGACCAATGAACTGTCCGCATCATATGATGGTTTATAAGAATCAACTTTATAGTTATCGTCATTTACCTGTTCGGATAGCTGAGCTTGGAACGATGCACCGTCATGAAATGTCAGGCGCTTTAGCTGGCCTACAACGTGTTCGTGCGATGACATTGAATGATGCGCATATTTTTGCTCGTCCAGACCAACTAAAAGAAGAATTTATACGGGTCGTTCACATGATTCAAAATGTTTATCAAGATTTTGGTTTAAACGATTACTACTTCCGTTTGTCTTATCGTGATCCAGAAGATAAAGAAAAGTATGTTGATAATGATGAAATGTGGAATAGTGCAGAAGCATTATTAAAAGAAACAATGGAAGAAATGGATGTTGATTATGTAGAAGCGATTGGTGAAGCGGCATTCTACGGGCCGAAATTAGATGTCCAAGTTAAAACAGCACTTGGCAAAGATGAAACGTTGTCTACAGTACAACTCGACTTCCATTTACCGAACCGTTTTGATTTAACATACATTGGTGAAGATGGTAAAGAACATCGCCCAGTGGTGATTCACCGTGGTGTCGTATCAACAATGGAGCGTTTTGTTGCTTTCTTAATTGAAGAGTATAAAGGTGCATTCCCTACGTGGTTGGCACCAGAACAAGTTCGATTAATTCCAGTATCACTTGATGCCCACGCGGATTATGTGAAGAAGGTAGAAGAGAAGCTACAGTATGCTGGTATTCGCGTTGATAAGGACCTTCGGGATGAAAAGTTAGGATATAAGATTCGTGAATCACAAACACAAAAGATTCCGTATTCACTTGTCTTAGGTGATCAAGAAATGAATGATGAAGCGGTTAATATTCGTAAATACGGTGAACAAGATAGTGAAACACTTCCATTAGATGAATTCATTAATCGCATTGTTGACGAAGTTCAAAACCGCAAACTATAATAAACTAGGTAGTCTCTTGTGAAAAGGGACTACCTTATTATTTGAAAATGATTATGTAAAAAAACAGTTGACAGTTTCTATTCAACTCGTTATACTTGATAAAGTAATTGAATAAGGCGAACGAATGACAAGTAGAAGCACCCGCTTCTCACCTGATCGACGCAATAAAGCAGTTGGCAGGTAACTAATTTTCGCATTTAATACGTCCAAAGCGTATCAAACGACGAAATATGGTAGTGTGGGTGCAGTATGTGTACCGACACTTTTTTTATGTGCAAAAGCAAACTTTGATACCCATCACTTGTCGATTGACGCCTTAATTTTTTTCAGAATTATTTGGAGGTGGCTCACTATTAGCAAAGATATGAATGTTAATGAGGGAATCCGTGCCAAGGAGGTACGTCTCATTGATGTCAATGGTGAACAATTAGGAGTTAAATCACGTCAAGAAGCATTAGACATTGCGGAAAACGCAAACTTAGACCTTGTCTTAGTTGCGCCAACTGCGAAACCACCTGTTGCTCGTATTATGGACTACGGTAAATATCGTTTTGAACAGCAAAAGAAAGAAAAAGAGCAACGTAAGAATCAAAAAACGGTTCAAGTTAAAGAAGTCCGTCTAACACCACAAATCGAAGAGCATGACTTTAATACAAAAGCGCGTAATGCGCAGAAGTTCTTGAATAAAGGCGATAAAGTTAAAGTTAGTGTCAGATTCCGTGGCCGTGCGATTACGCACAAAGAGTTAGGACAACAAGTACTTGAACGTTTCGCAGAGGCTTGTAACGAATACAGCACAATTGAGACGAAGCCTAAGATGGAAGGCCGTAATATGTTCTTAATGCTCGCTCCGATTAACGAAAAATAAAGTGAGCAAACAAGACAATATTGATTCAAGGAGGATTTTATTATGCCAAAAATGAAAACGCATAAAAGTTCACAAAAGCGTTTCAAGAAAACAGGTACTGGTAAGTTCAAACGCTCTCACGCGTTTACAAGTCACTTATTCCGTAACAAATCTAAAGACCAAAAGCGTCGTTTAGCGAAGCAAACAACGGTAGATAAGAGTGACGAAGCACGTTTAAATAAACTAATGCCTTATAAATAATATAAGGATCGTGTAAATAGAAAGATTTTATAGGAGGGATTTCTTATGCCACGCGTAAAAGGTGGAAACGTAACACGCCAACGTCGTAAGCGTACGTTGAAATTAGCTAAAGGTTACTATGGTTCGAAACGAACGTTATTCAAAACAGCAAAACAACAAGTCATGAAGTCAGGTCAGTATGCATACCGTGACCGTCGTCAGAAAAAACGTGATTTCCGTAAATTATGGATTGCACGTATTAATGCTGCGGCTCGTATGAATGATCTTTCATATAGTCGTCTTATGCATGGACTAAAACTTGCTGGTATTGAAGTTAACCGTAAGATGCTAGCAGAACTAGCTGTTAATGATGAGCAAGGTTTTTCTGAATTAGCTGAACAAGCAAAAGCAGCCTTAAAATAATAGGTTCATAAGAGTTGTCCTAATAGGGGCAGCTCTTTTTGTATATGAAAGAGGCGATTGATCGTGGTTATATTTTTCATAATTTTAGTTGTATTAGCAAGTATCATCGGTTTTATCATGATGGGACTCGATAAATATTATGCTAAGCAAAATCACTGGCGAATTTCCGAACGTACCTTATGGTTGGTGGCGTTGATTGGTGGTGCTCCTGGTTCATGGTTCGGTATGATTACATTTCGTCATAAAACCCAGCATACCTTATTCCAATACGGCATGCCTGTGTTAACGATTGTGTGGATGACTATATTGATAGTGGTATAGCATGTCATAACAGCTCGTCTTATGTCATAGACTGAAAATAAAGTGTGTGACAAGGAGCGGGTTAAAGATGGAACAACTTTTATCGTGGTTTAATCATTTGGAAGAAAATATTCCATACGTAACACCCGTTTTGTTCATTCTATTCCATATTATCCGACCGATTTTATTTATTCCAGTTACGGTCATTTGCATTACTGGTGGTTTATTGTTTGGTTTAACACATGGCGTGTTATATTCATGGGTTGGGATTACTTTATCAAGTGTGATGTTCTATGCCATGATGCACCATTCGCAGAAAGACCAACACTATTTAAATCGTTTAAGAGAATTGATGCAATATAAATTACAAGCCTTATCGACGTCTCAAATCGTATTATTACGATTAACGCCATTTGTTCATTTTCATTTAATTTCATTGATCATGATTGAGTTAACTCGGAATTTTAAAGAGTATGTTAAATTGTCGGTTTTTACCAATATGCCATTAGCGCTTATTTATACGACTTTGGGTCAGTGGTTACATTCGTTACAATGGACTTATTTGATTGGGTTTATACTGTTTTTAGGTTTGATGTTTTTTCTATTAAGACGGCGAGAATTGATTTGGTCATGGGATGAGTATTTTGCTTTTAAAAACTAACCTTATTAAAGTTCGTTGTTGATATTGTGATCCACTATCGGTGGACGCTTTCCGCAGGCACGGCTCGAGCCTCCTCGGCCGAAAAGCGTGGCCTGTGGGGTCTCGAGACTCGTGCTGTTCCTGCAGGAGTCGCCACCTTCGCTTCTCACAATTCAACAACTTTGAGCTAAACTTGCATATCGAATCAAACTTTTATAATGACTAAAACTAAACAAATAATCGACTTATTTAGGAGGAGAAATAATGGATTGGAAACGATTGTATCAATTACAAGCAGAGTTAGATCAGCATATAATGGATTCCATATCGCAATCGCGTGAGGAAGTTTATCATGATAAATTGTTAGCTTTAGTAGTTGAAGTGAGCGAATTAGCTAATGAAACACGGTGTTTTAAATATTGGAGTCAAAAAGGTCCGAGTGATCAAGAGGTTATTTTAGAAGAATATGTTGATGGAGTTCATTTCATACTATCATTAGGTTTGGATTTAGGAATTGAATTTGATCAAAATGCATTTCAATCGGTTGAAGTTGATTCGTTAACTGATAGTTTCCATACCATTTATAGTCAGGTTGAACGATTAAAAACTGAACCCACACAGACGAATTATAACCAGTTAATGAATGAGTATCTTGCGTTGGGTCGCGCATTGTCTTTCTCGACTCATGATGTTGTACAAGCATATTTAGCCAAAAATGAAAAAAATCACGAAAGACAAGATCTCGGTTATTAATTTTTTTGAGAAATATTACGAATTCCGTTATAATGAAAAAGGTGTCAAAAAATTTTAAAAAAAGAGGAGGGCTCACATTGACCCAATTAGATGATCAACTTAAAATGTTAAAAGATTTAACGGACGCAAAAGGGGTTCCCGGAAATGAACGGGAAGCGCGTGAAGTCATGCAAAAGTACATATCACCTTATAGTGATGAGGTTTCGACTGACCATCTAGGTAGCTTGATTGCGAAAAAGGTAGGCCAAGCTGGTGGACCGAAAGTTATGGTAGCAGGTCACTTAGATGAAGTCGGGTTTATGGTGACGCGCATTGATGATAATGGTTTCTTATATTTTCAAACGCTAGGTGGCTGGTGGAACCAAGTCATGCTCGCACAACGTGTAAGCGTTGTCACTCGCCATGGTGATGTAACAGGTGTCATTGGATCAAAACCACCGCATATCTTAACAGCTGAACAGCGTAAGAAACCGGTAGAGATCAAAGATATGTTTATTGACATTGGAGCGTCTAGTAAAGAAGAAGCCGAGGAATTTGGCGTACGACCAGGAGACTCAATCGTACCTTATTTCGATTTTACAGTGATGAATAATGAAAAGATGCTCCTGGCTAAAGCTTGGGATAACCGAATTGGCTGTGCGATCGCCATTGATGTATTGAAAGAATTAAAAGGTGAAGATCATCCGAACGAAGTTTATGGTGTCGGTACAGTGCAAGAAGAGACAGGTCTTCGAGGTGCTCGTACATCAGCTCATGCCATTAAACCAGACATTGGCTTTGGTGTGGATGTTGGTATTGCCGGTGACATGCCAGGTGTTTCTGATAAAGAAGCTGCTGCGCAGTTAGGTGATGGCCCGCAAATCATTTTATATGATGCATCGATGATTTCTCATAAAGGTGTTCGTGATCTCGTTGTTGATACAGCTGAATCACTAGATATTCCATTCCAATATGATTCTCTAGCTGGTGGAGGAACAGATTCAGGCTCTATTCACCTAACGGCTGACGGGGTACCTTCATTATCAATCACAGTGCCAACACGTTACATTCATTCACATGCTGCTATGTTACACCGTGATGATTATGAGAATGCGGTTAAATTAATCGTAGAGGTTATTAAGAAACTTGACCAAGATACTGTTGAAAAAATTACTTTTGGCCAATAAATATTAAGATCAGTTACTATACTCCTGATTGAGCAGTAGACATTCTGCTTAATCAGGAGTATTTTTATGAAATTCTTTAAACATTTTCACACTTTATTGACACATTTATGTTCCCCCTTATATAATATATTATTGTAAGCTAAATTCCGATTAAGTTTATAGGGATTATAAGAAATAGGTGATAAATGTGTTTTTAGAGCTTAAGGATGTTGCAAAGACATTCACAGGAGAAAAACAAGGAGCGTTTGAAGTATTTTCTGATATTGACTTATCTATTGAAGAGAATCAATTCGTTTCAATATTAGGGCCTTCTGGCTGTGGTAAGTCAACGTTATTGGCGATGGTTGCTGGGTTAGAAAGTTTGACTGAAGGCGAGATGAAATTAGAGGGAGAACAGATTAATGCACCTGGTCCTGACCGGGGTATGGTTTTCCAAGAGCCTTCCTTATTTCCATGGCTGAATGTTCAAGAAAACGTGACTTTTCCTTTGAAACATATGTATTCCAAGGCTGATGCTCAGAAGAGAGCTAATGATTTTTTGAAAATGGTTCATCTTAGTCGTTTTAAGGAGCACTATACTTATGAATTGTCAGGCGGTATGCAACAGCGTGTGGCGATTGCCCGTGCTTTAGCGATGGATCCTAAAGTGTTATTGATGGATGAACCATTTGGTGCATTAGATGAACAAACACGTCACATTTTACATGATGAGTTGATGGCCATATGGCGCGAGACTCGGAAAACGATTCTCTTTGTCACACATAGCATTCAGGAAGCTGTGAAATTGTCTGATCGGGTTGTGGTTATGGGAACACGTCCAGGCAAAATAATTGCGGATTATTCGATAGACATCCCGAGACCAAGACATCGCGATCATCCAGACGTGATCCAATATGAAAAACAAATCATGAGTCTCCTTGAGGTGGAAATCAATAAAGTATTAAAGGAAGAGTTAAGCTATGAAAATCGCGATTAAACGTTTATTATTTATCATTGTCATGTTAGGTCTTTGGGAAGGGATTCATTTAGCGAACTTTTATCCTGATTATATTGTTCCTTCGCCGATTACAGTATTTGATACCTTAATAATTGGCTTTTTACAAGGTGATTTATTAACAGCTCTAGGCGCTAGTTTTAAGCATCTAATCATCGGTTTATCCTTATCCATATTAATTGGGACATTATTGGGCATGATTCTAGGGAAGTCGAAGCAAGCTGATGAGACGGCTGGCATGTATTTGATTGCTCTTCAAAGTATACCGAGTATTGTGTGGGTTCCTTTAGCCATTCTATTATTCGGATTTGGTGAGCTTGCCGTTATTTTCGTTGTCGTTGTTGGTGGAACATTTGTTATGGCACTTAACGTTCGTTCAGCGATTCATAGTGTTCCACCTCAATTTTTACGAGCAGCTAGAACAATGGATGCCCGAGGGTTTGAACTTTTTTACCGCGTTGAAATACCAGCTAGTATTCCTTATTTCATCCAAGGCATTCGTCTGGCATGGGCTTTTAGCTGGCGTGCTCTAATGGCGGGGGAATTTTTGAGTAATGGTCCAGGATTAGGTTACTCACTTAGTTTCGCCCAAGACTACGCGCGTATGGACCAAGTCATTGGCATTATCATTATTATTGGCGTGATTGGGGCTGTCGTAGACCAGCTCGTCTTTTCGAAATTAGAACGAAATGTTATGAAACGATGGGGCTTATTAAATTCATAAGAAAGGTTGATTGAACGATGAAAAAAATTGTGTTTTATTCACTCATTTTATTAGTAGGGGCTTTATTAACGGCATGTGGTGGTTCTTCTGCAGAAGGCAGTGAGTCAGAAGAAATAACAATTGGATATTTTCCAAATATTAACCATGTAGCTGGAATGGTTGCCGAAGAACAAGAGTTATATTCAGAGACATTACCTGATGGGACAGAAGTTAATTACAAATATTTTCCAGATGGATCTGCTTTTATGACAGCAGTTGAAACAGGCGAAATTGAAGGTGGTTTAGTCGGACCAGGTCCAGCGATGAATCACTTTGCAAGTGGTGCTGACATCAATATTGTTGGTGCAGGATCTAAAGGTGGTACAGTTATTATGGCGAGAAATGATGCAGGTATTGAATCTCCTGAAGATCTAGCTGGTAAGTCATTTATCTCGCCGAGAGTGGGTTGTACACATGACGTCCAATTCGAAACGATGATGAAAGAAGAGTACGGCTTAACGTCAGATCGTGTCGGTGGCAAGATGAAGCATGTAACGGGTAAACCAGCTACTTATGCGAGCATGTTCGAAACTGAAAAAGTTGATGTCGGAACAGTCCCTGAACCATGGGCTTCTGTGATTGAAGAAGAAGGAACTGGAAAAGTGTTAGTTGATACGCCTGAGGTAGCTTATGGGGAAACATTGCCTGCAGCTGTGTTTGTGACGTCACAAGACTTAGTCGACAATGAGCCAGAGAAAGTCCAGAACATTGTTGATGCACACAAACAAGCAACTGAATTCATCCAAGACAATCCTGAAGAAGCGAAGTCGATCGCGATCAAGAAGATAAAAGATATCACGGATCAAGAGTTATCACAATCTGTCATTGATAATGCTTGGGATCGTATTGAATTCTCATATGAATTTGACCAACAAGTACTGCAGGATTTCATTGATTCATCTTATGATCTAGGCTTTTTAGACGAACAACAAGACTTAGAAGGTTTGGTTAATAAGGAATTTATTAATTAAGAAGTTTACTAAAAGAAGTTGTTGAATTGTGATCCGCTATCGGTGGACGCTTTCCGCGGGCACGGCTCGAGCCTCCTCGGCCAAAAAGCGTGGCCTGCGGGGTCTCGAGACACGTGCTATTCCCGCAGGAGTCGCCACCTTCGCTTCTCACAATTCAACAACTGACTGCTCAATCAATTAAATATATTTGACCTATTCAAAAAATTCCCCGATCACAAAATAGTAATCGGGGAATTTTATGCTTAAGCTACTTACAACTTTCCTACTTCTTGTTCTAATGTTTGTAACATGGTTTCTCTATCGTCTTCAGAAGCTTGTTGCCAATACATTTCAAATAACACGCCTAAACCAGGCAACATCTTTTCTTCACCACTATCAACCGCTTCTGCAATTGTGGCTTCCAGTTGATCCTCGTTATGGCCGGCGATATTATTTTTAATAGCTTGTCGTAAATTTAAATCCATTCTAACCACCTCATCGCAATGTAATCTAACGGTAGTTTAACCGATGATTTTATAATTATGTATGATAAAATGGAAACCATAAGGAGCGTTCATGAATCATGATTGAATCAAAACAAAATCAGCGTGTTAAACGATGGAAAAAACTACATAAACGAAAATATCGTGACCAAGAAGGGCAAGTCCTTGTAGAAGGCTGGCATTCAGTAGAAGAAGTCCTTAAAAGTGATTGGCATGTATATGAATTGATTATTAAAGAATCGATCGAATTGCCCCAGACATGGAAAACTTATGAACATGTTGTCGTAGCTGAGGACTTATTTAGTGAATTATCCCAAACAGAAACAAGTCAGGGGGTTATTGCTGTAGTTGAACAGCCCCAAGAACAATCCATACCAACTGCACCACGAAAAATTCTTTGTTTAGACGGCATTCAAGACCCAGGAAATCTTGGGACCATCATTCGTAGTGGTTTAGCATTTGGAATTGATCTGATTGTTTTAGGTGAAGGTACAGTTGATGTATTTAATCACAAAGTTATTCGAGCGACACAAGGCGCATTATTTCATATACCTGTTATTCGTGGTGACAATTCGAGTTGGATTGATTATAGCAAGCAACACCAAATACCTGTTTATGCGACAGCCTTAGACCAGCAAGCCTTGCCTTTACAAGATGTGAAAAAGGGCGATTCCTATACAGTTATCATGGGTAATGAAGGGAATGGCGTTCGCCCAGAATTAATTCAACAAGCTGATCATTCACTTTATATTCCGATAGCATCTCAAAGTGAGTCGTTAAACGTGGCTGTTGCTACTAGTATTGTTTTGTATCACTTTCACCAATTGACTTGAAAAATACATTGAAATTCATTATAATAATTCGTTAGAAGTAAATGATCAAAAGCAATGAATGAGTTAAGTAATTCACCGAGGAATACGTTTATTAGGGACGGAAGCCAAAGACTGAAAGCTTCCGAAATGTACGGTGTGATGAATTTCACTCAGGAGCTGGTGCTTGGACCTTACGTTATGTAAGTAATAGTAACCCGGGAGGAAAACTCTCGTTAACGCAATGAAGTGGGTATACATAAGTATATCAATTAGGGTGGTAACACGGTTTATAACACGTCCCTTCGTCGAGAAGGGGCGTTTTTTTATTGTCATTAAACTGACTGAGTTAAATAAGGAGGCGTTAATCGTGAAAGAACGTTTGCAATCGATTAAGGAAGAAGCGTTGCAACAAATAGAAGATGTAAAAGATTCAAAAACGCTACAAGATTTACGCGTGAAGTACTTAGGTAAAAAAGGCCAAATTACCGAAGTATTGAAAGGCATGGGTAACTTATCAAAAGAAGAACGACCTGTTATTGGACAATTAGCTAATGAGATTCGTGATGCTATTACTGAAGCGTTAGATACGAAACAAGAAACGCTTGAACAAGCAGCATTACAACAGCAGCTTAAAGAAGAAACAGTTGATGTTACATTACCTGGTAAACCTTCTCAAGTAGGCGGTTCACATCTGCTGATGAATGTCATTCGTGATATTGAAGATTTATTCACAGGAATGGGGTATGAAATAGCTGAAGGCCCAGAAGTCGAAACAGATTACTATAACTTTGAAGCCCTTAATTTACCGAAAGGCCATCCAGCGCGTGATATGCAAGATTCATTTTATATTACTGAAGAATTGCTAATGCGTACCCATACATCTCCGGTCCAAGCAAGAACCATGAACAAACATGAAGGCCGCGGTCCAGTCAAAATCATTTGCCCTGGGAAGGTCTATCGTCGTGACACAGATGATGCCACACACTCTCATCAATTTACACAAATTGAAGGGCTTTATGTTGATGAAAATATCCGCATGAGTGATTTAAAAGGGACCCTTAATACTTTGGCGAAACACCTATTCGGAGAAGATCGCCATATTCGCTTGAGACCAAGTTATTTTCCATTCACAGAACCATCAGTAGAGATGGATATTTCGTGTAAAGTGTGTAATGGACATGGTTGTTCTGTGTGTAAACATACAGGTTGGATTGAAATGTTAGGTGCCGGCTTAGTTCATCCAAATGTTTTAGAGATGGCTGGATTCGATTCAGAAAAATATTCTGGCTTTGCTTTTGGTATGGGACCAGAGCGAATTGCCATGTTAAAACACGGGATTGAAGATATCCGTCATTTCTATACGAATGACGTCCGCTTTTTAAAGCAATTCCATCAGGTATAAGAGGAGGAATGAATTGATGTTAGTTTCAAAAAATTGGTTAAAACAGTATGTCGATATAGATCATGTTTCAACAGAACAATTAGCTGAAGATATTACGAAAACAGGTGTAGAAGTCGAACAAGTTTTTGAACCTACATTAGTAAGTGATTATTTAGTTGTTGGTTATGTTACAGCGTGTGACCAACATCCTAATGCTGATAAGTTAAATCTTTGCCAAGTCGATATAGGTAATGGTGAGATTGCACAGATTGTTTGTGGGGCTGACAATGTCGCAAGTGGACAACATGTTGTCGTAGCGAAACCAGGTGCTGTCTTACCTGGAGGCTTCAAGATTAAGAAAACAAAACTGCGCGACGAATCATCAGAAGGGATGATTTGTTCATTACAAGAATTAGGGATTGATGAGAAATATATCGCTGATGATTATAAAGATGGGATTTATGTCTTTAATGAAAGTGTTGAATCAGGCCAATTAGCAGCTCCATTGCTTAATTTGGATGATGCGATCATAGAGTTTGATGTGACCCCAAACCGCTCAGATTGTCTCAGTATTTTAGGTATGGCTTACGAAGTTGCAGCTATGTATGATTATGAAATTGAACTACCCAATAGTGAAGTAGATCAAGCTCATGAACAATCGAGTGATTATGTGGATGTCACAATTGCCAATGAAGACGCTAATCCATATTACGGCGCTTGGGTTATTAAAGACTTAACCGTAACAACGTCACCACTTTGGCTACAAAATCGTTTGATCAGTGCTGGTATCCGTCCGATTAATAATGTTGTTGACGTCACAAACTTTATTTTACTTGAATACGGTCAACCGCTTCATGCGTTTGATTATGATCGTTTCGGTTCTAATCAAGTTCTTACACGGATGGCTGAAGAAGGCGAAACGATTCAAACATTAGACGGAGAAGAGCGGACATTATCAAGTCATCATCTTGTGATTACAAACGGTGAAGAACCGCATGCCATTGCGGGTGTCATGGGTGGTGAAGAGTCTGAGGTACAAAATGACACAACTACCGTTTTACTCGAAGCGGCTTATTTTGATCCCCAAACGATTCGTCAGAGTTCAAAAGATCACGGAATCCGCAGTGAAGCAAGTGTCCGATACGAAAAAGGATTAGATATTACACGCGTGAAAGAAGCTGCAAGCCGCGCAGCACAGCTATTAGCCTCATTAGGAGGAGGTCAGGTTTTAGGCGATATCGTAGAAGCTGGATCAACTGGCTGGACGCCTTATGTCATTTCCTTTACAAAAACTGAAATGGTTAAGCGAATTGGTGCTGACATCTCCTTAGAAGAAATGACTCAAATTATTGAGAGATTGCGGTTTGATTATGAGGTGGATGGTGAAACAATTACAGTTACAGCTCCTCCTCGTCGTCAAGATATTGTTATTAAAGAAGATATGTTAGAGGAAATTGCTCGACTATATGGCTACGACAATATTCCGTTTACATTACCAATTGGTGAAATGGACCAAGGTGGTTTAACGGTCAAACAGAAACAATTACGAGCTGTTCATGACTATCTACAAGCAAGTGGTTTATACGAATCAGTCACATACTCATTAACAACAGAAGCAAAAGCACAACGCTTCATAAGTCCTGATGTACGTGAATTAAATGTTTCACCTGTTAAATTGGCAATGCCTATGAGTGATCTGCACAGTCATTTGCGTTTGAGTGCTGTGCCTGAATTGTTATCGAGTTTACAGTATAACGTTGCTCGTAACCAATACAATGTAGGTCTATATGAATTAGGATCTGTTTACACTCAAACAGAAGGCGAAGGAACACAACCAGATGAAAAATTAAGGTTAGCAGCCGCTATAACTGGTCTGTGGGAAAATCACCCATGGCAAGGTGTTCAAAAATCAGTTGATTTCTTTGTCTTGAAAGGCATATTAGAAGGGTTATTCGATTATTTAGCGATTGACGGTATTGAATTCAGACAAGGTGAGATCGATGACTTGCATCCAGGACGTACTGCGCTGATTGAATTAAACGGAACAGTGATTGGTTACGTCGGTCAAGTTCACCCAACTGTCCAAAAAGAACATGACTTACAAAAAACGTATGTTTTTGATGTGAATTTAGATGCCTTATTAGCTGTTACGAATACACAAGCTGGTTACAAGCCAATCACGAAATACCCAGCGATTGCACAGGACTTAGCATTTGTCGTCGATCAATCAACTCCTGCTGCAGAACTTGCAGAAGCTATTAAAGAAAAAGGTCAACCACATTTAGAATCAGTGCGTGTCTTCGATGTTTACGAAGGTGAACACATGGAAGCTGGTAAGAAATCTGTTGCATTCAACTTGATATTCCAAAATCAAGAAAGAACGTTAACAGACGAAGAAATTGACCAAGCACGAACAGCCATTGTTGAACATTTACAAGCACAATACGATGCTGTATTACGTGGTTAAAGTTCACCCATTTGACTAGGGCGCTGGTATTTAATCATCACTCGCTGGTATTCGAAGCTAACTCGATGGAAAATCACCATCACTCGATGATATAGCGGCTGAACTCAATGGAAAATCGCTATCACTCGATGATATAGTGACCGCACTCGATGATAAATCGTTTATCGCGCTGGTAATTGAACCTGAGTCGAACTGATGAATCAGTAAGCTTATTAAACAAGAAACGGGCGGCTTCGTTCATTGAAGCCGCCCGTTTTTTATAGTTTTTTCGCTTTTTGTGTATTACCAAAATGGACTTTACCAATTTGATTTAAAAATGCTTCACCTTTCGTATCGATTAATCGTTTAATTTGTTGATCGACTTTCTGAGAAGCCCCTTTTTGTAAAGTGAAACCGGCCTTTTTAGAAAGTCGATCCATTTCTTGAACGAAACGATATCGAGCTAGCATAGAGGCAGCTGCTACACATGTTGATTGACTTTCTGCTTTCGTTAAAAAAGTAATATCACTGTGAGGTGTTGCATCTGACGCTTTAATCTTATTGTAGTAAACGCCAGGTTCACAAAATTGGTCAATCACCATACCGCTTGGTGTGACGTTGTCTAATTTATTCATCACATTCTCAATCGCATTATGATGCATCCAAGCTTTCATCCGCGTTTGTGACCAGTTTTGTTTCTTAAGTTGATTATACTTTTCATTGTTTAACGTCACGATACTATAGACAATGTCTGTTTCAAGGATGTTTTTCACGATAGCTGCAATCGTGTTGTCATTCATGGACTTAGAATCTTTAACACCTAATTCTTTTAATAGAGCTTGTTGCTTTTCATCTGCATAAACAGCGGCTACTGTAATAGGACCAAAATAATCGCCTGTCCCTGCTTCATCAGAACCAATATGATCCTGGTTTAAAATAGCCTTTGAATGACTTTCAACATTATGCTGCTTCTTTTGCGTCTGAGGGTTCGTGTCCCACTTAGAAGCTTCTTCAGCGTGATCACTACCCTGAAACAACACTTTGCCTGATTGGTAGGCTGTGATAGTTACATTAGGTTGTTTTGCAACAAAAACAGTGTGTGGAGGTTGTTTATTAACTTTGGTGTTTTCATAGTATTTTTCCATTTTATTGAGGGATTGTTGATCTGCCTTAATAACGGTTTGTCCCATGGTTTAACTCCTTTATGATTCAATGTCTATAGTATATCATGTGATTAATAGGTATTCACATCTTTTGAGTACTTTCCTAAATAGATTAAATCGTGTTACGATATGGTTTAGAATAACGGTGAGGAGGCCTTCCTGATGTCGGATTATGAAAAGAATAGAATTACAGTTGATATTCATAATCGTAAATATACAGTTGTTGGTGAGGAATCACCATCACAAATTAAAATGGTCGCAAGCTTAGTAGATCAGAAGATGGATGAGATACAATTCGCTCAACCTTCCTATGATACGACACAGCTCGCCGTTTTGACAGCACTAAATACAATGAATGATTATCTTAAATTAAAACAAGATTATGATGCACTTATACAAAACCATAGGAATGAGGATCGCAAGAAATGATTGATTTAATTTTAATTATTATTTTTATATTAGGTTTTTTAATTGGACTAAAACGAGGTTTTGTCCTACAAATACTACACTTAACAGGTTTCATGGTAGCATTTATTGTCGCTTATCTTTATTACCGCAATCTAGCTGGGATGCTTGAGTTGTGGGTTCCGAATCCTGAGGCGGATGATGGCCACTTTTGGGCGGAAGCATTGTCTGTAAATGGTATTTCTGATGCCTTTTATAATAGTGTTGCTTTCATACTTATCTTTATTATTGTTAAGATCTTGATGCAAGTTCTAGCCAATATGCTTGATTTCGTAGCTAATATGCCTATATTAAATAGTGTGAATAATTTATTAGGAGCGATCTTAGGTTTTATCGAAACGTATATTATTATTTTCATCCTACTATTTGGTATTTCCTTGTTATCAGTAGGTTTCGTGCAAAGTATTATTCAAGATTCAATAATAGCGTCGTTTATGATTGAACATACACCTGTCTTAACTGAAGCACTGAAGAATGCGTGGTTTGAACAAGACGCTTAAAAGAGGTTCGTCATGAGTGACAACCTCTTTTCTTTGTGAGATTGTTTATAAAGGTGGTAAATGAAATGGATAAAAAACAAGTGATTAAACATCTAGAAACAATTGCCGTATATTTGGAATTAAAAGGTGAGAATGCATTTAAAATTTCCGCTTATCGCAAAGCAGCACAAACACTGGAACGTGATGAACGGTCGCTAGATGAGATCGATGATATTGGATCTTTATCAGGTGTCGGTAAAGGGACGAAGGCGGTTATTGAAGAATATATTGCCCATGGTGAAACAGAAACACTTAATCAACTACAAGAAGAAGTGCCTGAAGGATTAATCCCTTTATTAAATGTGCAAGGTCTAGGGGGCAAAAAGCTCTCAAGACTCTATCATGAATTAGGCGTGGAAGATGAAACATCTTTAAGAGAAGCGGCTGATCGTGGTGATATTGAGGCATTGAGCGGTTTTGGTAAGAAGTCAGTTGAGAAAATCCTTAAAGCGTTAGATGAACAGGGAACTCGCCCAGAGCGACTACCACTTTCAAGTGTTATTCCAACGTATGAAGCGCTTGTGGTTGAATTAGATCAGATTGATTCGATTGAACGCTATGCTATTGCAGGTAGTTTCAGAAGATTACGTGAAGATGTAAAAGATTTAGACTTTATTATTGCGACGAATCAACCAGAAAATGTAGCTGAGCAGTTAGTTCAGCTATCGATTGTAAAAGCAGTTGAAGCTAAGGGTTCCACTAAAGTCACGGTAGTAGTTGAAAGTGAATGGGATTTATCGGTAGACTTCCGTCTGGTAGAGCCTGAAGCATTTATTACGACATTACACCATTTTACAGGTTCAAAAGATCATAATGTTGAAATGCGCCGTTTAGCGAAAGAACAAGGTTATAAAATCAGCGAATACGGAATTGAAAACGTCGAAACAGGAGACGTGAAAACATTTGATGATGAAGCATCATTTTTCAACTATCTTGGAATCGATTATATCCCACCTGAAATTCGTGAAACGGGTGAGGAAGTAGACAGTTCGATACCTGAACTTGTTTCGATTGATGATATCCAGGGTGATTTGCACATGCACACGACTTGGAGTGATGGGGCACAATCACTTGATGAAATGGTTAACCGTGCAAGAAGCTACGGCTATCAATTTATCGCGATCACCGATCACTCTAAGTACTTGCAGGTGGCTAATGGATTAAATGAGAATCGGTTGCGTCAACAACGTCAGTTAATTGACGAAATCAATCAAAAATATGACGATATTCATGTGTTTGCTGGAGTCGAAATGGATATTTTACCAGATGGCACACTTGATTTTGATGATGATTTCCTAACAGAACTTGATTACGTCATTGCATCGATTCATTCGAATTTCAATCAAGATGAAGAAACGATTATGAAGCGCTTAGAACAAGCGATCAAAAATCCGTATGTTCATATGATTGCCCACCCAACTGGGCGATTAATTGGCAAGCGAAACGGTTATCCCGTTAATATAGAACGGTTTATTGATTTAGCAGTTGAATATAATACCCTTATTGAACTTAATGCGAATCCAAATCGCTTGGATTTAGCATGGTCTTATTTGCAGATTGCTCAAGAACGTGGCGCAACTATTGCGATTAATACCGATGCGCATAATTATCGTATGTTAGAGGATATGAGTACAGGTGTACAGGCAGCCCGAAAAGGTTGGATTAAACCAGAAACGGTCATTAATACATGGTCGCTTGAACATGTCCAACGCTTTTTGATGAAGAAAAAAGGTGAGTCAAGTGAACAATAAAATTTTAAAACAATTAGAGTATCCTAAAATTATAGAAGAATTAAGTGCCCAAGCTGAAACCAGCTTAGGACAAGAACAAGTTAATCAAATGAAACCCTCAACAGAATTGTCTGAGATTCAATTCTGGCAACGTGAAACGGATGAAGCGGTACAAATTTTACGGTTAAAGGGTCATATTCCTTTAGGTGGAATTCGTGATATTCGACCTCAGGTTAAACGTGCTGAAATTGGTGGTCTATTATCTGCTCAAGAAGTGTTAGATGTTGCTAGCACCATTTATGGTGGGCAACAGCTTAAACAATTTGTGGCTAATTTTGATGAGGAAGAAGAACTTGAAATCCCGATCTTAACTGAACGAACAGAATCAATCTCGAATCTTCATCAATTAGAACGATCGATCAGAAGTTGTATCGACGATTATGGCCATGTGATGGACGGGGCTTCAAGTCAACTACGAACGATTCGTAGTCAGATAAGGTCGTATGAAAGTCGTGTGCGTGATCGATTAGAAGGATTTACGAAATCGAAAAGTCAGATGCTGTCTGATGCGATCGTAACGATTCGTAATAATCGTTATGTCCTACCCGTGAAGTCAGAATATCGCAGTCACTTTGGTGGGATGGTTCATGATCAGTCTTCATCAGGTCAAACGTTATTCATTGAGCCACAGTCAGTCGTTGAAATGAATAATAAACTGCAAGAAGCACGTGTAGAAGAACAACATGAAATTGAACGAATATTAAAGGCTCTATCTGAGCGCATTCAAGCGGATCGTGACTTTCTACGTGAAAATGTTAATGCTTTGCAACAGATTGATTTTATGTTTGCAAAAGCGAAATTAGCACGGCATATGAAAGCAGCAAAACCGACTATGAACGAAAATGGGTTTATTCGCATGCGTCAAGCACGTCACCCATTATTAGAAGACGAAAATGTTGTGAGTAATGATATTGAGATAGGTGACACCTACACAGCCATCGTTATTACAGGACCCAATACAGGTGGTAAAACAGTAGCATTAAAAATGGTCGGACTTTGTACACTGATGGCTCAAACAGGTTTACAGGTTCCAGCATTAGACGGTTGTGAATTGGCTGTTTTTGACCATGTTTTTGCTGATATTGGTGATGAACAATCGATTGAACAGAGCTTAAGTACATTTTCATCACATATGACAAATATTGTTGATATACTCAATCAGGTCACAGAGAGCAGTTTAGTCTTGTTTGATGAGTTAGGCGCTGGTACTGACCCACAGGAAGGCGCGGGTCTTGCGATGTCTATTCTTGATTATGTCATTGAGCAAAAAGCGCGCGTCATTGCCACAACACACTATCCAGAGTTAAAAGCATATGGCTACAATCGTGATGAAGTGACTAATGCTTCTGTTGAATTTGATGTTGAAACATTGCAACCGACTTATCGTTTACTTATTGGCGTGCCAGGACGTAGTAATGCATTTGATATTTCACGCCGGCTTGGCTTAAGTGAAACTGTTATTGAAAAAGCCCAATCGATGGTCAGTGATGATTCTCGTTCAGTTGAAAATATGATTGCTTCTCTTGAACAATCTAGACATGAAGCGGAACGTGATTATCAACAAGCAGCTGAAACTTTAGAAGAAGCTGAAAACTTTTATCGTAGTTTAAAACATGAATACAATCAATACTTGAATAAGAAAGAGCAACATGAAGAGAAAGCGAAGGAAAAAGCTGAAAAAGTATTGGATCAGGCACGCGAGGAAGCTGAGGAAATTTTAGATGATTTAAAACAGCTACGTGATGAACATTCAGTGAAAGATCATCATTTCATCGAAGCACGAACGAAGTTAGATCAACAGAAAGCGGCTTTAAAAGGATCTCATAAGCAAGAAGAAAAGACTGATTCGACTAAACCCATACATTCATTGGAACCTGGTGATGAAGTTCATGTTAAAACGTTTAATCAGGCAGGTACGATTGTCCAACAAGTGAATGATAAGGAATATGAAGTGCAACTTGGCGTCTTGAAAATGAAAGTTGCTAAAGAACAATTAGAGTTTGTTCAACGACCAGAGCCAGAGAAAACGAAACCATCTCCAGTTGTTAAAGGAAGACAAGTTCATGTTAAACCTGAATTAGATCTTCGCGGTCAACGTTATGAAGATGCTATTCAACAACTCGAAAAGTATGTTGATGAAGCATTACTAGCTGGTTATCATAAAGTTTCAATCATCCATGGTAAAGGAACTGGAGCCTTAATGAAAGGTGTTCAACAGTTTGCTAAAGAGCATCGTTCGATTAAAGGAAGTGAATTTGGTCACGCCAATGAAGGCGGAACAGGTGTGACGATCTTAAAATTAGCTTAATGATTTAGAGAGGATGCGAGAATAGTATGGAAACATTAGCGAAAGTTCTATGGGTGGTTGCAGCACTTTTTGTGATTGTCGGTATTCTATTTGTCGTGATGAACTAATATACTTTATTAAATGACTATGATTGTCTTGAAGATTTTCATAGTCATTTTTTAGACTTCGTTAATTCAGAAATTTCACAAAATAATAAATAATGTTTTAATTTTATGTCGACTTGTGTTTATAATAGTTATAAATAGATGTTTAAAGGAGGATGTTAATTATGGGGGTTGAATTGAAAAAGCCTTGGCTGAAACATTATCCTGAAGAAGTACCGACAACCATTGATTATGACAAACGGACATTACAAAGCTTTTTAGTTGAGAATGCAGAAAACTTTCCTGATAAAGTAGCGATTCATTTTATGGGGAAAGACGTAACTTTTTCAGAAGTGGCTGATTCAGCGAAACGATTTGCAAGTTATTTGCAAAGCTTAGGTATTCAAAAGGGTGATCGTGTTGGCATTATGTTGCCAAACACCCCGCAGTCAGTTATAGCGTATTACGGAACGTTATTAGTTGGAGGTGTTGTTGTTCAAACTAATCCTTTGTATACAGAACGCGAATTGTCTTATCAGATGAAGGATTCAGGAGCTAAAGTACTTGTTTGTTTAGATATTTTGCTTCCGCGTGTAAACGCTATCAAAGAGGAAACTGACCTCAATCATGTTGTTACAACACGTATTAAAGATTACTTGCCATTTCCGAAAAACATGATTCAACCAATGCTTCAAAAACGGGAATATGGAATGGTAGTTAAGCCAGAACATGGCGGTGATACTCATGTTTGGACCACTATGTTAGAAGAGGCTTCTGATGAGTATGTTGAACACGAGTTTGATCCTGAAGAGGATTTAGCGTTGTTACAATATACTGGAGGTACAACTGGTTACCCTAAAGGGGTTATGCTAACGCATTTTAATCTTGTTTCTAATACACAAATGAGTGAGAAGTGGATGTATAAAACAGAGTTTGGTCAAGAAACCGTATTAGGTATTCTGCCATTTTTCCATGTTTATGGCATGACAACAGTGATGAATATGTCGATTATGTTGGCTCATAAAATGATTTTAGTACCTAAATTTGATGTGGATACTGTGTTAAAGCTGATCGATTCACAAAAACCAACGTTATTTCCTGGTGCACCTACGATTTATATTGGTCTATTGAATCATCCGAAATTAAAGAAATATGATTTATCCTCGATTGAAGCCTGTCTGAGTGGCTCTGCTCCATTACCTGTTGAAGTTCAGCAGCAATTTGAAGCTGTAACGGGTGGCCGGCTTGTCGAAGGTTATGGCTTGACGGAAACATCTCCTGTCACGCATTCTAATTTTATTTGGCAAAACCGTCGTAGTGGAACAATTGGTGTCCCGTGGCCTGATACAGACGCAGCCGTTTTTGATCCCAATACTCATGAAGAATTGGAAATGCGTGAAGTTGGTGAGATTGGTGTAAAAGGCCCACAAGTAATGAAAGGTTACTGGAATCGACCAGAAGAAACAGAGCAAGTGTTACAGGACGGTTGGTTTTTCACAGGCGATATGGGTTATATGGATGAAGAAGGCTTTTTCTATATCGTAGATCGCAAGAAAGATATGATTATTGCCGGTGGTTTTAACATTTACCCACGCGAAGTAGAAGAAATACTCTATGAACACGAAAGTATCCAAGAGGCTGTTGTGGCTGGTATTCCAGACCCTTATCGTGGTGAGACAGTGAAAGCTTATATTGTCTTAAAAGATGGTGCTGAACTAACAGAAGATGATCTGGATCAATTCTGTCGCAAAAATTTAGCGGCTTTTAAAGTGCCTAAGCTTTATGAATTCAGAGATGAATTACCTAAGACAGCTGTCGGTAAAATACTACGCCGTAAGTTAGTTGATGAAGAAAAAGAAAAAATGCAGGCTGAACATGCAGAATGAATCAGTAGTTGACACAATTAAAAATTGACTATATTATAATAGGTGAATGACCATTCATTCACCTATTTTTTGTTTTATTTTTATGCGTGATAGGAGCAGTTGACTATGGAAAGTAAATCAAAACCAAAATACAAGCTGATTCTTGATGCTGCTGTTGAAGTGATAGCGGAAAACGGTTATCATCATTCACAAGTATCTAAAATTGCGAAAAAAGCAGGTGTCGCTGATGGAACCATTTATCTTTATTTTAAAAACAAAGAAGACATTCTAGTTTCTTTGTTTGAAGAGAAAATGGGTCAGTTTGTATCAAAAATCAAACACGAAATCGACCAAACCGAGCAAGCTGATCAAAAATTATATAAATTAATCGAAATGCATTTTTCTCAACTGTCCGAAGATCCGAGTTTAGCAATTGTCACGCAGTTAGAATTAAGGCAATCTAACAAAGACTTACGGTTAAAAATTAACGATGTCCTTAAAGGTTATCTAGCACTAATGGATACGATTTTACAAGAAGGAATGGAAGATGGCACTTTTCAAAGTCAATTGAATGTAAAATTAGTACGACAAGTGTTGTTTGGAACTCTAGATGAGGTTGTCACCAATTGGGTGATGAAGGAGCAACGCTATTCGTTAGTAGATCAAGCTGAAGAAGTGCATTATTTAATTTATAATGGACTACGAGATCATAGTTAAAGGGAGCTGATAGGATGGAGCATTTATCGTGGGAACAACGAGGACAAAAAGCTTATGTTACGATTCAAAGTCCTCCTGCTAACGCTTTATCATCAGGTATTTTAAAAGACTTAGAACAAGTCTTAAATGATGTGGAAGCGGATTCATCAATCAAACTAATTGTTTTACAAGGTGAAGGGAAATTCTTCTCAGCAGGAGCCGATATTAAAGAGTTCACTTCTTTTCAAAAACAAGATGATTACCAAAGCTTAGCTGAGAAAGGCCAAGCACTCTTTAATCGTATTGAACAATTTCATATTCCTGTCTTAGCCTCAATCCATGGCGCTGCTTTAGGTGGTGGTTTAGAGCTAGCGATGGCGTGTCACATGCGCATTGCTACTAAAGAAACGAAACTAGGATTACCTGAATTAAACTTAGGAATTATCCCAGGTTTTGCAGGGTCACAACGCTTGCCGAGATATGTTGGGGCACCTAAAGCATATGAAATGATCTTAACAGGTGAACCGATATCCGCAGACGAAGCAGCTCATTATGGCCTAGTTAATCGTGTTGTTGAAGACTCGGAGTTAGAAGAAGCGACTACAAAACTTGCAGACAAAATTGTAGCTAAGAGTGGCCCTTCGATTCATGCGGTTATGAAACTATTACCTTATACTCATACATCTCAATTTAATAGAGGTGTTGATCAAGAAGCAAAAGAATTTGGTAATGTGTTTGGTAATGAAGATGCTCAAGAGGGCGTAGAAGCCTTTATTAACAAGCGTCAACCAAACTTTAAAGATCAATAGATTAAGGGAGGTCATTGTATGAACATTTATGTTCTGATGAAAAAAACATTTGATACAGAGGAAAAAATTCAAATTAGTGGCGGTGCTATTGAAGAAGAGGGTGCGGAATTTATTATTAACCCTTATGATGAATATGCGATTGAAGAAGCCATTAATCTACGAGATGAACACGGCGGTGAAGTAACAGTCGTAACTGTCGGTGATGAAGATTCAGAGCAACAATTACGTACTGCCCTTGCTATGGGTGCAGATCAAGCTGTATTAATTAATACTGAAGATGACGTAGAAGACGGTGATCAATATACAACGTCAACAGTTATCTCAACATATTTGAAAGATAAAGAGGTCGACTTAATTCTAGCTGGTAATGTTGCGATTGACCAAGCAAGTGGCCAAGTAGGTCCGCGTGTGGCTGATCAATTAGATATGCCTTATGTAACAACTATTACGGAGATCTCCGTTGATGGTGAAGAGGTCAATATTGTACGTGATGTTGAAGGTGATGAGGAGAAAGTACAAACTTCACTTCCATTACTTGTTACATGTCAACAAGGTTTAAATGAACCGCGTTACCCATCACTACCAGGGATCATGAAAGCCAAGAAAAAACCTCTTGAAGAGTTAGAGTTAGACGATTTAGATCTTGATGAAGATGACGTTGAAGCGAAAACTGAAACAACGGACGTTTTCCTTCCACCTGAAAAAGAAGCAGGCAAAGTGTTAGAAGGTGAAACAGACGACCAAGTGAAAGAACTCGTGTCGTTATTACGTTCAGAAGCAAAAGTACTTTAATCAAACAGGTGTTGAAAGGAGAATATAATTATGACTACATTTTTAGCGTTTGGCGAAGCAAGAGATGGAGAACTACGTAATCTTTCATTTGAAACGATTGCAGCAGCAAAACAAATTGATGAGAATGCAGAAGTCGTCGGTGTTGTATTAGCCGATCAAAATACAGAGAATTTAGCCAACGACATGATTCAATATGGTGCAGATCGAGCAGTTGTCGTTGAACACGACGATTTAAAAGAATACACATCTGATGCTTATACACAAGCAGCAATGGCTGTAATTGAAGAGGAAGATCCAGATGGCATTGTTATGGGTCATACCTCAGCAGGGAAAGACTTGTCACCTCGTTTAGCGAATAAATTAGACTCTGGACTTGTCTCAGATATCACAAATGTTGATGGCGGAGAGTTTGTTCGACCAATTTATTCAGGTAAGGCATTTGAGAAGAAAACAGTAAAAGACGGCTTAACATTTGTTACAATCCGTCCAAACAATATTCCACCATTTGAAAAAGATGAAAATCGCTCTGGTGATGTTAATACGAAAGAAGTGGATATCAAAGATATACGTACGATCATTAAAGACGTGGTACGTAAAGCATCTGAAGGTGTCGACTTATCAGAAGCGAATATCATTGTTGCAGGTGGACGTGGTGTGAAGAGTGAAGAAGGTTTCGAACCACTTTATGAACTAGCTGATGAGCTTGGTGCAGCAGTTGGTGCATCACGTGGTGCTTGTGATGCTGGTTACTGTGACTATTCACTACAAATTGGACAAACTGGTAAAGTTGTAACACCTGACCTTTATATTGCTGTAGGTATTTCAGGTGCTATCCAACACTTAGCAGGTATGTCCAACTCTAAAGTTATTGTAGCCATTAACAAAGATGCTGAAGCTAATATTTTTAATGTAGCTGACTATGGTATTGTTGGTGACTTATTTGATGTCGTCCCTAAATTAACTGAAGAAATTAAAGCGCTATAAATACAGACTGATTAAACTAAAACCCCCTTATTTCATTAAGCAGAACATTTTTTGCATGGGGGGTTTTTATGTTGTAATAGTAATTAAAGATCCATGATCTTTGAACAAACAAAGTATTGGCAACAGTCAATCAGAGCATGCTATACTGTGTTTGAAATTGATAGTTTATAGGAGGAATTATATATGGCAATTGTAAACGCTACGGATCAAACGTTTTCAGAAGAAACTTCAGAAGGCTTAGTATTGGTTGACTTTTGGGCAGCTTGGTGTGGCCCTTGTAAGATGATCGCACCAGTACTAGAAGAACTTGATTCAGAGAAAAATGATGAAGTGAAAATCGTTAAATTAGATGTTGATGAAAACCAAGAAACAGCTCAAAAATATGGTGTTATGAGTATTCCAACACTAATTATGTTTAAAGATGGCGAACAAGTCGACCAAGCTCACGGCTTCCAACCAAAAGAAGCACTTGAAGAGCTTGTAGAGAAAAACGCATAACTATTAAATAAAGAAAGGGCTGACTCCGTGTGAGTTAGCTCTTTATTTTCACCATAACGATCACTAAAGCGCTCATTATGTCAAATTAAAACGAACCTTTGAGAATCAACCTTGAGGTGTAACGATGAATGAACAAATTAAAGAAAAATTAAAAATCTTGCCTGACAAACCAGGTTGTTATCTAATGAAGAACCATAAGGATGAAGTCATTTATGTAGGCAAATCCAAAATTTTAAAAAACCGAGTTAGGTCTTATTTTACGAGCGCCAATGATCTTAAAACGCAACGTTTAGTCAATGAGATTGATGATTTTGAGTATATTGTAACGGGTTCAGAAATGGAAGCCTTAATTCTTGAAATGAATTTAGTGAAGAAGCATGACCCTAAATACAACATTATGCTAAAAGATGACAAGAGTTATCCATTTCTAAAAATCACTAACGAACGTCATCCACGCCTGATCGTTACAAGAAATGTTAAGAAGGACCAAGGTCGATATTTCGGTCCGTATACGAATGTTTCGGCGGCGCGTGAAACGAAGAAGTTATTAGATCGTCTGTATCCACTCAGAAAATGTAACGTGATGCCAAAACGTGTCTGCCTATATTATCATATTGGTCAGTGTTTAGGCCCTTGTGAACATCCTGTTAGTAAGGAAACGAACCAAGAATTAGTCCAGGAAATCGCGAGTTTTCTTAATGGCGGACATAAAGAAATTAAAAATGATATTAAGCAGAAAATGGAAACAGCCTCAGAACAATTAGACTTTGAGAAGGCCAAAGAATATCGTGATTTAATCGAGCATATTGAAGCTGTTATGGAAAAGCAAACGATGGACCTAACCGATTTAACCGATCGTGATATATTCGGTTATACGTATGACAAAGGCTTTATGTGTGTCCAGGTTTTCTTTGTAAGACAAGGGAAACTAATTGAACGCGATGTATCGATTTTTCCTTTTTATAACGAACCTTCAGAAGCTTTTATTAGCTTTATGGCGAGTTTCTATACGCATTCTAATCATATTAAACCGAAGGAAGTTAATGTGCCAGTCGGTACTGATTATGAGCTGATTCAAGAGTACTTAGATATTAAAGTCAAGACACCGTATCGCGGTCAAAAGAAAAAATTAATTGACTTAGCCCAAGAAAATGCTCAGATTGCGCTTAATGAGAAGTTTTCTTTAATCGAAAAAAATGAAGAACGAACCATTCAAGCGATTGAGTATTTGGGTGAAATATTAGATATTGAAACACCTCATCGTATTGAAGCCATTGATAACTCTAATATTCAAGGAGCTTATCCAGTTTCAGCTTTAGTTGTTTTTGAAGATGGCAAACCGAAAAAGAACGATTATCGGAAATTCAAAATCAAAACAGTTGATCAACCAGATGACTATGAAATGATGCGTGAAGTGATTCGACGTCGTTATAAGCGAGTATTAAAAGAAAATTTACCTTTACCTGATTTATTATTAGTTGATGGAGCAAAAGGACAAATGTCAGCAGCTAAAGATGTCTTGGAAAATGAATTGGGTCTGGATATTCCGCTGTGTGGCCTTGCTAAAAATGACAAACACAAAACAAGTGAATTATTATATGGCGAACCACCTGAACCAGTTTTACTTGATCGTCAAAGTCAGCCATTTTACCTAATTCAACGCATTCAAGAAGAAGTTCATCGATTTGCAATTACATTCCATAGACAAATACGAGGCAAAGGGGCCATTCAATCAACTTTGGATGAGATTGAAGGAATTGGACCAAAACGTAAGCAGTTGTTAATGGAGCATTTTAGGTCTATTGAAGCCATAAAAGAGGCGAATGAAGAAGAGTTTCGCAAGCTAGGAATCCCCCAAACTGTAAGAGAAAGTATTCAACAGTACTTTTATCATAATTCTGATGAACCTAGTACACATTAAGAATGTAAGGTTATTTCACAGGTACAAAACGTGGCAAATTCAGTCATAACTTTCTTGACGCTTTTGCGCGATAGAAGTACAATGAACATGTCATGTATACTAAATTTTGCATAAAGTATTTGAATGCATTTACAGTCACATTTTACAACAAATGAGGGGGGTCACACATGGCGGATAACAAGGAGTTCTTTAATCGCAGGCTACATTCTTTTTTAGGTGTTTTTCCAATTGGTCTATTCTTAATGCAGCACTTAGTTGTTAACCACTTTGCTACATATAGTCCAGAAGCGTTTAACAATGCTGCTCATTTCATGGAAAACTTGCCATTGAGATTATTGCTTGAGTTTGGTTTGATTTATATACCATTACTATTCCACGCAATTTATGGTATTTATATTGCCTTTACTGCTAAAAGCAATTTGAAGCGTTATGGTTATTTCCGTAACTGGATGTTCATGTTGCAACGTGTAACGGGAGTACTCACATTGATCTTTGTGGTATGGCACGTATGGGAAACACGATTAGCTTATGCGATATATGGAACTGAGATTAATTTTGATTTAATGGCCGATATTCTAAGTTCACCATTTATGTTCTGGTTCTATATTATTGGTGTTATTTCAGCCGTTTTCCACTTTGCAAACGGTTTATGGTCATTCTGTGTTACTTGGGGTCTAACTGTCACACCAAAATCACAGAAATTTGTCACATACGTCACATTAGGCGTATTCGTTATTTTCACTTACATGGGAATCGCATCACTTATTTCTTTCGCTTTTTAAGTAACAGATCTAGTTTAATTTAGTTAACGGTAGAAAAGGGAGTGAAACTTCAATATGAGTAATAAAAATATCGTAGTAGTTGGCGGCGGTTTAGCTGGGCTAATGGCTACCATTAAAGCAGCTGAAGCAGGCGTTCACGTCGATTTGATTTCACTTGTTCCTGTTAAACGCTCCCACTCAGTTTGTGCGCAAGGTGGTATTAACGGTGCTGTTAATACGAAAGGTGAGGGTGACTCACCTTGGGAACACTTTGATGACACAGTTTATGGTGGTGACTTCTTAGCAAACCAACCACCTGTGCGAGATATGTGTGAGGCGGCTCCAAGCATTATTCATATGTTAGACCGTATGGGTGTTATGTTTAATCGTACACCCGAAGGTTTATTGGATTTCCGTCGTTTCGGTGGTACGCAACATCACCGTACTGCATTTGCTGGGGCAACAACAGGGCAACAATTATTATACGCACTTGATGAACAAGTTCGTCGTCATGAAGCTAATGGATTAGTTACAAAATATGAAGGCTGGGACTTTTTGGAAGCCATTATTGATGAAGATGGTGTGGCTCGTGGTGTCATTTCACAAAACATCCAATCACATGAAATTCGTGCATTTAAAGCAGATGCTACCATTATGGCAACTGGTGGTCCTGGTATTATCTTTGGTAAATCAACGAACTCAGTTATTAATACGGGTTCAGCTGCGGCTAACTTATATCGCCAAGGAGCTGTTTATGCTAACGGTGAATTTATTCAAATCCACCCAACAGCAATTCCGGGTGATGATAAATTACGTCTGATGTCAGAATCAGCACGTGGTGAAGGTGGCCGTGTTTGGACGTATAAAGATGGTAAACCATGGTATTTCTTAGAGGAGAAATATCCTGCTTATGGTAACCTGGTTCCACGTGATATCGCAACACGTGAAATTTTCGACGTATGTGTAAACCAAAAACTTGGTATTAACGGCGAGAACATGGTTTACTTAGATTTATCACATAAAGATCCAGAAGAATTAGACGTTAAGCTCGGCGGTATCATGGAAATTTACGAGAAATTCGTAGGTGATGATCCTCGAAAAGTACCAATGAAAATATTCCCGGCTGTTCACTATTCAATGGGTGGTTTATGGGTCGATTATGATCAAATGACGAACATCCCAGGTCTGTTTGCAGCTGGTGAATGTGATTATACGATTCACGGTGGTAACCGTCTGGGTGCCAACTCACTGTTATCTTGCATCCATGGTGGTATGGTTGCAGGACCTAATGCAGTGAAGTATATTGATGGTTTAGATGAATTAGCTGAAGATAAATCTCAAGAACTGTTTGATGAGAAAATCAAAGCAGAAGAAGAGAACTTTGAGCGTATTTTAGGTATGACATCTGGTTCTGAAAATGCTTATCAGATTCACCGTGAATTAGGTGAGTGGATGACGGATAATGTAACGGTTGTTCGTGAGAATGAAAGCTTGCTGAAAACTGATGAGAAGATTAGCGAGCTAATGGAACGCGCGAAAGATATTAACATTCATGATACGTCTAGATGGGCTAATCAAACGGCTATGTTTGTGCGCCAATTAGAAGGAATGTTGAACTTAGCGCGTGTGATTACACAAGGTGCTTATAACCGAAATGAAAGTCGCGGAGCTCATTACAAACCAGAATATCCGGATCGTAATGACGAAGAGTGGCTAGTAACAACGAAAGCAACATTTAATCAAGATAAGAATGGACCAGATTTTGATTACGTAGATGTGGATACGTCACTAATTCCACCTCGTAAACGTGACTATTCAAAATCAAAATAAGCTTAAGGGGGTAAAATATATGGCGGAAGATCAAAAAATGATTAAGATGATCATTCAACGTCAGGATGAACCTGAAGCACAACCATATGAAGAGGAATTTGAAATTCCTTATCGTGAAAATATGAACGTCATTTCCGCACTTATGGAAATCCGCCGTAACCCAGTAAATGCTAAAGGAGAAGAAACAACTCCAGTTTATTGGGATATGGGTTGTTTAGAAGAGGTATGTGGCGCTTGTTCTATGGTCATTAATGGAAAAGCCATGCAGTCTTGTACTGCATTAATTGATCAACTAGAACTACCTGTTCGTTTAGAGCCAATGAGAACATTCCCGGTTATGCGTGACTTAGCAGTAGACCGTAGCCAAATGTTCGATTCACTTAAACAAGTGAAAGCATGGGTTCCAATTGATGGTACTTACGATCTTGGAGAAGGTCAACGGATGCCTGAAAGTAAACGTCAATGGGCTTACGAACTATCAAAATGTATGACATGTGGTGTTTGTTTAGAAGCTTGTCCAAATGTGAATGATAACTCAGACTTCATTGGACCTGCAGCACTCTCACAGGTTCGTTTGTTTAATACACATCCAACAGGTGAGTATCATAAAGCTGAACGGATGGAAGCAGTTTTAGATGAAGGTGGCTTACAAGCGTGTGGTAATGCACAAAACTGTGTGGAAGCTTGTCCAAAAGGTATTCCTTTGACAACTTCAATTGCTGCATTAAACCGTGAAGCTACATTACACTCATTCAAGAGCTTCTTTGGTAGTGACCATCACGTCTAAGACTTCATAAAGGGCTGACTAAGTCAGCCCTTTTTTAAAACCTATATTGTCAGAATTTTAAAGTAAATATGGAGGTTATTATGAAAACACCAGGATATATTGAAGATTTTCAACAATGGAAAGAAAGCTTTTCTTTTTACATACCAATTGATATTCGTTTTTCAGAAACTGATATGTTTGGGCATGTCAATAATGTGTCTCCTTTTATATATTTTGAACAAGCTCGTATTGAGTATATGAATAAAATCGGACTGTTTGGCAGTTTAGACGAAAATACGACAAAAATACCTGTCGTAAGTGATCTTCAGTGCGATTATCTTAGCCAGATTTACTTCGGAGAACAAATTAAAGTTTTTGTTAAAACAGCACATATTGGTAACACGTCAATTGATATTCATTATATGGGGATCAATGAAAAAGGTGATATCTGTTTAGCAGGTCGAGGACGTGTTGTACAAATTCATGCAGAGAAACAAAAGCCAGAACCTTTTTCGGAGGATCAATTAGAACGCTTACAAAATGCTGATCAAGTAACAAATTAATAAAACCAAGACAAATGTTGCGAACGCGTCGCTTTAATCTGTCATAAACTATGGTGACTAAACATTTCCTCATGCTAGAAGTAGCTCACTTCTGTATGGAGGAGGGGTTACCACTTGGACACTAGACCATATCAACCTAGTAATTTATTAACAAAACGAGAAAGAGAAGTGTTCGAATTACTTGTAGAAGACAAAACGACAAGGGACATTGCAAATGAATTGTTTATTTCTGAAAAAACAGTCAGAAATCATATTTCCAATACCATTCAAAAATTACAAGTGAAGGGGCGTTCCCAAGCTGTTGTTGAGTTAATTCGGCTTGGTGAAATACAGTTGTAATTGGCCGGCTATTTATTAGCCGGTTTTTTATCTATAAGTTGATTTGTGTTGGTAAAAAAACACTTCTAGACTTTTAGCACCATTGAAAGCAGATTTTTTGTTATACTATGATGAGAAGATTAAATAGTTTATTAATAGAAATGATTGATGAAGCTTATATTTAAATTTTTAAGGAGGAAATCCATTGCATTCAACGAATGATTCGAAAGTGATTGCAGAACTCGAAAAAGACGTTCGTTACATATCTAATATGGTTAAACAACGAGGACGTGAAATTTTAAATCATTATCCAATCACACCTCCTCAATTTATTGCCTTACAGTGGCTTTTAGATTCTGGTGACCTGACAATAGGCGAACTATCGAAAAAAATGTATTTAGCATTTAGTACAACAACGGACTTGGTCGACCGAATGGAGAAAAACGAACTTATCGAAAGAATTCGTGACCCCAAAGATCGACGTGTTGTGCGAATTCATTTACTAAGTAAAGGAAAAGACATTATTGATGAAGTTATTGATAAGCGACAAGAATATTTAAAAGATGTGTTAAACAGTTACTCCCTTGAAGAAGTGGAAACACTACGTCGTTCGATGACTCAATTGTTTGAGGAAATGAAACAACAAGAAGAAAATCAGAAAGAAGACAAGGAGTCGTAAGCGTGAATAGACCAATTGCTGTCATTGATTCGGGCATTGGGGGATTGACTGTTTTGTATGAACTGAACAGACAATTACCTAAAGAACGGTTCATCTATCTAGGTGACACATTGAGATGCCCCTATGGATCTAAATCAGAAGAAGAAGTACGCCATTTCACTTGGGAAATGGTCAACTATTTATTAACATATGATATTAAAATGTTAGTCGTTGCTTGTAATACCGCGACTGCCATTGTACTTGATGAACTGAAAGAACAATTACCCATTCCAGTCATTGGTGTGATCGAACCAGGTGCTCGTGCTGCGATTAAATCGACAGAAACAGAGCGTGTAGCTATTATTGGGACGGAAAATACCATTTCAAGTCAGGCATATGACCATGCACTATTGACTATTAATCCTTCTATTCAAACATTAGGCGTGGCGTGTCCACTTTTTGTCCCTTTAATTGAATCGGGTGATTTAAGAAGTGATGAAGCTTATGCAGTCGTTGAGGAAAGCTTAGCTCCAATTTTAAATGATTCAACGATTGACACCTTAATATTAGGATGTACCCATTATCCGATGCTTCAACCGTTGATCGAGACCGTCTTAAATAATCACATAACGGTGCTATCATCTGCTTTAGAAACTGGCGCTGAAGTTAGTGCGAGTCTAGCATTCTATGAGTTGTTAAATGCTGATATGGAAGGTGAAGAACAAATTCCAATGATTTTAACGACTGGTCACTTGTCGGTGTTAAAACGCATTAAGGATGAATTATTCCATTTTAATAATAGTCAAGTGTATCGAGTGAGTTTATGATGAGGCACATACGAATGATTCGTATGGCCTTATTTTTGTGAATGTCTAGTTTTCGTTGTAAGATGATGCAATTAACGGTAAAATAATTTTGGGTAAGGAATATACTTAAACTTGATGTATGGTATTACTTGTTTTGCCATTCAGTAATAAATGTTAAGGAGGACAATCATGCGAGAAGACGGACGTCAATTAGATCAACTACGAGAGACAACGATCGAGACCAATTTCACGAAGCATCCAGAAGGTTCAGTATTAATTACTGTTGGCGATACGAAAGTGATTTGTAATGCAAGTGTCGAGAAGAAAGTCCCGCCATTTTTAAAAGGTGAAGGAAAAGGGTGGATCACAGCTGAATATGCTATGTTACCGCGCGCGACAGCTCAACGTAACATTCGTGAATCTTCAAAAGGTAAAGTAGCAGGTCGCACAATGGAAATTCAACGATTAATCGGTCGTGCGCTAAGAGCAGTGATTAACTTAGAAAAATTAGGTGAACGTACCATTTGGGTTGATTGTGATGTCATTCAAGCAGATGGTGGCACACGTACCGCAGCCATCACAGGAGCATTCGTCGCAACCACAATGGCCTGTGCTCGTTTAATTGATGAGAATTTAATTGATGAGATGCCTATTACCAACATGCTTGCAGCCACATCAGTTGGTATTGATAATGAAGATCAAGTTCTATTAGATTTATGTTACGAAGAAGATTCCCAAGCTGATGTTGATTTAAATATGGTCATGACTGACGAAGGAAAATTTGTTGAAATCCAAGGAACAGGGGAAGAAGCAACATTCTCACACGACCAGTTAAATGACATGTTAAAACTTGGAACAGACGGCATTACTTCACTCTTTGAATTACAACGAAACGCCTTAGGTGATGACGCTAATTTAATTAAAGGGTAGGGTTAAGATGACTCGAACTATTTATGTTGCAACAACAAACGAAGGTAAAATTAATGAATTTAATGAGATGTTTGCAGAATTAAATTTGAAAGTTAAAAGCTTAAAAGATGAAGTTCCTGAGATGGATGATGTCGAAGAGACAGGTACGACATTTGAGGAAAACGCAGTATTGAAAGCTAAGACTTATGCTGAACGCCATCAAGTACCTGTTTTAGCTGATGACTCAGGGTTAGAAGTGAAAGCATTAAACGGGGAGCCAGGCGTATATTCTGCTCGTTATGCTGGGGAAGCAAAGAATAATGAAGCTAATATTGATAAGGTCCTAACGCGTTTGAATGAGACTACAAACGATACACGTGAAGCATCATTCGTAAGTGTCATAGCTTATGCAGAACCTGGCCAAGAAACAATAACTACTGAAGGTCGATGTCACGGGGTCATAATAGATGAACGACGTGGTCAGCATGGATTTGGTTATGATCCGATTTTTAAACCTAATGGGTACGACCAAACCCTAGCAGAGCTTGGACCAGAGGTGAAAAATCAAATAAGCCATCGACATCATGCACTTGATCAGATGTTAGATCAATTAAAAACCGTTTTGGACTAAATTGTCCAAAACGGTTTTTTATGTGAATGACGATTAAGTTGTGAGTCATTTATCGTTCAGGGATATGGTCATGATTTAAAACCTAAGGTAAACTTTCACAAGCTGCACCATTTCCGTCACGATCTAACCCATGTGGATCGGAGTCAGGACCTCCTGCAGCTTCAAAAAACGCCTGGGCATTATCATGCGTATCGAAGTCTCCACAGTTTTTGTCTTCACCATTCGGGTCATAAGGGCCAGTATAACCAGAACTATCACTGTTTGAGGTATCACCTTCAGAGCTATCATCTTGTTGTTCATTCTCATTAGTCTGCTCATCATGATTAAAACCATCAGATTGAACGTAATTATTTATACTCCAAATACCTCGACCTGCATTTCTGGCATTAGATTCGGCTTGTTCAAACGCACTCATATGTGTATATGGAGGGTCATAGACATATGCCAAGCGAGCAAGTCCTCTTTGTAATAACATTTGATTAAAATTCTTACCATCTACCCAAAGATAAGCTAATAATCGATCGTAATGATCACGTTTTGGACCATCAAATTCTACTTGAACTTGTTTACCTGAAAGTTGATTTCTTGCAAATTCAGATGCTTCAGGGCCATAGGGTTGAACAGGTTTTGATGGATGTTTAGTTTCAGGTGTGTCGACTAGTAATAGTCTGACATCTTCAGTCTTGCCATTTAACTCTATTTCAATTGTATCGCCATCAACAACACGTGTGACAGTTGCTGTCTCCATGTTGGGATTATTGGTTTGATCTGATTGGTCATCGTCATTTGATGAATTTGTCTCACGATCCGAGTTTGATTGTGATGATTCCTCAGATGAGCTACTATCATTTTCTTCTTGAGCATTATTGCTGGAATCAGTTGTTGAATTGTCGTTTTGGCTTTCTTTATCATTATTTTGCTTGTTGTCACTCTGATCTTGCTCGTCATGATCGGCTTGTTGATCGTTGTTATTATTCTGTTCATCTTTCTCGGGTTCATCATCTTCTAAAGATTGTTCACTTTCTTTTTCAGGATTGTCATCATCGGTTTGGTTTTGGGTATCTTTATTAGTATTTTCATCATTTTGGTTTTCGTTGTCTTCTTCTGTATCTGAATTTTCCTCATCATCAGTTTCTTCATTTTGTATATTTTCTTCTTCATTACCGTTTGATTGATTATTAGCTAAAGTACTAGATTCATCCTCGACATTTGGTACGGCTAAAACAAATAAAATGAAGAACGTTAATGTTAATATAGTTGCAGATTTACGATTAGCTATAGGTATGATTTTAAACAAGTTTAAATGTCCCCTGAAAAGGGCGACAAGAGACCCTATAAATAAAGTGAAGAATATAAGTGCTATAAATTCCATTCTTAATACTCCTTATTAATTTAGTAATTTCTGTTTCTCTTTTTGGAATTCCTCATCAGTAAGGATACCGTTGTCCCTTAATTCACCTAATTTTTCTAATTGATCTAATTTGTTATCATAATTTTCAATGTTAATTTTTAAATTCGATTCAGTTGTGGTATTGTTTTGTTCTTTAGGTTTGTTGTTAGGCTTTAGATCAATCTTTCCTCTTAAGGTGCTTATCATCTTATCTGTTTGTTCACCCTTTATAAACCCTTTAAATAAATGCCTGGTTTCCTTATATTTAAAGCTGAGTTCGATTCTATTCTTATTAGGAGATAAAGTGTCGAAATGTTTAATTTGAGTATATTCGAAATATCTTATTAGATTATTAGTTGCGCATGCAAAGACTAGATAGTTTTCAAAAGCTATTAAAATACCCTTAACTTTTTGATTTTCATATTTGCAATCAATGGTATAAAGAGGTTTACCGTATTCTGTTAAGTTATCTTCAGCATATACAAACGTTAGTTGATGGTTTATGTAGGTCATTTTCTCAGCAAAACTAGGTTTATCATTAAACCAAAACTGATAATTTTTCATTTTTTCTTTCTTAGATTGACGTCTCTGTTCTTCTTTGTAGTCAGTTTCTTCTTTAGCTTTTTTCCATCGCTGCTTTGCTTTATTAAATACTGCTTTTGATTTAGTCATCATAATAATAGCCCCCTAATCCTTATAAATAAAAAGACACACTGAATGTAACGTTAGTGTGTCTTACTTATTCTTAGGCGTATTCTTTTCTATAGATTGGTCAAAGTTTATGTAATAAATAATTTTCTTGAACTAATTTTAAAACTACTGCCATTTATTAAGATAATGAATTTATTGCCTTCAATATAGCATAGTTAGTAGAAAAAGAAAACGAAAAGTGAATTAAATATGAACTTAAATAGAGTGTGTTAGTAAACGGGTAGGCTGCTAAGAGTAGGAATCAAAGAATCAAAATTTGGTTTTATAATATAATCCTTTGCACCAAAATTTAAAGCATGATTCATATCATCGTCTTGTCCCATAGAACTACAAATAATAACATTTGCTTTCGGATCCTCTTGTAATATTTCTTTAAGGACATCAAGGCCATTGAGGTCATCCATAACAAGATCTAATATAACGAAATCAGGTAAGTATTGTAGATATTGATTTAAAGCTCTGGCTCCACATGAAGCTTCTGTAATGACTTTATATTGGTTTGATTGATTTAAAATTGAAGCAATCCATCTTCTCATAAACTTTGAATCATCTGCTATTAAGACGGTATTCATTTTTAATCTCTCCTTTAGCATCATTGGCAATTTAGGAAAGGCAGCCCGGCCATCGTAGCTTATGCCTTAGATCCGTGGCTTTGCGTCTTTTACTTTCGTAAAGTTTGCCATAATTAGAATACTACCATATTTAAACAAAATGTTACACATTTCGACAAAAGTTTATCGAGAGAGGTTGAACAATTTAAAAAAGCTCAACTCTTTTAAATTAAAAGAGTTGAGCTTTTTCGTTTAGAGTGTCCCGAGCAGGAATCGAACCTGCGACCGACAGCTTCCGTTATTAGCATCACGCACTATTATAGCGGTGTTTGATTACGTTCAATGAAACGGTCAATTTTCGGTTTTGACCAGTTAAGAAATATTTTACTTAAAATAACGCGATCAGTCAAGCTAGAATAAGTACAAAAATGACGCAGGGCAGCCATTGCCCTACGCCAACTACAAAGCCAACGGTTTAAAAGCGTTTGATAAGTGCGAGGCGCGCCAACACCTTATAAAACCGCATTATCGTACGCCTTTGCCATTCGTCTAAAATAACTTTTTTCTCTCGCCACCTTGTCGATCCGCTAAAACCGACTAGTCCTGCGCCAACGGTTACCACCGTATCATAATAACGCCTGACACTGCTTATGAGTCAATGGTTATGAGCGTTGATGTGACGGTTTTGAACGATAAATATTACGATTATGTTACAATTTTTGACCGTTTGGTAGCCGTCAAACCCTCGACCTTTGAAAATTTGTAAGAAATTGTTGAGCGCCCGACAGCGCGCGAAATATCGCAACGCCCGCGGGGGCTGTCAACGTCAACTAAACACGACAAGACGACCAACCAAAGGCAAGCATACGGCAAGGTCGTACGATACTAACGTAATACTGATCGTGGTTAGTCGGCTTTACTCGAACGTATTCTTTTCCCCATTTCCTTACATACGATTGTCGCACAAAACGGCATAAACTTGTTGACCTTTTATCGAACGCATGGTATTATTTATATATACTAAAAACATTACATACGATTATTGAAGGAAAGGGCGATAAAAATGGCGAACCAAACGGCTAAGAAAGACACGACAGTTAACGTACAACCATTACGTGATGAAAAGGAAATAGCCGAGTTTAAAGAGGCGTTGAAAGTCGAGGGCAAAAAGCCCGGTCAACAAGATCAGTCAGACCGTAACTTGCTACTGTTCACGATTGGCGTTAATACAGGGCTACGCATAGGCGACATTGTTAAATTACGAATTGAGGACGTTAAAGGACAGTCAAGTATCGTTATGAAAGAAGGCAAAACGTCCAAGAAACGCACAGTCTATCTAAACGCGATCATGCCCGACATAGCCGATTATTTAGCCGACAAGCCGAGTGAAGGTTACTTATTTCCGTCAAGGAAGGGCGACAGTCACATTTCTACAACGCAGGCTTATCGCATATTAACAAACGCAGCCAAGTCAATCGGACGTGACGACATTGGTACGCACACGTTACGGAAAACGTTTGGTTATCACTATTATCACCGTACAAAAGACGTTGCAACGTTAATGGAAATCTTTAATCATAACGATCAGCAAACTACAAAACGGTATATCGGTATTCGCGAGGAAGATATAGAAAATAGCTTAAAAGATTTTCGGATTTAATAGCGCACACAAGGACGGTAGCTAATCGCTATCGTTCTTTTTTTTTGCGATCACAGTCGCCAGCCAACGCCACAGACCGCCGCCAGCCAACCGTCAGTCCGCCAAACACCGCACAGAAAACGCTACAGTCGGCTCACAGTCGTTTTGTGTACGTTCATGACTATTATTTATTCGTATGCCGTTAAATATCGCTCACAGTCGATTGTGTGGCTTTGGTTAACGTTAGCCCCCTTGATTTACAGCGTTAAAGTCGCCGTGAACAGTTAGCCTGCCAGCACAGCGCCATATATCGCCAACACACACCGCACAACGCCGTCCACATATAGCCCTATAACGCCATTCAACGCCCTGCATACAGCCATATATGTCAACCAACGTGAAATAACCGTCAAGTAATATCGCTTTACATAAGTTTGATAAACGCCGATTGAACGGCATATAGACGCCCTGATCGCTAATTTTTGCGATTTTACAGCGTAGAATTTGGCGTTAAAGGTTACATAAAGGGCGCACAGCTATACTAGGTAATAGAGGGGTTAATAGAAATTTAACTTTTTTAGTTTATAAGGTTGTATATGACCGCTTTAGTTGTACTAGATAATGGGAGGGTTAACAGATTTTTAAATTTTATGCCGTATTTTTGTTTATAAACGGTGTCACAGCACCATGAAAAGGTAGAGGGGTTAATATCGTTTTAAATTCGTTAGTTTATAAACGCCTCACAGCACTGTTATATAATGAGGCGGTTTTTAATCCGATTTTAATTTTCGTGTTACACAAACGGCGCAAAAATTGGTATCAGAAAGTAGGGTGTGCGTATGTGTACGGATATTGGACGGTGTAATAGCGACAATGATCGGTTGATTACGACATGGACGACATGGGCGGTAAAGAAGTATTGGCGTACCAATAAAACGATAGTAGGCGTTAGAATTAACCATTTCGTTAGCCGATCAGGCTAACATGCAACCTAGGTTTATAAAACAAGGGATGGAAAGGACATGATTTTGATGAGTCAAAGAAAAGTGATTCTAAGTATTAAGATAGCAAACGATTTAATTCAACAAGGTTTTTCAGTTATTGAGGTAAAACCATCAAACAGATATCAAGGTAAAGCAGCTTTCATCTTTAAGGTTACACCTGCGCTTAATGAAGCCTTATTGGAAATATCAAAGCAACGTAAAATTAAACTATAAGGAGAAATATCACTATGACACACAATAATCCATATGAGATTAAAACAGGAGAACACTATATCCCGAGCATGAATGCACTAAACAGGATATACTCCCAACACCCAGATTTTAAACCAGCAACAAAATTAATTTACGAATTATTATTCGATTATTGGAATCCGAAATATGGTTACGCTTTTCCTACTATGCGACAGTTAGAGCGTGATAGCGGGTTAGGTTACTCTACAGTAGAGCAGCAAATAAGAACGTTAATAAAATTAAATCTTATTGAAAAGGAACGATCAGCAAAACACGGAAATAATGTTTACTATGTAAAAAAACCTGTCAACTCACTAGAGCAACTTTATGAAAAATTTCCGGATATACGAGATAAATCAGAAGAGCGTTTACAAAAGATAAAAGATGACGAGGTAGCAGAAAAGGAACGTAGAAACGAAAATCAGACAAGCAACCAAAACAACCAAGACGATCCAAACGATTTTGATCCGTCATGGTTTTAAAGTCTTTCATTCATTTTGACGTGTGTGGACCAATCATTTTGACGTGTGTGAGTCATTCATTTTGATAGGTTATATAACTATACGAAATAAAAGTACTGAAATAAAAATACGGCTCAACGTTTATTAATTAATTAGTCTGATCGTACAAAAGAAATTGAAAATAAAATAACAATACACCCCACACGTCATTTTGATAGGTGGGCAACAACTAACAGAAAAAGGGGGGATAAAATGAAAGAGGACTACACACCTTGGACGAGCGTACAGGTTAAGCAAGTCCGGTTATCATTAGGCTTAACTTTAAAGGAAATGGCGGCACTGATCGGCATGTCAGACGTAAACCTGCATTATATCGAGCAAGGCAAGCACAGCTTAGGCTACGACTATATTGCGATCTTAGAAGACGATTATGGCTTAAGCACACAACGAGTTAATCGGCTAATGCGACAGTATCACGCCGAGCAATCGGCAGAAACCGACAAGGAACGTGCTGCTGCTAAACTCGATAAAATTAAGCTAGGCAAAAAACGGTAAGTGCCTACAAACAGGCGTTTTAAAAAGGGCAACTTTAAAAGTCTGAATATTCTGACTTAAAGCAGGAAACGGAAAGGAGTGGACGGAAATGAACGGAGTAGGCGAAGGCAATGGCAATGACGGTAAGCACAGTAATAACGTCACAGCACTAGCGCTTTACTTGATCGGGCTGGCGATTATACAGCGTACAGATCGGCTTATCGTTAACCGAGAAATACAGCGTGTGATAAACACGCTAGAAAACCGCTTTTTCGGGCAGTAAGTAAGCAACAAAACAAACGGACAAGAAAGGACAGGATAGGACATGAGTAAAAAGCATATGCAACAAACACAAGAACGTGCGAAAGCAAAAAGCGAGCAAATCAACGCGGAAACGAGCAGGCTAATTGAACGTTTAGACAAAATGGCAGGTGATCGCCATGAGTAAGTTTTGCAACCGTTGCGGGCAAGCCAAGCCAATCACGGCATTTTACGGTGCTGAACGGTCACATTGCGCCGATTGCGAGAAAGCGCAAAAACGCGAGTATCACTCGACAATGCAAGCCAAGGCGAAAAAGGCGTTACGCGACAGTAAGACAGTCGCCAACAAAGTCGAGCAAGAGCAAGGCATAGACGTAACTGACAACCTAACGCTTTATGATGTTCTATGGGTGCTTGCCGACAATCAATGCGCCTATTGTGCGCAAGAATTAGCCGAGCAAGAACGCACACTCGATCATATAACGCCCATGCGATATGGCGGCAGTAACACGCTTGATAATATCACATGCGCCTGTTTATCGTGCAATAGATTAAAGTCGGACACGCCGGTTTTATTGCACTATATACAACGTGGCTGTAATACAGAAGAAATCCTAAGCCTTGTTGAGCGTATGGCACTACGGCAAGGCACAACATTCGAGCAAACGTTAAGCCAGCTGAATGAAGACGTAAAGGCGTACTTTCTTAGGCGCGCTGAAAAGGCGGGTGAGCAACTAACAACATGAGTTATTACGAAAAAGCCGAGCAAGAAACAATTTATAACTATGACGTAACAGAAGGCGTATGGCGAGTTTATTCGACTTACCCGCCGCACGTCCGCAAGGTTTTAAACCGTTGTAACGTAAAGCAAACCGAACAAGACGACAGCGGGCTAACCATAAGCGTTACAGCAACCGCCGAACCAAGTCAAATACGACTATATAACGATTAAAAAACGTGGGGCAGGCCGGGGTTTTTTGAGGTTGAACGGCAAAGCAGGGGTATAACCCTCGAAAGCGATAGAAGGTCGAAAAAATCGGGGGCTGATGGGGGTTTTTTGGACGAAAATCTTTTCATTACACGCAATTTTAAATGGGGTTGAGATGGGGCTTTTAACGTACAACCTGCCATGTGCGATAAAAAGAAGGGGGAATAATAATGACATTACAAAATGTAGAGGTACGACCGAAAATTAAACGACAGCACGAGAATCAAGAGGTATTCGAAAAATCCAGCGATATAACCGTGTATAACGTCTACGAGCAGGACTATCAAACGTTGGTAGAAGAAGGTTTAGCGCATTGGTTTGCGGACAAAGCCGACTTTGAGCAACAGAAGGGGGAACGTTAACATGTGGCCATTTAGTAAGGAAGAGAAAGCGGGCGAGGTATCGGACGACACACAAGCAGGTGACGGCAAGGTGATCGCACACGTTGAGGTCAAACGTCATGATCGGCATAACAAGTCAGTCAAAGCCGTTGTTGTGCTGTGTGAAACGGGCGATACGGCACTCAAAGTGGAATTTGAAAGCAACAAGAGCGATTTTAGTGTGTACAACCTAGCGAGTGACGTAATTAAGCAATTTAATAGCGTACACAACTACGTTATTCAAGGCAATATAACGACAAGTGGCGCTGACTTGCCAACGGTGCAGACGGTAAATAAGCGAACAAGGTAAAAAGCAAGCAAGCGAACAAAACGAATTAAACTATTAAAGGGGAAATTTAATATGACAAAAGTATTAGTATTAGAAAACGTAAGTGTAAACGGTAGTAAGTATGGACGTAACCAACTGTATGAGTTATCAGGCAGCGAATTACAAGCTGTACTAGACACACAGCAGGCTATCAAGTTTGAAACGCCTGAGTTAGACCAATACGAGAAACAAGTTGAGCAAGCAATCAATAAGTTTAAGAAAGACGTTCAGAAAATCGAACAATCGGTTGATCCGAGATTTAAAGACGAAGATTTCAAATCGTCCGCTATCGAAGAACTGAAAAACGAACTGAAAGCAAGCGTTGAACAAACGCAATCAGACTATGCCGATTTCTTAGCGAACTTGCGCGATCAAGCTGCGAGTGAAGTCGCCAACGAGGACGTGCGTATCAGCAATAGCGAACGCGAACAAGCGCAGCTGAAAGTTAAGCAGCTATCTAACGAATTGAAGTTAGGCAATAATGACGCGATAGATCAGCTGGCTAATAACGTTGAACACATGACTGAAGATAGAAAGAAAGCGCTGGCGCTCGAATTACCACAACTACTAAACGAGGTTGAAGGCAACGATCAACTCGAAAAGAGAGTTAAAAACGTTTACCAAAGTGCCAAGCCAGCCGAGAGTGAGGCGTCATTATTCTTACGCGGAGTAAATGCTTTATCGAACTCGGTTACACAGGCGTATGATCGGCTGACGTTAATTGATCGCAATTTTAAAGGCGACAACGCGCTGAACGTACACAATGAAAACCGAACGGAAAAACGCTATCACGATTTTAAAGCGCAGTAATAACGTTAAGGGGGGCGATTGTATGACTAATAGCGAATTTAGTTACATTTGCTATTCGACAGAAGAATTGTGCGACTTTATCGAGGCTGTACGACAGCAAGGTGGCGAAGTGACGGACACATTCGCTATGACGAATGGGCAAGGCATATCTGTAAAGTACCGTATGCCAGCGACAACAAAATAGGACTACGGTGGTGCGCTGGTAGGTGCGATACTACCAACACCGCCATACTTCTATAATTAGTTTTTTGGAAAATAAAGAATTAGAAGGGTTTTATTGTTACAATATAGTTAATTAAATTCACTAGAAAGGACGAATGTAAATGGGCTTATTTAATGGTTTAAAAGAAATATTTAAAGGTTCTGCTAACAAAGAGCGTAAACATAGTGAACAGAAAACAACCAAAACATCAATTAAAGGATATGATACATATGACATTGATCCAATTTATAAAAAGGAATTACCTAATGGGTTATTACCAGGCGAAGTAATTTTAATAGAATGGATCTCAGGTAAAACATATGAGGCAAACATGCCAGGTTATTTCGAGTATAATTATGGCTTACAGGTAAATAGGTCTTTAAATAAACTTATAAGAGAAGGTTATGTAGAAGAAGTCACCCCTGCAGAATCACTCTCAACGTTAAAAGTTCCTGAATTAAAAGAGGTTTTAAAATCAAAACAGCTAAAAGTATCCGGGAAAAAAGACAATTTAATAGAAAGAGTCAAAGAAAATTTTTCAACAAATGAAATCAGCAATTTAGTTGAAAGCAATATACTAAAAGCATCTACTAAAGGTGAAGATGTCTTAAACGAATATTATTATATTGTACCAGCACATAGAAATGATTCAAAAGATGGTGTGTATAACGTTGCTAATGCTATTAGACATGTTAAGGGGTTGAACTATAAACCAAATAACGGAGATATAAGTTGGGCGTTATTTCAAGCATCTTTTTCCAAAAACATAAAAGAGTTAAAGTATGGATTAATGCGAAATGATCTACATAATATGGCGAAACAATTAAGAAAAGAAGAGAGGTATTCACATGCTTTATTTAACTACTTTAGAGTATTTATTTATGATACAAGCGGATTAAACAATGGTCGTGGAGTGCATCATCCAAAAATTATGATGTATGACATACCCTCTGCAAGAGAAATTAAAAAGTTAAAGGATTTACTAGAATTAAATGAAGATGATTTTCGGAATGAATTTAGTAATGCCTGGGACAAAACAGTTATTGGTTTAGAATTTCACTACTTAACAGAAACAGAGTGCTATGAGTGTATTATTGCATTATTTAATGAGCATGAACAGTATGTAAAGGAAGTATTGTATAACGCATATAATCAGATTATTAAAAATATAGACGAAAAAACCTTTGAAAAGAATTATAATCTATATTATCCGAAAGATTTCGATAAGCAATTAGATTGATTAATGTTGCGAGAACGCCTTAAGGAGAAACGATTAGCTTAGGAAAGGCGTACTTAGTATCACTAACTTGAGAAATCAGCCCCTGTCTTTTTAGTATACATAAGTTAGAATGATTGTTAATCAAGAAGAGCAGTCGTTTACGTGTAAATGGCGTTATATTGTCGTAAATTTACGGTCAGCATACCGATTGACTGATCGGAAGGTATTGCGTGACTCAAAATCACGTTCCTTCATAGGCGTTGATTGATCGGGCAGCCTGCGTGGTTGTCCGATTTTTTATGCAGGAAATTTATGCTAAACTATGTAAAATGAATTTTAAATGATGTTCTTCAACTAACGCCCTCTTTAGTAGAAGAAGCAAGCTTAAAAATATCTTACTATTTAAATTATTGGAGGAAAATTATATGTGCGATCTAAGTTATGAAGAGAAAAACAATCTATCAAAGTTTATAGTTGATGGTGCCCCTAGTGAATGGTTATCGTTTGCTGAAGAATTAATGGAGTCAGCGGAAGTTTTATGGAAACAAAATGATGGTTCAATAAGATTTGAAGCTAATTTTGATGAAATTGAAGTCTTTGATTCAAGAGAAGTATCAGGTATATCAAGACCATATTTTTTGTTGGTTGGTTTTGCTATAGAGAATTTGTTAAAAGGGTTAATAGTTTTTGATGACCCTACAACAATTACAAGTGGAAAGATTAAAAGAATTAAAACACATAAAATCACTAACCTCATTAAAGAAATAGGTGAGATAAACTTTTCTGAAGAGGAATTAGAAATATGCAAAAAAATAGAAGAAGCTATTCCTTATTGGGGTAGATATCCCATCCCTTTGGAAGCTGCAAATATTACTCCAGATATAGGCATAACTCCTGAAGCAAGAGAAGTTATAAAAGTTATGTATAGTCGTCTAGCATCGTCCTTATATCAAAAGGTAAAAGATGGTTGGGAATCTGGAACAGGAGAATATTCAGAATTATACATGCCTAAATATGAGTGAATTTATAACAATTAAAACTCTATCAAATGAATGTATTAAGGTTTAGGTCTTCTGCCAACGCAAGCAATATATTTCTTCTAATACTGCTTTTTTCATTAAATTAAGCGATTAAGACCTGCGATTATGGCAATTTTCTTCAACTAAAAGCGGTAATTTAGCAAGCGAATACATAAGCTGGGTGAGTTTAACGACTTGTCCAGCTTTTTTACGCAGAGGAACGTGTAAGGTATTGAATATTATCAGTTTAGGATCAAACACTAAACTGAGGTGAAATACATGAAAAAACTAATTGTTATTCTTATTATCATGATGTTTTTAGCAGGCTATGAACCACCATTATTATCACAAACCAAAAATGAAGCAGATACTGAAATATGTGAAACCTTTAAATATGCACTAATAAATAGCTTGCGAGAACCAATTGATAAAGCAATACATGAAATTTATAAAGATGATGAAAATGCACCAAAAAACCTTATGTGGGCTCCATATAATACAGAAATATTAAAAATTAGGCAGTTGCACGGTGTTGGTGGATCATATGAAATTAAAATGGAAATAAGCCCTTATTATCGTGCCCACATTACTTATGGTGAAGATATTGTTGTAGTAAGTACAGATGGTACGTTAATTAGTTATGAACATTTAAAAACGTATCCAAGAGTAGATTTTAACTAGCTGATTAGCTGGGCAAGTTTAACAACCTGACCAGTTTTTTCGCCTACTAATCAGCCAGCCAATCGAAATAGACGCCACTCACCTTGTCGCCGTTGACCGCCAATTCACGGTCTATTTCTACCGTTAGATCGCGCCAGCTTGCATACAATATGCCTGTTAAACTTCGCACTTCACCACGTTTGTACTTGCGTATGACATTCTGAAACACTTCCGCATATCGTTCGCCGTGATCTTCGAGTAGGATTTCGCGGTTTATTTGCGCCTTAGCACGTAAAAGGACGCCGTATATTTCGTAAAGTTCGTCGGCGTTAAAAAACGGTCTAAACGCCTTGAAAATTGGCGCAGGGATAGCCCGAGCCAGTGCGCTAGCAGGCGGCGGCGCCGTTTCTAGTACGTGATTATTATGAGTATTGCTAGGAGTATTTGCAGGAGTTTCTTCGGTGTGACATTCCGGTGTGACAACACGGTGTGACACTGTGTTTTCGTCCGTTTCTTTAACTGGTTTAATTACGATTGCGTTCGCTGATTGTCTACGGTCGCCTGTTGGTCGGTGTAACTCATATTGCTCGATCATGTCCGCTTCTTCTAAATGCTTACATAAACGAATAATCGTTCGCCTAGTCACGCCAAGCATTGACGCAAGCTGGTTTTTACGCAAATAGCATACGCCGAGATATTTAGCCGCATAACGACTAATGACGTCTAGTAATTCGCGAGCGTTGCCTGTTAGGTTTTCTTTGTGTTCGCTAACAGTTTCATTAAGTGTTTCGATCGTATCGAATGTACTTAATTGTTGATACGTTGTTTCATTTGCAAATAATTTTGTCGTTTCCATACAGTTGGTTTCTCCTCTCGGTTTAACCAACCGCAAAAACGTTACACTTGCTGAATTTAATTCTCTACGTTAAAATAAACGTACCTTATGAGAGTGGTCAGCCGTGGTTTCTTGCGGTTGGCTACTTTTTTATGGTTTAATTTAATCCAAGTAACCGCGCAAAGCGGCTGCCACTTCTTCTTTATCCATTTGTAAATAGCGCGTTGTCACGCTTAAATCCTTATGCCCCAACGCCTTGCTAATTAAGTCCACACTTGCGCCTTTTCTCATCAATCGTTTTGCAAAAGCGCGGCGGATTGCGTGCGCCGATAGATTTTCCAGCCCAAAGTCGTTTGAGTACTTGACTAAACGTTTGCCGATCGTGTTATTCGTTGGCGTTGTGTCTAAGTTGCGCCCACGCCGAGATATAAACAAGTAGTCATTTTCAGCGTTCGCCACGCGACGTACTTTATCATTTTGCTTGATTAAAGCGTCTAGTAGGCGATTAGTTATGTCGTCAAACGGTAACATCATAGGCTCATGGTTCTTAATTAAACCGCCGTCAATTTCGAGTTGGTTGTGCGTTAAATCAACGTGACTTTCTTTGAGTTGGCATAACGTACGCAAACGAATACCTGTACGGTACATAACCATAACGGCAGCTGCGTCACGTAACTGAACAAAGTCTGATAAATCAAGCATACGCAACAAGACGTGTATATCGTTTTCCGCTGTGCCTTTCTTAATTGGCGTGTCCACTTTGACGTTAATGTCGTGCCAAAAATTGTGCGCTAGCCATCCGTTGCGATAGCACTTGTTTAAAAACGCTTTGAGGCACTTTAAGCGCGTTAATTTCGTTTGGTTACTGACGTCCATACTCGATAACCACGTGTAAATGTGGTCGTTTTTAAGATCGGCCAGCTTGTCCACGTCTACAAATTCCGCGAATTTACTTACATAATGCTCATAATCGACTATCGTGCGCTCGCGGTAATTGCTAATTTCCATTTGACGCTTAACTCGAGCCAGCGCTTGCATAATCGTCAATGCTTGCGTTTCTCGGTCGTTAGTCGGCTCGGATTGCGTAAATATATCGTTTAGTTTATCGGTAACATCTAGGTGTCCTTTACGTTTAGTCATACAAAAGACGCCTCCCATAACGGAATGTTTGACCGGTTCAATGACCGAGATCAATTTCCGCTATGAGAGGCGTCATGATGCGATTTTAGAGTGTCCCGAGCAGGAATCGAACCTGCGACCGACAGCTTAGAAGGCTGTTGCTCTATCCCCTGAGCTACCGGGACAACGTCAAAAAAATGGAGCGGGTGATGGGAATCGAACCCACAACATCAGCTTGGAAGGCTGAGGTTTTACCATTAAACTACACCCGCATCACACATATGAAATTATTTTAATCATATTAACCAACATTTTTGTTGCGACAAGTTTTATTATATAAAGCAAGGCTGTAGTTGTCAATATTGTAACCCTAAATTTAATTAAAACAATCGCAGAATCTCATATTTACTTTACTATTTTAAATTGTTACAATTTTTTGTGAGTAATTTATATGTCTATCCAACAACGGAAATGAATTGCTATTAATATGAATTTGAAGAACGATCGTAAGCTAATTAACAATTTAATGAATGCATACTGAGGTGATGAAATGGAAGAAGAATGGTTTGTGGTTGAGCATGGATTACTTGATGCTGATGTGAATATGGCTGTTGATGAATGTTTATTAAAATGGCAAAAAGAAGGTAAAATGCTGCCAACGTTGCGTTTTTATGGCTGGACCGAGCCGAGTTTGTCAGTCGGTCAATTTCAATCTGTTGAACAAAGCATTGATTTTGAATCAGTTGAGGCCTATCATTGTCAATTTGTAAGACGATTAACAGGTGGAAGTGCTGTATTGCATGATGATGAATTGACTTATAGTATCGTTCTTCCTGAAGACCATCAAATGATTTCATCGTCTATTAAAGATGCTTATTATACCTTGTCTCAAGGTCTAGTGAAAGGGTTTGAGCAATTAGGTATTAAAGTAGAGCATGCAACGCCAAGTGATCAAAGTGCTTCGAATCGAAGCGAGGTTTGTTTTGAGCGTCCTGCTTATTATGAGTTGCTTGCTGAGGAGAAGAAGCTATCAGGAAATGCTCAAATCAGAAAAGATGGTGTTTTATTGCAGCATGGTTCAATTCCATTGACGCTTGATACGACAATGCTTTTTGATTTATTTCGATTTCCGAATGAGGAATTTAAAAACCATAGACGCCAGTTGTTTAAAGAGAAAGCAACCACAATCAATCAGGTGAATCATGATGAATTTACTTATGATGATGTAAAAAATGCTCTTAAGAAAGGATTTGATGAAGCATTTGATGTTAAGTTAGTACCTTATGAATTAACGAAGGAACAGTGGGATGAAGTTTACCAGTTAGTAAAATTTAAATATGGAAATGATAACTGGAATTTTAAACGAAATAGACAGGAGGCATAATGGTATGGCAGATCAAACGACCTATGTAAGAAAACCTGAATGGCTTAAAACACGATTGAACACAAATAAATCTTATAAAAGTTTAAAGAAATTAATGCGTGATAATCGGCTTAATACGGTGTGTGAAGAAGCGAAATGTCCAAATATTCATGAGTGCTGGAGTGAGCGTCAGACAGCTACCTTTATGATTTTAGGTGATACTTGCACACGCGGGTGCAGGTTTTGTGCAGTTAAAACGGGTCTTCCAAATGAATTGGACTGGAATGAACCACAACGTGTCGCAGACTCTGTTAAAGTTATGGGGTTAAAACATGTTGTTGTTACTTCTGTTGCACGAGATGATTTAAATGATGGCGGTGCTGCTGTTTTTGCTGAGACAGTTAATGCAATTCGTCGTGAAAATCCAGGGTGTAGTATCGAAATATTACCTTCAGATATGAAAGGTGATTACGAAAGTTTACATACGTTGATGGACAGTGGACCTGATATATTTAACCATAACATTGAAACGGTTCGTCGACTGACTAAAAAGGTAAGGGCTATTGCTCGTTACGAAAGATCTTTAGAATTATTAAGACGTGTTAAAGAAATTGCACCTAATACACCGACAAAGTCAAGTATCATGGTTGGTTTGGGTGAGACAAAAGAAGAATTAATAGAAGCATTGGATGATTTACGCGCACATAACGTTGATATTGTGACTATTGGGCAATATTTACAACCAACCCGTAAACATTTAAATGTGGAACGTTACTACCATCCAGACGAATTCGAGGAATTAAAACAGATTGCGTTAGAAAAAGGATTCTCACATTGTGAATCTGGACCTTTAGTGCGTTCTTCTTATCATGCTGATGAACAAGTGAATGCATCGACTCAAAATCGCATTAAGTATATGCAAGGGGTAGAAGAACAAGAAGGTAAATCAGTATTTTAATTAACAATGGGGCTAGTTTGAATAATATTATTTTATATTCAAACTAGCTTTTTTAGTTAGTATACTGGTTATAATTCTATTAATAGATTGTGGGCTTTTCTTGAATTTAATCTATTATATTAGGGTGAATATACATAATTAGTATTGAAAAACACAGTTCAATAAAACAGAACATCTAGTTTTAAAGGATCAATACATATCATTTCTATTAATCTACCAAAACACACAAATTTGTTGAGCGATTAAAAGTTTGTCGAAATAAATCGAATGCAATAATTTTAATAGTAATATAATAATTTGAAATATAATTGTAAAATTCATAAGGTGACACATGTGTTATACTAAGCAACAGAGTATAAAAGTAGAGTGAATTTAGAGGTGACGGAATCCATGAGAAAAATTATTTTTTCAACGATATTGTTTGTTTCATTCAGCAGTTTGATCGCCATAAATACATATGCTGAACCGAGTTTAGAAGAACGTGAAGATGAAGTTAGTGAAGAACGAGCTCAATTACAAGAAGAATTATCAGATGCGGAGCAAGAGTTAGCTGATGTTGTGACAGAATTAGAAACGTTAGATCAAGAGATTGAAAGATTAAATGGAGCAATTGAGAAAAACGAAGAAAAGTTAAAGGAAACAAAAGAAGAAATTCAAACTAAAGAAGAAGAAGCCAAAAAACTAGAACAAGAGATTGAAAAAATTCAAGATAGAATTGATACGAGAAAAAATGTATTAAAAAATCGATTATCATCACTTCAAAAAAATGGTGGCAGTGTTGACTATATCGAAGTTGTTCTAGGTGCTAGTAGCTTTGGAGACTTTGTCTCTCGTGTTTCAACGGTCAACAAAGTAATGGATTCTGATAAGAAGTTGGTTGAACAGCATATTTCAGACCAAAAAGAACTAGAAGAAAAAGAACTAGCATTAAAAGATCGTATGAGTGAACTTGAGAGTAAAAAAGAAGAAATTGTTGGCATTAACGACCTTTTAGAAACTCAAAAGGAAGAAACAGAAAACAAAGCACAAACATTAGAAGATAAAGAAAGTGAACTAGTAGCCTTACAAGAAGAATTACAGGTAGAAGATAGTCGTTTAGCTTCTATTCAAAATAGTATAGAACAAGAAATTGAAGAACAAAATCAACCTGTTTCATTAGCATCACAAGAAACATCTAATAACAGTTCAAATAGTAGTTCATCTAGTAATTCTAGCAATTCTAATGATTCATCTAGTCAATCCAGCAATCAATCAAGTTCGGCTCCAAGTGGTAACGGCAGCATGGAAAGTGTTATCCAAGCAGGTATGTCACAGCGAGGAACTCCTTATGTTTGGGGTGGTACGTCACCATCAGGTTTTGATTGTTCAGGATTCTTACATTGGTCATTTGAACAAGGTGGTATGAATATATCGGCAAGAAGCACCGATCAATTTGCTCATGTTGGTAAACGTGTACCCGAAAGTGAAATGCAACGAGGTGACCTTGTCTTTTTCAACACGAATGGCCCTGATGGTCATATTGGTATTTATTTAGGTAACGGCAAGTTTTTAGGTGCTCAGAGTAGCTACCCAGGTGTTGATGTAGAAAATATGAGCTCAGGTTATTGGGCAAATCATTTCAGCGGTCACGTACGTCGCGTTCAGTAAGATGTTAGCTATCCTCTAAATTTATAAATTGTATATATTTTCAATACCCGAACTAACTGTTTATTAAACAGCTAGTTCGGTTTTTTTATACTCAAAATTTTAAACTAGCAACTAATACTCATTGGCTGTTAGGATAAAACTAGTTAAATCATATGCAAGGGAGACAGTACTTATGTCAGATGGTTTAGAAAAAATCATTTCAGGTGTAACGGGTGAATCCATTAATCAACTGAAGGCAGTTTCTGGTGGGGACATAAACGATAGCTACTATGTTCAAACAATGAACCAAGAGTATTTTGTAAAAGTGAATAAGCAAGGTCCAGAAGCATTTTTCAATCGAGAAGTAGAAGGACTTCATAAAATTAATGAAACTAATACGATCAATGTTCCGAGCGTGATCGATGTGAATGATCATGATGATTTAAGTTATTTAATATTAGAATGGATTGACGCACAAAATCATGGTGATGAACGACAACTTGGCGAACAGATTGGTCAATTACATAAACAAACGCATGATTACTTTGGTTATCCGCATTTCACATATGTCGGAACGCTTAAGCAACCTAACGATTTATACGAGTCTTGGAATAAATATTATCGAGATCAACGTTTGTTGAACCAGATTCAAATTGGTGAATCTCTTGGTGTAATTAAAGGTGAGCGACAAAGGAAGGCATATCAATTGTTAGAACGGATTGAGTACTTAACTCCTGAAAAACCCGATGCTTCATATTTACACGGGGATTTATGGAGTGGGAATTGGATGTTTTCAAAAGATGGGGATCCTTATGTCTTAGATCCATCATTTCTATTTGGGGATCGTCATTTTGAATTAGCGTTTACAGAACTGTTTGGTGGATTTTCAAACAAATTTTATGAAGGTTATCGATCAACCAATCAAATCGAACCTTATTATTCTGATGTTAAGCCACTTTATCAACTTTTTTATCTGCTTGTACATTTAAATATATTTGGTGAGATGTATGGTGCATCAGTAGATCGCATTGTAAACTATTATGTGGGTTGAAAATAATATTAATTAAATCATCGATTTCTGCTACACTAGGTGTGTACTTAAATGTTTTGAAATAATTAAAGTGGGTAAACTATAGATACGCTAGAAGGAGGTGAGATTATGAGTGATGATAAGCAAGATGTGGTCATGTTTCCTGGATGGCGAAAGGAATTAGAAAATAAAACGTATGAAGCTATTCAGAAGAAATATTATGAAGAAGCATTATTACATATTAAAAAGTTAGAAGATTTTAATGAAGCCTCGCATGATATTATTACAGCAAAAGTAATCGCATACGTCGAGTTAGCTCGTTATGATGAAGCGATTAGTTTGTGCAGAAGGTTAATGCGGGAGGATCAAGATCATTATTATAAGTATTTACATATTTACTTAACCATTCTATTTCAAACGAGCCAGTACCAAGATTTAATTGAATTACTGGATGAGATATTTGAGACAGAGACGGTTCCATTTGAATATCAAGATGCTTTTCAACAATTATACGATGTGAGCGCAGATATGCGTGCTTCTGCTTCTGAGACAGAATCAGTGGAACATATCAATCATTTTATTGAGGCGCTGGAGAATGGAAACTTTCAAGAACAATGGAAGTTACTGTCTTATCATCGGAAACACGAAGTTGATCCTTATTTAGAGATGGTTAAGCCCTATCTAAGTGATACGAGGTTGAATCCAGTGATTAAAACAGGAATTCTTCAATGGTTTATGGAAGAAAAGGTTGAAGAAGCCGTTGAGGTCGAAAAATTTGGTGAATCTGATCACGTTAGGCCAGTTGAGTTAAATGATGTTTTAGATACGTCATTTGCCAAAAGTGTGATTCATTACTTAGAAGATGTTGAGCAAAATGATCCTACTTTGTTTGAATTTCTGAAACAAATTCTGTATCGCTATTTGTACATAAAGTTTCCATTCGCACCTCAGCCAACACAAAATAATGTGACCGATTTAGGTGAAGCCGTTTTATTGTTGGCTCAACAGTATTTACAATTAAATGAAGGTGTGGATAAGCATCAAGAAGCTACTCCTGAACAACAGGAATGGATGAAGGATATAGAACGATTAGAGAAAATATATTTCTCTCAAATTGGTGAATAAAATTCGTTAAACATGTGTGTTGAACGTCTAAGTTTCTATGTTATAATATATGAGTTGCATTATGCATGAATAGTGATTGCATGAACCAAACGACAATAAAGTAGATGAATAGATGTTGGAGGGAAGAATTATGTCAGCAAAATGGGAAAAGAAAGAAGGTAATGAAGGCGTCCTAACGGTAGAAGTGGATGCGAAGGAATTCGACCAAGCGCTAGACCAAGCCTTTAGAAAAGTTGTCAAAGATGTTCAGGTACCAGGATTCCGTAAAGGTAAGGTGCCTCGTGGTATTTTTGAACAACGCTTTGGTGTTGAATCTCTTTATCAAGATGCAGCTGATATTGTACTACCGGATGCTTATATGAAAGCAGTGGAGGAAACAGGGATCACACCTGTTGATCGTCCTGATGTTGACGTTGAACAAATTGAAAAAGGTCAACCTTTTATTTTCAAAGCGACTGTCACAGTGAAACCTGAAGTTGAGCTAGGCGAATATAAAGGCTTAGAGGTAGAAGAGCAAGATACAACTGTTACAGACGAAGAAGTAGAAGAAGAACTAAAATCATTACAAGAAAAACATGCTGAACTTGTCGTTAAAGAAGAAGGACAAGTTGAGAATGGCGATACAGTTGTTATTGACTTTGAAGGTTTCTTAGATGGTGAAGCATTCGAAGGTGGTTCAGCAGAAAACCACACATTAGAAGTAGGTGCTGGTCAGTTTATTCCAGGATTCGAAGAACAATTAGTTGGTAAATCTGCTGGAGAAGAAACAGAAATTCAAGTAACATTCCCAGAAGATTATCAAGCAGAAGAATTAGCTGGTAAAGAAACAACATTTAAAGTTAAAATTCATGAAGTGAAAACAAAAGAAGTACCAGAACTTGATGATGAACTTGCAAAAGATGCTGAGGATGAAGTTGAAACACTAGATGAACTTCGCGAAAATACTAAGCAGCGCTTACAAGAACAAAAAGAACAAAATGCTGATCAAGAAAAGCGTGAAACATTAGTCGAGAAAGCTTCTGATAACGCTACAGTTGAAATTCCTGATGCAATGGTTGATTCTGAACTTGATCGTATGCTTCAAGAATTCGAGCAGCGTTTACAGATGCAAGGTATGACGCTTGATATGTATTATCAATTTGCTGGTCAAAGTGAAGATGACCTTAAAGAGCAAATGCGTGAAGATGCACAGAAACGTGTTCGCACTAACTTAACGTTAGAAGCAATCGCAGCAGAAGAAAACTTAGAAGTTACAGAACAAGATATTGAAGATCAATTACAAGAAATGGCTTCAATGTATCAAACAGATATAGAACAGCTAAAACAAATGCTTGGTGGCAACACTGAAGCACTTAATGAAGACTTGAAGCTTAAGAAATCAATTGACTTCTTGGCTGAACATGCCAAAACGGTATAAATATAATATAAAACAAGGCGCGTTTTTAACGTGCCTTGTTTTACAATCATCATAATGTTTTGTTTTGTAGGCATATAGTGTTAATAATAAAGGTTTAATTGTACACACCTTGGTAAGAATAGACATAATGTTATATATAAGTTTTTCTTTTGACTTAAACGTCTGAGAAGTACATAATGGAATGTGTAAAATGAATGAGGTTCTAATATCTTCATTTGTGAATTAAAAAGTATTTCGATTAGAATGTTAAGTAGTATGAATGAATGTTTTGTCAAACATATCATGGTTAACTACAGATAATTTATGGGGTGAAAGTATGTTTAAATTTAGTGATGAAAAAGGCCAATTAAAATGCTCGTTTTGTGGTAAAACACAAGATCAAGTCCGCAAATTAGTAGCTGGACCTGGCGTTTATATATGCGATGAATGTATTGATTTATGTACAGAAATTGTTGAGGAAGAGTTAGGCTCAACAGAACAAGAGGAAATGACAGAGCTTCCTAAGCCTAAAGAGATCTGTGATATCTTAGATGATTATGTCATTGGGCAAGAAGAAGCGAAGAAATCTCTATCTGTTGCTGTTTATAATCATTACAAGCGTATTAATTCAAGCAGCAAAGAAGATGATGTTGAGTTATCAAAGAGTAACATTTTACTACTAGGTCCAACAGGTAGCGGTAAAACATTACTCGCACAAACAATGGCACGTATTTTAAATGTGCCTTTTGCGATTGCCGATGCAACATCACTAACTGAAGCTGGTTATGTTGGTGAAGATGTTGAGAACATCTTACTCAAATTAATTCAAGCAGCTGACTATGATGTTGAAAAAGCAGAAAAAGGGATTATCTATATTGATGAGATCGATAAAGTAGCACGTAAATCAGAGAACGCTTCAATTACACGTGATGTTTCAGGTGAAGGTGTCCAGCAAGCATTGCTTAAGATTTTAGAAGGAACACAAGCAAGTGTACCGCCACAAGGTGGACGTAAGCATCCTCATCAAGAATTTATCCAAATCGATACGACGAATGTGTTATTTATTGTAGGTGGCGCATTCGATGGCATTGACCAAACAGTTAAACGTCGTCTTGGTGAACGTGTTATTGGGTTTGGCTCAGAATCAACTGGCGAACAGCTTGAAGAGTCAGAACTGTTAACACAAGTATTACCTGAAGACTTACTACGTTATGGATTAATTCCAGAGTTCATCGGCCGTCTACCAGTTATTGGTAGCCTAACGCCATTAGATGAAGATGCTTTAGTCGATATCTTAACTCAACCGAAAAACGCTTTATCGAAGCAATATGAAAAACTATTCGAAATTGATGACGTTGAGTTAGAATTGCAAGATGATGCGCTTCGTGCGATTGCTAATAAAGCAATTGAACGAAACACTGGTGCGCGTGGTTTACGCTCAATTATTGAGGACATCATGCTTGATGTGATGTTCGAATTACCATCTCGTGATGATATTGAGAAATGTATTATCACACGCGAAACAGTCGAGGGCGAAAATGGTAAGCCGACGTTAGTCCTAAGTGACGGAACAGTGGTTGATCAAAACAAAGAAACACCCAGAGAAAGCGCATAAAAACGAATCGTAATGGTTGGCTAGCTTTGAGGGTACTCTCCTCGTTTAGGTGAGAGTACCCTCTTTGTGTATGACCTATCATGAAATGAACATGAAACGTGTAAACTACTGTTATAATCGTGGCTTCTGTAAGTAATGTTTAAACTGAGTTGGTTAACATAGCTTCCAGTATAGAAGTTGCGACCGTATTCGGAGGTGCAAACAATGAATCAAGATCATGAAACGATTATTCCTATACTACCACTTAGAGGCGTGGTTATTTACCCTTCAATGGTTCAACACCTAGATGTAGGACGAGAGCATTCTGTCAAAGCATTAGAGGATGCCATGATGTATGATCAAAAATTATTACTCGTAGCTCAACGCGATACGTCTGTTCAATCACCAACTCAAGATGATCTATATGAAGTTGGAACAATCGCTTATATTAAACAAATGGTTAAATTACCGAATGGGACAAGCCGTATTTTAATTGAAGGCTTAGAACGAGCGACACTTAAGGAAATCAAACAGGCAGATCCGTTCTTTACAGTGACATACGAATCCATTCATGATGAACATGGTGATGACACTGAAGAACAAGCTCAGATGCGTATGTTAATTAACCAATTTAGTGAGTATACAAAGGTTTCTAAAAAGACAAAAAGTGAAACTTATGACACTGTAAAAGACATTGATGAATCCAGTCGCCTTGCTGATATAGTGACTTCACATTTGTCCCTTAAAATTGAACAAAAACAACACATCTTAGAGACAGCTTATGTTCCTGATCGACTCGACTATATTATCCAAACCATCCAAAATGAAAAAGAAGTTCTTTCGATGGAGAAGAAAATTGGTCAACGCGTTAAACGGTCGATGGAGCGAACTCAAAAAGAGTATTATTTGCGAGAACAACTGAAAGCCATTCAAAAAGAGCTTGGGGAACGTGATGGTAAAACAGGCGAGATTGATGAGCTAAAAGAAAAAATCGAAGAAGCTGAAATGCCTGAGCGTATTGAGGAAATTGCTCATAAAGAATTAAATCGTTATGAGAAAGTACCTCAAAGTTCTGCAGAAAGTTCTGTTATTCGTAATTATATTGAATGGTTAGTGGCTTTACCATGGACGAATGAAACAGAAGATAATTTAGATGTAAAACGAGCAGAGAATGTACTAGATGAAGATCATTATGGATTAGATCGTGTGAAAGAACGTGTCTTAGAATATCTTGCGGTTCAACAATTGACGGATTCAGCTAGTGGTCCAATATTATGTTTGGTTGGACCACCAGGAGTTGGTAAGACGTCGTTAGCTCAATCAGTCGCTCGTTCAGTTGGCCGGGAATTTGTTAGAGCCTCACTTGGAGGTGTCCGTGACGAAGCAGAGATAAGAGGGCACCGCAGAACCTATGTTGGAGCAATGCCAGGGCGAATTATGCAAAGCATGAAATCAGCTGGCACCGTTAATCCAGTCTTTTTATTAGATGAAATTGATAAAATGGCCAGTGATTTCCGTGGGGACCCATCTTCAGCCATGTTAGAAGTGTTAGATCCTGAGCAAAATGATAAATTTAGCGACCACTTTATAGAAGAGCCTTATGATCTATCGAAGGTCATGTTTATAGCAACTGCTAACAATTTATCCACTATTCCTGCACCCTTGTTAGATCGTATGGAAGTAATCTCTATTGCGGGTTATACGGAATTGGAGAAGTTGCATATTGCTAAAGAACATTTAATTATGAAACAACTCGAGGAAAATGGTTTAACAAAGTCACAATTACAATTCCGTGATGATGCAATTTTAAAACTCGTCCGTATGTATACGCGTGAAGCGGGTGTGCGTAATCTTGAACGCGAAATAGCTTCGGTTTGTCGTAAAGCAGCTAAGAAAATTGTTTCAGAAGAGAAGAAGCGAGTAGTTGTGACTGAAAATCAACTTGAGACATTACTAGGCAAACCGAAATTCCGGTACGGACAAGCTGAACGTGAGAATCAAATTGGAACAGCGACAGGTTTAGCTTATACACAAGCTGGCGGCGATACGTTAGCGATTGAAGTGTCGATTGTACAAGGAACTGGGAAATTAACCTTAACTGGTAAACTTGGTGATGTCATGCAAGAATCAGCTCAGGCTGCCTTCAGCTATGTTCGAGCAAGAGCAGATGAATTCGAGTTAGAAAAAGATTTTTATGAAAAGTATGATGTCCATATTCATATTCCAGAAGGGGCTACACCGAAAGACGGCCCATCTGCAGGGATCACGATTGCCACTGCCTTAGTGTCAGCTTTGACTAATCGTCCCGTACGAAAAGAAGTAGGGATGACTGGTGAAATCACTTTACGTGGACGTGTTTTACCAATTGGTGGCTTAAAAGAAAAATCTTTAAGCGCCCATCGTGCAGGGTTAACCACGATTATAATGCCTGCTCAAAATGATAAAGATTTAGAAGATATTCCAGAAAGTGTCCGTGAACAGCTGACATTTATTCAAGTGAGTCACTTAGATGAGGTCTTAGACCATGCGTTACTCGCTAAGGAGGCGATACGATGAAAGTCAATCACGCAGAAATCGTCATAAGTGCTGCTAGTAAAGCTCAATACCCTGAAGATGAAAAACCTGAAATTGCATTATCTGGTCGGTCGAACGTAGGAAAATCATCATTTATAAATAAAATGATTCAACGTAAGAACTTAGCTCGCACGTCAGGTAAGCCTGGCAAAACACAGACACTTAATTTTTATAATATTAATGATGCGTTTTATTTTGTTGATGTACCTGGCTATGGTTATGCTAAAGTTTCGAAACGTGAAAGAGAAGCATGGGGTCGTATGATGGAAGAATATTTTCAGACGCGTGAGACGCTTAAAGCGACCGTGTTAATTGTAGATTTCCGTCATCCACCAACTGAAGATGATTTAATTATGTATGATTATTTGAAGTACTTTGACTTACCAGTGATTGTGATCGCGACGAAATTAGATAAAGTGAAGAAATCTCAGCGTGATAAACATCTTAAAACGGTAAAAGAAGAATTAGAGTTGGAACCAGAAGATGTTGTGATTCCATTTTCAGCGGAAACTGGAGAAGGAAAAGATCAAGCGTGGCAGACATTGAAACAGTATTTATAAGTGAAGATCCCGATGAATGAGTCGGGATTTTTTCGTGTTTTTTATTGGATTGTCACAAAATTAGTGGAGAATTGTGATATAGCTCAAATTATTAACCAAGATTAGCTTTTATAATGGATGTAGGAGATTAAATAGTCGATAGGGTAGGTGTTGAATGATATGAGATTTTTATATGTCGTTGTGGTAATAGCTTTTATTGATACTTTTATTCAACTACCTATTATGACGCCTTACGCAATAAGTTTGGGAGCAAGTGAAACATTGGCAGGTATCATTGTTGCCATGTATTCTTTATCAAATGTTTTAGGTAATATAATCGGTGGTTATTGGGTGGACCGAATTGGAAGAAAACCCATTATAATCATAGGTATGGTTTTGGTAAGCTTCACTCTATGCTTCTATCCCTTAGCTGTAACTGGTGAGCAATTATTATGGATTCGTTTTGTTCATGGACTTTTCGGTGGTGTGTTAGTGCCTGCAGCTTTTGCATTAATTGGTGATTGGGCGAAGGATACTGGAAACAAAAAAGTAATGGCTTTTGCTGGTGGTTCGATAGGAATTGCGGCGATTGTTGGACCTGCACTAGGTGGTGCTTTAGCTGCAGCGGGTCAAATCATTTATGTATTTATATTAGTGGCGATTGTGTTTCTTATAACAGCTGTTCTCAGTATTCGTTTTGTTAAATCGTCAGTCCATGTTCAGGACGACAAGCCTTTAGACCGCTATACCTTACAAGCGATCCTAACTAATCGAGGTGTCCTGAAGGCATCAACAGTTGCATTCACGTTAATGTTAAGTAATGGGACACTTGCGTTTGCTTTACCTATTTTGGTTGATCAACTTCAATTAACGACGGTCGTTACTGGTTTATTATTGAGTTTATTCGGTATTACGGCTTTATTTATTTTTATGACAAGATTAAATATAGTATTTGTTCGACTTAACCCATTCACCCTTGTCTTCGCAGGTTTAAGTATTATTGCAATTTCTATGGGAATTTTACATTTTGCGTTTAATTTGTGGATGCTTATAGTCGCTATGATTGTTTATGGAATAGGGTTTGCTTTCATCTTTCCATCAATGAACCAAATGATCACCAATAGTACAGATGAAACCTTACGCGGAAAAGCATATGGATTTTTTTATAGCTGCTTTTCACTTGGAGTTGTCGCTGGATCAAGTGTATCAGGCATTGTACAACAATCTTGGGGCATACCCTTCATCTTCTGTGTAGGCCTAATCATAATTAATTTGATCATCCTAGGACAATTGAACAAAAAATAATTTGTTTCGTTCTGTTAAAGTTTAATGTTGATTTTCAAATAGTATAGCAGTGAGTTGTTGAATTGTGAGTAGCGAAGGCGGCGACTCCTGTGGAAACAGCACGTGTCTCGAGACCCCGCAGACCATGCATTTGGGCCGAGGAGGCTCGAGCCGTGCCCACGGAAAGCGTCCGCCGAGAGCGGATCGCAATATCAACAACGGACATTAACAAAGCTTATTTCTTAAATAACATAAAGAATCCAATAATGATTAAAAGAATTGGCCAAAATTGTTCAATCATATTGAAGACAACATCTAACCAGCCGAGCCATGAAGGCATAGCGAACGCAGATAAAGCTAAAAACGAAATCACAATAAAAGTAATACCGATAATCGTGCCTTGTCGCTTTTTCTGTGCTCGCAAAATAAATGCAATACCAATAATTAACGTGTACATTCCCCAGTGATCAATCCAATTAACTTGATGCTGTAACAAATGAAAATGAACACCTAAACCAAACAAAATGATCCCAGGTAATATATTGTCATGTTGATTATTACCGTATGCACTAAATAAAAACGCAACACCTAAGATCACTAAAATAGAAGGCCAATTGCCAAATTGTGATAAAATAGGTATATCATATTGCTGAATGAGGAAATATAAACCGAAACCAATTAAAGTAATAGCTAAAAATGACTGCGATTGTTTCAAGATATTAGTCTCCTTCATAGTTAAATTGCTTGAAGCATCATGTCGAATGTGATAGTCTACAAATAGTTATTAATAATAATTCTAAAGAAATAATAGAACAAACTTTCATAAATTGTTCATCTGCTTTTAGTTTAATTGATATGAGCAGTTGTTACAATGTATTTAGACGTGGAGAAATGAATCAAGGGGTGACATACATGCATTTTCTTGTATTGACAATGAATTATCGAACAGCCCCAATTAACATAAGGGAAAACTTAACTTTTCCTGATGATCAACTCAGTGAAGCCATGCATCAGCTAAATGAACAAAAAAGCATTTTAGAGAACGTCATTGTATCAACATGTAATCGTACAGAATTATACGTTGTTGCTGATCAGTTGCATACTGGTCGTTATTATGTGAAGAAGTTTTTAGCTGACTGGTTTTCAATGGATGTTGATTATATTGGTAATTTCATTGACATGAAAGAAGACAATGAGGCCATTGAACACCTATTTAAGGTAGCTGCGGGCTTAGATTCAATGGTATTAGGGGAAACACAAATATTAGGACAAATCAAAACAGCATTCAAACGTGCGCAACAAGAAGATGCGTCTGGTTTGATGTTTAATCAATTGTTTAAACAAGCTATTACTAATGCTAAACAAGCTCATAAAGAAACAGGCATTGGACAAAATGCTGTTTCAATTAGTTATGCTGCTGTCGAACTTTCTAAGACGATTTTTGAAAATCTAAAAAATCAACATGTGGTTATTCTAGGTGCCGGTAAAATGGGCGAGTTAGCTGTTCAGAACCTATATGGTTCAGGTGTTAAAGACATTACAGTTGTTAATCGTACTGTTGAGAAGGCTGAAGAAGTAGCAGCTAAATTCTCTGGACAAGCTCGTTCAATGGATGAATTGGACACGGTTCTAAAAGATGCTGATATTATGATTACTTCAGTAGGAACAGATGATTATATATTAAATAAAGATTTTCTGAAACCTATGTTGAAGTCACGTCATGGTAAACCGTTATTTATGGTTGATATTGCTGTTCCACGGAATCTTGATCCTGATATTGAAGAATTGGATGACATTTTCCTATACGATATCGATGATTTACAAGGTATTGTTGATTATAATTTATCTGAACGCCAAGAAGCGGCAGAAGAAATTCATCAAATGATTGAATCCGAAATGAATGAATTTAATGAATGGATCAAAACATTAGGTGTTGTACCAATTATTTCAGCGTTACGTGAAAAAGCATTAACTATTCAACAAGACACGATGGCATCAATTGAACGTAAAATGCCTGATTTAACAGCACGAGAGAAAAAAGTGTTAAATAAACATACGAAAAGTATTGTCAACCAAATGCTTAAAGAGCCGATCTTACAAGCGAAAGAGATGGCTGGTGAAGAACACGCTGATGATATGTTGAAATTATTCGTTCGTGTGTTTGGCATTGAAGAGGAAGTTGAACAAGAGATTAAAACACAGAGTAACAAGCACCAAAGCCACAAATCAGTCAATCAATCACTTCCTATTGCACAATTTGTTAAGGCAATGCAATAGATGAGAGAGGGGTTCTCTCATGGCAATCTTAGAACAAATTAGATTATATGAAATCATTGTCTTATTATACGGGTTAAGCTTAACGTTGTATTTCTATGATTTTGTTGAACGGAACCGGAAGGCGAATCGTTTCGCCTTCTGGTTACTTTTATTCGTCTGGATTTTACAAACAGGTCTTTTATTTAGCAATATATACTCAAATGGATTTATAGCCATGTTTAATGGTGTTGAGGGTTTATATTTCTATGCTTGGTTAATATTGTTAGTATCGATTGTTGTAAATTATTTCTTCAAAGTCGATTTAGTTGTTTTTATTGTTAATTTAATCGGCTTTTCATTAATGGTTTTATCAATTTTAAATATAGCTTCAAGTGACGCAACTGCCGCGACAGATTACATTATCAGCGAGATTCTCGTTTCCCATATCGTATTAGCTTTTGTTGCGTATACGCTTTATACATTATCATTCGCGTTCGCTACGCTGTATTTAATTCAGTTTTACCTGTTAAAAAGAAAAAGATGGCGTTCATTGGTTAAACGAATTGGAAATTTAGCTCAACTTGAAAAGATATCTTTTCTATTAACAGTTTTTGCAACGCCGTTGTTGTTAATATCCCTCATTTTAGGTGTGTTATGGGCATACACGGCAGATGATTTGTTTTATTGGATGGATGCTAAAACAGTTGGGTCATTTGTTGTCATAGGCATTTATTCAATAATTCTATATATAAGAGTTAGACATAAATTAATCGGGAAAAAGATAGCAAAATGGAATGTTTTCGCGTTCTTATTTTTATTTTGTAATTATTTAATTTTATCAATGTTGTCTAACTTCCATGGTTTATAAATTAGGAGGCTATCAAGTGCGCAATATTATCATTGGTTCAAGACGAAGTAATTTAGCAATCACTCAAACAGAATGGGTGATCGATCAATTAAACAAAGTATCAAATGACTACAGTTTCGAAATTAAGAGAATCGTCACGAAAGGTGATCAAATCTTAGATGTGACACTATCAAAAGTCGGCGGAAAGGCTTTGTTCGTCAAAGAAATTGAACAAGCTATGTATAATCATGAGATCGATATGGCTGTTCATAGCATGAAAGATGTTCCTTCAGAAGTACCAGAAGGTTTAATGATTGGCTGTATACCTGATCGGGAAGACCACCGTGATGCATTTATTTCAGAAAATCATGTTATGTTAGATGATTTAAAAGAAGGTGCATTAATTGGAACAAGTAGTTTACGTCGTGGTGCACAATTACAAGCTTACCGACCAGACTTAAGAGTTCAATGGATTCGTGGTAATATTGAAACGCGTTTACGTAAATTGCAAGAAGAAGACTTTGATGCGATTATCTTAGCGGCTGCAGGCTTGAAACGAATGGGCTGGTCCACTGATCTTGTCACTGAATTCTTAGAGCCTGATGTATGCTTGCCTGCAGTAGGCCAAGGTGCATTAGCACTAGAGTGCCGTGAAGATGATGAAGATCTGCGCCAATTGATTAGTCAAATTAATAATGACTATACATCGAGAACCGTATCTGCTGAACGCCAATTCTTAAATCTATTAGAAGGAAGTTGTTCCGTTCCTATTGGTGCATATGCTGTTTTAGAAGGAGACGACGTCGTGTTACAAGCACTGGTAGCATCTTCTGATGGTAAAACAGTATTAAAAGAAACAGTTAGAGAGCAAGACCCAATCGAAGCAGGACGTAAAGCCGCAGAACTTCTCATTGAGCAAGGCGCTAGAGAACTTGTAGAACAAGCGAAGCGGGAGCTTGAAGAGTAGTGACAGTCGGTAATCATAAGCAGCAAGTCCTGTTATCTCGTTCTCTAGAGCATGCCTCTTCATTCCTGACACTTCATGAATCCGGCGATTTCTATGTAGAAGGGGTGCCTTTAATTACGTTTGATTATGTTGAGCCTGTGAATTCGGTATCAACTGAAGAACAAATTAAGGAGCATGATTGGCTTGTTATAACTAGTCATAATGGAATTTACTATTTCTTTGAGTGGCTTCAACAAATGAATATTTCTTCCCAAATTCTGAATACCTTACGAATTGTGACTGTTGGTGAGAAAACAAGACAAACATTAGCCTCTTATGGATTTGAAGTAGATTTTATTCCTGATGTTTATGATGCTGATTCACTGGTCCATGAATTAATTCACACTTATAAGGCCCAATATCCTTTATTAATAAAAGGAACTAAATCAAGAGCAGTTATTGATGAAGCTTTAAGTCACGATCATATTCCTTTCCGCTCGTTGGTTGTTTATAAAACAGTGACTAATTGGTCGGAGCAAGAGCGTATACAATGCTTAATGGAAACAACAACATTCGACGCTTTTGTATTCACATCGCCTTCTACTATAGATGCCTTTTTGGACATGGTAGGTCCATTACAGGGGAATTGGACCTCTACACCTTGTTTCGCCATTGGAAAAACGACTGCTAATTATGCAGAGACAGTCGGCTTTGAACGAGTTAAACTACCAAATACTTATACTTTAGAAGGACTTGCGGAAGCTATTCAATACTTTTTTAAGGAGTGATAACATGACTGAATTACAATTTGATCGCCATCGTCGCTTACGTCAAACATCAGCATTTCGCGATCTCGTCCGTGAAACACATTTACATACAGATGACCTCATTTATCCACTCTTCGTTCTAGAAGAACAGGGGAAGAAGAATGAGGTTCCATCTATGCCAGGCGTTTATCAAGTTTCGATTGATCGTCTAGATGAAGAAATTGAAGAAATCGTATCGTTAGGGATTAAATCTATCATTTTATTTGGAGTGCCTAATCATAAAGATCACGTTGGAACTGAGGCTTATAATGATGAAGGTGTTATCCAAATGGCAACAAAGCGGATTAAATCAATTGCTCCTCATTTAGTTGTCATGGCAGACACTTGTTTATGTCAATTTACTGATCATGGTCATTGTGGTGTGATCCATGATGAATACGTCGATAATGATGCTACTTTACCATTACTCGTTAAGGCTGCTGTATCACAAGCAAAAGCAGGGGCAGATGTGATTGCGCCTTCGAATATGATGGACGGCTTTGTAACAGCGATTCGTCATGGATTGGATGAAGCGGGTTATACGAATGTTCCGATTATGTCTTATGCCGTCAAGTATGCTTCAGCCTTTTACGGACCTTTCCGCGACGCAGCTCATAGTTCTCCACAATTCGGTGATCGTAAGACGTACCAAATGGATCCAGCCAATCGCTTAGAAGCTCATCGTGAAGCTCAATCTGATGTTGAGCAAGGAGCTGATTTATTAATTGTTAAACCAGCTCTTAGTTACTTGGATATTATGCGTGATTTGAAGGATCGTTATGACCAACCGATTGTCGCCTATAATGTAAGTGGTGAATATTCGTTAATTAAAGCAGCTGCACAAAATGGATGGGTGAATGAACAAGAAATCGTTCTTGAAAAAATCACCTCAATGAAACGTGCTGGAGCTGACTTAATTATGACGTACTTTGCAAAAGATATTGCTAAATGGTTGAATGAATAGAAGGAGGGTTCATAATGACAAATCGATCAAAACAATTATTTGATGAAGCAGTCGAATTAATGCCAGGTGGCGTTAATTCACCAGTTCGCGCATTTAATTCAGTGAATGTTGACCCAATCTATATGGAAGAAGGTCAAGGGTCAAAAATTACTGACATTGAAGGAAATGAGTACATTGATTATGTGCTTAGCTGGGGCCCTTTAATTGTTGGACATGCCCATGAACAAGTGATGGAAACGTTACAGCATGTGATGAAAAAAGGGACGAGCTTTGGTACGAACGTAGAGTATGAGAATAAATTAGCTAAACTGTTAATTGATCGCGTTCCATCGATTGAAATGGTACGTTTTGTGAATTCAGGTACGGAAGCAACAATGAGCGCTTTGCGTTTAGCGCGTGGGTTTACAAAGCGAAGCAAAATTTTGAAGTTCGAAGGTAACTACCACGGCCACGCTGATTCGCTCTTGATTAAAGCTGGCTCTGGTGTTGCCACGTTAGGATTACCTGATAGTCCCGGTGTTCCAGAGTCGATCGCGAAAAATACGATCACAGTTCCATACAATGATCAAGAAAGTGTGAAGTATGCATTTGAACATTACGGTGATGATATCGCAGCAGTGATTGTTGAGCCTGTATCCGGTAATATGGGTGTCGTGCCACCAGTCAATGACTTCTTACAGTATTTACGTGATATGACGAATGATTACGGTTCACTACTTATTTTTGATGAGGTCATGACAGGTTTTCGTGTCGGTTACAACTGTGCACAAGGTCATTTTAATGTGACGCCTGATTTAACCTGTCTTGCAAAAGTAATCGGTGGTGGATTACCAGTCGGAGCTTATGGTGGTCGTCGTGATATTATGGAAATGATCGCGCCAGCGGGTGACATTTATCAAGCTGGTACGTTATCAGGTAACCCATTAGCGATGGCAGCCGGTTATGCGACGTTAAGTGAATTAACACCAGAATCTTATGATGAGATGAACAAGAAAGCGGATCGATTAGTTGCTGGAATTGAAGAATCGGCTCAAACCAATGGAGTTCCACTTTGTGTCAATCGCGCTGGTTCAATGTTAGGCTTCTTTTTCACTAATGAAAATGTCGTTGACTTCGATTCAGCTAAGACATCTGATTTAGAATGGTTTGCTGAATATTATCGTCATATGATTGAACAAGGTATTTTCTTGCCCCCTTCTCAATTTGAAGGCATGTTCTTATCAACTGTACACACGGATGAGGACATCGAGAAAACGATTCAGGCAATCCAGTATGCTTTTAAACATTACAAAAAATAATTTATCATAAGAAAATCATTTTAAATGACATTCCCGAATCGATTCGAACAAAATCGGTTCGGGAATTTTATATTTAACGATTATATGCCAATTCAAGTGAGGTTACCAGCTATTGTTTCAGAACAGTAGTTCGATATATAATAGATTTGAAGACTTCGCATCATCCCCAGATTCCTACTTCACCATGCTTCAACCAACCATTTCTAAAGCATTTATTTCAGTTAACTTATGAATAATTTAAATTAGAAGGAGTTTTGTTTATACGATGGGACATGACATATATGGTGTTAATCAATCACAACAACAAATCGCATATGCACGTTTTCACATGTTTAATGATTCTGCACACGACCTATATCAATTATTAGACGCAAAAGAGTGTGACGGAGGTGTCAGTGGCATAGGAGCTAAGAAAACATTCTCGAAACAACAAATTGAGCAAGCATTATCTCAACTTCAAAAGCGACTTGACCGTTTCAATCATCAGTCCATTGACTTAGATGATCAACAAATAAAAAGGTTTTTAACGGATTGTTTAGAAACGGCAGAAGAAGAAGGACAAGTTGATGTTTGTTTTGCTTAGCGCAAGTTAATTAATTCATTGATTGTGCTTATCGTTTAGATAATTTAAGAGAACGATTAATGAACAAACAGGATTCCTTGATGTGAAGTCTTCAATCTTACATATTGAAAATATTTATAAAGATTAACCCCTTAAAGCGCATAGTTTGTTTTCCAAACTAATACGTATTAAGTAATGGATGATTAAGTAGAGGGGGAAAACAATGAGTTCATTAGAAGGTGTACCTTATCAATTTGATGTGCAAGAACATATTATGTTTCGCCAAGATGAAGAAATTGAAGACTTGTATAGCATTGCAATTGACCCAGATGTGAATGTGATCCATCAGCAATCAACGATGCAAATCAGAGGCGTATTAATCGTGCATGGTGATTATTTAGCACGAGAAGTAGAACAGGAAGAAACGATTATGGTGGATGAAGACCAACAAAGTGTTCAGCAAGTTCGAGCGTTGGACAACGGATTTATGGAATTTCAGTACCCGATTCCAGTTGATATTTCAATTCCTTATGAACGGGTTAACAGTAACGAGGATGTAGATGTTATAGTTGATTACTTTGACTACGAAATCCCTGAACCTAAGACACTCAAGGTTTATACGACTATTCGTTTAGAGGGTACTCAAGTCATAGAAGCAAGTCGACAAGAGCAAGAAATCCCTAATGAACAAGAGTCAACGGATTTTGAATTAAAGCAATTTCCAGTAATAGAAGAAGATGATGACCAAACGCATAATGAGTCCGAAACAGTATCTGAAAAGCAAGATGATGAACAAGAAAGTGGTCGCGATATATGGCACAAAAAACAAACTACATCATTAAAGGAATTTGTTAATCAACCCAAACATAAAACAGATGAACCAAAGGAATATGATAAAAAGGCTGATCCTAAAGGTGAGAGTAAATCAGCAATAGAAGATGTAGATGGTGATTATGATGAAGATAAAAGTAATTATGAAGATCATTCATCACCAGTTAAAAAAGGTCTAGACTATCTATCTAAATTTTTCCGAGAAGATGACGAGCGTCAGCAAGTTAAGATGACTGTACGTTTTGTTCAAGCTGATGAAACATTAGCATCAATAGCAGCTTCATATGATATGTCCATTCATCAGTTAGAGCGTTTAAACAACATTGAATCATCTTTCGAATTAAAAGAGGGTGACGTGCTATTGGTTCCAAGCCGATCTCAATCGTCCCCTCATTAAATCCACTTTAAGTAAAAAGCAATAAATATACCAACGATAGCACCAGCTAGAAACACATCCAATGTGGTAGGAAATAATAATGTACGTATTAATTGAAAGATCATGATTGGTAAAATGCACCGTTCAATGGTGAAAATACATTTTCTAAGCCAAGGTGGTAAACGGTATCGATAAAATTGTGCCATTTCAACAATCCCTCCTAGATATAATTTATGCGGTCTTAAACAATTTCGTGTAAAAGTAATTGACTAATATAACGAAAATTGGGTACAATATAGACAAATTAAATCTCTGAATAAATACAAGTAAGAGAGGAGTACAGTGTTGTACCCGTTTTAGAGAAGGAAGCCTCGGCTGAAAGTTTCCTCGGCAATGCAATCTGGAAGGTCGCTCTGAAATTAATGTAGTTTCTTTGAAATGAAGTAGAAGAAACCGGGAATACCGTTAACTTACTTGAGTGTATGAGGAAACCCTCATAAATTAAGGTGGTACCGCGAAATCGGCGTAATAGCTTTTCGTCCTTTTATAAGGATGAAAAGCTTTTTTTATGGAGTTATTTAGTTTATAAGCTTTGTTAAAGTCCGTTGTTGATATTGTGATCCGCTATCGGTGGACGCTTTCCGCGGGCACGGCTCGAGCCTCCTCGGCCGAAGAGTATGGCCTGCGGGGTCTCGAGACACGTGCTGTTCCCGCAGGAGTCGCCACCTTCGCTACTCACAATTCAACAACTTAGTGCTACATCATTTGAACATCAACAATAAACTTTAACAGAGCCATTTTATTAAACTATACATATCGTGAATAAGGAGGATTTGGTAATGAGTGAAGGTCAAGAATTAAACATGGCACCAAAGTATAATCCGATAGAGGTGGAAAAAGATCGTTATCAGTATTGGGTTGATGGGAAATTTTTCGAAGCGAAAAATGATGAAACTAAAGAACCCTTTACAGTTGTTATTCCCCCTCCAAATGTTACGGGGCGGCTACATTTAGGCCATGCTTGGGATACAACACTACAAGATATCATTACGCGTTATAAGCGAATGCAAGGTTATGATGTCTTGTGGTTACCAGGGATGGACCATGCTGGTATTGCAACGCAGGCAAAAGTAGAAGGAAAACTTAAGGAAGAAGGTAAAACACGTCATGATTTAGGACGTGAAGGCTTTCTGCAACAATCTTGGGATTGGAAAGAAGAATATGCATCTTTTATCCGCTCTCAGTGGGAGAAATTGGGCTTAGGTGTCGATTATTCACGCGAACGTTTTACGTTAGATGAACGTTTGTCTAATGCCGTTCGTGAAGTATTTGTTTCATTATACGAGCAAGATTTGATTTACCGCGGGCAATATATCATTAATTGGGACCCAAGTACTCAAACTGCTCTATCAGACATTGAAGTTATATATAAAGAAGTTCAAGGTGCTTTTTATCATATGAAGTATCCACTTAAAGATGGTTCTGGTCATATAGAAGTGGCAACGACACGTCCTGAAACAATGTTAGGTGATACGGCTGTAGCGGTGCATCCTGAAGATGAGCGTTATAATCATTTAATTGGTCAAAAAGTGATATTACCGATTATCGGTCGTGAGATGGAAATTGTCGGAGATGAGTATGTCGATATGGAATTTGGTTCAGGTGCTGTTAAGATCACACCAGCTCATGACCCGAATGACTTTGAAATTGGTGAGCGTCATCATTTAGAGCGTGTTCTAGTGATGCATGAAGACGGAACAATGAACGAAAACGCAGCTCAGTATGATGGCATGGACCGTTTTGAATGCCGTAAGCAAATTGTGAAAGATTTACAAGAGCAAGGTGTTTTGTTTGATATAGAAGAGCATGTCCATCAAGTTGGTCATTCTGAACGTAGTAATGCTGTTGTTGAACCTTATTTATCAACTCAGTGGTTTGTTAATATGAAACCTCTTGCTGATCAGGCCATTGAGCTTCAGGAGACAGAGGATAAAGTTGATTTTGTACCTGATCGCTTTGAAAAAACGTATCTGCATTGGATGGAGAATATTCGTGATTGGTGTATTTCCCGTCAATTATGGTGGGGCCACCGTATTCCAGCTTGGTATCATAAGGAAACAGGCGAATTATATGTAGGTCGTGAAGAACCAAGCGACAAAGAGAATTGGGTTCAAGATGAGGATGTGTTAGATACATGGTTTTCATCAGCACTATGGCCATTTTCTACTATGGGCTGGCCAGATGAAGATAGTTATGACTTAAATCGTTATTTCCCAACAGATGTACTGGTAACGGGTTATGACATTATTTTCTTCTGGGTTTCAAGAATGATTTTCCAAACGAAACATTTCATGGACCGTCGACCTTTCAAAGACGTACTGATCCACGGCTTAGTTCGTGATGCAGAAGGACGTAAAATGAGTAAGTCATTAGGTAATGGTGTTGATCCAATGGATGTGATTGATCAGTATGGGGCTGACTCACTTCGTTATTTCTTAGCGACTGGCTCATCACCAGGTCAGGATTTACGTTTCCACTGGGAAAAAGTTGAATCGACGTGGAACTTTGCGAATAAGATTTGGAATGCTTCTCGATTTGTCATTATGAATTTAGATAATTTCCAATACGAAGATATTGATCTATCGGGTGAGAAATCAGTTGCAGATGAATGGATTTTAACGCGCTTAAACGAAACGATTGAACAAGTGACACATAATATCGATCGATATGATTTCGGTGAAGCGGGTCGTCATCTTTACAACTTCATTTGGGATGAATTCTGTGATTGGTATATTGAAATGGCGAAATTACCACTATATGGTGATGATGAGAAAGCTAAAATAACTACGAAATCTGTGTTGGTTAAGACCCTAGATGACATTTTACGTATGCTTCATCCGTTCATGCCGTTTATCACAGAAGAGATTTATCAACACATCCCACACGAAGGAGAATCCATTACAGTTAAAGCGTGGCCACAAGTTGATTCAACTTATAATAATCAGCAATCACGTGTAGAAATGGAGCGCCTTGTTTCAATTATTCGTTCGGTTCGAAATGTTCGTGCTGAAGTTGATACGCCAATGTCCAAAGAAATAAAAATTGCAATCAAAGCACAGTCTGAAGATATCGTTAAGGAGCTTGAACGAAATCAGATTTATTTAGAACGTTTCTGTAATCCTGAAGAATTAACGATTAAAACTGACTTAGAAGTACCTGAACAAGCAAAAAGTGCCGTCGTTACAGGTGCTGAGATTTACTTTCCACTTGAAGGTTTAATTGATATTGATGAAGAAATCAATCGCTTAAAAGATGAACTTAACAAATGGAATAGTGAAGTTGAACGTGTTCAGAAAAAATTAGCGAATGAGAGCTTTATTAATAAAGCACCTGAAGAAGTTGTCCAAGAAGAGCGCGATAAAGAAAAGGACTACTTAGAAAAACAAAAAGCTGTTGAAGCACGTATCGCAGAATTAGAGAATGTGCGATAAAATGAGAAATGAGTTGCTATTCTTATAACAGAATAGCAACTCATTTTTACATATCAAAAAATGAAATAGGTGACGAACAATGGAAGTAACTGAAGCGATTGCTTGGATTCATAAACAATTGCCGTTTGGGATTAAACCAGGACTAAAAAGAATCAATATGATACTCGATAAACTAGGAAATCCTCAGCATCAAATAAAAACGATTCATGTAGCAGGAACGAATGGCAAAGGATCGACCACTTCTTTTCTAAGCCACATATTACGTGAAGACGGTTATGATGTAGGGACTTTTACATCACCTTATATTGAGACATTTAATGAGAGAATTAGTCTTAATCATCAGCCAATTAGCGATAGCGATCTAGTGCATTTGGTTGAGCGAATTAAACCGCTATGCGAACAAATTGCAACGACAGAAGTAGGGCACCCAACTGAATTTGAAATAATCACAGCTATGGCCTATTTATATTTCAAAGAAAAAGAAGTTGACTATGCAGTTGTTGAAGTAGGTTTAGGTGGTCGATTAGATTCAACGAATGTCATTACCCCGATTCTTTCAATTATTACGTCGATTGGATATGACCATATCGATATATTAGGAAATAATTTAGCTGATATAGCTTATGAAAAAGCGGGTATTATTAAGTCGAATACTCCTATTATTACAGGCGTTTCACAACAAGAAGCAATTCAAGTGATTGATCAAAAAGCACAAACAAACCATGCTGATGTACTTAAGTTAGGCCATGATTTTCATGCAGAAGCGAAAGTAACGGAGCATCTAGTAGATGTTTTTGATTTTGCTAATAACTCTATTTCCCTAAAGGATTTAAAGATCCAATTATTAGGCTCTCATCAAATTAATAATGCATCTGTTGCAATTGAAGCGTACTTACAATTACTAGAGATTGAAAATAGACCTCTAGATTCTGATGTCATACGCTCGGGATTGAAAAAAACTCAATGGTCGGGACGTTTTGAGGTCGTTCGACATAATCCTGATGTTATATTAGATGGTGCTCATAATGTTGAAGCTATTCAATCATTGATTGATACGATTAAACAAAAATATGATAAAAGTAATGTTTATATTTTATGCTCTTTCCTAAAAACAAAACCAGTTGAACAAATGATGTCATTATTTTCAGAACATTTTTCACAAATTCATATTACAACATTTGACTTTAAGAATAATTATGAGTATTATGAACTAAAAGAAAAGTATGAAAATGGAAATATAATCATAAAAGAAGACTGGAAAACGGCTTATAACCAGTTGATAAATCAAATGAAACCATCTGATGCTTTAGTCATTACAGGGTCGTTATATTTTGTATCTGAGGTTAAACGTACAATGTTTTAATAGTAAGGTCGAGATCAGGGTTAAAGGAGCCTACATATGTCTGATAAGAAAAATATTAGTATTTGGCTGGTTTGGTTAGTAATTTTTCCACCATCTATGATTTACCTTTATTTTAGTATTGAGCCGAATTTCACTGGTTATTGGATTGACATTATTGCTTTTGCGATTGTTATGTGTGCTGTGGCTGTTTTTCCAATTCAAGTCGGTTCAATTACGATCTTCTTTATAAATGGTGTTAGTTTTGCGGTGTTTTTATATTTTGGTCTGTTTGCTGAAATAATCCTAACTCAGTTGGCATTAATTGCCCTATTTATAAAGATTCGTTTAAAGAAGACAGAGTTTTACCGAATAGCGACAAATTCAACGATGTTATTTTTGACGTCCATATTTGCCGCAGTGGTATATTATGCATTGGGAGGAACTCATGGCGTTCTAACGTTAAATACGATGGATCAAATCATACCATTAGTAGGCTACATAATTGGGTCTATTGCAGTAAATCAAATTTTGTTAGCGCTAATTGATGTTTATGTGAAAGGGAACAAGTTCAAGGGAGTTCCTAAATCATTATTAATCGACAGTGCCGTAACAGCTATGATTTTCCCGATAGGTTTGATTTTGTATATTCTTTATTTACAAATAGGTCTAGCAGCCATACTCATTGTCGGATTTCCAGCTATTCTATTATCAGTAGTCATTTCGACTCACCATAAAGGAAGACGTATTAATCGCTATTTACACGACACGAGTAATATTGGTCACGAACTTTCTAAGAAGTTGAATGTTAAAGATGTATTAGATACCTTTGTGGCCAAAGTGCATGAATTAATACCTATGTCTTACATCTATGTATATGACATTACGAATTCATCGCGCTCCATGAACATGATTCGTTATGTCAGTGATGATGAATCCAAACAATTAGAAGATATTTCTTTAGAATATGGAGAAGGTTTTGCTGGCATGATTTATCAAGATAAATCTCCTCATATGTTAGTAAAACGTAGTCAGATCGATAAGATATCTAATTTAGAAATACCTGATGAAGTTAATAGTGTAGTAGGCGTTCCAATCTTAAGAAATAATTTAACGGTTGGTGTTCTAGTGATTGCATCTAAGCGCAAACACGCTTATGAGAAATATCATCTCATGTTGTTAGAAATCTTAGGTAACTTCCTATCAGTAGCAATCGAAAATGCGCGTCATTACCAATCAGAAAAGAACAAAAGCCAACGTGATCGTCTGACAGGCTTATATAATTATCGATATTTTACTGAGCATTTAGAAAGTTACGCACTAGACTTAGAAGAAAAAGAATTATCGGAAAAACTATCTGTTATTCTATTTGACCTTGATTCATTCAAAAAATTAAATGATACTTATGGTCATGAAGCAGGTAATGAAGTGTTAACTGAGCTGGCACAGCGTATTGAAGCATTCGTAGGTAAACAAGGGCTCGTCGCGAGATATGGGGGAGAAGAATTTACTGTTCTAATCAAAGGATACAACCATGATGAAGCAGTTATATTTGCGGAATCGATTCGTTCTATGATCTCCTTAGAGTCTTTTAATGTCAGAAGTCATATGCTTAAACAGGACGACCCAATTGACCTTAATGTTACGGCTAGTGTGGGTGTCGCAACTTATCCAGATCACTGCGAATCACCAGATGAACTAATAAGACAAGCAGATCGTTCAATGTATGTTGGCGCAAAACGTAATGGAAAGAATTGTGTCGCATCTGCTGAACAAGCCATATAAAATGAACTGATTAAATGAACTAAAATGGTTCGTTTAATCAGTTTTTTTATTGTCCGAAATTGACGAAGCAGTTTGACAAATAGTGTGTATTTTTTCGTTAATAGTGTGCTAGGCTTGTCTTAACTTTAGTGAAGGTGGTTGGCTTATGGAAGAACGAAAAAAAGTTAAAGTAGCGATTCAACAACAAAATAAGCAATCTGAAAAAAACCCTTATGAAAAAGTGTTAACACCGAAGTCAAAGAAGAAAACTATATCAAAACTATCTCTATGGACCGTTTTGAAATCTGCTTTTTTTGCTTTAATTGTAGGTGCAGTATTTGGTATCGGTATGCTTATCTTTTTAGATATTTCTAATCCAGCTACAACTCAAACTCAAGAAGATCCAACGCCCGTAACAGCAGATGACGAAGACTCAACTGAAAATAATTCTGATGGCGAATCTATTCAGTATAGTGGTGGTAGCTATGAAGTCTTTCAACTCGGGGTGTTTAGTACAGAGGAAAATGCGAGTGCTTTTCAGACATCATTAAATAACATACCATCAGTTGTGGTTCCAAATGAAGACCAATTTTATTTATTAACAGGCATACTTCATGAATCTGTAGACGAATCCGTTATAGAGTCGCATTTACAATCAAAAGGTTTGGATAAAAATGATGGCTATTATTTGACATCCTGGAGCTTTGAAGAAAAAACGGTTTCAGCTAATGAGGACAACGAAACGTGGTTAGATGAAGGTCGTTCGCTGTTAGACGTTTCTGATTTAAATGGAGAGTGGGAAGAAGAATTAACAAGTTGGCTCGGTAACTATCCGCAATCTATGGAAGACCATCAATACGTCAATGAGCTTATTAACTTAACAACAAGAGAGACTGATGGTGATTCTAACGCTTTGCTAAATCGAGCAACAATGTATTTAACATTGAATTTATTATTTGAATCAATTTAATAGAAAAACGATTATCTTGGATTATTTGTTTTGTGATGACATGTTTACCTATTGAAACCCTTATCAGCGCCATAGATAATAGACTTTTCCCTTTTTGTTTCTTAAGCGAAGTTTCATTATAATAAAGCTAACTTAAGAACTGAAAGGGGTTTTCCAATGAGCAATCATTCTATCTTAATCCGAGATGTACCAGAAAGTGAGCGGCCGCGAGAGCGTCTGATGGAAGTGGGGGCAACTGCCTTATCTAATCAGGAGTTAATCGCCATTTTGCTAGGGAGTGGGTCGAAAGGTTTCTCTTCTTTATCACTCGCAACGAATGTATTAAAGCATTTTGAAGGTATTTCATTATTAAGAGATGCAACGATAAATGAACTGACTACGATTACAGGAATCGGAAATGCGAAAGCGATTCAGTTAATGGCAGCGCTTGAACTAGGGAAGCGTATTCAAACTTACAAAGCACGTGATCAATACGTGGTCAAGAGCCCTGAAGATGGGGCTAATTTCTTGATGGAAGACTTTAGAGGATTGCATCAAGAGCATTTTGTTGCGCTTTATCTGAATACCAAAAATCAAATCATTCATAGGCAAACGATTTTTATTGGGAGCCTGAATTCTTCAATCGTCCATCCAAGAGAAGTGTTCAAAGAAGCCATTAAACGTTCCGCTGCGTCTGTTATTTGTGCCCACAATCATCCTTCTGGTGACCCCTCTCCATCTAATGAAGATATCCAAGTCACACGCCGATTATATGAATCTGGAAAAGTGATTGGGATCGAGTTATTAGATCACTTAGTTATAGGCGATCAAAAATTTATTTCCTTAAAAGAAAAAGGGTACTTGTAATGGTTTTACCCCAGTCCATTAGCCTTATATTGCAATTTCAACAACTCTTTAACTATCTCATTAGGGTGATATAACGTATAATATAAATACTTACTTTTTTAGCACATAGTAACTATTCATTTCAAACAAAAATTTGAAAATTATGAATAAATATCAAACGTTAGTCCGAAGATAAAAATCCAAACTATACCTATTATAGTAATCTTAAAGATGAAATAGAATATACTTTTTTTAGATGGAGTGATAATTAAATCCATTATGTTGATGACTAATAGCGGAACAAAGCCAAGGTAAAACAGTAAATTTGATTCAGCAAATATTGAAATCAACACAAGTACCATACTTATACTATCTACAATCTTAGAAATTGATTCGTATTTAATGATTCACACCCCCTAATTCAAATTATTTTTAAGACATGTTACTATTGTAACAAAAATACAAAAATTCAAAAATCAATCCTCATCTTATAACTTAGATTTCAAATTTAATAAACTCTAGTGACCAAAAAGTGACCAATAAATGATATTTCACTTAATTAGCGAATCTATTCATTCTATATTTATTATGTTTTATTTGTGTAATTGATTGTTTCATTGCGCTTTATCTGAATACTAAAAACCAAATCATACACAGGCAAACGATTTTTATCGGGAGCTTGAATTCTTTAATCGTCCATCCAAGAGAAGTATTTAAAGAAGCCATTAAACGTTCTGCTGCGTCTGTTATTTGTGCCCACAATCATCCTTCTGTTGACCCCTCTCCATCTAATGAAGATATCCAAGTCACACGTCGATTATCTGAATCTGGAAAAGTGATTGGGATCGAGCTGCTTGATCATTTAGTTATAGGCGATCAAAAATTTATTTCCTTAAAAGAAAAGGGATATTTGTAAAGGGTATTATCTCCAGTCCATTAGCCTTATATTGCATTTTTATCGAGTCTGTATCTATCTAATTATGACGTTATACCGTATAATATAAATACTTACTATTTCAGCACTACACGGAGGTCTATGCATAAAGTTGTGGTGCTTATTCATGTTTCGTTTGCTAACAGCGTACGTTATAGTAACACTTACATTAGAGGGGCGATCAAGATTGGGAACAACATTATTTAATCGTGAAATAGCGATTGATTTAGGGACGGCTAATACGCTGGTATATATGAAGGGTAAAGGGATTGTTTTAAACGAACCGACTGTTGTTGCAAGACATATACCTTCAAATGAGATTTTAGCTGTTGGCAACGAAGCAAAAAGTATGATTGGGCGTTCGCCCCGAGATATCGAAATCATTCGACCATTAAAAGAAGGAGTTATTGCAGACTTTGAAATAACAGCTCAGTTGATTCAATCTTTTATAGAGCGTGTTTATAATATGGAGACCATCTGGTCCAGAAAACCGCATATTATAATTTGCGTGCCATCTGGGGCAACTAAAGTAGAAAAAAGAGCTGTATTGGATGCAGCAAAACAGGCAGGAGCTAAAGAAGTTTATATAATCTCTGAGCCGTTTGCAGCCGCTATAGGTGCTGGTTTGCCTGTGTGGGAACCAACTGGTAACATGATTGTAGATATTGGTGGTGGAACAACAGAAGTTGCCATTATTTCTTTAGGTGGTATTGTTAGTAGCCAATCAATTAGAGTAGCAGGAGATTATCTCAATGAAGAGATTCAAACATATATACGGTTAACTTATAGTCTTGCTATTGGAATTTCGACTGCAGAAAAATTAAAAATTGATCTAGCCTCTGCAAAAATGGATGACAATCGTGGTAAAATGGTTGTTAAGGGTCGTGACTTAATTACAGGTCTACCAGAAACCGTAACGGTAACACGTGGAGAGATTATGTCAGTAATAGAGAAAATTGCTAAACAAATTGTTAGTACGGTTATTGATACGTTAGCTACAGCTCCACCTGAAATATCAAACGATATTATGTCCCGGGGAATAATTCTAACTGGTGGCGGGGCACTTCTTGATGGTTTAGCCAATATGATAAAAAAAGAAGTCGACCTTCCTGTATTTATTACTGAAGACCCAATGACATCTGTTGTTAAAGGTACAGGCAAAGCTATTAAACATATAGATTACATCAGACGCACTACTAAAATTGCAGCAGAGAATACGTAACGTTAAGAGAAGGTGTCAAAATATGCCATCATTTTTAAGGAAGCGAAAGTTAATTGTCTTTTTATTAAGTATTATTATTATTGTTAGTTTGATTGGTTATTCATTAAGGTCAGATGGTTCATCTAGTGTACCGGCACAATTTGCGCATGACACGGTTGGATTGTTTCAAAGTGTCCTTCATAAACCAATCGGTGCCATAGCTGACTTTTCTGGATCTATATCAGATATACGTGAAGTTTATGAACAAAATCAAGTTTTAAAACAAGAGTTGCAAGATTATAAATCACTTGCATATGAAGTGAATGAACTAGAAAAAGAGAATGAAGAATTACGTGCTATGGCAGATGTTGATACAACACTTAGTGACTATGAAACGTTAAATGCAACAGTCATTGCTAGAAGTTCTGAACGTTGGTTTCAACAAGTAACGATCAATAAAGGAAGTCAACACGGCGTGCAAGAAAATATGGCCGTTCAAACCGCGAAAGGGATGGTAGGTAAAGTAATCAATGCTTCACAATTAACTTCAACCGTTCAATTATTAAGTGGTTTCGGTGCAGAACATCAAGTATCAGCTATAGTCGATCAAAACGAAAATATCTTTGGTATGATTGAAGGTTATGACAGTGAGAATGATCAATTGATTTTTCGAGATTTATCTGATGATAGTGAGTTAGAGGAAGGACAAACAGTGGTCACATCAGGCTTAGGAGGTGTGTTCCCACGAGGAATTTTAATTGGTGAAATCAGTTCAATTGAATTAGATCAGTATGGGTTAACAAGCATTGCCCATGTTGAACCGGCAGCAGATTTAAATGATATTAACCAAGTCAAAGTAGTCGATCGTGAATTGCAAAATGTAGAACCAACTGAGGAGGATGAGGAGTCATGAAGATATTCCTACTTCCACTTGTAACGCTTATCTTATTGGTTCTACAAAGCGTTTTGACAGAAGTTATCCCATCATCTTTCTTAGATGGTATGTTGTACATACCACATTGGCCACTTGTCATTTCTATTATTGTCATGATTTTTTATGATCGTGAACATAGTTATGTTGGCTTAATGAATGGATTAGCATTTGCTTTTTTAACGGATTTAACATTCACATCTATTCTAGGCGTATATTTACTGGGCTATGGTGTGTCATTATATGTGATTCACCTACTAAAACGTGTTTTACACAAAAATTTTCTTGTCTCAATCGTATTCGTTCTTTTAGGAGTTGCCATAGCTGACCTCATCATTTTTGGCGTTTATTTCTTAATTGGTCAAGTTATGATTGGATTCCAAGATTATCTAACGATACGCCTTGTCCCTAGCTTAATTGTTAATGTGATTGGTTTACTTATCTTATATCCATTAACTAAACCTATGTTAACGAAATGGAAATATGAACTCGAGAAATAATTTTATTCAAAGGATGTCCTCATTATGACAGAAACGAACTTATACCTTACAATGAAAGGTACAACAGAAGGGATTATTGTTTATTTAGATGATCAATGTTCGTTCGAGCAATTATTGGAAGAACTCCAAAAACAACTAGAATCTGATGCCATTCATCAACGAACAAGTATTAAGGTGCATACGCAAAATCGTTTACTTGATACTCAGCAGCAAGATGAAATTCGTCACCTCTTAAATGATCAACATTCAATCGGTATTAAATCATTTGAATCGAATGTGATCTCAAAAGAGGAGGCAAAATCTTGGTATGATCACATAACAATGAAACCTCGTGTCAAAACAATAAGGTCAGGACAAGAGCTACATGAGAATGGGGATGTATTTATTATTGGTGATGTTAACCCAGGAGCAACCGTGACAGCTTCAGGAAGTGTTTTTGTACTAGGTCAATTACGTGGTATAGTTCATGCAGGGTTTCCTGATGGTGCTAATGAAGTGGTTGCTGCTTCTTATATGAATCCAAGTCAAATTCGTATAGCTGATCAACTCAGTCGTGCACCTGATTATGAGGTTGAAGGATCACAGCGTGAGTTTGCATTTATTAATCAAGAAACAGGCCAAATTGAACTCGATGATCTACATAACCTTCAAAAAATCCGACAAAATTTAACGGATATTTCAGAAAGGGGACTTTAAAATGGGAGAATCAATCGTCATCACATCAGGTAAAGGTGGGGTGGGAAAAACGACAACCACTGCTAATATTGGGACAGCTTTAGCTTTACAAGATAAAAAAGTGTGTTTAATTGATACAGATATAGGCTTGCGGAATTTAGATGTTATATTAGGGTTAGAGAATCGTATTATTTTTGATATTGTTGACGTCATTGAAGGTCAATGTAAACTACAATCAGCTCTTGTGAAAGATAAACGATTTGATTGTCTACATTTACTTCCTGCTGCCCAATCAAGTGATAAAAATGAAGTAACACCAGAAGGCATTCAATCATTAGTTGAGCAGTTAAAACCTGATTATGATTATATATTGATCGATTGTCCAGCTGGGATTGAACAAGGCTATAAAAATGCAGTAGCGGGTGCTGATAAAGCAGTTGTTGTTACGACACCTGAGAAATCAAGTGTTCGAGATGCTGACCGAATTATTGGTTTACTAGAACAAGAGAATTTAGAATCAACTCATCTCGTAATCAATCGTATTCGTAAACATATGATGGATAATGGTGATATGCTTGCGGTTGATGATATCGTGTCAACATTATCAATCGATTTATTAGGGGTCATCATGGATGATGAAGATGTCATTCGCGCCTCTCACCATGGTAACCCTGTAGCCTTCCAACCAGACACGAAAGCTTCCATTGGATACCGTAATATAGCAAGAAGAATTCTCGGTGAATCTGTCCCGTTAATGTCTTTTGATGAAGAAAAAGGTTTCCTATTTAAAATGAAAAAATTATTAGGTATGAAGTAATAACTTTTCCGGATAAAGCGTAAAGCATTTATCCGGAATTTTTTGTGTAGTAGTAGTCTAGGTCATCATAATTCTTTTGATTAAGAATAGATTAGTACAAATGGTTAAAGGAATGGTGGCCTATGAATAAGCGAGTTGAAAAAATTAGAGAAGACATTGCGAAACGTAAATTAAGAGAGCGTAAGAAATTGCATCAACACCCTAATATGTTACCATCAAATGAAGAAATGCACGGTATGACATCTATTCCTCAATCGGATGATTTTAATTGGACAACTTATGTGATGTCCTTTTTAAGAAGAGGTGTCCTAGCATTAGCGTTATTTTTAGGAGTCCTATTATTGAGTCAGTCAAACTCGAGTTGGGCTAATCAGGTTGATTCTCGCGTAGATCAGTTATTAACTGATGACTTGCCTTTCGCTACTGTACAAGCTTGGTATGATGCGCATATAGCAACGATGTTTGTGTCAACTGGGTTTGATGCACCAGTTAATGAGCCTTCAGAACCTAATCAAGCGATGTTAGTCAATGGCTTAAATGAAAATCAAGTTACTTCGATGGAAGATCATTTATTAGTGGAAATTACAGAAGAGCAAACGATTCACCCGATTGAAAAAGGGACGGTTTTATTTGCGGGAAATAAAGAAGAAACCGGGAAAACGATTGTTGTTCAACATGAGGATGGAAGTGAAACAGTGTATGGCCATCTGTCATCTATTGATGTTTTCCACTATCAATTTGTCGGCCCATCAGACACTTTAGGTTCAATCAGTCATGAAGCCGCTAGCGAAGAAGCTTCATTATACTTTGCTGTTGAAAATCATAATGAAAGTGTTGATCCAGTACCCGTCATATTAGGTCGTTAACATGACAATACGAATAATAGAATTACATCCATTATTATTAATTGTCTGTGCTACTTCCTATGTTTTTGGTTGGTTTTTGGAATTATTATGTTTATTAGTCATTGTGCTAATTCATGAATTTGGACATGTCTTAACTGCAAAATATTTTGGGTGGAATGTTACACGAGTTGTGATTTGGCCGTTTGGCGGGGTTATGGAAACTTCAGATTATTATAACCGTCCTTTAAAAGAAGAGTGGTTGGTAACAATTGCAGGGCCTTTGCAACATATATGGCTTTATGCAGTCATTATTGTTTTGGACAAGTTATGGTTGAATGATGCATTAAGTCTATTATTACTTTGGATGAATTCAGTTATCTTAGTTTTCAATTTGATTCCTGTCTTGCCATTGGATGGGGGTCGTTTATTATTGTTGTTTTTGCAACAGTATTTTTCATTTTATCGAACCATTATCATGATGGCTATATGGTCGATTGTTTTTTTATTGTTTTTAAATGGTATACTATGGATTAATCAGTTGTATTCTTTACAATTGATGGGGATTTCCATTTTTTTAATTTTAGACAATTGGTTTTTGTGGAGACAGAGAGACCGATTTTTATTAAAGCACTTATTATCACGCCATCTACGGAGGCAAGTTAAGCGGGATCATATTTCTATATTACGAGCAAATACCAATTACTCATTATCGAATATTGTTAAAGAATTCAAACGTAATCATTATCACTATGTTTATATTGAAGATGAAGATTTGCTTAGCGAAGATGATTGTTTAACGGGGTTATTCGGACAGGCTAAATAATTAGATCTGTTAAAGTTTAATGTTGATTTTCAAATGATGTGGCAGAGAGTTGTTGAAGTGTGAGTAGCGAAGGTGGCGACTCCTGCGGTAAGAGCACGAGCTCGAGACCCCGCAGGCCACGCATTTAGGCCGAGGGATGCACCTGCGTCTTCTAGCAAAGCTTCGAAGTAGGCTTCCTCGGTGCAAGTAACAAAGCAGCTTATTCGATGAAGTTGCCTGGCTTGAGCCGTGCCCGCGGAAAGCGTCCACCGATAGCGGATCACAATATCAACAACGGACTTTAACAAGGCTAAATAATTTTAATTCACCAGGGTGTTGATCATGAGACAAATATGGATACAAACAAAAACACGGCACCAGCTTTACTTAGATCAAATCAATGGTCAAACGGCTGAGGTATTATTTCATAAGATTACAGATTTTCAAACAGGGGATATTCTGTACGGCACAGTTAAACAAGTTGATCAACGGTTGAAGGCTTGTTTTATTGATGTGGGACAAGGGCAAATCGCTTATTTGCCTTATCGTTATATGGTTGAAGAAAAAGTGAGTCGTGGCGATTGGCTACTTGTTCAAATTGAACGATTAGCTACATCATCCAAATATATGACGGTTACAACAAAACTACAAATAAAGGATGACACGCTTGTTTATTCGCCTTTCGAAACATCTATTCATGTATCTCATAAACTAACAAGCGAAGAAAGAAGTTATTTAATTGACTTATTGTCCCCATACGTTAATGAAGGGTTGATTGTTCGAACGAAAGCCAATCAATTGGATCAAACAACCCTAATAAATGGGTTAGAACGTTTAAAAACCGTGTATAAACAAATAAATGAAATGCCTATTAAGAAAGGGCTGGCTTATCGTCAAAGCCATCCGTTTATTACGGCACTTCAGCAAGCGGATTTAAGTGACGTCGATCGAATTATTGTTGACGAACCAGATATTAAACAAAAAATATTATCCGTACTACCTCATGTGTCTGATCGCTTAAATTTGGATCGTCATTATCTTCATCATCGACCTTATGGATATGAGTCGTTGGCTGATGAATTGACACGACGTCAGATTTCACTACCTAGTGGTGCAACATTAATGATTGACCAGACTGAAGCCTTAACAGCTGTAGATGTCGATTTTGGTTCTTACCGAGTACATCAACAAACAGAGCCAGATTACATGGTGATTAATCGTGAAGCAGTTACACAATTAGCCAAGTCCCTAAAAGAGCGGAACATATATGGTGCTATCATCGTTGACTTGTTAAACATGAAGTCGAATGACGAACAGCAAGATATTATAAATGTTTTGAAACACATAAATAAACAAAGCTCGGCTTCCATACACATTGTCGGCTTTACTAAACTTGGCATGCTAGAGCTGACTAGAAAACGAGAAGTATCTAATAGTTATCAATTCTTTGGGATCGATCAAAGGACCTTAGCACCGACTGAACATTATTTCTTACAACAGTTAGAGGAAGAATTGTGTTGGTTTAATGAAGATCGTTCAATCGACGTCATTCATTTAGAAGTTGATTCTAATTATAGCTCGATGATCAAGCCATTTCTAAAACTGTTACATGAAACGCATAAATTTCACTTTCCTCTCTATATAAGTGCAAAAAAAGGTTTACAATCACCTTATCAGTTATATAAAATAGGTGATGCTCATTGGTTATTATCACGTTATGAAGATGAAGCACTGTCTATTGACAAGGCTTTTTAATACGTGGTAATATCTATATGTTATGTTTTTGTAGCACCCGCATGCTACAACCGCTCAGAGAAGGTTTTTAAACTCAGTTCGAGTACCTTCAATGGCGAGTCTGAGTAATTAGAGGAGGTGCAAGTATGTACGCAATTATTGAAACTGGTGGCAAGCAAGTTAAAGTTGAAGAAGGACAGTCAATCTACGTCGAAAAGCTAGATGGTGAAGCAGGCGAAGAAGTGACGTTCGACAACGTTCTTTTCGTAGGTGGGGACTCTGCTAAAGCAGGAACTCCATACGTTGATGGCGCGTCTGTTACAGGTAAGATTGACCGTAACGGTAAAGGACGTAAAATCACGGTTTTCAAATATAAGCCGAAGAAGAACTACAAGCGTAAGCAAGGTCACCGTCAACCGTATACTAAAGTAACAATTGATAAAATCAATGCGTAAGGACTGTCAGCATGATTGAAGTAATCGTAACCCGTTATCCTGATGATACAATTAAAGGCTTTCAAATGTCGGGACATGCAGATAGTGGCCCATACGGACATGATTTAGTTTGTGCAGCAGCTTCTGCTGTTTCATTCGGAGCTGTTAATGCGGTTATTTCAATATGTGACATTGAACCATTGATCGATCAACGTGAAAATGGTGGATTTTTAAATGTGACGTTACCAGACGATTTGACAGTTGAAGTGTTAAAACAAGCGCAATTACTGTTAGAAGGTATGGTCGTCTCACTTGAAACGATTGAAAGAGACTATGGACAATATATTCACATTTCAAAATCTTAAGGAGGTGCATGGTAATGCTACGTCTAAATTTACAGTTTTTCGCTCAGAAAAAAGGTGTAAGTAGTACGAAGAACGGTCGTGACTCAGAGTCGAAACGTTTAGGCGCTAAACGTGCGGACGGTCAGTTCGTATCAGGCGGTTCAATTCTTTACCGTCAGCGTGGTACGAAAGTTTATCCGGGCTATAACGTAGGAATTGGTGGCGACGACACACTTTTCTCTAAAGTAGATGGTGTTGTTCGTTTCGAACGTTATGGACGCGATCGTAAAAAAGTTAGTGTTTATCCAGAAGCTCAAGAAGCGTAATGGATGAAAAACCGACTCTAGCCTAATAGAGTCGGTTTTTTTGTGATTATGTGATACAAATTAATAGTTATAGTGACCATATTCGTCAAATGTTGAGCGTTAATTTATGGTATTATGGAGGAAAATCTTAATGTAGGTGATTGTCATGGAACGCCAACAATTTTTACAATGGTTACGTCAGTACCGACATGATTTAATGAATGATTTGCAAATTGTTCAAGGCTATGGGAGTATGGGAAAGCACGAAAAGTCACTTAATAAAGTTAATGACTTAATTGAACGGTTGAAGCAAGAACGACTGTTACAAACGTTAAATTGTGATGAGTTTGTTTTCTGGTTGTTATCAACATCCCTAATGGAGCATGAATTAAATATCACCTTTTCGGTTAATACTGATTTAACAGAGCTGGCAGCATTTGAAGAAAAGTTAACGAATGATGGTCAAGTAATTGTATCCGAACTTGAAAGTAGTATTGTTGCATGGACTGACGTGTCAGTTCATGTTGCTATAGAAGGCGAAAAAGAATTAACTTTACAGTATGACATTCATTTACCGAATCAAGATCAATCAGATTTTATTGAGAGATTATCGTTTAATGGTGAATGTCTTCATGCTGTACAAAACGAAGAAAAAGTTTCAATCACGCTAATTTATCGTTAGGGTGAATGCAGGAAGTAGGTGAAAGAAATGTTTGTCGATCGCGTCAAAGTATTTGTTAAAGCCGGTGATGGTGGAGACGGACTTGTGTCTTTTCGACGAGAAAAATATGTCGCAATGGGTGGCCCTAACGGCGGAGACGGGGGTCATGGTGGTGACATCGTTTTAGAAGTCGACGAAGGGCTAAACACATTAATGGACTTTCGTTATCAACGTCATTTTAAAGCCAATCGCGGCGAAAATGGAATGAGCAAAAGTAAACATGGAAAAAATTCAGACGCTTATGTGATTCCAGTACCACCAGGCACAACGGTTCGTGATGCTGAAACGCAGGAAGTGATTGCTGATTTGGTTGAACATGGACAACGCGCTGTTATTGCTGAAGGTGGCCGTGGAGGCCGTGGGAATATTCGCTTTGCCAATTCTCGTAATCGTGCACCAGAATTATCTGAAAAAGGTGCTCCTGGTGATGAATTAAATGTGGAGCTCGAGCTAAAAGTACTTGCAGATGTCGGATTAGTCGGATTTCCAAGTGTGGGTAAATCAACTTTACTTTCAGTTGTTAGTGGAGCAAAGCCAAAGGTAGCAGATTATCATTTTACAACCTTAAACCCTCATTTAGGGATGGTTCGTATTGAAGATGAGCGAAGCTTCGTAATGGCCGATTTACCTGGATTAATTAAAGGAGCTCATGAAGGTGTTGGTTTAGGCTATCAATTTCTACGCCACATTGAGAGAACGCGTGTCATTGTTCACGTCATAGATATGTCAGGACTTGAAGGACGTGACCCATATGAGGATTACGTTACAATTAATCAAGAGTTAGAAGCTTATGATGAGAAGCTACTTGAACGTCCTCAAATTATTGTCGCGAATAAAATGGATATGCCTGATGCGGAAACACATCTAGAAATGTTTAAAGAACAATTAGGTGAAGATTTACCGATTTATCCGATATCCGCTTATACGCAAACAGGATTGCGCGATTTATTATTCGAAGTGGCTAATACACTTGATGAAATACCGCAAGATACATTTGAGACTACTGATGAAGATAGTAGTGATGAACGTGTTGTCTACAAATATGAAGGCGATGATGACAGTTTCCACATCACACGTGATCCAGACGGTGCTTATGTGCTGTCAGGACCCAAAATTGAACGTTTATTCAAGATGACGGACTTTAATCGTGATCAATCGGTTAGACGATTTGCACGTCAGATGCGTCATATGGGAATTGATGATGCTCTTCGTAAGCATGGAGCAGAAGAAGGAGACACTGTTCGATTATTAGATTTCGAATTTGAATTTGTCGAATAAGATTATGTGTCAACATCCCCTTACTGTGTGCATAAATTAGGGTAACGCCTAAATTCACAGTAAGGGGGTATTTATAATGAAATTTCATATCGTGAAGCAAGGTGAAACAATGGGCTCAATCGCGGAACAATATGGCCTTTCCGAATCAAATCTTTATGACATGAATAAACATTTATCTGATGTAACAGAAGTGTTAGAAGGCATGAAGGTGAAAGTGCCTCAACAAGCGGTAGCTAATCGCCAAGAAGTTAAACAAAAGCAAGCGAGTGCGAGTCATTCAAATGAACGATTTCCGTTTCCAGATCATGTAAAACCTCGGTCGATCCCGGTTATAAGAGAAGACGAATGGTTTGATAAAAAATTAGCACCTTATATTCAAAATCAAGGAAATTCTAATTATAATAATGGTTCTTATCAACATTATGGTACTAATCAGCCGGTATCTTTACCATTTCCGTATCCACATTTTTATCGTGAGAACCCGTGTGGTCATGGCTGGAGTAATGGCTATGGCTGGAATAATGGTTGTGGTTGTCAATAAAAGTTTTAAAGTGATCAAGTCGCATTCGTCGGCTTGATTTTCTTTTTAATTCCATTATGATAGAATAAATTTAACAAAGTGGAGTAAAGGGGAGCAGTATATGGAGCAACATATCAACCAGTTAGTTCAGTGGTTACAAGAAACCGTTAAAGACACGAATTCAAATGGATTAGTTGTCGGTTTGAGTGGAGGTATTGATTCAACAGTTGTAGCATATCTAATCAAACAAGCATTTCCTGAGCAATCATTAGGGGTCATTATGCCTTGTAAGAGTGCAGATCAAGATCGTGAAGATGCTGAATTAGTAGTAGAAGAATCTGGCGTTAATCATATGACGATTGATTTAACAAACCAACATGAATCAATGTTCTCGACCATTAAGCAACAAATCGAAAACCAAGGGGAATGGAATTCAGATAAAGAACAAATCGCAGATGCTAATTTACGTGCTCGCATGCGTATGAGCACCTTATACACGGTGGCTGCTAACTATAATTATTTAGTTGTGGGTACAGACAATGCAGCTGAATGGTACACAGGTTATTTCACTAAACATGGTGATGGTGGCGTTGATATTGTTCCATTACTTCACTATACAAAAGAAGAAGTTCGTGAATTAGGTCGTGCATTAGGTGTACCAAGTAAGATAGTTGATAAGGCTCCGAGTGCAGGATTGTGGGATGGTCAAACTGATGAGTCAGAAATGGGTGTTTCGTATGATGCCATTGATGCCTTCTTAAACGGAGAGTCAGTGAGTGATGACGATGCTGAAAAGATCGAAATCATGCATGAACGAACAGCACATAAACGCGCTTTGCCTAAATCACCACCCGATTTCCATCATTTCACACTCGAATAATTGTATGTTTTAACACCTCTTATTTCAAAATAATGAAACGGAGGTGTTTTGCATGTTTAAGTCAATAATCATCATTTTGGTTATGTTTGTTTTAGTTTCAGGCTGTACATTTGTTAACCCAGAACGTGAGGCTAATCGGACACAAGATGATCACACGATGGAATCACAGGGAGACGCTGAGTTAACTCCTGAACAGCAAATTCGTTTGAATATGTATGAAAACCCTCATGAATACTTTAATGAGAAGCAAATTGAGGATACATTAGATAATTCGGATGGAAAACCGTATGTCTCTAAAGAAGTAACAGAACGTAAAGAGATGGAACGTAAATTATATGAAGAAGTGATGCATTTAGATGAAATAAAACAAGCTGGTATTTCGGTCCAAGAGAAACACATATACGTATCTGTTCAATTGACATCACGAACAACAGAGGAAGAGGCAGTTACAGAAGTTAAAAAAGTAGTAGAAGACATTACAGACCGGACGGATGTTAGTGTCTACGTCAATCGAGAATTTCATAATCGTATCGAAGACCGAAAAGAGTAAACAGGCTTATCCTGTTTACTTACATATTAATAATTGGGGGATTATATCATGAAATATGCTATTGTAACAGGAGCATCAAAAGGGTTAGGAAAAGAAGTGGCTAAAAACTTATTACAATGTGGCTATCATGTCATTTCTGTTGCTCGTCAACAACAAGTTGACGAATTACAAATGCTAGCACAAAATAACGAACCGAATTACCGTCATCTTTCAGGTGATTTATCTAGTGTAGATCAAATCGAAAACATAGCGACATCTTTGGCCGAACAAATAAATCAACAAACCATTGAAGAATTATTGATTGTAAACAATGCGGGTATGGTTACACCTATGGGGCCTGTAGGTCAGTTAGAAAATGAAACGATTGCTAAACATGTCACATTGAATCTAACAGCACCTATGATTTTGATTAATACATTAAAAGCGCAAGTTAATCCGAATCGTTTGGTTGTCATTAACATAACCTCAGGTGCAGCAGAAAAAGCTATCTATGGTTGGAATGCTTATAGTTCTACGAAAGCTGCTATTAATCAATATACAGAAACAGCAGCAGTAGAGGCAAGTGAGTTAGGCACTAATGATCTTCACATTGCTTTTAGCCCTGGTGTGATGGACACTGATATGCAAGGCGAAATTCGATCTGCAACTACTGATGAGTTCAAAGACGTTGACAATTTCAAGCAATTAAAAGACAATAATCAATTGCGGAGCCCGAAAGAGGTTGCCGACTTATTACAAAACTTAATCAACGACCAAGAACAATTAGAAAACGGTCGTGTTTACCGAGTTCATGATTTAATTCAATAATTTCCATAGTAAGGGAGGGGAATGTCATGGCAGGGCACTCAAAATGGCATAATATTAGACATAAAAAGAATGCCAAAGACGCTCAACGCGGAAAACTTTTTATGAAACTGGCTAAAGAAATCTATGTGGCAGCAAAAGAAGGCGGTGCTGATATGGAAACAAACTCAGCACTTCGTTTGGCAGTTGATAAGGCCAAATCAAACAATATGCCTAATGATAATATTGAGCGAGCTATTAATAAAGCAACAGGTAATCTAGATGGTGCTAATTATGAAGAATTCACTTACGAAGGATATGGCCCAGGTGGAATTGCCGTTATGGTCGATGTGCTAACTGATAATAAAAACCGTACAGCCTCAGAAGTACGCCATGCATTTAATAAGAATAATGGTAACTTAGGTGAAAATGGTTGTGTCTCTTTTATGTTTCATCGCAAAGGTTATATCGCGATTGAGCGTGATCAGATTGAGTCTGATGAAGAGGAATTTATGCTAGAAGCAATTGAAGCGGGTAGTGAAGAAATTGAAACAAGTGATGAAGTGTTTGAATTATTTACTGAACCCGAAGATTTTGAAACGGTTCGCAATACAATGAAGGAACAATATCCTTTAGCAGCTGCTGAATTAACAATGGTCGCTGATACGTATACGCCAATTCCGAATGAACACGAAGAAGATATGGACCAACTTCTTAACATGTTAGAAGATCTTGATGATGTGCAAGAAGTTCATCACAACATGCAATAAATTGAGGGCCACCTCTCCAGTCGGGGAGGTGGCATTTTTCAATTCATGGAGTAGGCTAAAACAGAGTTAGTGTGTTAAAAAAACGTAACAAAATAAATTGCGGACGAATAGGCTATGACATGTTAAACTAGAGTGAGAACGTTTGTTCAGACATAGTAGGAGGAACAACATGTACGCATATATACAAGGTAAACTAACATCGATTACCGAAGAGTATGTCGTTTTGGATGTTGATGGCGTCGGTTATGAAATATGGTGTCCACATCCTTTACGTTACCAATCCAAACAAGACGAATCCGTTAAATTATTTACATATTTTTATGTCCGTGAAGATACTCAGATGCTTTATGGATTCTATCAGAGCGAAGAGAAAGATTTGTTTAAGAAGTTATTAAACGTGTCAGGTATTGGACCGAAAAATGCGTTAAGTATCGTGAGTGAAACATCCGTCCATGATTTTGCTCAAGCCATTGAACAAGAAAATGATGCTTACTTAACCAAATTTCCTGGTGTCGGTAAAAAGACAGCTCGCCAAATGATCTTAGACTTAAAAGGAAAAGTGGATGCATGGATGCAAACGTCTGTTGATGATATGTTGACGATTGAGCATGAAGCACAACCAAACCATCAACAATATGACGAGGCTATTGAAGCGTTATTGACACTTGGTTATACGAAACGAGAAATTGATAAAATCGCACCAACATTAAAATCGTATCAAGCAGAATCGACAGATGAATTGGTGAAACAAGGTCTGCAATTATTAATGCGTTAAGGGTGAGTTGAATGGATGAACGAATGGTTTCAAGTGAAGCTCAGTGGGAAGATGTACAAGTCGAACAAAGTTTACGTCCATCAACACTGAGGCAATATATAGGACAAGATAAAACAAAAGAAAACTTAAAAATATTTATTGAAGCGGCTAAAATGCGTGAGGAGCCATTAGACCATGTCTTGTTATACGGACCACCTGGACTTGGCAAGACGACGTTAGCTGCGATTATTGCTGAAGAAATGGGTGTGCAATTTCGTACAACATCTGGCCCAGCGATTGAAAGAGCTGGTGATTTAGCAGCCATTCTATCCTCGCTAGAGGCAGGCGACGTCTTGTTTATTGACGAAATACATCGTCTACCACGTTCAGTTGAAGAAGTATTATATCCTGCCATGGAGGATTTTGTACTCGACATTGTGATCGGTCAGGGGGATGCAGCAAGGTCAGTAAGGTTAGATTTACCCCCTTTCACCCTTGTAGGTGCTACCACAAGAGCTGGACTATTATCAGCACCTTTACGCGACCGGTTTGGCGTCCTCAGTCGTCTCGAATTTTATCAAGTGACAGATCTCTGCTCAATAATTGAAAGAACAGCATCTGTATTTGAATTTGACATTGACCAACAGGCAACTGAAGAAATTGCCTCACGTTCGCGTGGAACCCCAAGAATAGCTAATCGTTTATTAAAACGTGTTCGAGATTTGGCCCAAGTGAACCGTGAACCTATTATATCGATTGATAGTGCTAATAAAGCGTTAAATATGTTACAAGTAGACGCATCAGGTTTAGACCATATCGACCATAAATATTTACTCAGTATTATTGATCAGTTCAAGGGTGGTCCTGTTGGCTTAGATACATTGTCTGCTACTATTGGTGAAGAGTCTCAAACGATTGAAGATGTCTATGAACCATTTTTACTTCAACAAGGATATGTTCAACGTACACCGAGAGGTCGAGTGGCAACGCATAAAGCATATGATCATTTTAATCGGGAGGTTCGTGAAACTTGACTGGTTTTGGCAAGTTCTTTATCTTAATAGGCGTACTATTTATTATGATTGGCTTGATATGGAGTTTTATCGGTAAATTACCTGGAGATATTACGATTAAAACAGGTAACACAACGTTTTATTTTCCGATTGTAACTTCAATTGTTGTCAGTATCATTTTAAGTGTGATTTTCATGATTATTGGAAGGTTTAAATAAAGGGACGTGTAGAAACAATGAAGATAGAAGATTTCGATTTTGACTTACCTGAAGAACTAATTGCTCAAACACCATTAAAAGACCGAGCGGCTTCTAATTTGATGGTGTTAAATCGTGAAGATGAATCGATTGAACATCGAACCTTTTCTGATCTATTGGAATACTTACGACCAGGTGATAGTCTGGTTCTCAATAATACTAAAGTATTACCTGCTCGTTTATTAGGTACGAAAGAAGAAACAGGAGCTAGTATCGAATTATTATTGTTACACCAAATTGAAGGAAATCGCTGGGAAGTATTAGCAAAGCCAGCTAAGAAATTCAAAGAAGGTACCACAATTCAATTTGGTGATGGCTTATTAACAGCAACCTGTGTTGAAACACTCGACCAAGGTGGTAAAATTGTCGAATTTGACTATGAGGGCATCTTCTTAGAAGTACTTAATGAACTTGGTGAAATGCCTTTACCGCCTTATATTAAAGAACAATTAGATGATCAAGAGCGTTATCAGACAGTGTATGCTGAAGATCCTGGTTCGGCTGCAGCTCCAACAGCAGGGTTACATTTCACTGAAGATTTATTGAACAAGATTCGTGAGCAAGGGATTAATATCGTTTATCTGACGTTACATGTCGGTTTAGGGACGTTTAGACCTGTTCAAGTCGATAATGTAGAAGAACACGACATGCATGCAGAGTATTATCATTTATCTCAAGAATCGGCTGAACAACTAAAAGCAACGAAGGAAAACGGTGGTCGCGTTATTGCTGTTGGAACGACGTCAATCAGAACGTTAGAAACAGTTATGCGTGATCATGGCGAATTAAAAGCAGCTTCGGGTTGGACAGATATCTTTATCTATCCTCCGTATCAGTTTCAGGCCGTTGATGGTCTAGTTACAAACTTTCATTTGCCTAAATCAACATTGATTATGTTGGTTAGTGCTTTTGCGAATCAGAATTTTATCATGCATGCTTATCATGAAGCGATTCGAGAAAGATATCGTTTCTTTAGTTTCGGCGATGCGATGATCATATTATAAAGATTAGGAGACGTGACCATGGCCATTACTTATGAGTTGTTTAAAACGTGTAAACAAACAGGTGCCAGATTAGGAAGAGTTCATACACCACATGGATCATTTGACACCCCAACGTTTATGCCTGTAGGAACACTTGCAACAGTTAAAACAATGGCACCAGAAGAATTAAAATCGATTGGTGCGAATATAATACTTTCAAACACGTATCACTTGTGGTTAAGACCTGGTGAAGATATTGTTGAAGAAGCAGGTGGATTACATCAGTTCATGAACTGGGATGGATCCATTTTAACTGATTCTGGCGGTTTCCAAGTGTTTAGTTTAAGTGATATGCGACAAATTGAAGAAGAAGGTGTACACTTTCGTAACCATATAAGTGGTGCGAAGCTATTCTTATCACCTGAAAAAGCGATGCATATTCAAAATTCACTTGGTTCTGATATTATGATGGCGTTTGATGAATGCCCACCTTACCCTGCATCCTATGATTATATGAAATCATCAGTTGAACGGACAAGCCGTTGGGCAGAACGTTGTTTAGAAGCTCATCAAAAGCCTAGTGAACAAGGATTGTTTGGCATTATTCAAGGTGGCGAATATGAAGAACTCCGTAAACAAAGTGCCAAAGATTTAACGAGTTTAGATTTTCCTGGCTATGCCATAGGCGGTTTATCTGTAGGTGAGCCAAAAGATGTCATGAATCGCATGCTAGATTATACAACACCATTGTTACCCAATAACAAACCTCGTTATTTAATGGGAGTAGGGTCACCTGATTCCTTAGTGGACGGGGCTATGCGTGGTGTGGACATGTTTGACTGTGTCTTACCAACACGTATTGCACGAAATGGAACTTGTATGACATCTAATGGACGATTGACTGTCCGAAATGCCAAATATGCTCGTGATTTCACACCGATCGATGAGAACTGTGATTGTTATACTTGTCGTAATTATACTAGAGCTTATATTCGTCATTTGATTAAGGCGAATGAAACTTTAGGTATTAGGCTTACGACTTATCATAATTTATACTTTTTGGTAAAATTGATGGATGAAGTTAGAAATGCGATTCGAGAAGATCGCTTAGGAGATTTTCGCGATGCATTTTTTGAACAATATGGTTTTAATGAACCGAATGCTAAAAACTTCTAGAAAGGAGGGGTGAAAGAATGGATATTATTGGTGCAATTCTTCCGATTGTCTTGTTTATTGCATTGTTTTGGTTTATTTTGATTAGACCACAACAAAAACGTCAAAAACAAGTAACGGAGATGCAAAACAACTTAGAAAAAGGCGATGAGATTATCACTATTGGTGGTCTTCACGCTACAGTGCACGCTTTAGACGAAGGTACGATTGTATTAGAAGTTAATGAAGGTCAGAAGCTTACATATGATCGTTCAGCAGTTCGTGAAAAGAAAGCATAATAATAAGCCGCTTTGAGTCGATGAACTCGAAGCGGCTTTTATTATTTCAAACTCTGAATCTAAAATTTGGTTAGATTACTAAAAATATAATTAGTTATAAGGTTGGTAGGATTTGGGGTTAAGTATCATTAGATTGGCCGCGTAATTGTACCCCTAAAATACTACCAATAATCGTTGCAATAATAAATATGGCGAAATGTAGCCACTGTCCTGAATAAATCCCAGTATCGTGGGCTAGAAACTGATAACCAATTAAACTGATTATGTACAAACTACTAACAAGTAGTCCAGATAACCAACCTTTTTGTTCGGTTAAATAGCCACTGATCCCCCCACCAATCATCACAATGAGCGTACTAATAATAAACGGTAACCAACTAAGTTGATCAGTATTAAGCCAATCAAAGCGAATGAGTAAAGCTAACACAAAACTTACCGTAATCATTAATGCGTAAATGGACAACACACCTAGTAACACTGCCTTCAAACGTTGATTCAATGTCACCACACCCTTTTCTAAACTTTTGCTTGTCTTACTTTAAACTATGCATGAATAGATTAAAAAAGACGTATGAATGGATTAGGTTAGTCGAAAAGGGGTAATCAGTGTGGAAGCCATTATTGCTATCGCTATTTTTGCAATAAGTTATCTTTTCTTATTGTTAGAGAAAATAAATCGAGCTCTAGTCGCATTATGTGGTGCGGCATTATTAATTGTGTTTAATATATTCACAATTGATGATGCGATGACTAGTTATGTTGATTGGAGTACGATTGTGCTTTTGTTTTCTATGATGGTGCTAATAACCATTACACAACGTACAGGTATCTTTGAATTTATAGCATTATGGTTAATTAAACGGATTGGTGAGCGGCCTTATGCACTATTTTTTTGGGTAGCTGTCCTTACAGCAGTCGGCTCAGCGTTATTAGATAATGTCACAACGGTTTTATTATTTGTACCGATATTGATTCATATGATTCGAGAATTGAATTTGCCGGCTTTTCCGTACCTTGTTATGGTGATTATTTCTTCTAATATTGGTGGTACAGCTACTATGATTGGGGATCCGCCTAATATTATGATTGGACAAGCTGTAGAACATTTAACCTTTATGTCATTTATTGTGCATTTAGCTCCAGTCGTTGTGATTATATTTTTAATGACAATGGGTCTGTTATTTCTCTTCTTTAATCGTTCATTAAAGCAGGCTAATACTGAAAATAATCGTTCAATAAGCAATGTCGACCCCAAATCTGCCCTAAAACATACTCCGCTCTTATACCAATCGGTCAGTATTTTATGTATAACGATTATTGCCTTTATGTTCCATGGGCTTTTGCATGTAGAATTAACAACTATTGCGTTAGTTAGTGCATTATTATTGTTATTGCTATCGGAAAAGGATGGTTTGACTGATATTGTTTTTTCAAAAATAGAGTGGACAACATTGTTCTTCTTTATTGGTTTATTTATTTTGGTAGGAGGTTTAGAACAGACAGGTGTTATAGATCATTTAGCTGTTATGTTTATGTCAATTACAGATGGTGAAAGTTTTAAATCTTCCTATGCGATCCTTTGGTCTGCTGGATTGTTATCAGGATTTCTTGATAATATCCCTTATGTCGCTTCAATGATTCAAGTATTATTAGAATTAGAAGAATTCGGGATGCAAGCAACAGATCCCATGTGGTGGGCTTTAGCATTAGGGGCATGCTTAGGGGGGAATAGTACACTTTTAGGCGCTTCAGCTAACGTTGTAGTAGCAGGTATAGCGAGTACGAATGGCGTTCGTATTCCGTTTTTAAGATATATGGTTTATGGCTTTACAGTGGTGTTATTATCGTTATTAATCGCCTCAGGTTATTTGTATATTCGGTATTTTTAGCCCGTATAATTACAACTCCAAAGGCTCATCCTAACTATGGATTAGCTTTTGGAGTTGAACATTATGGTAGAAGAAATTATTTTATTAGTTATACGTACGATTGGGGTTTATATAGCGATTTATTTACTTTTTCGATTTATGGGTAAGCGCGAGATCGGGGAATTAAGTGTGATGGATTTGGTCATCTTCATTATGCTTGCTGAGATCGGTATTTTATCGATTGAACGGACTGATGATTCATTTTTAGTCCTCTTAACCCCTATGCTCGTCTTATTTGTTATTCAGCGAGTGACAGCTTGGTTGTCATTAAAAAATCACCGTGTGCGCTCTTTGTTAGATGGGCAGCCTTCGATTATCATTAGAGATGGAAAAATAAATGAAGAAGTTATGAAAAAACAAAGATATAATCTAGATGACTTGATGGTCCAAATAAGAGAAAAAGGTGTTGTGAATCTAAAAGAAGTAGAGCTTGCCATTTTGGAAACAAGTGGCAAGCTCTCTGTGTTTACACATGATGATCAACCATTAAATTATTTTGAGCCCATTATCTTGGATGGAAAGTGGCAAGAAAAGGCTTTAGAACAACATCAAGTGACGAAAGAAGATATCTTAAAACAATTGGAACATCATGGAATCGAGCAAATTGATAAAATTTCATTTGCTCAAATTCAACAAGATGGCTCTATACACATTGATTTGCAATCAGTTGATTAAAACCGTCCAGCTCTAAGTTGATCCCATTCATCTTTAGAGACAATGCGAAGCAAAATTAATCCAAGTAAGTAGATGATACCAAGAAATCCTAATGACGTGATCGCATACCACAATGGTTGTAAGTGACTTAGAAATGATAATATAGGTTGACCAATTAAGATTAACACTGAAATAAGGCCTAGCATTTTTATGATTAATGATAGTGGAATCGTGAAGTGTATGAGTTTATACAATGAAATAATATGTAAGAATGTCACAACAATAACACCGATGATGATAGATAACATCACACCATCAATTCCAAATGAAGGTTGGGTAGCTAGTAACCACAACGTACTCAACTTTACAACGGCGCCAATTAAACTATTAATCATTGCCTGTTTCGCATACTCTAAAGCTTGTAAGGTAGCTTGAAGAGGGGCTTGGATATATAGTAATAAGAAGAACGGAGCCATAAATGTCAACATATCAGCGCTTGCCTCTGTATCATACATCAAATGAAGTAGAGTTGATGCTAATAACACAAAAACGACCGTCGCAATACCACCTGAAGCAAATGACAATCGAATAGCTTGTCTAATTCGATAATGAACGGTTTGCATATGATTTAAAGCATGAGCTTCGCTAATCGAAGGAATTAGAGCCACAGATAAAGAATGCGTAATAAATGTCGGTAATAGTAATAAGGGCATAATATAGCCAGTTAACTGCCCGTACAAACTGGTACTTTCGCTAATGGTATAGCCTGCAATGATTAAAGTGTGTGACACGAATATGGGCTCTAAGAAATAGGTGATGGATCCGATGATACGTGTCCCAGCTGTTGGTAAAGCAATATCGAGAATCCGTTTATAAAGCTGTTTCATCTTATAATGTGCTGTGTTGACAGTTTTGCCGAAAATGTCTTGCTTGTTTCGCTTATAACAATAATAAATGTATAATAGTGAACCAAATTCACCAATAACGACTGATACCATAGCTCCAGCAGAAGCGGCTTCCAATCCATAAGGCAATGTTAATCTAACAAGAATGAAAACAAAGGCAATTCTGATGATTTGTTCAATGACTTGGGCAATGGCTTGGGGTTTCATATTTTGTAATCCTTGAAAATAGCCACGTAATACAGCAGAAATAGCAATAATGATAATAATAGGACTGATCGCAAGAAGTGATAGATGAGTACGCTCATCTAAGATGAGGTAGGTTGAAATATAGGGTGCAAAAGCAACTAATAATAGTGTTAGAACAATACTTAATGTGACAGTAATGATTAACGAAAGAGAGACAATTTTTCTAATCTTATCATATTGTTGATTCGTTTCAGCTTCTGCGACTAATTTTGAGACCGCAACAGGTATCCCAATTTGTGATAATGTAATGACAAAAAATAAAGCAGGTAGTGTGAGCATATAAATGCCGACACCTTCATCACCAAGCATGCGTGCCAACACAATGCGGTTGATGAAGCCTAATAATCGACTGATCATGCCTGCTACCATTAAAATTAAAGCGCCTTTTATGAAAGTCTGTTTAGACAATTTGAATACCTACCTTCTCAAACATAAGAAATTCCGATACAATAATTTATATGCTTGTCTATTCGTATAACATGTTAAACGTGTGTAAGTTTTTCGATTAGTTAGGTATTGATTGTGACAACCCCATTAAAATATAAGTTCTGTTAAAGTTTAGTTTTGACTTTTAAATAACATAGCACTTAGTTGTTGAATTGTGAGTAGCGAAAGTGGCGATTCCTGCGGGAAAGCACGTGTCTCGAGACCCCGCAGGCCACGTACTTTGGCCGAGGAGGCTCGAGCCGTGCCCACGGAAAGTGTCCACCGAGAGCGGATCACAATATCAACAACGGACTCTAACAGAGCCAAAATATAAAGGGGAGTTCATTACGTTTAATGGGAATTGAGGAGGGTTCTTAGTGGAACCGATAAAAAAACACGTAGAAACGTGGCGCCCTGAATTAGATCATGTCATTCAAAGTAAAGTAGATGAATTAACGCTACTAGGGTATGATGAAGTAACACATGAAGATGTATGGGTTTGTCTGAATCAAAAAGTTTGGCGTAAAAATAAAGAAGTAACGTTACATCAAGTTGTACAAGACATTTTACATATGAGTGATCAACTATTTATGAGTTATTTAACAGTACAAGCTCAAAAAGACACAGGGGATTTAATGGAAAATATAGAAGCCTTAACAAATGGAGAACCTGAACAAAACTAAATAAAGAGTACGTGTTGGATAGATAAAAGGAGGATACGAGAAAAATGAAAAGGAAGGGTAGAATAGTCGGGTTCTTTTTAATTGTAATATTATTAGGAACAATTATTGGAACCACGACAACTTCAATAACGAAAGACATTCCCCTTGGTTTAGACTTACAAGGTGGTTTTGAAGTTTTATATGAAGTGGAACCATTAAACGAGGGGGACGAAGTAACTGATGACACGCTCGATGCCGTGGTAGAGAGCTTGTACCAACGTGTTGACGTATTAGGCGTTAATGAGCCTTCGATTAATATTGAAGGGGATAATCGGATTCGTGTTCAGCTAGCAGGTGTAAGTGATCAAAACGAAGCAAGAGAATTGCTCTCAACTACCGCTAGTATTTCGTTTCGTGGTGTTGATGATGAGCTCTACTTCGACGGTAATCAATTAGTTGGAAATAGTGCTTCACAAGACTTCAGTGAAACTAATCAACCGATTGTCACATTAGAGACAAAGCGTCAATTCGAAGATAGTGAATACGAAAACTTTCGTGATGTAACTGAAGAAGTTGCAGCTAAACCACGTGGAGAGAATCTACTTGTGATTTGGCTCGATTATGAAGAAGGTGATTCTTTCTCTGAAGAAAGGCAGAAAGAAGATCCGAAATACTTGTCTGCACCCCGTGTTCAGCAGCCCATTCCAGGCAATGATGTGATGATTGAGGGTAACTTCACGATTGAAGAAGCCAAACAGTTAGCAGATTTATTAAATGCTGGCTCATTACCGGCTGATTTGAATGAAGTATATTCAGTCTCTGTAGGTGCTCAATTTGGTGAACAAGCCTTAGATAAGACGGTGATTGCAGGTGCCTTAGGTGTCTTATTAATCCTTCTGTATATCATAGGTTATTATCGTTTCCCTGGTATTATTTCTGCGGTAACGTTAACTGTTTATATTTATCTTATTTTATTAGTCTTTAACTTGATTAATGGTGTATTAACATTACCAGGCATTGCAGCCTTAGTGTTAGGTGTTGGTATGGCTGTCGATGCGAATATAATCACCTTTGAGAGAATTAAAGAAGAATTAAAAGCAGGTAAAACCTTAAAATCAGCTTATAAAGCAGGTAATAAACGGTCGCTAGCCACTATTTTAGATGCTAACGTCACAACCATTATTGCCGCCACTGTGCTCTTTATTTTCGGGACGAGTTCAGTTAAAGGCTTTGCGACGATGTTAATCATCAGTATTGTTTTAAGCTTTATAACTGCCGTGTATTTAACTCGTCTGTTGTTAAACCTTTGGGTCAATAGTAAAGCCCTTAATAATAAGCCGAAATTATTCGGGGTTAAACCAGAAGAAATCAAGGATATATCCAAAGGTGAAGAAGTTGAACCACATGTATTTGGTAAATCATTTGATTTCATCAAACATCGTAAGAAGTTTTTCGGTATATCGATTGCGTTAATTATAGCTGGCGCCATTTTCTTAATGACAGCAGGATTAAATTTGGGCATTGATTTTGAAAGTGGTTCGCGCGTTCAAGTGTTATCAGATGATACGATAACAACTGAAGAGGTTGAATCAGAATTTGATTCGCTCGGTTTAAATCCAACACAAGTTGTCATGGCTGGTGATGAAAATGATATGGCAATGGTACGATTTAATAGTGTATTAGACCAAGATCAAATTGCCGAAGTTAATAATCATTTCACTGAGCAATATGGTAATGAACCGAGCGTTAGTACGGTTACACCACAAATCGGAAGAGAACTTGCAATGAATGCTATTTATGCAGTTTTATATGCATCTATTGCGATTATTATCTATGTCACATTCCGATTTGAAATGTTCTTCGCGATCACAGCTATTTTAGCATTGCTACATGATGCGTTCTTTATATTAGCATTATTCAGCATCTTCCAATTTGAGTTTGATGTTACGATAATTGCTGCGATACTGACCATTGTAGGTTATTCGGTCAATGATACGATTGTCACCTATGACCGAATACGTGAAAATCTAAGATTAGAACAACGGGTGAAATCATTCAGCCAATTAGCCTCTATTGTTAATAAGAGCTTGATGCAAACATTAGCACGTAGCTTTAACACCGTTATTACGGTTGTGTTTGCTGCTGTCATGCTGTTTGTATTCGGCGCACAAGCTATTACCTACTTCTCGTTCGCCTTAATTGTAGGGTTAATTGCTGGTACGTATTCATCCCTCTTCTTGGGTGCTCAATTATGGCTTATAGCTCGTGGTCGTAATGTTAAAGAGAAACCAATTGATTACCGTAAGAAGAAGAAACAAGAAGGACCACAAGTCTAATGTAATTCAAAAGATGGCAGATCGAAAAAAACTGCCATCTTTTTGTTTTTTGGAAGATTACAAAATATTATGATAGGGAATGTAACAATAAAGACCATTTTGAATAGGAGAGATTATATGAAACAACAAACGATGATTATTTTATCGCTTATTTTTACACTGATCATAGCGATTTTTGCAGTTATTAATGTGGAATCAGTACCCGTCGATTTTCTGTTCACACGAACTGAAGCACCATTGATTCTTGTTATTTTAATATCGGTTCTTTTAGGTGCATTAGTTGTCGCTGGTGGTAGTTTTGCCAAAATTTATCAATTACAAAGACAACTCAAATATGCTAACACTCATTCAGAACACGAAACATCACAAGTTCAAAATGAAAATACTGACCTTGAAAATGACCAGATATCAGAAAATAAAGATGAAAACTCAGATAAAACATAATAAGACACGTAATCATCAATTGATACCCCTGGCAAGCTCTTGTATAATGAGTGGGTCAGGGGTGACGTTATGTTAGAGAGTAAAATGAACTGGCAATTAAATAATATTGAAAATCAAACACAATTAAGTGTACCTGTTTCCCCCGTTATTAAACGAATGTTAACGAAACGAGGGGTTCATACTGATGAACAGGCACAGCAATTTTTATACCCGAACAAAAATGATTTACATAATCCATTTTTATTTGAAGATATGAAAAAAACGGTTCAACGTATTCAACAAGCGATTGATACAGGTGAACACATTGTTATTTACGGTGATTATGACGCGGATGGTGTGACATCAACATCTGTCTTAGTGTCAACGTTACAGTCGTTAGGAGCAGTTGTTGATTACTATATTCCGAGTCGCTTTTCAGAAGGTTATGGCCCCAATGAAGAAGCCTTTCGAATGTTGGGTGAATCTGGATGTACGCTTATCATTACAGTGGACAATGGGATTGCTGCACCTCATGAAGCGACAGTCGCAAAAGAGTTAGGAATTGACCTAATCATTACGGACCATCATGAACCACAAGATACCATGCCTGATGCATTTGCAATTATTCATCCTAATTTATCGGAACAATATCCGTTTGATGATTTGGCTGGAGTAGGTGTTGCTTTCAAATTGGCCCATGCGTTAATTGGTGAAGTCCCAACATGGTTAACAAGTTATGTAGCGATAGGAACCGTTGCGGACCTTGTTCCTCTGCGAGGTGAAAATCGTCTGCTCGTCAAGCAAGGACTATCCATTTTATCTAAAGAGTGCCAACCTGGTATTGAGGCATTAAAACAATTAGGGAAACTCGAAGGGGAATTGAGCGCTGAGAATATTGGTTTTGTTATTGCGCCAAGATTAAATGCGGTAGGACGATTGCAAGATGCTGACTTAGCTGTTGATTTATTGCTAGAAGAAGATGCTGTTCTTGCAGAAGATATGGCTAAAGAAGTTGATCAGTTGAATCAAGAACGGCAACAACTCGTTAAGACAATAGCTGAAGAGGCTTTTGAACAAATCGAAAGCTATTATCGTGATGATTCCGTTATTGTTGTATCAGGTGAAGGCTGGAATCCGGGTGTTTTAGGAATTGTAGCATCACGGATTGTTAATAAATATTATCGACCGACACTTGTTCTCGGCGAGGATCCAGAATCGGGAATTGCTAAAGGAAGTGGCCGTAGTATTCCGGCATTTGATTTGTTTCAAGAGGGAATGCAGATTAGAGATTATTTTAAACAGTTCGGTGGACATGCGCAAGCAGCTGGGATGACAGTGGATCTTAATCAAGTCAGTCAGCTAAGAGAAGCCTTTAATGAACGAGCGCAGGAAGTCATGAGCCCTGAAGATTATATCCCTGCTTTACCGATTGAGGATGACGTTGACTGGGCCGAAATCGATCTCAATTTTCCTAAAGAGCTTGAATTGTTAGCACCATTTGGAATGGAAAACGAAAAGCCAATTTTTCAGGTTTCTAATATCACCTTATCTCAAATCAAGCGAATCGGAGCTAATCAGAATCATATTAAAATGACGGGTATGAAAGATCAAGTTTCGATCGAACTGATTGGTTTTCAACTAGGTGAAATTGCAGAGAGATTGACACCAGGCGTTGAAATTGATGTAGCTGGTGAAATAGAAGTGAATGAATGGAATGGACACCGAAAACTACAAATCAAGTTAAAAGACGTTCGTTGTCAAGAATGGCAATTGTTTGATTATCGTGGTAAAGTTTTACCAGACGCAGTTAAGCATCAATTAACTAATGATCAAGAAACACTGTTTGTTTATTTCAATCATGAAATGAAACCGGATATGGACGGCGCTGTTTATTATGAACAGTTAATAAATGAGAGCGATCGTAAACATAAGCGTATCGTCTGTCTTGATTTACCTCAAAATTTACAAGCTTTTGAGGATATACTGAAACAAGGCGATATCGGTGCTATATATTTATGTTTTCATCAAGAACAATCACATTTTTTATCTGTCATTCCAACTAGAGAAGATTTTAAGGAACTATACGGGTTATTAAAAAAACATAAACAAATTACTGTCGAACAGAAAGCAAAACTTGCTCAAGCTAAAAATTGGTCAAATGACAAACTTGATTTTATGTTGGACGTGTTTTTTGATTTAGATTTTGTTAAAATAACTAATGGTTTGATTGTCTTTCAAGAAAGTGTCTCATTTCAACCACTTGATCAATCAACCACTTACCAACGTAAGTTAGACGCAGTAAAAGTAGATGAGATTTTATATTATTCAACTTATCGTGAATTGAAAGAATGGATTGATTCTAAAATTCATTCCCGCGAAATGGAAGGAGAAGTTGTACATGAATTTTAAAGACTATGTAACGATTGTTGAGGATTGGCCGAAGGAAGGCATTAAATTTAAGGATATTACAACGTTAATGGATAATGGTCCAGCATTCAAAGCAGCTGTAGACGAAATCGTGGCTTATGCTAAAGAACAAGAAGTCGATGTCATCGTTGGACCTGAAGCACGTGGCTTTATTGTTGGCTGCCCCGTTTCGTATGCGCTTGAGGTAGGATTTGCCCCTGTTCGTAAAGAAGGCAAATTACCACGCGAAACAATAAAAATAGATTATGGTTTGGAATATGGATCAGATGTCTTAACGATTCATCAAGATGCGATCAAGCCAGGTCAACGTGTATTATTTGTTGATGATTTACTAGCAACAGGTGGCACTGTTCAAGCGACAATAGATCTCGTTGAACAACTTGGTGGTAATGTCGTCGGCTGTGCTTTCCTAATCGAATTATCTTACTTAAACGGTCGTGAAAAATTACAAGACTATGATATACTTAAATTAATGGAGTATTAAAGAAATATTGGCTGACCCACTTTTCGGGCAGCCAAGTTTTATTATTTTATAGCGTTTGTGATTGTATAATTATAATTTTCTACTTTACAATTTCTCTTATATTCTAAATAATAAAGACAAATTATTTTACACCTAGGTGATGTTATGGCTAAGCATGAAGAAAAAACAATAGATGAAGTCATTGAAGAAGCGAGTCATTATTTAAATGAAGAACACACGACGTTTCTTCGACTTGCCTATGAATACGCTAAAGACGCACATGAGGGACAAACTCGTAAATCGGGAGAACCTTATATTACACACCCTGTTCAAGTCGCTGGCATTCTAATTGAGTTGGAAATGGATCCTTCTACGATTGCGAGCGGATTTTTGCATGATGTATTAGAAGACACTGAAGCAACATATGAAAACTTGACAGAAGAGTTTGGTGAAGAAGTCGCATCACTTGTCGAAGGTGTAACAAAATTAGGTAAGATTAAGTATAAATCCAAAGAAGAACAGCAAGCCGAGAATCACCGTAAAATGTTCATCGCGATGGCCAAGGATATTCGTGTGATTCTCATTAAACTAGCAGATCGTTTGCATAATATGCGCACACTTGATCATCTTCCAGAGGACAAGCAACGTCGCATTGCCAATGAAACACTAGAGATTTTTGCGCCTCTTGCTCATCGACTTGGTATTTCCACAATCAAATGGGAATTAGAAGATGTGTCATTACGTTATCTTAATCCGCAACAATATTATCGGATTGTTAATTTGATGAAACAGAAGCGGGATGAGCGTGTTTATTACATCGATCAGGTTATTGATGATATCCAAGGGCAGTTGCAGGATGTCAGTATCACAGCAGAGATATCAGGACGACCAAAGCATATTTATAGTATTTATAAAAAAATGGCTTACCAGAAAAAAGATTTTAATGAAATTTATGATCTTTTAGCTGTACGCGTCATTGTGAAGAGTATTAAAGAATGCTACGCAGTATTAGGAATTATTCATACTTGTTGGAAGCCAATGCCTGGACGTTTTAAAGACTATATCGCGATGCCGAAACCGAACCTTTACCAATCGCTTCATACAACTGTGATTGGACCAAAAGGTGACCCGTTAGAAGTTCAAATCAGAACGCAGGAAATGCATGATATCGCTGAATATGGTATCGCAGCGCATTGGGCTTATAAAGAAGGCACTACGAATACACAAGAAGATATGTCGAAGCAACTGGCTTGGTTCCGCGAAATACTTGAATGGCAAAATGAAACCAATGATGCTGAAGAGTTTATGGAATCTCTTAAAGTTGATTTCTTCTCTGATATGGTATATGTGTTTACGCCAAACGGTGACGTAATTGAGCTGCCGAGTGGCTCCGTACCTCTAGATTTTGCTTTCCGAATCCATACTGAAGTAGGGAATAAAACGGTAGGTGCTAAAGTTAACGGAAAGATTGAACCTTTAGATTATGAGCTACAAACAGGCGACATCGTTGAAATGCTGACTTCGAAACATTCATATGGCCCATCAGAAGACTGGGTGAAAATCACGCAAACAACACAAGCTAAGAATAAAATTAAACAGTTTTTCAAAAAACAACGTCGTGAAGAAAATGTTGAACGCGGTAAAGAATTAATAGAAAAAGAACTAAAGAACTTAGGTCTATCACCTAAGGAAGTATTAGTCGACGAAAATATTCAAAATGCTGTTGATAAATTACACATTAATTCATTAGAAGATCTCTATTCTGCTGTTGGTTATCAAGGGGTAACAACTCAACAGGCTGTCAATCGATTAACAGAAAAAATCGTCAAAGAAGAGCGTGCTGAAGATCTAGAGAACTCTATTTTGGAAGCCCAACAAGAAGTAGAATCGAAACGTAAAAAAACCACAGGTATGGGTGTTAATGTTAAAGGTATGGACAACTTGATGGTCCGACTATCTAAATGTTGTAATCCTGTACCAGGTGATCCCATTATCGGCTTTATTACAAAAGGTCGTGGTGTTTCCGTACACCGAGAAGACTGTCCAAACATGAAAAATGAGGACGAAAATAGGCTGATTGAAGTTGAATGGGAAGACGTAAGCAGTCAACGTAAGAATTATAGTGTTGATTTAGAAATCTCAGGATTCGATCGTAATGGTTTATTAAATGAAATTTTACAAGTTGTGAATGAAACAAATACGGATATTGTGGCAGTGAATGGAAAATCTGATAAGAATAAAATGGCTACTATTAATTTAACGATTTTAATTCAAAATGTGGATCATTTAAAACGTATTGTTGAACGTATAAAACACATACGAGACGTGTTCACTGTCCAACGAACGATTCAATAAGGAGTTCTGAAGAAAGATGAGAGCTGTCGTACAACGAACAATTAATGGTGAAGTAGAAGTTGATCAAACCATTACAGGTGAAATTGATTTTGGATTAGTGATTTTACTTGGAGTCACACACGAAGATACTGAAAAAGATCTTGATTATATCGCCGATAAAGTGACTAATTTGCGAATCTTTGAAGACGAAGAGGGCAAAATGAACTTATCATTAAAAGATGTAAGCGGAAAGATTTTGTCGATTTCGCAGTTCACTCTCTACGGTGATACGAGGAAAGGTCGTCGTCCAAGCTTTATGCAAGCAGCTAAACCAGAACAAGCAAACACGCTGTATGAACAATTTAACGATAAAGTTCGTTCATTAGGAGTGCCTGTAGAAACAGGAGCTTTCGGCGAACATATGAAAGTTTCCCTAACAAACGACGGGCCAGTAACATTGATTATAGACTCCAATGAATGATAAACTTGACAGTCGTATGAAATATGGATATGATAATAAAAACATTTTAATAAGTAAAACCGACGAAGGAAAAAGTAGTGGAAACCGAACGATTGCAGAGAAGGTTTATCGTGGCTGAAAATAAACCTATCCGTTCATTTCATGAAAGACATTCTGGAGGTGTCGTGCTGAACTACATATGTCTAGTAAGTACGATCGCAATTAAGCGTTATGTTAACGAAGCGAAAGCATATGACAATATGCTTTAATCAGGGTGGCAACACGGGTGAACCTCGTCCCTATCAAATAATCATTTGATAGGGACGTTTTTTATATTTAATGCGTATTAAGGAAAACTTAAGGAGGGGCTTTATATGAACATCCATATTCCTAGAGGGACGGAAGACTTACTTCCAGAACAAACGAAAACTTGGCAAATCATTGAAGATACATTAAAACAATTATCTGAACGCTATCATTATCACGAAATTCGCACACCAATGTTTGAACGAACCGAATTATTCCAACGTGGTGTTGGTGATACAACGGATATTGTTCAAAAAGAGATGTACACGTTTACGGATCGCGGAGGCCGTAGTTTAACACTACGTCCAGAAGGGACCGCGTCAGTCGCACGTTCTTATGTTCAAAATAAAATGCACGGGAATCCTGAACAGCCGACTAAATTATATTATTTAGGGCCGATGTTCCGTTACGAACGCCCACAACAAGGCCGTACACGCCAATTCACACAATTTGGAATTGAGGCGATTGGGAGTGCTGATCCAGCAATCGACGCAGAAGTCATTGCTTTTGCGATGGATTGTTATCAAGATCTCGGTTTAAAATCGCTAAAGCTCGTCTTGAACAGCTTAGGTGACCATGAGAGTCGCGAAGCTCATAGACAAGCATTGGTTGATCATTTCAAACCACACGAAGATGAATTATGTTCAGATTGTCAGATGCGTTTAGAACAAAATCCACTTCGATTATTAGATTGTAAAGTGGATCAAGATCACCCTTCTATGCAGAATGCTCCGTCAATCTTGGATTACTTAAATGATTATTCTCAACAGTATTTCAATGACGTCAAAAAGCATTTAGATGCGATGGGGATCGATTATGTGGTTGATGATGCATTAGTGCGTGGCTTGGATTATTACACACATACAGCATTTGAAATTATGAGTGAAGCGGATGGTTTTGGTTCAATCACAACTTTATCTGGAGGCGGACGTTACAACGGGCTTATTCAAGATATTGGCGGTCCGGAAATTTCCGGTATCGGTTTTGCTTTAAGTATTGAGCGATTAATTATGGCTCTTGAAGCAGAAGGTATTAATTTGGATAGCGAAGACGAACTGGATTGTTATGTGATTACAATGGGCGATGAGGCCAAATTTGCAGGATCAAAACTCGTTTATCAATTAAGAAAAGCGGGATTCATTGTCGATCAAGACTATTTAGATAAGAAAATGAAAACCCAATTTAAAGCGGCTGACCGTTACCAAGCGTCTTATGCAATAGTTATTGGTGAGTCAGAAGTAGAACAAGGCGTAGCTAATATTAAACGATTAGAAGATGGCGAACAGAAAACGATCGCTATTGATGAAGTCAAGGCCCAAATTGAGCAAGGATTGTAAGGAGGTACACCATGGAAAAACGAACACATAGTGGGCAGGTAACAACTGCACTGGTTGACGAATCTGTACTGTTAAAAGGCTGGGTACAGAAACGCCGTGATCTAGGAGGCCTAATTTTTATTGATCTCCGTGATCGTTCTGGTATTGTTCAGACTGTTTTCAGTCCTGAACATAATCAAGAAGCACTTGAAACAGCAGAAAACTTACGTAGTGAATATGTTGTTGAAATTAAAGGGACTGTTAAGCGTCGTGATGAACAAACCGTAAATCCTAATATGGTTACAGGTGAAGTTGAAGTGCTTGTTGATGAGGTAACGCTTGTTAATAGTTCAAAAGCGTTGCCAATTAAAGTGGACGATGCCAACGATCTGAATGAGGATACAAGATTAAAATATCGTTATCTTGACTTACGACGTGAAACGATGCAAAACACGTTGAAACTAAGACATCAGACGGCTCAAGCCATACGTCATTATTTAAATAATCAAGACTTTTTAGAAATGGAAACACCGATCCTAACGAAAAGCACGCCTGAAGGAGCACGTGACTATTTAGTGCCAAGTCGAGTTCATCCAGGGGAATTCTATGCACTGCCACAATCTCCTCAGATCTTTAAGCAGCTCATTATGGTGTCTGGATTTGAAAAGTATTATCAGATTACGCGTTGTTTCCGTGATGAGGATTTACGTGCTGATAGACAACCAGAATTTACCCAAGTCGATATTGAAACGTCATTTATGTCTCAAGAGGAAATCATGGAAATGACTGAGGAAATGTTGGCATCTGTCGTTAAAGATGTTAAAGAAGTAGATGTACCTTTACCGTTTCCACGCTTGACTTACGAAGAAGCTATGGAGCGATACGGTTCGGACAAGCCAGATACACGATTTGATTTAGAACTAATTAATTTAAATGAAGTTGTGAAAGATAGTGGCTTTAAAGTCTTCAGACAAGCAATAGAGTCTGGCGGTAAAGTCAGTGCAATTAATGTTAAAGGTTATGCCGATCAATTTTCTCGTAAAGATATTGATCAGTTGACTGAATTTGTCGCTATATACGGAGCTAAAGGCTTAGCGTGGATGAAAGTGGATGAAGGTCAACTCACTGGGCCAATTGCTAAATTCTTTGAAGAAGAAGATGCTAATGCAATCTTGAACGCTACAAATGGTGAATCAAATGATTTAATATTATTTGTTGCAGACCAAGCTAAAGTCGTTTACGACAGTTTAGGTGCTTTACGCCAAAAATTAGCTAAAGACTTAGACTTAATTGATGATAGCCAATATAATTTCTTATGGGTCACAGATTGGCCATTATTTGAATATGATGAAGATGACGGTCGCTACCATGCAGCACATCATCCGTTTACAATGCCTCAAACTGATGACCTAAGCGAGCTTCAAAATAATCCAGCAGATGTGAAGGCGCGTGCTTATGATATCGTATTAAATGGATACGAATTGGGTGGAGGCTCATTACGTATTTATAAGAAAGACATGCAAGAAAAAATGTTTGAAGCATTAGGGTTCACTCATGAAGAAGCTCAAGACCAATTTGGTTTCTTACTTGAAGCTTTAGAGTTTGGTGCACCGCCTCATGGTGGTATTGCATTAGGCTTTGATCGTTTAGTGATGCTTTTAGCTGGAAAAACAAACTTACGTGATACGATTGCCTTTCCGAAAACAGCTTCTGCATCAGACTTGTTGACGCAAGCGCCTGATGCAGTAGACGAAAGCCAACTAGATGAACTTTATTTAAAAACAACTAAAAAAAATGAAAACCCTTCAGAGTAACAATCGGAAAAAATTACTACAAAAAACGACGATTTCTAAGCTTGAAACACAGTGATGTTCATGCTATGATTTAAATACAAAATCAGATGAAGCAATCCTAATGTGTTCGTCTTACTCCTAATACGTTTTGACCGAACACTTATATAAAATGGGAGTCTGACGTTTCCATGGTGCGTAAATGCCTTTTGAGGACTTACAACAAACATGGAACAAGACACCCACCTGCCTTGAGCGGGTTCAAAACAAAATGGAGAGACGGCACAATTGGGATTGTTACATATAAGAAAAGCGGTTATTTCCAAATCAGGAAATAACCGCTTTTCTTTATTTAGCAATTTGTTGCAAATTACCGTTTTTCTCCATTTGAAATGCTGGAGATTCTTGTCCTTCTTCGAGAATCATCATTTTACGAGCACGATCCATGATTGTAATAAATGTCTGATAATCCTCTTGTAGACTATTGTACTGCGCTTTTAAAGATTGAAGTTCTTCTTTCAGTAGATCATTCTCTTCACGCAATTGCTGATTATCAGTTTTGATGATATCAATATCACTTTGATCACGCATTTGAGTCTTTAATGTCTCTAATTGTTGAATAATTCCATCGAGCATAGAATCATTGACTGTCTCACTTGTCGTTTGGACAGATGGTGACTCAACAGTGACTGGAAGTTTGGAACTTTCACCTTGTTCAGGAAGTTTCTCTGAATGAGTTTGAGTTTGATTTTTAGCTCGCTTCCGTTCTTTCCGTTGTCTCTTAGCTAAATCTACTGCTTTTTCATAGTTTTGTCTCACTTCTGCATTCCAACGAAACCCACAAGCGGCCGCTGTGCGATTTAAAGCATCCCCGACTTCTTCAAAAGCATTTAATTGTGTACTACCTTCGCGTATGTGTCTGAGAACGGTTTCGGCTAGTAATAGATCATCCTCATGTGACCAAGCATCTTGACGTACTTTCACCATAGTCGAATCGATCCTTTCGTTTATATCATTATTAAAACTTGATTATAGATTTCGATATCTATCATATACAAAATATGAACGCTTTATACATGATGAGAAAGAATGTTCGTCACAATATGTCCTAATCATGTAAAATAGTATTAGAGCTAGATTAAAGGAGTTATGCTATGTTAGTACAAGAACCTTTAGCGTATCGTATGCGACCAGAAAAAATAGAAGATGTCATCGGCCAAGAAGATGTTATTGGAGAGCACACACCGCTCTATAAAATGATTAAGCAAAATCATGTGCCTTCCATGATCTTATATGGTCAACCAGGAACAGGGAAAACATCCTTAGCTTTTGCTATTGCTGGTTCGACTAATCAAGATTTTTATGCCATTAATGCAACGACTGCAAGTAAGAAAGATATAGAAGAGATTATTGCGAAGGCAAAAATGAGTGGCGGAGCTATTTTATTCATAGATGAGATTCATCGTTTTAATAAGAGTCAACAAGACTATTTATTGAAAGCATTGGAAGAAGGGGTTATTACCCTAGTAGGAGCTACGACAGAGAATCCATATCACAGTGTGAACAATGCCATTCGATCACGGTGTGGTCAAATTAAACAACTATCATTATTAGACCAAGATGCGATCATGACTTTACTTCATCAAGCCTTAAATGATGACATGAAAGGTCTGGGTCATTTATCAATCAATATCTCAGATGAACAATTACAACAGATTGCTTCTGTGACGGGTGATGCAAGAACAGCTTTAACATTGTTAGAGGATATTGTTTTTGCATCAGACCAAGACGAAAATGGAACGTATATCGTTCACCATGACACGGTTTCGTATTGCATCAAAAATAAAGGTTTCTCACATGATAAGAAAGGTGATATATACTATAACCTTTTGTCGAGTTTTCAAAAAAGTATACGTGGAAGTGATGTGAATGCTGCTTTACATTATTTAGCCAGATTATTAGAAGGTGGCGACTTAGAAGCAATCACTCGTCGTTTGCTCGTGATTGCTTATGAAGATATTGGATTAGCTAATCCGCCTTTAACCGCCCGTGTTTTGCCAGCCATCCAATCAGTAGAAAGACTAGGCTTACCTGAAGGTAGAATTCCTTTATCTGTTGTAACCGTTGAATTATGTTTATCACCTAAATCTAATACCGCTTATAAGGCTTTAGACCAAGCAATCGCCCATGTTCAAAAAGGAATCACTGATGATATTCCAGATCATTTAAAAGATACACATTACCAAGGCGCCCAAGACTTAGGGCATGGTCTAGAATATAAATATCCACATAACTATCAAGGTTCTTGGGTTTATCAAGAGTATCTTCCGGAGCGACTAAAGGATGCTAAATATTATAAACCAAAAGAAATCGGAGAGGAAAAACGATTAGCCCAAACTTACGAGAAATTAAATTCTCTAAAAGAAAAAGGTCGACAAAATCAATCAGAATAAATGCATTGAGTCTTCAAAACATGCTATAATATCCTGTGGTTTTTATACGACTTAATCGGCAAGCCCAATTGACCGTGTTATAATAAATTTAGATAAGGATGAAAGATAGGGGGCGCTTTGTTTGAAAATCTCAACAAAAGGTCGTTATGGATTAACTATTATGATCGCATTAGCCAAAAATTATGGCGACAAACCGATTCCATTAAAATCCATTGCGGCAGATTATGAATTATCAGAGCATTATTTAGAGCAATTAATTGCGCCTTTAAGAAATGAGCGATTAGTGAAAAGCGTTCGCGGTGCTAAGGGTGGTTATTTACTGACGCGCGAACCGAAACAAATTACGGCTGCAGATATTATTCGGACACTAGAAGGTCCTATTCGTCCTGTTGAAGAAATGGACGATGAAGAACCCGCAAAACGCGAGCTATGGAAACGAATTCGTGATGCAGTTAAAGACGTTTTAGAACAAACAACCCTTGAAGACTTGGCAGAATATGACCAAGATTTATATCAAGAAGAGTATATGTTTTATATTTAAGGCTCAAAGAAGGTGACGATTTTGGCTTCAATTTATTTAGATCATGCGGCAACAACTCCTATTCATGATGAAGTGCAAGAGAGAATGATGGCTGTGATGAATCAACAATATGGGAACCCATCTAGCATCCATGCATTTGGTCGTGAGGGCCGTAAGATAGTCGATCAAGCACGAACAACAGTAGCTAAAGCGATCAACTCCCCTTTTTCGACAATTGTTTTTACTAGTGGAGGAACAGAGGCTAATAATCTAGCTATTTTTGGTTCAGCTTATGCTTACCAGACTCAAGGTAAACACATTATAACAACAGCTATTGAGCATCATGCTGTTCTTCATCCATGTGAACAATTAGAAAAGGACGGCTTTGACGTCACTTATTTACCTGTCGATGAATTAGGCAAAGTTAAGGTTGAAGATGTAAAAGCTGCGTTACGTGACGATACGATTTTAGTAACGATTATGTCTGTGAATAATGAAATAGGCGTTACTCAGCCTATCCAAGAAATTGGTAATTTATTAGAAGATCATCAAGCGATCTTTCATACAGATGCTGTTCAATCCTTTGGTGTTTATAAAATGGATATTCAAACTCTAGGCGTTGATTTATTAACTGCCTCAAGCCATAAGATTTACGGACCTAAAGGAGTTGGGTTCCTGTATAAGAAGGAAGATCTTCATTTACAACAACAATTACATGGTGGAGAGCAAGAGAGAAAGTGGCGATCTGGTACGGAAAACACTTTAGCTATTGCTGGATTTGATGAGGCTATACAAGTGTTAGAAAGAGAACGAGAAGGACGCTACCATCATTATGAAGCTTTACAAAACCGTTTGTTAACGGAATTAGAAGAACAAGGTATAACCTTTACTTTAAATGGCGATTTAAACGATCGCGTGCCTAATATTATCAATATAAGTTTTCCTAATACAGAAGTTGAGATGTTTTTAACGAACTTGGATTTAGCAGGAGTGGCTGTCTCTTCAGGTTCTGCTTGTACAGCTGGTTCTATTGATCCATCCCATGTACTAAAAGCCATGTACGGGGAAGAGGATCCGCGCTTAACCAATTCGATTCGTTTTAGTTTCGGGGTTCATAATACGGAAGAAGAAATGGCTATTGTAGCTGAAAAAATTAAGCCGATTATTGATCGGTTAAAGAAGGTGGTGACATAAATGTCAGATAACGCAAATACACGAGTCGTGGTCGGAATGTCTGGAGGTGTTGACTCCTCTGTGACAGCACTTCTTTTAAAGCAACAAGGATATGATGTAGTGGGAATTTTTATGAAAAATTGGGATGACACCGATGAGTTTGGTGTTTGTACGGCAACAGAAGATTATGAAGATGTCGCACACGTGTGTCACCAATTAGATATCCCATACTACTCAGTCAATTTCGAATCAAAATATTGGGACAAAGTCTTTCAATATTTCTTAGACGAATATCAATCAGGTCGAACACCTAACCCTGATGTGATGTGTAATAAAGAGATCAAATTCAAAGCCTTTCTTGATCACGCAATCGGTCTTGGTGCTGATTATTTAGCAACTGGTCATTACGCTCGCGTGCGTGAACGTGACGGACAAGTTGAAATGTTACGTGGAATTGACAATAACAAAGACCAAACGTATTTCTTAAATCAAATTTCACAAGATATCTTACCGAAAATTATGTTCCCATTAGGTGAACTAACGAAACAAGAAGTACGCGATATTGCGAAAGAAAACGATCTAGCTACAGCAACGAAAAAAGACAGCACGGGCATTTGCTTTATTGGTGAACGGAATTTTAAAGAATTTCTAAGCGAATATTTACCAGCTCAACCTGGTGAAATGCAAACTTTATCTGGTGAGGTTAAAGGTCAACACGACGGTTTAATGTATTACACCATTGGTCAACGTCAAGGTTTAGGCATTGGTGGCGCAGGTGATCCATGGTTTGTTGTTGGTAAAAACCTTAAAGATAATGTTCTTTACGTCGGTCAAGGCTTCCATCATGATGCTCTATATTCAGATGCTTTATTAGCTGTTGAGGTTAATTGGTTAGCAGAACAAGATTTATCACAACCTTTTTCATGTACAGCGAAGTTCCGTTATCGTCAGCAAGATAGTCCAGTGAAAGTTTATCCTAATGAAGACGGAACCGTTCATGTGAAATTTGATCAAGCAGAACGTGCAATTACGCCTGGACAAGCGGTTGTATTTTATGACGGAGACGTTTGTCTTGGTGGAGGTACGATTGAAGAAGCTTATCGTCATGATGAAGCATTGGCGCATTTAGCTTAATTAAATTATAGGAAGTGTCATCAAACGAATGATGGCACTTTTAATGCATGTAATTAGAAGAAAGGGATTTATTTATGAGTGAATTACAAAAAGGCATAGAATTCATGCAAAATCACCAATTTGAAGAAGCGGCCCAAGCGTTTAACGATTATATTGAAGCTAACCCTGAGGACCCAGTCGGTTTCATTAATTTCGCTAACTTACTTGTTCATTTGCAAGAATTTGAATCAGCAGAGCGTTTTTATCGTAAAGCATTGGAGTTAGAAAAAGAGATTCCAGCAGCCCATTACGGATTAGGCAGCTTATTTTATGAACAAGAACAATATGCTGAGGCAACAGAACAATTTCAGGAAGCGATGAAGCAGGGGTTAGCGGATGAGGATGTTTATTTTATGCTTGGCATGTCCTTGTTAAATCAAGAACAACCTAAGCTTGCTCTTCCTTATTTGCAACGAGCGAGTGAATTGAATCATGAAGATGTCGACATTCAATTTCAATATGGCTTAACTTTAGCGTATGCGAATATGATTGACGATGCTGAAAAGCAAATGGATCATGTCTTGTCATTAACAAATGACCATAGTGACGCCCATTATAACAAAGCTGTTTGTCTATTATATCGTGAGAAGCCTGAAGAAGCGTTAAAACAATTTGATCAGGCGTTGGCCATTCAACCTGAGCATGTGTTAGCAAGCAATGGTAAAAAGCAAGTTGAAGAGTTATTAAAACAGGACGATTCTTAAGGGAGATACTTGATATGGCTGAACAATACTTTGTCAAAGGACAGCTGAATCAAATGATTTTCCAAAATCAACAGACGCAATTTTCAATTGCGTCTATTTCTGTTGCGGATACGGATTTAGAATTGGATGAGCAAGAATTAGTGGTTAAAGGTCATTTCCCTGCATTGACGCATGGAAATGACTATATTTTTTACGGTCAGATGCAAACACATCCTAAATTCGGTGAGCAATTAAGTGTTTTTACATACGAAAAAGAATTACCGAAAACTGAAGACAGTTTAGTTAAGTACTTATCAAGCGATTTATTTTATGGAATTGGTCAGAAAACAGCAAAGAAAATAGTCGATACATTAGGCATGAATGCAGTCGATGACATATTACGTGATGAATCAAAACTCGATGAAGTCATTGGATTAAAAAGTGAAACTAAGAAGCAGTTTATTGCTGATCTAAGATTACATCAAGGCTTTGAACAGGTCACCGTAGAGTTAGCTAAATACGGTGTTGGTTTGCAATTAGCTCGGAAATTGTATGAAGCTTATGCAGAAAGAACAATTCAACAACTTCAAGATAATCCTTACGACTTCGTTTTTCACGTAGATGGTTTCGGTTTTCAGCGCGCTGATGAAATTGCAAAATCCCTAGGCATTATAGATGAACATCCGACACGAGTACAAGCTGGTATTCTTCATGTTTTGGATGAAGAAGCGTCAAATGGACATGTCTATACGGAATTGGCTCCTTTAATTGATCGTCTTAACCAGTTGTTATTCCAAGGTCAGGTAATAGAAGATGCAGAATCATTATTAGATCATCTTAATCATTTAGTCGAAGAAAGCTTAGTTGTATTAGAAAATCAGCGGTTGTATTTGCCTCAACTGTATTTTGCTGAAGAAGGTGTTGCTTCACAGTTAACTCGATTACTGGAAACGGAAGAAGAGGTTTCGTATGATGAAAGTGAACTGTTAGCAACAATCGGCGAGATTGAAGAACAGGAAGGCATTGCTTACGGCGAAGAACAATATGAAGCAGTCAAAAAAGCCTTAGATCATAAAGTCATGTTATTAACAGGTGGTCCTGGTACAGGGAAAACGACCGTTGTTAAAGGAATCCTCCATTGCTACGAAACTTTATTTCAGAAAAACAAACCGAAGCGACAAAGTGATTTCATTCTAGCAGCCCCAACAGGACGAGCTGCTAAGCGTCTAACAGAATCAACAGGACTTAAAGCGAAGACGATACACAGTTTACTTGGCTGGTCTGGTGAAGAAGAATTTGAATTCAATGGTTCAAATCAGTTGAGTGGCAAGATGATTATTGTTGATGAATTTTCGATGGTGGACATTTGGTTAGCCAATCGATTGCTTAAAGCAGTTCCGACAGACATGAAAGTGATTTTTGTTGGTGATGAAGACCAATTGCCTTCAGTCGGTCCAGGACAAGTCTTAGCTGATTTGCTTACATCTGAAGCAGTTCCTGTTTGTCGATTACAAGAGATCTATCGTCAAAAAAATGACTCTTATATTGTTAAATTAGCCCATGATATTAAACATGATCAATTACCTGAACAAGCAGTAGGCAAAAAGGCAGATTTCAACTTCATTGATACATCCAGTGACCATGCAATTGATACGATTGAACAAATTGTAACAAAGGCATTGGATAAAGGTTATACGATGCGCGATATTCAAGTGTTGGCCCCTATGTATCGGACAAAAGTGGGGATTCATGAATTAAATCAGTCCTTGCAACATATTTTTAATCCTAAAATGGAGAAGAAGCGGGAGATTGAACATTTTCAATCGATCTTTCGCACGGGCGATAAAGTCATTCAGTTAGTTAATCAGCCTGAAAAAGATGTCTTTAATGGGGATATAGGAGAAATTATTGCCGTTAAATATGCGAAAGAAGCAGAGTCAAAAAAAGACGAGCTAATTATTGATTTTGAAGGATTAGAAGCATCTTACACGCGGCAAGATTTTAATCAAATCATGTTGGCCTATGCCATCTCAATTCATAAATCACAAGGCAGTGAATTTCCGATTGTTATTTTACCCATCGTTCGATCGTTTAAACGAATGCTTGTGAAGAACTTAATTTATACCGCTGTGACACGTGGTAAATCATCACTAATTATTTGTGGACACTACGATATCTTCTTAGAAGGTCTACAAAAAGGTGATGCCTTTAAACGTCAGACGACATTAGTTGAAAGAATTCATGCTTTTCACGGTAAGACGACTGAGCCTGTTTCTACAGATGCTACACATTTAGATCATTTGGAAGTTGATGAAAAGGAAGATTTTTCGCCTTATGATTTTATGTAATTGTTGAACACTAAAAATGTTCGTACCCTTCGGTATAGAACAGCTTCTAATCATAAGGTTGGTGATGACAGTGGGTCGTGTCATGTCGACTGGTGTTCTCGGTGCTGCAGTCGTTTATGCTATGCGTAACAATCGATTTTTTCGTCGAAATAAAACGATGAAGCAGCTTCGAAAATCGAGTCGAAAGCTATTGAAACGCTTTCGCTAAGAGATGTCTAGTCACCACCACTGTGGTGGCTAGGCTACATAAGTTATAAGTTGACATGAGTATTCGGTTTCACTATAATTACGTCAGGTAATCATAAATTAGACGTAAATCAATGAAGGAACGAATAGGTGACAGGCCACTTACAGAGAAGTGTTTCATAAGCTGGAAGAAACGCTAAGTGAAGGGTCACTGAAGCTATTCTGGAGAGCGGTTAACCCCCGACGTTTGCACAGCGTTATTGTGTCATTAAAGTGGATAGGCACTTAGTCGCCTATAATTAGGGTGGTACCGCGGAAAAACCGTCCCTACATGTTATATGTAGGGACGGTTTTTTCTGTCATTGGTTAGACTGTACATAAACCGAAGGAGGAGTAAGCGTGCAACGACTACAATCACATGAAGTGAGACAAATGTTTTTAGATTTTTTCAAAGAAAAAGGTCATGGCGTTGAACCAAGTCGTTCTCTTGTTCCACAAGAAGATCCGACACTATTATGGATCAACAGTGGAGTTGCGACGTTAAAAAAATATTTTGACGGTCGGATCATTCCAGAGAATCCACGGATTGTAAATGCGCAAAAATCAATTCGTACTAATGATATTGAAAATGTAGGATTCACTGCGCGTCACCACACATTTTTCGAAATGCTTGGCAACTTTTCAATTGGTGATTATTTTAAAGAAAAAGCTATTGAATGGGCCTGGGAGTTTTTGACAAGTGATCAATGGATTGGTTTTGATCCTGAGCGCTTATCAGTAACTGTTCATCCTGAAGACGAAGAAGCTTACGAAATCTGGAAGACTAAAGTGGGAATCCCAGTTGAACGGATTATTCGTATTGAAGAGAATTTCTGGGATATTGGGGAAGGCCCTAGTGGACCGAATACTGAAATCTTCTATGACCGAGGCGAAGATTATGGTCATGACCCAGAAGACCCTGAGCTTTATCCGGGTGGTGAAAACGAGCGTTATTTAGAAATTTGGAACTTAGTGTTTTCGCAGTTTAATCATAATCCAGATCATACTTACACACCACTTCCGAAGAAAAATATTGATACTGGAATGGGATTAGAACGTATTGTATCTGTGATTCAAGATACGAGAACAAACTTTGAAACAGATCTATTTAAACCGATAATTGAGAGAACGGAGCAATTATCAGGCGTGACCTATGGCACGCATAATCGCCAAGATGTAGCTTTTAAAGTTATTGCTGATCACGTTCGTACCGTCGCTTTTGCAATTGGTGACGGTGCATTACCTTCGAATGAAGGGCGTGGCTATGTTCTAAGACGTTTATTAAGACGTGCGATTCGTTTTTCCAAAGATCTAAACTTGAATGAACCGTTTATGTATCAGTTAGTTGATCAGGTCGCACACATTATGTATGACTTCTATCCTGAAGTTTATAATAAAAAGGATTTTATTCAAGAAGTCATGAAAAAGGAAGAAGAACGTTTTCATGAGACGTTGCAAGATGGACTGGCGATCTTAGAAAAAGTGATGCAAACAGAAAAAGCGAAACAAAGTACGATCTTCCCGGGAGAAGAAGTATTCACTTTATATGATACGTATGGCTTCCCGAAAGAATTAACAGAAGAGTATGTTCAAGCTGAAGGTTTTACAATTGATGAAGCAGGATTCGAGAAAGAAATGACGAAACAACGTGAGCGTGCGCGTCAAGCACGTCAAAAAGTTGATTCTATGCAAGTCCAAGATGAAGTCTTACAACAAATTCATGTCCCAAGTCATTTTATTGGATATGATCATTTATCAACAACAACGACATTAACAGCTTTGGTAAAAGATCAAGCTGAAGCAACAGAATTACAAGCTGGTGATTTAGCGACAGTCGTCCTGACTGAAACGCCGTTTTATGCAGAAAGCGGTGGACAAATCGCAGATAAAGGTCGTATTCAATCTGAAACAGGTTCTGCGAAAGTAAAAGACGTTCAAAAAGGGCCTAACGGTCAGAATTTACATCAAATCGAAGTCGTCGACGGTTCTTTAACCTTAGATCAAGCTGTGAAAGCAGAGGTTAATGCATATGAGCGCAAACAAATTGTTAAAAACCATACGGCTACACATCTCCTGCATCAAGCTTTAAAAGATGTTTTAGGTGATCATGTTAGTCAGGCAGGTTCACTTGTTGCTCCTGATCGTTTACGATTTGATTTTTCCCATTTCAATGCCGTAACTGATGACGAGCTTCAGCGGATCGAGCAAATCGTTAATGAAAAGGTGTGGGAATCAATCCAAGTACAAATTTCACACCATACATTAGAAGAAGCGAAGTCAATGGGTGCGATGGCTCTGTTTGATGCGAAGTATGGCGAAGAGGTTCGAGTTGTGTTTGTTGATGATTACAGCATTGAACTTTGCGGTGGTTGCCATGTTAATAATACCGCTGAAATTGGATTGTTCAAGATTACTCAAGAAACAGGAATTGGAGCAGGAACTCGTCGTATCGAAGCATGTACTGCTAAAGGTGCGTATGAGTATTATGAAGAACGTGAACAATTATTAAATGATGCTGCATCAAAATTAAAGACGAAATCAGAGCAAGTTCCGCAACGAATCGACGGTCTTTATCAAGAATTAAAAGATTTACAACGTGAAAATGAATCATTAACTCAAAAGCTTGCTAACGTGGAGTCAGCTAATATTTTAGAGCAAATCGAATATATTGATGATGTGCCTCTACTTGCCCAAAAAGTAGACGTTAGTGACATGAATGCTCTTCGAAATATGGTGGATGATTTGAAACAGCAGCTTAATTCTGGCATTATTTTGTTAGCAATGGAAAACGAGGGCAAAGTTCAATTAGCATCAGGTGTTTCGCAAGATTTAATTGATCGTGGCTTCCATGCGGGTCATGTAATTAAAGAAGCGGCAACCCAGTGTGGTGGCGGCGGTGGAGGTCGCCCAGATATGGCACAAGCCGGTGGTAAACAACCTGAAAAAATTGAACAAGCACTCGCTGCTGCTAAAGATTATGTCAAAACGGTTTTATCTTCATAGCATTTCGGTATATAATGAAGATAAAGTCATACGAGGGGGATTGTAAATGTCAAACGATCATACTATGAAGTACCAGTTTTCTGATGATTCTCAAGCTAACCAGGTGAATGAAACACTGCACCAAGTTTATGAGTCATTAGAAGAGAAAGGTTATAATCCGATCAATCAGATTGTAGGCTACTTATTGTCAGGTGATCCGGCTTATATCCCTCGTCATAATGACGCACGTAATTTAATGTCTCAATTAGAACGTGATGAGATTATTGAAGAAGTGGTCAAGAATTACTTGAAAACAACGAAAGACTCATGAGGACATGTTATGAAAATTTTAGGCTTGGATGTCGGTGAGAAAACAATCGGTATTGCTGTTTCTGATGCTTTACATTTAACAGCCCAGGGCATTAAAACACTGCACTGGACGGAAACGGATTATTCATCAGTTAAGGATCAAATGTCGCAAATTATTCAGGAACACGAGATTAGCCGAATAGTTGTTGGACTACCGAAGAATATGAACGGATCAATTGGTGAACGTGGTGAAGCGAGTGAAGAGTTTGCTTCATATCTAGAAAATATGTTTGATTTACCAGTTGTTCTATGGGATGAGCGGTTAACCACAATGGCTGCTGAACGAGTGCTTTTGGATGCTGATATGAGCCGACAGAAACGTAAACAAGTAATTGATAAAATGGCAGCTGTCATGATTTTACAAAGTTATCTTGACGCTAACCGCTAATAAAAGGAGTGGACAAAATGCAGGAAAAAGAACGTATTATCATACCTGATGAATCAGGTGAAGAACATTTATTTGATGTGTTATTCACATTTGACGTAGATCATACGGAGAAATCTTACTTAGTTGCTGTACCTGCTGAACAAGAAGAAGAGGAGGAAGTCGAAGTATTTGCTTTTCGTTATGAAGAAGCTGAAGGTGATTCAGACGATCTAACCCTATTCCAAATTGAAACAGAAGAAGAGTGGAATATGGTCGAAGAGATGCTTGCCACCTTTACTGAATCAGATGAAGAAAGCGAATAATGATGACCTAGACCATGTGACTTCACATGGTCTGTTTTTTGACTTAAGCTCTGTTAAAGTTTGATGTTAGTATTCGATTGACTTATCTTTAAGTTGTTGAATTGTGAGACGCGAAGGTGGCGACTCCTGCGGGAATAGCACGTGTCTCGAGACCCCGCAGGAAGCGCATTTCTTCCGAGGAGGCTCGAGCCGTGCCCGCGGAAAGCGTCCACCGAGAGCGGATCATAATGTGAACAACGGTTTTAACAAAGCTTTGACTTAAGATAAAATTTTCGACAAATTTAAAACAAAGATAGAAAAATGACGCATTTTATTTTATACTTTATTTGGTATAAAGAAAGTTAGGGGGAAGTTATTTGTCATCTTCCAAAAATCCAGAAGACATTAAAGCTGAACGAATAAAGGAAGCAAGCATGGCTAGAAGGATCATTGTAATTGCGATTTTAGCACTTATTGTTATATTCCTAGTTGGCGGTTACTTTCTTTACAATTATATAGAAGAAGGGTTGAGCCCTGTTGACCCTGACGATGATGAACTGATCGAGGTCAGTGTGCCACTCGGTTCAAGTGTTGAAGACATTGCTAATATATTAGAAGAAAATAATATCATAAGCAATGCAACCATCTTTGATTACTACATCACGTTCAAAAACGAAACAGGCTTCCAGGCTGGTGACTATCAAATGTCAAAAAGTCTTAGCATGAACGAAATAGTTGAAACATTAAAGACAGGTAGGGTTATGGTAGAACCACAATTTACTGTTACCATACCTGAAGGGACAACACTTGAAGAGATAGCCGAAATCTATGGTGAAGAAACGTCAATTGATGCTGAAGAATTTATGAATAAAATGACGGATGAAGAGTTCATTCAAACGCTTATGGAAGAATATCCTGATTTATTATCTGACGATATTTTAAATGAAGACGTTCGTTACCCATTAGAAGGTTATCTGAATGCTTTAACGTATTCCTTCTATGAAGAAGATCCGACAATTGATCAAGTGGTACGAATGATGTTAGATGAAACAAGAACACAAGTGTTTAATTACATGGATCAAATTGAAAGTCGTGATTTAACAATTCATGAAGCGTTAACTATGGCTTCAATTATTGAAAATGAAGCACCTGAAGCAGATACTCGATTTATGGTATCAGGCGTCTTTTATAACCGTTTGAGACCTGAAGAAGGCAGAGAAGAAATGCCACTACAAACTGATCCAACCGTTTTATATGCAAAAGGTGAACATCAAGAGCGAGTACTTAACGAAGACTTAGAAATTGAGCACCCGTATAACACGTATCAAAACCGTGGTTTACCACCAGGGCCAATTTCTAATTATCGAGAAAATGCGTTAGAAGCCGCAGTTGATCCTGAGTATCATAATTATAGGTATTTCTTACATGGCGATGATGGAGATATACACTATGCAGAAACATTAGAAGAGCATCAAGCTAATATTGATGAACACCGTCCATCGAATGATTAGTTTGAAAAAGGAGTGCGATTAAACATCGCATTCCTCTCTTTTTGTCGGTCTAGAAAATCAATAGTTGTCTAATTATAAAGATCAGACAATATTTGAAGTATTGACGGAGGTCATTATGGGAAAAACGAAACAATATATTCAATCGTTGAATCAACACAATGACTCATTATTATTAGAGATGGAAAAGTATGCAGAAGAACATCGAGTTCCAATTATGGAGCTAGATGGAATCGCTTTTTTGAAACAACTAATACGTATTTACCAGCCTCAACAATTGTTAGAAATTGGAACAGCTATCGGGTATTCAGCCATACAAATGGCTAAGGCTAGTTCTAATGTTCATATCACAACGATTGAACGCGATTCAACACGATATCAAGATGCGGCTCACTATGTGAAACAAGCAGGTTTAACCGAACAAATATCCATCGTTTTTGATGATGCATTGGAATGGCTTGAGCAAATTCCGTATGAACAAGAATATGATTTCATCTTTGTTGATGCAGCTAAAGGACAGTATCAAGCTTTCGTAGAAAAAATAAATTCTCATCTAAAATCAGGTGGAATCCTAGTGGTTGACAATGTTCTGTTTAAGGGGTATGTTGCTAAAGAGGTAAATGATGACTCGCGTTGGCAATCAATTGGAGAAAAAATTAATCATTTTAATCAATGGCTTGTGAATCACGCTGATTATGATACTACAATTGTGGAAACAGGTGATGGAGTAGCAATTGCCGTTAAAAAATAAATTTAATGAGCTTCAGGAGAAGGGAGTTTACGGGTGTTGAATGACAAACCAATCATCATAGGGGTTGCAGGCGGAACGGGATCGGGAAAAACGACTGTTACGCGTTCTATTTGTGACCAATTTGAAAATACATCTATTCTTATGTTAGAACAAGATTCATATTATAAAGATCAATCACATATACCATTTGAAGAACGATTGAATACAAATTATGACCATCCATTAGCTTTTGATAATGATTTGTTAATTGATCATTTGGATCGTCTCTCTAGGCGAGAAACCGTGCAAAAACCAGTATACAATTACGAATTGCATACACGATCAGATGAAACGATTACAGTAGAACCTCAAGAAGTGATTATTTTAGAAGGAATTTTGATCTTAGAGGACGAACAATTACGTAATATGATGGATATTAAAGTGTTTGTTGATACAGATGCAGACATACGGATCATTCGACGTATGATGCGCGACATTAAAGAACGTGGCCGTACTCTAGAATCAGTGATGGATCAGTACATGAACGTCGTTCGACCAATGCATTTGCAATTCGTCGAACCAGCTAAGCGCTATGCTGATATTATTATTCCAGAAGGTGGCGAAAACCACGTGGCAATCGATTTATTATCAACAAAAATTAAAAGTATTATTGACAAAAAACAAATTTAACCATTATGATTATCGCTAATGCAGATATATGAATTAAGAAGGAGTGTCCAAGCATGGCTGAAGAACAAAGCTATTATATGACAGAAGATGGTAAGCGCAAATTAGAAGAAGAATTAGAAGAGTTAAAGACCGTAAGACGACCAGAAGTCGTTGAACGCATAAAAATTGCTCGTGACTTTGGTGACTTATCAGAGAACTCAGAGTATGATTCAGCTAAAGATGAACAAGCATTTGTCGAGGCTCGTATCTCACAAATTGAAAACATGATTCGCTACGCAGTTATTATTGAAAATGATGACGATAATAACGAAATTGTACAATTAGGGAAAACAGTTGTATTTGAAGAAATCCCAGATGGCGACGTTGAAGAGTATCAAATTGTTGGTAGTGCAGAAGCGAATCCGTTTGAAGGGCGCATTTCAAATGACTCACCAATGGCACAGAGTTTGCTAGGTAAGAAAATTGGCGATCAAGTCATGGTCCAAACACCGGGTGGCGAATTCGAAGTCAAAATTAAAGAAGTGAAGTAATATATAGGTCCTACACGAATCGGTGTAGGACTGTTTAAGATAATGGGTTAGGAGGAACTGTTAATGGATCATAGTCGCTCAGAACGTTTTGAAAAAAGACGAAAAAATACAAGACTAATGAATGTATTAATTTGGACGGTCATACTACTTATTATTGTGTTAATTGGTTTCTGGTTTTTTGGTGGGGATGATTCAGAAGAACAGCAAGATGATCAAACGGCTGATCAATCTACAGAGACAAATGAAGGCGATGAATCTAACAATGAAAACACAGATAATACCAATGAGTCAGATGAGAATAATGAGTCTGAATCCAATAATGAAGAAGAACAAGGTGGACAAGAAGGCGATGAGAATTCTGATGATTCTTCAGAAGAAAACTCAGAATCAAATAATGAAGAAGAGACGGGATCTGATTCACCTGAGGAGCCAACAGATGAAACCGTCACTGAATCTGATAAAGAAAATGTAACGCGTGTTATTGAGCGGGATTGGGAACCAATTGGTACTGAACAGGAAGAGCCTCATAACTCAGAGTTTTCTGAAGGCACACAAGACCGTGCTGAGATGGAAGATGCGATTGAGTATGCAACAGGCCTAAGTGAAGACAATATTATTTTCTGGCGATTAGAAAGCGGTGGCATGGCTAATCATGTTATTGGTACCGTAACAGATAGTAATCAAGAAGAGGTGTATCGTGTCTATCTAGATTGGATTGAGGGTGAAGGTTGGCAACCTCAAAAGATCGAAGAATTAGAAGTTAACGATGAGCATCCTGATTATAACGAAAACAGTGACGAAACAAATGAGGATACCGAATAAGAATAGGAGAATAAATATGCGATATGGCTTAATCGGTGCAATGGACGAAGAAGTGTCATGGTTAAAATCGCAAATGACAGTTGAACGAGAAGAAACAATTGCTCATTGTCATTTTATTATTGGAGATCTACACGGTCATGAAGTAGTACTTTTAAGATCAGGCATTGGGAAGGTGAATGCAGCTATTTCAACGACAATTTTACATGAAAGATTTCATCCTGATTATGTGATTAATACAGGCTCAAGTGGTGGTGTTGACCAGGCTTTGCGAGTTGGAGATCTAGTTATAGGGATAGAAACTTTGCATCATGATGCTGATGCAACAGCATTCGGTTATACGTATGGTCAAATTCCACAAATGCCTGCAAGATTTTACTCAGATGAACAGTTAGTTAAACAAGCCCAAAGTGCGAAAAGTATTCTTCCTGAAGACATTACAGTTGTAGAAGGATTAATTGGAACAGGTGATTCGTTTATGTCTGATTACGAACGCGTGTTACAAGTGGCTGAGCGTTTTTCGGATGTGAAAGCGCTAGAAATGGAAGCTGTTTCAATTGCACAAGTCTGTCATCAATATCAAACACCTTATTTAATTATTCGGTCATTATCAGATATTGCAGGCCAATCTTCAGATATTTCATTTGAAGCATACTTGGATAAGGCAGCTAAACATAGCGCCTTACTTATAGCTGAAATCCTAAAAATGAATCAGAGATAATTATGACAGCTACCTATGTTGATTAGGTAGCTGTTTTTTGATTGAGTCAGGATGAACTTTTACTCTTTTTGTGGTCACGGTAAAACGCATGAAACATTTTCATAAGTGCTCTCTTTTCAATTCGTGATACATAACTACGTGAGATTTGTAATAAGTCAGCGATTTCTCGTTGTGTGTATTCCTTCTGTTTATTTAATCCATATCTTTTTACAATGACTTCACGTTCACGGTCATCTAATAAATGTAAGTAATTAAAAATTTGTTCAATATCTATAGCTGTTTGTATTGTTTCTGTTAAGTCAGGGTGATCAGCTTTTAATACATCGATCAAGCTGATTTCATTGCCTTCTTTGTCATGGCCAATGGGATCCTGTAATGACACATCCTTATGTGTTTTTTTAGCTGATCTTAAAAACATTAAGATTTCATTGTCGATACATCTTGCCACATAGGTAGCTAATTTAGTCCCCTTATTAAGGGAATAACTCTCAACTCCTTTAATAAGACCAACTGTTCCAATTGAGATAAGGTCTTCTTGTTCCTCTTTGTTTTGTTCATATTTTTTAGCAATATGAGCAACGAGTCGTAAGTTATGTTCAATTAATTTGTTCCTCGCTTCTTCATCTCCTTCTTGCCATCGTTCTAAATAGTAATGTTCTTCTTTAGACGATAAGGGTTGGGGAAAGGCATTTCCTTTAACGTAAGCAAAAAACAAATAAGGGTTGTGTAAAAAGGTGAATAGAAGCTTCATGAGGCTTAACACATGTATCAACTCCCTAAGTAAGGGTTATGAGTCTATACATGTAATATATGCCCATATAAAGCGAATGTGCCTGTACATAAAAAATCGCCCTATTAAATCATAGGACGATTGCTGATTATGATGATTGATCCTTTTCTAAATGATCATGACGTGTCTCTTCTGTAAGTTCCACACCTGAGTTATAAGCTGCACGCGAAATCATGTGGGCACTAATAGGTGCTGTTATTAAGACGAAGAAGATACCTAAAATTAGTTTGCCACTTATAATACCAATATCAAATACTAAGAAAATAAAGGCTCCTAATAATACGCCAGCAACACCAAGGGTCGCAGCTTTTGTTGCAGCATGCAAACGATTGAATACATCTGGGAATCTCACGATGCCTAGTGAACCAGAAAAGGTAAAAAACGTCCCGATCAATATAAGTAAACTAACGATGATCTCGATCAATGATAACACCCTTTTCGAGAAATTTTGCGATGGCTATGGTACCAATGAACAATAGAATACCACTTAATAAAATAACGTCATTTAATTTGTCTGTAGCTAAATTAATAGCTTGTAATCCGATTAAGGCCATCATATTGACACCAATAGCATCTAAAGCTACAGCACGGTCAGGGTTTGTCGGACCTTTAATGGTTCGATAAACAAGTAAGACAATGGATAATGTGACACCAACGAAACTAATCCATAATGCTATATCTAGAAATTGATTACCAAATTCTTTTAACATTAACGTGTCACCTCCATAATCGCTTTTTCAAATGTTGACTTAATATCATTGATTGATTCTTCAATATCAGGTAAATCCATCGCATGGACATAAATGCTATTTTGATCTTCTGCCACAGCGACACTCAATGTTCCTGGTGTTAGTGAAATCAAAGATGTTAACAAAGTTATTTCCCAGCTACTTTTAAGTTCGACTGGTAATTTAAAAATACCTGGTTCGACATTTAATTTTGGCTTATAAGCTAAAACAACAATATTAACACTCGACATAATCAGTTCTTTTATGAAGATAAACACAAACAATTTGAAAATCCGATATAACCGCACAATGTAGAAGATATCAGGAAGAAAACGTCTGAGTAAAAATAACAAACCAATCCCTATAATGAAACCGACAATGAATCTCGAGGCTGTGTAACTTTCACTTAGAAACATCCACATAAATGCGATTAACAAGTTTAAAATAATTTGTATCGCCATACGTCACTACTCCTTTAAAACAGAACTGATATAATCAGTACGTTCATATAACATATTCGAAATAGACTCAATTTGAGGATAAACAAATTCAGCACCTATTCCTAAGAAGATTGCGAGTCCGACTAGAACTACTCCCGGAATGGTTAGTTGTCGAATACGTTTTCGTTCGTTAGATAATCCATCCATAAGCTCCCCCCAAAAGCCATAAACAAAAATGCGCATCATCGATAGCAAGATGAGTAAGCTCGATAATAGGGCAACGATTACAAGAAGGAATTCCTCTTGTCGTAAACCACCTTCCAGTAATAGGATCTTACCGATGAAACCACTAAAAGGCGGTACTCCTGCTAAAATGAGAGAAGCAATAAAGAAGACCCAACCGAGCAACGGATACTTTTGGATGACACCACTCATTTGCCGCAAATCTTTTGTGCCTGCAGCAATAACAAGTGCTCCAATTAAAAAGAATAAAGCTCCTTTTATAACCATATCGTGCATTAAATAATACACAGAACCAGCGATTGCTTCAGGTGTATATAAGCCGATTCCCATTAACATAAATCCAACGGCGGGTATAATGTTATAAGTAACAATTAACTTAACATTATGAGTTGATAGAGCCCCAATCACACCAAATAACATCGTGAACATGGCTAACCAAATAAAAATACTATGTGTAATAGCCGTCTCATGAACGAAGATAAGCGTGTAAACGCGAATAATGGAGTAAATCCCTACTTTAGTTAATAAAGCACCAAAGAGTGCTGAAACGACTGGATTTGGCACCACATATGAATTAGGTAACCAATAATAAAGTGGGAAAACAGCTGCTTTAACAGCAAAAACAAAGAATAAAATCATTCCTACAGCTGTTAAAACCCCTTGTTGTTCAACCGTTTCGACTCGTTCTGCTAAATGTGCTAAGTTAACCGTTCCAGTAATAGCATAAATGTACGCAACTGAAACAATAAATAACATGGATGAGAATAGATTAAATAACACATATTTAAATGATTCTCTTAGCTGGGCTTTGCCATTTCCAAGTACGATTAATCCATAGGAAGCCATCAATAGAACTTCGAAAAAGACAAATAAGTTAAATAAGTCTCCAGTCATGAACGCACCAGAAACACCGGCGATCAGCAAGAAATATAAAGCGTAAAAGTAAAATCGCTCTTGTTTCTCTTCTAAAATCCTAGGTGCGTAGAAGATGGCAGCTGTTCCAATAATGTTTGTCGTTAAAACCAACAAGATGGCTAACGGGTCCCCGACTATGGATATTCCATAAGGCGCTGCCCACCCACCAGCTTGGCCAACGATTGATCCATTTTGAAATATGTAGAAGGCTAAGCCTCCAACAAATATTAAAAACACAACTGAAGTTATTTGTGAGAACAGCCGTGTTATTTTTATTTTTTTAGTTAGTAGTGCCGCAATGACACTCGCTAATAACGGTAGGACAATGGGTAAAAAGATTAAATTAATCATAATCACTACCTCTCATTTCTTCCATATTGTCAGTCTTATTTAAGGTGTATGTTCGGTAAGCTAAGACAAGTAGGAAACTTGTCACACCAAAACTAATAACGATCGCTGTTAGTATTAATGCTTGAGGCAATGGATCAGTGTAGCTCGAAACATCATCTACTAGTAGTGGAGGTGCGCCTCGTTTAACTTGAGACATTGTTAATAAAAACAAATGGGCTCCATGTGATATTAGTACTGTTCCAACAATGATACGTAAAAGCTGTTTTTGTAATAAGTTATAGATTCCTGTGCTGAACAATATAGATGCCAGCACAGTTAAGATAATTTCCATCTTAATTCGCCCCCTTATTTCGGCGAAGTTTGATCATACCAATAATCGCCAATGCAGCTCCGAATAGTACGGCAACTTCAAATAAAGTATCAATTCCACGAAAGTCAACTAGAATGACGTTAACCATATTATCTCCGCCACCAAGTTTATACGTGTTATCAATGAAATATTGGGCAATTGTATCGAACGAGCGACTATTGTATGCACTAATACCAATCACCATCATTAATAAACCGAACGCAACCGAAATGATAACGTTGGTTGACTTCGTAAACCAAGACGATGTGTCTTTTTTAAGGTTTGGTAAATGGTAAAAGCAAAGCATAAATAATGTTACAGTTACGGTTTCAACAATCAATTGAGTTAATGCTAAATCTGGAGCACGATATAGGACGAATAAAATAGCTAAACCATACCCAACAACTCCTACAATAAGTATGATTGCTATCCGATTACGTGCAAAAATAGTAGCAATTGCAGCTACAGCAATTAACAAGGTGACAATGACTTCTGTTGTTGTGATACTAGCTGTTTCAGCCATGTCGAAATTGATTCCACTCGTTTTGACTAAAACACCTGACACAATCACGGTAATCGCTGTTAATAATAAAACCATATATTGACGTAGAGACCCAGTCATATATGTGTTCGTAATCCGCTGTGAAGCTGTTTCAGATTTTTCAACTATCCAATCGTATACACGATTCATACTCAAGCGACCAGGTAATATTTGGTAAACACCTGACCATTTAGATTTCGTGAGATACATAATGGCACCAATGACGACAACGGCAATGGACATATAAAATGCTGGTATTAAACCGTGCCAGAAGTATATTTCTTTATTAGCCTCTCCGCCATAAACCGCATCAGCGGCATGCGTGATCAGAGACTCATTGAAGATCGTTGGGAATAAACCAATGATAAGCACGCCTAAAACTAATATAAATGGTGGAACTAGCATCATTTTAGGTGCTTCATGCGGATGTTTTGGTAATTCATCAACTTGTGACTTTCCAGTAAAGGTGTTAAAGAATAAGTACATCGAATATATAAATGTAAAAATACTACCGACTACAGCTAATACTGGTATGATAGTCACTAATGTTTCAGCGAACGCTCCAGATGCTGTGTTATCTAAAGATGCTTGGAAAAACATTTCTTTACTATAGAATCCGTTTAAAAACGGAAGTGGGACACCCGCCATAGAAAACGTCCCGAAGATCGCCAGTGTGGCTGATATAGGCATAAATGTAAATAAACCACCTAGCTTACGTATATCACGGCTACCTGTTTCATGATCGACAATACCAGCGATCATAAAGAGACTACCTTTAAAAGTAGCGTGGTTTAAGATGTGGAAAACAGCTGCAAAAAGCGCAACTTTAGTACCGAAACCGAGCATAGCCATAATCATACCAAGTTGACTGATCGTCGAAAATGCCAGGATCCCTTTTAGGTCCGTCTGACGCACAGCCATATAAGAGCCCCAAGTTAATGTCACAAGCCCGAATAGACTTAATGCAATAAACACATAAGGCTCACCAGCTAGTATGGGTGAAAACCGAGCCATTAGGTAAATACCGGCTTTTACCATGGTAGCTGAGTGTAAGTAGGCACTGACTGGTGTAGGTGCTTCCATGGCATCTGGTAACCAAATATGAAATGGAAATTGAGCAGATTTTGTGAATGCACCGAGTAATAAAAAGATTAAAATAAATGGGAAGTATTCGCTATTTACAATGACATCAGATTGTTCAACCATGCCTTGAATACTTGTCGTACCCGTTACAATGGATAATAAGATGATACCAGCTAGTAAGCTGAAACCACCAAACACGGTGATTAACATAGATTTTAATGCACCATAACGTGATCGTTCACGATGGTGCCAATAACCAATTAGTAAAAAGGATGAAATGGATGTGAATTCCCAAAAGGCATACAATCCAAATACGTTGTCAGAAAGAACAACCCCTAACATAGCTGTCATGAAGATATAAAGGTATGTATAAAAATGACCAAGTTGTTCTTTGTGATCCAAATAGTAAATGGAATACAAAACAACTAACGTTCCAATTCCACTAATTAATAAAGCAAAAAGCAAACTAAGTCCGTCAAGATGAAAGCTTAATGCAATATCGAGAGAAGGAATCCAATCAACCGAGACCATTTGTGGTTGAAAGTCAGCTCCGACATATTGTAAGAAATAAAGAAAGACAGCAAATGGAATAGGCAAGATTAGCCAACCTGTATGTACTTTATGTTTCCATTTACTCAATAAGGGTATTATAAATGCTAATAATAGCGGAGCAAATATAGCAAAAATCATGTTCTGTTCATCCTTTCAATCAAACTAACCCAACAATAAATACAGTAACCATTATAACGATATTATAAGCTTTTTGAAAAGAAAAACTATATGTTACAGGTCAATAAAAAAACTAGACACTCGGTAAAATGTCTAGTCTTAAATATAGGTAGAAACTCAAATTATGACGATTCTTTTAACGCCGTAAATAATTTGCGTTTTTTAAGTTCTCTCTCAAACAATTGAATAAAATCTTGATTGAGTTGAAGTGCTTTGGCCTTCTGATAGGATTCGATTAATAATTGGTTAGATAAATATTCCATAAGTTTTCAGCCGTTAATGGCTGTCACCCCCTGGGAATTACTATTGTATGAGTAATCCTATCATTGCTTTGTCATTTGGACAACTTGAATAAAATGTGTATAACTTGTTGGTAACCTGTTAGTATATTCGCTTCAACACCTTTAGAATATTGTCAAATCAAGGTGCATCTTGTGAATTATTTTATCCACAATCGTGAAAAATGATAGGAATTGTCGAACGAAAGTGTTCATATAACAAAGATGATTTCTAAACTAGGATCCCAAAACGTTATAGAATCAGTGAAGAATTATAACAAGAATATCTTTGAAAGATGTCGCTTGATTGTATATGATGTAAATTAGTGAGAAAATGTTATGAGGTGACTGTATTGTTAAAGAGGTTTCTACCAAATGATTATGTGGAATCGATCCACAATGTTACACCAGAAATGTTAAAACAACACAATATAAAAGGTGTTATTACTGATTTAGATAATACATTAGTTGCTTGGGATGAACCTGATGCGACCCAAGAGGTTATTGATTGGATTCAAAGCTTACAAAGTCATGATATTCAAGTGGTTATTATTTCAAATAATAATGAAGAACGTGTATCTACTTTTAGCATCCCACTTAATGTGTCATTTATATCAAAAGCAAGAAAACCAATGCAAAAAGCATTTAATAAAGCCAGAATAGATATGGGGTTAAATCGTAATGACGTCGCTGTAGTGGGCGATCAAGTATTAACGGATGTGTTTGGTGGTAATCGCTCTAAATTTTATACGATTTTGGTCGTGCCGATTGTAAAAACTGACGGGTTTTTTACGCGATTTAATCGTATTGTCGAACGTCGTTTATTAAATTACTTTAGACGAAAAGGTTATTTACACTGGGAGGATTAATATGGAAACAATATACTGCCAAGGCTGTGGTGCTAAGATCCAAACGGAAGATGAAAATAAAGTAGGTTATGCGCCAGTTTCAGCTTTAGAACGAGAAGATGTTATTTGTAAACGATGCTTTCGCTTGAAACATTATAATGAAGTACAAGATGTTGACTTGACGGACGATGATTTCCTTAACTTATTACATGAAATAGGGGACCACGACGGATTAGTTGTTAATATTGTTGATTTGTTTGATGTACATGGCAGCTTTGTCAATGGTCTAAATCGTTTTGTCGGCCAAAACGAGATTATATTAGTAGGGAATAAAGTGGATTTATTACCTAGCTCGATTAATTTAAATAAAGTAAAACATTGGATGAAACGCGTAGCAAAAGAATTCGGGTTAAAAGTAAAAGATGTTTACCTAGTCAGTTCTAAGACAGGTACGAATATGGAAGAATGCGCCTTTGAACTAGAACGATTAAGACATGGTAGAGATATCTTCGTTGTGGGCTGTACGAATGTAGGTAAATCGACTTTTATTAACTATTTAATTAACCGTTCGATTGAACAAGAACAAGTTATTACCACGTCTTATTTCCCTGGAACTACGCTTGGGTTTATTGATATACCATTAGATGATCAGTCTTCACTTATTGATACACCAGGAATCATCAATCGTCATCAGATGGCTCATTATTTATCGAAAAAAGATTTAAAAGTTATTACACCTGATAAAGAGGTTAAACCGAAAGTCTTTCAATTAGAGTCAGATCAAACATTGTTTTTTGGTGCTTTAGCACGTTTGGATATTGATAAAGTAGATGGACGTAAAGGCTTTGTTTGTTATGTCTCTAATGATATTCATATCCATCGTACGAAGACAGATAAAGCTGACTTATTATATGATCAACATGCTGGGGAGCTATTATCACCTCCATCAGATGAGACGTTAGATGAGATGCCTCCTTTAGAACCACAGACGTTGCAGTTAAATGGAAATCACAAACAAGATATTGTGTTTTCTGGACTTGGTTGGGTTACAGTGCCGAAGGGGCAAACATCTGTAACTGCCTACGCCCCTAAGGGTGTAAGAATCATTGTACGCGATGCGATTATATAAATAATTGGATATTTAAAATTTAGTGTTTATTTTGCATGGTAATGCACTGAGTTGTTGAATTGTGAGGAGCGAAGGTGGCGACTCCAGCGGGAATAGCACGTGTCTCGAGACCCCCGCAGGAAGTGCCTTTCTTCCGAGGAGGCTCGAGCCGTGCCCGCGGAAAGTGTCCACCGAAAGCGGATCACAATATCAACAACGGACTTTAAAAGAAGTTAAATAAAGGGTGTTACGTTTATGTACAAGCTTGGTTTAATTGGGAGATCTGTTGAGCATTCGAAGTCACCTGAAATCCATCACAAATTGCTAGCGGAGAATGGTTTAGAGGGAGAATATCATCTATTCTCAATAGATGAATTTATGATCGCAGAAACGCTTGAGCATTTTAAAACCCAAAACTATATAGGCTTTAACGTAACAGTCCCGTATAAAGAAACGATTATTCCGTATTTAGATGCTTTAGAAACGTCCGCAGAAGTCATGCAATCCGTAAACACCGTTAAAATAGTGGATGGACAATTGATTGGCTACAATACAGATGGATTAGGCTATATAGAGTCTCTTAAACAAAACTATCCAGATTGGTTTAATAATAGACAGGAGAAAACTGTTTTAGTGCTCGGTGCTGGTGGAGCAGCTAAAGGGATTACTCACCAATTAGTGAATCACCAGTTAGGACGTATCTTTATCGCTAATCGAACGCAATCGAAAGCTTTAGAATTAGCATCTATATTTCCTGAAGTAGAAACGATCCAATGGTCAGAGGTGACACTTGCTTTAACTCAAGTTGATTTAGCTATAAATACAACGACTGTCGGTATGGCACCGAATGATCTTCAATCTATCATTTCGGTAAAAGGGCTGAAGTCTAATCCGATCGTAAGTGATATTGTTTATCAGCCGACGTGGACTAAATTGTTAATAGAAGCCCATGAGGAAGGTTGTCCCTTACTTTTTGGAGAATCCATGTTATACTACCAAGCGGTCAAAGCATTTGAAATATGGACAATGAAAGAATAACTTGAGGAGGACATCACTGTGTTAACTGGAAAACAAAAACGATTTTTGCGTAAACACGCTCACCATTTAACGCCTGTTTTTCAAATTGGTAAAAATGGTTTAAACGAAAATATGATTGAACAAATTGATGAAACTTTGGAAAAACGAGAAGTCATTAAAGTTTCTGTTTTACAAAATAATTTCGAAAGTAAAGAGGATTTAGCTGAACAAATAGCTAATGGTACAGATTCTTATATCGTTCAAATCATCGGAAATGTCATTATTTTATACCGTGAATCAAATGAATATAAGCAAATTGATCTCCCATAAAGGTGTGACGAGGATGCGTCGTATAGGAATTTTTGGTGGAACATTTGATCCACCTCATCAAGGTCATTTGGAAATATGTAAGACAGTGTTAGAGCAACTAATGCTTGATGAAATATGGTTAATGCCGACGTATCAACCCCCTCATAAAGAGCCTGCTAATGTCACATTTGAACATCGGGTTAATATGCTTCACGCATTAATTGAAGACGAAACTAATTTTTTTGTGACTGAAATTGAGAGTGAACGAAAAGGTCGTTCCTATACATTAGAGACTGTTAAAGAATTGAAAGAACGATATCCTAATACACAATTCTATTTCATTATTGGCGGTGACATGGTTGATTACTTACCCAATTGGTACGGAATTGATGAATTAAAGACATTGATTCAGTTTATCGGTGTTTCAAGACATGGTTCTAACTTTGATGACTCATCAGTATTACGTATTGAAATGGAAGAAGTCAATGTATCGTCAAGCGATATTAGAAACCAACTACACGCGCATAATAAACCTGATGGACTCCCTCAGTCTGTGTTTGATTATATAAAGGAGTATCGACTTTATGAATATTGAACAAGCCTTAGCAGAGACACAAAAGACATTATCAGTTAAGCGATATGAACATGTAGAACGCGTAACTGAGACAGCTTTAGACTTAGCGGATTATTATGGCGCTGACCGTTATCAAGTTGGACTGGCAGCTGCTTTACATGATTATGCTAAGCATATGGACGTTTCTTTGCTAAAACATTGGATTGTCACGTCAACCAATTTACCGAAAGATTTACTTCAATATCATCATGAGTTATGGCATGGTCCAGTTGGTGCTGAAATGGCTCGCTATTGGTTTCAAATCAAGGATCAAGAGGTCTTAAACGCTATTAAATCACACACAACAGGACATATGCATATGAGTCTGATCGAAAAAATTATTTTTATAGCTGATTATATTGAGCCAGGAAGAAACTTTGAGGCTGTGCATGAAGCAAGGCGATTAGCTAAGATCGACTTAAATCAAGCTTGTCACTATGCGTTACAGCAAACGATATTTTTCTTAATGAGTCAAGGACAACCGGTTTATCCTGATACGTTTCAAGCATATAATGGATTAACGAAAGTTATTAACCAAAATGGAGGTTACAAATAATATGGAAAGTAAAGAGTTATTAAATATTGCGGCTCAAGCATGTGATGATAAACGTGCTGAAAATTTAGTCGCACTAGATATGAGAGAAGTTTCCCTTATGGCTGACTATTTCTTAATCTGTCACGGTTCAAATGAACGCCAAGTAGATGCCATTAGTAAGGGGATAAAAGATGCTGTTGAAGAACAGGGTGTTGAAGTCAAAAAAATAGAAGGTAAAGATGATGCACGCTGGGTTTTAGTCGATTTAGACGATGTGGTTGTTCATGTTTTCCATGCTGAAGAGCGTCAATATTATAACTTAGAAAAATTATGGGGCGACGCCGATGAAGTGTCGTTATCTGTTTCATAAGCTATGATTTATGAGAACATGGCTTATGTTTATGATGAATTGATGGATGATGTGCCTTATAATCAGTGGGTTCAATTTACACAGAGTCTACTGGGAGAATCGTCAAGTCACTCTTCAATGAAGTTATTAGACCTTGGTTGTGGTACAGGGACATTAACCCTTTCATTAGCTCATTTATTTGATGAAATGGTAGGCGTTGATCAATCTAAGACAATGATTGACGTTGCTAAAGAAAAGACGCAACACACTGATCAAAAAGTGTCTTGGATTGAAAGCGATATTCGTGAACTGCGGTTAGAACAGTCTTATGATATCATTACGAGTTATTGTGATGTCGTTAATTATTTAACAGATCATACTAGCTTAGAGGAAATGTTTGATACTGTCTATCAACATCTTAATCCTGATGGCTTGTTTATTTTTGATAGTCACAGTTTGTCTTATATTGAAGGGCTGATTAATGCTGAAATGTTTACTGAAATACGTGAAGATTTAAGTTATGTTTGGCTTTGTGAGGCAGGAGAGCAACCAGGAGAAATCATTCATGACTTAACTTTTTTTGTTGAAGAATCAGACGGTTTATACCGCCGATTTGATGAAACGCATACGCAACGTGTATTCCCAGTGAATGAGGTTAGACAATTACTTGAATCTAAAGGTTTATCAATAAAAACAATCACAGGCGATTGGGGAGAGACAAACATTGAAGATGCTGATCGGATCTTTTATGTTTGTCAAAAAACTTCATGTTAAAAGCAACCGATGAGGGAAACTTATCGGTTGCTTTTTTTGTTAAATGAAGTAAAATAATAGTAATCACTTTAAATTATTTGATTAATCCATTCATCGACATGGACTTTTTCTCGATTAAATTTAGTGTGTGTTTTAATAAAGACTTCATTAAAGCCTGCAGGTACGCTCTGCTCTAAGCCTTTCATGCCAACTCCGGTGATCCCACCTTTAACCATCACTTTTTCTTTCAAAGATGTTAAATCAAAATGGTCTTGTTTGAGTAACTCTCCATATCCAATCATCATGGACTCCACTAATTCCGTGGCTAATTCCTTACCAATATCTGCTTCACTTGTAGCAGCTTCTATTAATTCTTCAAGAAGATAACTGACAAATGCAGGTCCACACGATACTAAATCTGATGCAATTCTCACTTGTGATTCACTAATTTCCACTGGTGTTGAGAACAATTTACTTGTTTGCCATAGGATATATTTCATTTCGTCACTGATGGAATCATTAAATGTTAACAATGTCTTTCCGCGAAGCGCGCTATTGGTGATGCTTGGTATTAATCTTGCCGTTTGACAGCTTAGAATATGATTCAGGTGGTCTAAAGAAATAGAACTTGTGATGGAAACAACTAGTTGGTCCTCTGATAATTTTTGATCGAGTCGATTAGCAACTGAAATAATGTCTTTTGGTTTGGTGCAAATAAATATAATATCACATGAAGCAGCCATGGCATCAACAGTTTGTAAAATATGAACATCAGGGTAAGTTTCTTTTAGACGATAAGCTTTGAGTAGTGTTCGGTTGTGAATATAAATGTTTCTTTGGTCGACTGCACGACTATCGACTAAAGCGTTTAACAATACTGTTCCCATATTACCTGTTCCGATTATTCCCCAATTCATAATCATCCTCCTCTAAACCAACTTAACTCTATGTATATGAAAGAAGGTTCAAAACATGTTAGTTCCAAAAAAATGGATTGTTGTAACTGTCATGATTTTAATCATTATTGGTATTAGCATTTTTCAAACAAGTTCTTCAGAAAATGATGGACAACCTGTCATAGTCGAAGAAAGTTCACCTGAAGTTGAAAGCGCAGAAAAAGTTAGCGAAGTAAGCAAACCCCTTCTGGTAGTCGATATTAAAGGATCAGTGCATGATCCAGGTGTTTATGAGATGTCGGAAGGAGATAGAGTGGTCGATGCCATCGAATATGCTGGAGGACTAACATCTGAAGCAGATGAACACCAAATTAATCTTGCCGAACTGGTGTATGATGAAATGATTATTATGATACCTGAAGTAAGTGATAGTCAAAATTCTACTGATTTATCTATAGATAGCCGACAACAAGATGGGAAAATCAGAATAAATCAAGCTTCAGCGGAAGAATTAACATTGTTATCAGGAATAGGTGAAAAGAAAGCACAAACTATTATAGATTACAGAGAAGAAAACGGGGCATTTAAATCTGTAGATGAATTATTAAATATAAGCGGAATAGGGGAGAAGACATTAGAACAGATCGAAGAAGACCTCATTGTTCCATAATCATGCTCTTTACGGAGTTAGAACGGTTCTATACAATGAAGATAAGGTATTTGCAGTCATAAGGAGGCAAAAATGATGGAACGTATTTCTTGGGATCAATATTATATGTCACAAAGCCATTTGCTTTCGTTACGTAGTACGTGTGAACGCTTAGCTGTTGGTGCTACGATTGTTCGTGATAAACGGGTTATTGCAGGAGGGTATAACGGCAGCCCTTCAGGTAGTGTCCATTGTATCGATGAAGGGTGTAAACTCATCGATGGACATTGTGTAAGAACGATTCACGCAGAAGTTAATGCGATTCTTCAATGTGCTAAGTTTGGTGTAGCAACAGAAGGAGCAGAAATATATGTCACACATTTTCCATGTTTAAATTGCTGTAAAACCATTATTCAGAGTGGTATCCAAAAAATATATTACGCTCATGATTACAAAAATCACCCTTATGCGATTGAATTGTTGCAAGAAGCGGGTGTCGAGTTTGAAAAGGTTGAATTAGATTATTTACATATCGATACCAACACAAAAGATAAATTATATTTTATGACATCACTTATTGAAAAGTTGGAAGAACGAGGTGCGAGTGAAGAGGAGTTAAAAGATTTACGAATGAAAGCGAATCAATTGTTTACGTATTCTGAATAAGTCCATGCGTGGAAAACTTTATATTGTTGCACTTTTTTATGTAGCAGGTTATTTACCAACAAATCTCGGTATTCTTGTAATCAGCATCTTAATTTATTTGTTTTTAGAACAATTTTCTAAGAACCGAGGTTTGTTAATAACTTCTCTCGTTTTATTTACTCTATCTCTCCTCTTAACGCCCACTCCTCAATCATTAACTCCAATCCAGGAAATAAAGAATTATCAGAGTACTGTTACAATCAAATCAGACCAAAATATACATGCGCAATCTTTTTCTTATATCGGCGAATTAGAAGACGGGCAGCGTGTACAGTTGTTCTTTGATGAAGAAGCGAAATTAAGTCATGTCATTCATGGAGCTACTTGTGATTTATCAGCCGAATTATCCCCACCCGATCCTGCCAGTAATCCAGGTCAATTTGACTATCGTTCATTTCTAGAAAATCAAGGAATCGTAGCTATTAGTTATAACCCCACGGTTACTAAATGCGATGGAAATAGTATATTTTCCCATTTATATCAATATCGAACGACTTTGATGGATGGGATAAATGAAACCTTTCAAACTGATACAATCGCTTGGTTAAATGCCTTAATATTTGGTGACAGACAAGGATTAGATGAAGAAGTTTTAGGCGCTTATCAATTTTGGAACATTACTCATTTATTAGCTATTTCAGGCCTTCACGTCGGTTTGACTTTAGGGTTGATTTATTATGTATTATTGTATGGATTAAAATTATCCAAAGAACGTATTAACCTCATATTACTAGTCTTTATCCCATTTTATATTGTTATTGCAGGAGCGAATCCTCCAGTTATTCGAGCTGGATTAATGGCTGCGCTATTTATACTCTTATCCTTTTTTAAAAAACGATTAGATACAACGGATGTTCTTTCATTTATATTTTTAATTGTATTGTGGATTGATCCTTATTTAATTTATCAGCTAGGTTTTCAATTTTCATTTGTTGTAACGTTTTCACTTGTCTTATCTAAGTCGTTATTAGCTCAATCTAATCATTGGTTGACTCAATCCCTGATTATTAGCTTGGTAAGCCAGCTCGCCATTTTACCAATCCAGTTAACCCATTTTCATTTCACGAATGTCTTATCCATTTTAATTAACTTAATCATGGTCCCTATTTATTCTGTATTAATTATTCCGTTAAGTTTATTATTGCTGATTAGTGTCTGGTTACCTCAATCCATTTCGTTTTTATTAGAGCGTTTATTTTTAAGTATGCAAGAAATAATTCAGTCCATTTTTTCCGTTATGGGACAACCTCATTTTGCAGCTTGGGTGACTGGTGAACCACCTATGATTGCAATTGTGTTGTTTTATATTACTTGGTTAGTCATGATGCGTTTATGGGAACTAAAAGAACTTGGAAAAACAGCCTTAGCCAGTTGTGTGATGATTAGTATTTTGTTAATTGCACAATATAGTATGTACTTTGATAAAAATCTTTATTTAACGATGTTGGATGTCGGTCAGGCTGAAGCGGTTGTGTTGGAGTTACCTCATCGTAAAGGTGTATTTTTGTTTGATGCAGGTGAAGAGGTGTCTTTCTCTGAAGTTCAGTCGCATGATAATTATGAGAATATTATTAAGCCGTTTTTATGGTCGCGGGGGATTAAGCATCTTGATGGACTATGGATTAGTCATGCTGATTATGATCATATTGGGTCTGCATCGCAAGTCATTCATGATTTTAACCCTGAATTATTATTTCGCTATCCACTAGAACAGTCAGAATTAGACGCTTTAGTTGTACCAACATTAACAGTAGAGAAAGGGGACATAATCGAGTGGAAAGACGTGACATTTACTGTATTAGCCCCTAATGTTGATAAAGTATCAGATGATGAAAATGAACGTTCTGTTGTCGTATTAGTTGAATATGATGATTTTTCAATACTCATGACTGGAGACATCACTAAATCGGTGGAAGAAGAGCTAGTGAATACAGAAAAACTAGGGGAAGTTGATATCTTAAAAGTAGCACATCATGGGAGTGATACCTCTTCATCTGAATCGTTTTTACAGCACGTAAAACCGACTGCAGCTCTTATTTCAGTAGGCCACAACAACTCTTATAATCATCCAAGCCCGGAAGTATATGACCGTTTAGTTAAGCATGGTATTGCTGTTTATCGTACAGATGAAAATGGCGCCATTACAATAAAATTCATCAATGGACAACACACGGCAGATCCATTTATCCCATAAATTAAAATATAGGCTCTGTTAAAGCTTAGTGTCGATTTTTAAATAGTGTAGCAGAGAGTTGTTGAATTGTGAGTAGCGAAGGAGGCGACTCGTGTGGAAAGCGTCCAGCGATAGCGGATCACAATATCAACAACGGATTTTAACAAAGCCAAAATAAAAAGAGGCTCTAATAGCCCCTTTTAATTAAGTAAAATAACCATTTAGTTAGCAAAAATTGTGAAAATGGTACCGATCGCAAAGATCACAAAGAAGAAAATGAACGAAAAGCCAAATCCTTTAATGGAATCAACCACGTCATTATTTTTGGATTGCACATCGTGTTCGAAATCGTTCATGACCATCCCTCCTAGTCCAATAATAGTATAAGCGATTCATTCAAAAAAATCTATACGTTTTGTTGAATGTCAAAAATTTGTGACTGTCGTTAATCCTTGATTGTTAAGAACTAACAACGATAATTCGATTATAATTACACACACTAATTATAACAACAAATAACACTAAAAACAAAGAACCCCGGGTATTTGTTTTTAGTGTTTATATAGATGCTGGGAGGAGACTTTTATAGGTCTCCTCTCTTTACATGATTTACTCTTGTGAAAAAGCGATGTTCAGTATAGGATAGCTATAGAGAGGAGTGCGAGTCATGCATGCACAACAATTTGTTGAACAGAAGAAAACCACAGTAGCCCCTATTTATTTACTCTATGGCGATGAGCCTTTTTTTATACAGCAATCGACAGAAAAAATTATCAACCAGATTCGCGAAAAAGATCCTGAAGTTGACCAACAGAATTATGATATGGAAACAGTTTCGGTTCAGGAAGCGATTCATGATGCTGAAACATTTCCTTTCTTCAGTGAACATAAAATAGTCAGTCTAAATCGAGCAAGCTTCTTAACAGGTCAAGCTAAAAGTGAAATAGAACATGACCTTGATGTGTTAACTGAATATGTTAAACAACCTACAGAGTTTACAACACTCATCATTATAGCCCCATACGAGAAACTGGACCAACGCCGTAAAATTGTAAAAACTTTAAAAGAATATGGTGAACTGATTGATTGTTCACCACCCGATTTACGTCAAATGAATGATGTGATTAAACAGATGGCAGATTCATTTGAGTTAAGTTTGTCTGAGCCAGTCATTGACTTATTAGTGGAACGAGTAGGCGATCATTTAGAAGCTTTGCAATCAGAATTACATAAACTGTCTCTTTACTTTGGTACAAGCGATGTCAATTATAATGAGGCCGAACCATTAGTGAGCACTTACGCTGAAACGAGTACGTTTGCTTTGATTGATGCCTTAGTAGACAATCGATTAGGGGAGGCTTTAAATATTTTGAAGGCTCTTCGAAAACAAAATGAGGAACCAATCGCTCTGTTAGCTCTTATTACATCTCAAATCAGATTGATCTTACAATGCAAACTATTAAAACGCAGGGGTTATCAACAACAACAAATAGCTAAGCAGATGCGTGTACACCCTTACGCAGTAAAGATGGCTTTAAAACGAGAGAGAGCTTTTAGTGAAACAACACTCAAGTCAGCTCTGAGTATTGGCGCGGAAACTGATGAAAAATTAAAGACTGGTCAAATGGACAAGTGGTTATCAATTGAAATGTATTTACAATCGATCATGCGTCACTTATCACAGACGAGATAAAAAAACGTTCGCTATTATTAGCGAACGTTTTTTACATTAATTAATAAAATTAATTAATAAGTTTGTTTACTTTTTGTGTTAATCTGCTCTTCTTACGGTCACCATTGTTTTTATGAATAATACCGCGCTGAACAGCTTTATCAATTTTGCTTGTAGCAGTCGTAAGCAAACGTTTTGCTTCATCAACATCTTTATTACGAACTGCTTTTTCAACACGCTTTGCAGCTGAACGCATATCAGAACGAGGTTCTTGATTACGCTCGCGCTTATCAGCATTAATGCGAATTCGTTTTTCACCTTGTGGGTTATTAGCCATTTCCTTCACCTCCTGATGAGTATATCCGTACCAATTCATTCGTATCTTGGACAAAAGTCATTTTATCAAAGCAAACATTAGTTTTCAATAGATAATAGTTAAGAAGCATACTCTATCGTTTAAAATTTACGTTATTTGGAGATGATAATGGGTAGTTTATTAATTGATGGAGGTATTGTATGACTAAGATTAATGCTAATCGCCGAACGGATCTAGCTTTAGAAGCGCGAGATATGTTTGTTGAACAAAATCCGCACCGGAAAGAAGAATTAGACGGCATTACGATTAAGACGTTTGAAGAAGATAATATTAAATTAACCCGAGTAAAAATTGACTCAAAAGGTGCTGAGCGCGTAGGTAAAGCACCAGGCCATTATACAACCATTGAATCTCAGTTGATGCGCCGACTAGATGATGAATTCGAGAAGCAATTGGGGACTTTATTAGCCGGCGAATTAGAAAGATTGCTGGAGTTCCATGATATTCACCCAGATGCGTTGGGGCTTATTGTCGGTTTAGGGAATGATTATGTAACACCTGATGCATTAGGGCCTCAAGTAACGAAGAAAGTCTATGTGACCAACCATTTATTCAAATTACAACCAGAACGTGTAGAAAAAGGCTTTCGACCTTTGACTGCTTTTACGCCAAGTGTAATGGGACTTACTGGGGTGGAAACAACGGACCTTATTTTTGGTGTGGTCGAAAAAGTGAAACCTGATTTTATTATCGCGATTGATGCTTTAGCAGCAAGGTCAATCGATCGAGTGAATACGACAATACAATTGTCTGATACAGGCGTTCACCCAGGTTCAGGAGTTGGTAATGATCGTAAGGAAGTAAGTGAATCAACGTTAAATGTACCTGTTTTTTCAATTGGTATTCCGACAGTGGTCGATGCTGTTACGATCACGAGTGATACGATTGACTATCTATTAAAACATTTCGGACGCGAGGTTGATGAACAAGACAAAGCCAGTAAAGCTTTAACGCCGAGTGGGATGACTTTTGGGGAACGAAAAGAACTTACAAATGAAGATTTACCTGAAGAAGAAGAGAGAAAACGATACTTAGGCTTAGTCGGACAGTTGGGCGAAGATGAAAAAAGACAATTAATAGAAGAAGTATTGAGCCCGATTGGACACAATTTAATAGTCACACCCAAGGAGGTAGATGACGTTATTGTGCATATGGCTAAATTAGTCGCATCAGGCATTAATCAAGGTCTTCATCAACGAATAGAACAAAATAATACGAAAGATTTTCTCGGTTAGAGGTTCTACCTTTTCAACTTAACACATACGGTTTAATAGAGTGTTAATAGAAAGGTTGAAAAGGTATGAACAGACCATTGTATATTCTAAGATCTATCGTTAAAGCCATTAAACATAATCCAATGTTAATCTTTGTTGTACTATTTATAAGTTTATGGCTAGTGATTCCATTGTTTTCAAAAGGGTCACCAGAATCATCAACCAATTTAATGCACGAATGGATTCAAGAAATTGACGGATCCACATTAACGACGTTGATGTCCTTTGATCAACCAGTATTAGCGGACTTACAATCTGATCACAATCAAACACTTTCATTCTCAAAAATAATGATCCCCTTGGTTACGAATTCACCCTATCAAGACTTACGCTTATTGTTTGGACATGAGTTGCCTAATTTCCCTGGAAATCAAGGACGTATTGCGATAGCTGGGAGTGGGACAAACCAATTCACGACATCTGTTGAATCAGCACCACCTGATTATATATTTGAACAAGAAGAAGAGATTGATGAATCTGAACAAAGAAGTACAGATGTTTATGAAGATGAAACTGTTTATATTTATAACACTCATAACCGTGAAGCGTTTTTACCATATTTAGACGAAGATGCCACGAGCAATGAAGCATTCAATCACGTCGATAATGTTGTGGATTTGAGTGTATCGTTAAAAGAAAGGTTACAACAACGAGGGATAGACTCCTATGTAGAGAAAACAGACTTTTATAAAATATTACAGCAAAAAGGGCTTGAATACCATGAATCATACGATGTGGCGCGTGAAGTCGTGGCGGATTACCACGAAGAAGAACCAACAGAGTATTTCATAGACATCCACCGTGATGCTCAGCCTCACCGAATCACCACAACAACAATCAATGACAAACCAGCTGCTAAGCTTATGTTTGTTGTTGGGGGAGAACACGAGGATTATGAAGCGAATTTAGAATTTGCGGCAGAATTACATGAAATGCTAGAGAAACGTTACCCATCCTTGAGTCGTGGAGTTCAAATTAGTGAAGGTGAAGGGACAAATGGTGTGTTTAATCAAGATTTATCTGAACAGAAGTTATTGTTAGAAGTCGGTGGCGTCGATAATGATTTTGAAGAGATGAATTATAGCTTAGATCTGTTTGCTGATGTGTTAGCGGATTATATTGCAGAAAATAATCAATCAGAGGGTGAATAGAATGCGGTTAATTGGTTTATTATTTGTATTATTACTCATCTTTCAATTCGGATTTCAGATGGGTGATCATGATAACTCAGACGTTGTCCAAAACGAACAGCAAATAAGTGAGCAAGACTCATCTTTTCAGGAACAACATCAACAACTAACGCAGGATGAAGCGGAAGAGGAAAAAGGATTGTTTTATTTAGCGACAAGAGTTGAACACTATATTAAAGAGCTGTTCACTCTACTATTTCACTTTGTTTATCGTTTGGCTGTGAGCTTCGGATAAAGGGATTAACAGATTTGAATTGAATATCAAGCGTGGTATTGCTATAATCGAGCTAGCGAATGGACGTATACAGGAGTGGTAATTTTGACTAATGATAGACAACAACGCATTCGAAACTTTTCGATTATAGCTCATATTGATCATGGTAAATCAACTTTAGCTGATCGAATTTTAGAAAAAACAAAAGCTTTATCTGATCGTGAAATGAAAGAACAATTTCTTGATGGGATGGATTTAGAACGCGAACGCGGCATTACCATTAAGTTAAATTCAGTTCAATTAGAATATGGTGCCCAAGATGGCGAAAACTATATATTTCATTTAATTGATACGCCAGGACACGTCGATTTTACATATGAAGTGTCACGGAGTTTAGCAGCATGTGAAGGAGCAATTTTAGTAGTTGATGCTGCACAAGGAATTGAAGCTCAAACATTAGCCAATGTTTATTTAGCGTTGGATAATGATTTAGAAATCATTCCCGTTATTAATAAGGTCGATCTCCCAAGTGCGGATGTCGATCGAGTTAAACAAGAAATTGAAGATGTCATTGGCATTGACAGTGATGAAGCAATATTGGCTTCTGCTAAAGATGGTAAAGGGATCGAAGAAATTATGGAACGGATTGTGACGGATGTACCAGCACCATCTGGTGGTCTCGAAGATCCAACACGAGGATTAATTTTTGATTCATTATATGACCCTTACCGCGGTGTTATTGCGTATACATGTGTTAAAGAAGGATCTATTAAAATTGGCGATAAGATCCAAATGATGCAGACAGGAAAAGAGTTCGAAGTGAATGATATGGGTGTTTTCACCCCTAATGCTGTGCGTAAAAAAGAATTATCAGTAGGGGACGTTGGCTTTTTAACTGCATCGATCAAAAATGTTAAAGACACGCGTGTGGGTGATACAATCACACTCGCCAATCGACCAGCTGAAGAACCGTTACCAGGTTATCGACGTTTGAATCCTATGGTATTCTGTGGTCTTTTCCCAGTTAGTGCTGATGATTATAATGACTTAAGAGAAGCTTTAGAACGCCTTGAACTAAATGATTCATCATTACAATATGAACCAGAATCATCTCAAGCTTTAGGGTTCGGTTTCCGTTGTGGATTCTTAGGATTATTACACATGGAAATTATTCAAGAACGAATTGAACGTGAATTTAATATTCAATTAATTACAACCGCACCAAGCGTTATTTATGAAGTTGAATTAACAGACGGTGAAACTACTGAAATTGAGAATCCAGCCCATATGCCTGGTTCACAACAAATTAATGAAGTAAGAGAACCGTTTGTGACGGCTTCAATTATGGTGCCGAATGAATATGTTGGTCCAGTAATGGAAATTTGTCAGAAGAAGCGTGGCGAATATTCCGACATGAGATATATGGACGAAAACCGCGTAAACATCGTTTATGATATCCCATTATCCGAGATTGTTTATGATTTCTTTGATCGATTGAAATCACAAACAAAAGGATATGCTTCATTTGATTATGAACTTAAAGGCTATAAGCCATCTAATCTCGTGAAGATGGATATTTTATTAAACGGTGAAACCATTGATGCTTTATCCTTTATTGTTCACCGCGACTTTGCTTATCACCGAGGTAAACAAATCGCAGAAAAATTAAAAGACTTAATTCCAAGACAACAGTTTGAAGTGCCGGTTCAAGCGGCTATTGGTAATAGTGTCATCGCAAGGTCTACCATTAAGGCAATGCGTAAGAACGTGCTATCGAAATGTTATGGTGGTGACGTTACGCGTAAACGTAAGTTGTTAGAAAAGCAGAAAGAAGGTAAACAGCGCATGAAAATGGTTGGTAAAGTGGAAATTCCACAAGAAGCCTTCATGTCTGTATTAGAAATGAATGATGATGATTAGAATGATGAGTGAAGGCCAGCCTTTAGGACTGGCCTTTTCATTGTTTTGGTATAATATGTTTAAGAAAGAAGGATAACTATGGAAGCTAGAGCAGTCTATATCCATATACCATTTTGCCATGAAATATGTCATTACTGTGATTTTGCTAAGATGTATTATGATGAAGAAACAGCTGATCAATACTTATCTTCACTTCAAAAAGAAATCGGAATGTATGTAGATAATGGCCCTTTAGAAGTAGATACTATTTATATAGGTGGAGGAACACCCACAAGTCTAACGCCTCCACAATTAGAACGTTTATTCGAAACAATTTCGTATTATTTCAATACAGATCTTGTAAAAGAATGGACGATTGAAGCTAATCCTGGGGAATTTGAAGAAGAACATGTTCAATTAATGGCTAGATATGGTGTTAATCGTGTCTCACTAGGCGTGCAAGTTTTGGATGATGATTATTTGCAAGAACTAAATCGAATTCATTCAGTAGCTGATGTTAGTCGTTCAGTTGATCTGCTTAAGCAATACGGTTTAACGAATATCAGTATGGATTTCATATATGCACTTCCTAATCAATCGATTGACCATTTCCGTCGAACTTTAGAACAAGCTTTATCCTATGATTTACCGCATTATTCTTCCTATGCTTTGCAGATTGAACCGAAAACCGTTTTTTATATGCGTTACCAAAAAGGGCAGTTAACCAAGCCTCCTGAAGAAGATGAAGCGGCTATGTTTCATACATTAGTCGATCTTATGGAACAACACGGTTTGAATCATTATGAGATTAGCAACTTTTCGAAACCAGGTTATGAAAGCCAGCATAATTTGACGTACTGGGCAAATGTTCCTTATTATGCATTTGGAGCAGGGGCACACGGTTATTTGAATGACGAGCGTTATGTGAATTTACGGCCAGTTAATCATTATAATGATTATATTCAAAAAGATATGAAGCCAGTTGTGCACCGTGAACCAACGTCGCTTAAAGAACAGATTGAAGAGGAAATGTTCTTAGGTCTCCGCCGTCAATCAGGAGTCTCGGATGATGAATTTCAAAAACGCTTTGGCTTTTCATTTTTTGATTTATATAAAGAAGAGATTGAACGTTTGAAGCAAAAAGGCTGGTTAACCCATAAAAACGATCGAATAGCTTTGACCCGAGACGGCATGTTGTTCGGCAATGATGCCTTTGCATCGTTTCTGATTGATGATTCGACATGGAATAAAAAGTTTTCAATTGACAGCCCTAAATGATTTTGATAACTTATACTTAGCATTAGCACTCGGAACCACCAAGTGCTAACAGGAGTGATGCAGATGCTAACAGATCGACAAGCACTCATTTTGCAAGTGATCATCGATGAGTTCATCGAAACAGCTCAACCGATCGGGTCACGTAATATTGCTAAAAAAGATCATATTTCATACAGTCCAGCTACTATTCGCAATGACATGGCTGACTTAGAAGATGCGGGTTATTTAGTTAAAACCCACAGTTCATCTGGTCGAATTCCATCCGAAAAAGGATATCGATTTTATGTCGATCACATGTTATCACCATTCAGTTTATCGACTGAAGAGATGCAGGTGATTAAATCACAATTTAATGATCGCATGATTGAAATGGAAAAGGTCATGCAAAACTCTGCTCACATCTTATCTGACTTAACTCAGTATACGACGCTTGTGTTGGGACCAGAAGTATATGAAACCAAATTGAAACAACTACAGATTGTTCCGATTAATAAACAATCTGCAATTGCCATTTTGGTGACGGATACTGGACATGTTGAACACCGTTCATTTGCTGTTCCGCATACAATTGATCATAGTGATTTAGAAAAAGTCGTCAATATTTTAAATCAAAAACTTGTTGGCGTTCCGATTATTTATCTTGACCGTATGATTGAAAGTGAAGTTTTAGACTTACTTAATCAATATACGTCCAATTATCAAAAATCCTATGATCTGATTCATAATGCTTTATTTGGTCATCAGACAACAAGTTTATATGTGAGTGGAAAGTCGAATATTTTAATGCAACCAGAATTTAATGACATTGAGAAAGCGCGTTCGTTATTTAATGTGCTTGAAAATGAAGAAAAGATGGCACCTATGCTTAAAACTGACGAAGAAGGAATTCATATTTCTATTGGACATGAGAATGCCATGGAAGCCATGAATCATTCTACTTTAATTACAGCAACTTATACGGTCGGCAATGAGCAGTTCGGAACCATTGCATTATTAGGTCCAACACGGATGGAGTACGCTAAAGCCGTTTCACTACTTGATGTGTGGTCAAGGCATATGAGTCAGTCATTACACAAGTGGTTTAAAGATTAAGTGAGCGGGTAAAATGGTCAGTGGCTAAGATATCCAACATGATTCTTGGTGATAAAAATATTACCAAGTTTCTTCATGTGAGACTTTTGTTACTAGAACAAAAGTGATATATTAAACAATTGGTGAAAATGATCAAGTAGGAGGTGACTGTAATGAGTGAAGAAACAAATCGACAGTCTACAGTCGAAGAAGAAGAATTTGAACAAACTGAAACACCTAATGAAGGTGAAGACAACAATCAAGAAGAAACAGCGACTGAAGAGTTATCTGAGGTTGAGCAGTTAAAAGAAGAAAACGCTGCTGTACAAGACCGTTTAGCACGTCTACAAGCTGATTTTGATAACTTCCGTCGCCGCTCGCAAAAAGAGCGTGAAGCGGATTTGAAATATAAGGCTCAAGACATTGTGAATGACCTCATTCCAGTTGTAGATAACTTTGAACGAGCATTACAAGTAGATGTTCAAGATGAAGCTACCGAATCTTATGCAGAAGGTATGCGAATGGTTTATAACCAGTTAAAACAAGCATTAATTGACCATGGTGTTGAAGAGATTGAAGCTGAAGGAGCTGAATTCGATCCTCAAAAACACCAAGCTGTTATGCAAGTTAGTGAAGAAGGTTATGAATCAAATCAAATCATTGAAGTGATGCAAAAAGGTTATCAACTAAAAGACCGCGTTATTCGACCAGCTATGGTTAAAGTTAACGAATAAATAATATTTATAGAACGCAAAAGGAGGAACATTACGATGAGTAAGATCATTGGTATTGACTTAGGAACAACAAATTCATGTGTAGCAGTAATGGAAGGTGGCGAATCAAAAGTTATCCCAAACCCTGAGGGTAACCGCACTACGCCTTCTGTTGTCGCGTTTAAAAATGGCGAACGCCAAGTAGGTGAAGTGGCTAAGCGCCAAGCAATCACAAATGAAAACACTATTCAGTCCATCAAACGTCATATGGGCACAGAATATAAAGTAGAAATCGAAGGTAAAGAGTACACGCCTCAAGAGATTTCAGCGATTATTTTACAGCATATTAAACAATATGCAGAAGATTACTTAGGTGAAGAAGTAACTAAAGCAGTTATTACCGTGCCTGCGTATTTCAACGATGCTGAACGTCAAGCAACAAAAGATGCTGGTACAATTGCTGGACTAGAAGTTGAACGTATTATTAATGAGCCAACAGCAGCAGCACTAGCTTATGGTATTGATCAAGATCAAGATCAAACAGTTCTAGTATACGACTTAGGTGGCGGTACATTTGACGTATCCATTCTAGATATTGGCGAAGGCACATTCGAAGTTGTTGCAACAGCAGGTGACAACAAACTTGGTGGTGATGATTTTGACCAAGTCTTAATCGATCACATGGTTGCAGAATTCAAGAAAGAAAATGGCATTGACTTATCACAAGATAAAATGGCTCTTCAGCGCCTCAAAGAAGCTGCTGAAAAAGCGAAGAAAGACTTATCAGGTGTGGCTCAAACACAAATTTCACTACCATTCATCTCAGCAGGTGAAGCAGGCCCGTTACACTTAGAAATGAATGTAACGCGTGCGAAATTTGAAGAGCTTGCATCAGAACTTGTTGAACGTACAATGGGTCCTACACGTCGTGCGCTTAAAGACGCTGACATGTCACCATCTAATATTGATCAAGCAATTCTTGTTGGTGGTTCAACACGTATCCCAGCTGTACAAGAAGCAATTCAAAAAGAAATTGGTAAAGAGCCATCTAAAGGTGTTAACCCAGACGAAGTAGTAGCTCTTGGTGCAGCAATCCAAGGTGGTGTGCTACAAGGTGATGTTAAAGACGTTGTACTACTAGACGTTACACCACTTTCATTAGGTATTGAAACAATGGGTGGCGTTATGACTAAGCTAATTGAACGTAATACAACGATTCCAACAAGTGAATCACAAGTATTCTCAACAGCTGCTGACAACCAACAATCTGTAGACATCCACGTCCTACAAGGTGAGCGTGATATGGCTGCTGACAACAAAACATTAGGTCGTTTCCAATTAACAGATATTCCACCAGCACCACGTGGCGTACCACAAATCGAAGTTAAATTCGACATCGATGCAAACGGAATCGTGAGTGTGAGTGCGAAAGACTTAGGTACAAACAAAGAACAATCTATTACCATTCAATCCTCATCAGGTCTTTCTGAAGAAGAAGTTGAGCAAATGGTGAAAGACGCAGAAGAAAACGCAGAAGAAGATAAGAAACGTCGTGAGGAAGTCGAACTTCGTAACGAAGCTGATCAACTAATCTTCACAACAGATAAAACAATCAATGATCTTGGCGAAAATGTCACTGAAGAAGAAAAACAAAAAGCTGAAACAGCTAAAGAAGAACTTCAAACGGCATTAGAAGGTGAAGACCTAGAAGCGATTAAAGAGAAGAAAGAAACGCTTGAACAAGAAGTTCAAAACTTATCAGTGAAAATGTATGAACAAGCACAGCAGCAAGCTCAGCAAGAAGGCGAAGGTCAAGAAGATGACAACGTTGTGGATGCTGATTATGAAGAAGTAAATGACGACGAAAAAAAATAACGCGTCATTTTAACCTAAAAAGTCAAAGCCAAGCGTAGCTATTCTTGGCTTTGACTTTATTTATGAATGCTAGGGAACAAAAGCCGAATTGCAGAAACAAAGACAATCATGTTAAGATAAACTTTATGCGAGAAGATACGGGAGTGTGATCTTCAATTGAGTAAACGAGACTATTATGACGTGTTGGGTGTATCCCAAGACGCTTCAAAAGATGAAATTAAAAAAGCATATCGCAAACTAGCTAGACAATATCACCCAGATGTTAGTGAAGAAGAAAATGCTGATGAGAAGTTTAAGGAAGCTAAAGAAGCATACGAAACATTAAGTGATGATCAAAAACGTCAACAGTACGATCGTTTTGGTCACGATGGTGGTCAACAAGGCCAAGGTGGCTTTGGTGCTGAAGGTTTCGGTGACTTTAGTGATATATTTGATATGTTCTTTGGTGGTGGCGGTCGTCGTGATCCAAACGCACCACGCCAAGGTCAGGACTTGCAATATACGATGGAACTTAGCTTTGAAGAAGCGATATTTGGTAAAGATACCTCTATCCAAATACCTAAAGATGAAGACTGTGAAACGTGTGATGGTTCAGGTGCTAAGCCTGGTGCCAATGTTTCAACTTGTTCCCACTGTGGTGGTTCTGGACAGATGAATGTTGAGCAAAACACACCATTCGGTCGAGTAGTTAACCGTCGTGTGTGTCAACATTGTTCAGGCACAGGTCAATTCGTAGAAGAGAAATGTACAACTTGTGGTGGTGACGGTAAAGTCCGTAAACACCAAAAAATTGACTTAAATATTCCAGGCGGGATTGATGATGGTCAACAAATCCGCGTAACTGGTCAAGGTGGCCCAGGTGTTAATGGTGGGCCTCCAGGAGACTTATTTGTTTTAGTTCGAGTCAAACGTCATGAATTCTTTGAACGTGATGGAGATGATATTTTATGTGAAATTCCAATCACGTTTACACAGGCTGCACTTGGGGACGAACTTGAAGTACCAACTGTTCATGGCCGCGTGAAATTAAAAGTACCGGCAGGCACACAAACTGGAACGCATTTCCGCTTGAAAGGCAAAGGCGCTCCAAATGTTCATGGTTACGGTCAAGGTGACCAACACATCCTAGTTAAAGTGATGGTACCGAAAAACTTAAGCGACCGACAAAAAGAACTACTACGCGAATTCCATGAATTAAGCGGTGAAGATTCATTAGATGAGCAACATGATAATTTATTTACTCGTTTCAAACGTGCATTTAAAGGTGACTAATGAAATTAAAGTGAGCTGATATGAGTGAAATGGTCTGAAATTAAAATTCATACAACAAATGAGGCGATTGAACCTGTTTCAAACATTCTACATGAATCAGGTGCAAGTGGTGTCGTTATTGAAGATCGTAATGACTTAAATAAAGATTGGTCGACGATGTACGGTACGATTTATGAGCTGGACCCTGACAACTATCCAGAAGAAGGCGTCTATATTAAAGCGTATCTACCAGTTAATAGTTTCTTGGGTGAAACTGTGGATGAGATTAAGCAAGCTGTTAGCAACCTCGTAACCTTTGACATAGATATTGGTCATAATCATGTAACCATTTCTGAGATTAATGAAGAAGAATGGGCAACAGCTTGGAAAAAGTATTATAAGCCTGTAAAAATTTCAGATCGAATTACAATAACGCCGACTTGGGAAGAATATGAACCTGTTAGCAGTGACGAAATTATTATCGAACTCGATCCTGGTATGGCATTCGGAACAGGAACTCACCCGACAACTGTTCTTAGCTTGCAAGCTTTAGAACGTTATATTCAAACTGGCGATCATGTAGTTGATGTAGGTTCTGGCTCGGGTGTGTTGTCAATTGGTGCTATACTTTTAGGTGCCAGTAACGTTCAAGCATACGACCTTGATGAAGTCGCCGTGAAAAGCACGACGATTAACGTTAAGTTAAATCAAGTTCAAGACCGCGTGACAGCTTTGCAGAACGATTTGTTAAAAGGTGTCGAGACTCAGGCTGATGTCATTGTTTCGAATATATTAGCTGAAATAATTGTTCAAACCACAGAGGAAGCTTACCAATTGATTAAACCAGGTGGTTATTTCATTACGTCGGGTATTATTAACGCCAAAAAAGACCTTGTCAGATCTGATCTTGAAGACAAAGGGTTTGAAGTGATAGAAGTTAATAAAATGGAAGAATGGATTTCAATGATTGCTAAGAAACCTGAATCATGAGGGATGACGATGCAAAGATACTTTATTTCAAATGATCAATGGGATTATAATAAGGGTCAAGTAACGATTAGTGGTGAGGATTATCATCACATTAACAAAGTCATGCGTATGACATCAGGTGATATCGTTATTGGTTGTAATGAAAACGAAGAAAGTTTTGAATTAGAATTGAGTCAGTTTGATGACACAACGCAAACAGCCGTTGCGACAATCAAACAAACATTAAATGAACAAGTAGAGTTACCAGCACATATCACATTGGCACAAGGTTTACCCAAAGGGGATAAGCTGGAAACCATTGTTCAAAAAGGCACGGAATTAGGCATGCGTTCGTTCATCCCATTACAAATGGATCGATCTATTGTTAAATGGGATCGAAAGAAGCAGGATAAAAAAGTAACTCGATTGCAAAAAATAGCAAAAGAAGCGAGTGAACAATCTCATCGCCTCATGATTCCGACCATTCAACCATTACAATCATTATCTCAGGTGTTGGATTCTGGTGAGTTTGATCTATTGATTGTGGCAAGTGAATACGAAGCAAAAGGTGATGATGAACCTGAGTGGCCATTGTCAGATATTATGAATCAAATCGGTTCAGACCAGCGAGTCCTATTAATTATAGGCCCAGAAGGTGGTATTTCACCTCATGAATTAACCCTTTGTGAACAAGCCGGTGTTTTACCGGCTAGATTAGGCCGTCGTATATTAAGAACGGAAACAGCTTCACTTTATGCATTATCTGTATTATCCTATTGTTTAGAGGAAAGTCATAAGGATTGATATTCCAAATCAGCGTTATAAATTGTATATTTAATAAGGAGAGATCACAATGAGTCAATCATTAGCAAGTAAAATTGATCACACACAGCTTAAACCAGATACACAAACAGAAAAAATTAACGAAATTTGCCAAGAAGCTAAAGACAATGCATTTGCATCTGTTTGTGTAACACCGACATGGGTAGTACATTGCTATGAACTGTTAAAAGGTACTGATGTTAAGGTTTGTACTGTTATTGGTTTTCCGTTAGGTGCAACGACACCTGAAACAAAAGTATTTGAAACGAACCAAGCGATTGAAAACGGAGCAACGGAAGTCGATATGGTGATTAATATTGGCTCATTAAAAGATGGTCAATATGAAGAGGTAGAGCGTGATATTCAAGCTGTTGTTGATGAAGCAAAAGATCGCGCACTCGTTAAAGTCATTATTGAAACATCTTTATTAACTCAAGATGAGAAAGTCAAAGCGTGTGAACTAGCTAAACGTGCTGGAGCTGATTATGTGAAAACTTCAACTGGTTTTTCAGGCGGAGGAGCGACTGTTGAAGATATCAAACTTATGCGTTCAACAGTTGGGCCTGAAATGGGAGTGAAAGCATCAGGTGGCGTGAAAAGCCTTGAAGATGCTAATGCTATGATTAATGCTGGTGCTACACGTATTGGTGCATCATCTGGAGTTGAAATTGTTAAAGGTGAACAATCTAACGCTGATTATTAAGGAAAAACCGCTGGGCGACCAGCGGTTTTTTTATTAGGGCTCTGGTATAGTTCTTTTTTATATTGAAGGGTTTAGTATTTAGTTGTTGAATTGTGAGAAGCGAAGGTGGCGACTCCTGTGGGAACAGCACGAGTCTCGAGACCCCACAGGCCACGCTTTTCGGCCGAGGAGGCTCGAGCCGTGCCCGCGGAAAGCGTCCACCGAAAGCGGATCACAATAGCAACAACGGACTAGAATATAGTTTTTAAGTTGGTTTATAGAATAATTTCATAAACGAAGCAAATGGTTTTAAGAAAATCAGGATGACCAAACCAATGATTATATTATAAAACAATGCAATGAAAACGATTTGTTGTTCGATCGATGTAATCATATTCGTAATAGCATCAATCATATAGGTCTCAAACACAACCGGAAAAGCCAGGACCAATAATAATCCAATTGAATTTATTCCAATATGACTATAAGCGACTAATTTAGCTAAATGGTTTTGTCCAATTGAAAAAAATAACACTGTAATACAAGTTCCTAGGTTAGCTCCAACAATCAAGTATAAAATATGATGTAATAAAATAGGGCCTTCTTCTATAAAACCAATTAAGAGTGCTGTGAAAGTCGTTGAAGATTGTAATATAGCAGTTATAGCAAAACCCGAAAACAAAAGTTGAAATGGTGATGTTTCAGGTGATTCTAACCATGCATCAATCTGAGACATAGATAATGCATGAGTTAAGTTTCCAAAACCATTTAATGTTGCAAAAATAACGCCAATACCAAGTAGCACTGAACCGATACTAAACCAACTATAATGTTTAAAAGGAAGTAACACAAAGATAAAGCCAACAATTAGACATCCAATCATTATGACATCATTGTTCCATACAAAAAGTTGCGTAGTTAACGTGGTGCTAATATTCGCACCGATTAAATAACACAAAATGAACGGAATTGATCTTTTCATTGAACCGATAAAGGTCATTAGCATGGCAATGGATACTGAACTACTTTGAAAAAGTAATGTCATAACAAAGCCAAACAGAAAACCATTTCTTTTGGAAAGTTTTGATTCTAATTGGTCAATGTACTGTTCTGTTAAGGTTTGAAAACCTATTTTCATCAACGTTAAGCCGAAGATTAATAAACCAATTAAGACAAAGATGAGCAACAACAGTGAATACATACGAACACCTCAATTCATCTTATGTCAATTTGGACAAGTGATGTCTAAAACATTGACCAATGCGAAAATATTTAATATAATGACTTAAGATGTGCTAAGGCACATATTGATTTATGCGTTTTATTTGGAGGGAGGGTAGAGCATGTCAAATCAAACGAACGTTAGAAAGAATGAGTCTATTGAAGATGCTCTTCGACGCTTTAGAAAATCGGTTTCTAAGAATGGCACGCTTTCAGAATATCGTAAGCGCGAATTCTACGAAAAACCGAGCGAACGTCGTAAGAAGCAAAAAGCAGAAGCTGCTAAAAAGAATAAAAAGTAAGAAGAGGGTGTAACTCTAATGGCTTTGCTTGATCGTTTAAACGAAGACATGAAACAAGCTATGCGCAACAAAGAGAAGGATAAGCTTACAGTCATTCGTGGAATTAAATCTTCATTACAAAATGAAGCAATTAATAAAAAGGGTGGAGAGCTCACAGAAGAAGAGGAGCTCCAAGTTCTAATGCGGGAAGTAAAGCAAAGAAAAGACTCCCTCCAAGAGTTCAAGGATGCTAATCGTGAAGATTTAGTCGAAAAAACGGAGCAGGAATTAGCTCTTGTTGAATCATATTTACCACAACAATTATCTGATGATGAATTGGTGGAGATTATCGATGAAACCATTCAAGAAGTCGGGGCAACGTCTAAACAAGATATGGGCACAGTCATGAGTGCTGTTATGCCTAAAGTTAAAGGTAAAACAGACGGTTCAAAAGTCAATAAACTTGTTATAGAGCGATTGCAGTAGGTAAAGAAAGATAGGTGCTTTGCATGTCAATGAGATCATCATGAAAGAATTTAGAAATGATGCATTGATTTGCTTAGCACTTATTTTTTAGCTTGTATTATCGTAAAATTGTGACGGTTTAAATAAAGGGGGGGTCATAATTGCGACGCTTGCTACAATTATTTGTTATAGCCGTGATATGTTTAGTAGCTGGAAACATGCCATCATCAATGGCTGATCAACAATCTGGAAATGATACTGTGTATGTTGTTCCGGTTAAGGATGATGTTGAGCGCGGCTTAGTGGCGTTTATGGAACGCAGTATTACAGAAGCAGAAGAAAGCTTTGCTGACCATATCATTTTTGAAATCGATACACCTGGGGGAAGAGTTGATTCTGCAAATGAAATTGCTGGTTTACTGTCTGATACTAATACGCCTACCACTGCTTACGTTAAAAGCCAAGCATTGTCAGCCGGTTCTTACATAGCATTAATGACAGATAGCATATATATGAATAGCGCTTCAACAATGGGAGCTTCAGGTGTCATTACAGGTGATGGAACAGCAGCAGATGAAAAAGCTCAATCAGCATGGATTGCTGCAATGGAAGCAGCAGCGGAACGCCAAGACCGAGATCCTTTATATGCAAGAGCTATGGCTGATCCATCGATTGATTTACCTGAGATGGACGCAGGTGAAGGAAAATATTTAACTTTAAGCCCTGATGAAGCAGTAGAAGTAGGCTATGCTGAAGCCAAAGTCACTAGTCGAGAAGATGTCATTAATCAATTAGGTTATGAAGGGGCTCGGCTTGTTGAAACACAGCCGACGATTTCTGAAAACATCGCTCGTTTTGTAACCAATCCTGTGGTAATCTCGATTTTATTATCCGTTGCAAGCATTGGTTTAATCGTTGAATTATATTCACCTGGGTTCGGGGTCGCTGGAATCATGGGAGGTGCGTCGTTATTATTATTTTTCTACGGCCATTTGATTGCTGGCTTTGCTGGCTATGAATCCATGATATTATTATTAATCGGCCTAACCTGTATTGTTATTGAAATTTTTGTACCGAGTGGAATATTTGGAGCTATTGGTGGTGTCTCTATTCTAGGTGCATTACTAGTATCTGGTGCTGACATTGGTCAAATGGCGATCAGTTTAAGTATAGCTATCTTGCTTGCAATTTTTGTGGCAGTTTTCTTGTTTAAAAAATTAGATACTAATCGTGGAGTCTTTAGACATATTGTTTTAAAAGACCAAACGAGTTCTGAGAAAGGTTATCTATCTAATCAAACTCGGAATGATTTAATTGATGAAGAAGGGACGGCTTTAACTTTCTTACGGCCGTCAGGAACAGCTATCTTTGGCGATGAGCGACTTGATGTCGTAACAGAAGGTCAGTTCATAGATCGAAATAAACCGATTAAAATTGTCAAAGTGGAAGGTTCTCGGATTGTGGTTCGAGAAATAAAATAAGAGAAAATTTATGGAGGTTTTATCATGGAATTAATGGATATATATCCACTAATAATCGTTGCATTACTCATTATTGGTATTGCAATCTTATTTACATTTGTTCCAGTTATGCTATGGATTAGTGCCTTAGCAGCTGGTGTACGAATTAGCATTTTCACTCTAGTAGGTATGCGTTTACGTCGCGTCGTTCCGAAAATGGTGATTAATCCGCTAATTAAATCACATAAGGCAGGATTAGATGTACAAACGAATCAACTTGAGAGTCACTACTTAGCTGGTGGTAATGTTGACCGTGTTGTAAATGCACTTATTGCAGCGCAACGGGCGAACATTGAGCTAAGTTTTGAACGTTGTGCTGCTATTGACTTAGCAGGACGTGATGTTTTAGAAGCTGTGCAAATGAGTGTTAACCCTAAAGTAATTGAAACACCATTTATCGCTGGTGTTGCCATGGATGGTATTGAAGTGAAAGCGAAGGCTCGTATTACGGTACGTGCGAATATTGACCGACTCGTGGGTGGTGCAGGTGAAGATACAGTCATCGCACGTGTTGGTGAAGGTATTGTAAGTACGATTGGTTCATCTGATAATCATGGTAAGGTATTAGAAAATCCAGATTCAATTTCGCAAAACGTGTTATCTAAAGGTCTAGATGCTGGAACTGCTTTTGAAATCTTATCTATTGATATTGCTGATATCGACATTGGTAAAAACATTGGAGCCATGTTACAGACAGATCAAGCTGAAGCTGATAAAAATATTGCACAAGCAAAAGCGGAAGAACGTCGTGCTATGGCTGTTGCACAAGAGCAGGAAAACATTGCGAAAGTTCAAGAAATGCAAGCTAAAGTGGTTGAGGCTGAATCAGAAGTACCTCAAGCGCTTGCCGAAGCTTTACGAAATGGTAACATGGGCGTCATGGATTACGTGAATTATAAGAACATGTTAGCTGACACTGATATGCGTGAAATGATTGGTAAATTAAGCAAACACGAAAATGATGAGAGTGATGATAAAAAATAATCGCTCTAAAGGAGAGTGATTGCATATGGGTGGATTAATCGAATTAATCGCCAGTAACATCTTTATAATTTTTGCTATTCTTGCTGGTTTATTTAGTATTTTTCAGAAGGGTGATAACGAAGAAAAAACTCGTGATCGTCCCGTGTTCAAAGAACAAAATCGCCAGACATCCACATCTTCTGAAGAAACAGTGAGTGATATAAAAGAATCTGTTCAACAAACAGCACAAGAGAAAATGGATGATTTGTCTAACCAAACTTCCAGCTGGTATGAAGCAATGGAAGACTCGAGACAACGATTAGAAGAAGTCGAAAATCAACCAGCTTCAAGTGGTGTACATGGTGATGCCATAGGTAGCATGGATACGATTAAACGAGGATCAATCAGTCAAAGTGATCAGTCTTCAATCCCTCGTGTATCTGTTCATGAAAATATTACCCGTAAAAGAATTGTCGAAAGTTTTATGATGGCTGAAGTATTGAGTAAACCTAAATCAAAAGCTAATAAAACTTAATAATGAAACAGTTAAAGCACAGGATGTCTTGCGTATACATTCTGTGCTTTTTTCATATATTGGTGTTGATAGGGGGAAGATTCATGAAGTTAATACCGAAACCATTCCGCAACTGGTTAAGTCGATATGGACAATTACCAGTTGATGTTGTATATGATTATCCCCGTGTGACAATGATTGGACAGCTACATTTATATATTGAAAATCATCATGGACTAAGTCACTTTTCGAATCAAGAAATTATTATTAACCAACAACAATCTCAAATGGTGGTGACTGGAAGGAATCTCGTGATAAAAAATTTACTCAAAGAAGAAATCGTAATAGAAGGTCAGATTGAAAATGTAAGCTGGCGAAGTCCGTCAAATATATAAAAAAGGGGGTGATGAGTTGGACAAGTATTATGACTATAAATTAGTTCAGGTAAGAGTAGATGGTAATCAGTCAAATGATCTTATTCAGTCAATTGCTCGTGATGGGCATCCTATTAAAGATTTAAAACAACTTAATAATGAACAATTTTCATTGCGTGTGACACCTCAAACATATTTTGAAATGAAACGTAGAAGGCATACATATTCATGTCGATTGAAACTAATTCATCGGCCACGTTTATTAAAATTAAAGCAATTTAAACATTTTGGAATCCCAGTCATCATTGGGGTTTGTTTAACATTTATCTTGATCTTACTATTATCAAATATCATATGGCGTGTAGAAGTCATTGGTGGATCACAAGAGTTACGGTATGATGTAACTGAAACATTAAATGAGTTAGGTCTAAAACGGGGAAACTGGATGCAACAAAAAGAAACCCTAAGTAATATTGAACGAGAAGTAATGAATCGTATTGATGAGCTTTCGTATATTGGGATCAATCAACAGGGAACTTCTTTTACCATTACTGTTGAAGAATCTGAAACATTTGAAGAACCTAAATCAGACGAGCCAGTTGATTTAATCGCGTCTAAAACAGGTGTGATCCAATCTATGTTTGTAGAAGTAGGTAAACCTGTGGTCAATGTTCAAGATACGGTTAATCAAGGCGACCTGCTTGTGTCTGGTTTGTTGGATGAAGAAGGCGAAGTTAAAGTTCATGCCAAAGGAGAGGTTTTGGCAGATGTGTGGTACAGGGTTCAAGTTACCTCTCCATTAAAGCAAAGTTATGAGATGCTTACAGGAGATAAGGAAACGAATTATTCATTAACTCTTTTTGACCGTTTTGATTTATTTAGCCCTACAACGGACAACCTAACGTATACAACTGAACAGTCATTGTATTTTTTGAATTGGGAATTACCCATTACCTATAAACGACACGACCATTATACTTTACAAACAGAAACAAAAGAATTTGAAGAATCCGAGCAACTGAAAGAAGAAATCGAAAACCAAATGAAACGTCAGTTGGATTCTGATATCGACGTCGTCTATCAAAAAGTTTTGCACGAGGAACGTGACAGTGATAAAGTTAAATTAGATATTTTTGTTAAAGTACATGAAGATATTGCTCAAAAACAAATAATTGATCAAGGAGATTGATGTATGCAAGACGATAAACAAAGCATTAATTTACATCTTGAAGATCATAGCGATACACTTAACCTGTTCGGTACTAATGATCGTAATATTAAGCAAATTGAAGAGTTTATGCCCGTCAATATTATTACACGAGGTGGGCAGATTAAAATAGAAGGTCAAAAAGAAGATATAGAGCTTGTGCATGACTTATTACAAAAAGTTTTAAATGTCGTTAAAAAGGGCATTACAGTAACTGAAAGAGATATTATTTATGGTATTGAGTTGGCACGGACAGACAAGCTTGAACAATTTGAAACCTTATTCGAAGACGAAATTACTAAAAACCAGAACGGTAAGCCAATTCGTGTTAAGACTTTAGGTCAGCGAGATTATGTTGCGGCTATGAAGGCGAATGATCTTGTGTTTGGAATTGGACCTGCTGGAACGGGTAAAACTTATTTAGCCGTGGTTATGGCTGCAAAAGCTTTACGTAACGGTGAAGTTAAACGAATGATTTTGACAAGACCAGCTGTTGAAGCGGGTGAGAGTTTAGGGTTTTTACCAGGTGATTTAAAGGAAAAGGTAGATCCATATCTCCGCCCATTGTATGATGCTTTACATGATGTCATTGGTAAAGAACATACTGCTAGATTATTGGAACGTGGAACCATTGAGATTGCTCCTTTGGCCTATATGCGTGGAAGAACTTTAGATGATGCGTTTGTCATTCTTGATGAAGCTCAAAATACAACACCCGAACAAATTAAAATGTTTTTAACACGACTTGGGTTTGGCTCTAAAATGGTTGTAACAGGTGATATCACTCAAATTGATTTGCCTAAAGGTGTACAATCAGGATTAAGGGTCACTGAAGGCAAATTGGCAGGCGTGAAAGGTATATCATTTAATTACTTAAAAGGTGTCGATGTCGTCCGTCACCCACTTGTACAACGCATTATTGATGCGTACGAAGCTTAAATCCTAACTGAGGAGGTTATCCTTGTGCAAATTGACTTTATCGATGAAACAGAACTTGTTGAAAACGACCTGATTAAGTTGCTAGAAGATGTTTTACAATATGCTGCTAATGAGGAAAACATTGAAGAAACGGCAGAGATGTCTGTCACAATCGTGGACGATGAAACCATTAAACAAATTAATGCTGATTACCGTGAAAAAGATTATGCAACTGACGTCATTTCATTCGCACTTGAAGAGCAAGGAGAAGGAGAATTAGATATTGTTGGTGATGACCTTCCTGTTCATTTAGGTGACATCGTCATTTCTATTGATAGAGCTAAAGCTCAGGCTAATGAGTATAATCATTCCTTAAATCGTGAGCTTGCGTTTTTAGCTGTACATGGTTTATTACATCTGTTAGGGTACGATCACGAAACAAAAGCAGATGAGAAAGCGATGTTTCAAAAACAAGAATCGATTTTACAATCATTCGGATTGAAACGAAATGAAACGTAATCGTGTTGGATTTAGCTATGCTCTAACTGGATTGAAGACAGCTATTAAGCAAGAATTCAATATTAGGATTCACTTCAGTATTCTCATGATTGTATTTTTCATGGGATGGATGGTTGAGATAAGTTTAACTGAGTGGGCCATAATTGTGGTCGTTAGTGGTATCGTGTTAACGGTTGAGTTAATTAATACTGTTATCGAGTATCTGACAGATGTGTTATTTCCTAACTATGATCAGTTAGCTAAGCAAATTAAAGATATTAGCGCAGCAGCTGTTTTAATATCATCGATTACAGCATTCATTGTAGGTTTGTTAATTTTCCTACCAAAGTTATGGGAGATCGTCTCATAATCATTTTTAAAACTCGCTCATAGCGGGTTTTATTTATTTAAAAAAGCTTTATGAGTGAACTAAAAACCACGACATTTGTCATTTGTATGAAATCTTATCTAATTTATAGTAAACTAGAAGAACAAGTTATGAATAGGAGAGACAAGTTATGACGGAACAATATCATTCAGGATTTATTGCGATCATTGGACGCCCAAACGTAGGTAAATCCACATTCATGAATCGAGTTATCGGTGAAAAAATTGCCATTATGAGCGATAAGCCACAAACAACTCGTAATAAGATCCAAGGTGTGTTAACGACTGATCAAACGCAGTATGTTTTCATTGATACACCAGGAGTACACAAACCCAAGCACCGTTTAGGTGATTTTATGGTTCAGTCGGCTATTAATACATTAAATGAAGTAGATGTCATTATGTTCATGGTTAATGCTGACGAAAGTTTTGGTAAAGGTGATGAATACATCATCGAAAGGCTGAAACAAGTGAAAAACCCAGTTGTATTGGTCATTAATAAAATAGATGAAGTACACCCTGACGAATTATTACCAATTATTGATACGTATCGCAAGCAATTAGATTTTGAAGACATTGTTCCGATCTCGGCTTTAGAAGGTAATAACACAGAAGAGCTATTAAATGTCCTCTCGAAACATCTACCAGAAGGACCACAATATTATCCTGAAGACCATTTAACAGATCATCCTGAACGTTTTATTATTAGTGAATTCATTAGAGAAAAAGTATTACATCATACTCACGAAGAAATTCCACATTCAATTGCAGTCGTTATTGATTCGATTAAAGAACGTGAAGATCAGGATATGATTGATGTACAAGCAACCATTGTGGTGGAACGAAATTCGCAAAAAGGGATTATAATAGGAAAGCAAGGTAAAATGCTAAAACAAATTGGTTCCGAAGCGCGAACGGATATAGAATCCTTATTAGGTACTGGCATCTATTTAGAATTGTGGGTGAAAGTACAAAAGGATTGGCGAAATCGTCAATTTCACTTACGTGACTATGGCTATCGTGAAGATGAGTACTAATCGTATGAATTGGTAATTATTTTAACTTATTAACTGTTTCATTTCGGTGAAACATAAGCTTGAAGATTTCAGTTCAATAACTGAAAGGTGGAGAGTAAAATGTTTAACATCCCTTGGAGTTTGTTTGAAAAAACCGGAAATGTCGAAACATATTTGCTTATGAAACAACTAGAATCTAATCAAAGTAATCAAAAAGCATTAACCTCATCACAAAGTGCATCAACGGTTAAACCTAACGTAAAAAGGTAAGAGCAGGTGAGAGGATATGGAGCAAATTAATGGTATTGTGCTAAGAACACAAGATTATGGGGAAACAAATAAAATTTTAACATTATTAACAGAACAATATGGCATGATTAGTGCAGTAGCACGTGGTGCAAAAAAGAACAAAAGTCGAATGGCTGCGGTTGCGCAGCCATTTATCTATGGCCAATATTTGCTCTATATGGGCAAAGGAATGGGGACTGTTCATCAAGGCGAAGTGTTACATAGTATGCGGCATATTCGGGAAGATATCATGTTAACAGCATACGCTACATATATTGCTGAGTTAACGACTAAATTACTAGATGAAAGAAGCCCAAACCAAGCTTTGTTCAAAGAGTTATTAGTAAGCTTAGAAAGAATGGAAGAAGAATCACCACTAGCTATTGCTTTAATGTATGAAATGAAAATGTATTATATTGGTGGGTTTGCACCAGTCGTAGACCAATGTGTTAATGGGCATTCAGATCAACCAATTGCTGGATTTTCTGTCATGGCAGGCGGGGTGGTATGTGAACAATGTCAATATCAAACAACGGATAGCATTAAAATTTCACCACAGCTTTACCATGTCCTCAAAATTATGAGTCATAGAAGCATCACAAATATTCGAGATATATCGATTAAGAATGAGACACTAGAAGCAATCAAACATATCTTAAATCAATATTACGATTATTATGGTGGATTCACAATTAAATCAAAGCGATTTCTACAACAAATGAATGATTTGCAGCAAGAATAGTTAAATGTGTTATACTTTCTTTAACTATATAAAGAAATAGTGTATAATATTTATGTTGTGAGGACCTTTATGAGGTGGTGAAAGAAATTGGATTTATCTGAAAGACAGGAATTAATTGTCGATATAGTGAAAGAACGAGGGCCAATTACAGGTGAAAATATCGCAGATGAATTAAATTTAACACGGGCAACGTTACGTCCTGATTTAGCTATCTTAACAATGGCTGGATTTTTGGATGCTAGGCCACGTGTTGGTTATTTTTATACAGGTAAAACGGGAAGCGAATTACTAACTGATAAAATTAAAAAGTTATCCGTTCGTGATCATTATTCAGTACCAGTTGTTGTAAACGACCAAGCCCATGCTTATGATGCTATTACGACTATGTTTTTAGAGGATGTGGGGACTTTATTTGTGGTTGATCAACATGGCATCTTAGTAGGTGTACTGTCTCGAAAAGACTTATTAAGAACAAGTATGGGACAACAAGATTTAACGGAAGTACCAGTACATATCATTATGACACGATTACCAAAAATTAAAGTGTGTCAGAAGGATGATTTACTACTCGATGCTAGTATAAAACTGATAGAGAATCAGATAGATGCTTTACCTGTCGTTCAAGAAAATGAGCGGGGATTAGAAGTGATTGGCCGATTAACGAAAACCAATATCACGAAAGCATTTGTAGGTTTAGTTAACCAAGATCGTATTTAAAAAGGGGGCGGTGAGTGATGAACCCAAAAACGTTTTATATAGTTTCAGACTCTGTTGGTGAGACTGCTGAACTCATGGTAAAAGCTGCAGTGAGTCAATTTGCTAAATCAGAAATGCGGATTCAACGTATACCTTATGTAGAAGACTTAGAGACTTTAGATGAAGCAGTCCAAACGGCAAAAGAAAGTGATGGTTTAATCGCCTATACACTAGTTAAAACAGAATTTCGTGAACGAATTAAATCAAAAGCAGAAGAAAATCATGTTGTTGCAATGGATTTGATGGGCTCTTTGATTGAGAATTTAAAGGGGTATTTAGATGAAGAGCCTGCTTTACAGCCAGGTCTAGTTCATAAATTAGATGAAGATTATTATAAACGAATTGAAGCGATTGAATTTGCGGTTAAGTATGATGATGGTCGGGATGCTAAAGGTATTTTAAAAGCTGATCTTGTATTAATTGGAGTGTCAAGAACTTCTAAAACACCTTTATCTCAGTTTTTAGCACATAAACAATTAAAAGTTGCTAATGTCCCTATTGTTCCGGAAGTCGAACCGCCTGAAGAATTATTTCAAGTGCATCCAAGTAAGTGTATTGGATTAAATATTGATTCTGAACAATTAAACCATATTCGAACAGAACGCTTAAGGTCGCTTGGTTTAGATGGAAGCGCAAATTACGCTAAAGAAGAACGTATTCAAGAAGAAATTGACTATTTTAATAAAATCGTTGATAAAATTGGATGTCGAACCATCAATGTTTCAACTAAAGCAGTTGAAGAAACTGCCAACGCTATTTTAAATACTATAAGGTGAAACAATATTATTAATCGGCTCGTCAAATATAGACGGGCCGTTTTATTATGTTGCACGTAATTTTCGGAGCATAAAATTTAAACAAACTAATAGCGTTTACTGAAATTTTAGGTTATAATGCATACTTGTGGTGAAATTTATCACTTTATGTCTATAAAATTAAATAACAAATTAGATTTAAGAGGTTTTAATTAGAATTCTGGATATAAAGGGTAATAAAACTGTCGAAAGTTGAAGGGATTTAAAAACTTCTATCGAATAATTATAGATATGGTGATGTATATGCAAGAAAAAATACCAGAAGAACTCATTGATCAAATCGTATCACAGAATGATATTGTTGATGTGATTGGTGAGCATATACAACTAACTCATAAAGGCCGAAATTATTTTGGTCTTTGTCCGTTTCACGGTGAGAATACACCATCTTTTTCTGTTTCCCCTGATAAACAAATTTTTCATTGTTTTGGGTGTGGAAAAGGTGGAAATGTAATCAATTTTGTGATGGAACTCGATTCATTATCATTTGTTGAAGCTGTTCAAGCTTTAGCTAAACGAAGTGGTGAAACGATTCCAGAACAATATATGCCTGGCTCAAATGAAACAACACTATCTGAAACAGAACAGTCAGCTATTAATGCTTATGAATGGGCTGGTCGGTTGTTTCATCATGTATTAAGATATACGGATGATGGTAAAGACGCGCTTAAGTATTTAAAAGAAAGAGGATTTCAGGATCAGGATATCGAAGAGTTTCAATTAGGCTATTCACCTTATAAAAGTCAGTTTTTGGTTTCATTTTTAGAACAAAAAGGATTTGAGCTCCAAAGCCTAGTTGATATAGGTTTATTAAGTCAACGAGACGGGAATACCATCATTGACCGCTTTCAAGGTCGAGTTTTATTTCCGATTCACAACCATCAAGGGAAAATTGTCGGTTTTGGTGGTCGTGCAATTGAAGATGGGGTTGAACCCAAATATTTAAACAGCCCTGACTCTAAGCTTTTCCAAAAAAGTAAATTATTATACAACTTTCATCAAGCTCGTAAACCCGCTCAAAAACAAGATGAAATCATCCTCTTTGAAGGTTACGCAGATGTCATTAAAGCAAGTCAAGCAGGAATAAAGCATGGCGTGGCCACATTAGGAACGAGTCTAACAGAGTATCAAGCTCGCTTACTTAGCCGCTATGTATCAAAGGTGGTCATTTGTTTTGATGGAGATCAACCAGGAAGAGAAGCGAGCCAGCGAGCTGCAGAAGTTGCGAGAAAAGCTGGACTACAAGTATTAATTGCAAATATACCTTACCAAATGGATCCAGATGACTTCATTCAATCTTACGGTGAAGATAAGTTTCAAAATCAAGTTTTGGGTACTGCTGAGCCATATGTTGCGTTTATGTTGAACTTTATTAAGAAAGACTATAATTTACATGTTCAGCAAGATCAACTGACGTATATCGAAAAAGCACTCGATTTAATAGCAACGGTGGATCACGCAGTAGAACGAGACGTATATTTAAAGCAGCTGGAAGAAAACTTCAATTTATACCGTGAGACACTGGAAGATGAGATTGCAGAACGCAGAAGAATAAATGAACGCCGTCATGAACAAGCTAAACGTGCTAAGTCTGATACTCAATCGAGTCAACGACCCAAACGACAAGACGCTATATATCCTGCATTCCAAAATGCAGAACGACAATTATTAGCTCATATGTTACAAAATCGCTATGTTGCTGAGCAAGTTCAAGAACGTTTAGGTTCTAAGTTCAACATGCAAGAGCATCAAGTGTTAGTGACTTATCTCTATGCATATTATGAAGAGGGCAATGATCCTAATGTTAGTCGTTTTATGGAGCGTTTACCAGAAGAATCTTTAAGACAACTGGTGTCTTCACTAGCGCTTATATCCATTAGTGATACATTAGAGCGAGAAGAACTAGATGATTATTTATTTGCCATTCTAAAAGAAGCGGATGTAGATCAGGAAATTCGTTCATTAGAAACGATGCTTAAAAATGCTGAGAAAGAAAACGATCCTAAATCCGCAGCAAGAATAGGTATGAAAATATTGGAATTGAGAAAGAAAAGTAATAAATCCAAGCTATAGCGACCAGTTTGGAAGGAGGGGTAGCATGGCTGAGAAGCCAATCGAATCACAAGAAGCAGAACAACAACAGAATCAGGACCAAGAACAAACACAAGCTCAAGACCAAGGGCAAGAACAAGAACTAACATTAGATCAAACAAAAGAGCAATTACTTGAAACAGGTAAAAAACGAGGTGTCCTCGTTTATGAGGAGATTGCAGATAAATTAGGTCATTTTGATTTAGATTCTGAACAAATGGATGACTTCTATGAAACCCTAGCTGATCAAGGAATCGATATTATCGGCGAAAATGATGACCCTAATTTGCAAAAAATCACGAAAGAAGAAGATCTTGACTTAACGGATCTAAGTGTTCCTCCAGGCGTTAAAATTAATGATCCTGTTCGCATGTATCTAAAAGAAATAGGTCGTGTCGATCTGTTATCTGCTGATGAAGAAATCGATTTAGCGACTAGAATTGAACAAGGTGACGAAGAGGCTAAACGTCGTTTGTCTGAAGCTAACTTACGTTTAGTGGTGAGTATTGCAAAACGTTATGTCGGCCGAGGGATGCTATTTCTTGACTTGATTCAAGAAGGTAATATGGGCTTAATCAAAGCCGTTGAGAAGTTTGATTACCGTAAAGGGTTCAAGTTTAGTACGTATGCAACTTGGTGGATTAGACAAGCTATAACACGTGCTATTGCTGACCAGGCTCGTACCATTCGTATTCCAGTTCACATGGTTGAAACCATTAATAAGTTAATCCGTGTGCAAAGACAATTACTTCAAGATTATGGTCGTGAACCAACACCTGAAGAAATTGCTGAAGAGATGGATTTAACTCCTGATAAAGTTCGAGAAATTCTCAAAATTGCTCAAGAGCCTGTCTCGCTTGAAACACCAATTGGTGAAGAAGATGATTCACACTTGGGAGACTTTATTGAAGACCAAGAGGCAACTTCACCTTCAGATCATGCTGCTTATGAATTATTAAAAGAACAACTTGAAGATGTATTAGACACATTAACCGATCGTGAAGAAAATGTTCTGCGACTCCGCTTTGGTTTAGATGATGGTCGAACACGAACATTAGAAGAGGTTGGTAAAGTCTTTGGTGTCACTCGAGAAAGAATACGCCAAATTGAAGCTAAAGCCTTACGTAAATTAAGACATCCAAGCCGCAGTAAACGCTTAAAAGACTTTCTTGAGTAACCTCTCCAATTCGGAGGTGCAGCACGTGAATGATGAACGAGATAAAGTCATTATCGATGAAATAAAACATTGGAAACAATCGAAATTATTACCTGCTGAATATTGTGATTTCTTATTAGCGCTTTACACATTTGGTGAAGGGGTAGAAGAGGATGAAAAGTCAATCCAAAAACGTAAACGGCGTCAAACGCTGATTTATGTTGACCTTATCTTTTTAATTCTTCTTCTCCCAGCTTCATTATTAATGTCTGTCATTATGGAGCTGAATGTCTATGTTGATTTGACACTCTCCATCGGAATTTTATTGATTCTAATTGGTCATGTTTATTGGTTTAAACGACGAGCCTCGTCCATGATTCATATACCTGTTATGTTAGTTTTTTTAATATTATTAATTAGCTCCATTTCGTTTATTAGCTCGATATATGGAGATGGTATAATATTGAACAGTATTGTTGCTGTTCATTGTATATTATGGATTATAATTGGTGTTATTTGGCGCTATTACTATTTAACAGCTTCTGGAATTGTAGGTATCATGTTATTAGCATCAATGATTTTTTTATAATAATTTCACATTTTATCTCTTTTAGAATCTCTGTTTTTAAAGTAAAATATAATTAGTTATGCATACATATATGGTGACATAAGGAGGATAAGACTGATGAGCAAAAACCCTGTAGTACCGTTTGCGACAATTGCCGTTTTAGGAATTATAGCTATTATTGTGATGAGCGGTGTTGGATTAAATCAAATGCAATCTGCTGATGATGCAGAAAATGGTGAACAGACTGAAGAACAGTCATCTAGTGATCCAGAAACACATTACGAAAACAACTGTATGTCATGCCATGGTGAAGATTTAGGTGGCGGAACTGGACCTGAACTACAGAACGTTAGTGAACGTTATTCAGTTGAAGAACTACAAGATATTATTGCTAATGGTGTTGAAGGTAGTTCCTTGATGACTGGTGATTATGCAAATGATGAAGAAGCTAAAATGATGGCCGAATGGTTATCAGAACAATAGTGTCAAAATGATTGAAGTCCAGAAGCGTGTTTGTAAGAATGATACAGACAACAGTTTCTGGGCTTTTGTTTTGTTTACATCAATGTTGTAGAAGGAGATTCATAATGAAGACGATTCCTTTATCAAAACGTTTAAATACAGTGAAACAACTTATACCGAAATCATGCAATGTAGTTGCTGATATTGGTTCAGATCATGCTTATTTACCATGTCAAATCTGCCTTGAAAATCCCGATTTAAAAGCAATTGCTGGTGAAGTTAATGATGGGCCTAAGCAAGCAGCTTTAAACCAGGTCAAACATTGGCAATTAAGTGATCGAATCGATGTTCGTTTAGGTGATGGTTTATCTGTTATTGATTTTGGAGAAGTTGATTGTGTAACGATTGCAGGGATGGGTGGAGCTTTGATTACGCATATTTTAACTAAAGGTATAGCTAAATTGAATGGTCAAGAAAACCTTGTTTTGCAACCAAATATAGATGCTCATTTAATCAGACAATTTGCTAATGATTATGGTTATTATATCGAGTATGAAAATGTACTCGAAGAAGATGGTTATTATTACGATATAATAGTACTAAAGCACAGTGTTTCATCAGTGCATTATTCAGATAAAGAAATTTATTTAGGACCATTAATGCTTAACCAACCTAATCAAGCATTTTATGAGAAATGGCTTCGTGCCTATAAAAAACAACAACTCATTGTCGATGAAATGCACAAAGCTAAAGAACCAAATCTAGATAAAATCAAACGATTTCAAGAAGAGTTATTATGGATAGAGGAGGCGTTAGATCTATGACACAGAAGGTACAAACCAAAGATATTATCAATGTATTAGAATCTTTTGCACCGAAAAGTTTAGCTTTTGAGGGCGATCCGATTGGGTTACAAGTTGGTGACTTAAATAGTTCGGTTGAAAAGGTCATGATCACGTTAGACGTACTAGAAAGCGTAGTTGATGAAGCCATTGAACAAAACGTTGATTTAATTATTGCTCATCATCCATTTATTTTTAAACCTTTGAAATCGATTAACACAAATGATGAAAAAGGGAAAATCATTAATAAGCTAGTCAAGCATGACATTACTGTTTATGCAGCTCACACCAATTTAGATATTGCGCAAGGTGGAGTAAATGATTGGTTGATGGAACAATTAGGATTACAACCAGAAGGTGTTGTTGTCCCAACTACGCAAGACACTTTGTATAAAATGGTTGTTTTTGTACCGACATCACATGAAGATGAATTGCGAAACGCGTTAGCTGAAGCAGGAGCAGGCCATATTGGTGAGTATAGTCATTGTACCTTTAATAGTGAAGGGTTCGGTACATTTAAACCACAAGAAGGAACGAATCCTTACATTGGAACGACAAATGAACTAGAAAAAGTTCAAGAATTACGTATGGAAACAGTCGTTCCAGTTTCTATATTACAAGATGTGATCGATCAAGCTAATCAAGCACATCCTTATGAAGAAATGGCATACGATGTTTATCCTTTAGAGCTAGATGGTGAACCATTAGGTCTTGGTCGTATGGCAACACTAAATGAAACAACGACATTAGAGCAATTTGCTCAAACAGTTAAGAAAGCCTTTAATGTTCCACAACTTCGTTTTGTAGGCCGTTCTAATAAAAAGGTTAAAAAAGTTGCAGTCATCGGTGGGGACGGTAATAAATTTATTCATCAAGCAAAACGGCAGGGTGCTGATGTGTTAATTACAGGTGATGTTTATTATCATACGGCGCATGATGCTTTAGGAATGGGACTTGGAATGATCGACCCTGGACATCATGTTGAAGAAGTGATGAAAGATGGCTTAAAGAACGAATTAGAATCTCGCACTGAAGCAAACGGGTATGATGTGTCGTTTGTTAGTTCTAATCAAGTGACAGAACCATTTCAATTTCTAGGTGATTGATATTTAAATATTTAAAATCTTTTTACTTGTTTTAAGTTCATTGACATGTACAGATGCGATTGTTAATCTACTTTTAATATTTATCTTTCGCTATATCTTTTGTGAACTGAGTTATAGCTTTAGGGTGAATAGTTGTAAAAAAGGAGATGAGTTAATCGTGTGGGAGAACAAATTTGCGAAAGAAGGGTTAACATTTGATGATGTGTTGCTCTTGCCAGCAGAATCTAATGTGATACCTAATCAAGTGGATGTCGCTACTGAATTAACACCATCTTTAAAATTGCAGAAACCAATGATCAGTTCAGGTATGGATACTGTCACTGAAGCTGATATGGCCATTGCAATGGCAAGACATGGTGGTTTAGGTGTCATTCACAAAAACATGTCAATTGAAGAACAGGCTGATCAAGTTGACAAGGTTAAACGGTCAGAACGCGGTGTTATTACGGATCCATTTTATTTAACACCAGAGCACCAGGTATATGATGCAGAGCACTTGATGGGCAAGTATCGTATATCTGGCGTTCCAATCGTGAATAACAAGGAAGATTTGAAGCTTGTCGGTATTATTACAAACCGTGATCTTCGCTTCATTCATGATTATTCGATTGCTATATCGGATGTCATGACAAAAGACGGGCTTGTCACTTCCTCGGTTGATACAACATTAGAAGAAGCAGGCCATATTTTACAAAAGCATCGAATAGAAAAATTGCCATTAGTAGATGAACATCAAGTTTTAAAAGGGTTAATTACGATTAAAGACTTGGAGAAAGACATTGAGTATCCGAATTCAGCTGTTGATTCAGCAGGACGTTTACTTGTTGCTGCCGCTGTTGGTGTTTCTGGTGATACATCAAAACGAATTGAGAAATTAGTCAATGCTGGCGTCGATGCATTAGTTATCGATACAGCTCATGGTCACTCGCAAGGAGTGCTGGACACTATTAGTATGATCCGCATGCAGTACCCTCAAATGAATATTATTGCAGGGAATGTTGCAACAGCTGAAGGTACAAAAGCCTTGATCGAAGCAGGTGCGGACGTAATTAAAGTAGGCATTGGACCTGGTTCGATTTGTACGACACGTGTAGTCGCAGGTGTTGGTGTTCCGCAAATCACGGCAGTATTTGATTGTGCGAATGAAGCTCGGAAGCACCAAATTCCAGTGATTGCCGATGGTGGAATTAAATATTCAGGTGACATTGTTAAAGCACTTGCTGCTGGTGCTCACGCTGTGATGCTTGGTAGTATGTTAGCTGGTACAACAGAAAGTCCTGGAGAAGTTGTAATTTATCAGGGACGTCGATTTAAAACGTATCGAGGTATGGGTTCTGTTGCGTCTATGGAGAAAGGCAGCCATGATCGATACTTTCAGGAGGATAATAAGAAATTTGTTCCTGAAGGAATTGAAGGTCGAGTTGATTATAAAGGACCTGTAGCCGATACCCTTTATCAAATGATTGGTGGGCTGAAGTCAGGCATGGGATATTGTGGCTCACCTAGTTTAATTGAGCTAAGAGAAGAAGCTCAATTTATCAAAATTACAGGTGCAGGTCTAAAAGAAAGCCATCCACATGATGTACAAGTAACAAAAGAAGCGCCGAATTATTCGGTTTAATGAAAAGGATTAACACACGATTAACAATTATATAATTTAACCGTAGCTTTCATATAGACTTACGAATATGGCGTAAGTGTTTCTACCGAGTTGCCTTAAACAACTGGACTATGAAGGTGGGTTGTTCTGTACAATTCTGCCTTCATGTATATTTTGAAAGGTTGAATTGTATTTTTTGTTAATCAAAAGGGGATAATGATATGACAACCATTCATGAAAAAGTAATTGTTTTAGATTATGGCAGTCAATATAATCAGTTAATTACTCGAAGACTTAGAGATATTGGAGTTTATAGTGAACTTCATTCCAATCGCTTAACTGCAAGCGAATTACAAGAGTTAAATCCAACTGGCATTATTTTATCTGGAGGTCCAGGGAGTGTTTATGATTCCAACGCTAATCAAATCGATCAAGATATTTTTGAATTAGGTATTCCAGTTTTAGGTATATGTTATGGGATGCAGTTAATGGCTCATCATTTAGGTGGGACTGTTGAGAAAGCCTCGAATCGTGAATACGGGAAAGCATCAATTGAAATTAATCGTTCATCGAAACTCTTTGAAGCTCTACCTGACCAACAAACAGTTTGGATGAGTCATGGCGATTTAGTAACGGAAGTACCAGATGGTTTCGACATCAATGCGATTAATGAATCGTGTCCAATTGCTTCGTTTAGTCATGAAGAAAAAGCATTTTACGGCGTTCAATTTCATCCTGAGGTAAATCATACTGAGCATGGTAATGATATTTTAAAACATTTTGTCTTTGATGTTTGTGGATGTCAAGGCGAGTGGACAATGGACCATGTTGTTGAAATGCAAATAGAAAAAATTCGTGAAGAAGTTCAAGACCGTCAAGTTTTATGTGCATTAAGTGGCGGTGTAGATTCATCAGTTGTGGCTGTATTGTTACACAAAGCGATTGGTGATCAATTGACTTGTATTTTTGTTGATCATGGATTATTACGCAAAAACGAAGCATCTGATGTGATGAAAATGTTCGAAGAAGGCTTTAACATCAATGTGATTAAAGTCGATGCACAGGACCGATTTTTAGATAAATTATCGGGAGTATCTGATCCTGAGAAAAAACGTAAAATTATCGGTAATGAGTTTATAGAAGTTTTTGATGATCAAGCTGAACAGTTAACGGATATTGATTATTTAGCACAAGGAACTTTATATACAGACATTATCGAAAGCGGAACTGAAACAGCTCAAACAATTAAATCTCACCATAATGTTGGTGGATTACCTGAGCATATGAATTTAGAACTGATCGAACCATTAAAAGCCTTGTTTAAAGATGAAGTGAGACGTTTAGGTGAAGAACTAGGAGTGCCAGAACATATTGTTTGGCGCCAACCGTTCCCAGGACCTGGCTTAGGGATCCGGGTTTTAGGTGAAATTACTGAAGAGAAATTAGAAATCGTCAGAGAATCGGATGCTATTTTGCGTGAAGAGATCAAAATAAATGATCTAGAACGTGATGTATGGCAGTACTTCACAGCGTTACCTGGCGTTCAGAGTGTCGGTGTACAAGGAGATGAAAGGTCATATAATCATACTGTAGCTATTCGAGCTGTCACTTCGGTTGATGGTATGACCTCAGACTGGGCACGATTGCCATGGGAAGTTTTAGAGAAAATCTCGAATCGTATCACTAATGAGGTCAGTCATGTCAACCGGGTTGTGTATGATATTACAAGTAAGCCACCTGCTACAATTGAGTGGGAATAAATGAATTTTTTGTTTTGTGATGTAACAATCACGAAATCAAAAAGCACTTAATAATCAATCACTAGTTATGAGTGATTGATGGATAAAAAGACCCCAACCTGATTTTAATTGAATCAAGTTGGGGTTCTTTTGTGTTATGAATCGGTTAAGTTAAACGCGTTTTTTAGGTTTAACTTTCGGTAGAATCTTTTGTTTCGTAACTTTACTTGTTATATCCCAAGTATCTTCGCTCTTAGGATCGTATTGTTCGATGAATTTTATAACTTCTTTGGCAATTGGTGTTGGTGTTGATGCACCTGCTGTAACAGCTACGGTTTCACATTGATCTAACCATTCTAGCTGAATTTCAGAAACATCAGCAATCCGGTAAGCTTCTGTACCTGCCTTTTCTTTAGAAACTTGAGCCAATCGGTTGGAGTTATTACTTTTTGGATCCCCGACAACTAAGGTTAAATCAGCGTCTTTTGCCTGTTCTGCAACTGCTTCTTGTCGTACTTGTGTTGCCATACATATCTCTTGTTCGATCTCAGTTTGTGGATATTTTTCTTGGACTTTGAGCATCGTATCGTAAACATCCCATTGGCTCATAGTGGTTTGATTGGTTACGAGTATTTTTGAATCCGCTGGTAAATCAAGGTCTTCAACTTCTTCATCGTATTGAATTAAGTGAACATGATCTGGCGCAACACCAACAGCGCCTTCTGGTTCAGGATGCCCTTTTTTTCCAATATAAACAATTTCATAACCATTATTTACATGTTCACGAATTAAGTCATGGGTTCTTGTGACATCAGGGCATGTGGCATCTAAAACGGTCAACCCTTTTTCTTCCGCGATTTGTTTAACTTCGGGAGATACACCGTGTGCTGTGAATACAACTGTTCCTTCATCAATATCTTTCAATAATTCTTCACGTGTTTTATCTTTACCATCAAGTGTGACGACACCTTCATCTTCAAACGCTTGCGTAACATGACTATTATGAACAATCATGCCGAGTATATAAATTGGGCGTGGTAGGTTTTGGTCTTTTGCTGCATTGCTGGCAATAACCATGGCGTCAACCACACCGTAACAATATCCCCTTGGCGCAATTTTAATGACTTCCATGTCAATATGGCCTCCTCATGTATATATCTCTATTCGCTATTATAATCGTTATAGCTCACTTTGACAAAATCTTTGAATGAGTAGCATTTGCAAAGCGTGTCGTTTATAATTGATTTTAGAAAGAAAAGGAGTTCGGATAACTATGAAACAATACTTTCAATCATATGATTTATCACATGAAATGCTAGGGATGATCAATCAGTTAGGGTTTGAATACTCAACTGATATTCAACATCGCGTCATTCCTAAAGCATTAAAAGGACAAAACATCATTGGACAATCTCAGACGGGAACAGGTAAAACGCATGCTTATTTAATACCGTTATGTGATCAAGTGAATGAGGACCGTCAAGAAACCCAGAAGATCATTATTACACCAACAAGAGAATTAGCGATGCAAATCTATGAAGAAGTTAAAACAATGATTTCTTTATCTAATGAAGCATGGACATCGAAGTTAGTTATTGGAGGAACTGATAAACAACGATTAGAACAAAAAATGCAAAAACCTCCTCACATTATTGTTGGTACACCTGGACGTATACTTGACTTTATGCAATCACAAACAATTAACCCATCGACGATCAACAGTGTCGTCATTGATGAAGCGGATTTGTTAATTGATTTAGGGTTGATTGAAGAAGTCGATGAGGTCTTGTATCGTATGCATGAGAACGTCCAGACGATGGTATTCTCAGCAACCATACCAAAAGGATTACAACCATTTTTAAATAAATATTTAACAAACCCGAGCCATATTCAAATTGAAGAAAATGTATTGAGTCCAGAACAATTAGAACATCGATTGATTCCGTTGAGACATCGGGAGGTCGCAAGTATGATCGAAGCTGCCTCTAAGCTTATTCATCCTTATATTGCTTTAATATTTGTTAATAAGAAAGAGCATGCAGATGAGTTAGCTGATCAGCTTATGGACCGTGGGCTCGAAGTAGGTGTTATTCATGGTGGCTTAAAACCCCGTGAAAGAAAGCGAATCCTTAAAGATTTAAAGTCACTGCGTTATGAATATATAGTGGCTACAGACTTAGCGGCACGAGGCATTGATATCCCAGGGGTCAGTCATGTATTTAATGCTGAGATGCCATATGATGAAGAGAGCTATATTCATCGAGTCGGACGAACAGCTCGCGCAGGTCTTGAGGGGACAGCTGTGAGTTTTTATCAAGAGAATGATCTTGCTTTAATTCAATCATTAGAAGGCCGTGGTATTCAATTTGAAAACTATGATATTAAAAATGGTGAGTGGGTACCCGTTAAGAAATGGAATGAGCGTAAGAAAAGAGAGGCCCAAGATAATGAGCTGAATCAAAAAGCATGGAAACAAGTTAAAAAACGAAAACAAGTTAAACCAGGTTATAAAAAGAAAATGAAGCAAGAACAAGAAAAAGTAAAAAAAGAACTTAAACGCGATCAATATCGTAAAGGAAAAGGTAAGAAGGGAGATTAAACAATGAAATTAGGATCACATGTATCAATGAGTGGGAAGAAAATGCTTCTTGGGTCCAGTGAAGCAGCTGTAGAATATGGTGCTGATACTTTCATGATTTATACAGGTGCACCTCAAAACACGCGTCGTAAGGCAATTGAAGAACTAAATATAGAGGCAGCTAAAGAGCATATGAATCAACATAATATTGATGAGATTGTTATTCATGCCCCTTATATTATTAATATTGGTAATACAAATAAGCCTGAGACATATGAATTAGGTGTTAATTTCTTACGTTCTGAGATTGAACGGACAGAAGCAATTGGAGCAAAACAAATTGTTTTGCACCCAGGCTCGCATGTTGGCGAAGGTGTAGAGCACGGAATTAATCAAATCATTCAAGGACTTAATGAAGTCTTTGAAGAGAATCGTGATGTTCAAATTGCTCTTGAAACAATGGCTGGTAAGGGCTCAGAGGTAGGTCGTTCTTTTGAAGAAATTGCTCAGATTATCGATGGGGTTAAGCATAATGAACGTTTATCCGTTTGTTTAGATACATGTCACATCCATGATGCTGGATATGACGTAGTAAACGATTTTGATGGTGTTTTAAAGCAATTTGATGAAATTATTGGCTTGGATCGTCTAAAAGTTGTCCACGTGAATGATAGTAAAAATGAACGTGGCGCCCAAAAAGACCGCCACGAAAATATAGGATTCGGTCATATTGGATTTGATGCATTACATTACGTTGTACATCATGACCAGTTGGCACATTTACCTAAAATCTTAGAAACGCCATTCGTCGGTACAGATAAGAAAAATAAAAAACCACCTTATCGTTATGAAATAGAAATGTTGAAGGAAGGAACTTTTGATCCTGATTTAAAAGATAAAATCATGAATCAGTAAATTACATTAAGTGGTGAATATTGAATTGGTCAACTAACTGATTTAATAATTTCTCTGCATCATGAGCTTTATCTTTACCGAATTGCAATTCTATATATTGTAACGTTTTAAGTCGGTCCTTTTGAGAAAAAGGGTCGACTTTTTCATTTTTAATAAAATTTAAAAGCGCTGATGCTTCTTCCATTGTTAGTGGAATGCCGTACTCGTGACCATATTGTACGACTTCACTAGGTGTTGCCTGATGTAAGCGTCTACGAACTAATTCTTTAATCATCGTGTCACTCCTTATGTCGTGATGTTTATTAATATGCGAATAAGGGAAGAGTGTTCTTTGGAGTCAAAATACCTGCTTGGTCTTAAAACTTTTTAAGACTTGACCTTGTTATTATGATTTGTTGCACAAGCAGGCAAGGAAAGGATGTTGGCATGAAGTTAAAGCATTATGGTTTGTTCTTTATTACGATTATGCTGATTGTTACAGCGTTTATCGTTAATAATTTATATTATGAACAGACAATAGACGAATTGGAAGATGAGAATGATCGTCTACAAGAACAACAAGCCGATACTTCTGAAAAGGAACCTATGCAGTCTGTTCACTTAGACTGGAGTGCAGATTTTTCTTATCAAAGCTGGGAAAAAATAGAACAAAAGGCTAACAATATGGTTGAAGATAGTGATGGCGAATTTGATAAATCATGGGCTTTGTTTTTAGTACAAAAAGCTAAAGCATATGATATCGACCCATTTATTGTATACGAATTGCTTAAAGTAGAAACAGGGAACACATTCGACCCTAAGTTAGTTGGTCCGCCAACTGATTATGGGCGTGCTTATGGCATGTCCCAATTTATGGAAAATACAGCGCCATGGATTGCTGACATGGCTAATTTACCTTATGAAAAAGAGTTGTTGTTTAATCCAACCTATAGTATCCAATTATCGGTTGTTTATTTAGACCATTTATATGGGAAGTATGGGAATTGGGATGAAGCTCTAACAGCTTATCACCGCGGCATTGGTGGCTTAGATCAATATCAAGCTGAAAATGGACATGCTGAAAGTTGGTATGCTGTTGAAATTCAGAAAAAAGCAGAACAAAACCGAAGCGTCGCTTATACTAATTAAGCAAACTGCATAATTTTTGATATCCCTCACACACTATAGACAAGCTATAGAAAGTGAGGGATTTTTATGAGCAACGACGATCAACAACCAAAAGACTATAGCCAAGATGATAATTATTTCGAACAAAACAATGGATTTAACCAATCATATGACCCCGTAACAGGTGTCAAAATGGTTGACAATCACAACGATAAAAATGATCAAGATGTTGAATTTGCAAGTGATACAGCAACCATGAATCCAGACGAATTAGATAAAGATAAGATAAAAAAAGAGGAAAAGGAATCGCATTATGAGGAACATGTTGACGCTGGTTGGGGATGGATTGCTTTAAGTGCATCATTTATATCGTTTTTTGTTTGGACATTTTTATTCGCTTTAATTGGTGTAGTGATGGGAATTTATGCAAAACGTCGTGGTGCTAATACACTAGGTAATATTGCTATTGGAGCAGCATTAGTAGCTGTTCTTATTCGATTATTTGTATTTCCATTGATATAAATAAGGACCCGTCAGCTTATTTTGACGGGTCCTTGTTTATTATATTTCTTGTTCTTCACGTTGTTTTTGATAATGTTCTTCAGCTAACTTATCGACTTCTTTTTTCAGTTCATCCACCATAATGTCTTCAGGTACTTTTCGGATAATTTCCCCGTGACGGAATAATAGACCTTCACCACGTGCACCAGCGATCCCAATATCAGCTTCACGTGCTTCACCTGGTCCGTTAACAGCACAACCTAAAACGGCCACTTTAATCGGTGCTTTAATCTGTTGGATATATTCTTCAACTTCATTGGCAATCGAAATTAAGTCGATTTCAATACGTCCACATGTTGGACAAGAAATAAGGGTTGCAGCATTAGATGCTAATCCAAATGATTTGAGTAACTCTTTTGCCACTTTAACTTCTTCAACTGGATCAGCACTTAAAGATATGCGTACTGTACTACCAATTCCTTTGTTTAAGATGGCGCCGAGACCTGCAGCACTTTTAACTGTACCAGCAAATAAAGTGCCTGATTCAGTAATTCCTAAATGAATAGGATATGAAATATTTTCAGCTGCTTTTTCGTATGCTTCGTTGGCTAAATGAATATCAGAAGCTTTTAGAGAAACAACGATATCATGGAAGTCGAGATCCTCTAAAATTTTAATATGATGCAAAGCACTTTCAACCATGGCATCAGCTGTTGGATAACCGTATTTTTCAAGTAAATGGCGTTCTAATGAACCAGCGTTAACACCGATTCGAATTGGAATGCCTTTTTCTTTAGCCGCATTCACGACAGCTTCAATCCGTTCACGCTTACCAATATTACCTGGATTGATTCGGATTTTATCAGCGCCGCCTTCAATAGCTTTAAGGGCTAAACGGTAATCAAAGTGAATATCGACAACTAAAGGAATATTGATTTGCTTTTTAATTTCAGGGATTGCGTCAGCTGCACGATCATCAGGGCAAGCGACACGAACAACTTGGCACCCTGCTTCTTCTAAACGATGTATTTCATTAACTGTAGCTTCTACGTCATGTGTTTTAGTTGTTGTCATCGATTGGATAATGACATCGTCACGTCCACCAATCACAACATTTCCTACTCGAACAGGTCTTGTATCCTTACGATGAGTAATCGCAGACATATGTTCAACTCTCCTTTTGTGATGGAACAAATCTTTTTTTATAGTTTCATCAATGATAATAACACAAATATAGTTTAACATGCTAATAAGAGAGACTGCTATAATAAAGATAAAATGGATAAGGGGAGAGAATGATATGGACAGTATGATAGGTTTGTTTGTCCTAACGACGTTAGCTATGTTTTTCTTTTTTGGTGAAATATTAATTAGGATGAAAGGGATAGGAGCATTAATAGGTGTTATTACAATTGGTATGTACTTTTCAGCCAATTTATCATTGATGGATTTAATTTTTGTAGGTATTGGTTTTGCTGTTGGTTTGGGAATGATTATAGTGGATGGCAAATTTCTTAATGAAGGGATTTTGGGTATTATTGGGTTTATTGTCTTGAATTTTTCAATCGCCTTCGCTGCCCCAGACCCATTATCTGCTACTTATAGTATTGCGGGGGTGATTTTGGGGTCAGTCTGTAGTTTGATACTACTCAAGGTGCCAAAATTACCAAAAAGAAAAATGTGGGGGAAAATGACTTTGAAAGATCAACTGACAAGTGAACAAGGTTACAATTCGATTAATGAATCACACACACAACTAGTCGGGAAAAAAGGTGTTACCGAGACTATTTTAAGACCAACAGGAACGATTGTTATTGATGATGAGCGTTATGATGGGGTATCACAAGCAGAGTGGATTGAACAAGGTGAAAACATAAAAGTGGTCAGTGTTGATGGTACCAGGATATTGGTTGAACGATTAGATTAGTAGAAAATAGGGTATTTTATTCATAATGTAAAGATTGTGTAAAGAATGACTTTAAAGGGTTTACTTTAATAGCTATTATAAAACATAATAGGTTCGTTGTGTTTAGACAACAATCGATAAATTTTTACTACGAGGTGACACAAATGGATGGTATTTCAATTCAAGATATCTTATTTACTTTTATTGGTGGTTTAGCAATCTTTCTATTTGGTATTAAATATATGAGCGATGGCTTACAGCGTTCAGCTGGTGATAAGCTACGCGATATATTAGACCGTTTTACAACAAACCCTTTCATGGGCTTATTAGCTGGTATTATTGTAACTGTCTTATTGCAGTCCAGTTCAGCAACAACAGTTCTGGTTGTTGGTTTGGTGAATGCTGGGTTTATGACGTTAAGACAATCAATTGGTGTTGTTATTGGTGCTAACATTGGTACTACAGCTACAGCATTTATTATCGGTATTGATATTGAAGCGTATGCCCTACCAATCATGGCAGTAGGTGCACTATTACTCTTCTTCTTCAAAAATAAGAAAATCACTTATTTTGGTCAGACAGTGTTTGGTTTTGGTGCCCTATTCTACGGAATGAAATTAATGGGTGAAGGCGTTAGTCCGCTTGAAAACTTACAAGCTTTCGAGGATCTAACAATAACCATGAGTGATATTCCTATTTTAGGTACGGCAATTGGTGCGGTCTTTACAGTAGCTGTACAGAGTTCATCAGCAGCTATCGGTGTCCTGCAGTCCTTATATGCTGAAAATGCCATAAGCTTAGATGCTGCGTTACCAGTTTTATTTGGTGATAACATCGGTACGACAATTACAGCTGTTTTTGCTGCGATTGGTTCTAGTGTTGCAGCTAAACGAGCAGCAGCTTCCCACGTAATCTTTAACGTTGTCGGCGCCACATTATTTATTGTTTTACTCGTGCCATTTACAGCATTGATTGAGACGTTAGCAACAGCATTATCATTAGGACCTAAGATGACGATTGCATTTGCTCACGGAACGTTCAACTTATCAAACACAATTATTCAATTCCCATTCATTGGATTCATTGCGTATCTGGTAACTAAGATTGTTCCTGGTGAAGAAAGAATCGTTGAATCTAAACCACAGCATCTTGATCCGATCTTCTTGTCACAATCGCCTTCAATGGCTATTGCACAAGCGAAAAGTGAATCACTACACATGGGTCAATTAGCAATCAAAGGTTTAGAAGAAGCACGTGAGTATTTAAATACAAACCAATCAAAACACTCTGAAATTGCTTATTCGATAGAAGATGCGATTAACAATCTTGATAAGAAGATTACGAACTATTTAACACAAGTATCCAGTGAAGACATTAATGAATCTGATAGTGCCATTCATTCATCAGTCGTCGATATTGTGCGTGACATTGAACGAATTGGTGACCATTTTGAAAATATTATCGAATTAAATGAATATAAAATTACAAACAAAGTTAATTTAACTGAACAAGCTATGGAAGATTTAAATGAGATGTTTAAGTTAACACTTGATACAGTTGAAAAAGCGATTAAAGCTTTTGAAGATAACGACGCTGAACTAGCCCGAAACGTGATGAACAAAGAAAATGAAATTGATGAAATGGAAAGATCTTACCGTAAGAAGCATATCCTTCGATTAAATGAAGGAAAATGTAGCGGAACGGCTGGTATCATTTTCGTTGATATCATTAGTAACCTAGAAAGAATCGGGGACCATGCGTCCAATATTGCGCAAGAGGTTGACTTAGAAGAAAGTTAATTCAGTGCTTAAATAGTTGACAGGTAGAAGTATCATTCTTTTACCTGTCATCATTTTTCATTTTGTTAAAAAGTTAAATCCCATGATGTTGACAAGGTCACAGTATCATGGTAAATTATATCTCGTCGCTGTTCTTAGTGACGAGATCATATATTCCAGCGTAGCTCAGAGGTAGAGCAATCGGCTGTTAACCGATTGGTCGCAGGTTCGAATCCTGCCGCTGGAGCCATGGCGGTGTAGCTCAGCTGGCGAGAGCGTACGGTTCATACCCGTGAGGTCGGGGGTTCGATCCCCTCCGCCGCTATTTATACATAATTAACTAAACATGGCGGTCGTGGCGAAGTGGTTAACGCACCGGATTGTGGTTCCGGCACGCGTGGGTTCGAACCCCACCGGTCGCCCCATGTTAACAGGGACCCTTAGCTCAGTTGGTTAGAGCTATCGGCTCATAACCGATCGGTCGCAGGTTCGAATCCTGCAGGGTCCACCAAATTAATTCAAATATCAACGGAGGAGTACCCAAGTTCGGCTGAAGGGGGCGGTCTCGAAAACCGCTAGGGGCTTTACGGCCCGCGGGGGTTCGAATCCCTCCTCCTCCGCTGTTTTAAAGCTTATCTTAGATAAGCTTTTTTTAATGTTATTTAATTAAAACATGTTTCGTTTGATCGTACTGATGTTTTTTGTAATAGTTAATAATCTGAGGTAAATAAGTTGCTAAGTCAGGGCAAATGATACCAGTACCTTTTAATTCATTTAGAGTTTCACTGCAATCATAATAGACATTACAAATAAAGTAATCCAGCGCTTCTTGTTCAATACCAAGCCATTTCCTTATGAATGAAAATCGTAGTGTGAATCGCGCAAATGAATAGGGCATTTGTCCAACTGGTTGTCTGTTTAAGTAATGGTATGTAAACATCGAATAAACAGTTTGTGCTTGATAGGGACGAGGATCAGTTAAGTGAAAAGTCTTATTAATAGCTGTTTCACTATGTAATAGATGAATGGAAGCGGCCACTATATAATCAATTGGGACGAAATTAGCTCTAGCTTCTTGTTGTCCAATGTAAGGCAAGATTGGTGCGTGTTGTAATGAGTTTAATGTGTTCAGTATAAAGTAAGGTCCATCAAACTTATCCGTTTCACCACTTTTGGAGTCACCTATGACGATTCCTGGACGAATAATCGTTGTTGGGACATGATTTTTAATCTCTTCAACCAATAATTCTGCTTCATACTTGGTTTGTTCGTAGTGGTTTTTAAAATTTGCGGGCTGAGTTATTTCACTTTCATAAACAATGCCTTCTCGATCACCTGAAACAAAAGCTGTGCTGTAATAGACATAACGCTCTAGATGAGGACAACTTTTGGCGAATTGATTAATATGATGCGTACCATTCACATTTACATTATTGGCAAGTTCGTATGAAACAGCTAAGTCGTAAATGGCTGCCAAATGAATGAGATGAGTGGTATCATGGCTTACTTTTTCAAATTCAGATTGATTCCAATTTAAAGATGGTTCTGTAATGTCGGTTTCGATGATCTCATAATCAATGGCATAATTAGTTGTTATTCTTTCAATCATCTTTTCAGCTTTGGATTTCATTGAAGGTAAAACTAAGAGATAAAGTTTAGAGACATATTGACGGGATACTAAATCGTGAATGAGATGATTAGCTAAAAACCCTGGAAATCCAGTGATTGTATAGGTGTATTTCATATAACTCCTCCTTATTAACACTATATTACCATATTTTTCTGAAATTTTAAGTTTATATTAGATGTTTAAGCTAATAAATGACGTGGTAAATTTTCTATGTAAGTTAAATTAAGGCATAAAACTTGCATAAACTGAATGCGATTGATAATCTTTTAATTGAGTGGAAATTCTGAAAAACTTCCACCGTATTATGTAAAGGAGGATTTAATTATGGCTAAATTTGAACTACCAGAATTACCTTATGCATACGATGCATTAGAACCACACATTGACAAGGAAACGATGAACATCCACCACACGAAGCACCATAATACGTATGTTACGAAGTTAAACGCAGCGCTTGAGGGACATAGTGATCTTCAAGACAAATCACTCGAGGAATTACTACAAAACTTAGATTCACTACCTAGTGATATTCAAACAGCTGTACGTAATAATGGTGGTGGCCACGCTAACCACGCACTATTCTGGACAGTATTATCACCAAATGGTGGTGGCCAACCAACAGGTGAACTAGCTGATAAAATTAATGAAAAATTTGGCAGCTTTGAAGATTTTAAAGATCAATTCAAAGCAGCTGCTACAGGACGTTTCGGCTCAGGTTGGGCTTGGTTAGTTGTTAAAAATGGTGATTTAGAAATCACTTCAACGCCAAATCAAGATACACCAGTTATGGAAGGTGTTACACCAATCTTAGGCATTGACGTTTGGGAACACGCTTATTACTTGAAGTATCAAAACCGTCGCCCGGATTATATCGATGCATTTTGGAATGTCGTTAATTGGGACGAAGTAAGTAAACGTTATAACGATGCTAAATAAATAAACGTTTTTTAAGCTTGCATTCAGTATCTACTGGGTGCAAGCTTTTTATTTTTGAACAAATTGAATAAGCACCTCATTACTGTCAAAAATAAGAGACAGAAAAGAGGGTTGTATATGCTTTTGTTCAACCAGTTAAATGAAGATGTGTCAGAGAATGAACGAAAGAATTTAAAGTTATTATTGTTAATCGGCTTTTTATATACGTTAGGTATTTTCTTATCGAATATCTTTGTTAACATTTTTCTTTGGAAACAATCGGAGGACATTGAAGTTGTAGCTGTCTATAATTTGTTAATTGCGATTACCCAAATATTGACTTATTTTTTATTTGGTAAGTGGGCTAAGCGAATTGACCGTGTGTTGATTTTACGGCTGGGGATTGTGCTCATTAGTTTATTTTTTATATCTGTTTTAAGTTTTGGTGATCAAGCTGCAGAATATAATTATCTTCTCGGAGCTTTACTTGGATCTGGGTATGGCTTTTTTTGGTTAGCGTTTAATGTTTTAACGTTTGAAGTGACAGAACCATATACACGAGATTACTTTAACAGTACATTAGGCATGCTTCAGTCTTTCAGTGGGATGATTGGACCTATTACAGCCGGATTTATTATATCTTCGTTAGAAGGCTATAGTGGGTATTTGACGATCTTCTTTATCTCGTTCTCGCTATTTATCTTAGCGATTATTTGCAGCTTTTTTATGGAACGAAGGAAAGTTGATGAACGTTATCTTCTTCGTATTGCTTTAAATGAGAGAAAGAAAAATTTTAATTGGCGTTATTTACTGCATGCACATTTTTTCCAAGGATCGCGTGAAGGAGTTTTCTTATTTTTAGTCGGCTTAATTGTTTATATTGGAACGACGAGTGAAATGACGGTAGGGATTTATAACTTCATATATGCACTGACATCACTGGTCGCTTATCGAATTGTGGCTAACTATGTTAAACCTTCTAATCGTTTGCGCTTTATTACAATTGGTGCTGTGACATTGTATTTATCTGTGTTTTGGCTATTACAATCTGATTTATCATATGAGTTTTATGTATATGGAGCTATGGTTGGTATTGTTTTTCCATTACTTTTTGCTCCATTCATGTCGATATCTTATGATGTCATTGGTGAAGCAAGTGAAGCCAAAGAATACCGAATCGAATACATTATTCTTCGAGAAATTGCTCTTAACTTCGGACGAGCTAGTTCGTTGCTACTATTTTTGCTTGGACTTCAGGTGTTCCCACAAAGAATATGGATGACTTATGCCATTATCCTTTTCGGTGTTGGCTATTTAATTGTGAATATGTTAGTTGTTCGGATTTATTCGAAAGATTGACAAAAAACTGTTGCACTTAGCTCCTTATCGTAGACTATAAATGATGCTATAATGTAGTTATGTATATGAAGGGAGAGGAGCTTGAAAGTGAAACAGAAGAAAAGTAAGTCACATTTACCCCTTCGATTAAATTTATTGTTTTTTCTTATCTTTTTATTGTTTTCATTACTCATATTACAATTAGGTGTCGTTCAGATATTATATGGACAAGATGCACAGGAGGAAATTAACCGAACCGATCAAGAAACATCGAAAAATCCTGTTCCTAGAGGTCGGATGTTTGATCGTACTGGAGAATTAATGGTTGATAATGAACCAGTCCTAGCGATTACTTATACACCACCTAAGAACGTTCAACCTAAAGATAACTTAGAAATAGCCAAAACGCTGGTTGAATATATTGATATGACGGAAGAAGAGGTTGATTCCATTACCGAGAGGGATTTAAAGGATTATTGGATAATGGAAAACCATGATAAAGCTTATGGACGTTTGAGTGCAGAGGAAGAAGATTTAGATAGTGATGAACAATATCAATTAGTACTTGAAAAAATTAAAGAAGAGGATATTAATAACTACTCTGATCAAAAATTAGAGATGATCGCGATCTTTCGTAAGTTAAATCAAGCTAGTGCCTTAACACCTCATATTATTAAGCGAGGTGAATCGGTTACGAATGAAGAGTATGCCATCATTGCAGAGAACTTAAGTAAGTTTGATGGTGTCAATGTCACCACAGACTGGGATCGTAATTATTTAGTTGAAGACGACGCATTTAAGAACTTTATTGGTAGTATATCAAGCACTGACCAGGGGATTCCAAACGCTCAATTAGATTATTTCCTTTCACATAATTATAGTCGAAATGATCGCGTAGGCCGTAGCGGCTTAGAGGAATACTATGAATTACAATTATCTGGTCAAAAAGAGATCCGTGAACATATAACAGATTCAAGTGGAAATGTCTTAACGAGTGAACTCGTACGAGAAGGCGAGCGAGGCAAGGACTTAGTCTTGTCTGTTGACCTCGAATTACAAAAACGTTTAGATAAGATAGTTGGTGAAGAACTAACGGAAGCAATTGAAGGTGATCCACATGAGAACCGAAATATGGATTCAGCAATGGCGATTATGATGGAACCAAATACTGGTGAAATACTAGCGATGTCGGGACAAACATACAACCGTGGTGCACAAGGTGATGAGCCCAAGCTTTCAGATGAATCATTCAAGGTTGTTAACAATGCTTATCAACCAGGTTCAGTGGTTAAGGGTGCAACTGTTCTTGCTGGTTTAGATTCTGGGGTGATTTCACCTGGAGAAGTGATTAGAGATCAAACGATTCATTTACCTAATGGAGGAACATTTAGTTCTTATAGTACACTTGGTTCATTGAATGATATTGGTGCACTAAGAGAATCATCAAACGTTTATATGGGATTCATTGCGATGCGTATGAATGGGGAATGGTCTGGTCAATATGATTTTCGTGGCGAAGGTATCAGTTATAGTCAGCAAGCCTACTTCGATTTAAGAAATTATTATTCTCAGTTTGGCCTAGGTGTTGAAACAGGAATCGATTTACCTTATGAATCAACTGGTTATGAAGGGCCTAATGATAATCCAAACCCAGGTAAGCAAATGCAGTATGCCATTGGACAGCATCACTCATATACGACCTTACAATTAGGTCAATATGTATCAACAATTGCTAATGATGGCTATCGCATGGCACCAAGATTAGTGAAACAAATGCATAATCCTGGTGAAACAGCAGGGTTAGGACCATTATATGAAGCTTTGGAGCCTAAAGTATTAAATAAAATTAATATGGATGATAGTTATATTGATCGTGTTCAGGAAGGGTTTAGGCAAGCCTTTCAAGAATCAGGTGGTACAGGAGAACCGTATTTTAGTGACAAAGATTATACATCTGCAGGTAAATCAGGTACAGCTCAAACTGAAAAAATTGTAAATGGCGAGAATCTAGGTGATGTCCATAACCTAAATTTAATTGGGTACGCCCCTCACGACGATCCTGAAGTAGCATTTGCGGTTATGGTACCACACGCAGGAACGGATACTGATGAATCGCCAAATTATAAAATAGGCGAACGAGCACTGGATGCTTATTTTGAGATCAGGGATGATCGAGCTTCAAGCGAAGAAAGTCTAGAAGAAGAAACTGAAACAGAATCAGCTAACTAAAAAAGACTGTAAGCGACTTTTGTTTAAAGGTCGTTTACAGTCTTTCTTTATAAGGTGTAAGTAATTTTTGATTCGTTATGATGTAGTCAACTGGTTGGTCGAATTCATCAGATGGTAGTGAGTTGACGAGTTGTTCTTCCATGGCTAGGCTAATGGTGGTTTGATGAAAGTTAGGTAAATAACGGTCATAATACCCTCCGCCATAACCGATGCGATAACCTTGTTGGTCAAATAGTAATCCTGGTACAAATAATAAGTCGATTTGAGACGGGGCGATATAACGTACGTCATCCGTTTTAGGTTCATAAAGGTCTAAATAGACATTTTCAAGTTCTAATCGATTTGTATATTCATAAAACTTCATATCGTGATCTTGTTTGGGATAGCACTTTGGAATAGCAACTTTTTTGCCTTCCTTCCAGGCTTTATTAATAATTTGATGAGTATCTAGTTCTTGTTCACGTGGAATAGTAATGGCAATGGTCTCCGCTTGCTTCCACATATCAGTGGTATACAAAATGTCTTCAATTGTATGTCGAGCATCTTGTTTGTCTTGAGAGGGTATGTAAGCCATCAACCGTTTTGCGAGCTTGCGAAAGGTTTGCTTGTACAAAAGGAACAACTCCTTTAAATTCTGCCAATATAAAGAAAAACAGCAGGAAATCCTACTGTTTTACTTCGTTTCACGGTGTAACGTATGACGACCTAAACGTGGAGAATATTTTTTCAATTCAAGACGATCTGGGGTTGTACGTTTGTTTTTAGTTGAAATATAGTTACGGTCACCAGTTTCCGTGCAAGCTAGTGTAATTTGTACACGCATGGATTTTCCCTCCGTTTCATTAATACAATCAATTTGACTTAATTATCATATCAAAATTATATCATACGTTCAAGAAAATTTTCTAGATAACTCAACTTATGAAAAGGATTTCTCTTGTATTATTGAACATGATAAACTAGTAACATGAATGCTATTTAATGTAAGGTGTGACAGAGTTGATTTATGTATTAACGACTTTATTAGTTATTGGTATTAGTTTGTTCATCATATCCTTTTTTATGAGTAATCGATTTATTGATCTAGAACAAGAGTTGGAACAATTGTCTATGAGTCAAATTCAAAACCAATATGTACTTAATAATAAAATTAAAGTATTAGAAGAAGAATTATTATCAGAAACGATGGATATCAACTTCCATACTAAACAAGAGCAATCCGTTAAGGAAACTGGGAGTGAACATAAGGAACCTGCTATTGTTGCAAAGGTCAAAAGTTTACATCAACAAGGTTATAATCCTAAAGAAATTGAACAACAGACAGGGTTGGCAGAAGATGATGTTAAGATTATTATTCAGCAAAAGTCAGATAATCAACTATTTGCCTAGCTTTGAAGGAAAGGACGCGTAATATGAAACCAATTGTCATGTCTTTTTCATTGGGTCTTCTTTTATCAACCGTTATTATAGGAGTTGTTTATTTCATTGAAATGGACAACCAAGCAGGAGCTGAAACGATGTCAGAAAAGGATAGCGAGTTGAATAATGAAGAAGAGGCAATGACAGAAGATGAAGCAAGAGCATTATTAGAAGAACAAGATCATGTCGTCTTAACGAGTTCTGAACATGAACAATTAATGAATTTAGAAAAGGACAATGCACAATTAGAAGATAAGATATCTCAATTAGAAAAAGGGAATGAAAATAGTGGATCATCCCAGAATGTGGGATATGAATTAGTCATTGAACAGGGGATGGGTCTTGAAGAAGTTGCTTCTCAGTTGCAAGAAGAAAATATTATTGAAGACCAATCGAAACTGAAGGAATATTTCCGTGAGAATGATTATAGTCGTTCGATTCAAACGGGGTCTTTTATAGTGACTCCTAATATGAGCTTAGACCAAATAGCGATTACGATGACAAATTAGTATGTGATTTTAGAACGGGGTTACGCGGATGTATATACGAGAACGATATCGAATGTTAAAGTTAATTGATCAATTGATTAATAATCAATTTGAAGTTAGATTTGTTTCGGAATATCGAGATTTTGTTGTTTTAGAAAAGTATGAGAAACGTCAAAGCTATATTGTGGCTGTCGCTCATCAATTATTTGATTGGAGCAATCATTTACAAAGAGATATTAATCAAAAAATCAATTATTTAAATAAAAACGCTCGTTTATTTAGGGGACGTAAACAACATTATAATATTGTTTACGTCGCAGATCTTCCACCTGTTGATGACTGGGAAAGTGCGATCACTTCAGCGCAAACAAATGATTCTAATCATCAAACAACGTCAGTTTATTATCTACATGAAAACGCGATCAGCCAAGAGTTGAATCGCTTATTTAACAACTTGCATACCACAATTGATGAAACGATTGTGACTTCTGAATTTGAAGAAGAAGATTTAGACCGTCAAGTCGTTTATTTAGAGCAGAAAATTATTGGTTATCATAAAGCTAAGGAACGTGAGTTTAATCGAGTATTTTTCTATGGTAAGACGAAACTCACTTATCTATTAGTTATGGTGAACTTACTTGTTTTTGCTTTTGTTGAAATGTATGGAACGAGCACAAACACAGCTCATTTAATTGATTGGGGTGCTAAGTATAATCCTGCTATTGCTGATGGAGAGTGGTGGCGAATTGGTTCATCGATGTTTTTACACATTGGCGCTTTCCATTTATTTATGAACATGTTAGCCTTGTATTTTTTAGGAGAAGTAACTGAAAAAATATATGGTACTAGTCGCTTTTTATTTGTCTATAGCTTAGCTGGATTATTTGGTGGCGTCGCAAGTTTTGCGACGAATGATGCAGTAGCAGCTGGTGCGTCAGGTGCTATTTTTGGTTTGTTTGGGGCCTTATTATTTTTTGGTTTAAATTATCGTGAGCTGTTTTTTAAAACAATTGGAACAAACCTACTTTTTATTGTCGGACTTAATATCGCATTAGGCTTTGTAGTGCCTCAGATTGATAACGGGGCCCATTTGGGAGGTCTTATAGGCGGCTTTTTAGCAGCTCAAATTGTTCAACTCCCTTATAAACGTCAACTTTTTCGTGCAATTGCATCATCTGTTCTTTTTATTGGCTTACTAATTGGAATGGGTTTCTATGGTTATTCTAATGCTAAACAACCAGAGAACCCTCAAGCATTAGCATTACTAGCACAACAGCAAATTGAACAAGAAAATTATCAAGAGACAATCGATTTGTTAACGACAAGTGTTAATGAGAATATTGATCACGAGTATGTTTATTTTTATCGTGCCATTGCCTATTTAGAAACTGAACAATATGATCAAGCTGAAAGTGACTTAAAAGAATCAATAGAGATCAATCCCGATTTGGGTGAAGCTCATTATAATTTAGCTGTATTATATAGACAGACAGGTGAAGATCAAAAAGCTGTTGAATATGCCGAAAAAGCAGCTGAGCTAAAACCAGATCATGAACAGTTTCAAAAGTTTTATGATGAGCTTACTGAATAATGAAAGGTGACACTAATGGAAACATTAATCGATATCCAAAAACTTCTGAAACAATTTGGAATTTTTGTCTATATTGGTAATCGACAATCTGATATAATCATGATGGAACACGAAATAAGAGAGTTATACGAAAATGGGTTGATCTCTATTGAAGAGTATCAACGCGCTTTGTTAGTATTAAACGCTGAAAAGAACAACAATTAATAACCGTTTAAATATGTTTACTTTTGTCGAAAACGGGAATTAAGAAAAGTGCTTTTGTTCGTAATGCCTGAACGTTGTTTGGGTGTTTTAGGGTTGCGGAGGGAAAGAAATGAAAATTATAAATCGACTGCCACTGTTTATAGTGGCAAGCTTATTAGTTGGTCTAAAATCTTATGTAGTTTATCGTTTCTATTTTGATTTATCTATAGAAACGACATTTCAAGAAACTATTTTAATCACAAACTCATTAGTGATTAGTTTCTTTCTATTTAGTTTTGCGATATGGTTTAAACCTAATAAACAAAAATGGTTTATTATAATTACAGCCAGTGTTATATCATTCATACTAATTGCTAATTTATTGTATTATCGTAATTTTACTGATTTCGTTACGATCCCAACATTATTTCAAGTTAATAACGCTGGTGATTTAGGAAGTAGTGTCCTCTCACTCGTTTATTTTACTGATATTTTGTTGTTTTTGGATTTAGTTCTAATCTTTATTTTCTTGAAGAAACGACAATTTACTTTACCGACTTTTTCAAATGCTTTTAAAAGACGTGTTGTGGTTGTTGCACTAGCTGGTTTAGCACTTAATTTCACACTAGCTCAAATGGAACGCCCACAGTTATTTCAACGGGGCTTTGACCGAGAATATCTTGTGAAGAATGTTGGATTACCTGTTTTTCATGTTTACGATATTGTCATGACCACTGCCACCCAATCGAAACGACTGTTTGCTGATGGTGAAGAAATTGGTGAAATCGATGACTATGTTAATGAAAATGTGCGTGAAGAGGAAGAAAAAGATAATGTAGATTTATCTGGAGTTGCTGAGGGCAAAAATATAATTTATATTGCGATGGAATCCATGCAAGAGTTTGTCATTGATGAGAAAGTAAATGGAAAAGAAATCACCCCATTTCTCAATGATTTTAAAGAAGAAAGTTATTATTTTAACAACTTTTACCATCAGACAGGTTTAGGAAAAACTGCTGACCATGAATTTATCTTGGATAATGGTTTATACCCTTTGCCGAACAGTGCAGCATTCTTCACGCATGCACAAAATAAGTATAATTCCGTACAGAAGATCATTAAAGAGGAATTAGATTATTCTTCTTATTCCTTTCACGCGAACAATGGAAGCTTTTGGAACAGAAACGTAATGTACGATACATTAGGGTATGAGAAATTCTACGATAAAGAATTTTATGATGTAAAAGAAGAAGATGTCATTGGATGGGGATTGAATGATAAAGATTTCTTTACTCAATCAATAGACCATATGAAAGAGTTAGAAGAACCGTATTATGCTAAATTTATTACATTGACTCATCACTTCCCGTTTGAAATTCCTGAGGAAGAAGCGTCGATCGATAAGTATGATTCAGACTCGACAACTTTGAATCAGTATATGCAAACGGCTCGCTACACAGATGAAGCGGTAGAACAATTTATCGGACAATTAAAAGATGAAGGTATTTATGAAGATTCCATTATAATTATTGGAGCTGACCATTATGGTATAAGTTCATATCATAATAAATCGATGGCTAAATTCTTAGGTAAAGAAGAAATCACTCCTTATGATGAAGTCAAATTGCAAAAAGTACCATTAATGATTCACGTACCTGGTCAAGAAGGTGGTAAAACGCAGTCAACTTTATCAGGTCAAATTGATTTCAAACCAACGTTATTAAATATGCTTGGGATCAATAATGAAAATGATATTATGTTTGGTAATGACTTATTTGCAGAAGACCGCAAAGACTTTATCGCATTTCGTGACGGTCGTGTAGTGGGAGAAGATTACATTTATGCCGGTGGAAATTGTTATGAAAATGGGTCTGGAGAAATTGTAGAAGGAACGAACTGTAGTGACATTCGAGAACAAAGTCAGCAAGAACTTAACTATTCAGATGAAATCATTTACGGCGATTTATTCCGCTTTTATGATTTTGAAAATGGAGAGTTAGTTGAAGAGCTTGAAGAAACTGAAACTGAGAACGATAACGAAGCTAATAACGAGACTGAAACTGAAAACGATAGCGAAGCTAATAACGAGACTAATACTGAAAACGATGGTAAAACTAATAACGAAAATGAATAATGAATTGTTAAAAAGTGATACTTGTGAATAATACAAGTATCACTTTTTAGAATATCGACCATATAAGTTCCTTCATAGGTACTCGTCTATTTTTCATTAGCAGAGGAACACTAGAGATGAAAAAGGAGTTTTAATATGACTAGTCCATTGTTCCAGTTTAATCAAGTAGAACGATTAATTTTATCAAATATCTCGTTTAATTTAAATGAAGAAGACCGGTTAGTCATCTTTGGGCCCTCTGGATCTGGGAAGTCAACCTTACTGCACTTATTTAACCGAATGGATGATCCCGAGACAGGTGACATTTTGTTTCGTGGTGAACCAATTAGTCAATTTTCTATTCCAGAATTACGAAAGCAAGTTGGTCTTGTGTTACAACAACCGTATTTATTTCAAGGGACAGTTGAAGATAATTTACGTTTCGGGCCTGATTTATTTCAAGAATGGGATGAACAATTAGCCTATCGATTATTAGATTATGTGAACCTACCCAATGATTTTATTTCGAAATCAGTAGATGAGTTATCTGGTGGAGAACAACAACGTGTTTCACTTGCACGCACCTTGGCGAATAAACCAGATGTTTTATTATTAGACGAGCCGACAAGTGCTTTGGACGATCAAAATATTGCAGCGATTGAGAAGGATTTAATTGACTTAATTGAAAAACGTCATTTAACCGTTGTTCTCGTCACACACAGTATGGACCAAGCTAAAAGAGTTGGTACTAAAGGGTTATACCTTGAAGAAGGTAAAATTATTGAGCATGGACCTATTGAGGAATTACTTGAAGAGCCTGACACTCCGGAACTACAAGCATTCCTAAATCGTTCTTAATAAGGAGGCAGTTATGGAACGCGATATTCCTACTTATTCTTTATTTTTATTATTAGTTTTCGTCATGATTCCGCTAACGATTTCTTATTATTACTCTCTTGGATTAAAGAAAGATATTATCTGGTCTACCTTACGAGGTACTGCGCAATTATTTTTTATTGGTCTTGTTTTAACTTACTTGTTTGATTTAAGGCCGATCGTAGGGATTCCGATTATGTTGTCTGTTATGATAACTGTCGCTACTTTTCACGCAAGAAAGAAAGGGAAAGAGTTTCCCCGTGCCTTCATTTCAATTTTATTAGGGTTAGTGATTATAGAATTAACAGTGTTAACAATGTGGCTTAGTTTCGGAATGATTTCATTTTCACCTGATGAAGTGATTCCAATGAGTGGCATGGTTATTGGTAATAGTATGGTGGCAATGGGGCTAGCACTTGAACGATTAAAAAACGAATTTGAGCAAAATCGAGGACAACTTATTGTTGCACTGTCCCTTGGAGCAACACCTAAACAAGCTGCACATTTATCGATTAAAAAAACCTTGAATGCTGCTTTAATCCCCAATATTGACCAGCTAAAAACGATCGGATTAGTCCAACTACCTGGTATGATGACAGGGTTAATTTTAGGTGGTGTAGCACCTATTGTCGCGATTAAATATCAACTTGTTATATCAATAAGCATATTTTCGTCCGTTTCGATTAGCGCTATTTTTATCTCAATGATTATGTATCGATTTTTCTTTAATCAACAAATGCAATTATTGAAATTAGAAGATATTAAAAAGTCGGCTAACGATTGATTAGATCAAATCGTTAGCCGACTATTATTAACCTGTGAATAATTGACTATAGATAGTCATAATTGAGTACCATCCAAATAACCCTAAAGAGGCACCTGCAAATATAACTGCAAAAAAGTTACGAGTCTTAATTTCACGAACAAGTGCAAAACCACTTAGAACAGCAACAACTAACATCATGATAGCAAATACAAATTCTCCAACTGCCATATCTGATCCTCCTTGAATGAAAAACAATCAATTTGTTATGATTACGATAATTCTGTGTATTAAACGTAAAGACCTCATGTATATTTTATAGAAAATACTATGTGATGTCGAGTGATTTCAATAAAAATTAGTCAAAAAAGGTGGAACGTTTTGTGAACATTAAAAGCTTGTCATTAGGAATAATAGGGACTAACTGTTATATTTTAGCACAAGAAGAGCAAGTATTAATCATTGATCCTGGTGGTGATGCTCATGAGATCATTAATTATATCAATCATTATGATTTGCAACCACAGGCTATTTTATTAACACATGCTCATTTTGATCATATTGGGGCTGTAGATGAAGTCCGTAATTATTTTGGATTAAATGTTTATATTCATGAAAATGAGCGAGATTGGTTAGTGAATCCAGCATTGAATGGCTCAGAGTGGTTTAACCTTGGCCATATCGCTGCCTCGAAACGTGCTGATGGCTATCTAAACGAGGGATCTTGTTCAATTGGCTCGTTTTCATTTCAAATTCTGCATACCCCTGGTCACTCACCAGGTAGTGTATCGTTTTGGTTTGAACAAGAAAGTGTCTTAATAGCAGGTGATACATTATTTCAACTAGGAATTGGCCGAACAGATTTACCGTTTGGTAATCATGACGAACTCATCCATTCGATCAACACTAAATTACTCACATTACCAGATGAAACAACTGCTTATCCTGGTCACGGCCCACAAACGACAATCGGTGTCGAAAAAATGAATAATCCATTTTTAAGGACATAAAATAAAAAAGGTTCAACCCCCCTCTGGAGGAGTTGAGCCTTTTTTAGTGACCAAATCCAGGTTCCAATATGAATGTTACGTAGTAAGTAAAACCTACCATGAATACAGTTAAATAACCACCAAAAATATACATATAAAGGCGTTCAGATAGGTTTAAGAAACCGACCCCTAGAAAGAAGATCGTTTGTGCTAAAAATAATACGGACATGCCAATAAATTCGCCAGTATAGAAAAGGGCAGAAAAAAGACCCGTCCAAAATGCTAAAACACGAAACATACGATCCATGTCTCTTCCTCCTTTGTACAGGAACTTGTCAGACATATTATATCCGATGATATTCATAATGTAAATGGCGTTTTAGGAAAAAAAGACTGGGCCAGTAGGATTCGAACCTACGCATGACGGCACCAAAAGCCGTTGCCTTACCGCTTGGCCATGGCCCAATGAACATTATTATTATGACGTATCATCACTATTATTATACATGATTTTTGTCATATGTTCATAACGATTTTGGTCATTGGTCGTGACAATCATGTGAAGATTAACAAATTGCTTATCATGAGCAGCATAATTGATTGTTACTTCTCCGGTTTCGTATAGATATTGAGCTTGTTTCGTATTTGATGTAATGGGTGGTACTTGTTTTCTGAAGTCATGAATCGCTGTTGTAATCAGGTTTTGGATGATTAATTGTTCCTGACTCCAGATCACCTGTTCCTTTTGATAAACAAGGTGTAGAAAGCCAGTCGTTAGGATCGTGGAAATGATAAGTAAATAAACGAGAAAATATGGGAAAATGATACCTCGTTTAGATTTCAGGGGTTGATATATTGTAGTGGTGAAAGACTTGTTCAATTAATTTCCCCTCTTTTACGAAAGAAATTTTAAATGTGTTTCCATTCAACCGTTCAAATGCAAAATCAGTCACATCAAACATCATGGTGGTGTGTCCTTGATAATTGGTTTGACGTCTAATCTGGTTTTGATACTGATCCAGTGTAATAACACGCCCGTCAGATCTTTCGAAAGAAACATGCTTTTCTTTAATCGTAATCTTTTGACTTCGATTGAGCTCAAATGAAATGAAGGAGTCAAATTGACGGATTTCTAAGTGATCTAAATCATAGACTGTCGATATTGAATCCAATGTTTTGAGTAATGGAGCAGTGAATGGGAGGATCACAAGAAGTATAGATAAGCCAATTAAAGCATTTAGTAAAGTGTATCCTCGACTAGAGTGGAGTATATTGACAATAGTTTTCGATTTCCTCATTTTCCTTCACCCATTCGACACATATTAACTGGTGGTTCTTATATGATGTTGTTATGATATTGAAATGATCATCCAACAAATCAAATCCCTCATTTAACCCGGCTGAAGTGCTTGCTGTATTTTTTAAATCTTGCATGACGAAATATGCCTCTTGCTGAAGGTTTAAATGGTGTTGTTCAGTTTTAAGTTTTATTATAAAAGGCAGTAAAATAGTGACAATTATCAATAAGCAAGAAAGTGAGAGCAGTGCATCTGTCATAATAAAGCCATTTTTATTCTTTAGTAACATAATATCTAGCCTTTCCGAATGGAAATGTAATTCGATATTCTTGAGAATCGATTGTTACAAATAAACTACCAGGATTCACAATCGTACCAGATGGTTTAAAACGGATTTGACTACCAATAGATGAGAGTCGAAACGAAATATTCTTATTAAATTCACGACTAATAATAGGAGGGTCAAATGGATTATTATAAATGATATATCGCTGTTCATCTGGATAAAAAAGTAACCTGAGATCCTTTTGGTGAAACGTGGAATATTGCTGGAGGTAGAAGATATCCTGTTCGAATGTGTCAAAAATATGAGTCTCTAGTTGTTTTTGTTGAATGGATTGAATCGTTGTCCAGCTCATAAGGCTAACTGTTAAAACAATACTTAAGACGATTAAGGTCTCAACTAATGTAAACCCTTTTTGAATAAGTAAAGAATCATTCAAGACTGACAAGCCCATCAGAGCTGATTGTGATTGTTTGATTATTAGAACATTCAGTCTGGTCAACATAACCATCAGTTTCTAGGTCTTCTACAGTCGCTGGGTATTCGCCTTTGTCTAGTTTATATAATTGAACTTGTGATTGAACTAAATCAACAAATGCATCACACCCCTTATCATCGACTAATTGATTGTGTTTAACGACATTTGGAATAGTTAGTAATAGCAACACTGAAATGATTAACATAACGATTAACATTTCTATTAATGTAAAACCTCTTTGACTTTTTATCATGATTATTCACCTCTAAATATGATTGATTAATTGAAACATTGGGAACAACGTTAAAACATAAATAATGACAATCATAATTCCTAACAAACTATACATAATGGGTTGGATCGTCATCATGAGTTTTTGAAGACGCTCTTCAAGGGATGATAGAGCAATAGCTGCATAGGCTTGTAGATCTTCTGCTAAGGATCCCTGCTCAACACTATGTTTGAGCATTAATTTAAAGTCCGTTTCTATTAGTTCGAGATCATTTGTTGATTGCGTCAACGTTCTACCCAATTTTAGGTCGACTAAGATTGATTTAGCATAGTATTCAAGAATGGTTAGATCACTTTGTTGGCTCATGATCAATAAACCTGACTTAACAGTTTTTCCATTGCTAATGATCGCTCCGAGATGGAAAGCAAATTGGGCAGTGGTTGATAAACGAATAACGTTTCTAACTAGAGGGACTTTATCAAGCGTAGTGATTTGTTGTTCAATAGATTGTTTTTTATAGATGATCATTATTATGAATAGGGTGACTAGTAAAAGGGGAATGCCTGCAAGTATAACGACCTGCACAATTGAAACAAATAAGTTAAACCAAATGTAAGAAGCTCCTTGAGCAATACTATTTAGAGTGTTGTTATAAACGGGGAGCAGGAATAAACTCATACAGAAAAATATAACGAGAGATAGAATGAGTAAGATTAATGGATACTTAGTAATGTCTTTGAGCTTCTTTTGAAAATCCACACGCATTTTTAATAAGTTATAACATTGAATTAAGTGATAGCTCATATGGCCAGATGAAGTTGAAAAATATAAGAATGCATTGACGATGGGGTGAAATTTTAATTCGCGAAAACAAGAATCAATGGATTGACCTTGTTGTAAACGGATAACGAATTCATTGGCTAAATAATTAAACTTAGGATCGTACAACATGAATTGTAGTGATTGTCTTAAAGTAAAACTGTGTTTCAGTAGTTTAGCAAGACGGTTAAGAAAGTCGACCTGGTCCTTGAGAGAGATTGATGATGTTTGACGATGAATCATTTTGGATAAGACCATGCTTGACCCCCATTTCCTTTAATTCATCAAAGGATGTAAATGATGAATTATTATTGACGGCGATACCTGAGATGGCTTGTTGAAGTTGCTCTCCTTCTAATATTTCAGCAATCGCAGCCCTTGATTGACCTCTGTTATTTCTAGCGTGGTCTGTTAGTGGGACAAGTTGTTGTGATGCAATTCCTATTAAGGTTTGCGATAAATCAGTAGTAGAAATCTCCATGTCGCGTAAACGGTCAAGTGTACCAACTGCGTCTTTAGCATGAACAGTCGTTAAAACGAGGTGGCCTGTTAATGCGGCTCTAAATGCAAAGGAGGCTGTTAATTCATCTCTAATTTCACCAACTGTAATAATATCTGGGTCATGTCTTAATGCAGCTTTTAAACCAACATCATAATTAAATCCGGTATTTTCATTGACTTGAACCTGGAGGATCTGATCAACTTGTCTTTCGATTGGATCTTCTAATGAAATTGCTTGATAACCGAATTGCTTAATAGCTTCTTGCATAAGTGCAAACATAGTTGATGATTTTCCACTACCTGTTGGTCCTGTAAACAAAATAATACCAGCCCGTTGCTTAATCCAATTTAGTAAGGTTTGGTACTGGTCCTTAAATAAAAATAAGGAATCAAGTGTCGGTAAAAAGTGGTCGGGTAGGATTCGGATTGCGAGGCTTTCATGATCATTTAAAGGCAAGGTAGATAATCGTAAATAAAATGCATTTTGGTCTTGATGAAAGGAGAGAGTACCATCTTGTGGTAGTCTTTTTTCTGCAATATCCATTCCAGATGAAAATTTGTAGTAGCTAATTAAAGTTTGGTATTCTTGAATGGTAATGCGCTGATAAAACCAGCGATAGCCATTAATACGAAAATAAATAGGGACCTCGATTCCCTCTGGGGAAAAGTGAATATCAGTCGCATCATGTTTAACAGCATGGTGCAAAATTTCACGAGATAATTGTTCTGGAGATTTCATTGGGGCCTCCTTATGTTTAGGTGGTAGAGACATGACGTCAATAGCTTTAATCGGGTTTATGGGATCAGGAAAATCTACAATTGGCTGCCAATTAGCGAGTCAAAATCATAGAAAGTTTATTGATCTTGATGATGAAATTACTAAATTTGAAGGGCGAGAGATCGCGACAATTTTTGCTGAAGATGGTGAAGAGTACTTTCGTCATGTGGAAGAGAAAATGTTAAATCAATTTAGTGAGGCCAACGTTATTGTAGCAACGGGTGGTGGCATTGTCATGAATCAGAACAGTCGTGATATTTTAAAGAATTGTTTTCAAACAATATGGTTAGAAGTTAGTTACCATGTAGTGGAAAATAGGTTGCGTCATGATGACACCCGACCTTTATGGAAACAGTCTAAAGAACAACGTCAAGCTTTGTTTGAAAGAAGACAGGGTTTATATGAGGAGTGTGCGGATATACGTGTTTCTGTAAATGAACGAAGTCCAATTCAAATTGCAACAGAAATCGAACGTTCTATCTCTTTTATATAATAAGTTATAAGAATAGTCAATTTAATGAAAACCCTTGATATAAAGCCAAAAACATAATAACACGTGATTAATTGTTTAAATAAACATTTAATCACGTGTTATTTATTTTAAGTCATGATAATACTTTTTTTTTGGAATGGCTGAACATCGCTGATCATGCATCGATTAAACGTTGAGTTGTCTGCCTATTGGTATAAAATAATCCAGCGTTAATTAAATTGATATCGATGCGAGGGTATAGGCGATTATAGATTTGATCATGAGAATGATTATAAAATTGTTTAGATTCTTCATCTTGTTCATGGGATAATGTGTTTAATAAACTCAGTTCTTGTTCGTATAACGATAATGATTCTTTAACAAATTCTCTAGATTGCTTCTCAATACGTGATTGTAATTCGTTAATAATTTTTTCTAAACCATGTTCAAGTGAAATAATGATAGGTAACTTAAACTGATAAGTAGGGATGACAGGATCAAACGGAATATTCATAACAGCATCCATCCAAGCAAATCGCATTGTACCATTCGTTAATAGTATACCGATGCTAACACTTTCCTCTTCAAGCCATGCCCCTTGATATTGAATATAACCATTAAACACAAACCACGGATCGAGCCTGTTGTCAGTGGAATCTGATTGCTCAAATAGGGTGGCAAAAACGCCTTCATTTTTCACGATTTGAAATATTTGATGAAGACGTGGAGAGCCGAGATGAATACGTTCAGTATGCAAATCGTATTGATCGGAGAAAGCAAATGAAACGCTCATGGGTTCCCCTTCGAATCCCATTGTATTAACATACTGCCAATAAAAAGGACGATTCATTAATTGTTGGTCTAGAGATTTCGTTAATTGAACAGTTAATAGGTCTTCACGTTCATCTTTGATATGAGCATGATGTTTTGTGAAGAATTGTTTAACAAAAGGTTTGAGGTCAGTTTGTTTCATCCTTTGTTCCCTCCTCGAGATGTTCATATTCAATCACAGACATTAAATTATTTATTTTAATATCCGCTTCGGCTTTTGAACGTGATTCTTCATAAATTGACGTCATTTCATCTTCAAAATTGGATAAGCCATAAGAACTTAAGATATGATCGATTTCACCAATCAACCCTTCAAATGCAGATAACTTCTCATATAGTACTTCCCAAATATGCTCTTCAATCGTATTAGATAAAATTAAATAATAAATATTAATGTCCTGAGTTTGGCCATAACGGTGAATACGACCAATTCTTTGTTCTAAACGCATTGGATTCCAAGGTAAATCGTAGTGAATCATATGGTGACAATACTGTAAATTTAGTCCTTCCGTTCCGGCGTCAGTCGTAATCAGGACATCTCCGTGTTGTTGAAATAGTTGAAGCATCCATTGTTTTTTACTCTTCTTAAAATCTCCATTGTAAGGAATGGCACGAATATTATTATGTTGACACAACCACTGTAAATAGACTTGAGTTGATTTGTATTCGGTGAAAATAATCACTGGTTCATCAAGCGATTGGATTAATTCGATTGCCTTTAATGCCTTTGCATGATGAGGAAGTTGACCGATTTCTTCTAGCATGGGATGCTGTTCATCTTGTTTTTTCAAAGAGACGTATAAAGCTTCGCGACTTGAACAAAACTCACGCTCATATGTTAAAGCTGTTAGTTGGTGATTAGTTTCTGAAGAAGTTAATTTTTCATAGAAATCTTGTTCATCTGAAGTGAAATCAACATACATAGTGTCAATATGTCGTTCACCCCACTGAGTTTCGATATCACGTTTTCGAGTACGAACCATGGATTGGCGTATCAGTGATTGAATGGCTTCATCATGACGATGATTGACTCGTTTATGAAATAATCTTCTATCACCTAATAAACCTGGTCTGACAATCTTCATGAGATAATAGACATCGTCGATTGAATTTTGAATCGGTGTTGCCGTTAATAACAAACAGTAAGTCGACTGTAGTTGTTGAACGAATTTAAAGTTCTTCGTTTTAGGATTTTTAAGTCGATGAGCTTCGTCTACAATCACACAATCAAATGATTGTTCTTGTAATGATGAGGCATGGGGTTCTTTTTTGGCGAGATCGATTGATGCAATAACAATTTCATATGATTCCCACGGATAAGAACGGTGTTTGGCTCGAGCTGGTATATAAAACGTTTGATTTAATTCACTTTCCCATTGTGATAAGAGGGAGGGTGGTACCAAGATAAGAGCTCGGCGTACAAGCCCCTTAATCATCAGTTCTTTAAGGATCACACCAGCTTCGATTGTTTTTCCTAAGCCTACTTCATCAGCTAAAATGGCGCGTCCGTGCATATTGTGCAATACTTTTTTGACAGCTTCTTCTTGATGATCTAATAGTGTTAGATTGGGAAGGTATTGCAATGCTTTTAATTCATTTTGTTGTGATAAAGGAAGTTGGCTTAATTGATACGCTTGTTTAAATGTTTCCCAGTCACTATGGTGCCCTTCTAGGACTTGCCCAAAAGAGTTCCATAGATGATCCGTTTTAATTGTTGGTTTCATTTTAATCACCTAAAGTTTAAGATAACGCTTACACGTGTGAGAGGATTGTGATACAATACATATAAGTTTTATTCATACTTTTTGCACGATTACCATTGCTACATATATATTGATAGTGTGCACAAATAATTGAATAATATAAGCGAATGATTACAAGAGGAGAGCTCGCGCTATGTCGTGACGCCGACGGAGCAAGTACATTTAGGGGTATGAATCTCTCAGGCACCATGACTCTTGTAGGACGCACCTCTGGAGAGTGTTGATGTAAATTCATCAACCACCAACGATGTAAGCATGTTTCTCATGCGAAACTTTCAGGTGAAAGGACAGGGAGAATACCAAGCTTTCTTTGGTATTCTCTTTTTTTAATGTGAAAATCTTCTACAAGGGGGAATGAACGTGACTGAATTAAAAAGGACACCGATTTATCCAGAATATGAGAAGTGGGGCGGTAAAACAGTTGACTTCGGCGGTTGGGATCTACCTGTCCAATTCTCGGGAATTAAGGAAGAACATCATGCTACTCGTGAGAAAGCGGGGCTTTTTGACGTTTCTCATATGGGTGAGATCGTGGTGAAAGGACCAGATAGTGAATCGTTCTTACAAAAAATGATTACCAATAACGTAACTAAGTTGAATATTAATCAGGCTCAATACACTGCGATGTGTTATCCCGACGGTGGTACAGTTGATGACTTTCTAGTTTACAAACGAGCTGATCATGATTATTTATTGGTTGTTAATGCAGCTAATACAGTGAAAGATTATGAATGGTTACTAGAACATCAATCTGGCAATGTTACCATTACGAACGAATCAGACCAGTTTGCTCAATTAGCACTTCAGGGACCTCAAGCTCAATCAATCTTACAAACCATTACTGATGATGATTTAAGTGAAATAAAATTCTTTCGGTTTAAAGATAATGTTAAGATTCAAGGTGTTGAGCAAGGAGCATTAGTTTCACGTACGGGTTATACAGGTGAAGATGGTTTCGAGATTTATATTAACGCAGCTTCTGGACGAGAGTTGTGGCAGGCGATTATGCAAGCAGGAGAGTCTGAAGGCTTGCAACCGATTGGATTAGGTGCCCGTGATACACTTCGGTTTGAAGCGAATCTAGCTTTATATGGTCAAGAATTATCAAAAGATATTACGCCGATAGAAGCGGGAATTGGTTTTGCCGTGAAGACAAAAACAGATGATGACTTTATCGGAAAAGAAGTTTTGAAACAACAGAAAGAAGAAGGACCAAGTCGAAAACTAGTTGGCATTGAAATGCTTGATAAAGGCATTCCGCGACATGGTTATGATGTCTTGAAAGAGGACCAGGTGATTGGGTTTGTCACATCTGGCACACAGTCGCCGACATTAGGAAAAAATGTAGGGTTAGCTTTAATTGATGTCAATTATGCAAATGAAGAAGAACTATTAAGTGTGCAAGTTCGAAAGCGTCAATTATCAGCTAAAGTGGTGCCGACACCATTTTATAAAAGAGGATAAGAGGTGAGTTAATCATGCAACATCGATACATTCCAATGACAGATGAAGACCGTCAGGCAATGCTTAAGACCATTGGCGTCTCATCATCTGATGAATTATTTGCAGACATACCAGAACCTGTTCGTTTCACTGGTGAATTAAATATTAAACCGGCAAAATCGGAATTTGAACTTAAGAAAGAAATGGCTGGTTTAGCTGAACAGAATAGCCATACACAATCTCATATTTCTTTTCTAGGTGCAGGTGTTTATGAACATTACATTCCATCAATAGTAGATCATGTTATTTCGCGTTCTGAGTTTTACACCGCCTATACACCATACCAACCTGAGATTTCACAAGGTGAATTACAAGCGATTTTCGAATTTCAAACGATGATCTGTGAGATGACTGGGATGGAGGTAGCTAACTCGTCCATGTACGATGGAGGTACAGCATTGGCTGAAGCGGTGAACTTAAGTGCCGGTCAGACTAAGAAGAAAAAAGTGATTGTATCGAAGGCCATTCATCCAGAATCATTAGATGTGATTTATACTTACGCAAAAGGATTTAACTTAGATATAGTTGAAATCGATCATCAAAATGGTTTAACTGACCTAGATCAGTTAAAAGCAGAACTAGATGATGATACAGCGAGTATCGTCATGCAGTATCCTAACTTCTTTGGTCAGGTTGAGCCACTTGAAGATGTTCAATCACTCGTCAGTGAACAACAGAAAACAATGATGATTGTCTCTAGTAATCCACTTGCTTTAGGGTACTTAACGCCACCAGGAGAATTTGGTGCGGATATCGTGGTAGGTGATGCTCAAGTGTTCGGTATCCCTACACAGTTTGGTGGTCCGCATTGTGGTTACTTTGCAACAACCAAGAAGTTGATGAGAAAAGTACCTGGGCGATTAGTGGGACAGACCTCAGATGATGAAGGTCGTCGTGGTTTTGTCTTAACATTACAAGCTCGCGAGCAACATATTCGTCGTGATAAAGCCACTTCAAATATTTGTTCAAACCAAGCTCTAAATGCGTTAGCTTCATCAGTAGCCATGAGCGCTTTAGGAAAACAAGGTGTTCGTGAAATGTCTGAGTTAAATATGAAAAAAGCGCGTTATGCGAAAAAAGCATTTGAAAATGCTGGACTTGAAACATTATATGATGGTCCGTTTTTCAATGAATTTATTGTGAAATTAAACAGACCTGTTCATGAATTAAATGAGGCGTTATTAGAAGAAGGCTTTATTGGTGGTTATGATTTAGGGCGTGATGATCAGCAGTATGACCATCATATGTTAGTTGCTGTAACAGAAGTACGTTCTAAAGACGAGATCGATCAGTTTGTTTCGAAAGTAGGTGAGCTGAATGGCTAATGAACAAGATTTTCCGGTTATTTTTGAATTAAGTAAAGAAGGACGTAAAGGTTATCATTTACCAGAACTAGATGTTGATGATGTTAACTTAGATGAAGAATTTCAGAAGCAGTATATTCGTCAAGAGGACCCAGATTTACCAGAGGTCAGCGAATTACAAATCATGCGTCATTATACAGCCTTATCAAAGCGCAATCATGGTGTTGACTCAGGATTTTATCCACTAGGGTCTTGTACGATGAAGTATAATCCTAAGATGAATGAAGATGTAGCGCGCCTACCAGGCCTTAGTTCGATTCATCCTTATCAACCTGAATCTTCAGTTCAAGGTGCTATGGCTTTGATGTATGATTTACAAACATCTTTAAGTCACATCACGGGCATGGATTACGTCACCCTACAATCAGCAGCAGGTGCCCAAGGAGAATGGACAGGGCTTATGATGATCCGTGCTTTTCATGAAGCAAATGGGGATTATCAGCGGACGAAAGTCATTGTCCCGGATTCTGCACATGGTACAAACCCAGCATCTGCAACGGTAGCAGGTTTTGAGGCAGTTACAGTTAAATCAAATGAGCAAGGATTAGTCGATTTAGATGATTTAAGACGTGTTGTAGATGAACATACAGCAGCTTTAATGCTAACGAACCCTAATACATTAGGCTTGTTCGAAAAAGACATTATCGAAATGGCTGAAATCGTTCATGGTGCTGGTGGTCGACTGTATTATGATGGTGCGAATTTAAACGCCATTATGGGATACACACGTCCAGTTGATATGGGCTTTGACGTCGTTCACTTAAATCTGCATAAAACGTTCACCGGACCGCATGGTGGAGGGGGACCAGGGTCAGGTCCTGTTGGTGTAACGAATGAATTAGCGCCATTCTTACCAAAACCTTTAATTGCTAAAAGTGAAGATGAACAATATTTCTTTGACTATGATCGTCCGCATTCAATCGGTCGAATTAAGCCTTATTATGGAAACTTTGGAATTAATGTTCGAGCATACACTTATATTCGCTCGATGGGACCAGATGGCTTGAAACAAGTGAGTGAAAGTGCTGTTCTGAATGCAAACTATATGATGCGTCGTTTAAGTGAAGAATTTGAGTTGCCATATGATCAACATTGTAAACATGAATTTGTTTTATCAGGGAAAAATCAGAAGAAGATGGGTGTTCGTACCTTAGATATGGCTAAGCGTCTGCTTGACTTTGGTTATCATCCACCAACTATTTATTTCCCATTAAATGTCGAAGAGGCATTAATGGTTGAACCGACAGAAACAGAAGCGAAGGAAACATTAGACGAGTTTGTTGATGCTATGAATCAAATTTCAAAAGAAGCACATGAAGATCCAGAAACAGTGCAAGAAGCTCCACATACAACGGTAGTCGATCGTATGGATGAAACAACTGCAGCCAGAAAACCAATACTTCGATATTATCGTGATTAATCAAAAATCCGTTGAGCTAACGTTAGCTCAACGGATTTTTATTTAATAACCTTTTTTCTTTTGTTTGATTTTGCCTGTCCACTTACTGAAGCCACCCTTTAATTGATGCAAGCTAGAATATCCTTTTTTACGGAGAATATTAGCAGCTCGCGTTGAACGGGATCCTCTTTGACAATATAGATAGATAGGTTGATCTTTTCGAACCTCACCTATTCGTTGCTTCAATTGTGATAATGGAATATTTCGGGCCCCTAGGATGTGACCACGTTCATACTCATTTGGTTCACGAACATCGATTAATTGGGCTTTTCGATAATTTTCTTTAAATTGTTCTTCAGTTAAGGTTGTAACATGCTTTTGTTTTTGAACACTTCGTAAAACGAAAAATAAAATTAATACAGCTACAACAATCAGGATGGTAAATATAAGATCCATTCTAATGTTCCCCTCTTTCTCTATTTTCAGTCCACTATACATTATATAAGGCTTCTGCTTTTGATTCAAAGGATTTCTATCTCAATTAGCCATCAGACATTTGACCTAATACTAATCAATTATTCTTATTATTTACAATAAACTAACTTGACTTTTATAGCTTTATATGCCCTTAACACTATATATAGAATAAATCGTCAAAAAACAACACTATATATTGATTGTTTGGTTCAGTTTTGATAAGCTATGATAAGAAACGTTACTAAAAATACGTAACGATTTGATTTTACGTGAAGGAGGTCATGAAATGCAAGATGTAAAAACAAAAGGGTTGCATATTAATGTCGATCAATTAAATGAAGACATTAAGCAATTTCCTAATGTACATCCGGTCACGTCGGATATGTCAACGACTCATAAAGGCGTATCACGACTTGTTATGTTAGACCGATATGCATTCAAGGACACGGAGAAGAGAACGATTCAAGAAGGTGACTTTGTCGTCTTAACAGTGAAAGATGATCCAAAGTTTCCTGCACGTGGTACAGGATTTATTTATGAATTAAAAGGTGACCGTGCCACTGTTCGAGTAGATGATGATTATTTACATGTACTAGATAACGAAGAAGCACAAGAAACGGGCTTAATTGAAAAAACTTTAAGTGCTGTTGATAAACCTCTCGAAGTCTATTACGAACAAATTGCTTTGCGTAATGCGACTGGTTTAGCAGAAGTAGAAACATCTGAAGAAAAACGCCAAGAATGGTTTAATAAATTTTATCAAGAATTATCTGAGTTAAATTTCATTCCTGCTGGACGAGTTCTATATGGAGCTGGTTCAAATACAGATGTCACTTACTTTAATTGTTATGTGATGCCATTTGTCCAAGACTCAAGAGAAGGTATTAGTGATCACCGTAAACAAGTGATGGAAATTATGTCGCGTGGCGGCGGTGTTGGTACGAACGGTTCGACCCTTCGTCCACGAAATGCATTAGCCCGTGGGGTAAACGGCAAATCATCTGGTTCTGTTTCTTGGTTAGATGATATTGCGAAACTTACTCACCTTGTTGAGCAGGGTGGTTCGAGACGTGGTAAATTGTTGTGCCTCGTCTAAAAATAAATCTCGTGAATTGCTGGAAACCCCTAAAGCCTATTACACGACAACGTAGCTGGTGACGGCAAGCGTGATCGTTAAAAAAGTATTAGGATGCAACAATGGGCAATCAGCAGCGAAGCATCTTCAGAAATGAAGATGAACGTTCAACGACTATTGAAACTTCCTAAAGCACAAAATATGAGTATAATAAAAGTAATCACGTTAAAGAAGGTGATCTGATGTGTGCTAAGGAAGAAGTAAACCATAATGTACGGAGACGTCCTTATGGGGCGCGAGACAAGGAAGAGATCATACAAAAAGTAATACAGATGCATGATAAAGGAGTAAGTCAAGTAGAGATTTCCAAGAAGTTAGGTGTTAGTAGAGGTACTATTTCACGGTGGAATAAAGAAAAGGCTTTTATCAATACAAGGCCCCCAGGTTTGGCTGGTAAGTTAGCCTCAAAAAAGTATGATTTCAATGAAAACTTTTTTGAAGATATTGACCACCCTAATAAAGCTTATTTACTGGGATTTATATTAGGTGACGGAACTATTGTCATAAATAGATCATCAAAAAAAGTAGTTCTAACACTTGTCGAACAAGATAAAAGCCTGTTATATGAAGTAGCAACTTGCTTAAATCTTAATAGGAATGTGAAATTTAGAAATAAAAGGAATGCCCGTGAACAAAATAAATATAGCTTAACGATATTTTCTACTAAAATGGCCAATGATTTAATAAACTTAGGAGTCACACCAAACAAAACAGGAAAGGAACAATGGATCGATTTAAAGAATCCTGAATTGCAATGGCATTTTTTAAGAGGTCTGTTTGATGCTGATGGGCATATACGAGTTTATGAGAGAATCTATAATAGAAAGAACGGACCGAAAAAATATACTAAAGCAAGGTTTGGTATCACGAGTAATAAGTCATTGTTAATGGATGTTCTAAAGTTTTTAAAAAGCTATGGAATAGGACAACATGTTAACGGTCTTTACAAAAAACAAGGGTGCTATGACTTGCATTTATCTAGCCTAACTGACTTATTGAAAATCTATAACTACTTGTATCATGAAAGTCAACTGAAATTACAAAGAAAGTATGAAAAATTCTCTTCCTTGAAGATATAGTCTGATCTTACATGAAAGTGTAAGAGGTGGGCAGAAATGACCTATCCCGCTAATTAATAGCGAGTAACAATTATTGGCACAGATGATCATGCTGAATGATTGGCATCCTGATGTAATCGAGTTTATTATATCGAAAATGCAAAACCCGCGTATTTTAAGATATTTAATCGAGAACATAGAGGATGAAACAATCCAAGAAGAAGCTAAAGATAAATTGAGCTTCACCCCATTAACAAATGATGAAATGCAACTATATCAAGGAATCGTGAACTATAAGCATATCGAAGGACACGGTGGCTTCACTGAGAAAAATATTCGTGATGCTGAGCAGAAAATTCGTGACGGTGGTACTTACAGCGTTAATAGTCCAGAATTTTTATCAGGCGCGAACATCTCAGTTTGTATTACGGATGAATTTATGAACGCTGTTGAGAATGATGACGTTTATGAATTACGTTTTCCAGACGTTGCAAATTACACTGAAGAAGAAATGGCTTACTATAATGACCATTGGAACGATATTGGTGATGTTCGTGAGTGGGAACGTTTAGGCTTTGGAACCAGAGTATATAAACAGATACGTGCAAAAGAATTATGGAATTTAATTAATATTTGTGCGACTTACTCAGCAGAGCCAGGCATTTTCTTCATTGATAATGCGAATAAGGAAACAAATGCTAGTGCCTATGGCCAAAAAGTTGTTGCGACAAATCCTTGTTTTCATCCCAGTACTAGAATTTCAACAGAGTTTGGACTTATGACAATTGAAGAGCTTTATAATCAGCAAGGGTCACAATCGTTTTATACAGCGACGGACAATCGTTTGAAAGAAGAGAAGAAAGTTGTCAACGGTCGTCAATATGAAATTCCAGGAGTAACGATGCGTCAAGCAACGGTATTTCCAACTGGAGCAAAAGAAACAAAGGTAATAACCCTTCAAAATGGTATGACGTTAAATGTAACACCAGAACATCGCGTCTATACGGATCAAGGATGGAAAGAAGCACAGCATTTAACAGAAGAAGACACGGTTTACATTCAATCAGGGGAAGGTCAATTTGCTAAACGTGATGAATTGTCACATAGCCATGCGCTATTTTTAGGTTGGTTAACTGGCGACGGCTGGTTAGCTAATGATGGCAGAGCAGGTTTAACGTTTGGTAAAGATGATATGGATATCATTCCACAATTGATCGATGCTGGTGAAGAAATTTCTGGCCTGCGAGCTAAAGTTCATGAAAGAGAAAATGGAACATTCCAAATGATGTACCACCGCAAAACTTTCACAGAACTTCTCGAATCGTTAGGTGTTAAGCGTGTGCGAGCTTATGAGAAACGTGTACCTGAAGCGATTTTCACAGCTACAAAAGAGAGTGTTGTGACGTATTTAAGAGCATTATTTTCAGCTGATGGGACCGTTTATACAACAGATCCGTCTCATCGCACGGCTCGTTTAACCTCATCTTCTAAACAACTGTTAGAAGACGTACAACTTTTATTGTTAAACTTAGGTATTCATGGAAAAGTATACGAAAGACCAAAACGCAATCAGCAAAACTTTAATTACGTTACAGTTGATGGCGAAGAGAGAACCTATGATAGTCGTCCTTTCTTTGAATTGGTGATTTCAGGTCGAAACTTATCTGTGTTCAAAGAAGAAGTCGGATTTTATTATCATACTAAAAAGGAAGAATTGTTAGATATAGTGCCAGCTCAACCACGTAAACGTGAGTATTTCACAACGTCAGTGAAATCGATTGAACAAGGTGAGCTAGTTACCGTATATGATATAACGGAACCTGAAACACATTCTCTAATTGCTAATGGTGTTGTTGTTCACAATTGTGGTGAACAACCTCTAGCTCCTTATAGTGTTTGTAATTTAGCGGCAGTTAATCTAGCATCAATTGCTGATCGAGAACTTAAACAACCTGATTTTGCGAAGTTAAAACAAACGGTTGAAACAGGTGTACGCATGCAGGATAATGTCATCGATTCAACACCGTATTTCCTAGATAAAAACCGCGAACAAGCACTTGGTGAGCGCCGAGTCGGATTAGGCGTTATGGGCTTACATGACTTACTCATTTACTGTGAAACAGCCTATGGTTCACAAGAAGGTAATGAACTTGTCGATCAAATCTTTGAAACGATTGCGACAACAGCTTATCGTACATCTATTGATTTAGCGAAAGAAAAAGGCAGTTTCCCATTCTTAATTGGTGAAGCAAAAGAAGAAACACAAGCACTCCGTGAACGTTTTATTAATACTGGCTATATGCAAAAAATGCCTGATGACATTAAGCAAGGTGTTCTTGATCATGGCATTCGCAATAGTCACTTATTAACAGTTGCGCCGACTGGTTCTACAGGCACAATGGTTGGTGTTTCAACAGGTTTAGAACCTTATTTCTCCTTCACGTATTATCGTAGTGGACGTTTAGGTAAGTTTATCGAAGTGAAAGCTGATATTGCGCAAGACTATTTCAAAGAAAATCCGGAAGCAAATCAAGATGAACTGCCAGACTGGTTTGTGACTGCAATGGATTTATCTCCTGAAGCCCACGCTGATACGCAATGTGTCATTCAACGTTGGGTCGATAGTTCGATTTCAAAAACGGTCAATGCACCGAAAGGTTACCGTGTTGATCAAGTTGAACAAGTTTATCAGCGATTATATCGTGGTGGTGCCAAAGGTGGTACAGTGTATGTAGACGGAAGCCGTGATTCACAAGTCTTAACGTTAAAAGCTGAAGAAAATGAGCCTTCAGAGCAAACAGAATTATTCGAAGACGATCAACAAAAAGTTGTTTTAATGGACACAGTCCATGAGCTTGAGACAACGAATGTAACAGTTGGATCTGAAGTAGGAGATACTTGTCCAGTTTGTCGCCAAGGTGATATTCAAGATGTTGGTGGCTGTAATACTTGTACAAATTGTGGTGCACAATTAAAATGTGGTATATAAAAATAGCGTTAGACGGTCATTCCGTCTAACGCTATTTTTTGTGTCCTTTAATAACTTTAAGATGTGTTTGGTTACGTTGTTTTTTTATTGAAGAGGGTTTTTCCACGTGTTGGTTATATCTCATCTTTTGATCTACTTTACCGTATTTCTTTTTCGATTGTTTAACAGCTTTTTGATAGCCAGAGGAGCGCACGCCACCTTGTCTCACTCGTTTTAAAATGAAATATAAAGCTAGACCGATTACAGCGGTTAGGCCGATTGTCGTAAGAATGCTTTCTATAAAGTTAAGTGGGTTCACTATTAACTGACCGATTAGTCCAATAGCTGCCAAACTAACGACTATATACAAAATGATTTTACTTCTTGCTTGTGTCATGGTAATCCCTCTCTTCGTATTCAGCTAGTAACTTGTAAATCTATTATAACACGTCAAGTTATTCATTATACATAATAGCCATTTGTCATGCATGAATTAATCCTCTATAGGTTAAAATAACGCGAGAGGAGGCTAATAAAAATGCGAGAAAAATCAGTTATTATGGAAAGTGTTTATACAGGTTTATTTGGTGGAATTATATTTGGATTACTCAACTCGTTTACTTATGCTTTAAAATTCAATGAGGTGTCACATGCATCGTTTATCTTTCGGTCTTTTTTTGAAGGTGATTGGACATCAACATGGTGGATTGAATTAGTAAGCGCTATAATATTGGGTGTTTTAGCTATATTACCAGCAATCATCTATTATGCACTTTTAAAAAGATTTAGAGGTGTTTTACCTGGATTATTATATGGCATCTTACTATGGGGAATTATTTTTTGGTTAGCTAATGGGTTATTCGATTATGTCCCAACTCTTGAAAATTTAACAAAAGATACGATTGCAACAACTTTATGTCAATTTGCGCTATACGGTGTGTTTGTTGGCTATACCATATCTTATAACCAACACGGGGAACGGGTTGCGAGAAAAGTGTGACAAAAATAGGGCGATTTATGATAAACTTAGGATGGATACATCAATCAAAGGAGCTCTGGTGTCATGAAATCCTGGTTATTAATTAACGGCCCGAATCTTAATATGTTAGGTCAACGAGATGAATCCCACTATGGGAGTGAGACCTTAGCTGATATTGAAGACATGATGCTCGAAATCGCAAGTTCTCATGGTGCTTATTTAGATGTTAGACAATCAAATCATGAAGGTGAAATTATTGACTGGTTACAAAATGCCATGCATTATGATGGCATTATCTTTAATCCAGGTGGTTATGCTCATACCAGTGTAGCTATTCGAGACGCTGTAGAAATGATCCAAATTCCTGTTATTGAAGTCCATTTATCGAACATACATAATCGGGAAACATTCCGTCATCATTCCTATTTATCAGCAGTTACTTCTGGTCAAATAGTCGGGTTCGGAGCATTGGGGTACAAACTAGCAGCGTATGCTTTAATTGATCAATTGAATGAAAGGGAGAGATAATGTGGAAAAGCTAACTCGTTTACGAGAGAAGATGCAACAGAACGATGTAGATGGTCTTCTTATAACTAATGACCAAAACCGCCGTTACATGACAGGTTTTACGGGAACGGCTGGGGTCGTTTTAGTTTCTTTAGATCAAGCTGTGTTTATTACAGATTTTCGTTATACTGTACAAGCTAAAGAACAAGTGACAGACTATGAACTTGTGGAACATAAAGGGCCGATTTATCAAGAAGTAGCTAATCAAGTGGAACAGCTTGGAATCAAACGTTTAGGTTTCGAAAAAAACCATATGACGTATTCGACCTTTGAAGTGTTCCAACAGGCCTTATCAAGTGAGTTTATCCCTATCGATGGTTTAGTCGAACAATTACGACTGTATAAAACCGAATCGGAAATTGCTATATTAAAAGATGCAGCACAGATTGCAGACGATGCTTTCGATTATATACAAACTATTATTAAACCAGGCGTTAAGGAAATTGATGTATCAAATGAATTAGAATTTTTTATGCGTAAACAGGGAGCAGTGTCCTCATCTTTTGATATTATTGTAGCTTCAGGTTATCGGGCGGCGCTTCCACACGGAGTAGCTTCAGATAAAGAAATTCAATCAGGTGAACTTGTAACTTTAGATTTCGGAGCACTTTATAAAGGGTATTGCTCTGATATGACAAGAACTCTTGCAGTTGGACCAATTAGTGATGAGCTGAATACCATTTATCATACGGTTTTAGAAGCACAAAAACGTGGTATGAATGGACTGAAAGCAGGTATTACTGGTAAAGAAGCAGATGCATTAACACGTGATTATATTAAAGAACAAGGTTATGGTGAATATTTCGGTCACTCGACTGGCCATGGCTTAGGCATGGATGTACACGAGGCACCGTCTTTATCATTCCGTAATGAAAATCCATTAGAGCCGGGTATGGTTGTTACAGTTGAACCTGGAATCTATGTGCCTAATGTAGGTGGTTGTCGTATTGAAGATGATGCTGTCGTCACTGAAAATGGAAATGAAAGATTAACATTCTCAACTAAAGAATTAATCACGTTGTAAATGATAGAAGGAGGTTATTAACATGATTTCAGTAAACGATTTTAAAACAGGGTTAACAATAGAAGTAGAGGGTAAAATTTGGCAAGTCATTGAATTTCAACATGTTAAACCAGGAAAAGGATCAGCGTTTGTTCGCTCAAAACTACGCAATTTAGAAAATGGTAACATCCAAGATAAGACGTTCCGAGCAGGTGAAAAAGTCAATAAAGCCCATTTAGAGCGTCGCCCTATGCAGTATCTATATGAAACTGGGGAAAGTCATACATTCATGGATACTGAAACGTTTGATCAAATTGAAATCCCAGGCGATAAAATCAAAACGGAATTAAATTTCTTAACTGAAGGTACTCAAGCCCACGTCTTAATCTATGAAGGTGATACGTTAGGAATTGAATTACCGAATAACGTTGAACTTGAAGTAGCTGAAACAGAACCTGGAGTTAAAGGTGATACAGCGTCTGGTGGAACAAAGCCAGCAACACTTGAGACAGGTTATACTGTTCAAGTTCCTTTCTTCATTGATAAAGGTGAGAAATTAGTCATTAACACAACTGAAGGCAAGTATGTATCTCGCGCTTAGTGTTTAGGATTTGTTAAAGTCCGTTGTTGATATTGTGATCCGCTATCGGTGGACGCTTTCCGCAGGCACGGCTCGAGCCTCCTCGGCCGAAAAACATGGCCTGCGGGGTCTCGAGACTCGTGCTGTTCCTGCAGGAGTCGCCACCTTCGCTTCTCACAATTCAACAACTAAGTAATACACATTTTGAAAATAAATATTAAATTTTAACTGATCGGAAATTCATACTCTTAACCCGACACTTTTATTAGTGTCGGGTTTTTTAATGAGAAAATAACTCTCTCCTTTTTATACTTTGAATATCATATCTCTTCTTCTCATACATATAGTAGTGTTAAGCGGAAGGAGGGATTGGTTGGACAAGTTTATTGCCTCTTATTTACCTACAACCATCACCAGTCTGATCAAAGCAAACATTTCTCAACAAGCGTTAAATCAACTAGAAGAGATTCGTTTACGTGTGGGGCATCAAGTACAATTAATCTTCTCAAATCATAGTCAGTTTTTAGAGGGATTTGTTTTTTACGAAAATGATGCGAATGCGTTGTTGGCACGTATAAGTGATTTTTCAGTCTATCGTTTAGAAGAAGAATTAAGAAACGGATTTATAACAATCCGTGGTGGTCATCGAATTGGAATCAGTGGACAAGTGGCTGTAGAAAATGGATCAGTACAAGCCATTACGAATGTGACATCATTTAATATTCGTATCGCTTCAGAACGTTATGGAGCAGCTAAACACATCCTACCTCATTTATTTGAGGATGAAATCCAAAACACTTTATTGATCGGACCTCCTAAAAGTGGTAAGACAACGATTTTAAGAGATTTGATTCGTCTGATAAGTACTGGCTCTGAGCAATTGACGGGACGACGTGTTTCGTTAGTTGATGAACGTTCTGAAATCGCAGCAGCATTTCAAGGAGTCCCGCAGCATGATGTCGGTCCTTTAACAGATGTTATGAGTGATTGTCCTAAGGCAGAAGGTATGATGATGATGGTTCGGTCGATGTCACCTGAAATTTTAGCCGTTGATGAAATTGGAAGAAAAGAAGATGTCGATAGTCTGATGGAGGCCGTTTATACAGGAGTTGGTTTAATTTGTAGTGTGCATGGTCACACCTTATCAGACATTGAACAACGCCCACAGTTACAACCACTGCTGAAACAAGGTGTTTTCCAACGATTCATCTTGTTAAATTCTTTACCACAACCCGGAACTGTACATGCTATTTATGATGATCATCGTGAAATTATAACGACAAAAGTTAGGAGTCATAGTCATGAAGTGGGTCGGCGCGATCCTAATTCTATTAACGTGTACATGGGTCGGAATTGATTTCGCCAATCAATATAAAAAAAGGCCACAACAAATCAGGGATCTACTACAAGCTTTGCAAATTATGGAAGCTGAAATTGTATATGCTCAAAAGCCAATTGAAACGATCTGTCGTTACATTTCCAAACAGTTATCATTTCCTATTGGGTCTTTATTTCAACGTTTAGTTAATGAATTAAATGAAACTGAAATTTCTTTAGATGATTGTTGGGAAAATGTGATCGAGGAAGAATGGCACTTTACAGCTTTAAAATCGAAAGAAAAACAAATCATGTTGCAATTTGGTCAATCATTAGGACGACATAACATTGAACAACAAAGAAAACAAATTCAACTGGCGCGAGTTCATCTACAATATGAACTTGATGAGGCATTAGAAGAAGAAAAACGCTTTTCAAGTATGTATCGGGTGTTAGGGGTATTGTCAGGACTATTATTTGTTTTAATTTTAATTTGAAGGAGCTTACTTCATGTCTGATGTATTTCTATTATTTCAAGTTGCAGGGATTGGAATCATCGTCGCTATGCTAAGTGCCCTACTTAAACAAATGGGGAAGGACGACTTAGCTCAGTGGGTGACTTTAATAGGATTTATTATTGTTCTCGTTATTGTCATTGATTATTTAGGTCAGCTCTTTCAACAAATTCGTTCTGTGTTTTTATTTCAAATGATGTTATAGAGTAGAGGTTTATTATGCCGTTTTTACAAATAATGGTCATCATAATTGTTGCTGCGATTTTAATCGTTGTTGTGAGAGAGCATCATCAGTCGATTAGCTTTTTATTAATCATATTAACTGGCATATTAATCTTTTTATATGTTCTATTGCAAATGAATGAAGTGATCAGTGCTTTTCAAGAGATCACTTCTCATATAGATGTATCATTGCTGCATTTGGATACTATTTTTAAGGTGATAGCTGTTGCTTACATGACTGAATTTGCTGTCCATGTTTTGAAAGATGCCCAACTTAATTCGATCGCTGTCAAAGTAGAAATTATTGGTAAGTTATTTATATTATTAATGGCTATTCCTATCTTTATAGCTGTTATCGAAACCTTACTAGGATTTGTACCGTAATCCAAAGGAGATCGCTTATGAAAAAGACAGTTATCTCCCTGCTTATTGTCGTCATCATGATGTCACTAACGGATATACAAAGTATTGCTGAAGACGAAGGTGAGGAGCTAGATCAAAATGAAGTAGAAGAAGATCTTGAAGGTTTCTTTGAAAGTCCAACGATTGAGAATCAATGGCAGGATTTACTTAATGAATATCGAGATTATATGCCAATAGATTCAGGTAATCAATGGACAGATATTACTGACAGAGAGTCAATCTTGTCTTGGCGCGCTTGGGTGGATGGGATCGTATCATTTTTAATCGATGAGTTATTGGCAAACGGTCAAACACTTAGCTTGTTAATATTTATTACGTTATTAAGTGCTGTGTTAAATGTGCTAGCTCAGTCATTTGAGACTCAAACCGTTACAAAAGTGAGCCAATTTGTCATTTTTGGTGTGCTCATGACAATTGCAATGACAGGGTTTCATACGGCAGCTAATTTTACGACTGATACGATCGAAACGATGCGTCACTTTATGGTATCGCTTCTTCCATTGTTCCTGAGTATGATGGCGGCATTTGGCCATGTAGCAACGGTCGCTTTCTTTAATCCTTTTATATTGTTTTTGACACAAGCAAGTGGTTTGTTTGTTGCAAAGATTATTATACCACTATTATTTTTGTCAGCTATTTTACACATAGCTAGTCACGTTAATGAAACGTACAACTTATCTCGATTAGCACACTTGTTTAAACAAGGCGCGCTATTACTAATGGGAGCTTTTTTATCCATTTTCTTAACGATTATGTCTGTACAAGGTATCACAACTGCTGCATCAGATGGTGTTGCTGTGAGAGCAGCAAAGTTTGTGACAAGCAACTTTATACCTGTCATTGGACGAATGTTTACGGATGCAACTGATACAGTTTTATCCGCTTCAATATTGGTAAAAAACACAATTGGTGTTGCTGGATTAGTTGTACTATTTGTCATGATATTATTTCCTGTCTTAAAGGTGCTTGTTCTTGGATTGTTTTTTCGTTTGGCCGCAGCGATTTTACAACCAGTTGCTGATGGTCCGGTTGTTCATATGATAGATGATATGGGCAAACATATTCTATATTTACTGTTGGCTTTGTTAATGGTTTCGATTATGTTTTTCTTTTCAATTGTAATGCTAATTGTAATTAGTAATACATCATTAATGGTTCGTTAGTGGAGGAGCAAATGGAATTTATTACGGATTGGATTACTCAGCTTGTTGTCTTTGTATTTATAGCGACGATTATTATATTGCTCATTCCCAAAACATCTCATGAACAAGTCATTCGTGTTGTATTCGGTATGATCATTTTACTTCTTTTTTTACATCCTTTAACGACTTTATTTCAAGTAAATCCAGAGGAAGTCGTTGATAATTTTGAGTTTTCATCTGATTTAATGAATGAGGATACATTTGAAGAGAAAATAGAATCACAAAAAAAAGAAATACAAGCCTCTTCAAATGCATATATATTAGAACAACTGACCCAAGAGCTACAAAATTCTGTAGAAGAGGAGTTGATGGATGAATATGATTTAGCCATACAAGATGTCTTAATGGAATGGAAAGAGGATCGTGAAACTGAAGAAATCAGTGACATGATTGATCACGTCACGTTTGTAGTGACAGAGGAACAAACTGGTGTTGAACAGGTTGAGGAAGTACAGATTCCTGCAGACCAGGATAAGGAGACGATGGATGATGACATGATTAAACAAACAATCGCCTCATATTTAAATCTACCTTTATCAAAAATATCTATTGAATGGGAAGGGGGGCATTAATAATGCAATTTAAAGAATGGTTCAAATTAAAAAGTGAGACGGACAGGCCGACGAAGCGATCATATATGATTTTAATCGGGCTGATAGGGCTACTGTTTTTAATTCTATCTAATGTGTTTTCGGGATCATCTGATGATACACAAGCACCTATTGAAGAAAGTCAATGGGAAGATGAAAAGAAAGAAAAACAGTCTGGAAATACGACAAATTCTAATTATGAGCACATCCAGAACCAAATGAGGCAAGAACTTGAACAAGCCTTGGAGAGTATATCTGATGTTCATGATGTTGAAGTAAGCTTACAACTAGATTCATCAGCTATAAAAGTCTTTGAAAAAAACACAACAACAACAAATCAATATACAGATGAAAATGATCAAAATGGTGGAACTAGAAGTGTTGAAGATGAGTCCGTAGAAGAGCAAACTGTCCTATTACGTCAAAACAACCGTGAAGAACCATTGCTTATTCAAACACAAACCCCCGCGATTCGAGGCGTATTAATTGTAGCCAAAGGAGTTGATCAAATTCACGTTAAAGAAAGAATCATTGATTCAGTTTCTAGATTGTTAGATGTATCAACCCATCGTATAGCAGTAATGCCAAAGGGTGAGGAGGAATGATGATGGTGTTAAGAAAACAAACAGTTTGGTTAATTACAATGTTGAGTTTATTAATTGTGTTGAGTGTTTATTATTTGATGTCTCCTGGAAGTGGAGAGGTGGCTTTAATTCCGGACGAAGATGAGGAACGGCAAGAACAAATAGAAGGTGATGAAAATCAGGAGGAAAGTGAAGGTGATGGTACAAACGATCCGCAAACAGAGACAAGTTCTGAAGGTGATCTAGATGTGGATGTGAGTACAGATGAATTATCACCTCACGAATTGTTTACCACGATTCGATTAGAAAAAGAAGATGCTCGTAGTGAAATGAAAGAGCAATTATCATCAATTGTGGCATCAAGTTCTGCCACAACAGAAGAGAAAAATGAAGCAATGGAAGAAATGTACGCATTGCAAACTGCTGCACAGAAAGAAACGATTTTAGAAGAAATGATTAAACAAGAAAAAGGATTTAAAGATGTGTTAGTTCGAACAGATGAAGAAGTTGTGCAGATTAGAGTGATTGCAGAAGAATTATCTAAAACAGATGCCAATCATCTTATGCAGTTAGCACGAGATGAATTCAGTGAATTAGAACCGCGCGTTCGATTACAAGAAGATGCGTAACATAAGACCTCCATATCCGAATAGGGTATGGAGGTTTAAGATTGTTAACTCATAAACGCTTTTAAACAGGATGACCATATTTAAATAAAATATGAAAATATATTTAAATTAAGTTGAAGGTTGCTTTCACTTTATCGTACAATGTTGTTAGGAAATATTAGTACCTGTTATTAAATCTAAAGGAGTGCTACTTGTCATGCTAAAAGTTCAAGAGATACGAGAATTGATTAAATTATTAGATGAATCATCTATTTCTGATTTCACGTATGAAACAGATGATGGCAAAATTTCTATGAGTAAACAAAATGGGGAAGTTGTACAAGTTGCAACTCCACAACCTGTAACAACTGAAAAACCAGCGGAACCCAAAGTAGAAAATCAACCAGCTGAACCGAAAGCAGAAGCAGAACCTGCTCCAGCACCAAAAGAAGAAACAGCTTCAAATAATGAGGTTGATTATGACACAGAGATTGTTTCACCAATGGTTGGGACATTCTATGAAGCACCATCACCTGATGATGATGTGTATGTTCAAGTGGGCGATCAAGTTGAAGAAAATTCAGTTGTATGCATTGTTGAAGCAATGAAACTCTTTAACGAAATTGAAGCTGAAACAAAGGGTGAAATTGTAGAGATTCTAGTAGACGACGGCGAACTTGTTGAGTATGGACAACCACTATTCAGAGTGAAACAGAAATAAAGGAGGGGTTGTCTGTGATTAACAAAGTATTAATTGCAAATCGTGGTGAAATTGCCGTAAGAATTATTCGTGCTTGTAAAGAACTTAACATTGAAACGGTTGCTATTTTCTCAGAAGCTGATCGTGAATCATTACATGTACAAATAGCAGATGAAGCTTATTGTGTGGGTCCTACATTAAGTAAGGATTCTTATTTAAATAAAACCAATATTATGAGCGTGGCTAAATTAACGGACTGTGATGCCATTCATCCTGGTTATGGTTTCTTATCTGAAAATGCCGATTTCGCTGAGTTATGTGAAGAATGTAATGTGACATTTATTGGGCCTAGTGGGGACTCGATTTCACGTATGGGAACCAAAGATGTTGCACGTGAGACAATGCGAGAAGCTGGGGTTCCAATTGTCCCTGGCTCTGATGGAATTATTGCCAATGAAGAAGAAGGTAAACGAGTGGCAAATGAAATCGGGTATCCCGTCATTATTAAAGCTACTGCTGGTGGCGGTGGTAAAGGGATTCGCGTTGCTCGAAATGAAGAAGATCTTGTACAAGGTATTCGTGTAACGCAGAATGAGGCTGAAACAGCATTTGGTAATCCAGGTGTTTATCTAGAGAAATTTATTGAAGATTTTCGCCATGTTGAAATTCAAGTATTAGCTGACAAACACGGTAATACTGTTCATTTAGGTGAACGTGATTGTACCGTTCAGCGACGCTTACAGAAATTGATTGAAGAAACACCTTCACCAGCAATTGATGAAACCATTCGTGCAAAAATGGGTGATTCTGCTGTTAAAGCAGCGCAAGCAGTCGATTATGTAGGTGCTGGTACGATTGAATTTATCTTTGACCAAAAAGACTCAAGTTTCTACTTTATGGAAATGAATACACGTATTCAAGTTGAACATCCGGTAACGGAAATGGTTACAGGTATAGATTTAATCAAACAGCAAATTAAAGTAGCTGATGGTGAGCCGATATCATTTAATCAAGAGGATATTCAATTTGATGGTTGGTCAATTGAGTGTCGTGTAAATGCTGAAAATCCAGCTAAAGATTTCATGCCTTCTGCTGGCAAAGTGGCTATGTATTTACCGCCCGGAGGATTTGGAGTGAGAGTGGATTCTGCAGCCTATACAGGATGGAATATTCCTCCTTATTATGACTCAATGATTGCTAAGCTAATCGTTCATGGCGCTACACGAGAAGAAGCTATGGATAAGATGAATCGCGCATTAGATGAATTTGTTATTGAAGGAATTCATTCGACTATTCCGTTCCATAAACGAATGATGAATCATCCCGTCTTTAGAGATGGTGAGTTTAATACGAAATTCCTTGAAACATATCAAGTCATGGAAGACTAAAATTTGAGGTGACATAAATGGAAGAGAATCATTTATTAAATGTCAGTGATGATCAATCATTAGGTCGTGTTGAGATTGCACCAGAGGTCATTGAAGTTATTGCAGGTATTGCGGCTAATGAAATCAGTGGTGTTGCTAATATGCGTGGTAATATAGCGTCAAATGTATCCGAACGTCTGGGTAAAAAGAAACAACATGGTAAAGGTGTTAAGGTTGAATTAACTGAAGAAGGAATTGAAATTGATGTATTTACAGTATTAGATTATGGCGTTTCAATTCCCAAAGTAACTGAAAAAATACAGGAAAATATACGCACAACACTGAAAAATATGACGGCGTTAGAAATCTTAGAAATTAATGTTCATGTGGTCGGTATTCAAATTGAAGAAAAAACAGATGAATCTAAACAAGAATCAAAATAAATGTTAATTAAACCCCCAGTAAAATGGTTGATTATTTTACTGGGGGTTGGTTATGTCATATGCGTTATTTAAATCAATTTAGAATGAAGGTTTATTTTTTATTTCTTATGAATTTCGTGGTAAACTGACATATGTATAAATATTGATCAAAACCGAATTAATGAAGGAGTTAACTATAGAATGAGTCGAAAGCATAGTCGAGAAAAAGCTTTTCAAGTTTTATTTCAAATCGACATTAACGAAGAAGTGAAAGAAGAAAATCTTATGAAAGTCATGGATGAAGATGTGAGCCCCTTTGCCTCGCAGATCATAAAAGGTGTGATCGATCATAAAGATGAGATCGATACAATTATTGATGGTTATTTGGAGAATTGGAGCTTCTCAAGAATCGGTGCAGTTGAAAAAGCCTTATTAAGAATAGCTATATACGAAATGAAATATGTTGAAGAAACCCCATATAAAGTAGCTGTCAATGAAGCTGTCGAACTAGCTAAGCGATTCCATGATGACCAATCAGGTAAATTTGTGAATGGTGTTTTATCGAAACTTGCAGACCAATAGAAGGTGATTGTAATGGAAACAACTGTTATGTATGGAAAGCCAGCCGCTGATCAAATTCGATTAGCATTACAAGAAGAAGTCACAAGCTTAAGTAAACAACAAGTTATTCCTAAAATAACTGTAATTATCATTGGTGAACATAAAGCTTCACAGACCTATGTCCGAATTAAGAAAAAAGCAGCTGAGAAAATTGGAATTAAGGCTGAAATAATCGAAAAAGATGAAACGATCACTGAACGTGAATTACTTGAGTTAATCCAGTCTTTGAATAATGATCATGAAACGCATGGCATTTTGGTTCAACTACCTCTACCAGATCATATCCGTGATCATGCTGTTTTAGAAACAATCTCTCCTGAAAAAGATGTAGACGGGTTTCATCCGATAAATATTGGTCGATTAGCTGTGGAAGAGGATGCTTTTTATCCCTGTACCCCATTAGGGATCATGAAGTTATTGGATTATTATAATATAGACATTGCCCAAAAGCATGTCGTGGTAGTAGGAAGAAGTCATATTGTTGGCAAACCAATTGGACAGATGATGTTAAATCGTGATGCGACTGTTACATATTGTCATTCAAAAACGCCCAATTTGTCTCAATATACAACACAAGGTGATATTTTAATTGTTGCGGCGGGTCGTGCCCACCTGATTCAAAAAGAAGACGTAAAGGCTGGAGCGGTAGTCGTTGATGTTGGTAATTCTTTTCAATCGACAGGAGAAGTCTTAGGTGACGTTGATTTTGATGATGTTCAAGAACATGTGAGCTATATAACACCAGTTCCTAAGGGTGTTGGCCCTATGACGATCACTATGTTATTAAATAATACTGTTGAAGCAGCCAAGCGTCTTTCTTTTAAAGGGGATTGAATCAAATGGAGGAACCAAAATATTTAACGGTGACCGCTTTAACTAAGTATATAAAAAAGAAATTTGATATCGATCGTCACCTCAAACAAGTTTTATTACAAGGCGAAATATCAAATTTTAAACATCATTCACGCGGTCATATGTATTTCACAATAAAAGATCAACAAACAAGAATTTCGGCTGTCATGTTTACCTCGCATAATCAAACATTAGCATTCAAACCAGAAGATGGTATGAAGGTACTTATACAGGGCGATGTTACGGTTTATGAACGAACAGGTCAGTATCAAGTATATGTACAAAGAATGGAACCCGATGGATTAGGTGCCTTATACCAAGCGTATGAACAATTAAAGAAAAAGTTAGATCAAGAAGGGTTGTTTGAAGAAAATAGTAAACAATCTATTCCATTGTTCCCTGAAAAATTAGGTGTGATTACCTCACCTACAGGTGCTGCAGTTCGAGATATTATGACGACGATCAACCGTCGTTATCCACAAGCTAGACGTGTTATTATACCTGCGTCTGTACAAGGTGAACAAGCAGGTCAATCTGTAGCGAATGCGATTAATTACGCAAATGAAGTAGGCGATTTTGATACATTGATTGTTGGACGTGGCGGTGGATCGATTGAAGAGTTGTGGGCCTTCAATGAAGAAATCGTCGCCAGATCTATTTTCCATTCTGACATTCCAATTATTTCAGCTGTAGGCCATGAAACGGACTACACGATTGCTGACTTTGTTGCTGATTTACGTGCACCTACGCCAACAGCTGCAGCAGAACTAGCTGTTCCATCTCAAGATGAACTTTCTCAGCAACTTCATGTCATTCAACAACGAATTCAACAGCAAATGGCACAAAGAATAAGAAGTGAAACTGATCGCTTGCAACGATTAAAACAAGCTTATGCTTTTAAATACCCAGTCCAGTTAACTCAACAAAAAGAGCAGGATTTGGACCGAGCTTTGAATCATTTAAATCGTAATATGAAACAACAGATTTATAATCATAAGCAATTATTAAATAGAAAAAAGGAAAGACTGTTAGCTAATTCCCCTCAACAGCTTGTTAATGAACGTTATCAATCATTAATAACACTCAAAACACAACTTATTCACACCATGAATTCTCATTATCGAAATAATGTTCACCAACTTGACCGTATGGTTGATAAATTGGAGTTACTCAATCCAATGACCACGATGAAAAGAGGTTATTCCATAACTTACAATGAAAATGGAGATATTGTTAAGTCGATTGAGAAGGTATCTTTAGGAGAGCAAATTGATATTAATTTAAATGATGGTTCATTATATTGTGAAGTGCAAAAAAAGGCAGAAAGGACTGAGGATTGATGGAGGAGAAAACGGAACTTAATTTTGAACAAGCGATGGAACGTTTAGAAAAGATCGTTGATCAACTTGAACAAGGCGATGTTCCACTAGAACAAGCGATTCAGTATTACAAGGATGGTATGGAGTTATCGAAAGTATGCCATGATAAATTAAAGAATGTTGAAAATGAGATGGCAGAAATCATGAAAGAAAATGGTGAAACAGAATCATTTACGGTGGAGGACGATTCAGAGTGACTATGCAATTAGAAAGTTATAAAAATGATGTTGATCAGTTACTTATAAATCGCCTTGGTCAATTAGATTTGCCTCAGGAATTTCAACAAGCCGTTCAATATGCAATTAGTGCAGGGGGGAAACGGCTTCGTCCTATATTAATGCAAGAAACCTTCCGTGTTTTTTCGGAACACACTCAAAAAATAAGCGATGTCATGCTTGCGCTTGAGCTTGTTCATACATACTCATTAATTCACGACGACCTACCTGCTATGGATGATGACGATTTACGACGTGGTCAACCGACAATCCACAAGCAATTTAATGAAGCGACAGCAATTCTTGTAGGCGATGGATTCTTAACCTATGCTTTTCAATTGATTGCGAACAGTTCTTATTTGGATGCTGAAGAAAAAGTATACGTTACACAACAATTAAGTCAGGCGAGTGGATTTGAAGGCATGATCCAAGGTCAATTTCTTGATTTACAATCAGAAGGTAAGACAATCACAATTGACCAATTGGAGTTAGTACATCGGTACAAAACAGGAGCACTAATCCGCGCAGCGGTTAAAATAGGTGCTTATTTGGGTGGTGCTATACCTCCGCAAATCGAATCACTTGATCGATACGCATTCTACTTAGGAATGATCTTTCAAATACAGGATGATATTTTGGATGTAACAGGAAGTGAAGATGAGCTAGGGAAACCAATAGGAAGTGATGTCTCCTTACATAAAAATACGTTCCCGAGCTTACTTGGTTTAGAACAGGCAATAGAATGGCGAGAAGATTGTATGACTAAAGCCGTGAATGCATTAAATGAAGCTAATGTTAATGATGAAAATCTGATTGCATTTATTAATCTATTTGGTCGCAGAAATAACTGAGTGCACATAATTGTGAGTATAATCGTAATATGGTAAAATAGGATTTACACAAGGGGTGGTGCAGTATTCTAGTCGGTCCTCCGCTTCTGAAGGCGGGCCTAAAAATCCGCCAAAGGGCACATCGATGAAGTTCCTGGTGTTGGCTTGAGGCGCCCAGCCTTGGGTCGATGCTGGGAGTTAAGGTCGTAGGGCGATCCACAATGGCATGTGGGCGTTGACCCTGCTTCCGTGGAGGCCCATATTTGTGCCTTATGACACATGATTATAAGGTATGAAATGGGGTATGAACCTGTATGATAGCGAGGAATTCGTTATCTGCAGCGTAGCCTGCCTTGAGTGGTGTGTAGGGGATTACAACCATATAGTGTTCAGTCGTGTGGCCAGCGAATGAAACACTCGCAACGTTGTATGAAATAGACACTGCAAAAGAGGCTAGGAAGTGGTCAAAGGCTGCCGAGGAAAACTCCTAGACTGTTCCATAAGACATTTAAAAGGGATTATAGTGCGGGCTAAGTGGTAATCCAGTTTAGCATCCGGAAACGGAGCTGGGGTCGTTTTAAAGGGGAACCTCCGTAGTGGCAACACACGGTAACGACCTGGGAAAACCTGCTGGACCTAAGCCGCAATTTTTACCTTTTAAATGACCATCCCTTTCGTTACATAATAGGGTTGGAATGTATAAAAATACGAGGTCAACAAATGCTCAAGATTATAAAAGAATCCATAAGGTTTAGTATAAGTATAGCCGTTATCACTTTTGTGTTAGCGGCCATTTTTTCAATCGTTTCACAAGGTGTTTTAGGTGGCGTAAATTGGTTTATAGGTATTATCATTGTCTTAACGATCGTATTGATTGGTGTACTATCAGATATGTTGGGGATAGCAGCGACTGCCGCAAGTGAAAAACCTTTTCATTCCATGGCTTCAGAAAAAGTTTATGGCGCTAAAAACGCTATTCGAATTGTTCGAAATGCTGATAAGTTTGCTACTTTTTGTAATGATGTGATTGGAGATATTGCTGGTGTCATTAGTGGTACCGCTTCAACACTTGTTGTGATTCAGTTAGCAACGGTTATTACAGATGGGAATATAAGTACATATCAATTTGTGATTGGTATTATTTTTACAAGTTTAGTTGCAGCTCTAACTGTAGGTGGTAAAGCGTTAGGGAAGTCATTAGCTGTAAGGTTATCAACTGATTTAGTTTTATTTGCAGGTAAAGTTACAGCTATAATTGAAGACACATTAAGAATACGTTTGTTACCATCAAATAAAAAACGATAAATAATTTATAGTGATAGAAAATTTATTTCAACATAAAGGTGTGTGATCCAACATGGATCTTCAAAACATTGAACATCCTTCTCAAATTAAACATTTGTCTAGAGATGAATTGATTAAGCTTAGCGGAGATATTCGGTCATTTTTAATTAATAATTTATCTGAAACAGGTGGTCATCTTGGCCCTAATTTAGGTGTTGTGGAGTTAACTTTGGCATTGCACCAAGAATTTGACAGCCCTAACGATAAATTTCTATGGGATGTAGGCCATCAAGCATACGTTCATAAAATGTTAACCGGAAGAACTGGTCAATTTGCAACGTTAAGACAATATCAAGGGCTATGTGGTTTTCCAAAACGTAATGAAAGTGAACATGACATTTGGGAAACTGGCCATAGTTCCACTTCCTTATCCGCAGCTATGGGTATGGCTATTGCTCGTGATATTAAACAAGAAGACCATCATGTTGTACCTATTATTGGAGATGGTGCCTTAACGGGTGGCATGGCCTTAGAGGCACTTAATCACATCGGTCACGAAAAGAAAAACATGATTGTCATTTTAAATGATAATGAAATGTCAATTGCACCTAATGTGGGTGCGATGCATAATATGTTAGCACGTTTAAGAAGTGGACAAAGGTATAATTGGGTGAAGGATGAACTTGAATTTCTTCTTAAAAAGATCCCTACAGTAGGTGGACGAATAGCTAATACTGCTGAACGAATTAAAGACAGTATGAAATATTTAGTTGTACCGGGTATGTTTTTTGAAGAGTTAGGTTTTACTTACTACGGCCCAGTTGATGGTCATAGTTATGATGATTTATTTAAGTCGATTGATTATGCTAAAAAAACTGAAGGCCCAATTATTATTCATGTTCTAACAACAAAAGGTAAAGGGTATCATCCTGCAGAAAATGACACGGTTGGAACTTGGCATGGTGTTGGACCTTATAAGATTGAATCAGGAGAATCCGTTAAAAAAGGTTCATCAGGTAAAGCTTGGAGTAAAGTGATTAGTGACAGCTTAATGGATCTTGCTAAGACAGATGAGCGAATCGTAGCCATTACACCAGCTATGACAGTGGGATCTAAATTAGAAGACTTCCGTAAGGCTTTTCCGGATCGATTATTTGATGTAGGTATCGCTGAACAACATGCGACAACAGTATCGGCTGGATTAGCGACCCAAGGTATGAAACCAGTACTATCCATTTACTCGACCTTCTTACAACGTGGATATGACCAAGTTATTCATGATGTTTGCCGTCAAAATTTAAATGTAATATTTGGTATTGACCGCGCTGGTTTAGTTGGAGCTGATGGAGAGACGCATCAAGGTGTTTTTGACATTTCATTTTTACGAGATCTGCCAAATATGAAAATAATGATGCCAAAGGATGCAAAAGAAGGTCAGAACATGGTTCATACCGCTGTTCAAAATGATGATGGTCCAATGGCGTTACGTTATCCGCGTGGAAATGCAAGTGATGAACCGGAATTAGGCGACTACGAAAGTATTCCTATAGGCTCATGGGAAGTGCTTAAAGATGGCGAAGATTTAGTGATTTTAACATTTGGTACCATGATACCTCGAGCGCTTGAAGCAGCTCATTCATTAGAAAAAGAAGGTATATCCGTTCGTGTAGTTAATGCTCGATTTATTAAGCCATTAGATCATAACCTCATGCATCAATTAGCACAAGAAAAATTACCGATTTTAACTATTGAAGAACATGCACTTCAAGGCGGCTTCGGTAGTGCCGTATTAGAGTTTTTTGAAGTAGAAAAATTACCATTTCCATATATCTCTAGAATGGGAATTCCTGATCGATTCATTGAACATGGAAGTGTTGATGATTTATTAGAAGAAGTTGGTCTAACAGTTGAAAAAATTGAACAAGAAGTAAAAGAAATTGTGCCGACCCAGAGGAAAAGAGCTTAAACATGATGAAAAAAGTAAGATTGGATACATTTTTAGTTGAACAAGGCTTTTTCGATTCGAGAGAAAAAGCAAAGCGTTCGATTATGGCTGGATTAGTTTATACTGATCATGAGCTATTAGACAAGCCAGGTGTTAAGATTGACCCGACTATTAATATTTATGTCAAAGGTAAAGCTGTCCCGTATGTTAGTCGGGGCGGCTTAAAGCTTGAGAAAGCAATTAAACAGTTTGACTTAAATTTAAATAATCAAAGTATTGTCGATATTGGTTCTTCTACTGGAGGATTTACAGACTGTGCCCTTCAACATGGAGCTAAATTAAGCTATGCAATTGATGTTGGTTATAATCAATTAGCGTGGTCATTACGACAGGATGACCGAGTGGTTGTAATGGAGCGTGTTAATTTTCGTTATGTCACAAAGGATGACTTTGAATTTGGTTTACCTACACTGGCTGTGACTGATGTTTCGTTTATTTCATTAAAATTAATATTCCCTGTTATTAAATCGATTGTAAAATCTCAGTCAGACATTGTTGCTTTAATTAAGCCTCAATTTGAAGCAGGTCGTGATGCTGTCGGGAAAAAAGGGATTATACGAGATTCAGAAACGCATCATGCGGTTCTAGAAGATGTGTTACAATTTATATATAATGAAGGCTTCTCCTTAGTCAATTTAGATTACTCCCCAATCACTGGAGGGGACGGAAATATTGAATTTTTATTGCATGCAAGATGGGGTGAGAATAGCCAAACGTCTAATATTCCAGATACTCAAATAAATACAGTGATTGAAGCAGCACATCACGATTTCAACAACCGATCATAAGAAAAAAAGTTGGTGACAAAGTCATTGAAGAAAACGCAGCGTTTATTAAAAATCCGTGATTTAATTTACAAACAGGATATAGAGACACAAGATGAATTAGTTCAGACATTTCATGATTTAGGGTATGATGTTACGCAAGCAACGATTTCCCGAGATATTAAAGAGCTTCAATTAGTGAAAGTTCCAACACAATCAGGCGGGTATAAGTATAGTTTGCCTGGTGATACAAAAGTTAACCCTACTGAGAAGTTGCAACGCACTTTAATTGAAAGCTTTGTTTCGATTGACCGTGCGGATCATTTTATTATTTTAAAGACAGTTCCCGGAAATGCCCAAGCAGTAGGTGTTTTAATTGACCAGCTAGATTGGGAAGATATCATGGGAAGTATTTGCGGGGATGATACATGTTTAATTATTTGTAGAACGCCTGAACAAAGTCAAGCTGTATATGATGCGTTTATGACTATGCTCTAGAATAAGAGGTGGCTGTTGTGTTAGCACAAATTACGATTAAAGATTTTGCCATTATAGATGAAGTTTCCTTGACTTTTGATGATGGTTTGACGGTTTTAACAGGTGAAACAGGGGCAGGTAAATCAATTATTATTGATGCCATTCAATTATTAGCTGGGGCACGTGCTTCAGTTGAATATGTGCGCCATCAAGCTGAACAAGCACTAATCGAAGGGTTGTTCTTTATTGATAGTCGTTCAGAAGGTGTTCAGAACTTATTGGAACAATTTGATATACCTGTCGATTATGATGAAGGCAGTGTTGTTGTTGAACGTCGAATAACAGCAAAAGGAAAAAGTATATGTAAAGTTAACGGAAAACTAATTACACTTGCTGTCTTGAAGGAAATCGGACGTCAACTCATTGACATTCACAGTCAACATGAAACGCAATCCCTTATGAATCCTGACAGTCATATTAATTTGCTTGATCATTTTGCTCCAGAACGGTTACAACAGACAAAAGAGCATTATAAAGAGCTGTATGATGAATTACAATCATTAAGACGTAAATACGATGAGTTATCTCATAATGAACAAGAAGTGGTTCAACGCATTGATTTACTGACCTTTCAATGGCAAGAGTTAAATGAGGCCAATCTTGAGCCGAAAGAGGACGAACAACTCGAAGAAGAGCGCCGCCAGTTAATGAATTATGAACGAATATTCGATGGGTTAAATACAGCTTATGAATCCCTAGCTGCTGAAAGTCATACTTTAGATTACTTAGGTCAAGCCATGACAGCTTTAGAATCACTAGAAGATGTTAATGATGAGTTTAAGCAGTTATCACAACAACTCAAAACGAGTTATTATTCATTAGAAGAATTGTCACATGACTTGCGTAATCGGGTGGATGATCTCGAATTTCAACCAGGTCGACTAGATGAAATTGAAACACGGCTTTTTGAACTTAATCGGTTAAAACGTAAGTATGGCCTTGAACTTAATGAGCTCATGACTCGTATGGCTGAAATGGAAGAAGAATTAGAACAATTACACAACAAAGACACCCATTTACAATCTTTAGAAAAAGAAATACAAGAAGTTCAAAAAGATGCCCTTACAGAAGCTGAGCATTTACATAAATTACGTCAAGAGATTGCGAATGACTTATCAGAAGCGATTCAATATGAGTTAAAAGATCTTTATCTAGAGAAGGCTCAGTTTGATGTTTCATTTTCGACTCAATCAGGACCAGTAGCATGGCGTGATCAAAACATTAAATTAATGAAGCAAGGTCTTGATCTTGTCCAATTTCTAATCACCACTAATCCTGGAGAACCTTTAAAACCCTTACATAAGGTTGCTTCAGGGGGAGAGATTTCCCGTATTATGTTAGCAATTAAAAGTATCCTTTCTCAACATCAAGGGATCACAAGTGTTATTTTTGATGAAGTTGATACAGGCGTTAGTGGTCGAGTTGCACAGGCTATTGCTCAGAAAATACACGGCGTATCAAGTCAATCACAAGTGCTTTGTATCACCCATCTGCCGCAAGTTGCTGCTATGGCTGATCATCACTATCTTATTGAAAAAGATGTTACGCAAAAAGGTTTTACGAATACTTCTGTACAAAAACTGGATCAACAAGAAACAATTGATGAAGTTGGTCGAATGATTTCAGGTGGTGAATTAACTGAAACAACGACTCAACATGCTGAAGAATTAATTAAACAAGCTGCTTCTTTAAAAAGCTAGACACCCTTTGTCTAGCTTTTATTCGTTTATAATCCAGTTTTGTTTAGGAAAAGTTAAACTATATTGACTTTACTTTTCCCGTTTAAAAAGTATTTAATCGGCTCAAATTAACATTAAAGCTTCAATTAAATTGAAATGAGGAGTGAGGATTCATTGAGCCGTTCACAAATTAAAATAAACCTAATCCTCCTTATTTCATTTGTTCTTCCGCTTACAGTCATCCAGCCAGCATTTGCTCAATCGTTACAGCCAGTAGAAGAAGTTGTACCTGGTGGACAATCATTAGGTATTAAATTGCATACATCTGGTGTCGTAGTTGTAGGTTTTAACGAAATAAGCACAAATGATTCGAAGGAATCCCCAGCCGAAGAATCTGGTGTGGAAATAGGAGATATCATTCTACAATTAAACGGTCACAAAATCGATGATATGCAAACATTTAAAACGTTTATGACAAAGTACCAAAATTCTGATTCTCCAATTGAATTAAGAATTAAACGCAAAGAGCATATTTTCCCAGTTGAAATTGAACCTAAAAAGGAGAAGGATAATTACAAATTAGGCTTGTATATTCGCGATGCGACAGCTGGTATTGGCACATTAACGTTTTACGATCCGTTAACCATGCGTTATGGAGCTTTAGGACACGTTATCGCAGACCAGCAAACGAAGAAGCCTTTAGATATTTTTGATGGTCAGATTGTTCTTTCTGATGTCACATCCATCAATAAAGGTGAAAGTGGCTCTCCTGGTGAAAAGAGAGCGAAATTTTCTAAAACAGATGAGCCAATCGGGTCAATTCAGAAAAACTCTGATTATGGTGTTTATGGTAAACTGACTCAGAATGACTTTACGAATAAGCAGGGAATTGAGCCAATTCCAGTTGCTCCAGCTAATGAAGTTAAAGAAGGTAAAGCGAAAATTAGAACAGTTGTTAAAGGAAAAAAAGTTGAAGAGTTTGACGTCGAAATTGTCAGCAGTGTCCCTTCGAAAAATCCAGAAACAAAAGGTATGATTGTACAAGTTACAGATGAAGAGTTGCTTGAGCAAACAGGAGGAATAGTTCAAGGAATGAGTGGCAGTCCAATTATTCAAAATGGAAAAATTGTTGGTGCCGTCACACATGTCTTCTTAAACGATCCTACAAGTGGTTATGGTGTGCATCTTGAATGGATGTTAGAAGAAGCTGGACTAAAAGTTAAACAATCAAGTGAAGAAAATAAAGCCAGTTAACATTAAGCTCAATACGAGTACTCGTATTGAGCTTAATGTATAATAGTCTGATTTCTGTGTCGAATCAATTAATTAATTGTCGATTTTTGGATATAAAGTTATTAAATATGAAAAAATATAAAAAATTTTACCTTTTAAAAAGGAAAATACGTCTAACTGTCGAAAGTCTTATATGAGAGCGATACGGATAATTTTTAGGAGGGAATACGATGGAGACAATTAAAGTTGCAATCGCGGATGACAATCGCGAACTCGTACACATGCTTGAGGAGCATTTTAGAGAGGAAGCAGAAACACAAGTTGTTGGAACTGCTTTTAATGGTAATGAGTGTCTTGATGTCATTAAGGAACAAGAACCTGATGTGCTTATTTTAGACATCATCATGCCGCACATGGATGGATTGGCAGTTATGGAGCAATTACGATCTTTATCACTTACTAAACCACCCAAGGTTATTATGTTAACAGCATTTGGTCATGAGTCCGTTACGAAGAAAGCTGTGGAGTTAGGGGCTACATACTATATGCTGAAGCCATTTGACTTAGATATGTTAAAAGATCAAGTTGTTAATGTAGCTGGCTCAAAACCTTACTCGCCTTTAAAACATGTGACAAGTGAGCCTAAGGCAAAACCAATCGATTTAGAATCTAATATTACATCAATTATTCATGAAGTTGGTGTTCCAGCACATATTAAAGGTTACCTATACCTACGAGAAGCTATTGGTATGGTTTATCATGATATTGAATTACTTGGATCCATCACGAAAGTACTTTATCCAGATATTGCAAAGAAATATAATACGACAGCATCTCGTGTAGAAAGAGCGATTCGTCATGCTATTGAGGTCGCTTGGAATCGAGGCAATATTGATTCGCTTTCCGCTATTTTTGGCTACACGGTAAGCATGTCTAAAGCAAAACCGACTAACAGTGAATTTATCGCAATGATTGCTGATAAATTACGTTTAGAGCATAAAGTGGGATAAACGGGTTTATATACAAGGGTGTTAGCGATTGATTGGCTAACACCCTTTTCTTTTGTGACGGATATGTTAAAATAAGCACTGTTCGTTATAAAACAATTCAAAATAGTGGTGATAATAGTGAAAGTAGCAAAGTTTGGTGGAAGTTCAGTAGCAGATCATGCAATGCTTGAACAAGTCGCTTCAATTATTGAATCAGATCCCGATAGAAAATTTATTGTCGTTTCTGCTCCTGGAAAACGTTATGACGAAGATGAAAAAGTAACAGATATGTTTATCCAATTGGGTGAACAATTTAACAGTGGACAAGATTACGAAGTAACATTATTCAAAATCTCTCAACGCTTTCAGGCCATTACAGATCAGCTAGGGTTATCAGATGATATCGTAGCGCGTATTGAAAATGAATCGCGTCGTTTGTTACGTGAAACGACGAATACGACACATTTAACAGATGGATTAAAAGCAATGGGAGAGGATTCCTTAGCTCGGATTTTGAGTGCATATCTCAATAAACGTGGCACACAGGCAACTTATGTCAACCCGAAAGATGCAGGGATTATCGTTAATTCTGAGCCAGGTGGCGCTCAAATCTTAGAGAAAAGTTATGAGGAAATCCATAAATTAACCGAAAGAAGTGGGGTTGTTGTCATTCCTGGTTTCTTCGGATATACCGAAACGGGTGTTTTAACCACATTCCCACGTGGTGGATCAGATATTACGGGTTCAATTGTTGCTGCAGGTGTACAAGCAGATTTATACGAGAACTTTACTGATGTTAGTTCTGTCTATTGCGTCAACCCGAAAATCGTTGATCAACCACACGAGATCCATACTCTAACTTATAAAGAAATGCGAGAATTATCCTATGCTGGGTTTACAGTATTTCATGATGAAGCTTTAATTCCAGCTTTCCAAAAAAATATTCCTGTTTGTATTAAGAGTACTCATGATCCTGGTGCAGAAGGAACTATGATTGTCTCAAATAAAGATGATCTTAGTCAGCAAGTCGTTGGTATTGCTAGTGATGAAGGATTTTCATCTATATATGTACGGAAATACTTAATGAACCGTGAAATTGGCTTTGGTCAGCGTTTATTAGGGATCCTGGCAGATATGGATATTTCTTTCGAGCATGCGCCTTCAGGGATTGACGATATGTCGGTCATTATAAGACGAGATCATATTAAAGGCGACAAGGAAGAACGACTGAAAAACAGAATTAAAAATGAACTCAACGCTGATACAGTTGATGTCATTCATGGTTTAGCTATGGTCATGTTAGTTGGCGAAGGAATGAGTGAACGACTGCATGTGGCTTCGAAAGCAACCAAAGCGTTTGCTGATGCAGATGTGAGGATTAATATGATTAACGAAGGATCTTCAGAAGTCTCGATGATGTTCGGTATTGATGAAAACAAAGTGGATCAAGCTGTTCGATCACTATATCGTGAATTTTTCTTAGAAGCTTAGCTTAAATAAAAAAGGAGCTCGAAAATTCTAACAGGTTCCGTTATGAGGTGCAAGACGTTAAATCGCAGTTAAAATCGCAAGGCAACTCACATAAGAATTCTCACTAAATTTATATTAGAAATCATGCAAAAGGGACTTAGAATTTTTTCTAAGTCCCTTTTGCATGAATTTTCCTACTTCAACTAACGCTCCATTTAGTTGAAGTGGTTACTCAAACTTATAATATGGTGCAAAAGAATTAGCTATTTTAATCAGGTCCTCTACGGAATAGAGTTCTTGATCCTGTTCAGGAAGATAAACTATAATGTCGTAACTGAAACCTGAATCATTCCAAGTTAAGATTTGAGAACTACCATTATAGAAATATTTTGCTTCTGTGCCATTACTCAATTCTAATTGTTGTTCGTTCGAACCTATTTTATTTCCAAACTCTTTTTTCGGCTCAATATGAGTTAGAACTAATTCTTCTTTCGACGTACCACGTAGTGAAACTTCTAAGCTAAAATCCAATGGTTTTAAATCATCTATTTTTTTAGGTAACTCTTCAGTTCTTTGGTCATAATGGAATAACTTTACTCGTTCTACCTCATATGGCATATGAGTCGGAAGCTTAAACTCATATGGGAAATCATCAATACCTTCTATGCTTTGATCATATGGATGTTCTTCATTCTGATTACAAGCAGACAATAACAAAATAAAAAGTAATAAGATTAATAACTTTCTAATTTGTTTCATAGATACCTCCTACATTTATTCAACTTACCTGCTCCGTTAGCTTAAGTACATTGCTTCACAAACTTTTTATATCCTTATATTTATTTTAACATAATTTTCTATTCTGCCTGGATTTAAAATAAAATTCACATAAAATCACAACCGATTCACACCTACTACAATATTTAATTCAGCCCTTGTGAATGGTCATTTGTTTTAGGGTGTGATTATAATAGAAAACCTTTATAAAACCCTGATGTTACAGCAAAATAAAACACGTGAATTCAAATGCGAATTCACGTGTGAAATAGTATGTGTTTTTGTCTGTTTGCACTTCTGAACGGAACCCGTTACGAAACTTCGAGCTCCTTTTTTTATGATCGCTTACCTCGTTTTTTATCTCGGTATACAATAAAGCCACCTATAAAGCCGAGTCCTCCAACAAACAATATCAAACCGCCAATAAATTGTAGAAAAACATTATTGAAAAATATTGCAGCAACCTGCCCGAAAAAAGCATCGCGCATTAAAATCATACCATAAGCTGCAATAACTCCTGGAATAATCATTATAAATAAGGCAATTGAACGCATTGTAGTCTCCCCTTCATTCACTTCTAGTAGTATATCAAAATTTATCCATAAAAAAAATGAAAAATACTTGCATAATTAAAGCGCTTTCAATATGATAGAAGTGTGCAAAAAATTGCAAATGTAGGTGTCGTAGAATGCAAAATGTGTTAATAGTCGGTGTTGGTCAAGGCGGAACGGCACTTATTCGTTTATTTGAACAAATAGATATGATCAATGTGCAAGCAGTTGCAGACATTGATGAAAAGGCTCCTGGGATATTATTAGCAGAACAAAAAAATATCAAAACTTTTCATTCCTATTGGGATGCATTATCCGAGCCGATTGATATCATTGTGGAAACAACGGGAATAGAGGATGTATTTGATGATCTCAAACAACATAAACCGAAACAATCAGTGCTTATTCCAGGAACGGTTGCTCATATAATTTATAATTTATTAAATGAACGCGAGGATTTATTTAATGAATTAAAGAATGAAACAGACTCCCGCAACTTATTACTTGATTCAATTCATGATGGAATGATTGTGATTGGGTTGGATCAAACCGTAACTTTTGTAAATGAAGCGGCTGAGAATGTTTTGAATTTAAATAAAGATGATATGCTGGAACAACCGATTCAATCCATTATTCCGGATTCTCATTTACCGAAAGTGATGAAAACGAAACAAAAAGAATTAAATCAATCTCTTCGCTTACATAATGGTAAACAAATTATTACTACGCGAATTCCATTAATTACGAATAGTGGCGAACTTCTCGGTGCTTTTGCCGTATTTAAGGATATTACTGAAGTCGTCGAATTAGCTGAAGAAATAACAGATCTCAAAAACATTCAAAACATGTTAGAAGCGATTATTCAATCCAGTGAAGAAGCTATCTCTGTAGTGGATGAAAATGGTGTTGGTATACTGATTAACCCTGCTTATACTAACATAACAGGGTTAAAAGAAAATGAGGTCATTGGTAAGCCTGCGACAACAGATATCTCAGAAGGCGAAAGTATGCATATGCAGGTTCTTAAAACACGCCGACCTGTTCGTGGAGCGAGAATGAAAGTGGGCCCATCCAAACGAGATGTTTTGGTTAATGCTGCGCCGATTTTAGTGGATGGTGTTTTGAAAGGTAGTGTGGCGATTATCCATGATTTATCTGAGATTGAGTCGCTTACTTCAGAATTGAAAAAAGCAAGACAAATTATTCGTAATCTAGAGGCAAAATATACTTTTGATGATATAATTGCTCACTCATCTGAGATGACATTGACCCTGGAACAAGCGAAAGTAGGTGCTAAAAATCCAGTAACGATTTTGTTACGTGGTGAGTCTGGTACAGGTAAGGAATTAATGGCGCATGCGATTCATAATGAAAGTAATCGCAAGCATTATAAATTTATCCGAGTCAATTGTGCAGCAATGGATGAAGAAGCCCTCGAAAAATCGTTATTTGGGAATGTGTTAGGACCTCCTGAACAGCAGAGAGGACTAATAGAAGAAGCACATAACGGCTCATTGTTTCTTGATGAAATAGGGGATTTGTCGCTTCATTTACAGGCACGCATTTTATATGTTTTAGAAAAACAACAGGTAATTCGAGTTGGCAGTCAAGATCCATTACCTGTCAATGTTCGAATGATTGCAGCGACAAATGTCAATTTGGAACGGGCGATGATGGAAAGAGAATTCCGAGAAGATTTATTTTATCGTTTGAGTCGATTACCAATTATGATTGCTCCGCTAAGGGAAAGGAAAGAGGATCTAAAACCTCTTATTGATCATTTTATAATAAAACTGAATGCAGAATATGGTCGTTATGTTCATTCGATTGAACCTGAAGCATTGGATAAATTGAGTTCGTATGATTTCCCTGGTAATGTGCGTGAGTTAGAAAACATTATTGGTAGAGCGATTATTAGTATGGGCCAAAATGAGACAAATATTGCTGAGCGCCATTTACCGCAGTTACGAAAACAGACTTATCATGAATTAGATTTATTTCAGGAACCTGATCATCAGGAAAGCATTCCTTTACAAGATGCATTAGATGAATTTGAAAAACAACTAATTTTAGAAACATTAGAAAGAAATAATTATATTAAATCGAAAACAGCCAAACAATTAAATATTTCGATTCGTAACCTTTATTACAAGATGGAAAAACATAATTTAGGCAAACATGTTCAAGGCTGATAAACGAAATAGGACAACATGAAGGTGATTAAAATATGAACTTAGATCAACTTGTTGATGACTTATGTCAAATGCAAGAAAAGAAAACAGTCGCTGTTGCTGAGGCAACTAATATCGAAACACTAAAAGCCATTAAGGAAGGTGTTGAACAAGATTTAGCGAAGTTTAAATTATTTGGTGATATGGGAAAAATCCAAGAAGCTGCAGAAATGATTGATTTAAATCTCCAACAGGAAAGAATCACCTTACACCACGCAACTTCTGTTGAAAATGCAGTTGAAAAAGCAGTGATGTCAGTCTCTGAGGAACGTTCAGATGTGCTGATGAAAGGGGATGTTGCAACTAAAATTGTACTAAAAGCAGTGTTAAATAAAAACTCAGGCTTACGTAATGGGCGGGTCCTTTCTCATGTTGCGTTATTTGAGATGCCTGAACGCCAACGAATGTTATTTTTAACAGATGCAGGTATGAATATTGCACCTGATTTAGAAGAAAAAGCACAAATTATACAAAATGCTGCTGATGTAGCGAATCGAATTGGATTTACTAATCCCAAAGTGGCACCAATTGCAGCTGTAGAAATTATTAATCCACAAATGCAAGCTTCAGTAGATGCAGCTGTCTTATCTCAAATGCAAAAACGAGGCCAAATTACAGGATGTACAGTTGATGGCCCATTAGGTTTTGATAATGCGATCTCACCTGAAGCTAAAGAAGAGAAGCGAATCGAGTCAGAGGTCGCTGGTCAAGCAGATATTCTCGTATGTCCTTATATTGAAGTGGGCAATACGTTATATAAATCATTTACTTATTTTGCAAATGCTAAGGTTGCAGGTATTATAAGTGGCGCTAAAGCACCCATTGTTTTGACGTCACGGGCAGATACAGCAGATAGTAAAATTTACTCGTTAGCCTTTGCGTTAACGTCATCTTAATTTTTAGGAGGTTTTATCATGGAATTATTTACTTACATGGAAGAATACGATTATGAACAGGTGATTTTTTGCCAAGATAAAAATTCAGGACTTAAAGCAATTATTGCCTTACATGACACAACATTAGGACCTGCATTAGGTGGAACAAGAATGTGGACTTATGATTCAGAAGAAGAAGCATTAGTTGATGCACTTCGTTTAGCTAAAGGCATGACTTATAAAAATGCTGCGGCTGGTCTTAACCTTGGCGGTGGTAAAGCCGTTATTATTGGCGATCCAAAAGTAGACAAAAATTCTGAGATGTTCCGTGCATTTGGACGTTATATCCAAGGATTAAACGGGCGTTATATTACTGCAGAAGATGTAGGGACAACAGAACATGATATGGATCATATTTTCATGGAAACTGATTATGTAACAGGTATTTCCCCAGAGTTCGGTTCTTCAGGTAATCCATCACCAGCAACAGCATATGGTATGTATCGTGGCATGAAAGCAGCAGCGAATGAAGCTTTTGGAACAGATTCATTGGAAGGTAAGACAATAGCTGTTCAAGGTGTTGGAAATGTTGCTTATCATATGTGCAAGCATTTGCATGAAGAAGGTGCAAAACTAATTGTGACGGATATTAACCAAGAATCTATTGACCGTGCCGTTAATGATTTTGGTGCTCAGGCAGTAGCTCCAGACGATATTTATTCGGTTGATTGTGATATCTATGCGCCGTGTGCTTTAGGTGCAACCATTAATGATGATACAATTCCACAATTGAAGGCGAAAGCCATTGCTGGTTCAGCTAATAACCAATTAGCAGAAGAGCGCCATGGTGAAAAGCTTCACGAATTAGGCATTGTTTATGCGCCAGATTATGTGATTAACTCAGGTGGCGTTATTAATGTAGCAGATGAGTTAAATGGATATAATCAAGACCGTGCTTATAAGCAAATTGAAACCATTTATGATAGTTTAACGAAGATTTTCGAGATTTCAAAACGTGATAACATCTCAACGCATGCAGCGGCAGACCGTATGGCAGAAGAACGTATTGAAAGCGTTAGAAAATCTCGTAGTACATTCCTACAAAATGAACATAGCGTCATTTCACGTCGTAAATAATTTAGGAGGAAGTTGAACGATGCATAATAGAATTTTAGTCATTAATCCAGGTTCGACTTCAACTAAAATTGCAGTTTTCGAACAAGGCTATCAATTATTTGAAAAATCGATTCGGCATCAAACCGATGAACTTAATGCATTCGATTCAGTATCAGATCAATACTTATTTCGAAAAAACGTGATATTGAATGTATTAGATTATGAAGGATTTAACATCTCCAATTTAGATGCTGTATGTGGTCGTGGCGGTTTATTAAAGCCAATTGAAGGCGGGACTTATTTGGTAGACCAGAACATGATCGATGGCTTAAAAAAGGCTGAAAATGGTGAGCATGCGTCTAACTTAGGAGCTATGCTAGCATTTGAGATTGCTAATAATGTCAATGTACCTGCCTATATTGTTGATCCTGTTGTAGTAGATGAATTATCTGATATTGCGAGATATTCTGGTGTGCCTGAAATTCCTCGTAAAAGTATTTTTCATGCTCTTAACCAAAAAGCTGTTGCACGAAAAGCGGCCCATGAACTAAACCAATCCTATCATGACGTTAACCTGATCGTATGTCATATGGGCGGAGGCATTACAGTTGGTGCTCATCAAAAAGGGAAAGTCGTAGATGTTAATAATGGTTTGAATGGAGAAGGTCCTTTCTCACCAGAACGTGCAGGGACTATACCAGCAGGTCAGCTTGTTGATTTGTGCTTTTCTGAAGACTATACGCAGCAATCCTTGCATAAATTGCTGGTAGGTCATGGAGGTTTAGTTGCTCATTTAGGAACGAATGATGCAAGACAAGTAGAAGAATCAATAGACAATGGTGATAACGAGGCTAAGCAAGTATATAAAGCTATGGCCTATCAAATCGCTAAGGAAGTAGGTAGGGTTAGTCCTGTTCTTAAAGGTGATATAAACGCTATTGTACTAACAGGTGGGCTAGCTTATAGCGACCTACTCGTAAAGTGGATCACAGACCAAATTAGTTGGATTGCAGATGTTCGAGTGTACCCTGGTGAGAATGAACTTATAGCTCTTGCTGAAGGGGCACAACGCGTTTTAGATGGCGATGAAGAAGCCAAAATTTATTAAGTAGTAAACTTTCATTGAAGGGAGAGGTAAGGCTATGGCAAAAGAATATGATCTCGCCATTTTAGGTGGTGGGACAGGCGGTTATGTTGCAGCAATTCGGGCAAGTCAGCTTGGCTTAAGTGTTGCAATGGTTGAAAAAGGCGAATTAGGCGGAACCTGTTTACATAGAGGCTGTATTCCGTCTAAAGCATTGCTCAGAAGTGCAGAAGTCTATCAACAAACGAAACAGGCTGACACTTACGGTGTAGAGACCGAAAATACATCTTTGAATTTCATTAAAGTTCAAGAACGTAAACAACAAATTGTTGATCAATTACATCAAGGTGTCCAAGGTTTAATGAAAAAAGGAAAAATTGATGTGATTGAGGGTCATGGCCGTATTTTAGGCCCAAGTATTTTTTCACCAACAGCTGGTACAATCTCGGTTGAAATGAATAATGGGGAAGAGAATGACATGATCATCCCGAAAAATGTCATTGTGGCAACAGGCTCCAAACCTAAGACTTTACCGGGATTAGAAGTTGACGGTAAATTGGTCATGACATCTGATGAAGCCTTACAAATGGAATCATTGCCGGAGTCTATTATGATTGTCGGTGGTGGTGTGATTGGTATCGAATGGGCTTCGATGTTGGCAGATTTCGGAGTGAATGTGAAAGTCATTGAATATCTGGATCAGATTTTACCAACTGAAGATCAAGATGTCGTTAAAGAAGCAGAAAAAGCGTTGAAACAAAAGGGTATTGAAATCATTACTGGGGCTAAAGTGAAGCCAGAAACGTTAGAAAAACAAGATGGTGTTTCTATACAAGCAGATATAAATGGAGAAGAGCAAACCTTTGAGGCAGATCGCTTGCTTGTATCAGTTGGACGTTCACCTATTGTCGATAACATCGGGTTAGAAAATACAGATATTCAGGTTGATAATGGCGCGATCAAAGTTAATAAATTTGGACAAACGAAAGAATCCCATATCTATGCGATTGGCGATGTTATTGGCGGTATGCAATTAGCACATGTGGCCTCACATGAAGGCATTTTGGCCGTTGAACATATGGCTAATGAAAATCCAGAGCCAATCAATTATAATCATGTAGCTTCTTGTATTTATTCACATCCCGAGATGGCTAGTGTTGGATTAACAGAACAAGCTGCGAAAGATCAAGGTTATGAGATTAAAGTAGGTAAATTTCCATTTCAGGCTGTTGGTAAATCATTAGTTCACGGTGAAAAAGAAGGATTTACGAAGATTATCACGAATGCAGAAAATGATGATCTCCTTGGTGTGCATATGATTGGTCCACACGTAACAGATATGATTTCGGAAGCTGGCCTTGCAATGGTGTTAGATGCGACAGCTTGGGAGATCGGCGAAACGATTCATCCGCATCCTACTTTATCTGAAGTAATAGGTGAAGCGGCTTTAGCTGTTGATGGGAAACAAATTCATGGTTAAGAATAAGGAGGTTATTCTATGAGTCAAGTTGATAATCGCCACCAAGATTTAGGCTTATCAGATGAGCAAGTGCTCGATATGTATCGCACAATGTTGTTAGCACGTAAAATTGATGAACGTATGTGGCTTTTGAACCGAGCAGGTAAAATTCCATTCGTCATTTCGTGTCAAGGACAAGAAGCCGCACAAATTGGTGCAAGCTATGCACTCAATTTGGATAAGGATTATGTAGCTCCTTATTACCGAGATTTAGGGGTTGTTTTAGCATTTGGTATGACAACGCACGAGCTATTTTTAGCAGCTTTTGCTAAAGCAGAAGATCCTAACTCAGGTGGTCGGCAGATGCCTGGTCACTTCGGCCAAAAGAAAAACCGCATCTTAACAGGTTCTTCACCTGTTACAACACAATTGCCTCATGCAGTAGGTATAGCTTTAGCAGCCAAGATGGATGGGGAAAATATTGCTTCGCTCGTTACATTAGGTGAAGGTTCTTCCAATCAAGGCGATTTCCATGAAGGTCTAAACTTTGCTGGGGTTCATAAACTGCCGGTTATTACGATGGTTGAGAATAATAAATATGCCATTTCGGTTCCGCTCGAACGTCAGATTTCAAGCGAATCCGTAGCTGACCGCGGCGTTGCTTATGGTATGCCAGGTTATCAAGTTGATGGAAATGACCCATTAGAAGTTTATCGAGTCGTAAAAGATGCTCATGATCGTGCTATGAATGGAGAAGGACCAACGTTAATCGAAGCAATGACTGAACGCTTAACAGCACATTCAAGTGATGATAATGATAAAGCGTATCGTACTGAAGAAGAAATAGAAGAAATGAAACAAAAGGATAGTTTGATTTCTTTTGCTCAATATTTACGTGACGTTGGCGTATTAACGGAAGAGAAGGAACAAGCTTTAAATAAAGAAATTGATGATGAAATTAATGAAGCAACAGAAGCAGCTGAGAATGCTCCTTATGCTGAACCTGAAGATGCATTGAAGTATGTTTATGCAGAAAAAGGAGGGGAATAATCATGGCAGTTATGTCTTATATTCAAGCCGTTACGAGTGCTTTAAAAGATGAAATGGAACGTGATGACTCCGTATTTGTACTTGGTGAAGACGTCGGTAAAAAAGGCGGCGTTTTCAAAGCAACTGAGGGATTATATGATCAATTTGGTGAATCACGTGTCATGGACACACCTTTAACGGAATCTGCTATTGCTGGTGTAGGCATTGGTGCAGCAATGTATGGTAAACGACCTGTTGCAGAAATGCAATTCGCCGATTTCATTATGCCAGCCGTTAACCAAATTATTTCAGAAGCATCACGTATTCGCTATCGATCAAATAATGATTGGAGTTGTCCAATGGTGATTCGCGCTCCGTATGGTGGGGGTGTACATGGTGCGTTGTACCACTCACAATCCGTAGAAGCCGTCTTTGCTAATCAGCCAGGCCTTAAGATCGTCATGCCTTCCACACCACATGATGTCAAAGGGTTACTTAAAGCAGCTATTCGAGATGATGATCCTGTTTTATTCTTTGAACATAAACGTGCTTATCGTTTGATTAAAGGAGAAGTACCTGAAGAAGATTATGAATTACCGATCGGTAAGGCTGATGTTAAAAAACAAGGTGATGATATTACAGTTATCACGTATGGGTTAGGTGTTCATTTCGCTTTAGAAGCAGCTGAAAAATTAGAAGAAGAAGGGATTTCTTCTCACATTTTAGACTTACGTACCGTTTATCCATTAGACCAAGAAGCAGTCATTGAGGCAGCGAAAAAGACAGGTAAAGTCTTACTTGTGACAGAAGACAACAAAGAAGGCAGTATCATGAGTGAGGTCTCAGCTATTATCTCTGAAAACTGTCTATTTGATCTGGATTCGCCTGTTCAACGGTTAGCAGGACCAGACGTTCCATCAATGCCTTATGCTCCTACAATGGAGAAGTATTTTATGATTAATCCAGATAAATTGGAAAATGCAATGCGTGAACTAGCGGAATTTTAAGCTGTTTAGGCAAAACAAAGGAGGTAGTCATTCATGTCGGTCGAAAAGGTAGAGATGCCTCAGTTAGGTGAGAGTGTAACAGAAGGTACGATTAGCTCGTGGCTAGTCAGTGTTGGCGATCAAGTAAACAAGTATGATCCCATCGCAGAAGTCATGACTGATAAAGTAAACGCTGAAGTGCCATCATCTTTCACAGGTAAAATTACTGATCTCGTAGCAAGTGAAGGCGATACAATTGAAGTTGGTGGTCTTATAGCTTATATAGAAGTAGAAGGTGGGGCATCTGAGGCTTCATCAGGTTCAGGTGACGAAACAAGCTCTGAACAAGGTGAACAGCCAGCAGAAACGTCACAAACAGACCAATCGATGAATAAGCGTTATTCACCAGCAGTCCTTAAGATGGCTCAGGAACATGATATCGATTTAAATCAAGTGACTGGTTCAGGCAAAGGTGGACGTATTACACGTAAAGATATCGAAGCGATCGTCGAATCTGGTGAAGTACCGCAAGCTCAACAAGAATCAGCCCAGACGACAAGCACAGCAGAGAAATCAACGTCCCAAGTGGCTAAACCTAGTCAAGAACCTGCACCAAGTGCTCAAACTGGAGATGTCGAAGTACCTGTCTCTGGTGTTCGTAAAGCGATTGCGCAAAACATGGTTAAGTCAACAACTGAGATTCCACACGCGTGGATGATGGTTGAAGTTGATGTCACAAACCTAGTTCAGCTACGTGAGCAGAAGAAAAAAGAGTTTAAACAAAAAGAAGGTTATTCACTAACGTATTTCGCTTTCTTTGTTAAAGCTGTTGCTCAAGCATTAAAAGAATTCCCTGAGCTTAACAGTATGTGGGCAGATGATAAAATCATTCAGAAGAAAGATATTAATTTATCGATTGCAGTAGCTAGTGATAATCAATTATTCGTTCCTGTTATTAAGAATGCTGATGATAAAAGTGTTAAAGGCATAGCCAAAGATATTGTAGAATTGGCTGCGAAAGCACGTGATGGTAAACTGACGAATGAAGATATGTCAGGTGGTACATTTACAGTCAATAATACAGGCTCATTTGGTTCTGTCCAGTCCATGGGCGTCATCAACCACCCACAAGCAGCTATATTACAAGTAGAATCAATTGTGAAGCGACCTGTTTACATGGATGGCATGTTCGGTGCACGTGACATGGTTAACTTATGTTTATCACTTGATCACCGAGTACTGGACGGTCTAATCTGTGGCCAGTTCTTACAACGTGTGAAAGAGATTCTTGAAAATATGACAGAGGATAATACTTCTATTTATTAATTATTACTATTTAAGAATCTGAGACAAAAGAATAATCAGTTATACAAAGAACGAATGTTTGAAATAGTTATAGGTGAACAGTAATAAAGCGGAATCAAAACACGTAGACGCCTGCGGGAATAGCACGCGTCTCGAGACCCCGCAAGCCCCGCTTTTGGGCTGAGGAGACTCGAGCCGTGCCTGCGGCAAGCGAAGTGTTTTGATGGAGCGTGATTCAAGCAATAAACCCGAACGATTTATTTTTTCAATTAAATCGTTCGGGTTTCACTTTGCTTTATGGGGTTTTGTCCTAGCCTCTTCTTTTTTGAAATAAAATTTTGAAGTTAAACAATTTGAAACGACTTCCATTTGTTGATAGTATATAGGTAGAATTTTAAAGATAGGGGAGGCGTATAATATGGATTTTAATTTATATATGCAGGATTTCGTCGAACAAGCACGTTCAGAAATTGCTGATGCAGGCTATGAAGAATTGAAAACACCTGAGGACGTTGATCAGGCATTGTCACGTGAAGGAACAACATTAGTTGCTGTTAACTCAATTTGTGGTTGTGCTGGTGGCGTTGCTCGTCCAGCTGCATCAAGTGCTATTCATTATGATTATAGACCAGATCATCTTGTAACAGTTTTTGCTGGACAAGATCGTGATGCAACAGAGAAGGCAAGAGGTTACTTTGAAGGGTATCCACCATCTTCACCATCGTTTGCATTAATGAAAGATGGGAAACTTGTAACAATGGTTGAACGTCATGAAATTGAAAGCTCAACACCAATGGAAGTTGTTCAACAGTTACAAACAATCTTTGATCAACATTGTGAAGAATACTAATAACAATAAAAAGGTGGTTAATAGCCACCTTTTTATTTTTGCTTTATAATCTTGAATAAGACATATATGATAGAAGAAGAAATTTACTTTAGAAAGAGGCATGAGAATGTTTAAAATCGGGTCTAGAACAATCAAAACAGCGATTGGTGCACCGATTTCAATCGTGCTAGCAAATGCTCTACAGTTGGAAAATGCTATTAGTGCAGCGATTTTAACGATTCTATGTATCCAAGTCACACGTCAACGATCGATACAAAGTGCTTGGTATCGTTTCTATGCCTGTGTTATAGCAATTTTAGTATCAGGATTGTTATTTGAATTAATTGGTTATAATCCAATTGTATTTGGTTTAGTTTTAATTATATTTATTCCGATCACAGTTCGATTACAAATTACAGAAGGGGTCGTGACTAGTTCGGTTATTATGTTGCATATCTACGGGGCTGGGCAACTGACTTTCTCTCTAGTCGCTAATGAAATTATTTTAATTTCAATTGGTTTAGGTGTAGCCCTTTTATTAAACATGTATATGCCGAGTCTTGATTCTGAGTTGGTGAAAATTCGTAATCAGTTAGAGGATAATTTTGCGATTATCCTACAAGAAATCGCTAATTATTTGAAGACAGGCGATTATCATTGGTCAGGCCAAGAAATTACTGAAACTGCTCAATTATTAGAAAAGGCTAATCAACTAGCATCACGAGATGTTGAAAACCATTTGTTACGCCGACACCACCCGTTTTATCATTATTTTCATATGCGGGAAAAACAGTTTGATATTTTAGAGCGTATGTTGCCGTTAATTAGTCGGATTGACGCGTCACAAGATGAATATCATTATATTGGTCAATTATTTGAGGATCTTGCATCTCATGTTCATCCAGGGAATACAGCGGTTAAGTATTTAGATTCATTAAAAGAGATCCGACAGCAGTTTAATGAAGAACCTTTGCCACATGACAGGCAAACATTTGAAGACCGTGCTAATTTATATTTATTACTTAATGAGATTGAGCAATATCTCATTTTAAAACGATCATTTAAAAAGAGTGATATATAACAAGAAAGACTTCAAATATATATAGTTAAGCTAATAAAATTAAGCTGAGACAAAAGTTAATAATGCATAGTAGAAACCCGAAAGATTTAATAAAATCTTTCGGGTTTTCTGTCTGAATGACGCTCCATTAAAACGCTTCGCTTTCCGCATTCATTTCCTTTAGTGCATCGGTTAATATGCATTTACGGTTTTTATTCAATCAAGCTTTCTAGAAGAGTGTTTCCGAAATGACTCCACGTAATTAGAAGGAGTAACTCAACAATAATGATGACTAGAAGTGATTTGAGAGAGGTTTGCTTTAGTTGTAGATAGTAAAATAACGCTAAGATGAAATAAAAACTCGCTAAAAAAGTATATTCCGCTATGTAAGGTTCATTTTGTGGAGTGAAGTTCATACCCAAATAAGCGAACAAGTTAAAGACAATTAGTGCTATAAAGGCCAAGATATTTAGAATATGAATGTAAATGGTTTTCAATTGAAATCAACCTCCTTAAGATAATCATATTAATAAAAAATATGGCTAGAAATAAGATGAGTGAAGTTTATCATGAATTCCACTTTTTGTATATTTACTTCAATAAGGTTAACCAATCTATATGACATATAAGAAGGGTTGCTGGAAACTCCAGCAACCCTTCTTTAAGTGTGCCCAGCATGGGTGCAATCTATAGGGTGAAAGTCCCGAATCACGAAGGCAGTAGTAGTGATTAGCTTAACGCAAGGGTGTCTGGGGTGACCCAGAATCTGAAGGAAGCGAGCGGCAAACCTCCGATCTGAGGAACACGAACTTCATATAAGGCTAGGTATCATTGGATGAGCTTGCTTAACAAAGCGAAGTCCTTACTGCCGAAGGTGATACAGAGTAAATGAAGCAGATACCTGGAGGGAAAGATTGTACTCTTACCTGGGGAGGCCTGACGAACACGTTAAGTACACTTGACAACCCATTCTGTGAAGGATGGCTGAATCGTCAGAAGTCAGCATAGGTCATAGTACTACGCTAGCTTAAGATAGTGTAGGAAGGACTGAATCTTTAAGAAAGAGCGACACTTATGGAGACCTGTCTCACCATGATACAGATAACCGTTAAGGCACAGCTGAAGGAGGAAACGGTGAATCCCGTGGGGGACTTCAGAGTGGTGGAGTGAGCAAGGAAGAAATAAGACGTACGCTCGCGTAGGAAAGGAAGATACCTTTGATTGAAGTGATTCTATCCCGTGACAACTTACTAACCGCACTAAAGCGAGTAGAAAGCAATAAAGGAAGCCATGGCGTAGATAAAATGCCCGTGCAAACCCTACGGGAACAGATTTACAACTATTGGCCTATCATTAAAGAAGAACTGAGACAGGGAACCTATAACCCGAACCTTGTCCGTCGAGTCGAAATCCCGAAATCCGACGGCGAGAAACGGTTATTAGGCATACTAACGGTGATGGATCGCTTCATTCAACAAGCTATTGCCCAAGAGTTAACCAGGGTTTTCGACCCGGGTTTCTCAACATTCAGCTACGGATTCCGTCCAAATAAACAAGGACATGAAGCCGTTAGACAAGCACAGGCATATATAAACGATGGGCATAGATGGGTTGTCGGTGTTGATTTAGAGAAATTCTTCGACACAGTTAACCATGAAAAACTCATGGGAGTTTTAGCGAAGAAAGTTAAAGACAAGACCGTCTTAAAGCTCATTAACAAATACCTGAAAGCAGGCATCATGATTCATGGCGTAGCAACCAAGAGTCAAGTAGGGACACCACAAGGTGGTCCTCTAAGCCCAATTCTAGCCAACATCCTTTTGGATGAATTGGATAAAGAACTTGAAACAAGAGGACACAAATTTGTCCGATATGCGGATGATTTCCAAATCTATGTGAAATCCCGTAAAGCTGGACAAAGAGTGATGACTAACATAACGACTTTCCTTGAAAAGACGATGAAGTTGAAAGTGAACAGAGAGAAATCAGCGGTCGATAGACCATGGAAACGTAAATTTCTAGGATTTAGTTTTACTCTAGAAAAGCAAACACGTACTCGAATTCATAAGGACAGTATCAAACGTTTTAAGTCAAAAGTGAGAGAATTAACTTCGCGGAAATCCTCCATTCCAATGGACAGAAGGATTGAACGACTGAATAAATTTCTCAATGGATGGCTTGGATACTACGCCTTGGCAGATACCAAGAGTATATTTAGAGAACTTGATGAATGGATACGCAGAAGGCTTCGAATGTGCAGGTGGAAAGAATGGAAATTGTCGAAGACAAGAGTGAAGAACCTTAAAGCACTAGGAGTCAATCCGTCAAAAGCTTATGAATGGGGCAACACGAGAAAAGGCTATTGGCGAATAACCCATAGTCCAATCTTACACAAAAGCCTAGGCAACTCATACTGGAGTAACCTAGGCTTAACAAGCTTGTATGGTAGATACCAAACAATACGTCAATCTTAAAGAAACCGCCGTATACGGAACCGTACGTACGGTGGTGTGAGAGGTCGGAGGTTAATCACCTCCTCCTACTCGATTTATGATATCTTGTAGCGTCTTTTATTAAAGATGATATATAACACAGGGACTAAGATTAAGGTTAATACAGTTGAGAACATAATCCCAGCTATAATAGTTATAGCTAGTGGTTTAAATAATGCATCCCCACCTAATGCGACTGGTGTTAAGGCTACAATTGAGGTGATCGTTGTTAGAATGATTGGTTTAAATCTTGCTTCTGCAGCGTTAATCACTGCTTCACTCATTGTTTCATTCGAAGCGATGGATTGTTCAATGAAATCAACAAGAACTAATGAATTTCTGACAACAATACCAGTTAACGAAACCATACCCGTTACTGCTAAGAAGCTGATTGGAGTTTGTGTAACGAATAATCCTAAGATTGCCCCAGCTATAGCTAGATATACCGAAATCAAAATTAAAAACGGCATAGATAATGAGTTGAATTGGAAGGCAATTAGTAAATAGACTAATAAAATCACAATCGAGAAGATAACGATAATTTCTGTGAAGAAGCTGTCCTGACTATCTGTTTCAGCTCCAGTTGATAACGAAAGCTCTTCATGTGATTGATTAAATTCATCTATACCAGGTTGGATCGCTTCTTTAATAGGAGCTGTGTCATCTGCATAAGCTCTAATTGTTATCGTACGATCACCATCTTCGTGATAGATAGTTGGAATGACTTTTTCTGACTCTGCTTCGATCAGTTCTGAAGCAGGTACAACAGGTGGGCCATCATTCGAATTAACTGGAATAACAATTTCATCTAAGTCAAGCGTTTCATCGTCTTGTAAACGATTAAGGTAAAGTTGAACATCATACTGTTCTAGACCATCATTAATAGTCATAAAAGGGGTGCCTGTTGTTCTTAATGCTAACTGTTGATTGATACTTTCAATTGAGATTTGATAGTCATTCAATAATTCGCGGTTCGGTTGATAAACCGTTTGATCTGTTAAGTTTCCAACATTATCAACGACTAAATTAGCACCTTCTTCTCTTAATCGCTCATTATACTGATCTCTTAGGTTAATCATTTCTTCTAGATTATTTCCTTCAATCGTAACGGTTAAAGGTGCACCTGAAGGCGGTCCTTGTTCAATTGTCTCGATAAAGATCGTAGCATCCTCATAGTTACTGCGTAATTCTGGTTCCCATTCTTCTTTAAAAGCTTCAGCATTCGTTTCTGAAGTGTCGATTCGGACATATAATCGGCCAGTTTCTTCACCTGTATTTCCTTGTCCTTGCGTGAATAGTTGTGGGGCACTACCACTTGTGAACAGGCTAATATCTTTAATGGGTTCATTGCTTTGAGTTAAGTCTGATTCAATTTGTTGCAAGGTCTCATGTGTGTCTTCTTTCGTTAGACCATTGTTTAATGATACGTCAATTGTCACTTCCTCACGATCTGCGGCAGGAAAGAATTCAAAAGGTGTCCATACCACTAAAGCAAATAGACCAGTAGTGAGAACTAGCCCTAATGCAACTGTCCGTTTAGGAATGCGAATTAATTTCTTAACTAAGTTATGGGCATACCATTTTGCGCCATGATTTAACCAAGTTCCGAGTAAACCTGGGTTAGCTTTGATTGTTTTACGATTGTGTTTATATTGTACGTAGCGAATCGCTGGTACTAATGTTAATGCAACGATCGTTGAGGCAATAATGGTCGCGATTAATACACTAGGTAATGCCCGGATAAAAGCGCCATTTGCACCTGATAAGAAGATTAATGGTGAAAACGTAAACACAATCGCTAATGTTGACGTTAAGATTGAGTTGCGAACTTCTTTAATTCCCGTTAACGTTCCTTTTAATGGACCATCTCCAAGTCGAAAACGTCTCTCGATATTATCGTTCAGTACAATAGAGTCATCGACTAAAATCCCGAGTGCAATGATCGCTCCGATGACGGAGATTTGATTTAACGTTACATCCAAGAACGGAAGCGGAATCAGTGCTAGTATTAGTGAGCTTGGAATAGCTATTGCAACAACTAACGACCCAATCCAGGTTAAGCCTAAAGTAGTTGTTAAAATGACGGCAATCACAGCAATTGCTAATGATAAAAATAAATCATCAAAAATATTAGAAATAAATGAAGATTGATCGAAATAATGATGAAAGCTAATATTTTCAGGTAAGTCAGAAGCAAGATTTTGAACTTCGTCATCGACTTGCTTGCTAACTGATGGTATATCTTCACCACTTTCTAAATAAACGGTCAGATTGATTGCTGCTTCGCCTTGATAACTGATAAAGTCTGGTTGTTCAACAGGTTCTTGTTCAATGGTAGCTAAATCACTGAGTGGAACTGACCCGTTTTGTGAAGGAATGGTCGTATTATTAATTTCACTGATTGATTCATAGTGATCAATCGTCAAAGTTTCATATCCATCTTCCGTTTGAATTTGGCCCATTGGTGTTGGTCGCCATTCTTCTTCTAGTGCTGTTAAGACATTTTGGAATTGAATTTGATTCTCTTGCAAGGCTTCAGGGTCTAAATCTATTACCACTTGTTCTTCTTCTAAACCATTAAACTCAACAGAAGCTACACCAGAAATGGATTTTAAACGATCTTGCCATTCTTGCTGTGTAGCTTGTAAATTATATAACTGATCGCGTTCAGAAGCTGTGAAATAATAAGATTGACTTGGTGTTTCTAAATTAACAGCTTCGACATTTGTCTCTAATGCATAATCTGGTAGGTCTAGAGAGCTAATCTGTTGATTCAGGTCAGCGACGAGCTCAGCTTCATTCGTGCTATCCTCTAACGACAGTATTATATTTGAAAATCCACGAGTAGATGTCGATTGATAAGAATCAATCCCATCCAATTGACTGACTTCACTCTCAATCAAGGTTGTTATATTTTGTTCAACTTCTTCTGGAGATGCTCCAGGAGAGGGTGTTGAAATTGTAACTTGATTGACTGGTGTTTCTGGAAAATCACGCTGAGGTAAATTAAAGAATGTATAAATACCAACGATTAATAGTAAGACAAAAAATAAGAAAATCATTTTATACCGTTTTAGCCAAAATGCCATTTTTCCAACCCCTTGATGTGAAAATATTGTAATATAATATCGTCATTCCCGAATCTAAGACAAAATAACCACTTCACTAAAAAATATGTGTCCATTTTGTGATTATTATCTCAATAAGCTCGTATTTATTTTCTGTTATCTAATAAAAAAGCCATAGCAATAGCTATGACTTGGGAATTTGATTTATACAATCATGCTGGCGCCCATCATAAGAGAGCTAAGAAGCATGGCGATAATCATAAGATAGATTACAATTGTTGTCCATTTGTTTTTCTTGCGTCGATTTGATGCATAAGGAGCACGAGGTTGATTTTGCTTTTTAGACACACTTATACCTCCTTTAAAATCTCTAATAAACATATTGTAAAAGAAAAAAGAAGATTGGACAAGCCTAAACTTTCCTTTACAATAAGGTTAGATGACGAATTTTTCTCAAAATTGTAAAGTAGATCATTAAAGGGGTTGGGAGAATGGATGAAAAATTTCGAAAACAGTATGAGCGCTGGCAAGATGCAGTGGATCAAACGAATGAACGATTTCCAGAGCGAAAAGAACAGTTTACGAATCATTCTGGAATAGAAATTGACCGTTTGTATATGCCAGATGAACAAGGGCAAACAGATGATTATGCTGAAAATATTGGCTTTCCAGGGCAGTTTCCATTCACACGAGGAATTCAGCCTTCCATGTATCGTAATCGTTTTTGGACGATGCGACAATACGCAGGCTTCGGTTCAGCAGAAGAAACGAATGAACGCTTTCGTTATTTACTTGATCAAGGCCAAACAGGTTTATCCGTTGCTTTTGATTTACCGACTCAAATAGGCTATGATTCAGATGATTTTATGTCAGAAGGAGAAGTGGGAAAAGTAGGCGTCGCCATTGATTCTTTAAAAGATATGGAAATACTGCTAGATAGTATTCCATTAGATCGTGTAAGTACCTCAATGACGATCAATGCGCCCGCTTCAGTTTTATTATGTATGTATATCGCCGTTGCAGAGAAACAGGGTGTCCCGAAAGAAAAGATTACGGGGACCATTCAAAATGATATATTAAAAGAATACATTGCGCGCGGAACTTATATTTATCCACCAAAACCTTCGATGCGATTAATTACGAATATTTTTGAGTACTGTGCTGAAGAGGTGCCGAAGTTCAATACGATTAGTATTTCGGGTTATCATATTCGTGAAGCGGGATCGACAGCCGTACAAGAGGTTGCGTTTACATTAGCGAATGGTATGGCTTATGTAGATGCGGCACTTGAAAGCGGTTTAGAAATTGATCAATTTGCTCCGAGATTAGCCTTTTTCTTCAATGCACATAATAATTTCTTCGAAGAAACTGCTAAATTCCGTGCAGCAAGACGTATTTGGGCAAAATTAATGAGAGAGAAATACCAAGCACAAAATGAAAAGAGTTTAAGATTGCGTTTCCATACACAAACGGGTGGTTCAACACTAACGGCTCAACAACCTGATAATAATGTGGTACGGGTGGCATTACAAGCACTATCAGCTGTGCTTGGTGGAACCCAAAGCTTACACACGAATTCAAGAGATGAGGCGTTAGCTTTGCCAACAGAGGAATCAGCACGTATTGCCCTTCGAACACAACAAATTATCGCTCATGAAAGTGGTGTTGCTGATACAGTGGACCCACTCGCTGGTTCTTATTATGTTGAAGAGATGACAGACCAAATCGAAAAAGAAGTTATGGCTTATATAGACAGAATTGAAGAGATGGGTGGCGCAGTTCAAGCGGTCGAAGAAGGTTATATGCAGCGTGAAATCCACCAAACAGCCTATGAAACACAGAAGAAAATTGAATCAAAAGAAGATATTATTGTAGGCCTTAATGAATTCCAATTAGAAGAAGAAGTGCACGAAGATTTGTTACGTGTTGATGATGCTTTAGAAAAACGTCAAGTTGAAAAAACGCAACAGGTTCGAAAAGAACGAGATCAATCGACTGTTGATTCTAAACTGGATGATTTAAAACAAGCTGCTCAAGATGAAACGATTAATGTCATGCCTTATATCTTAGAATGTGTTAAGTCATATGCAACAGTCGGAGAAATCTGCCATACATTACGAGATGAATTCGGTGAATATACAGGTGTATAATAGGGGGAGAGGTTGAAATGGATCGAAAAATCAGAGTGCTCATTGCAAAACCAGGACTTGATGGTCATGATCGTGGGGCGCTTGTCATCGCACAAGCACTACGCGATCATGGTATCGAAGTCATTTATACAGGGTTAAGACAATCACCTGCTCAAATTGCACAAGCGGCTATACAAGAAGATGTTGATGTAGTTGGTTTGTCATCGTTATCAGGTGGTCATAAAACATTGTTTCCAAGGGTTGTTGAAGCCTTAAAGGAAAGAAACGCTGAGGATATTCCAGTTATTGGAGGAGGCGTTATTCCAGATGAGGATATTGCTTATCTAGAAGAACAAGGCGTTCAAAAAGTATTTACACCTGGAACACCTACGACAGAAACAGTCGATTTCATTAAATCAACTGTAAGAGGTGAAGATGATGAATAAAATAGCACATATTGGCATTGCCGTTAAGTCACTTGATGAGATGATTCCGTTTTATCGAGATCAATTAGGTTTGACATTTGAAGGAAAAGAGCAAGTGAACAGTGAACAAGTACATGTCGCTTTCTTTAAAATAGGCGAAAGCGCGATTGAATTACTCGAACCGTTGAGTGACGAGTCACCAATTGCGAAATATATTGAGAAGAAAGGTGAAGGGATTCATCATATTGCATTTGATGTTGATGATGTTCAAGAGCGTTTAAATCATTTAAAATCAGAAGGGGTACCCCTGATTCATGAAGAGCCGAAAACAGGTGCTCACGATAGTCAAGTTGCTTTTCTTCATCCAAAAGCAGCGAATGGTGTCTTATTTGAATTATGTCAGCAAAAATAGGAGGATCGCTTATGGATATGTTTGATAAAATCAATGAACTGTATGATAAACGTCGCAAAGTTGAACTTGGTGGCGGCGATGAAAAAATCCAGAAACAGCGTGATAAAGGTAAAATGACAGCTCGTGAACGGATTGAATATCTAGTGGATGAAGGGTCATTTGTTGAGCTTAATCCATTCATGGAACATCGTGTCACAGACTTTGGTATGGACGGAAAAGAAGTCCCAGGCGAAGGTGTTGTGACAGGTTTTGCAACCGTCAATGACCGTCCGATTTATTTATTTGCTCAGGATTTTACGGTTTATGGTGGTGCTTTGGGTGAAATGCACGGTAAGAAGATTGCAGCTGTTATGGATTTAGCCGCTAAAAATGGCACACCATTTATCGGCTTGAATGACTCAGGCGGGGCGAGAATTCAGGAAGGTGTCGCATCGCTTGATGGCTATGGTCATGTATTTTATCGTAACTCTATTTATTCTGGTGTGATTCCACAAATTTCTGTCATTATGGGACCTTCGGCAGGAGGAGCTGTTTATTCACCAGCGATCACCGATTTTGTCATTATGGTTGAAAAAACGTCACAAATGTTTATCACTGGACCGAAAGTAATCGAAACAGTAACAGGTGAACAGATTACATCAGAGGAACTAGGTGGTGCTGATGTACATAACCGTCAAAGCGGAAATGCCCACTTAAAAGCTGAGAGTGAAGAAGAAGCATTGGATCAAGTCAAGCAATTGATTCAATATTTACCTCAAAATAGCCAAGAAAAAACACCGTTACAATCCTATGATGAAAAAGAGGATTTAAGGCCAGAATTAGCTGACTTAGTCCCTTTTGATGCGATTAGACCGTATGATGTCCGGTCTGTCATAGAAGAAGTGGTCGACCATGAATCTTTCTTTGAGATTCATCCTAATTTCGCTAAAAATATCGTCGTCGGTTTTGCAACAATTAATGGTGAATCAATCGGTTTAGTTTGTAATCAACCGAAGTTTTTAGCTGGTGGGTTAGATATTGATTCAAGTGATAAGGCATCAAGATTTATTAGAACATGTGATGCTTATAATATTCCGATTGTTACCTTTGAAGATGTGACAGGATTTTTCCCAGGGGTTAAACAAGAACATGGTGGGATTATCCGTCATGGTGCGAAGATCTTATATGCTTATTCTGAAGCAACAGTTCCTAAGATGACGGTTATCACACGAAAAGCGTATGGCGGCGCTTATGTTGCCTTGAATAGTAAATCAATAGGTGCTGATCTTGTTTTTGCTTGGCCAAATGCTGAAATTGCGGTGATGGGTCCTGAAGGCGCAGCCAATATTATTTTTGCAAAAGACATTCAAGACGCTGATGATCCTGAAGCAGTCAGACAAGAGAAAATCGATGAATATCGTGAGAAATTTGCTAATCCATATGTAGCAGCAGGTTTAGGCATGGTTGATGATGTGATTGACCCTAGAGAAACAAGAATTAAATTAAAACAAGGTCTTAAAATGCTACAGCATAAAAAAGAAGAAAGACCAGAGAAGAAACACGGAAATATTCCATTATAGATGTCGGAGGTAAACGAACATGCAGATCAATGAACAACGATTAATTGATGAGTTTATGGAACTCGTTCAAATTGATTCAGAAACACAACATGAAGCGAAGATTGCATCAGCCCTAAAAACTAAGTTTACTAATCTTGGTTTGATTGTTGAAGAGGATCAGGCTGAGGAACAGACAGGTCATGAGGCTAATAATTTAATTTGTACATTAAAGGGACAAAAAGCAGGAGTAGAACCTATATATTTCACATCACATATGGATACAGTAGCACCAGGTGTTGGGATTACTCCATCGATTGAAGAAGATTATATCGTTTCGGATGGCACGACAATATTGGGAGCTGATGATAAGGCTGGTTTAGCCGCTATTATTGAAATGATTCGTACTTTACAAGAACAAGAAATAGAACATGGGGACATTCAACTTGTCATTACAGTCGGAGAAGAATCAGGTTTAGTAGGAGCACGTGCTCTTGATTCATCATTATTAACAGCTAAATATGGTTATGCTGTTGATTCTAACGGAAAAGTCGGAAACATGATTGTTGCAGCTCCATCACAAGCTAAGCTAGAAATAACATCACAAGGCAAAAAAGCACACGCTGGTGTTGCTCCAGAAGAAGGTCTTTCAGCGATTACATTAGCTGCAAAAGCTATTTCAAAAATGCCTTTAGGTCGAATTGATGACGAAACAACGGCTAATATTGGTCGATTTGAAGGTGGTCAAGCGACTAATGTTGTCTGTGACGAAGCCTATATTTTAGCTGAAGCGAGGTCACTAGAGGCGAGCAAACTTGACCAACAGATCCAGCAAATGCAAGAAGCTTGTCGTCAAGCGGAAGATGAAGTTGGTGGCTCTATAAAAGTTGAAGTTCGTCATATGTACCCTGGTTATAAACATGAAGATGGCGAACGTGTTGTGGAAGTTGTTAAGCAAGCAGCGCAACAAATCGGACGTAATAGCGAGCTTTTATCAAGTGGTGGTGGAAGTGATGCTAATATAATCGCAGGTTATGGCATTCCAACGGTCAATCTATGTGTCGGATACGAAAATATCCATACAACCGAAGAACGAATACCTGTACAGGAATTAGTGAAAATTGCTGAATTGCTTACGGCAATTTCAGTAGAGGCAGCTAAATAAAAACGTGTTATAATCGAGTGTAGGATTTAATCTTGCGCTCGATTATTTTGTTTTAAAGAAGGTGTTGGTTCTGGGGAAGGGATGCGTTAACTTCCACGTGATTATGAAGGGGGCTTTGTGTTATTTGTTGTCCTCTTGGTAATTGTGATGGTTAGAATTGAAGTTAGGATTAATAGTGGATACACATGGAGATGAAACGACTACATATAATAACCGTTAATAAAAGTGACAATATGAATATTATGAATAAATATCAAACGACATTCCGACAACTAAAAACCATATAATACCTACAATAGTGGAGAAAAAGGTGAAAAAGAATATATTTTTTTTAGATGGATTGATAATTAAACTTATTATGCTAGTGATCACTAGCGGTACAGCACCGAAGTAAAACAATGCATTTGATTCAACAAGATTTGAAATTAGCAAAAGTATAATACTTATGTTTTCTATAATATTATCAATTGTTTCGTAACTAATAATTCACACCTCAAATCTAATTAAACTTTAAACCTAATACTAATATAACAAAAATTAACCTTAATGTTACAATATAGACTTCAAATTTAAGGAAATCAAATGACCAAAATAGTGACTAATAAATGATGTTTTAGTCACTTTAATAAGTTTAAAGATTGCTCATAACAAATCTGCCCTTTATCATTACTTTAATATAAGGATTTATAATGTTGGTGAAAAATTCATGAAAAGACGAATAATATTCCACGTTGATATGAACAGTTTTTACGCTTCTGTTGAAATGGCTTATCAACCCGATCTCAAAGGGAAGCCTGTGGCAATTGCGGGTGATCCAGAAAAACGTAAGGGAATCGTTGTAACGAGTAATTACGAGGCAAGGGCATATGGTGTTAAAACGACGATGCCTTTATGGCAAGCTTATGAGAAATGTCCCCAGCTTATTGCCTTAAAACCAAATTTTCCAAGATATCGTGAAGCATCGAAACAGATTTTTTCTGTTTTAGAATCGGTCACGCCTTATGTTCAACCGATTTCTATTGATGAAGGGTATATGGATGTGACGGATTATGACGGTGAATTAACGGCACCTCAGTTAGCAGAATGGATTCAAGAGAAATTAACGTCAGAATTGGATTTACCCTGTTCTATTGGGATTGGACCGAATAAATTTCTAGCTAAGATGGCCTCAGATATGAAGAAACCACTGGGAATCACGGTTTTACGAAAACGAGAAATACAAGATAAGCTTTGGCCCATGCCAATTGAAGAAATGTATGGTGTAGGTAATAAAACAGCTGAGAAGCTAAAACAAATGGATATTGCAACGATTGGAGATTTAGCTCATAAGAATGTTTTAACGATTAAGAACTTATTGGGTATGAATGGTGAAAGATTGCATATGAGAGCTAATGGGATTGATAAGCGAGAAGTAGATCCAGAAGCTGTCCATGATTTCAAAAGTATCGGTAATTCTCAAACCTTGCCATATGATACAACGGAAGTAACAGATATTCATCCCTTGATCAAACAGCTAAGCAGTAGAGTGGCTGAACGTATGAAAGTTAAACAAGTTGTAGCTGAAAATATTCAAATTATGATTCGCTATCATGATCATAAAACGATTACACGTAGTCGTGCTTTAAGAGACTATGTTGATTCTGAAGCAGATATCGAACGACTTGCTTTAGACTTATTTCATGCACACTGGACAGAAGAACCTTTGCGATTAATAGGTGTAACCATGCAACACTTAACCCATAAAGAGGAAATAGGCAAACAACTTGATCTATTCACGTATGAACAAGAAGCTGAGAAAGAGCCACTATATAAAGCGATTGAACAAATAGAAGATAAATACGGGAAGGAAACTTTCGTTAAGTTAAATCACCAAGAAGAAACACCGATTTCTACCAGTTTTCAAAAGGATTTTTTAAGTGAAAGAAAGAAAAAATAACCACCTCATTCATCAGAAAGTTGTGATGAGCGAGGTGGTCATTTTTCTTATGGTTTGTTAAAGTTTAGTATTGTTTTAGGTTGATTTAGCACTGAGTTGTTGAATTGTGAGTAGCGAAGGTGGCGATTCCTGGTCAACTAAGTTCGGTCACGTCCTACGCCTGCGAGTACTCGGCGCAGAATAGTCGAAGAAGCTTATGAAATCAGCTTTTGTAACCAACGTTGACATTAGGCCGTCCAGGCCGTTACGGGAAAAGCACGTGTCTCGAGACCCCCAGAGGTCCACAGGATGTGGGTCACTTCGGCGTTCGGACAGGACGTCCGGAACTTAGCCGAAGTTCCTTTAGTGGCCGAGGAGGCTCGAGCCGTGCCCCTGCATAGAAAACACTGTAAAAAACGAACGTAGTGAGATTGAACAGATGTTGCACTTGTGCCCTATGGGTGAAAGCATCCACCGATAGCGGATCACAATATTAACAACGGACTTCAACAAGTTATTTATTAAACAATTTATTAAAGACTTTTTCAGCAATTTTTGAATGAGGGTACCGGAATGATAGGTCAAATTTAGTTGTTTGTTTTACAACACTTTTGCGGTGTGTGAATGTTTCAAAACTATGAACACCATGATAACTTCCAATCCCACTTGTCCCAAGGCCACCAAATGGCAAATGCGGATTAGCTAAGTGCATAATCGTATCATTAATACATCCGCCACCAAATGACAAGTTCTTGATCACCCAATCCTGCTTTTTACTATTCTCAGAGAAATAATAGAGCGCTAGAGGATTACGCGCCTGTTCTACATGATCAACAACCTCTTCAAGATAATCAAATGAAATAACAGGTAAGATCGGACCGAATATTTCATCTTGCATAACCTTTGACTCCCAATCAATATCATCGACAATGGTGGGGTTAAACTTATGACTAGCTTGATCCTTCTGACCGCCATACAAAATACGACCTTCTGTTAAATAGTTTGAGAGTCGTTCAAAATGACGATCGTTAACAATTTTAGTGTAGTCCTCGTTTTGAATCGGGTTTGCGGAGTACATCGTCTCGATTTCCGTTTTAAGTGCTTCGATTAGTTGGTCTTTCACATTGCGATGGACGAGTGCATAGTCTGGAGCCACGCAAGTTTGCCCAGCATTCATGAATTTACCCCAAGCAATCCTGCGAGCCGCCAGTTGAATCTTCGCATCTTCATCAACGATAACAGGACTTTTCCCGCCTAATTCTAGAGTTACTGGAATGAGTTGTTTACTCGCTTTTTCCATAACGATTTTTCCGACTTGTGTACTTCCGGTGAAGAAAATGTAATCAAATGGTTGTTCGAGCAGTGCTTCACTCACATCTTTTTCACCTTGAAAAACCTTAATGTATTGGTCTTCAAATGTTTCTTCGATCATTGTTTCTAATAATTGACTAGTGTGAGTCGTGAATTCAGATGGCTTGATCACGGCCGTGTTTCCACCAGCAATTGCTCCAATTAAGGGGGCTAACGCCAACTGAAGTGGATAATTCCATGGGCTGATGATTAGACTGACGCCATAAGGTTGTTTGTAGATCATACTTTTAGCACCTTTATGAGAAGCAGGGGATTTAACCTTTTCGGGTTCCATCCAGCTCTGTAAATGTTGTAGTGTTTCATCAATTTCATTATATAAATAACCGAGTTCAGTTAATAAGACCTCATAGCTTGATTTATTTAAATCTTGTTTAAGGGCTTCGTATATATCTGATTCATGGCGTTTTAACATTTGCTTCAATCGCTGCAATTGATGGGCACGAAAAGTATGAGTCATCGTTTTGCCTGCTTTAAATAATGTTTTTTGTTTTTGAATGGTTGATTCGATTGAATTCACGTTTTATCCCTCCTTTTGGATATGAAAAGAGTCGAAGTCATAGACGTAATTGACTGAAGGGTGTATTTGTTTAAGTGTATTTAGCTCATTTTCTAAATCATGTCGTAAATAACGGCTAGAAATATGATTTAACATGACATGTTTGACTTGCGCTTCATCTGCAATTTTAACAGCTTGTGTGCTAGTAGAATGATTATAGTCGCTCGCTAAATGGGCATCTTCATCGATAAATGTTGCCTCATGGACTAACACATTGGAATCTCTAATGAAATCAACAATCCGATCATATGGCAAAGTATCACCTAAAATAGCTATTTTTCTGCCTGGAATCATCGGCCCTGTCACGTCATCACGATTAATCGTTGTTCCATCATTTAAAGTCACAACCTCATTCGCTTTGATTTGTTCGTAAATAGGACCAGGTTTGATACCAAAGCTTTTCAAACGGTCTGGTAGAAGGGGACCAATTTGGTCGGATTCCTCAATGACGAACCCATATGATGGAACCCCATGTACGAGTTGCATCGATTTAACACGAATTTGTTCATCTTCAAAAATGACCCCCTCATAAAGTTCATGGTAATGGATTGGATACTTTAGGCGTGTTTCAGATAATGTTAGAGCAGATTCAACGAACTCCTGAACACCCTTAGGGCCATAGATCTCTAAAGCAGAATTGCCATCTTGAAATGAACGACTGCTTAGTAATCCTGGTAAGCCAAAAATATGATCACCGTGAATATGAGTGATAAAAATCTTTGTAATTTTACGAGGTTTAATGGTCGTCTGTAAGATTTGGTGTTGAGTAGCTTCACCGCAATCAAAAAGCCAAATTTCATCACGTTCTTGATGCATTTGTAATGCCAATGAAGATACATTCCGTTGTTTAGAAGGAACGCCTGAACCAGTTCCTAAAAAAGTTAATTCCACGATGAATGCCTCCTATTAATGCTTTTATTGCCAACCACGTTCATATTGTTTTGGACTATCTATTGTTTCATTTAATTCAAGGGCAGCTTGTTTAGCCCAATATGGATTAAGTAACATTTGTCTGCCGATGAAGATTAAATCAGCTCGGTTATTTTGCAGGATTTCTTCAGACTGAATGCCTGTTGTAATAAGACCTACAGCACCAGTTGATATTTCAGCTTGGTTTCGAATTTGATCCGCCATAGGAAGTTGATAACCTGGATAAGGTTTAATTCGAGCTGGTACAACGCCCCCTGAACTGCAGTCGATTAGAGAAATACCTTTTTGTTTGAGTACTTCGGATATATCAATAATATCAGATAATTGATTGCCTTCTTCATGATATTCAGCTGTTGAAAGGCGAACAAAAATGGGTCCGTTCCAAGTTTGCTGGACAGCTTCAATAATCTCTAGTAAGAAGCGCATTCGATTATGTAAATCTCCACCATACTGATCATCACGTGTATTCGTTAAGGGTGATAGAAATTGGTTGATTAAATAGCCGTGTGCAGCGTGAATTTCGATAATATCAAAGTTTGCTTCACTTGCGCGTCTAGCAGCATCACGGAAGGCGCTAATTGTATTCTTTATATCGTCCTGTGCCATCTCTTTAGGCTCAGGTAATTGTTCATTAAATGGTAACGGAGATGGTGCATGAATCGTTTCCGATAAATTAGCTTTACGTCCAGCATGAGCTAATTGGATGGCTGCTTTAGCCCCGTGAGCATGTATTCTTGAAGTCACTTGTTGTAGGCCATCGATCTGTTCATCAGACCAAATCCCAAGATCTTCATATGAAATTCTGCCCTCAGGTTGAACAGCTGATGCTTCAAGTATAACGAGTCCAGCTTGACCCACCGCCCGACTTTCGTAATGCGTGATATGAAATGGTGTCACACGACCATCTTGATCATGGCATGAGTACATACACATTGGTGACATGACAATACGATTTTTAAGTTCAATATTATCAAATATAATAGGTGAAAAAAGTTTAGTATCCAACGTTTGTCACTCCTTCATTAGATCTGGGATATCTGTTATTAACCCGTTAGCATTTAAATTTAAGCATTGTTGCCATTGCTTGGCTTTATTAACAGTGAAAACTCGAAAAGGGATCTGTTTCGTCTGAATTTCTTGAGTCATATGGCCACCTAAAAGACGCTGATGGATATGGATACTATCTGCTCCAATAGCACCTAACTGATAAGCTAAGTTTTTGGTTCGCTTTTGTCTTAACCAAGCCAGCTCTATGTGATTTTGAATTGAATGCAAATGATGGATAGTTGATGGATTAAAACAGGATAAGATTGTTCTATCTTCTAATTTAAAATGTTGTAGGAGCTCAACTACCCGATCTTCAATTTGATGATATGGAATGGTATCTGTTTTTAATTCAATATTAAGGTGCAAATCCGTTGTTTTAATCCATTTTAACACTTGTTCAAGACTCGGTATGACGGCTTGGCTATAATCGTGATGGAACCAGCTGCCTGCATCGAGGGCTTGGAGTTCTTGAAGGGTGAAATGATTAACTAATCCAGAATGGTTTGTCGTTCGTTTTAGCGTTTCGTCATGAATAACGACGATTTCATTATCACGTGATAAGTGTATATCAAGTTCAATTCCATCTGCTCCTTGTTTATGAGCTAACTGAAAAGCAGACATCGTATTTTCTGGTGCATATCGGCTTGCGCCTCGGTGAGCAAAAATTTTCGTATGAATTGCCAACACCTCTTTCAATTCTCTGTTATGATTGTGGTGTATGATGTCAGAAAAGTCAATATAAAGGGTGACGATTATGAAATGGCAGTCAAAAGAAGAATTAAAACAGTTATTAATAGAGCTTGTTGAATTTCCAAGTGTAACATATTCTAAGTCTGAAAAAGATATCGTGACTAGAATTTATGATTGGCTTCATGAAGCTTCATATTTTCAAGAACATCCTGATGATCTTAACAAAATTCCGCTAAGTGATGGACGTGAAGCTCTGATGGGCTTAGTTAAAGCAGAGCTAGAAACTGAAGATACGGTGATTTTACTTAGCCATATAGATGTAGTTGATACTGAAGGATTTGGCATGTTTCAGAATTTAGCCTTTTCTCCCAATCAATTAACCACTTCACTTAAGCAACATCAAGATGCATTACCGCAAGAAGCTAGAGAAGATTTAAGGAGTGGAGACTGGCTATTCGGTCGAGGTACTATGGATATGAAAGCTGGGACGGCTTTGCATCTATCCATGATAGAGCGAGCCTTAAATGGAACGTATTCTGGTAATGTATTAATACTAGTCGTACCAGATGAAGAAGTGAATTCACAAGGCATGATCGAATCAGTTAAGTTTTTAGCTGATTTTCAAAAACGACATAATTTAACGTTACAACTATGCATCAATAGTGAATCGACTTTCCGTCAGCACAGGGAAGACGAGCAAAACTATGTATATACAGGATCTTTAGGTAAAGCATTACCGGGTTTCTTGTGTTTTGGAAAAGAAACGCATGTTGGCGAACCATTTCAAGGAGTAAATGCGAATTTCATGCTCAGTGCTCTCAATCATAAGCTTGAATTAAATACAGACTTTATTGAAAAAGTAGGGGAGGAAGTGACACCACCACCTGTCAGCTTAATGATGCGAGATTTAAAAGAAGATTATTCGGTTAAAACGACGGTGAGTGCTGTAGCCATGTATAATATATTATTTATGAAACAAACGGTTTCTAATATAAATGCTAAGCTATTTTCGATAATGGAAGAAGCCAAAGAAGACATCGAAAATCATATACTAAAACAATATAACCAATACCAAAAAGTCGCCAATTTAGAAGGCTCTTCTTATCATGTTTCAGTTAATGCATTCACATTTTCTCAATTGTATGATGAAGCTATAAAACGTCATGGCGAACAAATTGTTGATCATAAATTAGAACAAATAAAAAATGATTCTCAGTTAACTGAACGTGAATTAACGATCCAATTTGTACAAGAACTTGCTAAATTTTGCCAACACATGGCACCTATGATGGTGTTGTTTTATAGTCCGCCGTTTTATCCTGCTGTTACTAGTAATAGTCAAAAAGTAACGAACATTATAGATGAGGTTCAATCCGCTATTTCAGCAGAAGGTTATGATAGTAAACGAAAATTTTATTTTAACGGTATATCTGATTTGAGTTTTATAGGAGAACAATTGAACGAGGAATATGATATCAGTTTATTAGCTCAAAACATGCCCTTGCAGCGTGTTCACGGACATTATATTACAAAATCAAATATCGCTATTCCAACCGTTAATATTGGTCCGTACGGAAAAGATCCTCATCAGTGGACAGAGCGATTAGAATTAGGATATTCATTCAACGTATTACCTGATATTTTGTCCAGTGCGATCGAAAAGGTTTTTCATGAATCGAAATCGAATTAGATTTTATTAGTAATATTGTAGTATAATAATAAGAAACGTTGTGAAGGTGGCTTATTTTATGGATAATACGATATATCAAATAACTTTACCTACACCTTATGCAGTAGGGGACGTGCATTGCTATGTATTAAAGGACGATCCAATCACGATGTTTGATGCAGGTGTTGACACAGATGAAGCTTGGGACGCTATGGTGCATCAATTAGATGAAATTGGATTGAAACCGAATGACATTCAACAAATTGTTCTGACTCATCACCATCCTGATCATACAGGACTTATTCATCGATTTGAACATGTGAATGCGGTGTATGGGCATCGTATGACAGATTTGTGGTTAAAACAAGATAAATCCTATTTTGCTCACTATGAATCCTATTTTTCAACTTTATATGACCAGTTCGCAGTTCCCGAACAATACCGTAATGTTCAAAAAACGATTCAAAATGCCTTTCGTTTCCAAGGAAAGCGTCAATTAACGAACATTATTGATGAAGGTCAAGAGATACCTGGTCTTAAGAACTGGCATATTATAGAAACGAAAGGTCATGCACAAAGTCATTTGTCCTTTCTAAATGAAAAAGACCACACAATGGTGGCTGGCGACCATTTATTAAAACACATTTCATCAAATCCGATTTTAGAAGCACCACTTCCAGGAAATGAACGACCGAAACCGTTGTTACATTATCGAAGAACCTTAAAGAAGTTACAGTCATTCAGTATTGAAACAGTTTTGCCTGGTCATGGTGATATATTTAATTTTCAACCTAAAATAATTGATCATCGATTGCAGAGGCAAGAAGAACGTGCTCAAAAAGTTTTGAATTATGTTCGAGAACATGAGGTAACACCCTTTGAAGTTTGTCAGTTTTTATTCCCGAAACATTACAATAAACAATTTGGGTTAACAATGTCTGAAACGATTGGGCAACTCGATTATTTGGAAGAAGCGGGATATGTGGACTCAATCATACGAAACGGTGTGTTAACGTATAAAGCGACACCATTATATACATAAATGTTGTGTCATTACGTTTATGATAATGAGGATGGGACAAAACCAAACGATACAAAGTAACCCCTGAACGACTTATTTTTTAATAAAGCGTTCAGGGGTTTTTGATTAAATGACGCTTCATCAAAACACTTCGCTTGGTTCTACGTGACATAAGCTCAGCATCGGCTCTGCTGAGGCTATCGCCGTGTTTCCTTTACCGGGGCACGGCTCGAGCCAGGCGACTTCTCTCTAATAAGCTTCTTTGTTACTTGCACCGAGGAAGCCTACTTCGAAGCTTTGCTAGAAGACGCAGGTGCATCCCTCGACGACTAAAGGAACTTCGGCTAACTACCGGACGTCCTGTCCGAACGCCGAAGTGACCCACATCCTGTGGGCCTCTGGGGGGTCTCGAGACGCGTGCTGTTTCCGTGACGACCCGGACGGGCTAATGTCGGCGTTGGTCACAAAAGCTGATTTCATAAGCTTCTTTGCCTAATTCTGCGCCGAGTACTCGCAGGCGCAGGATGTAACCGCTTTTAGTCGACCAGGCGTCTACGTGTTTTGATTACGCTTTATTACTGCTTAACTATAATTGTTTTCAAACATTCGTTTTTTGAATAGCTGATTATCATTTGACCCAGCCTCATTAGTTTTTAAGCACGGTGCTACTCATATATTTGTGTTTTTAATGAAGGCAGTAGATTGTTGAAAATGTATGATTCTGTCGGACGGTTATGATAAGCTTCAAGATTCTTTCTGACTTGTTCTGGACGACTTGCTCCTAAAATCAAACTTGAAACAGCAGGATGTTCTAATGCATAACTCATAGCTAGAGCTTGAGGAGAAACCTCGTGTTTATTTGCGGTGAGTTGTACCTGTTCAACCAAATGTTTCAGTTCTTCTGCACTGTAATCCAGAAAACCATTCTGACCCTTTGCTTCCCATTGTTTTAGCCCTTGGTCCGTTAGCATTCCTTTGCCTAATGCACCGCGAACCACCACACTAACTTGATGATCATTTAAATAGTCGAGCATAGTCTCTTCAGGTCGTCTATCGATCATACTATATTGCATCATCACACTAGTTATATTCGTACGATTAATGAATGCTTTAATCACATTAGGGCGAATTGAAGATAATCCGATATGACGAATTAACCCTTCTTGTTGTAACTCCTCAAATGCTTCAACGACTTCATCTATTGGATCTTCGATTGTTCCGCCATGAAGTTGGTATAGATCGACATCATTTAAGCCTAAACGAAGTAGACTATTTTTAACTGCTTCTTTTAGATAAGCTTTAGAAGGGTCCCAATACCAATTGTCTTGACCAGGTTCAAAATGATTGCCACCTTTGGTCGCAATTATGAGGTTGTCACGATTTCCTTTTATAGCTTTACCGACTAATTTTTCATTTTCTCCAAAACCATATAGATCAGCTGTATCTAAGTAATTGATTCCATTTTGAGTAGCTTCCTTAATAATAGCTTGAGCATTTTGTTCATCTGTTCCTAAATTCATACAACCTAAGCCAATTTCGGAAACATGTAAGTCTGTTTGTCCTAATCTATTTGTTTGCATCGTTTGATCCCTCCTTAAATCATATTTTACTGCTCATTAAAGTTAAAAACAAACGTCACTATGTTCTGAGCCGTTAATAAATTTCGATAGAAAAAACGTTATTTACAATATAGTCTTTGTTAATGTTCATCCCTATTAACATACTCACCGTAATCGGGCACAGCAATACGATCAAAGTCGCGGACTAATTTCTCTAAACTCTCTGTTAATAAATCACCAGACATTGGCTTTCCGTGTCCTGTAATGGCAACAGACGGGTTCAACCGTTGTAATTTCATCACGGATTCCTTTGCAGTTTTCCAATCAGGTGTGAGGTATCTTGGAGGTCCGCTTATTTCCTGTTGCTAGGTTAACACTTTCAAAAGAGATTCTTGTTTAACTGTAATAAATGCGTCTCCTACAATCAGCGTTCTGTCATCTTCTCTGAATAACGAAATATGTCCTGGCGTGTGTCCAGGTGTATGAATCCAATTGAAGCCAGGTATATAAGGAACACTTCCATCAGAAGGGAGTTTTTCTACGTGATTTCCTAATTTGACAGGCTCATTAGGAAACATGGATGATAGTTTTGCCACCATACCACCTTCAACAGAAGAATCTGGTTCTGGATAGCTCTTTTCTCCTGTTAAAAAAGGTAACTCTAATTCATGAGCATAAACAGGAACATCCCAATATTCCACCAGTTCAATTAGCGCACCAACATGATCGAAATGACAATGTGTTAAAATGATTGCCTTAGGGCGACTGTTTGAACGTTTGAACCAAAACGTTCTTCTACAACAGAAATGATCTCATCTGCTGATTCAGGCATTCCTGCATCGACTAATACAAAGTCATCCTTATTACTGCCAACTAAAATTATATTAACGATCTGGGCAGTATGGCTGTACAAATCTGGCAAAACATTAATTCCGACACCGCTTCCTATAGAAGTTGCCAGGATATATTTATAATCATCACCATAATTCAAATCCTTATCCATTTAAAAGAAGCCTCCTCAAAATAATCTAGATACTACTTTATTTTCCCTAATATTAAAGTAATTATCATAACGTTTAATTTCTTTTAAAAAGGCTCTGTTAAAGTTCAATGTTGATATTTATAGAAAAAACGGAACTCCCATAAAACTGGAAGTTCCGTTTGATTTTATTGTCTTCTACAACTAACGTTCCCGTTGAATAAAATTTATTTAGCCTATGTTTTCAGTCGTTATAGAGATAAAAGCGATATACCCTAACACTACGAACAATTGTATGACAATTCCAACTGAGCTACAAATTAAACCCGAATTTGCTAGACCTCTACCATCTTCTCTGTTTTTTTCTATTTCTTTTATAGCTTTTCTTGACTTAACAACTCCGAAAACACCAAGAAACAAACCGATAAATGGTATAAGTATTGATAAAATACCTATAGTCAAAGAAATTACAGAATTACTATTTGTTTTAGTTTTATCAATCATTAAAAATCCCCCGTATAATTAATAATAAAGACCACATCACTTCTTGAACTTTTCTCCCTGTTAGTTGAATAAAGAAACAGCCTTTATACAGTAAAGTTAGATAATCTAATTGTATCATAGGTTTCTAAATTTGGTATTAAATTCCCAGAAATAATAAAGTCATTAATTGTAACTTCATTTCGTAGGTGCTTAAGCCTTCTGAGGTTTGGAACTACGTTAAGTAATTGTCCAAATGCTTCGTTGCTACGCCATTAAAACGTTGTATCAAACCTTTAAGGCGTCGGTGGTAGTTATTAACGTTTTGAATGTAGTACTACCCTTTCGTTCTGACTTTTTATCTGAATGGCGAGTGCGGTATAGAGTGGTGTTTGTAAGGTCGGTAAACGTCTTTCGACAAGCTTTACAACTATAACGCTGCTTTGTTACTTCACTGCTATCACCTCAATTTATTTGACCTTATTACAGAATGTTTGTACTAAGAAATCAAATTTCAACAACAAGCTTTAACAGAGCCTTTAAAAAAGAGCATGAACAAAAATGGAAAAATCATTTTGAGATCGTTACATATTAAAACGTATTGTATTATATTTGATATGATCTTCTCTCATCTGACTAGTAAAGTGTGCTCGATACACCATATAATCTGACTTAATTATGATAAAATAAATACGAGGTGAACTAACTTGAGTAAATTTTTCGAGAAAACAATCCATACAGAATCGATTTATAAAGGAAAAGTTATTAATGTTGATGTAGAAGATGTTGAACTTCCTGATGGGCAGGTATCAAAGCGTGAATTAGTGAGGCATCCTGGAGCTGTTGGTATTTTAGCCCTTACAGATGAAGGTCGGATCGTGATGGTCGAACAATACCGTAAAGCATTAGGGAAAAGTATTATTGAGATTCCAGCCGGAAAATTGGAAGAAGGAGAAAAGCCTGAAATAACAGCAAGCCGAGAATTAGAAGAGGAAACAGGTTATCGAGCTAACCAACTAGACTATTTGGTTTCCTATTACACGTCACCAGGTTTTGCGGATGAAATTATATACTTATATCAAGCAACAGGATTAAACCTATTAGAACAACGTCCTGATATGGACGAAGATGAATTTGTGGATCTAATTGAGTTAACAGTAGAAGAAGCGTTAGCTTTAATAAAGCAAGAACGTATTCATGATGCGAAAACGATCCAAGCGATTTACCACGTCATGGTTGAACGTATAAAGGGTGACTAGTTACATGCAAACCTATTATTTTGATGGCCATATTCATATCGGTCGTACGAAAGAAAATCAGGCTGTGAAAATTACAGCATCAGACCAGTTAACCCTTCATCACATTATCTCATTTGTGAAAGAAGCGAAGGGGATTGATATGATTGGCATAATTGATGCACATTCTCCCCATGTTTTAGAAGAGTGCTTTGAGCTAGTACAGGATCATGACTTTGAGGAATTAGAAGGCGGTGGTTTATCAGATGGAGAGTTAACCATTTTATTTGGTAGCGAAATTGAACTCTATGACCACAATTGCTCTGGCCCCATTCACGTTTTGTGTTATTTTCCTACATTAAAACAGATGAAATCATTCTCGAATTGGTATCAGTCTTATGTGAGCAATCCTCACTTGAGTTCACAACGAATCTATTGTGATGCTCAAACGTTACAGCATGAAGTAAAAGCGCGTAATGGATTATTCATACCAGCGCATATTTTCACACCGTTTAAAAGCTTGTACGGAAAAGGCGTTAAGACACACCTGTCTGAAGTTTTTGATCCCAATTATATTGATGCAGTTGAACTTGGCTTGAGTTGCGATACATCTATGGCTAACACAATTAGTGAATTAAAAGATTACACTTTCCTTACGAATTCAGATGCACATTCCTTAGAGATGATTGGTCGTGAGTATCAAGCGTTATTATTGCAAGAACCAAGCTTTAATTCGTTTAAACAAGTCTTATTAGAGAATGGCGAGTCGAAAGTAAGTTATAACTACGGTTTGAATCCCAAATTAGGCAAGTATTACTCGTCAGTATGTCAATCTTGTCATCAACAAATTCATAATCCGTCACAATGTGAATATTGCCATTCAACCAAAGTATTAAAGGGTGTACCCAATCGTATAAATGAAATAGCTACGAGCCAAGGCCATATCGTCAAACCCAAGAGACCTCCTTATGTCTCACAAGTCCCTTTAAAATATATTCCCGGACTGGGCCCTAAATCATTATCAAAATTAAGAAGACAACTACATCATGATATGTATGTGATTCATGATGCAAGCTTTGAAGAGATCCAAACTGTAACAAATGAGCAAGTTGCTTCTAGAATCATGACACTAAGGGAAGGTAGTTTAGTTATTACGCCTGGCGGTGGGGGCCGATATGGTAAAATAGATTAATTTTAGAAGATCGATGTTCTACATTCATTTCTATTAACATAGGGTTTTAATAGAGTTGAAATGAATGGAGGATATCGCATGAAGTATTGGCCTAATGCACTAACAATACCTGTCCAACCTTATTTGAGTCTTTACGTTTTTCTATTTATTTTGTGGTCAATCGGGGTTGTGTTTGGTTCAATGATGGTGAGTAGTCTTGATTTCTTACAACAACAAGATTTATTTTTCTTTGTTGAACAATATTTTCAATCCGTTCAAAACGAATCAAGAGTATGGCTGTCTGATCTAACAGACTCACTATGGACACATGGTAAGTTTCTAACATTTATATTTCTATTTGGTTTATCATTTGTAGGATTACCCGTTGCTTGGTTTTTGTTATTTTTTAAAGGTGTTGTCGTAGGATTTACGGTAGGGTTCTTAGTCCACCAATTATCATGGCAAGGTTTTTTCTTATCTTTATTAGCTATTGCACCACAAAACGTTTTGATCGTTGCAGCTTATCTCATTATGACAACAAGTAGTATCGTATTTACGTTACATGTCTTGAGAATTCTATTTATTAAGCATCAAAGTTCACGCACTTTAGGTGAGGCAACCCGACATTATTTAAAATCCTATGTAATTGGGATTGTGTTAGTTTGTTTCGGTTCATTGGTGGAAGTTTCGGTTTCCTTTCATGCCTTAAGTTGGATGGCTGACAAATTATAATTATTATAAAGAAATAATAATTTTTATGACCAATTTAAAATTATTATAATTTGACACTCTATCTCCCGTTTTTTATAATATGAGTGTATGACTTGAGGGGAGAGATACGAGTGGAAGACCGTATTGAAAACATAAAAAAGCAATTGCACTCACAAAGTTATAAATTAACACCTCAACGCGAGGCGACTGTCCGTGTGTTGCTAGAGCGTGAACAAGATCATTTAAGTGCAGAAGATGTCTATCTCCTCGTGAAAGATAAAGCGCCAGAAATTGGTTTGGCGACTGTTTATCGGACACTAGAATTATTAACCGAAATTAAAGTTGTTGATAAAATCAATTTCGGTGACGGGGTTTCACGTTATGATTTAAGAAAAGAAGGAGCTGAGCATTTTCATCACCACTTAGTCTGTGTTGAATGCGGTTCAGTTACTGAAATTGAAGAAGATTTGCTTGGTGATGTAGAAGACATTGTCGAATCAAAATTTGAATTTGATGTTCGTGACCATCGTTTAACCTTTCATGGGGTATGCAAGAATTGCCATAATTAAAATGATATGTGATGAGGCCTTTTTCGAACCGAAAAAGGCCTTTTGTGATTAGTCACAAAGAAGCAAGTTGACGTACATTTAGGGTGAGCCATGTTATACTAAATTTGATGTACGTTAGCTTAATCTAAAAGGGGTCTTAATTTATGATAAATGATGCCACTCAGGATTTTTTACATTTTTTAAAAATAGAAAAAGGGTTGGCAGATAATTCGATTCAGTCGTATCGCCGTGACTTAAAGCAGTACATATTCTATTTAACCGAAACTGAAGGTATATCGTCGCTTGAAGCAATAGAACGTCACCATATTAGAGGCTTACTAAATGAGATGAAAGTAAATGGTAAATCATCAGCTAGTATCACTAGAATGATCTCAACCTTAAGATCTTTTCATCAATTTATTGTGCGTGAATATCAAATTTCACATGATCCCACTTTACATATTGAACGACCAAAACCAGAACGCCAACTTCCAAAAGTTTTAACTAATGATGAGGTCGAACGATTATTGAGTGTTTCAGGTGATAAACCGATAGATTTACGTAATCACGCCATGTTTGAGACCCTTTATGCGACAGGGTTACGTATTTCTGAATTGCTGTCATTAACAATTGACGATCTTCATCTTTTGATGGGATTCGTTCGAATTGTTGGTAAAGGAGGAAAGGAACGGATTGTTCCCCTTGGTAAGCATGCACAAGAAGCCATTCAAAATTATGTTGATCATGGACGTCACAAGTTGTTAAAAAATCAAACAAATCAAGCGTTATTCTTAAACCATCGAGGGAATACCATGACTAGGCAAGGTTTTTGGAAAGTACTAAAAAAACATGCACGTGATCAACATATTTTTAAAGAAATAACACCTCACATGTTACGCCATTCATTCGCAACGCATTTATTAGAGAATGGGGCTGATTTACGAGCAGTACAAGAGATGTTAGGTCATGCTGATATATCAACGACTCAAATTTATACACATGTATCAAAAGCAAGATTGACAGAAATTTATAAAGATTTTCATCCACGTGCATAATGGAATAAGATTATGATATAGTGATAATCGTTTCCTTAGATAAGATCGCTTTTATAATTAAAGCGGTTACAGAAAGATCAAGATAAAGGATAGAAAGTGGAGGTTTATAACATGTCATTTAACCGAGTATTTTTAATTGTTATGGATTCTGTAGGAATTGGAGAAGCACCAGATGCTAAACATTTTAACGATGTTGGTGCAGACACTCTTGGTCATACAGCGCAACATATGGGTGGTTTGAACATGCCTAACATGGAACGTTTGGGTCTAGGTAATATTCGTGAAGTAGAAGGTGTTCAAGCCGCTGATCAACCAGAAGCTCATCATACTCGTATGGTAGAAGCATCAGCTGGTAAAGATACAATGACAGGTCATTGGGAAATCATGGGGCTACGTATTGATCAACCATTCCGTGTATTTCCAGACGGATTCCCAGACGAGCTTGTGAAGCGTTTAGAAGAAAAAACAGGTCGAAAAGTAATCGGTAATAAACCTGCTTCAGGTACTGAAATTATTAAAGAATTAGGCCCTGAACACGTTGAAACAGGAGCTTTAATTGTTTATACATCAGCTGACTCGGTTTTACAAATTGCGGCACATGAAGAAGTGATCCCAGTTGAAGAGCTACATGAAATTTGTGAATTTGCACGTGAAATTACGAAAGACGAACCATATATGATCGGTCGTATCATTGCACGTCCGTTTGTAGGTGAGCCTGGATCGTTTGAACGTACATCCAATCGTCATGATTATGCATTAAAACCGTTTGGTCGTACTGTGATGAACTTCTTAGAAGACGATGGCTATGATGTTGTTGCTTTAGGTAAGATTTCAGACATCTACGATGAAGAAGGTGTGACTGAAGCCATTCGTACAGATGATAATTCTGACGGTATGGATAAACTAGTTGCTTCAATGGATAAAGATTTTAACGGTTTAAATTTCTTAAACTTAGTTGATTTCGATGCTAAATACGGCCACCGTCGTGATCCACAAGGTTATGGTGAAGCTTTAGAAGAATTCGATCGTCGTTTACCTGAAGTCTTGGATAAATTAAAGGAAGACGACTTATTACTCATTACAGCTGACCATGGTAATGATCCGATTCATCACGGAACAGATCACACTCGTGAATATGTACCGTTAGTCGCTTATCATAAAGGCATTTCTGCTGGACAAGCATTATCAGAACGTCAAACATTTGCTGATATTGGTGCAACAGTTGCTGAAAACTTTAAGACTAAGCAACCGGAACATGGTGAAAGCTTTTTAGATGATTTAACTAAATAATTTAATAGTATGGGAAACAGTTAGCTGAAACTGTTTCCCTGGATTTTGATTAGATAACCAAAAGGAGATGGAGTCATGTCAGTCTTAGAACAAATTCAAGAATCTGAGCAGTATATTTCTCAACAATTAAACGCGTCTAAACCGACAATCGGTCTAATCCTAGGTTCTGGTTTAGGCATATTAGCTGAAGAGATTGAAAACCCAGTTACAATCCCATATTCTGAAATTCCGCATTTTCCTCAATCGACCGTTTCTGGTCATAAAGGGCAATTAGTTATTGGCGAACTACAAGGAAAGCAAGTTGTCGCTATGCAAGGGCGTTTTCACTACTATGAAGGCTATGATATGCAACATGTGACATTCCCAGTACGTGTTATGAAGCAATTAGGTGTTGAAAAGCTATTAGTGACAAATGCTGCAGGTGGCATTAATGAATCATTTGATCCTGGTGATTTAATGATTATTCAAGATCATATTAACAACATGGGAGACAACCCTCTAATCGGAAAAAATATTGATGAACTTGGACCGCGTTTCCCTGATATGTCTGAAGCGTATGACCGTGATTTACGTAAATTAGCGGAAGCTGCAGCTGCAGATTTGAACTTGTCTGTTCGTAAAGGGGTTTATGTAGGGAACACTGGACCAACATATGAAACAGCAAGTGAAGTTAAAATGTTAAGAACTTTAGGTGGCGATGCTGTAGGTATGTCTACAGTACCAGAAGTTATTGTAGCTAATCATGCTGGTATCGATGTGTTGGGTATTTCATGCATTTCAAACATGGCAGCTGGTATCTTAGATCAACCGTTGTCTCACGATGAAGTTATTGAAACAACTGAAAAAGTAAGACAACAATTCATTCAACTCGTTAAACAAATCTTACAAACGATGTAAAGGAGGCGCTTCTAATGCGCATGAACGATATTATTGAAAAGAAACGTGATGGTATAGCTTTATCAGATGAAGAGATTAACTTCTTTATTGATGGTTATACTGATGGTACCATTCCGGATTATCAAGCAAGTGCCTTATCAATGGCAATCTACTTTAACGGAATGACCGAACAAGAACGTGCAACTCTCACTATGCGTATGGTTGAATCAGGCGATACCATTGATTTATCACCAATTGAAGGAATCAAGGTTGATAAGCACTCTACTGGTGGTGTAGGCGACACAACTACTTTAGTATTAGCGCCTTTAGTGGCAGCAGTTGGTGTTCCAGTTGCTAAAATGAGTGGTCGTGGACTAGGTCATACAGGCGGCACAATCGATAAGCTTGAAGCTGTTCCTGGTTTTCACGTTGAAATTGAAAATGATGAGTTTATTCGTTTAGTTAATGAAAACAAGATTTCGGTTATTGGCCAATCGGGTAACTTAACACCTGCCGATAAAAAACTATATGGTCTACGCGATGTAACAGCGACTGTTAATTCGATTCCACTCATTGCAAGCTCAATTATGAGTAAGAAGATTGCTGCAGGTGCTGACGCGATTGTTTTAGACGTTAAAACAGGTGCAGGCGCCTTCATGAAGAGCGAAGAGGAATCCATTGAACTCGCTAAGGCAATGGTATCGATCGGTAATAATGTAGGTCGCCAAACGATGGCAGTCATTAGTGATATGGGCCAACCACTAGGTCGAGCAATTGGTAATGCTTTAGAAGTAGAAGAAGCCATTAAGACATTACGCGGTGAAGGACCAGAAGATTTGACTGAATTATCATTAACTATTGGTAGTCAGATGGTAGTAGTAGGTGGACAAGCTGAAACATTAGCTGAAGCTCGTGAAAAATTAGAAGCTGTGATCGAGAATGGTCAAGCACTCGAGACCTTTAAAACGTTCCTTTCATCTCAGGGTGGCGATGCTTCCGTCGTGGATAATGTTGATGGTTTACCACATGCTAAATATCAAATTGAACTACCAGCTAAGACATCTGGTTATGTTAGTGAAATTATTGCAGATGAAATTGGTCAAGCAGCTAGCCTATTAGGTGCAGGACGTCAGACAAAAGATTCTGTCATTGATTTAGCTGTAGGATTAGTTCTTAATAAGAAAGTCGGCGATTACGTAGAAGAAGGCGAATCCCTTTGTACAATCCATAGTAATCAAGAAGACGTTGATTCAATCAAAGAAAAGCTTTACCACAATATAACCATTACGCGTGAACAAATTGAAGCACCATCGTTAATTAAAACGATTGTTTCTGAATAAATAAGATTCCGAACCCAAGATGTTTCGTATCTAACGAGACATCTTGGGTTTTTTTATGTTTCGTTCAATTCCTCTTTTCTATAATTACGATTTATTTGTCATAATTTCTGTTTCTTTGGAAAAAATATCTATCAGAAATGGAGGGATTGAATAATGCGTCAACTATGTATCATAACATTATTATTCAGTGTACTATGGCCAACGACTATATTTGCTAATGAGAAGGAATCATTAGTTGAATCGGCAAAATCTGCTGTTTTACTGGAAGCAGATACAGGTGAAGTTTTATTTAATGAAGAAGGTGATAAACGGTTGCCTCCCGCAAGTATGACTAAACTTATGTCGATGTTATTAATCGTAGAAGCAATCGATGAAGGCGAATTAGAATTAAATGAGACTATTCAGATTAGTGAAAATGCCGAATCAATGGGTGGATCGCAAATTTATTTAGAAGCTTTTGAAGAAATGAAAGTAGAAGAATTGTTAAAAGCAGTTGCTGTGGCTTCAGCAAATGATGCTACAGTCGCTTTAGCTGAAGCAGTGGCTGTTACAGAACAAGCATTTATTGATCAAATGAATCAAAAAGCAAATGACTTAGGTTTAGAAAATACACAATTTCAAAATACGACAGGTTTACCAGATGAGGATCATTATAGTTCCGCTAATGATATGGCTGTAATAGCAAGAGCGCTATTAGAATACGACATGATTACGGAATATACCAAGATATATGAAGATTATTTACGTGAAGGAACAGAGGACGAATTTTGGTTAGTTAATACGAATCGCCTTGTTAAATTTTATCAAGGGTTAGATGGTCTGAAAACGGGATACACAGATGAAGCGGAGTATTGCTTGACGGCGACAGCCAAACGTGGAAATATGCGATTAATATCAGTCGTTATGGGGGCAGAAACTCCACAGAAACGTAATGCGGATACAACGGCATTATTGGATTATGCATTTAGCCAGTACCATGTTGACCCACTTTATTCTAGCGAAGAATCAGTTTATGAATATGATCATGTGAAATCAAGTCAAAACCCAATCCACCTCACACCTAAGCGTGATGTCACTTTATTACTAAAAAAAGGTGAAACATCTGATGATATAGAAACAGATATCGCACTTAAAAAATCTAGGTGGCCAGTGTCTAAAGGGGATAAGTTAGGGCAGATAACAGTGAAGAGAGACGGTGAAGTCATTAATGAAACACCACTTATTGTAAGAGATGAGATTCATCCTTCTTCCGCATGGACTTTATGGGGTCGTATGTTGAAACAATTAAATAATTAGCTTATTGCGTCGAATTGACACTAGTTTTGTTTTTTAGAAGGAATAAGAATGATCGAAGAAGAACAAGGTTCAATAGCATGTTGAAAAAGGAGGAAAAGCTATTGGGTCTTGTTTCTTATTTTGAACAAAAAGAAAATGTTTTGTTAATTCGTTTAGTTGGAGAGCTCGATCACCATGAAGCTGAAACGTTGAAAACGGACTGGGAAAGTTATCTTAGTACAGGAGACATAAAGCATGTCATTGTGAATATGGAACAGTTAAGCTTTATGGATTCTTCAGGATTGGGTGTGTTTTTAGGTCGATATAAACAAGTTAAAGCTTTAGAGGGTGAAATGGTGGTGTGTTCAATTAATCGTTCAGTTAAACGATTGTTTGAACTCTCTGGTCTTTTTAAGGTTGTGCAAACTGAAGCAAATGAAGCTGATGCCTTATCTCGATTGGGGGTGGCATCATGACTAATCATATGAAAGTCGAAATGGCAGCCAAAAGTGAAAACGAATCATTTGCTCGTGTTGTTATTGCTTCTTTTATTTCACAACTTGATCCGACCTTAGATGAATTAACAGAAGTTAAAACAGTTATATCTGAAGCTGTAACGAACGCTATTATCCATGGTTATGAAGCAAATGAAGAGGGAGTCGTTATTTTAGCGTGTTCAATTGAAGATGATGAAGTGACTATTTGGGTTCAAGATTTTGGTCGTGGAATTGATGACGTTCACGAAGCGATGGAACCTATGTATACATCAAAACCAGAATTAGAACGGTCGGGTATGGGCTTTACTATAATGGAGAATTTTATGGATCAACTTGATGTCCATTCTTCTGAAACAGGGACAACAGTCACATTGGTTAAACGGTTTAATCATGATCATCGGCCAATTGCGAAGTGATGTGTATGAGAGAAAATACTCAGGTACAAGCATCACAAGCACTGTCTCATGAAGAACTGATATCGTTAATCCAAAAAAGTCAGCAAGGAGATACTGAAGCTCGTGATAAGATTATTGAACGCAACACTCGACTGGTCTGGTCTGTTGTTCAACGCTTTATTAACAGAGGTTATGAAACAGATGATTTATTTCAAATAGGATGTGTCGGTTTAATTAAATCGATAGATAAATTTGATATAAGTTATGAAGTTCGTTTTTCCACGTATGCCGTTCCTATGATTATCGGTGAAATTCAAAGGTTTATTCGAGATGATGGTACTATAAAAGTCAGTCGTTCATTAAAAGAATTAAATCATAAAATTCGAGCCAAAACCGAGGAATTAACAAAGCAACTTAATCGTTCACCTTCCATGAAGGAGCTAAGTGAGGCGTTAGAGATTCCCGAAGAAGATCTTGTTTTGGCGATTGAAGCTAATCAAGGGACTCATTCGATTCATGAAACCGTTTATGAGAATGAGGGAGATCCGATAACTTTAATGGATCAAATTGCCGATCAAGGTTCGAATTGGTTTGATCACATTGCACTTAGAGAAGCAATTGAACAACTCGATCGGCGAGAGCAATTAATTATTTACATGCGTTATTATAAAGATCAAACACAAGCAGATGTTGCCGAAAGACTGCAGATATCACAAGTACAAGTTTCAAGGTTAGAAAAAAGTATTTTAGCCAAACTCGAAGATTGGTTGAATTCATAGGTGATGACAAAAGCGATTTCGTAAAATACGAAATCGCTTTTTGTTATTTATAAGGATTGTTAATACATGCTTTAAATGGAATCGGACATAATATAACTGAAAATCAATTAAGGAAGGATTTAATATGTCAGATGTGGTGTACGTTCGTCTAAAACAAAAAATTTCCGTTCAAAAAGGTCACCACATTCGTTTGGGCGATCTTGCGTGGGTATGTTGTAAAGAAGAATTACGTGAAAAAGTCCTAACCCTATTTATATACGAAGTTAAAGCATCTGATTTAACGTATAAAGTTATTGATGTATACCATGTCATCCAAAAACTAAAACAGCTTTATCCAGAGGTGGATATTGAAACAGTTGGTCCTTCACAAACTATTTTGGCTATAGAAAAACGTCAGCCTAAACTTTATCCGTTATATGTCTTTTTTGTATGGACGTTATTGTTTATTGGGGCTGCTATGGCTGTGATGAACTTTCACTTTGATGTAAGCATGCCGGATGTTCAGGATCAATTACATGAGATGATTGCTTACGATCTTGATCGTAGTGTTTTATGGTTGCAAGTCCCTTACTCTTTCGGATTAGGAATAGGGATGATTCTTTTCTTTAATCATTTTCTTAAAAAGAAATTCAATGAAGAGCCAAGCCCGCTTGAAGTAGAAATGTTTAATTACGATCAGAATTTATATGAATATGTCACGTTCAATGAAAATGAGCTGGATCATGATGATCATTAGTTATCTCGTTGAAATTATTGTTGGCTTATCAGCTGGATTAGCGGTTGGCTCAGGGTTTGTAGCATTCTTAACAGTCTTAGGAGTCATTCCAAGGCTCGTTCAGTTATCAAAAGCGAGGGAATTCATCAGACATTTCGAATGGGCGGTTGTTTTAGGTGCAATGGTAGGGATTTATTTGTCATTTGGAGAGTTGAAGTTTGTCACACACCCAATATTTGAAGCTTATTGGGGCTTGTTACATGGCATATTTATTGGAATGTTAGCAGCAGGGCTGACAGAAGTTTTAAACGTGTTTCCTATCTTGGCACGAAGGATGCATGTTCATGATTATATACCTTATTTACTAATGGCATTAGTGCTTGGAAAAATTATAGGATCATTGTTTCAATGGATTATCTTTACGCGCTAGGAGGTCAACTAACTTAATGATTACAAAGGATAACTACCAACAATCAATTAAACCGTATCAACCCAAACCAAAATTAGTTCAAAATTGTATCAAAGCCTTTGTTGTTGGTGGTCTGATTTGTGTGGTGGGTCAAGGGTTAACGATATTGTACATGGGATTGTTTGGGTTCTCTGCTAAAGAAGCTGGGAATCCGACCATTACTACATTAATACTGATCGCAGCGATTCTAACAGGCTTTGGTGTATATGACAAATTGGGTCAATTTGCAGGTGCTGGTTCAGCTGTCCCTGTTACCGGTTTTGCGAACTCAATAGCCAGTGCAGCACTGGAACACAAAAGCGAAGGCTTAGTCTTAGGTGTAGCTACAAATATGTTCAAGTTAGCTGGTTCTGTGATTGTATTTGGTACTGTAGCAGCCTATATAGTCGGCTTGATTCGGTTCACTGCTCAAACATTACTAGGAAGTTAAGGTGAGTAATATGAAACAAGGGAAGCAATCGTGGTTGTTTCAAAATGGTGTTTATATAAATGACACAGCAACTGTTTCAGGGCCTAAAGAAAAGCAAGGTCCATTAGGATCAACATTTGATCATTCCTATGAAAAGCTTCATTGTGATGGGAAAACATGGGAGCAAGCTGAACAGAATTTATTAAGCAAAGCAACAAATTTATGTATGGAAAAGTCAGGAGTTCGCGAAGATGCGTTAGATTTAATTGTGAGTGGTGATTTACTTAATCAAAATGTTACGAGTAATTATGTTGCCAGAAACTATTCCAGTTCAATGCTTTGTGTCTTTGGCGCTTGCTCAACTTCGATGGAAAGCCTTGCAATTGCTAGTTCACTGATTAATAGCCAAGATAATCAGTTTGCTTTAGCAGCGACGTCAAGTCATTATGCCACTGCTGAAAGACAATTTCGATATCCAACTGAATATGGTGGTCAAAAACCGGAAACAACAACTTCTACAGTAACTGGGGCAGGTGCTGCATTAGTGTCATCACAAACGAGCCATATTCAAGTAGAGGGGGCAACAATTGGTCAAGTCATTGACTATGGAGCAAATGATCCGCTTGATATGGGGTCTGCTATGGCACCTGCTGCGGCCAATACCATTATACAACATTTAACGGATTTTAACCGTCAAGTACATGATTATGACTTAATCTTAACAGGTGATTTATCAAGTGTAGGTACGCCTATTTTGAAAAAAATTTTGTATCAATCTGGTGTGGATATCGAAACGGTTCATGATGATTGCGGATTAATGATCTATCATCAGGATCAAAATATTTTCGCCGGTGGGAGTGGTTGTGCCTCATCAGCACTTGTAACATATGGCCATGTTATTCAGCAATTGCGCAGTGGAAATCTGAATCGAGTTTTGGTTGTCGCAACTGGAGCACTTCTCAATCCTACTATGATGCAACAGAAAGAATCAATTCCTTGTATTGCGCATGGTGTTGTATTAAAACGGAGTGATGCGATATGATCATGGATTTTGTTTGGGCGTTTATTGTTGGGGGTTCCATATGTGTCATTGGTCAATTACTATTAGATATTTTTAATTTAACCCCAGCTCATGTGATGTCGTTATTTGTCGTTTCAGGAGCTGTGTTAGATGGTTTTTCATTATATGATCGATTAATTGAGTTTGCTGGTGCAGGAGCAACAGTACCGATCACGAGTTTTGGCCATTCTTTGTTGCACGGGGCAATGGCACAAGCAGAAGAACATGGCTTTTTAGGAATTGCGATCGGTATTTTTCAATTAACGTCTGCAGGTATTGCATCTGCTATTTTATTCGGTTTTATTGTAGCCGTCATTTTCAAACCAAAAGGATAAAGGTGTGAGTAACCGTGTCGAAAGAAGATCAGATAAAACAGTCGATTAAAAAGAATCGTCGAGTGATGGAAGATAGATTAGGGATTGGCGTTTCCTTTGATATAGGTTACAGGACAATTAATGTTTTAGGCCGAGATGTAGATTTTTACTACGTTAACGGGTTAGTGGATACGCGATTCGTGATGAGAATTTTGGAAAACATTGTTGAGATAAATGATGTTGAATCTGAACGTGATAAAGTTGAAGATATTGTTAAGAACCGTCTCGTCAATCATCAATTTGAGTCATTGGATTCATATGAAAACGCAATGACTGAAGTTATGTCTGGTTTACTCGTGGTATTTGTTGATGGATTTGATCAAGCATTTGTAGTCGATGTCCGTAACTATCCAGGAAGATCCCCTGATGAACCAGACACAGAAAGAGTGGTAAGAGGATCACGTGATGGTTATACAGAAAATATCATTCAAAATGCTGGTTTAACACGCCGTCGTGTTAGAGATGAACATTTTCGTTTGGAAATTCAACAAGTCGGTAAACGTTCTCAAATGGACGTAGCTCTTATGTATATTGATGATATCGCTGATCCGAACTTAATTGAAAACGTTAGAAGTGAAATTGATAAAATTGACGTTGATGGTTTGTCGATGTCTGATAAAACTCTTGAAGAATATATATTAAAACAAGGAAGAACACCATTTCCACTGGTACGATACACTGAGAGACCAGATGTCGCTTCAGCACATTTATTTGAAGGACATGTACTAATTTTGGTAGATACAACACCGACTGTTATGATTACACCTACGACGTTTTTCCACCATGTACAACATGCTGAAGAATATCGTCAAGTACCGTTGGTGGGAACTTTTGTACGGTGGATAAGGTTTTTAGGGATTTTTGCTTCATTGTTTTTATTACCTCTTTGGTTATTATTCGTTATGGAACCTGAACGTTTACCTGAAAATCTTGGTTATATCGGACCATCAGAAGAAGGGAATGTTCCCATTGTTGTCCAAGCATTGATGGCTGATGTAGGGTTAGAATTTTTGAGGATAGCCGCCATTCATACACCGACAGCTGTCTCAACTGCATTAGGTTTGATTGCAGCGGTTTTAATTGGTGAAATTGCAATAGATGTAGGACTATTTACACCTGAAATTATTTTGTATGTAGCCATTGCAGCGGTAGGGAGTTATGCGACACCAAGTTATGAATTGTCAGTCGCTAATAAAATAGCTAGGATTGCTTTGGTAATACTAACTGCGTCGATGGGCGTCATAGGCTTGGTTCTAGGATCAACACTATATGTCTTACTATTAGCTCGGACTTATTCGTTGAATACACCTTATTTATGGCCGCTTATTCCATTTAACCCAAATGCCATGTATCATATACTATTTCGAGTATCTGTACCATTTGCAGAACAACGGCCAAGTATCGTTCATCCACAAAATCAAAAAAGAACCAAACCGAACTAAACTTGAACCTATGATTGACTTTTCATAGGTTCAAGTTTTATATTTTTTAGAGGTAAAAAAATTGCTTGCACATTTCCTATATGATAAGTTAACTGTATTGCAATCAGAAACGGACAGGTGAAATTATGAGTCAATCAACTTTTAGTATGACAGATCAAAAACTGACTGAACTTGCAGAAAAATACGGGACACCATTGTTTGTCTACGATGTGGATCACATAAGACGTAATGCTCGTTCATTTGTTGACACTTTCAAACAATATGATATAAATTATCAAGTTGCTTATGCGAGTAAAGCTTTCTCTTCCATTGCGATGCTTCAAGTTGCTAAACAAGAGCAAATGAGTTTAGACGTCGTTTCTGAAGGAGAGCTCCATACGGCTATTCAAGCAAACTATCCAATGCAAAAGGTTCATGTCCACGGTAATAACAAAAGTCGCACGGTTTTAGAAATGGCTGTTGATTACCAAGTTGGGTGTATTGTCATTGATAATTTTTATGAAATTGCTTTACTTGAGGAAGTATTAGAAGAAAAACAACAAACCATTAATGCGCTTATTCGAATAACGCCTGGTATCGAGGCTCATACTCATGAATATATACTAACAGGACAGGAGGACTCCAAGTTTGGGTTTGATCTAATTAGTGGACAAGCAGAACAAGCTTTAACTTATCTAATGGACCATCACTCCATTCATTTACAAGGTGTTCACAGTCATATTGGTTCTCAGATATTTGAAACTACAGGTTTCGAGATGACGACAGAGAAAGTGTTTCACGCACTCAGTGATTGGTATGAACGTTATCAATTTGAAGCAGAAGTTGTTAATCTAGGAGGAGGTTTCGGCATCCAATATACAAAAGATGACGAACCGTTACCTCTTTCAGAATATGTGCATACCTTAGTAAAATCTGTTAAAAAGGCAGCTGAAGAGTACCAATTAGCTGTTCCAGAAATTTGGATTGAACCTGGCCGATCAATTGTGGGTGAAGCGGCCGTGACAATTTATGAAATTGGAGCTATTAAAGATATACCGAATGTAAGAAAGTATGTTTCGGTTAACGGTGGTATGACGGATAATATACGACCAGCGTTATATGGGGCTGAATATGAGGCTACGATTATAAATAAACGTGACCAAGCTTTGGAAGAAACAGTGGCTATTGCTGGACAAAGTTGTGAAACTGGCGATATGCTTATTTGGGATTTAACTCTCCCTAAAGTGGAAAGTGGCGATTTATTAGCTGTCTATTCTACTGGAGCATATGGTTATGCCATGGCTAGCCATTATAACCGCTTTCCTAAGGCGGCTGTAGTGTTTGAGGAAAATGGTAAAGATCAATTAGTGATTCAAAGAGAAAGTGTGCAAGATTTGACACGTTTCGACTTAAGTTATGAATAAAATAGAAGGTAGGAATTAACATGAAACAAGGGAAAATTCAGTTTGAAAATGGTGAACAAATTCAGTTTGAATTATATCCGGATGGTGCGCCCAATACAGTCGATAATTTTGTGAAATTGGCAAATGACGGTTTTTATGATGGGTTAACCTTTCACCGAGTAATACCAGGCTTTGTGATCCAGGGAGGATGCCCAAATGGGACAGGCACAGGTGGTCCTGGTTACACAATTAAATGTGAAACAGAAGGAAACCCTTATCAACATGAACATGGAAGTTTATCTATGGCACATGCTGGAAAAGATACAGGTGGGAGTCAATTTTTCATTTGTCTAGATCAACAGCCACACCTTGACGGACGCCATACTGTATTTGGTAAAGTAACAGATGGTTTGGATGTTGTAGACCGTGTACGTCCTGGTGACGTTATGCAAACCGTGACAATTGAATCCTAACTTATATCACGTTAGACTATATCACGGTATGAATTGACAAAAGCTAAAAAAGGCGTATTCTATTATAGTGAGCTTACATGTTATGCCAAATTATTGTTTATGACATGTTAAGTGAGACGCACATGTTTAATGCAAAATCATACCATTATAACGTGATGTTCTTAGTTAAAGAGGGGTTTTTATGTTAATTAAATATAAAAAAAGCTTCGAGAAGATTGCGATGGGCTTATTGTCTTTTATGCCAGACGAAAAAGAAGTTAAAAAACTTCAAACAACCATCAAAGAATATGAATCCAATGATGATTGGCAGTTATTTCTTTGGAAAGAAGAAGATATCTTAGGTGCTCTTGGTGTGCGGTTTGAAGATGAAACCATTGTTATTCAACACATCAGTGTGACCCCTTCACATCGTAATCAAGGAATCGGAAAGCAAATGATTCAAGCATTAAAAGAGCAATATGGCGAGAAATACAATATTTGTGGAAACGAACAGACTAAAGAATTTTATGAACAATGCCACGCTTGAATAAACTAAAAAAGGTTTCAGCTTAATGACCATTAAGCTGAAACCTTTTTTATTATTTGGCTCTGTTAAAGTTTAGTGTTGATTTTCAAACGATGTAGCACTGAGTTGTTGAATTGTGAGTAGCGAAGGCGGCTACTCCTGGTCGACTAAGTTCGGTCACGTCCTGTGACCAACGTCGACATTAGGCCGTCCGGGCCGTCATGGGAACAGCGCGTGACTCGAGACCCCGTAGGCCACGCTTTTGGGCCGAGGGATGCACCTGCGTCTTCTAGCAAAGCTTCGAAGTAGGCTTCCTCGGTGCAAGTAACAAAGCAGCTTATTCGATGTAGTTGTCTGGCTCGAGCCTTGCCTTTGAATAGAAAACACTGTGAAAAACGAACGTAGTGAGATTGAACAGATGTTGCACTTGTGCCCTATGGGTGAAAGCGTCCGCCGAAAGCGGATCACAATATCAACAACGGACTTTAATAAAGCTTATTATTAAATAATGACAGAAGTCTATTCCTTTTAGACATCAGTTTTGATACGATGATAAGTAAGAGGAAAGCGTAGTGAAGAGAGTGAGTAGATGTCAGAATCAGTATATAAAGTTAAGATTGATTCATTCGAAGGTCCATTAGACTTATTATTACACTTAATAAATCAATATGAAATTGATATATACGATGTCCCTTTAAAAGAGATAGCAGATCAATATTTAAATTATATCCATACTATGCAGGATTTACATCTCGACATTGCTAGCGAATATCTTGTCATGGCAGCAACTTTACTTGAAATCAAAAGTCAAATGTTACTCCCTAAACAAGAACTTGATGTTGAAGATGAGTATGAAGAAGACCCTCAAGAAGAATTGATCCAACGATTAGTGGAGTATAAGAAATATAAAGAAGCCGCTAACATCTTACAAGAGAAAGAACAAGAGTCAAACCAAATATTCACTCGTCCACCGATGGATATGACACCTTATCAGTCGGAATATGTTGTTAAACGGAGTGATGTATTATCAGTTACTGATTTAACTGAAGCATTCCAAAAAGTGTTGCGACGCAAGAAACTATTAGCACCTATGGAAACAACTATTCAAAGACAGGAAGTATCAATCGAAGATCGTATGGAAGATGTCTTACATACGCTTCAACGATTAAAAGGGCGATCATCTTTTTATGATCTTTTTTCCTATCAAGAAAAATTTGAAGTTGTCACCACATTTTTAGCATTATTAGAGCTCATGAAAACGTGTTCGATTATGTGTTATCAATCGGATAACTTTTCAGACATCACAGTTGCACTAATGGAGGAAGAACATGGAATTGACTGAATTTAAAGGCGTTTTGGAAGGCTTGTTATTTGCTTCAGGTGATGAGGGACTCGAGATGAATCAAATCAAACAAGTCCTTTCAGTAAATGATAAAACAGCGCAACTTTTATTAGAAGAATTGAAATACGACTATGAACATAGTCAACGGGGATTATCGCTCTTAGAGAGAAAAGGTGTTTATTATTTAACAACTAAGTCAGAACATGCGTTATATTTTGAGAAGATGCAAGAGTCGACTTCTCAATCAAAATTATCACAAGCGGCATTAGAAACACTTTCTATTATCGCTTATCAACAACCAATAACGAGAGTAGAGATAGAAGATATTCGCGGTGTTAAAAGTGATGGTCCCATCCAAACGCTCGTATCTCGATTTTTAATTGAAGAATGTGGTCGTAAAGATACAAGTGGGCGTCCAATTTTGTTTCAGACAACTAAAGAATTCCTTACATTCTTTGGTTTGACTTCACTGGAAGAATTACCACCATTACCGAATGAAGATGTGGATCACGCTTTAGAAGAAGCTGATTTATTCTTTAATGAAATCGAAAACCATTAATTTAAAACTTAGTCAATTAGGGAGGTCAATCAGTGCCAATGAGCACACAATTATTCTCACAGGCTGAGCAAATTTATAAACAATTACAAGAGATTGAACAAAAATTAACTTGCTTTTTAAATGAGAAGAGTGTTACTTCAATCGTTGAACAAGATAAATCATTGAATGATGAATATATTGGAGCAGTGATTAAACAGTTTCGTTTCTTAGAAGTTTATTGTATGGAGGGAAAAAACGCTTTAAAACGTTTGATCCGCTCCGAAACCTTAGATATTAATATGCTTGAAAAGATTCTTAAAGGCGTTTATCACAAGTGTGTTAATCAGTTTTTCTCACCAAAAGATGATTTATGGTATGAAGACAGTCGGGCTTCTTATCGTGACAAACGATCAATAGAATTCCAAGCTGACCCAGGTGATGATTTGCTTGATTTGACGCAACAAATTGAACCTACTTTTCAAGATTTACGGGAACAATTAGATTACTTAGAAGCTGTTTAACGATTCGATTTTTTCGAGGTTGAGACAAAACCTAATAATGTAAAGTAAACCCCGAACGATTTATTTTTTGTAAAAATCGTTTGGGGTATCTATTTATATAACGCTCCATCAAAACACTTCGCTTGCCGCGGGCACGGCTTGAGCCTCCTCGGCCTAAAAGCGTGGCCTGTGGGGTCTCGAGACGCGTGCTGTTCCCGCAGGCGTCTACGTGTTTTGATTCCGCTTTGATACTGCTTAACTATAATTATTTCAAACAATCGTCTTTTGTATATTTAACATTATTTCTCTCATGATTTTCATATCTCAAATGACCCAAACATAGAATGCTTTAGGAAAGGACAAGGTTTAGGGATAGGGGATGAATGATGAAACTGATACGTATATTCATAGTGATGATGATCTTATTTTATGTTTCACCACATTCTGTACAAGCAGAACCAAGTTTATCGGCTCATCATGCAGTCGTTATTGATATGGAAACAGGAGAAGTTTTATTTAATAAAGATGCCAACTCTGAAGAATCCATAGCGAGTATTACCAAAATCATGACGGCTATTGTAGCTATTGAGCATGGAGATCTTAATCAGTCTGTTGAAATATCACAACAAGCGGCAAATACAGTTGGTTCTTCGATTTATACAAAACCAGGAGATCACTATCCATTACGAGATTTAATCTATGGATTAATGCTTCGTTCAGGCAATGATGCTGCAGTAGCGATTGCAGAACATATAGCAGGTAGTGAGGGTGGATTTGCCTATTTAATGAATGAGAAAGCTGATTGGTTAGGTATGACACAAAGTCAATTTCAAAACCCGCATGGCTTAGATGAAGAAGGGCATTATTCAAGTGCTTTAGACATGGCTAAGTTAACACGGTACGCTATGAATTCAGAGCCAGTATTTAGAGAGATTTTCGGTTCTAAAACATATCTATCTGAAGAAGAAGATTATCCGTGGCATAATAAAAATAAATTATTGATGACGTATGATGATGTTTGTACGGGGGGTAAAACAGGCTATACAAGTACAGCTGGACGGACTTTAGTAACAACCGCTAAACAAGATCATCACGAACTTGTTGTGGTAACGATCGATGCTAAGCGTGACTGGCAAGACCATAAAGAACTTTATGAATATGGGTTTGAACAAATAGAAGATCAACCAGAAATACCGATTACCTTTACAGAGGAAGAACAAAAGCCATCATCATCATTTCGCACAATGATTTCGGATGCTTTTCAACAATTACAAGGTGGTCCAACATGGTAAATATTATCTGGGTTGGTTTAGCTGTAATCGGTATTATCTATGCGTTTTTTAATGGGACTATTGAAGAAGTCAATGAAGTTATCTTCAAAAGTGCAGAAGAGGCAGTAGCATTAACTATAAGCTTAGTTAGTGTTTTGGTTTTTTGGTTAGGTATTATGAGAATTGCTGAAAAGTCAGGACTATTAAATTCATTAGCCCAATTATTTAAACCGTTATTCACGCGCTTGTTTCCTGACATTCCAGCTGACCATCCAGCAATGGGTTATATTTTATCTAATGTATCTGCAAACCTTTTTGGTTTAGGTAACGCTGCGACGCCACTTGGGATTAAAGCGATGCACGAAATGAAAAGATTAAATGGTGATAGTGAAGTAGCTTCAAGGTCTATGATAACCTTTCTCGCCATAAACACCTCGAGTGTAACACTAGTCCCCACTACAATGATTGCTATTCGAATGCGATATGATTCAATTAGTCCAACTGATATTGTGATTTCTACGATATTAGCGACACTCGTTTCTTCTATTGGGGCTATTTTGATTGATCGCTATTTTTACTATCGAAGAAAGAGGAGACAAGCTGTATGATTGTACAGATCAGTAACTGGATTATTCCGCTTCTTTTACTTACGGTATTTCTTCATGGGACTTATAAACGCGTGCCAACTTACGAAACGTTTGTTGAAGGAGGCAAGGAGGGTGTGAAGATGGCAATCTCTTTGCTTCCTTTTTTGTTAGGGATGATCGTTTCTATTAGTATATTCCGAGCATCAGGGGCATTAGATGCATTTGTCAATGTTATAGACCCTTTATTAGCTATATTTAATGTACCACCTGAAATCGTTCCGCAAGCACTAACAAGACCGATTTCTGGCACAGCTTCATTAAGTATTGCGACAGATTTAATTCGTACCGAAGGACCAGATTCATTTATAGGAAGGCTAGCTTCAACCATGCAAGGGAGTACTGATACAACACTTTATGTGTTAACTGTCTATTTTGGTGCCGTAGGTATTAAAAAAATGGGGGATGCACTTAAAGTTGGACTGTTAGCGGATTTAATTGGTATAATAGCATCGTTAATCGCATGTTATCTATTGTTTGGATCATAATGAGAGTAGCTAAGCGTTAACCGTAGTGTTAGCGCTTTTCTTATGCCATAATATAATTAATGAAGAAATGAAGAGGTGTCAGTATGAGTGAAAATAAAGAACGTTTGCAAAAAGTTATTGCCAATAGTGGTGTCACATCTAGAAGAAAAGCAGAGGACATGATTGAGTCTGGACGAGTCAAAGTGAATAATAAAGTTGTGACAGAGCTAGGTACAAAAGTCTCCAAGCAAGATAGCGTGGCAGTCGATGAGATCGTAATTGAGAAAGAACAACCAGTATATTATATAATCAATAAACCACGTCAAACATTATCTTCTGTTCAAGACGATAAAGGTCGCCAAGTTGTTACTGATCTTCTTTCACCGTACATTGAACAAAGAGTTTATCCCGTTGGACGTTTAGATTACGATACGACAGGTGTGTTACTGCTTACTAATGATGGTGATTTGACGAATAAGTTAATTCACCCTAAGTATGGAGTCGACAAAGTTTACGTAGCTAAAGTAAAAGGGATTTTTGATAAGAAAGATTTAACACAGCTAAAAAAGGGAGTAGAACATGAAGGTGAACGGTTAAAAGCTGTGAAAGCACGAATTATTGAAATTGATAAACGTAAAAATATTTCAAAAGTTGAACTTGTCCTTCATCAAGGCAAGAACCGTCAAGTGAAACGAATGTTTGAAAGCTTAGGTTATTCAGTTGAGAAATTAAGACGCGAACAATTTGGAACATTAACATTAGGTAATTTGCAACCTGGTGATTATCGAGAGTTAACACCACATGAAGTCAAACAATTGGCAGATTTGACGAAGCAAAATGTTAAATAATGTTCAAACATCACAAAATGCTGATAAAATCACTCGTGATACAATGTTAATGTGGGAGGGTTATCGGTGAATAAGAAGAAAAAACGTCTAGTATTTAGAAGTGTTGTCTTAACACTTTTGGTTGGAACATTAGTCTTCGTTTTAATCGTTAATGCGAATTCTGAACGACCTGATTTAGAAGAAGGGGTAGAAGCGCCTAACTTTAAATTAGATCGCTTAGATAAATCTGGAGAAACAATCGAACTTAAAGAGTTGCGTGGACAAGGTGTCATGGTAAACTTTTGGGCGACTTATTGCGAACCATGCAAGAAAGAAATGCCTTATATGGATCAACTCTATCAAGATTATAAAGATCAAGGAATTGAAATTGTCGCTGTCAGTGTAGACCGAAATGAATCAGTCATTAATAACTTTTATAATAGCCTAGATTTATCCTTTCCAAGTACAATTGACCGACAAGAAACCGTGATGGATGTTTACGAGGTGACGAATTTGCCCGCTTCTTTCTTTATTAATCCAGATGGAACCATTGAACGAATTGTTCGTGGTCCAGTAACATTAGAGAGTTTAGAAGGTTACTTTCAAGAAATATTACCCGAGAAGTCGTAAAGTGTGAGGGATCGTAATGGCTAACGAAACAATACGATGTGAATGTGGACATGAAAATAAAGAAGGAACTGTACTGTGTGAAGCCTGTGGTAAACCAATTAAAGAAAACCAGCATATCGACGGTAATGATCAACAACAGGTTCTAGAAATGCGTTACGAAGGTGGCGCTCGCCGTTCTCAAACTTATAAACGAACCTTTGTCGATAAGGTTTGGGGGTTCTTTTCTTCAGTTAAGGTTGGTGTATGGTTAATTGTATTGACGCTTATTTTTTCTGCGCTCGGTACCATATATCCACAAGAACAGTTTAAGAATTCACCTTTACCATCGTCTGCTTTCTATGAAGAAGAATACGGTTTGACTGGTAAAATATTTTATCAACTTGGTTTTCATAATATGTATGATTCTTGGTGGTACATAACTTTAGTTGCGCTAATTGGCGTTTCAATTATTATTTCAAGTATTGATCGTTATGTTCCTTTACGTAGAGCTTTAAAGAATCAAAAGACTAAGAAGAATGAAATATTTGTTAAACGTCAACGAGTCGTTAGTTTCGACAATGAACTTTCTGAAAACGATTTGAACACGTTAAAAACTAACTTAAAGAAACAACGGTATAAAGTACATGAAGAAGATGGCCATATATTCGCTGAAAAAAACCGCTTTTCCAGATGGGGCCCATACGTTAATCACATCGGTTTGATTATTATTTTAATAGCTTCGATTTTTAGAATGTTTGAAGTCATGCACATTGATGATTACGTTTGGGTGCGTGAAGGTGAGGTTCAAGCAATTCCAGGAACGGATCAAGAGTATTTTGTTGAAAATAATGAGTTTATTTATGAAGTTTATGATCCAGAGACTGAAGAACGATTCACGAGAGCATTAGAGGACGTAGAAGAATCAGTTCCCAAAAATTTCCAAACGAATGCTACAATTTACAGAGCAACCAATGACCCAATATTAGGGGAAAAACCGGAATTAGAAAGGGTAACCGAAGGAGAAATTAGGTTAAATCAACCTGTTATTTTTGATGGCTATTCTCTTTACCAATCAGGTACACAAGTAGAATCAGAGTATAATTCTATTTCTATGGAATTACAGCTGAATAATGAATCACTGGGAGCCTTCACATTTGATACCGATGAAGCACCATCTGAATTTGAGTTAGAGGAAAGTGATACAACGATTACAATTGACAATTGGTATCCTGAATTAGAGTTTACAGAAGAAGGACCATCATCATTTTCGAAGTATCCACGTAATCCAGGTATTATATTTACAGTCAGTAGTCCTGAGCTAGAAGAAGACGAACGTTTCTTTTATTTACAAGAAAAAGTGATACCTTTAGCAGATAATAACCAAGCAAATGTTAATGTCTCAGAGGTTGATCGCCGTTCAGCTTCTGGTTTAACGGTGAAAAAAGATAATACATTACCGCTCTTTGGACTAGGGGCAGGTATTTTCATGATTGGTGTATCTCAAGGTTTATATTGGTATCATAGACGTATATGGATTCATCCAAAAGATGGGGGTTATCATATTGGTGTTCATACGAATAAAAACTGGTATGGTATGAACCAAGAACTTGATAAAATCACAAAAGGAACGAATGTCAAACCATTTATTGATCAACAAGAAATGAAGTAATGAGATTGTTTGCTTAGGAGGCATTTCATGGATTTATATGAATTAAGTAGTTTGTTCTTAAATATTACATTCTTCTTATATTTAATTGCGACAGCATTTTTTGGTTTAACTCTAGGAAAAAATCGTGAATCCAATAAAAAATCAAAAGCAACTAAGATTGCTATGACGTTTACGATTATTGGCTTTGCATCTCAAATGACGTCGTATATTCTAAGGTGGATTCAAGCTGGACATATTCCAGTCAGTAACATGTTTGAGTATATCTACTTCTTTAGTATGATGCTTATTTTAGCCTTCGTGGTGATTTATTTCATTTATGGTATTCCTACATTGGGCTTAATCGCATTACCAATAGCTGTAGTTATTATTGGCTATGGAAGTATGTTCCCTCAAGAGATATCACCATTAGTTCCGTCATTACAATCAAATTGGTTATATATTCACGTCACGACGGTTGCTTTAGCTCAAGCAATATTATCGATAAGCTTCATAGCTGGTTTGTTATTTTTAATCAAACGAGTCGATCAATCTCAATCTAGTAAAGAAACGACATTCTTAGAACTGATTTTATTTGGTGTTGTTTCTACAATCGCTTATATTATTTTATCTAGTAGCTTCGGTGCTATGGATTATGAAGCAACATTTACTAAAGAATTAGAAGAGCAAACCGTTGATGTGACTTATTCTATGCCAGCTTTGTTCCAGCCTCATGATTCAGAGTTAGTTACAGAAGGTGCTTTTAACTCTGGTATCGAAACACCTGGTTGGATGCAAGGTGCTGATGCTGGTTCGAAATTAAATACGTTATTTTTATCACTAGCTTTTGGCGGTGTACTGTATGGATTATTACGTTTAATCTTAAAGGGACGTCGAATTTCTGCTTTATTAAATGAAAAATTCGATAAGATTAACCCAGATGTCGTTGATGATATAATGTACCGAGCAATTGCTATTGGTTTCCCATTATTTACACTTGGTGGATTAATCTTTGCTTCTATATGGGCACAACAAGCTTGGGGCCGCTTCTGGGGTTGGGACCCGAAAGAAGTATGGGCTCTCGTGACTTGGTTATTCTACGCTGTATTTTTACATTTACGTTTAACACGTGGTTGGCATGGAAAGAAATCCGCATGGCTTGCAGTCGTTGGATTTGCAATTATTATGTTTAATTTAATTGTGATCAACTTAGTCATTGCTGGATTACACTCTTATGCTTAATCGTCCAATAAAAGGAGATGTTGTATATGTCAGAAGAAGCAAATATTTTAGTGGTCGATGATGAAGAGCGGATTCGACGTTTATTAAAATTATATCTAGATCGGGAAGGTTATCAGATCGATGAAGCTGCGAATGGTGATGAAGCATTAGATAAAGCATTAGCAACCGATTATGATTTGATTCTTCTTGATTTGATGTTGCCTGGAAAAGACGGGGTGGATGTTTGTGCTCAATTGCGAGAACAAAAAGCTACACCTGTCATTATGTTAACAGCAAAAGGTGAAGAATCTAACCGAGTCCAAGGGTTTGAAGTGGGTGCAGATGATTATATTGTTAAACCATTCAGTCCGCGTGAAGTCGTTTTACGGGTCAAAGCTCTATTACGACGTGCTTCTGCGACAAAGTATTTAGAAACAAAACCCGATACGCAGAATGTTTTAGTATTCCCACACTTAACGATCGATAAAGACGCTCATCGTGTGCTCGCAGATGATATTGAAGTCAGTTTAACACCGAAAGAATATGAACTATTATATTATTTAGCAAAAGCACCAGATAAAGTATTCGACCGTGAAGAATTGTTGAAAGAAGTTTGGGAGTATGAATTCTTTGGTGATTTAAGAACTGTGGATACTCACGTTAAACGATTGCGCGAGAAATTAAACAAAGTCTCTGAGGCTGCAGGTAGTATGATTGTGACTGTTTGGGGTGTCGGTTATAAGTTTGAGGTAACAGACGCATAATGTTTTGGAAAAGTGTTGTTTTCAAATTATGGTCTACCATTATTCTTCTTGTTGCATTCGTTTTAATGATTTTGACTGTATTATTGCTTGAGTTTTTCGAGAACTTTTATATCGACGATGCTGAACAAAATTTAGTTAATCAAGCTGAAAGTGTTCAATCATTGGTGGAGAGTCATCAACAAGAAGATGTTAGTATAGAAACGGTTAACCAATTAATGGACCCTTCAACACGTGCTACTATTTTCTTTGATGAGCATGATTATTGGCAAAATGAACCTACACAGGGCCAAAGCTTTGAACTCGAGCCAAGTTGGTTTATCGCTAACTCTGATATTAACCCATCATTATCAGAAGATGAACAGATTAGAGAGATTACAACATTACCCAATTCTGATGAAGAAATCATGGTTGTGGGAATCCCAACAGAGGATGAACAGGGTGCAATATATGTTTATCAATCTTTAAATGTAGTTGAAGAAACAACAGATCAAACGACAGATATTATTTTGTTAGCAGCAACAATTGCAATCGTATTAACAACGATTTTTGCTTTCTTCTTATCAACACGGATTACAGCACCTTTGATTCGTATGCGTAAAGCGGCATCGGAATTAGCCAAAGGAGAGTTTCATACCAAGGTTCCCGTGCTAACCTATGATGAAATCGGTGAATTAGCTAATTCATTTAACTTAATGCGTAGACAATTAAATTATCATATCAATGCTCTTAATCAAGAAAAATCTCAGTTATCCAGTATTTTGAAATCGATGGCTGATGGTGTGATTACAGTTAATAAACAATTTGATGTCTTAATTATTAACCCACCAGCAGAACAATTTCTTGAACAACTTAAATACGAACATGATTTAGCAGAAGAACCATTACCAGAAATGTTAACCACATATTTTAATGATGTCTTAGTGCATGAACAAGAGCAATCTGTTGAACTAACTGTGCAAGGGCGTTCATATGTCTTAGTCATGTCGCCGCTTTATGATAATGCTGTAATCGTCGGAATTGTTGCGATCATTCGTGATATGACAGATGAGCGGCAATTAGATAAGTTACGTAAAGACTTCTTAGCCAATGTCTCTCATGAACTACGTACACCAATTTCGATGATGCAAGGTTACTCAGAAGCGATTGTTGATGATGTAGCCGAATCGAAAGAGGAAAAACAAGAATTAGCTCAGATTATTTATGATGAATCATTGCGGATGAATCGCTTAGTTAATGAATTGCTTGATCTTGCACGAATGGAAGCAGGTCATATCCAATTGAATCCTGAAGAAGTAGATGTAGTAACTTTTGTTCAGCGTGTTATGAACAAATTTACAACGTTAGCTCAAAATCAAAAAATTGACTTCAATTCTCATTTTGATTTAGATCAAACAACTGTCATGTTCGATCCAGACAGAATTGAACAAGTCTTAACAAATTTAATTGATAATGCATTTAGACATACAGAAGAGCAAGGAATGATTCATGTTTCTGTTTGGAAAAGTGACAATGAGTTATATTTTGAAGTTGCAGATAATGGAAAAGGAATTGCTGAGGAAGATTTACCGTTTGTCTTTGAACGTTTTTATAAAAGTGACAAAGCAAGAACTCGTCATCAATCGAAAAAAGGAACAGGTCTTGGGTTATCCATTGCCAAGCACATTGTAGAAACACATGGTGGAACGATTGTTGCACGAAGTAAATATGAAGAAGGCACGGCATTTTCATTTACTTTACCTTTAACATTGGATGAATAAAGATTAAAAATGAACCGCCAAATTATTGGCGGTTCATTTTTAATGATTTAATTATTTTGATAGCGCTCTAGGCACTCATCAATTAATTTACTTGCTGCATCAGCATCTTCATATTCCCCGATTTGTGTTTCTTTACCTTGAAGGTCTTTATAAGTATCAAAGAAATGCTTGATTTCTTCAAGTTTGTGCTGAGGTAAGTCGTCTAATGTCTCTACATTTTCGAAACGAGGATCTTCTACTGGAACAGCAATAAGTTTCTGATCTTCTTCACCGTCGTCAACCATGTTTAAGAAACCAAGAATTTTAGATTCGATGACGCAACCTGGGAATGTTGGGTTAGTTACAATCACTAGAGCATCTAATGGGTCGTCGTCTAAGGCTAATGTTTCATCAATGTAACCATATTCCGCTGGATAGAACTGTGATGAAAATAACACACGATCTAATTTGAAAACACCTTTGTCTTTATCATACTCGTACTTGTTTTGACTACCTGTCGGGATTTCGACAAATACATCAATAATTTTGTTGTTTGCCACAATACTTCCTCCTTGATTTCAAATTCACTGATTATTATACCAATGTTTCACTAGTAAGAAAAGAAACTTGGAAAATAGTTTTAGTCATTCGACAAATAGTTTAAAATGGTTCATTAGATTGTTTAATTGATTCAGTTGGACATCCTTCTATAGCATCTTCAAAATCATCTAATAAATTTTCGGGTATTGGTGTCTTTCCTTTATTTTCATCCAATTTTGAGAAGGCTATTCCTTCAAGATCATAATCAAATATATCGGGCGCACTTGTACCACATGCACCGCAAGCTATACAGGTGTCAGGGTCAACTTTTGTGAATTTAGGCATATTGTTCGTTCCTCCAGCATTATGACATGCTATAATAAAAGTATCTCATTATATTCTATCTACTATATCTAACTGTTGCAAAAAATTTAGTTTCCTGACTAAAAGGAGTCATCCATATGTCATTTTCAAGGTGGTTATTACCCCGTTTAAAACAAATCGAAGGTGAGCGTACCCCGCGTTCTGTTCTTCATATTTTAAGAGGAAAAAAATCCGCTCAAACCTTTCAAGATAGTCGATTGTTTCGTTTAACAGCTTTTTATCACGTACTGCCCAAATTATCTGTTGAGACATTTGATCAAGCGATTAATCAACTAAAAAAGGATGGCTTAATAGAAGAGCAAGACTCACTCGTCGTAATAACAGAAATGGGTGAACAACTTTGTCAGGATGATTGGCAATTTGAGCTGAACGGTATGGACTATGGAGCTATTACTAGACTTTTTTATATACGATTACAATTACTCATTCAATCCGTATCAAATTTAATACATAAACAAACACAATTCTTTCCGATTACAGACAATGAATCGGTGCAAGCAAGTATTAAGAAACTATTTAATGACTATGATCCATTAGCTCAAAATGGTGACGTGCTATATGACGAACTTAATCGATTGTTTCGACTATTGAATGAAAATGAAGCAAACTTAATGATGCTAACTATCTCAGGGTCTGATCAAATTGGTTTAAGTTATCAGCAATTAGCTGAAAAATGGCAGACGGATCCGATTATGATTGAATTATCCGTTCAATCAGCCTTACATCAGTGGTTAAGGTATATTAGTTCTAACCCTGATTCATTTAATCTCATTAAACAGTTAATACCAAAGCAAGAGGAAAATCGACTAACAGAATCAGCTTTAGTGACAAAACATATGTATAAAAAAGGAATGTCGATTGATCAAATCGTTGAAAAGAGAGGCCTGAAACCAAGTACGATAGAAGATCATATTGTAGAGCTTGCTATGAAAGAATATCTATTTTCAATTCGTGAATTTATTTCTTTAGAAGATGAAAAGAGAATTCGCCAAGTCTTGGAAGAAGACACAACAAAGCGATTAAGAAGGATTAAAGAACAGTTGGATGATCAATTGTCTTATTTTCAAATTCGTTTGGTGATAGCACGTTTAGGACAAGAAAAAGAGGCGATTTCGAATGGTTGAGCATCAATTAGAACATTATCTTAAAACATATTTTGGTTTTGACTCATTTAAAGCAGGTCAACAATCAATTATTGAATCGGTGTTAGCAGGCCATAACACGTTAGCTACTTTACCTACAGGTAGTGGTAAATCGATTACGTATCAACTGCCTGCTTTACTAACGACTGGAATAACGATTGTTGTCTCACCTTTATTATCATTAATGATTGACCAAGTTAAAGTACTGAAAGCAAAAGGAATCAAACGAGTAGCTACATTGACTAGTTTGCATAATAGTCATCAAAAACAAAAGATATTAAATCAATTATCAAATGTTCAATTGCTCTATTGCTCGCCTGAAATGTTGCAACAAAGTCAAGTCATCCATTATTTAAAACAACAACACGTTAATTATTTTGTCATCGATGAAGCGCATTGTTTATCGCAATGGGGGCATGAGTTTAGGACAGATTATTTAAAATTAAATGCTGTACATAATGAATTAGGCCAACCGACATTATTAGCTCTCAGTGCAACGGCAACAGATGACGTACAGCAGGATATCGTTAATCATTTTAATCTTCCTTTTGAGAAAATAATCTATCCAATTGATCGACCTAATATTACACTGTCGGTCAGTCATGTTGAAACCGTTGAGGAAAAACATCGGCAATTAACGAAACTCTTAGAAAAGAAGCGAATGCCTACTATGATTTACTTTTCCAGTCGCATGAAAAGTGAGTCTGTTTGCCATATGCTACAACAACAATTCCCTGACAGAGCAATCGCATTTTATCACGGTGGCATGGAATCAGAAGACCGATTGTTAATACAACAACAGTTCATGTACGATCAATTGGATGTTATTTGTTGCACCAGTGCATTCGGGATGGGCGTTGATAAAGCGAATATAAGATTGGTTATTCATTATCACATGCCATCTGATTTAGAATCTTATATTCAAGAAATAGGGAGAGCAGGACGAGACGGTCAACCTAGTTTAGCTTGTTTGTTATATCAACGTGGCGACGAAACCCTACCATTTCATTTAATTGGTCAAGAATTACCAGAAGATGAGATGATCAGTGCTTTTTTACAGTCTGAAGATTTGAGTGACAAGTTGACAGAAACACAAGAGCGATTTTTAGTATTTCAAACAGAAAAGAATAGATATTTATCTAATGATTTATTTCTCACCATTAGGCAAGTTCGTGATCAAAGGTTAGCTGTAAAAAAAGATAGTATTATGGGGTTATTGAAATGGATTCATACGGATCAATGTAGACGTCAAGAGCTTTATAAAAAATTTCAGGAAGAGGTTAAAAACCCTGAATTTGATTGTTGTGATCAATGTGGATTTAACATTGAGAACTGGGAATTACCTGATGATGGTTCATTTTCTATAGAAGTTAATTGGGAAAAACGTTTAAAGGAATTGTTTAATAAAAGGTGATGGAAATTATATGTCTAGAAGACCAACACAAGCTGATCTAGTCAAACAACTATCTGATAAGGAATTGTTGTGGAACGTTTATTTATCACAAGGTTTATTCCTTGTCATTGCTTATATTGTCGGCCTTTTTCTATTTAATAAATGGGGCGATTTTTGGACGTTATTTCATTTTAATGCTCATGAAATTTTTTGGTTTGGCCTGGTACCAGGCGTCATAATCGTCCTTGTTGACATTATTATGATTCAATTTTTACCTGGTCGATTATATGATGATGGCGGGATCAATCGTCGCTTATTTACATCGATTTCGCTTCCACATATTGCTTTACTGACACTAGTAGTAGCTCTATCTGAAGAGGTGTTATTTCGTGGCGTGATCCAAACACACTTTGGTTTTTGGGTTGCAAGTCTATTATTTGCGTTAGTTCATGTTCGATATTTGCGTAAATGGGTATTGTTATTGTCTGTTGTGTTATTATCATTTGGAATTGGGTATATGTATCATATAACTAACAACTTAATGGTTACTATTACTGCGCATTACACGATTGATTTATTGTTAGGTATTTATTATTGGAAAAAAATGAGGTGATTTTAGTGTCAGCATCAAATCAACAAGAATTGCAATCGTCAGACTCTGCTGATGTCATGTCATTGCCACCACGCCGAGAAGTACATCGAACAAAGCGAAGAAACATTAAACATAAGCAAAACTCAGCCTCAGAATATGATCAACATGAACCAACAAATGAAAAAGAAGAAATCGAACAGGAACCGTCACTCTTTTATCATCGATTAACTCTTCATATCGTTCTAATCTTATTTCTTTTATTAAGTATGGCTATTCCAATTTATTATTATTTTATGTTAGCTAATAATTAAGTTTTTCGATGATTTCACGATAAACCGTTTTTAAATATGCATTTATCCTTTAGAATATTAGTATGTATTAAATTATACATACTTAAACAGGCAATTTTCGCTGTATCCATCACATATAATAGCAGTAATAATCTTGGAGGTGGTGACATGAGATTAGAACGTATTAGCATAAACCAGTTTAAAATCTTTTTAACCTACGATGATCTTTATGATCGAGGCTATTCGAAAGACGACTTATGGAATAATCTTCCTCAAGCAAACCGTCTTTTTCAAGATATGTTGCATGAAGCGTCAGAGGAATTACAAATGGAATTGGATGGACGATTAATCGTTCGTGTTCATATGTTGCAAGCTCAAGGTATGATCATTGTTGTGACACAAAATGAAAGTGAAATCGAAGATGGAGACGACTATATTGAGTTAAAAGTAACAATGGATGAAAGTCAAGAACTCATCTTTTCCTTCGATACATTCGAATCTGTTATTCAAGTTGCCAAAACTCTAAAGTCAATGAATGAAATGTCTTCATCAATTTACCATTTTGAACAGTTGTATTATATGAAAATCGATGATCACGATCTAGCGAGTAGTCAACGAGAAGATCTAATTTCTATTTTGTCTGAATTTGGTTCGCCTAGTACAATGACATCGCATGTTTTAATCGAATATGGAAACCATGTTGTATTGGAAAATGCAATCAAGACCATTAATCAACATTTTAATTAAATTTGAGGTGAACAAATGAAAGTCGCAGTGTTATACGGTGGAACATCAAAAGAAAGAGAAGTGTCTCTATCAACAGGAAAAGGGATGATTCAAGCATTAGATCAGTTGGATCATGATGTTGTGGCTATTGACTTTGACCCGAATCAAATGGAACAGTTATGGAAACAATTACAGGAAGTAGATCTTGTTTTAATTGGTTTACATGGTAAACAAGGTGAAGACGGGACAGTTCAGGGGATGCTTGAATTGATGGGAGTTCCTTATGTTGGTTCAGGCGTTTTAGCTTCATCACTGGCTATGGATAAATCAAAAGCTAAACAAATATTTGCTATGCACGACATCCCTGTTGCGAGAAGTCAATCTTTCCATTATAAAGAAGCTAGAGAAAGTATGGTTGATACCATAAAAACAACTTTCACAAAACCTTTTGTGATAAAACCTAATCAAGAAGGTTCAACCTTAGGGTTAACCATTGTAGAATCGGATGAACAAATTGCTGACGCTGTTCAAATGGCATTCACACATGATTCGGACATTATTGTAGAAGACTATGTGAGTGGAAGAGAATTAACTGTTTCAGTTTTAGGTAATAAAGGTGATGAACAAGCACTGCCTATAATAGAAATCGTACCTAAAAGTAAATATTATGATTATGAATCCAAATATGCTGAAGGTGGAAGCGAACATATAGTTCCAGCTGAGATCAGTGAAGAGTTAACCGAAACGATTCAACACTACGCAAACCAAGCGCATCGAGCACTGGGGTGTGAAACTTATTCTCGTGTAGACTTCATTTTAAGTGAGGTGCATGGTCCTGTTATATTAGAAGTGAACACTTTGCCAGGTATGACACCGACGAGTTTATACCCAGATGCTGCTGGGGCGGTAGGGATCAGTTATACGGAAATGGTCCAACTATTTATTGATTTGAGCTTGGAGAAATATAGCTAAATTTCATATAAGAATGGATAATTTGTCCTGTTATGTTGTTGCATATTCTTATTTAAGATGTATACTAAACATTGAAAGCTTTTAACTCAACATTGTTTGCATAAATATAGGAGGTAAACAAATGGTGGCCCAGAACTCAGAAGATTCTAAAAAAGAAAAAGACAATGATATTCTAAAATCGACACAAGAAGTCGTTCAAGACGCATTGGGACGATTAGGTTATCCTGATGAAGCTTATGAATTAATGAAAGAACCTGTACGTATGATTACGGTGAGAATACCAGTACGTATGGATGATGGAAAAGTTAAAGTTTTTACTGGTTACCGAGCTCAACACAGTGATGCAGTTGGTCCAACAAAAGGTGGGGTCCGCTTTCATCCTAATGTTACAGAAACAGAGGTTAGAGCTTTATCTATATGGATGACGTTGAAATCAGGTATTGTAGATTTACCATATGGTGGTGGTAAAGGTGGCATTATCTGTGATCCTCGTGAGATGTCATTCCGAGAATTAGAAGCCTTAAGTCGTGGTTATGTTCGGGCTTTATCACAAGTTGTTGGCCCAACGAAAGATATTCCAGCACCAGACGTCTTTACCAATTCACAAATTATGGCATGGATGATGGATGAATATAGTCGTATTGACGAATTTAATAATCCTGGTTTTATTACAGGTAAACCAATTGTTTTAGGTGGTTCGCACGGTCGTGAAACAGCAACAGCTAAAGGGGTTACCATCTGTATTGAAGAAGCTTGTAAAAAACAAGGTATTGAACTTCAAGGAGCACGTGTGATTGTGCAAGGCTTTGGTAATGCCGGAAGTTTCTTAGCTAAATTCATGCATGAAATGGGTGCTAAGGTTATTGCAATCTCAGATGCAGAAGGCGCGCTACATGATCCAGATGGGTTAGATATTGAATACTTATTAGATCGTCGCGATAGTTTTGGTACAGTCACTAACTTATTTGAAGATACCATTACAAATGACGAGATGCTTGAACTAGAAACGGATATTTTAGTTCCTGCAGCGATCCAAAACCAGATTCGTGAAGATAATGCACATAATATTAATGCTAAAATTGTTGTTGAAGCAGCAAATGGGCCAACGACATTAGAAGCAACCCAAATCTTAACAGAGCGTGGAATTTTAATCGTTCCAGATGTGTTAGCTTCTTCTGGTGGTGTGACGGTTTCTTATTTTGAATGGGTCCAGAACAATCAAGGCTATTACTGGAAAGAGGAAGAAGTCCAAGAAAAATTAAGAGAAGTACTCGTTAAAGCATTTAATAACGTTTATACAACGTCTCAAAACCGTAATATTGATATGCGTCTTGCGGCATATATGGTTGGAGTGCGTAAGATGACAGAAGCAGCTCGCTTTAGAGGTTGGATTTAATTAAAAACAGTTGAATCGCGAATCAAAATCTCCTATCATTAATTTGGTAGGAGTTTTTAATTGTCATGAACCAACATGATGAAGCCAATACATAGAGGTGTTTTATAAATGATAGAAGAAAAGATCATCATTATAGGTGGTGGCCCGTGTGGTCTTTCAACAGCCATTGAACTTAAACGTCAAGGTTTTGATCCACTTATAATTGAAAAGAAGAATGTAGCTAATTCAATTTATCATTATCCCACTCATCAAACCTTTTTTAGTTCAAGCGAAAAGCTAGAAATCGGACAAATTCCATTTATTTCTGAAAGACAAAAACCAGTGCGTAATGAAGCCTTAACTTATTACAGAACGGTGGCGGATCGAACTGAGTTACGAATCAACACTTATGAAAAAGTTTTAAATATGCAATCAAATCCTGACGGTTATCATATAAGCACGGTGGACCAAAATGATGTAACGCATTATTATTTCACAACATACTTAGTAATCGCTACAGGATATTATGACCATCCTAACCGTTTAAGTGTTCCAGGTGAATCATTACCGCATGTTTCCCATTATTTTAAAGAAGCACATCCATTTTATAACCAGAACGTCGTGGTTATCGGTGGGAAAAACTCAGCGGTTGATGCCACTTTAGAACTGGAAAAGGCAGGAGCTCATGTGACCGTTTTATATCGTGGAGCTGATTATTCTTCAAGTGTCAAACCGTGGATATTGCCAAATTTTGAAGCATTAGTTCGACATAATAAAATTCAAATGGTTTTTAATGCTGAAGTACAGGAAATCACCGAAGAAAAAGTACATTACAAAATAGGTGAAGCTAACTATTCAACTGAGGCAGACTTTGTATTTGCCATGGTCGGTTATCATCCGGATCATGAATTCTTAAAGTCGATTGGAATTAATATTGAATCTGAAACAGGAAGACCTGAATTTAATGATGCAACAATGGAAACGAATATAAGTAATATTTATGTTTCAGGTGTTATTGCGGCAGGTTATAATAATAATGAAATATTTATTGAAAATGGTCGTCATCACGGCGAACAAATCGCACAACATATTGTTGAGAAGGAACAGGTGAGTCGATGAATAAAGTTGTATTAATCACGACAGGCGGAACCATTGCGAGTAAACCTAAGCAACCGAGTGGTAAGCTGTCGTCGGGGGAAATGACTGGTGAAGAATTAGCATCATTATGTGAATTACCAAATGAAATTGAACTTGTTATTGATTCAGCCTTTCAAAAACCTAGTATACATCTTGATTCAAACGATTGGCTTTTATTAAAACAAACAATTGATCGTTATTTTGAAGATTCTGATGTATCAGGCGTCGTAGTGACTCATGGCACTGATACGATAGAAGAAACGGCTTATTTTCTTGATTTAACAATTAACGACGAGCGCCCTGTAGTTGTAACAGGATCTCAACGTTCAATTTCTGATTTAGGCAGCGATGTTTATATTAATTTGCGACATGCAATTTATGCAGCTTGTAGTCCTGATCTACACCATGCAGGAACTGTTGTTGTGTTCAATGAACGAATTTTTGCTGCCAAGCATGTTAAAAAGGAACACGCTAGTAATATACAAGGATTCAATTCATTTGGATTTGGTTATTTAGGCATTATTGATAATGATCTAGTTAAGGTATTCCAACGTCCAATCCAACGTGATATTCATCAAGTATCTCACCCTTTACCACGTGTGGATATTGTAAAATGTTATACCGATTCAGATGGTGTTATGATCGATGCATTGGTTGCAGCAGGTACTCAAGGTATCATACTAGAAGGTGTAGGCCGTGGGCAGGTCCCCCCTAAAATGATGCCTGCGATTAAGCGTAGTTTAGATAAGAGAATCAAAGTTGTCATTACCACAGCCTCAGAAGAAGGAGCTGTTTATCCAACTTACGATTATGAAGGCAGTGCTTATGATTTATTTAATTATGGGGTCATTCTAGGAAGTGACTATGATAGTAAAAAAGCTCGTGTAAGGTTAGCTGTACAATTAGCAGATGACAATGCCTCACTAACATTCTCATAACGATTATTAGACCCTCGACACTAGTTGTCGGGGGTTTTCTTTTGACCTTAGTTCCTTTGTATAATCTGTTACAAAAAGTAGAAACTAAGCCTTAACGTGAGCTAAGGAACAGGAGGATCATGAGATGATGAAACAATTATTAGGGATCATCATTATTTGTTTAGTCATACTAGGAACAAACATGACGGTTAGTGGCTTTTCCGACCAAGTGATTCAAAAAGGTGCTACAGGTGATGACGTCATTGAATTGCAGGCGCGTTTACAATATAACGGTTACTATGAAGGACAAATTGATGGCGTATTTGGTTGGGGAACTTATTGGTCTGTGCGTAATTTTCAAGAAGCTTTTGGTTTAGAGAGTGTAGATGGCTTAGTAGGCGATAAAACTAAACAAAAGCTAGTGAATGCGACAGAATATGATGAGCGTTATATTAAACAACAAATCAATAATAATCGTGATGTTAACTATGAAGGTGGTAAACAACCTGATCAACAAACCAATGAACCAACACAAGAATCACAAGAAACGCAAAACAATCAAGACGCAGCTACCAATGAACCACAAGCAGTTAATGTACCTAGTGGTTTCTCTCAGAATGATATTAATTTAATGGCTAGAGCTGTCTATGCAGAAGGACGAGGAGAACCATATAATGGTCAAGTTGCGATTGCGGCTGTCATAATTAATCGACTAGATCACCCCGATTTTCCAGATTCAATTTCAGGAATCATTTATGAACCTCTTGCGTTTGAAGCAGTTGCAGATGGTCAGATTAATATGCAGCCGAATGCAGAAGCGCGTGAAGCAGTAATGGATGCTACAAACGGCTGGGATCCTTCAGGTGGTGCTATCTATTATTTCAACCCTGAAACGGCAACATCAGATTGGATTTGGTCAAGACCTCAAATCAAACGAATTGGTAAGCATATCTTTATGAAGTAGGAAGGTGAATTTAATGCCAGGATGGATACGTTGGATTATATATATTGTACTGCTTATAGGATTAGTTGGAGCAATTATTTGGGGTTACCAAGAACAACAGGAGAAAAATGCGATATTAATTAAAGCGGAGAATAATTATCAACGAGCATTTCATGATTTAACATACCGTATGGATGAATTAGATGAGAAAATCTCAACTGTACTAGCAATGAATGCACCAAGTAATATTTCGCCTCAGATGGCTAATATTTGGAAGATCACTTCTGAAGCGAAAGCAGATGTTTCGCAGCTTCCGTTGTCATTATTACCCTTTAATCAAACAAAACAACTGTTAAATCAAATTGGTGATTTCGCTTACGATGTATCGATTAGAGATTTAAATGATCAGCCATTAAATGATCAAGAATTACAAGTGTTGAGAGAGCTTAAAGATCAATCAAACCAAATGAAAAGTGACTTAAGACAGGTGCAAAATCAAGTTTTAACAGATGGTGTTAGGTGGATGGATATTGAAGTCAGTGTTGCAACAAATGATCAACGTGACGATGAAGTATTAAAAGGTTTAGAGGTAGTAGAAGAAGACGCTGGTCAGTTTGATGGTTTAAGTCAGTTAAATGATAGTGAAAATGATAAGAAACAAGTTGAACTTGATGGTGAAACCTATAATCAAGGTGATATTAAACAAGTTGTTACGGATTATTTTGAGCTAAATGAACAAACAGAATTAACAGTTACAGAAACTGGTGAGGGTTCTGAAGTACCTATTTATAATGTTTCATTCGATACGGATTCTTTTCATGGCTACGCGGAAGTTACGGAGCAAGGTGGAAATGTCTTATCATACTTGTTAAATCGAGATATTGGTGAATCAACAAAAAGCTTACATGATGGACGTTTAGTTGCTGAAACATTATTAAAAGACCTAGATTATGAACAAGTTAAAATGGTTGAAAGTAAGCAATATGAAAAAGTAGGCGTTTATAAGTTTGTTCATGTTCATGATGACATTTATTATTATCCTGATGAAATTCAAGTAAAAGTCGCTTTAGATGATGGTCAAGTAACAGGAGTGACAGCAAGGGATTTTATATTAAATGAAAATAAACGAGAAAAACGTGAATTTGAACCAACTCTGACTGAGGAAGAGGCAATCGATTATATACATGATCAAATAGATGTACAAACAACTCGGTTAGCAGTGATCGAAACGGAAGAGAGCGGAGAAGTCTTAGCATATGAAGTGTTAGGGACAATTGATGGTACGACTTATCGTGTTTATATTAATGCTAATGACGGCTTTGAAGAACGGGTTGAGCGTTTAACCCAAAGTGAAGAAGTTTATTAATAAAATTTTGTTAATGTCCGTTGTTGATATTGTGATCCGCTTTCGGTGGACGCTTTCCGCGGGCACGGCTCGAGCCTCCTCGGCCAAAAAACGTGGCCTGCGGGGGTCTCGAGACTCGTGCTATTCCCGAAGGAGTCGCCACCTTCGCTTCTCCCAATTCAACAACTCCGTGCTACATCATTTGAAAATAAACATTAAAGTTTAACAGAGCAATTAATAAATAATTAGAGGAAAAGGTAACTTTACCTTTTCCTTTTTAGTTTTTTTTGTCATAATTATAATAGCTGGGGAAAAAGGAGATACGTTCTATGCTGTCAGTAGGTAAAAAACTTTCCATTGAGACAGTCAAAGGGGAACAAATAGAAGAAAAATTACACTCTAAAGTATTTGACCTGACGAATGATCACGTTTTTATTGATTATCCTGTGAATCAACAAACAGGTAGAACTCATTATTTTATTGAGAATACAAAAGTTAGGGTATCATTCGTATCCGATCATGAAGTCGTTTTTCAATTTTATTCGGAAGTCAAGCGTCGTAAATGGCAAGGAATGGCTGTACTCGAATTAGATTATCCTCAAAAAGATGAATTAATGAAGATACAGCGTCGTGAATATGTCCGTGTCAACACGAATTTAGATATTGCTTTATATCCATTAGATGAAGAACGTGAGCCTTTAATATCTTGCACACTAGATATAAGTGGTGGGGGCATCGCTGTTAAAGCTCATGAAATCAATTTTAATGAAGGTGAAGAACTTGACTTGATGATCGTGTTACCACTTGAAGCTAATCAATATATTTATTTAGATGCTATAGGTGAAGTCATTCGCTATAGTCAGATGGATGGTTCTAGTTGGAAATTATCGATCAAATTTAATTCCATTGATGATGAGAAGCGGGAAGCCATTATTAAATTTTGTTTTGATCAACAATTACAACGCCGTCGAAAACTAAAATCATAATATGTGACAACTTAAAAATACTAGGAGGAACAATCATGAAAGTAGCAATTGACGGACCAGCGGCAGCGGGTAAAAGTACTGTTGCCAAAAAGGTAGCAAATCAACTTAGTTACGTATACATTGATACTGGTGCAATGTACCGAGCCTTAACATTACAAGCTCTTAGAGAAGGGATTGACCCTAATGATGAACAAGAGTTATCACATTTAGCTAATCGTGTAACCATTTCATTCAAGTATCAAGAACATGGTCAAGACGTATATTTAAATAGTGAAAATGTCTCGCAGGAGGTTAGACAAACAGATGTGACAAATCATGTTTCAGATGTGGCTAAACATAAATCCGTTCGTGATCATATGGTGGCCATGCAACGTGAATTAGCTGAAGTTGCTAATGTTGTCATGGACGGACGTGATATAGGCACATATGTCTTACCTCAAGCAGATGTAAAAGTGTTCTTAATTGCTTCTGTGGAAGAGCGGGCTGAAAGACGACACACAGAAAACTTACAAAAAGGAATTGAGTCGGATTTAGAAGAATTAAAGCGTGATATTGAACGTCGTGACCAAATTGATTCAGAGCGTGAAATGGCACCGCTTGTTCAGGCTGAAGACGCAATCGAGATTGACACCACGTCATTATCAATTGATGATGTAACTAATCAAATTCTTTCATTGATTGAACAAGCTCAGTAAGAAATAAAGGGGTTTATGAGATGATTTATAAGTTCGCTAAATTTGTGGTTTGGGTAATATTTAAATTTTTATATCGAATCAAGATTCATGGCCAGGAAAATATACCTGATCAAGGTCCTGTTATTATCTGTTCAAATCATATCTCTAATTTTGACCCTCCAGTTGTCGGTATTACATCACCGAGGGACATACACTTTATGGCAAAAGAAGAGTTGTTTGAGAAGAAAGGGTTAGGCTCTCTATTACCTCATTTAAATGCTTTCCCAGTTAAACGGGGAATGCGTGATCGTAATGCTCTTCGTAAAGGGTTAGAATTATTAGAACAAGGTGGAATACTAGGATTGTTTCCTGAGGGAACTCGCAGTGAGGATGGACAATTACAAAAAGGACTTGCAGGAGCAGGTTTTTTTGCGATGCGTTCTAACGCGACGGTGATACCATGCGCTATTATCGGAAGTTATGATCGATTTGAACCATTACATGTCGTATATGGCCAAGCGATCGAATTTGAAACATTAAAAGATGAAAACCCTAGAGCTCAAGATGTGACAGATGAAATTATGGCGAATATCCAATCATTATTAGAAGAAAATACAAAATAATGTTATAATAAAGGTGTTATTATTACATAATGTATTTTGTTTTGTTTGAGGAAGAAGGAGGAATCATAATGACTGAAAATCAAGAAAATGTATCAGAACAAACGCTCCAAGTTGGAGATGAAGTGAAGGCGACAGTTGTTAAACTAGAAGAAAAACAAGTGGTTGTTAATATAGGTGCAAAATTTGATGGTGTTGTACCAATTTCAGAACTGTCACATTTACATGTTGACCATACAAACGAAGTGTTATCAGAAGGCGATACCTTTGAAGGTGTTGTTACAAAAGTAGAAGATGAAGTCATCGTTGTTTCAAAGAAAGAGAAAGATCAACAAATGGCATGGGATCAACTCATGCAACAGCATGAACAAGATGTTGTTATTCAAGCAGTTGTTTCAGATGTTGTCGATGCTGGTCTAATAGTTGATGTTGGCGTACGTGGCTTTATACCTGCTTCACATGTTGAAACTTTTTATGTTGATGATTTATCCGTTTATCAAGGTAAGACACTAGAAGTTAAAATTATAGAAGTAAATGAAGAACGAAATCGCATTATACTATCTCATAAAGCTGTTGAAGAATCAGAAAAACAGTTAAAGAAAAAACAACTATTACAAAGTATCGAAGTAGGAGACGTTCTTGAAGGTGTCGTTCAACGTGTAGCATCGTTTGGCGCATTTGTTGATCTAGGTGGAATAGATGGTCTTATTCATATTTCACAATTATCACATGATCACGTTAACCAAGTTGAAGATGCTGTAGAAGTTGGTCAAAAAGTGACAGTTAAAGTTCTAACAGTTGATCGTGATACTGAGAGAATTGGTTTATCTATAAAAGAGTTACAACCAGGTCCTTGGGAAGGTGTTGAACTAAAGTTAAAACCAGGACAAATTGTTGAAGGAACAGTTAAACGACTAGTTAATTTTGGTGCGTTTATCGAAGTACTTCCACAAGTAGAGGGTCTTGTTCATATTTCGGAAATTTCTAAAGAGCATATTGGTTCACCTCAAGAAGCACTTGAAATTGATCAGAAGGTCAACGTTAAAGTCCTTGATGTTAACGAAACTAACCAACGTGTTTCACTAAGTATTAAAGAAGCTCAAGAAATTGAAGAAAATGCTGATGTCGCGAAATACCAAAAAGAAGAAGATGAAGGTTTCCAATTAGGCGATCTTATTGGTGATAAACTAAAAGACTTTAATAAGGAGTAAGAAGGGGTGGCTTATTGCCACTCTTTTTCTTCTAAAATAGAATGTTGAACAAGTGTTAGTTATGCGAAAAGGATGAGTTATCATGAGAAAATCGGTTGTGGCAATCGTAGGAAGACCCAACGTAGGAAAATCAACAATTTTTAATCGACTTGTAGGCGAGAGAATATCCATAGTAGAAGATGTGCCTGGCGTAACAAGAGATCGTATCTACGCTGAATCTGAATGGCTAAATCACCAATTTAATGTCATAGATACTGGTGGAATTGATTTAAGTAATGAACCGTTAATTGTTCAGATTAGAGAGCAAGCACAAGTAGCCATTGATGAGGCAGATGTGATCATCTTTTTAGTAAATGGCCGAGACGGGATCACTGCAGCTGATGAAGAAGTGGCCCAAATCCTGTATAAGTCCAATAAACCTATTGTTCTTGCAGTGAATAAAATTGATAATTATGAGATGCAAGACCTTTTATATGAATACTATGCGTTAGGCTTAGGGCAACCATTTCCGATTTCAGGTACTCACGGACGTGGAATAGGTGATGTATTAGATGAAACGGTAAAACATTTTCCGACTGATTTAGGTTCAGAGGAAGATGATGACCGTATTCATTTTTCACTTATTGGTCGACCGAATGTAGGTAAATCTTCACTCGTTAATGCCATGCTAGGAGAAGAACGTGTTATCGTCAGTGACACAGCAGGCACAACTAAGGATGCGATCGACACTGAATTCAAACGCGATAGCCGAGAATTTAAAATTATTGATACAGCTGGTATGAGAAAGCGTGGAAAAGTATACGAAAACACGGAAAAGTATAGTGTTTTACGGGCATTAAAGGCTATTGAACGATCGGATGTTGTCTTAGTTGTATTAGATGCAGAAACCGGTATAATTGAACAAGATAAAAAAATTGCTGGTTACGCTCATGAAGCAGGTAAAGCGATTGTTATTGTCGTCAATAAATGGGATACAGTCGATTCGGAGCAAGATCGTATGAAGAAATTTGAAGATGATATCAGACAACAATTTCAATTCCTTTCTTATGCACCAGTTGTATTCTTGTCAGCATCAACGAAGAAGCGTATTCATACCTTAATGCCTAAAGTTATTGAGGCTAGTGAAAACCATGCTAAACGTGTGAAAACAAACTTGCTTAATGAAGTGGTAGAAGATGCATTAGCAATGAATCCTACTCCATCGATTAAGGGTCAAAAAATGAAAATTTTATACACAACACAAGTAGCGACCAAACCACCTACTTTTGTTGTTTTTGTTAATGATCCAAGTTTGATGCATTTTACTTATGAACGATTCTTAGAAAATAGGATTCGTGAAGCTTTCGGTTTTGAAGGATCGCCAATTAAAATATACGCAAGACAAAGATCATAAGAATGAGGTGTCAATATGAGTAAGAAAGTGACAGTATTAGGTTCTGGAAGCTGGGGGACTGCTTTGTCCTTAGTGCTAGCAGATAATGGACACCACGTGTCTTTATGGTCACACCGTGAATCCTTATCTGAACAAATTAACAACAATCGTGAGAATACGCAGTATTTACCAGATGTTAAATTACCTGATAATATAGCTCCCACATCAGATTTAGCTAAGGCAGTTAATCAAACGGAAATGATACTATTTGTTGTGCCAACGAAAGCAATCCGTGATGTATGTCAACAAGTTAAACCGTATATCCATGAAGATCAATTAATCATTCACGCTTCGAAAGGAATCGAACCAGGCTCTAATAAACGAATTTCTGAAATGATGACTGAAGAATTAGGTGACTCTATAGGTCAAAATATAGCCGTTTTATCAGGCCCAAGTCACGCTGAAGAGGTAGGGAAACGTTTACCTACGACTGTTACGGTATCTTCTTTAAATCAAACTCAATCTGTTACGTCTCAAGATTTATTCATGAATGATCGATTCCGTGTTTATACGAATGAAGACTTGGTTGGAGTTGAAATTGGTGGAGCGTTAAAAAATATTATTGCATTAGGTGCTGGTATTTCTGATGGATTAGGCTATGGTGATAATGCAAAAGCAGCATTGATCACTAGAGGTCTAGCTGAAATGGCAAGACTTGGTAAACGATTGAATGCAAATCCACTTACATTTGCTGGTTTAACTGGCGTAGGTGATTTGATTGTGACATGTACAAGTCAACACAGTCGTAATTACCGTGCTGGTAACATGTTAGGTCAAGGTTATGTGCTTGATGATGTATTAGAGCAGATGGGAATGGTTGTCGAAGGTGTTCGCACAACCGAAGCGGTATATCAAATGGCCAAAAACTATCAAGTTGATATGCCAATCACATCTGGATTATACGACTTAATCGTTAACGAAAAACCACCTAAAGATGTTGTCGATGATTTAATGAACCGTGGAAAAACCGATGAATTAGAACATTTAACTTAGGCATTTGATTGAACACCTTCTTTAGTCATGCATATATTATGATGAACGGTACTAAAGGAGGTTAATAATGAATCGTGAATTCCAGCAGTCGATATTTGATCATTTAAAGGAATCAGCCAATATTTCTTCTGATGATATTATGCAAGTTGCTCAATCTGTTCAAAATGCTGATTTTTCAGATGAGCGCACCGTACGACAACTTGTGCGTCATTTGGCAAGAATGGCTCGTAAACCTTTAAGTCAAGAACGTGAAGACAAAATTGTAAAGACCATCGTTCATCAAAACGGATCGCTTGATGCATCAACATTACAACAAATTTTCAAAAAATAGTTGAATATTAGGCAATCAAATGTTGAAACACTATGATAAAATTCATATTATGAAATGTATTCGATTAAGTGAGCTACGTTTGAGGAGTTAGTCATAAAAAGAGGTGTCTGCCCCAACACCTCTTTTAACTGTGTTTGGACAAGTTGTTGGAGTTTACATCGCGAAGGGAGATGCACTATGTCAGAACCATTGTTAAGGATGTACATATCTTTCTTAGGTATGATTTTATTATTTGTTGCTACTGGCTTAATTTTATTAGCTCGTCATAAATTAAAAGGCGTTATAAGTGGTGTTGTTGCCGTTATAGCTTATCTGTGTATGGTAGTGGGCGGTTTTATTATCTTCTATATTGTTTTTAGTGGGCCAACACCAGAATAAAAGGAGCGCTTGAAAGATGTTACGTAAACTATTAGTTATAATAATCGGTTTATCCATGCTATCTGCGTGTTTATATCCAAATGAGCAACGTTCGGAAAACCAAGTATCTAATGAACAGCAATTGTCACGTGTTCAACAAGCAGTTGATCAATTTCGTGAGCAAGAAAATGGGATATTACCAATAGAAACACGTGATCAGAACACGCCATTATTTATAAAATATCCAGTGAATTTCACACCATTAATTGACCAAAATTACTTAGGTGAAATTCCTGCTAATTCATTTGAAGAAGGTGGCTATTACTCATATGTTATTCTGGATCCAGAAGACACAGCTGAGGTCAAAGTGTCTGATGTACGAGTCACGCAATCACTTCGTTCAGTAAATTACGATATTAACTTATATCAAAACGAAAATGGGCATCCTCCTTATGGAGAGTCAATTGGAGATGGTGTATTTACCATTAATGAAGAGCATATAGATCTTCAAGATAGTTTAAGTGTATCAAGTCCTTATTCAAGTCAATCCCTTGATATCATTATGACATCTCAGGCAGAAGCTGCGATCGATTATCGTCCAGATGTTTATCGTTTATTAGAAGAAGAGGGGATCGAAACTTATGAAGGCGATTTACGCTATTTGTTATTAGACCATTATCCAATCGTACCCGCGTATTCTCCTGAAATGTATCTTGAAGATGGAGAAATTATTTTAGAAACTCCAGATAATCAAAATACAAATAACCAGGCTAATGATTAAGATTCTATTCATCGTGATAGAATCTTTTTTTATTTTTTATCATAATTCTGTCCCACCCCGACATAATCTAGTAGTGGCTTATAAAATATTGGTCGATCAATTGATGAAGTCGGAGGGATCAAAATGGATAATTTCAACGTGTTACACGACATATCAAAACGGACAAACGGTGACATCTATTTGGGAGTAGTAGGGGCTGTAAGAACAGGTAAGTCAACTTTTATCAAGCATTTTATGGATTCGATTGTCTTACCTAATATTAACGATGAACAAGATCGTGCAAGAGCACAAGACGAATTGCCACAAAGTGCTGCAGGACGAACGATCATGACAACTGAACCTAAATTCATACCCAATAATGCAGTCTCCATTAAAGTGGATGAGGGCTTAGAGGCAAATGTAAGGTTAGTTGATTGTGTTGGTTACACAATACCAAGTGCTCAAGGGTTTGAGGATGAAAATGGACCAAGAATGATCCAAACGCCATGGTATGAAGAAGCAATACCATTCCATGATGCTGCTGAAATAGGGACAAGAAAAGTCATACAGGATCATTCGACCATCGGCGTTGTTGTGACAACAGACGGTTCATTCAGTGACATTCCTCGAGAAGACTATCGTGAAGCAGAGCAGCAAGTTGTTCAAGAATTACGAGAAGTAGGCAAACCATTTATTATGATATTAAATTCAAATCAACCTCATGCTTATGAAACAAGCCTACTAAGAGAATCATTGGCAGACGAATATGACATCCCAGTGCTTCCGGTATCTGTGGAAGAATTAAGTGAAGATGACGTTCAAAATATCATGCGTGAAGCTTTATATGAATTCCCAGTACTAGAGGTGAATGTTAATTTACCGAGTTGGGTGATGTCATTAAAACAAGATCACTGGTTGCGAGCTGAATTCCAAGAGGCTATTCAAGGTACTGTCCAAAATATTAAGCGTGTGCGCGATGTTGACCGCGTAGTAGATGACTTTCATTCCTATGAATTTATTGCAGATGCCAAAATGGGCGGTATTGAAATGGGAGAAGGTATTGCTGAAATCGATTTGTTTGCTTCGGATGAATTGTATGATCAAGTATTAAATGAAATTGTTGGAGTAGAAATACGTGGTAAAGATCATTTACTAGAGCTACTCCAAGATTATTCAGAAGCAAAACGCGAATATGATCAAGTATCAGACGCATTAAATATGGTCAAACAAACGGGCTATGGCATTGCTAACCCGACATTAGAAGATATGCGTTTGGAAGAACCAGAGATTATTAAACAAGGTTCACGTTTTGGTGTTCGTCTTAAAGCAGTAGCTCCATCCATTCATATGGTGAAGGTAGATGTAGAATCAGAGTTTGCACCTATTATTGGTACTGAGAAGCAAAGTGAAGAATTAGTGCGCTATCTGATGCAAGATTTTGAAGAGGATCCGTTATCGATTTGGAAATCCGATATTTTCGGAAGATCACTTAGCTCAATCGTAAGAGAAGGCATTCATGCCAAATTAACACTGATGCCAGAAAATGCGAGATATAAACTTAAAGATACGTTAGAACGTATTATTAACGAAGGCAACGGTGGACTGATTGCAATTATTTTATAAAGCATAGTTTAAAGGCCGTGACTGAAGGCAATCAGTCACGGCTTTTTTTGTGCTTGAAGAGAGATATAAAATACAAAAATAACAGAAGATTTTTGTAATAATAACCTCATTTTGTAGGATAAATTACCCAAAAACACGACAAAATCCCTGATTTGATGCAAATTCGTGTTGAAAGACCTTACAGCATGTGATAATATGCAGTTACATCAGTTAGAAAAATATGCTACATACAGTCATATCAGTGGTTGTGAAATATTTAAGTGTATATTTCGTCTAACTTTGGATACAATCGTAATAATTCGATTCGGATTAATTGAGATTGTATAAATAGCAATATGACAAATTAAGTACCATTTTGAAATCATGATTAACTTGTATTTGATTTTGAAATGAAATACAAGTTAAGGTTATAAGTCAAAACACTTCTGAGAGGAGGTGAGACGGATGAACAAAACAGACTTAGTAAATGCAGTTGCTGATCAAGCTGATCTTTCAAAGAAAGATGCATCAAAAGCTGTAGACTCAGTATTTGAAGCGATTACTGCTTCTCTTAAAAAATCTGAAAAAGTACAATTAATTGGGTTTGGTAACTTTGAAGTACGTGAGCGTTCTGCACGTAAAGGACGTAATCCACAAACTGGAAAAGAAATCGATATTCCAGCAAGCAAAGTGCCAGCATTCAAACCTGGTAAAGCCCTTAAGGATGCTGTTAAATAATAGTGTACATAGGGCGAAAGAGGGGTGTTTTTTCACCTCTCTTTTTTTCTTGTTGGTGAACTTTAATTAAATTTAGAGCCAATGTTTGGGGTCGTGTGTTTAAAGATAGCGAAAACATGCGATAAATGCTAAAATAAACGTGATCATATTTTTGAAAAGTAACTATTTGATTTGATACGGGTGATAAATTATGACTGATTATAACAATCAAACGTTGATATCTTTTCAACACTCATTCTTGGAGAGGTATAAGCATGATTACATTGAATCAACCATGTATGATTCATTTTTTGCAACACCGTTATTACTATTTCTTTATGATGTAACGACACGTCGTCATAATGTCTTGGCTGATGCTCTAGTAAACATGCAATTATCACTAAATATTCATGATCAACTAGATCATCATTTTGATGAGGATATTGAAGTAGAACAATTGAAATCAAATCAATTACATGTATTGATGGGCGATTATCATAGTGCCTTTTTTTATAAATTACTCTCCACCCATCATGAAACAAATATGTTACATTTTTTCTTACCCTACATAAAAGAGATTAATGAGTATAAGATTGAATTACTTCATCATGACCATTCAATAGAACAACGCTTAAATAAGGTAAGTAATGTTTATTCTTGCTTGTTACAAGGTGTTATACAATATTTTCACTTAGAAAATGAGTATAGCAATATATTTATAGAACAATTTGTTTTACAACATGCTGAGGCATTACCGCTATATTGGATGAATTCATCATCCGAAGATATGAGGAATGCTATTCAGAGTCGTTTGAATGCTATTGACAGCGAGAACAATACTTATATATAGGAGTCTACATAATGGATCCAAAATCAAAATCTGAAAAAGTACATCATGTTTTTGAATCAATTTCAACTAAATACGATAAAATGAATGCCATTATATCTTTCAAACGTCATAAAGCATGGCGTAAGAATGTCATGAAACTAATGAATGTCCAACAAGGGGCTGATTGTTTGGATGTTTGCTGTGGCACAGGAGATTGGACATTAGCTTTAAGCGAGGCTGTTGGAACAAATGGGTATGTCATCGGGCTTGATTTTAGTCAGAATATGTTAGCTGTAGGTGAATCAAAGAGAGAAGAACAAGAGGTACAAAATGTTACGTTTGTTCATGGAAATGCAATGGAATTACCATACGATGACCACCAATTTGATTATGTCACGATTGGCTTTGGGTTGCGCAACGTACCAGATTATATGCAAGTTCTTAAAGAAATGCATCGTGTTGTTAAACCTGGAGGACAAGTCGTCTGTTTAGAAACCTCACAACCTACATTGCCTGTATTTAAACAAATATATTTTGTCTATTTTAAACATATCATGCCACTCCTTGGTAAAATGTTTGCCAAGAGTTACGATGAATATGCTTGGTTAAATGAGTCAACACAACATTTTCCTGGGAAAAAAGAGCTAAAAAACATGTTCTTAGAAGCCGGATTTTCAAACGTGAAAGTAAAAAGTTACGCCTTAGGTGTTGCGGCTATGCACTTGGGACGTAAGTAAAGATATAAAAAGGTGAATTGAGATGAAATTGGCAACGGCAATTAATTATATGAATGATGATATTACTGAAATAGAAAACAGAATGAAACAAATCACGGGTGAAGAGCATTCTTTAATTTCGACTGCTTCTAGTCATTTGCTTCAAGCTGGTGGCAAACGAATTAGACCTATTTTTGTTTTATTATCTTCACAATTCGGTGAGGCGGATCATGATCAAGTGAGAAATGTCTCTGTTGCCTTAGAGCTGATTCATATGGCTTCCTTAGTCCATGATGATGTCATTGATGTTGCAAGTACAAGGCGCGGGCATGAAACCATTAATGCTAAATGGGACAATTTAACCGCAATGTACACAGGTGATTTCTTATTTGCACGAACACTTGAATTAGTTCGAGGGAGAAATGAAATAGCAATCCATCAAGTACTAGCTGATACGATTTACCAAGTTTGTGTTGGCGAGATTGAACAGATTCGTGACAAATATACATATGACCAAAGTCTATTTAATTATTTTCGAAGAATTAAACGTAAAACTGCTTTATTGATCGCAACAAGTACTAAATTAGGAGCAATCGCAGCCAATTGTAGTGACGAGACAATCGAACGATTAACGCTTTACGGCTATTATATAGGCATGTCATATCAAATTATTGATGATATTCTTGATTTTACATCCACTGAAAAAGAATTAGGCAAACCAGTTGGAAGTGATTTGTTATCGGGTAATCTTACATTACCAACTATACTAGCTTGTCAAAATGAAATGATCGCTGAGCAGGTCCAACAATTCTTTAAAGACCCAAATAATCAAGAGTACGCTGAACAAGCTATTCAAGCTATCAAGAAATCGGATGCGATCGAAGACGCTTTTCAATATAGTCAAGCTTATTTGCGTAAAGCATTACATCAATTAGACGCTTTACCAGATATAAAAGCAAAAAGAACCTTACAAAAAGTTGCAGGTTATCTGGGTAAACGTAAATTTTGAATTGTAATTTGTCATAAATTTTGTTAAACTTTTTAACGGTTTGAATGATAATTTGACGAAGAGGTGACGTAACATGGAACAAACTTTTATTATGGTTAAACCAGACGGCGTACAACGCAATTTAGTTGGAGAGATTGTGTCTCGTTTTGAGAACAAAGGTTATAAATTAGTTTCAGCTAAATTAATGCAAGTACCTACAGAGCTAGCTGAGGAGCACTATGGTGAGCATAAAGACAAGCCATTCTTTGGTGAGCTTGTTAACTTCATTACATCTGGCCCTGTATTTGCAATGGTTTGGGAAGGCGAGAATGTGATCGCTACAGCACGTAAAATGATGGGTGCGACTAATCCTGCAGAATCTGACATCGGAACAATCCGTGGCGATTACGGAGTTACAGTAGGTAAAAACGTGATTCATGGTTCTGACTCTCCAGAATCTGCTGAACGTGAGATCGGCCTATTCTTCCCAGAAGGCGGCCTAATTAATTACACTAAAGACATGGACCAGTGGGTTTACTAATTGTAGTGTTGAATGAACCTTGTGCACATTAGCACAAGGTTTTTTAGTTTGATAAATTATTCATTACATCATGCTTTTCAACGATTGAAACAATAGCATTTCAATCGTCATCTATTATATAATGGGGTGTAATGAGACATAATTGAGGAGAGAGAAACGTGCGGGACGATTACATAGACTTTATAGAACGAATCAAAAAACGGACAGGTATTGACTTGTCTTTGTACAAAGAGAAACAAATGAAAAGACGTCTCACAACGTTACGAGATAAACGCGGTTTCAAGACGTTCGTTGAATATTTTGAGGCGATGATGAGAGATGAGCAATTATATTATGAATTTCTTGACCGAATGACTATAAACGTTTCTGAATTTTATCGAAACTTCAATCGTTGGGAAACATTAAGAACTCAAATCTTACCATCGATTAAAGAAGGAAATGACAAATTAAAAGTATGGAGTGCAGCTTGTTCTACAGGTGAAGAACCTTATACGATCGCAATGATTTTAAGTGATTACTTCCCGCTTAAAGACATAACCGTGCATGCTACGGATATTGATGATCAAGCATTAAATCGTGCTCAAGAAGCCATTTATCCAGAACGGTCACTCAAAGAGGTGCCCGAAGATAAAAAAGCCAAATTCTTCACTAAAAGAGGAGATCACTATGTATTATCAGATGATGTGAAAAGATGTGTTAAATTCAGTAAACATAATCTATTAGCTGATCAGTATAAATCGACTTACGATTTGATTGTATGTCGAAATGTCCTTATTTATTTTACTGAAGAAGCTAAGCGCCAGGTCTATCAATTATTCTCACAATCTCTTGTTCCTGGTGGTGTATTATTTGTTGGTAGTACGGAACAAATATTTGATCCACAACAATTCAATTTAAGTGTTGCTCGAACATTCTTTTACGAAAAACAAGCATAAAGAGGTGTTATCCTTTGCGATATTTAACAGCTGGCGAGTCACACGGTAAACAACTAACAACGATTATTGAAGGTTTGCCTGCGCAATTGCCTATCTCTGCTGACGAACTTAATGACTCCTTAATTAGAAGACAAGGGGGTTATGGTCGTGGCAGACGTATGAAAATTGAAAAAGACTTAGTTTCCATCATGAGTGGTATTAGGCACGGTTATACACTAGGTTCACCTGTTACATTAGCTTTAACTAATGATGACTTTAAAAATTGGCAAGATATCATGGGAGAAGAACCAGTTGACCCTGATACTCATATTAGGCGTCAAGTTACAAAACCGCGACCAGGACACGCCGATTTAAACGGAGGAATGAAGTACAATCATGATGATTTACGGAATGTATTAGAACGTTCATCGGCAAGAGAGACTGCTGCTCGTGTGGCGGCAGGTTCAATGGCTAAGAAATTATTATCAGAGCTAGGCATTACTGTAGCAGGTTATGTCAGACAAATTTATGACGTTCAGGCTGCTAACTTAGATTTAACCATTGATGAAAAAATTGAACGAGCTCGTCAGTCTGAAGTTAATACAATTGATCCTCACCAAGAGGAATCTATGAAACGCGTTATTGATCAAGCAAAACAAGCTGGGGACTCTATTGGTGGTGTTGTTGAGGTAACTGTAGATGGCTTACCACCAGGTTTAGGTTCCTATGTTCAATATGACCGAAAACTAGACGGTAAAATTGCAGCTGCCGTGATGAGTATTAATGCATTTAAAGGTGTGGAGTTCGGCATCGGTTTTTCAGCAGCTCATACACGCGGAAGTGAAACGCACGATGAAATAGCTTATGATGAGGATCAAGGCTATTATCGAAAAACGAATCGCTTAGGTGGTTTTGAAGGCGGCATGACAACAGGAATGCCGATCGTTGTAAAAGGGGTTATGAAGCCGATTCCTACCTTGTATAAACCACTTGAAAGTGTTGATATTCATTCTAAAGAACCGTTTAAAGCAAGTATTGAGCGCTCTGATAGCTGTGCGGTTCCAGCAGCTTCAGTTGTGATGGAACATGTCGTCGCTTGGGAAGTTGCAGCAGCTATTGTAGAGCAATTTCCTTCTGATTATATGGAACAATTGAAAGCAGCTCTAACAGATTACCGTGAAAGGGTGCGAACGTTTGGATGAATAAATTAACGGTTCATGGAACTCGACCTTATCAAATAATCATCGATAAAGGTTTACGTCATTCGATTGAAGAATGGCTTAAGCCTTTTCAATTTAATCAAATAGCTATTGTGACAGATGAACAAGTGGCCCCATTGTATTTATTAGATCTTAAATCACAGTTGAGTCAATCTTATGATGTTTTCACCTATCTAATTCCTGAAGGTGAGCAGTCCAAGAATATTGATCAATTCGAATCTATTATAACTTTTTTATGTGAAAATTATTTTGACCGTCATTCAGCCATTATTGCTTTAGGTGGTGGCGTTACAGGTGATTTAGCAGGATTTGTTGCATCTTCGTATATGCGAGGTATTGGCTTTGTTCAAATGCCTACGACATTACTTGCACATGATAGTAGTGTCGGCGGGAAGGTCGCTATTAATCATCATCATATAAAGAATATTATTGGTCATTTTTATTCACCAGACCTCGTGTTATATGATTATGAAATGTTAGATACGTTGAGTTCGCTTCAATTTCGCTCAGGATTTGCAGAAGTTGTGAAACATAGTTATCTAAAGCCTGACCCTTTATACAAGATGATCGCCGAAGTAGATGATTTTACGCAATTGACTAGTCATGAAGTTGAAAATATACTAACTCAGTCTATTCTTGTGAAAAAACAGATCATTGAACAAGATGAATATGAACAGGATATGAGGCAAGTTTTGAATCTTGGCCATACATTAGGTCACGCCATAGAATCGGTGTATAGTGAATATAAAGTGACTCATGGTGAGGCTGTCATGATTGGGATATTATTCGACTTATATTTATCTGACCATGTGCATAAACGTAGTGATTTCTTCTTTCATGAAGAGCTTTTGCATTGGTTAACAACTCTAGGTTATTCATTAAATTTAACTGAATGGAAATATGATTCTTTAATTCAAGCTATGAAGCACGATAAAAAGAATCAAACGGGGAATATAACATGTATTTTATTAGAAAACATAGGTAAACCTTATGCTAAGACTTTCTCGATCAGTGAACTAAATAAATTATTAATAAATTTTGTCGAACAACTTAATCAAAATAAACATTTAAAAGTTCTGACATAAAGGGGGAGGCAGTATGAATAACGCTTATCATTTCCCTAACAGTGTTATTAATGGTCAAATTAAAGTGGCAGGTGACAAATCTATGAGTCACCGCGGGGTATTGTTAGCTGCAATGGCAAAAGGACAGAGTGTCATTAATGGGTTGTTAGATTCTGAGGATTGCAAAAGAACGATTGAAGCATGCCAAGCTTTGGGTGTAGATATACAAACAGTGGGTGAACAAACATTTATAGAGAGTTCTGGTATTAGCTCGTGGCATCCTCCCAAGCAACCTATTAATTTAGGAAACTCTGGTACAACGGCAAGATTGTTATCGGGGGTTTTAGCAGCCTTTCAACATCCAGTTAAACTGACGGGTGATGAATCACTAAAACAGCGGCCGATGAAACGCATTATTGACCCTTTATCCACTATGGGTGCCCGATTTACATTTGATGGGGAACCTGATCGTTTGCCATTTATTATACAAGGATCAGAATTAAATTCGATATCTTATGAGCTACCAATCCCTAGTGCACAAGTAAAATCGGCTATTCTTTTAGCAGGGATGTCCACAAATGGAAAAACAATGGTTACAGAGCCGATTAAAACGCGTGATCATACGGAAAAGATGGTAAAAGCTTTTGGTGGAACCATTGATGAAGACCATACGATTCGTTCTGTAGAAGGTAAGCAGTTTCTTAAAGGGGCTCACCTTACCATTCCTGGTGACCCTTCATCTGCAGCTTTTTGGATAACAGCAACAGTTATAACACCAAATAGTGAATTGAAACTTGAAGCTTTAAGCTTGAATGAAACACGGATTGGATTTATTCGTGTCTTGCAGCGAATGGGTGCATCTATTGATGTGACTGTTAAAGACTACGTGGGATTAGAACCTGTTGGAGATGTTTATGTTCAGTCATCGACATTAACTCCTACTTCATTGTCGAAAGATGAAATCCCTTCCCTTATTGATGAAGTACCCTTATTAGCACTTGTTGCAACGCAGACAGAAGGGACTATGACTTTAGAACATATAAATGAGTTAAGATATAAAGAGACAGATCGAATTCACGCGACTGTTGAAATGCTAAATTCTCTAGGTGCTAACTTAAAGGCGGAAGATGATTCGATAATAATTGAAGGGAAAAGTGACCTCATTGGAGGCCATATTACTTCTTACAATGATCATCGAATGGCAATGTTAGCAGTCATAGCGTCTTTTATTAGCAACAACCCAGTTATTATTGATAATATTGATTGTATCAACATATCTTATCCGACTTTTTTCCAAAATTTGAATGATATTTTACAGGATTATGTACGAGATGAATAGAAAGGTGTATATATTATGGAAACAATTAGTGAAGCTCTAGAATTAAAAAATGAAGGTAAAATTAGCGAAGCTGTTCAATTATTAAAAAATTATATCGCTGAAGCGGATGATGCTGAACGACTTGATATTGCCCAGTTATTACAGGAATGGGGATTATTGAACGATGCTAAAGAAGTATATGAAGATATGCTTGTTCTATATCCAGACGATCATTATGTAAAATTACTATTAGCCGAAATCTATACAGACTTAGGGGAAGATGATCGAGTCATTGACTTATTAGAGGATATCGATGAAGAAGCAGAAGCGTATATTCCTGCATTAGTACAATTAGCGGATTTATATCAATCACAAGGTTTATACGAAGTCGCTGAAAAGAAGCTGAATGAAGCTAAGGCTGTTGATCCAGAGGAACCCATTATTGATTTAGCATTAGGTGAACTAGCCTTTTCTAATGGTGAATACCAGAAATCAATTCCATATTATGAAAAGGTCGAAAAATATGATGGAGAAATTAGCGTTGTTAATATTAAAGAACGATTAGCTGAATCATTATCGTCAGTAGGTAATTGGGAACAAGCTCTTCACTATTATGAACAAATTGAACTTGAAACACCAGACCAGTTATTCAAGTATGGTTATACAGCGTATCAATTGGATCGCTATGATATTTGCACAAGAGTTTGGAATCAGTTGATTGATTTAGATCCAGAATATACAAGTGTATATCCTATGTTAGCTCAAGCTTTATATGAAGAAGGAGCAGTACAAGAGGCATTTGATACAACTGTTCAAGGTATTCAAAAAGATGAACATAATAATGAGTTATATTTATTAGCAGCACAGTTTGCCCTGAAGTTACAAAAGACCGATGATGCCGTCCAATATCTTCAGGAGTCATTAGCCATTGATCCAGCTTATGAAGATGGAGCAGAGATGTTACTTCATATTTACTTTGAAAACGATGAGTATATGAAGGCTAAAGAATTAGTGGACGAGCTAATGAGCTATGAAGGTTACCCAGTTGTATTAAATTGGCGTTCAGCACAAATTTATAATGAACTAGAGGAATTTGATCAAGCGAAAAATATGTACAAGCAGGCGGCAATATCATATGCGGATGATCCTGATTTCCTTAAGGAATACGGTCTATTCTTAATGGAAGAAGGCGAAACTGAACTTGCATTAAAACAACTGACAAAATATTTAACAATAATACCTGATGACGAAGAAATTAGGGAGTTTGTGGAACGAATCCGAGATGAATGAGGTGTTTGAATGCATGTCTCACCAATTCAAAAAAAAGTTTTTCTAAATTGGTTTCTAAATCAGTATGAGTTACCTAAACGTGAAATCGTTTGGTTGTTTGATTATATTTTAAAACGTGATGAATTATTAAATCATATTCATTTTGTCTATGAGGCACATCTATGTCCTAGGGGCATGGTTGTATCAGTTGAATCACAAGACAAGAGGCCTTTTCGGTATTATAAAGAGCATGTGGTTACATCTGAAGTGGAAAAAGCGTTTCATGATATTCGGATGAATCATCAAAAAGATCTCTATATCGAGTTAAATTTCCCGGATGTTAGACAGTCAACAGCTTATAGTGATGTCTTATCAAATAATCCATATCTTCCAGATGATTATTATTTAGAAGAAAGTGATTATCAAATGGTTGATTCACTTCTACAATTTGTTACTGATGAACACTATATGACACAATTAAAATTGAAAATAGATGAGTCATTAGACAACGGTGATGATGAGGCATTTTATTTTTACAGTTGGTTATTAAACCAGCGTAACCAAATGAGTGAATAGGGGATGACAATTTTGAAATGGACATATAATGATATCCAACAATTTATCCAGGCAAAAGATTATATTGATACGGCTATAATACCGCTTGTACCTTTTTCGTATGAAACCGATGAAGAATTGAAGAAGTATACATTCCAATCTGAGGCTATGTATATTCTAATGTCTCAGATTGAAAAACATTTTAAAGGACGAGTGTTATTATTACCTGTATATCATTACATGAAACAAAACACACTAGAATTAGAAGTTGAGCGATTAAAAGCCAATGTTGGTGAATTAACCCAACAACAACCATTCAAACACGTCATGCTATTCACCTTTGATAATAAATGGAGAAAGCACTATAGTGAATTGAATGGTGAACTCATTTGGTTACCAGCACCAACAGAAAATGACTTGAACCAAATAGAAACACAACAAATGATTCAATCACATGCAAATGAATTGAAAACGTTGATCAAAGATCAATGGTAATAGAAATCTTTATGACAATATTGTAAAGAAATTGTGACATTTTTCGATTCTTGAACGAGTTTTTATTGACCGAAATGGTGGGATACGCTATTATGATATTGTCCTAATAAATATGTAAAATACCCTGAACGTTGAATAGATTGGATAGGGGGGAAAGACATGAGCGAAAAGAAAAATAACCAAGTTTCCAGAAGACAGTTCTTAAACTACACGCTAACTGGTGTTGGTGGTTTTATGGGAGCTGCAATGGTTTCACCAATGGTTGGTATGGCTGTAGACCCACTTTTGCAAGCAGAAGGTTCAAGTGACTTTCAGTATGTTATGGATGTTAGTGAAATAACACAACAACCACAGCGTAAATCTTTTACAGTACCACAAGAAGATGGTTGGTATGAATCTGAGAGTGAGCAAACTGCATGGGTTTATCGCACTGAAAACGATGAGATATTAGCGTTATCACCTGTTTGTACACACTTGGGTTGTACAGTTGATTGGGAAGGCGGAGATTATGATAATGAATTCTTCTGTCCTTGTCACAATGGTCGTTATGATCGAATGGGTGTTAATATTGCGGATACTCCGCCGACTGCACCACTACCAGCTTATGAATATCGCGTAGAAGAAGGTAAGCTTTACTTAGGTAAGGCTCAACCGAGAGGAGGGGCGTAATAGATGCTTCAAAAATTATATGATTGGGTTGACGAACGACTCGATATTACGCCGATTTGGCGCGATATCGCAGACCATGAAGTTCCTGAGCATGTTAACCCGGCTCACCACTTTTCAGCATTCGTATATTGTTTTGGTGGACTAACCTTTTTCGTTACGGTTATCCAGGTGCTGTCAGGAATGTTCTTAACGATGTATTATGTGCCAGATATTGAAAATGCTTTCGCTTCGGTTGAGTATCTTCAATCACAAGTTGCACATGGACAAATTGTTAGAGGTATGCACCACTGGGGCGCGAGTGTAGTAATCGTCATGATTTTCTTACATACCTTGCGTGTTTTCTTCCAAGGTGCTTATAAAAAGCCACGTGAATTGAATTGGGTTGTAGGTGTTCTATTATTCTTTGTTATGTTTGGGCTAGGTTTTACTGGTTACTTATTACCATGGGATAATAAAGCATTCTTCGCAACGCAAGTTGGTCTTGAAATTGCTGAAAGTGTACCAGTAATTGGTACAGATATTAAAACGCTTTTAGCTGGTGATCCAGAAATTGTTGGGGCTCAAACCTTAACAAGATTCTTTGCGATTCACGTATTCTTTTTACCAGCAGCATTATTTGGCTTGATGGCAGCTCACTTCATTATGATCCGTCGTCAAGGTATTTCAGGTCCATTATAAGCTAAAACGTCTGAAAAGGAGGGAAAACTGTGCATAAAGGTAAAGGAATGAAGTTTGTCGGGGACTCACGTGTCCAAGACAAAAGTCAACGTAATACGATCCCTAAAGATTATTCTGAATATCCTGGTCGTACGGAAGCGTTCTGGCCGAACTTCTTGTTAAAAGAATGGCTTGTTGGTGCGGTTTTCTTAATCGGCTTTCTATGTCTAGTGGCTGTTGCACCATCACCTTTGGAACAACAAGCTGACCCAAACAATTCAGCTTATATTCCACTTCCTGACTGGTATTTCTTATTCTTATATGAATTATTAAAGTTTGAATTTGCATCAGCTAATTATGTTGTAATTGGTACAGTTGGTATTCCAGGCCTAGCATTTGGTGCCCTATTATTAGCGCCATTTTTAGACCGTGGTCCTGGCCGACGCCCGTCTCAGCGACCAATCGCTAATGGCATGATGCTAATGGGTGTTATTGCAACTGTTTGGCTCACATACGTATCAGTAACAGCTGTTGACTGGGAGCAGCGTGAGCAATATTCAATTGCCAATGCTACTGAACATGAAGTCGACACAGAACACCCTGGTTACGAAGCATACTCTAATAATTGTATGAGTTGTCACGGTGAAAATATGGGTGGTAATGCCGGAATGGGACCATCCTTACTAGAATCACAAATGAACGTCGACGCTGTTAAAGATATAGCCCGTAATGGTATAGGAGATATGCCGGCTAATCAATTTGAAGGTTCTGATGAAGAACTTGAAAAGCTTGCGAATTTCATTGTTGATAACCGACCATCATCAGGTGGAGAAGGTGAAGTCAATGGAGAAGGTAGCGGCGATGGAAGTACTGAAGGCGAAAATAGTGATTCTGAATCGTAATGTTACAAGAGCTGACTTAACAACAAGTCAGCTCTTTATTTTTCATAGTTTATTTTAGATAGGAGTCAATTTATGAAATATTTGCTCTTAGACCGAAGATTGCTGTTATTTTTATTGATCGTTAACTTTTTCGGAACAATTTATGGTTATATTTGGTATGAACCACAATTAGAGATTACATCAACGGTCTTTATCCCTTTTGTTCCTGATAGTCCTACAGCTTCATTATTTTTCGTTATTGTTTTAGTTGGATTTTTAATTGGTCGTCACTTTAGCTATATGGAAGCTTTAGCGATGGTCACGTTATTTAAGTATGGTGTATGGGCCGTGATCATGAATATTTTAACCTATTTTAATGGTCAAGAAGTTGGAATCATGTCTTTGATGCTCATCGTTTCACACGGCGCTATGGCTATTCAAGCGCTATTATTTGCACCTTTTTACAAGATAGAATGGCGTCACTTAATTGTTGCTGCTATATGGACGTTACATAATGACATCATTGATTATGTTTATGGTCAAATGCCGATGTATTCTACACTGACTGAATATGAGCAACATATTGGATACTTCACATTTTGGTTAAGTATATTATCAATTACACTCGTATATTTACTTTGTATCAAAAGAACACAGACCCCTAATCTGACATAAATATAAATTAACTGATAAAAAGGGGAACGTCAGATTATGGCCATTTATGAATGGATGATGTTTAACTGGTATTCTATATTCAGCTCACTGATGGTATCGTCGCAAGAATTAATTCAGATGATTGTTGTTATTACATGCATTGTATTATTGACTTTATTCTATGTTGGCGCAAGGTTATACCAGTCAAATCAAAAAAGAAATCAACTCAATTTATATGGAAGTGCCAATACACAAAAGGCAGAATATAAAAATCCTCCGAACGATTAATGAAACTCTAACGTTCGGAGGATTTTTCTGGCTCTAAAATATTTGTTGGGGTAGAATCACGATTCAGATTGAGGTTTTGGATGATGACCGTTGGCATCAGGCGATCCGCTTACGGTGGATGCTTGCACCCATAGGGCACAAGTGCAACATCTGCTCAATCTCACTACGTTCGTTTTTTTGCAGTGTTTTCTATGCAGGGGCACGGCTCGAGCCTCCTCGGCCGAAAAACATGACCTGCGGGGTCTCGAGACGCGTGCTGTTCCCGTGACGGCCCGGGTGGCCTAATGTCGACGTTGGTCACAGGACGTGACCGAACTTAGTTGACCAGGCGTCACCACCTACGCTTCTCACCTGATGCCAACTTAGCGGTTTGATGAAACAAAAAAACACGCAAACTCCTTATTTGTTATCCTAGTTTTATACCACTAAAACAAAACAAAGAGGAGCTGCGTGCATATGCATCATAACAGGACCTTACCAGGATTGGAAAGCTTTCACGTCACTGAGACACGAGAAGAGAATGGCTATTATCACATCTATATCGAACGTCCACGTGAGATCGTGCCATGTCCTGTATGCCAAACATCAACTCAAAAGATTTAATATTATCCCTGGCAAAAAGAAATCATGAACAGCTTTGGTTATAACTTTCACAATGGTTACATTGAAAAGATTAATAATTAGACGAAAGTGATTAAGCACCAAGCGTATGGTTTTTGACGGTTTGATCACCTGCGACGAAGAGTGTTATTACATCATAAAAATAAGGATATACAAAGCCAAATCAACATTCGTCTTAGAACCATTTTTTAATCAATTGGTTTTTTGTTTTCATCTAATGTAAACCCTTCGCCATGCACATCATGAACTGAGGAAATGGAAACAAAGGCATGAGGGTCAATTTCTTGAACAATGGATTTTAATTTAACGATTTCATTTCTTCCTACAACACAATATAATACAAGCCTCTGCTCATTAGAATAATAACCTGTTGCATGTAGTAACGTGACACCGCGGTCCATTTTAGTTGTGATTTCTTGTGCAAGTTGATCACTGTGATTAGTAATAATAGTAGCACCTCGTGCAGCATAGGCTCCTTCTTGAATAAAGTCGATGATTCTGGCTCCTACAAATACTGCCACTAATGTGTACATACCCTCTACTTCATCTAAATAAAAAATAACAGAAGAGATAATAACAATTGCATCAAATAAAAACATCGTTCGTCCCATACTCCAACCTATGTATCGATTAACCAATCGAGCAATAATATCGACTCCACCAGTGGTTCCACCGAAACGAAAGATGATGCCTAAGCCAACTCCAATAAAGGTACCAGCAAATAATGCAGCCAACGTCATATCTTCTTGTAATGCAAATGCAGGATAAGCTTGAAAGATCCATAAATATATAGACACAGCGAAAGTTCCAATCACTGTATAAATAAAGGTTTGACGTCCTAACAATCTTAAACCGATTAGAAATACGGGGATATTTAATACAATATTCATGACTCCTGGATCCCATGAGAATAGAAAATATAATAATAATGTGATCCCTGTGAATCCACCCTCCGTTAAATTGTTTTGCATATTAAAATTAACGATTCCAAAGGAGAATATCGCCGAACCAACTAAGATAAACAGTATATTTTTAAATTTAATTCCTTGCACTATTATGCCCCCCCCATCTATGTTTTTAAAATTTGACACGCATTCATTATAGTTAATTTTCTACAAATAAACAATTGTATAAATGGTACTCAGTCTGAAAATTGGTATAAATCATTTGTCAAAACATGAATTGTTAGCTAACATTATGTTAGATTATAAAGAAGGTGTGTGCTAAAAATGAGTCATTCTAATACAACACAAGAGATGCAAGCTAGAGTACATAAGTTTATTAGCCAATTTGAAGAAGGCTACTTTTCACCTCTTGCTATGATGGCACGACTGACAGAGGAACTCGGTGAATTATCACGTGAAGTCAATCATGTTTATGGAGAAAAACCAAAAAAATCTCCTGAGGCTGAAAAAGCATTAGAGGAAGAGTTGGGTGACCTTCTTTTTGTCATCATGACGTTTGCTAATTCTCTAGACATTGATATAAATGACGCATTTGAACAGAGCATGTCAAAAATAGAAACACGTGACCAAAATCGTTGGACAAAAAAGGAGAATAAATCATGACTAACACGATCAATCTTATGTTAGCTGGACCACGCGGAAAAATGGGAAGTGAAGCATTGAAATTAGTAGAAAGAACAGATCATTTTCAATTAGTTGCCTGTCTTGACCGAAAACATGACGGCATGAATATTAATGATGTTGACGGACTGCCTAATTTGGATGCTCCGATTTATACAGATGCTAATCAAGCATTTGATGAGGTGAATGCTGATGTGTTAATCGACTTAACCAATCCAGAAGTAGGATATGAACATACACGGTTAGCTTTATTACATCGTGTGCGTCCTGTGGTAGGTACATCAGGTTTTACCACTGAGCAATTAAATGAAATTAAACAGTTAAGCCAAGATTATCAGACAGGCGTAGTGATTGCGCCTAATTTCGCAATGGGCGCTGTATTAATGATGCGATTTTCACAAATGGCTGCGAAGTATTTTCCGAATGTCGAAATCATTGAAAAACACCATGATCAAAAATTAGACGCGCCATCTGGTACGGCCGTTAAAACAGCTCAAATGATAGAAGATGCACGGCAATCACAAAAACAAGGTCACCCAGACGAAAAGGAAACAATGTCAGGTGCTCGTGGTGCTGATTATGATGGCTTTAAGATTCACAGTGTTCGCTTACCAGGATATGTAGCTGAACAAGAAGTTACATTTGGTCAAGCTGGTCAAACACTTAAAGTAACGCATTCTTCTACTGATCGTTATTCGTTTATGAGTGGTGTTCATTTTGCAGTTGAACAAGTAATTGAGCATGATGAGTATATTTATGGCTTGGAAAATCTAATGGAATAGTGGGGGAGAAAGATTGAATATCGCTCTAATAGCGCATGATAAGAAAAAACAAAACTTATTAAACTTTGTCACAGCATATGAACCTATTTTTAAAGAGCATTCGTTGTTTGCTACAGGAACAACAGGACAACGAATTATTGATGAAGTTGGGTTGGATGTATACAGGTTGCAATCAGGTCCATTAGGTGGCGATCAGCAAATTGGGGCAAAGATTGCAACCAACGATTTAGATTTAATTATCTTCTTCCGCGATCCTTTAACAGCTCAACCACATGAACCCGATGTTACAGCTTTATTACGTTTGTGCGATGTGTATCAAATCCCAGTTGCGACAAATGCAGCAACAGCTGAGATTATCGTTAGAGGCTTATCAAATGGATGGTTAGACTGGCGTACGCTTCAAGATTCGGTAGGGGAATACCATGACTAGGCGTATCGGGATTGTCTGTTACCCAACGATTGGTGGTTCTGGTGTTGTCGCTACAGAATTGGGAATTTATTTGGCTGAACAAGGTTATGAAGTTCATTTTATATCGACGACGATGCCATTTCGCTTGAAACGGTTATATCCAAATATCTATTTTCATGAAGTAGAAGTAGCTAATTATCCAGTGTTTAAGCATCCACCTTATGATCTATCATTGGCCAACAAAATAGCTGAAGTAGCTGATCGTGAAGAATTAGATATCATTCATGCTCATTATGCTGTACCTCATGCGATTTGTGCACTATTTGCTAAACAGATGATGACGCGTGACGTGAAGATTGTGACGACCTTACATGGAACAGATATTACGGTATTAGGAATTGATGATAGCTTGCAAAATATGATTCGTTTTGCAATTGAACAGTCTGATGCAGTAACAGCTGTTTCTAATAGTTTGAAACAACAGACAGAAGAAGCTTTTCAAACGAAAGCCAATATACAAGTTATTCATAATTTTATAGACCTAGGAGATCGCTTGTCTCAAACGAGTGACAATCTTAAAGAAGAATTAAATATCCCAGAACATGAAAAAGTCATCATTCATATTTCTAACTTTCGAAAAGTCAAGCGAGTAGAGCAAGTCATTGAAGCCTATTATTATATAAGAGAACAAGTGCCATCAAAGCTATTATTAGTTGGTGATGGTCCTGAATATAGTCGAGTTCGTCAAAAGGTCGTTGATTATAACTTAGATCAAGATGTTATTTTTCTCGGTCGACAAGATAATATCCAAGATTTAATTAAAGTTAGTGATTTGAAGATACTGTTATCTGAAAAAGAAAGTTTTGGTCTAGTGCTGCTTGAAGCTATGAGTCAAGGTGTTCCTTGTATTGGAACGAATATTGGTGGAATTCCTGAAGTCATAGAAGATGGCAAGAACGGCTATCTTTGTTCATTAGGTGACCTAGAATGTGTGGCGACGAAAGCCATAGCATTACTACAAAATGACGCTTTGTGGGAAGCACAATCTATACATGCCCAACAAACAGTAGAAAACCATTTTCAAACAAAACATATCGTTAAGCAGTATGAAGAACTCTATGATCACGTTTTGAATAAGGAATGACATGATATGATTAATCAAGCATTTATAAATGCGAAGCCCATTATTGATACATTTGAAAAGCACGGTTATGAGGCTTATTTTGTCGGTGGAGCTGTCCGCGACTATTTATTAGATGAACCGATTGGTGATATTGATATTGCCACGAATGCGACACCAACTGAAACCATGTCCTTATTCAAAAAAACGGTGCCTGTAGGGGTTGAACATGGAACAGTTTTAGTATTGCATGGAAATGATGGATATGAAGTGACAACTTATCGGGTTGAAAGTGATTATTCTGACTTTCGTAGACCTGAGTCCGTGACATTTGTTCGAAGTTTAACTGACGATTTAGCACGTCGAGATTTTACAATTAATGCGATCGCTATGCATCCATCTGAACAACTCATTGATCCTTTCGATGGACAAGCAGACTTACATAATCAATTGATAAATACAGTGGGTCATGCAGAGGAGCGCTTTAGTGAAGATGCACTTCGGATGATGCGGGCGGTTCGTTTTTGTAGTCAATTAAATTTTACGGTGACTAAATCAGTCAAACAAGCTATTAAAACACAGCACCATTTACTTCAAAATATTGCAGCTGAACGCATTCAAGTTGAATGGTTTAAATTATTTGCTGGTAAAAATGTGAAACAAGGTTTAGAGATTGTGCTCGAGACGAATATGTTTGAATCGTTACCATTATTAAAAGAAGATCATAACGTTATTCAACGTTTAAGTGATCATGTCGAATCTTCTATTGAATATCAAGAAGTTGTATTAGCTTTGTCGTCTTTACTATCAGATTCTTGGACGTTATCAGATTGGGTGAAAGCTTACCGTTGTTCCAATCAGCAGAAGCGAGAAGCAAATGAGCTGATTGAAGCTTTTAAGATCTATCAAATGAACGGTATGACAAATCAGTTATTATATCAATTAGGACGGAGTCGATTTCCACAATTTATACAGTTACTTCAACAATTCGATTTTTATGAATGGACATTAGAGGATTTAGTCTCTATGTACAGTCAATTGCCGATTCACTCGAGAAAGGATCTGGTTATAGAGGGCAATCAATTATTGAATTTACGACCAGATAAACGAAAGGGTCCGTGGATTGGTGATTATTTACAATTAATTGAAGACATGATTTTGAGTGGAGAACTATCAAATCAATATGAGGCAATTGAGAGACAGGTGAAACAATGGAAGGAACAAGAAAAAGACTAATTGAACTACTCTATAATCAAACAGGTGATTATATATCAGGTCAAGAGCTGTCTAGACAGCTTAATATATCACGCTCAGCTATTTGGAAGCATATGAACGAGCTGAAGAAAGCTGGCTATCAAATTGAAGCTGTTACTAATCGAGGGTACAGAATTGTCAGTGTTCCCAATGAAATGTCTGAAGTATCGTTAAGATGGGGCCTAGATACGACTTGGTATGGCAATGAGATTAATTACTTACCATCCGTAACATCAACACAATATCATGCTCATGATCTTGCTCGAGAAGGATGTGAACATGGTACAGTAGTAATTGCTGGCGAACAAACAGCTGGTAAAGGTCGCTTGAAACGATATTGGGATTCACCTGCTGGTCTAGGTTTATGGTTTAGTGTTATCTTGCGGCCTACGGAATTGACACCTAAAGCTGCAACACAATTAACACTAGTAGCAGCTGTAGCTTATGCGAAAGCGCTTAAGAAATGGTCCATACCTGTTGAGATTAAATGGCCGAATGATTTATATATTCATAACCAAAAATTAGCTGGTATTTTAACGGAAATGCAAGCTGAACAAGATGAAATTGATTATATTATCTTAGGATCAGGGATTAATGTTAATCATACAAGTGAAGACTTTCATCCATCAGTTCAACATACAGCGACTTCACTTAAGCAATTTTTAAATGAAACTGTTGACTTAAATGCTCTCTTCAGAGAACTGGCTTCAAGTTTTGAAAGGGAATATGATCATTTCCTAGCTCATGGTTTTCAGTCGATTAAGGAAGACTGGGAACAACTAGGGTATAGAATTGGTGAATGGTTGAGCATTCGAACGAATACTGAATGGTCTGGGAAGCTAATTAGCTTGAATGATGATGGAGCTTTAATTGTTGAAGACGTATTAGGTGAGCATCATATATTGTATTCAGCAGAAATTCTGTGGCGCTCATAAACCTTATTAGGAGGCGATTTGATGACGATCAAAAGTATGTTTATGGATAAAGTCAATAACCAAGAGCCAATTGCAATGGTGACAGCATATGATTTCCCTTCAGCTCAAATGTGTGAATCAGCTCATTCAGATATTATTTTAGTCGGGGACTCCTTAGGTATGGTTGTATTAGGTTATTCTTCTACGATCAAAGTGACCATTGAGGATATGATTCATCATGGGAAAGCTGTAAAAAGAGGGGCTCCTGATACCTATACAGTAGTCGATATGCCTTTTATGTCGTTTAATGTGTCAGAACGGGATGCAATCATGAACGCTAAAGAGCTATTTCAATCAATTGAACCTGATGCGTTAAAAATTGAAGGTGGAGCAGACGTTGCACCTACAGTTGAACGAATCACGAAGGCTGGAATTCCTATTGTTGGCCATGTTGGTTTAACACCCCAAAATGTTAACGTCTTGGGCGGTTACCGAGTGCAAGGACGTACTGAGGCGGAAGCTAAACAAATTGTTGAAGATGCTAAAGCATTAGAAGAAGCAGGGGCTATTGCTGTAGTCTTAGAATGTGTACCCGCTAGACTGGCTGCAAAACTAACAGAAGAATTGTCTATACCAACAATAGGAATAGGTGCAGGCGTTGAGTGTGACGGGCAAGTGCTTGTTTATCATGACTTACTAGAATACGGTGTATCACGATTACCCAAATTCGTTCAAAGCTATGCTAATTTTAACAAAGATGGAACGACTGCTATTAGTCATTATGTTGAAGATGTTAAAAATAAGTTCTTTCCAACTGAACAACACACCTTCCAAATAAAAGATGAGGTATTAAAAGGGGTGTATGGGGATAAATGAAAACAATCAAGACCATTCAAACTATGCGAGAAGTAGCAGATGATTGTTATTATCACGGTCAGACGATTGGTTTTGTGCCAACAATGGGATATTTACACGATGGCCATTTAGCATTGGTTCAAGAAGCTAGAGAACAAAATGATATTGTTGTCGTTAGTGTCTTTGTGAATCCATTACAGTTCAACCAATCTGCGGATTTAAATCATTATCCTAGAGATTTTGAACGAGATGAAAGTTTACTAAAAGCTGAAGCAGTTGATTATATATTTTATCCGAATGTTGAGGAAATGTATCCTAAAGAATTATCCACTCAACTCACTTTAGCAAAACGTGGCGATGTACTCTGTGGTGCGACAAGACCTGGTCATTTTGAAGGGGTATTGGTTGTCCTAACGAAATTATTTAATATCATTTCACCTCACCGTGTTTACTTTGGGCTAAAAGATGCCCAGCAAGTTGCTGTGGTTGATGGACTGATTGAAGATTTTAACTTCTCTACAGAACTAGTTCCAGTTCCAACGACAAGAGAATCTGATGGACTAGCTTTAAGTAGTCGAAATGTTCGATTAACTGAGAATGAACGGTTAGAGGCGCCAATGATTTATCAAGCATTACAAGCTGGACAATCTTTAATCAAGAATAATCAAGATTGGAAGCGAGACGATGTTCTGCGTTTGGTAAATGATGAACTTCAAGCAATCCAAGGTACAATCGATTATATTGACTGCTTAACTTATCCTGGATTATCAAGTGACATTCTAGTAGAACATGATATAATTATAGCGGTTGCGGTTCAGTATCAAGATGCAAGGTTGATCGATAATGTTATTTTAAGGCCTGATGGGAAGTTTAAATATGGAGGCGAAATGAATGCAACGAACCATGCTAAATAGTAAGATTCATTGTGCAACAGTTACAGAGGCGAATTTAAATTATGTGGGAAGTATTACAATTGATAAGAAAATCTTAGAAGAAGTCAATATTCTACCACACGAACAAGTACATATCGTTAACAATAATAATGGTGAACGTTTTGAAACATATGTGATTGCAGGAGAAGCAAATAGTGGAGTCATTTGTCTGAATGGGGCAGCTGCTAGACGCGTTCAACAAGGTGATATCGTGATTATCATGTCTTATGTGACGCTATCAGAAAATGATTTATCCCATCATCATCCTAAAATAGCATTTATGGATGAAAATAACGCCGTTCAGGAAACTGTAACGAAAGAATCGCCGATGACTCTATTGTAACTCCCTTATTGAACAAAAGGGGGTTCTTTTTGGTCTTGATCGATCTGAAGCGGCAAAGAAAGGTGAGCGAATGTGGTAGAACGTTATATCATTGTTGATTTAGAAACAACAGGGCATGCTGTAAGTAAAGGCGCAGAGATTATCGAAATTGGAATTGTTATTTTTGAAGGAAAAGAGATTGTTGATGAATTTAAGTCTAAAGTAAAACCCAAAAACAATGTACCATCCTTCATTTCACATCTTACTGGCATTACTAACGAGGATCTAGTTGATGCGCCAACTTTTGAAAATTTAGCTCCAAAACTGCATAAAATGTTACAAAATGGTTATTTTGTTGCGCACCATGTTCCTTTCGATTTCGCCTTTCTTAATGAATCATTTGAACAAGTTGGGATGGGGCCATTAACTTGCCATACTATTGATACGGTTGAATTGGCAAGGTTATGTTTTCCAAAAGCTCCAAGTTACAAATTATCGGAAATAGTTGATTATTTAGGGATTGAACATTATTCGCCTCACCGAGCTTTATCAGATGCCTACGTGACTGGGCAACTATGGTTAAATATACGAGAAAAATTAGAAATATTACCTTATCATACTTTACAGCAACTAAAGCCTTTTATTCCATCATTGCATAGTCAGATAGAATCTTGGTTTGATAACTTATTGGAAGAACGACGCTACAATTACACAACTGATTCTTTTAATGACTATTCTATATATAATCAAAAACAGGAAAAAAAGATAATAAACTCGAATTTTAATGACTGGTTAGAAGCTAAAGAAAGAACCTTACCCTATGAGTTAAGAGACCAACAGAGAGAGATGGCTAAAACCATCTATTCACATGTTCATGAAGCTTCTCATTTGGTTGCTGAAGCGGGTTCAGGATTAGGAAAAACTCGGTCCTATTTACTACCAAGTATTTATAATGGTCTCAACGGGTATAAAACGTTAATTTCAACGAGCACGATCCAATTACAACAACAAGTTGTCCATGAAGCGAATTTATTGACTCAACAACTTGATTTACCTTTAAATACGGTTTTGCTAAAAAGCCCGAGACATTATATTCATATTAAGCGTTTTCAAACCTACCTGGATCATTTTGAAGATTATTCTAATTATGATGCGGTTTTAACTGCGTCGATGCTTATTGTATGGTTAACCGAAACTCAAACAGGCGATGTTGATGAATTAAATCTTCCAACTAACGGACAACAAATATGGCATTATATTAACTGTGAAAACCCTCATACATCAAAAGAAGGTTCATATTTCCATGATGCCTTGAGAAACTGTGAACAGGCTGATTTAATTATAGTTAATCATGCTTTTCTAATTCGTGATGCGCTCCAAAATCAACAGATTCCTAATCATGATTCAATCATAATCGATGAGGCTCATCAATTGGAGAATACAACACGCCATCAATTAGCAAGACAATTAAATTATGTTCATATTGTTCATTTATTACAAGATCTACAACCAATCTTGCCCTTCGATCTAATCGAACAAGCAAGACAGAGTGCAGATACATTCTTTAGAGCAATCTATCTTGCTGTTGATTTCTTACATGAAGATGACATGTTGACGGATACTGGAAAAGCTCAGCTGATCTTAGATGAATCAAATGAGATGCTATTAACTGAAGGTGATATTAAAGAACAGTTTCATCATTTATCAGCGATTCTTGGCCAAATTATCGATTTTACAAATCAACATGCTCTTCAAAAGGATTGGTATCAACTGTTAATACATGAAGCCATCCAGCAAATCACACGGTTTAAACAAACACTTAAACAATTTTTTGAAAGAGCTGAAAGCCATATAAAATGGGTTGAAACCAATCAATATGGAGCTAAGAATGCTGCAACACTTCACATTGAACCAGTTTCAGTGAGTGAAACACTTCAATCGTTGTTATTCAATAAACAGCCTGTTGTATTAACAAGTTCGACATTACAGATTAATCATGATTTTAAACCGTTTTTAGTACAAACTGGTTTACCTGAGCAAACAGCATGTGTTGAATTTAGTGCACCATTTGACTATCAAGAACAAGTAAGAGTGCTAACTCCTAATCATTTACCAGATGTCACTAAAACAGATTTAACAACTTATACATCTGGCGTATCTGATTTTATCATTCAATACATGGATGCTATTCAGCAAAAAATGCTGATTTTATTTACGTCATTTGATATGTTGCGATTAGTTTATAAACAACTCAAACGATCTAAAACATTAGAGCATGTTACAATAATTGGTCAAGGTGTTACCACTGGTAGTAGAGAAAAGCTAAAGAAAATGTTTGAAACAACAGATCATATCATATTACTTGGTACTCATTCGTTTTGGGAAGGGTTCGATGTTAATGATCAATCTTGTAAGACAGTTTGTATGGTTAGACTTCCATTTGAGACACCGTCTAGCCCGATTATGCAAGCTAAACGAAAATCTCTTCCCGATCAAAATACAAACACGTTTTATCAATTAGCATTGCCTATTGCGGTACAACGTTTTCGTCAAGCTTTTGGACGTATGATTAGAAGTGAACAAGATCGAGGAGTATTTCTCGTGCTTGATCAACGAATTTATACAAAACGTTATGGTCAAACATTTTTAAATGGATTACCACATGTCGAGTCGATTCATGCAACGCCTGAACAAGTGATTAATGATGCAAAAATATGGCTAACATAAACGTTAACACTTTGTAACAACCTAAGCGTTAGATTATATAACGGTTAGGTGTTGATCATGAATGAAAATGACTTCGATAATTATGGCTATGTTGCTTATGCTACCAACAGGTGTGTCTGACAGTGAAAAGAGTGAGTGGGTGTTTACTTCAACTGGGGCTGGCGATACTGTGTTGTTACAAACAGAAGATACATTAGCTTTAATTAATACAGGGAATCCTCAAGAATTTGAAGAGTTAAATGAATCAATTGAGCTAACAAATCATGATACGATCAAGAGTATTGTGATGACCTCTTCAGAAGCGAACAGTTGTAATAATTTAACCCAGTTAATTGATAAATATGAAGTGCAATATGTTTATATGGTTCCGACTTTTGATGATGAGTGTTTAGATGAAAATGAAAATGTAGACGACATTACATTGCAACAAGAATCAACTTTCACTTTAAGTCGACGTTTATATATACAATATCGAACGTTGGAACATGATCAAGGAAATGTGTTTATTTCAAATGGTGCTACTTCTATGTATTGGTATGAGTCATCAGACGATTACGACATTACACATGCAGACGTGGCTTATTTCCCTTCATATTTGGAAAAAGAAGATGTTGATTTGAAGACGTTATATAAAATTGAACCTGAGGTTGCTATTATTAATGAAAACAATGATATTCAACCCAATTCATCTATTTATCAACATCTTCAAGAGCTTTGGGTTGATACGTATCTTTTATCAGATGAATTAGCAATCCATGTATTAAATGAAGATCGAGATTTTTCGGTGAAATTAGATAAGTTACAACAAAAATGATATATAATTTTTTTGTATATGGTTCCCTCATGCAGGTGAAAACTTGTTATAATATAAAGCATGTATGGGATGAATTGTATGTAGGAGCTGAGAATGTGTCATTAAAAGAATGGTTCCAACAGAAATGGGTATTGCTCTCTTTATCCATCATAATGACTGTATTAATAGTGTTTATTGTCGTTTCATCTTTTTTATATTATGATATTCAAGGTGGGCAAGGAGAGCAACAACAAACTTATATAGACATCGCGTTAGAGACTGCCCCAATCGAGCAAGTAGAAACGGATTACGTTTATCGCGGAGATGAAACCTATACGGTAGTGTTAGGTCAATCTGAAGAAGAATCATTATATGTTTTTGTACCACAAAGAGATTCACTTGATCCTAATGATATTTCTTGGATTTCAGCTAATGATGTGATGGCAAAAGAAGAAATCCGCAATAAATGGCAACAATCTTGCACTAATTGTGAATTGTTAAGTATCACCCCTGGCATGATGAACGACCGTTATATTTGGGAATTTATTTATGAGGAAAATGACAGTATGGTCTTCAGAACTTATACGTTTGAAGAAGGAGACGTGTACGATTCAATATCTTTTAGTCAAAACTAAGATAGGAGCGATACATATGGAATTAGCCGATCGAGTTCAATCATTAACACCATCTAGTACTTTGGCGATTACATCCAAAGCTAAAGCACTAAAAGCAGAAGGTCATGATGTCGTAGGATTAGGAGCAGGTGAACCTGATTTTAATACACCATCATATATTCTAGATGCTGCTAAGCAAGCAATGGATGAAGGAAAGACAAATTATACACCAGCTGGTGGTTTACCAGAACTAAAACAGGCAATCAGTGATAAGTTTAAACGTGACCAAAACTTATCATATGACTTAGATCAAGTTATTGTTACAACTGGTGCTAAGCACGCTTTATATGCTTTATTTCAAGTATTATTAAATCGTGGTGACGAAGTGGTAGTACCAAGTCCTTATTGGGTGAGTTATCCAGAACAAATTAAATTGGCAGAGGGTCAGCCTGTATTTGTAGCAACGAAGGAATCTAATCAATTTAAAATGACCCCTGAACAATTAGAAGAGGCTGTCACAGAATATACCAAAGCTGTGATCATTAACTCACCTAGTAATCCGACTGGTGTGCTTTATTCTGAAGATGAATTAAAAGCGTTAGGTGAAGTTGCTTTAAAGCATAATCTTTTAATTGTATCTGATGAAATTTATGAAAAACTGATTTACGGTGGTAAAGAACATGTATCGATGGCTCAAATGTCTGATCAATTGAAAGATCATACGGTTGTCATCAATGGTGTCAGTAAGTCCCATGCCATGACAGGATGGCGTATAGGTTATGCTGCTGGGAATAAGCAAATTATACAAGCAATGTCTAATTTAGCATCACATGCAACTTCAAACCCAACTTCTATTGCGCAATATGCTGCAATAGCGGCTTATACTCACGATGAAGAAGAGGTTAAGCAAATGAACCAAGCCTTTGAAGAACGGCTTGAGACATTGTATAATTGGTTATTGGACATCCCTAAGTTAACATGTGTTAAACCTGATGGAGCTTTCTATTTATTCCCTAATGTTCGACAAATTGTAGATGATTCACCTTTCGATTCTGTTGATGAATGGGTTAAACAATTACTTGAAGAAGAGAAACTGGCAATTGTTCCAGGGTCAGGTTTCGGGGCTGAAGATAATGTACGATTATCATATGCAACATCTCTAGACGATTTAGAAGAAGCAACGAAACGTTTAAAACGTTTTGTTGAGAAGTACAGTTAGGAGGCAGCGAACGTGAAAACAACTATAGCAAATGTACACAAGCACTTAAATGAAACAGTCACAATTGGAGCGTGGCTACATAATAAACGTTCAAGTGGCAAGATCTCATTTTTACAACTACGTGATGGCTCAGGATTTATTCAGGGTGTTGTTGCAAAGGCTGCAGTATCTGAAGAAGAGTTTGAGCTTTCAAAAGAAATATCACAAGAATCTTCTCTATATGTAACAGGTACAGTTGTAGAAGATAGTCGCAGTCCACTTGGTTATGAATTACAGGTGACGGGTCTTGAACTTATTCAAGAAGCTGTTGATTATCCAATTACACCGAAAGAACATGGTACGGAATTCTTAATGGACCATCGTCATTTATGGTTGCGTAGTAAGAAGCAACACGCAATCATGAAAGTCCGTAATGAAATCATTCGCTCAACTTATGAATTCTTTAATAATGAAGGGTTTGTTAAAATTGATCCGCCAATTTTAACAGGGGCATCAGCTGAAGGAACGACTGAATTATTCCATACCAAATACTTTGATGAAGATGCTTATCTCTCACAAAGTGGCCAGTTATATATGGAAGCAGCTGCTATGGCTTTAGGACGTGTCTTTTCATTTGGTCCGACATTCCGAGCTGAAAAATCCAAAACACGACGTCATTTAATTGAATTCTGGATGATTGAGCCGGAAATGGCATTTATGGACCACGAAGAAAGCTTACAAATGCAAGAAGAGTACGTCGCATTTGTCGTTCAATCCGTCTTAAAGAATTGCCAAGTTGAACTAGATACTTTAGAACGTGACAAATCACAACTTGAAAAGATTACAGCGCCATTTCCACGCATCAAGTATGCGGATGCAATTCAACTATTAAAAGATCAAGGATTTGATGATATTGATGATGGGGATGATTTCGGTGCACCACATGAAACAGCTATTGCCGAATCATTTGATAAACCTGTCTTTATCACCCACTTTCCATTAGACATCAAAGCCTTTTATATGAAACCAGATCCTGAAGATCCTGATTATGCATTATGTGCTGATTTAATTGCACCAGAAGGATATGGTGAGATTATTGGAGGTTCTGAGCGTATTGATGACTATGAATTAATGGCTCAGCGTTATAAAGAACATGATTTAGAAGGACCAGCTTATCAGTGGTATTTACAATTACGTCAATATGGTTCTGTTCCGCATTCCGGTTTCGGCTTAGGCTTAGAAAGAACGGTAGCTTGGATTACTGGAATAGAACATATTCGTGAAACAATACCATTTCCACGTTTATTAAATCGTTTATACCCATAGGAAATAGATGACTCATTCAGTGGGTCATCTTTTCTATTCTTGTTATGGAGGGAGTGGATAAAATGGAAGTACCGTTTTCTTATCAGAAATTATTAGCTGATCAACTTAGTATTCCATCTCAGTTGCTAGTTGATTACAAATCATTATCATTGAACGAAACTGACGTAATTGTCATTATGCAAATCATTCATATTCAACAAACTGGTACGCTATTGCCTACATTTGATCAAATCGCCCAGCGTATGACGATTAATGCGAATGAAGTAGCTAATGTTCTAAAAAAACTACGCAATCAATCACTTTTAAATATTGAACATGTTAAAGATGAGGACGGCCAAGAACAAGAATGGTATTCATTATCCCCCTTATTTTCCAATTTATATGAACAAGGAGAACCCTCATCAAGAGAGGAAGAGGGGAAACTATTTCAATTATTTGAGCAGGAATTTGCTCGTACATTATCACCCATTGAAATTGATACGGTAAGTCATTGGTTAGATGATGATCAATTTAAACCGGCATTAATTAAAGCCGCTTTAAGAGAAGCTGTTTTAATGGGGAAATTGAACTTTCGTTATATTGATCGTATTTTAAATGAATGGAAGAAAAAAGGGATTAAGTCAGCACAAGATGCTAAACAAGAATCACCGCAACAAAATCGTCAGGCACCGAAAGAAAAAAGAGATACTTCTGTTTACTATAATTGGTTAGAAGAGTAGGGGAGGAGAGAACTGGTGTTAACCAAAAAAGACATTCGATATGTATTAGATACATTGCAAGACATGTATCCAGATGCTGATTGTGAATTAGATCATGAGAATGAGTTAGAGTTGCTAATAGCTGTTGTCCTATCAGCTCAAGCAACTGATGCTTTAGTTAATAAAGTAACGCCTGATTTATTCGCTAAGTATAAAACACCAGAAGACTATATTAATGTCTCACTTGAACAATTACAACACGATATTAAACGAATTGGCTTATATCGTAATAAAGCGAAAAATATCCGAAAACTATGTACTGATTTAATTGAAAAACATGATGGTGAAGTACCAAATAGTTATGAGTCGCTTATTAACTTAGCAGGGGTAGGACGCAAAACAGCCAACGTTGTTATGTCTGTTGCATTTGGTATGCCAGCCATTGCTGTAGATACTCATGTCGAGCGCGTGTCTAAACGCTTAGGTCTATGCAGGTGGAAAGATTCTGTGTTAGAAGTAGAGAAGACACTCATGCGAAAAATACCTGAAGAGGAATGGAGCGCGACCCATCATCGCATGATCTTTTTTGGGCGCTATCATTGCCAGGCTAAAACACCTCATTGTCCAGAGTGTCCGCTGTTATCCGTTTGCCGAGAAGGACAAAAAAGAATGAAAAAACAGGATGTCTAAGTTTAGACATCCTGTTTTTTATGATTATATTTAGTTGGAATCTTGATTGCTGTCATCTTCTGTCGAATTCTCTTCGCTATCATCTGTGTTATTAGAATCATCTGTGTTGTTGGAATCGTCTGTATTACTAGAATCGTCTGTTTCGTTAGTGTCTCCGTTTTCTTGATTGTCGTCACCTGACTCTTCACTGGAGTCACCATCATTGGTATTATCTGATTCTTCATCGTTTTCATCAGATTCTTCGTTATTAGTGTTTTCTTCGTCCTCGCTATTATTGTCGTTATTTTCATCTTCTTCATTTTCATCATCATCTTTTTCATCCAAGAACTCTTCCCAGAAATCTGAATCTTCTGCTGGAATCTCGACTGATCCAGTTACAGGTTCGCTTTGATTTTCAGTATTTGCTGCATCGTAGGCTGTAATTTCAAAGGTATACGTTTGACCCTTTTCAATATTATTAAAGGTATAACTTGTGTCGCCGTAACCGCTAATAGAATCAACCTCTTGATCGTTAGCTGAAATGCTGATATCAAATTGGACATCACCACTTGATGGGTGAGACCAAGAAGCTTCAATGTTTTCTTCTTCAGCGTTAAAGTCAACTTGTAATGATTCAATTGGATCGATTTGTTCGTACTGATCAGATGTTTCAGATGGTTCATTACCTTCGACAAAGAGTTCAGTTACGATCTCGCTTTCAGGTGTGTATTCACTTGGTAACTTAGCAGGACGAGATCCTTCTTCAACTCCAATTTCTTTAACTGAATCCGGTTTGGAGAAATCTGCTGTATCTTCACCTTCTGATAATTGGGTCATCAACGTTTCAAAGATTCTGAAACGTGGATTTGTGTTTTCAATTGTAGTTTGTTCGTCATAACCGGTCCAAACAGAAATCGTATAGTTTGTTGAATACCCAACAAACCATGAGTCAACAGTTTTATCAGTTGTACCTGTTTTACCAGCCACTGGTATAGAACCAAAGTTAAGTTCATCTGCAGCTGTTCCGTTAGGATTCTCAATCGTGTCTTTAAGCATGTCAGAGATCATATAAGCCGTGTAATCTTCCATGACTGGTGTGCTTTCACGATCTGGCTCCATTGTTCGGCCATCAGGGAATTCGATCTTCGTAATGGTATGTGGTTCATTATACATACCTTGATTACCAAATGCTGCATATGCACCCGCCATCTCGTAAGCATTTGTTTGGACTTCATTGGAACCACCGAGTGGCATTGCAGCATTCACGTTACCTTCGATTGATGAAATTCCTAAGTTGCGAGCAAATTCCCCTGCAGCTTCTTGATCAAGGTGCTCACGGGCATTAATAACAGCTGGTACATTTAATGAACGGTATAGGGATTCTCGCATGGTAACCCAACCTGTATATCCTCGACTAACAGTCTTTTCACTGTCCCAAGGAAGATAGTCCTCTTCACGACTATTATTATATTGATGATACGTAGAAAACTGATTTTGTTCTATAACAGGGCCGTAACTGACGATTGGTTTAATTGCCGAACCTGGTCCACGCCCAATATCCGTTGCATAGTTTTGGTTAAATGGTTGTGTTCGATTACGGCCGCCACCAATGGCTAGCACTTGACCTGTTTTTGTATCAAGAGCTGTCACACCTGCTTCTAATTCATTGTTCGGGAAAGCAGAGCTATCATGACTTAGCAATTCCTTCAATTGTTGCTGAGCATCTTGGTCTAATGTTGTGTGAATCGTTAAACCAGCTGTGTGAATATTTAAATCTTCTTGTTCTATTAATTTTTCAGCTTCATCATATACTGTTTCAATAAAGGCAGGATAATTTACTTCACTTGATTCATTATTCTCTTGAACCATGTCTGATACATTGACTTGTTTCGCTTCTTCAGCTTCTTGTTCAGTAATTTTATCATGATGGACCATTAAGTCTAAGACTGTATCGCGGCGGTCTTGAGCACGTTCTGGATGCTCTAATGGATTATAACCACTAGGTCTTTGAGGTAAACCTGCTAATAAGGCCGCTTCAGAAAGTGTTAAATTATTCAAGTCCTCTTTGCCATAATAGTATTCAGATGCTTGTTGAATGCCATAAATGCCGTTACCATAATAAATTTTATTTAAATACATCATTAAGATTTGTTCTTTAGAATATTCTTGCTCTAATTTGAGTGCTAAATATTGTTCTTGTACTTTTCGCTCAAGGACTTTTTTGTCCGACAGTAAAAAGTTCTTGATTACTTGTTGAGTAATCGTACTAGCGCCTTCTGCTCCGAATCCTTCTTTTATATTTGCGATGACTGCAGCACCGATTCGACGAATATCAATACCACTATGTTCATAGAAGCGAGCATCCTCTGTAGCAATGACTGCATCTTCAACAACAGGGGATAGGTCACTATATTCAATAACGGTGCGGTTTTCAGTTGCTAAGTTCGCAATTTCTTCACCGTTACGATCTAAAATCGATGTTCCTGCTGGTACTTGTAATTCTTCTTCATTAAGCTCAGGTGCATCACTGATATATGAATAAACGACACCAGCACCAACTAATGTCATGACTAGTCCAATAATCAATAATGTTAAAAAGACTTTTTTCCAATTGATTTTCTTATTTTGTTTTTTCTTTTGTTTATTGGCTTTCCGACTCTTTACTTGATCACTCATAATTATTCTCCTCCGTAAAATAAACGTCATCAATTACTTGTAAATAATCAACTTTGGCTTGTAAGCGGAATGGGATGACGAAACCATGTTCAGCGATGTAAGGATATGGGATCGATTTTCGACCGCCATTTTCTTGTTCGTTCCAAATAGATAAAAAATGAGATAAAGGTAATAAAAACGTTTCGTTCATATTAGAAAAACGAACAATTAAAAATGAAATTCCGCCATGATCATGAATACGTTTCATGTGTTCAACTTGGTGATTATGGATATTACTTAAAGGTAATGATTGTTTGTTTTTAGTTTCTTTAGCCTCAAAGTCAATATGACGTCCTTGGTAGAGTCCGTTGAAGTCTGTTGTTGATGGTCTACGATAATAAGCCTCTTTAATAACAGCTGCACTACGTTTAGGATAATCAACATCCACAACTTGGATTGGTGTTGGTTTCTTATGGATGACTGCTTTTCCGGACTCTAAATAATATTTATTCGTATCATTAATGTCTTTTTCGAGGGTCATACCTCGGTTAGCATAGGCGTCTTTAGTTTGATGTTTTTGAGTGTTTTTTCTGTTGCGTTTAATGTGAGATGACTGACGACTGCCTTTAGGATATTGCAAAGTTAATTCCTCCTCAGCATTTATTATACCAAATTTTAAAGTAAAAAGAATTGGATATACTGTGAATATGTTGAATACTGATAAAGGAATGATGATATGCGACCTTTAGTCGTTTATGACCTCGAGGAACAAACAGCTAACTTTAACATCGATAATATAGCTCGAACCCATGCATATTGGCAGTTTTATGTGAATCATCCTGAAATAAAATGGTCATTTTTAGCTTCTACTGTATCCCGCAATGCTGGTTGGAACATGACGGACTTAACATTACCAGTTTATAAAACCCTACTGTCGGAACAAGATCGTAAAGCGTTATTTTTAACTTATGAAAGTATTAATTGGTTTATCTTTCGCGATGCGTATCCTCAGTTGCTGATTTACGAACAGTCAAAGCTACAAGGGAGACCGCTATTCTTTTTACTAAAATACTTTGGTGTTTCTTCATTTATGGAACAAGAGTGGTATCACTTTTACCAAACTAAAGATACTGAAAGACTATTAACAGCTCAAATTATTAATGAGCAACAATTAATCCAACAGCCAATTATAAAAAATAACCCTTATCAGCGTAAAGTATTTAAACAGTTACCTTATTATATACAGTCAATCTTACATCTTAATTCAATCTTAATCCCTACTATGCAGGGAAAAGTATATGGGCTTAATGTCCCACCATTTCAAAATGTAACAAATCGCATTCGATTCGGAAAACAAGTAGCGAATATCTTATTTTATCCTTATCTATATCCATTGTTTTATGATTTTTCTGACCAAGTTGACATTATAGGCAGTCGTAAGGCTTATGAACAATTTACATTATCCAATATAGAAACAGTAAGTGAACCACTACGTGAGTGTTATACCCGAATTGATCATTCTATAACATATAACATGAGTGATTGGGTGAAGGATACGAGAATTAAACGTAAATGGTGGAAAGAAGAAAAGAAAGTTGATCCAAAACCTTTCTATAAACAGTTTGTGCATAAAAGACAACTATTGGCTCAAGTGGCGAATATCTCAGAACCTCAAAAGAAGCATCTTGTCAATTAAAACCACTTTACTTCTAGTTTTGTCTATTTGGTTCGATTATCGTCACTAAGCAAGGGTTTTCCCTCTGTCATCATGAATACCATGATAAAGAAGAAAGGGGGAAATGGTGTGGAACAGATGATTACGAATCCCTATGTTGATAAAGGTGAACTATTATTATCATTAGATGAATTAGAACAAGCATTAGATCAATTAACAGATCAAATAGAAGATAAAATTCAGAAAAAGGGCACTAAATAATAGAATTCAGTTATATTTCATGATACATTAGATGTAGAAAGGTGGATGTTATGCAGGCTTTTATCGACTTAACGAAAGAACTAAGGCATCAGCTCTTAGAAAATTGCTTTGATCGATATGAAAACGGTTATAAATTTAATCGCAAAATATACGATGAGTTTTACCAAGTTAAAAATGAATCGCTTAATCAATTTGAAAAGATTGAGAAGTGGGAAGAGGATGCAAACGCGATTGTTCATCAAATTCCGTTATTTCCTAATCAGATTAAAAATACAAAAGATAACTTAGAGATTATGATTTTGCATAGCTATTTTCATGATGTACGGAAGAAACGATTTATGGAATTGTATCAATCGGTTATGTATAATTTAGATCTCGTTTTAAATGACGTTAGTATAACAGATCATTCCTAAATCGTTTTCCTAAAATTGAAGATATAGATGAATAAAGAGGAGAGGTCGAGATGGAGAAAGAGCAACTAGTAAATGCAGCGCAAGAAATGTTATCGCAAGCTTATGTGCCATATTCTAAATTCCCTGTGGGTGCAGCATTGTTAACAAAGGATGGCGAAGTTTTTCAAGGCTGTAACATTGAAAACGCTTCCTATCCATTAACATGTTGTGGTGAGCGCGTAGCTATTTTTAAAGCAGTATCTCAAGGCGTTCGTGACTTTGAAGCTTTAGCTGTTATGGCTAATACAGATCGCCCAGTACCACCTTGTGGCGCTTGTCGACAGGTGATGAGTGAATTCTTTGAACCGTCAATGCCTGTTTATATTACGAACAAGAATCTAGAAGTGAAAGAAACGACAGTTCAAGAATTGTTACCTTTCTCTTTTACACCAGAGGATTTAGAATCTGGCCAAAATTAATATAACTTTAATGTTTTTTCAGAGAGCTAGTTAACACTAGCTCTTTTTTTGATATACTAGTATTATGAAATCAATTGCAATTATAGGATATAAACCACATGAACTGAATATATTTAATGAACAAGACCAAAAAATAACCGTCATTCAAGAGGCGATTAAACGTCAACTAGTGCCTCTTGTTGAACAAGAGTTGGAATGGATTGTGATCTCTGGTCAACCAGGGGTAGAAATGTGGGCATTTGATGTTGTCGAGCAATTAAAAAATGACTACGACCTAAAAATAGCGGTGATTCCGCCATTTCAGAACCAAGATCAGGTATGGAACGAAGAAAAACAGCAGAAATATCAAACAATGCTCTTAAAAGCTGACTTTTCACAACCATTAAGCCAAAAATCTTATGAAGGGCCTTCACAATACCAAACCCGAGACAAATGGCTGCTTAACAAGACGGATGGTTGTTTGATTGTCTATGAGGATGAATATGGTGGCTCGCCTAAATATTTTCATCAACTTGTATTACAGTATCAAGAACAAAAAGATTATGAGATGTTCCAGATCAATGCGTTTGATTTAGAAGAAATAGCTCGTGATATGCAAGAATCTGGACTATTAGAATATGATTAATCGTAGGAGGGTATTTATTTATGTATAAACCACAGCTTACTAATCAAGACATTTTAGATAAGGAATTCAAAACATCGATGCGCGGATACAATCAGGATGAAGTGGACGAGTTTTTAGATGTTGTCATTAAGGATTACGATTACTTCGAAAAAGAGATCAGCCGATTAAAAGAAGAGATGGAACGGATCACGAATGCTTCAAGTGGTTCACCACAATTTGAAACAACAAACCAAAGTCGTTCTCAAGTCAATGCTGATGTTCTACAAAGGTTATCGAATTTAGAAAAAGCTGTATTTAGTCGTGGCGGGCGAAGTGAGTAAGAGTCATTTTGTTAATATTTACAGTCGAATTATTTAATATGATGTGTTAAAATACGTTGTTCAGGCATAAATAAGGAAGATCAATGTTAATGTAATTGCTCAAGTACAGCTTGAGAGGAAAGTCCATGCTCACACTAGCTGAGATGCTAGTAGTGTTCGTGCTTGACGAAACCATAAGTCAAGGTAGTTACCTTAAAGGTAGCTAACGGCAAGGCTGTAGCCTACGTCTTTTCGATAGGGCTACAATACCTTTAAAGTGCCACAGAGACGAGCTTGATTGGAAACAATCGAGGTGGAACGCGGTAAACCCCGCGAGTGAGCAACCCAAACAATGGTAGGGGCACTTCTTGCAAGGAATTCAACTTAGCAAGAAGACAAGCATTTATGGCTTGTAGATAGATGATTACACTCGGCGTACGAGATTGACCACCGTTAGCAGTACTAAGAGACAGAACATGGCTTACCAAACATTGATCGGTCACCTTATTTATGCCTTTATTTCATATTGAATAAATTATTTCATACATACTATAGATAGATGATTTCAGATTTGCGAAAGGAATGACTCTCGTGTCAAATCAACTCACTTTAATAGCAACAGCAGCTATGGGCTTAGAAGGTCTTGTTAAGCAAGAACTACAAGACTTAGGCTATCATGACTTAAAAACTGAAAATGGGAAAGTTATTTTTAAATCAGACTTTGCAGGAATCGCACGTACCAATCTTTGGTTAAGAACGGCTGATCGCGTCAAAGTTCTAGTCGATGAGTTCGATGCCTATAGCTTCGATGAATTATTCGAACAAACAAAAGCTTGCCCATGGGAAGATTGGTTACCTGAAGATGCTTTTATTCATGTTGTCGGTAAATCACATAAATCTAAACTCTATTCGGTGCCAGATTGTCAATCGATCGTAAAGAAAGCGATTGTTTCTCGTTTGCAAGAGCAATATCATATTCATTCACGTTTAGAAGAATCAGGCGTACGTTATAAAGTGGAAGTCGCTATACTTAAAGATCGCGTCACACTTTCACTTGATACAACAGGGGCTGGTTTACACAAACGTGGCTATCGAATCGATCAAGTGGACGCACCACTTAAAGAAACCCTAGCCGCTGCATTAGTTAAGTTAACGAATTGGACACCTGATAAGACATTGGTCGATCCCTTCACAGGCTCTGGTACTATACCAATTGAAGCCGCATTAATTGGTCAGAATATTGCACCGGGATTTAATCGTGATTTTTCCGCACAAGAATGGGACTTTCTACCACAATCCATTTGGGATGAAGCTTTAGAAGAAGCAGAGGACATAGCCAATTATGATCAACCATTATCCATAACTGGTTCAGATATCGATCACAATGCGATTGAAATAGCGACTAATAATGCACTTGAAGCAGGGTTAGCTGATCTAATTGAATGGAAGCAAATGAATGTTAAAGATCTTCGTCCCAAATCTGATGTAGGTTATGTGATTGGGAATCCACCTTATGGTGAACGTCTTAGTGATCGTGATGAAGTAGAATCATTATACCGTGCTTTAGGCGGTATTATGAAGGATTTCCCTAAATGGAGTGTGTACATGTTAACTTCACATGAGCAATTTGAAAAGCATTATGGTGTTCAGGCATCGAAAAAGCGAAAGCTATTCAACGGTTTTATTAAAGCAGACTATTATCAATTCTTCGGTAAAAAATATTGATGAACATTGACCATCTAGTGCAAGCGCTAGATGGTTTTTCATAATTTGAGATGATTAGAAGGAGCGAATAAAGGGGATTATAAGAATAAAAAGGTGGTTACACATATGGCTATAATTTCATCAATTGGTACAAGTGTCCCGCGTCACCGGTTTAGTCAATCAGAAGCAAAACAATTCATCTCACAATATACGAATGAATCACTTCAAAAATATCTAGCTGTGTTTGATCAAGCAGCGATTGATACACGTTATTTTGCAGCGGATCGAGAATGGCTTCATAGTGAGAATAAATTAAGTGATCGCCATCAATTATGGTTTGAAGAAGGCTTAAATCTTGCTCAAGAAGCAGTTGAGAATTGCCTTGGTAACTATGATCAATCTTTAGAAATTGACGCCATCATTAGTGTGACTAGCACGGGAATATTAACGCCTTCATTTGATGCTCATCTCATTAATGAATTACAACTTTCATCGTCGATAAAGCGCATGCCTATGTTTGGATTAGGTTGTGCGGGAGGGGCTATTGGTTTAGCAAGAGCTTATGATTATCTAAAAGCTCATCCAGATGAATCGTTATTATTAGTGTGTTGTGAGTTAGCATCCACTGCCTTTCACCCGCGAGATTTAACGAAAAAAGATATTGTCGGTGCCGCAATCTTTAGTGACGGGGCAGCAGCTGTATTATTATTAGGTGCTAATCATGATCTTGTAAAACAATCTGAAGGCTGTACTGTTCAAATCAACACGACTGACTCAAAGCTATTACCAGACTCTCTTGATGTGATGGGTTGGGACGTTAAGGATGATGGATTTCATGTGGTGTTTAGTCAAAAGATCCCGAGATTGGTGAATTCTTTTTGGGCACCTCAGGTACAAGAATTTCTAGAACGAAACAATTTAACCCAGAATGATTTGAATTTTGTTGTTGCGCATCCAGGTGGCAAGAAAATCATTGAACAATTAGAAGACATAATACCTGATTTACTTAAACTAGATACAGCAAAATCCGTCTTAAGACAGTTTGGTAATATGTCATCGCCTACAGTATTATTTGTATTACAAAGCTATATCAATCAGGAGTTAAAACAAGGTGATAAGGGGCTCTTAACTGCTCTAGGACCAGGATTTTCTTCAGAAATATTACTGTTGGAGGTCATATAATTGTTTTATGTGGTCATATTCATTTATTTAATAGCGCTAAGATTATATGAATTAGGATTGGCCCGCAAAAATGAGGCTTATCAGTTGAAACGTGGCGGAATTATGATCAATGACCCTTATTACCATTGGATTGTGCTTGTCCATTCGTTATTTCTATTTAGTTTAATTGTTGAAAGTTATATCTCACATCAGTGGCAGCAATCAATTCCTTGGCTATTGTTCGTCATATTTATAGTTTTACAATTATGCCGTGTTTATGTCATTAAAACTTTGGGTCGATTATGGAATACAAAAGTTATTATCAACCCTACAAACGATGAACGTGTTACAAATGGTTTATTTCGTTGGGTAAAGCATCCTAATTATTGGATCGTATTTTTTGAATTCATTTGCTTGTCATTGATGTTTCATGCTTATCTGACTGCCTTTATATTTCCTTTATTACATGTTGCGCTAATGACAAAAAGAATTCCGTTAGAAAATCAAGCGTTAAGTCTGTATGATGAGAAATAAAAGGGAGGGGTTCAATTGATTATATCAGTTCAGTCCGCATATGAATGGAACTTAAGGCAAGATCTAATCTTTGTTGACTGTCGTTTCGATTTACAAGATCCTGAAAAAGGGAAGGTATCTTACGCACATGAACATATACCAGGTGCAGTATATATGGACTTGGAGAAGGATTTGAGTGGTGAAATCAAAGAAACAGGTGGTAGACACCCACTGCCAGATCTTAATCAATTTTTGGATACTCTAAAACAAGCAGGAATTAATGATCAATCAATTGTGATTGCTTATGATGATAACCATGCATTTGCCTCTCGTTTTGTTTGGTTATTAAAAGCAATAGGTCATGAAGAAGCTTATGTATTAGATGGTGGTCTCTCAGCGTGGAAGGAAGCCGGGCTTTCAACAACAGATGAAGTTCCCATCAATCATAAAATTGAGAAAGAGCAAAGCTGGAGATTAGTGCAATCGCTAATAGCAACTCAAAGCGATGTTCAACACTACATTCAAAAAGAAAATGTGGCACTAATTGATTCCAGAAGCCACGATCGCTATACGGGACAGCATGAACCAATTGATAAAAAAGCAGGTCATATACCGACAGCTTTGAATTATGATTGGACAGCATTATTTGAAAATGGATTTTTTAAACATAACGAGCAACTACAAAAACATTTTGAAGTGCTCAATGAGTATTCTCAAATTGTCGTTTATTGTGGTTCTGGGGTTACAGCAGCACCTAATGTGATAGCACTTTGGCAAGCTGGTTTTTCCAATGTGCTGTTGTATGTTGGCAGCTTTAGTGATTGGATCACGAATGACAGCAATCAAATAAAAACAGGAAATCAACCTTAATATACAAAAAACGGCAATCATTCAATGAATGATTGCCGTTTGTATATGATGATTCTTAATTATTTTTTATTAACGTTAGAAGCCTGTGGGCCACGGTCGCCTTCAACAATTTCGAATTCAACGTCTTGACCTTCGTCTAATGTTTTGAAACCATCTTCGTTAATTGCAGAGTAGTGTACGAATACATCGTCTCCACCTTCTACTTGGATAAAGCCATATCCTTTCTCTGCGTTAAACCATTTTACTGTACCGTTTTGCATTTTAAAAAGCCTCCTAAAAACTTGCCATTCATAGATAATTTTATGAATGGATTATTCACAATTGACGTTCCGTATCCAAAAAAGGGTAACTCCCATAGAAATGAAGGATCACAAATGCATCTCTCACTTCTATAGAAGTTACCCGACTTTCTTTATGATACTTCACGTCTCAATTGCACTTTCAGTATATCCGATATAAAATACAAAGTCAAGAGTTAAGTGTATCTAAAATTTAGGAGTGATCGTGTGACAATCAATATTGGCTTAACTGGTTGGGGAGACCATCCTGATATACATGAACAAGACATCGGTTCTAGACATAAATTGTCTTCTTATGCTGCTCATTTTCCTGTTGTTGAGTTGGATAGTTGCTTCTATAGCATCATGAGCCCAGAGCAAATAAGAAGTTGGGATCAACAGACACCAAATAATTTTTCATTTGTTGTTAAAGCATACCAGGCATTTACTGGTCATGATCGCCAAACATATACACGGAAAGAAATTAAGTCGATGTTCCAATCATATCAGCAGCAGATCGACCCTTTAATTGAATCAGGTAAATTAAATGCAATATTATTTCAATTTCCGCCATGGTTTGATGTCCGTCGAAAGCATATTCAACGGTTGAAATTCATTCGCGAACAATTTCAATGCTATCCAATTGCGATTGAATTTCGCAATCGGTCATGGTATCAAGAACAAATAATAGCAGACACAATCAACTTCTTAAGGGAAGATGAATGGATCCATACTATTTGTGATGAACCTCAAGCTGGTCAGTCTTCGATTCCAGTTGTCCCAGAAATTACTCATGAAAAACAATCCTTAATACGGTTTCATGGTCGTAATGTCTATGGTTGGAACCAAAGTGGCCAAGAAAACTGGCGAGAAGTCCGATTTTTATACAATTATAATGATGAAGAATTGAAATCATGGCGTGATCGTGTGCAGAATTTATCTCAACAAGTAGAGCAATTAACCATTTTGTTTAATAACAATTCGGGACATCATGCTTATGCCAATGCAAAACGTTTTCAGCATTTGCTAGGTATAAATTATACCGGATTAAACGCGAAACAAATCGATTTATTTTCGGATCAATGAACAATCCTTGCACCTAAATATCGTTGGTTCCAGTAACTATCAGATAAATTACTAATGGTTACACCTGATGATGTTCCAGCATGGATAAATTGATTATTTCCGATATAAATGCCGGCATGCGATGGCCCTGGTTGATAGGTTTCAAAAAACACTAAATTACCGACGCTTGGCTTTGAAGTAGGGGAGGTAGCATTCCAGATATCGCTAACCGTACGTGGTAAATAACTTCCTTGCTGGCTATATACATATTGTAAAAAGCCACTACAATCAAATCCGCTTCTTGTTGTTCCGCCCCAACTGTATGGCGTTCCTACTAGTGAACGTGCTGTTGAAATAACGGATCGGTTTGATTGTTTTTGAACAGTTTCGGATTTTTGTTTTGTATTTGATTGTGATTGAGACATATGACTAACTTGTTGTGTTTCTTCATGATGTACGATCGTTGGGGGTTCTAATTGACTTAAATCTAACTTGTCATCACTAAACTGATCAAATTTTTCAAGCGCTTCTTTCGTGTTAGGCCCAGCAATACCGTCAACTTTTTCATCATATAGACGTAATGCTTTAAGTGAGTTTTGCAGTTTTTCAACTCTTTTTGATTGCTCGCCGAATTTAATTTCCTCCGCTACATCCGTGATAGATGTGATATAATGATCGTGAAAAACTTGGTCTAACATATTAGCTGTTTCTTGATTTAGCTCACCATTAGCAGCTAAATGGTGATCTGTTTGGAACTGCTTCACAGCATATTCGGTTAAAGCATTATATTGAGCGGTCTCTTTCTTAGGATAATATTCTATTGTTTTTAATTTTCGGTGCAAGGTTAAAACCGCTTCACCATGGTCGCCGTAACTCAAAGGCGTCGATTGAACGGAAGCTATTTCGCTAGCATGCACTGGTGAATAAAAAGCAAACGGAGACGCTAGAGCTAAATTTCCTGCTATTGCACCTAATATCATTTTTTTAGTAGGTGTTGCATTCACCATAATGATCACACCTTTCAAGTACTCTAATATGACTATATGTCAGAAATTGAAGGGTATACATTACAGTTTTGTAACGAAATGAACGGAGGGGTAACAATGACTATTAAAAATGAAGAAGCCTATTTAAATATGAGTGACTATACGCTTAATCATGGTCAAGACCGTCATGATCGAACAGGAGTCGGAACACGTTCAATCTTCGGCTATCAAATGCGTTTTGATCTTCAAGATGGTTTCCCTTTACTTACGACTAAGAAAGTTCCATTTAAATTAATTGCCAGTGAATTGTTGTGGTTTATTAAAGGGGACACAAACATTCGTTATTTGCTTCAGCATAATAATAATATTTGGAATGAATGGGCTTTTAAAAACTGGGTTGAAAGTGATGATTACACAGGGCCGAATATGGATAACTTTGGGGTGCGTGCTCAACAAGATGAGGCATTTAATAAAATCTACCAAGAACAAATGCAACTGTTTAAACAATACATATTAGAAGACGATGACTTTGCTGAACGGTTTGGACACTTAGGTGAAGTTTATGGTAAGCAGTGGAGAAACTGGCAAAGTTCTCAAGGGGAGACGATTGATCAATTAAAGCAGGTCGTTCATGATATTAAAACGAATCCTAACTCTAGACGATTGATTGTATCTGCTTGGAACCCTGAAGATATTCCATCAATGGCTTTACCACCATGTCACACATTATTTCAATTTTACGTAGAAGATGGACGGCTATCTTGTCAACTTTATCAACGGAGTGGTGATATTTTTCTTGGTGTACCATTTAATATAGCAAGTTATGCTTTACTAACACATCTTGTGGCGCATGAATGTGGGCTTGAGGTTGGTGAGTTCATTCACACATTTGGTGATGCTCATATTTATCATAATCATTTTTCACAAGTAAAGACACAATTAGAGCGTGAGATGATGCCATTACCAACATTAAAAATTAACCAAGAAAAACAATCAATTTTTGACATTAAACTAGATGATTTATCAATTACAGGATATGATCCACATCCAAGTATTAAGGCACCAGTTGCTGTATAAGGAGGTTATTCATGACATATTCAATGATCGTAGCGATGGACGAAAATCATGTGATTGGTTTGGATCAAGGGATGCCCTGGCACTTACCGAATGATTTGAAATATTTTAAATCGGTTACCTCACAGTCGACAATTGTTATGGGAAGAAAAACGTTCGAATCGATCGGGAGACCACTTCCTAAACGTCATAACATCATATTAACAAGGCAAAAGGATTTCAACCCAGAAGGATGTACAGTTATTCATAGTATGGAAGAGTTACAAGATGTTGTTTTATCCAATGAACATGTATTTATTATTGGTGGAGCAGCCCTTTTTGCTGAAGCATTATCATTTGCCGATTACATGTATATAACTCATATCCATTCGACTTTTGAAGGTGATACTTATTTTCCGGAAGTTGATTGGTCCAAGTGGGCATTAGTTGAAAGAACAGAAGGGGAGACGGACGAAAAGAACCAACATGCACATACTTTTTCTGTTTATAAGCGACAATAAGTGAACATTTTGTAACAGTCCTCTCGATATGTTTGCAAAATGAGTTGAAATAAGCGACAATGTAGTTAGTAATAGTATGGGACAGGTAGGTGTATGTATGACAGTCGGTGTACCGGGATTAATTTTAATTTTAATTATCCTTCTCATTATATTTGGACCGAAGAAATTACCTGAATTAGGTCAATCACTTGGCCAATCATTAAGAGAATTTAAAAATTCTACACGTGGCATAACTGATGAAGATGATTCAGAATCAAAAAAGACGACTGATCGTCAATAAATTATAAATGGAGTGATATTATGGGCATCGGTAGCATCGGATTACCAGGGTTAATTTTAATCGTATTAGTATTATTGCTTGTTTTTGGCCCATCGAAGTTACCAGAGATCGGTAAAGCATTTGGTTCTTCGTTAAAGGAATTTAAAAAAGCAACGAACGATTTAATGTCTGACGATTCAAACTCGTCGAATTCCTCTAACACGAAAGAGCAACAGTCAGATTCTAATAAACAATAATGATCGTTTCACCAAGGTGTAAGGAGTTCCTTACATCTTCTTTTATGATAAATGTTATGGTGAGATTGGTAGTAAGAGGTGAAACTTTTGACGCATGAGGAAGAAATAGATCAACAAGAAATGGATTGGACAGGTCACTTAGGTGAACTCAGGCGCCGTTTTTTCTGGAGTTTTATCGTATTTGCTCTGTCCTTCGGTGTCGGCTTTTATTTCCGTGAAGAGGTTTATAACTATGTAGCGAATGATGTGCCCTTTCAGCTGACTGTACTTAGTCCATTCGATATAATTTGGGTATATGTCATTATCGGGACGATTGTTGGTTTTCTAATTACGATACCGTTTTTAGCTTTACAGTTGTGGTTATTTATAAAACCTGGTCTAACCAAGCATGAAGCACGCGTTAGCTTATTATATGTTCCAGCGATTTTTATCCTATTTGCTTTAGGATTAGGTTTTGGTTATTTTATTATTAAAGATTTAGTTTTGAATTTCTTACTTGGTTTAAGTGACGGTGTCGTGAATGAAATGTTTACGGTTAATAAATATTTCCGTTTTATTATGCAAATCACTGTACCGTTTGCATTTTTCTTTGAAGTACCACTCATTGCTATGTTCTTAACGAGTCTAGGTGTATTAACACCTGACTATATGAAACGGACAAGAAAGTATGCTTATTTAATTCTTGTCATATTGGGGACTATGTTATCCCCACCTGACTTTATATTACAACTCATTGTGGCTGCGCCAATGATATTACTTTATGAGTTAGCGATTATGACATCAGGAATTGTTTATAAACGAAGGTTGAAAAAATTAGCCGCTATTCAAGATCAATTAGATAACGAATAAAAGCAGGTGTTTATGTTTGAGATCATTTTATCATTTTGCTATGCAATATAGAGGAATCCAAAATAAACATGATGCGCGGAAACAACTTGCTGAAGCAATATTTCGTGATCATGGATTCCCCAAACAGTCTGTAAATTATAATGAGATAAGTGAATATCTAGAAATGAATAGTCCATTTCCTAAGGCAATCCAAATTTTTGATCAACTTTGGGAAGAGTACGAGCGACATACTGAAACATGATAAGAGGCTTCACCACTTGTGGTGAAGCCTTTATCATCTTAAAATCCATTAGCAAACGTATGCGCTACCAACAATGATTAGTAAAATGAAAAGCACAACAATTAGTGTGAAGCCGTTATTATCATATCCTTTACCCATGATGCATGCCTCCTTCATTGGTTTCACTCCTAACCTATGCAGCTTTTACCCATTGTGTATAGGCTGTTGTAGCATTGAGAAAACTTAGTTATCTTGTATGTATAAGTCGTATTTTGCGCTTACCCGGGAAATAAAGGAGGTTAATGAATGATATTACCTGAAGATTGGGAGCAAAATTTAAAACCAGAATTAAATCAAGCGTATTTTCAACATTTATTAGAAACGGTAGAACAAGCCTATACTGAGAACGTTATTTATCCTTCATATCATCAACTGTTTCGTGCTTTTGAATTAACACCCTTTGCCAATGTAAAAGTGGTCTTGTTAGGGCAAGATCCTTACCACCAACCGAATCAAGCGAATGGACTTAGCTTCTCTGTTCCTAAAGGGCAAGCTTTTCCACCATCGCTTCGAAATATTAATAAAGAGTTGTGGAATGATTTAGGTTGTGAGCTACCACATGGTGATTTAGCGCAATGGGCTGAAGAGGGTGTACTAATGTTAAATACATCTCTAACAGTCAAACAAGGTGAAGCAAATAGCCACCGTCGTTTAGGTTGGCATTCTTTCACAGACGACGTCATTACACAATTAAGTGAAAGTCATTCCCATATTGTCTTCATTTTATGGGGGAAGCAAGCTTATCAAAAAGCTCAGCTTATTCAATCGCGCCACACGATTGTGCATGCGCCGCATCCAAGTCCTTTATCAGCTTATCGAGGGTTCTTTGGAAGCCAACCATTCACACAAGTTAATAAGGCTTTAATAAGACACCAACAAACGACTATTGATTGGTGTTTGACACATTAGCCTATACAATAAGGGTCATAATCCCGTATAAGTATAGTAGCTGATAAAGGAGTGAGATGGAATGGAACCCATGTATCATTGGCATAATCCTGTGCACAGCGGCTTTGTGAATCATAGAAAACCGAATTTCTTAGAAAAATTGTTTGGTTCAACCCACAATCGTAAGCCCTTGCTGATGCAAGCTAAATCAAATGAACATTCATTGCATGAAACGCTTCATATGGTTCAAAAAGGGTTAACACTTGTACAACAATTAATACCGGTTTGGAAACAATACGGTCCGCTTTTAAAGCATGCACCTTTTATGGTTGATATGATAAAATTAATGATGGAAGATGAAAAACATGATGAATCAAAGATTGCAATTGATGATCATGATTTAGATAAAACTAAATACCATGATTTGGGTGTAAGCAAAGTGAATCAAACTAAAGAAAGCCGTCACGATCAACTTCCAGAACCTAAATTGTATATCTGATTTGTCATTTAAGAGGTGATGATTTTGTCTAATAACTTAAAACTAGCAACATTTGCTGGCGGTTGCTTTTGGTGTATGGTTGAACCATTCGACCGCCGTCCAGGAATTGAATCCATTGAATCAGGTTATACAGGGGGACATACGAAAAATCCAACTTATGAAGAAGTATGTTCAGAGACCACTGGACACCGAGAAGCTGTACAAATCAAATATAATCCTTCTGTGTTTCCTTATGAAGATTTATTAGAGATCTTTTGGCAACAAATCGATCCAACTGATGCAGGTGGTCAATTTAATGATCGAGGCGAGTCGTACAAGCCAGCTATTTATTATCATGATGAAGAACAAAAACAATTAGCTGAACAATCTAAGCAAGCCTTAGTTGAAAGTGGTAAATTTAAAGATCCAATTGTCGTCGATATCCTTGAAGCTAAAACATTTTATCCTGCTGAAGAAGAACACCAAGATTATTATAAAAAACACCCTTTCCATTATAAAATGTATAAAAAAGGATCAGGTCGACAAGGTTTTATTAAAGAACATTGGTCAAATCAGCAAGAAATGGACGATTTAAAAAATCGATTAACTGATATACAGTATAAAGTCACGCAAGAAGATGCAACAGAAACTCCATATCAAAATGAGTACTGGGATCACGAAGAAGACGGGATTTACGTTGATATTGTGAGTGGTGAGCCACTATTTTCATCAAATGATAAGTATGATGCGGGCTGTGGTTGGCCAAGCTTCACGAAACCCATCGCACCGTTAGAAGAAGATCTTGATACTTCTTTAGGGATGCGCCGAATAGAAGTGCGCAGTCAACATGCAGATAGTCATTTAGGTCATGTGTTTGACGATGGACCTCAAGAAGCAGGTGGTATGCGTTATTGTATTAATTCTGCTGCGCTTAAATTTATACCGAAAGAACAGCTGGATGAACAAGGTTACGGCAAGTATAAAGTATTATTCGATTAATAAGTAGGAGTGATAACAGTGATTCATAAAACATGGGAGCAAAATGAACCTATTAAACAAATTAAATGTGTTCACACAAATGCGGAAAAATTTACAGTAGAAAATGTGTTAACATCAGGCAAAACATATGACGTAAAAAATGAATCAGAAGAATTTTACTTTGTTATTGATGATAGTGGTAAAATGGGCGGCTTTTACAAAGATTATTTTCAAGAGGTTTAAAATTAAGGGTTCTAACCAATTGGTTAGAACCCTTATTCATACCTCCATATTGGCTAAAATAATACTTAAGGCTTGAGGGTAGAGTTGATTTAAATCACTTATAGGCAACGGATTCACGCCGCTACCAAGTTCTACTGTGAATCCGGGTTTTTGATACGTTTGAATAAACCAATCTTTATATCCAGCATGACTATCAACGTATCGGATGGGTTGATAACCACTAACATCACCATAAACGTCAGCAATCTGATTAGATTGAGGTGGTTCTAATCCTTCATATCCCCAGTAAATCACTTCACCTTGCGTGTGAAACGCTAGGACTCGATCAAATTGTTTATTACTCGTCAACTCATAAATAGCTATCGCTTCAGGTTCTGTCAGCGGTTGAAAGCCTGGAAAATCCCGAGGTGAAGGTTGTTTAGGGTTCCGTTGTTGTTCTATTTCCCAATGAGCTGGAAACTGATTATTAAGGTCAACTCCTCGAATGTTGGCTTTCCATCCTGCAAAATGGTGTGATTGTTGATTAATCGCTAATACGTCATTTTTGAGGGATTTTGATTGAGGTAACCCTTGATTAATTAAATCAACACCATCAGGATTAACAAGAGGTACAATGGAAAACTTAATCTGATTATACATAGACCTTGCATCTATATGGTTAATCGACTCATTATTCTCATAGGCATCAATATAATCAGCAAGAAACCGCATTAAGACATTGGTTGTAATCGATTCATGAGCGTGCATTGAACCATTTAAATGGATGGATTTGTCTCCATCTCCTATGACGATTTCATATATTGCTTTCCCCTGAATAGAAGTCCCAATTTTATCAATTGAAAAGATGGGGTGTTCAGCTTTTAATGCCATTAAATCATGCTCAAACTTCGCATAAGTGTAAAGAGATTGATCTTGAATAAGTTGTCTGGCCCGCATTAATTAAAACCTCCTAATCGGTTCATAATATGTATGTTAAGGTTTAAATTTGCACAAAATTTGAAAACTCCTTATAATGAAAGGGAAAATTTCTATTCAGACGTAGTTAACAGCGTTAATAAATGGTATGATGGGTTTATACACAACAGTTAAAGGAGGATTTATCTTGGCATTTGTTATTTCATCACCTTGTAAAGATGAAAAGGCAGCAGAGTGTGTGGATGTATGTCCAGTTGATTGTATTGAAGAAGGTAAAGACATGTTCTATATAGATCCAGATATTTGTATTGATTGCGGAGCATGTGAGGCCGTATGCCCGGTTGAAGCAATTTATCACGAGGACGAGCTTCCACAAGAAGAACGTGAATACATCGAAATCAATCGGAAATTTTTCCAAGGTTAACAGATACATTAGAAAGAGACTGGATGTCGTATCTAGTCTCTTTTTTTTACACTGAATGAATTCAATTTATTAGGAGATTACAGATATGTTCAATAAAAAAGACGAGTACATCGAAAATATTTTTTCATATGCACGCTGGTTATTACTAGTAAGTTTAGCCTTAATTTTTATGCTACAACAAGGAGAAGAGATTTTCACAATTGATCAACAGATTTTTTGGTATAGTATAGGCATTGCTGCACTTTATACTTTGATTGTTCATATCAGTTTAAAAGCCTTGGCGACGTATTCTAAATTGAAGTTGATTATTGTTCATATAGGATTAATCTTGGATTTAATATTTTATACGATTATATTACTAATGGCAGGAAGTCATTATTCATTATTCTTACCATTATTCTTTATATGGTTATTACATATTACACTTGTTTGGAGTATGAAGATTTCAATGCTAATGACTGTCTTAGTTATGGCAACCTATAGTATCATTAGTTACTATATTAATGGAGTAAATGATTTTATTACGATTCCGTTTATTATGAATCTAGTATTTATATTATTAATTGGTATTTTAACGAGTTCAATGACCATTCGAAAAGAAGCTAGCTCATTTGATCACATCGATTACAAGGAAGAGGCGATGAAAGATTATGTTTCAGGCCTCTATAATCACCGCACGTTCCAAAACACCCTAATGAAGCTCGTGGATCAAAGGAAACCTATCGCTTTAATTAAATTCAATATTGACGATTTTCAAATGTTAAACGATCGCTTGGGTTATGAGTGGGGTGATCGAGTACTAGCTGTTATCGGCTCTACATTAGATTTTTGGGTTGAACCTCAGAAAGGTTATAGCTTTAGATATAATGGAGATGAGTTTACGGTGATTCTATTCGATCAGAAACGTACTCATCTAGAACAAGAGATTGAGAGATGGAATAACTATATCTACGAACATGTTCAATTGCTTGAACCTTTGCAAGGTGAAAACGTCACATTAAGTTATGGCGTTGGGACGCTAATGGAAAAAGACGATCATAATGAGTTCTTACGACGAGTGGATCGTTGCATGCAACAAGCTAAAGCTTCAGGTAAAAATCGAGCTGTTTTTGATGAGACATTTCAATAGAATCGTATAAGGGAAGATGGGGAGTTACAGAATGACAACAGAAACACAGATGGCATTAAATCTAGATACGTTATTTGAAGTGGCTAAACGAAATGATGAGAAAAAAGAGCAACAAAAAATAATAGATTTATATCAAAAGTGGTTAAATGTTGAAACAGTCATTGGATTTACTGGACATTTTTCAGCAGGGAAGTCATCCATGATTAATCATATATTAGATCAATCCATATTACCATCAAGTCCGATTCCAACAAGTGCTAATATAGTAGAAATTAAGCACGGAGATGAACATGTGACTTATCACTTAAATCAGGAACGATATGCTACGTCATCATCTATTGATATGGAAGAAGTACATCGTCTTTCAAAAAATGGTGAAGAAGTTCAGTCTTTAACGATTGAAACAGACTTACCATCTCTTAAAGGAACAACATTAATGGACACTCCAGGTATTGATTCTGCAGACGATCAAGAATTTGCTAGAACTCTATCTCGTGTGCATTTAATTGATTATTTCGTATATGTTGTCGATTATAATCACGTACAGTCAGAGATTAATTTTCAGTTTTTATATGAATTAGAGAAAAAATCAGTGCCATATATTATTGTCGTGAACCAAGTCGATAAGCATGATGCTAAAGAAATGACAATGTCTGACTATTTGAACGCTTTACGAGAAAGTTGCGAACTTTGGGGACTTAATCCAGATGCGATTTTCACAACATCTTTAATTGATCTTGACCATGAACATAACCAATTGGATGAACTTAAGTCTTATATCGATCGTGTGACTGATACAATACAGGATCAGCTTGAATTACGCCTAAAAGTAGAAGTTGAGACGGTAATTGATCAGTTAGCGAACCGATATTATGATGAGGCAAACCAAACGTTGAATGCTGCCGATGAACAAACCTATCAAAGACAATATGATGAACTAAAAGAGCAACTTAGCTTATTAAATCTAGATCAACGACAATTTATCACACAGTATAAACAAACGATTGGAAAAATAGTTAATGAAGCTTACGTCATGACAGCAGATACACGAGAACTTGCAAAGGCTTATCTTGAATCATTACAGCCTAAATTTAAAGTAGGTGGCTTGTTTTCTAAAAAGAAAACTGACGAAGAAAAGGAAAGACGTCGAGATCAGTTTATTAACCAATTACAAGAAAAAGTTACGACTGAAATAAGCTGGCATGTTCGTAACACTTTACTTGAAACATATAACCAGCAATCTTTAAGTAATAGTCAATTAAAACAGAGACTTCAACAGTATGATTTTCAAATAAACGAGGCTATTTTATTAGAAACTCACAATTCATCTGCAGAAATTACGGGTCATTATGTACTTAATTACACAGAAAATCTGCAAACAAAGCTCAATCAATCTATTAAAGAAGATGTAACCCCTTTATTAGAACAATTGTTCACAGAAATAGCAAATGCAACTGAGGATCAACAGGAACAATTAACTGAGCAACTTAAAGACATTGAAGAACACTTGGAAAATGCTAGGGAATCAAATCAGGAAACATTAGAAAAGAAACAATTTATTGATTATCTTAAACGTGAGACTTGGATGACCACCAGTGATCATAGTCTTCTAAAAGATGCGATCAATCATAAAGAAGCTGAGCAAACTAAGGTATTAATTGATGATATTATATCTGATTCAATAACAGATTCTATAACAAGTTCTGATTCTGAACCATCTTATAATCAATCGACTTTAGTAGTAGAAGAAGTCCAAACTCAAGCCCAAAACATATTATCATATTTAGAAACGATGCCTTTGTTAACAGAATTTTATAGTTCAATTCAGAAAAGCCTTACTCAATTAGATCAACAGCAGTATACTGTTGCTTTGTTCGGTGCCTTTAGTGCTGGTAAATCATCATTTGCTAATGCTTGGGTAGGCCAGGCAATACTGCCAGTTTCACCAAATCCAACCACAGCAGCCATCAATAAGATTGCACCGCCTAATCGTCCTAGGGAACATGGTGAGGTCACCGTACAATTCAAGACAGAAAATACTTTATTACATCAAGTTTCAAAAGTGCTAGAACCTGTAACTGATAAACAGTTTAATACGATCGAGCAGTTATATTCATTTATTGATAAACAACAACAGGACTTACAGGCCATGCTTTCTAAGACAGATTGGTCATTTGTAGAAGCATTCTTTACAGGGAAGCAACAGTCAGAACAATATTTAGGTGAAACATTAACATCAAGTTTACAAACGTTCGAACCTTATGTAACTGATGAGACACTATCTTGTTACGTGGAGGAAATAACGGTCTATTATGATTGTGAACTAACAAGACAAGGCGTCACTCTGGTTGATACGCCTGGGGCAGATTCAATTCATGCACGACACACAAATGTATCGATGCATTATGTGCGTCATTCTGATGTGATTGTTTATGTTAATTACTATAATCATGCTTTTGCTCGAGCAGACCGTGAATTCTTATCTCAACTAGGACGTGTGAAATCATCCTTTTCATTAGATAAGATGTTCTTTATTTTAAACGCAGCTGATTTAGCAAAAGACGATCAGGAATTAAATGATGTGAAAGATTATTTATCAGAACAATTACGACAATATGGGATTGAATCGCCTCAGATTTTCCCACTCTCTAGCAAAAGGTTAAATGAAGATGTCAGTCAAAAATATTCTGATTCTCGTGCAGTTGCATTTTTTGATCGTTTTCAACAATTTATTGAAACAGATGCTAAACTATTAACGGCTCAAACATTATCGCAAGAAATTGAAAACTTAAAAGTGTTCGTTACACAAACTGTTCATGAATTACAAGAAAACCAAGTCGAACAAGAACAACGGATCCAGCAATACGAAGAGCAATTCAAGAGCCTAAAACAATTTTTATCATCAATGGATAAGACCATTTATGAACAACAAATCAATCAACAAATAGATGAACTTGTTTATTACTTAAATGACCGCGTTATGATTCAATTAAATGAAATGATGAAAGAGGTTATTAATCCGACCACCATCACTCAAAAAGGTAAACGTGGTCAAACACAATTAAAGCAAGCGATAAAACAACTTGCGATCAATGCTGAAAACCGATTAGAAACAGAATTTCATTCAACAAACATGATTTTAGATCGCCATTTTCAACAAGTACTTCAATCAATCAGTCAAGACATTAATCGTTTCGTTGATTCGGAGACGGATTTCGAACAATTGTATATTGCTGAGCAGGCAATGGAAGAGGCAACAAATGAAAAATTTATCTCAATTATTGATTCTAACTCCCTTAATCAATTTGTTTCTTTTTATAAAGATCAAAAACAATTTTTTGTTGAACAACAGGTCAAAACTTTATTCGAAGAACTCAAAGCTCATGTGCAATCGAATTTAAATGAAATTCAAGATCAATTTCTCTTATCATTAAAAAAGCATTACCAAAATCAAATTGAAGTCACATATCATACAGAATCAGAGCGTTATTTAACCAATATTCGTCATATGATTGACTCTAAAGCCCAATTGTATGGTGATGCGGAACAAGCGAATCAATTAAGAGAATTACATGATGAATTTATTTAAAAAGTTTTAATTTTATTCGACATATTCTGAAAAAAAATATAACATGAAGATATTAATGTTTTACTTAGCTAGATTATCACTTTAAGAGTCTAGTTATGTTCGGTCATTGAATCTTAATAGTCGGAGGGAATTATGATAACAAAAAAGGCAGTACAAGCGAATGATATTTTTAATTTGGCATCTCTAACGGATCCTAGGTATTCACCAGATTATAAGGAAGCTTTATTTGTTAAAACCACTTTGAATGAAGAACGCAATCAATATGAATCTAATTTGTTCCATTACAACGTGACGGAAGATCGACTGTCTCAATTCACATTTGGAGTATCACGTGTGAGTCATCCGCGTTGGTCACCTAAAGGCGATTCAATCATTTTTATTTCGAATCGTGATGATCAGAATCAAGTCTATTGGATGTCTCGTTACGGTGGTGAGGCCAAGAAGATTACAGATGAGAAAGAGGGAGTCTCGAAGGCTGAGTTCTCACCAGATGGTCAATTCATCATGCTACAAACTTCTGTTAAAGCAGAGGATTTAAATCAACGAGAAGAAGAGAACGATGATCAATGTGATGATTTACCCCAACCTGTTGTAATTAGCCGAATGAAATACAAAGCAGATGGTGCTGGGCTACTAAAGCGGAAGTATCAAGTGATAAAACGTTTAAACCTTGAAACAGAAGATGTTGAAACCATTAAAGAAGGGGAACAGAACTTCTCTTTTCAAACATGGGTTAATCAATCTCAAATTGTTTATACCACGGATTATTCTGAAGACGAGGATTTTAATTTCAATCAAGAAGCTTATTTGTACCATCTAACAGCCAAAACTGAACATCCATTATTCACAGAAGAAGGAACGCCTTCAGGGTTTAGTGTTTCGCCAAACGGAGAGCATCTATTATTCGCTCATATGGGACGAAACTATGAAAACGCAACCCATGTTGAACTATATGCTTATCACATCTCTTCAGGAGTGACAGCATGTTTAACAGAACATTTTGACGCACCTGTTGGTGATTTTATTGTTGCAGATACCCAGCAACAACCCGTTTTAAGGCCTGCTGTTTGGGCAAGCGATGAAACGTTTTATTTACCAGTATCGAATTTTGGCAATGTGCTATTATATTACGGACATGTCGGAGGATCATTATATCCAGCCATCAACGACAACTTACATGTTGTAGGCTATGATATTGATCCGAATAAACAAACTGCCTTAGTGACTATTAGTTACCCAACAAGCCCAAGTGAGTTATATGAATTATCTTTAACTGATGGACGCTTAACGCAAATAACAAACGAGCATCAGACATTTATTGATGAAACAGAATTGGTTGAACCAGAAGCCATTCAATACAAAAGCTTTGATGATTGGACAGTCCATGGTTGGTTAATGAAACCGGCGAATTTCGATAAATCCGAATCATATCCTTTGATTGTTAATATCCACGGTGGACCACATGCGTTTTATGGGAATACATTCTTCCATGAGATGCAGTATTTTGCTGGTCAGGGATATGGCGTTCTTTATGTAAACCCTCGCGGTAGTCATAGTTATGGGCAAGAATTTGTAGATGCTGTACGTGGAGATTATGGTAATGGTGATTACCAAGATATTATGGCAGGTGTCGAACATGTCTTAACAAACTATGCTTGGATTGATGAGAATCGTTTAGCTGTAACTGGTGGTAGTTATGGTGGCTTTATGACGAACTGGATTGTCGGACATACGAATCGTTTTAAAGCAGCGGTTACTCAACGAAGTATTTCCAATTGGACAAGCTTCCGTGGCGTTAGTGATATTGGTTATTACTTTTCGGATTGGCAAATCCAAGCCTCATTCTATGATATTGAAACAATGTGGAAGCATTCACCGATTGCATATGTTGACCAAGTTCAAACACCACTTAAAATCATCCATAATGAGCATGATTTCCGGTGCCCAATGGAACAAGCTGAACAACTTTACATTGCGTTAAAATACCAGCGCAATGAAACAGAATTTGTTCGTTTTCCAGAAGCAGATCATAACCTATCGCGCACCGGTAAACCAAACTTAAGAATCGAAAGACTGCAGCATATTATTGATTGGTTTAATCAATATATTAGCTAAAAAAAGCCGTTTCCTCTCAATAAAAGGGGGAAACGGCTTTAATTAATTAGACCAATATTCCTGGATGAATTCATCACGACCTGATTTCACGCGATCAGCTTGATATTCATCAGGATTCTTTTCATGAAAATCTTGGTGATATTCTTCTGCTGGATAGAAGTTTTCAGCCGGCTTAATTTCAGTTACAATTGGTTTATTAAATTTTCCTGATGCTTCAAGTTGTTGCCGACTAGCTTCTGCTAATTTTTGTTGTTCATCAGTATGATAAAAAATAGCCGTACGATACTGAGGACCTCTGTCGTGAAATTGTCCGTCTGGGTCAGTAGGGTCAATCTGTTTCCAATATAAGTCTAAAATTGTGTTATAATCTATTTTATCAGGGTCATATGTAATTTGAACGGATTCATAATGACCGCTTTGACCAGATTTTACCTGCTCATATGTTGGGTTTTCGATGTGACCGCCAGTATAACCAGAGATGACACTGTTGACGCCATCCCATTGATCGAATGGTTTTACCATACACCAAAAACAACCACCAGCAAATGTTGCATATGCTTTTTGATTGCTCATGTCTATCACTCCTTAAATCGTCTTTTGATTATAGCAATTTTTTTCAAAAGACGAAAGACAACCGCTTCAAAAAAAAGCTGCCAATCAAGTGATTAGCAGCTACAAACTTCGTTTTCCTGTAATAAGTTGATAAATAAAGACAATGCCTGCTACTACGAGAAGGAGATGAATGAGTCCACCCGCAATTTCTAATACAAAACCAATCAGCCATAATGCTAAAATGATAATAATAATAGTCCAAAGCATTTTAATCACCTCAGTTATAAGATTACCCTAATTTTAAATCTTTCAATCAAATTATCACTATTTTTCAATATTTTTTGCTAAAATATTGGTAGACTGTTTAGATTAATGGAGGTACATAATGAAAAAAGCATTTGTTTTATTTCCCATTCTTATATTCGTCTTAGTAGCTTGTTCGGATGAAGAAGTCGTGATTCCTCATGATAGCATGGGAGATTACATTGCCCTATGGGAAGAGAATTCATTTCAGGAGATGTATGATCAATATTTAACATCAGAAGCTACAGAATCATTTGGTGAAGAGGACTTTGTTGACCGCTATAATGATTTGTATAACGATTTAGAAATAAGTAACCTGTCTGTAGAAATGACTAACAATAATGAAGAACAGTTAACAGAGCTTCGAGAAAATATTGAAGATCGTGACGAATACGAAATGCCTCTAAAAATTTCATTCTCTACATTAGCGGGCGATGTTGAATATGAAGTTAACGTCAACATGACTAAGCAGGCTGCTGAAGATCATGAAGATTTAGAAAAAGATCGTTGGTTAATTAATTGGAAACCGGAATTAATTTTACCTGAATTAGAAAAGAATGAAAAAGTTGCTCTAGAGCAGAATGAGGGAAGAAGAGGGGAGATTTTAGACCGAAATGGTAATGCCCTTGCAACATTAGGTGAGGTGTATGAAGTCGGCATCACTCCTGAGCAATTTGATGAATCTAATTTAGATGAACTAAGTGAATCCTTAACAGTATCTAATGAGTACATTGAAAATAAGTTGAACCAAAGCTGGGTTGAATCGAATTATTTTGTTCCGATTCGAAATATTGGGATTAACGAAGAGGATGTAGTAGAAGAAGCGACAAGCGTTTCGGGTGTCACAACAAGAGTTAAAACAGATCGAGTTTATCCTTATGGAAAAGCTGCTGCACATTTAACAGGGTATATTGGACCGATCACCGCAAGTGAACTGGAAGAAAGAGAATCAGAAGGTTATAGTTCAAATGATGTTATTGGTAAACGTGGGCTAGAGCAATTGTTTGAAGATCAACTACGTGCTGAAGATGGTGTAGCAATCGTTATTGAAAAAAATAACGGATCTAATACGACTGTCGTTGAGAAAGAACCTGTAGACGGTGAAACAGTAGAAACAACCATAGATATGAATGTACAAGAGACATTATATGATATTGTAAAAGAAGAAACGGGTACAGCTACAGTCATGCACCCACAAACTGGTGAAGTGTTAAGTTTATTAAGTTTTCCAACTTTTGATCCGAATCAATTTGTCATGGGTATGACGAATGCCGAATATGACGAAGTAACATCAAATGAAAACAACCCAACGCTTAACCGATTTGCATCTAACTATTCGCCAGGGTCTACGATGAAGTTATTAACTAGCCTTGTTGGTTTTAAACAAGATAAATTAAACCCTGAAGAAGTTGAACAAATCGATGGCTTACGTTGGCAAAAAGATTCTAGCTGGGGAGATTATTACGTAACTCGAGTGAGTTCAAGTTATTCAGAAGTCGATTTTGATACTGCTATGACTCATTCTGATAACATTTACTTCGCTCGACTAGGGTTGGATATAGGGGCAGAACCTTTAGCAAACGGATTGCAATCATTAGGTTTTGGTGAACCATTACCGTTTACTTATCCATTACCTGCATCTCAAGTATCGAATTCAGGTGAAATTACGTCAGAAGGTATGCTAGCTGATACATCGTTTGGTCAGGGTGAAGTGCTTATAAATAACACTCATTTGGCTTCTATTTATAGCGGTGTGGCAAATGATGGTCAATATATGAAACCTAAATTGTTGTTAAATGAAGAAGATGAGGTTTGGTTAGAAGATGTTGTATCAAATGAGGAAAATCAAATTTTACAAGATGCTTTAAGAAGTGTTGTAACAGATGGATCAGCTACACAGATTGATCTTGATGGTAAAGCAATGGCAGGTAAAACAGGAACAGCAGAATTAAAATCAAGTCAGGAAGAAGACAATGGTAAACAAAATGGTCTCTTTGTTAGTTATGATCAAGATGACCCCAATTTATTATTAAGTTTGTTAGTTGAAGGAGTGCAAGATCGAGGTGGAAGTGGCGTTGCTGTCGATTTAAGTAAACAGTTTTTTGAGGAATATAAATAAAAAATGAGTGGTCAGCATACTGGCCACTCATTTTTCTTTTTCTAAGTCTTGAATAACCTCAATTAATAAATCAGGTCTGTCAGTTATAATTCCGTCGGCGCCAGATTTTAATAGTTCACGCATGGTTTCTTCATCATTGATTGTCCAATAAAAAACTTCTAGGCCTAAACGCTCAGCACCGTCTAACAGGGATTTGGATGTTAAATCAAAACCACTTTCTGAAGTTGGTATTGAAACAGCATCAATACTTGGATTATATAAATTTCTTATCCATAACTTATGAGTAAGCACAAAATCACGGATCTCTTGACGCCCGCCAGAAGTCGCAACATTAAAGGGATCTTTACGTTGAAATTTTTTAATAATATGATGATCAAATGATCCGATCAAAACTTTGTCTTGCATATTATATTGATCAATTAAATTTATTAGTCTAGTAATCATTTCATCAATTCGATGGTCTGGATTTGTCGCTTTTATTTCTAAAATAAATTTTTGATTTGGAAAGGCTTGAAACAGTTCATTTAAGGTGATTAATTCTAAACCTTTTCCACGATAAGCATAATGACCGTCACGATCTTTAAAATAATAACCTGCGTCTAATTGTTTTAATTCTTCAAGTGTCAAATTAGCCACAAGTCCTGTTCCATCAGTTGTACGGTCAACTGTTGCATCATGTATATTCATTAAATAACCATCTTCACTTATATGTAAATCAGTCTCTAAAGCATCGACTCCTAATTGATCAGCATGTTTAAAAGCTGCCATTGTTGAAGAGGGCCTTAATTCTTCACCTCCTTGGTGAGCAATCACCATAGGCCTGTCTTGTTCAAAAAAAAGTTTTGATTCGACAGAATGAAACACAATCACATTAAAACCAGTATACAAGAGCACCACTGTTACTAAACTAACTATAATCACTTTATTTAGCTTGAATCTGAAAACCATCACCCCCAATCCCAGATATAATTGCATGGTTCCATACTTTTTGTTAAGCAAAACATTAAGATAACCATAACAATATTATGTAAACTTACTTGTGATTTATATTGATGATGGTATAATATATGAAAGAAGGGAGGGGTAGTATGAATGATGAAAAACCTATTGTTCAAATAAGAGATAATGGGTCGATCTTAGTAAAAGGCGATGTGACATTATTGGATGCTGAAGGCAATGAATATCAAACAAAACCAGCGTTTTCACTTTGTCGTTGTGGGGCCTCTCAAAATAAACCGTTTTGTGACGGGTCACATAAACAGATTGATTTCCAAGATATTTCACGGGCCTAATTACATATTAAATCCCCTTTGTGTTTATTTTTACACAAAGGGGATTTTATTATTGCTGCTTGAAATGAAGAAAAGCGTCATGAGCGAATGTCACACCTTGACTCCAAGCGGCGCCTCCACCTAAAGCAATCGCGACACCAATTGCTTCTAAAACTTCTTGTTCTTCAGCCTGATGTTCAGCAGCCCCTTTTGCATGATACACCATGCAATAATGGTCTTTCGTATAAACAGCAATGCTTAATGCTATAAGCTGTTTTGTCTTCTCGTCTAAGGACCCCTCTTTAAAAGCTGAATCAGTAAACCGAAAATACTGTTCAGTCAATTCAGGTAAATTTTTCTCCACTTCGCTTGTTTTTTCTTTTACATAAAGCAGTACATCATCGAAATTTTCATGATTCTCATGATTCATAGTTATCACACCTTTCTTTATTAATGTGATTTATCTGCGTGAGGTTATTCATTTTATTTCCGGACTTTCTTTATATTCGAGCCGATTATGACAAATCTCGATCTAATAACTTGTCAAAATTATAAACATTTTGACCTGAATTGTTTGATTTATATAGTATTTGCGCTTACCCGGGAAATAATTCTTTAGATTTATATTTACAAAGTTGTTGTAAAATTGGTACATTTAATACATATCATAAAGTCGAGAATTGTCGAGGGGGAATACATATGAAATCCATAAAATTTAAGCTAACAGCCATTATGTTAGCGCTATTAATTATTCCATTAGTGATTATAGGCTTTATTTCTTATAGCCAAACGTCATTTTTGGAAAACACCATTATTCCGAAAGATGTGATTGAATCGGAAACGAGTGAGGCAACAGAGGTGTTTAATGAGTACGAGCAATTATTAACGTCGATCACTGAAGAAGGTGAAATCAATTATAATAACACCGATATTCCAAGTGCTAGTACAAACTATGATAATATGCCTACAACGAATGATGAAGACTTAACGGATTATTATCAGTCATTTTTTGAGGAACAGAGTGATGGTCACGATTATATTTTGAACTTATATATGGGAACACCAGATGGGAGTCTATATTTAGATAACATTCCTGATGCGGACTTATCGGATTATAATGCGACTGAACGTGAATGGTACCAATTAGCAACTGAACAACAAGGAGAAGTTGTTTGGACAGAGCCATATATAGATGCCGCGACCAATCAATCGATCATTACATTAGCGAAAACGGTAACCAATGATCAAGGTGAAGTTATTTCGGTGGCAGCAATTGATTTCGAAATGTCTAAATTAGCAACATTAGTACGCAATGACAATGCACAAACTATTTTTATTATAGGTATAATTGCCGTGATTGTCGGTGGCGTGGCTGTTTATTTATTTGTTCGCTATATGAATAGGCAAATGAATCAATTAGAAACAGGCCTAAAAAATGTGGCAAACGGAGACTTAACTCAGCCAATTGATGTAACTTCAGAAGATGAATTTGGTCGTTTGGCAGAAGAATATAACCAAATGATTGATCAAATGCACGTTTTAATTAAAAAAGTTGTTGAATCATCTGAACAAGTTGCTGCTTCTTCTCAGCAACTTAATGCAAATGCAGATGAAACTTCTAAAGCAGCAGAACAAATTGCGCATTCCATTCAACAAGTATCTGAAGGACACGAGCATCAATCTCGCCAAGTGCATGAATCAACCGAATACGTTTCGGAAATCTCTAATGATATTCAGGAAATTTCTTCACGTGCTGAACGTGTTAATGAATCATCTGAAGAGACATCTAAGCAAGCAGCGGATGGAGAAAAAGTTGTCCAACAAGCCGTCCAGCAAATGGATGAAATCAGCGATAATACATCATCGACACGTGATATTATTCAGAATCTCAATGAACGTTCAAAAGAAGTCGAGAAAATTTTAACTATTATTAATGATATTTCAGAACAAACGAATTTACTGGCATTAAATGCAGCTATTGAAGCTGCTCGTGCTGGAGAACATGGTAAAGGATTTGCTGTCGTTGCTGATGAAGTAAGAAAATTAGCCGAGCAATCAACAGAATCAACAAGTCAAATTTCGTCAATCATCAATGAGATACAAGAGCAAACAAAAGAGGCAGTCGATTCCATGGAGAATGGTGTTGAAAACGTGGATCAAGGGAAAGAGCTTGTTCATAAAGCTGGCGAATCTTTTGAAGATATTGCTCAAGCTGTAAATTCAGTTTCAGATCGAATGAAAGAAGTTTCTGATTCCATTCAGCAAATTGATGAGCGAAGTGGTAAGTTGGTTCAATCAATGGAAGCTGTTTCTGAACAAACAGAAAAATCGTCTGGATTAGCTGAAGAAGTTGCGAGTGCAGCTGAAGAACAATCAGCAAGTGTAGAAGAAGTGACATCAGCAACTGATGCACTCTCACATATGGCTGAAGAACTCCAAGAAGCTGCTAATCAATTTAAAGTGAAATAATCAAAAAAGCTGTCACATTTGTGGCAGCTTTTTTGATAGAAAATTGTTATGTTAATAAAGCAAATTAATTTCATTCTAATAAAGATATTGATAGGATATGAAGTGACATTAACAGATGAAAGGAACATCCTTATGGCAAATCTAAATATACCATTATCCGTATTAAATTTAGCACCTGTTCGCGAAGGTGGCGACCAAAAACAAGCAATTGACGACCTTGTTGATTTAGCTCAAGCGACTGAAGAAATGGGCTATGAACGTTATTGGATCGCTGAACATCATAATACACCAACCTTAGTCAGTTCTGCTACATCCATGTTAATCAAACATACATTAGAGAATACAAACTCTATTCGAGTTGGTTCTGGTGGCGTGATGTTACCAAATCATTCTCCACTTATTGTAGCTGAACAATTTGGTACGATGGAAACGTTATATCCAAACCGTGTTGATCTAGGGCTAGGGAGAGCTCCTGGAACTGATCAATTAACAGCTAGTGCCATTAGACGATCTAATCATGATGCTGTTCATGATTTTCCTTCTGACATTAAAGATTTATTACAATACTTTGGACCGGAAGATCAACAAGGTTATGTTAAAGCATTCCCAGGTGTCGGCAAAGACATTCCTTTATATATTTTAGGCTCTTCGACTGATTCAGCACGATTGGCTGCTAATCTTGGCCTGCCATATGCGTTTGCAGCTCATTTCGCTCCGCATCAAATGGATGCTGCTATTGATTTATATCGCCGGAACTTCCAACCTTCTGAATATTTAAGCGAACCATACATGATGATTTGTTTAAACGTGATTGCGGCTGAGACAGATGAGGAAGCAAAATTTGAAAAGACGACGTTAGATCAGTTCTTTTTAAATGTAGTAAGAGGGACAAGCAATCCTCTAAGCCATCCGAACGAAGATGTTTTAAGTCAATTTAGAGATGCTGAATTACAAATGGTACACAATATGTCTAAAACATCATTAATTGGTAGCCCTGAAACAATTAAGGAACAATTAACACAGTTTCAGTCACGTTATGACATTGATGAATTAATGGCAGTGACTTATATTTATGATCGTGATAAACAAAAGCGTTCATACCAAATATTAAAAGATATTGTTGATGGTAAAGTCTAATCAACTAATTGCTTTAAGCTGAATAGCATTGATATCACGTGAATCAGCAATTAGAAGTTGTCGTTCAGCATCAACAAAAGTGACAAGGTTTGTGTGATGATTCATGTGCACGAAAAGCCGAACGGGAATTGAATCACCGTTAACAGTGACCGTTGTTAGGGGTGTGCCTGGATTCAATTTTTGTAGTAAAGGGATCAGTGACGTTTGATTGGATTCAATCATTTTGTTCAGATGCTCGATGAGATAATCATAGTAAGTCTTGATGGTGTCATTTACTTGCTCTTGTTCATCTAAAAACATTTGTTGCAAGTATTCAATCTCTTTAATATGGTCATCCATCTCGATTTGTAGTTGAGAGGATTTGTTTAATTGTAGATCTACGCCATCAATTTTGTTAATAGCTGCATTTTGCTTTGCTATCAGGGATTCAAGTTGATTATTAATCTGATTTTCTTCTCTTATAATCTGTTTAGTTAAGCCACTTAAATCATCTAATTTGTCGTCATGACGCATTATTTGATGGGTAAGACGATTGAAATTATTGTTGGTTTTGCGATCAATATGTTTTGTTGTATCGATTAACTGCATCATCTCTTTTTGCAATTGATCTTGTTTAATGTCGGATTGAATAGCGTGTTCATTAAGTGCGAAAAGTTGTTGAAAAACTGATTGCATTAGCAATAGTAACCGATTTATTTTAAGTTGATTTGTTGGTTTGTGTTCTTTTTGAGACTCTTTTTCTACAAAAGAATTCTGTTGCGAGGGTTTAAAATTTTGATTTAAATAAAGCTTCGCGACCATACAATACGACCCCTAATAATTTTTGTTATATTATCATATGTAACAAAGCCCAATTTGTTCAAAAAAGAAGGGAGCCAATGGCATTGGCTCCCTCCCAGAAATAGACATATTAAGTGTCAATTTCAATCATATCGATTCGGTTACAGTCAGCAACTAATAAATCGTCGTCATCTTGAACGAAATAAGCTAGATTCGAATCAGAATCAAGCGATGCAAAATATTGTGCTGGTTCAGATTCACCGTTTACAAAGACTTCATTAACAGGTGTACCTGGGTTAAGTGTTTCGAGTAATTGACATACAGCAGATTGTCTATTTTGACTCATAGTTAACACCTCCGTTAAATAGATTTTCCCGATCAGGATACTATATCTTATGGTGATTTAAGCTAAACTACTTGTTCTAATAACCAATTCAATAAAAAATGAGTAGTATATAAGAGGTTTAATAGTCTATAGACAAAATAGATGAAAGGTGATAACACATGAAACAATATCGTATTAATCCTAATGAAGGATTAGAATTTGGTTTATATACATTAGGTGATCATTTACCAGACCCTCATTCTGGTGAAAGGATTTCCGCTCAGACTCGTTTGAATGAAATCATTGAATTATCACAACTTGCAGAGCAAGCCGGATTAGATTTTTTTAGCGTTGGAGAAAGTCATCAAGATTATTTTACGACGCAGGCTCACTCTGTCGTACTTAGTGCAATCGCCCAAGCAACGGAGAAGATTAAAATAGCTAGTTCTTCTACAATTATCAGTACTTTGGATCCTGTACGCGTTTTTGAAGATTTTGCAACGGTGGACTTAATTTCGGATGGCCGTACGGAAATTGTTGCTGGTCGTGCTTCGCGTATTGGTAACTTTGAATTACTTGGCTATCCTTTACGAGATTATGAAGAGTTGTATGAAGAGAAATTTGAACTGCTGAATTTAATTAATCAACAAGAAGAAGTCACTTGGCAAGGGAAGCACCGAGCACCGCTTAATCAGGCTCGTGTAATTCCTCGACCTAAACATGGATCATTACCGATTTGGCGCGCGGTTGGTGGATCGCCATCAAGTGCTGTGAAGGCGGGTTATGCTGGTGTACCCATGTTTATGGCTCATTTAGGAGGGCCAGCATCAGTATTTAAACGCACAGTTGATGCTTACCGCGATGCAGCAAAACAGGCAGGACATAATCCAGATGAGTTGCCCGTTGCAACAGCTGGCTTTTTCTACGCAGCTGAGTCGTCTCAACAGGCACTACAAGATTTATATCCGCATATTAATGAAGGGATGAAGAAAACGAACGGTCAAGGCTTTCCGAAGCAAAACTTTGCTCAAGGCGCTGATCCTCACAATGTTATGAATATCGGCAGTCCGCAACAGATCATTGAAAAGATTTTATATCAACATGAATTGTATGGCCATCAGCGTTATATTGCCCAAATGGATTTTGGCGGGATGCCGTTCGATAAATTAAAACGGAATATTGATTTAATCGGTTCAGAGATTTTACCAGCAATTAGGAAATATACAAAACAGTAGAGGAGGGGGAAGAGTATGAAAGTTGTTGCTTTGTCAGGGTCTATTGTTGGTTCGAAAACACGAACAGCAATGGATTATACAATTGCATCTTTAGAAAAGCAATACCCTGAGATCGAAACCACCTTAATTGATTTAAAAGATTATGACATCCAATTTAGTGATGGCCGACATTATTTAGATTATCCAGGTGACACAAAATGTGTCACACAAACCATTATGGAAGCTGATGCGATCATCATCGGAACGCCAATTTTTCAGGCATCGATTCCAGCAACATTAAAGAATATTTTTGATTTATTACCAGTCGATGCATTTCGCGATAAAGTTGTTGGCATGTTAGCAACAGCTGGATCAGCAAAGCATTACTTAATATTAGAACAACAACTTAAATCTATATTAGGTTATATGAAAGCACAAATTGTGCAATCATATGTATTTATTGAAGAAATAGATTTTGATCAGAAACAAATTGTTAATGATGACGTATTAGCACGAATTGATCGCTTAGTTGAAGATACAATTATACTGAGTGAGACGTATCAACAAATTAAGCAAGCGAAAGAGGATCAATACGATTTTTAACGAGAAATCCTGATGTTAAATCAACAATTTAGCATCAGGATTTATTATATTTAGCGATGTACGTACTAAATTGGTCTAATTAAATTTATCTTTAGGTTTACATAACATTGATTATACCAAGTTAATGATATAGTTTAACAGGCGCTTGTTACCGTGAATTAAGTATTTTGCGCCTGTTTTTAATGCTTATACAACCATTACACGAAACTTATATAATAGTTACACAATCATTATATTTGTTGTTGATCTTCTCTAATTTGCTTATGAGTAACCGTTTGTTTAGGTCCAATCAAGATTGCAATTAATCCAATCACACCAGAGATCATAAACGTTGTACTATAACTCCATATACTAATCCACGTCCCTGCTAACGTTGAACCGAAAACTTGGCCTAATGCTAGCAATAAAAACGGAATCTCTATACCTAATGATGCGTTAGTAATAAACACTTTAATTCCCCATACTAACTAAAACAAGCCCTCCTACCTTATATGCTGTTGGTAAACCAATTGTTTCAATCAGTGATCCTGAAAAACCTCCTAGAATTCCAAAGATTCCAATCATTACCCAAAAAAATGATAATTGCCAATCAGGATAATGACCCGCTATTTCTATAAATGTACGAGAGAAAGTCCAAAATGCTGCTGTAGAAACACCTAGAATAAGTGTTGCAATAATGAGTGGAATAGCGCCCTTCACGCCTTTGATTGAAAGCTCACCTATCTGGAAAAATGATGTTCTCTCTGTTTTTGGAATGGCACGGTAGTTCCAAACCAAGACCATGAACGTTAATATGGCATAGATCAGATAAGTTATACGCCAATTTGGTGATAAAACAATGGCACCCAATCCTGATAGAATAATACCTAGACTTGTACCTGAATTAATCCATGTGTTTGCTTTACCCTGCTCAGCATGATTAATCCATAATGAAATAGCAGCTCCATATGGTGGTGAAATTAATCCTGTACTACTGCCTGCAAGTAATACGCCAATTCCTAAAATCCAAACATTCGGAGTCACAGTAATAATCATAAGTCCTATTACGGCTGCAGCACCTGCTAATAGAATCATCTTTCTCGGACCATCTCGTGTCGTTAAAACAGTTGAATAAATAATAGTAAAACAATAAGCTAAATAAAATAATGACGAGATCAACCCTGATGTAAACTCAGACATATTTAAGGTGCTGTTAATGTCCGGTAGTAATAATCCGAAGCTAAAACGAGCTAAACCATATGTGACAGCAATCATCGTAACCCCTGGTAAAACAAGTTGTGAGAAGCGCAACACGACTTCATCCTTATTACATATATAGATAGAACGTCTTTTCTACTATTAGTTATAGAAACTATGACGCTTGTCGCACAAGGATGCGAGCCATGGCAATAGAATGTTCGGTTGCTTGTTCAGCACCAATTAAAGTCGTCATAGATGTTGTTCCTTCTAATAATAGTGTCAGTTGATGCGCTAGATCATGATCGTGGTCCTTCCCTTTTGCTTGGGCAAGTTTCTTAAAATACTGTAATAGTTTTACTTTATGTCCCCTTGCGATCGCCTCGATTTCGTTATCTTCACCAGAATAATCTTCTATTGCTCTAAGGAACATATCGCCTTGATAAGACTCTTTTTTCAACCATTTTCCGTGTGCTCCCACTGCAAGAATAAATGGTGAATCAGAATCTGACTCAACATATGAATCAAGATACGTCCAATACCTACTTTCACGTTGTCTCAATACTTCTTCAACGAGATTATCTTTAGAATTGAAATGATTATACAACGTCATCGTTGCCACATTCGCTTCTTGAATAATTTGCTTTAAGCCAACACCACGAAACCCATATTGATAAAATAAATCTTCAGCTACCCGAATTAATTGTTCACGTTTAACAGAATAGCTCATTTAAATACCACCTTCACTGTAAATTAGATAGAACGGTCATTCTAATCCAAACTCTAGCAATCAATCTGAATTAGTGTCAATTCCTAAGACTTATGCCAAAAATCAAATGTAACCGCTTTTATTCATAACCTTCTCACAATTGATAATCTAAGTTATAATAAGTGTCAGATTAATAACTTAACAGAAACGGAGTGAATAGTTGTTATGACAAAAGCAGTATGGCATCCAAGTGAAAGCTATTTAACGAATACCCGTCTTTATCAGATGATGAATCGCCTTGGTTTCGAAGATTACGATCGATTTCATCAATACTCTGTTCAAGATATTGCGACTTTTTGGCACGAAGCAGAACAAGAACTTGATATTAATTGGTTTAATCCTTATGACCAGGCATTAGATTTAACAAATGGTGTGATGTATCCTCAGTGGTATGTAAATGGAAAAATGAATGTTGCCTATAATGCAGTGGAAAAATGGGCACATAATCCAGGTTATCAAAACCAACATGCTTTGATTTGGGAGAGTGATGCTGGAGACACACGCATATTCACGTTTAAAGAGTTAGATGAAGAAGTGAATCGTGTGGCTAATGGTTTGTTAGATCAAGGTGCACAAAAAGGTGATATTTTTACAATTTATATGCCCATGATCCCTGAGACGACGATTGCCATGCTTGCTATTTCCAAAATTGGTGCGATCTTCTCACCTGCTTTTTCTGGCTATAAAGCAGAAGCTGTTGCAACACGAATTAATGCTGCAGAAGCCAAATATTTAATAACAGTAGATGGCTTTCATCGCGGCGGTAAAACCGTTAATTTAAAAGATGATGCTTCTGAAGCAGTCCAAGCAACTTCTTCTATTGATAAAGTTTTTGTTGTTGAGCATGCACAAAATGATGTGAGTTGGAATGATGACGTTGATGTTCGTTGGCATGATGTTCGTTCTTCCAATGATTCATTTAAATCAGTCCATACGAACGGCAATGACCCTTATATGATTATTTACACGTCTGGTACCACTGGTAAACCAAAAGGTGCCCTACATACACATAATGGTTTTCCGATCAAATCAGCGTTTGATGCGGGAATTACCATGGATGTCTCAGCTGGTGATACGCTTTTCTGGTTTACTGATATGGGTTGGATGATGGGTCCATTCTTAGTTTACGGCGGTTTATTAAACGGTGCTACAATCTTAATGTTCGAAGGGACTCCTACCTACCCTGAGCCCGATCGGATTTGGGATATTGTAGAACGTCATGACGTCACTCATCTTGGTATTGCACCAACACTGATTCGAACACTCATGACATTAGATGAGTCCTACGTGACGAAACATGACCTATCATCGCTTAAATTAATTGGATCAACAGGTGAACCATGGAATGAAGAACCATGGATGTGGTTATTCGATAAAGTATGCGGGCGTCGTATTCCTATCTTTAATTATTCAGGTGGAACAGAAATTTCAGGAGGCATTTTTGGCAATGTACTGGTGAAACCGATTGCTCCAGTTGGCTTCAATGCAGCCTTACCAGCTATGGATGTTGATGTTTATGATCAAGATGGTGAGCGTGTTGAAAACGAAGTTGGTGAGCTTGTCATTAAACAGCCATGGGTTGGCATGACAAATGGTTTTTACAAAGAAAATGAGCGCTATGAAAACACATACTGGAATCGTTTTGAAGATACTTGGGTTCACGGAGACTGGGTTATTCAAGATGACGAAGGCTTTTACACGATCACTGGACGATCAGACGATACGTTAAATGTCGCTGGAAAACGATTAGGTCCAGCAGAATTAGAATCAATTTTTGTTGAACATGATAATGTCGTAGAAGCTGGTGTGATTGGTATTCCAGATGACGTTAAAGGCGAGAAACCAGTTGCTTTCGTTGTACCTAAAGGCGAAGATTATAATGAAGAAAAGTTAAAAGATGAGCTAATTAATCACGCGATTGACCGTTTAGGTAAAGCAATTGCACCAAGAACATGTCATATAATCGATGACCTACCGAAAACTCGAAATGCAAAAGTGATGCGACGTGCGATTAAAGCTGCCTACTTAAATAAAGACGCAGGTGACTTATCAGCGTTAGAAAATCCTCATGTCGTCGATCAAATTCGCGAAATAGGCAAACAGACAAATTAATTAGCAAACAAAACCGCTCAGACTATAATTGAACTATACCCCAGTTAGTGGACTTATTAAAAAAAGTCCCTAGCTGGGGTTTGTTATGTTATGGACACCCCCCTGTTATAATGGAATGAATCAGATTAAAGGAAGACCTCAGGAGCCAGACATGCTGCTTCTTACAGGAGCCTCTATGTCTGTAACGGATGTCAATGAAAGGGGTATTGAACATGAGTCAAACGATATTCACAGCTAAACAAATGGAACGGCTTGAACAAAACCCATACGTCGATAAAGTTTCAGATCGCTCGATCTCCTACAACTCAGAATTTAAGGTCCAAGCTGTTGAGGAAAATTTGAATGGCAAAGGGCCTCAACAGATATTTGTTGAACATGGTTTTGACCTCGACAGCATTGGATATGCCAAGCCCCAACAGTGTCTAAAACGTTGGCGCAAAACGTACGATACTTATGGCAAAGAAGGGTTTCGAACAGAACGACGAGGCAAAGGGGCAACAGGTCGACCGTCTAAACAAGATCTAACACCTGAAGAAGAACTTAAGCAAGCTGAAGCTCGCATCAAATATTTGGAAGCTGAAAATGATTTTCTAAAAAAGCTCGACGAACGCGAAAGGCAGGCGATGAAGAAGCACCGTTAAAGCCATGTGAGACATATGAAATCATTGAACGAACCATGAGAATGTACCAATTAAATGGAGTAACGACGCATTTATGTCAATTAGCAGGGGTTAGTCAAAGCGGCTATTATAAATGGCTCAAAAACGAGCCAGCTAGGCAAGAAGCTGAACGACAAGATGAACAGGCGTTTCAATTGATTGAAGATATATTCTTATCACTCAATGGCAAGGCAGGGGCGCAAACCATTCAAATGATTCTGGAGAATGATGAAGGTATCGTCATGAATCTCAAGAAAATTCGGCGGATCATGAAGAAATATGGCTTAATCACGAAAGTGAGACAAGCTAATCCCTATAAGAAAATGGCTCAGGCAACACAAGAACATAAAACATGTGATAATCTCGTGAATCGGGCGTTTGATCAAGATGAACCTGGCAAGGTATTATTAACAGACATCACGTATTTATATGATGGTCATGGAAACGTATCTTACCTTTCAGCTATTAAAGATGCGGCGACACATGAAATTCTAGCACACCACGTGTCCTCGTCTTTAAGAATGGACATCGTTTATGAAACGTTAACGCATTTAGTTGAGAATGGTTTTGAAATGCCACCTGAGAGCTTTTTTCACTCTGACCAAGGCTTTCACTATACGCATCCCATTTTTCAACAACAGCTTAAAGACATGGGATTCACCCAATCGATGTCACGCAAAGGCAACTGTTGGGATAACGCCCCAATGGAATCTTTCTTCGGTCATTTGAAAGATGACATAGACATCAAAGCTTGTCACACGATGGAGGAGGTTAAAATAATGATTCATGACTATATAGCCTATTACAATTCATCAAGATACCAATGGACACTAAAAAAGATGACCCCGAATCAATATCGAGGTCACCTTTTAGCCGCCTAGTTTTTTATTAAATTGTCCACTTTTAAGGGTACAGTTCAAATTTCTGAGCGGTTTTAATAATTGGTGTGATCATTTAGTTTTCACTGATGCCAATGATCGATAGTCCTGTAAATACACCAATTCCTAGCTCAATGTTCGCATTTGGTCCTCTGATAAGAAAAAAAAGACAATACTTATTATGACTATGGTGATCGATAAAACTCCAAATACGTGTTTTCTCACCAAGCTCCTCCCTTCTTTTATTAAGTTCCGTCGAAACTAAATCAATAAGTTTACATAATATAATTATGGTCAATTGTTTCCGATTGTTTTACCCACGATTCTTCCTGTAAATAAACATCCTCCTAAAAATGTTCCTTCTAATGCCCGGTAACCATGTATACCTCCACCACCGAATCCTGATGCTTCACCAGCTGCATACAGTCCTGTAATTGGTTCTTCTTGTTGGTTTAACACCTGTCCTGATAAGTTAGTTTGTAGGCCTCCAAGTGTTTTTCGACTTAAAATATTTAAACGAACTGCAATTAACGGACCATGTTTTGGATCTAAAAGCTTATGTGGTTTGGCCGTACGAATGAGTTTATCCCCTTTGTAAAAACGTGATCCACGTAAGGCTGTAATTTGTAAGTCTTTCGTAAATTGATTATCCATGGTGGATTTTATAATGAACTTAGCCACTTAAGTCATAAAAAACGCCATGTGAATTTCATGTTATATTGAAGTTAACCACAACACTCAATAAAGGAATGAAATCACATGACGCCATTTAATGATAACATGCCCCGCACTAAGGGCAAACACTTAAGCGCGGATGAACGGTCAAAAATCCAAGTGTTAAAGCAGGAAGGCTATTCTCACCGTCAAATCGCCAAAGTATTAGGCTGTGCGCCGCAAACAATCAATAATGAGATTAAACGGGGTTCGGTGACGCAAGCAAGAGAACAGAAACAAAATGGCAAAACATACCGCTATACGCATCCCGTTTATTTCCCAGATGTCGGCCAACGTCAGTACGAAGAAAATCGGTTAAACTGCGGGCGTATACCGAAATGGGTTGGTATCCCTACATTCATAGAATGGGCGGATACCAAGATGCTTCAGGACGGATGGTCTCCAGACGCTGTCGTCGGTTATTTGAAAGTCCATTTTCCGTATGCCCAAGCCTTACTACCGTGCACTACCACACTCTATCATTGGATCAACATCGGCATTATGCGGACGAAGAATATTGACCTGCTTGAGAAAGTCAGTCGCGCACCTAGAAAGACCGGGCGGCACGGTAAAGAAAATAAGCGCAAGTTAGGTACTTCCATTGAAGAGCGGCCGAAACATATTGAAGACAGAGCAGAGTTCGGACACTGGGAAATTGATACGGTACTGGGCGTTAAAGGTGAAGATGATGAGGTATTACTCACCTTGGCCGAGCGTAAAACACGGTTTGAATGCGTTATTAAAGTCGACCGAAAGGATGCATCATCGATTTCAAAAGCCGTTCAGTCACTGGCCGAGCGAACCGGCACAGACATGCGCGCCATGTTTAAAACCATCACGTCAGATAACGGGTCGGAGTTCAGCACGTTAGAAACGGATTTAAAAGAAACGACCCAAGTCTATTTTAGTCATCCCTATGCATCTTATGAACGCGGCACCAGCGAAAATCAGCACAAATTGATTCGACGGTTTATACCGAAAAGTCACCCCATCAGTCAAGTGAGTCAGCAACAAACCTTACGCGTACAAACGTGGATGAATACCTATCCGCGGAAACAGCTCAATTATCGCACGCCACAGGAAGCACTCATGACAGAGGTCAAGGCAATAGCTTAGATAGTTGTGACATTTCGCTCCCCCCTAGGGGGGAGAGCGTCAACTCTCTTCATCTATTCACAATCTCCCCATAGCAGGGGCTGGCCCAGTGGCTAACTTGTACTTGAAATTTAGGATTGATTATCCATTTCACGATCTCGTGCTTCTATTTGTGATAGGATATGCTGTTCATCTAGCAAATTTTCGCCAATTAGTTGATTCATTTCAGTCACTAATTCCGATAGATTATCTGCGACAACAAAATCCTCACCTTGTTCTTTAAAAGCTTCCACTGGTCCAGGTGCTCCTGGTAAAGCTCGCTTTAACACTTTTTTAATGCTTTTACCAGTTAAATCAGGATTTTGTTCAGAACCAGATAATGCAAACTCCTTTTCGATTATACTCTGTGTCAAAATAAACCACGAGTAATCATATCCCGTTTTCATAATGCTCTCTAATGTTCCGAGTGTATCAAAGCCTGGAAAATTAGGAGACGGTAAACGATTACCTTCAGCATCAAGCCATAAAGATGATGGTCCGGGTAATATTCGTATGCCATGATTGGACCATACGGGATCATAATTTTTGATTCCTTCTGTGTAATGCCACATACGATCTTTATTAACGACGTTAGCACCACTTTCTTCTGCTTTTTGTATCATCTTGCCATCGACATGGTCTGGTACACCTGAGATCATTTGCTTTGATGGTGGCCCAAGACGTTCAGGCCAATTTTCTCTTATAAGTTTAAAATTAGCTCCGATCCCGCCTGTTGCAATCACGATATGATCAGCCTTATAGTGAAATGAATCCTTTACTTCTCGACTACTTTTTTCACCGCGCTCGCTTTCGTCATCAACTAAGACAGATCCTTCTACACCTACAACAGCATTATTTTCTTTAAGTAGTGAATTAACTTGATGACGTGGTAGATACGTCACTAAGCCGCCGTCAATGTATTTTGATACAAGCTTTTTAAAAGGATCTAGAATCCCTGGGCCTGTTCCCCATACAATATGAAATCGAGGAACCGAATTGCCGTGGCCATCAGCCAAGTATCCTCCACGTTCAGCCCAGCCAATGACAGAGAAGAAACTAATGCCTAAATTTTTGAGCCATTGTCGTTTCTCATTTGCTGCAAAGTCCAAATAGGCTTCAGCCCACTGTTTTCCCCAATAATCATGTTCTCCTTGATCAAATGCCGCTGATCCCAACCAATCTTGTCTAGCTAATTCATATGAATCTCGAATTCCCATTCTACGTTGCTCAGGACTATCAATTAAAAATAAACCACCAAATGACCACCATGCTTGGCCGCCAAACGAGGATTCTGGTTCTTGATCAAGTAATAAAACGTGTTTCCCATAAGCAGCAATTCCTGATGTTGCAACAAGCCCTGATAAACCAGCGCCGATTACTATGGCATCGTATTTCATTCCATCACACCCAACAATAGTTTTTAGATAAATAAAAAACAGCATAGCTAAACCTATATTAGGTCTATGCCATGCTGCCAAAAATCATTATACCGGATAAACACCGTGTTTACGTTCTGTGAATTGTACGTTCTTCGATTGATAAACATCAAGTCGTTGCGTTAAAGCACCTCGTAAATTGTTTGGTTCAACAATGTCATCAACAATCATTTCGGATGCCAAACGGTAAATATCGATATTTTCTTTGTATTCTTCATGTTTTTCTTTAATAAATTCTTGTCTCTCTTCTTCTGGTAATTCGGCTATTTTATTCGCATACACTGCATTAACAGCTGCCTCTGGTCCCATGACAGCAATTTGTGCAGTCGGAAGTGCAATAGTGACGTCTGGATCAAACGCTGGCCCTGCCATGGCATATAAGCCAGCTCCATATGCTTTTCGTACAACAACACAAATCTTAGGTACGGTTACTTCACTCATAGCCGAAATCATTTTAGCCCCATGGCGAATAATGCCTGCTCGCTCTACTTTGGTTCCAATCATGAACCCAGGAATATCAGCTAAGAAAACGAGCGGGATATTAAAGGCATCGCATAATTGGATAAATTTAGCGGCTTTATCAGCTGAATCATGGAATAAGACGCCACCTTTTTGACGTGGTTGATTAGCAATAATACCGACTGATTTACCGTCGATTCGAGCTAATCCTGTAATCAACTCTTTAGCGAATTCACGCTTGATTTCGCAGAAACTGTCGTTATCAATCAAACGATTGATTAACTCGTACATGTCGAACGGAGCATTCTGATTTTCTGGGATTAAATCGCTAATGGTCTTGTCGAATTGTCCTGGTTCAACTGTCTCATGTTCATTCGGTTGCGTTCTAAAGTTTTGCGGAAAATAAGTTAAATATTTTTGTACATAGTCAATCGCTTCTTGTTCACTTTCGACTAACACGTCACCAACACCTGAAACAGAACAATGCATTTTGGCTCCGCCCATTTCTTCCAGTGATACTTGTTCTCCAATTACTTTCTCAGCCATTCGTGGTGAACCTAAATACATCGAAGCATTACCTTCAACCATGACAACGATATCACAAAAGGCTGGTATGTATGCTCCTCCGGCTGCTGATGGACCGAATAACAAGCAAACTTGTGGGACACGTCCGGACATTTTCACCTGATTATGAAATATTCGACCTGCGCCCCGTCGATTCGGGAACATTTCAATCTGGTCTGTAATTCTTGCTCCAGCTGAATCCACTAAATATAACATAGGGACTTCTAATTTCATGGCTGTTTCTTGTATACGAATGATCTTCTCTACTGTGCGAGCTCCCCAAGATCCAGCTTTAACCGTTGAATCATTTGCCATCACTGCGACTGTTTCCCCGTTTAATTTGCCGAGTCCAGTAACGACCCCATCGGCTGGTAAAGATTCGTCAACGCAATTAGCAAAGAAAGCATCTTCAACATTTAAATCGTCATCCAAAAGCATGTTAAGTCTGTCACGGACGAACATTTTACCTTTTTCGGCGTTTTTCTCGTGGTATTTCTCTGCGCCACCTTTTTCGATTCGTTCGCGCATCGCTTGGTGTTGTTCTTCAAATGCCACCTAAATCACCCTTTCTGTTTATTTTCCTTTAAATTGTGGTTGTCTCTTGTCTTTAAATGCTTGTAAAGCTTCTAAACGATCTTCAGTTGGGATCGTCGTTAAATAATAATGTCTCTCAATTTCAAGACCTGTTGCTATATCGCGTTCATAACCACGTTCAATCGCTTGTTTAGCAGCACGAACACCAACTGGTCCATTGGCTGAGATTTGATTAGCTAAAGTAACAGCCTGGTCTACTAGTTTATCATGACTCACATTTTCTTCAATCAAGCCGATTGATTGCGCTTCTTCACTACCGAAGCGTTTCGCAGTTAATATATAGTACTTCGCTTTAGCAAGTCCGATTAGCTTAGCTAAACGTTGTGTGCCTCCTGCTCCTGGTATAATGGCTAATGATGTCTCTGTAAGCCCCATTTTCGCTTTATCACTTGCTACACGAATATCACAGGCTAGTGATAACTCTAATCCACCCCCGAAAGCAGCACCATTAATGGCTGCAATCGTTGGTACTGATAACTGTTCGACACGACGTACAAGGCCACCAATGGAACGAACTGTCTTAACAACTTCATCTTCTGTCATCGTTTGACGCTCTTTTAAATCAGCACCTGCACAAAATGCCTTCTCACCTTTTCCTGTTATTATTAAAGCTCGTAAATCTTCATGAGCCTCGATTTCATCTAGTGCATGATGAAAATCTTCAATAAGCTGTGTTGAAAAAGCATTTGCTGCATCAGGACGATTTAAATACAAAATACCAACATAGTTGGTTTGCATTTCCCATGTTACTGTACGCATTGCATCACATCCTTCTGGCTAGTTCCATTTGTTTACTAGGCAATGACTTATCTAAATGCTTCTCGATTGCTAATCCAGCATCCGTTAACTTATCCAACCTCACACCTGTTTCAATCCCCATTTCGGTAAGCATATGAACTAAATCATCTGTTGCGACGTTGCCTGAAGCGCCTTTAGCGTACGGGCAACCACCTAAGCCGCCTAAAGAGCCATCAAATGTACGGAATCCGTGTTCTAAAGCGACATACGTATTAGCAAGCGCCATCCCTCGTGTGTCATGAAAATGAAGAGCTAAGTGATCTTGGTCAAAACGTTCTTTCATTGATGATAAAACGTTATGAACTTGAATTGGATTAGCGACACCAATCGTGTCACCGATGGATAATTCATCAATGCCCATTGAGAACAAGTTGTCACATACTGACATCACTTGATTGACATCAATTCGTCCTTCATATGGACAACCAAAAACGGTGGAAATATAACCGCGAACTGATTTCCCTTCCTGTTTAGCACCATCAACGACTTCTCGTAGTACAGGATAGGTTTCATCAATCGATTTATTGATGTTCTTTTGATTATGCGTCTCGCTCGCTGACATGAAGATAGATACTTCATCAACATCAGCGTCAATCGCTCGTCCTAATCCTTTTAAATTAGGAACAAGCGCCGCATAAGTAACATCATCCTTTCGATCAATCCCTTTAGCAACATCGACCGCATCTTTTAATTGTGGAATCCATTTAGGATGAACAAACGAGGTGAGCTCGATATAAGATAAACCGCTTTCAGACAAGCGATTAATTAGATCGATTTTTGCGTCTGTATCGATGAGTGTTTTTTCATTCTGTAAACCATCACGCGGTCCCACTTCTTTAATCGTTACATCTTTTGGTAGACTAACCATAACCCAAACTCCTTTTAGGGTGAATTATTCAATAATTGCGATAACGTCCCCTTCGTTAACGAAGTCTTCTTCTTTTACTTTCAATTCTTTAACAGTACCAGTGACTTCTGCTGCAATCGGAATCTCCATTTTCATAGATTCTAAGATGACGACATCCTGACTAGAATCGACCGAATCTCCTTCTGAAATCATCACTTTCCAAACGTTACCTGCCATACTTGCTTTTACTTCTGTCATAAGTGTTACCTCCTATTGTTTGACCATAAATTCATTAATAAATGATGTTCGTGTTTCAGCTCGTTGGAAAGCCGGAGCTTTTGCTACATCAATTAAGAATGGGATGTTTGTTTTAATACCTTCTACTTTGTATTGAGATAAAGCTTGTTCAAGCTTTTCAATCGCTTCATCTCTTGTTTCGCCATATACAATTAATTTCGCTAGCATAGGATCGTAATAAGGTGTGACTTGATATTGTCCATGAACACCAACATCGTTACGAATTCCTTCTCCTTCAGGTGGTTCAAATGCCGTTAATTGTCCTGGAGATGGGAAAAATGTTTTCGGATCCTCTGCATAAATACGGGCCTCAATTGCATGCCCTTTCAACTTAACATCCGATTGTTGGATATCTAGTGATTCACCATAAGCAATCTTCAACTGTTGTTCTACTAAATCAATACCTGTCACGAGTTCCGTGATGGGATGTTCAACTTGTAATCTCGTATTCATTTCGAGAAAATAAAAGTTTTCATTTTCATCAACTAAAAATTCAATCGTTCCTGCATTCACATAATTAATCGCTTCTGCAGCCCTAACAGCTGCTTGTCCCATTTTGTCTCGAGTCCTATTGCTTATTAATGGCGAAGGTGCTTCTTCAATGACTTTTTGGTGACGACGTTGAATGGAACACTCACGATCATTTAAATGAATCGTGTAACCTTGCTGATCAGCTAGGACTTGAATTTCAACATGGTGAGCATCTTCAATTACTTTTTCGATAAACATGGTACCATTACCGAAAAATTGTTCAGCTCGGCGCGCATTACTCTCAAAGGCTTTGGCCAGTTCTTGTTCATCATAAACAATCTGCATACCAATGCCTCCCCCACCATGCGCAGCCTTAACCATCACAGGATAACCGATTTCTGCCGCGAATGACCGGGCATCATCGACTGATTCAATCGGATCATTCGTTCCTGGAATGATGGGAACATCTGCGTTTTCCATTGTTTGTCTAGCTGTTAATTTACTTCCCATGCGATTGATTGACTCAGATGATGGTCCAACAAACGTAATACCAGCATCTTCAATTTGTTTAGCAAAATCGGTATTTTCACTTAATAAGCCATATCCAGGGTGAATGGCCTCGACTTTTGTTTGTTTAGCTATGTCGATGATTTTGACGATATTCAAATAACTCTCATTTACTTTTGACCCACCAAGCAAATAAGCTTCATCTGCTTCAGTAACAAAAGGGGCATCAGCATCTGCTTCTGAGTAAACAGCAACTGTTTTCACATTTAATTGCTGACAAGTCTTAATAATACGTAAAGCAATTTCTCCGCGATTAGCGATTAAGATTTTGTTAAACATGATATCGCTCCCTTTATTCAAATTGTATTCCTAATTGTTCTTGAGCTATTTCTTTTAGTCGAATTTTTTGGATTTTACCACTTGGTGTGGTTGGGAATTCGTCAGTAAATAAAACGTAATCGGGTTTGTCATAATCATCTCTTTGTTCACAATAAGCCCTTATTGATTGTTCTGTAATTAAATCATCATTTGGGATCACCCAAGCAATAACCAGTTCACCCTGCTTAGCATCAGGTATGAAGACAACTTTCGCATCCTCAACTTGTTCATGTGATGCGATAAATTGTTCTAATTGATATGATTCAGGAATTTGTTCATGTTGCATCTTATCACCTTCACTTTAATCATTTGCTATTAAATCTTCAGCCTGTTGACGAAGTTTGAATTTCTGAACCTTGCCACTTGCTGTCATTGGGTACTCATCGGTGAATTGAATATATCTCGGTACTTTATGATAAGCAATATGACCTCGACAATAGTCTTTTAATCCATCTTCTGTTAACGTTGAATCTTCTTTAAGAATGGTCCAAGCCATTAATTCTTCCCCATATTTCGCATCAGGAACTCCCACTACTTGAACATCTAAGACATCATCGTGCTGGATTAAAAATTCTTCAATTTCACGTGGGTAGATATTTTCTCCGCCACGAATGACCATATCTTTAATACGACCCGTAATTTTTACATAGCCTTCGTCATCCATTTCTGCAATATCACCCGTGTGTAACCAACCATCAGTATCGATCGCGTTACGAGTTTCTTCTTCATTATTGTAATAACCTTGCATCACATGATAACCTCTAGTGCATAGTTCGCCGGGTTCATTGGTTTTTACTTCTTGGTTTGTACCAGGCTCTACTATCTTAACTTCGACATTAGGGTGTTGTTTTCCTACCGTACTGACTTTTCTTTCGATTGGATCATCCGTCGTTGTCTGAGTGATAGCAGGTGATGACTCTGTCTGTCCATAAGTAATAGTGATTTCAGATGCTCCCATCCTTTCCATGACATCTTTCATCACATCGATTGGACAATTTGAACCTGCCATAATCCCCGTTCTTAAATGAGGAAATTCATAGTCATTGAAACTAGGATGATTAAGCTCAGCAATAAACATGGTCGGCACACCATGAAGGGCTGTACATTGTTCTTCAGACACAGCAGCTAGCACTTTCTCAGGATCAAACTGTTCAATTACCACCATTGTCGCTGCTTTCGATACGGCAGCTAGTGTACCTAAGACACAACCAAAACAATGGAAAAACGGTACAGGGATACATAAACGATCATTTTCTGTGAAACTCATGCATTCAGCAATTTGTTTTCCGTTATTGACAATATTGTAATGTGAAAGCATGACCCCTTTAGGGAAACCTGTTGTACCTGAAGTATATTGCATATTAATCACATCATGTTCATTAAGTGACGATAATCTTTGAGTCAGTTCCTCATCTGATAGATCATCGCTTGCCTGAACCACGTCATGCCATGTATAGCAGCCTGCATAAGATTTGTCACTGAGCACGATGATATTTTTTAAGTGTGGAAATTTTTCAGATTGTATGTTTCCTTTTTCTTGATCAGCTAAATCTGGAATCAACTCTTTCACAATATCAATATAGGATGTTCCCTTAAAAGATTCCGCAAGTATAAGTGTAGAAGACTCAGATTGTTTCAATAGATATTCTAATTCTTGCGCTTGATAGCTTGTGTTAACGGTAACTAGGACTGCACCCATTTTTCCTGTTGCGAATTGTGAAGTCAGCCATTCTGGTTTGTTATCTGCCCAAATTGCAACGTGATCGCCTTTATCAATTCCAAAAGCCATGAACCCTTTTGCAACGCGATTAACTTCTTCATTAAATTGCTTATACGTCCACCGTATTCCTTTTTCAGGATAGACAGCTGCTTCGTAGTCTGGGAAGTTGTTTGCCTGCTGTTCAATTAATTCACCAATCGTTAGATTTGTAAGTGGCATGAGGCATCCCCCTATATTTTTAAAATAGTTAGCAACCTAATTGACGTGCAATAACGAGACGTTGTATCTCAGAAGTTCCTTCACCAATTTCGAGTAATTTAGCATCGCGCAAGTAACGCTCGACTTCATACTCACGCATATAACCATATCCACCATGAATTTGAATAGCTTGATTCGCAGCTCTAAAAGCGGTTTCAGTTGCTGTTAACTTAGCCATTGCTGCTTCTTTAGAAAATGGTTTGCCTTGGTCTTTTAACCAGGCAGCTTTTAACACAATGTTACGTGCAAGTTCGATTTCTGTTGCCATATCAGCCAATTTAAATTGTATGGCTTGAAAAGAAGAAATAGGCTGACCGAATTGTTGGCGTTCTTGCGCATAGGCTAGTGCACGGTCTAATGATGCTTGAGCAATTCCAAGACCTAAAGCGCCAATCGAAATTCGTCCACCATCTAAAGTCTGTAAAAACTGTTTGAACCCTTTTTCTGGATCGCCTAATAAATTCTCACGTGGTACACGTACATCTTCCAAAACAATTTCAGCCGTATTAGAACCACGAACACCCATTTTGTCGTAATTGTCCGTAATTGTAAGACCTTCAGTGTCTGTTGGGACGACAATTGCTGAGATAATATTTTTACCGCGCTCATCTTTACCTGTGACAGCGGTTACAATAATTTGTTTAGCATAGGAAGCATTGGTGATATAGCACTTCTCACCATTTATAATGAAATCATCACCATCAACTGTGGCAGTTGTTTTAGTGCCAGCTGCATCCGAACCTGCGTTTGGTTCAGTCAAACCAAACGATCCTAATGCCTCGCCTTTTGCTAATGGAACTAGGAACTTCTGTTTTTGTTCTTCGGTTCCGAATTGATAGATTGGTGATGAACCAAGCGAAACAGAAGCGGCATAGCTTAATCCTGTACTACCACAAACACGCCCGATTTCTTCAACTGAAAGTGCATATGTAATCGTATCACCTCCAGATCCTCCGTACTCATCAGGATACGGAATGCCGAGCAGGCCTAATTCTCCCATTTCTTTGAACAAGTCCTCTGGAAATTCTGCGTTGACATCGATATCAATTGCTCGAGGTTGGATTTTGGCTTCTGCAAAATCACGAACCATTTTGCGGGTCATTTCTTGCTCTTCGGTTAATGTGAAGTCCATTTAAATTTCCCCTTTTGTCAGACCGACTAGTTGGTCTGTTATTAGTATAAATAAAAAGCTTATTTGTTTAAGCCTTTATAAACTACTTGTTTGCAGATATTCTTTTAATATTTGATCCGTTAAAACCCCTCGAAATAATATGTCTATGTATATTTCTGCGATGTCATCTATATTTAATTCTCCATCCCGTTGATACCACATATAGGTCCAGTTAACCATACCTAGAATGGACATGCTTGTAATCGTAGTTGGTAAACTGTCACGAAACTCGCCTCGTCTCTGTCCTTCTGATATAACTTCGATAACGATTCGTTTGAATTGATCTCGTTTTTGTTTAATGAGCTCTTCATATTCAGGTTTTAAATATTTGTTTTCTTGGTAGAAAACGACAATATGTTCCTGATATAAATCAAAAACACGTACAAACGAATATAAAATGCCATGTAATTGTTGAACGGGTCGTTCATGCTGCAATTTCGCCCGGTGTGCTTCGTTTAAGACATATGAGATGAATAAATCATGGATCACATAAAGCAGTTCATCTTTTGATTGAAAATAGTGATAAAAACCACCTTTAGATGTCTGGCAATCCTCCACTATGTCCTTCACTGATACACCGTGAAACCCTTTATCTGAAAACAAGTTCAACGACGATTGAATAATTCTTTCTTTTAACTGTGTCATAATCTTCCTACCTTTTGTCAATATTTTAACACAATTTTGACAAGTATCAATGGGTAAATTTAAAGAGGTAGTCTAAGTAAATGACTACCTCTTGTTAAATTACTCTTCACCTTCTTGATTAAACCATTTCGTATATTCAGGTTGGACATAGGTGTTAACAACTTCACCTTTTTGGTCAGTATCAATCATAAAGGAACCATTGTTTTGTCTCGTTTGTTCTTTGACTTCAATTGGTAATACGGTGTGAGTTTCATTGTTTTCTGTATGGATGACAACTGAATGATCATCTTTAACAACATGGAAACCGACGATATGATGTGGTTTCTGTTTGAGTTCTTTAAGCATAACTAAACCACGCTGTGCTCGAGACCCTTGTTCGAATTGGTTAATGGACATACGCTTACATGCACCACGTTGCGTGACGACAAAAAGTTGCGGATTGGTTAATTCATCGAACACTTCACCATTCACTATCCATTCTTGTTCTTTTAGATTCATAGCTTTGACGCCTGCTGCCTTAACGCCCACTGCTTTTATATCTGCTTCATGATACCATAATCCATATCCAGTCTGTGAGGTCACGAAAACTTCTTGATGACCGTTCGTTAAATGGACATTTACAACTTCATCTTCACCTTTCATTTTCATGCCAACAATTGGTCGATTATAGCGCTGGACTTTAAAATCAGACAATAAAGATTTCTTAATCATGCCTTCGCGGGAGATCGAAACAATGTAATGTTGATCATCAAATTCTCTAATCGGAATGGCCTTAATAACATTTTCTGATGAATCAATAGGTATTAAATTCGCAATATGCTGCCCCATATCTTTCCACTTAATATCAGGCAATTCATGCACAGGCATATATAAATAATGTCCTTTATTTGTAAACAGCAGTAATGTATCTGTTGTATTCACTTCAAAGAGATTAGTTAAATAATCTTCATCTTTTTTCTGTAGATCATCGATATTAGATGCTCCGAATGAACGTAGACTGGTGCGCTTTATATAGCCTTCGCGTGTTAAAGAAACAACAATATCTTCTGAAGGAACCATAACTTCTAAGTTGATTTGTAAGTCTTCTACTTCATCTTGAATTTGTGATTGTCGTTTTTCTTTATACGTTTTCTTCACGCGTTTCAAATCAGTTTTAATCACTTCTAGAAGTTTATTTTCATCAGATAAGATCGTTTGTAAGTATGAGATTCGTTCATTTAATTCTTTAGCTTCTTCTTCTAACTGTGTCACATCTGTGTTGGTTAAACGATAAAGTTGTAACATAACAATTGCTTCTGCTTGTTTCTCAGAGAATTGATACTGATTTTGTAATTGAATTTTTGCATCTTTTTTATCATTGGCTTGTCTAATCGTTGCAATGACATCGTCCAATATCGAAACAGCATAAATTAAACCTTCAACAATATGAGCACGATCCTGCGCTTTTCTTAAATCGTGTTCTGACTGACGTTTTATAACTTCTCGCTGATGCGTTATATAAGCATCAAGAATGCCATGAAGCGTCATAATTGTTGGTGTTTTATCAGAAATAGCCACCATATTAAAGTTAAAGGATACTTGTAAGTCTGTATTCTTGTATAAATAATTTAAGACACTTTGACTGTCGATGTCCTTTTTCATTTCAATGACAATTCTAAGCCCAGTACGATCACTTTCATCACGAACTTCAGAAATGCCTTCAACTTTACGTTCTAAACGAAGCTCGTCCATTTTTTTGACAAGTGTCGCTTTATTCACATCGAAAGGCAATTCATTAATGGCAATCTGTTCACGACCACCTTTAAGTGTTTCGATTTCGGCTTTGCCTCGGACGACTATTTTGCCTTTACCTGTTTCATAGGCCTTTCGGATACCATCCTTGCCTTGAATGATTCCACCAGTTGGAAAATCAGGACCAGGTAACTTCTTCATTAATTGATCAATTGATGCCTCAGGGTATTCAATCTTGTAAATCACTGCATCAATAACTTCAGATAGATTATGTGGCGGTATATCAGTTGCATAACCAGAAGAAATACCTGTTGAACCGTTAACGAGAAGATTAGGGTATTTCGCAGGAAAAACAATGGGTTCATAATCTGTATCATCAAAATTTGGGATAAAATCGACTGTTTCTTTGTCGATATCCTGCATTAATTCTGAAGCAATTCCTGAAAGTCTTGCTTCAGTGTAACGCATCGCCGCAGGTGGATCCCCATCTACACTTCCGTTATTTCCGTGCATCTCAACTAATTCTTTTTTGACTTTCCAAGATTGACTCATTCTAACAAGTGCTTCGTAAACAGATGAGTCACCATGAGGGTGGTAGTTACCAATCACGGTTCCGACTGTTTTGGCCGATTTACGAAACGGCTTATCATGCGTGTTTTTCTCTTGGTGCATAGCATATAAGATACGGCGCTGTACTGGTTTTAAGCCGTCTCTTACATCCGGAAGAGCACGGTCTTGAATAATGTATTTACTATAACGACCAAAGCGGTCACCTATCACTTCTTCTAATGGTAAATCTAAATATTTTGCTTCTTCAGCCAAATTCTTCACTCCTAGTTAAGCAATCGATCGTTGTCTAAAATTGTATCGTCTTCTTCCATTCCAAATGCAACATTAGATTCAATCCACTTACGTCGAGGCTCTACTTTATCGCCCATAAGTGTCGTTACTCGTCTTTCAGCACGTGCAACATCATCAATGGTCACGCGAATTAATGTGCGAGTTTCTGGATTCATCGTTGTTTCCCATAATTGTTCAGCATCCATTTCGCCTAAACCTTTATAACGTTGAACGGTGTAACCATTCTTATATTCTTTTAATAGTTTCTCCATCTCATCATCGTCCCAAGCATAGGATTCCTTATATTGCTTCCCTTTACCTTTTGAAACTTTGAATAGAGGTGGTAAAGCAATATAAATTTTACCTTGTTCGATGAGTGGTTTCATATAACGATAAAAGAATGTCAGTAATAACACTTGAATGTGTGCCCCATCGGTATCAGCGTCTGTCATGATAATAATTTTATCGTACTGAGCATCATCAATATTGAAATCCGGGCCTACACCTGCATTGATGGTATGAACAATGGTTGATATCTCTTCGTTTTTAAATATGTCATCTATCTTAGCTTTCTCTGTGTTAACGACTTTTCCTCGAAGGGGTAATACCGCTTGAAAACGACGGTCACGACCTTGTTTGGCAGATCCTCCTGCAGAATCACCCTCAACTAAAAATAATTCGTTTTTAGCTGCATTCTTCGACTGAGCAGGTGTTAATTTACCGCTCAAAATAGAGTCACGACGCTTACGTTTTTTGCCATTACGAGCCTCTTCACGCGCCTTTCGAGCAGCTTCGCGCGCATCACGTGCTTTGATTGCTTTTTTAATCAGCATTTTAGACGTGTTCGGATTTTCTTCTAAGAAATAAGCCAATTTTTCAGCGATCACGCTATCAACAGCACTTCTCGCTTCTGGCGTCCCTAATTTACTTTTCGTTTGGCCTTCAAACTGGAGTAATTGTTCAGGGATTCGGACAGAAATAATCGCTGTTAAGCCTTCTCGAATATCATTACCATCTAAGTTCTTATCTTTTTCTCTTAATAGTTGCATTTTCCGAGCATACTCATTAAACGCACGAGTTAAAGCTGTTTTGGCTCCTGATTCGTGTGTCCCACCATCTTTGGTTCGAACATTATTAACAAATGATAAGATGCTTTCTGAATATCCGTCATTGAACTGCATCGCAAAGTCCACTTCAATTTCTTTCACTTCACCTTCAAGCGAAACAACTTCATGTAAAGCATCTTTTTCTTCGTTTAAATAATGCACAAATGATTGTAAGCCATCTGGATACACATAAGATTCTTCTGCGCCTTCGCGTTCATCTTTTAAGACGAGTTTAATCCCTTTTAATAAAAAGGCAGCCTCTCGTAGTCGTTCAGAGAGTGTTTCAAACTGATAATGAATTGTCGAAAACATTGATTCATCTGGTTTGAAATGAATGGTGGTCCCTGATTTTCGAGTATTGCCTACTTCTGTTAAAGGTTGTTTCACCTTTCCGCCATTAGCAAATACGATTTCATGACGCTTGCCATCACGGCAAATCGTTACCTTCATCCATTCAGATAAGGCATTTACGACAGATGCACCAACACCATGTAGACCGCCACTTGTTTTATAGCCGCCTTGACCAAATTTTCCTCCAGCGTGAAGAATCGTGAAAATTATTTCTGGAGTTGTTTTACCCATTTTATGCATACCAGTCGGCATACCACGTCCAAAGTCAGTCACCGAGATTGATTCGTCTTTATGTATGGTGACGGTGATTGTTTCACCATAACCTGCAAGTGCTTCATCAACCGCATTATCGACTATTTCAAACACGAGATGGTGAAGTCCGCGGTGGTCTGTACTACCAATGTACATACCTGGACGTTTTCGGACGGCGTCTAAACCTTCTAGAACTTGGATTGAGTCATCGTTGTATTGTTCAAATGAATGCGTCACTTATAATTGTCCCCTTTCTAATTCGCTAAACAAGTGCTGTCTTTATTTATTCGGGAAAACATGAGAAATCCCTGCTAATCAGCAGAGATTCCTCAACTCATATTAACTACCAATTGTGACAGCATGAACGACTTTTATGCAAGCATCCATAATCACAGTGAAATCATTTTCATTAAGAAGTTCATAAGCTTCTTCGTTCACGATACCTTGTTGTGCCCAGAACACACGACAGTCTGTAGTCAAAGCGTCATGTGCTACATCAACAAGGTGCTCAGGTCTGCGAAAAACGTTAATAATATCAATGGATTCTTCGACGTCCCTAAGTGATGAATAACTTTTCTCGCCAAGAACTTCAGTGGCATTAGGATTAATTGGGATAATTCTATAGCCACGATCTTGCATGATTTTTGCAATTTGATGTGACGTGCGATCAGGCTTGTCCGATAATCCTATGACCGCAATCGTATTAGCATTGATTAATATGTCGCGCATTTTTTCTTGTGTTGGGTTTTCCATAATATCGCTCCTAAATAATCGTGATAATACTAGGATAGCGTGTTTAGCAATATTTCTCAACTTTCGTTTTACTCATTCTTAAAATTTAACATCTTCTTTCTTCTCCATACATTTGATAAAATAAGGTGTATTATAAGAAGCCAATAAAGGAGGGATTAAATGTTTTATCTTTTATTTAGTGTGATTGCCTATCTATTTGGTTCTTTTCCATCTGCACTTATAATCGGTAAATTATTTTATCAAATTGATATAAGAGAACATGGTAGCGGCAATCTTGGTGCAACCAACGCCTTTAGAGTTTTAGGTGTCAAAGTAGGTTTGATTGTTACAATCTTTGATATATTGAAAGGTACGATTCCAGTTGTCATGGTGGTTGTACTAGCCCCTGAATTACAACCGCTGATTGTTGGTGGCTTTGCAGTGATCGGCCACATATTTCCGATTTTCGCTAAATTTAAAGGTGGTAAGGCAGTCGCTACATCGGGCGGAGTTCTACTCGGGGTAAGCCCTGTGTTATTCGCTATTCTTATTGGATCATTTTTTATTTTCTTAAAATTATTCAAGTATGTATCATTAGCGTCGATTCTTGTAGGGCTTACGGCTGTAGTGACATCGGTTATCATGCAAGATATTCCTTTAATCATTGTGACCTGTTTCTTTGCTTTCTTTGTCATTTATCGTCACACAGATAATATTAAGCGAATTAAAAATAAAACTGAACCTAAAATAACCTGGCTTTAAAATAAGGTGATAAAGTGAAAAAACAAATTGCATTAGTCATAACAGGTTTCATCATAGTTGTAATGGGCATCACCTTCATCTTACAGCAGCAATCGAATCAGTCGAGCTATACGGCGGATAAACTAGCGAATATGACGCATAATCTTTCTAATAAACAGTCTCAAAAGTCAATCACATTAAATGCTGTTGGGGACATTTTAATACATGATCGTGTCTATCACGGTGCTAAAGAAGGGCGAAACTATCATTTTAAGCCTATGTTATCCGTCATTAAACCGCAACTTGAATCAGCTAATCTCTTATTTGCTAACCAAGAAACAATGTTAGCTGGAGAAGAAATGGGTTTATCGGGTTATCCTCAATTTAATGCGCCTAAATCGGTCGCCGAGGCTTTAAAACATGTATCTACTGATATTGTATCGTTGGCCAACAATCACACTTTAGATTATGGACAAGAGGCTATCGAAAAAACAACTGATCTTTTAAGGAATTTATCGATCGATTATATTGGCTCATACCAAAGTGAATCCGATCAACAACAACCAAGAATACTAGAGGAAAATGGTATATCAGTTGGTTTTACGGCTTACACTTATGGAACTAATGGTATCCCTCGCCCAGACGATCAAGATTATTTAGTTCAATATATAAGGGATGGAAACATCAAGGATGATATTAATGAAATTGAGAAACAAGCAGATTTTACTGTTGTTAGCCTTCATTTTGGTAACCAATACGAACCTTTACCAACTCAGAACCAAAAGAAATTAGTTCGCGAGTTAACTGAAGCTGGAGCTGATATCATTCTTGGGCATCATCCCCATGTGCTTCAACCAATCGAACGAGTGAAGACCGAAAATCATCAATCAGTTGTCGTCTATTCTTTAGGTAATTTTTTGTCAGGGCAGCGTGAATTAGACCGACGAATAGGTGGAATCATGCAGCTCCAATTAAATAAGGGATTAATCAATCAAACAAGCGAGACCTCTGTTTCAAATATACGATTTATGCCTACATATGTAGAATTTGATGACCGAGGAGACATCATGCACGATGTAGAAGTTGTTCCGCTTATTGATAGTTCTATAACTGATGTTAATACAAACTTTCAAGATATTGAAAACCATATGAAACATTACTCAGAACAAATACAAGTCGTGCCACACCTTGAGCAAGTTCAATAAATTGAATCCAACAATTTCAATCATGTATAATATATGTTGTGCTTATGCTCTTCTCTCAAGAATTGAAAGGAGTCCTCGATATGAACGAAGCAGTTAAAAAACAGTTACCAACGAAATCCGAGCGACATAAATTATTCGGATCTGTTGAGCCAGGTCCTAAAACAAAACCAATGGAAAAAAATAAAATGAAAGATTTACAGAATACAAAAAAGGATTTTCTGTTTGAATTAGATGCTGTAGGTGTGAGTGATGTTAAACACCCCGTTATGCTCAAAAGTCAATTAGAACCTAAAACACAAACAACCGTAGCTCAATTTTACTTTGCCTCTTCTATTTCCCAAGGTTCTAAGGGGACGAATATGAGTCGGTTTACAGAACAACTTCACTCTTATTATCAAGAGGGGTTCACTTTGGATTTTGCGACACTAAAATCATTCGTATTTGATCTTCAACAGCGTCTTGAACAGAAAGATGCTGAGTTAACAGTGTCTTTCCCTTGGTTTTTTGAACGACAAGCGCCTTATTCTGAGCAAGCAGGTTTAAATCATGCAGATGCTTGGTTGCGAGTCCGTTATCACGAAGGATTTGGTTATGATCTCAAGGTTGGTTTAACAGGTACGATTACAACACTTTGCCCTTGTTCAAAAGAAATCAGTGAATATAGTGCCCATAACCAACGAGGTCATATTGAAATGGAAGTTACGTTACAGCCTGAGTTTGATGATACAATTTATGATTGGAAACACATGCTATTAGAAGCAGCTGAATCTAATGCAAGCGCTCGAATTCATCCCGTTCTTAAACGACCAGATGAAAAAATGGTTACCGAACAAGCTTATGAAAACCCTCGCTTTGTAGAAGATATGGTTCGACTTGTTGCGAGTGACTTGTATGAATATGAAACAGTCGAGCAATTTTCGGTTAAGTGTGTGAACGAGGAATCAATTCATTTACATGATGCGATTGCATCGATTAGTTATGATAAACGCGAAGAGTAGTGTGATAAGATGAAACATCTTTTTATTTGGTTAATAAAAGGTTACCAACAATTTATTTCGCCCTTGTTAGGGCCTACATGTCGGTTTCATCCGACGTGTTCGTCCTATAGCCTAACAGCGTTTGAACGGTTTGGTTTCTTTAAAGGGTTTTATTTATCAATAAAACGCATCTTAAAATGTCATCCATTTAATGCTGGTGGTTTTGATCCTGTACCAGAAAAACAGAATCATAAAAGCCGTGGTTAGTTAACCACGGCTTTTTTTAAATAGAACGAAAACGTCTTAATTGATCAAGTTTTCCTTCAGCTCGTAATATATCCTCTTCGAATTGGCCGATTAAATCAAAATGTGGATATTCCTCATCTACATGGATCCATTCTGGTTTTAATCCATATCGTCGTCCCCAGGCTTTTAAACGTTCGATATCTTGACAACCTGCCTTTGTAACCGTTTTATGACCAGGAAAACGATCATCTGCCCAGTAATGCGTTAAGAATGCTATTTCTCCAGCTTCAACTTGGCGTTTCCAACGTTTTAACTCATCTCGTTTAATCCCGAACGCCATTAGCTTCACCTATCGCTTTTAAATAAGCATGATGCCAATTTGGATAATGTTTTCGAATTGAGATTGGCTTAAAGTTTTGTTTCTTAACACAAACATGCGAAGACGAACCAGTTACAGCTAAATCGCCAGATTCGGTGTAAACTTCATACCCATAAATAATTCGAAATCCATCATACGAACTGATATATGTTTTAACAGAAGCGGTTTCACCGTATGTTAAAGGTTTCTTGTATTGTGCATTAATATCGACTACAGGAGACACAATCCCATCGCGTTCCATATCGGCATAATTAAAGCCTAGTTGTTCAATTAAATGAGTTCGACCAATTTCAAACCAAACTAAATAATTGGCGTGATAAACAACGCCCATTTGATCCGTTTCCTGGTAACGGACTTTTATATCGGTTTCATTTATGACCATATTTGTCCTCTCTCCCTCTTACTTCAACTTAAATATTATTTTAAAATAAAAAGGCTAGCTATGGCTAGCCTTTCGATTATTATTTTTGTCGTTTTTCATGAGCATGTTCATCCCGTAATTCATCACGCATACCGTCGACAGCTTCTATTCTTCTTGCGTTTTTCTTCTTAATTTCTTCCTCTTGAAATTCTGACGCTGTTTCCATTGAATCTTCAGCTTCTTGCATATTTTCTAACGTATTATTTAAGTTTTCCTGAATCTTTTTCATGTTATCTCGACGTTCATCAGGATTTGGTTTCTTTTGATGTTGACTCATGGTTACGCCTCCTTTGAGTTGTTACAGTCGTTAGTATAAGCAGATTAATTTTAGCTATACACGTGACTGTTTAGAAGGCGTGATGCCTAACCGAGAATCTAACTTATCATAAATTTTGTCTAGTTCTTGTGGGTTGTTCAAAATTTTTTCTTTTTCAGATTGAATAAGCCGCTGAAACGTTAAATGATCTTTCTTTCGCATAATGACTGATTCTCCTTTTTGCTCTTTAGGATAGCCATTATGCTAGAAGAATATACTTAATCTAGTTCTTTTATTTTTTGTTCCATATCTTCATACGAAAGTGGTCCAACATGTCGAGGTATTTGGACTTCACCTTCAGTATTGATGAAATACGTTGTCGGTAAACTTAGGACTTGATAGCGTACGTTCACTTTTCCAGTCTTGTCCATTAAAATCGGAAATGATAAATTAAGCCCATTCACAAAGGATGATACCTGATCTGTATTCGTCTCTTGTGATGTTGCATTAACCCCTAAAATCACAACATCTTCTCCATATTCATTTGAAATTTCTTGCATATGGGGCATTTCAGCTCTACAAGGTGGACACCATGTCGCCCAAAAGTTTAAAAACACCTTTTGACCACGAAAGTCAGCTAATTCAACCTCTTCTCCATCTAATGTCTCGAGTTTGAAATTAGGTGCCTTCTCTCCTACCTCAATTTCGTCAGTCTCTATATCAACACCTTCTGGTTGTACAAAAATTCCTTCACCTGATGTCTCACTATTTTCATCAGAATTAGAAAACCAGGTATTATAAACCACAACCCCAACTAAAATCCCAATAAGAGTTAATCCAATGATGCGTTTAGTTAATTTCACTTACGCAACGCTCCTCTCTTATGACGTCCATCTATAATCCACTCAACGATATAAGTTAAAACAGCAATGGCAAGAAACATCATGACCTCAAAAATCAATATATCCGAAGATTTGTCCAATACTCGAAATAACACCCAATTAATCGCACCCCAACGACTTGCCCCTAATAATTGGAACCAAGTTAATGGGTTTGAATTGAAAAAATATATAACAATTGCCCCCAAATAAATCATGACTTCAAAAACTACTATAAAGCTGAACCCGTAAATTAGTGAAATCATTTGTTCTATGCTTAACATTATAATTATACCTAGCAACCACCATGCAATTTGCCATTGATAAGATATACGGAAATAACGCTTTTGCCTAATACTATATAATAATAAAGCTATAATACCGAATAATATTCCAAGAATACCTCCATCAAAGTATATGATGGTGATTGGATTCTCAATCAAATCAGCGGGGTGTTTAAAGAGATAGCTTAATTTCCAAATAACGATGAGAACAAACCAATATTCGAAGATGACATCTCCTGGCTTCTTGTCAATTGATTGTGTACTTTTTCGATTGAAAACAAGATCACCTATTATGCCAGATAAAATGATCCCACCAATATAAAATAATAAAGGTATATATAAATTGAGTGGTCCAATTTGTATGATGTCATTCATAATCTTTCACTCCTATTACCTATCCTATCAAACAGTCATACAATCTCGTCTAGAGATGATTTACGATTCCATGACAATTAAGAATCATACGAATAAACTTGGATTTATTTAACAAACTAATGATTGACTGAGGAGGTTATATTTATGGACCGTAAACAACGTGATACAAAACAAGAACAATTAAAAGCTTTTAAAAATTCAAATGAAGGCCAGTCTCTATCAACTGATCAAGGAACAAAATTACCCAATACGTCAGAATCCCTTACTGCAGGGGAACGTGGGCCAACTTTAATGGAAGACTTTCATTATCGCGAGAAAATGACTCACTTTGATCATGAACGGATACCTGAACGTGTCGTACATGCAAGAGGATTTGGCGTACATGGCGTTTTTAAGCCTTACGAATCATTATCCACTTTAACAAGTGCTTCGTTTTTACAAGATCCAAATGTGGAAACAGCTGTGTTTGTGAGGTTTTCAACAGTTGTTGGTTCACGTGGTTCCGCTGATACTGTACGCGATGTACGAGGATTCGCTACTAAGTTTTACACTGAAGATGGCAACTTTGACTTGGTGGGCAACAATATGCCGATCTTTTTCATTCAAGATGCTATTAAATTTCCAGATGTGGTTCATGCCATCAAACCAGAACCTGATAATGAAATCCCACAAGCTTCAGCAGCCCATGATACGTTTTGGGATTGGGTCGTTCATAATCAAGAATCGGCACATATGATTATGTGGTTGCTGTCAGATCGCGGGATCCCTCGAAGTTTTCGCATGATGGAAGGTTTCGGCGTTCACACATTTCGATTGGTTAATGAACAGGGCCAAGCGCATTTCGTGAAGTTTCATTGGAAGCCGTTGCTTGGTGTGCACTCTTTGACTTGGGATGAAGCACAAAAAATTGCTGGTAAGAATCCGGATTTTCACCGCCAAGACCTCTGGGATGCCATTAACAACGGTGAATACCCAGAATTTGAACTAGGTATTCAAGTTATTGAAGAAGGACAAGAACATCAATTCGATTTTGATATATTAGACCCAACCAAAATTTGGCCTGAAGAGCAAGTGCCGGTCCAAAAAGTTGGAAAAATGACCCTGAATCGCAACCAAGATAATTTCTTTGCTGAAACTGAGCAGGCTGCATTTCACATCGGAAATATTGTACCAGGAATTGATTTTACGAATGATCCATTATTACAAGGTCGCTTGTTTTCATATTTAGATACACAATTACTACGTTTAGGTGGTCCTAACTTTCATGAAATTCCAATCAATCGACCGATAACACCTGTTCACAATAATCAACGAGACGGATTTCATCGTATGACAATCAATCAAGGGAAAGTCGCTTATAGCCCGAATGGCATTGCTCATAATAATCCGCAACCTGTGTCTAAAGAGCACCAAGGTTTCGAACATTATGAAGAAAAGGTTGAAGGAAAAAAAGTTCGGAAACGTAGTGCCAGTTTTAAAGATCATTTTTGCCAAGCAACGCTTTTTTACAATAGTCTATCTGAGCATGAAAAACGTCACTTGTTCAAAGCTTTTCATTTTGAAGTCGGAAGTGTTAAGGACCCTGCGATAAAGCAGCATGTCGTTGAAATGTTTAACCATGTGAGTCATGAGTTAGCCAAAAAAATTGCTGATGCTGTTGGTGTTAAAGCACCACAGCCAATTAATCAAGAAATGAATCAACAAAAATCAAACGCGTTAAGTCAAGCTCAAACGGTATTCACGCCGAAAACGCGTAAAATAGCGATTTTACTAGCAGAAGGTTTTCATTTTGAAGACGTTAAATCATTTATGTCGACGATGGAACAACAAGGGATTCACGTCGAAATAGTAAGCCGTAATTTAGGTCAGGTTAACAGCATGAATCAAGAACCTATTCAAGTGAATCAAAATTACTCAACAACGTATCCAGTCTTATATGATGGTTTATTTATCCCTGGGGGCGCCCAGCACATCCAAGAACTACTTAAACATCATGAGGCTAAAAGTTTTGTAAAAGAAATGTTCACCCATGCTAAAACAATTGGGGGAAGTCAAGAAGCAGTTGATTTATTGACCCAAGCACTACCTTCATCAATCCAAAATATTTCACCAAAATCATCAACTGAAGTATTTAATGATTACGGCATACTCTCAACATGGTCGGACGATATCACTCGCTTCAACGAACTGTTTATCCAAGCCTTAACCCAACATCGCCATTGGGAACGCGAATACATGGATGAGAAACAAGCATAAAAAATCCCTGCCAACTTTTAAAGTCGGCAGGGATTTATTCTTAATTTTATACTGTTTCTAATTTTTGACGTAGAACCATTTGTAGAATTCCACCATGACGGTAGTAATCAACTTCTACATCACTGTCGAAACGAGCTGTTACTTCAAATTCTTTCTTATCTCCATTAAGGCTTGTCGCTGTTACTTTGACGAGATCATGTGGTTTAACGTCTTCTGTCACATGAACATCAAAGTGTTCCTCGCCAGTTAAGCCTAGGGATTCGATGCTATCTCCTTCTTGGAACTGTAACGGTAATACACCCATCATAACTAAGTTTGAACGGTGAATACGCTCAAAGCTTTGAGCAATTACTGTTTCGATACCAAGTAAGTCTGTACCTTTAGCTGCCCAGTCACGAGAACTACCCATTCCGTAATCATGGCCAGCAATCACACATAGGCCTGTGCCATCTTCTTTATACTTCATCGCAGCATCATAAATTGGCATAACATCACCTGTTGGCCAATACGTTGTGAAGCCACCTTCTTTGCCGCCACCAATTTCATTACGAATTCGAATGTTAGCAAATGTACCACGCATCATGACTTCATGGTTACCACGACGTGAACCGTAAGAGTTGAAGTTACGCGGTGAAACGCCATTTTCGATTAAATAGCGACCTGCTGGCATATCTTTAGGAATGGCACCAGCTGGCGAAATGTGGTCCGTCGTAACCGAGTCACCAAATTTACCAATCACGCGAAGATCTTCAAGCGGTTTGACTTCTTTTGGATCTTTCGACATTTCTTCGAAGAATGGTGGGTTTTGAATATAAGTTGAGTTTTCATCGAACTCATATAATGGTTCATCTGTTGTTTGGATTTTGTTCCATTCTTCATTTGAGTTGAACACTTCTTCGTATTCTTTACGGAAGATTTCTGGTGTAACAACTTCAGCAATCTGTGCCTTGATCTCATCTGATGATGGCCAAAGGTCTTTGAAATAAACATCTTCGCCATTATGGTCTTGGCCAATTGGCTCATTTAAGATATCAATATCAACAGTACCAGCTAATGCATAAGCCACAACTAATGGCGGTGACGCTAAGTAGTTTGCGCGTACTAGTGGGTGAATACGACCTTCGAAGTTACGGTTACCAGATAGAACGGATGAAACCGTTAAATCTTCATTCGCAATTGCTTCTTCGATTTCAGGAAGTAATGGACCCGAGTTACCAATACAAGTTGTACAACCATAACCTACTAGGTTGAACCCTAGGTGATCAAGATATTCCATTAATCCAGAGTTTTCTAGATAGTTTGTAACAACCTTGGAACCTGGTGCTAATGATGTCTTAACGTAATCTGGCACCTCTAGTCCTTTTTCCACTGCGTTCTTAGCAAGAAGACCCGCACCTAACATAACATGTGGGTTAGAGGTGTTTGTACAAGATGTGATCGCAGCAATTGCTAAAGCACCTGTCTTCATAGTTGTTTCGCTACCATTATTAAATTTAACGACAGCTTCTTTATCTTTGTCTTTCGCATCAAGACCGAAGCCATGATTACCAGCTGGTGCTGTTAAGGCTTCATTAAATGAATCTTTCATTTGAGAAAGTGGAATTAAGTCTTGAGGACGTTTAGGACCTGATAAGTTTGGTTCTAGTTCTGATAGATCAATCTCTACAAGTTCAGAGAATTCAGGGTCTTCTTGATCAGGTGTATAGAATAAATCATTATTTTGAAGATATTCTTTAACCATTTGTACATGCTCTTCTGTACGACCAGTTAGGCGCATATAATCAAGTGTTTCTTCATCAACAGGGAAGAAACCACATGTTGCACCATATTCTGGCGCCATGTTGGAAATCGTTGCACGGTCAGCAAGTGGCATTTCTGTTAGGCCAGGACCGAAGAACTCTACAAATTTACCAACAACATTTTTCTCACGTAACACTTGTGTAACTTTTAAGGCCAAGTCCGTAGCTGTTGTTGCTTCTGGGAAGCTTCCTACTAATTTAACTCCAATAACATCAGGTGTTGGAACATATGATGGTTGACCAAGCATACCTGCTTCGGCTTCAATACCACCAACACCCCAGCCTAGGACACCTAAGCCGTTAATCATCGTTGTATGAGAGTCTGTACCGAATAATGTATCTGGGAATGCATCATAAGAACCATCATCTTGTTCTTGTTCATGGACAACATTTGCAATGTACTCGAGGTTAACCTGGTGTACAATTCCTGTTGCCGGTGGAACAGCACGATAGTTATTAAATGCTTTTTGTGCCCAGTGTAGAAATTCGTAACGTTCTTTGTTACGATCGAACTCCATTTCCATATTGACACGTAGGGCATCTGGAGTGCCGTAACGATCAACTTGTACGGAGTGGTCGATAACAAGATCCACTGGTACTTCTGGATTAATTTGGTCTGGACTTCCACCCATATCTACCATTGCTTTACGTAATGACGCTAAGTCAACGACAGCTGGAACACCTGTAAAGTCCTGTAGAATAACACGAGAAGGTTTGAAAGGAACGTCCACTTTTGCTCCTTCTGCCCACTGTGCTAATTTTTCTACGTGTTCATTTTGAATAACATGTCCGTCTTGTTGACGAAGAATTGATTCTAAAAGCACACGAATTGAATAAGGTAATTTGGAAATTTTTCCGTACCCTTGTTCTTCAAGTGTTTTGAGATGGTAATAGTTATACGTTTTACCATTCAGTTCAAACTGCTTTTTCGCTTTGGCAGCATGACTTTCTACCATGTTACTTACCCCCTTAACGTATGTAATGTCTCATTTCATCAGTTTATAAGCGTGTTCTACAGAAAACACATTATTTCTGCACGTATTCATTTTATATTAAAACGGTATAGAAGTAAAACGATAAAAACAAATTTTATCGTTTCATTGCTAGATTAGTTGATCAATCTTAGAAATCGCCAAAATGATGGAATCATGTTCGCTTGAATCAACCGTGCGAAAATCAAGATAAACTTTTTCGTTTTCGACTCTAGCAATAATCGCAGGTTGATTGAGTCGCAATAATTCTGTTACACGTGCAGTTTTTGCCTCGTTAAAAGTCATGACAAGGCTGTATGATGGCAACGTAACTTCAGGTAATGTTCCACCACCCACTTGTGCCGTTGTCTGCTCAACTGACACATTAATATTTTCTAAGGTTGATAACTTCTTAATTAAAGATTGTACTGATCGTTTGATTTGCTCATCATTTTTTAAAACAGCTTCTAAAGTCGGGATCTCTTCATAAGAACCTGCTTCGAACAGTCGAAGTGTTTCGTCAAGAGCGGCATAGGTCATTTTATCAACTCGTAAAACACGGTTTAGTGAATGAGATCTTAACTGGTCTATATAGTCTTTCTTACCAGCAATGATACCTGCTTGGGGACCTCCTAATAGTTTATCAACGCTAAATGACACAAGGTCGACTCCAGAAGCAATAACTTGTTGGACAGTTGGTTCATCACTGATTTCATGTTCACTCAAATTATATAACAGACCACTTCCTAAATCCTCGTATAACACTACATCATGCTTTGTCGTTAATGGTTGAAGTTCTTGGCGATTAACACTTGCTGTAAAACCTTCCATATAAAAATTACTCTGATGAACTTTCATAATCATATTTGTGGTTTCAGAGATCGCCTTTTGATAATCACTTAAGTGTGTTTTGTTCGTCGTTCCCACTTCATGAAGAATAGCCCCGGTCTCTTCCATAATCTCAGAAACTCTGAAACTACCACCAATTTCGACTAGCTCTCCACGTGATACAATAACTTCTTCATCTTGAGCTAAAGCACTTAATACCAAAAACACAGCAGCTGCGTTATTGTTAACGACAATTGCCGCTTCAGCACCTGTTAATGCCTTAATACGTTCTTCCACTAAATCGTGGCGAGATCCTCTTCTCCCTGTGGTCAAATCATACTCTAAAGTAGAATAGTTTTTGGCTATTTCTGTGACACGATCAGCAGCAGTATCGGCTAATCGAGATCGTCCTAAGTTTGTGTGGATGATGGTCCCCGTAGCATTAATCACAGATTGCAATGATTTCCGTTGTTTAATCTCTAATGTCTCAAATGCATAGAATAAAGTAACCTCATATAAATTAGCCTCTTTCCAAGATGAGGGTGCCTGATTATTTAATATAGTAGAACGGATATCATCAGTCACTTCTTGAAAGACGGACTTCAAAGTAACCAATGGTACACCTTCCTGATCAATCACCTTTTGACTTCTTTCATCATTTAGTAATTGGTCAATCGCCGGAATTGATCTTAGCAATGTCATACTAATCGCCTCATTTATTTTATATACTCAGATAACAATCTAAACCTCCATTAGCATTTGCTAATGGAGGTTTATCATGATCTTATATCATTAATTATAGCATTAATGTCTGGAAACTCACCTGTATCTAGTTTTGAATAGATTTTCTGATCATTTACTGTTATTTCAAAGGCACCACCTGAAGACGGAATTAATTTCATTTCTTCAATCTCATGACGAAACTCTGTAAATAATTGATCTGCGAAACTCGCAGCTTTAGGTGCATAGTTTCACTGCATACAAAACTCAATTGACACTCGATAATCCATAACAAGTCCCTCCTCTTATGTTTGACTATTAGATTAGTAAAAATACAGACTTTTTGCAACAATCAAGATCGGAATGATAGCCTTTTATCGAAACATGTAATAAGCTTGTATCAGGAGGTGATCCTATGAGTCGTAATCGAGATGAAATTATTCGGTTAACATCATTATCAACAAAAGCTGGTTGAGGATGCAAACTCGCACCGAGCGAGCTGACTCAAGTGTTGGGTCAAGTAGAATCAAAAACAAATAATCAAAACGTTTTATATAGTCAGAATAGTGCTGATGATGCTGGTGTTTACTATATTGATGATCAACTTGCTATGGTACAATCAGTTGATTATTTTACACCTATCGTGGATGATCCTTATCAATTTGGTCAAATTGCCGTTGCCAATGCAGTAAGCGATATCTACGCGATGGGAGCCGATGTTAAAACAGCTTTAAATATCGTCGGTTTCTCTGTTGAAAAGTATGGATCGGAGATATTAGCTTCAATTTTACAAGGGGCTGAGGATAAGATGGCTGAAACAGGTGGCGCTATCATTGGTGGTCATTCCATTGATGATGATGAACCTAAATTCGGTTTATCAGTCACTGGATTCGCTCACCCCAATCAAATATGGACAAACGGAAATGCTAAGCCAGGTGATCAATTGATTCTAACCAAACCGATTGGAACAGGCATTGCAACGACTGCCATTAAAAAAGGTTTAGCTGATGAAGCCCTTCAAACAACAACTATTAATTGGATGCGTCAGTTAAACAAGCGAGCGAAGTCAATTTTAGAAAATTATCAGCCTAGTGCTGTGACCGATGTTACAGGGTTTGGTTTACTAGGGCATGCTTATGAAATTGCTGAAAACAGCCATGTTCTACTTTCAATCAATTATGATTCAGTTCCTGTAATTGAAGGTGTTGATGATTATCTTAAACAAGGTGCTGTACCTGGTGGGTCTAAAGCCAATTTATCATGGCTTGAAGACGATGTTACATTCAATTCTGATTTAAACCGAGATGACCATTTGTTATTAACGGATGCTGTAACATCTGGTGGGTTACTTATTTCATTAAATCCTCAAGACGCAGAGCATTTTATTCAAGAGATGAATGAATCACCTGACCATCTAGCCGTAGCAATTGGCGAAGTGGTAGATCATCAAACACCACATATCATGGTGTCACGTTAGCGCGAATGTTTGATTATGAAACTAAATAAAACTGGACAGGGAAATTCTCGTCCAGTTTTTTATGTCCAGTATCGATGTTGTTCCTCACGCCTTGTCTTCTCTAATTGGTCACAAGTTTCTAAGAAAGGAATTAAATATTTTCTAGAAACTTGTAATTGCTCCTTAGCATCCTTTAACGAAAACTGGTTCGGAAAAGCTTGATAAAGTGATTGGACGGCACGATAAAAACAATCATAATAAACAACTAGTTCTTCAGTTAGTTGAATAACGAGTTGCTTAGATAAACAATAATTCTTTAAAGACTCAAGCGTTGCTGCTTCCAACTCAGGAAAATACGTCCCCCACTCTTTTACTGTTAATCCATCTTCATATAAGTAGTTTAATCCTCTATTCACAGCTTCTTTGATTTCACTAGGTATATAAGGTTCAAATTCAGGGAGTTTAACTAAGTGTTGTTCTTGAATAATACGATTATTGTTCACCCATTCATTCAGGATTTTCTTTTGGGCTTTATCAGGTGCCTTGATGGTTTGCATAACAATCGATTTATCAAGTCCATTTTCCATAGGGCGCTGATTGTGGAAATTTTGTAATTGATTGAAAACGTGATGATATTGACTTTCTAACCACGCTTTTGATGCGAATGATTGATCTATTTGAATAAGTGCTTGCGTTTTCATTAATTGTTCTAATAACGAAGTAACTTGGGCTTCTTGTAAGTTTAAAACGTTAGCAATTTCGCCTTCAGTTAAAAGTGGTTCTTCTTGATGCAAATAATCTATTAATTGTTCACTAGGTGACTGTACAGATGCCCTTCTAACCGTATCAACTGTTTGTTTTCCAAATTTATGCTTCTTAGCAGGTGCATGTACCACTTTACCCCCACCAATTGTTTCTTTTGGGCTAGCACGTCTTAATACAAATAAATCATGCCTAAATGCATACACTGAGTCCTCAAGTTCAAGTTGCGCGTAAACTGTCTCATCAGCTTCATGAATCTCATTGCGATCAAATAGAATAATTCGTCCGTAGACTTCAGTTGTTCCAATATGTAACTTAATCGGGCTTCGCTGTTTAATAGGATGCTTTAAATATTTAGAAGTTTTAAATTCAACATCTAGACGATAAGCTTCTGCTTGACTAGGATGATTACTTAAAACGTCTCCTCGTTTGATCGTGTCGGTTTCAACCCCCTTGATCGATAAAGCAGCTCGACTACCGAGTGACGCTGATTCTACTGATTGGCCAAATTGTTCAATACTTTTTACGCTCACAGACCGATTACCCGGTTGAACGAACAATTGATCACGGTTATACACCACTCCATCTAACACAGTGCCACGAACTACTGTTCCAATCCCGTGAATTTGAAAGGCTTGGTCAATCGGCATACGAAAGTAACCCATTGAATCGCGATATGGCGAAGCTTCAAGTAGCTGTAACAAAGCATGTCTTAAATCACTAATTCCTGTCTCTGATTGCGAATCGACTAAATGTGTTGGCGCTTGTTCAAACACCGTATCATGAGTGTATCGATTTAATTCTTCTAAAACGAGTTGTAGCCATTCATCGTCTACTAAGTCTACTTTCGTGATCACAACCATCGTATTCTGGATCTTTAAATAATCTAAAATCTCGAGATGTTCAACCGTTTGTGGCATCACTCCATCATCGGCTGCTACAACTAACATTGTTATATCAACACCAGAGACCCCTGCAATCATTTGCCTTATAAAACGTTCATGTCCTGGTACATCAATAATAGATAAAGTCATCCCATCATCTTCATACAACGGGGCATAACCTAATTCAATTGAAATGTTTCGCTCCTGCTCTTCTTGTAATCGATCAGTGTTAATCCCTGTTAATGCTTCAGTTAATTTGGTTTTTCCGTGGTCTATATGGCCGGCCATACCTATTGTGTATTGTTTCATGTCTATTATGTCACCATCTAAATTTATTTAAAGTCGATTTTAAAGATACTTCCTTGTGGTTCGCGGTCCAAAATATTTAATTCAGCATGATGATTCTGTAATATATCTAACGTCACCATTAAGCCTAGTCCAGTCCCTTTATCTTTTGTCGTAAAAAATGGTTGCCCTAACTTTTCCTTTAATGAATCAGGCACACCAGGCCCTTCATCTATTATTTCAATCGTTAATATTTCGTCTGTATTAATGCGAATCGTTATGACCCCTGGTTCTTGCATTGCTTCGATTGCATTTTTTATTAGGTTAATGAAAACTTGTTTTAATTGCATCGGATCACAATAGATATCGTGATTTTCAATATCAGTTTCTAACAAGAGATCAATATCATTCATTCTAGCTTGTGAACGCATGAGCATACAAATATCTTCAAGTATAGAGATAATGTTTGCTTGTTCAAATTCATTCGGAGAAGGTTTTGCAATGTACAACATTTCTGTTGAAATAGCCTCAATTTTTTCTATTTCATCTTTCATAATTGATAAATACTCTTCCTTACCTTCGATGCCTGTTTCGAGAAGTTGGAGGAAACCTTTTAAAGATGTGATTGGATTTCGAATTTCATGAGCAATACTAGCTGCTAATTGGCCAGCCGTTGACAACTTTTCTGAACTAATCAGCATTTGCTGAGCTTGTTTATGCTCCATAATATCTTGAATAACGGATACATAAAATAGTTTGTTTGTATCAGGATCCATAATCTGTCCAGAGTTTGCAAGACAATCAATATACTCACCATCTGAATTTAATAGACGAAATTCATGGCTCTTTTTGTCATCAGTTGATAACGTTTTAACTAATTCTCGTAACGAATCACGGTGCTCAGGGTGAATATATTGTAAAATCGATTGTTTCGTTAATTCATCTCGTTCATAACCAAACACATGGTAGACAGATTGACTAACAAACGCTAATTCGAAAGATTCATCGAATATAATCTTTACTGCCATGGAATGCTCATCACGCCAATAATGTGAAGCCTCTATTAAGCTACTATTAGGAACATCATTCTGTATGGCATTCATATCCAAAAAGGTTAACGATTCGTGCAACATTACAAATGTCCTCCTCAATCAGGCGAATTTATTACAAACTATGAATGATGATATCAAAATATTACAACAAATATTATTTTACCGAAATTTTTGTCAATTGTCTAAATCTTAACAAAAAATTCTGTATTAAGAACAATTATACTAAATAATGAATTTAATTCAATATTTTCAAGAAAACATTTAAGTTGCGCACAATCTATTCAACTTGTATAATTTTATTTGGATATTATGGGGCTGGTTACAATGCTGGTGCTTGTCACGGTCTTCAAAACCGTTCGGGAGGCGCGTGCCGTCTCCGGTGGGTTCGATTCCCACACAGTCCCGCCAATTTAACGTAGAATCCCCCGCCATAATAGGCGTTAGCCCTTCTTTAACTCAACGTAGAATCCCTTCGTATGACTATCCTATTGTCACGGTCTTTTACCGATATAAAACTAGACCGTAACAGACCGTTTTCCGTAGACCGCACTAATCAAGAACGACATTCTCCGTATTTTATTGTCACGGTTTCGTAACGTACTCGCTCGAAAAACTTCCTATTTAATAGAACGAAAAGGAGCGAGTGTTTTATGCGTAAACTAAAACGGCAAGGTGTTAAATCGAAGCATAACGAACAAAAGACGGCTATTACGAACAAAACGGCTAACTTAACGTTAAAGGATATGCACCGGATTTTTATTCGTTACAAAAAGGCGGACGGAATGAGTCAGCGAACGATTGATGATTACGAGAAGACGTTCGGTTATTTCCTTGATTATCTCGACGGGAACGATGTTAATAGAAACGACTTGACTCCCGACCTCTTTCTCGACTACAAAACATTTTTAATCGAAAAGTATAGCCCGAACACGGTTAACGTTAGACTCCGGACCATGCACGCCTTTTTGAAGTTTTGTTACGAAGAAGGTTATATAAATGAGGCGTTAAATATGTACGTTAAGAAAGTCCGGGCGCCGATTGATAACTTGGAGGCGTTAGAAGTCGAGGAAATAGAGCGATTAATCGGGACGGTAAGTCGATACTCTTCCGAGTGGTTTACTGACTTTCGTAACAAGGTTATTATTCTAACGTTACTCGATTCTATGGCGAGGGTTAGCGAGTTAATGCAAGCGAAGCGACGTAACCTTAACCTCGAAGAAGGTATTTTGTACCTCGAAGGTAGTACGGTTAAAACACGCCAAGGGCGAGCGGTTCCCCTTTCGTACAAGACTTGTAAGCTATTGTCGGAGCTTTTACGAGAGACAGCCGACTTTGACAGTGACTTAATATTTTTAACGTACACTGGAACAGAATTAACAAGTAATACGGTTAGGGCGTTTTTACGAGATTACGCCAAAGAAGCGGGAATAAATAAACAAGTTAGCCCGCACGTTTTACGACACACTGGAGCCTTATTCTATATCATGAACGGAGGCGACCCGTTTTCGTTACAGAAAATACTTGGACATAAAGATATGTCAATGACGAGGAGATACGTCCAAATGGCGAGCGCTAACGTTAAGGATAGACACGAGAATTTCTCGCCGTTAAACGGATTAGCTTTATAGAAACGAATAGCTACGAACGAATAGAAACGCCATAGATAACGAAAAAGCCCGCCAGCAATTACGCTGACGGGTTTCGTCTATTTAATCGGAGAGATTAAACGTTAATTTATTCGATTTTGGAGAGATTTATAGCTTTTCCCGGCGTCCTTTTGCGAGTTTTTTAACTGTGTGCCGTTTTAAGACCCTCGAAATTGTTTCCGAAGGGTATAGGTCTTATAACGATTTCAAACGCTTATATGGACGCTGAGTAACAAAAAATGCAAGTTAGAAGGCTACGAGAGCCCCTTCGCCTTGCGATTGCCCTGTCGGGACTTTTCAAGCTCTCGGTCCGTATAGCGTTTTGTTTCTGAGGCTATCACCTTGCCGTTTAACTCAGTTACGTTATGAATTTCGTAAATTACTCTGCCGTTTTCCGTTGAGCTTGTACGATTATAACGAGAAGAGTCGAGCCCGGCGCCTTTACCGTTGTAACCTTTAAATCCGTTTTGAATTTCGGCTACGTTTAGTATACGTTCCATTTCGCCAACTATCGGATTTTTAGCCTTGTCGATTGATTTCGTTATCGGACCTGCGAAGTCCATTTTATCAATATCTCGTAAAGGTCCTTCCTTGGCAGGAGAGAACGGCCATAGGTCACGGATATTTCCGGCTATTTCTTTAACCTTACGGATTGCTGAATCCTTTGCGGAAACGATTCCGTCTTTAACGCTATCAATCATCGCTTTACCCGAAGCAAACAAGTCAATGTCGAAGAAGCCCTTTATTCGGTCTACGCCGTCACTGACGAAATCTTTAGCGTCGCCTATCGCCCCGGAAATAGCGTCGACAACATTGCCGAATTTACGTTTAACGGTGCTGATTACGCTACCTAGTACGCTACTAATCGTCGACTTAATTCGGTTCCAAATTCGAGTAACCGTCGACCAAGCGGACGATAACAAGCTACTGATTGTCGATACGATACTTTGGAAACGTGACGAAATCGCCTGCCATATCGACTGGGCTACGCCAGTTATGAACGATAGAATACTATTCCATATCGACTTAATCACGTTCCAAGCTGACGTTAAAAAGTTAGAAATGCCGTCCCTTGTTTGACGGAAACGGTTAACGATTGCGTCTTTAATAGTCGTTACAACGTTAACAACTGCCGATTTAATGACTTTCCAAGTCGCCTTTAAGAACGTTCCTATTGCCGAGAACACTTTTAACGTAATCGCCTTAATTTTGTCCCAGTGTTTATATATCGCCATTCCTAGTAATACTACGGTTGTAATAACTGCGGTTACTGGATTAATAAAGCGTAAAAAGAACGCCCCGGCTTTCTTGAGGATAGGGCCCGCCATTCTGACGTAAGTCCAAGCCTTTGAAAGTACCGGCCAGAGTGTACGAAATAAATTAATAATCGCTAATACTGGCGTTGCTAATAGCTTAATAACGCCAATGAAAACGGGAAGGTAAGCGATTAGCTTCGTAATAATGTTAGCGACTGCTGACCCGCCATTTATCCACTGGAGAAAGCTATTAACTAACGATAGAATTTTCTCGCCAAGCGGAGCCATTGCCACGCCTAGATTGACGAGGAACGTCGCCAAGTTACCGATTAAATTAAGCACCTTCGGCCCCTGCTCTTGTACGTACGTTAAAAATTTCTGGAAAGCCTCGTTATTTTCTAACGTCGAAGCCCACTGTCTAAACTTCTCGGACATATCGAGAAAGCCTTCCGAGAATGATTTCGCTAACGGGTCAAAGCCAACTAACATATTCATAAGCCCGACGGCAAAGTTACCGACTGCCTTGGCGAACGTTTTCAAGTAACCGGCTCCCGTTTCGTTTAGCCACGTAAAGAAGTTCATCACGTCGGAGCTTCCAAGGTTTTCGTTAAACGACGCCATCAAGTCGCTAACCGTTTTGACTGACGATTGAATTAACGGCTCTAACGTCGTTAAAATTGTTTTAAGAGCGTCCATGCCTCCGATAAACGTATTTAAAACTGGCGTCTCAAACTGCTTCGCAAAGTCACTGAAAAATGACGAGAAGTTATCCATCTTATCAATCGTTCTTTGTTGAGCGTCTGACAAAGAGTCGTAGTGCTCTTCTAACGCCTTGATTGCTTGAGCCTTTTGTTCTTCGGTGTCAGCGTTGGCGACCGCCTTCTCTAGCTCGTGAAGTTTTTCTCGGGCACTGAATACGTTCGTAATCGCAGGAACGGCTACCGCTGAGAATCCGGCGACTGCTCCCCCGGCTCCGACAAGTCCGGCTGATAAAGCCCCGAGTCCTCCTGCCGTACTAGCGACGAGAGGCGAGAGCATAGGTAACGCCGTTAATAGCCCGCCGACGCCGATTTCTTTACTTATTACGGAAAAGTCCCGGTAAGCGTCGGATAATCGAGCTAAGTCGCCCCTAAACTTTTTGTAGTTTGACGAAAAGTGAGTATATACAAAGTTCGGAAAGCTATCGACTTTTCTTTCAGCTCGGTCAACCTTCTTGTTAAACTCGGAGGTTTCAGCGTGGAAATTAGTCGTACTCATGTTCGGTACGTCTTTGACGCTATTTTCTAACCGGTTGACTTTACGTTCGAAGTTCTCCATTGTTCTCGTAAAGTCGTCTATCGCTTTTATTTTAAACGATATATTACGTTTTGCATTTGCCATATTTATTCGTCCTCCTTTCATTTAAGTTTTTAACCTCGTCTTTAATTCGGAGGTTAGCGTTTTTATGTACGAAAAAAGCCCGCCGTTTAATTTCGGCGAGCTTCCCGTTCTTCTTCCTCGGCTTCTGCGAGCTCTAATTCGAGCCCTGTAATGTATAAATCTAACGTTTCCATATATTTCTCTTCCGCTTTTCTGACGTGCATTTTACGTTTATTAAGCTCTTGTTGCCCTTTTTCGTGTTCTATGGCGTAAAGTACGTTAAAGCAGGCTTGGGCGTAATTAAAGCCGGCTTGATATAACGCCTCGATATACATTTCTTCTTCTACCGTTTTAAAATTGTGCCTCGGTAATTGTAACTGCATTTTATTTTTCTCGCTTTTGACCTCGACTTTTGGCTCTTTGACGTCTTTTTTCGTCATGTAACCTTCGGTCGGCATAACGTTAGATATTCGGTGAACAAAGCCATGCGTTTTATGGACTAGTTTTCTTTTTCGTTCGGTCTTTATCGTCATAATCCAGTCGCCCCTTTTTTCTCTTTACCACGTTCTGATAACGGTATTGTTATTATTCGGCTTGTAAAAACGGTGAGTCATTTTCAAGCGACGGAAAGTGAAGTCGACGCCTTTTAATTGGAGATTTTCAAGCTCTTCTAATAACGTTTCTTCTTCCGTTTTAAGTTCGGATAAAGCCGAGTTAGTCATACGTAGCTTGCTTTTAATCGTGTCGTTGGCGTCAGCTAGTTCGTTCAACATTCCCGGCAACTGTTTACGTAAATGATAAAGCTCGGCTTCGTTCATGCTATCGAGCTTATCCTCGAAACGCTTAAAGCCTTCTAACGCTTCTTTATCGTTTAACGCTAGCGAAATATCGGCGACGGCTTCGTTTACCGTGTTTTCTACGAAGTCTTTACTCGACTGACTAACGTGGAATGAGCTTCGGTTAGCCCGTTCTTTTTGCTCCTCGATTGTTTCCTCGATTTCTCGATTAAACTTTTCTCTCGTTTCCTTGACCGTCTTTTCTAACGTTTCTTTTTGTAGCTTCAATTCATAGTCGATAACTTCCGGCGTAAAATACGGATTTTCTGACTTGTGCATGTCTTTATCCGCTTTTTTGAACGCTTTAACGGCGTTCTCGATTTCCTTCTCGTACTGTTCAAACTTCTTAATATCTGTCATTTTCTATCGTCTCCCTTTTCTTTTTTGTTTTCTTGGCATTTGCCACTTTTTAATCGGTTTGTATAAATGCCGTAAATCTTCGTTTTCTTCGGTTAAATTCCTAATCCAGTTCGGCTGACTGTCGCCATACTTGGTGTTACTCGATTTTTTATTCGACTGCTTACGTCCTTCAAACTTCGTTACTCCATCTCGTCGTGCAATAATCGAACGCTCCCCTTTCGTTCCAAAGCGTCGTTACATAACTCTTTTGCTATCTCAAAGTCTTTTTCACGATATTTTTTCTCGTAAATTAAAACGTCCTCCCAGTCGGCTAACTTAACGCCAGCCCTCCGGACATTAACGGCTTGCACCTTGGCTCTTTCGTCGTCGGCAAGCAAGCTATTAACGTAATTTAAAACGTATTTAATCCGCCTTTTGTGACTTAACGGCTCGTTAATATATAACGAGTGAATTGACCTCGTCTTTCCTTCGCTATATTCCTCGATTCCGACCGCCGTCTCTCCGGCTTCCTCCGACTCACTTTTCGGCAATACATAAGCGTAAAACTTTCGCAATCCTACGTTAGCCCCCTCGTTTTTTGGCGTGCTTCTCTTTCGTCCTCGGCTTTTATACGAAACTGGACGGCTTTAATTTTGTCGGCTTTTTGGTACTCCGCCATTCGTTTAAAATCCGAGCTTTTGTCGGCTTGCTTTATCGTTTCCTTTTCGGTTAAATAGACGGCAAAACTGCCGGGCTCCATTCGCCAAAGTTCCATCAGTTTTTCACGCCTTGAATAGCGTCTAGCCTGCCGATTATCTTCGTTAAATCGTCGCTGATTCGTTCGCTATTTTCTTTCGTTATTTCCATAATTAAATCGTTCGCCTTTTGCTCGGTCTGTCGTTCCTTCATTCGTTCGTTCGTTCATTCGTTCATTCCCCTTCGTTTTTTGTTAGTCGATTTCAAGCTCTAGTCGTTCGTTTAAGCGTTTAATGACGCTATACATTTCTGAGTAGACTTTGACGTCACTAGACTTTTGTATGTCGTTTAACGTCGCTAAGTATTCGATTAAATCACTGACGCTAGCCTCGTTTAATTCGTTCGTTTCGTTCATTCCTTCGCCTCCTTCTTTCGTTAAAATTTCGCATAAAAAATGGACGCTATTACGTCCCCTACTAAATACGTTAAATATTACGTCATATAGACGTTTTTACCTTCTTTTACGAAAATAGCCGATAATCTTTAAACTCTTCGGCTCTTTGTTCCGCAAAAGTATCCGCAAAGCTATCTATTTCGGCTTCTCTTCGACTGGCTTCTACAGCCATTAACGCCATAAACTGGGCGTCCCCTTCTTCGGTACTTTCTACGTGGTTAAAGTCGACTAGGTTTTCGTTTATTCCTCGACTAGTTTCCTCCGTCGCCTGCTCCTGCTGATAGATAGCCTCGCAAACTGACAAGGGCTTGCCGTCTTTGTAACGATAACTAACCTCACCTTTTACCGTATAAGTCCGGTAGATTCCTCCGTCGTCGCACGCTACCTTTGCCCCGTTTCTTGAAACGTCATAAAACGGAAGCTGACAAACACGACAAACCTTGACCCTTTCCGTTTTAAACTTAACCGTCCTCCAGTCGAGGTTAACTAACTCGGCTCGTCTATCGACTAACTCCCGGACTTCCTTAAGTGTAATTTCCTCGAAAGCCTCCTCGATTTCTTCGGCGGGCGACTGGAATACGTCCATATAATGGGTTATGTCCTCCGTGATTGTTTCGTAGATTGTTAAAGCGATAACCTCCGCTTGTTTTTGTTCGTAGCCTTTGGCGGTTAGGGCGTCGATTACTTGACCGACTTCCTTTACGTGATTTTGGTACGTTTTAACCTCTTGTGTTTGTAGCGTTACCATTTCGTTCACTCTCTCCGTCATTCCTTCGTTCATTCTCTCGTCCTCTCTCCTCTTTTTTGATAAATTAAAAAAGCCCGACGTTTATTCGAGGCTTGTTCGTTTAATCTATTCGTTTTTATATCTCCGTTTAAATCTCGTAATTAGCCCACTTTTCTAATAACGTTCTCATACGTTTTGACGGCAAGTATAAGTCGATAGATTCCGGGTTTTCTTCTCGAATACGGCTACGAAAAATATACTGTAATAAGTCAGAAACGGCGAGCAAGTCCTCGTCTACTTTAACGCCGTTGTCCTCAAAGAACGTACGTTCGATTGGATTCATGTAACGGTTATATACGTAAGCGACGGCTCTGGCGTTTCTGTAATCGTTTGTAGCCCGGATATTTAACGGAGCAAAACGTTTTGTGTAGCCCTTGCCAGAAAGCGACTTTTTAACACTATCGTTCGGACCTTTTAACGTCGTCCACATAATTTCCTTGTTCGTTGGCTTTTTGCCGTCCTCTTTCGAGTAGCTACGAAAGAAGTTAAAGATATTTTTCTGTACTTGTTCGGCTCTTTCGGCGTCCATATTACGAAGGTAAGTCGAGCTATAAGCGTTTAGTCTATCGTCGTCATTTAACGGTCCGTCATGAACGTTAATTAAGTCGTACAAGGCTTGTCTCCCTTCGTTTGTCTTGTCGTACTCGACTAACTCGTAAATACCTTGGTCGATTAACTCGACGGCATTGTACGAATAATTAAAGTTAAATAAGTCGAAGTAATATCTCTGTAACTGGGCGTGAAATAGATACGTTAAGACCATAACCTCGTCGAACGCCTTAAAGACTTCCGCCGGAAAAGCCCATACGAGAAACTGCCCTCGGTGATAGAATAGATTACCGTTGTCGGCTAACATTTTAATGTCGTAGAATCGGTCGTTAACCGAGTATTCGTCGTCGTTCCATACTACTCTATTTTCTTGTACCGTAATTTTATTCGATTCTAATAGAAGTTTTATATCACGTTTTGATACGTCCGCCGGCTGAACGACGTCCATAACCTCGTCTAAAATTAGTGTGTAATTGGCTCCGTCTAGTAATTCGAGAAGTTCCTCGTCAGCCATCTTAAAAAGCTCGTGAGTGCTGACGATACATTCGCCACGAATAATTAACTGTTTAAGGCTACGTAATTTACTCCCTTCCTCGTTGTTTGTCGTAGGGTCGTAAAACGTCCGGTTAGGTACGTACTTTTTAATTCTTTCGACCTGCTCCAGATAGGGCGTAATGTAGATAAATTTCTCCAAAGGTAGCGAGTCGTTCATTCGCTGAATGGCGTAACTCGTCTTACCCGAGCCCATAATCGAATCTATAACTGTAATGTTTACGTCTTGGTTCTCTTTTGATAAAGTCGTCATTTAATCGTTCTCTCCCTTTCGGTTTTAATTCGTTTTAGTTCTCGTTTAATTTTGACGGCACCAAACGCCTATTTTCCTTGTTAGTAGTGTTAAATACCTTGTACGAAACTTGATAGAAGCCGAGCCCTAAGAGGCTACCGCCTCCTTCTTCCTTAACAGTCAGAAGCCTTGACCCCTTTCGTACGATAGATTACGTTAGTCTTTGAAACTCGGTTTTTTGAGTTTCCCGAACGAAGTGAGGTTATAGTTTCCGTTTATTAAATCGAAAAATTTAATCGTTTACTTATCCCGTTATATACCGTGTAACTTTTTACTACACTCTCTTAAGGGTTGATGCCGTCAAATCCCGCCATAACAGGCTTTTTTTCGCCAAATGTAACTTTTGAAGTTACACATAGCGAGTTATAGCCGTTAAAATTGAATTTAACCGAGGTACATAACGTACCCCTTCGAGAAAGTCGGTTAGTCTTTCGTTACTTTAACGTTATATTCGTCCACTTGTTCGACGACTGCTAATAACTTCGGGTGAGGTAGTAGCAAGGCTTCTCGTAACTTAAGTTCGTTTTCGTACGTTATGGCTTGGTTGCCGTTTTCAATCCCTGCGATTGTAGCCGTTGATAAATCGACCTTTTCTCCGAGTTCCTTTTGAGTCATATCTAATCGTTTTCTTTCGTCCATTACCTTCTCTTTCGTTAACCTTCTGTTTTCCATTTCGTAACCTCTCCTTTTTAATTAACCTTTTTGAATACGTTGAATAGCCTCGACTAGTTCCGTCAAAGCCTCGTCAGAAATCGGAAACTGTTCCCGAATCTTCGGCTCGACCTTCTTTGTAACCGTCTTTTCTCCGTTTTCAATCATAGAAACTAACGCCGGAGAAATGCCGGCTTTACTTGCTAACTCTCGCTGAGTCATGCCGAGGTTGATTCGTACAATTCTGACGGCTTCCCCCGTCAATTTAACTTGATTCTGTTCCATTCTGTCGTGCCCCTTTCGTGATTTTTGTTTACTTTTTATTTAAACGAAAGAAGCCGGCCAACTGGTGACCGACTTAATTCGAATATTTTACTTCTTATGTAAGAGGAGGAGAACGAAGAATGTTCCGATTAACTAACTCTAAGTTAAACCGAAATAAACTCCGTTCTCTGTTTTCGTAACTTGTCGTGTCATTTCCAAGCGAAAACGTTCCGGAAGTTTACGAATTACAGTAACGTAATTGAAAACCGTAAAGTGTTTTTCCGAGAGGTAAAAAGTTATATCTCCCCTCACTTATAAGGAGGGCTGAGCGGGTGTTTTGCGTCAGATTTTACGAAAAAAGTTAAAAATTTTTTACGGAAGGGAAAGCCGAAGCCCTTCCTCCCCTTCACCTTGTATATACCGACAAAAAAGACGAATTACACAGAAAAGCCGGAAATCAATCCGGGAAGGTTACATAGTATTGTACGTTGATGTACGTTAGAAGGGTGTGGAAATCGAGAGGGTTAACGTAGGAGAGCTAGGAAGAAGCCGAAGAAGGGAACGGCTAGGCTGACGTAGAATGATAGCGGAAAGGCTGACATAGTTATAATAAGGAAGTTATTTCGTACAAAAAGGCGAGGAAGAAGTCGAATGAGTGTTCGGGTAAGGTTGTGGAAAAAGGATTACGGAGAAGGGTACGAAAGGGATTACGAAAGGGGTTACGTAAGAGGTTAGCGAAAGGGTCTAGCGACTGAGGGTACGTAGAAGAGAACGGAAAAGGGTACGTTAAATGGTTACTTATGTTGAACGTAGTTTGTACGGTTAATTAAACGTAAAATAACTTAACTTGAAGGGCATACACGAAATGAACGAATTATACCGGGCAAGCCGTCCACGAGCCGACCCTCCCCCGAAATCCTCAGCCGACCGTTCTTTTGCCGGAAAACTAACCGCAAACCTAGTCGGAAGCCACTCAACGGCTATTTAACGGTTGTCTAACGGTTATCTATTCCGTCCTCTTCCGTTCTCTCTAACTGCTACCCAACGGCTATCTGTCGACTATCTAACCGGAAGCCTTTAACGACCCCTAGGGTCTAACGAAAGGGCTAGCCGTCCTCTTCCGCCAACAATCCGCAAATCCCTTGGCACACGGGAAATCTCGCCATTTTAGCCGTTAATTCTACTATGTAATATTCGTTACTGTGCGACCGTATGAGCCTTTCGATAACCTTCCGAGGGTTATACCCTTCAAAACGAAATAAAACGCCTCATATGGACGCTGAGTGAAAAAACTCGCAAGGGAAGCCGAGGAATAACCGAGGAACTAACCGGAGCCGAGGAAGCCAAGGAAGCTGGCCGTTCTCTTTGTACGGAAAGACCTTCGGAAATCCTTTCGTTAACTATTCGTCCCCTTCCCTCGTTCTCTAACCGTTCATATAAGCCATATAACCTCCGTCTATTTCGTATTCCTTGCCGGACCTTTCCGTTACCTCTACCGTTCTATAAACGGCTAATATGGACGTTCTAAGGGTACGTCAAGGCTAATGGAAAGGTGACGTCTAGCCCTTCGTTAACCTTAACTTGGTATAAGGTGCATTATGTAAACTAAATGTCAACCTCTCTCGTCCCTTGTGTCCGTAAGGCTGACGGCTATTTCGAGGGTAGTTACTTAAGAGTTACGAATATATTATGTAAACCTAACTCGGTATAATCGGGACTTTATGACTACGTTATTGTTATGAAATGGGAACGTAATGGAAACGTTAAAGAAGGCTAAGTTAAGGGCTTCGGGAATAGGTTCCGGTCGGCTTCTTCCTGCCTTTTCCGTTAGTCTTTGCCTCGATTGAATCCGATTAGCTCGGCGGTTAGGGCTACGATAAAGTTTTCGTTCAGCATTTCGTCAGACTCCCCGGGGGCTATTCGTATATTTCGGGCGTTGCCGGGCACACGAAAATTTCCGACAAAAATTTAAAATCCGGGGATTATTTTCGTATTCATAAACTTATTTATTTGTAAGCTCTGTTAATTCGCGTTCTATTTCGTCATTTAGCTCGTTAGTTATTTCATACACATAATCACTTACATAAAAAATTTCTTGAACATCACTATTTAGGATTTCGTTCACTTCTTTTCTTTTTATATTTTCGTCTTTTAAAAAATCATTTTGTGTTTGATTAAATGCTTTTGTGTACATCAATCTCAACTTATCAATTTTTTTACGGTAAACTTCTTCCAAGAATAAATCTTTAATCTGAACATCTTTAAAAATTCTCATAACCTTTTGAAAGTGAAGATGACTTTGGCTTTCAAACTCTTGTTCATTTATACTATTGTTCACTCTATTACTTGCTATAACATTTAATTCTAAAATTACGTGAATTAAATCCCCTAAATCCTCTGAAACGCCTTGCAACTTTTCTAGTCGTATTTGCTTCGCTAAAAACTTTTTTTGTACGTCAATACTCGATTTTCTATTAAGCCAGCTTCCGATAAACACACCTATTAGACCGGCTACTGGCGAAACAATTAAACTTAAAACGTTAATATCTATCGCACTTATTACGTTCATAACCTCACTTATAATTGCGTCCATTCTTTCGCCCTCCCTCTATTTCGTTATACCTATATTAACATAATCCGACAAATAAAAAGGAAGCCGTCGACTCCCCCTCGTCTTCCCTTTCGTACAATATTTCTAGCTTGCCTCACGTAATTCACTCCGTTATAATAAAAACCGTATTAATTAACGAGTGAGTACGTAACAATCGAAAATATAATACGGTGGGACTACGGAGAATCCCCCGTTTATGGGACTACGTCAAAGGTGAGCGGTCTTCAAAACCGTTCGGGAGGCGCGTGCCGTCTCCGGTGGGTTCGATTCCCACACAGTCCCGCCAATGCATATCATGAAGCGAGTGAGGTCTATGTCAACTACGATTGGAATTCTATTACTGATATGGTCGTTTATCATGCTTGTTTTACTAGCAATCGGTGGCTATTTTATGTTTCGTAAGTTTTTGAAAAAACTCCCCAAAGAAGACGGTAAATCAATTATTGATTGGGAAGAATACTATGTTGATCAGACGATTGATCTGTGGAGTGAAGACCAAAAAGCTTTACTTAATGAATTAGTTGAGCCAGTTCCTGATATTTTTCAAGATGTGGCAAAACAGAAAATTGGAGCTAAGATTGGCCAACTGGCTCTTGAGCGCCGGGCAAAAAGCATAACATTAGACCTGCTGATTGAAGGCTATATATTAGCAACCCCTAAACGTGATCATAAATTTTTAATCAAACGATTAGAAGAAAAAGAAATCGATTTTTCGCCTTATGAACATTTACTAGAGCGAAATTATAAAAGCGGAAGCCAAGGAACATAACCTTGACTTCCGCTTTTTTATGATAATGTTGCTTTTAATTTGATAAATTTAACTAACATACCAATTCGCCAAGTCACTAGCATAGCAAATGCTAATAAATAAAACATTGAACTGGTCTCACCTACTGAAATCGATTCGCCTATGGCTAATTTCCAAGCTACACGAATAACTAGTAATCCAATTAAAACGATTCCTAATGCTTTAGATGGTTTTAAATAAATATCCTGATTGTAAATTTCAAACTTAGACGTAAGAATAAGTACTATTGAAAATAACAACCCTACAGTTATGGCTTCTAAGACTAAAATCCATTCGATTCGAAAATATGGAAATGCAAACATCAGTGCCCCAGTACTCATAAACAAGGGGGGTAACATGATTTTCTTAATACTTGCTGGTTTTTTTGAAGCTCTTTGTCGAACCACTATCATACCACTAGCCATGATTATAGCCATAATGGTTATGGCCGTTCCAACAAATGGATGATCCAAGAATGAAAACATGATTATTCAACCTCTTCTTCTTTTGAATCAGTCGCAATTGTTAAAATGATGGTCATACTCACGCCAATCACAGCTAAATATATTCCGAAATCAAATATTAATGCTGTAGATAAGTGAGTTTTCCCTAAGATTGGTAACTGAAAATACGCTGCATTTTGTGATAAAAATGGCTCTCCAAAGATAAAACTTCCGACACCAAATAAAGCAGCAATACCAACCCCGACAATAAATAGGGTTGTGAAATTAATCGGCAATATTTTCGATACCTTCTCATAACCATATGTCATATACATTAATATAATAGCAGAAGCTGTCATGAGGCCTCCAATGAAGCCTCCTCCAGGTGCATTGTGACCAGCAAAAAATAAATAAATTGAGAAACCGATTAAAATAAATGTGATCAGCTGCGTCATAGTTTTTAAGATAATATCATTTTGATTAATCATATACGTCTGTTTCTCCTTTAACCTTGACCTTGTAAGTTAATTATAGGTGATTCGAGACATCCATTCAATCCTTAAAAGCCTTGGAATCCGAATAAATTAGCTAAATAAGATGTGATGATTTTTAACCAATCAAAAAATAGTACAAATCCTAATACAATTAAGATATATCCCCCAATTGTCATGACTTTCTGTGCATACTTTTTGATCCAATTCATTTTACCAATGAAGAATGACATGATGAAGAACGGAATTGAAAAGCCAAGTGAATAAGCTGACATCATTACGACACCTGATTCAGGGTTTGTTGCTGCAAGCGATAGGATCGCTGCCAAAATAGGCCCAGTACATGGTGTCCAACTCATCGAAAAGGCCGCACCTATTAATAATGTCCCCAAATACCCCACTGGTCTATTTTTAAACGTGACTTTTCTCTCCTTCATCAAGAAATCAAAGTTAAAAAAGCCAACCATAACTAAACCAAAGAAAATAATTAATATAGCGCCAATTTGTCGAATCAAATCACTATAAGCATATAGTGTTCCACCTATAAACGATGCCGTGAAGCCAAGCATGATGAACACTGAAGAAAAGCCGATTAAGAAAAACAACGTATGTAACATACTTCGCCTTCTTAACATGGCTTTATCATTTTTTAACTCTTCTACGCTCATTCCTGTCACGTAAGATAAAAAGACAGGATATAAAGGTAAAACACAAGGTGATATGAACGTGAGAATTCCTGCACCAAATGCAAGGAAAATATTTAAATCCGTCATGGTATACGCTCCTAATCCTATTCTTACATTTATATATTACCATCGTATCAAACATAACGCTCGTTTGTAGGCTTATTCATTGACGGATTTATGAAAATCACTCAATCGAGTAGGAGGAGGTGATTAACCTCCGACCTCTCACACCACCGTACGTACGGTTCCGTATACGGCGGTTCAATTTTATTTAAACACGTACTTTCTTATAATGTCGTGCAGAGGAGACTAGCCCGAATTGGGCTAGTCTCTTGTTGGTTATTGTGGTTGTAAGAATCCAGGAGTAAGCGGTGCGAACCGCACCTTTACTTGTATAGCTGTTTCTGTAAGCATTGTATTTACTCATGCCTAATTTAATTAGATTCTTTCTCCTGTTCTTAGGTGTTTTCCACTTTGTCCATATGCACGCTCTTAGGCGAATCCTCGTATGGGAGTCAACACGGTCCAAAAGGCTTTTCATATAACCTATCCTAAAGTAATTAACCCAACCTCTTATGAGTTGGTTAATCCGTTCCACTTGATACTTCGTATCAACACTCCAATTTCTTTTGGTTAACTGTTTCAGTTTATATTTGAACGTTTCGATGGATGTCTGATGTGGCTTTGCTTTATACTCATGACTTTGGTAATCTATAAAGAAGCCAAAACCAAGAAACTTCAAATCAGGGTTATTGGGTTTGGTTACTTTTGATTTCGTTGTGTTGACGGTCAGGCCAAGCTTCTCTTCGATAAATGTTGATACCGAGCGCATAACGCGATTCGCGGACATCTCGCTTTTGACCATAATGATACAATCATCAGCGTATCTAACGAAGCGAAGGCCTCGATTGTCGAGTTCTTGGTCTAACTCGTTCAACATAATGTTACTTAACAACGGGGATAGATTGCCACCTTGTGGTGTTCCTATGATGGTCTCCTTATACCCTTCATCTAATTGCACCCCACTTACTAGAAATTTTCTAATGAGTGAGATCACATCGCCATCTTTCACCGTTCTCGAAATAAGGTTCATAAGACGGTCATGATTGACCGTATCAAAGAAACGTTCAAGGTCTATATCCACCACCCATTCGTAACCTTCATTCATAAATTCAAGTGACTGACGTATCGCCATTTCAGCGTTTCGTCCTGGTCTAAACCCATAACTATGTTCATGAAATTGTGGGTTAAACTTGGAAGTTAGAACTTGTGTTATTGCTTGTTGAATAACCCGATCAACCACAGTTGGAATGCCTAGTAGGCGAACTCCCCCATTATCTTTAGGAATCTCAACCCTTTTGACTGGTGCTGGTTGATACTCTCTTCGTTTGATTTGGCGGATGATATTCTTTTGATTTTCCACCATATATGATGGCAACTCTTGAATCGTCATGCCATCCACACCAGCAGCACCTTTGTTTTTAATGACGCGTTTTTGTGCCTCGTCAAGATTATCTTTCCTAAGAATCAAGTCCAACAGTTTTTCATCGTACATGCTTGTTACTTCCTTTCTTTCTCGTAAAGATGGTATCCACTTTAACGCGGTATGCCAGTGGTCTTTTTCCTCTTCCAATCGAGATTTCCGTAACCATAAAATTGTTCAGCCCTTCGCTCTTTCTAACTTTCGTTAGATGTCTTCACTACTACGGCTTCAGCTGACTTCTCATCATCCAAACTTATATCACTACAAGTCTTTGATGTAGATAATGAGACCTCCCTGGTTAAGGTGCGAGCTCTTTCTCTCCATCTATCTGCTATATTTACACCGCATGATATGAGTAGTTATAGGACTTCAACTTCTTTAGCAGTCTTATCCTCATACGTTGCCTCTTATATAGTTTCTATTCGTCAGACCAGAGATTTGTCTAGGGCTTCCTTCAGATTCCATGTCACCATGGACACCCTTGCCTTCGACTATGTGCTTACCACTACCAGGTCGCACTCAGGACTTTCACCCGTTAGAGCTCACCCATGCCAGGCAAACTAAAAAAGAATGGGTATCGCACCCATTCTTTTTTTGCTACTTATCTTTTTTCTTCTTCTTATCGTCATTGTCCATCTGTTGTGTCATGGACTTCATCATTTGATTGATTTTCTTCTGCGATGGCTTTTGTCCCATCTGCGTCATCATCGTACGTAACATTTGCTCATTGATCGGCGGGTTCTTCTTCAGATAACTCATCATTGTCTTACGAGCAATAAAAAAGCCTGCAAGAAGGCCAAGAATCAATGTGGCAATAGCAATTAATACAACCCATAGTATATCCATTGCTTCATTTTCCTCCTATCTCATTGTCTTTATACAGTATAGTAAAACTTATCTACTATGACAATAGCTTTTCATGAAGTCTTGTCGAATTCCTGAAATAGTACCTATGCATAGTCAAATTAGATCGTAATATCAAAGGCACGATTGGTTAACGGAAGGATCCATCCGCATTCCATGGTATCATAATTGACGATGAACGTTCGTGGGTTCCACTGTTTTAACCAAGGAAACAAAACATATTCTAGTTGTGAAAATGACTGAGTATAAACATTAATCGCTTCGTTAGTGCCTGTTACGACTATTTGTTCCTGTCCTTTATGTAACACAACTTTTTGTTGATCTAATTGAGCTAGGTATTGATGGTCTTGATCATAATAAGCCCATGCCTGAATAAAATGCATAAATGAAGGTTGATCTAAAACAGTACTAACTAATTGTTCATCTAAAATCTTGTCATGACATTGCTTCAAAAAACGATATAATACATCAACTCTATAATAGAAATCATTCACATAGTCAGGTTTTACAAAATATAAGGAATATTGATACATGAATTGCCCTCCTTTTGGACAAGCGTATCAATATTCCTAATCAAAATTTGTCGTTTTCACACTATACGCAGGTGAAAACTTGCTCGAAAGCTAGTATTATTTGTTTAATACCGCTTTTGCACGTTTCACGACATTCTCAACATTAAAGCCATAATTTTCAACAACTTCTCCACCAGGTGCTGATGCGCCAAATGTATCAATGCCAAGAACATCACCATTGATCCCTACATAACGCTCCCAACCAAATGGTGAAGCCATTTCAACGGCTAAGCGGTTGGTAACATTCGATGGAAGAACTGTTTCTTTGTATTCTTCAGTCTGTTCTTCAAAGCGTGCCCATGATGGCATACTCACAACTTGAGCATCAATTCCTTCTTCTTTCAGTTGCTCACTTGCTTTATAAACAAGCTGTACTTCAGAACCTGTTGCTAAAAGAATTAGATCTGGTTGTTCTTTGTCTGCATGTTTTAATACGTATGCACCTTTACGGACACCTTCACGTGCTAATTCATCTGTTTCAGGTAACACGGGTAAACCTTGGCGTGTTAACACTAAAGCAGTTGGATGATCAGTTGACTCAACCGATAGCTCCCAAGCCATTTTCGTTTCATTAGCATCTGCTGGACGAATCACATCAAGATGTGGCATTGCACGTAGTGATGGTAATTGTTCAACTGGTTCATGTGTAGGACCATCTTCACCAACCGCAATGGAATCATGTGTTAACACATATGTGACGGGTGCGCCCATTAAGGCTGAAAGGCGTAGAGCTGGACGTAAATAGTCACTAAAGACAAAGAATGTACCGCCATAAACTTCTACACCACCGTGTAAAGCCATGCCGTTTAAGGCAGATGCCATAGCAAATTCACGAACACCAAACCAAATGTTGCGACCACTATAGTCAGCAGGCTTAAAGTCGTCCTCGCCTTTTAATGTTGTTTTATTTGATCCAGCTAAATCAGCACTACCACCGATTAAATTAGGAATGTTTGCAGCTAATCCATTTAATACTTCACCTGAAGCGGCACGCGTTGCTAAAGCTTTCGAATTCTCATCATAATCTGGTAAGTCAGCGTTCCATCCTGCTGGAAGGTCGCCATTAATGGCACGTTCAAAATCTTTCGCTAGTTCAGGATGTGCTTGTTTATAAGACTCTAGAAGCTCATTCCATTTCGCTTCTGCTTGAGCGCCACGCTCTTGTACTTTCTCTTTGAAGTCGGCTTTTACTTCATCTGGGATGTAAAATGATTCTTCATAGTCCCAACCATAATGCTCTTTGGCTAACTTCAGTTCATCTTCACCAAGTGGAGCACCATGGGCGTCTGCTTTACCTGATTTATTAGGTGCACCATAACCGATTACTGTTTTCACTTCGATCATAGTTGGTTGATCAGTGTTTGCTTTCGCTTCTTTTAGCGCGTTTTCTATCGCGTCAGTATCATTCCCGTCTTCGATAACAATGACTTGCCAACCGTATGCTTTATAACGGTCTTCAATACTTTCAGAGAATGAACGGTTTAAGTCACCATCAAGTGAAATATCATTTGAATCATACATCACAATTAGTTTTCCAAGTTTTAAATGACCTGCTAATGATGCGGTTTCTTGTGAGACACCTTCCATTAGGTCACCATCGCCACAAATCGCATACGTGTAATGATCAACGACTGGATGATCATCCGTATTGTATTTTGCAGCCAAGAAGCGTTCAGCCATTGCTTTACCTGTTGCCATTGCCAAACCTTGTCCAAGTGGTCCAGTCGTTGCTTCTACACCGTCAGTATGCCCGTATTCTGGATGGCCAGGTGTTTTAGAACCCCACTGACGAAATGACTTTAGATCATCTAACGTAACATTATATCCAGACAAATGAAGCAATGAATATAAAAGCATAGACCCGTGTCCAGCTGATAAAACAAAGCGATCACGATCAAACCATGTTGAATGATTCGGATTGTGATTCATTATTTTAGTCCATAGTGTATAGGCCATTGGTGCAGCTCCCATTGGCATTCCAGGATGCCCTGAACTTGCATTTTCTACTGCATCAATCGTTAATGTTCTAATCGTATTAATTGATAATTGTTCTGTCGTTTGACTCATAACTAAATTCTCCCTTCAATATTGCGATTCTGTTAGATTTATCAACATTTCTATTCTAACAAAAAACACCAACAAATATCGTCATAATTTTAATGTTTTTTATTATTTTCTTGATCTTGCTTTAATTTTTCAGGTGTTACATCCTGTCCTTCTGGATCCACGACTTTCATGGATTGTAATTGGCCTTTAAATGATGAACGGAATGCTTCTAAATATTCTTGACGTAGTTCCTTTTGTTCCTTCTCTTCTTTCTTATTTAATCCTTTTGTCTTCTTTTTGTTTGCCAGTTCATTGATCCGGTCGAGTTTATCTTGAGATAACATTATAATACTCCTTTTGCCTTTATCCATTTATTTTGCCTTAAATTTTCTATTCCAAACTTTATTTTAAATCGTACACCATGTAAAAACAAGAATTGTGTTTAAAACACGAACGAACGTTTGTTTTTTGTGTGAATAGTTGGTATAATGTAACTATTATTAGGAAGCTATTCTATCATGGGATATGGTGATGAGGTGAGCGGAATGACAAAATTATCAAAACGACAAAAGCAAATTTATGAGTTTATTTCGGAAGAAGTCCGAGCAAAAGGGTATCCACCATCTGTTCGTGAAATTGCTGAGGCGGTTGGTTTAGCATCCAGTTCAACAGTCCATGGACATTTATCACGATTAGAAGAGAAAGGTTATATCCGTCGTGATCCAACCAAACCACGTGCAATCGAAATCACACACGAAGATCAGCAAACTGTACAAGAGCGTCATGCTATGTATGCCCCACTGGTTGGTAAAGTAACAGCAGGTGAGCCTATTACAGCTATAGAGAATATCGAGGAATATATTCCTTTACCTAATACTCAAGCGACAGTTGAAGATGATGTTTTTATTTTATCAATTCAAGGTGACAGCATGATTGAAGCTGGTATTCTGAATGATGACTTGGTTATCGTCCGTAAGCAAGCGACAGCAGCAAATGGTGATATTGTTGTTGCTATGACTGAACAAGATGAAGCTACGGTCAAGCGCTTTTTCCAGGACAGTCATCAATATCGTCTTGAACCAGAAAACACATCAATGGAACCCATCATTTTAGACCACGTTACTATTTTAGGTAAAGTGATTGGCGTATACCGTGATATTCATTAATAAAACCCGCGTATGTTTTAACATACGCGGGTTTATTCGTAATGCCCACCAATTTTTTGACCACGATCGAGCGCAATTCCTCCTGATGTATAACTACTAGCTCGCAAAATAGCAGTCGAACCAAATCGTTCGCGAATATGATCAACCGCTTCATTTAACTGTTTTCTATCAGCACGATTATCAAACAGACTAAGTTGTGTGCCAATATCGTCCGTTAAATTGGTTAAAGTCACTGATGCTTTACGAATATGAGCGCCCTCCGTATGGAATTCTTCAAACAACTGCATACACACATCATACATTTCCATCGTGTCATTTGTCGGGACATCAATCGACCGAGAACGGCTAAAATGTTGCCCCATTTCATCTGTATAACGAATCGCTAAATGTATCGTGCGTCCTGCGCGGTCATCACGCCTCGCTCTCCGACATGCTTCATCACATAAATCAAGGAGACAGGCTTTGATTTCATCCTCGGTATAATCCCTAAGTAGTGTAATGCCATGACCGTACCCTTTTTGTTCTGTCTTAGTGAATTGGCCAATCACAGGACTTAAGTCAATTCCCCACGCATGCCAGTACAATTGTTCGCCCATAATGCCGAAGCGTTTTTTTAAATGTGATTGTGAAAATTGAGCTAAGTCCCCTAAGGTCACGATCCCCATGCGATTAAGATGGCCTTTCATCTTAGAGCCAATGCCCCAAATGTTTTCGATTTCAATCGGCCACAGTTTGTCTGCGACCTGTTCATAACGACATTCACTAATCCCATTCGGTGATTTTTTCGCATGTAAATCCATAACCACCTTCGCTAAAAACTTGTTATCACCAATTCCAATAACCGAATCAATTCCGAATTGTTCCCGAATGCTTGCTTTAACTTTTTCTGCGATCGTGTGGGTTGATCCATATAAAGGTTCTAAACCATCGACTGTTAACCATAATTCGTCAACAGAATAAACATGAATCGCTTCTTTTGGAACAAAGTGCATCATTAATTTTGTAATCTCCAAGGATACTATTAAATAATCACCCATATGAGCTGGCGCAATCACGATGTTAGAGTCTTCAGGCAGCTCGAAATAACGACTCACATTGCTGATACCGTGTTTCTTTTTCAAAGCAGGAGATGCAGCCAACACAATACTGCCACGTCGATTCGGATCACCGACAACGGCTAAGAGTGCTGTTTGCGGATTGAGCCCTCTTTTCATGCATTCAACACTCGCATAAAATGAACGCATATCAATACAAAGAACATCATGCCTCGGATATAAACGATAATCCATCATAGCGACACCTTTATTCCATCATATCTTTAATATGTCTGAGAGGAATCCATTTGCGTTCATCATCCATCGTTTGAATCCGTACTGCTTGATCCTGTTCACTCCAGTCTAGAACCCATCCGTTCATCTCTCGAAATTCATTAGCTTTATAATAAACAATATGAATAGGTTCCCCCGTTTGATAAGCCTCAGTTAACACATGAATATAATAACTAAGCTGTTGGTCGTCTAGCATTGGTGGTTGCCGGTCGTTTTGCACTTGCCATATATCTTGAAGTGCATCAACATGCTCTGGAAGCATGAGTGACGTCCATTTAATACTGCCGCGATCATGGTGCATCATGAGTTAAGCCTCCATTCGTTTATTTTGATTGTGATTTATCGGATAAATGGCTAAAATATTATCTTTTTGAAAAGAACGAACAGCCTGCCGTGTAAAACAATAAGCAAGGATTCGACGATTATCCACTTTAATAATCCTCACTGTTCGTTGCGTCATATTATGGTGATGATCAATGTAGACCATTTCTAATTTCTTATGGTAACGAAGTGATGATGGTAATAACTGTCCCATAATTGATAACCTCCTCGTAACAAGAACGTTTGTTCGTATTATAGCATACCCTCATTCTTAAAAGCAATACATTTCAATATGTCATTAACTACCAACAAATGAAAACTCCTAACAACAACACGTTGCTAGGAGTTCGGCAAGGTTAAACCTGTTTTGGATAGTTTCATTAAAACGAATTCACTTAATAGCGACAGAGTTCGTTCAAAGAAGGATCGTCTCTTTCAATTGCATTAAAATAAAAAATTTATCAATTAATTGCATGTGTTACAAAGATTTAGAAGGGATAAATGGAAAATGGCTGAGCAAGTCTTTTCATCTAAATTAAGCTCTACTAATATTCATATTTTTTTATCATTTGTAGTATACACTCATTATTTGTAACCAACATACTGTGAAGATCAATCGATAAATAATTCATCGTATTGAGATATTTTATGAAAAGCCGTATCATTAAATTAGTTTGATAAGGGGTTTTTGAGGAGATCAAATATGCTTTCACTACTTGTTTACCTATTATTATGGTTATTAATGCCTTTCGTTTTTGGGTTATTACTATACATCTTATATCATAATCTTCGCAGCCCAAAAAATATAACTTCTTGGATGCTTATAGGTTCAATTTCTATCATACTAGCTTTTTTGATATGGCAATCATTGGGTGAGCTTAATTTAATATAATACGCTTTGATATCCCCTAACTACACATAAATGATGAGTACATAAAATCAATTGTCAAAAAAACAGGATTGGTAAGAATACATGGATAATCAACTAATTCCCTCTCCAACTCTAAAGCTCTCAACAAGAAAGAAACCCCTTGCCATAACCCTATGAACTGTACCCTTAAAAGTGGACAATTTAATAAAAAACTAGGCGGCTAAAAGGTGACCTCGATATTGATTCGGGGTCATCTTTTTTAGTGTCCATTGGTATCTTGATGAATTGTAATAGGCTATATAGTCATGAATCATTATTTTAACCTCCTCCATCGTGTGACAAGCTTGATGTCTATGTCATCTTTCAAATGACCGAAGAAAGATTCCATTGGGGCGTTATCCCAACAGTTGCCTTTGCGTGACATCGATTGGGTGAATCCCATGTCTTTAAGCTGTTGTTGAAAAATGGGATGCGTATAGTGAAAGCCTTGGTCAGAGTGAAAAAAGCTCTCAGGTGGCATTTCAAAACCATTCTCAACTAAATGCGTTAACGTTTCATAAACGATGTCCATTCTTAAAGACGAGGACACGTGGTGTGCTAGAATTTCATGTGTCGCCGCATCTTTAATAGCTGAAAGGTAAGATACGTTTCCATGACCATCATATAAATACGTGATGTCTGTTAATAATACCTTGCCAGGTTCATCTTGATCAAACGCCCGATTCACGAGATTATCACATGTTTTATGTTCTTGTGTTGCCTGAGCCATTTTCTTATAGGGATTAGCTTGTCTCACTTTCGTGATTAAGCCATATTTCTTCATGATCCGCCGAATTTTCTTGAGATTCATGACGATACCTTCATCATTCTCCAGAATCATTTGAATGGTTTGCGCCCCTGCCTTGCCATTGAGTGATAAGAATATATCTTCAATCAATTGAAACGCCTGTTCATCTTGTCGTTCAGCTTCTTGCCTAGCTGGCTCGTTTTTGAGCCATTTATAATAGCCGCTTTGACTAACCCCTGCTAATTGACATAAATGCGTCGTTACTCCATTTAATTGGTACATTCTCATGGTTCGTTCAATGATTTCATATGTCTCACATGGCTTTAACGGTGCTTCTTCATCGCCTGCCTTTCGCGTTCGTCGAGCTTTTTTAGAAAATCATTTTCAGCTTCCAAATATTTGATGCGAGCTTCAGCTTGCTTAAGTTCTTCTTCAGGTGTTAGATCTTGTTTAGACGGTCGACCTGTTGCCCCTTTGCCTCGTCGTTCTGTTCGAAACCCTTCTTTGCCATAAGTATCGTACGTTTTGCGCCAACGTTTTAGACACTGTTGGGGCTTGGCATATCCAATGCTGTCGAGGTCAAAACCATGTTCAACAAATATCTGTTGAGGCCCTTTGCCATTCAAATTTTCCTCAACAGCTTGGACCTTAAATTCTGAGTTGTAGGAGATCGAGCGATCTGAAACTTTATCGACGTATGGGTTTTGTTCAAGCCGTTCCATTTGTTTAGCTGTGAATATCGTTTGACTCATGTTCAATACCCCTTTCATTGACATCCGTTACAGACATAGAGGCTCCTGTAAGAAGCAGCATGTCTGGCTCCTGAGGTCTTCCTTTAATCTGATTCATTCCATTATAACAGGGGGGTGTCCATAACATAACAAACCCCAGCTAGGGACTTTTTTTAATAAGTCCACTAACTGGGGTATAGTTCACTATGGCAAGGGGTTTTTAAACACTTTAGTAAGTGCTTAAATATTGTTCTCTCTCCCATGGGTGAACCTGTGTACGGAACATATCCCATTCGATTTCTTTTGCTTCTAAGAAGTGCTCAGTTAAGTGCTCACCAAGGGCTTCTTTAATCACATTGTCTGATTTTAAGTATTGTAAAGCATCATAAAGTGTTGCTGGTAGATCTTGAACACCATTTGCTTCACGCTCTGCTTTATCCATCACATAAATGTTACGATCAACTGGTTCTGGTGCTGTTAGTTCATTTTCAATACCATCTAAACCAGCTGCCAACATGACTGACATAGCCATATATGGATTGGCTGCTGGGTCAACACTACGTACTTCAATACGTGTACTTAAACCACGAGATGAAGGAACACGTACTAATGGACTACGGTTTTGACCAGACCATGCTACATAACAAGGCGCTTCGTAACCTGGCACTAAACGCTTATATGAGTTTACAGTTGGGTTTGTTACAGCTGTGAAGTTAACCGCGTGTTTGATGATACCTGCTGTAAATTGGTGTGCTACTTCACTTAACTGTTCATCCGCATTTTCGTCATAAAAGGCATTTTTTTTGCCCGCGAATAATGACATGTTGGCGTGCATCCCTGAACCGTTCACGCCGAATAATGGTTTAGGCATGAATGTCGCGTGTAATCCGTGTTTACGCGCGATCGTCTTAACGACGAGCTTGAACGTTTGGATATCATCACAGTGTTTAACCGCATCTGAATATTTAAAGTCAATTTCGTGTTGTCCTGGCGCAACTTCGTGGTGTGAAGCTTCGATTTCAAAGCCCATTTCCTCTAATTCTAATACGATATCGCGACGGCAGTTTTCACCTAAGTCTGTCGGAGCTAAGTCAAAATAGCCACCTTTATCGTTTAGTTCCATTGTTGGCTCACCGCGTTCATCTAATTTGAATAAGAAGAACTCTGGCTCTGTACCAATATTAAATGCTGTATACCCTAGTTTTTCCATGCGCTCTAAATTACGCTTTAAGTTGTAACGTGGGCAACCTTCAAATGGAGTACCGTCTGGATTATAAATATCACAAATGAAACGTGCAACTTTACCTTTATCTGAAGTCCATGGAAAGACAACGAATGAATCTAAATCTGGATGTAATAACATATCTGATTCTTCAATACGTACAAATCCTTCAATTGAAGAACCATCAAACATCATTTGATTATCAAGTGCTTTATCTAGCTGACTGAGTGGAATTTCAACGTTCTTGATCGTGCCTAATAAATCCGTGAATTGTAAACGAATAAATCGAACGTTTTCCTCCTCTATACGTTTGTAAATCTCATCTTTTGTAAATTTAGCCAAAATAAACGCCTCCTCAAATTTATTCAGTTAATGGTAGAACCGCGAAAGCTCTCCCTTAACAAGTGATGATTGATTCATATAACCAGACTCCATCAACTCACGTCGTAACATTTTGTGTAAGTCTTTTTCTGACATTTTCTCAGTCTCTTCTGAAGCCGGTTCCTTCTGATGATTTTGCTCTTGTTGTTCTGTTTTAACTTTCAAGACTTGTTTGATGCCGGCAAGATTGACGCCTTGATCGATCAATTCTTTAATTTCGAGTAAACGATCGACATCGTAAAAGGAAAATAGTCGTCTATTTCCTTTCGATCGCACAGGCATGACGAGTCCCTTATCTTCGTAATAACGGACTTGACGAGCGCTAAGCTCAGTTAAATCTGTAACAACGCTGATAGGGAATAACGGTAAAGCCTTACGATCTCGATTAGTCATCACCAACACCTCCAATATAAATAATATTATATGTAAAGTTATAAGATATGTCAACAGATGTTAAGAAAGTTAACATAAAAAAAGAAGAAGTACGAAATTCGTACTCCTTACAAATAGTTAAGTTGTTTTAAAGCTGAAATAATAGCTAGTTTAACATGTTCATATGTTAAACCACCTTGAACATACAACGTATAAGGCGCACGGATCGGTCCATCAGCTGTCAATTCTAAACTAGCTCCTTGAATAAACGTACCTGCTGCCATAATGACTTCATGATCATATCCAGGCATAGCACTTGGTTGTGGAGTTACATAAGCATTAACCGGCGATTGCTGTTGAATAATTTGAGCAAATTCAACCATATCATCTTTAGATTGAAAGGTAATGGATTGAATTAAATCAGTACGTGGTTCATCTTGATTAGGATTTGTTATGAATCCAAGTTTACATAATAATGTTGCGGTAAAGTAAGAACCTTTTAGTGCTTCACCCACTGTATGGGGAGCTAAAAATAGTCCTTGGAACATTTCTTGCAAACTATTTAATGATGCGCCTGTTTCCTTACCTAATCCAGGTGCTGTTAAACGATTTGCGCACTTTTCAATTAAATGTTGTCGTCCAGCTATGTATCCTCCAGTTCGCACAATGCCCGCTCCAGGGTTTTTAATCAATGAGCCTGCTATTAGATCTGCGCCTACTTCGGTTGGTTCTGCAGTTTCAACAAATTCTCCGTAGCAATTATCGACAAAGACAATGACATTCGGGTTAATTGATTTCACAAACTCAATCATATTTTTGATATCTTCAATCATAAACGAGGGCCGGTCTGCGTATCCCTTTGAGCGTTGAATCATAACCATTTTAGTCCGTTCATTCAGAGATTGACTAATCGATTCAAAGTCTACGCCCCCATTTTCAGTCAGTTCCACTTCTTTATAATGAATGCCGAAGTCCGTTAAAGAACCATCCGCTTCACCTGATGTACCAATAACACCTTGTAATGTGTCATAAGGAGATCCTGTAATACTTAATAATTCATCGCCTGGACGTAATACGCCAAATAACGAGGTCGAAATAGCATGTGTGCCCGATACAATTTGAGGACGTACTAAAGCATCCTCTGTTTGAAATACTGAGGCATAAAGTGCTTCAAGTTTCTCGCGCCCCAAATCATCATACCCATACCCTGTTGTTGGATTGAAATGAATATCAGCAATGTGCTGCTCCTGAAAGGCTTGAAGCACTTTGGCCTGATTGTGCGTCACAGATTGTCCTATTTGTTTAAATCGAGCTTCTAACTTCGTTTCAACTTCATGTATAGTTTGCCAATCTTGTTCGTTCATATGTCCTCACCTTTTTGTTAATATTGTATGGATTGGGGAACCTTCTGGAACATATCCCTCTATTTCAAATTGTTCTTGTTCTTCATTGAAGTGTTCGTATTTGACGATTGTTTCTCGTTTTAATTGATTCAGTAGTTTCCCTTCACTACTTGAAAGAGAGGCACGATAATGTGTCCAGTTGTTAAGTAGTGCTTGTTCAATTCCTTGTTTTAAATCATCATAATCAGATGGTTCTAGCGCAGACATTTTAACGCTTGGTGTCGAATAAGGGATGACTTCATCTGAGACTAAATCCGCTTTGTTATAAACCGTTAACATCGGTATATCCCCAGCACCCAATTCATCAAGAATATTAAAAACAGTCTTTTCCTGTTCAACTGATTCCTCATTTGAAGCATCAACGACGTGCAAAATAAAATCTGCTTCTACAACTTCTTCAAGCGTGGAACGAAATGCTGCAATTAATGTCGTAGGCAAATCTTGAATAAACCCAACGGTATCAGATATTAAGAGTTCAAAACCACTTGGTAAAGTGATTTGGCGTGTTAAAGGGTCTAATGTTGCGAACAGTTTATCTTCTTCCAACGAGCCTGTTTCACTTAATCGGTTGAAAATGGTTGATTTACCTGCATTCGTATAACCGACAATAGCCATTTGGAAAGCTGAATTTTTCTTGCGACGCTGACGATACTGATCGCGTTGCTTAGCCACTTGTTCTAGAGCACGCTTGATTTCTGTAATTCGTCTACGGATATGACGCTGGTCTGTTTCTAATTTGGTTTCACCAGGTCCTCGCGTTCCAATTCCACCACCAAGTCGAGAAAGCGATGTACCTTGGCCGTGTAAACGCGGTAATAGATATTGAAGTTGAGCTAATTCGACTTGTAGTTTACCTTCTTTCGTTCGTGCTCGCATCGCGAATATATCTAAAATCAATTGAGTGCGGTCGAGAATTTTAATTTCCCATTTATCTTCTAAATTTCTAGACTGTGATGGCGTTAACTCCTGATTGATAATAACGACATCAATTTCATAATGATCAATGTATTGTTTGATTTCTTCTACTTTCCCAGTTCCAATATATAAGGCTGAATGAACTTTATCCCGTTTTTGAATAAAGATTTCATTCACATCAACATCAACAGTATAAGCTAAGGCTTCTAATTCTTCTATAGATGATTCGAATAAGTGCTCAGGTGTATCAGGTGTGTGACACCCGACTATAATGGCTTGCTCTTTCATAAATGGACTCCTTTATCTTCGTGGGTTTATTAAAATCCGTTGTTGATTGTGATCCGCTTTCGGCGGACGCTTTCCGCGGGCACGGCTCGAGCCTCCTCGGAAGAAAAGCACTTCCTACGGGGTCTCGAGACTCGTGCTATTTCCGCAGGAGTCGCCACCTTCGCTTCTCACAATTCAACAACTCAGTGCTACGTCATTTGAAAATCAACACTAACCTTTAACAAAGCCATCTTCGTATAAGTTTATTGTTAACGAAAAGCTGGTTGCCGTCAAACAACATGAAATAAGCCTACCACTTATTTTGTGATAGGCTTAATGATTAACATTAATATTATGAGTCCAAATCAATATTTTTAACCGGTGCAAACGTTGAAATGGCATGTTTAAAAATTAACTGTTGGCGCCCTTCTGTTTCAATTAACACGGTGAAATTGTCGAATGATTGAATGATCCCTCTTAGTTGGAAACCATTCGTTAAAAATACCGTTAACTGAACTTTTTCCTTACGTAATTTGTTTAGAAAAGCATCTTGAATGTTCGCTGAATTCGCCATAATTCTTCCTCCTCTATCTATCTCTTAATTATTATTATTCTGCTTGTGCTTTAAAAATCCTGCTAAATCTGAAAAAATTGTCTCAAAAGTTTTTTCGTAACGATCTGGATCAATGGTGTACCAATGAACGTCAGGGAGTTTATTGCGATAATAGGTTAGCTGACGCTTCGCAAACCGTCTGGTGTTTTGCTTAATTTGACTAATGACGTCATCATACGTCATTTCATTTCTAAAATAGGGAAGCCATTCTTTGTAACCAATGCCTTGCATCGCTTGAATAGTTGACCCATACGCCTGGTATAACGCATATACTTCATCGTATAGTCCTTCTTCAATCATGTCATCCACACGACGATTTATACGATCATAGAGCTGTTCCCGTGGCATATCTAATCCAATGATATAAGGTTGGTAAGGGGATACATTAGACTGTACTTGCTCAAGCTGAGACATCGTTTTCCCAGTCCGCTCATAAACTTCTAATGCACGAACGACTCTTCTAATATTATGAGGGTGGATCCTGTTTGCTTGTTCAGGATCAACCTGCTTTAATTTCTCAAAATAAGGTTCAATTCCATTCTGTTCAATTCCTTGCATCATCGAGTCTACATAATCTTGGTTACGGTCAACCTCTGAAAAATTAAAATCATAAAGCGCAGAATGAATATAAAAACCTGTACCACCAACGACAACAGGCAATCGATCTCTTGAAGTGATTCCATCTACTAATGACTTCAAATCCGATTGAAAATGAGCAGCGGAATATTGACTATCTTCTGGTAAAAAATCAATTAAGTGATGATCAACGTCATCCGCTTCTTCCGTCGTTACTTTAGCCGTCCCTATATTAAAACCCCGATAAAACTGCATGGAATCGCCGTTAATGACTTCTCCATCAAATCGCTTACTAATTTCTATACCTAATTTACTTTTACCAACAGCTGTTGGACCGATAACACTGACAACAATCGGTTTCATACTGCCCCTCATTTCTATTACATAATTCGTTTGAACATCCGCTGAATTTCATAATCACTAAAGTGTACAATGATTGGTCGACCATGTGGGCAAGTATAAGGGTCTTGGCACGACCGTAATTCATCAATCAAATAGTTCATTTCTTGATGGCTCAAGTAATGATTAGCTTTAATCGAGCGTTTACAAGACATTAAAATCGCTGCCTCTTCTCGAATTTTCTCAATGCTTATGCCTTTTTCTTGTGCTAAGTCATCGACCATATCGCGAATGGTTAATTCTTCAGCTCCTTCAGGAAACCAAGTTGGATAAGCTCTTACGAGATAACTCTGATCTCCGAATGGTTCCAAGTATAAGCCAATTGATTCCAGCTGTGAACGATTTTCTTCTATCGTGATTGCTTCTTGTGCTGTGAAATCGAACGTTAATGGAACAGATAAAGTCTGTAGTTCATGATCAGGTTTACCTAATTTCTTTTTGAAATACTCATATTTAATTCGTTCTTGAGCAGCATGTTGATCCATTAGATATAACCCTTGTTCATTTTGAGCAAGAATATAAGTACCGTGTAATTGCCCAATCGGACTTAAAAATGGAATCCGTTCACTTTCTGTTTCAGTCGAATCAATTGATGACACTTCTGGTTCCTCTTGTTCTGATGGCGGTTGTGTCTCAGTTGTTGAAACGGTCTGATTGACTTGATCGTTTCTTTCCGATTGAAATGAAGATAAAGATTCAGCAATGTGATGGTTATTAGTTTGGAAACCTTGACCAACCGTTTCCTCTTGTTCCTTCGTTTCATTCCTGTTCGTTTGAGTGAAGTCTAATGTTGTCTGTTCAGATGGTTCTTGCTTTCGTTGTTTCCCTTCAGGTATCAACTTTTGTTCATGTAAGACGTCATAAATTGTATCTTTAACCAGTTCAAATAAAGCATTTTCCTTACTGAAACGAACTTCCGTTTTAGCTGGATGAACGTTTACATCAACTAAATAAGGATCCATTTCAATTTGTAAGACCACCACAGGATAGCGACCGATTGGTAAGAATGTATGGTAACCGTCTAGTATAGCCTTATTAATTTTAGGATTTTTAATATAGCGACCATTAACAATTAACGAAATGTAATGGCGATTAGCACGGGTGATTTCAGGTTTTCCAATATAACCGGTTAAATTATAGTCTAGAGAATGATTTTCCACTTTGAGCATATTTTTCGCGATATTTGAACCATAGATTTGTTGAATCGTTTGTAATAATTGGCCATTCCCAGGTGTGAAAAATAGTTTTTTTCCATTATGCTCACATTCAAATCGAATATCTGGGTGCGATAACGCCATACGGTTAATGACATCTGTTAAATGCCCAAGTTCAGTATGGACGGTTTTTAAATATTTTAACCGAGCGGGTGTGTTGTAAAACAAATGTTCAACGATGATTTCAGTACCCTGTCGTTTCGTATGTTTTTGATGTTCTTCTACTTTTCCCCCATGAACCACAAGCTCTGTTCCTGTTTCTTCACCTGTGGACGTTCTTAATGTCAATTGACTAACGGCTGCGATACTAGCCAATGCTTCACCGCGGAATCCTAAGGTTTCAACGCGAAACAAATCTTTTTCATGAGCGATTTTACTCGTAGCATGACGACCAAATGCTTTGGGTGCATCGGTTTGTGTCATACCACGCCCATTATCAATAACTTTAATCGAACGAAGACCAGCTTCTTCAAGTTCTATTTTAATCCACGTACTTCCTGCATCTATACTATTCTCTAATAATTCTTTAATGACCGAAGCGGGACGTTCGACGACTTCACCCGCTGCTATTTTATTAGAAAGGGTGCTCGGTAGTTCGATGATTGAGTTCATTTATACCGTCCCTCCTCTCGCTATTATTCCTTTAAACGCTTCTGGAGAGCATGAAGTGTATTCATGGCTTCCATTGGCGTCATTTCCATCAAGTTCAGGTTTTGAATATCTTTATAGACTTCTAACTCCTGATGTGTTGATTCACTCGCTGTTTCTTCAAATAGTGTTAATTGCTGCTCTTGTACTAAATCATCTTTAATCGATTGAGTACTTTCGAATGTCTGTAACAGATAATTAGCTCGGTCAATAATTTCATTAGGAAGATCCGCTAATTTAGCTACGTGCACACCGTAACTTTTATCGGCCTTACCAGGTTTAATGTGATGTAAGAATACAACTTCCCCATCTTGTTCATCAACTTCGACGTGAACATTTTGTAAATGCGTTAAATGCTCCTCGAGTGTTGTAAGCTCATGATAATGCGTAGCAAATAACGTCTTAGCGCCAACATGATCATGTAAATACTCAACAATGGATTGAGCTAAAGCCATACCGTCGTATGTGCTTGTCCCACGACCAATTTCATCAAATAATATCAAACTATTTTCAGACGCATTCGAAACAGCATTTTGAGCTTCTAACATCTCGACCATAAACGTACTTTGACCAGACACAAGGTCATCCGCCGCACCAATACGCGTGAAAATTTGATCAAAAATCGGTAAGTCCGCCCGGCTTGCAGGTACAAAGCAACCAATTTGCGCCATTATGGCTAATAAACCAAGTTGTCGCATATACGTACTTTTACCCGCCATATTAGGTCCTGTAATAAGCAAAATATCCGTATCTTCTTCCATAAAGAAATCATTAGGCACGAACTCTTCTTGCATCACATGTTCAACAACAGGGTGACGAGCACCTTGAACTGCTAAGACCTGCGTATCATTCATGACAGGCTTTAAGTAATTATTCTCTTCGCTGACAAATGCAAAACTCACTAATACATCAATTTCACTAATTTGTTCAGCAAGACGTTGTAATAACGGAATATACTGTTTCATTTCCTCACGAATCTCAACAAAGAGATCGTATTCCAAAGCGACACTCTTGTCCTTCGCTTCTAATATTAGTTTCTCTTTTTCTTTTAATTCTGGCGTAATAAAGCGCTCAGCATTAGCAAGTGTTTGCTTTCGCTCGTATCGTTCATCATCAATAGCATGTAAGTTGGCTTTCGTTACTTCAATGTAATAGCCGAACACTTTGTTATAACCTACTTTGAGTGACTTAACGCCTGTACGTTCACGTTCTGCAGCTTCTAATTCTGCCACCCATTGTCGACCATTACGGGATGCCTCTCGATATTCATCTAATTGACCGTGATAGCCATCCTTTATGATGCCACCTTCTGTAATAAGAATGGGTGGTTCCTCATGTATGCTAGAGTCTAATAGCTGATACATCGCATCATATGGTGAAATATCGCTTAACAAATCAGTAATTAATTCATCATCAAATTGATTAAGCGTCGCTTTTATATCCGGCACTTTTGCTAATGATTTTTTAAGTTGAAGTAAATCACGTGCATTGACATTCCCATATGAAACTCGTCCAGCTAACCGTTCAAGATCATAGACATGTTTAAGTTGATCGCGTAATGCTTCTCTTTCAAAAAACATGGTCATAAGTGACTCCACTTGAGCATGTCTTTTTTCGATTGTTTCTTTCGATAATAGAGGGCGATCAATCCATTTCTTTAATCGTCGCGCTCCCATCGCTGTAGAAGTTCGGTCTAATACAGATAGAAGTGTTCCTTTTTGGCTCTTATCTCGAATGGACTCCATGAGTTCTAAATTGCGCTTAGAATAAAGATCTAGTTTCATATACTGTTCAACTGGAACATATTCTACAGCTTGAAGATGGCTTAGGAAGCGTTTTTGAGAATGATGAATGTACTGGAATAAGCGGCCAAATCCATTAATCAGCTCTTTGCTCTCTAATCCTTCAATTAGGTAATCGAAATCATCTGGAATAGATGTTTCATCTTGGTATGATAGCGTGACATTTAAATAAGCGTTTAAGGATGATTGTTCTTCTTCTGGGAAACTCGTTGAGAGCACAATTTCCTTAACAGGCCGATTATAAAGTTCACTAAGAATATCTTTTAATGTAGCTTGCATTTTACTGATAAATGTTTCGCCAGTTGTTAAATCAGCATATGCTATGACATATCCATCAGAATGTTGATCAATCGATGTTATGTAATTATTTTCTGATTCATCTAACATATTCCCTTCCATAACAGTACCTGGCGTTACGATTTGTACGACTTCTCGCTTAACAACGCCCTTCGCTGTTTGTGGGTCTTCTACTTGCTCACATATTGCAACTTTATAACCCTTATCAATCAGTGTTTTAATATAACTTTCTGCAGAGTGAAAAGGAACCCCGCACATTGGGATTTTTTCATCGCCTCCATCTCGTTGTGTTAAGGTGATTTCAAGTTCCTTTGCAGCTTTTAAAGCATCATCAAAAAATAACTCATAAAAGTCACCTAAACGAAAAAATAAAAAGGCATCTTTATTTTCATCTTTAACTTTCATATATTGCTCAATCATCGGCGTATATCTTGCCATGTTGGTTCCTCCAATTGTCATGCTCTATCCGACATTATAGCACAAATAATAACTAAAATTAAAAACCATACAGTTGGGAAAACAACTGTATGGTTTAAGCTTATTCGCGGTCAATTTCGATATCTGCTAATTCTGAGTCCAACCCACTAATATCAACTTCATCTTCATCAAAGCCATTAGGTTCAATTTTAGCCCAAACTTTAGTTTCACCAATCAGATCCACAACAAACTCACGTTCTAAATCAACGCGTATTTTCTTTTGCTTCTCATCAATTTCGCATTCAAGTGTATTAGGTTGTTGCGTTGCGCGTGCCACAACATCAAATTGATTGGTTAAACTTTTTTGGTCTTTCATGGAAATTGGAACTTGATCACTGTACTGTTTGCGCTCGGTGATAACTTCTGTTTTGGTATTATCGGAATAAGAGTACCAAATATTAATGTCATAAGTACCTGTGATATCAACGACATGACCACGTTTTTTCGCTTCATACTGATGATTAATTACCCAACACCCTAATATACTAGATGGTTTGTAGTTGGGTGAAACATGGTGATGATCCTCTGTATACTTTTTCCCCTTTCCACAAACTGCTTTCGTAATAATCTCTCGATAGTCTCGACCTGACATATCACGTTCCTCCTTTTTCATTTCGCCACTATATTCTTATGTTAATTGGGCGTTTGATGTGAATCATCTTGTGACGATTAGAAACGTTATAGTGTCATTCATATGCAGTTGCCTAGTTGAGTGTTAATAATTATTAGCTAAAATTAAAATCCCTCCGAAAACTCTTTTGTTTTTCGGAGGGATTGTGTTTAATATTTTAGTTCTTTTCCTGTTTCACCTTTTAAAACATTACCGCCTGTTGCACGAATAATTTCGTTCGTGACTTCTTCGGCGATCGTTTTGGATACGCGTTGTAGAATATCATTCACAACAACTTGTGTTTCTTTAAATTCCTGGACAACAGGAATTTCATCAAGTTCTTCTTGAAGACGATCCAGTTCTTCTTCCACTCGTTTTTGAGCTTCAGACTTTTCATAATGCTGTAAGTTAACCGCTTGTTTTTGTAAGGCTTTAATCTTTTTAATATAAGCTTGGACTTTATTGTTTTGATTCAATTTTACTTCAAGTTGCTTAAAGCGTTCAATCTCTTCTATTTGTGATAACTTTACAGCTAAATCTTTCGCTTCTTGAACGACTTCTTCTCTTGTATATTGTGCCATTTAATTCACCTCTACAGCTTCTTCAACCATAACGCCGTCTAATGACCACGTTTTAGCTTGAGTAATTTCAACTTCAACAATATCACCAATTGATGACTTAGGAGCTGTGAAGTTCACTAACTTACTATGCTCCGTATAACCAGCTAAAACGTCAGGGTTGTTTTTACTTTCACCTTCAACAAGGACGTTAACTGTCTGACCTTCATATTTCTTCATTGCTTCTTTCGCATAAGCATTTACTTTATCATTCAAACGATAAAGACGTTGTTTCTTCTCATCTTCGGTAACCTCATCTTTAAACTTATCAGCTGGTGTACCATCACGTGGTGAGAAGATGAAAGTATAAGCATGTTCAAAACCAACTTCATCATATAATGTCATGGTATCTTCGAACTGCTCTTCCGTTTCATTTGGGAAACCAACGATGATATCTGTTGAGAACGTCGCATGCGGAATAGCTTCTTTTATTTTACCAACGAGTTCTAAATATTGCTCGCGTGTATATTTACGTCCCATAAGTTTTAACACATCAGAATTACCTGATTGAACAGGCAGATGAATATGCGGCATTAAGTTACCGCCTTTGCCTAACACTTCAATTAAACGATCGTCAAAATCACGCGGGTGTGATGTCGTGAATCGAACCCGTGGGATATCGATTTTACGAACTTCATCCATTAAATCGCCTAAACCGAAATCTATATCTAAGTCTTTACCATAAGCATTAACGTTCTGACCAAGAAATGTTACTTCTTTATAACCTTGCGCAGCTAAATGGCGTACTTCTTGGATAATGTCTTCTGGACGGCGACTACGTTCTTTACCACGCGTATATGGAACAATGCAGTAAGTACAGAATTTATCGCAACCATACATGATATTAACCCATGCTTTAATTTGACCTTTACGACGTTTAGGAAGATTTTCAATCACGTCACCTTCTTTAGACCAAACTTCAACAACACGCTCTTTACTTAGATAAGCGTTTTGCACCAACTGAGGTAAACGATGGATATTATGTGTACCAAAAATTAAATCAACATGATGGTGTTTTGCTAAAATGCGATTAACAACTGACTCTTCCTGTGACATACAACCACAAACACCCACAATTAAGTCAGGGTTTTCGACCTTCAATGATTTTAAGTGGCCAAGTTCACCAAACACTTTGTTTTCCGCATTTTCACGAATTGCACAAGTATTAAGTAAAATCATGTCGGCTTCTTTTTGATCAGTTGTAGCTTCATAACCCATCTCTTCTAAGATACCAGACATCACTTCTGTATCATGTTCGTTCATCTGACACCCATAAGTCCTTATCACATACTTTTTTCCGTTCCCAATACCTTGTATATTTTCTGGAATGTCAAAATCGTATTCATATTCCACTTCTTTCTTTTTTCTCTTCTGAGCTTTTCTCATATCTGGCGGTTCATATGTTGCTTCAAAATATTTTACAAAATCATCAGATGTTTTATCTTTTAAACGATTTAGATTATCCTGGTCGGATTTTACGTCCGCAGAATCAACTTGGTTAATTTGTTGCTGTTCTTTCCTTTGCTCTTCATTCATTTACATTCTCCTTTCTTTATAAATCTTCAACTAACAATTATAAACCGTTTAAACCCTTAAAACAATAAAAAGAGTAGCATTCAACTACTCTTACTTATTAGGTAAATTATAAATCCATTTAATCCATCCTCTAATGGTAGATGCTCTTCTGTAATAAGTTGTTTCACTATTTATATTATAAAGGTTATTTTGACGCATTCTTTCCACAATAAAGTGGTTATCTATCTGTTTATTATTTTTAACGTATTCATCATATACCTCTTTAAAAACTTGATGATTTAAAATCTTTTCTACAAATGTTAAATATTTTTGTCTAAATGGTAATTCCATAACCCTTTTACCTTCATCATTTAATGAAATCATCACCTCATTATCAATTCGGTATGTGTAAGCTAACCCTAGATAAACACAGCTATTACCATAATAATCACTCTGGCGTTTATCAAAGTCATATAATGTCGTTATTTCTTCTTTACTAATATCTCCATTATATAAATTACCTAAAAGGTCTATGACACGAATAAACGTATCTGCTTGCGGGAATGGTATTTCTGGTTCATCAACAAAAGTCGTTGCATTATTTACAATGGAATCAACATCTTCCTGTGTTATCTTTTCGTGTGGTACTATGTAATCTTTCTGTTTAACCAGTTCAAATGAATTAAATGTGTTTTCTTCTTTAAACTCATACATAAAAAATGAGAACTTATCATTGCTATGTGTGAAGAATATTGGGATTATATCTTTATTAACTCTGTTTTTCCAAACACGATAAGGGTAAAATAATTGTCTCACATTAAAATCACTTGCTTTTTCTTTTTTAGCTTCAACTAGCGCAAACTTATTTTGCCCTTCATACCCACCATCAATCTCGACTTGGGCTCCTTCAACTTCAATGAACTTTACGTGTCCTTCTTTACTGGACACATTATAGGTGAATTTACCAGACCCCATTCGACCACTAACTGTTTGTTTAGTCTCCTCACCTAAAAAGTCATCAATCATTCCACTATTATATGCAAAATGTAAAGCTGAACTTTCACTATATAAATCCGTGGCATTTAATGTTTCAATATGATGTGGAATATTTAACTCTTTGGGTTCTATATTTTCATAATCAACCTTAGCAAACAAAGAGAAGTTGCCAATAACATAGGCACTTCTCGATATTGGCAAAATACTCAAATTATTATTAATAAATATATCTGGTAAATTGTTTTCGTGGTCAAATTTACACATTAACCTTGGCTCTCTGTGCTTTTTAATATCACTGGCTAATATCTCATAAAATCCTTGTTCTTCTATATAATATAGAATGTTATGTTCTTCAAAAATAGCTTCCCAAGCTCTATCATTCTTCGTTTTCTTTGCCATAATTTAAAATTAGCACCTCACTTATTTTTCCACGACCATTGCTGTCTGAATTGATATTACGACTAGCTTGTACTTCTTTAATAGTTAAATCTGGATGGTCATAAATTTCTTTAATGAACTCGCTATTACTGTTACTTAACATTACATAGCAACCTCTATGGTGTAGTTCTAAATAGGTGTCTCTTAATCTCTTTTGGTCCGCTTCACTAAATCCACCTAAACTATACCCAGTGAATGAGCTAGATGGTGATATTGGGTGGTATGGTGGGTCAAAATACACGAAATCCCCTTCTGATGCGGTCTCAACTGCTTTTGTGAAATCAGTACTTAGTACAGTAATATTATTTTCATTTAAATATTTATGGACTGTTCTTAAAACTTCTTCATTTACAATACCTGGGTTTTTATATCTTCCAAAAGGGACATTGAATTCACCTTTTGAATTAACTCTAAACAAACCGTTATAGCACGTTTTGTTCAGATAAATAATTCTAGAAGCACGTTCCACTTCTGATAAATTTTCAATCTCATCTGTTCTATCAAGACTTCTTATTTCATAGAAGTAATCAGCTTGATTTTTATGTTTCTTTAAGTCTTCTAGTAATCCGTCAATATTATATTTAATAACATTATAGACTTTAACTAAATCTTCATTAATGTCGTTAATGGTTGCTACGCTAGGTTCTAAATCAAAAAGTACCGCACCAGCCCCAACAAAAGGCTCATAGTAATTATTATAATTTTCTGGAATGTATTTTCTTATTTCGGGTAGTAGTTGTCTTTTACCACCAGCCCATTTCAAGAATGGTTGCAAATTATCCATATTGAATCTCTCCTCGTTGTTAGCACCAGCTAACAAGATTTATTATACTACCCTAGGATGGTACTAGTAAAGTCAATTTAGCGCAATAATATAAAGGAAAGTGAAAATATAAAAAAAGCTTACCATATTAGGTAAGCATTAATTTTTCACTAGGCGTTAGTAAATTTAATTTTAAATTATGTAGTATTTCTTGTTTGCTATAATCACTAGCGTGTCCTATTCTTTTTATAATCCTCTTCTTATCAATTGTTCTTACGAATATATCTCCATCTATAACTGAATATACAATTGTTGTCGGACTGTGACAATTACCTTTATTATTTTGTATAACAATTACCTTTTCCGTAGTATAGTCTCCACGGATAACTAATACATCCCCCTGTTTTATATTCATATTGCCATCTCCATTTCTGATTAAGATACTGGAGTATAGCAAGGCTTTAAAAAATATCAAAAAGCGCATAAAAAAACACCCTACATTAAGTAGGGCGTTATCTTATAAGTGGTCTATGTAATAACCTCTAACTTGTACAATTACCGTTTTACTTTCTGTCGCTAGGTTACCATCTGCATCTTCATAGTTTTCAACATCTAGACTTATACTTTCTTTAGCTTCAAGTAATGTGCCAAACATTTCTTGAAAGTTAATTTTACCAACTTCTCCGTTTGCTGATTCCATTGGTGTTTCAACAAATGGTATTGATTTTCCATCAGATTTTAGTCCTGTAAATGATTCATAAGATGGCTCACCAGAAACATTAAATACTTCTAGCGTCTTAATAAAAAATGTTCTATTATTTTCTGGTGGCATAAGGACTTGGTTAAGCTCTATTTCTACTGTGCTACCATCTTCTGCTGGTATATTAGCAAGCCCCTCGCCCTGGTAAAAACTTCTCTCGTATGTTCCTTGAATGTGTATTCCATTATAATCTTTTTTAATTATCGCCATTACTTTTACCTCCATCATCCGTTTTAATTAAACCTAATACAATTGCTTTTTTAACTGTTTCAACCACTTTTAAAGATTGTTTTTTTGTAATCTTAAATTTTGTATTTTTTCTTAACAAAAATGCACCAGCTTCTTCAAGATTCTTAAAATTCTTTTTATATTTATCGTTAAAATCAGTTAATATCTTATTAAATAAGTCATCCGATACACTTGAAACAGCATTACCTAATAAATCAAATAACTCTTGTGCTTTTACTGGTCCTAGTAAATTTTCAATTTTATCTTTTATATAATCTGTCGAGTATTTAGTAAGCAATTTACCATATTTCGTGCTTTTTAAATACGCAAAAAGCATTGTTAATCCTGCTCCTAATACCCACAATAATAGTTCAAATAATTCATTGTTCATTTATATCACTTCCAGGTCGTTTTTATTTACTGCTGTCATAATGTCATCTAGCACTGCCCTGTTGCCACTTAACTGTATAACTTCATATTCGTTTTTATAAACAAAATCAGCTAATGATGTGCCATCATAACTGTTTGCACCGTTTTTAACTTTAACTGTACTACCAACCTTAACTTCTTTTTTCTTAGATTTTTCTTCACCTTTACTAACTAAATTAAGATTATCTTTATGTACTGCTGTCATAATGTCATCAAGGACAATTCTATCTCCACTAACTTGTAAAACACTATATGTATTGTTATAAACAAAACTTGCTAATCCTTTACCCTCATAGCTTTTAGCACCTTTTTCAACCTTAACTTTGCTACCTTTTTTGATTGTTTCTTTCTTAGGTTTTTCTTCTTTTTTAGGTTGTTCTTTCTTAGGTTCAGAAGCGGATACTGGCTCACCAGATTGTTTTGTTATATAAACATTAAATCCAGCTTTTTCTAGTTTGTTAGCCATATTATCAGCATTCTCTTTCTTGCTGTATGCACCAACTTGTACTTTATATAGCCCACTATCTTTTACCATATAAGTATCAAATCCATCTTTTTCTAATTCTTCAGTTAAACTAACTGCATTATCCTTATGTTTAAATGCACCAGTCTGAACTCTATGTAACTGACCGTCATCAGAATTGTTTTCTTCTATTTTTTCTTTAACATAATCAACACCAAAATAATCGCACAATCCTTTTGCGTGTTCTTTAGCAACCTCTTTTTGAAAATCTTGATTAACCATTAAAAGAGCTTCTTTTCGATTATCCATAAAACCATTTTCGCTTAGTAGTGCTGGCATTTTAGTTTCTCGCAAAACGTGGAAGTTGTTTTCTTTAATTCCTCTGTTATTTTGCTTAGTTCCTTTCTTTAAATATTTTAAAATACTATCAGCTAACTTTCTTCCACCATCACTATCAGGATAAATGTGTAAAGAGAAACCAGAAGGATTAGCACCACTAAAACTAGCGTCATAAGCGTTAAAATGCACAGATACATAAGCATCTGCATTTTCCTTATTAGCAAGATTAGTTCTTTGGTTTAGAGGTTTATCTTTATCTGTTGGTGCAACTAATAGAGTGTCAAATCCACATCTTTTTAGTTCCACATCTAAATATTTAATTACTTCTTTATTAAATTCATTTTCACGAATTGAACGACCTAACGATTCAATATAAGGCGTTCTTTTCCCTGACGTTTCCATACCGTGTCCATCATCTAAGGCTATTAAATAGCTCATATAAATCACTTCCTATTAAATTTTTTTACAAATCACTAGATTTTACTACGATTTATGATTTTATCCAAAAATCAGTTTTACAATTGGCTCTAGCATTGGTCCAACTATTTCTTTACCTAAAAAAGCAATTAAACCAATAACCATTAAATATTTAACAAATCGTTCTGTTAGCTTGTTTTTAAACTTTAATTGTTTATCCTTATCTTCCAACATTCTTTCAAAATACTTATCTAGTTTTTCATCTATATTATCTATCTTGTCGTTTATATGGGTTATGGTTAGTTCCACTTTAGTTAATCGTGTATCAATCTTATGGATATCATTCGTATTCATATCTGTTTTTTCTTTTTGGTCTTCTAATTCTTGTTTTAATTTTTCTCTTTCAGTTATGTAAAATTCTCTTTCTTTTTGGAGTTCGTTTAACAGTTCTTGTCTTACTTCACTTTTTATTTCGCTTATTTCTTCATCTGATAATTTAGTCATTGTTTTACCTCCAAAATAAAAGAGCGCTGATAATATCAACGCTCCGTTATTGCTTATATTTTCTTTATTGTTGGTCTTACATCTGTGAATTCTATATTCGCATCATCTATCTTATTTATTTTTAATAATTCTAATTGGTTATCTTCAATATCATCTATATCAATCACTTCCAATGATTCCGTTTCATCGATAGTCAAAACATATTCGCTATTACTTAAAGTTGTTAAATCAAAAGATAATTCAATTTTAGAAGTTAATTCAACAATCTCACCCATAATATTGTATTTACCCGCTTCAACTTCAAATCTTTCAAAACCTTCATCATATAATGATAACAAACTATCCTTGTTGTCTTTCGTGTAAATAAAATTACCAAACATATTATAGATAATTATATGAATTTGTTCCTCAACTATATTTGTAATTTTACTATTCTCACGGTCAATTAAATTAGGATTATAACCCTGTGTAATCATAAAGTCTCCGTTATTTTCTATGAATATAACCTTATCTCCGACTTGCGGAATATAATTACCACCTTGCACCCTTACATCTGTGTAGGTGTTTCCTTTTATTTTAACGCTAGCAGTATGCTCTTCATTATTGTAATAAGTAATAGTTGCTGGTGTTTGTTTTTCTACTTTTTCATTTATTTGGTTATTTGATAGATTTAGTAATTGTTGTCTTAAGCTACTCAACGCTATCACCCCCATAATATGACCTGCATATAATTCTAGTTTTAAAATTATCTCCGAGTGTCTGCTTTATACCAATAATAACCCATTTATTGTTGTTATCTATATTTAAATCGGCATTTAAAACCGTTATAATATCATTTTTTTCAACAGGAGCGAGGGTATTAACAGTAAAATCTAACTCATAGAATCCTTGCATATTTTGTTGCATAAGCTCTTTACTGTAATCAATAACGGCTGGTTTTGTTTTATGGATAGTAGTCGTAAATTCTTTCGTTTTTTCACCTATTGTTTCCATCAAATTAGAATCTTCTTGAACAACCTCAATAATATCGTCATACAGTCCATTTGTTTTAACGACTATTCGGCTATATGTTCCTTCTTCCTTAAACTTATACTGAGAGATAACATCGCTATTTAGGTTATAAACTATATTTGTTGGTTTAATAATTTTCAACTTATACTTACCATCTAATCCATAATAAAATTTAACGGATGGATAATACTCTATGATATCTTTAATTATATTACCTAATGTATCTTCACTGTATTTTTTACCAGGATACATTAAATTAGTAGTATCAAAATCAATATCATCAACGGTTATATCAGGGTGTTTCAGTAAAATCGTTTGGATGGTATTTTCTAATGTATCTTCAAAAAGTGTTAGTGGTTCTATTTTCTTATCTAGTTGAGCTTTAGATTTACTTATTGCTTTAAGCGGAACTTGTTTATTACCAGATTGTTCTTTCCCTAGCAAAAAACCTCTATATAGAGTAAATTGTTCTTCTGGCTCAACTGGAAAATCAGCAGATACCTCTATTTCTCTTCCAGTTCGTATAGCAACATCTTTTAATGTTTTATTAATTGTTGTTAGCATTTCTTTATCGTTATCATTCTCAACAAAGAAATTAGCGTTTAATTGTGGATTAACTGCATTTTCATTTAAATCTATTGTCATTCTTGCTATTTTCTCTTCTATATTGTTCCACTTTATCTCGGTTATTTTATCTGTAATAGTCGTAAATTCTTGCCATTGGGTGTCATTAAAAGCTAATATATGCAACGTATCAGTTTCATCATAATAGTGTAATAGTGTCATCGGTTCAAATAGAAAATCACCTATATAAACCTCACCATTACTATCTTTTCGATATAATGAAACACCTTCAACATAATAAAATGTGTCGGAAATATCATCATAAATCCATCTATGTAAATCGTCATACCAATCATATTTTTCGTTATAAAATTCTAAGTCTTGTTCATTCACAAAACTTATTTCTTGTGAAGCGGTATTAAATTTATAAAAGTATGGCTCACTATCAAAACCATCTGGCTGTGTATAATAGTAAATATTATTTTTAAAAACTATCATTTTTTCATCACCGTTGTTATCGCCTGTATCCAACTCACTAATTAAAGTAAAATTAGTTAAATCAGTCGATTGAACTAAATAAGCTGGCGACTGATTATGTTCCGACAAAATCATATAATATATGCCATTAACTTTACATATCAATCTTTTCCCTAAGCCCAAAAATCCAAAAGGTATTTCTTCTGGGTCAAAATCAAAGCTTAATTCTCGACTATGTAAAACACTATAATCATCATCTTTGGTTATGTAATATAATATATTTCCGTAATTACCACCTAAACTATTAGAATAAAAATATAGATTATCATTATCAATAAAAACTTCTTCATCATCAATACTATCTTTATAATCTATTTCAGATATTGTAATGGTATTATTAACTAAATCACTTTCAAAAATTTGTACAACATCTCCACTTTCGTTATAAGAATCCCCATATGCTTCATCAGGATTAACCACTATATACCTTCCATCACTTAACCTATGGATATTTATCCAACTAGCAGTATCACGGTTGATTGAAGAAAACGATTGATAAGTATCAGCTATACGTTCTTCTGAAACTGTGGTTGAGCTTACTTCCTCTTTCCATTTAAAGTTAATATACGGTAAAACTTTATGTTTTAACTCTAAATATTTTTTTATATTTTCACTTATATCCATTTAAACACCACCCAAAAATAATAAAGAGCCATCATATTAGACGGCTCTTACAGTTAGTTCTACATATTCCACATAATTAAATCCTTCAGCACCAAAGTCTATATCTGCAATTTTAATATCAACAGTTCTTCCAAAGGTAAAAGTTAGGCGATAATGCTTATTATTATTAACGCTATCTAAGTATAGTTGCTCTAGATAATCGGCTCTGTCGTGAGTTACTAAGTTTTCCCTTATCTTTGCTTCTCCTAACATTCCACTTTTGTAAGCAGTTAAAGTATTGCCATTTATTCCTTTTGCTTTTACTACTTCTCTTTTAAAAAAGTTTCGACCTGGTGCTTCTTCTGCTAATAATTCATCTAATGTATCAGCTATTAAGTTACCATCAGTATCTATTTTTTGTATTGTTAAAAATTCCATAGTATCACCCTACAATTCCATATTGTCTTCATCTTCTAGTATTTCAATTAACATATTTCGTGCTTCATCTTTATCCAAAGCATATAAGTTAATTGTTCTATTATCTTGGCTTTGTCCTTCTTCATCATTAACACTTTCACCATTATTATCAGTTGCTAATGCTAAATTAGGTTGAGCCATATTTATAGCAGAGCCTACACCTTCTAGTGCATCATTAACACCTTTATGTAAATTCTTCTTACCTTTATTTACACCTTCGGATAGTGTTGTCATCATTTTACTACCATTATGTGTTAATTGGCTTAATGGTCCTTCTTTCGCATCCGAGAAAGGTAATAAATCTCTAACCTTTTTTAACGCACCAGATATAGCTTCTTTCGGTTTATTTATGACACTTTTAATACCATTTACTAATGTCGTTATAATTTTCTTACCAGATTCGAACATATTTTTTCCAAAACCTGTAATGCTATCAATGATATTTGTAAAAATTCCTACAATAAAATCTTTTATCTTAGAAAATTGAGCGAATATCTGGTCCTTAAATTTTAAAAAGAACTTAATCGCTATACCTAATACACCAAAAATTAAATACCAGTTTTCTTTCAAGAAATTTACAAAATTACTTAAATGAGTACCGATGTTGGAAAAGAAACCTACAACTTTATCAACTAGCCAATTAACTAAATCAGCAATACCTAAAAAGTTGTTCTGGTAAGCAGTGTATAGTAAAGTTAAAACACCTATAATAATACCAACAGGTCCAGTCATAAACGTAAATAATGTTCTTAAAATAGGCATTAATCTACCTAAAACCCCAAACACTTTCATAAAACCTTGCACCAGCATTGCAATAGGTCCAACAATTGTTGCTATTACCGTTGCAATACTACCTATAATGGCTACAAATTTTGCAACCGCAGGATTACTTAATAATTCAGTTAAAATATCAAATAGTGGTTTTAAAGCCTGAAAAGTATCAGCAATTATTTTAAATATTTCAGCTCCTAATGGTGCTAATGTCTTAATTGCTGTCGCCTTCATTCGATTAAATTGGGCTTCCATACTTTCCTCATAGTTTTCGTTCATATCTTCTGTTGTTCCTTCTGCATTACCTACCATATTGCTGTTTTGGTCATTAGAGATTGCTCTTACAAAATCAACCCCACCAGCTTCTAGTCCAGATTCGCCCATTAGAGATTGGGTTATGTTTTTTAATTTAGTATCATCTTTTACGTTACCCATAGACTCAATTATTTCGTTATAAGCATCTTTTGCTTCTGGCCCGCCTTTTTTAATTCTTTCTATTAAGTCGTCATAATCTAATCCTAGTGTCTGGAGTGTTTCTTGTACTTCACTACCACCTTCTGTTACTAGGTCATACATTTCTCTAAATGAATCCGCTACATAATCGGAGTTATAAGCGCCACCTTCTTTCACACCAGCAGATATAATGTTAGACATATCTTTTTCCGAATAACCCATCTGGCTGAAATCGTCTGAAAACTCACTGTAAGTATCTAATAGGTCATCATAGCTGTCGCCTGTATTCTGTGCTGTTTTAGCAATCAAATCCATATTTTCAGATGCTTCACTACCAAAACTATTAGTCATACTACTTGTAGCTCTGATGCTTTCTTGAAAGTCATACCCAAACGTTTTATTAAGTATTAAAGCTTGGTCAGTCACCTGTCTTAATTCATCGCCCACCAGACCAGTCTGACGTTTAACTCTTTGCGTAGCATCCGCTACCTCACCGAACTCGCCACGACCTCTGGAAACTAAATCTTCACTTACTCCTAATGCATCCTCGTAATCCGCTTCATTTCCTAATTGGTTTTTCAGATTTGTTTTAACTTGGTCTTTACTCATTGCCATCCAAGCTAAGCCAGTTCCAGCACCAGCCATAGCACCACCAGCAGCTGCGGTATCTAAACCACCGCCACCATCTTTTATTTCTTTATTTACATCTTCAATTTCATTCGCTGTCTTTTTAGCATCGCCAATCATATCTTTACTACTTTTACTGTATTGTCCAGCCATCTGTTTAATATGTCGTTCAGAATTTCCTATGGTTCCATTTATTTTTTTAAATTCCGTTTGTACTCTACCTGCATTTTTCTTTAAATCTGTTCCAATGTCATCGAAGGACTTACCAATTTTACTCACATCTTCTTTTATTTCTTTTTGTGCATCCTTAAACTCTCTGCTCATATCTTGTACTTGTTTGTTTATATCCTGCACAGAGCTTCTAGTCTGGTTTTGTATCTTTTCCCAGCCTTTTTTGTATTTCTTATATTCAACTTTTAGTTCTCCGAAAAGCGTTCCAACTTTTAATGCCAAGGGTTACACCCCCTTTTTATTTATTTGTCTTTTTTATTACTTCCACCTAAAAACTTTTTAAGTGCTTCAAATCCACCAGAACCTTTTTCTTCTCTTGGTTTTATGTATAACTTTTTAATCTGTTTATTTAGGTTATCTATTAATCTTCTTCTATTTTTAACGTGCGGATTAGATACAATAGCTTCTTCAATCACTTTCTCTTGATAAAAAACTCTTAAATATGATTTACTAATATCCTTACAATCGTATAAGTCATATTCATCAACATCATATAAAGATATTTTGTTTTTAATAGATATCTCACTTCGCATTTCTCTTAACATAAGTTCAAAATCATTTAAAACTTCATTAAAGTTTTTGTGACTTTTAGCTTCTTTTTTCTTTACCTTTTTGTACCTATAAGTTCTCTTACGGAAGGCACCTTGCTCATAAAAAAATCAATATTCACCTTAACAACGCAAAGTAAAATATTGACTAAATCTTCAATGTCGTAATTGTCTTCAAATTCCTCTTGGCTCATATTTACCTTAGTTGCTGTAAAAATAATTTCTAGTACATTCGGATACTGATTAACAACTAATTGATAAATATCATTAAAGAATTCTTCATTAATTTCCTGACCTTCCTCTTCATTTTCACTAAAATCGAAAAACTTTTTAAATTCATCTTTATTGTTATCTATAATGGTTTTAATCGTTCCCCATTGTTTTAGTTTCATAGGTTTTAACTGTACATTTTCTATGTCTTCATCTTCCATTTTTATTTCAAATAACTTTCCGCTTTTCTTTTCTAAGATATCTTCTGTGAAAGCTTTTAGAAATTTAATTATTTTAGTATCTTCAACTTGCATTTTTTATTCACTCCTATATAAAAAGGGCTGGAATATAATCCAACCCTGTTAATTTATTTATTCTGATTGTTGGTTTTCAAAACTACCTTCATTGTCTATAAATTCATCTTCCCAAGAGCCAATCTTTCCGTACTTATTCTTCGGCTTACCATCAACTAAGAAGGTTACTGGAAAGGCTTGCACTTCCACCTCATAAGCTTGGTCTTCAACACCGTGGAAAGTAAACTCTGGGTCATTAACAACATTACCTTTATAAAAAATAATGTCTTCGCTGTCATCTGATACATCTAGCGGAGTTGCGTAAAATACATAAGCGTTCTTTCTTAAACTGTAACCATTAGCTACGGTGAAGTTTAAAGTTTCGTTTTCTTCATCGAACTCAAAGTATGGTAGCGCTCTTGCCATTGTGTCTAAACTATAATCATATGTACTAAATGCAATCTTGATATTAGCACCATTTACCTTAATGTCGTGGATAGCTCCACCGCTTTTGTAAGTCTGCTTTTCACTTCTAATTGCTTCAATCATTAATCTTACCCCTTCTTCATTTACTTCTGCAAAAGGAGTCTTTTCAATTGTACCTGGGTCCATTTCTGGGTCTTCACCTGGCACAAATTTTGCAATTCCTATATCATAAATTCTTACTGTCATAAGATATTCACCTCATAAAATATTTTTAATCTTGATTCATTTTAAATAAAACACGATAACGATAAATCACTCTGTTATCTTGTTCTTCCTGTTGTCCTACGGATTGACCTTCATCGTAACTTAATACAATATAAAAGTTTTGCTCCGTATTGTTCGGTAAATAATAATAATATTTTCTTCCTAATAATTTTCTTAAGTCTTTACCAATTTCTTTTGCCTTGCTTTTGTCTTTTGCTAATATAATAAACTCGACTGGTTGTACAAACTTTTTCCCTTCATCGTAGCCATCATCTTCAAAAATTTGAATTTGATAATCTTGCTTAAAAGGAACAGTCTTTAAATAAGTGTCGTTAAATCCATTATTTATTAAAAAACGGGCTAAATTGTCTAGAAAATCCATTACTTTTTAGCCTCCTTTTTGCCTTTTACAAACTTAATATTTTTCTTTAAATACTTATCTAAATCTTGCATATTTCTTTTTAAGAAATACCTTTTTGCACTTGGATGGGAATAACCTTTAACCTTAGTTCCATCCTTCCATTCACCTTCGTGCATAGGTATAACATAATTAGTGTTATAACTTACTGTAGTTAGTATTTCTTTTTCACTTTTCTTTAGCTTTAATTGTTTCTTACGCCATTTTCTTTTGGTTTTCTTTCGCTGTACTTGTGCTATAAGTTTGCCATCTTCATCTAGTGCAAGACCAGAGTTCATCATTGCGTATGTATCTCGTGGAATGTCTTTACGACTATCTTCTAATAGTTTTTCACTTGCTTCATATATCACTCGTTTAGTACGTTTTAATGTATCTTTCTCTACTTTTTCTAAATCCTTCATAAACTTTTTAAGTTGTTTATTGCTTATAAAATCACTTTTAGCCATTATTTACACCACACAATATAAGTAATAGGTAATCGCTTATTTAATGGATTAATGGTTTTCACTTCTATTACTTGGTATTCTTCTTCATCATCCGCATTTAATTTTATATAATCATCTAGTGTTATTTCTTGATTGGTTTCTAGTTTTATTTTGGAATTCAACAATTGTATTTGTGTTCCATCTATTGCTTTTTCAACTATCTTACTACTTGGTTGGTAATTACATTTAATGGTTTTGGTATCTACAATGGATAAATTACCTTTATAGTCATACGACCCATCAGTACGATTTAAAATAGCTGTATCACGATATAAAATCATTTTAATCGCCCTATTTTAAGTAATAATGGACTAAGCAATTGTCTGGTTTCAGTAGATAAAGGACTTACACCATTTTTATAATTACCAGAAGCGGTTCCTAGATTAAAATTAGATAAACCATTGGATTGATTAATTTGATGAATGTATTTATCTTCATTTAGAAATAAAAAAAGAGCTTCTTCAAAAGTAGCTCGTTTAACTTCTATCGGTATAAAATACTCACCGTTTTCATCTTTATCTATTTTTCTAGGAAACTTTAACGATTGTGATTTTAGTGATTTACTAGACTTAAATATACATTTATCAACGTTTTGTGTGGCTTTAACTAGATAACTTTCTTTGTTTGTTACCTTATCCCATTCATCTTTTAATGGATGTGTAGTGAAGTGACTATCCGCTTCTTCTACACTTACATAACAATTAGCATCTTTACCTTGCAGAGTAGTATCTATCATTTATATCACCTACTCCATATTTTCTAAGATTAAATTTATTAATTCTTCTTCTTTTAGTTTGCTATAACCTGAAATACCCATCTCTTTACATTTAGCTTTAAGCTCTTTTACAGTTAATGCTTCCAGTTCATCATATTGGCTTTCCTTTGTCTTTTCTTCCGCTTCATTTTCATTACCTTGTTCGCTTTCTTTCTCATTCTCATTAGCTTCATTATTGTTATCCGATTTATCTTCGCTTAATTCATCTTCATTTACGCACTCAACATCATCAATTTGTATTAATATATTTTTTAAATATTCATCTTCTGTTTTAAATTGACCATCTTCAAATACAACATTTAATGACGGAATACTTAGTTGTTTAAATTTATTTGTTTGTAATAAAAACAATTTATATCACCTCTTTAAAAAATGAAAAGGGAAGGGGAATTAAGCCCTTCCTCAATCACTTCTAGTATTTAGCGTTAGTAATAACACCGTGCCAAGCTTCGTGACCAAACTTAAATGTTTGTTCAGTCGCCATCTCTTGATACACTTGTAAGCCAGATTTTTCTTCTGGACCTTCATATAAGTTTTGACCGTGTGTCGGTAAAACGTTAATTTTGTTTTTGTCCATTTTAGAAACTAATACAACATCCTCTGGGATAGTTTGGTCTAGTACAACATCTACCGCACCAAATACAGTTATAATGCGACTAACTGCTAAACCACCCTCTGTACGACTTGCAGGTTCTACTCCATAAATCTCATTGATTTTTAAAAGTAATGGAGCATTAACAAAAATAACGTGATTACGTAGCTTACGCTTTGTATTCTTAACTATTTTTCTTAAAACGCCATCAGGTCCTTCAATGTGCTGTTTAGTTAATTCTCCAGAATTAAATCCACCAGAACCATCTTCAGTTCCTGCATTTACAACGTTTGTAGATACAGCAGTTATCAAACCGCCAGTTTTACGAACTTTATTACCGTCTCCATCAGATTTTTTACCTGTTAAAATGGATTCGTTGATTTGACCTTTAATATCACCATATTTTTCAGCTTTATGGAGCGTTTTAATTTGCTTCCCATTTTCAACTGCTAACTGAGATGTAGAATAATCAACGGCTTCGTGGTAGATTTGTGTGTAGTTACTAAAGTTATCTCCACCAGTGAAAGTATCGCTTTCTTGTTTTCCTTGACCTTCCGCATTGTCTTTATTAGAGTGGTCATTATTAAATTTTTCGCTCCATTCGATTCGAGTCGAGTTAATTGTTTCAACCCCACGAGCTAATACCATACTGTAAAAAGGAGTGTCATCCCAATTATGTAAAGCAAAGTTTCTTAAATCTTCTGGTAAATTTCTTACATCGTAAGTAGTATTTATTGGCATAATTCATTTCACCTCATAAAATATATTATTTATTTTTGTTCTTTCATTTTTTCAGTGATTTCCATTGCCAAAATAGAATCACCTTTTTTATATGCTTCATCTAGTTGTGCTTCTAAACTATCAGCTTCTTCACCATCAGCAGTTGTAGAAATAGAAGTTTGTTGTTCGCCATTATTAACAACTCGCTTAAATCCAAACTCGCTTAAAGATTGCTCAAAGGCTTCATATTCTTTTTTAGCATTATCAACAAAGTTTTCATCATCAGTATCAAGCTTTCCAACTACTATATCTGGTAATTTATAACCCAGCTCTTTTTCCGCTTCTTTAACCTTTTCTAACTTTGTTTCTTGCTTCTTATATCCATCTACTTTTTCCTCGGCTAACTTTAACTTATCTTTCAATTCAAGCTCATTGCTTTCAAGCTTTTCAACTTTTCCTTCTAATTCTTTAATCTTATCTAAATCTTCTTGTTTGCTTTCTGGCTCTTTATTTACTTTTGCTTCTAGTTCAGTTTTTTCATCTTCTAGCTTATCAATCTTTCTTAAGTATCTCGCAGAACGTTCTTTTAACTTTTCTTCAAATTCAGCTTGTGTAAATTTCTTTTCATCATCATCATCCGAAAAAAATTGTAAATTTAAAGGTAATAAGTTATTTTGTTTTGTCATTTTGTCCTCCCGTTTAAAGACCGTCGTCTATAAATTCCTAGTGTTGTTTATTGTCCTCATAGTTTTGGACAGTTATCATCTATATAGGTAAAGGGTTTTCTAGAATACCCTTTTTAATAGGCTCTAATAAGATTAAAACCCATTAAAAAAGACACTCTAAAAAGTGTCTAAAAAATCGGAATCTATACTCTTTTAAAATTAACTAATATAAGATATACAAATAAATAAAATATATTATATGGTTTTAATTATTGGTCCTAATAATATAAATAACTCTTAAAAGATAGTTAATAAATCTATTTATGTATATGGTTAGTATACTATTATATGTGTCCAGTTTTTATACATTGTAATTCCATATATTACCAATAATTAAATACTAGTTAATATATTACCATTTTCAGCTTGTTCATTGCTTACTAATCTCTCTGGATGATTACAATTTAGATGTTGAAAACCTCTATCTCGTAAGTAATCAATGGATAACGCTTCTAAAAAGTTATCATCAGCATTTCGACCAATAAACACAATATGACCTTGCACATCTTTACAAATATCACATACAGCATTTCTTGAAGGAATTTCAGCATAATATTGACCGCTTCTTTCCGCTTCCTCTTCCGTTGCTTTCCTATGTGCTTTTTGAATTTGTCCTTGATAGACCATCTTAATATAATTTTGTGGTTGATATTTACGATTACCATTAGGTACAACATATCTTATACCTTCATCATTTACTGATTGCATTAGTCTATCTGTTATCTCTTGCCTTGTCTTTCCTTGAGCTATCCATTGGCTTACCTTATCTTCCAATTCATCTTTCATTACTTCGGCTGTTCTTTCCCCAGTGGAACTTTTAGCCGATACTATGAATTGTTTAGCTTCATCTATAAATTCTTCAGCTACATCTAAATCATTTCTATTTATTTTACCTTTTATATAATCTAGATTTTCTTTGGTAGCAAAGCCATCTATATTATCAATGTAGTCTATAATTTCATCCATTTGGTTCGGCTCTGTGTTTGGTCTTAATGTAATATTGTTATCACTAGCATTTTGATTAGTATATAAATAACCAAAAGCAAAGCCGACTAAAATGGCAAGTTCAACATCATTTTCTATCTCATTGTAACTTTCATCAGCAACTTTCTGAACTTCTTCTTCCATTGTTTCAAATTCATTTTGTAAAGCTTGTTCATCATATCCATACAACTCTATGTAATCTAATATTAAATCCAATTGTTCCTGGGTTAATGTCTCCATATCTTCTTTCGCTAATTCCATTAACTCTTCTATACTTTCAATTTTCTGATTAAAAAATTGAGAAAACATTTCTAGGTAATCCATATAACATCACCTAACTATTAAAATTTAACCGTTTATTTTGGTTCTTCATAATTGTGTTATTCATATTGTTTGCTATTCTGTCTAATATTTCATCTACTTGCTCTTGTGTGTAGTTGTATTGTTCTTTTAATATTGTTTCTAGGTCAAAACCAATGTTTTTCATTTCTCTCGCAATTTGAGACTTTTCTAGTTTATCTTCTGGATAAAATTCATCCCACATAATATCAACTTTTTCTGGACTGCTTATCCTTTTATTCGGCTGATATTTAGCTTCCCACAATTGGACAACATATAATATATTTTTTAATGAGTAATCAAAGTTACGTCTTAATCTTGCTACTTTATTTAGGGTAGAAATAATACGCATAGTTAAAGCTCTACCGCTTTCTGGTCCATTACCACCAGTTTGGGAACTACCTAACAACTCTGGTGAAATTTCCATTAATGATAACAACTGATTAACAGCAAACTTTAATAATTCCAAGCTATCAGTTGTTTTAGCATCCCAAGTAAGCATTTCAACCATAGGCTGTTCATCTCCATCACTTTCAACACGAACGACTTCAACCTCACCTATATTGACATATTTATTCCCTTCTTCATCTTCTTCAACGTTTTCATCTTCAAACATTGAGTCAAATACAGAACCAGATAATACTAATCTCGGATTACCGTGTTTCTTGAATATATCAATTAGTTGAGTAATCAATTCGTTGATAATCTTTTGTATCTTCTCACCATCAACATAATCGCTTTGTCCATATATTTCACCAGGAACGACTAAATTAGGTACGTGCTGAATAAGAAAAGCATTTAGATTGTGTTGTACAGTTTTAGTTAAGCTTTTTTCCAATGCTTTTTCATCTAGATTGTCCTGTGTAGTTAATTCCGCATTGTAGTAATATTCCTCAACTGAATTTCTTGTAATTATCTTTTGCTTGTAATACTCTTTATCTTCAATTTCTATCTTGGATTGAATAATATAAGCTTGTATTTTCCTTTTATTAACTTCATCAGTCTTGATAATTACGTGTTTAGGATGAATGAAATGTATAATATATTCTATATCTTTTATGTTGGTTATTCGGCTACCGTCACCATATTCTTCAAATTCTTCTAAATTAACGATATCAACACCAATAAAACAATCACCGAGGTAAGAAGCACCTAATACGAATTCTTGTAATTGTACATCTAGCTTATTGTTAAATATCACTTCTTCAATAAACTCTTGATTATCTTTTTCTGGCACCATATATCTTGGTGGATTTTTAGCCAACCCATCAGCCATAACTTTGGATGCTTTTCTTAGATAATTAAATGAAATATATTTTTTCTTTTTATTATCTTCTACATCATACACATCAGCGTGTTCATCGTTAAATAGCTTCTCATAGCGCTCATATTTATCTTTCCTTTTCTTCAGATTACTTTTTTCTACATCCGTTAGCTTAATTACCATTTTCTTCACCTGCCTTTTAATCCCAACCGAGAGCTTGGTTTAATTTATTTCTGTTTGTTTCTATTGTTCGTTTTGGTTGCTTCTTATTATTTAAGCTGTAAATTCCATAGCGTAAAGCGTCACAACCGTGGTCATCTTTCTTTACAACTTCTTCTTCACCGTTATCTTTCCATTTGTATGTGTTTAATTCTCTTAATAAGTTATTGCATTTCTCACTTATGTATAATTTAGGTTCGGATGTTTCATCTTCTTCATCATAGTGGAAGAAAGACCTAACAGCACGAATACCTATACCAACTAATTTTTCACTATGTTCAACTGGTCTAATTCGCTTTATCTTTCGCTTTTTATACGCTTTAATTGCACTTGGGTTAGAGTTATCAGCTATAACCATTTTTACATTATATTTTTTATACCACTTATAATCTAAATCGTGCCAGTTTTCTTCATCATCTCTATCACTCCACTCGTTTATTTCTTTTTTGTATATTTCATCTATGACATACCATTTATCATCATATGTTTGTCCAACGAGTAGAGATACACCAAAGTTTCTAAAACCCCAGTCTTTAAATATGTAGTAATGTTTAAATTCTTCTTGCTCAATTAAATCATTTATACAATCTGCTTTAACAACGTGTTTTTGCTTATTAAAGTTGTCATATACCTGACCTTCAAATATATCAACACGACTAAATATTTCTCTATCAATATCTCTTTTAGGCATTTCTTTCATTTTCTCTAATACTTCTTCTCTTAACCCTGGTACCTTATCATTATCTAATGAAGACCAATTAAAGTTCGCATATCCTTTATTGCTTTTAAAATCTTCATAATCCCCACCAATATCAATCCAATTACCTTGGGTGAGAATATCCCAATAAAACCAATTCTTCCCCTCACTTGTGGTGGTCCAAATTGTCCAACCTTGCATATCCAATAAACCTTGTCGTAGGTTTCCATTCCATACAGTTGGTTTAAATTTAGCTCCTTCATCTCCCCAAAGCCCTGCTATTGGTCTTGAAACTAATTGCCTTTGATTATCAGCAGATTTAAAAGCAATCAACACATCACCTTTAAGGTAAATATACTTTTTAGATAAGTTAATATCTTCAATGTGTTCTTCGGGTATAACAAGTGATAATTCATTCATTTGAGTTTCAGTTAGTGAGTAGTAAGGGGCAATGCACCAATATTCAAGTTTTGGTTTTTGTATTTTATCTGCTTTACTTGAAGACTTCTTCCAACCTGGAACGCTTTTACCTTGCTCTATGTCAGCTAATATACTATCGTAAAATTTTCTAGCTGCTACTGCTGTTTTTCCACCACGTCTTCCAGTAAAGATAACAATATTTCTTGCTTCACATTCCATTACATACTCTTGAAATGAATGGGGTTCAAATGTATCAAATGGGTCAATACATTTAACTTGTGCCATTGTCATCACCATCTAATTTCTTTTTAGTCCATCTTCTAATATGTATTTCTTGTTCAAGGTTGTCGTCTTGTTTTTCTCTTTGCTCTAACTTCCATTTAATTAAATCAGCTTTATCTTTTAGTAAAGACCTTAATGTAGCAAAAGCTGTTGTATAGTTTTTATATCCATCAGTTTCTATATCCGCTGGTTCTTTTTTATTTATGAGCAATGTTAATTTACTAATCATACGGTCATACATATTGATTGTATTTTCCAATTCATCTTTTTCTATATCAGTCAATAATTGTGTTAGTTCATCTAATTCTTCTATTTTGTCGTAAAACATTTTATATTTTTCTTTTAACTTTTTAATTTCTCGACTATCTTGACCGTGTTGCAAAGCGTGGCTATTATCTTTTAATCTTGGGTCATTTTTTACCCTCCCACCTTGCTTTCTTTTGCTTGTGCTTTTTACTTTTCCTCTGTGTGTAGAACATCTACCATTTGTATTACCATAATCATCTTGACTAGGTAATTTAGTACAAAAACCAGTGAATCCATTTTGCTTATCTGTTGTACTATTGCACTTTCCTTCTTCTCCAAGTAAAATACAAGCAATTTTCAAGCCAATCTCTTTATTCCATCTATTTGGGGTTTTTATTATATTTAAGTCATTTTTTAAAATTCTATTTAGCTTTCTATTAGCTTTTTGTAAGCTTGTTTTGTTTAAATCACTTTGTTCATATACTTCTTTTAATTCATCTAAATCATATGTATCTCTTATTTTTCTTCCTGTTATTTTTTCTAATTCTTTTAGTGTGTAATCCTGTCCATATATGGTAAGTTTCACTTTAATTCACCTTCCTCTTCTCTTTAACACTCCTTTTCCTTACTTAAAGTTTGATGCCAGTTTTAAAGGCATTGATTGGTTGTTGCGTTTTTTTATAAACTAAAAAACCACCGCAATTAAGCAGTGGTTATATTTACTAGCGCTAATAAATATATTTTATTTTAAATTCTCTCTCAACTATATAGACGATTTTTTCGCTAAATTTGTCTCATACTATTCTTAACATTTAAAATCTAAACGTTTATTTCTTAAACGTTTAAAAACTAAACGCATATATTAATAATAGTATAATTAATTTAATCATTTTAGATTTTATATTATATGTTAAGTATTAAATAAGTCTGGTCCAGGGTCCTGATAATATAAAGTACATTTAAGTTCGTTAAAGATTACACGCAAAATTTTTCGGAATCTATACTATTTTTAATACTCAATAAGTTATTTATACAAATTAATATAATGTATTATATGATTTTAATTATTGGTTCTAATAATATAAATAATTCTTAAAAGATTATAAAATAATCTACTTATGTATCTGGTCCGTATACTATTATATGTGTCCAGTTTTTATACACTGTAATTCCATATATTACCAATCCGCTTCATATCAACTTTCTAGAGGGTAGGCATTTTTAAATTTAGTAGGTTATATAAATCATTAAAGCTGTAAAACTCACTAAATTTAATTGCTATACCATCACTTTTAGCTGGTGTTTTTGGTCCTAACAAATCACCTATAAAGTAATGGAACGCTCTATTTTGGTCTCCACTTTTCCAAGCTTCACGAATTAGATGTGGTCTAGTGACACCATATAAATAAACTGTTTTTGTCTTAGGATTATACCCCATAGCAACAAATAAAGGCACTTTATCATTATGTTGGTAGTAATCAAATAGTTTAACCCATTCCTTCATATAAAGCGGAAAATTCCAATTACCCTTTGGAGCATAATTTACATAAAACTGTTTAGATTTTATTTCAACTTCAATCTGCTTTCCTTCGCTTTCTATCCACACATCAAATCCATTACCTTGTTTAAATGTTCTATTATGTTTTACTTTATAGCCATTTTGTTGAGCATAAATAATAAAAGCATATTCGCAAATGTATCCAGACTCAATCTGGTTTTCAACATCTTTTTTAGTCGAATTAAAATTACACTCTTTATCAAATAACTTCTGCTCTTCCTTAGCCATTTGTATAACGTGGTCTGGTACATCAATTTTTATCGGCTTATAATTAGGTTTAATCTGCTTCATATTCGCCAACTCCACGTAAATATGAAACAAATTCATAATATATTTTATTAGTCGGATTATTTTCGTAATCCTGTATGTAATCTTCTCCGAATTTCTCTTTTAATAGATTATTAAGTACATTAAGACCAGTATTAACATTACGATAAAGTGTTGCACGACTAATACCATACATATCAGCTAATTCTTTTCCAGAGTGTATTTTATTATAAAAATCAACAAAAGAATTAATTATCTGGCTTATCTTTTTATCGGTTAAGTGGTTAGTGTTTTCTTGTATGTAATTAAAAAATATATTATATAATTTATCATTTATCTTTCCATTATTTATATAAAAAATATTAGCTTCATTTTCATCTTTTAATGTATCAACCAAAACATTATAATCACGCCATTCACGATTATACTTTTTCCAATTGTAGTCCTTCGTGTAATTTTCAAATATCATCATAAAATAACGGTTATATTTGTTAAAATTAACAACTTTATTTCTAAACCCTTGCACTGTTTCAAGCTTTTTGTATAGCTTTAAGCGTAAATCGTTAAGTATTTCATCCATATCGTTCGGGTCAAAATTGTGTCGCTTTACCACAAAATAAAATCGCTTGATGATTAGTTCAATACTATCTGTAATTTCATAATCATATGTCGTTTCATTATTCATTTTTTCATTTAACATAATTGTCTTAACTCCTTATTTGTTTTATTTATCAACTCCTTTCGTTTTTAAGAAAAATCTCTATTTATAAAATTTGATATTAAATTATACAATGGTTTTAAATAAAATAAAAAAAGAGTGGGGAAGACCCACCCTTTGACTAAATGACTTGTTCTTCCGTATTATGTTGTTCGCTATGTAGTTTCAACCAAGTCATTTTACTTTCCCATTCCTCTTGCTCTTGCATTTCTCTTTCCTCTTCCAGTTCCATATTAGCTTCATTCATATGTAAATCCTCAAAAATTGTTGCGTTTTGAAAAGCTGTCTCAATATCCGCTTCATCTAACTCAATATCGTGCTTATAAGCTATGTATCGTACCTCTGCTAATGTATCAGCTTGTTTAACCTTATTCTTTAATTGATTAGGGAAAAGACTTACTAATTGTTCCTTATCAAATGCGTTTAATACGATTGGCTCCTGTGTGTTTTTGTGTAGGTTTGGTAGTGTATCTACCTTTTTAATATTTAATGACATTTATACCATCTCCTTTGCGATTTCAATTTGTTGATTAATATTTCGTTCTAATTCATCTAGTTTCCATTCAAGGTTAAGCTCATCCATACCAGAAGTATGTACTCTACTAATAACCGCAACTGGCTGACTATCATCATCTATGCTAACAACATATTCACCAGTCCCATAGTTCCAAGTTCCATCTTTCCAAACTAAAATCTTATCGTAGTTATCTTCCAAAATTTCTTTTTCCAATTTGTTTCTGTTTTTAATTTCAAATAACATAATTATCATTCTCCTTAAATATTTTATAGTTTTATTATTTTGCCGACCCATACCCTATGACGAACTTCGTCATTTACTCCTAAAAAAAAAGTTTATTTATTTAATTGATACTAAAGTTTAGCACGGTTTTAATTTTTGTCAAAATCCGCTTAAACCCTTGATTTAACAGCTTTTTATTAAGTGTTAATTAATTATATAATGGTTTTAAAAAATCTCCAAATTTCATTATATTTCTATTTTTTAAAGCTGATATTGAATTATATAACGGAATAAGATTTTGTCAAAATACGCTTAATTTTACTGTTAAAATCGTTAAAAGTAGTCTCATTTGGTCTGTCTATACGTTGCTTAATAAATATTCTAGTTTTCTTGTTATTTCTGCTTGTTAGACTAATTGTTATATCTGGCTCGATGTAGTATTTATAACCAGTTTTAGTTTCTTGTGTTTTATAAGGGGTTAATGTTTTTAACATTTTATTGTGTAAATCTTGTAGTTGCTCCACTGTAATGTATGTCCTATTCATTTAAATAACCTCCATAAAATGATGCCCATTGATACAATGTAGAGTAAAATCAACCTTTTCAACCAATTGGTTATCTGAGGGATTAGGAAAATAAGTAATACTACAAATCGTATTAGGGTATTTAAAAAATGTATTATTAGTTAGTAGAACTTGTCCTTCAACTACACCCAATAAAGCATAATAAATGTCATCAGTTTGATTTCCCAATACATCTTGATTAACAAAAACAGAATGTATATTTTGTGTTTTGCTAAAAATTTTAACTTCATCAATTATCTGCTTAATTGCATTTTCTTTTGTTGTTTTATCTTCCTGTAATTTTTGTCTTACTATTTGTAAATCTTGGCTAGTTGTTATAAAAGCTGTCATTTTTAAATTCCTCCTAATTAATAAGATAATAAATTATACAAGAGGATTAAAAATAATCAAAATTCGTATGGTAATAATTTACAAATAAAAATACCATCCTAAAAATATAGAATGGCATAAGAAGTAACGATAATATGCTGAGTAATTATTAAACAATATACTATAAAGGCAAACCACAAAAGCCGATTAAACAATTTACTATGTAAGTTGTAACAAAATACAATTAGCATTACGCTAAATATTACTTTAATACCAATAAACCAAAATGGACTATTAGACCATACCCAACGCATTATAGGGTTTAATTCCCACGCATAACCAATATGTAATCCAATTGCTGTTAAGATTGCATCTAGTACATTTAATACAGCTAGACTTATTATAAGTGCATTAGTTTGTATTGCTCCCACCTCCTATATTCTTTCCGCTTTATTAAAGCTTATATTTTTAAATTCAATACCTTTTTCTTTAATTAGGTAATGTATGCCTATTAAAATTGATTCAGCCATATCATCACTAATTTTTTCATCATCTGGTATATGTAATAAATCTCGTACAATCTGAACAGATGACTTCTTACTAATCCATTCTTTTATGTTGAATAATTTCCTCATTGTTGCTTGCCAGCTAGTAGGATATACCACTTTAAAATCAATATCTTTCATATAACACTCCATAATAATTTGATATTGCAATCTAACTAACTGCTTAAATGTTTGTTTATTACCACCAGCATAAACTTCTTCCAGAACCACTTCGTTATAATCAAATTGATTTATCTTATCCACCAACGGTTGAAACGTATATGGATAATGCTCTTTACCTTTTCCTTTTTTCAAATTATATTTACCAAACTGTATTAATTCCGCTTCATCTCCGTTTATTTTCCACTGCGCTAAACCTGTATTAGTTGTACTTTGGTCTAGACTTAGTAGATACATACAGGAAAAGCTGGACTATTCTGCCCAGCTAAACCTTTTAACATTGTTATCCTCTTTTTTTAGATTTGTGTGCGGTTCAGTTTGGTTAAATATTTGTGGTTCAATATATGGTTCTGATTTTGTTATAGAGTGCTGTAATTCCCTTTTCAGAGTGTATCGTTCTGCCCGTGCTATTAGCCTTGCGTATTCTGGAAAGCTTAAATAAAAGGTCATAGTGTTATTATTTTTACCTGTTGGATGAACGGTTCCTGTTTTACCTTTTCTTCCATCCTGATTACTAATCTGAATTGCCATCTGATTACCCTTTTGATAAAGCTTAAAAATACGACATACTAAGCGTTGGTCTTTATAACTACCTTTAATATCTCTGTATACATTTCGTTTTTCTCCTTCTAGCTCTTCGCTATGGTTATAAAGTAATTTAGTATTACCTGTCTTAAAAAACATTGTAATGGTATCCATATCTGCTTTATCCAAAAATGCTTCAACTAAATCTGACCTTTTACCTTCATTATCAAGTTTTAGTATTTTGATTATAAACTTCTGCTTTTCTTCTACTTCCATATCGCTAAATAATCCTTCTAATACCAAAGCACTCGACTTGCGAAAATACCTATCTAGTAATTCACACATAATAAATCGCCTCCTGTTAATATGTGATAATGAATTATACAACGGAAACGAAAAATAACTAAATTTAGGTAAAAAAATAGAGCAGTCGTTTGACTACCCTAAATATGGTCTAAAATTATAACCGCAAGTATGTATCATTGTATTTTCTTTACTAAATAGATGTATTTCCTCTAAATTAATATAATGAAACCCTAGAACTTCAACATCACCAAAAGAAGTTGTAATGTCATTTACATTATCACTAACATTATAAGAATCGAATATCTTCTTAATATGCCTTTCATTCACAGGATTAACTTGAATCATTAAATCATTATCTAGGCGTGTATTTTCAACGTGAAATTGAATGAATTTTTCTACATTTTGTACAGTTAATATTGGTAGTTGGTGAAACATAGCTTTCAATAGAATATTTTCTAATTTTTCGGCTTCAACGAATGTATCACTTGAATTATCTTCTTCATTTTCAAAAAAATCATACTTTAAATTTGCTTGCTCTTTTAATGTAATCATTTAGTACCAATTTCCTTAAAATAATCTGCATAACTTGTATTTACTCCTTTATATACAACCTCTTTATCATCTCTTTCCTCAACCCTATCTAAAGGTTTTCTTTCAACTTTAATTCCATCTTCGTGTATAGTCATTTTAGTTTCAAAAACGTATGACACTTTTAACCATCTCCTATGTAATTTTTAGTTTATACTGAATTATATCTTCAAAATGATTTTTCTCCAAAAATGACATAAAAATAGAGCAGTCAATCGACGACTACTCCACTTCAACCATATAATTGCGATAGTCGTAATCTGTCGAGAACCACGGAAATCTGTTGAAAAAGAACTTATTAAAGTTATGTATATTCACACCATAATATTGCTCTAATTCGCTCTCTCTAATCTTGTAATACATTTTCTTGTATGTATCAAAATCAAACTGTGATGTATCTAATTTATATTTATTGACTGCTATATTATATTGTTCATTTAGCTTTTCATTCTTTCTCATTTTCTTCACCTTTTAATAAAATTTAACTACTGTACGACCGTTATGACCGTGTATAGCTTCAAGTTCTTCAATACTTTCGTAAATAGCAACGCTTGTATGCTCTGATAACCATTCCATAATCGCTTTCCCACTTGGCAGAACCACTCCTGTTGCAACTATTCCTGTTCCACTCACACCTGTTTCATCATCATTTCTTAATAAATAAAATCTTTCAGACCAATATTCTGGTAGCATTACTTATCATTCTCCTTATGTTCATTTTCCTTGAATATAAATTGTTTAGCTTCTGTTATTCTTTGATTCTCATATAAATCCTTTAACTTTTCTTGAAGAATAAAACGTCTAGACTCAAGATGTTCTAACTCCCAATCTTTTTCAAATAAAATAATATAATCTTTAATCAAATCCATAGTTTCTTCTATCTCCACAACCAAATCTTCATTTAATATTGTGTTTCCGTAAAGTGAAAATTCCTTTTTTACAGATTCAATAGAACCAACTTTGTTTTCAAAACTTTTCAACGATTTATAAAATTTTTGGTTAAAGTTAAACGTAACTGCATTAATTACTTCTTCATTATTTTCTTTTGCCATAATAAAATAGCCTCCTATGTATAAGATATTTAATTATACAAAGGAAAGCTATTTTATCCAAAAATACGTATATGTTTTATGTTATATTTAATCGTTCCAACTGAATTTAATATCCGCTTCATTCAATCCTAATGTTCCTACGTCTTCCATTCCATTAATCACATTACTTTCATTATCAGTTTCATTTTCTTCATAATTGAATTCCTTTTGAATGTAATGAACAAAATTAGTCATTCTTACTTGTTCTTTTGTGCTATAAATATGGTCTAACACTTTAGTATTACCAGCTAATATAAGTAAATTCTTTGCTCTTGTCATCGCTGTATAAACAAGACGTTTTGTATAAGTAAGAAGCTTTTCAGTTGTCATTGGAATATAAACAATAGGATATTCACTTCCTTGCGATTTATGGATAGTAATACAAAAACTATGTTGTATCTTTTCCATTTCTTTAAAATCGTATCTGATAAGTTCTCCGTTAAAATCGACAACAACTACTCTTTCAGATGGATAAACTTCTTTGATAACTCCATCTTCTCCGTTATTAATATCAAAGTCCTTATCATTTTTTAATTGCATTACTTTATCACCGACACGATAAGTTGCACCAGCTTTATTTATTTCTAGCTTATCAGCACTAGCTGGATTAAATATCTTTTGTAATTCTTTATTTAGATTAAATACGCCCATAACACCGTTTTTATAAGGCGTAATCGCTTGAAAGTATTGATATACATCTTGACCATATTTTTTATAACAAATTTTAGCGAAATTAATTGTTTCATTTAACAAAGTACTCTCATTTAATTGATACAACTTAAAATCACTTCTATCATTTACATTTGGAATACCCATTGGGTTTAACTGATTTAACAAATTAGCATTTTTTGTTATATAAGAACCTTCTGATTGTCTGTAATTTTCATTTAACTGTATTTGTGGCAATACCTTACTCTCAATCATATCCTCGAACACTCGACCAGCTACAACACTTTGTAATTGGTCTTTATCACCTACAAATAATATTTTAGTACCTTTCTTGATTGCTTTAATTAAATCGTGGAATAAAAACATATCGACCATACTCATTTCATCCACTAAAATTAAATCAACATCTAATTGATTTTGATGATTATATGTAAATAAGTTCTTACCACTGTGATTAACAACTTCTAGCATTTGATGAATAGTTTTCGCATTAAATCCTGTTTGCTGTGTAATACGTCTAGCCGCTTTTCCAGTAGGGGCCGATAATCTAACATTTAAAGGTTTCTTATGTAGGTTATTAGCAACATACATAATCGCACTTAATGTCGTTGTTTTACCTGCACCAGGCTTACCATCTAGTAAAGATAGTGTATTAGTGAATACCATATAAACTGCTTCTCTTTGTTGTTTATCTAATAATATTCCACTATCTAATTGGTATTCATCAATACATCTATCTATATCGCTTTCTGAATAAATATATGTATCAGCTTGCACTAACTCCTTTAAATAGTAGGCGTTCATTGTTTCTGCATAATGTGTTCCAATTAAAAATACTAAATCGTTATCCTTCTCAAACCCTAAAAATTCTTGACCTTCCATTAATTCTATATCATAAATTTCACGCTGAATAACAAGCTTATCTAAATCTAATAACTTAGCTAATTCATTTTCTAATTCATAGTAATTGATACAAGAATGCCCTTGTTCTTGGTTCTTAATTAAAATATACCTTATTCCACTTGCTATACGGTTATGGTCTTTACTATCAATTTGTATCTGCATTGCTAATCGGTCCGCTTTATGAAAAGTCCAATCTAAATATTTAATAAGTATGTAAGGATTATCAATCACATCTTCGACTATGGTATGTTTATCTGACATTAAATCAATTAACTTATGGCTATCATCTACATTTATGCCTAATTGCTCTAACTTGCTTATAATGTCCTTATACTTTTGTTTCTCTTGTATGTACTCTTTAACACTGTTTATAATCTTTTTACTTACTTGAACATCATTTATGTGATTAACATCATCTAGTAAAAGATTGATAGTTTCTTCTCCTAAATGGTCATATATCTTTTGACCTGTCTTCTTACCAACACCATCTATATTACATAAGAAATTGATGATTTCAGTCTCTTTTTTGGGTGTATATTCTTTATATGATATAATATTAGTATATTTACCTTTAACAAAGGTTTTAAATTCATAAAAGTTATTCTTTTGAACTTGGGGAGTGTCGCCCCCAAGTTTTTTTGTTGTTCCATCCTCTAATTCAATCTGCAATGTATAAAAATTATCGTAATGCTTAGTAATTTTAATAACCTTTCCTTTTACCATTTAGTATCTACCTCCATATGTACTTTTTTATTATTTTCGATTTTGTTAATAGCGTTTTGAATTTCTTCTTTATTGCTATCACTTAACTTGTACCTATCAGAACGGGTTAATATACCATTTAAAGCTTTTAATTCTTGCTCTAACCCTTTTTCACTAGCTTTATCCCATATCACACGCCATTTTGGTTTTTGTTTTTGTTCTTGCTCGTCTTTCTTCTTATCTTCAATAATATTTAGAATATCACCAGATATAGTTGCTTTCTTTTCTTTACCTTCATTAATTTTCTCTTTTGCTTTATCTAATACAACATAATGTAAATTGCTAATAAATTGCTTAATATCACTATCTATTATCATCTCTTCATCTCTTAATTCATTTAATACTTCTTTTATGGAATTTGTATAATAAACACCAATCTTACCAAAAAAGGATGAAGCTGTTTCTCCAGCGTACAATTCGTTTTTAGTGTCCATTGGAATACCTTTTTCTTCTAATAAAGCAATAAATAACTTTTGAATACGAATTCGCTTTTCTGTATGACTAAAATCATCTGTTATCTCAATATCATCATAACTTTCTCTTTCTTGAGAAATGTTGTTATTAAGCTCATTTTGGAACTGGTGATTATTATTTATTTCTTCAACTGCTGTTGTATCTTTACCTTTGTAGTAGTTTATGTAATATTTTTGTATGTCTAATTCTTCTGGTGTAGGTATTACAAGTGGAAAGAACACTCTGCTAACACCTTTACTTTTTCCACCTCTATCAAAAATGATTAAACCTTTTTCAGCTAAACCATCTTTTGCTTTCAATACTGTGTTCCTGCCTAAACCACTAAAATCTTTATAATCTTTATCAAAATTGAAATCAATATAAAAATCTTTTTCAACCAAATCAATTGGCATTTTTTTAATGTTATTTACCATCCAAAAGAATAGTTTGGTATAAACAACAGTTTCATTTTTATCTAAAATTTTTCCCCATAACATATCAAATTGCTTATAGTATGCAAAAAAGTTAAATATTTGAGACATATTATATTTCCTCCTTGATTAAATCTCTTAACTCGGTTTTTTGGTCTAATAATTGTTGCCTTTTGCTAATTAAATATTTCAGTTCGGCTTCAGCCATCACATAATTTATATCGGCAAAATCTAATGTATTTATTTGACTCTGACCAGCTTTAACTATTTCAAATTCCAACTCTTGTATTTTGCAAGAGAAAAATACATAGTTTTGCAATCAAAAATACATAAGATTGCCAGCCCTTTTTCGCTATTCTTGATTAGATAGTGCGTGCTTCACTCTAAAGCTATCTCCAGTGAAGTTTAGTACATGCGCATGGTGGATCACGCGATCCACTAAGGCAGCTGTTAAACGTGAATCTGAAAATATCCGGTTCCATTGACTAAATTCTAAATTGGACGTGATCATTAAGCTTTTTTGTTCATACCACTCAGAGATGAGTTGAAATAACAGCTCTGCTCCTTCTTTTCCGAATGGAATGTATCCCATTTCATCTAATACGATTAAATCAACCGTTTTAAACTTGTTCCTAAAGTTTCGTAATTTTCCGTCTTGCCACGCTCTATCTAATTGATCAACGAGATCTGAAACACGGAAGAATCGGACCTCAAAACCATTTCGACAAGCCTCCCGGCCTAACGCTGTTGCTAGATGGGTTTTACCTGTTCCTGGTGCTCCTGTTAAGATGACATTTTCGACGCGTTTGATAAAACTGAGGGAAATCAGTTCATCTTTATCTAATTGTTGAGGAAAATGGATATGGCTTCCCCAATGATAATCATCCAGTTCTTTAACATGTAAGAACTTCGCCTTCTTCATTAAGCGGTCCGCTCTGGCTTCCTCCCTTAAAGCGAATTCCTTTTCAAATAGCTCTTTTAAAAATTGCTCTTTTGTTTCAAATGGTATTGATTCATAAACGTCTGCTACATACGCTAATCTTAGTGACTTGCACATGGCTTTAATATCCCGCGTCATGTTGACTCACCCCTTGGAATGTTTTGATCATAAAGGCTCCAGTCAACATCATATGGATGGTCGTCGTGTTCAGGTTGTAGATCGTTATCTATTAAGTCATAAAATTGATCATTAATTTGTTCCATATCATGTTGGGCCAATTGATGAATCAACCAACGCAGCCTTTCTTTTCTTAAACGATGATCCTCAATCCGGATATATTCAAATATTCGAACCGGCAAGTATGGTTGGTAACGTGAATACTCTATGGCTCTTGGCTTATCCAGCCAAGAGGATAGAATACCTTGCCAAGGAATTTGTCTTCTTTTATGCATATACGGTCTAACATCTTTCATAAGGATCTCTCCGTTAGGAGATGTGACTTTAAATTGATCCCAATAAAGCACTAATCGAACTTGTCCAAAATTATAGCTCTTAGGTACATGTACTTTGACTTGGTCGACCACAATTTCCCCATATTTATTAGCTTTCACCCATTTTTCTTTAAATATCGGATAATCTTGATCAGGAAGATGAAGCATGTGTTGATGTTCATCTTGATAAAGGTCTTCAATTGTTTGTTGTTTTACATAATGTTGGCGTTGGCGATCTTGTGTCAGTTGGTCCTCCAACCAGTCTGTGAGTTGTTCATATGACGTCATGACAGGTGCAGGTGTTGTGAAATTATATCGAATATAACCAACTTTATTTTCGACATGACCTTTTTCATGGCCACTATAGGGATTACAAGCTTGAATCTCACAACCATAATATGCTGAAAATTGATGGAGTTCATGGGTGAATTCAACTTCCTGATGGCGTCCCCTAGGTTTAATAACAGCTGCTTTTAAATTATCAATTCTTAGCACTCTAGGAACGGCTCCCATTTGTTTAAAAATAGTTTCTAGCCCTTTTAAGAAACATTCTTGGTTTTCACTTGGTAACGGAACACAAAAAGTTGCGTTGCTATAAGGTAAACTAAGGGACAAACCATGAACATCGACATATTGACCATCTTTAACAGCTTCTAACAAGCCAAAATCAACTTGCGCTTCACCTGGAGGATGTTGTAACCTTTCGTACCCCTTATCCTTCGTGGAATCATCGTTGATCTTTCCTTCACGCCAGTCTTTAATAAAATGGCAAACGGTACGATATGAGCCTTCAAAGCCAATGGCTTGTAATTGTGCAAAAATAGCTTTATTCGTACGACGCTTTTTGTAAGGTAGTTTATAATCTTCTATAAGCCAATCCGATACGATCTCACCCCATCCTTCTTCATGCATCATGCCTTGTTTGGGTTGCACGTTTTCTTGAGGCACCCAATCCTTATCGGCGTACTTTTTAGCTGTACGCCAATTAATACCAAGCATTTCAGCGATTGAATTGACGGATTTTGATTTTTGATTTCGTAAAACTTTGATACAATTAATTTCAGACATTGCCAGCATTCCTTTCAACCTCCACTGTTTAATTGATTCGACACCAATAACAGTAGTGGTATTTGATTGGGCTGGCAAGTCTTTTTTTTTGATTGCAGTGTTGTGTACTTTTTAGTTGCAAACTTCTGTACTTTTATTTTGCATTACACAAACTCTTTTATTCTTTTGTTTAATTGCTTAATTTCATCTAATAATTTCACTTTATCACTCCTTAAATAGTTGATAATAAATTATATCGGATAATAGAAAAATATCAAAATCTTAACATTTAATTTCTAAACGTTTAAAAACTAAACGCATATATTAAAAATAGAGTCTAGTAATTTAATCGTTTTAGATTCTATATAATATTTTAAGTATTAAATAATATGGTTCAGGGGTCCTGATAATAAAAAGATACTTTTAAGTTCTTAGATAATACATAAAAGAAGACTTTATATACATAATAAATATTTTAAGATAGTTGTTTCACGCAAATCTTTTATTTTACCGAGGAGAAGGTTTTAATATTTAACAGAAAGCGAAAGAAAATCCCACCTTAATAGGTAGGATAGTCTAATTTCTTTTTCTGATTTACTTTTGTATTGCTTATTCTGTTTTTAACTAATACTTGCTTATTGTGTGGTGGAAAGTTGTCATCATCTTTTAACTTCTGGAATGCGTTATATAGGCTAAAACTTGCACCGCATATTATAAATCCGAATGTAAATAATAGTCCTACATCAAATAGTGTTTCATTTCTGCTAAACTTGTTTAATAATACAAATGCTCCGAATATAACTACACTACCCACAATCGTTGCACTAAAACCTTTTACAATTTCTTTACTAAATTCCAATACCTTTCTTCTAGCCTTCTCATTTTGATTTAACATTTTTCCTCTTCCTCTCTTCTTGAATATGTTTGATAATAAATATTAGCATTAAAGCTCAAAATCTCCAAAAATCGCAATATACCAGCTATTAATACACTGGAAAATTTTGACTCGTTTTTAAAACCATAGTATAATATAGTACATAGGTAAGCATTACAAATAGTGTTTTGTTTATCTATGTTAATTTTAATAACATTTTTTTGAGGGGTGTTTAATATGGATTTATTAAAGTTAATAGAGACCGATACTTTTTTAATAACATTAACTATTATTCCAATTATCTTTGGAGCAACTATCACCTTTTTATATAATAGACTGGAATTAGCAGAAGCATTTTACACCCCAGAACGTGTTAATACTGCTTATTTTGATACGAAAAAACAGCAACGGTTTTATAATAAATATAAAAATCGTTTAGAAGAACGACACCTAAATATTTTAAATAACGAATTAGTAAGAAAAAGAGCTATTAAAACTTTGCATAATACGTCCTGTTAAATAACCCCTCTTGAATTCCTACTTGAATATGTATATAAACGGTAAAGAGCCTAACAAATTGTTAAGGCTCTTTTTTAATGGAATTCGGTATATTTTTTAGGTTTTACTTCACTTTATTTGTAATATGTTTGGTTTATTTAAAAGGTTATAGTTGAGAAGCCATAATTTAAGCACCTTAAACGCTGTATTAACTTCGTTATACATCCTTTAAGTATCTTTTCTATCATATACAATAAATACTGCTTCATTATTAACTGCTATCTATCATATATGACAAATACATTAGACATATTGAATACAATACATACAATGCATTTGATGTATAAAATAAATAAAATATATTACATTAAACAAAATATATTATACGATTTTACAGATTTGTCAAAACAGGCTAGACTGGGTTCCATTAAATAAAAGGGGCTGGTCTAATGAAGAACAATTACTGCTTTTATGTTAGGTATTTCTCGGAAAGGACAAAAAAAGAACAGATAAACCAGATGTTAGATTTTATCCAAGAAAATAACATCCCAATTAAAAATACGTTTTACTTTGAGGATTATGCAAAGGGAAGCACACAAGCACGGGAGGGATTAAACCAATTACTAGAATTAGCTTATAACGGAGAATTTACACGATTAGTTGTATTGATACCCCAAATTTTACACATTGACCATTATGAATATAAAAAGATAGAACAAGACCTAATGAACTATGGGATAAATATAATTAAATTAGTAGGAGAGGATGCTGAAATTGACATACAGGGGTAATATATTATTTTATACGCATAGGATTATATGTTATTTATTGTTTGCCTTTGTAGGTATTAGCTATTTGATAACGGATAATTTTAACTACTTGTATATTGTGTTATTTACTCTAATTATGATTATGGAATTGGAATACCGTGAATGGAAGAGCTTTGCTATATTAAATCATAAAGGTCTTTTAATTGAAAAACACTATTTGTTTGGATTGATTAAAGTAAAAAAAACAAGTCGGTTGGATAATCCGCATATTTTAAATCTCGTAGATGATAGTGGTACATTTACTTTTGAGGATTTGAACAAACAACTGAATTGTACCATCAGATTTAAGAGGGTAGAGGTTTAGACCTCTACCTTTCTCTTTTCATATCATTTACTACTTCATTCCATAACTCTTCACTTGGCGTGGTATCATCATTATTTCTTCTCTTATAGAATTCTTCTACCCTTAGCGCTTCTAACATTTCTTCCTCTGGTGGATAATCTTCCATTTCTTTATTAATTTTTTCTTCTGTCAAATAATAAACTTCTAGACCTAAATCTTTATTATCTTGTTGTTCTATATAAGTCTGTAAAAATTGATTCTTTTCTTCATATGGAATATTGCTACTCATTTTTTTGTGCATAGTTATATTTAAAGTGTGATAAGAAAAGTCTTTGTCGGAAAATACAATATTAAACTTTTGTTCTAATTCCTTTATTTTAGGTATATCTCTTATCATAAAATGGACACGGTTCATACGGAGTTGTGCATCACTAAATATTTCTTTCTCTAGTTGTGTAAAACGTTCATACAGATGCTCTTTTTCTTCAATCTCTTTCAACTCTTCTGGCTCTTCCGTAATTTCATCATTAATAAATATTCTTTTTATACTAACAGATTTAGCACCACGTTTAGAATAATCTTTATTAACCTCTACTTTTAAGCATATGTTTTTCAAGAATTCGATTTGATTTAACTTATCTAGGCTGTCGAAGTATTCTTCTATATTTTTAAAATTATTGATTATTTCTTGAATTGTCTTCAATTGTTGAGAGCTTACCAGTGTATCTTCTCTTGTACTTTCAATTTGTGCAATTTCTTGTTTCAACTGATTGATTTCATCTTCATATTTATTTTTCAAACGTAGGTAGTTGTCTTTTAAAATCATACCATCTTGATAAGCAGTAAAACCTTCCTCAACTTTTGCTAAATAATTATCAATCTCTTGCTGTAATCCAGTAATCTTGTTATCCGCTTCACGTTGCATTTCACTACCATTATATAATTGAGATATGATGACCTTTTTTATTTTTTGCTTTAAATAAACGTCATAATAAGCGAATACAGCATCTTTGACGATTGGTAATACATAATCCTCTTTTATCACATTGTGGTTGCATTCTTCCCCTGCTGTAGCTCTCTGGCATCGATAATATACTTCCTTAATTTCCCCTTTCTTTTTCGTATTCCTTGTTTGCGTAGAAGCCATCATTTTACCCCCACATTGCGGACATACTAAAATATTTGTTAAATAATTTTTAGGCTGACGGCTAGTATCTAGATTAGGATTTTTATTTTTCCTTTTTTCAAATTTGGTTTCAGCTACTTTCCACGTTGTTTCAGAAATTATTGGCTCGTGGATACCTTTACCTACAGACCATTCGCTTTTAGGTTTTAGATAAGTTTCTTTCACTGGTTGATATGATTTTGACCGTTTAGACATTATAGGTATAACACGATTACCGTATTCATCTTTAATATGTTTCTTCTTTTCCTTTGTGCCAGTTCTGTTCCAATAATACCAACCAGCATAAAAGTGAGCATTTTTAAGGATATCCAAAACTCTTTTGTTAGTCCATTCTTTATTTTTTGCACCTTCTCTTAAATATTGATGACCTAATTCATTTAATTTTTTGGCAATTTTAAACGTACCAACGTCTGTGTTACCATCCAAACCTTCTGTGTAATATTTAAATATTAATTTTATTTGTTCTGCTTGTTCTGGAACTATTTTAAGAGGTTTATTTCCTCTTTCATCTGATTCATTTTGTGGAATATAACCATACGGATAGTATCTTGCTCCTTGCCACGTTCCTTGTTGTGAGGAGTAATGCATAGTATCAAATACCCTTTGACCTATTTGTTCGCTTTCTAACTGGCTTAATGAAGCAAGTATAGTTAAAACAAATCTACCCATTGGATTACTTGTATCTAAATTATCACTTACAGATAATACACTTACATTATAATCATCTAACTCATTTATAGTATTTAATACTAATTGAACATTTCTGCCTAAGCGGTTAATAGCATAAAAACAAACAGCATCCACTTCTGCTTTATTATCACGAATGTAACTCATCATATTTTGAAATTCGTCTCGCCATTCATTTTTACCCGACTTGCCTTCTTCTCTAAAAACTTTAACAACCTCATATTCAGTCTTTGCTTGTGAATCTAAAAAGCTTTTGCACTTGAACAATTGGTTGTCTAAACTTACACCATCCTCGGCTTGTCCAACTGTTGAAACACGACAATAAATTACAGCCTTTTTCGATTGCATTGAGCATCTCCCCCTCAAAATAAAAAAACTTACCTAGATTATAGATAAGTGGGGCATTTAATGCAATATTTACTTTTGGTTCATTTATGTATAACAAATAAAATATATTTTATCCTTGGGAAATAATTTATTTGTGTTAATTACCTATGCACACCCATAAGTTCGGATTAAGTATTTCTTGCCAACTCCTAAATCGCGGAATTGCTCTTCAATTTCAAAATCATCATGATATTGAATATCTTGTTTACCGCGTTTTTGAGCTTTGCGTAAGTTAGGTGGTTCGTACGTCGCTTCAAAATATTTAATAAAATCATCTGAAGTTTTTTCCTTCAGACGGTTTAAATTTTTCTCCTCGCTTGCCTGATTAGACGCATGACTTTGTTTTATTTGATTCTGTTCATGTCGTTGTTTTTCGTTCATGACAAGACTCCTTTCCTCTAATACCGAAAACCAGTTCCATACCTATATTCAGTATAAGTGCTCAAACGGATTTTAACAATAATTAGCCGGTAAATACAACCTAAAAAGATTAAAGATGTCATGAATCATTCATAAATTCTATTATAAAAAACGAATAGCATTGTCGTAACGCATGCGATAGACATCGTCACTAGAATAATGGTGAGCTAGTTTATGATAAAGATTACGCACAGCTTCAATATCTTCTAAACCTTGAATGGTTTCCGACATGCCATCGAAATCAGAACCAAAACTGATGGAATCTCCTCCACCTAATTCATACATATGATTTATATGATGCAGTAAATTTTCAATAGTTACACTTTCATTTGCCGTAAAATATGGTACGAATGTTATTCCGACAGGGGCTTTTTTCTCGAAAAATTGCTTTAATTGTTGATCCGAAATGTTTCTTTCATGGTGATAGATTGCCTTTGCATTCGAATGAGAAATCATAGGGCGATCAGCTAGCTCTAAAACGTCATCAATACCTGCTGGTGATAGATGAGAACAATCCACAAAGGCATTATATTCATTTATGATCTGAACTGCCTCTTTACCTAAAGTAGTTAATCCTAATTCTTCATGATCCACACAAGTTCCTGAAAGGGCATTAACGTTATTCCAAGTGAGACCAATAGCCCGCACACCGAGCCGTAATAATGTTCTTAACTTCATTAAATCTTCACCAATAACATGGCATCCTTCTAACGTTAAAACAACCCCTTTTTCATGTGGGCTTAAGGCTTCGATTTCTTCTTTAGTTTGGACCCATTTAATTTCAGGATAAGGTTTAATAATTTTTTCATGAAAAAGATCAATCATTTCAAGTGCACTTTGAAAATAATCTTGATTCGTCTCAGGTGGAACAAAGATTGCAAAGTATTGTACTTGAACTGGGCTGTTCAGCCATTTGTTATATGAGATATGTAAATCATCATCGCTAAAAGATTTATGTGGTTCCTCCCAGAGTTTCATTAAAACGTCGCAGTGCATATCAATCATATTATCCATCTCCTTATATATGGTCTATAAGCGCAAGCATACATGATATCGCTATCACTATGCACTAACAATATTTGGACAAAAATAAAAGTACAAAGCTTTGATAGCCTTGTACTTTTTGTTGAGTGCCTTATTATCTTGGTTCAACAATTAATTTAATTGCTGTGCGTTCTTCCTGTTCGATCGTAATGTCTGTAAATGCTGGAATACAAATTAAGTCTACACCACTAGGAGCAACAAATCCTCGTGCGATGGCGACAGCTTTCACTGCTTGGTTAAGAGCACCAGCTCCTATAGCTTGAATTTCTGCAGAACCTCTTTCACGTAACACATTTGCTAAAGCACCTGCAACTGAGTTCGGATTTGACTTTGATGATACTTTGAGTATTTCCATTCCTAGTTCCTCCTTCAATTACTATAATGATCTCATCATTAATCTATTCAGCATTTTTACGACCTATTCCTTTTATTATGAATGAATTGTCGGAAAAATTCAAATAATCCACTCATTCAAAATTTAAATGATCGTCATTCACTAGGATTCGTTCAATCTTTTTAGCTTCACCTGTGTTTTGATCAACATCAATCACAACACCACTTAAAACAGTTTGATCTGTTTCTGGTACATCAAACTTAACAGGAAGTCCTGTTTTAAATTTACGAATAACAGCATCTTTATCTACACCTAGAATACTATTATAAGGGCCTGTCATTCCGACATCTGTAATATAAGCTGTTCGATTAGGTAGAATGCGATTATCTGACGTTTGAATATGTGTATGTGTCCCAACGACGGCACTTGCACGACCATCGAGATACCAACCCATGGCTTGTTTTTCACTAGTTGCTTCAGCATGAAAATCCACAAAGATAATATGTGCATTCCGTTTAGCCTGTTCAATTAACCCATCAACGACTGTAAATGGATCATCAATCGGATTCATAAACGTACGACCTTGTGCATTAATGATGGCTATTTTAGTTTTCCCAATTTTAGCGTATTGCATTCCTTTTCCAGGTGTTCCTTCAGGAAAATTTGCAGGCCTAACTAACTGATCAGTGTCATCTATGAAATCAAATATTTCTTTTTTATCCCAAGCGTGATTACCTAAAGTGACCATATCAGCACCCCACTCGAGAATTTGATGATAAATCTTTTTCGTGATTCCTTTACCATGTGCGGCATTTTCTCCATTCACGATTGTGAAATCAGCACGATGTTGATTTTTAAGTTGTGTGATTTGTTGTTGTAGTGCGTCACGACCAGGTTTTCCAACAATATCTCCAATAAATAAAATTTTCATAATTTTATCCTTTCCTTATCTTCTCTAGTAAATCGTTACATACTTTGTCTCCGTAGTCAAAATAAAAAAGACGGCCGTTAAGCCGTCTTTTTACTTCGCATAGTCAACTGCTCGCGTCTCGCGAACGACTGTTACTTTAATGTGACCAGGATAATCTAAACCTTCTTCGATCTTATGACGAATGTCACGCGCTAACGTAACAGCTTTTGCATCATCAATAGCGTCTGGACGAACCATAATTCTCACTTCACGTCCAGCTTGAATAGCAAATGATTTCTCAACACCTTCATATGAGTCCGCAATTTCTTCTAGCTTTTCGAGTCGTTTAATATAATTTTCTAATGACTCACTTCTAGCTCCAGGTCGTGCAGCTGATAATGCGTCAGCCGCAGCTACAATAACAGAAATTACGCTTGTTGCTTCCTCATCACCATGGTGTGAGGCAACAGAATTAATAACTGTTTCATTTTCCTTGTATTTCTGTGCTAGTTCTTTACCAATTTCAACGTGACTTCCTTCGACTTCGTGGTCTACGGCTTTACCAATATCGTGTAATAAACCGGCACGTCTAGCAAGCTGCTCGTCTTCACCTAGCTCAGCTGCTAAGAGACCTGATAGATAGGCTACTTCTAATGAGTGTTTCAAGACGTTTTGACCATAGCTTGTACGATATTTCAAACGTCCAAGAATCTTAACCAGATCAGGATGAATACCATGAGCACCAATATCGAAGGTTGCTTCTTCACCCACTTCACGAATGTATTCATCTACTTCACGACGAGATTTCTCAACCATCTCTTCGATTCGAGCTGGGTGGATACGACCATCTTGTACTAGATTTTCTAATGCAATTCGAGCAATTTCGCGTCGAATTGGGTCAAAACCAGATAAAATAACGGCTTCGGGTGTATCATCAATAATTAAATCAATACCTGTTAATGTTTCAAGTGTACGGATATTACGACCCTCACGACCGATAATCCGTCCTTTCATCTCATCGTTCGGTAAATTCACAACAGAGACTGTCGTTTCAGAAACGTGTTCTGCTGCAAGACGTTGAATAGCCAGAGATAGAATATTTTTCGCTTTCTTATCTGCCTCTTCCTTCGCCTTAGTTTCCTCACGTTTAATGATCATAGCTGTTTCATGAGACATGTCATTTTCCACACGGTCTATAATCACTTGCTTAGCTTGTTCTTCTGTTAATCCAGAAATACGTTCAAGCTCAGCCTGTTGTGTAGTCATCATTTCTTCCACTTTGCTTTCAGCTTCATTAAGTTGTTGTTGCTTTTCATTTAATGAATTCTCTTTGTTTTCTAACGTAAGCTCACGTTTATCTAACGTTTCACTCTTACGATCGAGGGTTTCCTCCTTTTGCATCAGCCGATTCTCTTGTTTTTGCACTTCATTACGACGTTCGCGTAGCTCTTGTTCTTGTTCTTGGCGTAAGCGATTTGTTTCATCTTGAGCTTCTAACAGCGCTTCTTTCTTCGCTGCCTCAGCATTCCGACGACCTTCATCTTCAAGTTTTCGAGCAAATTCTTCTGCGCTCGAAATCTTCGCTTCAGCTATTGAACGACGAATAAAATAACCAACAACAGTACCGACAACCAAAGCTAGCAAAATGGAGATGATTAACGTTACCATACTATCCATACTTTCACCTCCTCTTGCTATAAAATTGTTTCACTCTTTCATTTCATTTCAGTCGGTAATGTACAATCATTCATCATAAGCATTAAAGTATAAAATGAAAATTATACATATTAATTTTAAGCCTGTCTAGCACTCATGTCAAGGAATTGTCAAACAATTTATAAATTTGTCTATTGCTGTCACCCATAAATAAAGCTGCTCAACACCATCTTGAATGATTGTTGAACAGCTTATTCATATAACCTACTCTAAGTCTAATTTTTCTTGATTTTCGGCTTCTTCGTCTTCTGCTGTTTCGTTTTCATCAATACTGTAATGAGCTCGGATTTCGTTATAAATTTGATCGTATACCGCTGGATTATCTTTTAAATATTGTTTCGCGTTTTCTCGACCTTGGCCTAACTTATCACCGTTGTAAGAGAACCAAGCACCGCTCTTTTGGACAATATCAAGATTCGCTCCGATATCGACTAATTCGCCTTCTCTTGAAATTCCTTCACCGTACATAATATCAACCTCAGCCTGTCTGAACGGTGGAGCAACTTTGTTTTTCACAACTTTAAGTCGGGTCTTATTCCCGATCATTTCATTACCTTGCTTTAACGTCTCTGCACGACGAACTTCTAAACGAACAGACGAATAGAATTTCAACGCACGACCACCTGTAGTTGTTTCAGGATTACCAAACATAACGCCAACTTTTTCACGAATTTGGTTAATGAAAACAGCTGTCGTATTTGATTTATTAATTGCACCAGAAAGTTTACGAAGTGCTTGCGACATTAGACGCGCTTGTAAACCAACGTGCGCATCACCCATTTCGCCTTCAATCTCGGCTTTTGGAACTAGCGCGGCTACAGAGTCAACGATAATGATATCGACTGCACCACTACGTACAAGTGCCTCTGCAATTTCTAAAGCTTGTTCACCTGTATCAGGTTGTGAAAGCAATAATTCGTCTATATTAACCCCTAAATTACGTGCATATACAGGGTCTAACGCATGTTCAGCATCAATAAATGCTGCTTGGCCACCTGCGCGTTGTGCTTCAGCGATTGCGTGTAACGCAACAGTTGTTTTACCAGATGATTCAGGGCCGTAAATTTCAACAATTCGTCCTCTTGGATAGCCTCCAACACCTAAGGCAACATCTAAACCAAGTGAACCACTTGAAACAGTTGAAATTTCTTGACCTTCTTGTTCACCCAATTTCATTATGGATCCTTTACCGAATTGTTTCTCTATCTGCTTTAATGCCATATCTAACGCTTGTTGACGATCACTCATTTTCTTATTCCCCTTTCTTATCACTATATCTATCATACTACGATTTTAATGTTTTGCCAAGAAAAAAGCGAATATTTGTTCTGTTTTTTATTGTCGCACAATCTGATCATATAAATATTTCATACCGGCATCTGTTGCTGCTTCCCTCACATCCTGTCGGGATCCTGTGAATTGGAACAACTTAGAATAAACATTTCCATAAACGGATAGGCCAATATAAACTGTACCCGCTGAAATGCCATTCTCATCATTAGGTCCTGCCACTCCAGTAAAACTTATCGCAACGTCAGTATTTAATTTATTTGCAGCACCTTCTGCCATAGCTTTTGCACAAGCATGACTCACTGCCCCTTCACCACTCAATATAGTAGCAGGTACATTAGCTAATTCTTGCTTAGATTGATTATTATATGTAATCAAACTTCCATAATAAAACGATGATACCCCGGCATGATCTACAACCCTAGATGAAAATAGTCCACCTGTTAAGCTCTCACATGAAGCTAATGAAATGTTTTGAGCTTTGAAATGTTCAATAACTTGTTCCGTTTTCGACCGAGGTTGATTAACCATGTATTCGCCGACTCGGAAACGAATAAGTTCTTCTAATTCATCGAACCAGTCTTCAGCTTCATTTTTTTGATTTGCTTTTGCGGCTAATCGAACCACGACATATCCATCTCCTGCTAAAGGGGCAATCGTTGGATTGGTCTGTGCCTGAATTAAGTCTAATAGTTCAGTTTCTAAAATAGATTCACCTATCCCTTGAAAATACAAAGTACGATAATAAAGTTTACCATCTGTTAAACCAAGCTGATGTAGGTAAGGAACAATGCCATTGGACATGATATCTTTCATTTCTTTTGGGACTCCTGGTAAGAAGAACCAGTTAACACCTTGATGGTTAAATGCTAAGCCTGGTGCCATGCCGACATAATTTTCAAAAGTGTGTCCACCGTCAAAATGTAAAGCTTGCTTTCGATTGTTCTCAGTCATTGAGATGTTACGGTCGCCAAAAAATTGTTCAATTTGGTTCATAACTTGTTCATCAATCAATAAAGACGTATCAAATAACTCAGCCGCCACTTCCCGTGTTAAATCATCTTCTGTTGGTCCAAGACCTCCAGTTACAATCACAAGATCAGAGCGTTGTTGAGCTTGCTCGAATACAGCTTTCATTCGATTAGCATTATCTCCAACCGTTTGATGATGAAGCACATTTAATCCGACATCATTTAATTTTTCTGATAACCAACTCGCATTTGTATCAACAATTTGCCCGAGTAAAAGCTCTGTTCCAACTGAAATTACTTCACATCGTAGAGTCATTTTGAATCCCTCATAACGTGCCAGTTCTTCTTAAAGTACTCTACGCCAGAAATGACTGTTACTAAAGCAGCAAGATATAACAAGATTGACCCGATTGGTAATCCTAAATAGGAAAACGGAAAATGATGCAAAATGAGAAATGCAGCTGAACCAATTTGTAAAGTTGTTTTAAGTTTGCCCATTTGACTTGCAGCAAGAACAATCCCTTCTCCAGCAGCTACTAAACGCAATCCAGTAACAGCAAATTCACGACTCACGATAATGATCACAATCCATGCAGGAGCCATTTGCAATTCAACTAGGCATATAAGGGCTCCTGAAACTAACAATTTATCTGCTAAAGGATCAAGAAACTTACCTAAATTAGTCACCAAATTATATTTACGTGCATAATAACCGTCTAACCAATCTGTTAAGGACGCTATAATAAATAATATTCCAGCTAATAAGTGAGCGATTGGTAGCTCATAAGCCCCAATATCAAACTCCCCCCAATTCAAAGGCGCAACGAGAAGGATTATAAAAATAGGAATTAAAAACAATCTAGAAAGTGTAATTTTATTTGGTACATTCATACATAAACCTCCAAAGCTATAATGTTTCAAAAAATAATCCTTTGCGAACTGCAAAGGATTTATGATTCTTCATTCTGCCATTGAATGATTACGTTTTGACGAACCGTGTCATTTGGATTAATTTCATATTCAATCGGCTGACCGTTCACTTCAACAGTAAATGCACTTGCTAAGCCAATGACTAGCTCCATTTCACCCGAACTATTTTCATAAGTAAACGTTTCAGGGGCATTATCTGTATTGAACATTCCAGATATAGGTTGAGACGTACTGCCATTTTCAGAAATATTAACTTGTAACCACGTCTCATCATCAGTATTTAGAGTAATTTCAATAGGCCCATTGTGTGCAACTTCATAAGTCGTCGTTGGTGTCCCACTCTCATCAACGTTTGCCACACTAATTTCGGGTTCGCTATTTTCTTTGGATTCTTCTTCTGATTCCTCATCTTCATTGTTACTATTGTTGTCTTGAGATGAATCATTATTGCCTTCTTCATTAGATGAGTTCTCTTCTTGATTACTATTTTCATCATTAGTGTTCTCTTCTTGATTATTCTCATCTTCTTCAGGGGCGCTAATAATTTCTTCTGAATTATTGTTATTCGAATCATCAGTCATGGCAGGCTGAATAAAGTTGACCACTGAATACCATATCGCAAAGCCGACTCCAATTAATAAAATAAAAACAAGTAATTTCGGAATCATTGAAAACATCTGTTTATTCTTTTTACCTGATTTACCTGCAGAACGCGATGGGGTCATATATTGCTGACTTGTCGGTTCGCTTACAGTAGGTAATTCATTAGCATGTTCATCTAATAGCTCTTCACCATTTAAACCTACAGCATTCGCGTATTCTCGAACAAAAGCTCGTATATAAAAATTACCAGGTAAAGTTGACCAATCATGCTCTTCAATTGCGGATAAATAGCGCTTTTGAATTTTTGTTTCTTGAGCTAATTGTTCAATCGTAAGTCCTTTAGCTTCTCTTGCTTCTTTTAGTCTTTCTCCTACTTCCATTTATTAACACCGTCCAATTAAAAATCAAACATGGAAAATCCATCTTGTTCTTCGAATTCTGGTTTTTGAATATGCTCATATTGAATTTCTTCATCTACATTATTACGTAATTCAATAAAGTAATCGAAGTCATCTAAAGTGTACTCTGAGTTCTGCACAAATGCTTCTGGATGTTCAACAACTTTTATAGCTGGGATTCCCATCACTTCCCGAATAAGTCGCCAATGGCTTTCTGTTGAGCGTTTCACTGAGACCATTCCATCAATTATAAATAAATTATCTTTCGCATACTCATCTTTAATTAATTGGCTACGAACCGTTTGTTTTAATAAGGTGCTCGATAAAAACAACCATCGCTTATTTGCACAAACACTTGCTGCCACAATGGATTCAGTTTTACCAACTCGTGGCATACCTCGAATACCGATTAATAAGTGACCTTCCTTTTTAAATAGCTCTGCCATAAAATCAACAAGTAAACCGAGTTCATCTCGAACGAAACGGAATGTTTTCTTATCATCTGAGTCACTTTTAATATATCGACCATGCATCACAGCAAGACGATCACGGAGTTTAGGTCGTCTAATTTTCGTCACACGAATAGTATCCATTGTATTTAAAATGCTGATTAAACGATCGATTTGACGATCATCTTTGCTTAACAAGAGCATGCCTCTTCGTTGATTTTCGACACCATTAATCATAATAATATTAATAGATAGCATGCCGAGTAAAGAGGATATATCACCAAGTAAACCAGGCCGATTATGTTTAATTTCATACTCTAAGTACCAATCTTTTCGATCATCCATCTAATCAGCCTTTCTATAGTAATTGTTAACATAATATTCATACATGCTAAGTCTATCATAAATTATTTTCGTAACAATGAAAAGATAGAATGCAATAAATTATAAATAAAATCCTTTCTTTGGAAATCATCACACAAAAAACTGGATCGAGTTGTATCACCCGACCCAGTTTTTTAATTAATCCTAACGTTATTCATGAGTTCCCTCATTTTGGACTACTTTGACCATCATATTAGCGATTGTATGTCGCTCTTCATCTGAAGCAACATTCCATAAGTCGCGTAGCATCGCTTCTTCATTATTCTTCGCATCAACTTTCGTTGCTAAGTGTTCTCCGACTTGATAAGCCATTTCATTAATGGTTTCTTGATTAACACCTTGATCTTGTGCTTGGTGAAGTCGATCACCTAGGAAATCTTTCCATTGGTCAAAATTATCTAAGACGGACATCGCAAAGCCTCCTTTATTTTATTCACTAGTAGTGTGAACGAAATAGAGACATTTATACATGAAGCTGTGTTTAGTTTATGCCACCATTCAAACGCAATAACTGACCATTAAAATAACTGGATTGAGGAGAGCATAAGAACTGTACGGCATCAGCAACTTCCTCTGGTTGACCCACCCGTTGTAAAGGAACATCTTGTAACCAATCCTCTACTTCTTCATCAGATAAATGTTGATTCATTTTCGTTGCTATTAGACCTGGTGCAACACCATTCACTCGTATATTAGATGGACCGACTTCTTTTGATAATGATTTCACAAACTGATGTTGAGCACTTTTCATCATGGAATACCATACTTCATTGCTAACTCCGATCTCACCCCATATGGAAGAAATCACAACAATGGTCCCATGTTGGTTTCGATTCATTGATGGCAAGAAGTGTTTTGCGATTCGTGTCATTGACTTAACATGCACATGATACAAATCATCCATTACCTGATCAGAAGTATCAGTGATTAAACCGGAATAACTCTGTCCTTGTGCAAAAACAATGGTATCAATGTCAAAAGGAATTGACGCTAATAACTGATCCGTTTCCTGGTCTGATCGTAAATCAGCCTGTACGGTTAATAAAACAGTGTTGTGAATTAATTTCTTTTCAATATGATTAATCACACCATCATTTTTATAGTAATGCAAAATGAATTGTCTATTCGGGTTAGCTGAAGCTAATTTACTAACAACAGCTTTTCCAATATCACTACTCGCTCCGATAATCAATATAGTTTCTGTTTGCACACTATTCACCTTCTGGAACAATCGAACAAACGGTTATTTGATCTTCATCAATCCAAGATTGGATCTTCTCTTGAAAACGATCAACCGTTAATTGTTCTAATGTCGGGAATATATCGCGAAAATCAAGACCAAGTTGATGGTATTGGATGACGTTATTAGCGACAGTTTCTAAATTGTTGTATTCACGTAGCAATTCACCATATTTCTTCTTCTTCACTCGTTCGAATGCATCTTGGTTAATTTGATCTGTTTTGATTGAATGAAGCATTTCTTTCACGCGTTCACCGAATTTTTCAGGTTCCATTGTGCTAGCCCCAATGGCAGTGAATCCAAATGATTTCTCCAACATGTATTCTAAGCGTAATGAATCAATGATTAATCCTTCTTGATATAATGATTCATAATGCAAACCACTTTTTGAAAAATAGATATCCAGAGCTAAATCGCGAATTAAATCGTTCTCTAAAAGAACATCTGGCTCTAGTGCATCTGGTTTTTCTTTTATACCAACCATACATTTTGGTGTGTTGATTGGCATTTTAATTGTCTTCTCATTCTGGTCAACACCAATCGGTTCATCTCCGTAATCACGATTAATTTCAGGCGGATGATCAAATGATTTAGCATTCTGATTTTCTTCAACTAGTTGCATCATTTGTTCAGCATCAAATTGGCCTGCAATCACTAATTGCATATTGCCGGGATGATAAAAGGTGTTATAACACGTATATAAATCATCAGCTGTGATGTCGTTAATGGAATCAACTGTTCCAGCAATATCAATTCTTACAGGATGATGACGGTACATCGAGTCAATTGTGCCAAAAAATAATCGCCAATCAGGTTGGTCATCGTACATGCGAATTTCTTGCTCGATAATGCCTTTTTCTTTTTCGACGCTTTCTTCAGTGAAATAAGGGTTTTGGACAAAATCTAACAACGTTTCCACGTTCGCTTCAATTTCTGTTGTACTCGAAAATAAATAAGCCGTCTCAGTAAATGAAGTGAAAGCGTTAGCTGAAGCACCTCGTTCAGAAAATTGTTGGAAGACATCACCATCTTCCTTTTCAAACATTTTATGTTCTAGAAAATGAGCGATTCCATCGGGTACTGTTACCATTTCTTTTTGATTAATCGGACTAAATGATTGATCAATGGAACCATAATTGGTTGAAAAGATTGCAAATGTCTTTTCCATATCTTGCTTAGGATATAAGTAAACATCTAATCCATTATCTAATTGTTTATGATAAACAGTTTCTTGAACTTTAGGTATATCAATCTCATGCATCTTGAGCACCTCCATCTTCGCTCGTTAACAAGTAAATTGTATCAAGTGCAACAAGGTTAGCCACTTTTTTCACGTCGTCTTTTGTTACTTCTTGAATAGCATCAATAACATCTTGGTTTGTTTGTTGTTTTCCACCAACCACTTGCTGATAATGCCAGTCAATAATCCCTCGTGATCCATCGAGTGTTTCTTTGAGACTGTGGATGATTGCTTTTTTCGTTTGTTCTAATTCATCATCTGAAATATTGCCTTCTTGGATACTCTCGTGTTGTTTCATAATAATATCTTTTGCTTCTTCATACTTTTCAGGGGCAATACCACTAAAGACAAACAGTAAGCCTTTATGACTCTCGAAACGTGAAGCTGCATAATAAGCAAGTGAATGTTTTTCTCGCACATTCAAGAATAATTTAGAATGTGGAAATCCACCGAAGATTCCATTGAACACTTGAAGTGCTGGATAATTCTCATCACGATAAGTGATCTGTGTACGATAACCGAAATGCAGTTTAGCTTGTTGAACTTTTTGGGCTTCTGAAATAGTGTTCAATTGTCCCGCTTCAACTTGATCAGCTTCTTTAATCTCGACAGGATTTTGGCGTTCTAATTTAAATTCTGATTCAAATAATTGTTGAACCACTTCACCTTCAATGTCGCCTACCACATAAATATCCAAACGATCATGTTGAATCATATCTTGATATGTGTCATATAAAGTCGTTCCATCTATGGAATCTAAGTCATCAATATAGCCGTGTGAACGAATACCAAATGATTCGTCTTGGCACATTTCATCAACTAACCGCATGTTCGCATATTGCATCTTTTCGTCTACAATTGAGTTAATTTTGTTCTCTAATGTTTCTTTCTCTTTTGCCACTAAATCCGGATCGAATGCCTGATCGATTAATTTCGGGTTAGCGACTACTTCATGGAGAAATTGAACTCCCTGTTTAAGCAAATCATTTTCTACATCAATGAATTTTTCATTTGGTAAATCTAAAGTTAACGTAATAATATGATTTTCGCCTTTTTTAGCACCATTGATGGAAAACTTAGCCCCATATAAACGATCTAATTCTAAACGTAGTTCGCGTTCAGACGGGAAATTCTTTGTCCCTTTCTGTAATACGAAAGGTAACAATGCACGACTCGTAATGGTGTCACGTTCAATTGGTCGTGCAAATTTTAATGCAATCGTATTAGTTTTGAATTTAGTCGTTGGGATCATATGCAATTGATAATCTTGATGGTCAATTTGATTGTCAACGAGTGTATTCATGTTTGTCCTCCTAACATATTCTTTACTGTAGCATTTCCGTACTGATTGAAATCATACGAACTTCAATTAAGACGGTGATTGTTCTTCAGGCTGTGTCGATGTTTGTAAGACTTTTCTTGGTTTACTACCTTCATAAGGTCCTACAACGCCACGTTCTTCCATTGCATCAATTAACCGCGCTGCACGCGTATACCCGATTCTGAATTTTCGTTGTAACATTGATACACTAGCACTTTGCATATCAACAATCAATTGAACCGCTTGATCATAAAGTTCATCATCTACTTCTTCATGTTGTTCAGGTGTCTCTGACGGAATCATATCATCTTGATACTGCGCCTTTTGTTGTTCCACGCAATAATCTGCAATCGATTCTACTTCAGAATCATCAAGAAAAGCGCCTTGAATACGTGTTGGTTTTGAAGCACCAACAGGTAAGAAAAGCATGTCCCCTTTACCGAGTAGCTTCTCAGCACCGCCACTATCCAAAATTGTCCGTGAATCGGTTTGAGAAGAAACACTGAACGCAATACGTGATGGAATGTTAGCTTTAATAACTCCGGTAATGACATCCACAGATGGTCGCTGAGTAGCAATAATTAAGTGAATACCTGCAGCACGAGCCATTTGTGCCAAACGGGTAATAGCATCTTCCACTTCATTCGATGCCACCATCATTAAGTCAGCTAATTCATCAATAAGAACAACGATGTATGGTAACGTTGGGTGGTTTTCATCCTCTTCTTCATTAACACGCTTAATATACTCATTATAACCTTCGATGTTACGAGTACCTGTTTCAGAAAACAATTCATAACGGCGTTCCATCTCTGAAACGATTTTCTTAAGCGCTTGCGAGGCCTTCTTCGGATCAGTTACAACTGGTGCTAATAAATGAGGGATCCCATTATAAGCATTAAGTTCAACTTTTTTCGGGTCGATCATCATCATTTTAACTTCATGTGGCTTAGCTCTTAGTAGGATACTCGTAATAATGCCGTTAACACAAACACTTTTACCACTACCTGTAGCACCAGCAATAAGCATGTGTGGCATTTTATTCAGTTCTGCTGTGATCGCCTCTCCAGCAATGTCTCGACCTAGTCCAAACAGTAACTTAGCAGGGTTTTGTTGAATAGGTTGCATAACTTCTTTCATAGAAACTTGAGCCACTTCGTTATTAGGCACTTCAATACCAATAGCTGATTTACCTGGGATTGGTGCCTCAATTCGAATATCTCTTGCAGCTAAAGCAAGGGCTAAATCATCATGTAAGTTAACAATCTTGCTAACCTTCACGCCGACATCCGGATAGACTTCATACTTCGTAACTGCAGGTCCAACATGAACTTTTGTTACTTTTGCTTTTACACCAAAACTATGAAAAGTCTGTTCAAGTTTTTTAACTGTGGACTGTATTTGCGATTTTTCCTGTTGTTGAGAATGAGCTACAGGATTTGATAACAAGTTCAAAGGTGGTAAAGAATAATCTTCGTTTTCTAGTTCTGTTAACGGTAATGATTCATCAACTTGTTCGCTTTCCTGATCTACTCGTTCTGTCCACTCATTTGTTTCGATTTCATTAGTACTAGCAGTTTGTTCAGCTGGTGGGTCCACATCTGACTCAAAACTTTCTATTACTGGTTGTTGTTCAGTATGTTCTTGATTCTCAGCAAACGTCACATCAACTTCTGGTTCTTCAGAAGCTGTTGCATTTTTAACTCGTTCTGCTTTTTCGTCCTTCTTAGTTTGACGTTTCGCTTTTATGTTTTCCCAAAATGATTGAAATGACGATAACATGTTTGCCAGCACATCTGACAATGATTTTTCTAATAGAAACATAATGCCAATGACAAGTCCGAAAAATGCTAACACCTTTGCCCCAGGACCTGATAATAAATAAAAAGTTAATAAGAACAAAGTTGCTCCGGACATACCAGAACCAATCTTGGCATAAGCGATAGAGCCATTTTGATAAGCATCAAAATAATCCCATGTCACGGTGAAAATTGATGAATTTGTTTGTGTAATGACATCATCAAAAGCTTGTAAATGCGTAAATAAGATAAGCGATGCCATAAAGATATAAAATCCGATCCAACGATTAGTCGTAAATGTTGGCCATGAGCGTTTAAATACGATATAAACACCTAATCCAAGCATAAAAATACTTGCAATTGCATACCAAAAACCAAATAGCCATTGTAAAACACTTGTTAGAAGATTCGGTATGACCCCTTCATGAATAGGCTCAATACCACTTGAAAAGATTGCGATTAAAATCAATAATAATCCAATTAATTCAAATTTCAAAAACGGCGGACGTTTATTGCGTTTTGTTTTTCGTTTCTTTTTTGCCATGTCTATCACCTCAAAAAGCGTAAAGCAGCCTTAGAAATAGGCTGCTTTCATCAACTCAATTATATCATAGACATGACGCTTTTTGGGATAGTTATAAATAATAAATTGAACCAGGTTCCAGTCGTTTGTTGAGATAGTCTTGAGGGTTCGTCGAAGTCATGTGCACAATCTCATAACCATGTGAACTAGGGTCTCGTTTTAATTTAAGCGTTGCGTGATTAACATTAACCCATTGAAAGGCTTCATGTTCCGCTTCATCCGATTCAAATATTTCATCTTCACGTAAGGGTGTATAAATAATCATGATTCAGATTCCCCTTGAGGATTACGTTCTTCTATTAATGAGTTCAAAGTACTCATCGCTTCTTGAACGCCACCAATCGCGTCAATTAAACCATGGTCTACCGCATCTTGCCCAACCACATTCGTACCAATATCACGTGTTAAATTGCCTCTAGCAAACATCAATTCTTTGAATGTGTCTTCATCAATTTTAGCATGATGGGTCACAAAATTAATGACGCGATCCTGCATCTTATCTAAATACTCAAAGGTTTGTGGAACCCCTACAACTAAACCAGTCATCCGAATCGGGTGAATGGTCATAGTTGCTGTTTCAGTAATAAATGATTTTGTAGCTGCAGTTGCAATAGGAACACCGATCGAATGACCACCACCTAGAACAATCGATACAGTTGGTTTGGATAATGATGAAATCATTTCAGAAATGGCTAAACCTGCTTCAACATCACCACCAACTGTGTTAAGTAAAATAATAACCCCTTCTATTTTAGGGTTTTGCTCAATCGCTACAATTTGTGGAATTAAGTGTTCGTATTTCGTTGTCTTATTTTTAGCTGGTAGTTGTAAATGGCCCTCTATTTGGCCAATAATCGGTAACACATGGATGTTGGAATCTGAAGTTTGTGGAACATTTGTCGTACCTAACTGTTTGATTTTTTCCATTAGATTATCTTTTTGTTGATTTTGATCTTCTTGGTTATCACTCAACGTAAACACCACCTTCTAGCTAGTAGTGTTAACGGTTTTGATATTATCATTCATCACTTTTGCAAGATTATTGGGTTCTTTATATCGTCTTGCAGCAAATTATATGATATTGATAGCGCCGTTTATGATGCCAGAACATCGGTGGTATAAAACAAGGATAACAAACAGGGAGTTAGCGTGCTTTTTCTAATCAAATCGCTAAGTTGGCGTCAGGTGAGGAGCGTAGGTGGTGATGCCTGCGGGAATAGCACGCGTCTCGAGACCCCACAGGCCATGCTTTTCAGCCGAGGAGGCTCGAGCCGTGCCCCTGCATAGAAAACACTGCAAAAAAAACGAACGTAGTGAGATTGAGCAGATGTTGCACTTGTGCCCTATGGGTGCAAGCATCCACCGTAAGCGGATCACATGATGTCAACGGCCACCATCAAACCTTCACGCTAAATTGTGTATCAACCCCAACAAATATTTTAGAGTCTAAATATAAAACTCCGGACGAGTTCGGGATACGTCCGGAGTTTTCTTTATACTATTATTAAGTATCTAATATCGTTTTTAATTGATTAAATTCTTCGAGTGATAGATCGACTAATGGCCCACGTACAGAGCCAACATCAATACCTTGATAATTTAATGCTGCTTTTACTGGTGCTGGTGAAGGAGCCATAAAACATGCACGCATAGTTGGCAACCATTGACGATGTAGTGAGGCAGCCTTTGTAACCTCACCTTCGAGGTATGCTTGCGTTATTTCTTGCATTTGATTACCAATAATATGAGAGGCAACAGATACAACACCATGACTACCGATTGCAAGTGAAGGTAGTGTCAGGTGATCTTCTCCTGAATATAAAGAGAAGTCATCACTTGTTTGCTCAATAATGTCACTCATCATATTTAAATCGCCACTAGCATCCTTAATCGAAACAATGTTATCGATTTTAGATAATTGCACGGTCGTCTCCACAGGCATATTAATCACTGACCGCCCTGGTATATTATAAAGCATAATGGGCAATGTTGTTTCCTGGGCGATTGTAGAGAAGTGATGATATAAACCAGCGGGATTCGGTTTATTATAGTATGGTGTCACAAGCATAATACCATCTAACCCTGTGCTTGAAGCTGCTTTGGTGAACTCTGCTGAGGCAGAGGTATCATTATATCCGGCACCACCTATCACACTGATTTCTTGGTCAACTAAACCAACAACATATTCAAAAAGCTGCAATTTCTCGTCATGAGTAAGTGTTGGAGACTCTCCTGTTGTTCCTCCTAAAACTAACCCTTCTGAACCGTTATCAATCAAATGAGTCACTAATTTCTCTGCTTTCTTCAAATCAAGACGCCCCATTGAATCAAACGGTGTTACCATTGCAGTTAAGACACGGCCAAAATCCATCAGCACACCCCTCCTATGTTAACGTTCTTCTAAGAACACTTGGTGTAAAGCATTAACCGCATTTTCTAAATCTTGCTCTTTCACTAACACCCAAATCGTCGTATGACTGTCAGCCGATTGTAAAATCGGAATATTATAACGCGTTAAAGCTTTCACAACTTTCGATGCTACTCCAGGGACACCTTGTATTCCAGCACCCACAGTCGACACTTTCGCACACTTCTCTACAATTTGAAAGCGATATTCAAATGCTTCGATAATCGTTGTGGTTTGAGTGAGTCGATCGGTCGGGACCGTAAATGTGATGCCATCCATTGATATGTTAAAGAAATCAACCGATATTTGAGCATCTGCTAATGCTGTTAACACATCATTGTGTAGTGTCACCGGATCTTCCTCTGATAATACTTTAATTTGAGTAATACCAGATACATGTGCTATTCCCGTTACAAGACGGTCTTTAAACCCTTGGTCAACGGTATGATCTTTTTTCGCTGTAACAAGTGTGCCAGCATCTTGTGAGTACGTTGATCTCACCCGAATTGGAATTTTCTCCTGCATTGCAATTTCAACAGCGCGTGGATGGATCACTTTCGACCCTTGATACGCTAAATGGACAATTTCATTATAGGTCATAACTTGCAATGTACGCGCATTCTCAACGATGCGTGGGTCAGCTGTTTTAATACCATCAACATCGGTGAAAATGTCGACATATTCAGATTGTAACGCACCACCTAAAGCAACAGCAGATGTATCAGAACCGCCACGACCTAGTGTCGTCACGTTGCCATCTTCATCTTGCCCTTGGAAGCCTGCTACAACTACAACATCGTTTGTTTTTAAATATTTGAAGATATCAGTTGGATCGACTTTATTAATACGAGCATCCGAGAAGTCATTTGTTGTTAAAAACCCAGCTCTTGCTCCTGTTAGTGATGTAGCGGTAACGCCTTGTTGTTGTAATTCATGCGTCATAACAACTGAAGATATCGTTTCACCACATGACATTAATAAATCTGTTTCACGTTTCGTAATATGAGTTTCAGGATAATCAATTAAACCTAAAAGCGAGTCAGTCGCATAAGGGTCCCCTTCACGACCCATTGCAGAAACGACTACCACCACTTGATAACCTTCTGCTAAAGCATCTTTAACATGTTGGATGGCACGTTCTCGCGATTCAGAATCTCTCACCGATGTACCACCAAATTTTTGTACTAATGTCGTCATCTTTGCACCTCAACTTATTGTTCTGTTGTCATTTCAATTAATGTTTGCGCAATTTGTACTGAATTCCAGGCTGCGCCCTTTAGTAAGTTATCTGAAACAACCCAGAGGTGAAAGCCGTTTTGCACATCTAAATCTTTACGAACACGCCCAACAAAGATTTCTAGCTTACCTTCAGCGGACAATGGTGTTGGATAACCTTGATTCATAATATCATCTTCTAGTACAACGCCTTGCCCTTCCTTAATAGCACCTTGCATTTGTGGAACCGTCACTTGATCATCATCAATTTCGATATAAACACTTTCTGCATGAGAATAGAAGAATGGTAAACGAACACATGTTGCAGCCACACTTAAATCAGGAGCTTCCATAATTTTTTTCGTTTCGTTAATCATTTTCATTTCTTCAAATGTGTAATGGTTATCTTCAAACGTATCAATTTGAGGTAATGCGTTAAATGCGATTGGATAATGCTTAGGCTCTGATTTTACTGGCATAATTTCTGTATTAACTGTAGTTCCGTCTAACATAGCTTGCGATTGGTCTTTTAACTCTTCAACAGCATCCAATCCTGAACCTGAGACAGATTGATAGGTGGATACAATCACACGATTAAGTCCGTATTTTTGGCGAACAGGCTCTAAAGCGCCCACCATTTGGATTGTCGAACAGTTTGGATTCGCAATAATTCCTTTATGGTTTTTAAGTGCTTCCCTATTAACTTCAGGAACCACAAGTGGCACATCATCATGCATACGAAATGCGCTCGTGTTATCAACAACAACAGCACCACGTTCAACCGCTTCATTAGCCAGTTGTTTTGAAATTGATCCGCCAGCAGAAAATAATGCAATATCTATCCCTTCAAATGCTTCAGGCGTAGCTTCTTGAATCGTAATATTTCTTCCACTGTATTCAATAATTTTACCAACTGATCGTTTCGATGCTAATGGTCTCAATTCTTCAATAGGAAATTCAACCATTTCTAGCATTTCGATCATTTTTTGACCTACTGCTCCTGTTGCTCCGACGATTGCTACATTGTATCTGCTTTTAGCTTCCATGATTCTAATAACCTCCATAATAACGTTTTTATTTTCTATCTCACAGTTTATCATATTTTATGAGAATTAACACTATTGGTCAAAAGGCTGTAATAACGGCTGTAATTGCTCACCATCTAACGCTTTCTCAACGGTTTGAGGTAATAGAGACATGTGAGCGACTAAAGAAGTTGGTTTCTTAACGGGGTTATCCTGACCATATGGGACAAAATAAATATGCTTTGCTGGTAGTAATTTTGCTAGATTTTGCGCGTTAAATCCAAGTGCATCATTTGTTGAAATAGCTAAGACAACTGGACTTCTATTACGCAATGTCGCTTTAGCCGCCATTAAAACAGGACTATCAGTGATCGCATTTGCAAATCGACTAATCGATGCACCTGTCATAGGTGCCACTACCATACAATCAAGTGGTTCTTGGGGACCTAAAGGCTCTGCTCCAGGAATTGAATCTATAATGGGTCGCTCGGTAATCGATTGAATTGTTTCAAGATGTTGCTTCGCTTCACCAAATTTCGTATCCGTTGTTTTAACCGTACTAGATATAATCGGAACAACATCTGCTCCTAAGTTAACCAACTCTTTTATAACTGGAAATGTTTCATCATAAGTGCAATGTGATCCAGTCAAACCAAAACCTATTCTTTTTCCTTTTAATTCCACAGTAAAAACTCTCCTTTACTCATGATCTTGAATAATCATTTGAATAACATGAGCAAGCATTTTACCTGCCGTTTTTGGAGCAACTAATCCTGGCAAACTCGGAGCCAGCATTGTTTCAATTCCTCTCTTCTTTGCAAATCTAAAATCAACACCACCTGGTTTTGATGCTAAATCAAGTATAAAACAAGACGTTGGTAACTTTTGAATGACTTCTGGTGTTACAACCAATTTTGGAATGGTATTAATCATTAGATGTGCTGTTGATGCAGCGTTTAGTAATTGATCATAAGTTATTGGAGTGGCGTGTGTTTCATAAATACGAGCTAAATCAGCATCACTTCTCGCATAAACCGATACGTGAGAACCTAATCCTTGGAAAGACTTTGCAATTGTTTTACCGACACGCCCATATCCTAAAACAACGACATTTGCATCATGTAAAGTGACATCAGTATGTTGAATCCCTAACATAATTGCTCCTTCTGCAGTTGGTATTGAATTGTAAATAGCTAAATCATCTCGATTCATTAATGCAGTAATAGCAACAGACGATTCGCTCAATTGATTTAAATATGGTGTCATAATTCCGGTGAAAATCGTGCAATCATCTGAAAAAGAAGTAAACCACTCATCTGATAACTGAATCGATGGTCGTCTGAAGTGGGTGTCAACAAACCCTTCTTCATCAACGCCTGAAATCGGTAAAACAACAAAATCAATTGTTGTATGATCAACCTTTTGTTCTGTTATGGAAATGACACCCGTCAATTCTTCTTCAGCATCATCAAAACCAATAGCATAAACACTAGCATCATATAATAATAGTTGCTTCATTAATTCAATATACCGGGCGTCACCACCAACAATTAAAGCTTTTTTGCCTGTTAACATCTCATCACCTGCCCATGTTCATTCAGTCCATATTATCCTATGTATAAACAGTCAAAACGTGAAAAAGCTGGTTCCTTATTAAAAGAAACCAGCTTAGCATGATAAATATGTTATTAATCTCTTTTGATTACAATCATGTCTTCTCCAATGACTTCGATATCTTTCCATTGAATCGATGTGGATGCTTCCCCTTTTTTAAATCCAAGCATGGCATAATCCTGAATAACAATTTCTTCAATTTGTCCAGTCTCACCATTAATCGTAAGGTCTGTATGCCCCAGGACACCCAATCGTTCACCTTTGTCTGCATCAATTAATTCTTTTCCCGTTAAGTCATGATACCGCACACCTATAATCACCTCGCTAAATAGCTGTTAAACTATTATATGCTCTTAGGTACAATCCATGCACGGGCAGGTTCTTTAGAGAATAAATCTTTCGCTACTGATTGAATATTTTGGTGAGTAACACTTTCTAACTTAGATATGACATCCTCAACAGGCATATGCGGCTCATTTAGTAATTCATTTCGACCATTCCGCTGCATACGGCTACTTGTGTGTTCCAAACCTAATACAAGTTGCCCTTTCAATTGTTGAATCGTATCAAGCCGTTCTTGTTCTTTAATACCGTTTTGGCGAATATCAGATATAATATCAAACATAATCGTCTCTACATCATTCAATCGTTCATAGGATGTAGCGCTATAAATCGTTAATATTCCATTGTCTCGAAAAGGGTTATGATAAGAAAAAATATCATAAGCTAGTCCACGGTCTTCTCTAACTTGTTGAAACAGTCGCGAACTCATCGCTCCACCTAATACATTATTTAAGATTGTTAATGGATACATCGTCTGATCACCAATTGGATAGCCATCAAATCCTAAACAGACGTGAGCCTGACTAATATCTTCTGATAACTCTAATTTTCTATGATTAAACATATGAGAAAGAGAGTCTTGTTTAGTGTCACCAGTTGATAGTTCACTAAAATACTTATCTACTAACTTATGAAATTGACCTGGTACCTGCCCAGCCACTGATAAGACGATTCGCTCTCCAGTAAAAAAACGCTCTTTGAACTTGATGACATCTTCACGCGATAACGACGACAACGAATCACGTGTACCTAAAATGGACTGCCCTAAAGGATGACCTTGATAACTAGTCTCTTGTAAGTAATCATGAATGACGTCATCTGGTGTATCTTCTGTCATAGCAATTTCTTCAAAGATTACGTCCTTTTCTCGTTCAAGTTCATCTTTATCAATTGAAGAATGTAAAACCATATCTGACAAGAGATCAAGAGCTTCTTCAACATGTTCATCCATCACCTTGGCGTAGAAGCATGTATACTCTTTAGATGTAAAAGCATTGACATGTCCACCAATTCGATCAAAGGCTTCAGCAATCTGTTTAGCTGTTCTTCGTTTGGTACCTTTAAATAACATATGTTCAATTAAATGGGCCATCCCATTTTCTTCATTTGATTCATTTCGAGTTCCAGAAAGAATCCAAATTCCTATTGTGACAGAACGAACATGTTCGATTCGTTCTTCAACAATTCTTAGTCCATTACTTAATTGATAACGTTCTAACATACTGATCGCTCCTATATGTAAAAAAAGAACTGGTTAAAACCAGCTCTTTGGTTCAATTTATGATGTTGATTGTTCTGTCTCTTCTTCTTTAAGCGCTGCCTTACGTGATAAATTAACACGTCCTTGTTGATCGATTTCCTTAACTTTAACAAGCATTTCATCGCCAACATCAGCAATGTCCGTTACATTTTTAACATGAGCTTCGTCTAGTTCACTAATATGCACTAAGCCGTCTTTACCACTGAACAATTCAACAAACGCACCGAATTTTTCAACGCGTTTTACTTTACCAAGGTAGATTTGACCGACTTCTACTTCACGAACTAAGTCTTCAATAATTTGTTTTGCGTGGTTAATCTTATCGCGATCAGGTGATGAAATAAAAATACGTCCATCTTGTTCAATATCGATTTTCACATCTGTTTCTTCAATGATCTTATTGATTTGTTTACCACTCGGACCAATCACATCACGAATCTTATCAGGATTGATTGATAACGATTCAATCTTAGGTGCATATTCAGAGAGCTCTTGGCGAGGTTCAGAAATCGTGTCATTCATATGAGCTAAAATATCCATGCGGCCATTTTTAGCTTGTGTCAATGCTTCTTCTAGAATGTCACGTGATAATCCATCGACTTTGATATCCATTTGAAGAGCCGTTACACCCTCTGTAGTACCAGCTACTTTAAAGTCCATGTCACCTAAGGCATCTTCCATACCTTGAATATCAGTTAAAACTGTGTAATTGTCTCCGGATTTCACAAGACCCATAGCAATGCCTGCAACTGGTTGTTTAAGCGGTACACCAGCTTGCATCATAGCCATAGTTCCTGCACAAATACTTGCTTGTGACGTAGAACCATTAGACTCTAATATCTCTGATACAACACGAATCGTGTATGGGAATGTTTCTGAATCAGGAATAACAGCTTCTAATGCACGCTCACCTAATGCACCATGGCCAATTTCACGACGACCTGGACCACGTACGGGACCTGTTTCACCTACGCTGTACTGCGGGAAGTTATAATGGTGCATGAAACGTTTCTCTTCTTCTAAATCTAATCCATCTAGAACTTGCACATCACCTAATGGCCCTAATGTAGCTACACTTAATGCTTGTGTTTGCCCACGTGTGAACATAGCTGAGCCATGTGTACGTGGTAATACATCAGTGCGGGAGGATAGAGGACGGATTTCGTCTAACCCACGCCCATCAGGCCGAACTTTATCAACCGTGATTAAACGACGTACTTCCTCTTTAACAATGGAATCTAGCACTGATTTTACTTGTGATAAGACGTCGCTTTCCACTTCTGCTTCCTCATATTGTGCGACAATGTCAGCCTTAGCGGCATCAATTGCTTCTTCGCGAGCCTGCTTCTCTTCCGTTTGGATCGCTTGGACAATTTTATCTTTAGCTAAATCAATGACTTCTGTTTCTAAATCTGCTTCAGGTTGGAATAATTCAACTTCCATATTTTCTTTACCAACTTCAGCCATGATTTCTTCTTGGAATGCTACCAATCGCTTAATTTCTTCATGACCAAACATAATCGCTTCTAACATAATATCTTCTGGCACTTCTTGTGCACCAGCTTCAACCATGTTAATCGCATCTTTGGTTCCTGCAACCGTTAATTCAATATCACTTTCTTTTCCTTGTTCTACGGTTGGGTTAATTATGAATTCTCCGTTAACTCGACCTACGTGAACACCTGCAATTGGGCCATCGAATGGAATGTCAGAAATGCATAGTGCTAGTGAAGAGCCGATCATTGCAGCAATTTCTGATGAACAGTCTTGATCGAGACTCATAACAGTACTCATAACTTGTACTTCATTACGAAAACCATCAGCAAATAATGGTCGAATAGGACGATCGATTAAACGGGATGTTAAAACGGCTTTATCACTAGGTCTACCTTCACGTTTAATAAAACCTCCTGGAATTTTACCCACAGCATATAATTTTTCTTCGTAATTAATGGTGAGTGGGAAAAATGGTAAATCTTTCGGTTCATTTGATGCTGTTGCTGCGACTAAAACGGAAGTATCTCCGTAGCGTACCATGGCTGCACCATTAGCTTGTTTCGCAACTTCGCCTACTTCAAAGGTCAGTTGGCGCCCAGCGACATCAATTGAATATGACTTCATTTCATTCGTCATAATATTTACGACTCCTTCCAAACTGTTGCTTATGTAGTCACAAGAAACACGTTTTTCTTTCTATTTTATTATAATCATTTTAACATGACAAAATACGAAGAGTGTTTTAAGAATAAAAGAAAAAGCGGGTACTACCCCGCTTTTTCTAACCTATAGCTTATCGACGTAAACCTAATTTGTTAATTAGATCACGATAACGTTGGATATCTTTGTTACGTAGATAATTTAACAAATGACGACGACGACCAACCATTTTCATTAAGCCTCGACGAGAATGGTGATCATTCTTGTGCTCACGTAAGTGCGTGTTTAGGGTTGTGATTTGTTCAGTTAAAATCGCAACTTGCACTTCTGGAGAACCAGTATCGTTCTCGTGTGTTTTAAATTCGTTGATTAATTCGCTTTTGCGTTCTTGTGATAGGGACATCCTATCCACCTCCTAAATTAGTTTAATCCCCTTCTTCCTCGCATTCGGCGGAGTGACGTAATACCAAGAAAAAGGTTATAATTCGTACATTAATTACAATACATGTTATAAAGCGATAATGCAAGTGTTAGCTAGAATAAGAACGAATGAAATTTTTCGCTTCTATTTCATCTTGTTCAATGCGCTTTATGAGTTCTGTCACTTCTGAAAATGCTTTTTCATCACGTATGTAATGTAAAAACAAGACTTCTATATTGACCGCATATAGATCGTCATCAAAATCGAAAAGATGAGCTTCAATAATTGGTTGGTCATGTTCTTGACCAAATGTAGGATTAAAACCAACACTTGCCATACCGTCATAACATGTGTTATTCACATAGACTTGAATTGCATAAACGCCAACACGTGGAATAATATGTTCCTGATTAACATCTAAATTGGCTGTCGGGTAACCAATTTCTCGTCCTCTCTGATAGCCATACTCGACATTCGCTTCAATCGAAAATGATCGACCCAATAATCGTTTAGATTCAGCCATGTCACCTTCTTTTATTAGATCACGAATTCTCGATGAACTAATTTTTTCACCATCAGAAGAGACTTCATCGACAACTGAATAAGTTAATGTATTTTTAGCGTATTCATCCATTTGTTGTATTTTACCTGCACCTTTATGGCCAAAAGAAAAGTCAAACCCACCGACTACGTGCTTCACATTTAGCGCAATAAAAAATTGATCAACAAACGCTTGAGGTGATAATTGAGCTAAATCATGATTAAATGTTATAACCACGACGTAATCTAAATTAAATTTCCTAAATTCCTTGATCTTTTCATTATGTGTGGTAATCAAATAATCCAATAATGGTCGATTTTTAATAACGGTTAATGGATGAGGGCTAAACGTCATGACCCCTGATTTTATTCCTTGTCTTTCCGCCTCATCTATAGCCTTTTGAATAACCCGCTGATGACCAGTATGCACACCATCAAAATATCCTACTGCAAGACTAACATCATCAAGTACCGGCATTGGTTCAGTTTGCTTTAGACTTAATTCAATTACTTCCATGTCTGTCACCTTCTTTACGTCTGCAAAACTTTATATGGTTTCATTAAATCTGACTTCGTCGGGTGGGGTTGATATAAAGCGATTAATTCACCATATTCCGTTTCCACTCGAAACAAATCATTTTCTTTCAGTTTATCGGGGATTGGTAGGACTTGTCCATGCTTAAAGCGAATTATTTCATCATCTTCAACGACATAAACTGGTATTTCTGTCAAAGCTCGTCCCGAATCTTGTATATAAGATTCTAACGCTGCAGTTCCTTTTGCTTCTTCAAGTTCAGCAAATGTTACCGTCTCATCTCGATGAAAAGTTCCAGCTTCTTCGCGAATTAAATGCGTCATATGAGCTGGGTAACCAATCTCGGCTCCGATATCAACACATAAAGTTCTGACATACGTTCCACTTGAGCAATTAATACGAAATGAAAAACGAACATCATTATTTGAATACTGTTCGAATTGGTCAGTAGCTAGCTCAATAGAATGGATCGTAACATCTCGTACAGGCCTTTCAACTTCTAACCCTTCTCGAGCATATTCATACAGTTTCATTCCATTGACTTTAACTGCAGAATACATCGGTGGGATTTGCCTAATTTCACCTTTAAACTTTTCTATTGCGTGCTTGCAGTCTTCTAAAGTCAGAGTTGGATCCACTATCTTAGAAGATACAGTGTCACCCGTATTATCTTCTGTTGTCGTTTGCTGCCCTAAAGAAACCTCAGCTACATAGGTTTTGGTATGATCGGTAATAAAGCTAGTTAATTTAGTCGCTTTTCCAACTGTCATTGGTAATACACCTTCAACATTCGGGTCCAATGTGCCTGTGTGACCAATTTTTTTGGTTTGCAGTATGCCCCGCAATTTATTAACACAATCATGCGATGTCATACCTTTTGGTTTCCATAATGGGATGATTCCATTCATGATAACACCTCATTTTACAATCAAACAGACTAAAGGATAGACCTAGTGTCTATCCTTTAATCATTGACTCTTTATTCATCATTCAAATCCTTTAAAATTCGTTCAATACGATTACCATATTCAATCGCTTCATCGATCTCAAACGATATTTCTGGCGTCTTTCGTAAACGAATTCGCTGACCAATCTCGGACCGAATGAAACCTTTTGATTTCGTCAAACCAACGAGTGTTTCTTCTTGTTGAGCATCATCACCATATATAGAAATAAACACTTTTGCCTGTTGTAGGTCTCCAGTTACTTGGACATCAGTGACTGTTACAAAACCTACACGAGGATCTTTTATCTTACGTGATAAGATATCGCCCATCTCTTTTTTCATTTGTTCGGCGACACGATTAGCTCGTAAATCACTCATTTTCATTCACCTCTTACTATTCCATTTACAGCCATTCATATTGAACAACTGTAATTTCTAGATCTGCAAGTTCGTCAATTCGGTTGACTGCGTTTTGCAGAATCTGTTCCGCAATGACTTGATTTTTGGCTACACAAGCTATTTCAAATGCAGTCCGTTGCCACAAATCGTGATAATCGATTTCAGCAATACTAACATTTAAATTCTTACTAGCTTGATGCATTGTTTGCTTGATAATTGAACGTTTTGCTTTTAATGACTGGACATCATAAATTAAGCATTCAACATAAGCATAACCAATCATTTAGCGCTCAACTTCCTCCATGATAAAGGCTTCGATTATATCGCCTTCTCTAATATCATTATAATTCTTAACCGTGATACCACACTCGTAATTTTGTTGTACTTCTTTGACGTCGTCTTTGAAACGTTTTAATGAATCAATTTCTCCTTCAAATTGCACAACGCTGTCACGAATAACACGAACACCAGAATTACGAGTGATCTTACCATCCGTTACGTAAGAACCTGCAATCGTACCAATTTTCGATACTTTGAATGTTTCTCGAACTTCAGCTTGACCGATAATTTTCTCTTCGTAAACTGGATCTAGCATACCTTTCATGGCTGCTTCCATTTCTTCGATTACTTTATAAATAATACGGTGTAAACGAATTTCTACGCCTTCATTTTCAGCCGCGCGCTTAGCATTATTATCTGGTCGAACATTGAATCCAATAACAAGACCATTTGAAGCTGAAGCTAAAATGATATCTGATTCGGTGATTGCACCAACACCAGTATGAATAATGTTAATTTTTGCACCTTCAACTTCAATCTTACGTAATGAAGATGCTACAGCTTCCGCTGAACCTTGCACATCAGCTTTGACAATCGCATTAATTTCTTTTAAGTCACCTTGTTTGATTTGATCAAATAATTCATCAAGGTTTAACTTACCTGTTGATTCACGCTGCTCTTGAATTTGTTTTTGTTCACGCATTTGAGCAACCTGTTTCGCTTGCTTATCATCTTTAAAGACTAAGAACTGGTCGCCTGCTTGAGGAACACCATTTAAACCAATTACTTCTACTGGCATAGATGGTCCAGCTTTGGATGCGGATTTTCCAAGATGATTGCTCATTGCTCGGACTTTACCGTAGTGATTACCTACAACGAGTGAATCACCTTTATTTAAAGTTCCGTTTTGAACGAGTAACGTTGCGACACTTCCTCGACCTTTTTCTAGTTGCGCTTCAATGACGGTACCATTTGCTACTTTAGCTGGGTCAGCTTTTAACTCTTCAACTTCAGCGACAAGGTTAATCATTTCGACTAAGTCATCAATACCTTCGCCTTGAAGAGCAGATAGTGGAACATAAATTGTGTTACCGCCCCAGTCTTCAGGTACAAGGTCATAAGCCATTAGTTCTTGCATAACTCGGTTAGGGTCTGAACCTTCTTTATCCACTTTGTTAACCGCAACAATAATTGGAACTTCGGCTGCTTTTGCGTGGTTTATAGCCTCAATTGTTTGTGGCATAACGCCATCATCAGCAGCAACAACTAAAATGGCGATATCAGTAATTTGAGCACCTCGGGAACGCATGCTAGTAAATGCTGCGTGTCCTGGTGTATCTAAGAACGTGATCTTTTTATCATCTTGTTCAATTTGATAGGCACCAATATGCTGTGTAATCCCGCCAGCTTCGCCTTCTGTCACTTTCGTTTCACGAATGGAGTCAAGTAGTGTTGTTTTACCATGGTCAACGTGTCCCATAATCGTGACAATAGCTGGGCGTACACTTAAATCTTCTTCAGCATCTTCCATGATATAGTTATTGATGTCTGTTTGATCAACAACAACTTCTTCTTCAACTTCAACTCCATAATCATCACAAATTAGCTCTATAGTTTCGGAATCTAATTGTTGATTAATCGTTGCCATAACACCGAGCATCATTAACTTCTTAATAATTTCTGAAGAGTCTTTATTTAATTTGTCAGCTAATTCTCCGACTGTTAATGAGCCTTGATAGGTGATCTTATCAATTTGCTCTGATTGATTTTGTTTCTGTTGTTTTTGATTGCCCTTCTGTTTCTTAGCATTATTCTTCTTGTTGTTCTGTTTATTCTGGTTTTGAGATGGGTTAGATTTATTTTGCTGCTTATTCTGTTGTTTATTCTGTGATTGGTTCTGGTTTTGTTGGTTACTGTTTTGATTTTGGTTTTGTTGTTGTTTGCTGTTTTGATTCTGGTTATTAGAAGATTTGTTATCTTGTTTTTGTTGTTGGCTTTGTTGCTGTTTTGAATTTTGTTGCTGAGTTTGTTGTTTTGGTTCTTCTTTTTGAGAATCTTTAGATGTTGTTTGTGCTTGTTCTGGTTGATAGATTTCATCTAATTGACGAATCGTATTATCAGTTATTGTTGACATATGATTTGAAATTTCAACATCAAGTTCTTTTAATTTATTAATAACTTCTTTACTTGATACGTTTTGTTGTTTGGCATATTCGTATACGCGCATTTTTTTCATACATTCACCCCCGAATATTATTCCGATAACTTTTCCCGGAGTTTGTTCGCAAACCCTTGATCTGTTACCGCAACGGCAACACGTCCATCTTTTCCGATTGATTGCGATAATGTTTTCCGATCGCTCACAATAACGTATGGAACGTGATAACTTTTACACTTGTCTGTTAATTTCTTCGTCGTATTGTCCGAGGCATCATTTGCAATTAAAACAAGTTGAGCTTCATTATGACGAATACTTTCAACAATATTTTCTTCACCTAAAATCAACTTCCGAGCGCGATTGGCTAAACCGAGCATGTTCAAGTAAGATTGATTCATGATGATTCACTCACATGTTGCAGTAATTCATCATATAACGTTTCATCAACATCAGCATTTAAATGGCGGTTTAACGCTTTTGTTTGTTTCGCTTTTTCAATCGTGGAAACATCCCTACTTAAATATGCACCTCGACCATTTTGTTTGCCCGTTTTGTCAATGAATACGTCACCCTCTTTATTTCGCACAACACGAATTAATTCCTTTTTGGGAAACATTTCTTGAGTTATGACACATTTACGCAATGGTTGTTTCTTTTGTTTAGCCAATACTCTCTCCCCCTTTTACACTTCCTCGTCTTCTTCGACTTGATCAGCTACTTCAGAATCTGCATGATCAGAAGCATCTTCTTCATTTGCTTCAGATTCACTTTTAATATCAATTTTCCAACCAGTCAAACGAGCAGCCAACCTAGCATTCTGTCCTTTTTTACCGATTGCTAATGACAACTGGTCATCTGGAACAATAACTGTTGTTGCATGTTCTTCTTCATCAACTAATACATCAATTACTTGGGAAGGACTTAATGCATTGGAAATATAAACAACAGGATCCTCTGAATAATGGACGATATCAATTTTCTCGCCATTTAACTCGTCAACGACTGTTTGCACACGCTGTCCACGCTGACCAACGCAAGAGCCAACAGGGTCGATCTCTGGGTCATCAGCATGAACGCTAATTTTAGAACGATCACCCGCTTCGCGTGATACGGACATAATATCTACAATACCTTCATAGATCTCAGGTACTTCGATTTCAAACAAACGTTTGAGTAATCCTGGATGTGTACGAGAAACATATACCTGAGGCCCTTTGCTCGTATTTTCAACCTTTGTTACATAAACTTTTATGCGGTCATGCACTTGATACGATTCGCCTGGCATGACTTCATTCGTTGGTAATTTACCTTCAACTTTTCCTAAGTGGATGTATAAATAGCGATTATCCATTCGTTGTACAGTGCCAATTATAATATCATCTAAACGGTCAACAAAGTCATTGTAAATCACACCACGTTCCGCTTCACGAACACGCTGTGTCACAACTTGCTTAGCTGCTTGAGCAGCAATTCGACCGAAATCTTGAGGTGTCACTTCATGTTCCACAACATCTTCTAATTCATAAGAAGGGTCAATCTGTTGTGCGTCCTCTAATGATACTTCTAATTCCTCATCTTCAACTTCATCTACGACTACCCGACGTGAAAATACTTTCATGGTATTGTCGTCAGAATCTAATTCAACACGGACGTTTGTTTTTGAGTTGAAGTTTTTCTTATAAGCAGAAACGAGCGCAGCGTCTAATGCTTCATACAATACTTCACGATCAATTCCTTTTTCATCAGCTAACGTTTCCATTGCTTCAAACAATTCTCTATTCAACTGTTAAACCTCCCCAATTTAAAACTGAACAGCCAAATGTGCATTGGCTACTTTTTCATATGGAATTGTCACTTGTTTCGTTTGAGTTTTTACTTTTATTTCAAGTGTCAATTGATCATTAACAAACTCTTTTAAATCACCGAAAAATTCCTTATCACCATCAATTGGCTCATAAGTTTTGACGTAAATATAAGAACCTTCAAACCGTTCAAAGTCTTCTCTTTTCTTTAATTTACGCTCTACTCCTGGTGATGATACCTCTAGAAAATACGCTTGCTCTATAGGATCACGTTGATCTAACTCTTCGCTTAGTTTTTCACTAACGCGCTCGCAATCTTCGATATCTACACCGCCTTCTTTATCGACATAGACACGTAGAAAATGATTTTTGCCTTCTTTTACAAATTCAACATCGACCAGCTCTAAGTTCATGTCTTTAACAATCGGTTGTACAATCTCTTCTGTTAATGAAATGATCTTCTGACTCATATTATACCCTCCTTCATCATGTTACTATCAACATATCGTCATCAGATGTAAGGCATCTGTTGCTGTTACAAAAATTTGCCCTGCTGTATAAGGTGAATCGAGCAGCAGGGTAGACAAAACGAAAGAGTGGGAAGAACCCACTCTTTCATCGTAGACGTATCTTTTGCTAATCTGTCAATTAATATACCATAAATAGGTATGTCATGCAACCACATGCAGATTTAACACCTTTATTTGATCAAAACAGTGATAATTGATTTTGATCAGGTAACTCACCTAGACAACCGTGATTGTCTAAATACTCCAGTACTGTCTTAGAGATACGAGAGCGCTCACGTAAATCTTCTTTTGAAAGAAATTCGCCATTTTCTCTAGCTTTAACAATATTAATAGCAGCGTTTGTTCCTAAGCCATCAATCGCGTTAAACGGTGGAATTAACGTATCGCCATCAACGATAAACCGCTGACTATCAGAACGGTATAAATCAACAGATTGGAATTGATAACCTCGCATCGTCATTTCAAGAGCAAGTTCTAGAACAGTCAATAAACTCTTTTCCTTTGGCGATGCTTCATTGCCTTTTTCTAAAATATCTTCAACCCGTTGTTTAATAGCTTCCGAACCTTTAACCATTGTATCAATATCAAAGTCATCAGCTCGAACTGAAAAATAAGCTGCGTAAAATTCAATTGGGTAATGCACCTTGAAATAAGCAATTCGAACTGCCATTAATACATAAGCTGCTGCGTGTGCTTTCGGGAACATATATTTAATCTTCTTACAAGATTCAATATACCAATCAGGCACGCCATGGTTTTTCATTTCTTCGATCCATTCATCTTTCAATCCACGACCTTTACGAACATATTCCATAATCGTAAAGGCTAAGGATGATTCCAAACCTTTTTGTAATAAATAAACCATAATATCGTCACGGCAACCAATGACATCGCCAATTTCGCAAATTCCGTCATTAATTAATTCCTGAGCGTTACCTAACCACACGTCAGTACCATGAGATAAACCAGAAATAATGACTAATTCAGCAAAACTTGAAGGCTTCGTATCTTCAAGCATTTGGCGAACGAATCGCGTACCAAACTCTGGTACACCTAAAGTCCCCGTTTTACAAAGAATATCATCTTCGTTAACGCCTAACACCTCAGGGCCACTAAAGATTTTCATCATTTCAGGATCATTGGTTGGCACCGTTTCTGGGTCTATACCAGTTAAGTCTTGCAACATTCGAATAACTGTCGGATCATCATGTCCCAGTATATCTAGTTTTAATAAGTTATCATGAATGGAATGGAAGTCAAAATGCGTTGTTAACCATTCCGAACTAGAGTCATCTGCTGGATACTGAATGGGTGAAAAATCGTATATTTCATAGTCATCTGGAACGACAATTATTCCTCCGGGATGCTGACCTGTTGTCCGTTTTACGCCAGTACATCCTTGCACAAGTCGGTCCACTTCTGCTTGACGATACATGAGTTGATGGTCCTGCGCATAGCCTTTCACAAATCCATAAGCCGTTTTCTCAGCTACAGTACCAATAGTTCCAGCACGATAAACTTTATCTTCACCAAATAACACTTTCGTATAATGGTGAGCAACTGGTTGATACTCGCCAGAGAAGTTCAAATCAATATCCGGAACTTTGTCACCTTTAAACCCAAGGAACGTTTCAAACGGAATATCTTGTCCATCTCGACGATAGGCAGTTCCACACTGTTCGCAATCCTTTTTCGATAAATCAAAGCCTGAGCCGACACTACCGTCAGTATAAAATTCGTGATATTGACAGTTCGGACAAACATAATGTGGTGGTAATGGATTCACTTCTGTTATTTCCATCATAGTTGCGACAAATGAAGAGCCAACAGAACCACGCGAGCCTACAAGATAACCATCGTCTAATGATTTTTTCACGATCTTTTGAGAGATTAAATAAATAACCGAGAAACCATTTTCAATAATACTGGTTAATTCAGTATCTAATCGCTTAGACACAAGCTCTGGTAGTTCATCACCGTAAATCGACTTAGCTCGTGTATAACACATGTCACGAATTTCATCATCTGCACCTTCAATGTTAGGTGTATATAATTCATCTTTAATTGGTTTAATATCATCAATCTGATCAGTAACCCACTTGGTATTCGTGACGACGATTTCTTTAGCCACATCATCGCCTAAGAAAGCAAAGTCTTCTAACATGTCTGCCGTTGTTTTGAAATAAACGTCTGGAATCGTTTGTCGGTTTAATGGGTTTCCGCTTTGGGATGCAATTAATATTTGGCGATAAATCTTCTCATGAGAATGCAAGTGATGCACATTACCTGTAGCGACAACAGGTATATCTAATTTCTTACCAATCGACACAAGCTTCTTAATTAATTGCTTAATGTGTTCGACCGATTGAACATTTTCCTTTTCGATCAAATGATAGTAATTCATTGGTGGTTGGACTTCTATATAATCATAGAATTCAGCAACCTCTTCTGCTTCTTCTTCTGATTTGAGCGCAATCGTATCAAAAAGTTCACCTTGATCGCAGGCTGATCCAATAAACAGCCCATCACGATGTTTCTTGAGTTGTGAACGAGGAATTCTTGGAACACGATAAAAATAATCAATATGTGACATCGATACAAGTTTAAATAAGTTTTTTAAACCTTCTTCAGATTGAGCAATGATCGTAGCATGGTTTGGACGCGAACGTTTATAAGCATCGCCCTGCCCTACATAATTATTTAAGTCCGTATGTGTCTCAATATCTTTTTCTTTTGCCGATTTGACTAGACTCCACAATAAATAACCTGTCGCTTCAGCGTCATAAATAGCACGGTGATGTTGAGTTAAATCAATATTTAGATGTTTACAAAGTGTATTTAATCTGTGATTTTTTAGATTCGGATATAATAATCTAGCTAATTCCAATGTATCGATCACTGGATTAGTCACTTTCGGTAAGTTGAACTGCTTATATGCTGCGTTAATAAAACCGATATCAAAGCTAGCATTATGAGCGACTAATATATCCTCACCACACCACTCATAAAATTCACGGCTTACCTCTTCGATTTCAGGTGCGTCTTTAACCATGTCATCAGTAATGCCGGTTAAATCGATCGTTGTTTGACTTAACTTTTGGTGTGGATTGGCAAATCGTTCAAACCGATCGATAATTTCTCCGTCATGAACTTTTACAGCTGCGAGTTCTATAATCTTATCATAAGCTGCGGACAAGCCAGTTGTTTCAACGTCAAATACGATATAAGTAGCATCGTGTAAGGTCTGGTTTGCCTCGTTATAAGCAATTGGCACACCATCATCAACTAAGTTCGCTTCAATTCCATACAGCACTTTGACACCATGCTTTTGACTCGCATTATAGGCTTCAGGAAATGCTTGTACAACACCATGGTCTGTAATCGCGACAGCTTCATGCCCCCATTTAGCAGCTTGTTCAACTAAGCTTTCAGCAGAAACAGTCGCATCCATTTGACTCATCGTCGTATGTGCATGAAGCTCAACACGTTTTTCGCCATCAATACCTGGATCTTGACGCTTTTTAGCTTTTACTTCATTTAAGTCTTGACCCATCATGATTAATTCATTTGTATACGTATCAGTCTGAATACTACCTCTAGCTTTTAACCACATGCCCGCTTTGACTTGTGCAAATAATGCCTTCTGTTCATCGCCTTTAGAAAACATTTTAATTTGAATTGAATCTGTATAGTCCGTGATGCTAATAATGAGTAAATCTCGCCCAGATCGAAGGTTACGAATATCTACATCAAAAACATAGCCTTGAATGACCATGCGTCGTTCTTCTTCTAAGATAAGGTGCATTTCAACAGCATCTTCTTTGATCTCATGACCAACTTGAAGAGGACCCTCTGTTTCACTTTCGGTAGTCTCAGATTCTTCTTTAGCTTTTTGTCTTTCAGCTTGTTCTTGCATCGCCTTTTGAACCAAAGTACGTTCTTCTTCTAACTTTTGTTGTTGAAATGCTTGAATAGCTTCCTCGTTTTGGCTTACTTCAAGTTGAATATGACACGTCTTAAGACCATGCTTATGACAATAACTTTGAAATAACGGATCGAGTTTCTTCTTTACCATATTAGCTTCAGCGTCATTGCGAGCATTCAAAATGACACTCGCACCCTCAAGTCTAGGCGTCTGATTACATATAAATTCTTTATAAGCTGGAAACAAATCATGGACAGAATGAATGAAATCAAACCAATAGGCTTGGAAAGTGCTCTCACTTACTGTCGATTCGTCTGTTGTAATCTGTAGATTAACAGATGCCACATGGTGAAAAGCTGTTTGTAAATTCGCTTTAAATAATGAAATCACGTCATAATCAAATGGATGTGGGTTATGTAAATGAAAAATCCACTGTTTCGTCGATTTATAAACCGTCAATTTTTTTAAGACCGTCTGATCAAAATGATTATTCACCACTTCTTCAGGCATATTTATTTGTTGTAATAATAACTCTAATTTTTCGCGTTTATTTAAATCCATACTCGATTCCTCACTTAAAAGGTGGACTTATCATGATTTTAGAAACCCTTGCCTATACATAGACAAGGGTTTTGATTGCAATCATAACGTTTTTAAAAATGAAACTAGCTCATCTACATGAACATCTTGTTGTTCGCCGGTTTTTCTATTCTTATATTCTACAAAACCTTCATTTGCGCGTTTACCAATCGTCACACGATGCGTAATTCCAATCAAATCACTATCATTAAATTTCACACCTGCTCGCTCTTGACGATCATCGTATAACACATCAAAGGCTTGTTCTTGTAAGTTTGTATAAACTGTTTCTGCTAACTCAACTTGTTCTTCCTTCTTCATATTAAGATTGATCATATGAACATCAAACGGAACAAGGGAATCTGGCCAAAACATGCCTTGTTCATCATGGAACTGTTCAACTACAGAAGCTAGTGTACGTGACACCCCTATTCCATAACAACCCATAATATAGGTTTGGGCACGTCCTTCTTGGTTTAAAAATGAAGCGTTTAACTTGTCCGCATACAGAGACCCAAGTTTAAATACATGGCCTACTTCAATACCTTTTGCAAACTGTATGGTACCGTGACCATCTGGAGAAGGATCTCCTTCTTCAATAAAACGCAGGTCAGCATATTGTGTCACCTCAAAGTCACGCTCTGGTGTGACATTACGGTAATGGTAACCATTTTCATTGGCACCACAAGAGGCATTAACTAACGGTTTAACAGCATAATCAGCAATAACTTCAACATCTTCCGGAACATTAATCGGTCCTAAAGAACCAAATCCAGCACCAACTACATCAATCGTTTCTTGTTCTGTTGCTAACTCAATAAACTTAGCATCGAATAAATTTTTGAGTTTAACATCGTTCACTTCATGATCCCCACGTGTGACAACCATAACAAAACGATCATCTACTTTAAACATGATGGCTTTCATGCCTTCTTGTAAGGAATGCCCTAAGAAGTCAGCTACTTCCTGCATCGTTTTTGCATTCGGTGTTTCAATTTTTTCAAGTGGATTAGGTTCAGTCTCTGACTTCTCTTGTGTTGGCAGGACTGGTGCCATTTCAACGTTGGCAGCGTAGTCAGATTGATCTGAATAAGCTATTGTATCTTCACCAATATCTGATAAAACCATAAATTCATGCGTGTCTTTACCCCCCATAGCACCTGAGTCAGCTATAACGGCTCGGAAATTTAAGCCACATCGTTCAAATACACGTTTATAAGCTTCAAATAAACGATTATAAGCTTCATCGAGAGACTCATAAGTTTCATGGAAGGAATAAGCATCTTTCATTAAAAACTCACGACCTCGCAATAATCCGAAACGAGGTCGTTTTTCATCACGGAATTTGCTTTGAATTTGATAAACAGTTAACGGTAATTTTTTATATGAATTGATTTCATCTCCAATTAGAGATGTCACAACTTCTTCATGCGTTGCCCCTAATGCAAATTTTCGTTCATGGCGATCATTTAGCCGCATTAATTCAAGTCCCATCGTCTCCCAACGTCCTGAAGATTCCCATAGTTCCGCTGGTTGTAGAGTTGGCATCTGAATTTCTTGTGCGCCTGTACGATCCATTTCTTCACGAATAATGGTTTCTAACTTACGTAAGACACGCTTACCTAATGGCAAAAAGTTATATACACCAGAAGCTAATTTACGAATATAACCAGCTTTTAATAACAACTGATGACTTGGAATGTCTGCTTCTTTAGGCACTTCTCGTAAAGTTGGTATTAGCATATTACTTTGTCTCATACAATTTCACCTCATTTGTTATATTCCCTGATCAGTTATGAACAACTATGATCACTCATTTAATCTAGTCATGTAAAACCAATTACATAAATAGCCGTTCAATGTCATTCCACGTAACAGCAATCATTAATAACATGAGTAGTGCAAACCCGATAAAGTGGACAATCCCTTCTTTTTGAGGGTCGAGTGGTTTACCTCGAATAGCTTCAAGTCCAATGAATATCAATCGTCCACCATCTAATGCGGGTAGAGGTAATAAGTTTACTATACCTAGATTAATACTGAGCATCGCCGTCCACATAATATAGTTAAAGAAACCCGTTTGAACTACGTCATCAGTAGCTGAATAGATGCCGACTGGACCTGCTAATGCATCTAATGATAATTGACCTGTCACAAGTTGGCCAAGAGCATCTAATATAAGAATCGTCATGTCATAAGTCTGGGTGAATCCATAAGCAATCACATCACCTGCTGCATCTTCGAAATGTCTTCGGACACCTAATTGACCGATAGATTCTCCTTGATTTGTAATTTCAGCAGGAGCGACTGAGGTCGTAACAAGTTCATCTCCTCTTTCCATTGTTAATTCTACTGTTTCCCCAGGTCTTTCTTGTACATATCTTACAAAATCAGTCCACGTCTCAATTGACTGGTTATCAATAGAGACAACTTGATCACCTGGTTCAATATCGACTGATGAAGCAGGAGAATCATCCTGTACTTCTCCAATTATTGCTTCTTCAGCTGGAACACCTTGAGCAAATCCAAGTGCAATGAACAAGACAATCGCTAATGCGAAGTTCATAAATGGTCCTGCAAATACTTGTAGTCCTTTTTGGATTGTATTCTTGCTCGAAAACTGTCGATCATATGGAGCAATTAATGTTTCTTTTTCATCCATCACGAACAGAGCTTGTCGATTAACACTATATTTATGAAACGTATCAGTGTCCAAATCATTAGCTTCAATTGTTAGTTCATGATCTAAGTCAATTCTTGATACCTCTACCACTTTAGCATCTGGATGATTTGACTTATTATTGACGATGATTTTATTGACTTCACCTAAGTCATTAAATTCTAAACCAATATGGTGGCCTGGTTTTAAATCGATAATTTCCGGATCTTCACCAGCAACCCTTACATAACCACCAATCGGCAATAACCTAATCGTATATAATGTTTCGTGTTTACGGTAGGAAAAAATTTTCGGACCAAAACCAATGGCAAATTCTCGTGCAAGCATTCCTGCCCTTTTCGCTAAAATCAAATGGCCTAACTCATGAATAAACACGAGTAAGCCAAACATAAATATAAATGCTATTAACGTATTCAATCCAAGCACCTTCCTTTAGTGACGGCGTCTTACACGTTTGCGTGTTTCTTGATCAATCTCTAAAATTGTATCTAAATTTGGTAATTCCATTCTTTGATGTTCAGCTAATTCATCATAGATTGCCTTCTCAATACCTAAAAAATCAATATGATCATTTAAAAATAACTGCACTGCTTCTTCATTCGCTGCATTTAATACAGTTGGCATAGAGCCACCTTCACGACCAGCCTGATAAGCCATGTCTAGACAAGGAAAACGATCAAAACTCAAGTCTTGAAAGTGAAGCGTACCGAACGATGTTAAATCAAGACCTGATGATAAATTATAAGTCGTTCGATCAGGGTAGGTTAGAGCATATTGAATGGGGATTCTCATATCTGGTGTACCAAGTTGCGCCATTACATTCTGATCAACAAATTCAACCATACTATGAATAACACTTTCTTTATGCATTAACACGTCTATTTGATCATAAGGCACATCAAAAAGCCAGTGTGCCTCAATGACTTCCAAACCTTTATTCATCATGGTAGCAGAGTCAATTGTAATCTTCGCACCCATGCTCCAATTAGGATGTTTTAAAGCATCTTCTTTAGTAACACCAACCAACTCATCTCGTGTATAGTCACGAAAACTACCTCCTGAAGCTGTGATGACCATTCGCTTAATTTCACTCGGATTCTCACCTCGTAAACATTGATGAATAGCAGCATGTTCACTATCAACAGGTAATAAATCAACACCATATCGGTCAGCTTCAGCTTTTACAAGATGACCTGCCGTAACTAGTGTTTCTTTATTTGCAAATGCAATTTGTTTTCGGGCACGAATAGCCGCCAATGTAGGTTTTAACCCAACACTTCCTAATAAGGCGTTAACCACTAAGTCCACATCAGGCTCTGTAACCAATTCATTTAAAGCGTCTAATCCAGAATAAATTGTAATGTTATGATCAATTTGATTGATTAATTGCTCCTTAACTGAGCTATTCTTCACAACCACAACAGATGGTTTCAAACGCTCTATAATGGGTTTCGCAACATCTATTCGTGTACCAAATGCCATCGCATACAAATTAAATTCGGATGGATTGGCTTCAATAATATCTGAGGTTTGTACACCAATAGATCCTGTTGCCCCTAATAAGACTATATTTTTCATTGTCTACCCTCATTCATGATTAAATTAAAGGAACTGTAAAAAGTGTAGAAAAGGTAACATAAAAATTAAACTATCAAAGCGATCTAATATGCCACCATGACCTGGTAATATCCGACCAGAATCTTTCACTCCGTAAGTACGTTTCAGTGCTGACTCAACTAAATCACCTAATTGTGCCAAGATTGAACCTAAAATGGCAATCAAGATAACTATTATCATATTATCATACAACGGATTAAACATTTCAAATATTAAGGCGATAATGACCGCACTTGCAATTCCTCCATTAAATCCTGCAATTGTCTTTTTAGGGCTAATCTCAGGCCATAATTTGCGTTTACCAATCGAACGACCAATTAAGTATGCTCCTGTATCAGTAAACCAGATAATTAAAAATGCAAACAATATATAATCTAAGCCTAGTAAGCGCGTTTCAATAACGGTTGCAAATCCAACGCCAACATAAATGAATGATAAAAGTATAAAAGCCATGTCGCTATACGTCACATGGTTTTTTACAAGTACAATATAAGCTAATAAAGTAAACGCTGCTAATAATGCCAATTCGGTCAGATTAATTGGTAAGTTTACTAAAAATGAATAAATAAATAAATCAATAAATCCAATCCACAATAGCACAAAACTTAACATAGCAGGAAAACTGAACAACGTGATATTTTTCATTTGGAATAATTCACTAAGTCCAACGGTTGCTAAAAGCCCTATAACTAATATAAAAGGCCAATCACCATAAACGATAAATGGGATAAATATAATTAGCCCAATTACAGCTGTTAAAACGCGTTGTTTCAATACATCACATCCCTACAATCCACCGAATCGTCTTTTTCGATGTTGATATTCCTTAATGGCTTCATCTAATGCATTCTCGTCGAATTCTGGCCATAATTGATCGGTAAAATAAAATTCTGCATAAGCTAATTGCCATAATAAATAATTGCTTAATCGTTTTTCACCGCTCGTTCTAATTAATAAATCAGGATCGGGAACCGTATAAGTTAATAAATGTTGTTCAATGACATTCTCATCAATTTCATCAATTTGAAGCGAATTTTCCTGAACATCTTGAGCGATTTGTTTTGTCGCTTCTACAAGCTCTTTACGACTACCATAATTCAAAGCCAATATTAATGACATACCATCGTTATTCTTCGTCTCTTCAATGGCTTGGTTTACTGCTTTCTGAGTGAAATCCGGAAGGGAGGCAAAATCTCCAATTGTCGTAATTTTAACATTGTTTTCTTTTAACCCTGGTAAATATGTATCAAGAAATTGAGATGGTAACTTCAAGATAAATTCAACCTCTGAATGAGGACGTTTCCAATTCTCAGTAGAAAAAGCATAAAGCGTTAAAGCTTTAACACCTAGGTTCGAAGCACGTTTTACTACTTTTTCAATTGATTTCATTCCTTCACGATGGCCAGCCACTCTTGGTAATGCGCGTTTTTTTGCCCATCGACCATTCCCATCCATAATAATCGCAATATGTTGCGGGATATTGTCTGAACTTATTTCTTGTTTTTCATCTTTTTCATTTTGACGAAAAAGCATACTGATCCCTCTCCAATATAACATTTAAGAAAAATTCAGCTTTCGCCGCTAAAGCGAAAGCTGTCAGAAACACTTATGATGTCTTATACTTCAGTCATTTCTTTTTCTTTAGCTTCTAGCAATTGATCGATTTGATCAATGTGCTTATCTGTTTCTTTTTGAACATCATCTGTATAAGAACGTAACTCATCTTCAGTGATTTCACTATCTTTCTCTAACTTTTTCAATTGATCGTTAGCTTCACGACGAATGTTACGAACTTGAACCCGAGCTTCCTCAGCGTATTTTCTAGTAATCTTCACAAGTTCCTTACGTCGCTCTTCTGTTAGTGCTGGAATATTAATACGTATGAGTTTTCCGTCATTATTAGGTGTTAAACCTAAATCGGCTTTCTGGATTGCTTTTTCCATATCACCAATTGCAGACTTATCAAATGGTGTGATGACAAGCAAACGTGCTTCTGGTGCAGAAACATTAGCTAACTGATTTAAAGGTGTTTGCGCACCATAATACTCTACATAAACCGTATCTAGAATAGCCGGATTTGCACGTCCAGCTCGTACTGTTGCTAATTGTTTCGAAAAAGCATCAACAGCACCTTGCATTTTGTCACGGCAATCTTTAATCACTTCGTCACTCATCACTATTTCCTCCTAATAATTGTACCTATTTCTTCTCCAGTAACAACTCGTTTGATGTTACCTTCCTCCATAATCGAGAATACTATTAATGCTATGTCATTGTCCATACATAATGAAGATGCAGTGGAATCCATGACGCCCAATCCACCATTCAATACTTCCATAAAACTTAATTCATGGTACTTAACAGCATCTGTATTTAAGGATGGATCATCTGAATAAACACCATCTACATTATTCTTAGCCATTAGTATAACATCTGCTTCGATTTCTGCAGCACGTAAAGCAGCTGTTGTATCAGTAGAAAAGTAAGGATTTCCTGTACCTCCAGCAAAAATGACAACGCGCTGTTTTTCTAAATGGCGCATGGCTTTCCGGCGAATATAAGGTTCTGCTACCTGACGCATCTCAATGGATGTTTGAACACGTGTCTCTACCCCATAATTTTCTAAACTATCTTGTAGAGCAAGCGAATTCATGACAGTTGCAAGCATCCCCATATAATCAGCATTGGCACGGTCCATACCAACTTCACTACCAACCTTACCACGCCAAATGTTTCCACCACCCACTACGATTGCAATTTCTAATCCTAGGGCGTGTATTTCTTGAATTTGTTTAGCAATTGATTTAATAAATCGTGGATCAATCCCATTGCCTTGCTCCCCACTTAAGGCTTCTCCACTCAATTTTAGGACAACTCGTTTGAAATCAGCTTTAGACATATTTACCTCCGTCATTATGTAAATATTAAAGACTTGTTTTAAAATAGGGAACACAATGTGTCCCCTATTTTAAACAAATCTTTACTTCTTAACTTGGCTCATGACTTCATCAGCAAAGTTTTCTTCACGTTTTTCCATGCCTTCGCCGACTTCATAACGAACGAAAGTCTTGATTGTTGCACCTTTTGATTCAACATATTGTTTTACAGTTTGATCAGAATCTTTAACAAAAGCTTGATCTAAAAGACAAATTTCTTCAAAGAACTTGCCTAAACGGCCTTCAACCATTTTCTCTACAATATGCTCAGGCTTGCCTTCTTCAAGTGCTTGTTGTTTTAGACGTTCACGTTCTTTATCAACAAGCTCTTGATCAACTTCATCACGTGATAAATATTGAGGGTTGATTGCTGCGATGTGCATTGCAATATCTTTTGCTACAGCTTCATCATTTGTACCGTCTAAATGAGCTAGTACACCAATTTTACCACCCATATGAATGTAGTTGCCGATAGCACTCTTTTCGCCTTGTTCAAACACCTCAAAACGGCGAAGTGAAATCTTCTCACCAATCGTTGCAATAGCTGATGTAATATACTCACTTAAGGTCTGGTCTGTACCATTAATTTTTTGTTCAAATGCTTCTTCAACCGTAGCCGGACGATGATTTAGAATATGACTTGCTAAATCATTTAAAAGTTGCTTGAATTGTTCGTTCTTAGCAACGAAGTCCGTCTCTGCATTGACTTCGATCATAGCAGCTGCTTGATCGTTTGCAACAATATGTGTAGATCCTTCTGCTGCGATACGATCAGCTTTCTTCGCTGCTTTTGACATACCTTTTTCACGTAGGTATTCAACAGCTTTGTCTAAGTCACCGTCAGTTTCTTGTAATGCTTTTTTACAATCCATCATACCTGCGCCTGTTTTTTCACGCAGCTCTTTTACTAAATTCGCTGTAATTGCCATTAAAATGTCCTCCTTAGGGAATAGTTAATTTATAAGAGTTCATAGATAACCAGTGTAAAAAAGGTGATAAAAGGTCCTACCTCTTATCACCTTAACCTTTTACTCTTGAACAGCTTCTTTTTCTTCTTCGTCATCAGAAGTTACTTCTTCAGCAACGTCTTCTGTTGCCTCACCCTGTTTAACTTCTAAAATCGCGTCAGCCATTCTTGTTGTGATTAATTTAACCGCACGGATAGCATCATCGTTTGCTGGAATAACATAATCGATTTCATCCGGATCGCAGTTTGTATCAACCATAGCTACAATTGGAATATTTAACTTATGCGCTTCTTTTACAGCGATACGCTCTTTGCGTGGATCAACGATAAATAATGCATCAGGAATGCCATCCATATTTTTAATACCGCCTAAGAATTTCTCTAGACGATCTTTTTCTTTAAGAATCATAACGACTTCTTTCTTAGGAAGAACATCGAAAGTACCGTCTTCTTCCATACCTTCAATTTCTTTAAGACGACTAATACGTTTTTCAATAGTTTGGAAGTTTGTTAATGTGCCGCCTAACCAACGTTGGTTGATATAATGCATGCCAGCACGAGTAGCTTCTTCCTTCACTGTATCTTGTGCTTGTTTTTTCGTTCCAACGAAAAGAATTGTGCCTCCATCTTGCGCAACATCCTTAACGAAGTTAAACGCTTCATCAACCTTCTTAACTGTTTTTTGTAGGTCAATGATGTAAATGCCGTTACGTTCTGTGAAAATATAACGTTTCATTTTCGGGTTCCAACGGCGTGTTTGGTGACCGAAATGGACACCTGCTTCTAGCAATTGTTTCATTGAAATTGCTGCCATAATAAAATCCTCCTAAATGGTTTTTGTTTTCCTCCGACTGCTTCATACGAAAGCGAAACTCGATTCACGAGCACCTTCACTTACCTCCACAGACGTGTGTATTAACACCAAAAGTAAATATATCACATTACTATTGGGTAGGCAAGTCTTAATGCGACATTTTATAGTGAAATTTTATCATCAATTCAACCTCAGTATAGCCCATTTCCAGGTGTTTGGCTATTGATTCAATGGAATAACCTTGATCATACATTTGAAAAGCTTTTTGCTGTGGTGTTGAAACATCCGTTGTACTTTGAGAGCTAATTTCTACTTTATCTTCTTTGTCAGCAATCATTTCACTAATGTCAAACGGTTGTGTTGTTTCAGTTTTTTGTACACTGGATGACTTTTCAGCTTGTTGGTTATCTTCCTCGCTTACATATAATGTAGCTTCTGATACTTCATCATTAGTTTTAGAATTATGGTACGATTTTTCTCTTGTCTCACTTGCTTGAGATTGACGTTCAAATTTCGACATTTCCTCAAGCAATTTACGATTCTCATCTTTAAGTTCCAATAGATAAGAATTAAATAAATCTTCAATTTCCCGAATACGCTTTTCCGGATCAGCATTAGATTCATCTATATGTCTTAGTCTTTGATATAAATATATAATAGCGATAAATGAAACACCGTGTAAGATAAGACTAAATATTTCCACTAATTATACCACCTAAATCTTGTATCTCACCTAGATATGTCCACTCGACTACCTAGATAAGGATGAGGAATTTGCTGTTTTGGTTCTTTTCTAGATTGTTGTCCAACCTCTTGTGACCAGTTATGCTCTGAATGATCGTCACCTTCATTTTGAGCGGGTTCAGATTCATTTGTATCTAAGACTGCTTTTCTTTTGTGTTCTAATTCCTTTAATTGTTCTTCACTTAATACATCTTGCATAACTTGTGCTCTTTGTTGTAATTGATCTTGAAGTTGACCAGCATCTTGTGTTCTTGGAAGTGCAACCTGCAGTTCAACAGCTTTCCAACTCATGTGATCACCTCTTCATTATCAGCTACTAACAAATTAATCATCAGCAACTATTTGTGATTAACTACACTTAAACTAAAGGGTTAATAGAAAAATCTAAGTCCTGAAATATGACGGATACTTTAGACGTTTCTTTATTAATCACTTTAGCGTATTTACCGACATTAATTTCTACATTCGGGTATATTGTATCATGAATCACTACTTTTATTAACTGATTCGATTGCTCATCTGGTTGGCTTTTAGCATAGACTTTGTATTCATCATTTAATTCATTCAATTCTAATCTAGCTTTTTCATAAGAATTTTGTTGTTTTAATAAAGTCACACGCTCTTTACTTGTTAAGTCACGGACGGCTTTTAATTGTTCAAACTTATCCCCAATAGTCTTTAGTTTTTTGAGCTGATCGACGAGTTCTTTCATGCGATTTTCTATATAGGATTTCTTTTCGACTGCCTTCTTGTTTTCACTCAAGTATAGTTGAGTTTTAGTACTCATGCGATTACCAACATCTCTTGCTTCAATATAATTCCCGCTCGAAACAGAACCACCTATAATATGCCCTTTTTGACAAATAACTTGTTCTCTTGAAGTCACGTGACTATGCAAAATTGAATTATTGACTTGAACTTTTCTACCTGCTTCAAGATTAGCTTGATTGACATTACCAGCAAAAATATCTAATGTCGCTTTAACAAACCCTTTCCCTAATGCAGATATTCCTTCTTTAATAAAAACTGACCCACCTGCCTCAATCTTAGATGCCTCAACAATTCCTTGTATCGTAATATCCCCACGAGCTTTCAGCGCAAAACCTTCAGGAACATCTCCTTTAATGACAATCGAACCATTGAAATCGATATTACCCACACTCAAATCAAGATCACTAGAAACTTGATAAACGGGCAATACTTGAACTTCTTTCTCAGTGAAATGCACTTGGCCACTATTTGTTGCATAAATGGTTAATTGTTTGTCATTGATTTTAGTATTTTCGCCAGCTTTGATTTGGACATCTTTACCTGGCTTAGGAGCGATCAGTTCACCATAGATATCTTGTCCTGATTCACCTTCTGTCGGCTTTATAATCGTAATTAACGGATCATCAATTTCCACAATTGGAATCTTCATCATTTCTTTAAAATCAACTTTTTGAGCAGTTTCGTCTACTTGAGTCTGAGTCATCAAGCTAATATGATAATCAATCGACCCATCCTCGCCATTGATAGGCGCATCACCAGTAGCAATGACTTGAGCATATGTGTTTTCGTCATCATATTCCCCATTAACCATCACTTCACAAAACGATTGGATTGCCATATCATCCAATCCATATTGAATATTTTCTTGCGCAAGAATCCTGTGGATTGCTTCCACAGTCACTATTTCTTCAATATTGAACGTTTCTTCCGTTAATTGAACTGTTTCTGTTTTCAGTTCATCTGAAGGATCATCTTCTTGAGATTCTTGATGTTCAATTTCTGCCTGCAAACTTTTTAAATAGTCAATATTTGCTTCTAAAGACGCTTCGAGACGATCATTTGATACTTTAATCTTAATAAAGTCTATTAATTCCATTCTGAACGCCCCCCCTTTTTTATTAAGCGGATAATAAATGATAGAGCTTGGCAATTGCCTTTGTGTGAATTTGTGAGATTCTTGATGTAGAAAGGTCTAAAACTTCACCAATTTCAGTTAACGTTAATTCTTCTTTATAAAATAAACTCAAAACCATTTGTTCATTTTCATTCAGTTCTTGCATCTTTTGAATTAGCTCATGGATGCTTTCCTGATTGACCAGTTGTTGGTCAGGTTGAATTTCATATGTATCAGGGATCGTATTTCTTAAATTCTCTCGCGGTTCATCACTTTGTTCGTCTGTTTTATCTTCAATTGACAGTACGTGGGCAAACAGCGTATCCTTTAACACTTCTGCCACTTCATCTTCCGGCATTTTCAAGTAATTCGCAAGTTCTTCTACAGAAGGTTCCCTTTGTAGTTTTTGCTCAAGTGTCTCATATCCTTGTTCGATTTCTTTCGATTTCTCTCGAACTGAGCGGGGAAGCCAATCCTCTTTGCGCAAACCATCAATAATTGCGCCTCGTATTCTAAAGGAAGCATAAGTATCAAACTTTAAGTCTCGGCTTGTATCAAATTTCTCCAACGCATCAACTAACCCCATAAACGCAAGGCTTTTAACGTCCTGGCGGTCAACATTTCTTGGTAGGTGGGAGTGAATACGATTGACTTGATAATCTACTAAGGGCATGTAATGTTCAACCAGTAAATTACCCGCTTCTTGGTCTTTTGTTTCCTGCCATTTATTCCATAAGGCAGTCATTGACGTTGTTGATTTATTCAATGGCATGCACCCCCAAGCTTAAGTTTCACGTTGTTGTTCTTCCTGCAATAGTGTCCGAACCTGTTCTGCGGCTTGACTATGATCAATTTCTTCTTGATCCTGATCAGATTGACCATCTCGATGACTCGTTTCTGAATAAGTTTCAACAGCTACAGTCTCTTTTTTTGTTTTAGTAACAAAGAATAATGCTTTTCGAATCAAGTACACGATCAAAAATGTTAGAAAAAATATGATTATACTACGAAATAAAGCGTGTTCTGGGGTATTAGTCGTAATTGCTAGAATAAATGTATAAACCGCTACAACTGTTGACGTCAGAATATTATATAAAATAGATCCAACCATTAGATATAAGTCACACCTTCATGAATTGTTCTAATTTTTAGTAGTGAATCATCTATCATAAATTCAATCGTTCGCCCTTTATTGCCACCACAATCTTCAGAAACAACTGGAATGTTATGTTCTTTTAATGACGCACGTACTGCCTCAGCATTTCGATACCCAATGCGCATCATTTCACTACTATTAGTTGAGTTGAACATTTGAGCACCTCCAGCCATTTTTGCTTTTAATCGCGACTTTCTAACACCTTGAGACTCCATTAATTTCAGTAGAGCTATTAGACCAGTATCAGCAAACTTTGCTTCTTTAAATGTTTGATTACGACTCATCGACGAATCTGGTAACATAATATGGACTAAACCAGCAATTTTGTTCGTTTCATCGTATAAAACTAATCCAATACAAGACCCTAATCCTGCTGTCATAATGGTTTGTGGGTGTTGGGCGATATTCAAATCTGCAATTCCAACTTTAACGGCTTCTGAAACTTGCGTCATGACGAATGAACTCCTAGAGCTTGAAAAATCGTTGCATAGGCATCGGGATTCGGTAAAAGGAAGAAATGTCCTTTGATCGCTTGGTCAAACCCTTCGATATCGTGTAAAATCGTTTCAATCATAATCGCTTGATCAGATACGGTTGATATTTCCAGTAGTCCTTGCGTTAACATAGCCCCAACCATATCTATGGCAACATGCGGCACAGATTGATTAATATCTAATTGTGTAAAGTCAGAGAACGCTCGCAAATAAGATCCAGTTAAAATATTTCCTAGTTCAAGAAATGCTGACGTTGCAATTTCATCACCTTCAGAGACCTTTTCAGATGGGTCACCAATCATCAATTGAGCAAATAAATCTGCTTCATTTGGCGGAATCATAAAAAACATATTCCCCGAAATATCTCCATTTGCTTGTACAAATACAGTCGCTTGTACTTCGTCTTTACCGCCTATTTCCATCATCATCTCGTCAAAAGTCACTACATTTACAACGGGTACATCCATAGATACTGAACGATTGATTAAATGAGATAATGAAGTAGCTGCATTCCCAGCACCAATATTACCGATTTCTTTCAGTACATCTAGATGAATTTGTTCAAAATTAAAGTAATCATTCATCACGAATTCCTCTTCTTTGTATCATAATTAGTCAATGGTTGATAGCTCATCAAACTCTTCTTCTGAAAGAACCTTTTCTAAGTTTAATAGAATCAGTAAGCGCTGATCGATTTTAGCTACCCCTCTAATATAATCGGCATTTACTGCTCCGACTACTTCAGGTGATGGCTCAACTTTTTCTTGTGGTACATCCACAACATCGTTAGCTGCATCCACGATGACGCCAATACTCTTGTCACCCACATGAATAATGATAATGCGCGTACTTTCCGTTTGTTCCACCGTTTCTAAGCCAAAACGTTCCCGTAAGTCAATAATCGGTGTAATCACACCTCTCAAATTCATCACACCTTTTACAAATTTAGGTGCACGAGGTACACGGGTGATATTAAAGATTCTTTCAATCGAACCAACATGTTCAATTGGAATCCCGTATTCTTCATCTTTTAATTTAAAAACGATAACCTTATCATCTTGCATGACTTCACTCATAGAAATACCTCCTTACTTAATTAGTGCATTACTATCAACGATTAACGCGACTTCGCCATTACCTAAGATCGTTGCACCAGAAATAGCAAATACATTTGATAGATAATCACCAAGACTCTTCAAGACTATTTCCTGTTGACCAATAAATGAATCTACGACTAACCCTGCCATTTGGTCACCTTTTCGTACAACAACGACAGAATAATAGTCTTCCTGTTCCTCTTTTACACTTGGTACTTCGAATACTTGACGTAAATCAACTAGCGGAACGATATGACCTCTGAAATCAATCACTTCTTTATTATGGGCTTTCATCACATCAGTGTGCTTAATAACCGCTGTTTCAATGATCGATGATAATGGAATTGCATATGTCTCTTCTTCGATTATCACCAACATGACAGATATAATAGATAAAGTAAGAGGTAATTGGATAGAAAAAGTCGTGCCTTTTCCATATTCAGATTCGATTTCGATTGAACCACCTAAGGATTCAATCGTGCTCTTAACAACATCTAAGCCAACACCACGACCGGATATATCCGAAATTTCCTGGGCTGTAGAAAAACCACTAGCTAAGATCAGCTCATTAATTTGCTTATCTGTAAGACTGGATGCTTGATCACTACTTATAACGCCATTTTCTATAGCCTTATTAAGTACTTTTTCCTTATTAATCCCTTGACCATCATCACGAATTTCGACGAATACATGGTTTCCGCTATGAAAGGCTTTTAATAACATATTACCTTGAGCTGGCTTACCTTTTTGCTTTCTTTCTTCAGGCATTTCCACTCCGTGATCAACCGCATTTCTGATCAAATGAACAAGTGGATCGCCGATTTCATCAATGACAGTTCGGTCAAGCTCTGTTTCAGCCCCTTCAATTTCCATATTGATGTCTTTTCCGAGTTCACGTGTTAGCTGACGTACCATACGAGGGAAACGGTTAAACACCTGTTCAATAGGTACCATACGCATGGTTAAGATAATATTTTGTAAGTCACCAGAAATACGCGAAATTCTCTCAACCGTACCTTTTAAATCATTGTGATTTAATTCCTCTGAAATTTGTTCGAGACGTCCACGATCAATCACCATTTCTTCAAATAGATTCATTAAGGCATCTAAACGTTCGATGTTCACACGGATAGTTTTATTACCAGCTGCCTTCTTTTGCTGATCGATTGGTTGGTCGTTCGCTTGATCATTCGATATTTCAGGCTGCTCATTAGAAACAACTTGGTTTTCTTCAGTTGTTTGCTTGTCATCAGAAGACTGTTCTGTTTCAAACTCAAAAGGCTTAATGATCACCTCACGAACTTCAGAGACCTTCATGATTTTAGCTTTTAATTCTTCATCTTGTTCTGATGTAACAAGGATGAGATCAAAATGATTTTCAAATTCCTCATTTTCTAATGCGTCTACAGTTGGAACTGATTTAATCACTTCACCACTTTGCTCAAGAACCTCAAAAACCATATAAACGCGTGCGACTTTCAACAAGCAGTCCTCAGAGAGTGAGACAGTGATGTGGTAAACATTTTGACCGTCTGTTTTGGCTTGTTCTAAAACTGTTCGTTCAAATTGATCTACCGTTAACCCTTCAACTGAAGAGGTTGTATCTCCGGATTCATCATCATTTACAGCAGAGGGTGTTTCCGTTTGTGATAGTTCCTCTCCCTTTTCAATCGCTTTTAATTGAGTGACAACTGATTCAACGTTCATTGACCCTGTACCACCTTCAGCGATATCAGCTGTCATTTTCTCAAGATATTCTAATGAATCTAATAACACATCCATTACATTTGAGTTAACAGTGATTTTTTCGTTACGAATGGCATCTAGAACATTTTCCATTTTGTGCGTTAAATCAGATAAATCCTCATACCCCATTGTCGCAGACATTCCTTTTAGGGTATGGGCTGCACGAAAAATTTCATCAACGATCGATAAATTAGACGGGTCTTTCTCTAATTCTAGTAATCCATCATTAACAACTTGTAAATTCTCTTTACTTTCATCAATAAATACATCTAAGTATTGGTTCGATTCCATACTTGACCTCCTCATTGTTTCACGGTTTCAACGATAGCATCTGCCATTTCATTGATTGGTTTAATTAAATTGGGATTGGCTTGTTCAACGATTGATTTAGGCATTCCGTAAATGACAGCTGTTTCTTTCGATTCAGCAATTAAATATGTAGAAGAATCTTGTTCTTTAAGGTGCTTAGCACCTTCAGTTCCGTCACTGCCCATTCCAGTTAGGACAACTGCCACTTTGTTCATGTGAGATACACCAGCAACTGACTTGAATAATTTATTCACACTTGGACGATGACCATTAACAGCTGGTGTCTGTTCTATTATTGCTGCCAAAGATCTCCCGATTGATTTAACTTCAAAATGGTTATCACCTGGTGCTATATAAGCGTGCCCTCTCTTTAACAATTCTCCATGTTGGACTTCCTTAACAGAAATTTCAGATAATCGATCTAATCGTTCTGCCAATGATCGAGTGAATTTAGCGGGCATATGTTGGACAATTAATATCGGGCAGCTAAACGATTCAGGAATTCTAGATAATAATTCCTGCAGTGCTTTAGGCCCTCCAGTTGATACACCGACTACAACAAGTGTTTGCTCGTGCTGAAATTTCTTGGATGGTTGGTTTCTATTAATTGTTAACTCATTAGGTGTCGCTTCAGGCAATAGGGCCATAGACTTGTGTAATTTAGCATGCGCTGCATCTTTTACTTTCTCGCAAATTTCAGCACTTTTTTGCGCCAAATCAAGTGAAATGGAACCAGATGTTTTATTGATAAAGTCAATCGCTCCATATTGCAGTGCTGTTATCGTGCTTTCGGCCCCTTCATAAGTTAAGCTTGACAACATGATAACGGGTGTAGGATAGTCATCCATAATACGTTTGAGTGCTGTTAAACCATCCATGATAGGCATTTCAATATCTAACGTCACAACATCTGGATTAAGCTTTTCAACCTTTTTTAGACCATCTTCGCCGTTTCGAGCAGTGCCTATTACTTCTAAACTACTATCATCATTAATAATGTCTGAAATAACTTTTCGCATAAAGGCAGAATCATCGATGACTAATACCCTTTTCTTATCCATAGTTCAATCTACCTTTCGTGAGAAAAATGATCGAAGTCGTTTAACAAATTTACGATCTTGTTCAATTCCGTCATCCTGATTCAAGTAAATATCAACTAAATTTCTCATTTGCTTGCTAGCCTTACTCTTAGGTGAAACTAAATAATAAGGTTGTTGTTGCTTGACTGCTTGAACAACAGTTGAATCATCTGGGATGTACCCTTGGTAGGATAAGCTTTGATTTAAAAATTTCATCACGACAGCATTTAATTTCGTGTAGGCAAATTCTCCTTCATCACGGTCACTTGCACGATTGACTAATAAAGATAGTTGCAAATCTTGACGCTTACTATGTGCAACCAATTGCTTTATAGCTGCGTAAGCATCCGTAATCGATGTTGGTTCTGTCGTTGTCACAACAATACTTTCATCAGCTGCTTGAATAAAGGCTAAATGTTCTTCAGACATACCTGCACCTAGATCAAAAATGATATAATCATAGGCCGTCGTTACATGTTGTAGTTGCCTGATAAAATAGTCGTATTTAGAACGGTCAAGATGAAAGAAATCTGACAAACCAGTTCCAGCTGCAATATAGGACAAACGTTGTGGACCTGCTTCTATGATATCAGAAATTTGTAACTTTTTCTCTAACATTGTCGATAAATTTTGTCTAGGTTGTAGGCCCAGCAAGATATCAATATTTCCCATACCAATATCTAGATCAAATATCAGGACGCTTTTGCCTTGTTCCGATAATGCCATGCTAAAGTTAAGAGCGAAGTTAGACTTACCGACCCCGCCTTTACCACTAAAGATCGCAATGGTACGAGCTTGGTTTTGCTCGTTTTGCAACACACGTTGCCTTAATTCATGGGCTTGATCTGTCACGACTGATCACCTACTATCAAATCCGTCATTCTCTGTGGAGATGGTGGTTCAATATCATCCGGAACGTCTTGACCAGTTGTTAAATACGCAATTCTAAATTGATGTTGTTGCCAAAGATTTAAGATTGAACCTAGATAACTTGTTTCATCTAACTTCGTTAAGATCACTTGATTAATCGATAAACTACTAAATTTAGCATATATATCATCTATGTCCTCTTCTTTTGAAGTAAGAGATAAGACGCAAAATAATTCATCATGATCTTCAAATTCAACAAATTGTTTCATTTCCTCAATATAACGATCTTCCCTAAAATTTCTACCCGGTGTATCAATAAATACAATATCCTTATCAGTGAATTTTTCTTTAGCCTGCAAGAAATCTTCGTGATTATAAGCCACCTCAACAGGTAAGTTCAGTATTTTAGCGTAGGTTTTCAATTGATCAACCGCAGCAATCCTGAATGTATCTAATGTGATAAGGCCAACATCTAATCCTTGATTAATAGAAAAATCAGCTGCTAGTTTTGCTAATGTCGTTGTTTTTCCGACCCCAGTAGGTCCGAATAAGAAGATATGTTTGGACCTAGCATCTTGTTCATATTGAGTCGCACTTTCCATCTTGTGAAATATTTGATCTTTTACGATTTGCCAATAGACAGAAATGTCTTGTGATTTCTTGTTTGTATAGTATTCTGTCATAACTGGCTCCATCAACTCTTGAATAGTATTCTGATCAATTCCTAAATGTCTCAAATCATTAGCAACTGAATCTATTGGAGTAGGATAATAATTAGTATTTTCTTTAGAATCCTTTAAAGATTCACGAAGCTCTTTGATCTCCTTGATTAAATCTTGATCATGTGATGAAGGCTCCTGTGTTGGTTGCTTAAGATTTAGTGATGGTTGATGATCCAATTGAAAATTAACATTAGGTTCTTTTACACTTTTCGCTTTCGTTTGTTGCATAGGTGAAGGGTCCACGGCAGCTACTACTTCTATATTTTTCTTTTTAAATAACCCGAGAAATCCTTTTGTCTTTTTCTCTTTAGAATTTAATATAACCGCTGAATCACCAAGTTCTTTACGTACATCCTTCATCGCCTCTGGCATTGTCGGTGCCGTATATTTTTTCACTCTCATGCTATGTTCACCACCCCAGCACTTTCGACTTCTAGATCTGGTTCAAGTTCGTTATAAGATAGTACCACCACATCTGGTAAATAGCGTCCAATCATTTGTTTTACGTATCTTCTAATCGCTGGTGAGCAAAGTAAGACAGGTGTTGCATCATCCATAAACGCTTGACTTGCTTGTTGATGAATGGATTCGATAATTTTTTGTTGCGTTTCAGGATCCATCGATAAGAAATTTCCATGCTCTGTCTGTTGAATATGTTCAGCGATTTTCTTCTCAACTTGTGGTGACAATGTGACAACCTTCATCTGATAATCAGCTGTTGCAAATGTTTGGGTAATTTGCATTGATAGTGACTGTCTACAATATTCTGCTAGCAAATCTGTATCATTAGTCATCTTCCCGTAATCAGCTAGTGTTTCGAATATAACTGGCAAATTACGAACCGAGATTTGTTCTTCTAATAGTTTTGATAAAACCTTTTGAATTTCGCCTACAGATAGAGGTTCAGGCGTCACTTCATCCACGAGCGTTGGATAACTTTGTTTTAAGTGATCGATTAATTGCTGTGTTTCTTCACGTCCCAATAATTGATAAGCATATCGTTTAATAACTTCAGTAATATGTGTCGAGACAACTGAAGGTGGGTCGACAATGGTATAACCTGATAACTCTGCTTCATCTTTCATATCTTCGGAAATCCATTTAGCAGGTAAACCAAAAGCGGGTTCTACAGTATCAATACCTTCTATTGAGTCATCTTCCATACCTGGAGACATAGCGAGATAGTGATCTAAGTAAAGTTCCCCTTTTGCAACCTCATTTCCTTTCACTTTTAACTGATATTCGTTCGGATTTAGCTGAATATTATCTCGTATACGGACAACTGGAATCACAATACCTAATTCTAACGCTAACTGCCGCCTAATCATTACAACACGATCAAGCAAGTCTCCTCCTTGATTCGCATCAGCAATCGGAATTAACGCATAGCCAAATTCGAATTCTACCGGATCCATATTAAGAAGATCGACGACATTATCAGGTTGAGCCACTTCTTGTTCCTCCGATTGATCTTCAAGTTCACTTTCTTCATATTGACTTTGTCTTTCTTGAGCTTGTGCTAGATACCAGCCACCAACAGCAAGGATTACTGCAATAAATGTTGTTAAAAAGATATTTATTGGTGTTAAACCAAGCATAAATATCGTTCCAGCTGCCACATACATTAGACTTGGATAACGGAATAATTGGCCTGTCACATCATGTGATAGATTACCTTCAGCAGCAACTCTTGTCACAACAATACCAGTTGCAGTTGCAATTAATAAGGCGGGTATTTGAGACGTTAAACCATCCCCAACAGTTAAACGAAGGAAGGTATTCACGGTTTCAGTAAAAGATAGCCCCCACTGTGTCATACCGATAATAAAACCGAAGATAATATTGACGAGTACAATAACAATACCAGCAATAGCATCACCCTTTACGAATTTACTGGCACCGTCCATAGCACCATAAAAATCTGCTTCATTTTCAATTTTTTCACGGCGTGCTTTGGCCTGTTGTTCGGTAATCATACCAGCGTTTAAATCAGCATCAATACTCATTTGCTTACCAGGCATCGCATCTAAGGTGAAGCGTGCTGCCACTTCTGATACACGTTCTGCACCCTTAGTAATAACAATAAATTGAATAATAACGAGGATTAAGAAGATCACAAAACCGACAAATGGATTACCACCCGTCACAAAATTTCCGAACGTATCGACGACATTACCAGCGTCAGCTTCTGATAAAATCGAACGTGTTGTTGATACGTTAAGCCCTAGTCGAAATAACGTTAATAATAATAATAATGATGGAAATATAGCAAAGTCTAGAGCTTCTTGTGTATTCATTGTGACGAGAATAACAATTAGAGCTAATGATATATTCGTCAAAATTAAAATACTTAATAACCATCCCGGGAGTGGGATGACTAACATGACAATAATTAATATAACACCTAATAGTACCGATAAATCTCTTGCTGACATGCTTCAAAATCCTCTCTTCATACTTACTTAGCTTGTTTCTCCATTTTGTAAACATAAGCTAATACTTCTGCAACTTGTTGGAAAAAATCTTCGGGAATCGTTTCGTCAATTTCTACAGAATTATATAACCCTCGAGCTAGTTGGCGATTTTCAATTCTCATAACTCCATTCGCTTCGGCAACCTCTCTAATTTTAAGAGCAACATAATCTACCCCTTTAGCAATAACAAAAGGAGCTTCTGCACGCTCTTCGTCATACTTTAATGCGATCGAATAGTGTGTAGGGTTTGTGATCACAACATCTGCTTCAGGTACCTCACTCATCATACGTTGCTGTGCCATTGAACGTTGGCGTTCCTTCATTCGTGATTGAACAAGCGGGTCACCTTCCATATTTTTGTTTTCGTCTTTAATATCTTGTTTTGACATTCGAATATTTTTTTCGTGGTCGTAACGTTGATAGATATAATCTATAACAGCAATGATTAATAACATAAGCGTTGCTGCAACACCCATAATAAGTGTTAATTGACCAAAAAACGCAATCGCATTAGGAACTGATTTTTGTGATAATGTCATCAAATCAGAACGATTAACCCATAGAATGGCAAAACAAACAATAGCTATAGAACTAACTTTTAACATAGATTTTAAAAATTCCACAATGGCTCTTGCTGAAAATATGCGTTTAATCCCATTAATAGGATTGACTTTGTTTAAATCAAACTTGAGTGGTTCACCTGTTAGTAAAAACCCAATTTGTAGATAATTAGCCACTAACGCTGCTGTGATCGCAACGGCCATAATTGGTAAGACGACTTTAATAGCTTCAACAGACACTTGAAACATAGCACTCTCGACATTTTCGGGAGTAACTTCATAGTGAATCAGTTCAGTAAATGTAAATATAAATACACTTGATAACGTATCGCCTAGCGTCGAACCAAAGGTAACCATGAAAACAAAAACAGCAAACAATAAAATCGCCGTCGTAATATCTTGACTCTTTGCCACTTGGCCCTTTTTACGCGAATCTTGACGCTTTTTCGGTGTCGCTTGTTCAGTTTTTTCTTGGTTAAAATATTGTAAATCTAAACGAAGTAACGACACATTATGCGCCCCCTATCAGTTCCATTAACTGTCTCATCGTTTGAAACATATATTCAAACAACTTCGAGACTAATAATCCAAAGAAACCGAAGCCAATAAATATAGTGAAGAAACTAACTAATATTTTAAGTGGTAGACCAATGATAAAAACGTTCATTTGTGGTACTGTACGAGCTATCATGCCTAAGGCCACGTCTACCAAAAACAATGTTCCAACGATCGGAATTGCCATTTGAAACGCTAATAAAAACATCTGTGACATCGTCGTCATGATAAATTCGGCAAAAGACTCTGTATGAATCGGAATCATCTCTTGAAAACCGATAAATTCATAACTATAAAAAATGCCATCGATTAAGAGATGGTGAGCATTGGTTGCGACTAATAATAGCGTTGCAATAATATAGTAGTACTGGCCGATAATTGGACTCTGTGCCCCTGTTTGAGGATCGACTACGTTTGCAATCGCAAAACCCATCTGAAAATCTATAAAGCCACCAGCAACTTGGACAGCCGTGAAAATGATATAGGCAACAAGTGCAATCATAATTCCAATGGTTAGTTCTTTTAAAAGTAATAATATGTATTGGCCATCTACAACTAAAGCTGGGCTGTCTAACGTAAGATACATAATCCACGATAAAATAATGATTAAGCTAATCTTAACTCGGTTAGGGACTGTCGTATATGCAAATAAAGGAACAAACAATATAAACCCCGTTAATCGAGCTAAAATTAAAAAGAAAGCCGGAATTCTCGTAATGTCTAGTAACTCAATCATATCAACCAACTATATTAGGAATTTCATTAAAAATACTGGTCGTGAATTCAATCAAACGTTGCAACATCCAAGGGCCTAAAATGACGATGGCTATAAACACAGCAATAATCTTAGGGATAAATGCTAATGTTTGTTCTTGGATTTGTGTCGTCGCTTGGAAAATCGCTACTGCTAAACCAACGAATAATGCTATTATTAATAGTGGCCCTACCACAATTAAGATGGTATAAACGCCTCGTTCTGCTAATGCAACAACCATATCTGGTGTCATATTGATTCCTACTTCCTATCACTATATATAACTTTCTAAGACTGAGTGGGTGATTAAATACCAACCATCCACAATAACAAATAACAGGACTTTAAACGGTAATGAGATCATAACTGGTGGTAACATCATCATTCCCATCGACATCAGAACACTGGCTACAGCCATGTCAATAACAAGAAATGGTATAAAAATCATAAAACCCATCTGAAAAGCTGTCTTTAATTCACTAATTACGAAAGCAGGCACCAGAGTGGTTAATGGAATATCTTCGACAGATTCAGGTGTCTCTGCATCCGTATAATCCATAAACAAAGCCAAATCCTGTTGTCTCGTATGTTCAGACATAAAATCTTTGAATGGAATACTTGCTTCATCATAGGCTTCTTCTAAAGTGATTTCATCGTTAAATAACGGTTGTAAGGCTTCCTCATTCACTTCGTATAATGTAGGAGCCATGATGAAAAAGGTTAGAAACAGTGCTAGTCCAATCAACACTTGATTTGGAGGCATTGATTGGGTTGCCAGTGCTGTTCGAACAAATGATAATACGATAACAATACGAGTAAAACTAGTCATTAACACAAGAATACTCGGTGAGAGTGTTAATACGGTTAAAAGTAATAACAATTGAACAGCTGTTGAAATTGTCCCAGGATCATTCTCTGATAATAGATTCATAAATTCATTCATTGCTATCGTCGTCCTTATCTTGATAACGTTTCCTCATACGTTGTCTAGAGTTTTTCATGGTTTCTAACTCTGTTTTAAATTGGTTTTTAGTTTCAGCTTCTTGATAACTATTCTTCCGTTTGTTTTGAAAACTTTGGAAGATCGATTGAAATGACATATTACTTGAAGCCTCTTCAGGCGTCGTCATTAATTGATCAATTGTGTCTTGATCTTCAATTTTTGTTAAATAATTAACGTCATCTCCTACACCAATTAAATAGAATTCATCTCCAACTCGAACAATCTGAGCGGATTTGTTATGTCCTAATGAAACGCCACCTATATTTTCGAGTGCTCGCGTCTGTTGATAGTTTCTAGTTCGCTTTTGAATGAATTTCAATACAATATATATTAAAGCTAATACAAGAACTAAGGCTGCAATCATTCGTAAAAAGTCTAAAAATAGCGACTGATTCGACGAACCAATAGCTTCTTCGTTTTCTGAGCTATCTTCAGTCGGTTGATCCGCAATTGGTTCGTCCGTCTCGTCATTCTCATTTGGACTGTTATTTGACTCTGATTCTAAACAATCAGCCACACTACCATCACACTCTTCATCAGCTACTATCACGATTGGGCTAACGATTAACATCATCAATGCTATCATCCCAACCCAAATAACACGTTTATTCATCGTCTTCCTACCCCACAACCATTTAACTTAATGCTTTACCAATTGCTTCTAGTACACGGTCCGCTTGAAATGGTTTAACAATAAAGTCTTTTGCTCCGGCTTGGATCGCATCGATTACCATAGCTTGTTGACCCATCGCTGAACACATCACAATCTTCGCATTACTGTCTTGACTCATAATTTCTTTCAATGCTTCAATTCCGTCTTTCTCTGGCATCGTAATATCCAGCGTTACTAAATCAGGATTTAACTCTTTATATTGTTCAACGGCCGCTTCACCATTCTCTGCTTCCCCAACTACTTCATAACCATTCTTCTCTAAAATATCCTTGATCATCATACGCATAAATGCTGCATCATCCACGACTAAAATTTGTTGTGCCATAATGTAATCCCCCTAATTTAATTATCGTAATTTTTGAATACGTTCTGCTTGACTTAAAATATCTGATACTCTAACACCAAAGTTTTCATCAATAACAACAACCTCACCTTTGGCAATCAGTTTGTTGTTAACGAGAATATCAACCGGTTCTCCAGCAAGTTTATCAAGTTCGACAATGGAACCCGTGTTGAGTTCTAATATTTCTTTAATACTTTTGCTTGAACGCCCTAATTCAACCGATACATTCAACGGAATATCCATTAATAAATCTAAGTTTCGTTGCTCATCTTGGCCAAGTTGAGGCTGTTTTCCGAACTCTTCAAATTGTGCTTGGTCAACTTGATGATCTTCTCCCTGTTGAAAAGCTTTTTGACCCAGTTGTTGCGAATTTGTCTGCGCTTGTGTTGATTGTTCGCTCGGGTCAGGTTGCGCTTCTGGTTGTTTTTGCTGAGTTTCTTGCTTTGGTTGAGTTGGTTCTTCTTGTTTAGCTGTTTCTGTTTCAACAGGACCTTCCGCGTTTAATAGACTATCAACGAATTCTTTTGCAAAGTCAACAGGCAGTAATTGCATGATATTAGAATCAATTAATTCACCTACTTGCAATTGAAAAGATACGTTGACAAAGTTATCTTCTCTCGGAATATAATCTGTTCCTTCACCTTTTTCTACGTCAAGTACCGTAATATCTGGTGGAGTAATGTCAACGCGTTTATTAAACACTGAAGACATACTAGTTGCAGCAGAACCCATCATTTGGTTCATCGCCTCTTGAACAGCACTTAATTGAATTTCCCCTAATTCTTCAGATGGATTAGTCCCATCACCACCTAACATAAGGTCTGCGATAATCGCAGCATCATGACTCTTGATCACAAATAAGTTCATACCTCTAAACCCATCTGTATAGTCTACCTTGACGGCTACATGCGGTGTAGGAAATTCATCGACAAGTGATTCACTGTCGATTGCCGAAACAACAGGTGTCGTAATCTCTACTTTCTGATTTAATAAAGAAGATAAGGCCGTAGCTGAACTACCGAATGAAATATTACCAATTTCTCCAATGGCATCAATCTCAATATCTGTCAGGAAATCTTGTAATTGACTTGATGTTTGTCCACCCTGATTGGAATTTTCATCTGTCTGATTAGCATTTTGATTGCTGCCAGAGTTCTCTTCATCACTTGAACTGTTCAATAGGGCGTCTATTTCTTCTTGAGATAGCATATTATCATTATTATTCATGGTCATCTTCACCCCTTAATTCATCTAGAATTTGAACAGCCATATGGCGCTTTTGTTTACCAGGCTGAACATTAAATTTTGGCTCATCATTTACATATAACGTAAGCGGATCATCAATAGCTTGATCCAACATGATGACATCATTATCTTTTAAGTTTAAAAATTCTTCTATCGAGATATCGGACTCCCCTAGAATCGCTTTCGCTTCTACATCAACGTGAGTTAAACTTTTCGATAAATGTTGATAATCTTCTGGATTACTTTGCGACTTCTCATTTTGCATCCAATAGTGCACTGAAAGCTTGGAAATAATCGGCTCTAAAACCATGTGAGGTATACAAATATTCATCACACCCGTACTCTCACCAATAGTTGTATTTAAGGAAACGACAACAACTGTCTCGTTCGGCGATACCATTTGAATAAATTGAGGATTTGTTTCAAATTCCTCTAGGGTTAGATCGATATCAACCATCGATCCCCAAGCTTCTTCTAATGATTCAAAAGCTCGCTCAAATAACCGTGACATAATCCTGCTTTCAATTTCAGTTAAATTTTCAACCTTATTTGTTCCAATGCCTTCACCACCTAGAACTCGATCAACTATGGCATAAGCAATATTTGGATTAACTTCATACAATAAGCGCCCTTCAAGTGGATCTACCGAGAAAATATTTAACACGGTTCGCTGTGGCATTGAACGGATAAATTCTTCATAAGGTACTTGGTCTACAGAAGCTACAGTTACTTCAGCATAAGACCTTAACTGTGCTGCAAAAAATGATGTTAGAAGTCGCGCAAAATTTTCATGAATTCGTGTTAATCCACGAACCTGATCTTTTGAAAAGCGTAAGGCTCGCTTGAAATCATAATCACGTATTTTACGTTCATCTGTTTGTTGTTCTTTTAATTCTTCTGCGTCCATTTCACCAGTAGAAATAGCCGACAAAAGCGCGTCAATTTCACCTTGGGACAGAACATCATCCGCCACTTTCATCACCTCCATTGTGGAGTGTTTTCATTTATTGTACTGCCTTCTGGGTAATAAAGACGTTAGTTACTTCACCTTCATCTAGGCGATCATTAATCGCTCCTTTAACATCTTCTCTAACCGATGTTAATTCATTACGGAAATCACTACCCTCAAGTACTGTCAGCTCTTCGATAATCGCATCATTAATAACGAAATGATCACCTGATTTTAACTGTTCGCTCGTGTCTTGATTATCTGTTACTATGCGAAATTGCACACGGATAAACTGTCCATCTGCTAAATCAGTGGTGATCTCATCAGTGACAAATGAACTATCAGCCATATCACTAATTGTCGGTTCACTATCACTCTCATCAAAATCGACATAGATTAATAGAATAATGGCAACAATACCAACAATCGTTAATGTAATGATGGTTGTTAGCATGATCTTAATCGGTTTCGACATCTTCATCAACTACCTTTGCTTGGAGATCAACTAAACCTACTTTTTTATAGAATTCAACTGCTCTTTGAATAATTTCGTCTGTTGATTCTTTTACGAAATAAGTCTTTCCATTTGATAATGTGATTGTCGTATCAGGTAATGCTTGGACCTTTTCTATGTACAATGCATTGACGACGAATTCTTCACCGTTTAAACGGGTTACATCAATCATAAATGATAAGTGGGGCTAAGCGACGTTAGCCCCTTTCCTCCTTATCGTTTTAAGTTTACTAGTTCTTGTAGAATTTCATCTGATGTTGTAATCACACGCGTATTGGCTTGGAAACCACGCTGTGCTGTAATCATTTCGGTGAATTCTTCAGATAAGTCAACGTTCGACATTTCTAAAGCACCAGCGTAAAGGCCACCAGTTCCGCCTTCGCCAGGAGTATTTAAGGAACCACCGATATCTCCGCCACCCATGAGGCCGGCATTATCCGTTAGTGTGAAATTATTACCTCCTGATTTTTCCAATCCTCCAGGGTTAGAAAAATTAGCTAATGTCACCTGACCAGCAACCCGTGCTTGCCCTGCTTCATTGACATAATTCACGACACCATTAGAAGAAATATCGAAGCTTTGTGCACCTTCAGGAATTTGAATTCGACCAGGTGCACCTTCTAAATCAGTTGCTGGGTCTTCTGCATCAGCATCAGTAGCATAATCACCAACCAAGTACTGTCCACTAGAATTAACAATATACCCTTCACCATCTAAATAGAAATTACCCGCTCTGGTGAAATTGATTTCATCAGGATTAGCACTATCCAAATAATTTATTGCATCATCACCGCCACCTGCTGAATTGGTACGAGTCGCTACAGCAAACATCCCGTCCCCTTCAATGGCTAAGTCTAAAGGACGGTTAGTAGTTTGTCGTGTACCTTGTGTGTGAATATTATCGATGCTTCCAGTGTTTGACCCTAAACCAACTTGCATCGGATTTTGACCACCTAATTGGCCATCAGCTGCAGGCGCCGTTGCCCCTTGTGTCGTTTGACTCATTAAGTCAGCAAATGTTTGACGACCTTTTTTAAAGCCAAATGTATTGACGTTTGCGATGTTATTGGACGTTACGTCTAGTTTTTCCTGGAAACCACTCATACCAGATATACCTGTGTAAAATGAACGTATCATGTTTTATGCATCCTCTCTTTTTCTTCAGTTTATTAACTGCTTCTGTCGGTCAGCAGTTTGACGGCTTCCTTTCGGTCCAGCCGTTAATCTTCATTCAAAATAATAGTTCCATTAATATTTGTCAGTAATTGGCTCGAAGCTTCAGATCGGTCCATTGCAGTAACAATCGTATCATTTTTCGCACTTGCAACTAATACCGCATCGTTCATGACAATCGCTGAATCAGTAATTCCTTTTTGTTTGGCTTCGTTCATTTTTGATTCTATTTGTGACCATTGTTGATCACTAATGTGAATCCCACGTTCGTCCAAACGTTTTTGAGCATGTTTGCTGACCTTAATTCCTTCTTCAGCAACTTGTTGTAAAACTGACTTAAATGATTGGTTTTGTGATGGTTCTGTTTTCGTTTTGTTTGGTAAAGGTAATGGCTGTTGATGATAAACTTGATTAATCTTATTCATTGGTGCCACCACTTCCTTGGTTGGATTGACCAATTTGAATGATTTGTGATGCACTAACCTCATCACCATTTTCAAGTGTTAACGCTAAACCATTCTCGCCTTTTCTAACCGATTGCACGACATCAGAATGTTCAACAACATCACCCTCATCATTCATCTGTTCGTAATGGACAGATTGGCCGATTAAATTAGACATTTGTAAGAAGTCTGAGTAACCTTGATTTTGAGTCATTTGTTCAATACTTTCTGCCATCTTTGTTGATTGTTCCAACTCAGAAAAGGTTGCCATTTGTGCTACGAAGTCTTTATCCTTCATTGGGTCTAATGGGTTCTGGTTTTTTAATTGTGTCATTAAAATTTCTAAGAATGCATCTTGTCCCAAACCCTGCTTACCTTCTTGCTTAATGGGTTGCTGATTTTGGGATTGTAGCATTAAGGATTCATCAATTTTCATGTTTACACCTCCTCACTGACTAAAAAGTCTTGGAATGACAGAGGTTGATCTTGCTCTTCATCATCTTGATCAACTAGCTGGTCTTCTTCAAACAGCTGTCCTTCCTGTTCTTCTTGTTCAGCCTGTTCGTCATTCATATGTTGTTTCGTGAAATCTGTATTAGCTTGATCAACACTTCGTTGTTCGACCACCACTTGGTTGGGTTGGAACATATGACGCAATTGGTTGATGTTACTTTCTAACATTTCGCGAGCCGCTTGTGACATCACAGAGATTTTAACGCCCATTTGACCATCTATTTGCATAAATTGCAAGGTCATTTGGCCTAAATTTGCAGGTTTCAATTGGATCGTTAAATTTTGTGCCCCATTAGCTCTACCAAAATTAGAAGATTGAATAATTTTTTGTAATTGCTCAATCATCTGTTGCTGACTACTCATATTACTCGTCGATTGCTGACCATTTGCGCGCGCTAAATGAATCGTAAACTGTTCTAGCTTTGACATCTGATTATTGTCACCAAACAATTGATCTAATCGTGCTGTTGGCATCGTCTGATCACCCGATTGATTATTCAATAATTGATTAAGTGATTGTCTAATCGCCGCAACGTCTTGTTTGTGTTGAACAGATGGTTGATTCAAGTTTTGTTGATTTAATTGTTGTTGTAATTGCTGTAATAATTGCTGCCACTTATTAGATGATCCTGATTGTTGATTAAACGTCATATTCTGTTGTTGGCCAAATAATGATGCGATCACACGAGCTAATGCTTGTTCCGTTTGTTGAACTTGGTTTTGATTGCCAGTCGTTAAAGAATCAATTTGTTGTAAATTAATACTTGGAGTATTGATTAATAACTGACTTACTTCCTGTTGTTGTATGGATTCAAGGATTTCTTGAAGCGAATCTTCATTTAAAGATTCCAAATTCACTTGATCAAGCTCACTTAACAAGGATTTAAATTCGTCTAGTGATAGGCCTAATTGCTCTAAGCTTAGGTTATCGGTTGATTCAATTAAATTTGACAGGTCTTTTTTACTTAATTGACTTAAGTCAACATCTGATTTTGACTGTAATTGCTTTATTGAATCTAATAGTTTCTCTAATGATTGTGATTGATTACTAGGATCAAGATCCGTCATCTGATTATGTGTTTCTAATAGTAGCTTTCCTAAAGCATTTAAATCATCAACGTTTAGTTGATTCATAAAGGAATTAGATTGACCCATAAGCTGATTGATTGTGTTCAATAATTTAGTTGTGTCTTCATCAGAAAGACTTTCAACTACCTTAGTGATATCACCATCTTCGGATTGTAATTCTTCTTGAACCTTCTCAACAATTGATTTAACTTCACTTTCAGACATTGTCTGATTTTTTGGTTCAATGCTTTGAGAACTATGTCTGCTTGATGCACTATCGTAAGCATTTTTAAATCCTTGTCCACTCGGAGATTTTACATTAGCATTATTCATTATTGGTTGGCTTTGAGCTGTTGGCATCATAGCTACGAGTCCATTCATTTTCTCACCCCCTTTCAAAAGGTTGAAATTCATTATTCACCATTTGATCTTTGGACTAGTGCATTAGACAAAGTCGCTGCGAATTCTGCGTCCATCTCTGCGAGAATTGTGCCACGCTCGCCATCATTCATGCCTTCTAGAATATCAAGTACAACCGATTGTTCCATATTGGCCATAACATTTGCCGCACTTTCCTCATTCATCTCAGTAAAAGAACTGGATAATTGTGATATTGATTCTTCTCGGGTTGCTTGAGCTTCTTTTTGAGACTTTAATTGTTCAGTTAATTGATTAATTTCATTAGACAATTCTTCTATTTCTTGATCTTTCGTATTAATCGTTGCTTCTAACTCATCAATAGTCGCCTTTTGATCTTGAATAGTTGCTTCATGATTAGCAATCTGTTGTTCTTGAGTTTCTTGTTCAGGCGTTGAAACAAAAGAACCAACAACCGGCATTTGACTACCATACTCTTGAGTTTTTTCAATCGGATTAACACCTGCAAATGTTGAAATAATTAAGACCAAGGTTATCGCAAAGATAACGGGAATAATAATAACAAATAGAAACCATTGAAATTTACTTGTATTTGTTTCTCTATTTTGATCCATAGCCATACGATCACCTTTTATTTCGCTCTAGAATAATGCTGTACTGCAATTTCATCCAAGAATTCTAACTCTGCTTGTTTATTTAATTGGTGTTGTTTTTCTTTTTTATTATCTATAATTTTATTAATTTTCTTTAATTCTTGATGAGCAGCCTGTACAGCATCCTGCTTCTTATACATGTTCAACCGTGCTTGGTGTACTTTCTTCTGAAGATCACTTTCTTGGTCTTGAATTAAATTGAAATAATTATAATAACTCGTCATCCAGTCGACTTTTATTCCTGATGTCATCTGATTATCTAATTGTTTTTCTAAACCTTCTTTAGATTTAAGTAATTCATACAACTTATTAGCTTCAGTCTCAAAGTGGTCTACAGCGCGGTTATAATTCGATCGTGCATCATCTAATTCTTGTTCACGAACTTGATACAGCTTTTGAAACGTATTTAGATCGTTCATGAATTATCACCATTTTTAAATAGATTTTGTAATTGTTGATAACTTTCTTCAGCCGTTACTGCTTCATTCATTGATTGGGATAGAAATTTCATAATCCTTGGGTAATAAAAGATAGCTTCATCTACTTCAGATGATGACCCTTTTTTATAGGCACCTATTTGAATCAGTTCCCGATTTTCTTCGTATGTAGCTAATAACGATTTAACACGGTGAGCAAGCTGTTGGTGCTCTTGATTAACGATTTTAGACATCAGGCGGCTTATCGATTTCATAATATTAATCGCCGGATATTGCCCTTGTTCAGCAAGCTGACGGTCTAAGACTAGATGGCCATCTAACAGTCCTCTTACAGCATCAGAAATAGGTTCATCTAAATCGTCTCCATCGACTAAAACAGTATAGAAGGCTGTGATACTTCCTTGTTGATCAGGCCCCGTACGTTCTAATAGTTGTGGAAGTAAAGCAAAAACACTTGGCGTATACCCTTTTGTAGTTGGTGGTTCGCCACTAGCTAACCCAAGTTCACGTTGTGCCATCGCAATTCGTGTAATCGAGTCCATCATCAAGTTGACATGATAGCCTTGGTCACGAAAGTATTCAGCAATAGCTGTAGCAGTACTAGCACCTTTAATACGTTGTAACGCTGGCTGATCTGAAGTGGCGACAACAACAATCGATCGTTTTAAGCCTTCAGGTCCCAAGTCATGTTCGATGAACTCCCGAACCTCACGACCACGTTCACCTAATAAAGCAAACACATTAATTTCTGCATCACTATTTTTAGCTAACATCCCAAGCAAGGTACTCTTGCCAACACCACTACCTGCAAAAATACCTATACGTTGCCCTTTACCTACAGTTAAGCAACTATCAATGGCTTTAATTCCAGTTGATACAACCTGGTCAATTGGCGTTCTAGAAAGAGGATTAGGTGATTTCTGTTCTATATCAAACGATGTAAGATTACCTGATAAAGATTGTTCATCTATTGGTTCACCTAATCCGTTTAATACTCTACCTATCAATTCTTCTCCTACTTGAATATGAGGTGTACAATGGGTGGATTCTACTAAACTATCAGGTCCGATTTTATTCGTTTGCTCATATGGCATAAGTAAGACATTCTGATCTTGAAATCCTACTACTTCAGCCTTGATTGCATCACCTTGCTGACCGCTATAGATAAAACAAACATCACCAATATTTGTCTCAGGCCCTTTCGATTCGATCAGCAAACCAACACTTCTATTCACTCTTCCATATCGTTTAACTGTGTTAGTTTGTTCGATTTGATTTAAGATACTTTCAACGACCATAGTATGATTACCTCTCCACTTCATTAAGTAAAGTCCGTTTTAACTCATTGAGTTGAGTATCAATCGATGTATCAATTTGACCTTGTTCTGTTTCAATAACACAACCAAATTCTTCAATAGATTTTTTAGGATAGATTGATAGAGTTGAATAATTATTAAGCATTGCTTGTAGTGATTCTTTATGATCTAACACCATTTGAAATTGGGTTACATGGACATATACTTTAATTTCTGGCTGATCTGATACTTCTTCTATTGCCTCTTGTATAATTGGCATCAGCCTTGATTCATTTTCTTGCAAATGTTGGTGGACTATTTTTTCTGCAGCTTTCATGGCAATCAATAAAATTGTATCTTCTGCAGATTTAATATGTTCGTGATAATCAAGGTTCGTCTTTTCTATAACAGAATTTGCTTTATCAATTAACTCATTATATTGAGTTTCACCTAGCTTTTCACCTTTTTGAAACCCTTCTTGATAGCCTTGGTCATGAGCCTGTTTATAAGCTGTTTCTTTCTCCTGTTCGAATTGCTCTCGTTCTTGATTGACTTGATTATGTGCGTCGTTAATAATCTGTTCAGCTTGTTGTTTTGCATCTGCTAGTTTTTTTTCTGCTTCTGCTAATTTTTCATTAAGAATCGCTTCTGTATCAACTTCATGATCATTATGTATTTCAGGTTCTTGTTGAACCTGAATGGGTTTTAATTGAATCGTTTTATGTTCATCACTCTTTGAAGAACGGTATAGATTAGACAATGATATCGTCACCTCCACCACGTGCGATAACAATCTCACCCATCTCCTCTAAGCGGCGGATCGTACCAACGATACGTGTTTGAGCCTCTTCCACATCCTTCAATCGAACAGGTCCCATGATCTCAATTTCTTCTTTCATCGTTTCAGCCATTCGATTAGACATATTATTAAATAATGTTTCTTTTACTTCATCACTTGCCACTTTGAGTGATAACATTAAGTCTTCATTTTCAGTATCACGAATTACGCGTTGAATAGCACGATTGTCTAGGGTCACAATATCTTCAAATACAAACATACGTTTCTTGATATCTTCTGCTAAATCAGGATCTTGTACTTCTAAGTCATCTAAAATCGTACGTTCAGTTGTACGATCAACGCTATTTAGAATGTTGACAATAGACTCAATTCCACCTGCTTCAGCATAATCATCTGTCACAGTCGTGGATAGTTTTTTCTCGAGTAAATGTTCAACCTCATTAACAATTTCCGGAGATGTTGATTGCATGACAGCTATTCGTCTTGCTATATCTGACTGAGATTCCTCAGGTAAATTTGATAAAATTTGGGATGATTGTTCAGCATCTAAATACGATAAGACTAAAGCAATTGTTTGAGGATGCTCATTTTGAATAAAGTTATAGATTTGACCAGCATCTGCTTTACGTGCAAAATCAAATGGTTTGACTTGAAGTGAAGTGGTCAAACGATCGATGATCTTACCAGCTTTATCATCTCCTAATGCCTTTTCGAGTACGGTCTTTGCGTAGTTAATTCCGCCTTGAGCAATGTAATCTTGAGCGACAGCTATTTGATGAAATTCATCCATAATGTCGTCTTTTTGTTCTGAATCCACTTTCTTTACAGATGAAATTTCAAGGGTTAATTGCTCAATTTCTTCTTCAGTTAAATGTTTATAAACCTCTGCAGACACATCTGGTCCTAAAGAAATGAGGAGTGCTGCCGCTTTTTGTTTTCCAGATAAATCTTTCTTCTGAGCAGTCATATGACGCCTACTCCCCCTTTAATCATCAATCCATGAGCGAAGTAACTTAGCGAAATCTTCTGGTTTATCTTTCGCCATTTGTTCAAGTTGTTTTCGTCTAACATCAGATTCTGTTTCTTCTCGTTCTAGTGTATAATCACGTTCTTCTTGGGTGACTCGTTGTTCAACAACTTCATCGACTTCTTCGTTTTGATTGCGTCTTCTTAATAGAATGAATAGAAGAATAACAACAGCTAAAATCAATAAAGCTCCGGCTATATACATCCAAGTTGGAATCCCTGCGCCACCTGATTCAAATTCAGGAGCACCAGAAAATTCTTGGAATACGATTGAATATTTGTCTGCTGGGTCAAACGTATCTTCTTCACCTGGGATCGATGTTTCAACAACTGTTGATAAAATTGATTGAACATCCTCCTCAACAGCTAACTGTTCTTCTTCGCTTAATTGCACCATTTCACCCGTATCATTTTCTATGGTATTATCAACAGCCACTTGAATACCTAGATCTCGTATTTCATAAGGACTCTCTACAATTTCATTACGGACACGATTGAATTCATTGTTAATCGTTTCACGAACATTTTCATATTCAGAGACTTCTTCTCCATCTTCTGTAACAGCTGGTAATTCAGGTATATCACCTTCACCATCAACCATGTCTCCACCGTCATAACCCGTATAAGTTTCAGTTACACGTTCAACACTGACAGGTAATCCTTCCATTGTTTCCATATCAACTGGTTTGACCAGTTGCTCGACTGTATTCTCTTGGGAGAAATCTATATCGGATGAAACAGAAACAACGACTTTGTTTTGTCCCATCATCGTTCCTAGCATTTTCTGGACTTCACGTTGAATATCTTGTTCAATATTATCTTTAATTTGTTGATTTTCGGCATATGTACTACTAGTACCAGTTCCAGAACCTTCTAAGTCATAATAGTTAAAATTTTGATCCATAATAGCAATGTTTTCAGGTTTAAGGTTTGGTACAGCTTTTGAAACCATGTGATACAAACTTTGTACTTGACTTTGATCAAATGAGTTTCCGTAGCCTGTATTAATCGTTACTGAGGCTGATGCTTCACCTGTTTGATCTGCAACAAAGACAGATTCTTCGGCTTCATTAATTAATACATTCGCCTCTGAAATACCTGAAATACTCGTGATCAAATTGGATAACTCTGTTTGTAAAGCATCACGTTCGATAATTTGTCTTTCTTCATCAGTCATACCCCAAGAGACATTATCACTAAAAAATGAGTAGTCAATATTTCCAGTGTCCGGAATCCCTTGGGCTGCTAAATCAACAACCAACTCATCAGATTGTTCTTCAGGGACAAGGATTGTTGTCCCTCCATCCTCTAGTTCATGTGGTACGCCTTGAGATTGTAATTCTTCTCGCAAACTCCCAGATTCCTCTACCGTTAAATTGCTGTATAGAGGAACCATATTGGGTGAACTTGCAAATAGGGTCAAAGAAATGATCAGTACAATAATCCCCAAAGTACCTGCAAGGATGAGTGATTTCTGAGGAGTTGTTCTTGTTTTCCAAAACTCTGTTACTTTATTTCTATATGTCTTTATTGTTTCGTTCATTGTAGTCCTCCGACTCTCAGAAAATCTTCACCAATTGGTTATTTTAAAGTTGCATACGCATGACTTTGTTATAAGCTTCTACAGCCTTGTTTTGTACTTCAGTAGCTGTTTGTAAAGTCACACTAGCTTTTTCCGCCGCGATCATGACATTATGTAAATTATCAGCTTCACCATTCACAAGAGCATTTGTTTGCTGATTAGATGCTTGTTGAGTTTCATTTACTTGATTAATCGCGTTCTTTAACTCTTTCGCGAAGTTTTGTTGAACATCACTTGCACTGACTGAGTTTTTTTGTTGAGTTTGTTGCTTAGCGATCTCGCCAGTTGCTTGAGTGAAAAATTGTGGATCTATCGGTTTCATTCAAATCACCTTACCTTCCTATCTCTAAGGATTTCATCATCATTCCTTTTGATGCATTTAAAGCCGTTACATTCGCTTCATAAGCACGTGAAGTTGACATGAGCTCTAACATCTCTTCTAATGGATTAACATTAGGCTTTTGAACATAACCTTCTTCATTCGCATCAGGATGTGATGGATTATAAACTTGTTGAAAAGGAGATGGGTCTTCTTCAACCGAATTAATACGAACCCCTCCACCAGGGTTGTCACTTCGGTTTAATGATTTTTGTAAGAATGAGTCAAAACTTGCACCTCTCGATTCTTGGGATACAATTTTACGTCGATACGGTTCCCATTCACCATCTTCGTTTAATTCAGCACGTGTCGTATCGGCATTGGCAATGTTTGACGACACAACATCCATTTTAAAACGGTTAGCTGTTAAAGCACTTGCGTTCGTATTCATACCTGAAAAAATACTCATGATTTATCTACCTCCTACGACGGACTTAAGTGAACTGAATTTACCGTTAATTCGTTCAGTTAATGCTTCATAATACAGTTGATTTTGTGCTAATTCATTCATTTCTTTATCAATATCGACACTGTTTCCATTATGGTTATATGTCGTATTTTGTCTAGAAGTCACATTAAATGATGATTCCTGGTTAGAAAAAGGAATATGTTGTTGCTCAGTACGTTTTGCTTCAAAACTTGCAGCATTTAAATGATCCTTAAAATTTACATGTTTAGCTTTATAACCCGGGGTATCAACATTTGCAATATTATTCCCAATAGTTTGATTCCTAGCTGAAGAATAATTAAGTCCTTGCTCTAAGTTACTAATCGTTTGACCAAATAAACTCAATCGACCCCCACCTTTCCTTTTAAATTTTCGAATTAATATGTATTGTCGCATTTCCTTATATTATTGCATAGATTCTCAAAAAATAACACAGAGTTTCGCTCAAAAATTTTTATATTTTGTCGATATAAATAGATCTGGTTCTATAGGACTAGTAAAAATATACTATATTTTAACTAAAAAAAGGATAGCGGATTATGATCAGCTATCCTTTAGTCTTAGTTTATAGCATATTGACTTTTTCTAATTCTACTAAGAATTTGTCATTTAATACTTTAATATACGTTCCTTTCATTCCTAGTGACCGTGACTCAATGACGCCTGCACTTTCTAGCTTACGTAATGCATTCACAATCACTGAACGTGTAATGCCCACACGATCTGCTACCTTACTAGCTACAAGCAGTCCTTCGTTTCCTTCTAATTCATTAAAGATGTGTTCAATCGCTTCAAGTTCACTATATGATAATGAATTGATCGCCATTTGAACAACAGCTTTACTGCGAGCTTCTTCTTCAATTTGCTCAGATTTTTGATGTAAGATTTCCATGCCTACAACCGTAGCACCATATTCAGCTAATAAAAGGTCATCTTCTTCAAAAGACTCTTCGATTCGACTTAGAATAAGCGTCCCTAGTCGTTCACCGCCGCCAATAATCGGTGTAATTGTTGTTAAACCATTTTGAAATAACTCTTTGTTTTCAACTGGGAAAGCTGTGTACTCACTATCAATGTCAATATTGGCTGTTGTTTCTTGAATACTAAATAAATTGTTTGTATATTCTTCTGGGAACTGGCGCTCTTCTAACATCGTTTTCATTCGTTCGTTTTCAATCTCTTGTTTAATAGCAAAACCTAATAACTTACCTTTACGACTCAATACAAAGATGTTCGCTCCGATCACATCACGCAATGTAGCAGACATGTCGTTGAAGTTAACGGCTTTCCCTTGTGTTTTTTGAAGCATTGCATTAATCACGCGTGCTTTTTCTAATAAATTCATCTTTCATTCCTCCTAGATTATAAGATATATTCAGATAGATCTTTATTTTTAACGATGGAAGATAACTTGTCATCTACGTAAGGTGCTGTGATCTCGATTTTTTCCATCGTGATATCTGGCGCCTCAAATGATAGGTCTTCTAATAATTTTTCCATTATAGTGTGTAGACGTCTTGCACCTATATTATCTGTTTCCTGGTTCACTTCGAACGCAATTTCAGCGATCCGTTCAATTGCTTCTTCCGTAAACTCAACACGAATACCTTCTGTTTCAAGAAGCGCGGTATATTGTTTGATAATCGCATTAGACGGTTCCGTTAAGATGTTGATAAAGTCTTGAACAATTAGCTTATTCAATTCAACACGAATCGGGAAACGACCTTGTAATTCAGGGATTAAATCAGACGGTTTCGCCGTATGAAATGCTCCAGCTGTAATAAATAACATGTAATCCGTTTTAAGTGCTCCATACTTGGTCATAATCGTGGAACCTTCAACGATTGGTAAGATGTCACGCTGAACACCTTCTCGCGAAACATTCGCTTGTTTATTATCTTGACCACAAACTTTGTCAATTTCATCAATGAAGATAATGCCCGATTGTTCAGCTTGCTCAATAGCCTTCTGGTGAACTTCATCCATATCGATTAATTTTTCTGCTTCAGTCTGAGTTAGGACTTCACGAGCATCTTTAACAGGTAGTTTTCGCTTTTTGGTCTTATTCGGCATGAACTGACTGAGTGCATCTTGCATATTCATACCCATTTGTTCCATACCCGAACCTTGTAACATGTCAAACATTGACGATTGTTGTTCTTCGACCTCAATGGTCACTGTTTCATTTTCTAGTTGTCCTTGATCAAGTTGCGTTTTTACTTGTCGGCGTTTATTCGCATAATTTTCTTGTTCTTCAGCGGCTTCTTCTGGCTGTTGTTGCTGCTGATTAAACAACATTTCTAATGGATTTTTAGAAGCTTGATTTGATTGCTTTTTCTTACCGCCAACAAGTAAGTCTACTAATTGTTCGTTAGCGGCTTCACGCGCTCTAGTCTGAACTTCTAGCATCTTTTCTTCTCGTACCATGCGGACGCTAGTCTCAACAAGATCACGAACCATTGATTCGACATCTCGACCAACATAACCAACCTCTGTAAATTTAGTCGCTTCTACTTTAGAAAATGGTGCCCCAACTAACTTAGCTAAACGACGAGCTAATTCTGTTTTACCAACACCTGTTGGGCCAATCATTAGAATGTTTTTCGGGACAATTTCATCTCGCATCTCTTCAGATAAATTCATCCGACGATACCGATTTCTTAATGCAACGGCTAAAGCTCGTTTAGCATCAGTTTGACCGATAATATATTGATCCAGTTGGTCTACAATTTGTTTAGGTGTTGCTTTTGTACTCATTAATGAGAATCTCCTTTATTGTCTAGTGTCTCTAAAATAATTTCGTCATTGGTATAGACACAAACTTCACTTGCAATTTGTAGAGCGGCCTGCGCAATATTTGCTGCGGATTGATCTTCAGAATAACGTTTTAATGCACGCCCGGCACTTAAGGCATAATGACCTCCTGAGCCAATCGCTAAAATATCATCATCTGGTTCGATCACTTCACCCGTCCCTGAAACTAGCAACATTTGATCTTCATTCATGACAATCAACATTGCTTCAAGGCGACGTAACACTTTATCGCTTCGCCATTCTTTGGCTAATTCAACTGCAGAGCGACTAAGATTACCATTATACTGTTCTAACTTAGCTTCAAACTTTTCGGATAATGTAAAAGCATCAGCAACTGAACCAGCAAAGCCAGCTAAAACTTGACCATGATATAATCTTCTTACTTTTTTAGCTTTATGTTTCATAACGACAGCATTACCAAATGTAACTTGTCCGTCGCCTGACATTGCAGCTTGACCTTTGTGGCGCACTGCAAAAATCGTTGTAGCATGAAACGATTGTTCCATTTTATCCCTCTTTCACTACGCTCGTGGATGAGCATTGTTATAAATGTTTTGTAAATAATCCTTGGTAACATGGGTATAAATTTGAGTTGATGACAGACTTTCGTGTCCGAGTAATTCTTGGACTGAGCGCATATCTGCACCTTGATTTAGTAAATGCGTTGCAAAAGTATGCCTTAACTTATGGGGATGAATAGTACTTGTTATAGCGGCACGTTTCATCATTTCATTTAAAATATAGCGTACACCTTCGTCAGTTAAAGGATCACCTCGGTGATTCAAAAACACATAATCAGACGTCTCATTCGCTTTATCGGCTAATTCAATTCGACCATCATGTAAGTATGTAACTAAGGCGTCTTCAGCATACGCTCCAAATGGAACATAACGCTGCTTCTTTCCCTTCCCTTGTACTAGAACTGTTTTTAAGGAAAAATCGAAATTGTCTTGTTTCATTTGAACAAGTTCACTCACACGAACACCTGTCGCATAGAGCATTTCGACAATGGCTTGATTTCGTTGACCAAGTGGTGTACTTACATCTTCAGTTTCAAACAATTTAGCTAATTCTTCCTCATAAAAAAATTGAGGTATTTTCCGGTCACGCTTAGGTGATGAAACATACTCGATCGGATTAACACTAACAAAGCCTTCTTTCTCTAAAAATGTATAAAAAGATCTCAGGCTTGATAATTTACGTGAAACCGATACTCGAGAAAGACCTTCTTCGTATAGTTCCGTTAAATAGATACGAAGATCGGACTGTTTAATCTCAGAAAATCCATCAATCTGTTCTTTCGTGATAAAGCGAGAGAATTGATCTAAATCAGTCATATACTGATCAACCGTATATGAGGATGCATGACGTTCTACCACTAGAAATTGTTTGAAATCATGCAATAGCTTTTCTGACGTCACAAAGACTCCTCCCCCTTAGCTTTACCATTTAAAATTTTATCAAACTTTTCAAAATAATACAACAATTTTCACATTGTTGTCACTTTTTGCTGAGCACCGTCATTTCAATTATGAAGCTTACTCACCAATAGCAAATTTTAAACGAAGTGAAATTGTGTGTCAATTTAAAATACTTAACTATTTTCATCTTTCACAATTTGTTTTAAAAATATACAAAAAAAGAGCTAACGAATAACGTTAGCCCCTCATATTATGATTGTTCAGTTTCGCTATAATCACATTCTGTACATTTAACTTGTGTGCTTTTCTTTTGTTTCTTTTCAACCATTAACGAGGCACATTTTGGACACGGTCTTTGAATCGGTTTATCCCAAGAGATGAACTCACACTCAGGATACTGATCACATCCGTAAAACGTACGATTTTTCTTACTTTTGCGCTCTACAATACTACCTTTTTCGCAACGCGGACAATCAACACCAATCTCTTTCAAGATTGGCTTAGTATTGCGGCAATCAGGGAAGTTCGAACATGCCATGAACTTACCGTATCGTCCCATCTTATAAACCATATCGTGACCACATTTTTCACAGTTTTCACCAGCAGGTTCATCTCGAACTTCAATTTTTTCGATTTCTTCTTCTGCCTTTTCTAAGCGTTTTTCAAAATCTTGATAGAAGTCATCAATGATTTTACGCCACTCTTTTTCGCCATCTTCTACACTATCTAAATTGTTTTCCATATCTACTGTAAATTGAACATTAATGATTTCAGGGAAATATTGTTCTAATAAATCAATGACGATCGTTCCAAGCTCAGTTGGAACAAAGCGACGATTATCTAAGGCGACATACCCTCTGCGTTGAATAGTATCTAAAGTCGGTGCATAGGTTGATGGTCGTCCGATTCCTTTCTCTTCAAGCGTGCGAACTAAGCGAGCCTCCGTATAGCGTGGAGGTGGTTGTGTGAAGTGCTGATTAGGTGTAATATCCTGCGCTGTTACTTGATCCCCTTCTTCTAAAGGCGGCAACATTTTCTGCTCATCTTTCTTTTTATCATCTTGACCTTCAACATAAACTTCCATAAAGCCTTTAAATTTAACTTGAGATCCTGTCGCGCGGAATTCTACCCCGTTATTCATAAGGTGAGCTGTCACGGTATCAAGCACGGCTGGTGCCATCTGACTAGCCACAAACCGTTCCCAAATTAATTTATACAACTTATATTGATCATTAGATAACTTGGGCTTGATGGCTGTTGGCTCTTTATGAATAGCCGTCGGTCTAATGGCTTCGTGCGCATCTTGAGAGCGTTCATCATTTTTAGCTTGTTTTTGTTTGCCTAAATGAGACTGACCAAACTTCGCTTCGATTAATTCAGCAGCTTCATTTTTAGCTGTATTAGATATACGAGTTGAGTCTGTACGCATATAAGTGATTAAACCTGTCGTTCCATCTTTACCACCTAAATTTATACCTTCGTATAATTGTTGAGCAATCATCATCGTCTTTTTAGCTCTGAAATTCAATTTCCGGAAAGCTTCCTGTTGTAATGAGGAAGTGGTAAAAGGTGAAGATGGATTTCGTTTACGTTCACGTTTATTCACGCTTTGAACGTCAAATGTTTCTCCATCTAGTCTGTTCAATATTTTTTGTACATCTTCTTCATTTTTCAGATCTGTTTTTTCACCATCAATTCCATGGAACTTGGCTTCGAATTTTTTCTTTTTGTGAGTAAACTCTGAAGTAATTGACCAATATTCTTCTGGCACAAAATTATTAATTTCATTCTCACGATCAATAATCAGTTTAACGGCAACAGATTGAACACGACCTGCACTTAATCCCTTTTTGATTTTCTTCCATAATAATGGACTAATATTGTAACCGACGAGACGATCTAATACTCGACGAGCTTGTTGAGCATTGACTAAGTCCATGTCAACCTCTCGTGGTTCTTTAAACGATTCTTTAATGGCTTCTTTCGTAATTTCATTAAAAACGACTCGACATTTCGCGCCTTCTTCAATTCCTAAACTGTGGGCAAGATGCCATGCAATGGCTTCACCTTCACGGTCAGGGTCGGCTGCGAGATAAACTTTTTTAGCTTTTTTAGCTGACTTTTTTAAATCATCTAATACTGGCCCTTTTCCTCTTATCGTAATATATTTCGGATCATAATCATTTTCTACATCGACTCCCATCTTACTTTTTGGTAAATCGATGACATGTCCCATTGATGCTTTAACTTTGTATTTTTTGCCTAGATAACGTTCAATTGTTTTGGCCTTTGCGGGCGATTCTACAATAACTAGATAATCTGACATGTTTGATGCCTCCTACGAGGTGATTTCGTGTGTTTACGTCATATTATAGTTGTCAAAATGGTATTTGCATTAATCGCTTGTTCTACAAATTCACCTTGCATTATAATCTCATTCATTATTAAATAACTTCTATGCATTTGTCAAACGGTTAAACGAAAAAATGTTCGACAATGACAATTAAATCACTGTCGAATAACACGATTATCATTTAATTTTTAGGCTCTTTTAAAGATTAGTGTTTTTTTTAAAATGGTGTAGCACTGAGTTGTTGAATTGTGAGAAGCGAAGGTGGCGACTCCTGATCGACTAAGTTCGGTCACGTCCTGTGACCAACGTTGACATTAGGCCGTCCAGGCCGTTACGGGAACAGCACGTGTCTCGAGACCCCCAGAGGTCCACAGGATGTGGGTCACTTCGGCGTTTGTGATTGACGTCCGGAACTTAGCCGAAGTTCCTTTAGTGGCCGAGGAGGCTCGAGCCGTGCCTGCGGAAAGCGTCCACCGAAAGCGGATCACAATAACAACAACGGACTTTAATAGAGCCATTTTTTAAATTTTTCGGGGGAATATACTCATTTAATTTGAGGAAGTGGATGGTTGTCATTCATCCATGATCCTGAAGATAAATATGAATGAAGTTGTTCAGGTGTTGTAACGGGGACAGCACCCTCGTTCAATAAATGATGGCAGCCTTGTGCTTGCGGTAAAAAGATGCTATCTGGGATAACATATACTTCTTTTCCTTGTTCTAAAGCTTGGTCTGCTGTAATCATCGTGCCACTACGCTCCGTCGCTTCAACAATCAACGTAGCAGTAGATAAACCACTAATTAAACGATTTCGTTCAGGGAAATGCCATTTTTGGGGTTTTGTATCTGGGGGATACTCTGAAAGGATTAAGCCCTTATTAGCAATTTGTTCATATAACGGACGGTGTGATGCTGGATACATATAATTAAAACCAAATCCTAGTATGGCAATCGTATTACCATTTTGATTCAATACGTATTGATGGCTCAAACTATCTATGCCCTTTGCCATCCCACTAACAATTGACCATGTTTCGGTTAAAAGTGGTTTAAGCATATAGGAAATCTTTCGCTCGGCATATTGGGAAGGTTTTCGTGAACCAATAACACTTAATTTAGGAGTGTTTAATAAAGAGAGATCACCTTGATAATATAAGATTAATGGTGGGTCTGGAATATGGCGAAGTGACTCGGGGTATGTTTGATCAAACCAACTAATAACTGGCTCAGAGCAAAATTTTTGCCATAACTTTCGCTTAAAGGGGTCGCTGTGGATTAATTGTTGTAATTTTGTTGAATGATCATGAGAAATTCTCAATAGTTGTGAGAGTTCTTTAGGGTTAGCTAATAATAATAAATCAAGCTCATAGTTTTCGAGGAGATAGCGTGATAGGTTTTGCCTTTTAACGAAGCGGGTTTGTAAAATAAGATAAAGTAAAAACGTTTGTTTTTTAGTCACATAACAACACTCCTAACCTATGGATAAAAATCGAGTTGGGCAACACGATCATGCGCCCAACTCGTTATTACATATTAATGAGTTTTACACTTGTCATAAAGATTGTTTTCCTTTAATGTTTCAATCATTGTTTCGCCAATGACAGCTGGAGTTGACGCAACACTAATGCCACAATCATTCATAACACGAATTTTCTCTTCAGCAGTACCTTTACCACCTGAGATAATCGCACCTGCGTGACCCATACGTTTTCCTGGAGGAGCAGTTGCACCACCGATGAAGCCTACAACAGGCTTGTCCATATTAGCTTTGATCCACTCTGCTGCTTCTTCTTCAGCTGTACCGCCGATTTCACCAATCATAATTACAGCTTCTGTGTCAGGATCTTCATTGAAAGCTTTAAGTGTATCGATGAAATCTGTACCATTCACTGGGTCGCCACCAATACCAACAGCTGTTGATTGACCAAAGCCATTTTCAGATAATTGATGAACCGCTTCATACGTTAATGTACCTGAACGGGATACAACACCGATGTGACCTTTTTTATGGATGTAACCAGGCATAATACCAATCTTACATTCTTCTGGTGTGATTACACCAGGGCAGTTTGGTCCTACTAAGCGCGTTTTCTTCCCTTCCATATAACGCTTCACCTTAACCATGTCTTGTACCGGAATATGTTCCGTAATACAAATAACTAGATCAAGTTCAGCATCAACCGCTTCCATGATTGCGTCAGCCGCAAACGGAGCAGGTACGTATACAACAGACGCGTTCGCACCTGTTTCTTCAACTGCTGAATCTACTGTATTGAATACAGGTACACCTTCTACTTCAGTGCCACCTTTTTTCGGTGTAACACCTCCGACGATTTGCGTACCGTAATCAAGCATTTGTTTCGTGTGGAAAAGGGCTGTTCCACCTGTAATACCCTGAACAATTACTTTTGTGTCTTTATTAATAAAAACGCTCATTTTCGTCCGTCCTTTCTTATTTTACTAGAGATACAATCTTCTCAGCACCGTCGGCCATTGAATTAGCAGACGTGATATTTAAGCCTGATTCGTCTAGAATCTTCTTACCTTGTTCTACGTTTGTACCTTCTAAACGAACGACCAACGGAATCTCTAAGCCGATTTGTTTCGTAGCTTCAACAACACCTTCAGCAAGCACGTCACACTTCATAATACCACCGAAGATATTAACGAGGATGCCTTTAACGTTGTCATCGGACAAAATGATCTTAAATGCTTCTGTTACTTTTTCAGCTGAAGCACCACCGCCAACATCTAAGAAGTTAGCTGGTTCGCCGCCATGGTGTTTAATGATGTCCATGGTTGCCATTGCAAGACCGGCACCGTTAACCATACAACCGATATTACCATCTAGGGCAATATAACTTAAGTCATGTTTAGATGCTTCAATTTCTTTATCATCTTCTTCATCTAAGTCACGATAATCAACAACGTCTTTTTGACGGAATAATGCGTTGTCATCAAAGTTTAATTTCGCATCAAGTGCAAGAACCTCACCATCACCTGTTGTTACAAGTGGGTTAATTTCTGCTACTGAACAGTCCTTTTGAACAAATACGTCATACAAGCTCATCATGAACTTAACCGCTTTGCCTAAGTACTCTTCAGGAATATTAATATTAAACGCTAAACGACGTGCCTGATAAGGCATAAGTCCTGTCACTGGATCGATTACCTCTTTAAAGATTTTTTCAGGTGTCTCAGCCGCTACTTCTTCAATCTCAGTACCGCCTTCTTCTGAGCCCATCATAACAACACTAGAGGTTGCACGGTCCATGACAACACCGATATAATATTCGTTTTGAATGTCACAGCCTTCTTCGATTAGTAACCGATTAACTTCTTTACCCTCAGGGCCAGTTTGGTGAGTTACTAATGTACTACCTAAAATTTCATTCGCGTGTTCACGAACGTCATCTAAGCTTTTAGCGATTTTTACACCGCCTGCTTTCCCACGTCCACCAGCGTGAATTTGTGCCTTTACAACAGTAACATCTGAACCTAACTCTTTAGCCGCTTCAACAGCTTCATCAACTGAAAAAGCAACTTTGCTATTAGGTACTGCCACGTTGTAAGAACGGAAAATTTCCTTCGCTTGGTACTCATGAATGTTCATGTTACATCCTCCCATCAAAAGTCACTACAATATACTTAATTAATTAAAACCACACTTCTATCATTATACATGAATTGTGTCGTAATCAAAAGAATCTGTCACATTTTTATATGGTTTTTTAGTATTTTTTGTCTAATTGATAAATGAATACAAATACTTCGGCAACAGCTTGGTATAAATCTTCTGGAATTTTCTCATTTATATTAAGTTCACTCATTAAATTCATGAGCGCTGGATCTTCGTATACAGGAACATCATGATCTGTTGCGCGTTCCAATATTTCATCAGCTACTAACCCTTTACCTTTAGCAACGATCTCTGGTGCATCGTCTGACGCTTCATTATAGCTTAATGCCATAGCTTCCTTGCGTTTATAATTTTCAGTCATACGCGAAAATCCACCCCTTTATAAGACGACTCAACAGATTCTTCTTGTTGAATATCTGGATTTTGTAGCTGTTTTTCGATCGGTTTTACTTGTATTTGATTGAGTTCATACTGTTTATCTCTTAAATTCAATTTAAGTGTTTCAGTCAATCCATTAACTAAAGGTTCCAACTCTTTAGGATTCTCATGATAGATATCTAGTGAAACTTCACCTTGTTTAACCCGCATATCTAAAACTGTTTGTTCAAGATTCGGTAAATCTAAGTAAAACATAACACGACAGTTCTGAGGGTGAATGGACCCATCCGCTTGGCGTTGGCCTTCAAAGTCCATCCATAAATCCTCATTCAAACCTAACATTTCCTTCGGTAACTGAGCAGAAAATTGCATCCAATCTTTCGCTGTATCTTGCATAGATAGATGCATGGCTTGCAAAACTTGATTCATTTGCCCGAATGACTCTTGTCCTGTCTGCGCAAAAGTTGCTTGTAGTAATTGACCCATACCTGGATAATCTTGACGCAACATTTGCGCTTGTACCATATCCTGCTGATTGAACATAGCTTGTAACTGTTGCATGACTTGGTTAACTGACGCGGATTGTTGAGGTTGAGTCAACAATTGCTGCATCATATTATTTAAAACTTGCATAGCACGCGCATCTTGTTGTGTCATTGACTGAGCATTAAATTGAGCTAGTTGTTGCATTAATTGCTGTCCATTCTCACTACTTAGTAGTTGCTGTACTTGAGCGGGTTGGTTTTGATTAACAGCTTGCAGAACTTGTTGAAGCATTTGTTGATTAGGTTGAGATAATTGGTTTTGTACTTGGGCTAATGCTTGTTGCATTCGATTGGTGGCTTGATGATCTTGTTGTGTCATATTAAAAAATGTTTGAAACCGATGCATCATTTGTTGCATATTAGTTGGTTGTGATGATTGCATGACATTTTGCCAGATTTGAAGCCCACGACTTTGTTCTGAGGTTAATTGATTCCCTAACAATTGGTTTAAGTTCTGCATCAATTGTTGACCAGAATCACTATTTAATAATTGCTGAGCCTGTGTGCCTTGATTTTTATTTAAAAACTGAACTAATTGTTGCATTGTTTGTTGATTAGTCGATGATAAATTCGATTGCACTTGATTAAAGACAGGTAATTGTGTCACATTTTGCAGGAAATTCAATCGTTCTGTTCCTGCCTGTTGAAGTTGACTTAATTGATTCATAAACGATTGCATTAACTGCTGTGTTTTTAGCCCACCTGGTAACTGTTGGTTCGCTAACTGCTGAAAACCGGATTGCACTTGATCTGCCGTTAAATTATAAGGTAAGGTCAAATTGGTTGATGTTGCTGCGCCACTTGAATCGATATTAAATGTGATCTGATTGTTCAAAGCCCAATTAGACCATGTACTAGACCATTGAGCAAATGTCGTTTGCTGACCAATGACACCAGCTTTTTGCATCATTTGAAACGTTGTCTCAGATCCACGTCCGATTTCAGATAAAATTTGATGAGATAGTTGTGCCATCATTTGTTGATTTGATATCTGGTTGCCACTAAGTGCTTGTATGTATAAACTTAACTGCATTTGAGCATTCGTCAATTGGCTAGACCCGGCCAATTGACCTTGCATTTGCGACAATGTTTGTTGGACAGAAAGAGGATTATTAATTCGCTGATCCACCGCTTTAAAAGTCTGTTCAGTTAAGGGGAACTGTCTGGTGAGCATTTCACGTAATACCGTTTGGGCATCATGACTATCACTTCGGGCTAAAGATAATAATGTTCCTACATTTTGCTGGCTGACAGGAAGTTGTTCCCTTAACATTTGTGCAAGCATTGTGGTTTCTTGCCGACCTGCTTGCTGATGACTTGCGCTTAATAATGTTCTAGCAGCATCCATGGGTGAACGAACCGGTTCTTCACTGACCACTTGTAAGTGAAGATTAGGATTTGTGCGATTCACTTGTAATAAATAGTTTTGATTGGACTGTAAATTAGCATTTAATTGAGCGACTACTTGTTGCTGCCCTAATTGAACGGCTGCTTTATTATCTGGGAAAAACTTCATCACACGTCCAGACACAACTTGACCTTCACGTAAATTGACCTGGTTTGAATTTGCCTGTCCCGTTCGAATCGATTGAAACACTTTATTTACTTCAGCCATTAATATTCACGCCTTATATTTTTCATTATTAAACGTCAAAGTTTATACATATGACGTTACCGGATTAAATGATCGTCGGTGAAGTGGTGTGGGTCCGTGTTCAGATAATGCTTGTAAATGATTAGATGTTCCATATCCCATATTACGGTTAAATTCAAAATCAGGATATGTATGAGCTGCTTCTACCATCATGTTGTCACGTGTCACTTTGGCTATAACACTTGCAGCAGCAATCGATATGCTTCTTTGATCACCTTTCACAAGTGATTGCTGCGGGCACGACAATTCCTCAAGTGTCATCGCATCTAACAGGCAATAATCAGGCTCTTGACTCATATCATTAATTGCTTCTGTCATAGCTTGTTTTGCTGCATGATAGATATTAATTTGATCAATTCTATTTGCATTGACTATACCGATTCCAACAGCAATCGCATTATCCATAATTGCTTCATAATATTGCTTTCGTTTTGGTTCAGAAAGTTGTTTTGAATCATCAATTCCGATTAGTGAGGAATCAAACGGATCTAAGATGACAGAAGCGGCTACTACTGGACCAGCTAGTGGCCCTCGTCCCACTTCATCAACACCTGCTATAAACCGGTAACCATTTTGATACTGTGTATCTTCGAATTCCTTCATCTTCTCGAACTTAACCTTTAATTGTTCTTGCTTTTCAATCCGTTTATCATATTGATTGATTAGTTTCTGTACACCCGAGCGTGTATCTTCCCTTAATAAGGCTAATTGTTCACTTGTTACCTCATCTGATTCAACCATCGTCTTAATATGACGAATGGTTAGTTGACTCACATCCACCACAATCGTCTCCTTTATTTCTATATCGACATATTTCAATAAATTATAAGTTTAAATATGGTCAAAAGTTATAGGACCTAAATGACCTTGTCGTAAGTCTTTAATAATGACATCTGCCACTTGATCATAATCAATATTCCCACCTGACATTAAGCAACCACGTTTTTTGCCAATTGCATCAAACCATTCAACTATATCTTCACTTTGTAGATTCAGGTTTGGGTAACGTTGAGTTAATGCGTCAGGATAATGCTCTTTCATTGTATTTAAAATATAGACCGCAATATCATCTAAATACAAAATTTGATCTTTGATCGTACCAATGGCCGCTAATTTATAGCCTACCTCTTGTTCTTCAAACTTTGGCCATAGAATTCCTGGAGTATCTAATAATTCGAATTCACCTTGAATTTTAATCCATTGTTGTTTCTTAGTAACACCTGGTTTATCTCCTGTTTGAGCTTGCTTTTTACTGGCCAAGCGGTTAATAAGGGTTGATTTACCAACATTAGGAATCCCGATGATCATAGCTCGTAATGAACGGGGATTAATCCCTTTATTACGTCTTCTTTCATTAATGTGTTCACTAATTTGTTTGGTTTGCTTCACAATTTGTTTGATATCATCTTGGTTATTAACATCAACAGCGAGTGCATAGTGCCCTTGTTCTTGAAAATGATTAATCCAGCTTGTTGTTAGCTCTTGATCAGCCAAATCTTTTTTCATCAATAATATCAATTTTTGTTTCTCTTGAATGACATCTTGAAGCATTGGATTTTGACTTGAATATGGTACACGGGCATCAACTAATTCAATTACAAGGTCTACGAGTGACAGTTGTTCTTCTACTTCCCGTTTCGCCTTTGCCATATGTCCTGGAAACCATTGAATCGCCATACCATCACCTCATTGATTAATTTTATACTTAGTATACCCTTTACGCGTCAGGTTGTCTTTAAATTTGTCGTAAAAAAATAGAGCTTGACGACGTAAGCGCCAAGCTCTTTTTGTTTCTTCTTATACCTATCGTCTTTCTGGGATACGCGCTGCTTTACCACGTAGATTACGTAGGTAATAAAGCTTCGCACGACGTACGCGACCACGACGAGAAACTTCAATTTTGTCAACACGAGGTGAATGGATTGGGAATGTACGCTCAACGCCTACACCGTAAGAAATCTTACGCACTGTAAACGATTCGTTGATTCCACCACCACGACGTTTGATGACAACACCTTCAAACACCTGAATACGTTCGCGGTTACCCTCGACAACTTTAACGTGTACTTTAACTGAGTCACCAGCACGGAATTCAGGTACGTCTGTACGTAGTTGGTCTTGTACGACCTGTTCTAAAATCTGTTGCATATTCGTTCACTCCTTCCAACTAATGCTCTTACTTATCCAAGTAGCGGAACATCGTTATCGACTTAAGAAGACTTAAGCACTAGAATAATATATCATACACCTTAATCTGTTTCAATACCTAGCTCGTTTTTTATTTGATTTAATAGCATTATTTCTCGCTCAGTTAATTGTGATTCATCAATCAGATCAGGTCTTCTTTCATAGGTTCGTTTCATTGATTCATATTCTCGCCAATCATCAATTTTTTGATGATTACCTGATAACAAAACTTCTGGTACTTGATGACCACGAAAATTCTGTGGTCGTGTGTAGTGAGGATGTTCTAACCATGGCGTAGAAAACGAATCCTGTTCTGCAGATTCTTTGTTTCCTAATACTTCTGGTAACAACCGAATCACGCTATCGGCCACCACCATAGCCCCCAGTTCACCGCCAGTTAATACATAATCACCAATTGATATTTCATCTGTTGCTAATTTAGTACGAATTCGTTCATCGTAACCCTCATAATGACCGCAGATCATAATCAAATGCTCTTCCTCTGCTAATTCTTCAGCTTTTTGTTGAGTATAAGGTTCACCTTGAGGACAAAGTAAAACAACCCTCGGTTTAGATTCACGTTGCTTTTGTAAATCTTCAACAGCATCAAAAATCGGTTGTGGCGTAAGCACCATACCAGCACCGCCACCATATGGGTAATCATCTACTTTGTTATGTTTATTCGTCGTATAGGGCCGAAAATCAATCAGGTTATAGTCATAGGCACCTTTATCCTTTGCCTTCTTCAAAATAGATGATTCAAAAACACCTTGGAACATCTCAGGAAATAATGTTAATATGTCCAATTTCATCATGGGAGTAATCCTTCCATGTATTCAATCGTAATCAGCCCATTTTCAATGTCTATATCTTTTACGATATCATCAATAAATGGTATGAGTGCATCCTTTGCACCAGGCTCAGGACGATCAACTACCCACACATCATTTGCGCCAGGTTGCATCACTTCTTTTATCCGACCAAGGTGTTCCCCAGTTGTGAAATAAACGTCACAACCGATAATTTCGAAATAATAGAATTCATCGTCATCCAATTCATGTAGATCTTCAGTACTAACATAAAGTGTTGTTTGTTTTAATGGTTCAACAGACTCCATGGTGTCATAACCTTCTAATGTTAGAAGGTCAAACTGCTTGTGTGCCCGATGAGACTGTACAATAACCTCTACCATCTGATTATTCCACTCCATGAAAAGTCGATTTCCAGGTTCGTAACGTTCATTAAAATCTGTCACCGACATGACACGAACTTCACCTTGAACACCATGTGTATTAACAATCGTTCCTACTTTTAAATAATCTTGGTCCATGTATATCACCTATTTATTTTAACAATTTTTCCATCTTGAACGACGATCTCTCGATTACCCATCAGTTCATCCCAGTTATCACCAATTGAAACCTCAACGATTTCTTCTACTTCACGCTCGGTCATTTCACTGCCCAATGGTAATTGATTTAATTGTTCAAGTTGAAATTCATACCACTCGATTGACTGTTGGCGTTTCAACTCTTCTTTAGCAAATTTTTCTTCAACTTTTTGAGGATCAAATTGTTGTTTAAGAAGTTTTTTCTTTTCAAACACGAGTTGATCAATTTCTTTCCGTTTTGCAGAAATTTCATTTTCAAAATGATATTGCAATTTTTCTTTACTCGTCTCAGTTAATACTTGCTTCACTTTGGTTTGACGGATAATTTTCATGAAGATCACCTGTAGTTTGTGACTTTAATTCTTGGGAATGCAAAAAAAGGGAAAGGTTTTGAAACCCTCTCCCCCTTTTACATAATATCAACATAAACCTTTTTATGCGTGTCCGAATTAGCGGCATGAACCACTGTACGAACCGCTTTTGCGATACGACCGTTTTTGCCAATCACTTTCCCAACGTCATCTTCATGAACGGTTAAGTGATAACGGATTTTTTCATCCGATTCCTCAACATTAACATGAATCTGTTCAGGATGATCAACTAACGGTGTCACAATCGTTTCAATTAAGGGTTTCATGATATCACAAATCCTTATCCGTTATTTTTTGACTCGTGAAACTTCTTCATGATGCCCTTCTCTGAGAACAAGTTACGTACTGTATCGCTTGGTTGAGCACCTTTAGTCATCCAGTCAAGTGCTTTCTCTTCATTGATTGAAACCTCTGGTGTTTCTGATACTGGATTATATGTGCCAATTTGCTCGATGATACGACCATCACGTGGCGCGCGTGAATCTGCAACAACGACACGATAAAACGGATTACGTTTAGAACCCATACGTTTTAGACGAATTTTAGTTGCCATGTCTTACACCTCCATTAAATATCTTATCACAAGTACAGATTGTAGCAGACAGTTCAAAGCGTGTAAAGTATTTTTGCATGACATATTAAAAATCTTTATTATTTCTATTTAAATAAGCATACTATATTAGCAGGAATTCTGCTATGTTTGTCTAATTATAAACAGTGTAAGCTGAATTCAAGGAGGATTCTAGATGGGATTATTTGATGGATTAATGGGTAATGCTTCAACCGCAAAAGCAGAAGAAGTCGAAGAAGAATTAAGTGACTTATTAATTGATAACGAAAACGTTGATGTGGCCTTTAAATTGGTTCGTGATTTAATCGTTTTTACAGATCGCCGACTAATTATGGTAGATAAACAAGGGATGACAGGTAAAAAGACAGATTATCATTCCGTCCCTTATAACAGCATCTCACATTTTAGCATTGAAACGGCGGGTACCTTCGACCTTGATGCCGAACTTAAAATCTGGATTTCCAGCGGTGCACAGCCAACCATTAGTAAACAATTCAAGAAGGATCACAGCATCTACGACATCCAGAAAATGTTAGCTTCGAAGTGCACTTAATTTAAGGCAACTTCTAAAAACAAACACCACTCTATCGCTTATGTCATTCTGCGATACAGTGGTGTTTATATTTTACATAAACGGCAGGTTCATGCCGCCTTTTTTACCTTTTTTAGAACTCGTCATTTGTTTCATCATCTTCTTCATTTCTTCAAATTGCTTTAACAAGCGATTCACTTGAGCAACTGACGTTCCAGAACCTTGAGCAATCCGTTTTTTACGGCTAGCATTAATAATACTAGGTTCAACACGTTCTTTTTTAGTCATCGATTGGATAATCGCTTCAATATGGGATAATTGTTTATCATCCACCTGCATGTTCTTCATGCCTTTCATTTTGTTCGCGCCAGGCATCATATTAACTAATTCATCAAGTGGTCCCATATTTTTCACTTGTTCCATTTGTTCTAAGAAGTCTTCAAATGTAAATGATGCAGATTTCATTTTATTCTGCATTTCTTTCGCTTTCTTCTCATCGACTTCTGACTCAGCCTTTTCGATCAGGCTGAAGACATCACCCATCCCTAAAATTCGTGAAGCCATACGATCAGGATGGAAAGGCTCAAGCTGATCTAACTTCTCGCCCATACCAGCGAATTTGATTGGCTTACCAGTGACAGAACGAATAGAAAGCGCAGCACCACCACGCGTATCCCCGTCAAGTTTCGTCAAGATGACACCACTTATGTCGAGCTGACTATCAAAGCTCTCAGCAACATTGACGGCGTCCTGACCCGTCATTGAATCCACCACTAAGAAGATTTCATCAGGATTCATATTTGTCTTAACTTGTTGTAATTCATCCATTAGATCTTCATCTACGTGCAAACGACCTGCTGTATCAATGATGACATAATCATGATGCTCAGCCTTCGCCTTCTCAATCGCTTCATTAGCAATATCTACTGGATTTGCTTCTGTTCCTTTTGAATAAACAGGTAAATCAAGTTGTTCACCGAGCGTTTCGAGCTGATCAACCGCTGCTGGTCGATAGACGTCTGCAGCAACAAGTAGGGGGTTACGATTAGAATTTTTACGCAAATGATTCGCTAATTTACCTGTCGTCGTCGTTTTACCGGCACCTTGCAAACCAACCATCATAATAACGGTCGGTGGTTTATTAGCCACCGCAATTTTACTTTGTTCACCGCCCATAAGTTCAGTCAGTTCGTCACGAACCACTTTAATAACTTGTTGACCAGGCGTTAAGCTTTCCATTACTTCTTGGCCTACAGCTCGTTCTTTAATTCGTTTAATTAAATCTTTTACAACTTTATAGTTAACGTCCGCTTCAAGTAATGCCAAACGGACTTCACGTGTCATTTCTTTAACGTCTGCCTCACTAACTTTACCTTTACCTGTAATCTTCTTCATCGTTTCTTGCAGACGTTCGGATAATCCTTCGAATGCCATATGGCTGACCCCCTAGTCTAGGTTTTCCAATTGTTCTAGTAGTGCTTGAATATCATCATATTTCTGATGAGATAATTTTTGTTTCATCGCTTGAATCAGTTCATGTCGCTTTTCAAAATAACGATATAAACCGAGATGGTCTTCATACTCTTCAAGCATGAGTTCTGTACGTCTTATGTTATCATATACAGCTTGTCTACTGACATGATAAGTTTCGGAAATTTCACCTAGCGAATAATCTTCTAAATAATATAATTCCATATAATTGCGTTGTTTCTCTGTTAATAACTTCTGATAGAAGTCAAATAAATAATTCATGCGTGTTGTTTTCTCTAACATGATGACACTCCTCAGTTATTTTTGTCATCCGAATCATCTTCATCATTTTCAACACGTGTCATCAGATCACCAAATAAACCATAAACAAATTGATGAGCATTAAACGGTTGTAAATCAGTAATTTGCTCGCCTAGACCCACATATTTGACAGGTATATTCAGTTCATTTCGAATAGCTAACACAATACCACCTCGTGCTGTACCATCCAATTTCGTTAGAACGATACCAGATACATCTGTCGCTTCTTTAAACGTTTTAGCTTGACTTAAAGCATTTTGACCCGTTGTCGCGTCTAACACGAGTAATGTCTCGTGTGGAGCATCAGGGATTTCTCGCTCGATTACTTTATGAACTTTAGACAATTCTTTCATTAGATTCACTTTGTTTTGTAAACGACCAGCCGTATCACAAAGTAAAACGTCTGCACCTCGCGACTTGGCTGCTTGAATGCCATCGTAAATGACAGCTGCAGGATCAGCTCCTTCGCTATGCTTAATGACATTAACGCCAGCACGTTGGCCCCAAATATCCAGTTGGTCAATCGCACCAGCACGGAATGTATCACCAGCAGCCATTACCACTGATTTCCCTTCTTGTTGTAACTGGTAAGCTAGCTTTCCAATTGAAGTTGTCTTACCTACGCCATTAACACCTACAACTAATATAACGGTTAAATCGCCTTCTTGAATATTCAACGCTTCAAGTGATTCATCATCGTCACCATAGTAAATCTCGACTAACTTTTCAGAGATGACTTCCTTTACTTCCTCTGTATCTTTTATATTACGACGTTTTACTTCCATCTCTAATTCTTCAATAAACTCCATGACTGTATTAACGCCAACATCTGCTGAAATTAGAATTTCTTCTAGTTCTTCAAAGAATTCCTCATCAACTTGACGATAACGCGCCACTAGGTCATTAACTTTAGTCGTAAATGAGTCTCGTGTCTTGCTTAAACCATCTTTAAATTTATCAGTCACTTCTTCTGTTTGCTTGCTTACTTTATCTTTTAATTTTTTAAAGAAACTCATCGTACCTTCCTTTCTACTACACCCATTACACTCTAATTATATATCATCTCTTCAGTCTCTTCCAATTTAACTGAAACCATCTTTGATACACCTGACTCTTGCATCGTGACGCCATAAAGAACATCGGCATACTCCATTGTCCCTTTACGGTGTGTAATTACGATAAATTGTGTTTGTGCGGAAAATTCTTTTAGATATTGAGCAAAACGAATAACATTTGCTTCATCTAAAGCAGCTTCAACTTCATCTAGTACACAGAACGGAACGGGTCTAACGCGTAAGATCGCAAATAATAATGCAATTGCGGTAAGAGCCCTTTCTCCACCTGATAAGAGGCCAAGCTGTTGTAGCTTCTTGCCTGGTGGTTGGGCAATGATATCGACACCCGTTTCTAATAAATTATCCGGATCTGTTAGTTTCAGTTCAGCATGTCCACCACCAAATAAAGACTTAAATACTTTAGTGAACTGTTCTTGAATTTGGCTAAATGTTTCGCTAAACTTCCGCACCATTTCTTCGTCCATCTCACCAATGATGCCATTTAGAGTCTCTTTAGCTTCTAGTAAATCATTACGTTGATCAGTCAAGAACGTATAACGTTCCTGAATGCGATCATATTCTTCTATCGCACCAAGATTAACGTGACCTAAGGCTTTAATATCTTGTTTAATCGTCTGTACCGATTGTTTTGCCTCTTCAATATCATCTGATGGTCCATATTCTGACTTCGCCCGTTCAAATGTCATAGCATATTCATCTTGCAATTGTTGCAGACGATTTTCAAGTTCAACATCTAAACGATTAGCCTGAACTTCTTGTTTCTGTAATTGTTGACTTTTCTCATCGTATAAACGATTTTTTTCTTTTACCTCACGTTCTAGGTCATCTTTCAACTGACGTTGCTGCTCACGTTGCTCTTTGGCATCATCTAATTGTGTATTAACATTGACTAAGCGTTCACGATGGTTACTTAATGAGTCCGATAAACCTTCGACCGTTTCAGCTTTTTCATGTGATGTTTGTAATTCATTTAATTCTTGTTCCAATTGTTCTTTTTGTTGTTTTTCTTCTTCTAAAGATCCTTTTAATTGCTCCAAGCGCTCTTCTTGGTTACGGACATCACTATCTTGTTCAGCTAGTTTAATTTGCAAATGATTAAGTTGATCTTGCTGCTCGTCTTGCTCAGCCTTATAAGAAGATTGATTCTCAGTTAAATCATCAATTCGCTGTTTTAATGTTGCTGCTTGTTCATCTTGATTTGAAAGTGTTTCATTTAATTGCTTCAACTGTGTCTGAAATTGATTTTTATCATCTTCATATTGTTTCGTTTCTTGATCATACACTTCTAATTGGTTGTTAATATGATCTAACTGGATACGGTTCGATTGTTTAGCTTGTTCGACTTCTTGTAAAGATTGATTCAAAGTGTCACATTGTTGTTCAGCATCAAGACATTCTTGTTTGATCGTCTCTAATTGTTGACGTTTAGATGATAATCCTGATTTAAATTGTTCTGTTTTGGTTTCATATTGTTCTAACTTCGTCTGTACATCTTCTAATTCTCGCTCACGGGTGAATAACGAAGCTTGTTGATTTTGCTTCTTAGCACCACCGCTCATTGAACCACCTGGATTGACGACGTCGCCTTCTAAAGTCACCAGTCGATACCGATGATTAATAGCTTTAGCCATGGCATTAGCATCTTTAAGTGTTTCAGCCACGATTATATTACCTAATAAATTATCTGCGATCGAACGATAGGTTTCCTCTACTGTCACAAGTTCTGAAGCCACACCAATAAAGCCGTCTAACTTCTTTACAGTATTATAGACCTGGTCACCTACCCAACGTGATTTCATAGTCGTTAATGGGAGTAACGTTGCGCGACCGCTTTTAGCTTGTTTTAAAAAGTGGATCGCATCACGAGCATTTTTATCGTTTTCAACAACAATATGCTGCGCTTGTCCACCTAAAGCTGTCTCAAGGGCTGTCACATAATTCTGATCAACATCGATTAATTGGGCAACTGCACCATGAACTCCTGACAACTTCCCTTTTTCTTTCGCTTGTAAAATCGATTTAACCCCGTAATAAAATCCACTATACGATTCTTTCATATCTTCTAACATATCTTTTTTCGAACGTAATTGTTCGATCATTCGATAGGCTTGGTTAAGTTTATCGTCATCAGCTTGAATCTCTTCTTGTAAAGCATCACGTTTAGATTTTTGATCCTCGAAAATATCACGTTTCGTTTGCAATTCCTTATTTAACTCTGTTTCTTTTTGTTCGTTTTCTGCTAAAGTTCTTTCAAGTTGTTCACGTTCATTTAACATTTCATTGAAACGCGTGTCTAACCGTTCTTTTCGTGCTTCTAACTGTTCTAATTGCTTATCAATGGAATGTTTCTCATTTCGATTAGCTGCTTGTTCATTCAAAAGATCAATATATTCAGCTTTCAGTTGCTCGATGGTGTCTTCGATGTTTTCATCTCCAGACGCCATAGCTCGCTTAAGTTCATTGATTTGATCTTTTGTTTCTTGACGTGATGATTTCAGTACATTAAGCCTAGATTGATAATCGTCAAAATCAAGTTGAAGTTGATCGATTTGATTTTGATGTGATTCAATGGATTGCTCGAGCTTTTCCTTACTTTCGTCATAATGCTTAAGCCGTTCAACTAAAACATTCTTCTGTCCTTCAAGTTGTTCAATCTCTTGTGTTAAAGACAGTTTCTCATCTTGTAACTTGTTAATTTGTTGTTCTAAGTGATTAATGGTATTGGTCTTGTCTTCTAAGTTTGCTTCATCCTGTTGAATCACCGTTTTTTCTTCAGTCAATGCCGATTTAAGTTGTTCAATAGAATTTAATAATTGTTCCCAATCTTGATGAATGATTTCTATTTCTGCTACAAGTAATGAAACTTCAACTTGTTCTAACTCATCACGCTTAGTCATGTATTCTCTTGCGATATCAGCCTGCTCTTGAAGTGGTTCTAGCTGACCTTCGATTTCATGAATGATATCTTCAACACGACTTAAATTATCTTCTGTTTCATCGAGTTTCTTTTGGGCGTTTAATTTACGTTTTTTATATTTCAATACACCTGCTGCTTCTTCAAAAATACTACGACGTTCTTCTGATTTAGAGGATAGAATTTCTTCGACTTTTCCTTGGCTAATGATTGAAAAGGCTTCCTTCCCTAAGCCAGAATCCATAAATAAATCTGTAATATCTTTTAAGCGACAAGGTTGTTTGTTTAATAAGTATTCACTATCACCTGAACGGTAAACACGTCTTGTGACCGCTACTTCATCATAATCAATTGGTAATTGATGATCATGGTTATCTAAAACAAGTGTTACATCTGCAACGTTTAGCCCTTTTCGAGTATCGCTACCCGAAAAAATGACATCTTCCATTTTCGAGCCACGTAGGGATTTAGCAGATTGTTCACCTAATACCCAACGGATGGCATCAGTAATATTCGATTTGCCACTTCCATTGGGACCAACAACTGCTGTCACTCCTGGAACAAAATCGACTGATACACGTTCCGCAAATGATTTAAATCCGACTGTTTCAAGTTTTTTTAGAAACATGACTTTATACACCTACTCATTTCATGCTACACTTTAATTTATGTATACGTTAATTAATATCTATGTTCTGTTATAATTTAGAGTTGTTTTATATCTGATACGCTATGATTGTCAACCTTTACATTTTATCATAAATGAAGAGCTCACAGAAGGCTCAATACAACGAATAGGAGAAGTGATTTTATGAATTTAAACGAACCAACAGAAGAAAACCTAACATACATCATTGAAGACTTAGCTCAAGAACTACAGGTGTTAAATGCTGCCCTATTAAAACCAGGCGATTATGATCTTGATCATTACTATGATATTAAGGACATTTACGACATGGTTAAAGCTCAAGGACAAGTAAGCGTTGCAGAAATCAATGCTATTATTAATGAACTAAGTAAATATCGTAAGTAAAAAATGACCAGCCTATTGTAGGTTGGTCATTTTTCGATCATTAGTCTGTTTGTTGTAATGCTTCTTTCGCCGCTTCTTGTTCTGCTTCTTTTTTCGAACGACCGCGTCCCTCACCAATTTGATTATGATTTAAGAAAACACCTGCAATAAATTCACGATCATGATCAGGTCCTTGCTCATCAATTATCTGATACGAGACATTTTGGCCTTTCTTCTGCATTTTCTCTTGTAGCTTGCTTTTATAATCCATCACATGCGAAAAAGCACCAGGTTCAATACTTGGGAAAATATTTTCTTCTAAAAATGCTAAAGCTGATGTAAAGCCTTGGTCTAAATAAATCGCACCCATTAAAGCTTCAAAAGCATCTGCTAAGATAGCCGAACGTTCTCTGCCACCAGATACCTCTTCACCTTTCCCAAGTAATAAATATTGCCCTAAAGATAATTGTCGATTAAATTGTTCAAGCGATGGTTCGCAAACGATATTTGCACGAAATTTAGTCAATTCTCCTTCACTCATGTGAGGGTATTGTCTAAATAAATATTGTGAAACGGCTAATTCTAATACAGCATCACCTAAAAATTCTAAACGTTCATTATCTTCTAATGATTGATCTCGATGCTCATTAACATATGATGTATGCATAAAAGCTTGTTTTAATAATGATTCATTTTCAAAATAAAGATTAAAACGTTCTTGAAATTGTTTAATATCCATACTGTCACCTTTTCTAATAGAAAATGAGGATGACATCATGAGCCATCCTCTACTTTCTCAGTTACTGACTGCTGTTTATGTAATTAACAGCATCACCTACTGTATTAATTTTTTCTGCATCTTCATCGGAAATTTCTAAATCAAACTCATCTTCAAGCTCCATTACAAGCTCAACAACGTCTAATGAGTCTGCTTCTAAGTCATCTTTAAATGAAGCATTTTCAGTTACCTTTGACTCGTCTACGTCTAAACGTTCAACGATGATTTTTTTGACACGATCAAATACGTCTGCCATGTCGTTCACCTCCCTTCAAAGAACCATAATAACTTTACTATTACATGACCATACCACCATCAACATGTAAGGTCTGGCCAGTCATGTACTTCGCATCATCAGAAGCTAAAAAGCGAACAACGCGAGCGACATCTTCCGGATCACCTAGACGATTAAGCGGAATCATATCATACATTTGTTGCTTCTGATCGTCTGTTAAATCCTCAGTCATATCTGTTGCAATAAAGCCAGGAGCAACAGCATTAACATTAACATCCCGCGCCGCTAATTCTTTTGCAACTGATTTTGTCATACCAATCACACCGGATTTGGCTGCTACATAATTGACTTGTCCAGGGTTACCCATGACACCAACAATTGAAGCAACATTAACAATCTTACCGCCACGTTGCTTCATCATTTGACGTGTCACGCCTTTAATACAATTGAACACACCTTTAAGATTCGTGTCAATAACTTCGTCAAATTCTTCTTCTTTCATACGCATTAACAAATTATCTCTTGTTATTCCTGCATTATTCACCAAGATATCGACAGAACCAAATTGATCCACTGTTTGTTTGATCATGGCGGTAACTTCTTCAGAACTTGAAACATTTGCTTGATATGCTATCGCTTCTTGTCCAAATTCTTTAATCTCTTCAACGACTTCATCGGCTCTCGCTTGATTACCAGCATAGTTAACGACAACATTAGCACCATTTTTGGCTAATTCCAAAGCAATCGCTCGACCAATACCACGTGAGGCACCTGTTACAAGCGCTGTTTGACCCTCTAGCATTATGATTCCTCCTTTAAGTCAGCAATAAACGCGTTCAATTGCTCAACGTCTTGAATATTATAAATTGTAGCCCGTCGATGCACTTTTTTCACCAGACCGGCTAACACTTTACCGTGTCCTATTTCTACAAAAGCATCAACGTCTTGTTCGACCATGTTTTCAAGTGTTTGTTTGAATTTCACAGGGGAATATAATTGTTCTATTAAAAGAGAACGTATGGTTTGTTCATCTTGTGTCGGTTCTGCTGTCACATTAGCATAAACAGGAATAGCAGCCGACTGAATTGAAATTTCATCTAAGATTGCTCTAAATTGATCACTAGCTGGTCGCATTAAATCTGAATGAAACGGTCCACTCACATTTAATGGTAACGCGCGTTTTGCACCAGCTTCTTTTAACTTTTCGATTGCTTCATTAACACCGGATACCGTTCCGGAAATAACCGTTTGACCAGGGCAATTATAATTGGCGACATTAACTGTTTCGCCAGCTTCATTTACAGTTTTCGTAATCTCATGAATGGTTTCATCATCTAATCCTAAAACAGCTGCCATTGTACCTTGACCGCTCGGCACTGCTTCCTCCATCAATTTACCGCGTTTGTTAACAATTTGAATCGCATCTTCAAACGAAATGGAACCAGCAGCATATAAAGCTGTATATTCTCCTAAACTATGTCCTGCTACCATGTCTGGTTGAATACCTGCTTGACGAATTTGTTCTAAGATCGCAACACTATTTAATAATAAAGCTGGTTGAGCATTCTCAGTTTTTGTTAACGTTTCTTCTGGTCCATTTAACATTAAATCAGATAATTGATAACCTAAAACATCATCTGCACGCTTAAATAATGCTTGCACATCATCAAATTGATCATAAAATGCTTGGCCCATTCCAACTTCCTGAGAGCCCTGACCAGGAAATAAAAAGGCTAGTTTAGTCATTTTGTGACTCCTTTCCTTCATTCATTACTTCGACATCTTGTTGAATTAAATGAGTAACATCTTGGTCAACAATGCTATATGTTTGTTTAATCGCACTAAATATCGCTCTACCATTTGATGAGCCATGCGCTTTGATAACTGGTGCTGCTAGGCCGAAAAGCGCCGCACCACCATACTCTGAATAATCTAATTGATCTTTAATTTCTCTTAAATCTGATTTAACCATCCCTGCTGCTAATTTGGATTTAAGGTTTTTGGAAAAAGCAGATTTGAGCATTGAAAACATCGACATAGCCGTACCTTCTATTGACTTCAAGGCAACATTACCTGAAAAACCGTCAGTCACAACTACATCGGCGACACCTTCTAATAAATCTCGCGCTTCAACGTTGCCGACAAAGTTAATTGGGGCTTCTTCCAACATTTCAAAAGCTTGTTTGGTTAATTCAGTCCCTTTGCCATCTTCTGTTCCGACATTTAACAAACCAACACGTGGAGCTTTTACCTGTCTCACATTTTCAACGTAGACTGATCCCATAATCCCATATTGCATTAAATGTTGGGCTTTCGCTTCGACGTTGGCCCCAACATCTAATAAAAGAAATCCACTTCCATCAATAGTTGGTAACGTTGGACTTAAAGCTGGTCTCTCGATTCCTTTGATTCGACCGACTTTGAATAATCCAGTACTCATTAACGCACCCGTATTACCTGCTGAAATACAAGCATCAGCATTACCATTTTTTACCGCTTCAGCCATTAAGACCATTGAGGAATTCTTCTTCTTCTTAACGACTCGAGCAGGTTCATCATCATTCTCTACTTTTTCTGTAGTATGATGAATCGAAATTCGTTCAGACCCCTCATTTAAAAGAGGTTTGATTTGTTCTTCATCTCCAAACAAAATAAATTCAACTTTATTATAGTGATTAACAGCTTCCTTTACACCCTCAACAATAGCATTAGGTGCATTGTCACCACCCATGGCATCTATTGCAATTTTCATATCGGTTAACTCCTTTTATTCATCAGTTGATCGATACATATGAAAGCGACCATGAAAGACGACTTCTTCATCAACGTAACTCGTGACATCTACAATTGTATGGCCTTTATCATCATCACCTTGTACTTTCGCCTTCGCAATCACTCGCTCATACAATTTTACAGGACGAGTGAACCGTATATCGGATTGCGATGTTAAAGCCAAATCATCATCTATAACGGCAACAGCAAGTGAGTTAGCTTGAGCAAATAAATGATGACCTCTGGCGATTTGATTGCGTGAAAAAACGTGTTCAGTACTTATATCAATCAGTGATATAGCTGATTGATCTAATTCTAAATGTACAACTTCACCAATCACTTCATCCAATGGTAGTGCTTTAACTGTTTCATCCCATTGTTTTTCGGCAACATATTTAATTCGCTCGCGTAATTCTGGAATTGCTAATTCTAACCGATCTAGACGGATCGTTTGAATACTGACACCGAATTTATTAGCTAATGCTTCATCTGTGATAAACGGTGTTTCATCAATCAGCTGTGTCAACTGTTCTTGCCGTTCTTTTTTCTTTTGTTTCATGTCATACACCGTCCATTTTATGACTAGGTCCTAATAGTAATATATAATACGTCACCGATAGATGCAAACATTAATCAAAAATTCGTTCTTGGATTAATGGATCGGATTCAATCAATTGTTTTAATTTACTATAATCTGGATTATTCTCTAATCGATTCTCTTGCATGACACGGACTGCGTCTTGCCTTGCGACTTCTAAAGCACGGTAATCTTCTACAATATTCGCAACTTTAAATTCTGGAAGACCACTTTGTCTTTTGCCAAAAAAGTCGCCTGGCCCACGAATTTGCAAATCATGCTCTGATAACTCAAAACCATCAGTTGTTTCACTCATGACACGCATACGTTCTTGTCCGTTTTCAGTTTTAGGATCTGCCATCAAAATACAATAACTTTGATTACTACCACGCCCTACGCGACCTCGTAATTGATGTAATTGCGCTAATCCAAATCGTTCAGCGTCGTAAATGACCATCGTCGTCGCATTAGGGACATTCACGCCAACTTCAATCACTGTTGTTGAGACAAGCAATTGGATTTCATTGGCTGCAAATTGTCGCATGATATCCTCTTTCTCTTGAGCACTCAGACGACCATGCATAAGACCTACGTGAATAGAGTCTGGCATCACTTGATTTAATGTTTCATAAATTTCAACTGCATTTTGAATATCTAATTGATCTGATTCTTCTATTAAGGGGCAAATCACATAAGCTTGTTGTCCCTTACCAATCTGGTCAATCAAAAACTGGTGAATTCGTTCTGTCATTTGATGCTTAACCCAATATGTTTCAACAGGTAACCGTCCTTCTGGTAACTCATCAATAACAGATACGTCCATATCACCAAATGAAGTGATGGATAGTGTTCTCGGAATTGGGGTCGCCGTCATAAATAACACATCAGGAGTTAAGCCTTTATCACGCAATGTTTTGCGTTGTTCTACACCAAAGCGATGCTGTTCATCAATAATGACTAATCCTAATTGTTTAAAGATCGTATCATCTTGAATAAGAGCATGCGTTCCCACTAATAGATCGACTTCACCATTAGCCAATTCCTCTAAGATCGCTTCTCGTTTTTTACCTTTAATCGATCCTGTTAATAAACGAATCTTAAGCTGATCGCCGAATAAGTCATTAAGAGAATCCTCATGTTGTTCAGCTAGTATTTCGGTAGGAACCATTAGAGCTCCTTGTTGTCCTGATTGCGTTGTTGCATATAAAGCAATGGCTGCAATGACTGTTTTTCCGGAACCAACATCACCTTGTAAAAGACGATTCATTCGTGTCTCATGCTTTAAATCGTTCAGAATTTCGTCTAGAACCCTCAACTGGCTCTGGGTTAATTGGAAAGGTAAAGCATCGATAAACGTTTGAACTTTTTCTTCGTTATAACTCTTTTGAGTTCCGATAGATTGAGCTTTGTTCTCTTTTCGAATATATTGCATTTTTAATTGAAATAGAAATAATTCTTCGTAAACAAACCGGCGTCTAGCATGTTTTAAAGAGGTTTGTGAATCGGGTTGATGTAAATGACGAATAGCTTCTTGGCGTACTGGTAATTTATAGTCTTGTAAGTATTGTTCAGGTAATATTTCCTCGATTTCTTGTAAAGAGGATTTCAAAGCATAGCGAATTAATTTTTTGAGTTGATAGACTTTTAAATTCCCTTTTGTATGATACACCGGTTCTATTGATTCTGCTTCATCAAATGACTTAGGATGATACTTATGTACAGTTAATTGTAAACGGTGCATATCCCATTTGCCTGTGAGTGTCACAGTTTCGCCTGGAATTAACTTATCTTTCAAGAAATTTTGATTAAAAAACACAGCCTTTACTGCTACGACACCAACTTGAATGGTACAAGTCAGTCGTGATTTTTTCTTACCAAAAAACGACACATTTGGTTGTGAAACGACTTCGCCTTCAATCGTCGCCACTTCTTCATGCTCAATATCTTCTAAATTCTTCAGTTCTAAGAAGTCATAACGAAAAGGAAAGTGGAAGAGTAAATCTCCCACTTTAGTAATATCAAGCATTTCTAACTGTTCCTTTGTTTTATCACCCACATTGGGGATGATTTCAACTGACTCTTCTAACAACGTTCATCACTCACTTCCCATAGCAGGACCAAACACTTTTTTCGCCAACTCTCGGCCTGTAGGCGTAGCAGCTAAGCCACCTTCTGCTGTTTCTTTTAAAGCTGGTGACATGCTTTCGCCAATACGGAACATAGCTCCAATCACTTCGTCTGTTGGAATTCGACTAGTTACACCAGCTAACGCTAAATCGGCTGACACAATCGCTTGGGATGAACCCATCGCATTTCGTTTAACACACGGAACTTCAACCAAACCTGCCACAGGGTCACATACTAACCCGAGCATGTTTTTGAGTGTGATCGCCATAGCTTCAGCAGATTGTTGAGGTGTTCCACCAGCCATTTCGACCGCTGCCGCACTTGCCATACCAGCTGCTGAACCGACTTCCGCTTGGCAACCACCTGCAGCGCCAGAGATCGAGGCATTATTGGCAACCACCTGACCGAATGCACCTGAGGTAAATAAAAATCGTACCATTTGTTCACGAGTAGGATTTAACCGGGGTTTTAATCCAAATAGTACGCCTGGAACACAACCTGCACTTCCTGCTGTAGGCGTTGCACAAATCGTACCCATCGCCGCATTCACTTCATTTGTCGCCACCGCTTTACTAACAACATCTAATAGCATATTTCCTGACAATGATTCCTGTTCAGCCATATACTTTTGGATTAAAACGGCGTCACCACCTGTTAAACCAGATTTGGACTCAACCCCTTCTAATCCATCTTCTACGGATTTTTCCATAATATCTAAGTTACGTCCCATTTCAGCAAAAATTTCTTCACGAGGCTTCCCTGTTTCATCAACTTCTTGACGAATCATCACCTCTGATAATGAAATCCCATCTTCTTCAGCTTTTTGGACGAGCTCACTTACATTTTGAAACATCATGCTGTCTCACTCCTTCCCTATTCAGAAATTGTTACTACTTGTAAAATGTGATCGCAATCATCTAATTGATCCATCACATCATTTGGAATCTTCTCATCAGTCTCAATGACCATCATGGCTTCTTCTCCTGCTTCTCGCCTTGATACTTCCATGTGACCAATATTAATCTTATACTCTGCTAAAACATTTGTGACGGATGCAATAGCACCAAATCGGTCATTATGCATCACCAATATCGCTGGTGAGCTGCCGGATAAACGTAATTCAAAACCGTTTAATTCCGTAATCTCTGCTTTGCCCCCACCAATTGAAATACCGACTAACTCGAAGGTGCTTTCTTGATCACCCAATTCAATCCGAGCTGTATTCGGATGTTCTGACGAACCATCTTCTTCAATGATTTCTATGTCAACGTTTTCATCTTTAGCCAAGGCTCTAGCATCACGAATCCGTTCGTCATACGTATCAAAACCTAGTATTCCACCAATTAACGCTACGTCTGTTCCGTGACCCTGATACGTTTTAGCAAACGAACCATATAAATGGATTTTAGCCCAATCTGGTTTACGACCAAATAATTCTCGTGCCATTTTACCGATCCGAGCAGCACCTGCTGTATGCGAACTCGATGGACCAATCATGACAGGTCCAATAACATCGAAAACCGATCTGAATTTCATGCTTGGCACTCTCCTTTTCCCTTTTCCGTTATACTTCTATTCTATCGTTATTTGTCCGAAATTCCAACCGTTATTCTCTTTGGATACCCTGATTCAGTTGATATTTTAATATACAGTGCTTATAATATTGTTTGGGTTTTACAACCTGGGAGGGTGAGGGCTCACAAAAAAAGAAGGAGTCAACATGAATAATTGGCCAAATAAAAATTGGTTAAATGAAATCATCGCTGGCCTCATTGGTTATTTAACGACTGTTTACATTGTCGTGGTTAACAGCTCCATCCTAAGTGATGCCGGCATTAATCGTGAAGATGCTATGATTGCGACGATTTTAGCCAGTGCCATCGGCTGTTTACTTGTCGGTATTTGGGCTCGAGTTCCAATTATCATCATACCCGGAATGGGCGTGAATGCATTATTCGCTTACTCAATTGTTGAACAATATCAATTCACTTATGAACAAGGATTGGGTGTTGTCGTTGTTTCTGGTTTGATTTTTCTTCTCACAGCTATTACACCACTGGGTGAAGCATTTAAACAAGCTATACCAGATACTTTAAAGCATGGCATCACCATTGGACTCGGCTTATTTCTAGTCCTAATTGGTTTGGAAAACGGTGGTTTAATTGTAAGTGGTGAACATTCGATTATTTCACTCGGTGACTTTTCTTCACCGTCTGTAATCGTTAGTTTATTGTCTCTACTTGTTGGTGTCATATTGTTTGTGAAGAATGTACCAGCTAACTTTTTACTAACAATGGTCATTGGTACTGGTATTGCATATGTATTCGGCACTTTGGATACAGAACAGACATCCATCACTGCAGAAAATATTGCAAACTTCCTTGTCTTGCCAACTTTTGGACATATGGTAGATTTCACATTCTGGATAGCTGTCTTACCTTTAGCTATAGTACTCATCTTTGAGAGCATGGGATTATTACATGGCCAACTCGATATGATTGATCGTCATGAATCATTTCACCGTGCTAACAAAAGTAGTGCTATCACAGCTATGTTGAGTGGATTCCTAGGAACTTCACCTACGATCCCAGCCGCTGAAACAGCTGCTGTGACTGCAGCCAAAGGACGAACAGGTTTAGCGAGTATTGTAATTGGATTATTGTTCTTATCAACATTCTTTCTAATCCCTTATATCTCGCTCGTACCAGCGAATGCAATCAGTCCCATCTTAATCATTGTTGGTGTCTTGATGATGCAATCAATCAAACACATTAATATTGATGACATGACTGAAGCATTCCCAACATTTTTAATTATGTTTATGATTCCGTTCACGTATAGTATTGCTGATGGGATGGCATTTGGTTTTATCGCTTACCCAATTGTCAAAATCGTCTCAGGACGTAAACAAGAATTAAAACCACTCATGATTTTAATTTCAATATTATTCTTAATTGAATTTATTTTAAAAGGGATTATGTAAGAAAAAAGCTGTTTTAAGTTGATTTTATTCACAACTTAAAACAGCTTTTTAATTATTGACTCCGTTAAAGTCCGTTGTTGAAATTGTGATCCGCTTTCGGTGGACGCTTTCCGCGGGCGCGGCTCGAGCCTCCTCGGCCCAAAGGCATGGCCTGCGGGGTCTCGAGACGCGCGCTGTTCCCGTGACGGCCCGGACGGCCTAATGTCGACGTTGGTCACAGGACGTGACCGTTTTTAGTCGACCAGGAGTCGCCACCTTCGCTTCTCACAATTCAACAACTCCGTGCTTAACTATTCAAATCAACACTAAATCTAACAGTGCGTAATTTATAAATCAATATCATTTTCTATGTTATTCGACAGATAAAATATATGAATAAATAGGTTGCTGACCTTTATGCACTTCAACTTCTATTTCTTCAAAATGTTCTTCAATATATTCTTCCATACGTTGAACTTCTTCATCTGTTCCTTCTTCGCCTTGTAAAATCGTCACAATCTCGTCTTCTTCATCATTTATAAGATTATTTAATAGTTCAAAAATCGCTTCGAGTTTGTCACGATTAACAGCACTTATTGAGCCATCGATAATACCCATGAAGTTACCTTCTTGAATCTCACGACCATCAATTTGTGTATCTCGTACAGCATATGTTAGTTGCCCTGTTTTAACATGTTGCATAGCTTCACTCATCGACGTCACATTATCATCGATTGTTGCTTCTAAGTTCAACGCTAGCATGGCACTCATACCTTGAGGGACCGTTTTAGTCGGCACAACATGAACTTCAGATTCAACTAATTCATTAACTTGTTCAGCTGCCATGACAATGTTTTTATTATTAGGTAAAACAAGTACTTTCTCAGCATTAGCTTGTTCAACAGCTGTCGCGATGTCCTGTGTACTAGGGTTCATCGTTTGACCACCCTCGATCACAACCGTTGCTCCTAAACTTTCAAACATTTCCTTAATTCCTTGGCCCATGCCAACGGTAACAACTGCTAATGGTTGTTTTGGTGAATTCTTTTGTTCTTTAGGTTGTTCACCCACGATTGACGTATGTTGTTCACGCATGTTTTCGATTTTAATATTAATTAAGCTTCCATATTTTTGGGCAAGGTTCATAACCTCTCCTGGATGCTCTGCGTGAATATGTACTTTAACGACTTCATCATCAGCCACAACAAGTAAAGAATCGCCATATTCACTTAATTCATGACGGTAGGCATCTTCATCAAAAGGATTATTTTGCAATTTATCCTCTTCAAACTTTACCATAAATTCTGTACAATAACCGAATTCAATATCTTCAGTTTCCATGAAATCTTGATGCATTTTATGATGTTCAGCACTAACCATATCATCAAGGGATGGATGAGACTGTGTTTCAGGGACTTCTTCACCTTTAAGCGAAGCTAGAAATCCTTCATAAACTGTTACTAATCCTTGTCCACCACTATCAACAACGCCAACTTCTTTTAACACTGGTAATAATTCAGGTGTACGTTCAAGTGAAGCTTTAGCTTCATCCAATACAGCTGTGAAAAATTCAACCAGATCTTGATCGTCATTAGCAATGTTCTTAGCTTGATTAGCAGCGTCTTTTGCCACAGTTAAAAGCGTTCCTTCAACTGGTTTCATAACGGCTTTATATGCGGTTTCAACCCCTGATTCTAAAGCATCAGCTAAGTCTTTAACTGTTAAGGTTTCTTTCTCTTTAACACTCTTAGAAAAACCACGGAATAACTGAGATAAAATAACACCTGAATTACCACGTGCTCCCATTAGAAGGCCTTTAGCCAAAGAATTAGCCACTTCTCCAATATGATCAGAAGTTACTTTTTCCACCTCTGAGGCACCCGAAGTCATCGTTAAATTCATATTTGTTCCGGTATCTCCATCAGGGACCGGAAATACGTTTAATGAGTCAATCATTTGTGATTGGTTTGATAAGTGGTTCGCTCCTAATAAAACCATCTGAGCGAACTGCTCACCTGTTAATGTATGATTTGACACAACATTTCCTCCTTCATCCACAACAATCATCTAAGTCGTTACGCGAACGCCATGAATATAAATATTGACTGATACGACGTCTAATCCAACCATTCGTTTTAAAGCATATTTAACTTGGTTTTGGACGTTATGAGCAACTTCTGAAACTTTCGTACCGTAACTAACGATAATATACATATCAATATTTAGTTTGTCATCTTCTTGACGTACGACAACACCTTTAGTGAAATTTTCTTTACCTAAAATCTCTGATAAGCCGTCTTTTAATTGCTTTTTAGAAGCCATACCAACTATACCATAGCATTCCATTGCGGCGCCACCAGCAATTGTCGAGACAACTTCATTCGTGATCGATACTTGTCCATATTCATTATTAAATTCGATTGACATAACCATCCTCCTTGGTTGATGACGATAACTAACGTTATTTTACTATATAAGGTTTAATTTTAAAAGCTTTGTTACCCCTTTCAATCTGTCAAGTATATAAACTTGATAAGGTGAAATTCCATCGTTGAAATCAGCTCGACCATATGATAAAGTATATAAAGTGATAGAAAGAGAAGTAGGAGGGATTTTAAATGGCTCGTAAATGCAAAATTACCGGACGCAAAACGTCAACTGGTAATCACCGTTCACACGCAATGAATGCCAATAAACGTAAATGGAAATCAAACGTTCAAAAAGTACGTATCATGGTAGACGGTAAACCACAAAAGGTTTATGTTTCACCACGTGCTTTGAAATCTGGTAAAGTTCAGCGTGTATAATGTTAATCAATAAAAAACTCGCTTACAATCATGCATTGTAAGCGAGTTTTTTTGTTAATCCTTCTTCACTAACCCTAACATTGATTTGACAAGCCCACCTAAAAATCTGGGTAATTTAATCGTATGAAACGTCATCTTCCCCCTCCTATACCTAACGCTTCTTATTGATCACGGCTCTTTATCACTATTAATATGCCACGAGTAAAAAAATAAGTACCGATTTTTTCATTCCATTCATTGGATACAGTCAAAGAGGAGCCACTTTTAATGGAATAGCTGTCTAATGGATATTTAAAACCGTCTAATGTTAAATTTTCAACGGTTTCTGTTAATGCAAGAAAAGAGATATAAGGAAATGTATGATCTCGATTAATAGTATATGTCCCTGGTTTTTTTAGTGTTATTTCATTTTGTTTATCACACAACCACGCATCGATTTGATGGGGTATAAAAGATTGAAGTAACATTAAATTAACCCATTCATGGTCTCTTCTTCCGCCCATGGCACCGAAAATTAAGACTTGATCAGGATTCAGTGAAATCGCTAAATTTATGGCTATCTCTAAATCTGTATCATCTTTCTCAGATGGATGAATTCTGACATCATGACACACATCTTGAATACCAGCCAATTCTTCAGAAGTTACAGAATCGAAATCGCCTACTGCATAGTCAAATTCATTTAATGATTGACTTAGAATTTTAGCTCCTGAATCGACTCCAATCCAAGTCGTAATCGATGGGTATTGTTGAAATGATGGTATATCAACTGGTGGTCCACCAGCGACTATTGCCACTTTTTCCATGGCAGGATCCTCCTAAACTTATTTATAACTAGATCGAATAACTTCTATTGCTGCTTTGCGATCATCTTGTTTGAAAACAGCACTACCAGCGACTAATACGTCAGCTCCAGCTTCAACACATGTTTTAGCTGTTTCTGGTTTAACGCCACCATCGACTTCAATTTCATAGTCAAAACCGTAATCTGATTTAAGTTGAGCTAGCTCTTCTATTTTACCAACAGTTGAATCAACAAATGATTGACCACCAAAACCGGGATTTACTGTCATCACTAACACTAAATCAACGTCTTGCAAAATCGGTTCAATCGATGACACAGGTGTCGCTGGATTAATGACGACCCCAGGTTTTACATCATGCTGTTTAATTTGTTGAATGACTCGGTGTAAATGTGGGCATGCTTCTTCATGTACAGAAATGATGTCAGCTCCTGCTTCAGCAAAAGCAGCAATGTACTGATCTGGATTTTCAATCATAAGATGAACATCCAATGGTAATTCTGTTACTGGACGAATCGCTTCTACAATCATAGGACCAATTGTTATATTAGGTACAAAATGACCATCCATAACATCGACATGAATATAATCCGCTTGACCTTCTACTGATTCGATTTCATCTTTTAATGTTGCAAAATTAGCAGATAAAATAGATGGAGCAACCTTCGTCATATTTAATACCTCGGCTTTCTTTGATTGATTTCTTCAAAAAACTGTTGATAGTGGTGATAACGAAATTCTTCAATATCACCTTCAGTTACAGCTTGTTTCACTGCACATTTCGGCTCGTTAATATGGTAGCACCCTCGAAACTTACAGGCATCTTCATAATTCAGAAATTCAGGAAAACAGTGACGTAAATCCTCAAGCGATAACTCATCAAAATCCAACGCACTGAAACCTGGTGTATCAGCCACCAACCCACCACCTAATGAATAAAGCTCTACATGACGTGTCGTGTGTTTCCCTCGACCAAGACTTTGAGAAATATCATTTGTTTCAATGTTTAATGAGTCATCCATTTGATTTAATAATGTTGATTTTCCTACACCAGATTGACCAGCAAAAACAGACGTTTTATTGCTTAGATAAGGTTTGAGTTGGTCAGTTAATTTAACTGGTTCATTAGACGTTTGCACAATCGGATAACCAATTTGTTCATAGGCTTGACGGTAATATTCGATTGTTTGTCGATGATCATCTGTTAATAAATCGTCCTTTGTGAAAATGATCACGGTATCTAGTTGTTTATGTTCAATTAACATTAAAAATCGATCTAGCAATAATGGATTAAAATCAGGTTCAACTGTTGATGTAACAACAATAGCTTGGTCGACATTCGCAATAGGTGGACGGACTAATTCATGGTGGCGTTTCTCTATATCGGTAATGGTACCTGTTCCGTCCTCTTCTAATGTGATATCGACATCATCACCAACTAATGGGGTGATTTTTTGTTTACGAAATAATCCACGTCCTTTACAACGATACACTTGACCATTAACCATCACATCATAAAATCCGCTTAATGCTCTCATTATTTTGCCTTGAACCATTTACTCACTCTCTCCTGAATCATATGGGATTGTTTCTTGATAAACTTGCTCTTCCTCTTTAATAACCAATACTTCACCTGTTGAATCTGGCGCAATTGTTAAATCTACTTCATACGTTGTGTCTTCACGTATGACATCTTCTTCATAAATATCTTCTATACTATTGTCTTGGTCTTCGATATAAATACTGACTTCTTGACCTTGGGGCTCTTCATTTTCTTGATTTGACTGATTAGCTTGGTCACCATTGTTGGATGAACCTTCTCCGTTACTATTTTGATTATTCTCAGTTTGTGAACCATCATATTCAACTGTGAATGATACGGTTTCAGTAATAGGTTGTGGTTCTGGGCCTTCCGACACGAAAACTTTCACCTCATCGCCTTCTTCTAGCTCGCTTTCAGGGCTTGGCTCTTGACGAATGATACGCCCCTCTGAAAACTCTTCTGAGTGCTCTTCTTCAGTTAATAATGTTAGATTATGCTCTCCAGCGTAATCTTGAACTTCATCTAATGTCCAATTCGTAAACGATGGAATTTCTGTCGATGGCGGTCCTTGACTAATATCAAAAATAACTCGTGTCTCTTCCGGAATGATCTCTTGTCCTGGTTCGGGCTGAATTTGATTGATGATCTGGCCCTCTGGTTGTTCCGACGTTTGTTCGTAGTGAATAACTTCTTGGTAACCATTCGCTTCTAAATAACGTTTCACATCATTAAATTCATCCCCTACATAATCTGGGAATTCTAATTTTTCCTGACCAAGACTGGTGTAAAGTGTTACGGTCGAACCTTCCTTAACCGTTGAGTCCGCATTAGGCTCAGAACGAACAACTAAACCTTCATCTATTTCTTCAGAAAAAACTGATTCTCGCTCGACATCCAAATCTAAATTTGATAGTTCTGTGACTGCATCTTCATAGGTCGTTTCTTTTACATCTGGAATAGTAACATCCTTAGGCATAAATAGACCCGGTAAAACAAATAATGCGAGTACAATAGCTGCAATCACAATAAATAATCCTACTGTTATCCATATACCCCATTTTTTCGAGCGTTTATCAGAACCATTTTGTTTGCCAGGTACAATCGTTTCAGATTGATTACTATTAGATACTGAATGAGTACTCTGTTCTTCATTAATAGCCGGAATAGCCTTGGTATCTTCACCTTCTTCAACAGGTGGAACATACCTTGCTTCGTTAAGTCTTGATGGATCAAAGACAGTTTCTAAGCTCTGTCTTAACTCTTCTACTGTTTCATATCGCTCTAATGGATTTTTGACGGTTGATTTTAATACAACATTTTCTAAACTTTGAGGGATATTCGGGTTAAAACTTCGAACAAATGGTGGTTCCGTTTGCATATGTTTTAAAGCAATCGATACTGCTGATTCTCCTGAAAACGGAAGCCTTCCAGTTAGCAACTCATATAAAACAATACCTAATGAATAGATGTCAGATTTATTGGTTGCTAAACCACCTCGTGCTTGTTCTGGTGATAAGTAATGGACAGAACCCATAACATCATTGGTTTTAGTTAATGAAGTCGTACTTAAAGCGCGAGCGATTCCGAAATCCGTAATTTTTATATGTCCCGACTGATCAATTAGTATATTCTGTGGCTTAATATCACGGTGGACAATGCCATTTTGGTGGGCATGTTCCACGGCATTTGTAAGTTGAAGCATGATATGCACAGATTCTTCCATTGGAACATGGCCTTGTGATTGAATATATTGTTTTAATGTCATGCCATCAATATATTCCATCACCATATAGTGAATATCGTCTTCCTGCCCTACATCATATATGCTAACAATATGTTCGTTAGATAAACTAATTGCCGCTTCAGCTTCACGATTGAAACGCTCGATAAACTCTTGGTTGTCAGCATATTCAAGTCTTAAGATCTTAATGGCGACTTCACGGTTTAGAATTAAATCTTGGCCTAAATAAACATTAGCCATACCACCGCCGCCTATGTATTGAATAATTTGATATCGATCATTTAATACATTGCCTAAGACCACGTTGAATCACCCGACTCATTAAACGATAGCTCCACTAATATTGCTGTAATATTATCTTCGCCACCGAGTTCATTTGCTCGTGCAATTAATTGTTCTACACCATCATCAATCGTCTCACTGGTCTGAACAATGTGTAGTAACTCATCATTTGAAAGCTTATTTGTTAAGCCATCTGTACAAAGTAAAGAATAAACAGGGCTCTGAGCAGGATAACTTATAATATCTACGATAATTTCTTCAGCTGTTCCTAAGGCTCGTGTTAGGATATTTTTTTTAGGATGGCTTTCAGCTTCTTCTTCCGTAATATGACCTTGATGCACTAATTCATTAACGAAAGAATGATCTTGAGTCTTCTGTTCAATCGTGTTAGGTGTGATTTGATATAGACGGCTATCACCAACATTAGCAACAACTATTGTCTGACCAATAAATGCTGCAGCAACAAGCGTCGTTCCCATTCCAGAACATTCTAAATCACTAGCAGCATGTTCGACTAATACATCATTAACTTCCTGCACGACCGTATCAAGCCACACCTCTAACTCTTGAACATCATAGAAGGGCTCAGTATCTTCCCAGTAAGATTGCATATGTTTAGTTGCCATACGACTGGCAACATCACCTGCTTGATGTCCACCCATTCCATCAGCAACAACAGCTAATAACTGTTCCCCTTGATTATAAAATAAACCACCACTATCTTCATTCGCCTGTCTTACTTTACCTTTATCTGATTTAAACACTGCATGCATAGGTGTATTGCACCTCATTTCACTTCAAATTACTTTTAAAACGTAAACGCGTGATAAAAAATCCGTCTGCCGCAAAGTCATGCGGATACAACTGTAATCCAAACTCACTTAAGCCTGATAATGACTGACAAACCTCAGGAAGTTCCTCGAAGAAACTCGGATCCACTTCTAACTGAGGAACTCGTTCTAATAACGCCTTGATCTGATGTTCATTTTCTTCTTGATCCACTGTACAAGTACTATAGACAAATTGACCATCTTCTTTTAGTAACGGCATAAGTGCATCAAGAAGTTGTCGTTGTACATCAGCTAATTCTGATATATTTTCTTCAGACTTTTGATACTTAATATCTGGTTTACTTCTTAAAACACCTAGGCCTGTACATGGTGCATCAAGTAAAATACGATCAAATGACCCATGATCGTGTTGTTCATTCAAATGACGACTATCCATAGGTGTTGTGATGATGTTATTTAACCCTAATGTTTCAGCCTTGTCATTTATGAGTTTAATTTTAGATTCGTGTAAGTCATAAGCATATAGTGTTCCTTCTCCTGCCATCTTTTCAGCCATATGCGTTGCCTTACCACCAGGTGCACTACAAGCATCAAGTACGGACATTTCAGAAGACGGGTCCACCATTTCTGAAACGAGCATAGAGGTTTCATCTTGAATGGTTAACTGATCAGGAAAGAGACTGCTTTCTAACACATTTCCTTCTGTTATCACTAATCCTTGTGACGATAAACGAGATGGTATGGTTTTGATTCCTTCTTGTTCTAAATGTGATATGGCTTCATCTCGCTCGATTCTTAATGGTTGAACTCGCACTGACACACGTTTTGATTCAATATTGGATTCACACATTTTTCTCGTTGTCTCAAAACCGTATTGTTCAACCCATCGCTTCACCATCCATGTTGGGTGACTGGTACTGACTGCAAGTTTTGTTATCGGGTCGTCAATAGAATCAAGTGACGGTATTCCTTCGCGTTGCACTTGGCGTAAAACACCATTAACGAATCCGCTAATCCCTTTATGACCTCGCTTTTTGGCAATCGTAACCGCTTCATTAATGACGGCATGGTCAGGAATTCGGGATAAATAAATCGTTTGATAAAGAGACATTCTAAGTAAGATTCTAACCCATGGATCAAGCTTTTTCTTACCAACGAAATGTTTTAAATAATAGTCTAGTGTCATTTGTCGTTGCAACGTGCCGTAAACCATTTCAGTTAATAACCCACGGTCTTCTCGTTTTAAATCATGTTTTGAGATCGTTTGATTAATCAAAATATGACTAAAACTACCGTCTTGATTCACTCGTTCTAGTAAATTTAATGCGATTTCGCGTACTGTCTTCGTCTCTGCCATCCTATCACCCTAATTGATCGCCAACAGTAAAGAAGTCAGCTGAACCTCTTAGAAAGTCGACCGTTTTCATGCGTTTCTTACCTGCTGGTTGAATTTCAGTTAATCTAAGTATACCACCATCACCCGTTGCAATATCGACACCTTCATCAACGTCTACGGCAACTATGCTGCCTGGTTTTTGATTCGTTTTATCTTGCACCTTCTCAGCAGCCCACACTTTAATTGATTGATCGTGGTATGTCGTAAATGCGACTGGCCATGGATTTAAGCCTCGCACTTGATTGTATATATTCTGTTGTGTATCTGAGAAATCGATACGTTCAACATCACGTGTGATATTTGGTGCATAAGTTGCTTCTTCGTGGTTTTGTTCGGTCGGTTCAATAGACCCTTCAAATAGTTGTGGGATTGTTCGCATCAATAATTGGCTACCTACTTCGGCCAATCGATCATGTAAATCAGCGACAGTATCATCGTCATGAATTGCAAGTTTTTCTTGCGATAACATTGCACCTGCATCCAATGCTTTCACCATGTACATAATGGTAATACCTGTCTCTTTTTCACCATTTAAAATGGCGTAATGAATAGGGGCACCACCTCGTAATTTTGGTAATAGTGACGCATGGACATTAATACAGCCAAATGGAGGGCTTTCTAATAATGGTTCGGGTAGGATTTGCCCATAAGCAGCTGTGACAATTAAGTCAGGATGATAATCAAGAATCGTTTGATAATCATGCTTAATTTTTTCAGGTTGTAATACTGGAATTTCATGTGATTGAGCAAACGCTTTAACTGGTGATGGCGCTAACTTTTTCTTTCTTCCTTTGGGACGGTCAGGTTGTGTGACTACTGCCACCACATCATAACTAGATTCGATTAGTTGTTCTAATACTGGAACACTGAAATCAGGTGTCCCCATAAATACAATTCGTTTCGTCATAGCAAACTCCTTTATCTATGCTATTGATTACATAAAATTATAAGGTTCAAAATCAACCGTTAGTTGCAAATCATCTTGATTCATTTCTTTTTGAAAATGGTTGAGAACATTTGATAACGCTGCCTCAACATCTTCTCGCTCTCTATATTTTATCATGCATTGGTACCGATAGCGATCTTTAATCCTTAACATTGGTGATTGTGTTGGGCCTAACATTTGTGTCGTATCACCTAAATCACGAGCAAGGATCTGAGCCACTCGTTTTGAAGCATCGACTGCTTTTACGTGATTGGTATGAGATAGATTAATTAAAACTAAATAATAGTATGGTGGATATCCAAATCGTTTACGCACTTGCATCTCACGTAAATAAAATGCTTGATAATCATAATCTGCTGCCATTTCAACTGTATAATGCTCTGGTGTATAAGTTTGTACAACGACTTCGCCTGTTAATTCATGTCGACCTGCACGACCGCTTACTTGAGTTAAAAGTTGAAATGACTTTTCCGCAGCTCGGAAATCTGGTAAATGAAGTAATGCATCAGCTGCAATCACACCGACAAGTGTTACATTTTCAAAATCCAACCCTTTAGCAATCATTTGCGTGCCAAGCAATATATCTGCTTCCTGATTAGCAAACTGATTTAATAAGCGTTCATGTGCACCTTTGCGACTAGTTGTATCGACATCCATACGAATAATACGAGCGTGCTGAAACTGTTCTTGTAAGGCCTCTTCGACTTTTTGAGTTCCTGTACCAAAAAAACGAATGGCATCACTTTCACAACTCGGGCAGGTATTTGGCATGAGCCGTTCATCGCTACAATAATGACATTTCAGCTTGTTTTGGGTTCTGTGATAAGTCATGGAAATATCACAATGCTCACATTGGATCGTCTCACCACATTCTCGGCACATCACAAACGTAGCGTACCCTCGTCGGTTAAGTAATAAGACAACTTGTTCGCCACGTTCGATTCTCGCATTGATCTTATCTACTAGCGTATCAGAAAACATCGTGCGATTCCCTTTAGCTAGTTCTTCGCGCATATCGACTATATCCATTTCTGGCATAGCTTGCTTATTAACGCGTTCTGTCAACTCAAGCAGACGGTACACGCCTTTTTGTGCTCTTGCATAACTTTCTAATGTCGGAGTTGCACTTCCTAAGATAACTGGACATTGATGAAATTCACCACGATATTTAGCTACTTCACGCGCATGATATTTAGGATAGTCCTCTTGTTTATAAGTGTTTTCATGCTCCTCATCAATTATGATGATTCCTAGATTATCAAAAGGCGCAAAAATAGCAGATCGTGCACCTACTACTACTTTTACTTCTCTTCGATGAATTTTTCGCCATTCATCGTATTTCTCACCAGTTGATAAGCCACTATGGAGCACCGCAACGTCATCACCGAATCTCGACTTGAACCGTTCAACCATCTGTGGTGTTAAAGAAATTTCCGGTACGAGTACAATCGCTTCTTCCCCTTTGTTTAACACCGTTTCAATTGATTGTAAGTATACCTCTGTTTTCCCACTTCCCGTAATACCATGTAATAGGAAAACATCATGTTTGGTTTCGTGAATATTAGTTAGAACAGGGTCCATGACATTTTGCTGTTGTTCGGTTAAAGGTAAAGATTCTGTTGCCTCAAATGGGTGCGAATGAGGATCTCGATATATCTCTTTTTGAACAAGGTTTAATAGTCCTTTTTGTTCTAAAGATTTAACTGGACTTCTAGTAACACCTAAAGTCTCTTGCAACTGTTTTAATCGTACAGGTTGTTCTTGATCCAGTAACCATTCTAGTATATCGTGTTGTTTCTTAGCCTGATTGGAGAATTCAGCTAATTTTTCTAGAGTGTCAGGCTCACTTAAAGCTAGTTCGGCATATGTATCCTTTTTTACTCGATTTTTCCCTTTAACAACATAATTAATTTCAATAATTCCATCTTCGATGTGACGTCGAATCTGAGAATCAGGAATTTTAGCGTCAATTAAATCTTGAAAAGGAAATACTTCACGCCCTTGGGAAATAGCTTGCCAATTTTCTGGTAATAATGTTTCGTCTGTCTGTAACCAAACTTCCTTACTATATTTCGCTTTAAAAACAGCTGGTAACATAGCTTGTAAAGCAGAAATTCTAAAGCAAAGCGTTTCATGTTGTAACCATTTCGATAAATGGATTAACTCAGATGTCAGGATTGGTTTGTAATCCATCACTTGTTGGATGGGTTTTAAGTTTTCAAACTCACTCTTACTTGTTAGATCAACAACAAATCCCATAATTTGTCGTGGCCCAAACGGCACAATGACACGAATTCCAGGTTCTACGATTGTTAGTAAGTCTTCCGGAATTTGATAATCAAACAGAGCGTCAGTTGCAGAGACTGGAACGTCAACAACTACCTTTGCGATGTTCACCCTTTTCACCTACATTTCTTTCGTTAAGATCGACCACAATTGTTGTGCAACGTTTTCTTTTGATTGAAGCGCAATTGATTGATGCTCACCTTTATTTGTTAGGACTTCAACAGCGTTCGTGTCCGTCTTAAACCCTTGTTCATCTTGGCTAATATCATTAACGACAATCGCATCTAAGTTCTTGCGGGCCATCTTATCGCGACCGTACGTGATAGGATCATCTGTTTCTGCTGCAAACCCTACTAGATATTGAGTTGTTTTCACTTCACCAAGGGCTTGTAAAATATCTCGTGTTCTTGTTAATTCAAGTGTTAAGTCACCTGATTGTTTCTTCATCTTACGGTCATGCTGATTGGTTGGCTTATAATCAGCAACAGCCGCAGCTTTAACTACAATATCTTGATTATTAAACCTAGACATGACCGCATCATACATTTCTTCTGCAGTCGTCACATCCACGCGTTCAATATTAGGAGGCGTTTCCAGTTCAACTGGACCGCTGACTAATGTGACATTTGCACCTAATTCACGTGCTACTTTAGCAATGGCAAAACCCATCTTACCTGAAGAATGATTGGTAAAATAACGAACAGCATCTACTGCTTCAATTGTCGGTCCTGCTGTGACTAATACTTGTTTTCCAGCTAAGGGTTGATAAGCGTCTTGTTTTTCAGTTTGTTCTACCACATCGATAATGCGCTCTGGTTCTTCTAATCGGCCTTTACCTACGTAACCGCAAGCTAAATAACCATCACCTGGTTCAATAAAACGATAGCCGTATGCCTCTAGTGTCGTTAAGTTATGCTTAACAGCTGGATGGTCATACATATGAACATTCATCGCTGGCGCTACATAAACAGGGCTTATCGTTGCGAGTAATGTTGTTGTTAACATATCATCTGCTAAACCATTGGCAACTCGCCCTAATAGATGTGCTGTTGCTGGAGCTAAAATGGTTAGGTCAGCCCAATCTGCTAAATCAATATGAGCGATTTTTTCGGGATTTTTTTCATCAAAGGCATCTGTGTAAACAGGATTTCGTGATAGAGCTTGAAATGTTAATGGATTAACAAATTCTGTAGCTCCTTCTGTCATGATTACCTTCACGTCATAACCACGTTGAACTAACTTGCTTGTTAGTGCACATGCTTTATACGCAGCAATGCCTCCTGATACTCCTAGTAATACATGTTTTTGTTGTTCCATGGGTTTCGCCTCCATCTTTAACATGACGTTCAATTTCATTAATTTCAACTAAAATCTGTTAAAGCTTAGTATTGATTTTCAATTGATGTAGCACTGAGTTGTTGAATTGTGAGGAGCGAAGGTGGTGACTCCTGGTCGACTAAGTTCGGTCACGTCCTGTGACCAACGTCGACATTAGGCCGTCCTGGCCGTCACGGGAACAGCACGTGTCTCGAGACCCCCAGAGGCCCATAGGATGTGGGTCACTTCGGCGTTTGTGATTGACGTCCGGAACTTAGCCGAAGTTCCTTTAATTTCCGAGGAGGCTCGAGCCGTGCCCGCGGAAAGCGTCCACCGAAAGCGGATCACAGTTCAACAACGGACTTTAACAAAGCTCTCTACTAAAAAAGAACAACCTGATCATAAGCAGGTTGTTCCTTGATTGGGTCATCATGTTTTGCGCTAGGTGGTGCATGGCTTAATACCATCTCATCACCAACCTGCATACGCTAAGATACCTATTATTTATAGTCTTCAATCGTTAGCTTATCTTCGATGATTTCTTCTAATGCTTGACCAACATACTTCGGTGACTTATGGTCATCAAGCATATAATTCTGTTCATCATGCAATTCACGTGCACGACTTGAAGCTGCAATCACGATTGCATATTTTGAGTCAATCTTTTCTAATAAGTTGTCTACTGACGGCTCTAAAATCATAGATCAACACTCCCTAAAGCTTTTTTATATTGTGAAGCGATGCGCTCTCGCTTACAGTGTTCACTTTCAACAATGGATTCAATACGTCTAACTGCAGAATTAATATCATCATTCACGACTACATAATCGTATGCATCCATCATTTCAATTTCTTTTTTCGCTTCATATAATCGATTACTGACAATTGATTGATCTTCAGTGCCTCGATTAATGATGCGATTTTTCAATTCTTCTAAACTTGGTGGGAATAAAAAGATAAACACACCTTCTGGGAAGTTTTCTTTAACTTGCAAAGCACCTTTGACCTCTATTTCTAAAAACACATCACGTCCTTGGGCTAGTGTCTCTTCAACATATGTCTTAGGTGTTCCATAATAATTCCCCACATACTCAGCATACTCAATTAATTGGTTATGTTCAATCATCTTTTTCACTTCTTCTTTCGTTTTAAAGAAGTAATCGACGCCATCTTCTTCGCCTTCGCGAGGGTTGCGCGTCGTAACGGAAATTGAGTAAGCTAATGCTGGATCTTGATCGAAAAGGGCTTTTCGAACCGTTCCTTTCCCGACACCAGAGGGGCCAGAAAGGATAAACAGAATTCCTTTTTCATCTTTCACAAAACTTCCTCCTAGTTGTCGATGTTCATATCTTCATTAACGACACGTTGTCCAACTGTTTCCGGTTGCACAGCAGATAAAATAACGTGGTCACTATCAGTTACGATTACAGCACGTGTACGTCTTCCATATGTAGCATCTACTAACTTATTACTATCACGTGCAACAGTAATAATTCGTTTAATCGGGGCTGATTCGGGTGATACAATCGAGATAATGCGATTGGCAGACACAACATTACCAAACCCGATATTAATTAATTTCAAATTCATTATTGTCTCCCCTAACTTATTTCTTTATAGAATACTTCTATTATAGACTAAATATAAGCAAAAACTCAAATATTATTCTATATTTTGGACTTGTTCTTTGATTTTCTCAATAACACTCTTTAATGCGATTGCTTGCTTACTTAAAGCAATATCATTCGCTTTCGATCCAATTGTATTCGCTTCACGATGCAATTCTTGAGATAAAAAATCTAACTGACGCCCAACAGCTTGATTAGAAGATAGCAATTCATCTATTTGTTCAGTATGCGACAATAGACGTGTCACTTCTTCCGTTATATCTCCCTTATCGGCCAACATTGCTACTTCTTGAACTAAACGTTGGTGATCAACATCTACTTCCTTCAATGTATCTTTGAGTCTAACTAATACACGATCATAGTAATGTTGTTTCAGCGTTTCACGGTTATCGTTCAATTCATTTGCTAGCTTTTTAATCTCTTCATTATACTGTAACACATCTTGCCTTAATGTCTCACCTTCATCGATTCTCATTTGATAAGTATTGGCGAGCGCTTTTTCCAAAGTAGCCATAATCACTTGCTCTAACGCTTCATCTACTTGGTTAGATTCGTCTTTTTCAAACAAACCCTCTAGTTGTAATAGATGATTAATCGTTATATCGCCCGAAATCCCTGTTTCGTCTTTAATTTCATCTACTTTAGCTAAATATTGATTCAATAAAGGCCAATTAACATTGATTGTGGGTTCACTCAATGATTCTCCATTCATTTGAACCCATATGTCTATTCGTCCTCGATTAAACCAATTTCGACACTGTGTTTTTATCTTATCTTCTAAAGCTGTTAATTCTCTTGGCAATTTAAAAGAAAAATCTAAAAAGCGATGATTCACGGTTTTGATTTCTACAGAAATTTGTCGGTCATGATATGTTTCAACAGCCTGGCCATATCCTGTCATACTTTTTATCACTATAATCACCATCTTTTATTTAGTACCTAACATATTCTCGCATTATTTCGAATAACTTTTCAACTAATTAATGGTATAAAATCCGTAATTGTTCATGCTATACTGAAAACCTATGAGGTGATAAATATGCCATTTGATGGAGTAGTAACCCGTGCGATCACGAATGAATTAACAAGTTTACAAGGTGGTCGCATTCAAAAAATATACCAACCAACTGATAGCGAGCTCATTTTAACTGTTCGTAGTGGTGGGAAGAATCACAGCCTACTCATCTCAACGCATTCAAGTTATGCTCGCATTCATTTAACGAATGAAAAATATACAAATCCGAAAGAACCACCGATGTTTTGCATGGTCTTACGTAAATATTTAGGCGCTGGGTTCATCGAATCGGTTGAACAAGTTGAATTAGAACGCATTATTCATATTAAAGTCCGCAGCAAAGATGAAATTGGCGATGAACAATCCAAAACCTTAATCATCGAATTAATGGGCAAACACAGTAACGTCATGGTCGTCGATCCTGAACGTAATGTCATATTAGACAGTTTAAAACACATCAGTCCAGCACAAAACCGTCACCGCACGATTTTACCTGGTCAGACGTATATTGCTCCGCCTGAACAAGGTAAACTTAATCCGCTTGAACTAGACGGTGATTCATTTGTCCGTAAGCTCGATTTCCTCCAAGGAAAAATCGACCGACAAATGTTGAATCTGTTAATGGGATGTTCTCCACTTGTTACGAAAGCATTAGCAAGCGAGGCTTACTTAGGCGATAATCAAGCGTATGCTGACGTGTTTGAGACATTTAAGGATCATTTGATTAATCATCATTATGAACCGAAACGCGCAATCGGACAACAGGAAGACTTTCATGTCTTACCAGAAGTCACTTTTGACCAAGAGACGAAAACGTTCGACTCAATCAGTGGCATGCTAGACGATTATTATGCAGGTAAAGCTGAACGCGACCGAATAAAAAACCAAACACATGATTTAATGCGCTTCTTAAAAAACGAAAAAGCGAAAAATGAACGGAAAATCAAAAAACAAGAAAAAACGTTAGCCAAAGCTGAGCAAGCTGAAGACTATCAAAAATACGGCGAACTATTAACGGCCCACTTACACCTCGTGAAATTAGGTGATGAAACGGTTAATGTCATGGATTATTACGACCCAGAACAAAAAACGATCACGCTTGAGTTGGATCCAAACAAGTCGCCAAGTGATAATGCACAATATTATTTTAAACAGTATCAAAAGTTGAAGAAATCAAAAGAAGTCGTCCTCGTTGAAATTGAAAAAGCCAAACAAGAAATCGACTATTTCGAACGCTTAATTCAACAACTCGAACAAGCAAGACAAGATGATGTGCAAGATATGCGCGAAGAACTCGAAGAAGAAGGTTATTTAAAAGCAAAACAACAAAAGTCGAAGAAGAAAAAACAAAAATGGTTGCAACCTGACCACTATCAGGCCTCAGATGGAACAGAACTCATCGTGGGTCGCAATAATAAACAAAACGAATTCGTGACGAATCGAATGGCAAATAAGAATGATATCTGGTTGCATACAAAGGATATTCCCGGCTCACACGTCATTATTCGCCATAGTGATCCAAGTAACGAAACCATCTTAGAAGCGGCGATGATTGCGGCGTACTACAGTAAAGCGAAACATTCATCAACTGTGCCAGTCGATTATACAGCAATTAAGAATGTCCGTAAGCCAAACGGAGCAAAACCAGGTTATGTAACATATGACAACCAACAGACTGTTTATGTAACGCCTGATGAAAGACAGATTGAGCACATGAAAGTAACAGAAAACCAGCCAACATAATACCGTTTCGTTAAATAATAATTAATCAAAATAACACCCAAAAGATTGATTTTTCAATCTTTCGGGTGTTTCTTTTTAAACAGGCTCTGTTGAAGCTTGTTGTTGATATCTGATTTCGCAGAAAAGCATCGGTTAAAAGAATATTTAATCAATGCTCTTACTGCTTCGTCAATGACCGAGTATTTGGATAATTACTTAGCGTGGTTCTAAACCTTAGAAAGCTTCAAACACCAACAAAATGAGGTTATAATTAATGACTTAATAATTTTAGGGAATTTAATTCCAAATATAGAAACATATGATACACTTAGATTATCTAAGTGTACTCTATAAAGTTTTTCTGTGTTCAACTAACTGAGCAGTTACGTGGAGCAACAATAAATACTTAAATTTGGGGAGGAAAATAGATACTATGATTATTGCTTCTTTTTACATAGGGTGGTTCTTAATGCCTATCTTGTGTGTTGTATTTTGTTTGAATTTAGTTTCTATATTGAAAAAGGTAAAAAATGAAGAAGAAACTACAGTCAATACTGTTTGGATTACAATATCTTTTACACTTATTATGTGGAGTATAGCTTCAGCAAGTGTGTATTAAACTAAAGGGTGCGTTCGTTCAATAAAGCAATAAAATCAAACATAAATTCCAATTTTAAGGAAGTTATGTTTTTTCTCTGTATATCAATATTAAACTTTAACAGAGCCCTTAAATAAAGTGCAATAATTATATTGAGAAATTCATGTCATATACAGTATATAAATGATGCCGGCAGGTTTCTTAAGTAGGTTGGCCCATACCAGAAACAACTATAATTAAAAATATAAATGCTCCAATACCGATACTTACAATTAACGACATAATTGGGATTATATTTTTCTCATTTTCACGCATGATCCCAATCAGGGCCAAAGTTACAGCGATTACTAAAGGTAAAAATAACATTACTTCAGAAAAGTCTCTACCTCCCAGCATAGCTATAAAAATGAAAATAGGTATGACACTAAAAACGAATGACGACCAACTTAATATAGTCATCTTTTTCATCTCTAAACCCCCTTCATTGAACGTTCTTTAGTTTAAAGCCCTTTTCAATGTGGTTCATTTTATGTAAAAAGATTTATGTTACCCTAAATAACTAGTAACCATTTATACCTTGTCCAACTATTATACTCCAACAACTCTTAATCAACATATCCATATACTATTAGCTACCTACTGCTAAACCAACTATAATTAAAATCGGGTATGCAAAAACTCCAAAACTTATAATAAAGGCTATTAAAGGAATGGTATTCTTTTCATTCTGCTTATAGAGGGCTATGATTGAAAACCCTATAGATCCAAATAAAGAGAAACCTATTACTAATAGCGAAATTTCATAACCTCTTAATAGCATGAATATAGCAAAAACAGGTAACATACTTAAAGCTAAAGATACCCAACTGACTGTACCAATCTTTTTCATCTCACAAACTCCTAAATTAGATTTTATAAATGATATAAACGACACTATACCATAAAAATCCTTTTTTGAGAATCTTTCGGAAATCCTTAACAGAACAGAGGAAAATAGTGAATTGTAAGAGATTCAATTAATTAGTTGTTATAAGCTAGTTATCCTAATTAAATTTTAAGATTCAGAGCTTGTTAATATAAGATGATCACGCCACTTTAGTAAGGCATTATATTCATATTGATTTATTTCACCTTTATCCCTCAATAAGTTGGCGATCTCATCAAATGTCACTAGGCTAGTATTAATAATCCCCTTTTGATTGAACTGTTCTTCTGCCACGTCTAATCCATAAGTAAAGATCGATAACACATACAACACTTCGCAACCTTTTTCCCTTAAGGCTTCGACGACCTTTGTTGCACTTTGTCCAGTCGAAATCAAATCTTCAATTACCACAACACGATCACCTGAATCGACGCGACCTTCAATCATATTTTCTAACCCGTGCCCTTTCGGTTTACTGCGTACATAAATCATCGGTAAATCTAGCAACTCCGCCGTAAAAGCCGCATGAGGAATTCCTGCTGTGGCACATCCAGCAATCACATCGACTTGGGACCTGTCAATTTGATTAGCTAATTGCCCCGCAATTTGTCGGCGAACCTGTGGATAGGACATCGTTAAACGATTATCACAATAAACAGGTGACGTAATACCTGACGACCATGTAAAACGTTCATTCATATTAATTTTTATAGCTTCTATCTGAATTAACTGTTCAGCTATTGTTTGCTGATGCATAGGACCACTCCTTTACGATTGATTGATAGGTTTGTTTTGGTTCGTCAGCTTGTGTGACAACACGACCAACCACAATCATGTCACTTCCCGCTTCTTTTGCTTTAAGAGGAGTCGCTATACGCGTTTGATCGTGATGATCCCCATTTGCAAGACGAATCCCTGGGGTTAATGTTTTAAAATCTAAACCACAATATTGTTTAATCAAAGGGACTTCATGAACCGAGCAAACAACACCATCAGCCCCACTTTCTTGACCAACACGTGCGTAGTGTTGCACTGTTTCTTCCATACTTTTTTGAATTAATAATTCCGATTCGAGCATTGTCTCATCTGTTGAGGTTAATTGGGTAACGGCTAATAACTGAGATTGACTATTTTCAGCGATTAATCCATTTTTAGCAGCTTCAATCATTTTGCTTCCACCTGCTGCATGGACGTTCACGATTGATGGTTCATACTGTGCTAATCGTCGCATGGCTTCATAGACGGTATTAGGAATGTCGTGTAACTTTAAATCTAAAAAAATCGGATGGTGATTCCTTTTTAAATAATCGATGATGTGATGCCCTTCACTATAAAAGAGTTGCATGCCAACTTTGACTGGAACACCTTCTAAATGATGATTTTCTAAAAAATATCTAGCTTCCTCGACGCTTCGAACATCTAAAGCGAGGTAGATTGATGGCTGCATCGCGCGTCCCTCACTTCTTTTACAGAATTAAACCCATAAGCTTGTAATGTGTTAGGTAAGTCTTGAACTAATCGTTCACATATGAACGGGTTTTGGAAATTCGCTGTTCCAACCGCGACTGCATCAGCACCAGCTAGTAAAAATTCGAGTACATCTTCCGTTGATTGAATGCCCCCCATTCCAATAATGGGTAAATCTGTTTTTTGACGGACTTGGTAAATCATATGAATTGCAATTGGTTTAATCGCCGGTCCTGATAGACCACCTGAACCATTGGCAATAATCGGCGATTGTTGATGTAAATCAATACGTCTTCCTGTTAAGGTATTAATCATTGATAGACCGTCTGCTCCAGCCTTTTCTACAGCCGTTGCGATATCCGTAATATCTGTTACATTTGGGGAAAGTTTAACGAAAACTGGCTTAGTTGACACTGATTTGACGGCTTGGGTAACGTGATAAGCTAAGTTGGCATCCGTACCGAACTGCACGCCGCCTTCCTTCACATTAGGACATGAAATATTTAATTCTAATGCTTTAACCACAGACTGCTCAGCCATTTTTCGAGCGACCTCGACGTATTCCTCAAGTGTGCTCCCTGCAATATTGGCTATGACGGGTGCATTATACTGATTTAAGAAGGGCAATTCTTTTTCAATAATCCCGTCAACCCCAGGGTTTTGTAAGCCTATCGCATTTAACATGCCCGAGGATGTTTCAGCAACTCGAGGTGTCTGATTGCCGAATCTCGCTTCACCCGTAGCTGCTTTAATCGCGATCGCTCCTAGTTGATTCAAGTTATAGAACGCACTAAATTCACGACCAAAGCCGAAACAACCTGATGCTGGCATGATCGGATTGTTTAAATGTAAATCACCTAATGTGACTTCTAAATTCATAGAATCACCTCATTTGCTTGTAATACAGGGCCATCTTGACAAATTTTTACATAACCCTTGTCATTCTTTGCTTCACAAACACATGCAAAACAAGCGCCGACTCCGCACCCCATTCGTTCTTCGAAAGATAATTGACCATGCGTATCTGTCATTTGTCTTTGTACAGCTTGTAACATCGGCGATGGTCCACAAGCATAATAATATTGAAAAGGTTGATCTAACTGGTTGATGACATCTGTGACAACTCCGTGGTAACCATAAGTTCCATCGTTTGTTGCTACATAAGTCTCAGCTAATTGTTGAAAAGCAGATTCATAGAAAATGGCTTCATGTGTTGCGAACCCTAAAACAACGGTTACTTGATGATGTCTTACAAGTTGTTTTGTTAAATGGAATAGCGGTGGAACGCCGACACCACCTCCGACAACTAAAATATGATTACCTTCTGCATGTTTAATTTCAAAACCATTACCGAGTGGGCCAAGTACATTTACCATGGTTCCTTCAGTAAGAGTAGACAACCATTTAGTCCCATCACCTGTTACATGATAGATGAGCGTAATTGTTTTTGAGATACGGTTAATATCTGCAACTGATATTGGTCGACGAAGCATATTTAACTTTCCATCACCAATCTGTATATGAACAAACTGTCCTGATTGTATTTGAAGCGGAATCTCTTCACCTGATATCACCATTTCAAATGTGTTTAACGCAATGCATTCGTTTTTCTGAATCGTCATATCTTCAACGATCATACGTTCACAACCTCTTGCTTCGGCATTGGACTCGCTGCAAAACTCATCGACTCAATCACACTTACCATCGCCCCAGCTGTATCTAATGATGTTAAACACGCAATACCATGTTCTACCGCACTACGGCGTATGCGGAAGCCATCTGTTTCTGTCTGTTTGCCTCTTGATAAAGTGTTGACGACCAAATGAACATGACCTTCCTCAATAACATGTAAGATGTGGCACTGATCATCCTTAATTTTGTTCACTTCTTCAACCGCTAATCCAGCCTCTCGAATCGCTTGTGCTGAACCAGTTGTTGCATACAATTGAAATCCTAATGCGTTCAACCTTTTAGCTAATTCAATCATTTCTGACTTGTCTTGATCCGCTACTGTTAATAACACACTGCCTCCTGTTGGAACTTTTAAACCTGACGCTAATATCCCTTTATACAGAGCCTTTTCTAATGTCTGATCACGGCCAATCACTTCGCCTGTAGATTTCATTTCTGGACCAAGTGTGATCTCGACCTGACGTAATTTCTCAAATGAAAAGACAGGGACTTTAACCGAAATCGTGTCGTCTTCTTCACATAATCCACCCGCAAACCCGAGATCAAATAAAGTTTCACCTAGCATAACGCGGGTTGCGATATTTGCCATCTTAACGCTAGTGACTTTACTCAAAAATGGAACGGTGCGACTTGCGCGAGGATTGACTTCTAACACATAAACATCGCCATCATGATAAACGAATTGAATATTGAGCAATCCTTTTACATTCAACGCCCTAGCAATTGCCGTCGTGATTTCGGCACACTGTGCTTTGACTGAATCCGGAATATGTTGAGTTGGGTAAACAGCCATGGAATCACCAGAATGCACGCCTGCCCGCTCGATATGTTCCATAATGCCTGGGATAACAACCGTCTCCCCATCACTAATAGCGTCAACTTCTAACTCCTGACCAATTAAATATCGATCGATTAAAACTGGTCGTTCCGGATGAACACTGACTGCTTCACTCATATAACGCGTCAATTCAAATTCTTCATGAACAATTTCCATCGCACGTCCACCTAAGACATATGATGGGCGAACTAAAACTGGATAACCGATTTCTCGTGCGAGCTCTTTCGCCTCTTCTTCTGTTGTTGCCATACCAGCTTTTGGCCTTGCGATTTGGCAGTCTTCTAATAACTGATCGAACTGATCTCGATCCTCTGCTCTGTCGATGGATGATTTCGACGTTCCTAAAATCGTTACCCCTCGCTTCTCTAACTCATCGACGAGTGATATCGCTGTTTGTCCCCCGAACTGGACAATTACGCCTTCAGGTTGTTCATGATCAATGACGTGCATGACATCTTCAATCGTTAACGGTTCAAAATATAATTTATCGGATATTTGGAAATCAGTTGATACTGTCTCAGGATTGTTGTTGATCACAATCGCTTCATACCCCGCTTCTTTAAGTGCTAATACAGAATGAACCGTGGCGTAATCAAACTCAACCCCCTGCCCTATTCGAATCGGACCTGATCCGAGAACAACGACTTTAGGACGCGTGGTACGAATGGATTCGGTCTCTTCTTCATACGTGCTATAGAAATACGGAGTTTCTGATGCAAATTCTGCTGCACATGTATCAACCATTTTATAAACAGGAACGATGTCATGATTCCGACGCCAGTCATATACTATTTGTTCTTTAGTTTCCCATAAACGAGCTATGGCTTGATCAGAAAAGCCTAACTCTTTAGCTTCTTTTAAAGGTTCAACTTGCCAGGGCTGTTTAACTAGTTGTTGTTCTACGACGATAAGTTGGTTGAATTTGTGTAAAAACCAAGGATCTATTTGGGTGATAGTGTGAATATTGTCTACTGAATACCCACGACGAAATGCTTCACCTAACACAAATAAGCGCTCATCATCTGGTTTCGCTAAACGTTCTTCTAACTCTGTTTCTTCAACCTGTCTTAAAACGGGTAAATGCCATTCTTCCGTTCCTATTTCAAGTGAGCGGACCGCTTTATGTAGCGATTCTTCAAAATTGCGCCCAATCGCCATCACTTCACCAGTTGCTTTCATTTGCGTTCCAAGCTGACGATTAGCAGCTTGAAACTTATCAAACGGCCACCGTGGAATTTTCGTAACGACATAATCTAAAGCAGGTTCAAAATGTGAATATGTTCGGCCAGTGACAGGGTTTTGCATCTCATCTAACGTTAAGCCGACAGCAATCTTAGCAGCCAATTTCGCAATTGGATAACCCGTTGCTTTCGACGCAAGCGCACTTGAACGACTAACACGTGGATTCACTTCGATGACATAATACTGAAAACTGTTAGGATCTAACGCCAGCTGGACATTACAACCACCTTCAATATTTAATTCGCGAATTAATTTAAGCGACACATCACGCAACAATTGATATTCTCGATCACTTAATGTTTGGGATGGAGCAACAACAATCGAGTCTCCCGTATGCACCCCAACTGGATCAATATTTTCCATATTACAAACAACAATGGCATGATCTTCCCCATCACGCATCACTTCATATTCAATTTCTTTATAACCTGCGATATTACGCTCGATTAAACATTGACTTACAGGTGAAACAGCTAAGCCATTTTGAACGGTTTCGATTAACGTGGCTTCATCTTCACACATGCCACCTCCTGTTCCACCTAACGTGTAGGCTGGTCTTACGATCGTCGGATAACCAATTTGCCCTGCAAACTTAACCGCTTCATCAACTGAGCTTACAATCGTACTTTCAGGAATTGGTTCATTAAGTTCGAGCATTAATTGCCGAAAGAGGTCACGGTCTTCAGCCTTTTCGATCGCTTCTAAATTCGTTCCTAATAACTCAATATTATAAGCTTCTAACACGCCACGTTGATGTAATTCAGTCGCCATATTCAAACCTGTTTGACCACCTAAAGTCGGTAGCAAGGCATCTGGTCGTTCCTGGCGAATGATTTTAGCTAAAAAATCACCCGTTAATGGTTCCATATAAACAACATCGGCTACCGTTTCATCAGTCATAATCGTTGCAGGGTTTGAATTGGCTAAAATAACTTCATAGCCTTCTTCCTTTAACGCCTGACAGGCTTGAGTTCCTGAATAATCAAATTCAGCAGCTTGCCCAATGATAATTGGTCCTGAGCCAATCACTAGGATTCGTTTAAGATCAGTTCGTTTTGGCATAAAGCCACGCCTCCTTCTTTAGTCTGTTTCATCATGGCTAAAAATTGATCAAATAACCCATTCGCATCATGCGGTCCGGGTGCGCTTTCTGGATGAAATTGGACAGAGAACACTGGATATTCTTGATGACTCAACCCCTCAATCGTCCCGTCGTTAATTGCCCGATAAGTTACACGGAGAGGCGTGTTGGATAGCGATGATTCTGAGACCGTATATCCGTGGTTTTGTGATGTCATCCAAGCCTCACCTGTATTAACGACTTTTACAGGGTGATTGACGCCACGGTGACCAAAATCTAACGGTTCAGTGTCAGCACCAGCTGCTAATGCAATGAGTTGATGGCCAAGGCAAATGCCAAATATCGGAACATAACCGATTAAGTCTTGAACAAGGTTGATCCCTTCTTGGACATCTTTTGGGTCTCCTGGCCCGTTCGATAACATGACACCATCTGGCTCGAGTTGTAGCACCTCTTGGGCTGTGACATCATAGGGTACGACCGTCACGTGACAGCCTCTCTCTGTTAATTCGCGTAACATCCCATGTTTCATCCCGTAGTCGACTAAGACGACGCGATAACCTCTACCTGGGATAACATATGGTTTAGCAGCAGAGACACGCTTGACTTGATCATTTGCCAGTGTTGTTTCTTTCATCGTTTCTAATAAGGAATCCATTTCATCTATATGATCTAGTAAGACACCTCTCATCGTCCCTTTTTGTCGGATCTTCTTAACAAGTCGTCTTGTATCGATTCCTTTTAACCCTGGAATTTCTTTCTGTGTTAAATAATCGTCCAATGACATCGTACTTCTAAAATTTGAAGGATACGTTGCCACTTCTTTGACGATTAACGCTGATAACGCAGGTCTTACCGTTTCAAAATCATCTCGGTTAATCCCGTAATTACCAATCAGAGGATACGTCATCACGATCAATTGATCACAGTAAGATGGATCAGACAATGTTTCTTGATAACCTGTCATTCCTGTTTGAAACACAACTTCTCCGATATGATGATTTAAGTCAGCTCCAAACGCTTGCCCTTTAAATAAAGAACCATCTTCTAACAACAAATAACGTTTATGCATATGTCTCCTCCTTTTGCCAAACAATGTCACCGTTAATCATGGTTAACGTTGGAATACCTTTAACTGTATAGCCGTGAAATGGTGTATTACGTCCTTTTGATAAAAACTCACTTGAATCAATGACGGATTCATTTGTTGTGTTGATGAGCACCAAATCAGCAGGAGAGCCCATTTCGAGTCGACCATATGGTAAGTGAAATATTGTGGCTGGTTTAACGGTTAGCCAGTCGACTAGTTGTTCAATTGACCAATGATCCGCTTCAACAAAGTGAGTGTATAAAAGAGGAAAAGCCGTTTCTAACCCAACTATCCCGAACGGTGAAGCTAAAAATCCGTTCGATTTTTCATCTGAGGTATGAGGCGCGTGATCGGTTGCGATACAATCGATTGTACCGTCTTCCAACCCTTCAATTAACGCTTGACGGTCTGCTTCGCTTCGAAGAGGTGGGTTCATTTTATAATGAGCCTCGTCTGTTGGAATATCGTTTTCTGATAGAAGTAAGTGATGAGGTGTGACTTCGGCTGTCACATGGATGCCAGCTCGTTTCGCATCTCGTATAACTCGAACGGACTCTTTCGTACTGACATGACAAACGTGATAATGGCAATGTGCAGCTTCTGCTAAAAGGACATCACGTGCAATTTGAACCGATTCACTAAGCGATGGAATCCCTGGTAAATTTAATGACTTGTTTCGTTCACCATCATGCATAACACCACCATACACAAGGGAGTTATCTTCACAATGAGCGACGACTGGTTGACCCACTTGAGCTGCCTGTTGCATGGCTTCAAACATGGTGCCAGCTGATTGAACACCTACCCCATCATCGGTGAAGGCAACAGCTCCTTGTTTGGTTAATCGCTTCATGTCTACTAAAGATTCACCAGATTGCCCAGTTGTAATCGCTGCATAAGGTAGCACACGCACGAAAGCATCACGTTTAATTAGGTCTTGAACAAAGGCAAGATTAACTTCCTCATCTGGAATAGGATTCGTATTCGGCATGGCGCAAATCGTTGTAAAACCACCGCGCGCAGCAGCTTGTGTTCCTGTAGCGATCGTTTCTTTTCGCTCTCCACCCGGCTCACGCAAATGCACGTGTAAATCAACGAAACCGGGCGCAACTTGTTGGCCCTGACCATCAATCACATGATCGGCTTCACCTAAGTCGACATCGCCAATGCTCGCAATTTTACCTTGGTCAATTAACACATGCGTCATTTCCCCTTGATACATCACATTTTTAATCAGTTTTCTCATTATGTATTCCTCCTTGATTAAGTAATAAATCGATCACTGCCTGCCTTACATAAACACCATTTTCCATTTGTTTAAAAATGAATGACTTCTTACTTTCGACTAACTTAGAGTCGATTTCAACGCCTCGGTTGACCGGGGCTGGGTGCAGAATCATACTGTTGGTTCGCATACGCTCAGCCCGCTCAATCGTTAAACCATACGATGTTAAATAATGATCGAAACTGACTGGACTGTCATGACGCTCAGCTTGCACGCGCAGAAGCATCATAACATCAGAGTCTTTTACAGCGTCATCAATCGATTGATACGGAAATGGCAATGTATCATCTTGCCACGCCTCTGGAGCAGATAGCTTTACGTGAACACCAAGCCTATTTAACGCAAACGCATTCGACCTAGCGACACGACTATGGCGAATATCACCGCAAATCGTCACTGTTAACCCTGCGAATTCTTGGAACTGTTCCTTGATTGTCATTAAGTCAAGCAAACATTGAGTCGGATGCTCACCTGTCCCATCACCTCCGTTTATAACCGGGATGTTTATGCCTGTTAATTGATCAAAATAATTTGCATCAGGATGGCGAATGACAACAAAATCAGCGCCGATTGCTTCGACCGTTTTTACCGTGTCGTACAAAGATTCACCCTTTGTGACACTCGAAGTTGCTTCAGAGAATGATAAAACTGGAATATTAAGTTTCTGACAAGCCATATCAAAGCTCATCTTTGTTCGTGTCGATGGTTCATAAAACAATAAGGCGCCCGTTCGTCCTTCGAATGATTGCTTCCGTTCCTCACGTTTGTACTGTTCAGCTAGCTGAAGAACATCGTGAATCTCATCATTTGATAAATCATCCATTTGATATAAATTCACAATTACCTTCCCCCTTATGATTCATCCTCAAATAATTGACCATTTCCTCTAGCGTTCTCTCCACCAGGTAGAATTGCATTCAATATAATTCCGACAATCGTTGCAACCGCCAATCCAGGAATCTCAACTTGTTCGCTAACTGGTATAGCAACTCCCCCAATTCCGATCACTAAAATAACCGAAGTGATGATGAGATTCCGTTTAACTCCTAGATCTACCTGATTATCAATCAACATCCGCATACCACTCGATGCGATCACACCAAATAATAAGATGGACACACCACCCATTACCGCTTCTGGGATTGATTCAATTAAGACAGCTATGATATCGATAAATCCGAATAAAATCGCTAAGACAGCCGCACCAGCTATGACGAACACACTGAAAACTCTCGTAATCGCAAGCACACCAATATTTTCACCATATGTTGTGTTAGGTGGTCCGCCTAAAATTGAGGCAATCATTGTTGCCACACCGTCACCTAAAATCGAACTACCTAAACCAGGTGACTTAAGAAAATTCCGATCAGCCACTTTTGATAACACCATTTGGTCACCGATATGTTCTGTGATCGTCACTAGAGCGACTGGGACCATGATAAAAACGACTGATAGACTTAATACATCGAGCGGTTGATAATCGACAAATGGAATGATGAAATCTGGCACGACAAACACTGCATTCATCATTTCCCCGAACGAACGACTGGACGTTAATGCTTGAAAGCTTGATTGAATACCATCTGTTTGGACTATGCCTACCATTAAAGCTGTAAGATAACCACCGACAATCCCAAGTAAGATTGGGATGACATTAAAGAATCCTTTAAAATAAACTGAGCCAATCACCGTAATGAGCAACGTAATCAGTGCTACGAGCATGTATGTAAAATGAATATCCCCTTCGCTGTTATACATCGCCATATCGATCGCTGTCGGTGCTAAACCTAAACCGATCACCATAATCACAGGACCGACTACGACAGGTGGCAGTAATTTAAGTAACCAATTGACGCCACTTACTTTGATCAGCATCGCAACGAGACCGTAAACGAGTCCTGCTAAAAAAGCACCTACCATTGCACCTGGCAGTCCGTCAGCCACACTTGCAGCCTGAATCGGTGCAATAAAAGCAAAACTCGAACCGAGATAAGCCGGTATTTGACCTCTTGTAATGACGAGATAAGCTAATGTTCCGATACCACTTGTCACAAGTGCCACATTTGCTGGCATCTCTACTAAAAACGGAACTAAAATCGTGGCGCCAAACATGGCGAATAAATGTTGTAAACTCAGCCAAAACCATCTCGCTTTATTCGGTACATCTCTTACATCTAATACTTTTTCCTGTTCACTCATTTGCTTCCACTCCTTTTTGTGCTATAAAAAAAGCCTCTTTACGATAAGATCGCAAAGAGGCATGCGTACACTTTTCCCCATGCACGCAACTTCACGACCTTATAAGCCTCGCTGGACTTCCTTAAAGGTCTTTTATTCAATTATTCGTAGATGCTCACTTGTTCATGTTCATCCGTTTCATCTAAATGAACTTTAATAACTTCTTCTTGAGAGGTAGGGATGTTCTTCCCTACGTAATCAGCTCGAATTGGCAATTCACGGTGACCACGATCAACTAAGACAGCGAGTTGAATTTGTTTAGGTCTGTCAATATCAACAATCGCGTCCATTGCTGCGCGAACTGTTCGTCCTGTGTATAACACATCATCAACTAAAATCACTGTTTTTCCTTCTAGTGTTTCGTTAATATTCGTTTGATTTAACTGGGCTTCATCATGGTTATCGATTTCAGTTAGATCATCACGGTAGAGCGAAATGTCTAACTCGCCCGTTGGAACGGTGACCGATTCAATTTGTTCGATTGTTTCTTGAATCCGATTAGCAATAGGTGTTCCTCTTGTTTTAATCCCTACTAATACCAAATCCTCAGTTCCTTTATTACGTTCAATAATCTCATGCGATATCCGTTTAATCGCACGTCCAATTGCTGCTTCATCTAATAACTGTGTTTTTTCTTCCACAAGATCACCTCCGATTGGCACAAAAAACCCCTTTCCCGCTACTTCAGGTAACGAGAAAGGGGGGGGAGATACACGAATCCCTAACTATGTTTATATCGTTACCTTACTAGCCTCACGGGACTACGTTTAAAGGTTTAAATTTAATTTCACTATTACATATTTTAACGTGTTGTAGAAAAAAGTCAAGTCATTCTCTTAATTTTTTCAATCGTATCTAAAAAGATTTGTGGTGGCTCTGCGGTGATCATCATATCCTCACCATTTATCGGATGTGTGAAAGATAATGTTTTCGCATGGAGCGCCTGACCATCAGTATCTAAGGTTTTACGATAACCATATTTCGGATCACCTACTAATGGATGATTAATGTACTTAAAGTGTATACGAATTTGATGCGTTCGCCCCGTCTCTAGTTCACAACTGACATGTGTGTAATCATTGAACTTTTCAACGACGGAAAAATGGGTAATAGCTGGCTTACCTTCATCCACTATCGCCATTTTTTGGCGGTCATTAGGATCACGTCCAATAGGAGCATCAATCGTACCTAATTCATGCGAAATAACGCCATGTACGAGTGCTTCATATTGACGTTTAATTTCCTTATTCATTAATTGTTCTGATAGTCGCTCATGCGCTTTGTCATGTTTAGCAACGACTAACAGGCCACTTGTATCTTTATCAATGCGATGAACAATACCTGGACGATTAACCCCATTTATACCAGACAAATCATTACAGTGATATAATAAAGCGTTCACGAGCGTCCCTTTTTCGTGGCCAAAAGCAGGATGGACAACCATCCCTTTAGGTTTGTTCACAACAAGCAAATGTTCATCTTCAAACCGAATGTCTAATGGGATGTTTTCAGGCTCAAGTGTCATATCTTCTGGTTCTGGCTCTTGCCATTCTACAAGATCGTTCAATTGACACTTATAATTGTTCTTAACTTGTTTCCCGTTTACAGTAACATGTCCATCTTTCACCCATGACTGAACCTGTGAACGAGAAGCTTCTTGATTTAATTGCGCTAAAACATGATCAAGACGTTTTCCTTGATAAGTATGATCCACTTTAATTTGTTGTTTTTCCGTCATGTTTTTCACCTTTCTTATTCTGCCATTCGTCATATAACATCAAGATAATAATCAGAATAACACCAACTGTTAATGCACTGTCCGCTACGTTAAATATCGGGAAGTTATAATTAAATATCATAAAATCAAAGAAATCGATCACTTCTTGAATTCGGAGTCGGTCGATAAAATTACCTATTGCACCGCCTAATATGAAGGCTAATCCAATATTCAATAGTCTGTATCCATGACGATACTGAATCATGTAATAGACGATGACACCAACAACGAATACCGTTACGATATAGAATAACCACATTTGGTCTTCTAGCATGCCCCAAGCGGCTCCACTATTTCGGTGGGATGTGATGTGAAAGAAACCTGGAATGACTTCAATTGAATCTCGAACGTCCATCGTTTTAACGACGACCCATTTTGTGACTTGATCTAGGACTATTAAAAATAAAGCTAATATATAATAAATCAACGCATCATAACCTCCATATTCACTTTTTTCCTCTTGCATTTTACCATAAAACGACTGAAAACACGATTAATGTTGTTAATCAAAAAAAGAGCTAACCCTGGTTCTTAAGGGTTAGCTCGTTGAATGATCGTATTATGATGATAAAACGTCTGCACAACGATCACATAAATCTGGATAATCACTGTGTTGACCCACAGAATGGGATGATACCCAGCAACGTTGACACGTTTCGCCTTCATGGCGATCAACCGCAACTGATACATGTTCATAAGCTTTCGCTGGATCATAATGTTCGACAACAGAAGCTTCTGAAACAATTAAATATTGATGAAGATGATCCACAGACTCTAATAAGTCACGTGTTTGTTCATCTTTCGGTACTATCGTAACATGTGCTTCTAAGGATTTACCAATCACCTTATCATCACGCGCAGCTTCTAATGCCTTTAAGACATCTTCACGTACGGCCATTAATTGTTGCCACTTCGCTTTGGTATCTTCTTCACCAACGACATGACGAGCATCTGGCATATCCGTTAACTGTACATTTTCAGCTTCAACACCAGGAATATGTTGCCATAATTCATCTGCTGTATGAGCTAAGATTGGTGAGAGTAACTGTGTTAAACTTACTACAATCTCATGATAAACCGTTTGAATACTACGACGTCGATGGCTATCTTGTTTTTCGATATATAAGACATCTTTCGCAAAGTCAAGATAGAACGAGCTCAAGTCAACTGTACAGAAATTATTGATTGTATGATAAATGGTTGCGAATTCATAATTATCATACGCTTTTCGTACTTTCGCTACCGTTTCTTGCAAACGAATTAGCATGTAACGGTCAACTTCTTCTAAATCTTCTTCAGCAACACGATGGATGCTCGGATCAAAGTCATGTAAATTACCTAACACGAATCGCATCGTATTACGAATTTTACGATAAACCTCTGAAACTTGTTTTAGAATCTCATTGGAAACTCGAACGTCAGCACCATAATCTGAGCTTGCCACCCATAGGCGTAAAATGTCAGCACCAAGCTGTTTCATGATTTTAGACGGAACCATCACATTTCCAAGTGACTTACTCATCTTTCTTCCATCACCATCTAGAGTAAACCCATGGCTTAAAATACCTTTATATGGTGATTCGCCAGTAATTGCGACGGCAGTCGTTAATGAGGAATTAAACCAACCACGGTACTGATCAGAGCCTTCTAAGTATAGATCAGCTGGACGACTTAAATCTTCTCGCTCTTGTAAGACACCTTGGTGAGTCGAACCTGAATCGAACCATACGTCCATGATGTCCGTCTCTTTTGTAAATTCACCATTTGGACTTCCTAGATGAGTAAAGCCTTCAGGTAATAAATCATTAGCATCGCGTTCGAACCAAATGTTTGAACCGTGTTCACGGAACAAGTCGGAAACGTGGGCAATCGTTTCGTCAGTAATGATTGCTTCGCCATTTTCCGCATAGAATACAGGAATTGGGACACCCCATACACGCTGACGAGAAATACACCAATCCTCACGATCACGCACCATATTGTACATGCGTGTTTCACCCCAATGTGGGTGCCAATCAACCTTTTCAATTGCGTCTAGTAAATCATTACGAAAATCACTAACGGATGCAAACCACTGTGATGTTGCACGGAAGATTGTCGGTTTCTTCGTACGCCAATCATGTGGGTATGAGTGAGTCATAAATTCAAGTTTTAATAAAGCTCCATTTTCATTTAATTGCTCCGTAATTGATTTATTTGCCTTATCATAGAATTCGCCAGCAAAACCAGGTGCTTCTTCGGTGAAAACCCCCTTCTCATCCACGGGACACAATGCATCTAAACCATATGTCTTACCAATCCAGTAGTCTTCTTCACCATGACCAGGTGCTGTATGAACACACCCTGTACCAGATTCAGTAGTCACGTGATCTCCAAGGATAATGAGTGATTCACGGTCATAAAGTGGATGCTGTGTTTTGGCATATTCTAAGTCTTTACCTTTATGACGAGAACGAATGGAATATTCTTGCCATTCTACTTTTTCCGCAACTTCTTCTAAAAGATCTTCTGCAATCACAAAGTTTCCTTGATCTGTCGATACCACGACATAATCAAGATCAGGATGCACAGCAATCGCTAAGTTAGCCGGAATTGTCCATGGGGTTGTCGTCCAAATAACAAATTTCTCATCACCATTTAAAACACCATTTCCATTCGTCACATCGAACGCAACATAGATTGAAGGGGATTTTTTATCATGATATTCAATTTCCGCTTCTGCTAAAGCTGATTCAGATGAAGGTGACCAATAGACTGGTTTTTTCCCTTTATAGATATAACCTGCTTTCGCCATTTCGCCAAATACACGAATTTGTTGTGCTTCAAAAGACGGATTAAGCGTAATATATGGATTATCCCAATCGCCTCGCACACCTAGTTGCTTAAATTGTGTTCTCTGATTGTCTAGCTGTTCTAGAGCATACTGTTTACACATTTCACGAAACTCAGGAACAGGAACTTCTTTACGATTAATTTTCTTTTTCTTTGTTAAAGCCACTTCAATCGGTAAACCATGTGTATCCCATCCTGGAACATATGGTGCATGAAAGCCGGCCATAGATTTATAACGGACGATAAAATCTTTTAGAACTTTGTTTAATGCGTGCCCCATGTGTAGATCGCCGTTCGCATATGGGGGGCCATCATGTAAGACAAAGAGCGGGCGTCCTTCTGTCCGTTCTTGCACTTTTTCGTAAATGGCTTCATCTTCCCATTTCTGTTGCATTTCTGGCTCACGGTTTGGCAAGTTACCGCGCATCGGAAATTCCGTTTTCGGCATTAACAACGTGTCTTTATAACTCATGAGAATCCTCCTTATATCTCCTTTTTATTTGTGTTCACAAAAAAAGCTTTCCCACCCCTAATAAGGGACGAGAAAGCTCGCGTTACCACCCTAGTTGAATGACCTTCATCATTCCACTCGTCATTCGTAACGTGAATGAACCGCCCTTCTCTACTGCCATTTCAAAAAGGGTGCTCCAGGATGATCTTCCTACAAGTGTTATCACCAGGCTCACACCAACCCTAGCTCGCTTTGATAACTTTCTTGAAGTACTCTTCCTTTCAATGCAATCGATTATTATTTCGTTTCATTATGATTCATGATAAAAAAATTATAGATAATTTCCCATTACAAGTCAAGACATAACGCAATTAAACACTAGTAAGAAGAATCAGATGTAGAATCATTGGCATAACCATGACCCTGAGGTGTTGTTTCATATAAATGTTGTTGATCATCCTCTTCAGAAGTATCAATTTCAAATAAGTCTTCCCAATCACTATTATCAATAATATCAAGCTGAGCTTCTACTAACATCTTCAAACGTGTTCTAAAGACTTTAGCTTGCTTCTTCAGCTCCTCAATTTCCATTGAAACTTGTCGTGATTTAGCTAATGCATCATTAACAATACGATCAGCATTCTTCTCTGCTTCTTTAATGATTAATTTAGCTTCTTTATTGGCATTATTCTTCACTTCATCAGCCGTTTCCTGCGCTACAAGAATGGAGCGGTTCAATGTTTCCTCAATGTCACTAAAATGATTCAGTTTTTCTTCAGCTTCATTGACACGCTCTTCTAATTGCTTCTTTTCACGAACAACTTTCTCAAAATCTTTAATGACTTGATCTAGAAATTCGTTAACCTCATCTTCATCATAACCACGAAATCCTCTTGTAAACTCTTTATTATGAATATCTAACGGCGTAAGACCCATTGATTTGAACCCCCTTTTGTTTTCGATGCAGTTCTCTGTATATCATTAATTCGACAAAACCATCTGTATTCCTGCAATAAAATACGATATTAATTTAGTTTTGCCGTTTTAATACGAATCTTTTGCTTCTTTGTTTCCCCAAGAATATCAACGACTTGACTACGACCATATGATTTTAAGGATATCAGATCACCAGGTTGTAATGAAAAGGACGAATTATTGACTGTGCGATGATTTATCTTAACAGCTTCTTTCTCAATCAATTGTTGTGCTTTTTGACGGGAAATCTGATAAATTTCTTTTAAAATAGCATCCAGTCGAGTTGATGAAACCGTCCCATCCTTCTCTTTCCACTCATAGCTAGCCGTTAAAATGTCTTCTTGAGATGCTTCATGTAAGTTAATTCGAGTGTTTTTGATCTTATCGATATTCATTTGTAAATACATTGCCAAATCATGATCACAGATGATTTGAAATTGACCATCTTCTACAATTAAATCCCCTAATTTCTTTCGATGCAAACCTAAAGACATGACCGTTCCAAGTAGATCACGGTGGCTAAGCGAAACGAATTTTGCATTATACTGTCCTTGTAAGATCGAGAGATTATAATCCTCTTCTTTTACATCTTCATAGAAGGGTGCTAGTATAGCTCGCTTTCGTTCGGATCGTTCATATCCACCATGAAAGGTCAGATTAAATCTCTCATCATAACCAATAATAGACCGAAATATTAATTGTTCTCGCGGATCTAGGAAGTCACTTAAAACAGGGGTGTATTGTCGTTCTACTTGATCGCGCCAATCAAGTACTTGATCAATAAACGGTTGTTCTTCTGCCCTAAAGTGTTGATATAAGTCCATAGCTTCCTCTTTCTTTCATGTATAGCTTACATTAAAAAACTTGTAAAAATAAATACCAAGCCATTCGTTGCTAAATTTAAAGCAATAATAGCAACAATTGGTGATATATCTATCATTCCAAGTGAAGGAATGATTTTACGAAATGGTTCTAAATACGGCTCAACAGCTTTTTCTAAAAATTGACCAATACCCGACTCCCGTGCACCTGGAAACCAGGACATTAGAATATACCCAATGATCATAAATGAATAAATTTGAACTGCTGTTAAAAGCAGACTTAATATTTGACCCAAAATCTCTTCATCCTCTCAAAGCTACTGTTCATCTTCATTAAAAATTTCTGAAATACTACCTGATATATTAACGTTTTCTGGGGTACACAAGAATGTTTTTTGCCCTAATTTTTGAATATCACCATTCAAGGCATTAACGGTACCACTGAGAAAATCGACAATTCTTAATCCTGTAGGGTGATCGACACGTTGTAAATTAATCACAACTGATTTCTTCTTCTTAACGTGTTCAGCAATCTCTTGAACATCATCAAAGTCGGTAGGTTCAAATAAAACCATTTTGGCATCGTTCTGAATTGAGGTTAGACTGACCACATTATCATGTGTTTGAGGTTTTACAGGTTGCTCTGCCTCTTGTTGATGAGTTGCTGGTTGTTTTCTATAACTTTTGGATTCTTCTTCAAAAGAAGGTTGTTCATCAAGATCAAAAAATGATTTGAATTTGTCTTTAAAGCTCATTGCAATCCTCTCCTATTATTCTTGTCCTACTAACCTTGATCCAATCCGTATGTGAGTTGCTCCTTCTTCAATTGCTATTTTAAAGTCATGACTCATTCCCATAGATAAATGTTGACACGGAGCAAACGAGAGGTTTAGTTGTTGAATATCATCACGTAGTTCTTTTAATGAACGGAAACTCTGACGGATTATCGTTTCATCTTCAACTAACGGTGCCATCGTCATCAGACCTGCCACCTTTATATTTGAGTACTGCGAAAGTCCCTCAATAAAGGTTATAACTTCACTAGGGACCAAACCATGTTTAGAATCTTCACCACTCGTATTAACTTGTACGTAACAAGGAATAGTCCGATTGGCTCGTTTGTTTATTTCTTCCGCTAAAGAAACACGATCCAAAGAATGAATCGTTGTGACGTTTCCAATCACGTCTTTCACCTTTCGAGATTGTAACGTGCCAATAAAATGCCAATTAGCGGCTTGTCCGATCGCATCATATTTATTTAAAAATTCTTTTGACCGATTTTCTCCTAATTCTATTATGCCTGCATTGATTGCTTCATTTGCTCTTTCGATGCTCACATATTTTGTTACAGCGATAGTAGTCACTTCATCAGGATCACGAGCAACTCGTTGGCAAGTATCAACAATGTCTTGTTTGATTGTCTCGAAGTTTTGTTTAACTGACATATTATTCATCCTTATTACGTTAGTGTTAAATAAGCCATCATACGACCTGTTTGACCATGGTCACGTCGAAATGAATAAAACAAATCACTGGATTCATATGTACAATATTGAGTGATCGCAATTTGGTCGGGTTTAACCCCAGCTAATTGCAAATACAAACGATTAAGTTCTTTTAAATCTAATAAATAACGATCTTGCTGAGACCTCTTTAGAACTTGTTGAAATTGATTTGGAATCTGACTAGAAACTTTCTCATCAACTTCATAATATGGTTGAGAAATACACGGTCCAATCGTTACAAATAACGCATCAGATGAAATACCTTGTTGGTTAAAGGCCTCAACCATTTTATCGGCTATACCATTAACAGTCCCACGCCAACCTGCATGAGCTAAACCAATCCAACGCTCTTGAGGTGCGACGAAATATAAAGGCACACAGTCGGCATAAAATGTGGTTAGAACATGATTTTTATCATTGGTAATCATACCATCAGCATCTATTACTGTCTCATCATGCTTAGTAGCTAAATCATCAAGTTCCGTTAAATCTTTTACAACTGTACTATGGACTTGATTAAGTGTTCGCCAATGTTCAAGCGGTTCGTTCAGTTGTTGACTTATGTACTGTCGATTTGCTAATACATCTTCCAAACGATCATTTACATGTAGAGCCATATTTAAATAATCATACGGTTTTTCACTATACCCAGTTCGTCTTGTTGTAAAACCCGATTTCACATGGAATACATCCCAATTTGAAAGAGGCATAAGTGCAGTACCTTGATCTATAAATGGTTCGTTCATAATAAGACTCCTCTTCATAACATTTTATCATATTTCAAAGGGTAGTGCGTACTTAACGCGCCTTTTCTTAAGAATATTTCGATCGGCTTATTAAAATCACATCATGACCAATCATTTGAATTTGAGCCCAATCAATCCAAAGTTCTTCTTGCTCTCCAAAAAGGCCCAACCATTTTCCTTTGGTCGAAATAATGATCGATTGAATCAACCCAATGGTGACATCTATTTCTAAATCCGTTACGACACCGAGTCTTTCCCCGCTCTCAACATCTATAATATCTTTTGTTTGAAGCTCTGACAACAACATGATGCCGACCCCCTTTATAGTTTATCCTATGTTATATGATTTAAAATCTTGCTCAACGCTAAAAGCTAAATAAAAAAAGATCCTGAACCTTTAAAGATTTAAGGCTCAGAATCTTTGTACTGATCGTTTATTTATTGCTTGTCTACTCTTAAGAATCAAGAACTGTCTTGTTCATCTCCTTAATGGCTGATTTTTCTAATCGAGACACTTGCGCTTGTGAAATTCCGATTTCATCTGCTACTTCCATTTGTGTCTTACCTTCAAAAAATCGTTGATTAATAATTAATTTTTCACGTTCATTCAACTTTTTAATTCCTTCACGAATCGCTAGTTCATTAAGCCAAGAAGAATCTTTCTGTTTATCATCTTTTAATTGATCCATGACGAAAATAGGGTCGCTTCCATCATTATAGATTGGTTCAAATAATGAAACAGGGTCTTGAATAGCATCTAATGCGAAAATAACATCCTCTTGAGGCAAATCCATCTCTTTTGCTATTTCTTGTGTTGTAGGTTCTATAGACCGTTTACTCATCAAGTTCTCTCTAACTTGTAAAGCTTTATAAGCTACATCACGTAATGAACGAGAAACCCGTATTGGATTATTATCTCTTAAGTAACGTCGTATTTCACCGATAATCATCGGAACAGCATAAGTTGAAAATTTAACATTCTGACTTAGGTCAAAATTATCAATTGATTTCATTAAACCTATACAACCTACTTGAAATAAATCATCTACGTTTTCACCACGATGATTAAAACGTTTAATCACACTCAATACTAATCGTAAGTTACCATTAACAAGTTCTTCTCTTGCGGACTCATGACCCGCTTGTAAACGTTTGAACAGAAATCGCATTTCTTCATTTGTTAACACTGGTAATTTTGATGTATCTACGCCGCATATTTCCACTTTACTTTTCGTCATTGTTGCCCCTCCCACCTGGAGTTGATCTCAATAATCATTGTTTCCAGAATGGGAAAATTTATGCGGACTTAATAGCGACTAACATAGAACGATTGTTTAAGCCATTTTATTAAACTCACGCTTTAACCGTTTAATAATTTTTTTCTCTAAGCGCGATATATAGGATTGTGAAATGCCTAAACGGTCCGCAACGTCTTTCTGCGTTTGTTCATCATAACCACTTAATCCAAATCGCATCTCCATAATCTGTTTTTCTCTGCCGTTTAGAGATTCCATTGCCGACTTAAGCAGGGTTTTATCAACTGAAAATTCGATATCCTTCGTGATTAAATCATCATCCGTTCCTAATACATCTGATAGTAATAATTCATTACCATCCCAATCGACATTTAAGGGTTCATCAAATGATACTTCTGTTTTACGTTTATTGTTTCGTCTTAGATACATTAAAATTTCGTTCTCAATACAGCGCGAGGCATAGGTTGCTAACTTTATTTTCTTCTCAGGGTTAAACGTGTTAACTGCTTTAATCAGGCCAATTGAACCTATACTTATTAAATCTTCAATGTGAATGCCTGTATTTTCAAATTTTTTAGCAATATAAACAACCAAACGTAAGTTATGTTCAATTAATAACGATTTAGCTGCTTGATCTCCATTCATCAAGCGTTCCAATACATGTCTTTCTTCATCCTTTGATAAAGGGGGTGGTAATGCTTCGTGACCACCAATATAATATATTTCATTCGATCTTCCTGAAATCTTGAACCATAGATTCATGCACTTTTCTTTGATTCGTAACCATAGATTTTTCATCCTAAGATACCCCCTTATAGTGTTTGATTTGCATCTGTTTGGATTGCCACAACATCGGATGTAGTAAACAATGGACGTCCATTTGTTGAGACAACTTACCTTCATGAAATCCAACATATACGTGTGGCGTTTTTATTTGTGTAGAATCTGTATGAACCAAAACTTCATCAGCTAAAAAAACAGGTAATAATCCGTGTTCACCACCTGCTTTTCGGAATGGAATCCAGTGTAAATCATCAGTATGTTGAAAGACTGATTCATCCTGTTGTTTCATTAATAACAATGTTTCCTCACTGAACCAATTTCGAAAGGTTTCTTCATCGAGTAAGATAACGGGTTTCTTCGACAACGGATGTTTTAATTGATTGCCTGTGTCCAAAAACCCCTTAACGGTAATACTTTTCTCTAATACACGAATCGTGATCTGATAGAATTGGTCATGTTTCATTTGATTAACAGTCAGTTGCTGTAATTGATGTTTCGTTAAGAAATAAGCAACAGGAAATAATACCAAAACAACACCCCAGCTTAACCAATTACCAAATGGAGTAGCACCTTGATCTAATAAAACATCGTGACTCATCATAAAAAAATGTAACCCAAACATAGCGCCACCGATTGTAAAATTAATAAAATAAAATGATAGCCATTGAAGTATTAATTGCGTTAATCGTTGATATTTGAATGCGATTAGTATAATTAAAATGGAATAAATCAATTTCACGATTGGTAACGTTACCCACTCAAACGATAATGATAATTGAAGTGGAATAATCATAGATGCAAATAAAGCGGCTAAGGCAATTCGTTTCGGCTGGTAAATGCTTTTAGTGGCCCAACAAACAAGTAATAACACCATCCAATCAAATAGCAAGTTTAATAGCCAGATTAAATCAACATATAATGGCACGTAACACATCCTTTAATTCAATAACTGAACAGCTTGACTATGTATCTTGAGTATAAAAAAAGAAGCCGAAGAAACATGTCAGTTTCTCGGCTTCTAGTGTTACTTATTTTGCAAACTTTTGTCTTATTTCGGTTTCATTATTCTTATTGATCGCGATTACGATTACGTAAGAATGTCGGGATATCTAATGTATCCTCTTCATACGCAGGGCGTTGTTGTTGCTGTACGGGACGCTCGCGACGTGGTTGTTGTTGCTGTGATGCCGACTGAGTATTGGACTGTGCAGGTCGAGAGTGTTGTGTGATTTGCTCATCATTATTTTCATCAAAACCAGTTGCAATAACAGTTACGACAATTTCTTCTTTTAATGTTTCATTAATCACTGAACCAAAAATTACGTTAACTTCTTGATCAGCTGCAGAAGTAACAATTTCCGCTGCTTCTTGTACTTCAAACAAGCTTAAGTTTTGGCCACCGGAAATATTCATTAGTACACCGTGAGCACCATCAATAGATGTCTCAAGCAATGGTGATGAAATGGCTTTCTTGGCAGCTTCAGATGCACGATTCTCACCTGTTGCAATACCAATGCCCATTAAGGCTGATCCTTTATCAGACATAATCGTTTTAACGTCTGCAAAGTCCACGTTAATTAAACCTGGGACAGCAATTAAATCTGAGATACCTTGAACACCTTGTCGTAATACATTATCAGCTTCGCGGAAAGCTTCTAGCATTGGTGTGTTCTTATCAACTAATTCAAGTAAACGGTCATTTGGGATCACAATCAGTGTGTCGACACTTTCTTTTAATGTATCAACACCTGTTGTTGCATGAGTAGAACGCTTACGACCTTCGAACATAAATGGTCTTGTAACCACACCAACAGTTAAAGCCCCTACTTCTTTAGCAACTTGTGCAATGACAGGCGCAGCACCAGTACCAGTACCGCCGCCCATTCCTGCAGTTACAAATACCATATCTGCACCTTGTAGTGCTTCTTCTAATACATCTTTACTTTCTTCTGCCGCTTTCTTACCAACTTCTGGGTTTGCACCTGCACCTAAGCCTCTTGTGAGTTTTTCACCAATTTGTAATTTGGTATCAGCTTTTGATAAATTTAAAGCTTGTGCATCTGTATTAACAGCAATAAACTCGACATTTTGTACGCCATGCTCAATCATCCGGTTGACAGCATTAGAACCGCCGCCACCGACACCAATTACTTTGATTGTTGCTAATTGTTCCATATTCGCTTCAAAATCTAACATGTCTCGTTCCTCCTACTTTCATTATTCCCAACTCATACTACCTTTGAAGGAAACGTGCAATTAATCAAAGAAGTAGTTTTGTATTTTCTTCATGAAACCTTCTTTATCTTTCGTTTGTTCCTTTTCCTTACGTTTAGGTTGCTCTTGTTTTGGATGTTGTTGTTTTGGTTTCGTATTAGGTTCTAGGTTTGACTGTTGTGTCATAATACCACTGCCAAACTCTTTACCTTGTATTTTCGCATTTCGATAGGCGAATTGCAAGGTACCTAAGCCAACTGAGAATTGTGGCTCACGAACCCCAATATGCTTTGGCACAGACAAACGAACATTGGTTCTGAATGTATCACGTGCTAAATCAACAACACCTGGTAATTGCATAAGTCCTCCAGTTAGTACATACCCACCTGGTAAGTCTGGATAACCCATCCGTCGAAATTCTTGTAAAACAAATTGGAATATCTCATCTAAACGAGCTTCAATAATTTCAGCAATTTCAACTTGGCTAACTGTTTTCGTTTCATCATTTCCTATCGATGTCACTTGAAAAGTATGATCTTCATTTGCTGTTTCTAATTGAGCATGACCATGATTTAGTTTAATCTGATCAGCCTCTTCAGTTGAAGTCTTTAATACGATAGAAATATCTTTAGTAACATTGTCTCCACCAAGGGGTATAACAGATGTATTAATTAGATGGCCATCCGCAAAGAAGGATACTGTTGTACTTCCAGCACCAACATTTACTAAACCGACACCTAATGTTTTTTCGTCTAGTGATAAAGCGACTTCACCAGCAGCAAGTGGTTGTAAACTAATATCCTCCACATGTAATCCTGCTCGCTCAACACATTTTAATATGTTATGTAGGTTTGTTTTACCACAAGTGATTAATGTTCCTTGCATTTCTAAACGAACACCAATCATGCCACGAGGATCTGAGATTTCATCCTGTCCATCAACAATAAATTGTCTTGGAATAACATCGACAATTTCACGCTCAGGAGGGATTTGCATAACTTGTGATGCTTCTATCACTCTTGCAATATCTTCTTGTTCTATTTCACGCGTCTCACTCGATACAGCGACAACACCATGACAATCTTGTAATTGAATATGATCGCCGTTAATCGATACAACGACACGTTGAATTGTCATATCAACCATTCTTTCCGCTTGATCTACGGCGCTTTGAATAGCATGAACGGTTTGATCAATATCAACAATAGCACCTTTCTTCATTCCTGATGATTCTGCTGTTCCAACACCGATAACATTAATCGTGTCATTTGAAACTTCTCCAATGATGACCTTCACTTTGGATGTCCCTATATCCAAACTCACCAAAATTTCACTTCGGTTCATGATTGCACCTCCAGTAACTGCTCCGTTTTCTATATCGATTCAACGCATCCAATGCGCTTAAACTTCTAACTGTATAATAATTCAACTAAAGAAGGCTGAATCCCTGCATAATCTTACAACTTTCTACATTTTTTACGAACCATTATCAATCTCGACCCGCTCCTCATCGTCACTTGATTCGTAAGGGACGAAATATGCACCGACATCAAGATGAAGAACACCTTCCATTGATTCTTCTTGAATCTGCGCTGCAATGGATGGATAGGATTCCATCTTATCAGCTAATTGATCAATCGTTGCAATAATTTCTTGTCCGTCTATTGTGAAAAGCCGAACACGCCGTTGATCCTGATCATTTGGCTCGTAATATATTTCAGATATTAACCGTGATATGGAATCAGGCATACTAGCCATTTGTTTTGCAACATCTTGTAAAAACTCCCCTTCAAAATTATGGAGTAAAGGTGCGTCTTCACGTGGTAACTTTAATTCGACACGCTCTAATCGTTCACCATTTTGCAAGATTGGATAGAAATAATCACCTGACTGTTGATAAGCAACACGTTCATATTCAGACACCGATATAAGGACTGTATTATACCATTCTCTTGATATTTCAACCTTTTCAATTTCAGGATGTTGCTCTACCTGCTCTTTTATTTCATTTAATTTCAGTTGCCAAAAAGAATCATCTAATTGCACAGATGATAGTTCAACTATTTTTTCAGTTTCTAGAGTTGAATTGCCGGTCGTTTCAATCGACTTGACATGACTAAGTGGCGATTGTATGTAAACTAAAATTAGGATTAATAATATAATCAAGATCATAACCATATAAAATCGCCGGTTTGCACGTCTTTTGCGCGAATGTTTTAATTGCGGCATGCGTTCTTCTAACGAAACAACTTTTTCTTGATCATCAGCCATCGTTAAAGCGGCTCCTTACAGACTTATCACTTTATGAAGTGACAGTCATCCTATCTTATCATTCTATTAACCCATTATAGCATAGATTTTCGTAATAATAATAAGGTATTTGGGGCTAAATTAAAGATTTTCTCAAAATTTTGGCTTCACTATTTAAACATTAATTGATTAAAAGAACCAAACATAAAAACAAGCTCGCTATGTTAGCGAGCCAAAGTTAAATCTCTATTTACGTTTTTATTTTCGCATATTGACTAATATTTAACAATAATCCTAGCGAGATTAATGTAATAGTTAATGATGATCCACCATAACTCAGTAATGGTAATGTTATTCCAGTTACAGGTGTTAATCCAATTACAACACTAATATTAATCATAACTTGAATAGAAAACATAGCCGTAATGCCAAACGCTAATAATGAAGCGCTTAAATCCTCAACGTTTAAGGCTATAATAATTCCGCGCCAGATAATGATAAAAAACAGTCCAATAATGACACTGCCACCAATTAAGCCTAATTCTTCAGCAATGATTGCAAAAATAAAATCTGTTTGTGGTTCAGGGAGATAAAAATATTTCTGCATACTCTCACCAAACCCAAGCCCCAATAAACCACCTGGACCAATGGCATATAATGACTGAATGATTTGAAACCCATCACCTAAAGGGTCCTCCCAAGGATTTAAAAAGGCTGTAATTCGATTAATGCGATACGGTGCAGATGCGATAAGGGCCACAAATCCAACCAATCCAAGCATTGCTAACGAAACAAAATGACTTATTTTTGCACCAGCTATATAAAGCATCAACATTCCTGTACCGACTAATACAACCCCTGTCCCCAGATCAGGTTGTAGCATTATAAGACCAAAAGGAATCATCAACAACAATAATAGTGGGAAAAATCCCTTTTTAAATTGATGCAATCGATCTTGCCACTTAGGTAACCACGCTGCGAATAACAGGATCACGCCCACTTTCATAAATTCGCTCGGCTGTATGCTAAACGCACCAACGCCTACCCAGCTCTGGGCACCTCCACGTACCATGCCAATACCAGGGATTAATACAATGATTAAAAATATGAAACACGCTCCATAAATAATGACAGCGAATTTCAGAAACTGTTCATACGGCGTTTTAATCATAAAAATGATACCTAATAAACCAAGAAAGGCAAACAACGCTTGTCGTTTCAAATAAAATGTTGGATCATCGAACTTGTATTCTGACCAGACTGACGATGCACTATAAACCATAAGCAAGCCAATCACTAATAATGAAATAATTGCAAATAATAAAAATCGATCAACAGAGTGATGTGATTTGAACAAAAAAACACCCCTAACTTCAAAGAGGAAGTTGGAGCTTACGTCATGGACAAGCCCCTCACTAGAGCTTATGCACGACTTCGATAAACATGTCACCACGATCTTCAAATGTTTTGAACTGATCCCAACTGGCACATGCTGGGGATAATAAAATGACGTCACCTGCTTCACTTTGCTGGTAGGCTTCATTTGTTGCTTCAACTATATCTTCGCAAATTGTTACAGCATGAAAATCATATTCATAAGCTGATTGCGCAATCTTCTGTGCTGACTCACCATATGCTACACAGTATTTTATGCTATCAAATTGCTCAATGAGCTCATCAAATGAAACACCACGATCTAATCCGCCAGCAATTAAAACAATTGGATTGGAAAAAGCCTGGATAGCTTTTGTGGTCGCCAAGATATTGGTGGCTTTTGAGTCATTATAAACATAACGACCATCAAGAGATTTCACAAATTGTAAACGATGCTTAACCCCTATAAATTGCTTTAACACCGATTCAATAACTGAGTGAGGAACATTAAACTGAGAAGCTACAGCAATACTAGCTAACACATTCTCTAAATTATGGTCACCAGGTAAGGCGACATCACGTTTAGCCATTAACTTCTCTTTGCCAATGTATAGGTCGCCATCAAGGCATGAAACACCATGAGGCATAGAATTTATCATAGAAAACGGTGTTTGTTTCGCCTGAAACGATTCATGGTTTGATGTAATTGTGGAGTCATCATGATTATATACAACAAAATCTTCTGCTGTTTGCCGTTCAACTAAACGTAACTTGGAATTAACATAATCCTCAAGCGTTTGATGATAATCAAGATGAGCTTCCGTAATATTTAACAACACTGCAATGTCTGGTTTGAACTGATGAATAGCTTTTAGCTGAAAAGATGATAACTCCATGACAACTGGTTGACCTGGCTTCTGTTCACGAACAACTTCTGAGGCAACCACACCAATATTACCTGCTAGAAGTGGGTTTAATCCTGCTTCATCTAAAATTCGATGGATGAGTGTTGTCGTTGTCGTTTTACCGTTCGTTCCTGTAATGGCAACAAGTGGCCCATCGACTAAGAGATAAGCTAGTTCTATTTCAGTTACAACAGGCACACCTTGTTTTTCAGCTTCAGCAACAATAACATGTTGATGAGGGATCCCCGGGTTCTTGACTACAAGATCCACCCCATCTAAAACTGATAAAGGATGATCACCTGTGACGACGTCGACACCCAAGCGAGCGAAGTATTGAGCCGTTTCGTTTTGTTCAAATGATTGCTTATCATTAATCGCAAATGAAATATGACTATCATATAGTAATTGAGCAGCTGCTTGTCCGCTCTTAGCTAAACCTAATACAAGTACATGTTGATATGGAAAATTCTTTAACGTCTTCACTAAATAAACACCTCGATGTAAACGCCTAATGCTGCACAAATAAACCCTACAGTCCAGAAAGTAGCTACAACTCGCCACTCAGACCAACCACTTAATTCATAATGGTGATGTAGTGGGCTCATTTTCAAGACTCTTTGTCCAGTAGCTTTAAACACAACAACTTGTAACATAACTGATAAAGTCTCAACAACAAATACACCACCAATTAGAATTAATAATAATTCTAATTTCATTAAAATCGCAATAATTGCTAATGATGCACCTACTGCAAGAGAACCTGTATCCCCCATAAAAACTTTAGCAGGATGACTATTAAAGACTAGAAAGCCTAATAGTGCCCCTACCATTGCAAATGTGAAAATAACAATTTCTGACGGTAAACCATAAGCCCAACCAATAATACCAAAAGCTGCGAAAGCAATCGATGCTGTTCCTGAAACTAAACCATCTAATCCATCTGTTAGATTAACGGCATTCGATGTGCCGACAAGCATGAGTAAAATAAGTACACTATAAAGCCAACCGAATTCTAGCGATAAATCTGTACCAGGTAGTGTAACAGCCGTTGAGAAATCACTATTATGTAATATCCAATAAACAACAACTGCAATGACAACCTGAGCGAGCATTTTTTGTTTTGAAGTTAAACCTAAATTACGTTTTTTAACAATAATAATAAAATCGTCTAAAAATCCAATCAAGCCATAACCAACTAGTACAATGAGTGCAATCGCTAATTCTTTAGTCATAAATAGTTCTGTCTCAAACCATGTAAGCGCCAAACTAGCTATAACGGTAGCGAATATAATCATTAGTCCACCCATAGTTGGTGTACCAGATTTAACTTGATGTGATTCCGGTCCTTCTTCGCGAATGCTTTGACCGAATTTCAATCGTTTTAGAAACGGAATAAATATTGGTGAACACATAACGGTTATTAAAAAGCCAACCGCCATAGTAATCAAGATAGTCGACTGTGACACAATTAGAACTTCCTTTCTTCTACATATAAAAAATTAATTCATTAACTCATCAATAATTTTCTCCAACTGCATTCCTCTAGAAGCTTTGAATAAAATAACACTATCGTTTTTTAAATAGGGCTTAATTAAAGAACTAGCTTCTTCATTAGACTTAACATGAGTTTTATATCCCTTAAAGTTATCAGATAAGCCATCATGAATAAAACGACTAGCATCACCAATTGTAATTAATGCAGTGATGTCAGAATCTATTGATGCTCCTACTTTTTGGTGTTCTGCTTCAAGATGCTCGCCCAACTCAAAAATATCCCCTAAAACGAGAACTTTGTATTGTTGTTTCATATTTTTGACTACATCAATAGATGCTTTCATAGACGTAGCTGACGCATTGTAGGCATCATTAATCAAGAAAGCACCTGATTCTGTTTCGATTTGTTCGAATCTCATTCCAGGCAAAGTTAAGTCCGCTAATGTTTGAACCATCTCTCTTTCTGGAATTTCTAAAGCACGACCAACTGCAAGGGCATATGCACTGTTTTTCGCTTGATGACTACCCAGTAATGGAATCGATACAGGCATTTCATTGATCACGAAAGTGGTTTGATCATCATGCTGTTCAACTTGGGAAACAACATAATCCAATTCATCCGCAAAACCACAGGTAATCATTTGCTGAGATAAAGTGACATTTAATAGTGGTTCATCTCCATCCACAATGACTAACCCAGATTTCTTCATCCCTTCAACGATTTCTAATTTAGCTTGTGAAATGCCTTTACGGCTACCTAAGTATTCTATATGTGATTCGCCAATATTAGTGATGACAGAAATATCAGGTTGGGCTATTTCTGACAACCGGGCTATTTCACCGAATTGATTCATTCCCATTTCTAATACGAGTACCTCAGTATTTTGAGGCATTGCTAAAATGGACAAAGGCATTCCTATTAAGTTATTTAAATTACCTTCAGTCTTAGACACCTGGTAAAAAGGTTTCAAACTAGAACTTATAATTTCTTTTGTTGTCGTTTTACCGTTTGACCCTGTTATACCAATTACTGTTGGATTAATTTTAGTTCGATAGGCTTGTGCCAATTCTTGCAGAGCCGTTAATGAGTCATCAACGAGGAAAAACGGTATACTGTCAGGTTTGTTTTCAGGGAATGGTTGGTCCTTCTGCCAAATAACTGCGACAGCTCCCTTATCTATAGCCTGCAAAACAAAATCGTGCCCATTGAAACGTTCACCAATGATTGGCACGAATAACCCTTGAGATACCGATTTTCGGCTATCAGTATAAATTTCTTGTATCTTCGTTTCTTCTTGTAAATTTCCTGAAGGATCAGGGAAAAGTTGGTTTAGAAAATTAAAAGTAAATTTAGTCATTGTCCTGCTCCTTTATGACTTTTGCCGAGCTAATATTAGTTCACGCGCTACTTCACGATCATCGAAATGATGACGTTCACCAGCAACATCTTGATAAGTTTCATGACCCTTACCAGCAATTAAAATCATATCACGCTCACCCGCGTTGTCAATGGCTGCTTTAATCGCGTCTCGCCTGCTTTCAATGATCTTAAAGTAGTTGCTTTCATCTAAGTGATTAGTCATGTCTTCCAAAATGGCATGTGGATCTTCTGTTCGAGGATTATCGGAAGTGAATATAACTTCATCACTATAGGCTATAGCGGCATCAGCCATTTTCGGTCGTTTTGAACGATCACGGTCTCCTCCACAACCTACAATCGTAACAACTCGCCCTTGTTTTAACTCTTCAATTGTTTGTAACACATTCAAGAGAGAATCAGGAGTATGCGCGTAATCAATAACAACCGTATAGTTTTGATTAGCATCTACCAATTCAAATCGTCCCGGAACACCTTGTAGTTGTTCGATAGCACTTTTAATTACTTCTAACGATAATTCATGTTGATAAGCCACACCAATCGCAGCCAATATATTATATATATTGAACTTACCAGACATTTTTGTGGTGATTGGAATATCACCAAGCGGCGTTTTCACCACGAATGATAAACCGTGCGGGGACAATTCATAGTCTTCTACTTGAATAACCGCTGATTGTTCTAAACTATATGAAATAATTGATTGAGCGGTTGACCTCATCATGACATCACTATATGAATCATCTATATTAATGACGGCTGATTTAGCTTTCCCTTGTACAGACTGTCCTAGTTGCGCAAATAATAATGACTTCGCATAAGCATAATCATCCATATGCGGATGATAGTCAAGATGGTCCTGTGATAAGTTCGTGAAAACAGCGTCATCGAATTCAATACCTAGCACTCTTCCTTGTTTTAAAGCATGTGAAGATACTTCCATAATCACGGTATCAACATTTTCTTCACGCATTAAATGTAAGTGTCTATGTAAAAATAGGGCATCAGGTGTTGTATTTTCAACAGGGATTCGTTTATCACCTATTTTCATATCTATTGTGCCAATGACAGCAGTCTTTTGTCCTGCTTCTGAAAAGATTGCATCAAGTAAATACGTTAAAGTTGTTTTTCCATTTGTCCCTGTAATTCCAATTACATTCATGCTTTCACTTGGGTAGCCATAAAACGCATTAGCTAAATCTGCTAAGGCATGGACAGCACTTGGTACTAAGATAACTGGCACATCGACATCCACCTGTTTTTCAGCAACGATCGCTTTAGCACCTTGATCAACAGCTAACCCAGCATAATCGTGACCATCTACTGTCAAACCTTCCATACAAATGAATAATGCCCCATTGTTTACTTGTCTAGAATCCATCTCAATAGCTGCAACTTCTATTTCCTGAATAGTTTCTCGATCTATAGCATTTATTGTTTGTGTTGATTGAATTAATTCGTATAAGTTCATATAATCACTACCTTTAATACAGTTTACCTATACTATTATAACAAATTCTGTCTAAGTCGAGGAACTCAATTTTCGTCTTTTTCTGTATCACCCAAAAATACACGTATGGTTGAGCCTGATTCAACCACCTCACCTGCAGCTGGTGATTGCGAAACGACCGTATCGCCTTCACCTTGTACATCGATTGTCACATTTGTTAAATAACGTGAGAGATCTTCAACCGACTCCCCAATAAGCTCTGGCACTTCTACTGTAGGTTGTTCTGGCCATTGGAAATCTTTCGCTAAACCGTCATCTCTCTTTGGAACGTCTAACTCTCGTAAAGAATCTTCAATGATTCGACCTGCAATTGGACTGGCCACAACCCCACCAAATTGAATAACATCTTTAGGATTATCAACGGCAATATAAACAAGTAATTCAGGATTATCGGCTGGTGCAAAACCTATAAAAGATACAATATGGTTATTGTCTAAGTAATTTCCATCTGGTCCAACCTTTTGAGCTGTTCCTGTTTTACCTCCTACACGGTAACCATTAACATAAGCACCTCTACCTGTTCCTTTTGCCACCACATGCTCTAAAGCATTTCGTACCTTTTCGGACGTTGCTTCTGAAATGACTTTATCTCTCAAAGTGGGGTCTTTACTTTCTTTCATATCTCCAGTTTGACCATCAACAATGCCTTTTACAACATGAGGTTCATACAGATACCCTCCATTAATTGCAGCAGAAACCGCAGATAATTGTTGTATCGGTGTAACAGAAACCCCTTGCCCAAAAGCTGTCGTGGCTAATTCTACCGGCCCAACTTGACTTTCATCGAATATAATTCCTTTACTCTCACCTTCCAAGTCAATACCTGTTTTTTGACCAAATCCGAATGTATCAATATATGAAAATAGTCGTTCTTCCCCTAACTTTTGACCTAAATTAACAAAACCAGGGTTGCATGAGTTCTGAACAACTTCTAAATAAGATTGATCACCATGGCCTCCACTTTTCCAACAACGAAGACGTGCCCCGCCTACTTTCGTATGACCATGATCATGATAACTATCCTCTTCCAAGTCAACCACACCTTCTTCTAAGGCGGCAGCAAGGGTCACAATTTTAAAAGTTGAACCTGGTTCATATGTACTGAAAACTGGAAGGTTACGATTATAAACACTAGGTTCTACAGATTGATAGTTATTCGGGTGGAATGTTGGACGACTTGACATAGCTAGAATTTCCCCGTTAGATGGGTCCATAACGACAGCCATCGCTCCATCTGGATTATACTCTGCAACGACTTGATCTAACTCTCGTTCTACGATTGATTGAACATCTTTATCAATTGTTAAAGCTAGGTGATCACCATCTCGTGGTGGTGTATAACGATTAGATCGATTTTCCAACCTGCGACCTTTAGCATCAGAGAAAAATGATAAGGCTCCTGTTTCACCACTTAAAACATCATCATAACTTGCCTCAAGTCCCATTAATCCTTGGTTATCGATCCCTGTAAAACCTAAAACATGCGCTAAGTCGTCATCATTTGGATAATGGCGAATGGAATCCTCAGCCAAATATAATCCTGGTAAATTTAAGGAACGAATTTTATCGGCTTGTTCATCAGATAATTGACGGCCTTCTGGGTGAATCGCTTCAACTGATACATCTTTCGTCACATGGTCTCGCAATTTATCTTGTTCAATATCAATAATCTGAGATATTTCATCTACTACTTTAGCCACATTTTCCACTTGTCGAGGTACAATAACTAGACTGGGCGCTACTTCATTTTCGACCAGAACATCACCTTCACGGTCAATAATCTGCCCCCGTTCTGCTTGAAAAGGTATATCACGACTCCACAAATCTTCTGCCTTTGCTAGTATTTCAGGACTGGATACCAATTGAACATAAGCTAATTTAACAATCATAATCAAAAAATAGACAGCTAACAAACACAGCAATATGACGAGCCGTTTACGAACAGTCACAAAAGAAATTCGTTTCATCTCCATACCCCTTTTATCTAATAATGAGCTTGTACTCATAATATGTATGAAACGATCAATATATCACCTGTTGCTTTCATCATCTTGATTCTGTTGTGATTGATAATTTAATCATTATCACGAAAAAACCCAGATGATTTCAAATGTAGAAATCATCTGGGTTCTAGAATAAACATTTCGAAAAGTATAGATTTAGTATTACGATTTAATCTTCTTCGTCGTTATCTTGATTTTCTTGATCAGCTTCTCCGCTATTATCAGATAGTTCTAATACTAATTTTTGATTAGATTCAAAGGTTGCACCTGGTTTTATATTTTGTTTCTGTACAAATCCTGTTCCTATATAATCTAACTCTAAATTATTCAATCTACCGAAGGCTAAAGCATCCCGTAAAGTCCAACCAGTCATATCAGGCATTGTTAATTCTCCATTAGTTTGAAGTAACACTCTTTGACTAGCTACAACTTCTGTATTTCCTTTAGGCCACATAGATTTGATTTGCTCACCTGATCCTATAACCTCTACAATCAAGCCCTTTTCTTCTAATGTTGCAACAGCTTCATCCGTTGATTGGCCTGTTACATCGTTAAGGCTTTGCTTCTTAGTCTGGTCAATATCCTTTTGGTCAGGCGCTACATCAAGATAATTCAAACTGTTCTCCATAACAGTGTTATAGATAAAAGACGTTGTTTCGCTACCTTGGTAACGATATTCAACATCTGGTTGTTTAACCGCTACATACATCATCAATTCAGGGTCATCTTTAGGTGCCATACCTATATAAGAAAAGACATAGTTGCCTCCACCCTTCATATATAGACCTGTTTCCGGATCAGGTATTGATGCAGTACCAGTCTTACCAAATGATGAATACTGATTAAGTTCATATGCACCAGCCGTACCTTCTTCTGCTGTCACAACCCGACCTAATAAGTCTTTCATTTGTTCCGTTGTGTCTTCACTAATCGGTTGACCTACAACTTCACGTTCAGTTTCCTTAACCTTATCTCCAGTTTCCGAATCTGTGATATGAGAAACAACATAAGGTTTCACCATTTTTCCACCATTAGCAAATGAAGTGGCAGCCTTCATAATTTGCATTGGCGTGAAAGTTGAACCTTGACCATAAGCGGTTGTGATTTGTTCCCAAGGACCACCATATGATATGCGACCTATACGTTCACCATTAATATCAATTCCTGTCTTACGATCGAAGTGAAACGCTTCTAGATAATCCATAAAAGTGTCGGGACCCATATAATTCCATAATAGTTCAGCCATAGCAACGTTAGAGGACCTTAGAACTCCTTCGTCAAAAGTAATCGTCCCCCAACCATCTACGTCATGGTCATGTATAGATCGACCTTGTTCATTAATTTTAAATTCACCTGATTCATATGTTGCTTGTCCATTATAAACACCTGCTTCCATTGCAGATGCAACAGTGAAAATCTTCATTGTTGAACCTGGTTCAAATGGTGACGAAATCATATCATTATACCAATTTTCGATATTTTCTCGTTTATTCGGGTTAAATGTTGGTCGATTTGACATGGCTAAAACTTCGCCAGTATCAGGGTCCATAACTCCTGCCATAATTCTTTCTGGATCATATTCATTTTCAACGGTAGTCAATGCATCCTCTAAAAAGGTCTGGATTTTCTGATCAATTGTTAAATGCAAATTATTACCGTCTTCTGGTGCCTGAACATTTTTATCAGCATTTCGAATAGGGTCACCATAACTATCTTGTTGATAATTGACATAACCGTTTTGACCTGTCAATTCTTCATTATATCGTCGTTCAATACCATACACACCAGTGATTTGGTTATTATTTTCACCGCCATAACCTGTATAGCCAATCACCTGTGATGCATATAACCCATTAGGATAGTAACGATCGAGTGATTCATTGAAATAGATCCCTGGTAAATCAAGTGATTTTATTTCTTCATAAGTTTTTTCAGATAATCCTTTTCCTATTTGACCAAATTCTGTTTGATACCGATCTTCCTCTACACCATTGGAAAGGATCTGCTTAATTTCGGCTTGTTTAGCATCTAAAACAGATGCTAGTTCAGAAGCCGTACGATCAACATCTTTAACATGGAGAGGCGATGAAGAATCTCCGGTATAGGATTCATCTAAGATCGCATACATATTATAAACTGGCTGATTGTCGGCCAAAACCATGCCCGAACGATCATAAATCAAACCACGTTCTGCTGGCACAACTTCTTCCGTTTCACGCATGTTCTCTCCGTATTTAACCAAATCAACATTATGAACTTCTCCTGTCGCTTGTATGTATAGAAAGCGACCTAAAATTACGACAAATAAAAATGAAAAAATAACGACAACACCGAGTAACATGAAATTCATTTGGTTCTTCTTCAAGATGATCACACCTTATGGCATACTCGACGCTTGTTTCACTTCTGCATGGCGAATGTTCAATCCATTCTCTTCAGCAATTGTTAAGATACGATTAGGGTTACTAAGCTCTTGAACATTAGCATGTAATGAATCGTTTTGTGTTCTTACCTCAGTTAATTGAGAATCTAATTGTTCGACATCACGATTTAATGAATCAACTGAAGAAGAAAAATTCACAACAAATGTTGCCATAACTGCAATTATTAATATCCCACAAATATAAATAACTTTCTCACCTTTTGTAAACCAAGGTTTTTGAACAGGTGGTTGTTGTGGGCTGTGTTGATCATCTTGTCTTCTCGTGGGTTGAACAGGTTCTTGAACGTGATACGACCTAACTTCCTCAAGCGCCATGTTTAACTTCTCCTTTCTTCAAGTGCATATTTTTCGTCCCATTCAGTCACTTTTTCAACGATACGTAATTTAGCCGATCGAGATCGTCTGTTCTCATCCAATTCACTTTCAGAAGGAACGATTGGTTTACGTGTTATCATCTCAAACGGTGGTTGTACTTCTTCGGGTAACAACGGAATATCTTTAGGAATAGGTGGTTCTGAACTCCATTTCTTCATCGCTTGTTTGCAAATCCGATCTTCTAATGAATGAAATGTAATAACAGCTAAACGTCCACCAACAGCTAATTTTCTTGCTGCTTGATGCAATGCATCTTGAAAAACGTTTAGTTCGTCATTCACAGCAATTCGAATAGCTTGGAATATCCGTTTGCCAGGATGACCACCCTTACGTCTAGCAAAGGCTGGTATTGCTTCTTTGATGACATCAACCAATTCTAATGTTGTTTCGATTGGCTTTTCTTCTCTTTTTCGCTCAATCTGCCTAGCAATTTGTTTAGAAAATTTCTCTTCCCCATATCTAAAAAAGATGCTAACCAAACTTTCATAAGACCACTCATTAACAACTTGATAAGCTGTTAAATCTTCTGACTGGTCCATTCGCATATCTAATGGTGCATCTTTATGAAAACTAAATCCACGTTCACCTTCATCCAATTGGGGTGAAGATACGCCTAAATCGAATAAAACACCATCAACTTCAGATATTTCTAATTCATCTAAAGTTTCTGTCAATGTAACAAAATTTCGATTCATAAAGTTTGTTTGAGCTTCATAACCTTGTAGTAATGATTGGGCATATTCTAGAGCTGTTTGATCTTGATCAAAAGCTATAAAGCGTCCATCACTATTCAAGAGTTCACAAATACGTTGGGCATGACCAGCACCACCTAGCGTACAATCAACATAAATTCCATCAGGACGAACATTAAGTCCTTTAATTGTCTCTTCATTTAGTACACTATAATGATCAAACATGGGATTTGCCTCTTTTCGTCACATTAAATATCAAAATCAAGTAGATTTTCTGCAATTTCGCTAAAGGAATCTTCAGAACCTTCTACATATTCATCCCAAGAATCTTTCGCCCATAGTTCAACTCGGTTTGAAACACCAATGACAGTACATTCCTTATCCAAATTGGCATATGACCGAAGCGAGGACGGGATGTTAATTCTTCCTTGCTTATCAATTTCACATTCCACTGCGCCTGAAAAGAAAAAACGCGTGAAAGCTCGGGCATCTTTCTTCGTCAATGGAAGCTGCTTCAATTTCTCTTCTAATTGCTTCCACTCGTCCATAGGGTATGCAAATAAACACTTGTCTAATCCGCGCGTGACGACGAAAGTTTGACCAAGCCCTTCACGAAACTTGGACGGCACAATCATACGTCCTTTTGCGTCTATATTGTGTTGATATTCTCCCATGAACATAGACTTTGCCCACCTTTTCAACAAGTTTACCACATCGCTCCACTTTTCACCACCATGTATTTAAAATTTATCAAAAAAATACACGTATAGTTTAAACTATACGTGTTCAACCCTTGGTATATAGAGATTTTTAAATGTGGTAGAAAAGTGGTAGCGGGTGGTGACTCAGTGGTTACAGATAAACAAGTTGGTGATCTTGTTCCCAACGAGCTGGCAACTTGGTTAATTCTTGGGGTAATGATAACCCAAGTTCATTCAACCAATAAGTTATATTCCAAATCCGCTCTTGTAAACCACCCTCCGGTCTATAGAACAAATCTAGTGTATCAAAATGATTAACAGTTACTTGGTTTTTTTCCTTTACTGCCTGCATTAATCGTTTTTCTATATAATTGATTTGTTCTTGAATTTGATCCAGATTCGTTTGAGTTAGATCGTGTAAATCAGAGCTAATCGATGCCGCTAAATCTTGTAGTGGCTTATGATCCTGGGTGAATTGTTTCTTCACTTCATTCACTGTTTCGTCAATAGGCGACTGCGTTTGACGTTTTAACCAATCCATCTTGTCTTGGTAAGTTCCATAATTAATCAAATCCGTCGCGTCTATTTGATAGTCATTTAACAATGTTTGGTGATTCCGTTTCATTAAAGTTAAAGATAAACGTGGCGTTACAATTGGCAACTGCAAGTCTAGAGTTACAAAAGCATCTTTTAAAGCTGCCCAATAAGCAATTTCACCCGGACCTCCGACAAAGGATAACACAGGAAATACACATTCTTGCATTAGAGGTCGGGTGACCACATTATTGCTGAATTTCTCAGGAGACGCTTCGATTGTATCTTTGAGAGATTCTTTGGTGAAACGAGCCTCTCCGCCTTTCGTCACGAAATCTCCTGAATCATCAACTTCTAACAATAAACGTTCACCTTCATGATGATAGAATAAATGTGCATCAGTTGCCGTTACATCTAAAGAAACGTGATAATCATCTTTTGATAATTCTTGCAAACGATTAACAACAGAAGTCGCGATTTCTTGTTGATGATCGACAATTTTAATGAAATAATCTTTTTCCATTCGGCGCAAATCATCATCTGCTGCATCAACCAAGACTAGCCCTTCTTCTTGGAATAACTGTTGAATAAAACAGGCAAAAAAGTCTACATAGGTATCACTTGCTAATAAAGCTTGCGTCACTAAATCATAAACTGCTTTCGTATGCTCGGTTTCTTGGAATGATGCAAAGACACGATCTACAAACGCTTGCGTATCTTTTGGTAATTCGCGTTTTGAAAGTGGTAATTTCACATCAAACGGAGTCTGGTCATTAATTCTTGTTTTATGTAACTCATTCTCATCAAGCGTATAGACATGATCGACTTCTAAAAAATCATGGTCTTCTCCAGCCATCCAAAAAACAGGAATAACAGGCTGTTTTAAATAATCTTGTTGTTCTTTAGCTTGAATGATTATTGATACAATCTTGTGAATGGTATATAAAGGACCTGTTAACAACCCTGTTTGTTGACCACCAATCACAACAGAAGCATTAGGATCTAATAAGGTATCAATTTGTTTTTCTACTTGATCCGACATCCCCCATTTTCGATTCTGCACCTTTAATATATCGACTAAATTCTCACGTTGATACTTTTGTTTTGTTATATAGTCTAGACGACGTTTGAAGTTATTAATTTGAAATGGATCATAGTAAAAATGCTGATAAATTGATTCTTTTCTGTCTCGATACTCTTGCATTAATTTGGATTGATCTAATTTTATTGATTGTACGTCCATCATGATACCTTCCTTTAATTACACATCTATATTTTCGATTCAATTACAAATTCATTAAGATAGCTACAGGCACTAACAAAAGATAAGCTACTGATAACATAACAAAACTTAAGCGCCAAACAAAACGAACCGCTCGAATAATTATTATTTCTTCTTCTCGCCGCCATTGAATGGTTAAGACAATAGCAAAAAAAATGATATAAGCTAATAGCGTTTCCCCGAAAGGAACGATATCAAATATGTAATCTAATAAAGCAATATCAGCAAAAAGAAATAACACAGTAGAATAATCGGCAGCTCGTTTTGTCGACCGCGACGCTTGTCCAGTCCATTTCCTAAACACCCAAAATAGAATAAAAAAGGTTAAAAATGGAACAGTGGACAACACTGCAATAATCGTTCCAAAATACGCCACCACTTACACCTCACTTAAACATTCTTTCACCTTTATCATTTGATATATTAATTCATGAGTCGGGCATTGTTCAGAAGCTAACTGAACAAGGTAACCATTCATATAATCTATTTCTGTTTGTCTTCCACGTTTAATATCCGCTAACATCGAAGACGTATTTTCACTTGTGTTACGGCATACCGATTCAACCCGACCCCAAATAACCTCATCGTCTAAATCTAATACCTCCGTTGCTTCTAATACCAATCGATGTGCTAATCGTCGTAAACGATCTACTTTTAATATTGTTCCATTTTTAACACCGTAAATAGCAGTTAATGGGTTTATAACGCTATTGATAACAAGTTTTTCTTCTATTGTTTTTTGTAATGAATCCTCTATAATAATAGGGAAATGATCATGTTGAAGGTGATTTAAACTAAACGTTTCTGTATGATTAAGAGGAGCCAGTCGTATAAGTCCTTTCCCTGTATGTAAAACATGGTGATCATTTTCACGCTTAACACCATGCTCGCAGACACCGATAAACTTTTGCAAGCCCGTTAAAGCGTTAATCTTTTCAACATGTCCGAGACCATTCTGTAAAAACACAACATGATTAATTTTAACGTTCGCTTGATCAATCCGTTCTAGAACATTATCTAAATCTGTTTGTTTCGTACACACAAATAGCCAATCATGCGATTGTAGTGCTTGAGTCATTCGAACATTCGGGTAAACTGGAGTTTGATTATCTTTCTGTATGCCTTCACGATCCAGCGTAATCTTCTGGTCCTCTCGCTTCACATAACAAGTGACCGAATAACCCATTTGACTTAATTCATGTGCGACAAATAAACCCAATGCACCAATACCAATTACACCAACTGACATCACCATTCACCTATCCCTATCGTACCTTTACTTCTTATTTTAGCAAAAAATATCATGATTAGGGATGGAATTTCTGAGGACAATCGTTTTCATTAACGTGCGATTGTACTATAATAAGTATCAGAAAACGTAAGGAGGTCCGAACCATGCCAACGAAAGTAGAACCCTTATTAATAAATTTTAGAACTCTAGAAGAATTTAAAAAATTCAAAGCATACGGTATTCAAGAATTATCGATGTTAGAAGACTTAGAAAACAACATGATTGAAAACAATAGCGAATCACCATTTTACGGTATATATTATGGTGATGAACTTGTTGCTCGTATGAGCTTGTATCGTGTTGATGCCAAATATGACTATTACTTCGAGCCACAGCAAGACTTCTTACAGCTATGGAAATTGGAAGTCTTAAACAGCTTCAGAAATCGTGGGTTTGGTAAACAGTTAGTAGACTTTGCCAAAAGTTTTAATTTACCTATTAAAACTAACGCACGTATTAATTCTCATGGTTTCTGGGAAAAACAAGGTTTTCAACCCGCTACTTATGAATTACAACGTGATTTCGGCGAAAATCCTTTTATTTGGTTACCTGAAGGTGTCAGCGAAAAAGGTAGTGAATAATATAAAAGCACCTCATCCCTTCTTCATATTGGGATGAGGTGCTTTTACTTTAATCAATCTGTTTTATAACCATTTACAAATGGCCGTGTTAAATGATGAATTTGTGACAAACATGTGTGGTAAGCTTCCAATTGCTCTTGTAAATTTTCAACTTTATCTGGTTGTTCAAACTCACCATACTCTTCTTTCAAGCGTTTGAGTTGAGCAATCAAATCATCAAATCGTTCGCTTTCTTGTTTGGGCATCTCTTCTTCAAAAGTTTGTAATCGTTGTCTTCCCAATTGTTTTCGATCTTTTTTAGCCAGTTCAATCGCCTGATCATAATGCTTTCTTAAATTAGCATTCCAACGAAAGCCACAAGCTTGAGCAGTTCGATTGAGCTTTTCCCCTACTGACTGAAATGCTTTCATTTGGGTTTTTCCTTCTCTTATGTAGCGAATAACCGTTTCAGCCAATAATAGATCTTCATCTTTAGTCCATGCATCTTGTCTTGTCGTCACGTCTATCCCTCCTTTACTAGCAATCATTACTAGTAAGGTATGCATCTAGAAGATTAGATAGACTAGTGAATTTATTTTCGATTAAAAAATTGAGCAACGGCTTGATGATGTGCTTCGCTAACCCACAAATAACTACAAGATTTTACTTCATCGTCCATACGAGTTTTTAACATTTGTAAATCAAATTGTTGCAGCCATTGTTGCTTCCAATGTTTTAATTGTTCGATGTCACGATTAAGAAACGGCGTTATAAGCTCACTATCCCAAATATCATCATGATATGAAAATACCCCTTGAGCAAAGCGATTGGCAATTAACTGATCAGCCTCACGAACATCGGCCGTCACTAACCAATAATAAGCATCTTGTTTATGGATTCGCTCATATAGTAAAGTGCCACCACCCCAACCAGTTGAAATACCAAGTTGACCTTGTGTGAATCCATAATTGCTTCCCGATTGAACAAAGCGAAAATCACAAGCACTCGCAAGTTCCATGCCGCCACCTCGTGCTAGTCCATTCATCCAAGCAACTGTTGGGACAGATAGTGTTGTTAACTTCCATAGAACGGATTTCATCGGCTCTAACATGGTAAGCGCTTCTGGTTGCGTTAGATCACCATGAAATTCAGATAAATCACCACCCGCACAAAAAGCTTCTCCTGCACCTTTAATAATCACAAGTTTTGTATGTGGATCATTATGTAATTGATCAATAGCTTGTTGTAATTGTTGGATTATTTGTGCTGATAAAGCATTGCGCTTTTCCGGTCGATTTAAAGTGATTGTTGTCACATTAAAGGATTCATTGTAATCCACATTGATTAAATTTTCCATTATATTCACCTACATGATGAGATTAGTTAATAAAAAAGATGCCTCTTGTTGAGACATCTTGATTAGTTAATGGGTTGTTGATTTATTTCTCAACAACCTCTTTTCCGTTGTAATGACCACATCCTGCACATACGTGGTGAGGTTTTGCATATTCACCACAATTTTGGCATTCTACCATACCTGGTAAATGTAGTTTTTTGTGCGTACGACGTTGGCGTTTTACTTTACTTGATGTTTTGCGCTTAGGTACTGCCATGTTCTACACCTCCTTAATCAGTCCGTTTTAGGATCGATTGAATTATTCATCATCTTCAAAATATTGTTTTAGGGATGAGAGTCTAGGATCTACTTTCTTTTGTTGTTCTGATTCTTTCTCTTGCTCGAATTTCTTTTGCTGCATCGCTTCTTTTTCTAGATATTCATCTTCACCTAGAACAGTAAATCCTTCTTGCTCATCAACAACATCCTCGATTTTAGTACCTTCACTAAAAACGCGAATGGGAACTTCCAATAAAATATTTTCCTTGATATAAGGCGTTAAGTCAAGGACTTCACGGTCAACGAAAAAGATTTCATCATCTTTTGAGGCTTTATATTCCACCTGAGTGAATTGTTCATATGCTTCAACCGTAAAAGGATAAGGCACATCAACTAATGTCCTTGCACATGGCAAGATCATTTCACCAGTAATGTTTATTCGGAACGTAAAAATACCTTGATTTAGTGTAGCTTCAACCGAAACATCAACTGATCCAATCCGGCGAATATCATTATCGAAATCCTCTAACTCACTAACATCAACCGTTTCCGTAATTGTGTACGGCGTATGTGCCGCAATTTTTTGTAATGCAATATTCATTATAATCACCTCAAGGCAACAAGAGTTATTTTAAAAGGTATTCAGCCTTTTGTCAATATTTTTTCTTAACACCATCTTAAATCATACATTTTTATATAATTTATATTCATCATACCATATCGCCCTTGTTTTTTGAGCGATTTATTTCTACGATAGACTTAATGATAATAAAAAGGATGAGTCTAAATGAAAGCATGTGGCCTGATCGTTGAATATAACCCATTTCATAACGGACATTTATATCATCAGGAAGCTTCTCGCACGAAAACAAATGCAGAAATTACCGTAGCAGTCATGAGTAGTTCTTTCTTACAACGTGGAGAACCAGGCATTATTGATAAATTCTCTCGTACCCAAGCAGCCCTTAAGCACGGTGTTGATGTTGTAGTCGAACTCCCGTTTATCTATGCCGTTCAATATGCTGACCTTTTTGCTCACGGAGCTGTCTCGATTTTAAATGCATTAGGTGTCGATTATCTTTGCTTCGGAAGTGAATCTGGAGATATTACGGAATTCACCGAGAATTACGATTATTTTAATGAACACGAAGACCTGTTCAATGAAATACGACAAAACCATTTGAATGAAGGCCAATCTTTTCCTCAAGCTAGCACCAAAGCCTATGAAGCAATTGGTTTACGCGATGGAAAACTTGATTTAGGTCAACCGAATAACATTCTTGGATTTAGCTATGTAAAAGCAATCCGTCATCTGAATAGTTATATTCAACCCGAAACCATCACTCGTACTAAAAGTCATTATCACGACGAGACCATCGATTATTCCATCGCTTCAGCAACAAGTATTCGTAAAGACTTGTTTAATGAAGGAGAATTATCCGATTTATCAAAAAAGGCATTACCTGACGAGACCATCAACCAATTGATTACCTATCAGCAGACAAGTGGATTATGGCATGAATGGGAACTATATTTTCCACACCTTCAATTACTTGTTCAAACGCATTCTCATGAGCAGTTACGTCATATTCACGGTATGATTGAAGGATTGGAATATCGTCTTAAACAAACAGTTAACCAAGCAAATAATTTTCAAGATTGGATGGAACGATTAAAAACGAAACGTTATACATGGACACGTCTTCAAAGAATGTTTGTCCACTTATTAACAAACACAACTAAAACAGAAGTTGATCAATACAAAGAAAGAAAAGAACCACCTTATATACGTTTACTTGGTATGAGTTCAATGGGTCGCGAATGGATTAATTTACGCAAAAAATCATTAGATGTTCCACTCATATCAAACCTTCAGCAATTAAACGATCCACTCTTAAACATAGAAGAACGTGCAACTGATGCCTATTATAGTCCTATACCCCCTCATAAAAGATATTCATTAAAGCGGCAAGAAATTAAAGGGCCGATTATCACTTAAGTGATGATTACTAATATAAGATAAAACTCTAACGATCCTCCATGAACGTTAGAGTTTTATTAATAACTTATTTTTTACTTATTCCATAGATTCTAAATAATCAACAGCGTCTTGGAAATTGTCTACCGGCACAACGTCAAACGACGCATCTATTTCTTCTGCAGTCTTTTGCGCTACTTCATAATTTGACCCTTCACTTCCATTTTCATTAGGTGCAAAGAACAAATCAGCATTATCTTTCTCTGCGGCAACAACTTTCTTATCAATACCACCAATCGATCCTACTTGACCATTATAATCTATAGTACCTGTACCAACGATATTTAATCCGTTAGTCAAATTTTCATCCGTCAATTGATCATAAACTTCTAAAGCAAACATTAACCCGGCGCTTGGTCCTCCGATTTGACCACTTTCATACTCAACTTCTGGTTCAACAGACACATCACGGTCGGTCACTAGCGAAACACCCATTCCTGGTCGATCAGGATCTTGAGGTAACGGCGCCAGTTCTACACTCACGTTCAATTCCTCTTCATCTCTTAAAAGTGTTACATCTATGGTATCTCCCATACCAAATGAGGATGTTCGTTCAATTATATCATTTGTTGATTCAATTTCTTGACCATTAATAGCGATAATTTCATCACCTGGTTCAATCACATCATTTGCTGGCATATCAGGTAAAACTCCTGCTACAAATGTGCCATTATAATTGATTGTGATATCAGCATCGGCCGCTTCATAAGCAACGACTGTTGCGGCTTCTTGTGAACTCTCCATATAATGTAATTGAGTTTCCATATATTCTTCTTGACTAATACCTTCTGGTCGCACCTCTTCAAGATCAACAATGTCATAATGATCTTGTAACATAGCCCACCCATAATAAATAGGTGTGGCTTGACCACCACGAACTGTCACTAAATTAAATTGCCCTTCACTTCTTTCTGTTCCTTCGATTTCAACAACATCCGTCAATGATGTCGTATCTCCTGGTTGGTATATATAATAATCCAGCTTATAAAACGAAAGAAACGCAGCTACTGCAATAGTTAAGACTAAGATTACTAAATGTTTTCTGTTAAATCCCATCATTTATTGGTTCCAACCTTTCATCAGCGTTTGAATTTCTGCTATCCGTCTTTCCGCTTCTTCTTCTCCTTTTTGTAAGATTTCTGCAGTGTTTGAATAATTTCGCGAGCTAAACTGATAAACTTCTGGTCGCATGACAATATCTGCATCGATCATCATATGATCCGTAATATCATCTTGCATTATATCAATACTTTGCATGATGACATCATAAATTGATTGAATGTCTCCATTTGCTTCAAATTTAGAGCAATCCACAGCTATGACAATATCTGCCCCCATATCACGAACAACTGATATAGGAACACGGTCAATAACTCCACCATCAACAAGAAACTGATCATTTATCTTTTCTGGCACAAAAACTCCTGGAATGGAAATACTCGCGCGTACAGCAGATGCAGCATCCCCGTCGCGAAAAACCACTTTGTCTCCCGTGTATAAATCTGTTGCGACGATTGACATCGGAATCGTAAACTCTTCTATAGTTTTTTTATATGTAAATAGTCGAATATACGATTTGATTCTTTCACCTTGTAATAACCCCATTCTTGGTACTGAAACGTCCATGAAGTATTTGCGTTTAAATGTTAAAGCCAATTTATATAAATCATCGACATTTTGTCCGGCTGCATAAAAAGCTCCTACTAAGGCACCCATACTACTTCCAGCAATATAATCAATCGGAATTTTATGCTCTCTCAATTTCTTTATGACACCGAGATGAGAGAACCCTCTCGCCCCGCCAGAACCTAATGCTAAACCAATCGTTGGTCGTGTCATTCTTAACACCTCTTCTATACAATGAGCCCCTAGCATATATATAGACAAGTCACAGTTACAAGTGCTCTATTAATGCATATTTTACTACGCTCCAACTTATTCGTACAGTTAGAATGCAAGGAGGCAACAAACTTGTTCAAATTTGCCACATTCTATTATGCCTTGATTGTCTTATTCTTTGCAATTGCTATGATTCTTTTTCCTGATCAAACATACGAAGCTTCCATTCGAGGACTTACGTTATGGACTGAAATTGTGTTCCCATCATTACTTCCTTTTTTTATCATAGCAGAATTATTACTTGCCTTTGGTGTCGTTAGGCTGATTGGAATATTATTAGAACCACTCATGCGCCCTCTGTTTAACTTACCTGGTGCTGGTGGTGTTGCTATTGCGATGGGACTTGTAAGTGGTTATCCATCCGGTGCCAAAATTGCGACGCGTTTATATGAAGAAAAAGCCATATCGACTATAGAAGCAGAAAGATTAATTGCTTTTACGAATGCTTCCAACCCTTTATTTATCTTTGGCGCAGTTGCAGTAGGATTCTTTCATAATCCTACGTTAGGATGGCTTATTGCGATTAGTCATTACGGGGCTAGTCTATTAGTTGGTGTATGCATGCGTTTTTATCTTCGTCATTCGGACACTAAAAGTGAGAAATCCAATCAACAGTCATCATCGACGCTTGGAGAAAAAATCAAACACATGTTATCCACCCCACAACCACAGCAACAAAAACCACTCGGCCAACATCTTGGAGATGCTGTCTATTCTTCAGTCAAAACGTTGGTCATGATCGGTGGATTTATTATACTTTTTTCCGTCATTAATAAATTGTTATTTTTATCTGGTGTTTCTGAATGGCTAAGTTCTATTTTAGAAAAAGGGCTTGAATTTATTTCTCAACCTGGAGAATTAGCACTTCCCATCATTAGTGGACTATTTGAAATTACTTTAGGGGCACAAATGGTTGCACAAACGGACGAAGCCACTTTATTTGTACAAGTCATCTTTGTTAGTTTATTACTAGCTTTCAATGGACTATCCATTCATTCACAAGTCGCCAGTATCATTGCCAACACTGAGATTCGTTACAAACCCTACCTGATTGGACGTCTATTACATATGGTATGGGCGGTTATACTTGTGCTACTCTTATACCAACCTATTTATTTAGATCGTCAAACATCTAATCCGCAAGACGTTCCGGTCGACACGTCTAAAACAGCTAACCATTGGGTTATTAACCTCTTGAATGATATCCAAACATTTGGCCCCTTAGTTACTAGTTTAGCTATATTGGTGACAGTCTGGTTGATGATAAAAAATATGACCCAACGTACTACATGACGTTGGGTCATTGATTAAGCTTTGTATTTTTCGATCAAAGCTTTTTCAACAGGTTCTGGTACAAGTTCTGATACGTCAGAATGGTATCGAGCGGCTTCTTTCACCATACTTGAGCTTAAAAATGAATATTTGTTATTGGTCATCATAAATAACGTCTCTACTTCCTCATTTAAATGACGGTTCATTGAAGTTATTTGCATTTCATATTCAAAATCACTGACCGCACGTAACCCTCTTAGAATAGCTGTTGCATCCTTTTCATCAGCGTAATCTACTAATAATCCATGACTAACATCAACCGAGACATTGCTCAGATCTTTGGTCGCTTCACGAATCAATTGAAGTCGCTCCTCTATTGAGAATAAAGGTGATTTTGATTGATTATTAAAGACAGCTACGATCACATGATCAAACACTTCAGAACCTCTTCTAATAATGTCTAAATGACCGTTAGTAATGGGGTCAAAACTTCCTGGGCAAATGGCTGTTTTATACATTAGTATCCTCCTGTTTCTCATAACGATAAACCGTAACGGCGATTGTATTGCTATATTTATCGTAATGTTCTTTTTCAAATAAAGCTTGGCTTTCTGGTAATGTATCATTTGGATCATGTTCACAAATAATCATGGCATCAACATTTAACACTTTATGATCTATAAGCGCTTCGAATAATTTCTCAAATGACACTTTCCCATAAGGGGGATCAAGAAAAACATAATCAAACTGTCTGTCTTGTTTACCGGCTGCTTTTATTGCACGAAATGCATCCTGGCGAAACACATCATAATTCTGTTCAACTTTAAGAGTCTTTAAATTGTTGTGAATCGTTTTTACAGCTGCACTCTGAGCATCAACAAACACGACATGTTCAGCGCCTCTACTTAATGCCTCAATCCCTAAGCCACCGCTTCCTGCAAACAAGTCTAAAACTTGTCCACCATCAAAAAAAGGACCAATTCGATGAAATAAAGATTCTTTGACTTTATCAGTAGTAGGTCGTGTACTCATTCCCGGTACCGCTTTCAAATTTCTTCCTTTATATTTTCCTGATATGACTCGCATGGCCTCACCAACTTTTTTGTTCATCTCAGTAATATCTTTATAGAAGTATAGCGAAATGTCAATGTTACAACAGAAATTTGCTTAAAAATGTATAGCTTTTCTTGAAATGGCCATACTGATAACAAGAGCGGTATTGAGGAATCCGTTCTAGATTCGGAGAAGTCTTATCATTCCCCATAAGACCTTCTTCCGGTTTCTCCTCTCCCTTTTTGTGCTCTTTGTTAACGCAAAGAGATTGTGGCTCTTTTTCAAATACTTGAAAAAGAGCCGTTTTTTTATTCAAGTCGAATCTCTTCGCTATTCTCTTCATATGTTCGATTAAATATTTCGGTGGATTTTATAATGAACTTAGCCACTTAAGTCATAAAAAACGCCATGTGAATTTCATGTTATATTGAAGTTAACCACAACACTCAATAAAGGAATGAAATCACATGACGCCATTTAATGATAACATGCCCCGCACTAAGGGCAAACACTTAAGCGCGGATGAACGGTCAAAAATCCAAGTGTTAAAGCAGGAAGGCTATTCTCACCGTCAAATCGCCAAAGTATTAGGCTGTGCGCCGCAAACAATCAATAATGAGATTAAACGGGGTTCGGTGACGCAAGCAAGAGAACAGAAACAAAATGGCAAAACATACCGCTATACGCATCCCGTTTATTTCCCAGATGTCGGCCAACGTCAGTACGAAGAAAATCGGTTAAACTGCGGGCGTATACCGAAATGGGTTGGTATCCCTACATTCATAGAATGGGCGGATACCAAGATGCTTCAGGACGGATGGTCTCCAGACGCTGTCGTCGGTTATTTGAAAGTCCATTTTCCGTATGCCCAAGCCTTACTACCGTGCACTACCACACTCTATCATTGGATCAACATCGGCATTATGCGGACGAAGAATATTGACCTGCTTGAGAAAGTCAGTCGCGCACCTAGAAAGACCGGGCGGCACGGTAAAGAAAATAAGCGCAAGTTAGGTACTTCCATTGAAGAGCGGCCGAAACATATTGAAGACAGAGCAGAGTTCGGACACTGGGAAATTGATACGGTACTGGGCGTTAAAGGTGAAGATGATGAGGTATTACTCACCTTGGCCGAGCGTAAAACACGGTTTGAATGCGTTATTAAAGTCGACCGAAAGGATGCATCATCGATTTCAAAAGCCGTTCAGTCACTGGCCGAGCGAACCGGCACAGACATGCGCGCCATGTTTAAAACCATCACGTCAGATAACGGGTCGGAGTTCAGCACGTTAGAAACGGATTTAAAAGAAACGACCCAAGTCTATTTTAGTCATCCCTATGCATCTTATGAACGCGGCACCAGCGAAAATCAGCACAAATTGATTCGACGGTTTATACCGAAAAGTCACCCCATCAGTCAAGTGAGTCAGCAACAAACCTTACGCGTACAAACGTGGATGAATACCTATCCGCGGAAACAGCTCAATTATCGCACGCCACAGGAAGCACTCATGACAGAGGTCAAGGCAATAGCTTAGATAGTTGTGACATTTCGCTCCCCCCTAGGGGGGAGAGCGTCAACTCTCTTCATCTATTCACAATCTCCCCATAGCAGGGGCTGGCCCAGTGGCTAACTTGTACTTGAAATTTAGGGATTAAATATTTCACTTAGTAAACTTATACTGACATAAAATGAGTCTTCTGTTTCAAACCAATCTGATTGATCAACTTGAAAACGTGTATGATCAATCATGTAAACAGAGCGATTCGAATAAAAGCGGTATTCTTTTTCATCAGACTCCACGAACCACTCATTTCGTTGATCAATAGAGAAACCATAAAGATCAAAAGCAGTGATAAAATCATTCATCTTCATATAGACTTGTTCATTTTTCCGCTTCAAATCATAGTCAACTTGCTCACCATTGATATACAACGACCTTGTTTCATCACCAAACAACGAAACAAAAGACTCACTTGAATCATTTAACTCGAAAAATTGCGTCTGATACCCTAATAAACCTGATAACAATTGATCTAGGAGTTGAATAAGCGAACCTTGATTCATATCTAAACTCATAAGTCGCTGAAATAGCTTACTCTGTTCTTCATTAGTTAATGTTTCTGTTAAAGCATTAACAAGTGGCTGATCAACGTCTTGTTGATAAAATAAATTTGTTAATGTTTGAATAACTTTCTGGTCTCGCTCAACATCAGTTGACACAGATTGCAAATAACTTTCAAACATTTTTTCAGTAGAATTATTTAAGTCACTTACAATAACTAAATGATCTGTAATCACTTTTTCTAAATTAGGATTAACAATTAACAGTTGATCATGCGACTGATTAAATGTCTTTTGTAAGGTTTGTAATTTTTTCTGAGAAATAGCCTCATACGATAAGATATTTAAACGGTTCAATCGTTCTTGATAGCTCACAGGCTCTTTTAATTTGATTAACGGCGGTTCTACAGAATCTTCAAATTGCCATTCATAATAATGAATATTATTTCGCTCACTATCTAGCACAGGCGGCCTGATACTATGCCATTGCCCTTGTTTCTTCCCTGATAAGGTCATTCGGATGTTTCGCGAATTTTGATCACGTTTCTCTGGATCTAATTTTACGAGCCAATCATTTATGTAATAAACAGATGGAACAATCGTTGTTTTAGCAACTTGATATTCTAAAGTATAGGCCCCTTGTGAATTCACAATCAACTCATCATTTTCAACCTGACACTGTTTTTCTAAACAAGATATAGAATTAACCTGGCCTGGAAGACTTATTGGGATTTGCATTTGTGATAAAGAGTCCAATTGATGTTCGATCATCAATGTATCATCAGTCTCGGTTACTCTCACTGTTTCATCAATGACTAAATCTTTTTCGGGAGTAGATTCTTGGAATGACGACCAGTGATAGCCCCCTAACAAAACGCTTGTCACTGTTAAAAACACTATTATACTCATGACTGTCCGCATGTATACAATCACCTGTAGCTTTTGACTTCATCTAGCATATAACGTTCATTTTATCAAATTCGACTCAATCAGACTATGATTTCACAAAACAAAGACAACATGCTACATTAAACCTGTATCAAAAGGAGGAACAGAAAATTGACACAACATATAATAAAATTAGGTGAAGGCTATGGTGACGTTTATGAATTAATCACGTTAATTAATTCAATGCCTGACCGCGTCCAACATTTATTAGTACTACACACCACAAAAGATGATCAGGATAAGATTTCGTTTGCCGCTATTATGAAACCTACAAGTCAAGCTCACTTCTTGCCAATATACGTGTGCTTAGAAGGTATGCCTGAGCCTCAAGAAGGTCAAAGCCACGCTCGATACGAAGCATTTAATGAATCTGCAAAGCAAATCGGCATCAATCTAATAGAATTTGACGTACCACCTTCAACCAAATATCATGATGAATCTTTATTCTTTCAACAACTCATTGCCGTCTTCAGATTAAACCACTTACTTCCACCGATTTGAATAAAAAGGCTCTGTTAAAATTTATTGTTGATTTTAAATCATTTAGCAATTAGTTGTTGAATTGTGAGGAGCGAAGGTGGCGACTCCTGTGGGAACAGCACGTGTCTCGAGACCCCCAGAGGCCCACAGGATGTGGGTCACTTCGGCGTTTGTGATTGACGTCCGGCACTTAGCCGAAGTTCCTCTAGCGGCCGAGGAGGCTCGAGCCGTGCCCACGGAAAGCGTTCACCGGTAGCGGATCACAATATCAACAACGGACTTTAACAAAGGTAAACACAAAAAAGTGGGCGATTGTTAGTACAATCACCCACTTTTATAGTAACTTTCCATTTCAGCTTCAAGGTCATGCGTTTTATTCAACATCCCTTGATAAGCCGTATCTATATCTGGTTTATGAGAACGTTCAACAGATTTTACAAAAGATAATTCATTTAACTCATCCTCTATATCTTCTAAATCTTCTTGGTTCACATATAACACAGCATATTTCAGACGCTTTGACGTATAAATTAAATGACCATAACGACGTAATTTTTTAGCTTGCTTAATATGTTTAAACCAGATGATTAAACCCTGTCGCTTTGTGAACAATCAAGATTCCCCCATTTCACCTAAGAGGCTTCACAGCCGCAATCACCGCCGCTGCCACAACCGCAACTATCTCCCGTGTCTTTCAATGCAACACCATCACGTGGAGCTTTAATGTTCGGACTTACAGCACCAGCTACAATTTCTGATACATCATCTAAAAATGATTGTAATTGCGTCTCTTTTTGTTTGAATTCTGCCACAGTATCATGCATATCCAAATCACGTTTTACTTCTCGTATTTCTTTCATAATTTTGGTGTAATCTGGATGATAACGGCCAAAACGTTGCACATCTTCATAATCATCTTTCATTTGTTGAAAGTTATTCATGAGTCTTTGTGCCTCAGGGTCACCATATAATTGTTGTTTGTGTTGCTGATATATCTCATAGTCTTCCGATTGCTTAATCATTTCACCAAGCTTTTCTGCTTGTTCTAATACTTCTATAACTTCCGTGTTCGCTAACATCTACACACCTCCATACCGTCATCATAACAAATATTATTCAGAAAAACCAATATCCTTTAAAATGGAAATCGTTTTTTGTCTGGACCTTTCTTCATTTGTTTAAATTGATCTGATAAGTGTTCTATTTGAGCTAAAGCCCCCATTAATTGATTAACATTCTTTTCAACTTGATCAATATCAATTTCTGAAATCTTTTTTAAGACGTTTTGTATATAATCACTATTACTTTGACGTGTCTCTGTTTTTGTTGCACCAAACTGCTTCCAGAAGCCTTCTTCCTCCCCTTTTTCTTTCCATAAATTAAACAACGTTTGCCAAGTATATTGCCCTTGTCGAACTAAATTTATAAGCTCTGGCCTCGTTTCAACAAATTGCTTAAATTGATGCAGTTCTGGTGGTAAATGAACCGGTGACATACAGTTACCTCCTTATATCTTCTTTATGGTATATTACGACATACAACCTAATTGAGTTCATAAAGAACCACCCGATTTGATAAAATTGTTACAACTCAATGGAATTTGGGGATTAATAATTGATAAATTGTTGATTTCATAATATGATGAATTTGATAAGAAGAATTTAGAAGAGGTGACCATAATGGAAATTACAAAGTTCTCAATTGATGAGACTGTTGTTAAACAGCAACCGTTAACCCATGTTTTAGAACAAAACGGCTTCGTTCTTGCTGGTCAATGGGATTATGAACGTGCCACATATGATTTGAAAATTGAATCACCTGAAAAAAATATTACTTATTATCTAAGATTGCGTGGAATTGCAGTTGAGGGTGATGTTGACAAAGGAACTGCTTTAATTCAGCTACTACCGCCACTCCTTGGAAAGCATTATTATCCACATGGTGTAGAATACGGTGATGAAGATTTTCCTAATAACGTCATTGACCGTAGTGAACGAGTTTTAAGCAAAGTCGAAGAAGATTTACAACAGTTCAAAGAAGAACAATCACAACAATAGTAATTAAAAGGTGACCAAGTAATCTATTTGGTCACCTTTCCCTCATAAGTCTCCATTTTTTATTCAAACGGCTTTAATAATCAGAATTTTAAGTCAAATAAGCATAAATTCTACTTTACTATGTTATAATCATTCTATAAATGTATGAAAGGAGACTCTTTCCCCATTGTTTAAATATTTATCTAAAAAACAGTGGACGTTGATCTTCTTGGCTATCATAGCGATCATCGTCGGTTACTTTATTTTACCTATTTCAATTCCACTTATATTAGCTCTTTTTACAGCTCTTTTATTAAATCCTGGCGTGAGCTGGTTCATGAACCGACTAAATTTAAAACGAACGATGGCGGTTACCATTGTCTTCTTTATCTTCTTAACTGTCATTGCGACAATTGGTACATACACGGTAACGAAGACAATTGGGCAAGTTGTGAAACTAACTGAAAACGCCCCTGAATATATCGAAGAAGTCGAAGATATGTTGATCGATATGCAAGATAATATCAATACATTTACAGAGGATTGGCCTAACCAATTCGTTCAAGAAGTTGAACAAACTTCGATTCAGCATTTACAATCTTTAGAGCAACAAATCATGGATTATGTTGAAATAGATCAGGTAGCACAATTCATTCTTAATATACCCGACTTCTTAATCAGTTTTATCGTCTATCTTATTGCACTTTTCTTATTCATGTTGGATTTACCTACTCTCCGAACGAAAATGTATAATTTGATGACAGACGAAACTCAAGAAAAGTTTAAATTCATGAATAACCGACTGGCCTATGTACTACTTGGCTTCTTTAAAGCTCAATTTTTAGTCAGTTTAATTATCTTTTCCGTTACACTCGTAGCATTAATCTTTATAACGCCTGAAATTGCGCTTTTGATGTCAATTATTATTTGGGCTGTAGACCTGATACCGATTATAGGGTCTATTATAATCTTAGGCCCTTGGTCCATTTATATGTTCCTAGCTGGTGACACACTAATGGGAATTCAACTCGGAGTCTTAGCGATTGTACTGCTCGCGATTCGACGCACTATTGAACCTAAAGTGATGGGGCATCATATTGGCTTGAAACCATTACCAACGCTCATCGCTATGTATATCGGGCTACAATTAATAGGCATCCTCGGATTCTTTATCGGCCCAATTGTGGTCATCATTTTCAATTCGGCTCGTGAGGCAGGAATTATAAAATGGCGTGTGAAGATCTAAATAAAGCTCCCTTTTAAGGTAAGTCATTACCTAAAAGGGAGCTTGTTTATTAGCCACCAAAAATTGCTCGAAATAAGCTTGAACTATGGCCGCTATCATATAAAACATATAGTAATAAATAAACCATAACGCCTGTAATTGCAGTGAAAAACCAGATAACAGCAGTTACTGGACCTATTTTTCTATGCTTGCTAATACGGCGTTTAAAAGCTAAATAAAGCGTCACAATCCCAAAAACAGCACCTGTTGTCGCTAAGATAATATGAAATACTAGGAAACTCGTGTAATAAATTTGCATATCATCTGGACCGCCAAATGTCTGATTCCCGAGGAAAATGGTCCTTGAAACATATAGTATAAAGAATGTTAAGGCGGAAATCGCTGCAGCAATCATCGTTCGTTTATGAGCAGTTGCTTTACCATTCGCAATTAACACCCAACCAATCGCGACTAAAATGGCACTCAATACAATAAAAACGGTACTAATGGTTGGTAAAAACGGCATTCATTGTCATCCTCTCTCTACAGTTGCTTGTTGTTCTAAATCTTGCGGGAGCGGGTCAATTCCTCTTTGATTTTCACTTTGGAACCAGTTATAGAAAAGACGAGCTAAAATTCCGCCATATAATAATTCTTGTGAAACTTTCATGATAATACCAGCTGCTTGTTGGTCGCTAACAAGTTCCATATTTAAGAACACTTGTGGTCCACCTAGATTCATACCACTTAATACACTTGGTGGTACACAAAGTGCTAATGCTTGCATAAAGGCATCTGGCTGAGAATATGTCGCATACAACGGTGTATCTGCGAAAATAATTAATGCACATGCAGGTGTTAATAACATGCCAGCACCAAAAATATACAACAGTTTAAATAAAGGCTTGATTTCCACTCGCTTTTCTAATGGTCCAAAGATTGGCCACCACATAAACAAAGCAAAAATTAATAAGAGGAGGGTTACAGCCCAATGTACAGTGATATGTGACTTAGTAAAATCTAGAATTAACGGTATATGATAGATCGAAAATAATAAATTAAACATCACTAAAGCCATTAGCGGGCGTGTAAACAGCGATAAAACATGTCTAAGCCCAGAAGCATTAAATACCTTGCTCCACCACTCTTTTGGAATACCTTTAATGATTAAAATCGGCGTTAGCAAGTATAAGATAGCCATCTGTCCCATGTGAGCCATCAACATAATATGTGACATCAAATAAACCGGAGATCCTTTTACAAGATAGAAAATAGCTAATGCTGAATACATTGATACTTTCTGTTTTTTAGTCGGTGCTTCTGATAATCCCGCTTTATGTTTTAATGGTCCGGTAAATAAATAATACAGAATCACTAACGTAAGCGTGATTATGATTATCTCTGGATTCCATAGGGCTTGAAACCCAAAAATTTGTATTTTATCCCACATAATCTTCACCTCTGAAGTCTAGTTATCACATCATTTACCTTCAGTATACATGATAACATCTTCACACTCGACTAATTCCATTAACGTTAATAAAATTGTTGAATTTGCCAACACATATTTAAAGCCTAAAAGAGTGTCATCTCTTTTAGGCTCTCAATTAATAATCAATTTTTCATCTTCGGATCGAGTGCATCACGTAAACCGTCACCGATTAAATTAAATCCAAGCACCACAAGCATGATTGAAACACCAGGGAAAATCAAAGTCCACGGCGCTAATTGAATAAAATCTCTTGAATCAGATAACATTTTCCCCCACTCAGGTGTAGGCGGTTGTGCGCCTAATCCTAAAAACCCTAATGCAGCTGCTTCTAATATAGCTGTCCCGAAGCCAAGTGTCGCCTGAACAATAATCGGTGCTAAACTGTTCGGCAAAATATGATGAAGTAGTATTCGACCTCTTTTCATCCCCTGTGCCTTAGCGGCCAAAATAAACTCTTCTTCCCTTAAACTGATTACTTTAGAACGAACGAGTCGACCAAAGATTGGAATATTTATAATAGCAATAGCAATTAAGGCATTTGTTAAAGATGCTCCTAAAATAGCCACAACCGCAATTGCTAGCAATATACTAGGAAAAGCAAGTAAAATATCAAAGATTCTTGAAATTAGCATATCCACCCAGCGCCCAAAGTAACCTGATATAATCCCTAATAAAGTACCAAACACTAAGGCCCCAGTAACAGCTGTAAAACCAGTAATCAGTGAAATTCTTGCCCCATAGGCTAATCTTGTAAAAATATCACGACCTATATCATCTGTTCCTAGCCAGTGATCAGCCGAAGGGGGTTGCAATCGATTGATAGGGTCATCCCCATCAAATTCATATGGTGATACAAATGGCGCAACAAATCCTAAAATAATGAAAAAGAGAACGAGTAAAAAACCGGTAATAGCTAGAGGACTTTTTCTTAATTGTTTTAAAGCATCCTTCCATGGTGATATCGCTTCGACATCCTCTTCTTCTTGATAAGGGTTGGGGTTATATACCTGCGACTCGTCTTCTATTTGTTCGCGCTGTTCTTCACGTGTCTTCATAATATTTAACCCCCTTAATATTTAATCCTTGGATCAATAAATGCATAGAGTAAATCAACAATGAGGTTGATCATAACGAATAAAAAGGCGATAACTAAAATACCAGATTGAATCACTGGATAATCGCGATGATTTATTGCCTCATAAACATAACGACCTAAACCAGGCCAAGCAAAAATTGTTTCTGTAAGAATAGCTCCACCTAGTAAAACCCCTGTTTGTAAACCAATTACAGTTAGTACAGGAATAGTTGCATTTCGTAAAGCATGCTTATAAATGACTAAAAATTGTCCTGAACCCTTAGCTCGTACAGTTCGAATGTAATCCGATTTCATCACTTCCAACATACTCGAACGCGTCATACGAGCAATAATCGCCATTGGAATAGTACCTAGTGCAACAGCAGGTAAAACTAAATGTGAAAGCACTTGAATTAGGCGATCAAAATCCCAATGTAAAATTGCGTCTATCACATAGAAATGCGTAATAGGCTCGATTTGACCGGTACTAGGTTGCCTACCTGATGAAGGTAACCATCCTAATTCCTGTGCAAAAACCCATTGTTCCATCAATGCTAACCAAAATATTGGCATTGATACACCAACCAAAGCAAAAATCATAGCAGCAAAATCCAACCATGAATTTTGCTTCCAAGCACTTATAATGCCGGCATTAATACCAATGATAATAGCAAATAACATAGCAAAGAAAGTTAACTCAAAAGTCGCGGCTATACGAGGTAAAATTTCATGACTAATATCACTCTTTGTTCTTAAAGATGAGCCTAAGTCACCTTGTAATAAATCAGCCAAATAAAAACCATATTGTGTGAAAAACGATTCGTTCAATCCCATAGATTGTTCTAATTCCTGAATCGCTTCTTGTGTCGCCGTTTCACCTAAGATAACTTGGGCTGGATTACCAGGGATCAAGTGAACGATTGAAAAAACGATTAATGTCATCCCTAATAATACTGGTATTAGCATTAACAAGCGACGGATCGTATAGGCAAACATGTTTTCCACCTCAGTTCTTTCATCATCGTCTATGTAGCCAGTTATAGTTGTAAAATTGAAGAAAGGTAGTAGAGGTATGCTCCACTACCCTCCCTCGTCTTATTATTCTAATTCTACTTCTGCAAGTGATTCACTTGTTGATGGGTGTGGTACATAATTTTGAACACTACTTAATGAAGCTAGAACTGGTTCAGAGTGAACAAGCGGAATCATTGGTGAATCTTCATAAATAATTTCTTGTGCCTGTTTGTATAATTCAGCACGTTCCTCTTGATCTGTTGCAACTTTCGCCTGATCAAGTAATTCGTCTACTTCATCATTTTGATAGAAAGAACGGTTACTTGAACCAGCATTATCACCATGTAACAAACTACTTAAGAAATAATCAGGATCACCATTTGTACCTGACCAGCCAAGCATGAACATTTCTTGTTCACCTGCGGCTGTTTTCTCTAAGTACGGCGCCCATTCTTCACGCACAATATTAACAGAAACACCGATTTCAGATAGATCTGATTGAATAATTGTTGCCACCGTTTCAGCATCTGGCATATACGGACGGGCTACGGGCATTGTCCATAAATCAATTTCAAAGCCATCTTCATAACCTGCTTCAGCTAATAATTCTTGCGCACGTTCTAAATCATATTCGTATAATTCTAATTCATCATTATAACCCAAATAATTAGGTGGAACTGGGTTTACAGCCGGCTGAGCATAACCAGCGTACATTGCTTCAGCAATTTCTTCGCGGTTAATCGCATGGTTAATTGCTTGACGTACCGTTGCATCGTTGATCGGTTCTTTTTCAGTCTGGAAGCCTAAGTAACCAAAATTATTTGCAGCACGAGTGTAAAGTGTTGTAGCATCATCTTCTTCTACACCTGCCGCATCATCTGGGTTTAAACCGTCCATAATGTGAACTTCACCAGAATTTAGTGCAATTAAACGAGACGAGTTATCTGGAATAACTTCAAACACAACACCGTCTAATTTAGGTTGACCATCCTTGCGATAATCTTCAAATGCTTCTAACTCAATTTGATTATCTCTTTCCCAACTTACAAATTTAAATGGTCCAGTTCCTACAGGGTTTTCGTTAATTGCTGCTCCATGTTCTTCTAGAGCTGCAGGAGAAGTAATCGCAAAGTAACTCATCGCCATGTTCTGTAAGAAGAAACCTAATGGGCGTTTAAGTTGGAATTCAATCTGATGATCATCAACGACATTAATGGAATCAATCACGTGACCTTCATCACCGTCAAAACCACCAAACATAGTGCCGTACATTGAATATGCGTACCCTTCGTCTTCAAATGCGTACGTATCATCAGCACCTGACCAGCGATCAAAGTTCGTTTTAACCGCTTCTGCATTAAATTCAGTACCATCATGGAAAGTAACGCCCTCTTCAAGATGGAATGTATACGTTAAGCCATCATCACTTACTTCCCAGTCATGTGCTAAACCTGGCTTAATTTCGAAAGATTCTTTTTCAAAATCTAACAAACTCTCATAAATTTGTTTAGTGACACGAGATGACTCACCATCCGTTGTACTAGCAAAGTCTAGACTTTCTGAATCACCGCCGCGTGCATAGACAAGAATATCTTCTCCATCTCCAGAAGCCTCATCGCCACTTTCACTTTCACTACTTTCTTCGCCATCATTACCAGATTGTTCTTCTGATTGCCCATCATCAGACGAGCCAGAATCAGATGATGAATCTTCACCATCATCGCCACCACAAGCTGCTAACACTAAAAATAAGGTTAGTAGCATGGCTACCAAAAAGGAAAACTTGAGTTTCATACCTTTACCCCCTAAATAGATTTTTTATAGATAACATTTGTAGCACATTTATTCATATAAATGACATGCTACATAATGTTGATCACTATGATCTTGAAACGTCGGTGTAACCTCTTGACATATATCCATCGCCTGAGGACATCTTGTGTGGAATGGACATCCAGACGGTGGGTTTGAAGGACTAGGTACATCACCTTGTAAAATAATGCGTTCACCTGTCTCGTCAGGATCCGCTACTGGTACAGCTGACAATAATGCTTGTGTGTATGGGTGTTTCGGATTCTCGTATAATTCATCCTTATCTGCCAACTCAACCATGCGCCCCAAGTACATAACGCCTACTCGATCACTAATATGTTTCACAACACTTAAATCATGAGCTATAAACAAATAAGTTAAATTAAATTGATCTCGTAAATCCGACATCAAATTCAATATCTGTGACTGAACGGAAACATCAAGAGCCGAAACAGGCTCATCACATATAATTAACTTAGGGTTGTTAGCTAAAGCGCGTGCAATCCCAATCCGTTGACGTTGGCCTCCACTAAACTGATGAGGATATCGTGATGCATGATAAGCACGTAGCCCAACAATCTCAAGTAACTCTTTGACTCGTTCTTTGCGCTCTTTCGCGTCTGTCATACCATGAACTAGTAATGGCTCAGCGACTATTTTTTCCACTGTGTGACGTGGGTTAAGTGAAGCATATGGATCTTGAAAAATAATCTGCATATCACGTCTAAGCTTTCGCATTTCCTCACTATTAATTTGCGTGATATCTTGATCGTTGAATTTCACTTCGCCTTCTGTTGGTTCAATTAACCTTAACAATGCTTTTCCTGTTGTTGATTTACCACAACCAGACTCACCAACAATCCCAAGAATTTCACCTTCATTAACTGTAAATGAGACGTCATCAACAGCCTTGACAGCTCCAACCTTTTTGCCAAAAACACCACCACAAATATCAAAATACTTTTTTAAATGATTAACTTCTAGAATCGGTTCCGGCATGTGTTGCCACCTCCTGTTCTTCAAAGTTGTCATACAAGAAACAACGAGCGTATCGTTGATCTTCTGTTTCATATAGTGCTGGGTTCTCATTAAAACAACGACCAAAAGCATATTCACAGCGCGGAGCAAATCGACAACCTACAGAATCCATGGTTACCTTTGGAACAGTACCAGGAATGGAATACAGTTTTTGTTCCTTCTCATGAAGATTAGGAAGAGAACGTATTAAACCTTTTGTATATGGATGTTTCGGATCTTTCAATATTTCACGAACTGTTCCTTCTTCTACCACCTGACCTGCATACATGACAACCACTCGATCACACATTTCAGCCACAACCCCTAAGTCATGTGTAATCAATAATATGCCAGTATTTTTTTGTTTATTTAAATCTCGCATTAGATCAAGAATTTGAGCTTGGATCGTAACATCTAAGGCAGTAGTCGGTTCATCAGCTATCAAAAGTTCTGGATCACAAGCCATTGCCATCGCAATCATAACGCGCTGACGCATTCCGCCAGAAAGTTGATGCGGAAATTCATCAACTACTTCTGAAGCACGTGGAATACCAACTAAATCTAACATTTCGATAGCTTTTAAACGGGCTTCTTTTTTAGACATTTTATTGTGCATTCGAATTGCTTCAACTAACTGATTTCCTATCGAATACAAAGGGTCTAATGAAGTCATCGGTTCCTGAAAAATCATGGCAATCTCATTTCCACGTATTTGCCTCATTCTTTTTTCAGAGGCAAAAGCAAGATTTTCACCTTTAAAATTAATCTCACCGCTAACAATTCGTCCAGGCGGGCTTGGAACTAATTGCATAACAGAAAGTGATGTCACGCTTTTACCACAACCTGACTCACCAACTACACCCACAACTTCACCCTTATTCACATGAAAACTGACGCCATCAACAGCAGGTATTTCACCACTATCTGTAAAAAAGTGTGTATGTAAATTATTTAATTCTAATATCGTATCCGACATGTTACCTCCCCCTTTGTCGAAAATTAGTGCTATTTTTGTGAATTTTCGAAATTCTGTATGTAGTTAAATATACTTAATATCGAGAAAATAATCAAGCCTATTTGCAATCTTTTTATAATTTTATGACAACCATCCTCAAAATATTGACTGATATTGAGCAATAATTGAACAAAAAAAAGAGCTCAGAATTGATCTGAGCTCTTTTAGAATCTTTACCACCATGTAATAGTCGTAAGCGCTAGAATGGTTAAAACAGCAGCAAATATACCAGAATAGATCATTACTGCTGGCCACTGATGGCCTTCCTCATTCATATGCATAAAGTAATATAATTGGAAAAGAACTTGCACAGCGGCTAAGACTAAAATAATTGGAATAGTAAACATCGCACTCACTTCTGCAATAACTAAGCCAAAAGCAATTAGCGTGAAGGCAATCATCATCACAAACGTGACAACTTGATGTTTCATTTGCTCGCGATGCTTTTTCTTATAAAATTCATGCTTCTCTGAGTTTTCTACGGAATTGGTGTGATCTGCCATCGATTAGCCCACCTTTCCTAGCAAGTATACAACTGTGAAAATGAATACCCATACGACGTCAATGAAGTGCCAATAAAGACTACCAATATAGAACTTCGGAGCGTTGTATAAGTTCAGTCCACGTTTTGCATTACGAATCATGAGCGCTACAAACCACGATAAACCAAATGCAACGTGTGCACCGTGGAAGCCTACTAGTGTATAGAATGCACTAGAAAAGGCTGATGTCGTATAGCCAAATTCATAACCATGGACATAATGATAAAATTCATAAATCTCCATGCCCAAGAAACCGAGTCCAAGGACAACTGTAATTCCTAACCATAATTGCATTTTCTTAAAGTCATTGTTTTTCATATGATACATAGCATAAACACTTGTTAGTGAACTTGTTAAAAGAAGCATTGTCATGATAAAAACAAGACCTAATCCAAAGATATCTTCTGCTGCTGGACCATCAGCATTGGAATTACGTAAAGCTAAAAAGGTACCAAACAAACTTGCGAATAAAACAGTTTCTCCGCCTAGGAAGAACCAAAAGCCCATAAATTTGTTACGGCCTTCAAGGGTGGCTCTTTCAGGGTTCTCAGGCAGATTACCTGATTTAAGAACGTCTTCAGCCATTCGAACCATCCCCCTCTTCTTCTAATTCTTCTTTATGAACATGATAACCAATGTCATCTTTCAAGGAACGATATAACATTGAACCAAATGTTATTGCAAAGCCAATACCAGCTAATACCCACATTCCACCTTGATACATAACACCGAAACCAGCTACAAATAAGCCGAGTGAGATCATAAACGGTGTCAATGAACGGTTAGGCATGTGAATATCACCTAAAGGTTCAGCAGGCTGAATTTTGCCGTTCCCTTGCATTTTTTCTATCCATAAAGGATCTAAACCACGTACAAGTGGTTCTTGTTTAAAGTTATAGAAAGGTGGAGGTGATGGAATAGACCATTCGAGCGTACGTGCATCCCAAGGATCCCCAGAAACTTTTTCACCCTTCATTTGTGTCTTCACGATATTGAATAAAAATACGAGTGTACCGGCTGCCATAAAGAAGGCACCAATGGTACTTATTAAGTTAAATAAATCTAAGCCTTGATCTTCTAAGAACACCCAATAACGACGTGGCATACCCATTAAGCCTAGGAAGTGCTGGACGAAGAATGTTAAATGGAAACCAATGAAAAATAACCAGAAGAACCAATGGTTTAACTTTTCGTTTAAGAGTGTACCAAACATCTTCGGCCACCAATAAATTAGACCTGCAAAAATACCAAGTACAACACCACCAACGATCACGTAGTGGAAGTGTGCGACGACGAAATATGAGTCATGGTATTGGAAGTCAGCCGCAGCTGAGGCCAACATAACACCTGTCATACCACCAATTGTAAAGGTCGGTATAAAACCAAGAGCCCAAACCATCGGGGATGTCATCCTAATTTGGCCGCCCCATAAAGTAAATAGCCAGTTAAAGATCTTAATACCTGTTGGAACCGCAATCGCCATGGTCGCAACCGCAAAGATTGAGTTAGCAATTGGGCCAAGTCCTACTGTAAACATGTGGTGTGCCCATACCATGAAACCAAGGAATGCGATTAAGATCGTCGCAAATACCATAGACGAATAACCGAATAAACGTTTTTTCGCAAATGCTGGTATAACTTCACTAAACACACCGAATGCAGGGAGAATTAAGATGTAAACTTCTGGGTGTCCGAAGATCCAGAATAAGTGCTCCCAAATAATAGCATTACCACCCATATCTGGGTTGAAGAAATTTGCTCCAAATAACCGATCAAATGTTAAAAGGAATAAACCAACTGTTAAAGCTGGGAATGCAAATAGAATTAAAACACTTGCAATAAATGATGTCCACGTAAATAACGGCATACGCATATATGTCATGCCTGGTGCACGCATATTAATCACGGTAACAAGGAAGTTGATACCTGCCATTAATGTACCAAAACCTGATATCTGTAAGCCAATAGCGTAATAATCTACACCATGGCCTTCTGAAAAGACTGATAGTGGTGCGTATGCTGTCCAACCAGCATCAGGTGCGCCACCAGTAAACCAAGATATGTTTAAAAATATCCCTCCGAAGAAGAATAACCAAAATCCTAGTGCGTTTACAAATGGAAATGCAACGTCCCGCGCACCGATTTGTAGTGGCAATACAGCATTCATGAGCGCAAATAAGAGCGGCATGGCTGCTAAGAAAATCATCGTTGTTCCGTGCATCGTTAACACTTCGTTATAAAATTGAGCTGAAAGGAATTCATTTTCAGGTACAATTAGCTGTATACGGATCAGCATCGCCTGTAGTCCACCTACTAGGAAGAAAAACATTCCGCCGATTAGGTAGAGAATAGCGATTTTTTTATGGTCAACCGTAGTAAGGTAATCCCATAAAACTGAACCAATACCAGCTTTTTGATTAGCTGTCGTGCTCACGCTTGTAACCTCCCTCTATTCATAAGTCTCTATACATTACTCATCTGAGTTACTATCTGAATTATCATTAGAGTTCTCGCTAGAACTACCTTCAGAATCACCCTCAGAATTATTTCCAGACGATTCGTTGTTTCCTGACTCTGAATCTGAACCTGATTCAGAATTATTATTTCCTTCAGAATCGCTATTTCCTTCAGAATCGCTATTTCCTTCACCTTCACCAGAGCCTTCGCCTTCAGATTCTTCTGGGAATAATCCACTTAAATCAGAATCTTCATAAACACCATTATTAGCACTTTCAGGTGTTACGTCACTAGGGCTTAGTGTCATTAAGTATTCCATCACTTGATTAATTTCCTCATCGCTTAAGTCATATGGAGCATCCATCATGGAGTTACCAGGTTTCATTTCTTCACCTTTAGTAGCAATCCATTCACGAAGATTTTCTTCGTTCATGTCAAAGACTCCAGCTAACTTTTTACGATCAGCAAAATTTGTGAGGTTTGGTCCTCTTTTATTTGGAGAAGAACCTATTGCGTGACAAGACATACAATTATCTGCAAATACTTGTTGTCCTGCTTGTGCTGTTTTAGATTCTGGTTCTTCTTCACCAGAAACAGATTGCATATCTTCTACCCATTGTTCAAACTCTCCTGGGCTTACAGCTACAATCTTGAAGTCCATGAGTGAGTGGGACGGGCCGCATAACTCAGCACATTTACCCCAATATACCCCTTCTTCTTCTGCTTGGATATACATCTCATTTTTATTTCCTGTAGGGTTTACGTCCATCTTACCTTGGATCGTTGGCACCCAGAATGAGTGAATAACGTCATCAGAAATCATTGATAAGTTCACTCGACGATCTGTTGGAATGTATAACTCTTGGCTTGTTGTGACTTCTAAATCTCGATATTCAAAATGCCACCAATATTGGCTCCCGGTTACATCTACCCAAATTTGATCAAGTTCTTCCCCTTCTTCAGTCGTTTCTGGACTAGTGTCTGCTAATGCAAACGTATACTGAATAGTTGGAACTGCCAAAATGAGGAGTAAAATAATTGGAATCACTGTCCATAATGTCTCAAGGGCGTGACTACCTTCAACCTGTTTCGGCACAATATCTTCTTGTCCTTTCTTTTGACGGAACTTGAAGATAACAAAGACATAAATAATCATGACGATAACAAAGACAAATAACATAATCACGATACTTAAGATCATTAGGTCTAGAAGCATCGAGGCTCCTTCACCACTCGGTTGTAACGCACTTAAAAATGACTCGCCACAACCTGAAAGGATTAGGGCCATGACTGTTAAAGCGAATACAGCTTTAAACCGACTCATCCAGCCTTTCATTTTGTTTGATACCTCTCTTTCTCTTAATTCATTGTTGTTTTATGCCCAAAGCATATTTATTCATTAATTAAGAAAATAAAAATTTCTTAATTGAATCACAAGAATGATGGAATTGTTGCAACAACTAATCCCACGAAAAACAATGTTAAATAATTAAGGGAATATATGAACATCCATTTTGCCCATTTCTGATCATCTTTCATCAGAAAACCATATAACCCTAAGATGAACCATCCTATGTTTAATAATGTAGCAAACACAATAAAGACCATACCTAATTGGAAAAAATATAAAGGTAATGGTAATAAACAGGCTGTATAGATTACCATTTGTCTTTTAGTGATTTCATTACCATAAACAGATGGAAGCATTGGCACTCCAGCATTCGCATAGTCATCCTTTTTACGTATAGCTAGCGCTAGAAAATGTGGTGTTTGCCATATAAACATAATTAAAAATAATACAAATGCCGCCGGATGTAAAGTGCTATCAACAGCAGCCCAACCAATTAATGGCGGTGCTGCACCTGAAAAACTTCCGACAACGGTATTAATAGTATACTTTCGCTTGGACCACATTGTATACAAGACAACATAGACAAACCAGCCCATAAAACCGAACAAGGCTGCCTGTAATGTTGTTGCATATAAAGTTAATAAACCAATAACAGAAAAAGCAATACCTAACCCTAAGATAACAGGTAGAGGAATTGTACCAGTAATCGTAGGACGTGATTTAGTACGTCCCATATCAATATCAATATCGCGGTCATAATAATTATTAATGACACAACCACCAGCGATAACTAAGGCTGTTCCGAGCATGACTAAGAGGAATGTTCCCCAATGCTCAAGCGGATTTTGGTTCGTGAAATGTAATGCCAACCAAAAACCTGCAAAAGTTGTAATTAAATTGGAGTTAATAATGCCAATTTTAATTAGCGCCAAAAAGTCTGCCCATAGTGATTTTACGCTAGATTGGGATTGATCAACGATATTGGTCGTCGCTTTTTCTGCTGAGCGCACTTCACTCATAGCATTCGACCTACCTCTCAACCTTTCTACATTGAAAAGGATAAAATATGACAATGTATTACAAAACTATTGTATCATGTTACATCTGCCACTTCTATTTAATCATATAAAAAATCTTAAGTTGTGAAGAATCTGTGAAAAATCTGTGAGAAATCTCCACAATTTAAACTTAGCATATTTAAGAAAGTTTTAAAACGACTAAGCCTTGTTTTATGGCATTATTCAATAGATTGTTATAATTTTGTAACGTTTTATATTTTCGCTTGGGCCATATTTATATTAAGATGTACTATGAAATGGATACGCATGAAAAGAGGTGTCAATAAGACATTGAAATATATCTTACATCCTAAGGTCGTTGCTGTTGTATCTGTCATAACGATGTTTTTCGTTTTAGTTGGCGGCGCCCTTGTAACAAAAACAGAATCAGGTTTAGGTTGTGGTAGAAGTTGGCCACTCTGCCATGGCACACTTATACCGGCTGACATAAACATTGAAATGATCATTGAATATAGTCATCGGATGGTTTCTGGAGTCGCTATAATAATCATTTTACTATTGTCTTACCAGGCTTGGAAATACTATTCACAAATCAAAGAAACTAAATTTCTGATATTTATTACGATTCTTTTTATCGTTATTCAGTCCTTATTAGGTGCAGCTGCTGTTCTGATTGAACAAACACCACTTATTAAAGCATTACACTTTGGGATCTCTCTAGTTTCGTTCGCTTCAGTATTTTTACTGGCTGCCATTATTTTTAACGTCGATGAGAAACTTCATACGACAATGGTCAAGATTCCAAAAACAATTCGTGTCCACCTATACAGTTTATTCGTATATACGTTAATTGTAGTTTATACAGGGGCCCTTGTCCGTCACAAGCAATCAAGTCTCGTATGTGGTGACTGGCCATTCTGTTCAAATGATAATCCATTTGCCCTTAGTAGTTTCTCAGTTGAACAAGCTGTTCATATGGGCCATCGTTTATTAGCAGGTTTATTATTTGTTTGGGTGATTGGTTTACTTATTTACATTCTCCGTCACTATCGTCAAAATAACTTTTTATTATATGGTTGGACGATTGCATCATTATTAATTGTATTCCAAGTCGTTTTAGGAGCATTAATTATCATAACGATGCTAAATGCGACCATTGCGTTACTCCATGCTGTGATTATTTCACTATTCTTTGCGTTATTATGTTACATGATTATGATTGCAAGAAGGTCTATATAGTAAAGAAGTCGAGAGGCGTTAAATTGCCTCTCGACTTCTTTATTTTGGACTCTGTTAAAGTCCGTTGTTGACATTGTGATCCGCTTTCGGTGGACGCTTTCCGCGGGCACGGCTCGAGCCTCCTCGGCCCAAAGGCGTGGCCTGCGGGGTCTCGAGACTCGTGCTTTTCCCGCAGGAGTCGCCACCTTCGCTTCTCACAATTCAACAACTCTGAGCTAAATCAATAGATAAACTATACTAAACCTTAACAAAGTTTATTTTATGAATCCATCTCAACAAGTAAGTCGCCTGATTCTAACGATTCTCCATCTTTTACAAGAATTCGTTTTACTTTACCATCAAACGGTGCTTGTATAGTTGTTTCCATTTTCATGGATTCTGTAATCATCAGGTGATCGTTTTTCTTCACTTGCTCGCCTTCTTTTACTAATACACTAACCACTGTACCAGGCATAGACGCGCCGATATGATTTGCATTGCCTTCGTCAACTTTAACACGTGCCTGCGTGACATCTTGAACACTTTCATCGCGTACAATGACTTCACGTGGCTGACCATTTAATTCAAAGTAAACCACACGCGTTCCATCTTTTTGAGCTTCTCCTACTGATACAAGCTTAACCATGAGTGTTTTTCCTTGCTCGATTTCAACAGCTATTTCTTCACCTAATCGTAAGCCATATAAGAATGAAGGTGTGTCTAGGACTGACACATCACCGTATTGATCAACAAACTTTTGGTAATCCAAAAATACTTTTGGATACAGAGCATAGGATACAATTTCAAACGACGTGACTTGTCGATCAAGTTTCTCATAAAGTTGCTCTTTTAAAGCTTCAAAATTAACGGGTTTAAGTGTTTTACCAGGACGTGTTTCAATTGCTTCTCGTCCTTTCAATACAATACGCTGTAATTCTTTTGGAAATCCTTTATATGGTTGACCAATATAACCTTGGAAGAATTCAACGACAGAATCAGGGAAATCAAGTGATTCACCTTTTTCATACACATCATCAACGGTCAACTCGTTTTGCACCATAAATAATGCCATATCACCAACAATTTTTGATGATGGTGTTACTTTAACAATATCACCAAACATATCATTCACATTGCGATACATTTCCTTGACTTCATCCCAGCGATCACCTAAACCAACAGCTTTAGCTTGTTGTTGTAAGTTTGAGTATTGACCGCCTGGCATCTCATGAAAATAAACTTCTGGGTTTGGTGATTTTAACCCGTTTTCAAATTGATTATAATACTGGCGAATATCTTCCCAGTATCTGGATAAATAATTGTAAGACGCAATATCAACATTTGGTTGCTTACTAGAACCTTCTAAAGCGTAATACAGACTATTCGCACTAGGTTGAGATGTACTACCAGCCATAGCACTTGTTGCCACGTCAACTGCATCGACACCAGCCTCTACAGCGCGAGAATACATCATAATACCATTACCACTCGTATCATGTGTGTGTAAGTGAATTGGAATGGATACTGTCTCTTTCAGTGCACTAATCAATTGATAAGCCGCTTCAGGTTTTAACAACCCAGCCATATCTTTAATTCCTAGAATATGAGCCCCTGCTTCTTCTAATGTTTTCGCCAGATTAACGTAATAGTCTAGATCATACTTATCGCGTTTAGGATCTAAAATATCACCTGTATAGCAAATAGCCGCTTCTGCTACTTTACCTTGTTTACGAACAGCTTCAATGGCTGGGATCATTCCTTCAACCCAATTCAAGCTATCGAAAATTCGAAAGATATCGATACCAGCTTCAGCACTCTTTTCAACAAAATCATCAATAACATTATCAGGATAGTTTTTATATCCGACTGCATTACTCGCTCTGAGTAACATCTGGAAAAGTACGTTTGGCATCTTCTCACGCAAAGTTTGCAAACGTTCCCATGGATCTTCTTTTAAGAAACGGTAAGACACATCAAATGTTGCCCCGCCCCACATTTCAACTGAAAATAAATTAGGTAATAATTTTGCTGTTGGTTCAGCTACTTGATATAAATCTTTAGAACGCACTCGTGTTGCTAATAACGACTGATGAGCATCTCGAAATGTCGTGTCAGTTAACTGCACTTCATTTTGTTCACTTAACCAATCAGCAACAGCTTCAGGACCATGCTCTTCTAAGATTTGCTTTGTTCCATTTGGGTATGGCGTGTGTTTATCCACATCAGGTAAACGTGGGTTAGAGAACAATGGTTTTTTATCAACACCCGTTGCTGCTGGCGCGTTCACCGTCGTATAACCTAAATAAGACAATAATTTCGTTCCGCGATCAAACCTTTTCGAGAACACAAATAATTCAGGCGTTGTATCAATAAACGTCGTGTCATAAGTCCCGTTCAAGAACTTATTATGCTGAATGACATTCTCTAAAAATGGAATATTCGTCTTAATGCCTCGAATACGGAATTCTTTCAAATTACGAACCATCTTATGAGCAGCTTGTTCAAATGTCAGCGCCCATGTCGAAACTTTAACGAGTAAGGAATCATAATGTGGCGAAATAACAGCACCTTGGAAGCCATTACCGGCATCTAAGCGTACACCGAAACCTCCACCTGTACGATAGGCCATAATTTTTCCTGTATCCGGCATGAACTGATTAAGTGGATCTTCTGTTGTAACACGTGATTGAATGGCATAACCGTGTGTAATGACATCCTCTTGTCTAGGAATACCAACATCATGACTGTGTAATGTGTAACCCATTGCGATACGGATTTGTGATTGAACGATATCGATCCCTGTAATCATTTCAGTAATCGTATGCTCTACTTGTACCCGCGGATTGACTTCAATAAAGAAAAATTCATCTTCAGTTACTAGGAATTCAACTGTACCAGCGTTAACATAATCAACTGAATTCATTAATTTCACAGCTGCATCACATATATCTTCTCGTTGTTTTTCATCTAATGAAATACTTGGAGCAATTTCAACCACTTTTTGGTGACGACGCTGAATTGAACAGTCTCGTTCATATAAGTGAACGATATCCCCTTGGTGGTCACCTAAAATTTGTACTTCAATGTGTTTCGGTTGTTCGACTAGTTTTTCAACGTAAACCTCATCACTACCAAAAGCAGCTCTTGCTTCTGATTTTGCTCGCTCATATGAATCGCGAAGAGACTGGCGTGTGCGAACAATGCGCATACCACGTCCACCGCCACCTAACGCAGCTTTAATCATAATTGGTAAACCATGTTCTTCAACAAACGTTTCTACTTCTTCAACAGATGATACAGGCCCATCCGTTCCTGGTATAACGGGTATATCAGCATTAACTGCCGCTTCTCGCGCTCTTACTTTATCACCAAACGTATGTAATAAATCGCTTGATGGTCCAATGAAAGTGATCCCTTCTTCTTCACATCGTTTAGCAAATTCAATATTCTCAGATAGAAAACCATAACCTGGGTGAATCGCGTCAACATCGACTTCTTTCGCTAATTCAATGATCCCCTCGATATCTAAATAAGCATCTATTGGTTTTTTACCTTGACCAATTAAGTACGATTCATCAGCCTTATAACGATGATACGAACCTGTATCTTCTTCGGAATAAACCGCTACTGTTCGAATATTCATCTCAGTACAAGCACGAAATACACGAATCGCAATCTCTCCTCGATTCGCAACCAAAACTTTATTAAATGATTTAAGGTCTGCCATAGTATTACCTCCAATGAATGATTATTCTAAGCGTCGATTATTGCTTGATTGCAATTACGATATATACTTAAATATCTGAATATTTTTTAGATTACATGAAAAAATTATTTTTGTCTAATGATGTAATGCTTCGAAATAAGGCTAATACCAAAGAATATTGCATCTCATTGATCAAAAAGACTAATTTTAACAGTTGTTGGTGGATTTTAATTAATAACTCTGTTTAAATTTGTTGTTGATATTGTGATCCGCTATCGGTGGACGCTTTCCGCGGGCACGGCTCGAGCCTCCTCGGAAGAAAAGCACTTCCTGCGGGGTCTCGAGACGCGTGCTTTTCCCGCAGGAGTCGCCACCTTCGCTTCTCACAATTCAACAACTTAGTGTTGCATCTTTTAAAGTCAACACTAAACCTTAACTGTGCCTTATTGATAGAACACTATAAGACCATCGAAAATCGAGAAAATAAAAAAACTCAAACTAACAACTTATTCAAGCCATTAGTTTGAGTTTCTGTTAAGTCGACTTCTGTGCCTGAGCCGCATCGTGTAAGGCACTTAATTCGCGCTCTAAATTCTCCATGATTTCTTTACCAGTATCTTCGTGTATTAAATTTAAACGAACAGCGAAATTAATCTCGCGAGACAATCCGAACATTTGTGTATCTAAAACCTCTTCGTAAAGAGGACATTGCGGCATAGTTAAGTTATCCATTTGCACTTTAATTAATTGCAATATTTTATCCGCATCTGCCTTTAAGAGGGCGAGTGCTTGTTCATTTTCTTCAAGCGCTACATGAGATGACACGAAAATTCCCCCTTACCTATTAATCCTATCTACTTAATTATACTACCGTTTCACAGCTGAAAATGCAAGAAATCTAGTTATAAAGAAGAATTTTAATAAATCGACCATTTCTTTTCTTGTGCAAGTTTTTCCAATAATTCGATGCCCACTACACTGTTACCCTTTTCATCTAATGAAGGCCCAAATACAGCCAGGCCTCCTTCATTTTTGATTACACTAAGTATAGCTCCGGAAACTCCACTTTTAGCAGGGATCCCTACATTGATCGCAAATGTTCCAGAGTAATCATACATCCCACATGTGACCATGAAAGTCTTACAAATTCTTGCAACAGTTGCTGGTATAAGAGGAACATTCGTATCAGGATCTCGCCCATCATTCGCAAAAACAGCACCGATCCTTGCCAATTGCTTTACATTCAATTCAATCGCACATTGTTTCGTGTAGACATCTAATAATTCTTCAACACTTCCTGTAATGACTCCATTTTGTTTCATGAAAAAGGCTAATGAGCGATTCAAAAAAGCTGTCTGAAATTCAGATTCAGCCACATCGCGATCATAAGTAATCGAATCATCTTGACATAACCGTCGAATAAAGTCTAAGATTTCTTCCACCATCTCTTCAGAATGACGACCACGAATCATATTGGTCACAGCAAGCGCTCCAGCATTAATCATTGGATTGATTGGTTTTCCCGGCGATTCAAGTTCTAACTTACGTATCGAATAAAAAGGATCACTTGAGGGCTCTTTACCTACACGATTAAATACCGCTTCTTCTCCATGTTGAATTAATGCCAACGCTAATATGAAAACTTTGGATACACTTTGTATGGTAAATGTATAATTTGATTGTCCAGCACTTGGACTTTCACCATCAACACTATAAAAAGCCGCCGCACTAATTTCAGGACTTTGATTGGCTAAGGCAGGAATATAATCGGCGACTGTTCCATTATTAGCATAAATTCGCACATGTTCTAACCAGTAATCAAGCTCATTCTTAGAAACAAAACTCATTAACATCTCTCCTTAATGCATGATTAGCTATTTTTAGATATAATCAACTTGTCGGTCAATAAAAAATGACCCAAAATTGATTGTTCTTATAGAAAGAGGTGCACGTCATGATCGTACAAATTAAAGGAAACGTTGGCTTTCCAATCACTCTCGATCCCACTGTATGGATTTTTGATGATCGGAAAGTGTTATTAGACGAAGTGTTTAACCAAACACCACAAGATGAACAACAAGACGAAAAAGCGGATGATGCTTTAACCGTTCAACAGTATCAACAAAAAATTAATCCACCAATTAACGATAGTGTCGATCGTTACAATCGAAAAAAAGCATTAGAAAACAGTTATGTGATGCCACTTCAGCATTTCATCCATAATGCCGAGCCTAGCGCTGATGCTACAGAAGCCATTTTACATACCGACAATGGTGAGAAACGTATTTCGATTTCAGATTTAATCAATTGTTATCTATTGTTCTCAGTTGATGGAAAACCATTAAAAGAATCTGGTCCTGTACATGTGATTTTACCTGATGGTTCTAATCAATCAAATCCTTATCAAGGTGTAGGCGAAATTACCATCGTTTAAAATGGAATATCTTGTTACGATTAAAAGCTCCTTTTAACTTAATACTAAGCTAAAAAGGAGTTTTTTGATGAGATATTTTATAATCGGCTCATTTCTTTTAGCGCTTATGGGAATGTATGCTTGTCAAAATGAACCTGAAATGGATTCAATTGATTCTAATATCAATGAAGAACACATTATTCAGGTCGAAGATTCAGAAAAACCCCAAAACCGTGACCATACAAACCAAGAAGCAGCAGATCGTCTCTCCCAAATCGCTGCTGAGGTCGAAGAAGTTGAAGAAGCTAATGCATTGGTCTTCGGTCGTTATACGATTGTTGGTATTAATGTGACTGATGATCTTAGTCGCTCACGTGTAGGTAGTGTTAAATACACGGTTGCTGAAGCATTAAAAGATGACCCATACGGCCATTATGCATTTGTTGTCGCCGGTGGAGATATCGTTGCACGTATCCAAGAAATCAACCGCGGTATCCGAGAGGGAGAAGCACAACATGTCATTATTAATGAAATAGCTAATCTTGTGGGTCGTTACATTCCAGAAACTCCTCCAGAATCAAATCAAGCTCCTTCATATGAAGAACAAACGAATGAACAGCAAACGGACGAACAGCAACGTCACCCTCAAAATCCACCTCAACAGGAAACATCTTCATAATAAAACTAACTCCCAAAAAGGATTGACTTTTTGGGAGTTAAATTTACTCTGACTTCACTTCATTATAATATTGCACACCGAATTGAGACCCTTCTGCTACCATTTCAGAGTTTTCAAGATCATCTAATTCAGGCTTACCTGCTTCCTCAATTGGGAATCTTTCTCCTGTTAAGTAATTTGTAAAATCATTAATTTTGTTTTTTACATCCTGACGTCTATTCTCATCAATTAATAAATAAGATGTGACGGCCGCTCCAGCAGCAATTGCTGATGAAATAATAAGTTTTCTAGACATAAAAGTTCCCTCCTGAAATGAAAAATTTCTTAGTTAAGGTATTCCCTGATGTTCCTATTTCAAACATCGAAATGACAATTTTTTATTTGTCGTGCTATAATACAAGCTATAGATGAATTAATTGAGGTGATCGAAATGCGTGCACAATGTGTGCTATGCGATCAAATAGACAAAATCGATTCGGTGTCACTATTAGCGAAGCAATTACGGAAAAAAAGAAAAATTTCCTATCTATGTGAAGAATGTTCTGAGCGTATTACAACTAAAACAATTGAGCGAAAACAATCACCACACTTTAAAACTTATCAAACAGATGAGTATGATGAATATTTAAGATAGGTTGAGAGCGATTTTTTACAATTCTCATTAAAAAATTCCGGAAGGCTTAAGCAAATTAGCCCTCCGGAATTTTAGCATTCTAATTCGTATTTCGTTCACGATGAAGGCGAAAACGATAAATACCTAACACCGCCGATACAATCATTAATACTTCAACAATAGGTAAAGAAAAGACCGCAAATAAAATTAATAAAAAGCAACCTAATACTAACAGTCCATAAACAATCAACGATTTACCGATCGGCAATTGTTTAGCAAACCCTAATTTATATGTGATGATTGCAAATACAGCAATAGCTAAAAATAATAACCAAAAGCCCGCTTCACCGCCAACATCTACAAGAAAATATTGTTCAATCGGCGCAAAGCGAAAATGCTGATCTGCTGCTTCAATTGATTCTGAGTCCACAATAATCCCTCTTTTCTAACCTTCTTTCCCTTTACCATCATACTAAATCCGAAAACGTTGTGCTACATAGGAATTGAATGTTTTCAAAATTTGTCACATCGTGTACACTGAATATGAATGAGGTGAAATCATGAAATACGAAACGAAAATGCTCATACTTGCTATTATTATCGTATCCTGCTTTATTGCAACTGCGATTGTCATTAGCTATAGAAATTATGGGTTAATGGCCCTCTTTTTCTTCTCAGGTTTAGCTTTAATGGGATATGGCTTTAAATTAAAAAGCGAATATCAACGTGATGAACAATAAACGAGCGCTTACTTAACGTAGGCGCTCGCTTTCTATTTCGGTTCAATATAAGTTAATAGTTCAGAGTGAATCGCCTGATTAGCACAAATTACCGTATTTTTTTGTAACAAATCAAGAGGCGATCCATCTATTTGCGTGGTCATACCCCCAACTTCATTCACTAGAATCATCCCAGCAGCTACGTCCCATGGAGCTAGACGCATAGTGACATAGGCATCGATTATCCCTTCAGCAATAAAAGCAAACTCTAAAGCAGCTGATCCATATGAACGGGTGCCTTTAGCTTTAGCAATAAGCTGATGAATCGTCGTCTCCTTCAGACGCCAATTAGGCATAGCCCAAACATTATTCAAACCAATTAGAGCGTCCTCTAGTGTTTTCGTTTGATCCAATGGTTGTAGGCGTCTTCCGTTTTTGTAAGCTCCTTGATCACGTGTAGCTTCATACATCACATCGCCCATCACATCATATATGAGGCCAATCTCGCCAATACCTTCATGATAGATACCTACTGATATCGCAAAAAACCGTTTCTGATGAACAAAATTCATCGTTCCATCGATCGGATCAATAATCCAAACGGTGCCTTCTAGTGATTTAACATCTTCACCTACACCTTCTTCCCCCATCACTTGATGGTCAGGGTAGATCGACTTAATTTTATTAAGTAAGAATTGTTCTGTCGCTTCATCAACTTCAGTCACTAGATCTTTGTGATCTTTTTTGGTATTAATCTGATACGGGCTTTCCATCATATCTCGGATCAATTGACCAGCATCATAAACCCATTGTTTAGCTTGATCTAACATCGATTGTTTGCTGCGATTATCCATTAACAGAACCCCTTTTTCTCTTTTCAATAACTATATTATAACAAAAATAATTAACCCGCATAAGCTAAAGGCTTTCATGCTACAAGATGAGCTAAATATGTTAAAATAACTAAAGAATTCGACATAATACGAACATTAATTGAACAAGGAGTGATTGCATGACAACGTTTAATGGATTTAGCCAAAAGGATTTTGATGTTTTTACAATTAACGGATTAGATGAGCGAATGACTGAGTTGAAAAGCCGTATATCGCCCAAACTTCAAGATATTGCAGAACGTTTAGAACCTACTGTTTCCTCACTTGCTGGCGATCAAATGTATATTCACGTCGCTAAACACGCACGTCGTAAAACAAATCCACCTAACGACACGTGGGCTGCCCTTGCGAATAATCAGCGTGGTTATAAAAAGCTTCCGCACTTCCAGATTGGCATGTGGGAATCCCATGTATTTATTTGGTTTGCGGTTATTTACGAAAGTCCAATTAAAGAAGATTTTGCAAAACAATTAAAATCAAACAAACAAGAGATACTCAGTCAAATTCCCGATAATTTCGTATGGTCCAAAGACCACACAAAACCTGAAACGATTAGTCATAAAGACGTTAAAGATCGTGAATTTGATGAACTTGTGGAACGTTTAGAAACGGTGAAAAAAGCAGAAATATTATGTGGCCAAGTGTTCAATCGTGATGATGAACGTTTACAGGATGAAGAAACGATGATGGAATTATTTGATGAAGCTGTTAGAACACTAATGCCGCTTTATAATCTGACGAAAAAACTACAGTAACCAAAAGAGGTTGAGACAAAACTAATAATGCAAAGTAAACCCCGACCGATTTTTATGAAAAATAAATCGGCCGGGGTTTCTGCTTAAATGACGCTCCATCAAAACACTTCGCTTGCCGCGGGCACGGCTCGAGCCTCCTCAGCCCAAAAGCGGGGCCTGCGGGGTCTCGAGACGCGTGCTGTTCCCGCAGGCGTCTACGTGTTTTGATTCCGCTTTGCTACTGCTTACCTATGATTATTTCAAACATTCATATTTTGTATAGCTAATTATTATTTTGTTCCAACTTCTTAACTATTAAGTCATAGAAAATGAGTCTTGTTCATTCAATTCTTGTGCTTTTTTCACGACTCGATAAGGGATATAATCCGTTTCTTTTTCAAAAGTTTTGAACATCGATTTTTCTTCACTTTTAGCTGGGACTACTGATTTGAATTGTTTGTAATCATCTAATACTTGTTTTGCCGTTACTTGTTCTTCATAAGCCGATTCTACCGTGTTAAAAAACTGAATAACTTGCATCACTTCTTCCGTCGACCAATCAGGATCAATCGGATAATGATAATTCATATTTGGTCACCTCTTACATTTGCCATTGTTTTTGGATACTTGTAACGTCTGATTGAATAGCGCTAAATAATTCTGCTACTGTCGGTATATCTTGGATTCGCATAGCTACTTGCCCAGCCCAGCCGAAGCCTAGTGTTTCTAGTCCGTCATAAATATAACGTTTATTAGCTTCACCGCTAATATAATCTTTTAACCCTTCATATCCCGTTTCTTTTGCTTCTAACGACAAAATTTCATCTGTCCAATTGTTTTTTAAAGCTCGGGCAGGTTGACCTAGAGATGATTTAATCACAACAGTTGATTGAGCATCAGCATTAACGAGGTCCTGCTTATATTGCTCATGTGCATGGATACATTCTTGTGTCGCGATAAACCGAGTCCCCATTTCAATCCCTTCTGCACCTAATGCTAAGGCGGCCATTAATCCACGTCCATCACTAATGCCACCTGATGCAATAACTGGAATATCAACAACATCAGCAACTTCTGGCGTTAAAACAAAAGTTCCGAGATCGTCACGACCAATATGACCGCCTCCTTCTTGCCCTACAACCATCACTGCATCTGCTCCCAGTTCAGCAGCTTTTTCTGCCTGGCGTTTGGCAGCTACTAATACGAGCGTTTTTATACCTGTGCCTTCAACTTGTTCTAAAACAGGCTTAGGATTGCCACCTGTTACTGAGATTGCTGGAACCTTTTCATCAATCGCTACTTGCACCATGTGCGCAAACTCTCGGTGCCCTTGTCCAATGGCGAAGTTAACACCAAATGGGCGATCTGTTTTTTGTTTCAAATTATGTATTTCCTGGCGTAAAGCGTTTTCGTCAGGTAAGCTCATAGCTGTTATTTGACCTAGTCCGCCAGCATTTGAAACAGCAGCAGCCAAATCAGCATAAGCTAAATGAGCTAAACCCCCTTGGATGATAGGCCACTCAATGTTTAATAATTCAGTTACTCTCGTTTTTAAACCCATTGCGTCCCCTCCTTTTTAATTAGTATAGCATTTTCCCTTCGAATTGAAAAAAGCACACGGTCTATACCGTGTGCTAAAACTTTGATACTGAAAGCGATTTCAAACTAGTGTTTATGACAAGAACACTGACTACTGTAAATTACTGTCACTTTTTCAACTTCAAAGTGATCAATAACACGTTGACACTCTTTACAAACAATTGTGCCCATGACCATCGCTCCTTTATCAGAAAATGATATAATTTTAGGTTAATAACAGTATATTATGTCATACTATTTTTTGCAACAAGTTATAATAATTATCCGCAAAAAAATTAGTTCTGTTTCGTTAAGAAATGTGATACAGCAACATTTTTATTTATACAATTAGTTAATTCTATGATCCAAGTGATTAATTTAATCGTATGCTAAATAAATCTAAAAAGGGGGAGTGTAAATTAAATGAAGCCCATAATAAGCTTAATCTGTGTTTTATTTTTTCTTATTTTTTTAATTGGTTGTGCGAGTTCTACACAGAACCAGATGAGTTCAAATAATTCCACTGATTCAGAAAGTGCTTTTGAAGAATCAGAAGAAAAGCAAGATAAAACATCTTCAAATGATGAAATCGAGAAAAGTAACACAGAAAGCAAGAATCAAACTTCAGATCATATGCAAAACGAAAATTCATTTTCAAGTAGTGATATCATAAAGGATGAACGAAATGGTATTACACCTACACGCATAGAAGTTCCCGCTATTGGTGTAGACACCAAAATCGAACATGTTGGACTACTAGATAATGGTCAAATGGATGTACCGGATGGACTTGAAAATGTTGCTTGGTACGAACCGGGTACCAAACCTGGTGCACGCGGCAACTCAGTTATTGCTGGACATGTAGACGATACAGTCAATCCTGCAGTCTTCTATGATCTGCACAAACTCGAATCTGGTGATGAAGTGATCATAACTGATAAACATGGCAAAGAACTTACTTTTGAAGTTTTTAAAAAAGAAGTTTACCCTAGAAAAGACTCACCAGTAAAAGAAATTTTCGGGTATTCCCATCGTAGTCTTCTCAACTTGATTACTTGTGAAGGTGAATTCGATCACGAATTTAATGGCCGGGAAGAACGGTTAGTAGTCTTTACAGAATTGAAAAAATAAAAGCAAGGCAATCGCACCGAATGCGATTGCCTTCTTTATGTATTAGGTCTTAGACTTTTTATGGCTCTGAATGCAGTTTATATTAGAGTTTTATTATATAAAGCATCGGATTAATAAACAGCATTAGAAATTGGTAAGATTTCACAGGCTTTAGAATGGAGTTTGAAGTGATTCGTTAAAATATTGAACTAATAGTGAGTAGATCAAAGGTGTCTCAAAAAAAGAACCGTCCTAAGTATGGACGGTTCTTTTAAAATTGATTGTATAATTATTGTTCGGATCTTCTAATATAGAATCCTGTGGCCACAATTGCTACAAGAATTCCGACTAGTGCAGTTATCCCAAGAGCTGACATGCCCTCATCTGCTGGTGCTAAACCTGTTTTTGGCATTTCTGAAGGTGATTTTTCTTGGAATTTTTCAGGGAACTGATCAACAAATGCTGTTGATAGACCTTCAGCCGGATTAAACATATGCGCGTATGCTTCACGCGTTTTATCATATGCCATTTCATATTCACCTGCCACATAATTATCAAATGCTCCAATTAATTGATTCACATGCATTTGAAGTCCTTCAGCCAATGCGTCAGATTCTAGACGCTCATCTGTTGCATTTTCAAGGAAGGTTGAAAAGTCTGTTCGGTACTGATCAAGTGCATCTAGTGCTGCTTGTTTCGCTTCTTCATCCTCGGCTCCTGTTGCTTGAACGTATTCAACAAAGTTACCGATGTGTGCCGCCCACATTTCTTTAAACTGCTGTCCTGCTTCTTCACCATATATTGATGAAATCGCTGCTGCCAAGTCATCTGTGTTATTGCTAAGTGCTGCTGCAGATGCATCAAAATCTTCTGATCCGTCAATTCCATTTTGCATTGTCATTACAGCTAGTCCAGCATGCTCAGATAAAAGATTATTTAAGTCTGAACGAAAGTCTGCCGCTGCAGTTGCTGGTGACATTTCATTAAACTTATCTGGGAACTGATCAGCAATCGCTGTTGATAAACCTTTACTTACCATATACATATGACCAATAGCTTCACGCTCATACTCGTATGCTGTTTCATAGTCCCCAGCCACATAAGCATCAAAAGCACCAATCAATTGATTTACGTGCATTTGCAACCCTTCTGCTAGCGATTCAGCTTCTAAACGTTCTCCCGTCGCTGTTTCTAGAAACTTGGAAAATTCATTCTTATACTGAGCAAGTTCATCAAGTGCTGCTTGCTTTCCTTCTTCATCCTCTTCGGCAGTAGCCATGACATAATCAACGAAGAATCCAATATGATCTGACCACATTTGATTAAACTGTTGACCAGCATCTTCACCATATACCGATTCAATTGCTCCAGTTAAATCTTCTGTGTTCTCGTTAAGCGCTGCTACGATAGCATCGTAATCTTCTGCACCATCTGCACCTTTACGCATAGCTTCAACGGCTAAGAACGCATGTTCACTTAAGTAGTGATCTAATGTCGTTCGAAGGTCAATTGCTTCATTCTGTACTGTTGGCTCCATTTTCTGACTGTTGTGATCGTCTGCGTTCACCGTCATCGTCCCTGGAATTACCAGTGATACTGCCAAAGGTACAACCATTAATCCTCTTTTCCAATTCATCATTCTCCACTCTCCTTTTTATTGATTTCACAGAGCATACGTGGAGGTTGATGGTTTGGATCACTTTTATTATAAATTATTTTGAAATTTTTGTTGAAAGAATTATGTTACATGTACTTTGTCATATAAAAAACATTTGCCTTGTGCCATATCACTTCAATAGTTATGCAGTAATAAGACACAGACAAATGTTAATGGTGCTATTTACAAACCGGCAGCTAGTAGGATATCCCCTTGAGGAACTTCACTGTTAGGGGTTGGCTCAAGCGTGATGGCAACGGTATCCCAGTTTACATCTTCTAAGTTATCTAAATTAAAGGAAACAGCCCCGCTACCACTTTCACTAGGAACGAAGGTACCAGCTCTGTAAGGCTGTTCATCTTCTAATAACCATACTTGGTAGGCTTCTTCTCCAGAAACTTCCTCTAAATTATCAGCTTGGACTAATAATGTCCGACCTTCTTCGTTTTCCAAAATCGACGCCTGACCGGTCGCATCCATTACTTCAGTTGCATCTAGGGACACGGATTGAATGAGTTGGTCTGTTTGATTTTCAGATTCTTCGACAGGAGTATCTGCAATATCATTCATCTCCATCAGAAGATATATATTTCCTACAAGTGATAAAAACAAAATTGCTGCAATGGTATAAAATGACGCTTGCTTTTTCTGGATCTTTCTTTTTGAGTCATTTTTATAAATAGATGGAACTTTTCTCTCTGTTTCATTTTCCTCTGTTCCTTCTACAGTTTCTGATTCATTACTTGAGTTCGTTTCATCATTTGCGAAAATATTCCCAAGCACACGGTCCTTCATACCTTCAGGAGGGTTAACAGGTTCGGAAGCAAAAGGGAGATCTTCGTGTAATGTGTTTAATTCAGCTAATTCCTGTTGGCATTCCAAACAGTCCTTTAGATGTTCTTCAAATTCTTCCTTCTCTTTTATTGATAACTCCCCGTTAAAATAATCAATCAACCAATTACATTTTTCGTTATTCATCACGCGATCCCCCCTTTTCATCAATTGTCGTCAGATGTTTCTTTAGATGATTTAATGCCAGTCGTATCCGTCCTTTGACTGTCCCAAGCGGAATATCTAGTCTTTCAGATATTTTTTGTTGTGACATTGCATCAAAGTAGAACAAATGGATAACTTCTAATTGATTTGTATTCAATTTACGCATAGCCTCTCGAACCCTTTCAGCATCCTCTTTCCACTCGAACAGCTCTTCTGTTAAAGGTTCTTCACTATACAGCGAATCTCTTTCTTCTAACGTGTAGGTTTGAACTTTCTTTTTTCTTATGATATCGATTGCGGTATTTCTTGCTACTGTCAGAATCCATGAAGAGAACTTTCCTTTCTTTTTTTGGTAAATCCCCTTCTTAGTCCAGATCTTAATAAATACTTCCTGCACGACTTCTTCAGACAGTTCGTTATTCTTCGTCATCTTAAAAGCAAACGAATACAGGAGCTTTTCATACTTCTCGTATAATTCTTCGAGTGCATGTTTGTCGCCCTGTTGGATTGCATCATATAATTCCAAATCCCGATCGCTCATATGAGTCTCCTTTTTGTGCTAAGTTAGTCATTACTATTATAATTAAGAGATCAGCCTTTCACAATTTAAAAGGATTCATTAAGAGTACGTTTGAAAAGAGTGAATGGATGATATTTATCAAAAATCTTCTACAATTCATCTAGGAAATCCTAATTCTACAACTTTAACAAAAAAACTTGGTGTTCACCAAGTTTTTTGCCCCTTATTTATCCGTCGGTAATAATATAGTATCTGGATCGAGCATGTCATATCCTTTGTCGCGCAATCCTTGAACAATGTCTTTCAAAGCTGCGTTCGTCCATTCACGATCATGCATCAGTAGGTTCGCTCCGTCTGATAATAACTCTGTATTAACCATGATGTCTGCAATCGCATCTTTCTCCATGTAATCCTGCTTAAAATCATAGCCATACGACCAATTCATTAACAACATGCCTTCCTCTTCTACCAATTGCTTAGCAAAATCGGTGTTAACGCCATGTGGAGCTCGGAAAAACTCTGGTTTTTCACCTGTCACTTCCTTAATCAATTGGTTAAGAGACAAGATTTCCTCACGCTGCTCTGATTGACTAATTTCACTCAGATTTTTGTGACTATATGTATGGTTACCAATCGGAAAACCCATCTCATGTATTTGTCTAACAATTTCTTGGCTTTCTTCATCTTCCATAAAAATACCATTCACAAAAAATATCGCTGTTGCATCTAGTTCATTCAATGTTTTGGCCATTTCAAGGAATTGACCATCAGGCCCATCATCAATCGTAAGTAAAACAACTTCTGGAGGTGCATCATTAATCGGCCTAAATAAACCGTTATCATTCAATTCATATAAAGGCTTTTGAACTTCTTCATCATTATTACCAGAAGTCGTGTTCTCGTTATCATCTTCCTCTTGATCTTCATCATTTTTTGCTTGAGCTTCATTTTCACTTGGTTCAGTTGTTTCCTCATTTGATTGATCTTCTGTTTCTTTCTTTTCTTCGTCTACTTGTTCATTTGTTTGCTCTTCTTGATTATTAGTTTCTTCACTCGATTCTTTGTTTTCGGTTTCACTTCCACACCCAACTAATGCTAAAATGCACACAAAAAATATGATCCATTTTTTCAATTCTGTTCCCCCTCTTGATCGTCTTTATTTATATTATATCTTACCTTGATCTAAAATGGATAGGTTAATTTATGACTGATTTATGTATGGATTAGAATGACTTGCTAAAACTAACGATGTCTTACTTTCAGATAGGAGGATGTTTTATGAAGAAATCCGTTACACGCGTATTTTATATATCATTAGTTATCGCCATATTATTTATTGCGTGGGGTGTCATTCCTGAAGAAACCTGGCCAAATTGGAACCTTAACACCGTCACAAATAATGTGCAAAGTTTCCTTGTTTCTAAATTTGGTTGGTTTTATTTATTATCTGCCACTGCCTTTTTAATTTTCGCTATTTATTTGATCGTCTCAAAATACGGAAACATTGTCTTGGGTAAAGAAGATGATGAACCTGAATACAATTACTTAACTTGGTTCGGTATGTTATTTAGCGCTGGTATGGGGATTGGTTTGATATTTTGGGGGGCCGCAGAACCTATTTCACATTTTAACTCACCTCCGTATGATGTTAGTGGTGATGGCGAAGCTGGACGCGTTGCTATGCGTTATAGTTTCTTTCATTGGGGTCTTCACCCTTGGGGAATTTACGCGATTTTAGCTTTAGCTTTAGCCTATTTTCAGTTCCGTAAAGAATATCCTGGACTAATTAGTAGTACACTGAAGCCATTATTTGGCGATCGAATGGATGGTAGTTCAGGTACGATCGTTAACACGATTGCCGTGTTTGCCACTGTCTTCGGGGTAGCGACATCACTTGGGCTCGGTGCTCAACAAATCAGCAGTGGCTTAGGTTTCGTTAATGAAAATTTATCTAATACTGTCACTTTGCAATTGATTATTATTGGTGTCGTAACTATTTTATTTATGCTATCTGCTTTGACAGGTTTAGACCGTGGTATTAAATATTTGAGTACGACGAATATCGTGCTAATGTTTGTGCTATTCTTATTTATGTTATTTGCTGGACCGACCAACTTCATTATGAACTATTTCACGACCACACTTGGTAGTTATGTTCAAAATTTACCGTTTATGAGTTTTCGTACAACGCCATTTAATCCAGATAATACAGGATGGCTTGAAAGCTGGACGATTTTCTATTGGGCATGGTGGATTGCTTGGGCTCCCTTTGTTGGTATGTTTATCGCACGTGTTTCACGAGGAAGAACCGTTCGTGAATTTATCATCGGTGTTCTTCTAGTCCCGACGATTTTCGGTGCTCTTTGGTTTTCAGCTTTCGGCGGTTCAGCAATCTCCCTCGAATATCATCACGGGATGGATATACAAACGGTTATAAATAGTGTAGGTGCAGAAGGGGCCTTATTCACAGTCTTAGAAAACTATCCCTTACAACTTTTCACGACATTACTGACAATCTTATTAATTAGCACATTCTTTATCACATCTGCCGATTCAGCCACTTTCGTATTAGGCATGCAAACGACTGGTGGCGATCTTAATCCTGATTTGAAAGTAAAACTTGCATGGGGGATTGTTCAGTCTGCAACAGCTGCCGTTTTATTATGGCAAGGTGGTTTAGGTGCTTTACAAACCGCTTCAATCATTGCCGCCTTCCCGTTTGTGTTTATACTCATTATGATTATATTCTCTATTGTTAAAGCTTTTCGAGAAGAAGCAAAACAACACGACCTCAAACGCCGCAAATATAAATAGTTTTGAAATAAATGCATGCATTTATTTCAAAACTTCCTTCAGTTATTTAATAAGTTCACTGATTTATTTAATAAATGAGGAGAACATACAAAAACCCGCAAAATGTCGATCAACATTTTGCGGGTTTAATCAATTAATTGAGTTTATTTTGTGATATGAATTGGCATGCCCATTGCTAGGTCTGCTGCTTCCATAACTGTTTCACCTAATGTTGGGTGAGCATGAATGGTTAATGCTAAGTCTTCAGCTGTCATTCCAGCTTCAACTGCTAAACCAATTTCTGCGATTAAGTCACTTGCATTTGGTCCAGCCACTTGACCACCAATTACAAGACCATCTGATTGACGTGTAATAAGCTTCACGAAACCTTCAGAGTCATTTAGTGATAACGCACGGCCGTTAGCGCCGAATGGGAATTTCGAAGCGTCTACTTCAAATCCAGCTTCTTTCGCGCTATCTTCTGAGTGACCAACACTTGCTAATTCTGGATCACTAAAGACAACAGCTGGAATTCCAAGATAGTCGATCTCAGATTTCTCACCACTAATTGCCTCAGCTGCAATTTTACCTTCATAAGAAGCTTTGTGTGCAAGTGGTGGTCCATCAACAATGTCACCAATCGCATAGATGTTATCTAAGCTTGTACGACACTGTTTGTCAATTTTGATTAGACCATTATCGTCCATCTCAACGCCCATTTCATCTAGACCGATTTCATCAGTGTTTGGACGACGACCAACTGTTACTAATAGATAGTCAGCTTCTACCGTTTTTTCTTCACCTTTTTCTTCATACGTTACTTTAACACCATTATCTGTTTCTTCAACACCTTGTGCCATCGCTTTTGTCACGACATCGACGCCTTTCTTCTTAAGACGTTTCTTCACAAGTTGTGTCATGCCTTTTTCGAATCCACCTAGGATATCTTCTGTACCTTCAAGAATAGTTACTTCTGTACCAAAGCTAGCGTATGCACCACCAAGCTCAGTACCGATGTAACCACCACCGATCACAACCATTTTTTCTGGAATTTCATCTAATTCAAGTGCTCCTGTTGAATCTAGAACACGGTCAGAGTATGGGAATGGTTTAAGTTCTACTGGACGAGAACCTGTTGCAACAATCGCATTTTTGAACTTATACGTCTGAGATTGTTTGTCGTCCATGATCTTCGCTGTATTCTGATCAACAAAGTAAACTTCACCTTTAACAATATCTGCTTTGTTGGACTTAAGTAAGCCTTCAACACCGCCAGTCAATTTGTTTACGACTTGGCCTTTCCACTCTTGTACTTTTGAGAAGTCAACAGATACGTTTTCAGCTGTAATCCCCATATCTTCAGAATCATTTGCTTGCTCATAACGGTGACCTGCTGAGATAAGTGCTTTAGACGGCACACATCCAACGTTTAAACAAACGCCACCTAAATTACCTTTATCAACAATCGTGACACTCTGACCCATTTGTGCAGCACGAATGGCTGCTACATATCCGCCTGGGCCTGCCCCTACGACTAACGTATCGACCTCAACTGGGAAATCTCCTACTACCATAAATCTACGCCTCCATCATAATTAATTGTGGATCTTCTAATAATCGTTTAACATGGTTCATCGCGTGTTGCGCTGTTGCACCATCAATAATACGGTGGTCAAAACTTAATGATACCGCTAAGACTGGTGCTGCAACCACTTCACCGTCACGTACAACTGGTTCTTCACTAATGCGACCAATACCTAGAATCGCGACTTCTGGATGGTTAATAACTGGTGTGAACCATTTACCACCTGCTGAACCAATATTCGTAATCGATGTTGATGCACCTTTCATCTCTTCTGAAGCTAGTTTACCATCACGAGCTTTCGTTGCCAACTCGTTGATTTCATCAGAGATACTGAAGATCGACTTACGATCAGCGTCTTTTACAACTGGTACGAGTAGGCCTTTATCCGTATCGGCTGCAATACCAATATTGTAATAATGTTTTTGAATTAATTCATCTGTATCATCATCAAATGACGTGTTAAGCACAGGGTATTTCTTAATAGTTGAAACTAATGCTTTAACTACATAAGGTAGATAAGTCAATTTAATATCTTGTTCTGCCGCAACTTCTTTAAATTTCTTGCGGTGATTGACTAGTTCTGTCACATCAACGTCATCCATTAATGTTACGTGTGGAGCAGTCTGTTTTGATTTAACCATTGCTTTAGCAATTGATTTACGAATGCCACTAATTTTCTCACGTGTCTCAGGATATTGACCCTCAAGTGCAGGTTCTTGCTTACTGCCTTTAGCTGGTTGCTCTTCGCTAGTTTCTTCAGCCTCTGCAGTCTCTGCAGGTTGATCTCCACTTAAGAAGGTATCAATATCTTCTTTTAGAATGCGACCATTTTTACCTGAACCTTGTACTTTTTGAATGTTCACTTCATTTTCACGGGCATATTTACGAACAGATGGCATCGCAATAACACGTTCGCCTTCATCATCTGAATCTTCACGATCTTGTGTTGTGCTCTCTTTAGATTCAGACTTCTGTTCTTTCTGTTCTTCTTTTTCTTCTTTTTGATCTTCAGCGTCTTCTGATTCACTTTCATCATCAGACCCTTGATCCTCATATCCTTCAGCATCAATCGTAACGATTACTTGTCCAACCGTTGCGACCTCTCCTTCATCAACATGAACGTCGCTAACTGTTCCTTCAACGGGTGATGGAATTTCAACAACGGCTTTATCGTTTTGCACTTCGCAAAGCACGTCGTCTTCCTGGATTTCATCACCTGCTTTAATAAACCACTTGGCTATCTCACCTTCATGGATCCCTTCACCAATATCTGGTAATTTAAATTCAAAGGCCACTATGATACCCTCCTGTCTTTGACTTCATTAAAAGTTGATTGATTGTTTTGCTTTCTCAACAATATCGTTATGATTTGGTAACCATACTTCTTCTGCTTCAGAAAATGGATAGACTGTATCCGGTGCAGTAACCCGTAATACGGGTGCTTCTAAATGCAAGATTGCTCTTTCTTGAATCTCTGAAACAACGCTTGCTGCAATACCTGCTTGACGCTGAGCCTCTTGAATTACGACAGCACGATTCGTTTTCTCAACAGATTCAATAATCGTGTCGTAATCAACCGGGCTAACGGTCCGTAAGTCAATCACTTCAGCTTCAATACCATCTTCTTTTAATTCTTCTGCTGCTTTAAGAGCCGCGTGAACCATCGCGCCGTAAGCGACAAATGTAATGTCACTACCTTCTTTTTTCACATTTGCTTTACCTAAATCAACCGTATACTCTTCTTCTGGAACTTCTTCACGGAATGAACGATAAAGTTTCATATGTTCTAAGAAAATAACTGGATCATTTTCACGAATAGATTGAATTAATAATCCTTTTGCATCGTATGGGTTTGACGGAATGACAACACGTAAACCTGGTTGTTGCGCCATCAACCCTTCTAAACTGTCAGCGTGCAATTCTGGCGTATGAACACCACCACCAAAAGGTGAACGAATTGTGATTGGTGCATGCCAGCGACCACCTGAACGGTAACGTAGACGAGCAGCTTGTCCACTCACAGCATCCATTGCTTCAAATACGAAGCCGAAGAATTGAATTTCAGGAACTGGACGTAAACCTTGTGTTGACATACCAACGGATAAGCCAATAATTCCTGATTCAGCTAACGGCGTATCAAAGACACGATCTTCTCCGAATTCTTCTTGAAGCCCTTCTGTTGCACGGAAAACACCACCGTTTTGGCCGACGTCTTCACCGAACACAAGGACGTCTTCATCATTTTTAAGCTCTGTTTGTAAAGCGTTAGTGATTGCTTGAATCATCGTCATTTGTGCCATGGCTTACTTCGACTCCTTTTCTTTATATTCTTCCATTTGTCTTTCTAAATTTTGTGGAAGTCTATCGTACATAATTGACATTAAGTCCGTTACTTTTTGCTTATCTTGCTGGTCAGCATCTTTAATCGCTGCTTTAATTTCTTCTTTTGCTGTTTCAATGATTTCATTTTCTTTCTCTTCAGACCATAAATCTTTAGACTCTAAATATTTACGGAAACGTACAAGTGGATCACGTTTTTCCCATTCGTCGTCCATATCATCTGTACGATAACGCGTTGGATCGTCACCAGCCATTGTATGTGGACCGTAACGATAAGTCATCGTTTCAATCATTGTTGGACCATCACCATTAATAGCGCGTTCACGTGCTTCTTTAACGACTTGGTATACGGCTAGTACATCCATTCCATCAACTAAGAAGCCAGGAACACCAGCAGCCGCTGCCTTTTGAGCAATAGTGTCTGCTGCAGACTGCTTTTCAACTGGAACAGAGATGGCAAATTGGTTATTTTGCACAACGAAAATAGCTGGTGCTTGGTAAGCTCCTGCAAAGTTAACACCTTCATAGAAATCACCTTGCGAAGCACCACCATCGCCAGTATAAGTTACTGCGACATTTTGTTTTCCAGTACGCTTCATACCTAATGCCACTCCTGCAGCTTGAGTAATTTGCGCACCAATGATAATTTGCGGGCTTACCGCATTCACGTCTTCTGGCATTTGGTTACCGTGATAATGGCCGCGTGAAAATAAAAACGCTTGATACAATGGTAGTCCGTGGAAAATTAATTGAGGAACATCACGATAAGCTGGAAGCAAGAAATCCTCTTTCTCCATTGCAAAGTGACTTCCTAATTGTGATGCCTCCTGACCAGCAGTAGGTGCATAGAAACCTAATCGACCTTGACGGTTCAATGCAATTGAACGTTGGTCTAACACACGTGTGTAAACCATACGGCGCATTAATTCAACAAGATCATCATCTGATAAATCAGGGAGGTTATCTTCATCTACAATTTGACCATTTTCATCTAAAATTTGAATCATTTCGAACTGTTCTTCGATACCTTCAAGTGGACTTTTAAAACTCACGTAGGTCACCTCTTCCTTTCATCTTAAAAATTTTTGTTATGGAATGATTTAACGTCCTAATTTAATGAATACCTATCCTTTTTATATGTACCCATAATCGATTAACGTTAATCATAAAAAACTGTTACAACATTCTGCTAGAATGAATTAGTACAACATCCATCTATTAAGTAGTTTATCCTAAAAGAATATTTTTCGTCAAACACTTTTGATTATGCATGATGATAAACATTTTTAATAAATACTATTCAACTCAATAACTGAAACTGTTACAGCAAATTGTCATCTCTGTATTATAACAGAAAACACATTAAGAAAGCGTTTTCTTACCCCAGTCAATATCAACTTGAGCGAGACTTGGTATTCCTTGTATTTGAAACATGTTTGGATATAAAAAAGCACACGTATTAATACGTGTGCTCTGTCCTACAACAACTTACTCAGATTCGCCATTTCCACCTTCAAATTCTACATTTAGGTCAACTGTTTCATAAAATTCTCGTTTAAGGTTATTAAAGCTTTCTGTCTTATCATTAAATGTTTGTTGAGCCGAAGTGATATCATCGTAACTTGAATTGATCTCATCTACTTGTTCGTCTAAAGCTTCTTGCTCCAAGTCTTCATTTGCCAACATGTTATATAGCTCTTGATCTAAATCCAATGATTTATTATAAGCATCATAAACATTTTGGAATGCTTCATAACGTTCGTTCATAGTGGTTACCATATTATTCGCTACTTCTTGTGCTTCCTCATCCAAGTTTTCTATTGACTCTTCAACTTGATCAAATTCTTCTTTTGCAGCATCGATACTCGTTTTTTCTTGTTCAATCAATTCTCTGCGTTCTTCTAAAAGGGCTTGTGCTTCTTCAACTGTGCCTTGAATCTCATCTAATTCATTCATGTTAACTTCGATTAACTCATTATATAATTCTTGTTCCTGTTGTTCTACGTCTACTAATTCCTCTTGTGCGTCGTGAAAACCTGATTCTTCTTCGACAGAAGCCTCTAGATGATTATAGATGTCTTCTGCTGCTTGATTGGAATTGCAAGCGACTAGAAACGTCGTGATCGTAATCATTATAAACAATAAGCTAAGTTTTTTCATCTCGTCATTCCCTTTCTGATCTTCAATAGTTCAATTCTTTTATTTACATCTATATAACAAGTAAAGTATAGCATATTTCTGTTTTAAAAATATACAACTTCCATGATGATTTTATAGGTTTTATGCTAAAATAGATGATGGAATTTGTGCAATAAGAAAGGATGTCACTAATGATCACAATGGATGATATTGTTCGTGAAGGACACGAGAGACTACGACAACGCACCGAGAACGTCACCCTTCCTCCTTCAGACGAAGATCAATATACATTAAATGAGATGCTTCAATTTATTAAAAACAGCCAAGATGAGGAACTAGCTGAACAATATGACTTGAGACCCGGTGTTGGATTAGCAGCTCCCCAAATCGGCTTAGCCAAGCGGATGATGGCTGTTCACTTCACAGATGCAAATGACCGAGAATACAGCAATGGTTACTACAATCCACGCATTGTCAGTCATTCAGTCGAGCAAACTTATTTACCAGGTGGAGAAGGATGTTTGAGTGTTGACCGTGATGTGCCTGGAATCGTTCCACGCCATGCACGTATTACTGTTAAAGCCACAACCTTAGATGGCGAAGACGTAAAAATTCGACTCAAAGGTTACGCAGCCTGTGTTTTTCAACATGAAATTGATCACTTAAACGGTGTTATGTTTTATGACCATATTAATCAAGATGACCCAATGTCTCCACCAGAAGGCGCTGTATCCGTCGATGAATTATAATTCAAAGACGATTTTTAAGGTACTGACGAACTTTGTCAGTACTTTTTTTGTATTTATTATTTTATTTATGGTGAGGAACAGTATATAATAAAGATAGGATTTATTATGGGCATTGAATAAAACAATCACTGTACCAATCATAGCTATGCGATCAGTTGCGATCTTATTACCAACCTACTACTAGTTGTATATCATACTGAAAGGAGATGTATGGTATAATGTTGAAACGGTTGCGTGAAAAAATTAAAAAACGTCTAAAAAAAGTACTAAGATCTAAACAAGGTGCAAGTACGTAAATTATCACCTTTTATTTCGCATGGTATCAAATTGAATTTGTTTAATAATGCTTAATTGCATTTTATATAGCTATACGGATAGGAATGAACGTAAAACTAATCTAAGTAAGGAGAGAGACAAAATGGTATTCAAAGTACTCTATCAAGAAAACATTACAGAAGCTCCAGTACGTGAAGAAACAAAAACCATGTACGTTGAAGCAGAAACCAAACGTGAAGTCCGTGAAAAGCTAGCAGACCGTCCGTATAATATTGAACATGTCCAAGAATTAAGTGAGGCTCATTTAGCCTATGAACAACAATCCGAAAACTTTAAAGTAGAGGATCTCTAACGCATGAAGTTTGTTAAAAACGATCAAGTTGCGATATTTGCGTTAGGTGGTCTTGGTGAAATTGGTAAAAATACGTACGGCATTCAATTCCAAGACGAAATTATTTTAGTCGATGCTGGTATTAAATTCCCAGAAGATGAATTATTAGGCATTGATTATGTCATCCCGGATTATACGTATTTAATCCAAAACCAAGACAAGATTAAAGGATTGTTTCTTACACATGGACACGAAGACCACATCGGTGGGATTCCATATTTATTACGCGAGATGAACATCCCGATTTACGGCGGGAAGCTAGCAATCGGCTTAGTCCGAAACAAGTTAGAAGAGCACGGTTTACTCCGTAGCGCTGATTTGAACGAAATTCAGGAAGATGACGTGATTAAATTCCGTAAAACATCCGTCAGTTTCTTCCGTACAACACACAGCATTCCCGATTCATTCGGTATTGTTGTCAAAACACCACCTGGAAACATCGTTCACACAGGTGACTTTAAATTTGATTTCACCCCTGTTGGTGAACCAGCCAATCTATCTAAAATGGCTGAAATCGGTTCAGAAGGTGTTTTAGCCCTCTTATCAGATAGTACAAACAGTGAAGTTCCAGGCTTTAGTCTATCTGAAAGCGTTGTAGGCGAAAGTATCCAAAATATATTCGACGAAGTGAGTGGACGAATCATTTTTGCAACATTCGCATCGAATATTTACCGTCTGCAACAAGTAGTCCAATCAGCAATTAAGAATAAACGGAAAATTGTTGTCTTTGGACGAAGCATGGAAAACGCAATTAAAATCGGTCAGAAACTTGGTTACATTCAAGCACCGAAAGATACATTTATTGAACCTAACCAAATTTCGAAAACACCAAGTGATGAGTTGGTTATTCTCTGTACAGGCTCACAAGGTGAATCATTAGCGGCATTATCACGTATCGCTAATGGCACACATCGCCATGTACAGATCCAACCAGATGACACAGTTGTCTTTTCATCATCACCGATTCCTGGTAACACAATTAGTATTAATCGTAATATTAATAAATTGTACCGTGCCGGTGCGAATGTCATTCATGGATCATTAAATGATATTCACACTTCAGGACATGGTGCACAAGAAGAACAAAAATTAATGTTACGTTTACTAAAACCACAATATTTTATGCCAATTCACGGTGAATACCGTATGTTAGCTGAACATATTAATTTAGCTGAACAAACAGGTGTCCCTCGTAAAAACAGTTTCATTATGGATAACGGGGATGTCCTAGCTCTTGGCAAAAATAAAGTAGGTGTTGCTGGTAAGATTCCATCTGGTTCAGTTTATGTAGATGGTAGTGGAATTGGTGATATTGGTAACATCGTCCTTCGCGACCGTCGCATCCTTTCTGAGGAAGGCTTAGTTGTCGTGGTGGTAAGTATCGATATGAAAGAATTCCGAATTGCTTCTGGACCTGATATTATCTCTCGTGGTTTCGTCTATATGCGCGAATCAGAGGATCTAATCAAAGATGCACAAGGTCTAGTTGCGAACCATTTAGAAAAAGTAATGGAACGTAAGACGACGCAATGGTCTGAAATTAAAAATGAAATTACGGATACAATTCAGCCATTCTTATATGATAAAACGAAGCGTCGTCCGATGATTTTACCGATCATCATGGAAGTATAATTAAATCATTCCTATCCAACGTAGTAAGCCCCCATCGCCTTTTGGCGATGGGGGCTTTTAATATTGATTTATAACTTATTTTTACTTAACAATCACAATCTAATCTTCAATAACAAGTGCTTTTTCAAATCGATGAATATCTTGGTCAGCACCAATCACGATGATAACATCATCTCGATGAATGACATCATCCGCCATTGGCGATACATTGATATCATCTCCTCGTTTGATCGCCACAACGTTACAACCAAAACGAGCACGAATATCAAGATCAATTAATGTCTTATCATTCATCTTCTCTCCTGCTTTTACTTCAACGACACTGTGCTCATCTGATAGCTCTAGATAATCTAGAATATTGCTTGAAATAATGCTATGAGCAATGCGTTTACCCATATCACGCTCAGGGTGCACGACTTCATCAGCACCTATCTTATTCAAGACTTTTTCATGGTAATCATTTTGAGCTTTGACCGTAATCATTTTAATTCCTAATTCTTTAACGATTAAGGTTGTTAGAATACTTGCATGAATATTATCGCCGATTGCGACGATGATATGGTCAATATTTCGAATGCCTATATCTTTTAAAGCTAATTCGTCTGTTGAATCTGCAATAACCGCATGTGATGCAATATCTTTATATTCGTTAATCTTTTCCTCATCTGAATCGATTACAAGAACTTCCATACCTTCACGAGCAAGTTCTTTACAAATACTACCGCCAAAACGGCCGAGACCGATGACACCATAGAGATGCTTACTCAACTGCCTTCCTCCTCTTTTGTCTATACTGAGCATAGTCTACCATATATCACATGCTATTTGTCGAATGATTATTAAATCTTTGTGATACAAATACACTAATTTAATATGTTCTGTTAAAATCCGTTGTTGATGTTGTGATCCGCTACTGGTGGACGCTTTCCGTGGGGCACGGCTCGAGACTCGTGCTTTTCCCATGACGACCCGGACGGTCTAATGTCGACGTTGGTCACAGGACGTGACCGCTTTTAGTCGACCTGGAGTCGCCACCATCGCTACTCACAATTCAACAACTTAGTGCTAAACCAGTTGAAATCAACACTAAACTTTAACAAAGCCAATTATTAAAAAATTCTTTAATAATGCAGCCTTCAATCTAATGATAAGCTATTTGATATAAGAAAGAAAACCGAACGACATGTAAGCCGCTCGGTCCTCCTTTACATTTGGTCTAATGCTTGAAATTGTGACTTCACTAGACCATAGTATTCGCCACCATGTGCCATTAGTTCATCATGATTGCCTTGCTCTAATATCTCACCGTTTTCTAACACAATAATGTTGTCCGAGTCACGGATCGTTGATAAACGGTGTGCAATAATAATAGAAGTACGTCCTTCTAATAAACGTTTAAGCGCACTTTGGATTTTTACTTCTGTTTCTGTATCAATGCTTGCTGTTGCCTCATCTAAAATAATAATCTTAGGATCAGCTAATAACGCACGGGCAAACGATAATAATTGACGCTCACCAGCAGATAATATATTCCCACGTTCTTCAACTTCAGTCTCATAACCATCTGCCAGACGTTGAATAAACTCATCTGCTCCAACGACTGTTGCTGCTTCAATCACTTCTTCATCCGATGCATCTGGACGACCGAAGCGAATGTTTTCCATAATAGTTCCTGAGAAAATGAACGTATCTTGCAGGACGACACTAATCTTCTGCCTTAAATCATCGAGTTTTACGTCGCGTAAATCAACCCCATCAATCTTAACAGCACCTTTTGTCGGATCATAAAAACGACTAATTAAGTTCGCAATGGTCGTTTTACCAGAACCTGTATGACCAACAAGAGCTACTGATTGACCTGGTTTCATCTCTAAGGAAATATCATCTAACGCAATCCGCTCATCATCATAAGCAAATTGAACGTGATCAAATTCGATATGACCATTAATATCATTTAAATGAACGGCATCTTCTTTCTCTTTCACATTCGGCTCCTCATCAAGAAACTCAAAAATACGTTCAGATGCTGACATCGCCATAAGCAATTGGTTATACATTTGCCCAAGGCGTGAGATCGGCTCCCAGAACATACCGATGAATAATGCAAACGTAAAGAAAGTACCGACTGTTAATGCATCTTGTGAAATCAAGAATGCACCAAAACCAAGTAGAACCGCAGTTCCAAATGCATTACTCATCTCAACAAACGGACGGAACATCGCACTTTTACGAGTTGCTGTCTGCCAACGATCGTAATTATCAGAATTAACACCTTCAAAAAACTCTGTGTTTTCTTGTTCTTGTGCGAAAGATTGCGTAATCCGAATCCCTTGAATACTTTCATTAAGATGTGAATTAAGTCTTGATTGTTGAATCCGAACTTGTTGCCATGAGCGACGAATTCTCTTTCTTAACTTCGTTGAAATATAAAACATAATTGGAATTACAATGACTACTGCTGCAGCCAATGGTGGACTGAGAACAAATAAGATTATAATAATACTTACTAGCATGACGATATCCATGAGTAAGTTAATAATTCCATTCGTAAACAGTTCCTGCAGTGAATTAATATCATTCATGATACGGACGATAATACTGCCAGCCGATTTTTTATCAAAAAAGCGGTTCGACAAATGCTGAACATGTGAAAACAAATGTCGTCTTAAGTCATAAATCACGTTTTGTCCGAGTAAATTCACATATTTAATTCGAACCATATTCCCGACGTAACTAAATAAATACATGATCGCAATGCCTATAACAAGTTGGATGAGTAAATTAGTGTTACCCCTGTCAATTGCCATATCAATGGCTACACGCCCAACAAGAATGGGTACAATAAGCCGAACTGCCGTTGATACGAGCATGGCTATAATAGCAATCGGCAGAATCTTTTTAGAATACGGCTTTAAGTATTTTAATAGTCGAACTGTTTGTTGCCAGTTAAATGGCTTATCAACAGCTATATCCTGCGTATAGTGAAATCGTTTTAAATGTGGACTTTTTTCGTTAGCTTCGGTTGCCACTTGTCTCCCCCCTTATACGTGTTGTTTACCTAGAATGGCTTCTTTATCTTGATATTGAATGTCGTAAATACGTTGGTAGGGACCTTCGTTGTCGAGTAAATCTTCATGTTTACCGCGTTCAACGATTGCTCCACCTTCTAAGACGAGAATTTCATCAGCGTGTTGTAGTGATGAAATACGATGCGCAATAATAAACGTCGTACGGTCCGACATGACTTCCCGTAAGGCTTTTTGGATTTTCGCCTCTGTTTGCATATCAACAGCTGATGTAGCGTCATCTAATACCAGAATACTCGGGTTAATCAAGAGGGCTCTCGCAATGGAGATCCGTTGCTTTTGTCCCCCAGATAGACCCATACCACGTTCACCTAATAAGGTGTCATAGCCATCTGGCATTGTTTCAATGAAGTCATGTGCTTGTGCGCGTTTAGCTGCATCTACTATTTCTTCCATTGAAGCTTCTGGATTGCCGTATGCGATATTTTCTTTTATCGTCGTTGAGAATAAGAAGGGCTCCTGTAAGACAAACCCGATTTGTTTACGTAGATCCTTCAATGAATAATCTGTCGTTGGTTTCCCGTCAATATAAACCGTCCCCTGTTCAGGTTCATAAAAACGTGTTAGCAACTGTGTGATACTGGATTTTCCGGCACCCGTTGCACCAATCAACCCAACAACCTTCCCAGGTGGTGCATCGAAACTAACTTCTTTTAACGCTTCATCGTCATCTTCAACATATGTTAGTGTCACATCGTCAAACGTAACATGACCTTTAATCGTTTCACCTTTAGCTGGTTGATCGTCATCTAATTCTGAATCTGATTCTAGAACTTCCAGTAAACGTTCACCTGATGCTTTGGCTTGTGAAAACTGATTGACGACAAACCCGAAGTTCATTAAGGGTCCTAAAAACATCCATACTAATGAGAAAAAGGCACCTAATTCACCAACCTGAACATCACCTTGGATCACTAAGTAACCGCCAAAAGCAAGTAAAGCGACAACACATACATTGCCGACAAATTCCATAAACGGCATGTATTTTGACCAAATCGATGCTGTTTTTAAATAGTGATCTCGGTAGTTTTCACCTTTTTCTTCATAACGACCAATCTCAAAGTTTTCACGTGACAATGATTTAACCGTGTTCATTCCAGAAATATTTTCTTGAACACGTGTATTCATCCTCCCGAAAGAACGGCGAATTCCTAAAAATGCTGGATGAACACGTTTATCGAACATATAAACGGAAACAGCCAAAAATGGCATAGCCGCTAGTGTTACGAGTGTTAATGGAACGGAGTAGAATAACATAACCGCACCACTTACGATTACAAGCGAGACAATGCGCAATAACTCTGCAAAACCAAAGGATAAAAAGAAACGAAACCCTTCTACATCTGCAGTCAGACGTGACATTAAGTCACCTGTTTTGGCATTATCGTAATACTTGAATGACAAGCGTTGTAATTTACGATACAAATCATTTCGGACTTCATAAACGGTTGAGATACCGAATAAATCACCAAAATACTGTTGTGTAAAAACAGATATTGCTTTGATGCCCATAAGAATTATGAATGCAATAATAATAATTGGTAAAAGGTCAAAGTTTTGCTGACCAATCACGTTATCAATCGTTTGTTGAATCACGATTGGATAAGCGGCTGTTATGATCGTCACAAATAACATTGAAATAAGTGAAATGATCAAATACCGCTTAAAAGGCCAGTAATATTGTTTTAGCTTTTTGAAAATATCCAAGCCTCTTCCCCCACTTTCTTTCGATGAAAATTACTGCTCTAATAAATATATCGGGTTACGAAATAAAATGCTACCCCTTTGCCTTAATTTTTTGAAAAAATTTATAATTCGCATTCTTAATATAACTTTGAATGCCCGTAAAATGTCATATTATGATTGAAACATGATTAACGAAATACATTATGTGGTATATAATAGTTATAATAAGAAATGAAGGGAGTATTAAGGTGGACTTTTTAGATTTAGAAGGTATGTTAAGTAACTTAGTGAGTATTGGTGGTCAGCTATTATTACTTATTATCGTTTATGTTATTGTGGCACCAATCGGTCGCAAAGCTATTTCCAAAGCCATGGATCATGTTGCTAAGCGTCAAAAATTACATGAAGGACGTAAGAAAACATTAGAGAACTTATTGTTAAACGTGTTTACATACGTATTATTGTTCTTTTTCATCGTTACGTTCCTAGGAATTCTAGGTATTCCGCTTGCTCCAATCTTGGCAGGTGCTGGTATTGTTGGACTAGCTGTCGGTTTTGGTGCCCAAGGATTAGTTAGTGATATTGTTACTGGATTCTTTATTCTGATTGAAAAACAAATTGATGTCGATGATTATGTTACAGCGGGTGGTCATGATGGTATTGTCGAGGAGTTGGGTCTTAGAACAACTCAATTACGTGGATTTGATGGAACCCTACACTTCATTCCAAACCGTTATATCCAAGCTGTAAACAACCACACACGTGGTAATATGCGTGCACTCGTCGACATGGGCATTGGTTATAGTGAAAATATTGATCAAGCTATGGAAATTTTACAGAATGTCTGCGATCGTTTTCGTGAAGACGACCGCATCAAAGAAGGTCCTGATGTTGTCGGAGTCCAAAGTTTAGGTTCATCTGACGTTGTATTACGTGTCATCGCCCAAACCGAGAAAATGTTACAATGGGAAGTGGAACGCGATCTTCGTAAAGCCATGAAAGAAGCACTTGATGATGCAGGAATCGAAATCCCTTTTCCACATCATACAATTATTCAGAAACAAGACGATTAATTCGGACTACAAAGAGCTCATGTCTATTGCATGAGCTCTTTCTATAATAACTAAATGAGGTGGTAAGAATGCGTTACGTTATTATTGGAGGCGATGCTGCTGGAATGAGTGCAGCCATGCAGATTAAACGAGAAAGCTCACAAGATGATCAAATTATTACACTTGAAAAAGGTGATTATTATTCCTATGGCCAATGTGGCTTGCCTTATGTCATAAGTGGTGATGTTCAATCAACAGATGACGTGATTGCTAAACCTGTTGAAGTGTTTCGTCAAAAACATGGTATAGATGCCAGAACTAGACATGAGGTGACTGATGTCAATGCTGATCAACAAGTTGTTTCAGGCGTTAACCTTGATAACGACGAACCATTTGAACTAGAATACGATAAATTGCTGATCGCGACTGGCGTAAGCCCGATTAAGCCCGATTGGGATGGTATTGGTTTGGATGGTATTCATTCGATGAAGACGATCCCAGATACAGAAAAGATTATAACGGATATCCAAGCTGAAGAACCTGAGAATGTTACAATCGTTGGCGGTGGTTTTATTGGACTTGAAATCGCTGAGAACATGCAAGAAATCGGAAAACATGTACGCATCATTCAGGCTGGTCAACAACTCATGAACCCGCTTGATTATGATATGGCCAAACTACTCCATGATGAAGCAGAACAACATGGCGTCGAACTTATCTTTAATGAATTTGTTCAACGTTTCGAAGGGAATCAACGAGTAGAAAAAGTGATTACCGATCAAGGCGAATATTCAACAGATCAAGCGATTGTTAATATCGGAGTTAAACCTAATACTGATTTCTTAGACCCAAATGTATTTGACTCAAATGATCAAGGGGCTATCTTGGTCAATGAATATATGGAAACGAACGTTAACAACGTATACGCTGCTGGAGATTGTGCAGTTGATTACAATAGAGTCAAACAACAAAAAGACTTTGTACCCCTCGGAACAACTGCCAATAAACAAGGTATGATTGCTGGTATGAATATTGTAGGTCAAGCGAAAGCCTTTCAAGGAATTGTAGGGACATCCATCCTGCAATTCTTCACACTTGATGTTGCAAGAACTGGTTTATCAGAAAAAGAAGCTAATTCCTTAGGCTTTAATTACGATGTATCAACGATCAAAACTAATGCCGTTGCCGGTTACTACGATCAGCAACCGCTTCACCTAAAACTCGTCTACGAACAAGGATCGCGAAAACTTCTAGGTGGCCAAGCTATAGGGACATATGGTGCGGACAAACGAATCGACGTCCTGGCAACAGCACTCTATCACAATATGACTACAATAGAATTACTTGACCTTGATTTGGCCTATGCTCCGCCCTATAACGGCGTATGGGATCCTATCCAACAAGCTGCAAAGAAAACACTCTAATGAACTAAACCTGTCGACTGAGGCTCGACAGGTTTTTTAGTTATTAAGTTCACTAACCATCAATATCTCTTCCTAGATATAAAATCATTTCAATAACAAGGAAATCATTACGTTGTGCACGAATAACAATTGGGAGAGAAAATTTTGAAATGAGGGATTCTATGACTAATGCTTTATCTATTCGGGGTAAATACACAATTGATCAATTTATGAGTAGTGAAACGATCGGCGGCGTTTCTGTGAATGATGACAACCAAACCATCCTGTATGCGAGTGATGAATCTGGTGTTTTCAACGCCTATACTGTCCAAGTAGATGGTACCAACCGAACACAAATCACCCAATCTACTAATGATGGCATTTATCCTGTTACTTATTTACCGAGATCACACGATTTTATTTTTCAACAGGATCATGAAGGGAATGAAATCAGTCACTTATATTTATATCAATCAAATGGCTTAATAACAGATCTGACACCTTCTGAAAATGAAAAAGCATCATTTTTACAATGGAATCACGATCGGACTGGTTTTTATTACTTATCGAATAAACGTGATGCAAGATTTTTTGACCTCTATAAAATGAATATTACTTCATGGAAAGCTGAACTCGTTTTTAAAAACGAGGACGGTTTGAATGTCGAAACCGTAGCACCTGATGGTAAACAATTAGCCATCCAACACACTGTTACAGATAACGAATCAAATATGTACATTTATTCATATGAAAATGGACTCTCCCAACTCAATGATCAACCTGGAGAAGCTGAATTTATACCAATGATGTTCAGTCAGAATTCGAAGGAATTATATTTTTTAACAAATGAATCATCTGAATTCTTACAACTGAAGAAAATCAATCTTGCCACTAAAGATGTTACATTAGTTGCAGATGAGAATTGGAATATAGAATCCGCACGATTTTCACCGCAGTATTCTTTTCTGATTTATTCCTATAACGAAGATGGACAAGAAAAACTTAAAATCTTAAGTCAAGGTTCGATTGAGTTTCAACCCCCAGAACTACCAGAAGGAGAATTAATTGAAATAAAATTGTCATACGATGAAAAAGCTATGACGTTTGTAACGAACAGTTCAGTTACACCTACAGATTTATTTGGATATGTCCCGACAAACAATCAAATTTATCGACTAACGAATGCTCAGCACCCTGATATCCAATCTGAAGAATTAGTTAAAGCTGACATTGTTCGTTATCAATCTTTTGACGGTTTAACGATCCCTGCTGTTTATTATGAGCCCTATTTAAACAAAGATGAGAAAGCCCCTGCCCTAGTACTCGTTCATGGTGGTCCAGGTGGGCAGTCAACAACTGATTATGTTCCAATGGTCCAATATTTAGTCAATCAGGGCTATGCAGTTATGGCCGTTAATAATCGTGGAAGTTCAGGCTACGGGAAATCGTTCTATAAAGCTGCTGATAAGCAACATGGTGAAATTGACTTACAAGACTGTATTGAAGCCAAAAAATATTTAATTTCTACTGGGCGAATTGATGAGGAGAGAATTGGCATCATGGGTGGAAGTTATGGTGGTTATATGGTCCTTGCAGCATTGGCCTTCCAACCAGACTCATTTAAAGTCGGTGTAGATATCTTCGGTGTATCAAATTGGGAACGAACGTTAAAAGAAATACCAGCGTGGTGGGAGTCTGGCCGTCAAGCACTCTATAAGAAAATTGGTGATCCTTATCACGAAAATGACTATATTAGAAGCATTTCACCACTATTTCATGCCGATCACATTCATAAACCATTAATTGTGTTACAAGGTGCCAATGACCCACGTGTGCTCAAGATCGAATCGGACGAAATTGTCGCTGAAGTCAAGAAAAACGATGTACCAGTAGAATACCTTGTTTTTGAAGATGAAGGGCATGGATTCACTAAACGTACTAACCAAATAAAAGGATATCAGGCTATCAAAACGTTTTTAGATGAACATTTATAGGAGATGGATTTTATGAAAGAACCAGCATTTATGAAAGACAAGATAATAGACGAGATTAAGGTTTATTTTTACGAGGAACGCGGAGAAGAACTAGGTGATTTAGCTGCAGAAAATATGTATGCATGGCTCACCGAACAAATCGCGCCTTATTATTATAATCAAGGTGTTCATGACGCGAGACAAATCGTCGAACAAAAAATTGTGAACCTTGATGAAGATATAAGCTCTTTAGAACGACCACTAAGATAATATAAAATGGCAGTCAATTTAACTCGATGGTATCAGTCACCGACTCGATGAAAATTCTGATTCAGCTTAAATAAGTGACCTAGTATAAAAGGAGGAAAATGTATTCGCAGTTTCCTCCTTTTCTTTTGCCTTGTGTCATGAAGACATTAGCCTATCAGTGTTATTTTAGGACAAATAATTAATCCGCTTTAATTTTTAATTTCATCATCCGCTCACTCAGGAATCCTAATATGATTCCAATCAAAATGGGTAATAACGAGATCTCAGTATATGATAAAGAAAGTTTGAACATAAGTGATTCGATTTCAGCAATAAAACCTAATAGATACAATAATATGATGCTACCAAACGATACCACTAAAGGTACCCAAAAGGATTTATTCACAAAACCACCTCTAATAATCAAATGAATTTAACTAATCAAAAAAGCAATTCTAAAGATCTAACCTTGCTTCATCCTTCACGAATCATCGCCACAATCGCTTCAATACCAATACCAATCGCATCTTCATTCGGATTCAATCGGCTCGTATGCAAACCTGATTCTGAATCAATACCTAACCAAAACATAAAACCTGGAAGTTCTTTCAACATATAGCCAAAATCTTCCCCTGTCATAGCTGCATTCGCTTCAGCATAAGTAACATTTGTCTTCTCGATTGCTTGCTTAAATCGTTCAACATAATCACCATTATTATTAACCATATAATAATTCGCACCATAATCTACAGTCGTCTCACATCCATAACGTGTCTCAATTCCTTTTAGCATCTGCTCAATTGACTGTTTCGCAACATTCATCGTTTCGGCATCAGTGGTACGGATCGTCCCTTCTACTCGAGCATGCTCAGGGATAATGTTTTGTACTGTGCCTGCTTCCATCTTGCCTAACGTTACAACGGCAGATTTAAGGGGATCAACCATGCGACCAACCACTTGTTGTAATTGAACGTTAAAAGCACTAGCTGCCATCATCATATCACGTGTCTCATGCGGGTATGCTGCATGACCTCCTTTACCATGAAAATCAATAAACAGTTCGCTCGTGTTAGCGAATAATAATCCAGGTTTTGAAGCGACATAACCAACTTCACGTTTAGGATCGACGTGTAATGCAAACACAAAATCCGGCGCATATTGTTTCATCGGTTCACTCGCCAACATCGGTTCTGCTCCACCTGGTCCTTCTTCAGCTGGCTGGAATAAGAATAAGACATTCGCTTCAGGTCGATGATGAACTAACTCCGTAAGAGCACCAAGTGCAATGGTCATATGTAAGTCATGGCCACATGCATGCATTTGCCCATCGTGGATCGATTCAAATGAAAAACCCGTCTCTTCTTTGATTGGCAAACCATCTATATCAGTACGGTAGGCAATCGTTTGACTTCCTACTGTCCCTTCGACAAACACAAATAAACCCGTTTCCCAAGGCGTCACAGTGAGGAAATCTTGTGGTAATGTTTCAATATATTCGCGCAAATACTGTTGTGTCTTAACTTCTTGAAACCCTAATTCAGGTATTTGGTGTAATTCACGGCGTATTTCAATCCATTTTTCATCTGTCATAAACCTATTCAACCTTTCATTACCTCTATCATATGTAAGAAAAGCGGAATTGCTTATTAAGTCAATTCCGCTTCTGCTAAGTAAATACTATTAGTTATCTAGCTTACGTAACTCTTGTTTGATTTCTGTTTTATCACGAGTTTGTGCATCCATCTCTTTGATCTTTTTCGCTGGTGTACCTGCAACAACTGTGTTCGCTGGTACATCTTCAGTCACGATCGATCCAGCTGCAACAACTGCACCTTCACCGACTGTGACACCTTCTAAGATCACGGCGTTAGCACCAACAACTGCTCCATCTTCTACGACTACTGGCTGAGCAAAAGGTGGCTCGATCACACCCGCTAATACAGACCCTGCACCAATATGACAATTCTTGCCGACTGTCGCACGACCGCCTAAGACGACATTCATATCGATCATCGTGCCTTCTCCTACGACTGCACCAATATTAATCGCGGCACCAAGCATGATGACAGCGCCATCACCGATTTCAACTTGGTCACGAATAATCGCACCAGGTTCAATACGTGCATTAATATTTTTCATATCTAATGTCGGAATCGCTGAGTTACGACGATCATTTTCGATGACATAATCTTCAATTGATGAAGCATGTTGTTCTAATTCTTCTTTCACAACGCTCCATTCACCGAATAATACGCCAGCGTTACCCGTAATAAACGCTTGTACGTCATCATGGAAATTAACTTGCTCTAGGTTTTCACCTTTCACATAAACTTTTACAGGTGTTGATTTTTTCGCATTCGAAATAAAATTAATAATTTCATTAGCATCCATTTGATTCATTTTTCGATCCTCCACTTCATTTAGTTACTCTTTTAATGTATCAAAGAGGTCTTAGTTTTCACAAGATGTTTAAGAACTTTTTTGGCGTGACTGATAGTACTCATTTCGATATTGTTTTAAAAGTTGGCGACGCGTGATAATCCCTTGCATAATCTCGTCATCATCTACAACACAAACAAAATTATAATCAATCAATTCGTGTAAAGCTTCTTCAAGAGTGTCATTGATGTGTAAACGTGGTGCCTCATCATTCATCACATCCATGACGGTTTGTGAGTCTAAACGCTCCAACTCAATTCGTTCCAAACCGAACATCGCTTCAATAATATCTGATTTGCTAATAACACCTTCAAATATTCCGTGGAAATCTAAAACAGGTACTGCATTATAACCTGTTTTAGTTAGAACTAACAACGCATGCTCTAGTGGATTACTATTTTGAACGTGAGCCACTTTTTCAGCGTCGACCATCATATCTTTCACAAGAGTTGTCGCTAGATCAAACTCTTTTGCTTCTAACATGGTTTTCCTCCTCATTAAAACGAAACGATTGGTCTCGTTTTCCGAGAACTATTTTAACATAAAATAAGGAAAATAGATATTGTTTAACATAGGAAAAAAATCAGCTATACTAATATAATAGAAATGAGGGTTTTGATGTCGTACACATTCACACCAAAAGAAGAAAAAGTTAATGCTATAACACACGGACTAGGCGCTTTGTTAAGCTTGGCAGGCCTTGTTATATTAATTGTATATGCCTCATTACACGGTAATGTATGGCAAGTGGTTTCGGTTACCATTTACGGCGCTTCTATGTTGATCATGTATTTATCATCTACGATTGTTCACAGTTTAAAAGAAGGTAAAGCGAAGGATATCTTTTTATTTATTGATCATTCCTCGATTTATTTATTTATTGCAGGAACGTATACGCCGATTCTACTCGTCATGCTTCGGGGAACAATCGGATGGACACTTTTTGGCGTCATTTGGGGTGTGGCGTTATTAGGGATTGTTTTTAAAATCTTTTTCGTCCACCGGTTTATGGTCGTCTCAACGTTAATTTACCTCGCTCTTGGTTGGTTCATTGTGTTTATATGGGAACCACTTGCAACTGAGATGGCAACAACTGGACTCGTTTATTTAATTGTTGGTGGTATTTTATATTCTGTTGGAAGCCTATTTTATATGTGGCGCGGTTTTCCCTATCACCATGCAGTCTGGCATCTATTTGTGATTGCAGGAAGCGCCTTTCATTTCTTCACCATCTTATTCTATGTCGTCCTCGCTTAATTTTGAAATACTTTCTTTCATTTATGAAATAAATTAGCAGAGTTATCTCATAAAGTGATGACTAAATAAGAGGATGGAACCAAAAATAATCAACAATTCAAAAGAGAAATGTTTGAAAACGATTATATATAAGCAGTAATAAAGCTGAATCAAAACACGTAGACGCCTGCGGGAACAGCACGCGTCTCGAGACCCCGCAGGCCATGCTTTTCGGCCGAGGAGGCTCGAGCCGTGCCCGCGGCAAGCGAAGTGTTTTGATGAAGCGTCACTTAAGTATAAACCCCGAACGATTTAAATAAAATAAATCGTTCGGGGTTTACTTTGTATCGTAAGATTTTGTACTAACCTCTTTTTCTTTAAAACGGATATTGATTAAGTGATTGACCACCATCTAGCTTGATCACTTCACCATTCATATATTTCGCCTTATCTGAAAGCATGAAGTATGCGAGCTCTCCGATTTCTTCTGGTTCCCCTAAACGTTCTAGAGGTACGGATTTAATAGTGCGTTGTGCGGCTTCCTCTGATTCCCAAAGTTTATCAGCTCCGCCTGTTCGATCAATTGGACCTGGAGCAATAGCATTTGCCCGAATACCATAACGACGGCCCCATTCCACAGCTAACGTTCTCGTCATGGCTAATACACCTGCTTTTGCCGATGCGGAATGAATCACACCTGGACCAGCATCCCAAGCGTAAGTCGCAACCATGTTTAAGATCGTCCCTTTAATACCATGCTCAATCCAATAATGGCCTACTGTATAACTACAATAATAAGTACCGTTCAACACAATATCAATAACAGCATTCCAGCCATTTGGAGACAGTTTCTCAGCCGGCGCAATAAAATTACCTGCTGCGTTATTCACAAGATGATCAATTCGGCCAAATTTATGATGAACCTCCTCCACCATTCTCTCGATATCTTCTATCTGGCGCACATCCATTTGCACGACCATAACATTGCCAGTTGCAGTCGCTTCAATTTCTTCTTTTGCTTGCGTTAACTTTTCTTCATTTCGACCCGTAATAGCAACATGCGCACCTTCTTGAGCAAACTTCTTGGCCATATACTTGCCCATTCCATTCGAACCACCTGTGACAATGACTACTTCATCCTTCACACAAACCACCCTTTTCCCCAAATTTTAAAATGAATGAATATTCATTCGTTTTCATTTATTGTAACGAATATTTGTCCTTTTTTCAAAAACTACTTGCTATCACTCTTGAACATTCCTTAATCGTGCTATAATGTCGATAAGCAATCAAAAAGGATGGCGTAATATGGGGAATAAAATGACTAGGCGTTCATTTTTAAAAAATGCGACTTTCGGTACACTTGGTTCCATCGGGGCAGCTTATGGTGGTTATTATTACGCTCATGACATCGAGCCTTATTGGTTAACCATCAAACGAGACTCGGTTGAATCCGAACGCTTACCGGATGAATTTAATAACTTTAAAATTGTTCAAATTACAGATACACATTTAGGTTTCCAATTAACATTAGAGGACATGAAGAAAATTGTCCGTAAAGTCAATCAAGAATCACCTGATTTAATTGTCTTTACAGGAGACTTATTTGATAACCCTTCTCATATAGGTCAATCGAGTTATAATGATTTGATTTCAATCTTATCGAATCTAAAAGCAAAGCATGGCCAGTATTGGATTTACGGCAATCATGATCATGGTGGTTATGGAACAGACCCAATAAAAGAAGTTATGAACCAAGGTGGCTTCAGTTTGCTTCAGAATGATTATGACAATATAAATCTTAATGGGAGTCAAATACTACTAGCTGGTGTTGACGATGTATTACTAGGAGATCCTCGCTTAAACCAATTAATACCAGACGATAAGTCAGACACTTTCAACATACTCTTGTGTCACGAACCAGATTATGCCGATGAAGTCAAAGATTATAACTTCGACTTACAATTATCAGGACATAGCCACGGTGGCCAAGTACAGATTCCGTTTTATGGTTATATTATTACACCACTTCTCGGGCAAAAATATGTCGAAGGTAAGACAACAATTGGTGAGCGCCCACTACATTTGTTAACATCACGCGGCTTAGGAACGACTCGGCTTCCTTTTCGGTTTCTCTGCCGGCCTGAGATTAATGTCATCACACTAAATGCCACTTAAAGTGGCTTGTCAAGAAATTGTAAAAACATTCACGTTCCTGTCACACGCCGTTATTTTATAACATGTTAAAATAAGTATAAATTAATTTTAAATGCGTGATTAATAACGGATAAGATTGATAAATGGAGTTGATAAAATGATCAGTCGATCTAAATGGGTAATCCCACTTAGCATCATAGGCATTCTGACATTTCTTGTCGCCTGTAATGGTAGTTCAGCCAGTGAACTGGAAGCCGAGCTGGATGTCGAAGTTAAATCATTCGAATATACGAATCAAGATAATGAAACAGTCAGCTTAGAAGACCTCAAAGGACAATATTGGGTTGCTAATTTTATTTTCACAAGTTGTAATACAGTATGCCCCCCTATGACAGGTAATATGGCTGGTTTACAACAAACAGCAGCTGAAGAAGATTTAGATGTTCGTTTTGTTTCATTTAGTGTCGATCCTGAAGTTGACGACCCTGAGACATTAAAGGCTTTTGGTGATAAGTATAATGCCGACTATAGCAATTGGGATTTTCTAACAGGCTATTCCCAAAATGAAATCGAAAGTTTCGCTGCAAATTCTTTCAATACACTCGTCTCCAAAGTGGATGGTGAAAGTCAAGTCAACCATGGTACATCATTTGCTTTAGTTAATCCAGAAGGTACTGTCATTAAGACTTATTCTGGTACAAGCAATGAGGCAATGGATGATATTATTAAAGACTTGAAAGCAGTTAATTAATAAGTGTGATTGACAGTGGTCTTGTCATCATGTAAGTTGTGCTTTAATAAATTTCATACAATTCTTATCAAGAGAAGTGGAGGGACTGGCCCTTTGAAGCTTCAGCAACAGGTTCTTGACACTGTGCTAATTCCAGTAGCAAACGCTAGAAGATAAGAAGAGAACAAACACGTACGAGTCTCTTCTTAGGAAGAGGCTTTTTTTATGGAGATTCACATCCATTACAAACATATACTTTAAAGCGAAGGATATACCATGACAAAAAATCAGGTTCCGTTTCGAGCTGACCATGTAGGGAGTTTATTAAGACCCGAAAGGCTTCACCAAGCACGCTCTGATTATAAGCAAGGCATCATTAATGAAGAGACATTACGACAGGTTGAAGATCAAGAAATTGAACGCATTGTTAATAAACAAATAGAAATTGGATTAGAAGCTGTTACAGATGGCGAATTCCGACGCACTTGGTTTCATTTAGATTTTATGGAGCATTTCCATGGTATGGAGGGATATGTACCTGAAACAGGCTTCCAATTCGCAAACGATACTGAAACCGAACGATATGATGTTCGTAATACAGGGCGTATTTCTTTTAACCCTAACCACCCTTTTATAGAAGACTTCAAAACATTAAACCAAATTGTAAATGGTCGAGCAGTTGCCAAATTAACCATTCCAAGTCCTAATCAATTTTTTAATGCTGGTATTCAAAACGAATCGATCTATTCCGACATCGAAACGTATGCAGCAGATATTATTCGAGCCTACCAAGATGCGATTCAAGCATTTTATGATGCTGGTGTCCGTTACCTACAATTTGATGATGTCTACATTGCTGGATTATCAGCACCTGATATCCCATTTAATGATGGGCAATATTCGCGTGAATACCTTATCGATCTAGCGCTACGTGTTGTCAATGGCAGCTTAGAACACAAACCAGATGATTTGTATGTCACGACACACTTATGCCGTAGTAACTATCGTTCAACTTGGGCATTTTCAGGTGGCTATGACTTAATTGCCCCAACATTATTTGCTTATGAAAAAGTGGACGGTTTCTTTCTAGAGTATGATGAACGATCAGGCGGGTTTGAACCTTTAAAACACATCCCAGAAGATGGCCCGAGGGTTGTATTAGGATTATTGACTTCTAAAAGTGGCAAGCTAGAAAATCGCGATCTTATAATCAGTCAAGTGAATGAGGCTTCTTCCTACCTATCTAAAGAACAACTATGCCTAAGTCCACAATGTGGATTTGCTTCGACTCATCATGGTAATGATTTAACTGAAGAAGAACAATGGGAAAAATTAAGCTATATCGTCCAACTCGCTAATGACATATGGTCGAACTAATAAAGCTGAGACAAAAGTTAATAATGCAAAGTAAAACCCGAACGATTTAATTAAATCGTTCGGGTTTTCTGCTTAAATGACGCTCCATCAAAACACTTCGCTTGCCGCGGGCACGGCTCGAGCCTCCTCAGCCCAAAAGCATGGCTTGCGGGGTCTCGAGACACGTGCTATTCCCGCAGGCGTCTACGTGTTTTGCCTCCGCTTCATAAGTGATTAACTATTATGATTTTCATACATTCCTTTTTTGTACAATTGAGTATCCTTTTGTCTCATCCCATTTTTAACATCAATCATTTCGAATGATTAAGTACACTATGAACCCCATTACAGGTAAAAACAACGTACCAAATAAAACGATCATAGCATATTCATTACTTTTACCTTTACGTTTAGCATCACGGTACGACCATATACTCGTTACGATATTTAAAATTAATAACCCTAAACCAAAAAGTAAAAATATAATGATAGCGAAAATAGAAAAATCTAAAATCATCTTACCTCTCCCCTCTTTTCTAAATTATATAAAATATATAGATAAGATGAAATAATTGATGACTATTAATAAAAGCTTATTTTGACCATTTGGTTTCTATGATACACTTTTCCCAGCTCATTTACCTTTTAATGATTGTTTATATTTAAACCGATCAGACAAATAGGTTATAATCCCTAAAATTAAAAACGCAGTACCAACTAAGAAACTGGCATTTATAAGCGTTAAAACAACTTGCCGCATTTGTGATGCATCATTAATCACAGTATGATTAAATATGTATATAGCTAATAACACGAACATAAAAGCAGTAGCCATACTCATCCAGTATAGCAAGCTGAAACTAATTGGTAATTTTAAAAAGCGAACAATAACAGCATATGTCAAACTAATTAAGCAACCAATCAACACAATCCATAACCCTATTGCTTGCCAGTGTGCAGTTAAATAAATCATCCATTCTGAAAACATAATCGTCCCTCCCTTATCTATCAGCATAAGCGGAGCTATTAACTTTTAAACCTAATGAATACTACAAGGTGGGAATACAATGGAACACTTACTTAATCAAAACGTCAAAGACATTGAAATTTCAGGGATCCGTCAATTTTTCAATTTAGTATCAGGAAAAGAGGATGTTGTCTCACTTACAATAGGGCAGCCTGATTTCACAACGCCAGATCATATAAAAGAAGCAACGAAACATGCACTTGATGAAAACAAGACCGTTTACACACCGAACGCGGGTATTCTTGAATTACGACAAGCGATTGCCGATTATACCCAAGAACGCTATCAATTACAGTATGATCCAAATGACGAAATAATTGTAACAGCTGGAGCTTCACAAGCGATTGATATTTCATTAAGGACAATATTAGAACCTGGTGACGATGTACTCCTACCAGGGCCTGTTTACCCTGGGTACGAGCCTCTCATACGTTTGGCTGGAGCTAATCCCGTTCATATTGATACACGTGATCATGAATTTAAATTAACAGCTGATCTGATCGAAGCTAACTTAACTGAAAAAACTAAATGTATTATTATGCCTTATCCTTCTAATCCAACAGGGGTTTCATTAAGCGAAAAAGAACTTCACGATATTTCTGAAGTCATCAAAGATCATCCTATCTTTATTTTGGCTGATGAAATTTATAGCGAACTTACTTACAAACAAGAACATGTTTCCATTGCTCAGTTTAATCAAATTCGCGAACAAACGATTGTTATTCAAGGGTTATCTAAATCTCATTCTATGACTGGTTTTAGAATAGGGTATGTATTAGCAGATCGCTCTATTAGACAGCATATGTTGAAAATCCATCAATACAACGTCTCTTGTGCGACTTCAATTAGTCAATATGCTGCTTTAGAAGCATTAACAGAAGGAAAGCATGATAGTGATGTGATGCGTGATGCATATGCAGAAAGACGTCGTTATGTCATAACTCGTCTACAATCCATGGGGGTCAATGTTGTTGAGCCTGAAGGAGCTTTTTATGTATTTCCTAAAATTCAACTAGAAAATACAACGTCCTTTCAACTTGGGTTACGCTTGGTAGACGAAGCCGGGTTAGCTTTAGTACCTGGTGATGCATTTAGTGAGTACGGACAGGGCTACATGCGGTTGTCCTATGCTTATAGCCAAGAAGTTTTAAAAGAAGGGTTAGATCGGTTAGAAGCATTTTTAAACGACAATGAGCACAGTTAAGTGAACTTTTAATAACTTGTGCTATTGTCTAAATGTGTTTTTTTAGTAGAACCTGTCTTCTCTGTATATTGATTCAATAAGTTATCTAGTTCTTGTGACAAACGGACGGATTCATGACTAGTATAACCGTATTTAGCAGCAACATTAATCATGTCTTGCCTTAAGATCTCAATTTTATGTTCAAGTTCGATTAATTCTTTATCCTTTTTCAACTAATGGTCCTCCTTGTAACAATTAGCATCAAAATATATATTCTATGACTTAATTACAGTATTGTCAAAAGCCAAAAGAACTATAGTTAACTATAACTTATTGTATTAATACCCTTTAAATAAACTTTGAAACTTAATCATGAAAATTCTTTCATGAAATTGGACATCACTATTAGATCATAGTTAGCTCGACTTCCACCTCGTTTTATACTGTCATTTTTTTATGATTATGATAAGATAAAAAGATAAGCGTTTATTTTGAATCAGCTAGAAAGGAAGAAACCCATTGAAAAGAGAAATCTGGGAATGGACAAAAGCGATAGTTATAGCCCTTGTTATTGCTTTCTTTTTACGGTCTTTCGTCTTTGCAACTTCGGTTGTCGAAGGGGCTAGCATGGATCCGACTTTAGAAAGTGGCGAACGTGTCATTTTTAACAAGGCTGTTTATTTATTAGACGAGCCAGAACGTGGAGATATTGTCATTATTGAACATCCAAATAAAAACTACGTCAAACGTATTGTTGGCATGCCAAATGAGACGATTAAAGCTGAAAATAATCAACTGTTTATAGATGGTAAGCCAATAGATGAAGATTATTTAACTGAAGAAGAATTAAAGGGAACGGGTAATTTCGGGGAAAGAAAAATCCCCGCAAACCATTATTTCGTCATGGGTGATAACCGTGATGTGAGTAAAGACAGTCGAAATGGATTGGGATTAATTAAAGAAAATGATGTCATCGGACGTTCTGAAATTGTCATATTCCCATTCAGTCATTTTTCATTAACAAGGTAATACGATTAACAAAGGCCCCATCCACGTGATACTCAAGTGAATGGGGCCTTTCATTATGATTGGGGAATTGCTTTTATTGAGTTATTGAGTTTCTCTAGTTTATTTTCAATTCGATGTAATAAATAAAACGTAACAAGAATTGGAAAACCAACATCAGGAACCCAACTAATCCAAGCTTCAGCCAATATGTCTACCTCCTCTATTTCAGTTAAGAAAAAAGGTGACGCATCACTGATACGCCACCTTATTTATTATGCTTCGTCTAATGGGACTTGATTGACTTGACGTTCCACGACTTGTGCATATTCAATAGCTGTAATCGTAGAACCACCCGATGTCATAATACCTTCTGCGATAATGGTGTCCATCGCTTGTTTTACTTCAGTAGGGTCAACCGGATCTTTAGGGTTATCAATACTAACTGTTGCCATTCGTCCTTCTTCATTACGAAATTTCAACTCTAAACGTTTACTCATTTACTTTTCCCTCCTTTAACCTTGTGTTCCAACTAATAATGAATCATCTTGTCTGATTGCTTCAGAAAGTGAATCATCACATAAATTAGATAATACTTGAGCGACAGCAATTACAGCATCGTTTGTGGCATCTGGTTTTACATTGTTGTAACGACGCGTTTGAAAAATTGAATTCCCTTCTTCATCTAAACCTGTCTGATAAACTAATTGCAGTTGACTATCAATTTTTTCTGCCATGTTGTCAACCTCCCTTCACCCTTATAATCGAGTGAAAATAAAAAAAGTGTGAAATGTTATGCAACATTTCACACTTCCAATTCGTCATATAAATTGAGTACACTTAGTGCTTCACATTATCAAAAATGCAACTGCCAATAAAATAAACAAGAACTCCGATTGATAAAATGCCCATTGTTACATCAATTGCTTCCATCGTGAGGCACCTCCTTAACGAGTATGTTTCGTTTAATGAACTATTTATATTCTAGCAAATATTATTCCTTTTGAATAGAATAAGTATCAAAAACAAAAGCAATTGCTAAGTATTGTGAATAAATTGTAACAATTAGTTCTTTCAACCCTCTCTCAATCCACTTGTCACATGTTAAAATTTACAATATAGAAAGGAATTATTAGGTGATCAAATAATGATGTACTGTCCACGTTGCGGATCAAAAACAAAAGAAAACGAAGCATATTGTGTCATCTGTGGCGCACAATTACCTAAAGATTTTGATGATCGTAAGCGATCACCTAATCGTATTAACCGCTGGTGGTTCACACCATTAGTGACATTAATTTGTGTATTATTAACTGCCATTGGATTACACTTCTATTTAGAATATAATAATTCCAGAGCTCAATCGTTATATAATGAAGGTGTCGACTATGCATTAGATGGTCAATACTCTAAAGCGCAAGGTCAGTTCGAAAAAGCACAAACGTATAATCCTAACTTAGAAGCTGCCAAAACAAATGAAGAATTTATGAATACAGCTTTAGACGTATCTGAAAAACTTACAAACGCTAGCACCCTTATGAAACAAGGAGCTTTCCAGCAAGCCGTACAAATAACTCAAGAAGCTGAAAATGATATCAGTGGTTATGACGGTGAAATCATTAACCAGATCCTTGATACGATCATGAACACGCGTAATGAAATTCGGGTTAGTCAAATTAATCAACGCTTAGAAGATAATCCAGGTCTAGAAGAACTGAAAATCTTAATTTGGCAAGCTGAATCACTTGAACACGAAGAAGCAGGAGAATTGGAATCAACAATTCGTGAACGGATTGTCAATCATGTATCAAACGAAGCAAACGAAATGCTGCAAACTAATCAGTTTTCAGCTGCTTTATCATTAATTGATGATGGGCTACGTTATGCACCTGAAAACGAACAGTTAACAAGCTTACAATCAACTGTAGAAAATCAAAAGTCTGATTTTGAAACACAGCAACAAGAACGGATTGAACAGGCTTTATCTCAATATGAATTGGAACAAGAACATAACGAAAATAATGCAGTAGAAATGGTAGAAATCAATGCATCACTTAATGAATTCGATGAAATTGAAGTGGCAGGTGCAGTCAAAAGTGTCGCAACACGTCCCATTCACTCAGTCTCCATCACTTATACATTGAATGATGGAGATGAAAATGAAGTGTTAACTAATGAAGTGTTTGCCTACCCTGATACTTTACAACCTGATGAAACGGGTCAAATTGATTATACCCATAGCGATTTACCTGAAGATTTTGAAGCTGAAGAAATAAATGTAAACGTGGATCAAATCACGTGGTACCTAGACCCTGAAGAAGCCGAATAGAGGTGAATTCAAATGAAATATCAATTACTTAAAAACATACCACTTGTTCTCTCAGTCGCCATTATCATTATTGGCACAATAGCGATGTTATCCTATTACAATAACTGGGAACAAACAAGTTTGGCTTCGCAAGAGAATTTAGTAGAAACAGTAGCACAAGATGAAAATACTAGCTCAAATAATTTACAAGAAATCATTCATGAAGCACAAAAAAACGTCGTTCAAATCGAAACAACTGGTCCTGATGGCTCTAATTTAGGTTCAGGATTTGTTTACAATGAAAAGGGTGACATTATCACGAATGCTCATGTAGTTAAAGACGCTGATTCCGTCTATGTGAAAACGTCTGAAGCTCAGACATATCCAGCTGCTGTCATTGGGATTGGTAGTCAACAAGATATTGCTGTAATTCGAGTTCCACAATTAGCTAATAGTGCGACACTAGAAGTTGATCCGAACTTCGAACCGAGTATTGGAGATGAAATTATCGCAGTTGGTAGCCCACACGGCTTTCAAAACACAGTGACCCTCGGGCATATCTCTGGATTAGATCGCAATATGTCAGTCGAGCAATATGAATACAATAATTTATACCAAATTTCCGCTAATATCTCTCAGGGTAATAGTGGTGGACCACTTATTCATGAAAAAACAGGCAAAATTATCGGGATTAACTCAGCAGCAACCAATGAAGGTACGATCGGCTTCAGTATCCCAATTGCACAAATCTTCGATCGAGTTTCTATGTGGTCAGACACAGCTAGTGAAGAAGATTTGAATTATGATGGTGACCCAACGATGTATCAAGATATCAGTCCGGGAACCCTAGAAGAAGATGGGCTTTATTTGATTGATTATTTTTATGAAACATTAAATGTTCGTGATTACTTTGCGGCATACTCTTTATTAGGTAGTGATTTGCAAACATCACAAGACTATCAAGAGTTCCGTGAAAGTGTTGTCAATTCAATTGAAATTGATGTTACCAATCGTGAAGTCACTAATATTGGTGACTACAAAGCAACCATCGTTGTAAATTCAGATCATCTCGTAACGGATGATGATGAAAACGAAGAAACATACCATTATGAAACAACCTTTGAAGTCGGACAGGAAAACGATCAATTAAAGATTCTTAGCATGAATCGCGATATCTTATCCCGTACTAATGAAACTTCTGGTGAATAATTTAATACAGATTAGGTAGTTAACTAGACAACATTAGCCTCTTAAGCATATGCATATATTACACGCTTGGGAGGTGATGGAATGTATCAAGGTTATTCACAAGAAGGGCATCATGGTGGATACGGAAACAATTTCGCCCTGATTGTTGTGCTGTTTATTTTACTTGTCATCGTAGGTGCAACATTTTATTACTAAATTCCAAAAAAAGCGGTTATTCCATTTACAAGGAATAACCGCTTTTTTTAAAAATCCACAAAATCTTTCACGCGTTGTGCAGCAACTGGTTTACTGAAATAAAAGCCTTGTACTTCATCACATTGTTCATTAAGTAAAAATTTTAAATTATCTTCTGTTTCAACACCTTCTGCAATGACTTTTAAATTCAAGGCGTGAGATAAATGGATGATGGATTTCACAATGGCAATATTTTGTTCGCTTTGATCCTGGATAAACATTCGATCAATTTTGATTTTATTTAAAGGGAACTGACTTAAGTACTGTAATGAAGAATAACCAGTACCAAAATCGTCTAAAGCTACTTGTACACCTAACTCAGAAAAACGATTCAACGTTTCAATGATATGATATTCATTCGACATGGCCATTGATTCAGTAATTTCTATTTCCAAATACTGAGGATCTAAGCCTGTTTCATAAAGTATATGACTCACTCGTTTAACAAGACCACGTTGTAGAAACTGTTTTGCTGATAGATTAACACTTACTTTCACTTTAGGTAAGTCTTCATCCTGCCATTTCTTATTCTGAAGACAAGCTTCATAAATCACCCACTCACCTAATTCAACAATTAATCCTGTCTTCTCAGCTAACGGTATGAATTGATCAGGTGGAATGACACCCATTTTAGCATGAAACCATCGACACAAAGCCTCCAATCCAATGATACGATTGGTTTTTAAGTCATATTGTGGCTGAAAAAATAAATCAAAATCATGATTCTGCATCGCCTTATGTAGCTCAGCCTCTAGCTGTAGTTGTTCTTTTACCCCTTCTTTTAATGAATGACGAAAGATTTGATATTCATTTCGCCTCTCCTCCTTTATAACATACATCGCTGAATCTGCATGTTCTATTAACTCTGATGCGTTCGTTCCTGAATCAGGATATATACTTACTCCGATGCTAACCGTTGTATAAATATCATATCCCTCAATATTAAGAGGATTACGTAACTTTTCGATTATTTGATTAGATAATTGATCAATATCTTCGTCTTTTCGGACATTTCGTTGTAATAACAAAAACTCATCACTTGCCATTCGAGCAATGAAAACATCTTCATCAAGAAGCTGTTTTAATCTTAAAGCACAAGCTTTGAGTAATTCATCACCAATATGATAACCCAGTGTATCATTGATGTGTTTAAAATAATCAATGTCAATAAAATGCACAGCAAACCGTTCATCTTTTGTTTCTAAATTATCAATCTCTTCTTTCACTGTCATATGAAAGTAATTACGGTTTGGTAAGTTCGTCAATTGATCATAATAAGCCATAAATTCTATTTGCTGTTCTTTCTCTACTCTCTCAGTTATATTTCTGATAATAGCAACACGAATATTATTTGAACCTTCCCTTAATTGTTCTGGCAATATTTCAACATAAATGGTATCACCATTTTTCTTATAGGCACGAAGTTGATAAGGGGCATCATGCTGTTCTTGTTGTATTTCTTGTGCTAAATAATCACGGTCTTCGGGATAGACAAAATTAAAAACTGACGTTCCAATTACCTCAGATCGTTTATAGCCAAGCATGCTAGCAAATGCATAATCACAATCAATTAATTTACCACGATCATGCATAAGAATACCTTCATAGGGACTTTTTCGTGCGTGGTTCAAGCGATAAATCAGTGAATCCTTTTTGCCTTTCAAACCACCATCTTTTAAGGTATAGCACGTTAAATGACCAATCGACTGTTTCTTCATAATGACAAGACTAATTGGCTGTTGTTTGGTCCAGACTAATTGTTCATCGTCCCATGCATGTAATACTTCCTCTAAATCAATAAAGTCAGCAAATCGTAGTGACCCAGCTTCTTCATCGATCTTTAGCATCATTTCAGCATGTTGGTTAGCCGATACAATAAAACCAAGGTCATCGACAAAAATAATAGCATCCTTCACATTTTCTAATATCCATTCATCAATCGGCAATGTTAATTCTTTATCTGATTTAAACACTGCACATCCCCCTACATATACGTGTCATTAAGCTTTATCCTATATTAATTTTCTCTTTTGGATAACGGTAACGATCTCTCGCCTTTCCTCGATTAAATGAAAATAAGAAAGTCAAAATACCAATACGTCCAATTAGCATTAATGCAATGAGGATCAATTGGCTAAACGTTGATAAATCCTCGGTGATTCCCATCGATAGCCCTGTTGTTCCGAAAGCTGAACTCACTTCAAAAATAATACTTGTTAATGACAAATGAGCATCGATCGCTGTAATAATGATGACACAGGAGAAGAACATCACCATAGCCAGTAATGTCACAACAACTGCTTTAAATAAGTCCTCTTCTTCTATCTCTCTACCAAAGACTCTTACGCGATTTCGACCACTGGCAAATGTAAAAATAAAAATAATAACTAAAGCGAATGTTGTCGTCCGAATACCACCACCGACACTACTAGGAGATGCACCTATAAACATCATGGATGATAAAAAGAGTTGGGTTTGTTCTGTAAATTCATTCATATCAACAGTCGACAACCCGCCACTTCTAGCTGTTGTAGATTGAAATAGGCTATAAAATAGTGTTTCATGCCATGATTTATCTGCAAAAAAGTGATTAGACTCTAAAATAATAATAACTATGAACGAAAATGCTAGTAGTACAAAATACGTTAAACTTGTTAATTTCGTAAATAAAGAAAAGCGTTTTAAATTACGTTGTTCTTGTGATATTTGTAAATATTCTTTGACTTCAATTAATACTGGAAAACCAATGGCACCAGCAATAATCAATAATATATTGATAAACTGAACAAAATAATCTTGAGCAAATGGCTCTAAGGATTGTCCCGTTATATCAAAACCACCATTCGTTGTTGCGCTGACTGAAGCAAAGAAACCTTGATAATACGCTTCAAGTGCAGAGTCAAAATAAGTTAAATAATATGTTCCTAAAATTAAAAAGCCAACAAATTCAATAGCTAAAATAACAAAAAACATATCTTTAACAAGCCGAACAATTCCTGCGATTGATTTAGTGTTTTGATCGGTCATGATTAATCGTCTTTCTTTAAACCCTATCTTCTTACCTAATACAATCCATATTAACGTTCCTAATGCCATGACACCTAAACCACCAATTTGTAAAGCGATGGCTATGACAAATACACCAAATACACTAAAAGAACTTGCGGTTTCAACAACAGTTAATCCTGTTACAGTAACTGCACTTACAGCAGTAAATAATACTTCCATTAGATTTAACTCGACGCCTGCTTTGTGTGCAATCGGTAATGATAACAAGACTGTCGCAATTGAAGCTGCTAAAAAATAATAAAGTGAAATCAATTGAACAGGTGTTAAAACATCTAGTATGGATTTAGTTGGTGTTAAACGATTAATCCGACTCATTGTATATGTTCTCCTTCGATGATAATAATTCCTGCAATATCGCTTAAAAAATGTCTTAATATTGTTAAAGAATGTCGATAGTACTTATTATGTCGCATGTTTTATCTTCCATCAACCATTTTTTGTATTCGACTGTTTTTGAGCGTTGCAACGTTCATATAAAAATAACCCTAAACTAGATTCGATTGCCTAGTTAGGGTTAACTTCTATTCATTAAAAAGTGTTTTCTTGGTTTTTCTCTTTAAACTTATTTAATAATGAGTCGCCTTGGTAACCTGCCTCAATAAGTTGTTGCAATGTCTCTTCTACTTGTTGACGTTCACGATTAACCATATCTCCCATTAAAATCACATTCATATCTTGATCAATGTTATTAACGGATTGTACTTCTGCTAAAATAGTTGCTTTAGGATTCGATTCTTTCGTAATACGCACTTGTGTCACAAGCTCTTGTTTTCCATCTAATTTCCGTACGAAAAAATCTTGATATTTCTTAGGAATATACGCTTCTATTAACCAGCGGGATTCATCAACTTCACGATCAATAATTAATGCATCGAAAAAAGCAATATCTTTCGTAGCAAGATCATCACCAGATTTTTCTAAAACGTCAAGTGACACAAGCTTAAATGATTTCATCGAATCTTCCTTTCCTACTTCACCTCTATTATAAAGTAAACGAACAGAAGACAAAAGCCCTTATTAGGAAATGGACCGTTTAGGATCTTGGCTTTGCAAAATCCGTTCTTCTAATCGAGCTAAACGTTCATTTGCTTCGCCGGTATCCATCTCAACATAATGATGTGCCCCACCTGGTAACTCTTCCATTTCATCTGCACGAAATACGACATCATGTAATGGTGTTCGCATTGATTCTATTGAAAATGGTAAATATGAGTCTGTGTGTAGCAAGATTGCAATTGAAATTGTTTTAGCTCGTTCTTTATTTTCACCTAAGCGAATTAATAACTTATGGGATCTTTCCGCCCCTTTTATGGCATGAATGTCATGTTTACGATATTCATCATAATCCCATTTACCATCTTTATACCACTCATAATGCCCAATATCGTGAAGCAAAGCAGATTTAGCTGCAAGATCAAGGTCAACACCTTGTTGTTCAGCTAATGTGACGGATTGCTCTGCAGTTGAGACAGCATGGTGAATGCCAGAACGTTGCAAATATTTTTGTGTGATTGGATGATTAAATATTTCATTTAATGTGACTCGTTGCATTGTTTTACCTCCTTTTCTTATGGTTTTCCATCGTTTAGTTTTAAGAAACAATATAGCATAATATGCAATTAAAAAGCAATTGTTAATGGTTTTGTTTAGTTTATAAAATACCCCGGATTAGTTATTTCAAAACTAATCCGGGGGTATTTCAATAATTGGCTTATTTTTTTGGTTCTGTTAAAGTTTTATGTGGTTATTAAATGAGTTAGCACTGAGTTGTTGAATTGTGAGGAGCGAAGGTGGCGACTCCTGCGGGAATAGCACGTGTCTCGAGACCCCGCAGGCCACGCTTTTCGGCCGAGGAGGCTCGAGCCGTGCCCGCGGAAAGCGTCCACCGAGAGCGGATCACAATTTCAACAACGGACTTTATCAAAGCTATTTTAAAAAGTTAGTGAAGTTTTTTAATAAATTATGTTGTAGGGCTTGATTCTCGGAAAATTAGCGAAAATAGTAACAGTGATAATAAGACTAAGCCCATAAAGGCAAAAAAGACGTTACTGAATACGGCGCTATCACCACTAACGGCTAAGATATTCACAGGATGTTGTGGTGAAAACAAATCAAGCGCTACCCCTACGATTGCCCCACTTAATGCGCCGGAAACGAAATTCATCAAGTTAAATACACCCATTCCGACGCCTGTTTCTTGTTTGGACAATAAGTTCGCTAAAATATCAGCACCTGAAGCTTGCACGAGTGGGAAGCACATCATTGGAAACACAAGCATGGCACTGACAATCCATGGAGTTAAGCCAACAGTTGAAGATACAACAATAAATCCTGTCATTAAGAAGCTTAAGCTCATGATATAGACTTTACGTGAACCAATTTGATCCACTAGACTTCCACCTTTTCGTCCAATCAATGCTGCACTCATAGCCCCTGGAAACATGACAAGACCTATTTGCATGGTGGTTAGATCATATACATCTCGTAACATGATGGGTACAGTAAACATTAAACCAAATAAACAAGCAACAGCTAGAAAACTTGAGGCAAGAGCAACAATATAGTTTCGATTTTTGAATAAATGAGGCGGTATAAATGGATTTTTCGCTGTAAACATTCTTACTGTTCCAAATATACCAGCTAATCCTGTGATCCAAAAAACATTTAAATTTCCTAACGTAATACCAATAATTGTAGTTGAAATTGTCACCGCAACAAGGGCTGCACCTAAATAATCTAATTTAGCACTGACTGTTTCTTCTTCTGGAAGGTTCTTAAGTAAAAACGGTAGTGTAACAATCATTAAAGCTGATGTTAAAAATAAATACTGCCACGTTAAAAATCCTGCAATCACACCACCTAGTATGGGGCCGATTCCTGATGCGAAAGCCATAACAGATGAGATAATACCAAGAATCTTTCCACGCTCATTTGGAAAAAAACGAATTGGAGCAATAAATGCAATCGCAGGCATCATGGACCCACCCACTGCTTGAATCACACGAGCTGCCAACACAAAGTAATAATTAGGTGCTAAAAAACCAATCACTGAGCCAATCGTAAAACAATTAAACCAAACGTAATTAACTTCTTAAATGCTACCATATCAGCTAACTTGCCATAAACTAATGCTCCAACCGAATAAATCATAATATAGCCTGTCATCACCCAACTGACTTCAGATGGTAATAAATTAAAACTTTCGGCAATGTCAGGAATTGCTATGTTGAACATCGTTCCGTTCATGACCGAAAACATTAAGACGAAACAAATCGAAAACAATAACATTTTGGGATTTTCTATATGTAGATTATTTTTTTCTTTTTCAGATTGCATCTAAGCTTCCCCTCTCCCCTTATCCTTATTAATCATAATGATTCGGAGTCATACTTGCAATTATTTTATACTTTCCAGTCTACCTAATATTTTCTATTTATGATAAGATAATTTTAAATATAAATAATTTCCAGAATATTGAGGGGGATTTTATGTCTAATCGCGACACATTGTCGATTGAACAGCTTTCTTTGCATCGTAAAAACAAGCTATTATTCATCATGATCACGATCATTACAATTATAAGCACATTGGTGAACATATCAGCAGGATTGTCTATGCAATTGATCATTTTTGTTCTACTTGCTTTAATTGCTATCTTAATAGTAACAGGTTATTTGATTAAAACGAAAAAGGCGATGACCATTGTTCCATACATATTTATCATAGGATTATCGCTTATGCTTGCTTATATCGTTTTAATTGCAAGTGTTGCAACTCATAATATCGGTTTAATATTTTTCCTACTCATCACATCAGCAATTTACATGTCGCTGCCTTTATTAATTTTAGGTTTCACCTCAAGTATGATCATTTTTCATACTCTCGTTTTTATGCACAGCGACCAATTAGACTTACGATATGAAACAACGTTGTCATTTATCTTGTTCACTGCCATCATTTTATTTGGACTTCATAGAATTACTAAACAAACAGATCACGAATTAGAACAGTTACGACAAGAAAATGATTTAAGATTCCAAAATGAAATCAAACAAAAAGAACATATCGAAAAACAAACAGCGATCATTAAGAATAGTATGGAAGAAATTAAATCTCAATCGAACGTCAATATTCAAGCATTTTCTGAGATGCATCGTGCCATCCAGGAAATTGCATCTAGTACAGAAACACAAGCTTATGATTTAACAACAATTAATAATTCTATTAATGATACAGCCACTAATATTGACCACATGATGCATCACTTAAACGATATTCAAGAAAATACAAATGAAACATCTGATCAAGCCCAAGCAGGTAAAGTAGAATCAGACCAAATGATTGAACAGATTAAAACGTTTGAAAATAGTATGAATCAAATGCGTACAACTTTTAAAGATTTAACGGAAAAAGTTGAATCATCAGCTACGTTTATTCAATCAATTAAAGAAATTAACGAACAGACTGGCCTACTAGCTCTTAATGCCTCAATAGAAGCAGCGCGTGCTGGTGAACATGGTAAAGGTTTTGCTGTTGTCGCTGATGAAATCCGTAAATTAGCCGACAATACTGATAAAACGGCATCTAATATTTCCGATAATCTTAATGCTATGAAACAGACAAATGAACAAACTGATGAACAAATGCAAAATCTTCTAAATGTATTACAAGACAATATTGCAACAATCAATCAGAGTAGCGAACGATTTAATCAATTTGAAGATGATACGAAAGACCTTCAAGAAAAATTAAACCAATTTAGTCAGATTGCTGAGCAAGTCAATGAAAGTACAAGACATATTAATGATACAATGGAACAAATCTCTTCTAAAGTTCAACATACTACAGCTTCTGTTGAAGAAATAACTGCAACTGTTCAAGAACAAACCAATCAGAATTCACAGCTTCATGAAGAGATTGAAAAAACCACTGAAGCATTACAACAACTTACAAAGGAGTCATCAAGATGAATGAAACCATCGACTTACTTATGAATCATCGCTCAATTCGAAAATTTAGTGATGAAAAAATAACAGAATCCCAGGTCAAAACAATTGTTGAAGCCGGTCAAGCCGCTTCAACTTCAAGTTACTATCAAGCCTATTCTATAATTGGCGTTACAGATCCAAACATTAAACAACAACTACGAGAAGTAAGTGGTCAACCTTATGTGGAAGAAAACGGTCATTTATTTGTATTTTGTGCCGATCTCAATCGATTGGCGCAATCACAAGACGAAGCAACACGTGAACAAATGAAAACTAACCTAGAAAGCACAGAATTCTATATGATGGCAACAATTGATGCCACACTTGCTGCTCAAAATTGTGCTGTAGCGACAGAATCGCTCGGCCTAGGTATGTGCTATCTTGGCAGTTTACGTAACGATGTTAAACGTGTGAATGACACTCTTAACTTACCAGAATATGTCATTCCTTTATTTGGAATGGCTGTTGGTGTCCCTGAAGAAAAGCCAGAGCGTAAGCCGCGTTTTGATTGGACAACCGTATATCACGAAAATCAATATGATGTAACAACAGCAACTGAGTTTCATGCTTTTGACAAAACCGTAACTGATTATTACACACACCGGAAAACTAACGGTCGCGACGATCAATGGAGTGAACAAATCAAACGTAAGTTAACCAATCCGATGCGTCAAGATGTCGGACCGTTTATCCAAGATAAATCTCTAAATCGCCATTAAACCAAGAAGAGGGACGGAATAAATTTCCGCCCCTCTTTTTTATTCTTCATCATTTGGTTGTTTTTTCTTGCGTCGTCGTTTCAACTTCTGTCTGATATTTTTCATATCAAGTATTATGGTTTTCGGTTCATACTGCTCATCGATTTTTAAGTCACGAGTTGAAGTCTTCATAAATGACCAAGCGATTAAAAACATGATGAATATGAGCGGGAATCCACCGACAATACTTGCCGTTTGTAACGTTTCTAATCCACCTAAATACATGAGGGTCAGTGGTAATAAACAAATTGTAAACGCCCAAAACATTCGGTTCCAACGCAACGGTTCCCCATCTTCTAACCTTTTTTGTGTAACTGAAGCTAAAATGTACGAACTTGAATCAAATGTTGTAGCTAAAAACACAACTGATAGGAAGACAAAAATAGCCACCATCACATTCGAAAATGGTAATTGATTAATGATTGATATGATCGCTGCAGGCGCACCTTGATCATTTAATATTTGGACAACATCAAATTCTCCTGTTATTTGCAGAAACAATCCAAAATTACCCATAATGCCAAAAAACAATAAACAACCAATTGAACCATATACTATAGATCCTACAATAACTTGACGAATCGTTCGACCTCTTGAAATCCGCGCAATAAATAACCCGACAAATGGTGCATAAACAAGCCACCATGCCCAATAGAATACCGTCCATGACTCTGGGAACCCTGTTTCTTCAATGCCATCTATAATTGCAAATGGTTCTGTCCAGGTACTCATGTGAAAGAAATTATCTAATATTAGGCCAACACTATTCGTGGTCGTTTCCAATATAAACAACGTAGGTCCAGTGATTAAAACAAATAATAATAAGAAAATCGATAAACCTAAATTCAGATTACTTAAACGCTTAATTCCTTCCTTTAAACCAACATAAGCACTAATTGCAAAAATTACGGTAACGACTAATAACACAATTGTGCGTAACAACATGTTATCTTCAAATCCAGTTAAATCCGCAATACCTCGAGAAATCAGTGGTGTACCAAGGGCTAATGTTGTCCCTGCCCCGCCTAACAAACCAAAAATGAACAAAACATCAATCAGCTTACCGACCATTGTATCCGAATAACCTTTTAACAGAGGTCTGAGCGTTTCACTAATTTTAATAATAGGTTTTTCTCGTACATAGAAGAAATAGGACATCGGAACAGCTGGAAGAGCATAAATGGACCAAGCAATCGGTCCCCAGTGAAAAATACCGTACGTAGAGGCCCACTGAATGGTTTCAAGTTGATCAGATGTCGGACTCAACCCAAAAGGTGAACCTTGATAATAAAAGGCCCACTCAATGGTACCCCAATATAAAATACTCGATCCAATCCCTGCAGAAAATAACATTCCAGCCCATGCTGGAGTACTAAATTCAGGAACTTCTTCTTCTTCTCCTAACTTCACTTGACCGTTTTGACTAAAAGCAACAAAGATAAGAAAAAAGAAAATCGCTAACCCCATCGTTAAGTATAAAAAACCGAACCTGTCAGACATCACACTATTTAACTGTGCAACAAAAACACTACCCGCCTCTGGATAGATAATTAACGGAACCACAACGGCCAATATAACAATAAATGAGATAATAAACGTTGGCCAATCAATTAATCTTGTTCTCATGTGTACGACTCCTTATGATGTAATGGTCTTAGTATGAACGAGGCGGGTAACATTATGAGTGATTACTCTATTCAGCCAACAATTGGAAAGTCTCACCTGCAAAATCTTCCATATTTGTCGTATGATATTGACCTTCTACCCAATCGGTAATTTGATCATCATACCATTCACTACGGTAATGCCCTGCTTGGCCTGGGCCGACAATATGATCACCTTGAAGCGGTTCTACCATATCCGTCACAAAGCGCCAGCTTGCACCATGATCAACAATACCATTTTCATTATGTGAAGCAGCCATTACCGTGACAGGACTGCCATCAACAGGTTTAGGTTCTTTTTCATTAAAGAAGACATCTAAAAACGCTGTACTTGATAATGGGTGTTCGAAATAAACTTGATGATAATCTCCCCACTGCCAAGCACTTACATCTGAACCATGGTCTGATTCAATATTTTCAACTGCTTGCTTAAAAGCCTCACGCACAACAGTCTGTAAACCGCCATTCTTTTCTATCCAACTCACTGATTCGCCTTCATAACTATGACGTATTAGCTCATCAATCGTTTGACCACTCCCTTTAAACATGCCCATTAAGTCTTCAGAAAATGCCTCTTCAAATAAAACTGCTTCTATATTAGCGAACAATCGATCAAAAACCAGTGGCCCAGCTAACTCTCGTTTATCTTGAAAATTCCATTCGGCTAATGTGTCTAAGGCATTAGATTCCGTTTCTGACCAGTCACCATCTGATAATAATTCAGTGAACATCGGAACAAACTCACGTGCTCTCAAATTCTTCGTATCCATTTGTAATGTTTTCATATCTTCTTTAGTTAGCTGATCTCGTTCTTCTAAAAACTCATGGATCCTAGTGTAGCGGTAAGGCTGCGCCCAAACATGACTAATATGATAAAGGTATTCATCTGAAATAATCTTATTGTTAGCTGTTCCGACAAATCCTTTTTCAGGGTTAACTAGTGTCGGTAACTCATCATAAGGAATGGTTTCTGTTAGATCATGATCGGGATTCCAACCTTCCATCGGTAATAAGGCCTGATCTGGCTGATCATATATAGGAATACGACCGTTTGCTTTATAAGCGATGGTGCCGTCCGTACTTGCAAAGACAAAATTTTGGGCAGGAGCATGAAAATCCTCTAATGCCGTTTCGAATTCGTCCCAATTCGAGGCTCTGTTCATTTGTAAAACGGCTGACAATTCTTTTGTAGCCTCTAGTGCTGTCCAGTCGATCGACATAACCGTTTGATTTTCTTCAGCTTCAACTGGATTCGCAAATTCAGAAATGACTGGTCCATGTTTCGTTTCAACAACTTCATAATCAATAGGTTCCTCACCATCCACTTCAATCGTTTCATTGATCACATCAGCTTCATACCACTCATCATCATACAAAAATTGATGAGGGTTTTCTTCATGCCTTTTTTCTAAATAAAGTTGCTGAACATCCGGGCCTACATTGGTGACACCCCAGGCAATGTCTTGATTTTGCCCTAAAATAACGCCAGGAACACCAGCAAAAATAACACCAGACGTTTGATAATTTGGTGAATCTAATTGAACTTGGTACCAAATAGATGGTGTAGCCAAGCCTAGGTGCGGGTCATCTGCTAATAAAGGTTGCCCTGACTCCGTTTTATCGCCTGATACAGCCCAATTATTGCTCCCATTAAATTCTGGAGGCGACGGGGCTTTTGTCATGCTTGCCGTGACATCTACGTATTCCTCATCTGAAATATTTGTCAAAGCATCTTCAGGATAAGAAGGAAATAATTCATATGCCTCTTCTTCCGGGAAATTATGAATTAAATGATAGTTAAAAGCCTGACGCTCCCAATGACCGCCGAGATCGTATGCCATGAATTTACCAATGGTTAGCGAATCAAGTGGTGTCCACTCACGCACTTCATCCAAGCCCATTAAAGCAAACTCAATCGGCATTCCGTTCTCTTCATCGGCCTGCTCAATATAAGCATTCACTCCTGCTGCATAAGCTTCTAAAGCTTGCATTGTTTCATCATCATATTCTGAAATCGATTTCTCTGCAGCACGTCTTAACCCTAATGTACGGAAGTATTTATCTTGATTCAGTGCCATATCACCAACAACTTCACTCAACTTACCTGAAGCTTGTCGACGTGACATCTCCATTTGAAATAAACGATCTTGTGCCGTAACAAAACCTTGTGCAAAAAATAAATCCTCATCATTTTCAGCACTAATATGCGGTACACCATCATCATCACGAGTGATATCAACATCCTCAGATAAACCTGAAAAACTATCACTTTCATCAATAAATTGACTAACCTCCACTTCTCCTTCAGTTTTCGGTAGCGACCGATTTATGTAAGCGTTTACAACCAATAGTGCAATAATCATGATTACAACTAAAATTCCAATGATAATAAGACTCCATTTCAAACCTTTATGCATACGTTTCTTCTGTCCTACATCAACCATACTAATCTCCCCCTTTATTCTAATATCATAATACAAATATTCAAAAAAATTAACACTTTTGTGTCGATTCATAGTTTTAATTTACGAATTCCTTTTATTAAGCTTATAATGTATAAGGATATACGAAATGAGGTGACAGAGGTGCCCACCAAAACAAAAGCATTACTCGTTGTGATCATTTTCATTGTGGCTCTAGCAATTGGTGTTGTTTATCTAATGTATCTTGGTTTTACAACAGATGATGATACAGCTTCTTCTCTTAAAGATGAGGCCACAACTTATATTAACGAATCGTTTCCTCACGAAGGAGATGTAACAGAAGTCATTAATGATTCCACTGGTGTTTATGAAGCTTTTCAAAACGCTGCGATTGTTGATTTAGATGAAAAGGATTTTAACATGCTTGTATTTGAAAATGAGCAAGGTCAATTTGTAGACAGTTACGTAGCTGAAGTTTGGGAAGATGAGTTAGAAAATGTCTTACGTCCTGAAATCGAATCAAGGTTCGGTAGCGACGACATGATAAAAGAATTATGGATTGCTTACCCAAAAAATATTGGACAAAAGAAAGAGATAGACGCGAATAATGTTCCATCTGTTGCTGGTCAAGATGTGAAACCACATATTCGCTTAACGATTAACCGCGGTGAGGAAAAAGGTGATGATGAAGATTTGCAAGCTTTAATCGACTTAATCCAATCCGAGTTAGAAGTACCAGGCGGACGAATTACCCTTAGTTATAATGACCAAGCATTTTTATTTAAGGATAGCAATAAAAGCGAGAATTTTTAATGATGCAACACCGATGAGTTCAATAATTCATCGGTGTTTTTTATAAAAAATGCTGAGCTTACAACCATTAGTAAACTCAGCAAAAAGCTATATCAATACGACTAAATCTTTTTCAATTTTATCAGGTGTTGCTTGTGGAGGGTAACGACGAATAACCTTACCGTCACGATCAACTAAAAACTTAGTAAAGTTCCATTTAATTTCTCCACCAAGAAACCCTTTCTTCTCTTCCGTCAAATAAGAAAACAACGGATCTTGTTGTTCGCCCTTAACATCTATCTTTTGATATATCGGAAAACTAACACCATAGTTCAGTTTACAGAAACTTTCAATATCGTTTTGATCATCAAATTCTTGATTCATAAACTGATCACAAGGGAATCCTAATATGTGAAAGCCTTTAGTATGATAATCGTCGTACAGTTTCTGCAATCCCTCAAACTGTGGTGTAAAACCACATTTGCTTGCTGTATTAACGATTAATAAGACATCTCCTTTAAAGTCAGACAATGCTTGAATTTCGCCATTTCCTTTGGTGACTTCAAACTCGTAAATCATTGACATCTACTTTCCCCCAATATTAATACTAATGATCTATACAGTGTTCACAAAATAGCTTACGATCTTGATAAACACCATTTTAAAAACCATTTTCACAGTAAACTACTCTTTCACATCTTATACAATACCCAACAAATTCAATCATCAAACACCACCTATAAAATATTTTTGTTGGTTCAGATTGAATTGTTCGTTTATAATAAATTTAACAGAAAATTAAGGATGGTGAAAGTATGGGTTTAAAGTCACGCATCTATAAATTACTAAGAATTTGGAATGATGTTGATGCTGCTCGAAAAGGAAAGATTGGAAAAAGGGTTGGTAGGCGTGTTGCAGGATGAGCCTCAGGTAAGTTTTTGAATAAATTATTTAAATAAAAAGTCAGATGAATCACGATTCATCTGACTTTTTTAAACGGTTAAATTCCATATTCCTAATATATTTTATCTATTTTCATTATATTCGAAATGATTGTTAGACACTTATGAATTGACGTCTAAAACGACACCTGTATAAGCATCGACGATAACATGAAAATCTTTTTCATCGTAACGAACTATTACTTGATAGACCAATGTACCATTGTTTTGAGTTAAATCAACGCGTTTCGGTTCCCCGTTCACGGTTTCCAATGCCAATTCAATCGCATCTAATTGTTCAATTGTTGTTCCTGTTGCAGTTAGACTATGAGACGGTTGCTCTTCTCGACGATATAAATGTTTAACATAACCATTTCGACCGTCAATTAAAACATCGAATGTTTCATCATCTTGATTAACGGTTACTTCAAATTCATTGTGCTCATTTAGAGTAACCTCGTCGATTGTTCCTTGCATGTATTGATTAATAATGTTTTGTAATTCAGATTGACTTAGTAACGCTGGATTCATTTGATCATCCTCCGCTTTAGCAATATCTGCTTCAGAATGTTGTGTCTCATTCGTTATTCCGAAAATCGTACCAAACATGAATGTTCCAGCGAATGTACTATATAGGATCGTTTTACGCATTGATCTCCCTCCAATTCATGACACTTACAAGTTTACTCATGAGATATGAGAAAATAAGAAAAAGAAGATTAAAATTTGATTAAAATATTGGTAAAATATCAATAGCTCTAATAGAAATTGAAGCTAAGGAAGGAGACTAATCTATGAAGAAAACATTAATTTGGTCCATCGCTACAGGTATTGCAGTAATTCTAATATTTATTTGGATGTACCGTGAACCTGCACCAGAACCACAAGCTTTTTCTGAAGTATTCACCAATGACATTGAAGAAGTAGAAGAAGCCAGTGTCTTACGTCGCTCTAAAGGTGAAACAGATCAAGCAGTTACTTCCGAAAGTGAGACAATACAAGCTTTATTAGATGATTTAGGTTCTATGGAGGTACTTGAAGTCGAGAACCAAACCATTGAACCAGACTACATCATTAGTTTTGACCAAAAAGTAGTCGAGTTCTCGGAAGATTATGTCATGATGTTCGGACAAGATGGCGTGAAAACATATGAAATCCTCGAACAAGGAGAACATCTAGATACAATTAAAAATGAATTAGAGTTTGAAACGGTACAAAGCCAAAATAATAGTAGTGAAAACGATAGCAGTAGTGAAAACGATAGCAGTAGTGAAAACGATAGCAGTAGTGAAAACGATAGCAGTAGTGAAAACGATAGCAGTAGTGAAAACGATAGCAGTAGTGAAAACGATAGCAGTAGTGAAAACGATAGCAGTAGTGAAAACGAAGAGGAATCGGATTAATCCGATTCCTCTTCTTCATTCTGATTATTTTCATTTTCTTTTTCTTCTGAGGAGGTATCATTTCGTTCTGTCCACGTCACAGTTTCTACATCGCCGGAAAATCCATTAATCTCAACGATAGCTTGTTCTTCTTCTGTAGCATTGATTGTCACGATATAATAAATGATTCCTTCGATTTCTTGTAACTGAACATTGGCCACTTCCCCATCACCTTGCACTTGTTCTAACGCAATGGTCGTTGCCTCTTCTTCTGTAACGGCAAGTTCTGGTGTAGTATCTTCTGTTTCTCGAGCAATAATCTCACCTGACAATGCATCCACTTCAAGTTGAGTCTGTGTCAATTCATGTTCGATTACTAACATATAAATATCAGATTCATCATCTAATTCGATCGAAGTAATTTCTCCCTCAAATTCTTGATTGATTTGGTTAGTCACTTCATCTGTACTTAGGCGTGTCGGTTCATCTTCGGTTTCGGTTTCATTTTCTTTTTCATTGTCAGGATTATTTTCATCATTCTGGGTCGAACCTTGATCATTGGATGAATCAGAGCTGTTTTGACCGTTGTTTTGTTCGGTCTGATTAGAATCTTGACTTTCTTGATTTGACTGATTAGTAATTTCTTCATCATTTTCAATTGTTGCTTCACGTGTTAAATCAATAATCGCCCCATCTTCACGACTTACTGTCGCATGGTAGACACCCTGTTCTCGGGTTATTTCAAATATGAAATCATTCGATGACTCAGATTTAAAAGTCATTTCACCATCGACCTGTTCTGCTAAACGATTCTCGGCATCCTGTTTAGACAACAATGCCGTTTCATCAGAAAAAATAACTGATTGGGCTAGTAAAAATAACAGCCCAGTTGCCATCACACCTACTACAATCCAAAGTCCAGTACGAAGTCTCATTCTTTTCACCCTAAACTAATGTTTTTACTAAGACTTATGATAACGCACAGAGATTAAAATGAGATTAAAACACAAAATTTTAGCTTTCATCCATCATTTATTTAATTAGTTCCTCTATTTATTAAATAAATCCAATGATTAAAGAATCACTTTGACGGTGGTTCCTTCCCCCGGTGTGCTTGATAAATCAAGCGATGCATCTAATACATCAGCTAATTCCTTAGCTAAAGCCAAACCTAAACCACTGCCACCAGTCGCTCTTTGTCTTGATTCATCGACTCGGTAAAAACGTTCAAAAATTTGCTCTTGTTGAACGTTTGGGATCCCTATACCATAATCTCGAACTATAATGACTGGATTGTCATCAACAAAATCTAGTGTCAGGTCCACTGATGAATCACTGTATTTAAGTGCATTATCTAATAAAATATACAGTAATTGTTTGAGTTTCCCTTCATCTGTATAACGAGTAGTAGGTAAGGCATCAACAAATACTGTCCGTTCATAAGCCTGGTGCATGTGATTCGCCACATCTTGTACTAGAGCGTCAAGATGTACTTTAGACGTGTTTAGCTGCCAATCTTGATCACGTTTAGCCAGAAGCAATAATTGTTCTGTTAAATCGCGCATTCTCCTAGCTTCATTATGAATCGCTTCGATGGCTTCTTCTACCACTTCAAGCCGTTCGTACCCTCGCCTTTTCACCAAATTAGCATAAGATTCGATGACCGTAATCGGTGTTCTTAATTCATGAGACGCATTCGAGACAAACTGTTCTTGTTTTTCGAAGTTAGCTTTTAGCAAGCGAATCATGTCATTGAATGTTTGGCTCATAGTAAACAATTCGTCTTTAGAGCGTTTAGGAAGAGAAATTTCTTGAAACGTTTCATTCTCTTTAATCCGAGTCATTGTCTGAATAAGCGACTGAATCGGTTCCAAAACCAAGTCAGCAACCAGTTTACCAGAGATGACAACTGGCACAATCGCAATTAAAGTAACGAGTAAAATCACTAATTGGAGGTTTGCCAACGTTTCATCCAAAGCATCTAATCGTTCAACCATTTGGACATAAACAACATCACCCTCATTCCAAATGATGGGTTGTTGCACGAATGACACAGTTGATCCATCGATTTCATCTAATCGAGTAACGACGCGCCCTTCCTTTTCTGGTAATGAAGCTCGATATAAACCAACTTGTCTATTCGCTGTAACGGATGTCATCATTTCAAATGATTGGTTAACGACTCGAATCGCCCCATTTGATGGGACATAAGCACGCAGTAGATCTTCCGTTTCTACAGAAGAATTGAGATCATGAACGTTCGAAGTCATTGCTTGCGCTTCTTGATCTAAACGATTTAACTCACGGTCATAGGCTTCCTCAGCAAATAATACATAAATAGCAACAGAGAAGGCAATCAGTAATACAATAAACAACCCGGTTGTCGCGACAAAAATTTTATTACGTAGTTTCATACGGATCCTTTAGCACGTAACCGACACCTCTGACTGTATGGATAAGAGGTGACTCGTCTTCTTGATCAACTTTTTTACGTAAGTAACGGACATAAACGTCGACAACATTCGTGTCACCAACGAAATCATAGCCCCAAACAGCATTTAAAATTTGCTCACGCGACAACACTTGTCTTGGATGCCGAAGAAGTAATACAAGCAAGTCAAATTCCTTAGGTGTTAATTCAATCGTTCGATTTCCACGAATGACATCACGTGTTGATACGTTTAAATGAAGGGGCGGAAAGTTCAACCAATCACCGTCATCTTCTATTTCAGTAGAACGTAAATGTGCCCTGATTCTTGCGAGTAACTCTTCGATTTGAAAAGGTTTGGTAACGTAATCCTGCGCTCCACTATCCAGTCCCGTCACTTTATCTTCAACTGTGTCTTTAGCCGTTAACATAATGACAGGTGTCGTTTGATTATGCTTACGATAACGTTTTAAGATATCTAGTCCACTCATCTCAGGTAGCATAATATCAAGTAAAATAAGGTCGAATGTTTCGTCACGCATGATTTCAAGGGCATCATAACCAGTGGAAACAGTCGTGATCCCATACCCTTCAAATTCTAATTCTAACTGTAAAACACGCGCGATTTTAGCTTCGTCTTCAACAACCAAGATATGCGTCATCTCATCACCTTCTGTTACGACATTTTCTAAGGTCTATGATATCATAAAGGGAAAGGTAATACAGATTATTGAGGTGATTTAGATGTTCTCGTGTGCAAGTTGTGGCTATAAATTCAAATATAAAGAAGCTATGCCGTTCAGTTGGAATGCTCGTGTTGGCCGTGATTGCCCAAATTGCGGGAACCGGCAGTATTATTCTGCAGCAAGTCGTAAGAAGTCCATGTATTTTACCCTAGTCGGCATGATCATCATCATTTTTTCGAACAGCATTAATCTGCCATTACCCTATGTATTTTTAATCGCAGGCGTTATGGTAAGTGCGTTATTATTACTAACGCCTTTTATATTTGAATTATCAGATGAAGAAGAACCCATGTGGTGATGAAGGATGCTAATATGAAAACCGTTATTTTCTTTGATGGCGTTTGTAACTTATGTAATGGTATTGTTCAATGGTTGATTGAACGTGATCATCAGGATTCACTTCGCTTTGCTCCGCTTCAAAGTGATTTAGGTAGACGTGTCTTAGACGATACTGGATCAGCCGATTTAGACAGTATTATTGTCATTCGAAACAACCAACGCTATGTAAAGTCTGATGCTGTTTTAGTCATTGCTGAGGAATTAGGCCGACCTCACCAGAGTTTAAGCTTACTCAAATGGCTACCTAGACAGGTACGTGATGTTGGCTATGACTTCGTTGCCAATAATCGTAAACGTATATTTGGCGAGCGCGAATCATGTATGATGCCGACACCTGACTTAAAGCAGAAGTTTTTAAATGTTAAATAAGCACGTGTTTCCTCAATTATTTGGAAACACGTGCTTATTTTATTTAGCAATAAACATTTGTGTCCAATAAGGATTCATACGACCACTATCTTCATAGCCAATACCAATATGAGTAAAGGCATCATTTAGAATGTTTTCACGGTGCCCTTTACTATTCATCCAGCTATTAACGACTTTTTCAGCTGTTGATTGTCCAGCTGCAATATTCTCTCCTGCAGCGGTATAAGATACATTAAATTGGTCAAGCATATCGAATGGTGACCCATATGTCGGTGATTGGTGACTAAAATAGTTCTGATCAGCCATATCAACCGATTTACGTTGAGCTACATCCGTCACTTCTGAATCATGTTTAAGAGGACTCAAACCATTCTCTTCTCGTTTTGCATTCGTCAATCGAATCACTTCATCAACCATTGACTGATTTGTCGTCACATCGCCTGATTGTTGGCCATTATTTGTTTCGTTATCTTGAGCTTCATTTTGTCCTTGACCTTGATCGTTTTGTTGACCTTGTTGACCGCGATCATTTTCACCTTGTCTTTGGCCGCCCTGTTGACGGTTGGTGTTATCTTGTCCACGTTGACCTTCCTCGGTTTGACCAGGATCAGGATTACCTTCACGATCAAAGAAATTAAATGGGACGAAACGATTACCATCACCACGTTGATTCCCGTCTTGATTATTTTCATATTGAAAACGATTGGCGTCGTTACGATTGTCTGACGTGTCGCGATCTGCCTGATTATTACCGTTCCCATCACCTGTGAATCCAATATCGGTCATGTTTGTACCATCATTGACATTATCATTCGGTTCAGACTCTTCTTGGCAAGCCGTTAATAAAAGCATAATTGCCATTACACCGATCAACCACTTCGTTACTCGCATCTTTAGCATACCTCCTTTCTTCTCTGTTGCATTCATAGCTTGTGCGCTTGTTAGGAGATGATACTGGGTGGATTTTGGAAAAAGAAGCATGTTTGTTCAATAAAATCATTAAAAAATGAGAAGGCATTGTTTTTAAATGTCCTTCTCACCTAAAAAAGTACTTATGATTTTGGATTTGTTAAAGATTGGTTCTTGTTTTCAACTAATTTAGCACTGAGTTGTTAAATTGTAAGTAGCGAAGGTGGCGACTCCTGGTCGACTAAGTTCGGTCACGTCCTGTGACCAACGTCGACATTAGGCCGTCCGGGCCGTCACAGGAAAGGCACGAGTCTCGAGACCCCCAGAGGCCCACAGGATGTGGGTTACTTCGGCGTTCGGACAGGACGTCCGGCACTTATCCGAAGTTCCTTCAGTTGCCGAGAAGGCTCGAGCCGTGCCTACGGAAAGCGTCCACCGATAGCGGATTACAATTTAATAACGGACTTAATCATAGCGAAATTTTAATTGTGTAGAAAACCAACCTCTTAAAGATTATTTACTTAAAGCCTCTTTAGGTAATTTTGCAAAGGCTTGCTCTAAATCTTGAATTAAATCATCAATATCTTCAATGCCTGCACTATATCTTATTAAACCTTCAGGAATGCCCATCGCAGCACGTTCTTCTGGTGTACATTCCACATGACTTGTTAAAGCAGGTGGTCCGACGATCGTTTGAACACAACCAAGACTTGCTGCACGCTTAGCTAATTTTAAGTGAGGTAACAGTTGATATACTGTATCTAAACCACCTTTCACGGAAAAGCTAAGCATACCGCCGAAACCTTTCATTTGTTTTTTAGCGATGTCATGGCCTGTGTGACTTTCTAATCCAGGATAAAAAACATCTTCTACCCACTCAACTGACTGCAAATACTTAGCTACTTGCATCGCATTTTGATTCTGTCTTTCTAACCTTAAATGAAGTGTTTTCATTCCTCTTAATAAAAAGTACGCTGCCTGCGGATTCAATGTCGCCCCGTTAATTTCACGATAATGATACACTTGATCGATCAAATGATGTGGCCCACAGACTATGCCACCTAATGCATCTGAGTGACCGCCAAGATATTTCGTCGCACTATGCAAGACGATATCTACACCAAAATCGAGTGGATTTTGATTGACTGGCGATGCAAAAGTGCCATCAATAACAACAAGGGCTCCTACATCATGACCCGCTTTTGCCATACGTTCTATATCAATCAGTTTTAACGTTGGATTTGTCGGTGATTCTAAATACACAAGTTTACAGCCTTTTGCAATTTCTCGTTCCATCTCTTCATGATCACCAGTTTCGCAAAAAACAACTTCAACACCAGTATTAGGTAAGAATTCCGTAAAAATTTTATTAGTGCCCCCGTAAGTATCTTTGACCGTGACGACACGATCACCAGGACGTACAAATGCGTTTAGAGTTCCAGATATGGCTGCCATACCTGTCGCAAAAGCCGTTGCTGCTTCCGCTCCTTCTAAATCTTTTACTTTATCTTCAAAAGCTTGCGTCGTTGGATTAGTATTACGACCATACACATGGCCTTCTTGCTTACCGGTTGCAATTGCATTCCATTCATCCATATCATCATACCCAAATGAAACACTGTGTACTACGGGGACTTGCGTTGCACCGTATGACAACTGTTCTTTCTCACCTGACCAAAGAGCTTTTGTAGCTGGTTTAAATTCTGTCATGATAACCCCTCCTCAATATATTCATAAAAAGGCGACCTCACATTGTGTCAAAGCCGCCACCCGCTTGATCACTATGGATTAAGTTTAACTTATAATCCCTTGGCTATTAGTTGGAAAGTGATATGGGCTCGTCACGATTAAATCTCTCGAATAATTCGTCAGCAATTCTGCGCCTTGATTCGTTACAACAAAGGATTCGCTCATTTCAATCCCATCTGAATCGAACCATAACCCTGGAATAAAGTGAAACGTCATATTCGGTTCAAGCACCGTCTTATCGCCTTTACGAATACTTGCTGTGTGCTCACCCCAATCAGGCGGGTAATTTAAACCGACTGCATAGCCAAGTCGCGATTCTTTTTCAATGCCATAACGACGTGTTGATTCTCGCCAAGCTTCTTCCAATTCTTCTAGATAAACACCTGGTTTGGCACGTTCGAGCACATTTTCAATTCCTTCTTGGACAATCTGATTTAATCGTTCTAAGCGATCGGACGCATGACCGACTGAAATCGTCCTTGCTAATGGTGCATGATAGCGTTCATAACAACCAGATAATTCTATAATAACGGCATTGCCTTCCTCAAAATAACGATCAGACCAAGTTAAATGGGGTGAAGAAGTATTTTCACCTGTCGGGATCATCGGCACAATCGACGGATAATCGCCTCCAAATTCTTCAGTTCCTTTGATCAATTCGTAGTAAATTTCAGCAGCAGCATCGTTTTCTCTTGCTCCTGTATGAATCGCTTGAATTCCTGCCTGCATCGCTCGCTCTGAAATTTGTCCTGCTCGTCGCATATATTCTAGTTCTTGATCTGATTTAACGATACGAACCCAATTGACGAGTGAAGTCGCATCAATAAAGGTCGCATTCGGTAATTTCTGTAGTAATGTTATATAAGCTTTAGCAGAGAAATAATATTGATCCATCTCTACACCAATTCTGCGATTACCATGGCCTATTTCAGTTAAAATTTCAGCGATAAATTGCATCGGATGATACACTTCTGAATTGACATAGTAATCAGGATAAGACATGACATTTTCATCATACATCCAAGTTGTTGCCTTCGCTCCGTTCTCATCCATTAACCGTCCGACCCAAATTGGTTGCGGCTCATCAATCATGACAATCAACATTTGATGCACATAAAACGACCACGCATCATATCCTGATAGATAATTCATATTGGCTGGATCCGTTATCAGCAATACTTCTACCCCTTGTTTTGCCATTCGAGCTTTCGTTTTCTTAAGTCGTTCTTGATATTCTAAAATATCAAACGTCAACATAATTAACGCCTCCCTTCTTTAATTGACTGAATTTTTTAAATGTTTTGTTATGTTTATTGTATTCCCGTTATAGCTGGTTTGATAATGTGCAAAGTGTATGAAGTTTTCAGGAAAGTATTTATACACTTTTTGAAAGCGCTATCATTCATTAGATAAATCCTTTGGTTTTTAAAATAAGTAGCCGAGTTTATTTCAAAACTTCATAGAACATAAAAAAACTTGGCATGTGCCAAGTTTTTCATCAACCATTCTTATTTAAATTGCTTTAGCAACCACAGTCTGACGCTTAATTCGAGCATAAACGAATCATCTGCATCAACTAACGTTAAACCTGTTAATTGTTCAATGTTACGCAAACGATATAATAACGATTGGCGATGTAAATTAAGGGCTCGTGATGTTTGGCTGACGTTCCCTTTAAACTTCTGATACGTCATAAAGGTATGAATTAGATCCGTTTGTCGTTTACGATCATACTCAATTAATGGATTCACTGTTTCCCGTACCATCTCAATTAGAGCTTCGTTATCAGCCACATTCATTAACAAGCGATTGACTTTCGTCTCTTCAAAAAACGTTCGATCTCCAAAACCAGCTTCATCTGTATGAATATCCAGGGCCGTTCGTGCTTCTTGATAACTTTCATAAAACGCTCGCATCCCATTAGCGTGTAAACCAATGCCCCAAGCAAAATAAACATGAGCTAATTGATCATGCAATCGTCGCTCGACCATATCTAAAAAGTGATTAACCGTCTCTTGATACCCTGAATGGTCTATTTCTAAAAAAATAATAACTTCTCCTTCATCAAATGAGGACATCGTTTTACGGTCGAGCTGCTGACTAGCATGAGTTATTTCTTTCTGTACATAATAGTTCAGACTATGTAACGATGATTGCCCAGGTTGATCGTAGTGATCATCCCAATCCGTTTCAATTTCTTTTAATTGAAAATCTCCGACAATACAAGCATAAGGTAAAGTTAAGTCATACCCTAATAATTCCCCTTTAGACAGCATTTTAGCATCAAGAGCTGTATCGTCTTTTGCTAACTGCAAGACAAAGTTATCCTTTAAACGAATTTCTGTCTTTTCAACAGCGTTTTCAGTTAAAAAATATAGCGCACAAGCCGTTAAGCCGTGTTCTAAGGCATGCATGGTAAACCAATTTAACTCTTCTGCAGATTTCGGCATCACCAACAAATAACCTTGCTTCTTATTATTTGAAAAAATCGTTAACTCATAACATGTTTTCTCACCGACTAAGTATTGATTCAAATGGTGATATAGTGGATGTTCAGTTAGAGGTAAGTCAGGACGGACAAGTTGTTCCACAGCTATATCGCGTTCGCCATTTAGAGCAGCAATCACATCAGCATCAAAATCACAATTAGCACGAATATTCTTCTCATCATCACTGATCGCAACAGGAATTTCAATGGCATGATATAATTGGTTCATTAACTCCTCCAATGTACAGCCATTCAACACACTCGTCACTAGTGCTTGGCGCAAAGCTTCAACTCGATTACGATTGGACTCATTTTCTTCATTGATTAGTTGAATTACGCGATGAATAATATCAGAGAAACGCGTTTGCCATGAGACTTCGATTAACGTGAAATCGTGTTCTTGCGCAAGCTTCAGTACCTCTTGAGGTATAGCAGATACATAGCGGCCAGTTGCAATCATTAAAGCTGTTGCCCCTGAATCAATAATATCTTGAACAAAGGAACGAAATATTGAAGGGTGATCCTCACAACCAATCCCTGTCGACAGAACAAATTCATGCTTACGTACAAAATTTTCAACCGGAATCTCAATGACTGATATCCATTCAATGTCACGTTGATCAAGTTCTGTTTCACCAGTATGAACAACCGCTTCATTCATAATATCTAGATTAAGCACATCACGCATTGACACGCCCATGTTCTCACCTTCTCTCCTATCTGTTCTTTTATTATAGATGGATTTAGTGAAAACCGTCAATTCAGAATATTGCGATATTTGATAAAAAAGTGTCGGCTTAAGTAAACCGACACTTTTCATAAGTTATAATCAAATTCAGCATTCAAAGATAATTAGCTAATCACGATTCATTTGCGATTAATGTACTTTTTAACGGCGAAAAACGGGCGTTAAAGAAGCGTAATGTTGGCGGTTCATAATCCATTGATAAGCCTTTGATTTGTTCTCTTTTATTATAAAGATTAATCACTGAATCAGCGACAACATCCATATGGCTATTGGTATAGACGCGTCTAGGGATTGTTAGTCTTACCATTTCTAGTTTCGGTACATTATGTTCCCCGGTTTCTTTATTACGCCCAGCCGAAACAATGCCCCGCTCCATCGAACGAACACCTGAATCAAGATAAAGCGCTGCTGCTAGTGATTGTGATGGGAACATTTCCCGGTCTAAATGACTTAAAAATGCTTTAGCATCTAAATATACAGCATGACCACCAATTGGACGGACAATCGGAACGCCTGCTTCCATTAATTGTTCGCCTAAATAACGAACTTGCTTAATCCGATGCTCAATATAAGCATCATCCATCGATTCGTACATCCCTTGAGCCATCGCTTCCATATCACGGCCAGCCATTCCACCATAAGACGGCATCCCTTCATATACGACAACTAACTCACGAGCTCGTGTATATAAATCAAAATCATTCATCGCTAGGAAACCACCAATATTAACTAGCGGGTCCTTCTTACCACTCATGGTGCAGCCATCAGAGAATTTGAACATGTCACGGACAATATCTTTAATCGGGCGGTTTTGTTGGCCCTCTTCTCTTTCTTGGATAAAATAAGCATTTTCAACGCAACGGGTCGCATCGAACATAACGTCAATTCCATGCTCTTGGCATAAGGTATAAGTCTCTTTCAAATTCGCTAAGCTAACTGGTTGGCCCCCTGCCATGTTGACCGTCACAGCGACACAGACATAAGGGATTTTATCAGCTCCGACCTCATCAATTAATTCTTCTAATTTCACAAGATTTACATTACCTTTAAAATCAAGCTCAGCTGAAGGATCATGTGCCTCATCAATAATGACATCTACAAATGTACCACCATTCATTTCTTGGTGAGCACGAGTTGTCGTAAAGTACATGTTACCAGGAACGTAATCTCCAGGCTGAATTTTCATCTGTGATAATAAATTCTCAGCCCCGCGACCTTGATGGGTCGGAATCACATAATCATAGCCAAATAAATCTTGCACCGCATGTTCTAGCTTGTACCAACTTTTACTTCCGGCGTACGCTTCATCACCCATCATCAGCGCGCCCCACTGTTTATCGCTCATCGCATTCGTACCGCTATCTGTTAACAAGTCAATATAAACATCTTCACTATCAAGTAAAAATGTATTGTAACCTGCTCGTTTCAACGCTTCCTCTCGTTCTTCGCGGTTAAGCATCGTCAGTGGTTCGACCGCCTTTATTTTATACGGTTCAGCTGTGCGTCGCATTCAAACACCCCTTTTTATATTTTCTTAATTTTCAGTATATAAATAGGCTTAAAAACTAACAAGCACACTCATAAAAAGATAAACGCTTTAACGTCATAAAATTTACATCATTTTGCATCTAAATCCTTAATGTTTAATAGAACATTAAAAAAGGGTAATGTTTGAATAAAAGAAGAAAGGAGTGCTGTTCAGATGTTAGAACTTATATTATTTATAATTGTCGGCGGCCTAATCGGTTGGATTGGCGGTATGCTGATTGGTGGCACACCTGGTGGAATTATCGGAAATATCGTGAGTGGCTTTGTTGGCGCTTGGATTGGTCATAATCTATTTGGAACAATTGGCCCTGAAGTCATGGGGATTGCTGTATTCCCTGCCATTGTTGGCGCACTGATCTTTGTTGCAATCTTAAGTTTAATCATGAAAGTTGTGAAATAGACAAATTTTTCCCCCATTTAATAAAGAAAGCTCGGCCAGGATTCTGGCCGAGCTTTCATCTTATTGTTCACCTAACAAATACATGTAATGGACGAGTGTTTCCATACCTTGGTCGAAGTTTTCTAAGTGGAAATGTTCATTCGGTGCGTGTAGATTTTCATCTGGTAAACCAAAGCCCATTAGCACCACGGGTACATTCAAGATACGATCCAATTCAGCTACAATCGGAATCGATCCTCCTCCACGAACATAAGCCGTATCATTTTGATAAACCGTTTCGTAGGCTTGAGCCGCTTTCTGAATAACAGGATGATCAAATGGTGTCACATATGGCTTACCTTTATCAAATGGTGTCACACTCACATTCACACCCACTGGAGCCTGAGCATGAACATGTTTCGTCAGTTGTTGAACAATATGTTCTGGATCCTGGTCAGGTACCAAACGACAAGTGATCTTAGCCGTTGCTTGATTTGGTAACACTGTCTTGATGCCTTCCCCTTGGAATCCACCATAAATACCGTTAACTTCTAAAGTTGGACGGACAGAGGTGCGCTCAACATAAGAATAACCCGCTTCACCATCTAAAGCTGGAACACCAAGGTCATCTTTTAACTGCTCTTCATCAACTGACACGCGCGCTAACGCATCACGCTCATCTTGCGTTAATTCAGGAATATCGCGGTAAAAATCTTCTACTTGAATGAAATTATTATCATCACGGAACGAATCCACGATTTTAACAAGCGCATGAATTGGGTTTACGACGCCTCCACCATATTCACCTGAATGGAGATCACTATTCGCCCCTTCAACATCAATTTGAATACCTGCTAGACCACGCAAACCGTACGTGATCGTCGGTTTTCCTTTTTCTACTAAGGCCGAATCAGACACAATTACAAGGTCAGCATTAAGTTGATTAGCATGCTCATCCGCAAACTTCGGTAAATTTGGGCTACCGATCTCCTCTTCACCTTCAATTAATACTTTGAAGTTTACAGGTGGCGCATCATCTTGGTTAATGACAGCCTCCATCACTTTCAAATGCATAAAGACTTGTCCTTTATCATCAGTCGCGCCACGTGCATAAATTTTCTCATCACGAATTGTTGGTTCAAACGGCTCCGAATCCCATAAATGGACAGGGTCAACTGGTTGTACGTCATAATGACCGTAAACTAAAACGGTCGGCGCATTACCATCTGCTATGTATTCACCATAAACAACAGGGTGACCGTCTGTCTCCATAATTTTAGCTTCTTGGAAACCAATATTATGAAGCTCTTGTTCTACCCACTGAGCACCGCGCAATGTATCTTCCTTGTGTTCAGATAATGAACTAATACTTGGTATTTTCAAAAAATCTTGAAGTTCCTCCAGGTGACGTTCACGATTATCTTTTAAAAACTGAATAACTTGCTTCTGCATAACTGCCCCTCCTTAAACTAATTCTTCATTCCATTATAAAATAAAAGGACTGATTGTGCATGACTTAATCATTAAAAATAACGTTTTGGTCACTATTTTATTTCGGTGATTTTAATTGATTATGTAATAGAAATGATATTAGAATCAACTAAGATAAGACTCTAGAACCATGAACGCGACCAGGCACAGCACTATCTATCTCACATAACATTAAACTTAACCAAAAAAAAGAGAGACCGTGGCCTCTCTTAAAATAACTTTATTCTTCAATTACAAATTCAAGTGCTGCTTGAACTTTGACTTCTTTACCAATTAATACGCCACCTGTTTCAAGTGGTGCGTTCCACGTCAGGCCATAATCTTCACGGTTAACTTTACCTTCAATATCAAAACCAGCAACCATGTTACCACCCATCGGATCTTTTGCAACACCATTTGCTTCTACTTTGAATGTTTCCTCATTTGTCACGTCTTTAATCGTAACATCTGCCACCATTTCATATTCTGAATCAGCGACTTTATTAAATGATTTAGACTGAACAGTGATCGTTGGATAATTTTCTACATCGAAGAAGTCTTCTGATTTTAAGTGACCGTTACGATCTTCTTGATTTGTTTCAATTGAATCTACATAAACAGTTGCTTTCGCATTAACTGTGTCTAAATCTCTAGGATTACCACTTACTTCTACATCGAAGTTTTGGAATTCACCTTTCGCTTTAGATACCATCATGTGTTTGACCTGGAAATCAATCGAGCTGTGTACTTTGTCTAGTGATACTTGTGCCATAAAAATAGCCTCCTCAAAATATGTTACTTACTTTATGTAACTAACTATACACAAATAATTTAATAAAGTCAAGTAAGTAAAATGATTTTCAATCGTCAACAAATTGGTTATAATGTAAGCAAGAGGTGATCGCATATGGATCAAACGATTTGCCCGAAATTCGAAAAAGCTTTATCCATTATGAACAAACGCTGGACTTCTTTAATTATTTTTCAACTATTAGAAGGCTCTCAGCGTTTTTGTGAAATAGAGTCCGCCATTGGTGTCAGTGGACGCGTTTTATCAGAACGCCTAAAAGATTTAGAGAAAGAAGGAATGGTGACGCGCACTGTTCACGACGAAACGCCTGTGCGGATCGAATATTCCTTAACGGATAAAGGCCATTCTCTTAAGCCAGCGCTTAATCAAATCCAGTCGTGGGCTGATGAATGGGTCGAAGCGGAATAACTTATGAGATACTCTCGCTTATAGAGCGGGAGTATTTTTTAGGTCTAAAGCACCAACCTCTTCTCATTACCTTGTGTAAATTGACTATTCACCCCGAATTCAACGTTCGAATGACCTATTCGATTTTTCCCTCACCATTTTCTATTCCCACTCACACACATGCTAAAACATCTATTGTTCAAATTTTCTAAATATTAGTTATATAGTCGCAAGGGAATTTGATGGCGACTATGGAATAGTTAAGTTGTGCGCCATATGGCGAAACAATAAATCTTAGGAGGGAATTGAATGTCGAGAAGGTTACGCAAGTTTTTATTAGGGGTTACCGCCTTTTTACTGGCTCTCAGTGTATTCATTATGTCTACAGATTATGCTGAAGCAAAGGGTAAAGGTAAAAACAAAAGTAACGACAAGCATCAAGACACAAGTGAAGCAAGTAGCGAACTACAAAAGACCGGAACCATTCACGGTGAGTTTGATTATGAGTCTGATGAGGCCGTTACAGTTATTGTTGAGATGACCTCTCCTTCGGTCTTAGAAGGTAAACATCAAAATACATCCGTTGATCGTGATACGTTAAAAGAAGAACGTGGTTCTGTTATTGATCACATCCAATCAATTTCAGAATCTAGCAAGGTTAACCGAGAATATGATTACGTCTTTAGCGGTTTTTCACTTGAAGTTAAACAAAGCGATATTAGAGCAATCGCTGCTGTTAACGGAGTTGAAGCTGTTTATCCAAACGTTAAACACGAAGTAACGAAAGTTGATGAACAATCTTTTAGCCAAGATGAAGTATCACCTGAAATGATTGATACTGCGCCTCATATCGGTGCTCCTGATGTATGGGAAGATCTTGGTTACACAGGTGAAGGTGTGACAGTCGGGGTTATTGACACAGGTGTCGATTACACACACCCAGACCTTAATCATGCCTTTGGTGACTATAAGGGCTATGACTTTGTCGATCAAGATGAAGACCCACAAGAAACACAACCTGAACAAGGTGAAGTCACTAATCATGGTTCACACGTAGCTGGGACGATTGCCGCTAATGGACTTATTCAAGGTGTTGCACCCGAAGCTGATATACTTGGTTACCGCGTATTAGGTCCAGGTGGTAGTGGTACAACAGATAACGTCATTGCAGGGATTGAACGCGCCGTTGAAGATGGCGTCGATGTCATGAATTTATCTTTAGGTAATACGAATAATGATCCAGACTTTGCGACGTCTCTAGCACTTGATAACGCTATGCAAGACGGAGTTGTTGCTGTTTCTTCAAACGGTAATAGTGGTCCAAGCGATTGGACAGTTGGCTCACCAGGTACAAGCCGTGAAGCTATATCTGTTGGAGCAAGTGAACTGCCATATATGCTTTATAACGTCGGAATCGATGTGAATGGATTAAGTGCTGATAGTGCAGATGTGATGGGCACACCTTCATCTGAAGCTCTTCAAGCATTGAATGAAGGTGAATATGAATTAGCACAAGCTGGATTAGGTTCAGCTGACGAAGTGGCTGAAGTTGACTTAGAAGGGAAAATAGCTTTAGTCGAACGTGGTGAATATCCATTCGTTGATAAAGCTGAAAACGTTGCCGCGGCAGGTGCCGTCGGTATGGTGATTTATAATAATGTTGAAGGTACACAACCACGTGTTGGTAACATGGCTGTACCTACCATTAAAATGTCTAAGGCTGACGGTGCTGCTTTAGTTGATTCAGTAGAAGCTGGAGAAAACACAGTCACTTTTAATATTGAAGAAGATGGAATGTCAGGTGAGACCATCGCAGACTTCTCTTCTCGAGGCCCTGTAACAGATACATGGATGATTAAACCTGATGTTAGTGCACCAGGGGTTAATGTTATTAGTACTGTTCCAACCCATAATGATGCCATGCCACATGCTTATGCGGCGATGTCTGGTACAAGTATGGCAGCTCCTCATGTCGCGGGAGCAGCAGCATTAGTTGTTCAAGCACATGAAGACTGGGATGTCGATGAAGTGAAAGGTGCCCTAATGAACACAGCTGAACCACTCGAAGATTTAAGTGGTGAGCGCTACCCGAACAATACACAAGGTGCTGGTAGTATCCGTATTCCTGAAGCGATTACGACAGATACACTGATGGCACCAGGTTCATATTCTTTCGGTACATTTGAAAAAGACAACGGTAAAGAAGTTGAACGTCAGCATTTTGAAATTGAAAACCTATCTAATGAGCGTAAACGCTACGATATGGACGTGACCTTATTTGATGGCAATGATCACATCAAAGTGAAGACAAGCAATAACTTAAATGTTAAAGCTGGCGGCACACAAAAAGTAAACATGAACGTTCAAGTCGATGCTGGAAAACTTGATGGCGGATATTATGAAGGATTATTTACGTTGAAAGACGATAATGAAACAATCGAAATTCCTACCGTCCTATTCGTCCAAGATCCATATGATGTATTCGAAATTGACGACCTCATGGCATATGGAGACTTCACATTAGACCAAGGCATTTTCGATGTCACACTTGGATTCAATTACGATATTGAGTACGTCGATTTTGCGATTTACGATTCAGGATTATCAGCTGGAGCAGTCATTGCTCAAGCAGGTGCTCATGACGCAGGCGAGCACAACTTCACAATTGATGCGAGTCCTATCTTGCCTCAATTACCTACAATCTTACCTTCTGATGGTTACAACTTTGTCGTCTTTGTTGGCAAAGGAGATAAAGAAGAAGGTTGGGTACTAGGTGAATTTGATTTAGAAGAATAATTGATTAATGAAAGCATTGGGGCGAGGCCCCAATGCTTTTTATTTTGTTCACTCGTCTAATTATTAAATAAAGCCTTTCAATTATGAAACAATCATCTCTATTTATGAGATAATCCCAGCAATTTGTGAGACAATCATCTCAATTTGTAAAATAACAACCGCCATTTGTGAGATAACTTCTACCATTTGTGAGATAATCAATCTCATTGGAAGATAAACCCAATCAATTATGAGATCACTTGTATAAATGAACTCATAATGACCCAAAATTATTTAAAAAATTAATTGAGCCATAAAAAAAGAACCTGCACCTAACAGGTTCACTCTATATTCATCACGGCAGTGCGAACGATCTCTTCCTTCGCCTGCTTATGTAATTGTTTAATCGCTGCTTCTCTTCGCATAGCTTCAGATTTCGTTTGAAACGATTCTTGATACACTAATTCAACTGGTCGCTTGGCCCGGGTATATTTTGCCGCTTCACCCGCCTGATGTTTAGCAACTCGCGCTTCGACATCATTCGTATACCCTGTATATAGAGACCCATCACAGCAACGCAATATATAAATAAAAAACATCACAATTCCCCTTCTACACCCATCTCATCAGGTTGTCGTAATAAAGCTGCTCGTTCATGCACTTTTGCCAAATAAGAGGAGCTGACATCTGGTGAAGCACCGCGTAAAATTTCCCGTAAGTAATGATCAGGTGGGGCCAACTCTTCTTGTTTATCAATCACAATAAACGTCAGCATAGAGTGCAACTCACCGTTAAACTCGACATCCACGACAGCTGGACGGTACCTGCCCACATTTACACCTTCACGTTCATACAAATAATGTATTGCCCACATCGTAACCTGATAAACAATCCCTTCAACCATGTCATCAGCTTCAACAATATCTGCTCGACCACCATCTGGTAAATGAGTGGTAAATTGTAACTCAAAACCACTCAACTGACCTCTCCCCATTCGATCAAACTCAGATAGCACACCAGCCTGTTCAATTCTTTCGGTATCCATACAAGACCCATAGGCAAAATAATAAGGCCTAAATCGATTAAGGATAGATTCTAATCGCCAATCACCTGATGCAATCGTGGACCATTCCTTAACTTGGTGGGCTACCATATAATATGTATATGCATTTAAAAAGCCATAATCTGTCTTCACCTCGACCTGAACACGTTCATAATAAGGATCCTGTTTCGGCTCATACCCTTCAAGCGCATTAATTTTTATCAGCGTTTCCTCAGATACTTCATACACCTCACCATAGACCCAAGATGAATCGTCCAATACCACCGCAGGAAATCCTAATTCAGTATCCACCATTCTACCTTGAATTGAAGCTTGATAGGCTATTAATTTCTCTTCGGCTATTATTCTGTGATTCCGTTCACCATAACGAAGCGTACCATAAACAAACACGTACGTCCCCATAATAACCTCCCCCTATTCTTAACCTAAGCCTACTGTTTTTTCATTTCTTTCATTAAGGTGAAAACACGCTTACTATATATGTAAACCATAACGGCTAGTCCGACGACGAAAAGCGCCGATAATCCGATCCATACAAAATTTAAATACTGCGGAAATACAAACGCAAAAACACCAACCACAGCTAAACCAATTAATAAATAAGTTAAAATGCGCGGTAACATAAAATTTTACCTCCAACTCATCAAAAAGTGTTGACATTCATATTATAAGCTATTATATTAGTACTTGTCGACAAAACGTCGGTGACAATTCAACAACAAGACTCCGTAGCTCAGTGGGAGAGCACTTGCTTGACAGGCAAGGGGTCGCTGGTTCGAATCCAGCCGGAGTCACTAGGCAAATGCGTCCAACTGATATCCGATCGGTTGGGCGTATTTTTTATATCTATGAAAAACCGGCCATCAAGTAGATAGCCGGTTTCATCATAGCTTAGAAAATTTTAAGCATTATCGAAATGAACTATGAACCCATTTAATTTCCTAACGCAATCTTTATATGCTCTAAATGATGCTCCTCATGCCACGATAACTTCGCTAGCTTAGTCGCAACTGAAATTTCACCCTCATCCGCACGGGTGAAAACTCTAGATAACTCGTCTTCACTAATACTCTTACCCAGAGCAACAATCCGTTCATTAATACCCTCTAACATTTTAATCGAACTTTCAACAGATAGCTTAGTATCTGGCTGCACGGCCCACTCATCTTGGTCAAATGCAGGCACAGTCGGATTATTGTCCGTTAAAACCATCTTTAGTCGTTGATACATATTCAACTGGGAGTCAGCAATATGATGCACCAACTGACGGACATTATAACTACCTTCACGATACGTTTTCTCTAAGTCTGATTCACTTAAACCCTCCACTGTTTCTCTTAACCTGTTCGTATAAGTCTCAATATCTTTCATCCATTCATGGATATGATCTAACGTTATAGTTTCAGGCAATTCTAATTGACCGATTGGGAATTTAACATCCATGTGTAGCCTCCTTTTGGGGTTGATTAAATAATTATTTACTACATTTTAACATATTCCAATTGGCACTATCTTTCTTGCGCTCTACTGAATAAAATATTCAGTATTTCTCTCCAACTATGTTAAGATATAACAAAATTCAACAATAGGGTGAAGAACCATATGAGTGACCTAGTATTTGAAACACGAGCATTTAATCAATCAGAATTACAGAACTTCCAAACGATTTATTTAAATGACTATCCAATTGTTTATATATTATTTAACAACAAAAAGAATCCAACCGCATATATTGGTCAAACAGCTCATGCCAATAAACGTCTGCAAAGTCACTTAAATGACCCAGAACGTAAAATTCATGAACAAACAATTCTCATCGGACATGAGAAATTCAATCAATCAGCTACATATAATATTGAGACTAATTTAATTAATTACTTCATTGCTGATAATCGATATAAGTTACAAAATGTGAGTCAGACAACCATAAAGCGGACACATAATTACTTTCAGAAAGAACTCTACAACCATCATATTTTCCGGAATATATGGGAAAAGTTACGTGAGCATAATATCGCACAAGAATCCATTGAAGACCTACAAAACAAAGACATTTTTAAACTATCTCCTTTTAAAGAATTGACTGATGAACAAGTAGAAGTTAAAAAACAAATTATCGATTTTTGTAAAGCTAAGTCAAAACAATCAGGACAAAATGTACTTATTGTTGAAGGAGATTCAGGTACAGGGAAAAGTGTCTTACTCAGCTCCTTGTTCAACACTTTGCAAGATTTTGCGAATGAATCGAGTTCGAACCTTTACAATACAAACAACTATTTACTCGTAAATCATAGTGAAATGCTAAAAACTTATGAAAATATCGCTTACAGTCTACCTAATTTAAAGAAAAAGCAGTTTGAGAAACCAACTTCTTTTATAAATAACATGGATAAAAATAATGAAAAAGCTGATATTACTTTAGTTGATGAAGCGCATTTATTATTAACTAAAGAAGATTCATATAATAATTTTCGTTACAATAACCATCTCGATGAAATCATTAAAAGAAGTCACACGACTATCGTCATCTTTGATCCAAAACAAGTTCTAAAAATTAAAAGTTACTGGAACGAAAGATTGCTTCAAGAGATAACCAATCAATATCAAGCTGATACACTAAAATTAGAAAACCAGTTACGTATGAATGCATCACCAGAAATAGTAAACTGGATTAATCAATTTACTGAGAAAAAGCTAGAATCTATCCCGCATGAAAATGACTCTTTTGACTTGAAGATTTTCGATAACCCTGAATTATTTAAACAATCTATGTATGATAAAAATAATGAATATGGTTTATCAAGAATAGTCTCTACTTTTGATTATGAACATAAGAAAGACGGAGCGACTTACTATGTTGACCCTAATGGTATTAACATGCCTTGGAACATAACCGATGAAAATAAGACATGGGCTGAGGAAGCTGGTACTATTAATGAAGTAGGGTCAATTTATACTGTACAAGGTTTTGACCTTAATTATGTAGGGGTTATATTAGGACCATCTATTTCTTACGACGAAGTAAATGACCGATTAATTGTTGATGCAGATCAGTATCAAGACAAAGGCGCATTTCAACGTCGAAAAGACTTTTCGTATGAAGAAAATGAACGGATCAAAGAAGAAATTATTCTAAATTCAGTTAATGTCTTAATGAAGCGGGGTATTCGTGGATTGTACATTTATGCAACTGACCCAAAATTACGTAATAGATTACTCGAATTGAAAGGAAATGATATTCATGAATAATCTTAATCAGCTAATTCAATCCATCAACGAATTTCGCGACGCTCGCAATTGGAGAGAATATCATAATCCAAAAGACCTTGCCGTTTCAATTTCAATAGAGGCTGCTGAATTACTTGAAGATTTTCAGTGGAAAAATAGTGAGCAAGCTTTGGAAGACAATATGGAAAATATTCAAGAAGAAATTGCTGATGTTCTTATTTATACAATGATGCTATCTTCGGATTTAGATTTGGATATTGAAGAGATTGTAACGAAGAAACTTGAGAAGAATGCTGAGAAATATCCGACATAATCTTTTTTAATAAACTTGCTCAACACAAACAAATGTGTTGAGCAAGTTTTTTGAAGTCCGACCTATTTAATTTTAATTGTAATACTTCCCCTTCTACCCTCCTATTGTCCAGTGATTTCCCTATCAACTGATCGATTGATGTGCATCTTTTTCTTTGCACGATTTGTATTATAGCGTATTGAGTTTTTATTGCAATTTAGGAAATGAGCGGTTTAAACATAAAAAATGATCTTTTCTAGCATTTAAATCAATGATGTTTCCTTAATGTCGTCTGTTATTGCATAAATAAGGAAAATTTTAGAATAGTGATTCTAATCCTAGTCAACTTATGATAGATTAGTCTTAAAGTTGCGTTGGGGGATCAGTATGAGATATTGGCGAACATTTTTCTTGATATTGGGCATGGTTGCTTTATTGATGATTTTATCCGTATCAGCTCTATACTCATTGTTTTTTGTTAATCAAGTAGCGATTTTGCCGTTATCTGATTGTCGACCCTTGTTCATATTCAAGCCTGAAACAGTTGAATATTGTAGTGAGATTTATTTGATGGATACAATTCTATTATCTTTTCGTTATACGACCACCTATTTAGCACTGATTGCAGCAGGCGGTTTCATTTATATGCTTTTCCAGTTATTTCGGCGTCAAAACGACTAAGACATTATTGAGGAGTTCAAGGTTATGGTAGATCATTCAAAACATTTTAAACGAGTTGGATTATGGGTCGGAATGGGTTTATTTGTCATCATTATTTTAAGTTCGGTTATTGGCGTCTACTTTTTAACGATGGCTGGTACTTTCGAGCTTCTCGGGGTGCAGTATCATTCAGTGTGGGGATTAATTGGATTTGTGGCAGGCTACTTCTTGATAGGGTTTATTTTCGATCTATTCTTTAATCCATTAGCGGCCATATTATCTGCAAGTACAGATAGCCGATCCTTCTCATCTTTCATCACGATTGGTTTAGATATATTTTCTAATATTTTGAGTTTATCGGTGATGAATTTAGTAATGAGTTCAGTCGCCTTAACCGAAGTCGCTTTGCTGACTTTAGCAGTTGCGATCGCATTAATAGAATTTCTATTAGATAAAGATCGTCATGCTAAATCCTCTTCTTATTGATAGAATTGATTTGATCGAAGGTTCGTCTAGATGAACCTTCTTTTTTATTTTTGAGATAAATTCGAGGAATTATTTCAAAAATAAAAACTTCAAAGCACATAGAAAAACCCTCATGTTACCATGAGGGTTTTTCGGTCATATGATGCGTTTCCGTTGGCCAATGTTGCTTTTGGCCACGCATTTTTCGGAACTTGTATCTTTTCAACTTTTTCAGTGAAAATACCGTTAAGAATAACGATATAAACAGTAGTCCAAACCCTAATAGTTGGTAACCTGTTAAGGCTTCGTTAAATACGATGACACTCACTGAAATGGCGACAATAATTTCTACGGATGAAAGAATCGTTGCTTTGCTTGATTCAATATAAGCCAGACCAGTCGTATAGAGCAAGTAAGCTACGACAGTTGATATGACAACAATTCCTAAGATGTTAAGCCACACATCACCATTTGCAAAGGCAGAAGCATTTTCCCAAATACCACTTGTCGGGATTAAAAACACTGTTCCACCGGCCATTGCGTAAAAAGTAATGGTAAATGGATGGTACCAACGACTAACGTTTTTACCGAGCAAGCTATACGTTGAACAGAAAAAGCCTGCTAACAGTCCAAATAAAATAGTTTGCAATGTTAAGGCAAAATCTCCTAATGGTAGGAATTCAATCGCAAACGCACTCCCTAAAATCGTTAGCGAAATTGCAACGAGTTTTTGCTTGGTTAGCGCTTCTTGGAATAATACTTTGGCAATAATCGCTGCAAACACTGGTGATGAGTACACGAATACGACTGCGACTGCAAGCGTTGCTAGGTCCATTACTTGAAAATAAAACCAATTGAAAAAGGCAATACTAAATACGCCTAGTGCGATAAAATAAGGTAGGTCTTTTAGTCGGATTTTAAGATAACTGCGTGCTAGAATGGCTAACATAACTAGTAGGATCAAGCTGGAAAATGTTAAACGTAGAGTAACTACTTGCCAAGGCGTGAAGCCTGTGGCGTACAAATTTTGCACGAATAACCCCGTAAGGCCCCAAAAAGCTGCCCCTAAGATTACCATGCTGTAGGCAATAACGTGATTCATTCTCATCGTTAAACCCTCCCTCTTCTCTGTCTGTCGGTTCAGGTAAAACTACTAAGATGTATATTGTGTTGTATTACTTCGAGCACTTAAATCTTACAACGCTGAACGCTTATTATCAACCATTTTGATGCGAAAAATCAGAAACTTTTTCTATATAGTTTTAAATCTGTCACAATGGCATTTCAAAGCTTTTAATCATAATAGAAGTCTTATTAGTTTTAGTTGTAAAAGGATTGCTTTATTCAAAAAAAACACGATCTCGTGATGAGACCGTGTTATTCTTGCTCAAATTCGCCTGATTCTAGACTCAGCCTTGCTTCAATTCGATTTCCAACTTGACCGATTGCATCGATATAGATCGATTCTTGATCATCTTCCCACTCAATCGTATTTACATTTAACAGTTCTGCTTCGCTAATCGTTGAAAAATCAGCTGTTACAATATTATTCCCATCATCAATGGAATCGACAAAAGCCTGTTGGTTCGATGGTGCTTCATTAACAGTCGTGTAAACATAATAATTCCCCTCTGGTGACCATATGATGCTTTCACGAGCTGAGACCACTTGATTGGTCACATTAGTAAACTGAATCTCTTCAGTCTCTAAATCGACGTACCCTACCACGGTATAGGAAAAAATATCACCTGATGTAAACACAGAAACTGCAACCTTATCCTGATTAGGTGATAATCCTTCATGTCTTATAAACAATTGATTAACATCAGGATGTTCTTCAATTACCTCAGCAAATTGATCATCCCATAAATCAGGAGCATTTGATGATTCCCAAACTTGATTAAGTGATTGCTGCAGTTGTGATTTATCAATTGAGACATTTTCATCTTTAAATTCGATCTTTTCAACAGTTTCCAATGACATAGCAGTACCTTTATCCAGTATATGTTCTACGACAATATCTTCGACTGTTTCTTCCAAAGAAGCTTGTAGTTGAACGTCTTGATCAACTTCGAACCGATATTCTAAATCTGAACTAACTGTTTCTCCTTCTTCACTCCAGCCACTAAACTCGTAACCATCCTCAGGTTGAAGTGATACAACAGCTTCTTCACCGGATTCATATAAGCCTGTGCCAGTAACTTCCCCTGCATCTTCCGGTTGTATATCAACACTGACTTCATATTCTTGTTCAGAACAACCAATTAATAACATAAATAACATTATATGTATTGCGATAATTAGCCTTAGCACAGTCCTCACCTCGTTTTAGTTTAATTAAATCATAACTCGAAAAATTTTAAAATTAAACCTTTAGGCTTTAATTTTTTGACCTTTTCGAAAAACTTTCTTACCTTTTTAATTCAATATAGTTTGATATAATAATTTCGGAAAACGAAAAAGCGAAAGAAGTGGTCGCCATGAATGTGTTTTTGACAATTGTACTCTTATTAGTTGTATGGTTCATATTTCAAAATAAAATTATTCGCCTACAATCAGCTCCAACAGCATCGGGGGGCAGTTGTCATGGGGGTCGGCGTATTTTTGTATGGCATTCTGTTATTCTTCGATGTGAGTTTATGGCTACGTCATTTATTTGTAGTCACATTGATCCTCATATGGCTTCTTACATCCCTAGCCATTACAAAGTCAGTCATCCATAAGCAGTTTATTCAAATTCATCTATCAGACCCAATTAATAGCTTTGCAATTGGTACATGGATTGCAGGCACTTCTATTGTGTGTAATGTCATTGTATTATGGCTACCAGATTGGGAAGTAGTCGTTATACCGCTTGCATTGCTTAACACCGTCATGTGTGGGGGGGGCTATGTTGGTCTGGTCGTGAGGCAATTCATTCGTATTTGGCGAGAAAAATATCTCTATAAAGTCCACGGTATACTTTTTTTGAGTACAGTCAGTACACAATCCATCGTCATGATGTACACTCATTTAATACCTGACATATGGCCAATTATCTTAAGCCAAACATTGATTGTCATCGGCTTTGTGTTTTATATGATTTCCTTTTTGATGATGATTTATAAATATGCACGACCTCAACAATTAAATATTGCAGATCATTGGTCGAATACTAATTGCATCATACATGGTGTCATGTCTATTTCCGGAGTCGCTATTTTCATTAGTGGTGCGTTTCCTAGTTATGAAGTCGTTATGATGTGGACCTGGGCTCTGCTCTGGTTCATCATCGTGGAGGTGATTGAACTAATACGAATTCATGAACGTTATAAACAATATGGTCTAGTTAAAGGGCTTGGCCAATATCATGTCAGTCAGTGGGCTCGAAACTTCACATTTGGCATGCTCTACGTATTAACTTCATTGGTTGAAGTGGATGGTTTGCTTGCAATTATTCAAAACTTACTTATTCAAACTTTGCCATGGATGCTAGTGCTATTATTGGTCATTGAAACCAGCTTATTATTTAATCATTCCGTAAAAACAACAGATTATCACCCAGTAGCCTAGACATTAATTCGATTATAGTCCACGAATTAATTCTTTAAAGTTAATCCATTTCGTTAAATAGAGATCATCCATCATGAGCGTTGTTGTCTTGAATTGGAATGGTTCAAATTTCTTTCGGGATAATATATAGGTCACTTGATCCCCTTTACGGTGATTAACGCCATGATTCGTCTTTGGCTTAAGTTCGACTTGCGAGTCATCTGATATCAATTTAATCTTAGCGAAGTTTTCATCTTGTCCCTGATCGGCTACTGATATAATTTCTGCTGAGTTAGCTCCATATGTACCTTGAGATTCAAATGTAAAGACAATCTGATCATCATCTTGTTCAATCGTTTTTAACTGTAGGCTCAAATCGTCATATAGGACTAACTGTTTGTCTAATTCGCCTAGCTGAAATCCTTTTTTAAATGTCGTCTGAAACGTAGAATCAAGTTCATTCGAATAGGGTTTGACGTCATCTTTCGTAATCACAAATTGCATGCCAGATACCCATGTGCTGATAGTGCCCGTGATGAATAGAACAGCAATAATAAAACCGGTTAAAACAACGAATCCTATGTACTTATCCCTCTTCTCCCCCATTAATTTTCCACCTTTATAATTGTTAGAAATAGTTTAACACGGATTGTTAAACATTTGAGGATTATACAAGGATTATTTTCATTATATGCTGATCATTAACAAAAAATCGCCAATCATAGAATTGACGATTAATTTTTATTATTTACTTGTTTTCCAGATCTTTTCGAGAATCACGGCTATGATCGTACCGACTAATAATCCATTACTAACAACTTGCTTAACCGTTTCAGGTAAATGAGCGAAACTTTCAGGTGGAATAAACATTAGGCCTCCACCCAGTAACATCGAAACGGTAATAATGGTCATACGACGCTCGTATAGAGGTTCTGCGAATAAGTTTCTTAAACCTAGTCCCATTAATTGTACGAATGTTGCAAGTAAAGCCGCATTGGCAATCGGCGACGGAATCATCGCTAAAAAGGCTATAACGACCGGGAAGAATGATACAATCATTAATAATGCCGAGGCCCAAATGAACGGGCCTTTTTTCGTTTGGCCTGTCAATTGAATAAATCCAGCTGTTGATGCTAGTGGAACAACTGCCACACCGGAAAACATCCCCGAAATACCATGATTAATACCGAGCGTAAAGCTACCTCGATTCATCTGTGTTTGACTGAAATTCGAATGGCCATCAATAACGTCAGAAGTAGCTGACAGAGCAGCAACAATATTCGAAAGCAAAATGAATGCCGTTAATATCGCGATTGGAACCACACTCCATTCAAACTTCGGAACACCCCAAGCGAACATTTCTGGCATTTGCATGATTGGCGCCTGACTAGCCAGCATATCACCAGCACCGAAAAAGATAACAAATAATAACCATCCAAGCGAAATACCAAGTAAAACCGCATAGCTCTTCATCCAGCCTGTGAAAAAGATCGATAGAATTAAGACCGAGCTGAATGTCACCATAGCAATCGCAAATTGACCGGAATTAATCTGTGTTGCTTGACTGCTAAGCCCAAGCATTCCTTCTAAAAAGGTTCCACTTAGTTGAAATGTGAGTAAAGTTAAGAACACCCCTGTTACGAGTGGTGTGAACAATCCGATGACTTTGCCAGAGACTTTAAATAAACCAAATGCCATTAAGAACGCACCAGTTAAAATCATCGCCGCTTCAAGTAAACGAAAAGCTTCGACGCCTGCTTGTCCAGTTGTACCAACACTAATGGCAAAAACGGAAAACGTAGAAACCCATAATCCAGCAGGTCCGTCGACGATCGGCAGTTTATGACCGATTAGTCCTTGAAGAAAACCAGCAATTCCGACAATGAAAAATGTTCGTTGCATAAGCTGCATAATAGCAGTCGTGTCCATATCAAAAATAGAACCAATGACAATCGGAATCGCGACAGCATTGGCGAGTAAAAAGATAAACCATTGTATAACTTTAAACAATTTATAAGTCCTCCTTCAATTGAACCAAAGGACATTTTAACATAATTTCGGTAATAATCGACAGCTGACACCTTGAGATTAGTCAAGTCCATAATTATGTGTAAAATACATGGCAATGAAATTCAACTCTTGTCATTGATTATTTATGTGTTATCGCGATGAGGTGGAGATGGTGAGGGACGAGCCATCTCCACCTCATCGCGTCATTTCATTTGTTTTCCCAGATCCTAAATTTTTTAGGATTATGTTTGATGATTTCTTCATACGCCATTAATGTTGCCCCAACCAGACGGAAGGCTGATTGTGTGTTCGGAAAAATACGAATGATTTTTTCTCGTCTTCGAACTTCTTGGTTTAAACGTTCTAATGAGTTTGTACTTCTAACATGTGTTTTAAAGTTTTCAGGAATGGCATCGCCTAGATATTGAATCGCGTCTTCAAACCCTTCATCTAAAACCTTACAAGCCTTTTGAAATGATGGTTGATCACCATAGTCATCGAGAAACTGATCTCTAAGTTGTCGTGCTTCCTTTTGCGACGAGGCATCAAATATTTGTTTCAATAACTTAATGGCTTCTTTTTTGCCTTCTTTAGGCATTTTGACGATGATATTTCGTTTGAAATGAACGGTGCAACGTTGCCATGACGTCCCTATAAAAGACTTTTGAATCGCATTTACTAAGCCGTTATGAGCATCTGAAACAACCAACTTAGGTGATGATACCCCTCTTCCAATTAGCTGCTGAAAAAATGTTTGCCAAGCCTCCTCATTCTCCGAATGACTAATGTGAAGCCCTAATATATGCCGATAGCCTTCATCATCTAATGCGATGGCTATATAAACTGCCTTGGAGACCACTTTTTGGTTTTCTCTTACTTTGATATAAAGAGCGTCGACAAACACAAAATCTAACGTTAAAGTGTGCAATGGGCGTTGAGCCCATTCATTCACAATGGGGTCTAATTTTTTCGTTAAATTCGATACAAAGGATTTCGAAACGGTTTCACCACATAACGTATTAACGATTTTCGTCACCTTACGTGTTGAAACCCCATTCACAAACATCTCTAACATCGACATCACAAACGCTTGGTCATAGCGAGCGTATCGCTCAAAAATAGAAGGTGAGAAATCACCGAATCGCGTTCGTGGAACAGTCAATTTAATAGATCCCAAACTCATGATCAATTCGCGTTCATAGTAGCCATTTCGATAATCGACACGTTCCGTTGTCCGTTCGTAAGCAGCAGCCTGTAAGTAGTCCTCACGCTCCTGTTCCATACATTCATTCAAAATCAACACAATCGTTGATTTCACCATCGTTTCTAGGTCTGAGCCCATTACTTTTTCTTTCAAATCTTCAATATTTGCGCTAAACTTAAGTTGGGTCATGAGTACTCTCCTCCTGGTAATCGTTTTTGTGGTTGAAAACATTGTACCATGTGGAGAGGAAAATGACCCTTTTTACACAATTATATGGACTCTATCTTGAGATTAGCCATTTCCTTTATTTTTTAAATAATTAGTGGAATTAATGAGATAACTCGCTCGAGTTATCTCATTAATTCGGGGATTTATCTCATAAATAGCTAGAAATTGAGATAGTTACCCCTTTAAATTGCTAACCTTCTAATGCTCCTCCATTTGCAAAAGCGTGAATTAAGTCGGCCATGTCTTCTGTACTTTCTGGTCGACCAGCAGCGATCCAAGCTTTAATAACGTGAATCGCCCCGCTGATAATGTAGGTACTGTAGTAATCAGATACAACCTCATCTAAATCATTCGTGTTACTCATAACAAATTGATGAGCCACATTCATAATCCGTTTCTCAAAAGCATGATCCCCATTCTCATTTAATAAAATTCGAAACGTCTCCGGTGTGTCCTCTATATAATCTAGCAATTTCTTCGTCATGAGCTTTGATTCCTCATCTTGGTCAAAACGATAACTATTCAAATAATCCTTTAAATCGTTTATAATCTCATCTTCTATCGTCATCAATAAATCGTATGGATCGCGGTAATGTGTATAAAACGTTGACCGATTAATATCAGCCTTTTCACACAACGTTTTAACTGTCACGTGATTAATCGATGTTTCCTTTAACATCTCAATCATGCTTTCTTTTAACATCTTGCGAGTATATTGCTTGCGACGATCAAGTTTTTCACTCAATGATCTTCATCCTTTTATGACAATTTTGTTGAAATCCAACACTAATCCAACGTAATGTTGGATATCTAACACGAAGTTGAAATCTGTTTGTTGAATATCCAACACCGTGTCCATATAATGATAAGGTGGATTAAGATTCAATGCAAGAAAGGGATGAGACCAATCGATCTCGTAAATAAGATACTAAAACATAAAAAATCGGTTGTCTGGACATTTATCATTCTCGCCATTGCCAGTACGATTGCGCAGTTTGCTGTGTCCGTCAATTACAATATGATGGATTATTTACCGGATGAGGCTCCATCTATGCAAGCAACGGACACGATGGAAGCTGAATTCGACGAACCTACTGCTAATGCGCGCGTCATGGTGGAAGATGTCACCATTCCTGAAGCGCTTAAATACAAAGAAAACTTAGAGGCTATTAATGGCGTGTCTAATGTTGATTGGCTTGATGATTTAATCGACTTAAAACAACCGCTTGAAATGGCTGATCAAGACACAGTTGAACAATATTATGATCAACAGTCCGCCCTATTTCAAGTAACCATTGAAGAAGGGGAAGAAGTTGAAGCAACTGATGAGATCTATGCCTTAATCGGTGAAGATAATGCATTAGACGGAGAAGCAGCTGACACTGCCACTTCTCAAAAAATGACAGGACAAGAATCGATGTATGCGGCTGCTTTACTTATTCCGATTATCATTATCATTCTTGTGCTTTCGACTAACTCATGGGCAGAACCAATCTTTTTCTTAACAGCGATCGGCATTTCTGTCTTAATCAATCTAGGTTCAAATATTTTTATCGGTGAAATATCGTTTGTCACACAATCTGTCGCACCGATTCTGCAATTAGCCGTCTCGCTTGATTATGCGATTTTCTTATTACACAGTTTCTCCGATTACCGGAAAGAAACATCTTCGCCATATGAAGCGATGCGGCTAGCGATGAAGCGTTCGTTCCCAGCGATTGCAGCGAGTGCATCGACCACTTTCTTCGGATTTATCGCCTTGACGTTTATGAACTTTGAAATTGGAGCTGACCTTGGCGTGAATCTGGTTAAAGGAATCGTATTCAGCTTTATCAGTGTCATGATCTTTTTACCGGCACTGACGTTAATGTTTTACAAATGGATTGATAAAACAGAGCATCGACCAATTGTTCCATCATTCAAAAATGTTGGGCGTCGAGTATTAAAAGTACGAATTCCAGTCCTAATCTTAGTGGCCGTCTTAATTGTCCCGGCTTTTCTTGGTCAAAGTGAAACATCTTTCATCTATGGAATTGGTGAACAACCCGATTCTTCAAGGTTAGGTGCCGACCAAGATCAAATAAAAGAACAATTTGGTCAAAATACGCCAATGGTCATGTTAGTACCTAGAGGCGATGTTGCTTCAGAAGAGCAGCTTGTGAATGATTTAGAAAAATTAAATGCTGTTGATACGGTCCAAAGTTACGTTAATACAATTGGTCCCATTATTCCTGCTGAATATTTAGACGAAAGTCAGACGGAAGCCTTTTATTCTGAAGATTATAGCCGAATCATCTTGCATACAGACACACCTACAGAAGGTGAAGAAGCATTCAGTCTCGTTGAGGAAGTCCGATCTATTGGCGATCAATATTATGGTGAAGAAGCTGAACTACTCGGTGAAAGCGTCACTTTATACGATATCAAGGAGACCGTAGAGCGAGATAATACACTTGTTAAATGGCTAACAGTTCTTGCAGTCGCAACTGTGTTACTCGTGACCTTTAGAAATATCATCTTCCCTGTGGTCTTGTTAATTACCATACAATCAGCTGTTTGGTTTAATTTATCAATTCCATATTTCATGGACTTAGAGCTTGTCTTCGTTGGTTATTTGATTGTCAGTACTGTACAACTCGCAGCGACTGTCGACTACGGTATTCTATTTACCGAGAATTATAATCGCTTGCGCCAAACCTTACCGGCGAAAGAAGCGATTATTCAAACGATCGATGGAAAAATCTTTGCGATCTTTATTTCAGCAGCGATTTTATCCAGTGTCGGCTTTATTTTATGGCTGACATCCAGTAATCCAATCGTAGGATCTGTTGGTCTATTATTAGGTCGAGGTGCGTTATTAGCATTCTTGTCGGTTGTCTTCTTACTCCCGGCTTTACTGCTTATAACCGATCGTTTAAGGTTAAGATCTTCTAAAAAGGAGGCATCAGAGGATGCGTAAAACAATCGCAGTGACAGCGGCTTTAAGCTTATTGCTTTACCCAGCTAGCCAAACATTTGCAGCAACGGAACAAGAAGGCAGTTATAGTGAAAAACATGAAGTGATATACGCTACTTTAAATGCCAGTGGTGAACAAGATGGCTTATACGTTGTTAATGAATTTAACGTCAATGAAAAAGGTACCATCACTGATTATGGCAATTATGATTCGACTCAGAACCTTTCAAACGTTGATGAAATCACAAGAAATGACAACAAATTGTCTATACCAGCAACAGAAGATCCATTCTATTATCGAGGTGATATGAATGATCAGTCGTTACCGTGGACATTTGATGTCACTTATAAACTCGATGGTGAAATGGTTGAACCGAATGAAATTGTTGGTAAAAGTGGAACAGTGACAATGTCTGTCAATGTTAATCATAGTGAATCAGCTCGAGAAGTCTTTACTGAAAATTTCATGGTTCAAGTCTCTGCCACTATGAATTCCGATATTTTCAGTAATATATCAGCCCCTGATGGTACAGTTGCCAGTGCTGGTCAGGATCAACAAGTTTCATTTACAGTCATGCCAGGAGAGGAAGAAACGGTAACATTAGAAGCTGAAGCTGAATCATTTGAATTTGATGGATTTAGTATTTCAGCACTGCCAGCTTCCATGTCTGTCGAACAGCCTAACACAAGTGATATGACTGGTGATATGGAAGAATTATCAGATGGCGTTGCAGAATTACACAATGGTGTCGCTGAACTTAATAATGGCTTAAATGAATTAAATAATGGCGCTAGTGATTTAAGTGATGGTTCAGCCAGTGTTTTAAATGGATTGCGTGATTTAAATAGTGGTTCTGGTGATCTAGTAGGAGGATCTGAATCGATTCAAGCTGGAATTGATGACATGCATCAAAACTTAGCCAATCAAGACACATCTGGTGATGGCTTAGGTGAGATGGCATCAGGCTTAGAAGAAATAGCGAGTGGATTAGATGAAGCGTCTACGGGATTAGACGAATTGCGTCGTAATTACACAGGCGCTTATGAGGAGCTTAGCGGAACAATTCAAGGGATTCCTGATTCACAATTGAGCGATGAACAATTGACAAAATTACAAAATGAGAATCCTAAAAATGAGACTGTAAAAACATTAATCAACACTTATAAAGCGGCCCAAACGACTAAGGGCACTTATCAAGAGGTCAGTGAAGCCTTTGATGCTGTAAGCCCAGCATTAAAAGATACAAGCAGTCAACTAGGTAACATCGCAAATGAATTACGCACGATGGCTGAAGGTTTAAACAATGCTGACCCAGCAAGTGGACTGGCTGAACTCGAAGAAGGTTTAGCTCAGTTATCTTCTGAATATGGCGATTTCCATTCTGGATTGGTTGACTATACAGATGGCGTCGGTGAATTAGCGAATTCCTACCCTTCTGTTCACAGTGGCGTAAGTGACCTAAGTTCTGGATTAAGCGATATTTATAGTGGATCAAATGAATTGCGCAATGGTTCTCGTGAGTTACGCGATCAAACAAGTGACTTACCTGAAGAAATGCAAAGTGAAATCGATAATATGATGAGCGAATATGATTTTGATGATTTTGAAATGAAATCATTCGTATCTGAGCAAAATAATGATCAAATTGAATCAGTTCAATTCACCTTACAAACTAAAAAAATAGAAATGCAAGAACCTGAAGAAGAACCTGAACAAACAAATGAAGATCAATCCATTTGGGATCGATTCTTAAATCTCTTTTAATAACTACCCGGCTAATTGAAGGTAACCTTTAATTAGCCGAGTTTTTTAACATTTAATTGAGATTGTTAAACAAATGATCTAGTTTGTTTAACAATCTCATCACTCATAACAAAAAAGAGCCATTTAGCTGTGCTAAATGGCTCTTCCTCTTTATTTCACTATTTGCACTTTACGAATAGACCTGTCTTCTGTTTCTAAGATTTTGAAGGTTAAATTATTACGTTCAATGACGTCTTCCTCTTCTGGGAATCGATTCATTTCTGTTAATAAATAACCCGACAGGACGTCTTCTTCTTCTGGTATATCAGAATTAAAAATTGAATTTAATCGTCTTAATGGAATCTTTCCGTCACAAATCACTTCGGTCTCTGTAAGTTTCTCAACCATAGAATCATTATCGGCGTCAATCTCGTCTTCAATTTCCATTCCAATCATCGCTTCAATAATATCTTCATGTGTCACAATACCTTCAGTTCCACCATATTCATCTAATACAACTGCAAAGTGTTTGTTATGTTTCGTCATTTCAAGGAACACATGCTCAATGGACTGAAATTCATACGTAATTAATGGATCCATATCACTGAATGATTCAAGTGATTTTTCCGGCTCCATTGACCAATGAATCAAGAACTTCGAGTGAAAAACCCCTATAATATGGTCGATGTCATCAGCAATAATTGGATATCGGGTATAAGGATGCTGAATCGCAATCTCCCTTACGTCTTCAAAATTAGCATCCGCATCAAGTGATACAATTTCAACTCGCGGTGTTTGAAGAACATCTTTGACGTTTAAGTTTTGAAAATCTAACGCCCCTTTAATGCGGTAAGACTCGTCATCACGAAATGTTCCTTCCGAATCCGCGATATCAATCATTGCCTTGAACTCTTCTTTTGAGAAAGAATATTGTTGCTTTTCACCTTTTGATAATACTTTTGTAATCGTATCAGTTAGCCAATTTAAGATAACTGTAATGGGCTTAAAAATGATTACAGCTGCTTTAATCACAGGATAAACAAGATAAGAGACTCGATCTGGAAATGTAGCTGCCACAGATTTAGGAATCACTTCAGCGACAATAATAATCGTAATCGTTAAAATGGCTGTCGCTATCGCAACATCAAATCCATATTGAATTGCCATGGTTGTAACAAGTGTTGGCAAGATTATATTTGAAATATTATTACCGATTAAGATTGCCGTAATAAATTCATTCGGCTTTTGTACCAGTTTTAATAATTTTTCTGACTTTTTATCTCCTTCTTGGGCTTGTGTTTGCAATTTCATTCGATTCGTTGCTGTAAGAGCCGTTTCACTCCCAGAGAAGAAAAATGAAACAAAAATTAATGCAATGATTGCGAAAATCAATAGTTGCGCCTCCTTATGTATCATCAAACTGGTGTATCTATTCCCCCAATAGATACACTCATAACACGATTAACTCCTGAAGTTTTGAAATAAATTCATGAATTTATTTCAAAACCTATCTCAGTTATCTCATAAACTTTGTTATTTATGAAATAACTTGATGCAATTATCTCATAAATAAGACCACTTTTTTCAAAATTTTTGTGAACAAACCTTAATTAACTAATTTTTTGTAAAGTGGAAAGAAAACAGCAAAAGCAATCAAACCTGTTATCAAAAAAACTAAGACTTTTGACATTACAGTTGGTTCACCAAACATTAATTCCCATACATTTTCAGAGAAAAAACTAACGTTTAACCACTCAAAAATTCCTTTTATAAATATTCCTGTCATCAAACTTAATACAACCAATAGTGCAAATACTGATTTTTTCACACCAACCACACTCCATTAATAAAATATTTATTTATTGGAATTTCGCCGTTTTGCTCCTGATTAATCTCTTAACACTATTTCGTCTTCAATCGCTTTAATACCTCTTAATTGATAAAATTTGAAAGATTTCCTCTTACCTATTTAATTTTTTAAAAGGTAATTCACATTATAGCCCGGGAAATAACCCTGCCCACTATTCACCAACTTATTTAAAATTTAATACATAATAAAAGCTTGGCACAATGCCAAGCTTTTACTCTCATACACTTACTATTTTGCGATTAAGACGGGCACATTTGATTCGTTAGCCACTTTATTACTAACACTCCCCATCACAAGTTGACGAAGACCACTAATACCACGATTTCCTATAACAATTAAATCCATCTTCTGATCATCTGCATATTGGACAAGCGTTTTAGCGGGATCGCCTACTAATGTTTCATAATTCACTTCTTTAATATCATCAGAAACCTTGGTGGCTACTTCATCCAGTAGCTTTTGAGCTTCACTACCAATCGATTCTTTGTTTGCGGTTGGGTTAAAGTCACCGAATTGGACATATGGCACATAATTGGTTGTATTATGCATCATAGACGCTCCGTGTGAAAAAATAGGTTCTGAATTCATCGTTGATTTCGGTCGTGTATTTTGATCATGAACGTATACGACGTTCAAGGAAGCGTTATGCGCTTTTGCTAAACTTTCTGCTTGACGAATCGCTTTCATACTATCACTAGAACCATCATACGCAACTAGTATCTTTTCATAATCATGATTCATACTATTCAACTCCTTCTAAAGGGTTCTACTTTATGTATATCCTTTGCCGAAGATGCTTAAACATTACAGATCACATGTTCTATCATTTTATAAAACAACATCAACGATCACTGCTCACACTGAACATATCTCAAGATTTATAGGAATTTGTTGTGTTACGCTTATGAAGTAATGTATTTATGAAAGGATGAAATATTCATGGTAAGAACCGCTCTAATCACTGGCGCAAGTGGTGGCATTGGTTATGAACTCGCTAAACTTATGGCAAATGATTTTAACCTTATTCTAGTCGCAAGAAGCGAAAATAAACTAGAAGAAGTTAAAGCAGAATTAAGCCCACACACCAATGTGACGATTATTCCGTTTGACCTTGCCAAACCCCAAGCAACAAAAGCTCTTTATGATCGTGTTCATCAGGATGGGCACCATGTGGATACCTTAGTGAACAATGCTGGATTTGGAATAGAAGACTTATTTCTTGAGACTGATCTGGAACATCTTAATCAAATGTTACAACTTAATATGGTCGCACTTACTAATTTAACGTATTATTTCGGACAGGATATGGTACATTCTCAATATGGAAGAATTTTAAATATCGGCTCCATCGCTTCCTTTATCCCTACCCCAGCGATGAGTGCGTATGCAGCAACGAAAGCTTATGTCTTATCATTATCTGAATCTCTTAACACCGAACTTCAGAAAAAAGGCGATCTATCCGTCACTGCTCTATGTCCTGGACCAACCGCAACAAACTTTGCCAAAGAAGCCAATATGCAAGCCATGGGTGAATCATTTAACGATATAGCGATGTCACCCGAACGAGTTGCTTCAATTGGCTATCATGCCCTTATCAAAAAGAAAAATGTATCTATTCCTGGAAAACGTTATAAATTCCTTATTGCATTTACGCGTATTCTATCTCGAAAAATGGTTCAGCGGCTCCTAGCGAAGTTATTAAAATAAGACATTAATTACCCTACGCTATTAATCATTAGCGTAGGGTTTTCTATTGAACATTCTATTTATTTTATTTCCGCTATCTTTTATTAAATTTCTGCTCGAATTTATCTCATAATTCAACTGGATTATCTAATAACTAAGCGTTTATCTCATAACTCAGAGAATTTATCTCATAAATTAATGGATTTATCTAATAAAAATTCTAACCCTATGAAAAAGGGGAAGATCTCTCCCCTCCTTTCATCTTTAACCTTCTAATTGTTTTAGCGCTTCACGATTAAAGGCTGGTAAATCATCAGGTTTTCGGCTCGTGACAAAATTACCATCGACTACGACCTCTTCATCGACTACTTTAGCCCCTGCGTTACGTAAATCATTACGCACTGACACAAAACTTGTTAGTCTTTTACCTTTTAGTTGTTCAGTATCAACCAGGAACTGTGGAGCATGACAAATCGCAAACACTGGCTTATCTGATTCAAAGAACTGACGTGCGAATGTCGCATTCTTTTCATTAATACGTAATAAATCAGGTGAAAAACCACCTGGAACTAATAATGCATCATAATCACTCGGATCAACGTCATCAACCCCATAATCAAGGGTCATTTCTTGGCCGTTTTTGCCTTTTATCGTTTCACCTTTTCCTTTGCCAATCAAATCAACTTGATGTCCAGCATCTCGTAATTTTTCTGCTGGATCCGTTAATTCAATTTCTTCTACCATATCTGTTAGTAATGCTGCTACTTTTTTATCCATAAATTAATGACCTCCTTTTTGAATGTCACATTCTTTGGTATACCCAATCAACAACTAGTCTTAAACCTACTCATCAAAAAATTCCCCGACATTGTTTGACATTATATCCGACTATGTTATTATAAACTTTGTAAAGAAAAAAATTAACGTTTTTAACAACTCAAAGGATGGTGATTTATGGCAAACTATTTATCGACGTATTGACACGTCATACCTAATGTTGAACAAACATTCAGAATCATGTATGCTAATCAACATTGGTTGTAATCACTTTGCCAACATAACATCAACTTTATTTTTAACAATCTGAGGAGGAACAACACATATGCGTTTCAACAAAAAAGCATTACTACTTATCCTTACAGGAATGGTTTTAATCGTCCTAGCAGCATGTGGCGGCGGGGAATCATCTGAAGGATCAGACCAATCAGAAGGTAATAACGAAGAATCAAATAATGAAGGTAGCGAATCTAGCGAAGGTGATGTCAATCAAGAAACGATTGAAATGGGCCAAATCAACTGGGCTGAAAACATCGCTGTGACTAACATGTGGAAAGTTATCTTAGAAGAAAAAGGCTACAATGTTGAACTTGTAAACTTAGACATGGGACCGACTATGGAAGCTTTAGCTAGCGATGAACTAGACTTAGGACTAGAAGTTTGGTTACCTGTTCAAGACGCTAACTATTTAGACCAATATGAAGATCAAGTTTTCTTCTCTGAAGCAACTTGGTATGATAACGCAAAAGTAGGTCTTGTTGTACCTGAATATATGGAAGACATTAATAGTATTGAAGATTTAAATGAAAATGCTGAGAAATTCGATGGTGAAATTACTGGCTTCGATTCTGGTGCTGGTACCATGGAAGTAACTGAAGAAATGATTAAAGAATACGGTTTAAACCTTGAACTTATGCCAAGTTCTGAGCCTGCTATGATCGCAGCAATCGATAAAGCAATTAAAAATGAAGAACCAATTGTGGCACCCCTTTGGAATCCACATAGTATTTTCGCCAAACATGACCTTAAGTATTTAGAAGATCCAAAAGAAACTTATGGTGGCGTTGAGAAAATTCACTTTGCAACACGTCAAGGATTCGGAGATGAATATCCGCAATTCACTCAATGGTTGAAGAACTGGAAGATGAATGACACGCAAATTGGTGAGCTAATGTCAGCTGTACAAAATGCTGAAGAGCCAATTGAAGGTGCTCGTACATGGGTAGAAAACAACCAAGAATTAGTTAACGAATGGATCGAACAATAAACGATTAAAAAGCTTGGACCTATTAAACAGGTCCAAGCTTTTTCGTTTATTTCGTCACTAAAACAGGACAATGAGCATCATTCGAGACTTTGTGACTGATACTACCCATGACTATTCGTTTTAATCCACCTAGACCTCTATTACCAATCACAATTAAATCAATATCATTTTCCTCAGAGTATTGGATAATACGTCGTTCAGGCGGCCCTGTTAATACATCAAACCTTACATCAATATCTTTTGACACTTCAGACTTAGCTTGTTCCATGACACGATCAGCTAATCTTTCGCCATCATCGTAGGAATTCATTTGAGATTTGTTCGGAATGTTTTTCTCAGGATCATTAAGCGCTTCATTATCATATGGAGTTGGATGATTATACGGGTCATGTCCTTCAACAAATACTAAGTATAAACGGGCCTCGCTTTGTTTAACGATTCCTTCTGCGATCTGCAGTGCCTTTTGACTGTCAGGAGAACCATCATACGCCAATAAAACATGATTAAATAAAGTTTTCATTACAACAACCTCCTCTTAATTTTCAAAGCATTTCTCCTATGCTTCCAATTTAGCTTAAGAACTAAACTGTCTTTCGGAGGATCTGAGTGAAATAATTGGTCAGAGCATAAGTCAATTATGAACAAGGTCTCTATTTCATATAATGGTTCATTCATCCTCTCATTATTCATATACACCTTTTTCGTACCAACTAAACCTATTGTCCTAATAAGTCATGTAATCGTCACAAATAAAGAGCCGCAGCTATGATTAGCTACGACTCAATTGATTAATTTTGTTCGTATTGATTCACTTCATATAGATCGATTAATTCAATTTCTGGATGGCGATCCTTAAACAAGTTTAACGAAAATTCATTTTTGAATAACACGACCGGATTATTTTCCCGATCACGGACAAGCGTGCTTCGGCTGTCAAAAATGGATTCATCAACCTGATCAGGTCTCAACCATCTCGGTACTCGCTCTCCAATGTCCTCTAACATGACTTCTGAATTATACTCATTTTGCATGCGATATTGGAACACGTCAAACTGTAATTGACCGACTGCACCAATAATAAACGACTCTGTATGATACTTCTTGAATAACTGAATAGCCCCTTCTTGAACAAGTTGTTCAATCCCTTTGTAAAACTGTTTCGACTTCATCACATTTTTCGCCGTCACCGTCTTATATAATTCAGGTGGGAATTGAGGTAATTCATCAAACTCGAACAGCGTCTTGCTTTCAGTAATCGTATCACCAATATGATACACATTCGGATCGTAGATGCCAATAATATCACCAGCATACGCCTCTTCAATCGTTCCGCGCTGTGAGGCAACAAATTTCTGTGATTGATTTAAATTGATCGTCTTACCTGTTCGAGATAGCTTTACACTCATATCACGCGTAAACTTCCCTGAACAGATACGGACGAACGCGATTCTGTCACGATGATTCGGATTCATATTAGCTTGAATTTTAAAGATAAATCCAGAAAACTCTTCCTCTGTCGGCTGAATGACGCCATCTGTTGTTTGACGAGAACCTGGTGCTGGGGCCATTTCAATAAATGAATCAAGAAATGTTTCGACACCGAATGGTGCAAGCGCACTACCGAAGAAAACAGGTGTCTGCTCACCAGCAAGCACTGCATCAAGCGAAAAGTTTTCGCCCGCTTCATCTAATAATGCAACTTCATCCTGTGCCATCTGAAACTCTTCGCGCTGACGTAATTCTGCATACTCATCAGCCTCTAATTCATCATAAGGCACGCGCTCCTCCTCTCCATTCTGTAAGTAACGAACGAATTCATTCGATTGACGGTCAAATGTCCCTAAGAAGCGTTTACCCATGCCAGCTGGATAATTCATTGGATACGTTTCAATCTCTAAAACTTCCTCAATTTCCTCCATTAAATCAAGCGGTTCCCGGCCTTCACGGTCAACCTTATTGAAAAAGGTGAAAATCGGAATACCACGCATACGGCAAACTTTAAACAGTTTCTTTGTCTGCGCTTCGATCCCTTTCGTTGAGTCAATAACCATGACCACGCTATCAACAGCGGTGAGTGTACGGTACGTGTCCTCACTGAAGTCTTCGTGACCTGGTGTATCTAAAATATTAACTTCATAACCTTCATAAGGAAAGTTCATCACACTTGATGTCACAGAAATTCCACGTTGCTTTTCAATTTCCATCCAATCAGATGTCGCGAATTTGCCTGATTTCTTCCCTTTTACAGTTCCAGCTTCCCGAATTAGATTACCGAAAAGCAACATCGTTTCCGTTAATGTTGTTTTACCTGCATCAGGGTGCGAAATAATCGCAAATGTTTTACGTTTTTGCACTTCTTCTTGTATCGACATATATTAACCCTTTCTATCTTAACTTAGCCTTTCATATCCTAACATAAACCCAAGCCTCATTGTAGTGAAAAATCCCGAAGATTTGACCTATCTAAATTGAACACTTATATACAAAGAAAGCCCCTCCAATACTGGAGAGGCTAAAAACAATATTATTCAGTATACATAATTGGTGAACCAGGGCCTAATTCAACACCTAGTAACATCCAAACGATTAACATTAATGTCCAAATTACTAAATATGCAATTGAATAAGGGAACATAACAGAAATCAAAGTACCAATACCCATATTCTTAACATATTTCTGTGCAAAGGCAATAATAATCGCAAAATAAGTCATGAGTGGTGTAATAATATTTGTTGATGAGTCAGCAATACGATAAGCCATTTGGGTTAGTTCTGGTGAATAGCCTAGTTCCATTAAAATTGGAACAAACACAGGTGCTAACATTGCCCACTTGGCTGACGCACTTCCGATAAATAAGTTAATAAAGCCGACAACTAGGATAAATCCTATAATTAATGGAATTCCAGTGAAATTAGCAGATTCTAAAAATTCAGCGCCATAAACACCTAATACAAGCCCCATGTTCGTTTCATTAAAGTAAGCAACGAACTGACCTGCTGTAAATGCTAAGACAATGAACATTCCCATGGACGCCATTGTATTTGATAGTTGTTCAGCAACATCTTTATCATTCTTAATTTCTTTCGTCACGATTCCGTACACTAAACCTGGTATAAAGAACAGAATCATAATGATCGGTACAAGTGAATCCATAAACGGCGACTGAATAATGCCACCATCATCCGCACGTAGTGGAGCATCTGGTAATAATACAAGTAACGCAAAGCCAACTGAAGTTACTAGAAGGGAAATTCCAGCCCAGATCAGACCTTTCACTTCAATCTTCTGTAACTTAGTTAATTCTTCTCGATATTCGCCATTATATTCTCCTAGACGAGGTTCAACAATTTTTTCAGTGACAAACCAACCAACGAGTGTTAATAAGAATACTGACACAACAATGAAGTAATAGTTCATTGCAATATTCATTGTATCTGCATAGTCTGGATTAACAATAGAAGCTGCTTCAATCGTAATCTCACCTAGCATCGCATCAGTAGCTGATAAGAATAGGTTAGCACTAAAACCAGCAGATACACCTGCGAAAGCTGCGGCCAGTCCTGCTAGTGGATGACGACCTAATGCTGCGAAAATAAGAGCACCTAATGGTGGTAGAACAACATAACCAGCATCAGAAGCCACACTTGACATAATACCTGCAAACACTAAACCACCCGTAATTAAGAAATTAGGGACAGACATAACAAAGCCACGTAATGCAGCACTGATTAAACCTGTACGTTCAGCGACACCAATTCCTAGCATGGTAGCTAGTACAACGCCTAGAGGGGCGAATCCGATGAAGTTTTCGACCATACTACTGAATAAATAGCGTATGCCTTCTTTATCTAATAAATTATTGACGGTAACTTCACTTCCGTCACCAGGGTGTTCTACTGAAATTCCTAGCGATGACACAATCGCTGAAATAACAACAACTAGAACAGCTAAGATCGCAAATAACGTAATCGGGTGCGGTAGTTTGTTACCGACACGTTCAATGCCATCCAAAAACTTTTGGAAAATACCACGACGTTTTTGTTCCATGATGTATAACCTTCCTTTGTGTAGTAATTTAATAATATTTAGACAATTATAGCCTTTAGACAAAAGTCATTATATATGAGAAGTTTGGTGATTAAAAGAGGAAATATAATTGTCCCAATAGAGTTAAAATTAGTAATATTATTGTCTGCGTTGTGGCTATTTTTTGCTTTTCCTCGCTTCTAGGGGTTACACTATAGCTATAGTCGTAAAAGGAGTGAGAGTATGAGTCAGAAATTGGAAGGTAAAGTCGCTTATATTACGGGGGCAAGCCAAGGAATTGGACGCGCTACAGCCATTGCTTTAGGACAAGAAGGTGTCCATGTTGGTCTAATTGCTCGACAAGAAAGCAAACTTAATGATGTTGCTAAAGAAATTGAACAATATGGCGTTAACGCAGAGATTGGAATTGTTGATGTTTCTGACTTAGAAGCTGTCGAACAAACCATCAAAAACCTTGTTTCTAGGCTAGGTACACCTGATATTCTCATTAATAATGCAGGCATGGCAATGAGTGGTAACTTCTTAGAAACTTCACCAGAAGACTGGCGACGTGTTTTCGATGTTAATGTCTTTGGTATGTATCATGTAACTCGTTCAGTCCTACCATACATGATGGAACAAGAACATGGCGATATAATCAATATTTCATCAAGTAGTGGATTAAAAGGAACAGCTGGCACTTCTGCTTATAGCGCTTCTAAATTTGCTGTCCAAGGTATGTCAGAATCACTTATGCAGGAAGTGAGACCTTATAATATTCGAGTGTTTACCATGAATCCAAGCTTAGTCGCAACTGAACTACCATTTGGTGACCAATTGGATGAGAAAAATGATCCTGAAAAATTCATTCAACCTGAGGATTTAGCTGAATACATGGTAGCTCAACTCAAACTAAACCAACGCATGTTTATCAAACAATCACTTCAATGGGCAACCAATCCATTCTAACTAACAATCCCCGCTTGTAAGAACAAGCGGGGATTAATTTAGGTTTCAATTAACTCAACGTGGAAGTCACCTACATTACCTTCTACATATAAATTTGTAAATGACGTATAATAACGATGAATCGTAGCATGTTGATCGATTCCCTCACTAGGAATCTTAACTCGAAAATCATTTTCATAAAACAAAACCGTTATATCATGATAATCTTCATGTGTGACTTGGAAATCAAGTTTAATTAATTGTTTGCCTTGATGTTGCGTCACTTCACATTGATCAACATCGATAAAGACATCATTAATATAGACTCGCATACTTGATCCTCCTTCTATAAAACGATGTATTAATCATAGCTCACCATAAACATAAGCGTAAAATTATGTGTTTTGAATTCATATTATGGTGATTGAGATAAAAAAAGCTGACGTTCCAGTTAACGCCAGCTTTCTCTCATTATTGTCTGGTTAATTCTGCACATGACCCGATTACTTCTAGAACCTTATCATTGTACATAACAGGCTTCAATTGCATGATAAAAGAAATTCCATTTAGTGTTGATTCAAAATGTACATCATCACCATGCCATGCTAACTTATAATAATAGTCAATCATCTTAGCCTTATCTATCGGTAAAAAGTCATATAATGTATAACCAACCACTTCTTCTGACTTATAGCCGAACTTTCGCATTAATTCACCTTCACATAAAGTATGAACATATCCACTTTGGGTTTTAATATATTTAAAAGTCATGCCTAACTGACGTTCAAGTGTATTCTTCAAATCATCCTGAGCTGCTTTTAATTCAGCGCCCATTTGTTTCTTTCTCGTAATATCTCGGGAAACAACCACAATTTGTTCAACACTTCCATCTTCGCTAAAAACGGGACTCCCATGTGCCTCAATCCAAACAATCTTACCGTTATTCGTATTCAAACGGAGTTCCGTTGATTGCGCTTCATGTTGATCGAATATACGGTCAAAGACCTCATATGCATGTCCGACATCTTCTGGGTCGATAAACGACATAATGTTCTTTTGTAAGATGAGTTCTTGTTTAATTTGGAAGGCCTTTTCATTGGAAGGTGAAGCATAATCAATGCTTCCCCCTCGATTCACCACCACAACTAAATCCGACATGTTCTCGGTAATGAGTCGATATTTCTTTTCGCTCTCGATTAACTTTTGTTCTAGTTCTTTTTGCCTTGACATATCTTTGATAACACTATACACCCCGACGATTCGTTCTCCTAGTAACATAGGAAAACAAACCGCATTCGTTGGCACATAATGACCATTACTATGTATCAAATCTAGCTCGACTGCTTCTGGTATTTCACCTTTTAATACTTGCTTAAAATGTCTAAGAGCCTTGAATTGATCTGAATCACGAATAAAGTTAGCTAAATGTGAATCCATGACATCCTTTTGATTTAGACCAAGCATATGTTGGATGGTTGGATTCACACTAATGACATGACCCTCTAAACTGAAGGAACAAACGAGATCAGGATTCTGTTCAAATAATGATTTAAAACGGTGGTCATTCATTTGAGCTGACTTAACATTAATATGTTTTTCTAATCGATAAATGAGTTCTTTAGAATAGGAGTCTGTTTGTTTGATCAATGCTTGATAGTTATCAAGTGACATTGGTTTACTAAACAAGAACCCTTGCGCTACATCGCAGGAATGTAAAGATAAAAACGTCACAACTTCTTCCGTTTCTACACCTTCTGCTACTACTTCTAAGTCTAAATTATGAGATAACTCAATCATATTTTTAACGACCGTTGATTCTTTTTGGTTATAAGGTATATTTTGCATAAATGACCGATCGATCTTAACCGTCGTAATCGGAAGGTCGCGAATATATCTGATCGTAGAATTGCCCTTACCAAAGTCATCGACCGCGATACGGATTCCAGTACGTTTTATTTCTTTTAACGTTTCAATCGTCTGGCTGATATGATTCAGCATGACATTTTCTGTAATTTCAATCTCTAACAAATTCGGGTCTAATCCAGTCTGATCTAACGTATCAAGAATCAATTGGTATAATTCTGTTGATTCAAAGTCAAGCGGTGAAATATTAACGGATATAATAGTTTTCGGGAAACCTTGGTCATGCCAAGCTTTATTTTGCCGACACGCTTCATATAAGACCCATTTGGTTATATCGGTTATGGTCCCATTCTGTTCCGCTAAAGGGATAAATTCAGCTGGTGATATCCACCCATACTCTGGATGGTTCCAACGAATTAAAGCTTCCACCCCTACGACATGACCTGTGTTCAAACTTAATTTCGGCTGATAGACAAGCGTGAATTGCCCTTGTTCAATAGCATGTTGGAGATGATCTTGTTCTAGTGATAAATTAAGCAATCCTGTCACCTCAAATTCCACGATACTGACTTAATCAATTTTATGAAACATAGTTTAGTTATAATCTACATTCATATTTGAGACTTTAGCCGTGTACAATTTTGCAAACTTAAAATTGGTAAGACCAATAATGATAGGACGAAACGATTAAAAACTACTAATTATTAGTCAACATTATACCAATATTCGACAAAAATAAAAATAGATATCCTATAATCTATTCAATTTTTTACAATTATTTAAGCTTAATAGGTACTGTAACTTCTTCTTCAGATAGGTCATCATGAATCACAACCTTGCCTTCACCTGGCGTCATGTTTGAAGTGATCGTAAGATTGAGTTCAATCCCAGTCCATTCTCGTTCATTTGTCGTTTGTGTAAACCAATCTTCCTCAATTTGTGTTTCTTCTATCGTATTTCCATCAGCATCTATTAACTCTATTCTTACAGATCCAACCGCTGCGTAACGGATCATGCCTTGGATAGAAAATGTATCGCTAATGCTTGCTCCTTCTTGTGGCGTTTGAAGTTGAAAATTCTCCGTTCTAGCTATTTGATCGGAAGAATTAGCTGGTTCAGTTGGTTCATCATCACTTTCGCTAAAGTTATCCTGTACTGTTTCGTCCTGGCGTTCCTCTTGTAATTCTCTAGTTTTCTCTTCAAGTTCTTGCTGAAGCTTTTCTATTTGTTCATTTTTATCCTGTACTTGTTCAGTTAATTGTTCGACTTGTGCTTCATGATTTGGTTCCTCATTGTTTTGGCAAGCCACAAGTAGGATACTTAGACTAATTAAAGAAACCCATTGTTTCAACTACTCATCCTTCCCTTCTCGATGTTTAATTAAATCTGTAATATAGACCAAAGCGCCAATCATACCAATGAACCAGAAAATTAAACTAACCAATTGATATTGATTAAGCCATAAGGTGAAAATACTTTCAATCACGACAAATAAAATAGCTCCAATAATAAATGTATATAGCCCAATTCGTCCATATTGACTCGTCGGTTTTAATCGTTCAAACATATTTAGTCTCCTTACATCTCTTCTGAATAAAACTAGATTAATTAATAGTATTATATAGCAAAATATCGCCTAGTCATTATTGTCTTCAATTTCGACGAGCTGGGATTGATTGAACTCTTCTGGTGTGATGAATTTTTCGCCGAACACAATTTCAGCTAAATTCGTCACAAATCCTACGCTACCCACCACATAAACCTCATCCGTATCAGGCTCCCAATAAGCATTGATATTGATCATATCTGGTTCTCCATTAACTGTTTCGTATTCTTCATCTAAACTTAACGCTCGAACAGACGAGCCGTTTTGATCAATTTAATAAATCTCTTGTGATTCGAACGGGATTGTAAACGTGTAATCACCAAATTCAAAAGCCGCCTCACCGTCACCTTCAATCGCCTTGGTGTCCTCCATATGCCTTAGTTCTGTTAACGTAATTGCCATTGAACCTGTTACATCAGACTGCTCTAAGTCCAAATTCATTTTATTGGCTAAGGCTGTTTCAAAGTCGCCTTGATCTTGATTATGTTCTATTAATAGGTTTTCATTAATTTCAGCGCCAAATTGCCAACCTGTATCATTAACATCAGTTAAAACATTAAGAGGGTCCGAATAAGCATCTACAATGGTTAAACTCCCCCAAACTAATCCAAATGAAAGTGTAAAAATTGTAAGTATACGATAAATCATAACTGTAACTCCTCTTTTAAATTCCGAATTAACTTCTATTGTAACAAGTTTTATATTTAAATGGGGAGAGTTTAAGTCGTTTGACCTTATACAAAAAACCACTTTAAACTCTATCGTTTAAAGTGGTTATCAATCTAATTATTCACTCAAGGCATTCGTAATGGCACGAGCGTTAACTTCCATCATTTCATAGTAAGTGTCTATTGAGCTGTCGATTGGTAAGCCATCTGTATATAGACCTTGATCATAAATCGGCACACCAGAATCATGTGATACTGATTCCATATGCACTGGATTAGCCGTCGATTCTAAGAACACATAAGGTGCTGAAGTGGTTTGTAAACGATCAACTAAATCAGCAACTTGACGAGGTGTACCTTCTGAGTGCGAGTTCAACTCCCAAACACCTGTTGTTTCGTAACCATAAGCATCACCAAAATATACAAAAGCATTTTCACTTAATACTATGGTGCGTTGATCTTCAGGAACAGATTCGGTTTTATTACGAATACTTTCATCTAAATTATCTAATCTTTCCTTATACTTAGCTGCATTTTCTTTATAGGTATTGGAATTAGCTGGGTCTATCTCACTTAAGTGTTCGACAGCCTTATCGACATATAATTTAACATTATCCGGATCCAACCAAGCATGGGGGTCATGGACTCCTTCAGAGACCTCGATCGGTTCAACCTCTTCAGTTAATTCAACAATTGGTGTATCAGAAACATTTTCAACCAGAGATGAAATCCATTGTTCTAAATTTAGTCCATTAACAAAAAAGACATCCGATTCACTGACGCTTCGTAAATCGCTTGGTACTGGTTCGTATTCGTGAGGGTCTCCTCCATTTGGAACAATGTGATCAACTTCTGCCTTATCACCTGCAACATTCTCCACTATATCTGCCAAAATAGAAAAACTTACTGTAATACGAACCTGATCATCATTTTTTTCTGCTTGATCTGGTGGTGAGCAAGCTGTAAGTACCACCATTAATAAGGCCATCAAAACTACTATAATTTTACGTTTTACCATAACGATCACCATTATGATGCATGTTGTGCTGAACGGTCACGGAACCAACGCACAACAAGCCCTTGTTTTGGTGAGAAGAAGAAAGCAAGCATAAACATAATGGTTGCCACTATAACCATAGATGCACCTGTAGCTACATCATAAATATACGAATAGAAAACACCTGTAACAGCGGAAATAACACCGAATGTGGCTGATAACACCAACATAACAGGTAAGCGATCAGTTAATAAATACGCTGTTGAACCAGGCGTTATTAACATTGCGACAACCAAAATAATACCAACTGTGTTAAGTGAAGCCACTGTCACAAGTGATAACACAAACATGAGCAAGTAATGAATTAATTTGGTTGGTACACCAATTGCTTTCGCCATCGTTGGATCAAATGTACTAACTAGTAGCTGTTTATAAAACAAGAAGACGAACGCAATAACCGCAATCGTGATTCCAAACGTCATCCACAAATCACCGACAGATACGGCAAGAACATTACCAAATAAAATATGCCAAATGTCCACTTCCATACTTCCAATAGCGGTAATTAAAATAACCCCTATCGCAAACATACCTGACAGTAAAATACCAATGGCTGAGTCATCTTTGATTTTACTATTTTGCGATATATAACCTATTCCAAGTGCTGTTAAAACACCTGTTATGACTGCGCCGATAAAAAAACTGACACCAACCATATAGGCGATCACAACTCCAGGTAACACAGCATGCGAAATGGCGTCTCCCATCAGTGCCATTCCACGCAAGATAATAAAACAACCAACAATGCCGCAAACAATTCCGACTAGAATGCCTGCCATAAGCGCATTTTGTAAAAACGGATAGTTTGCTACTCCTGATATGAAAAATTGAATATTTTCCATTATTTAACCACCACCATATCCTCATTATTACGTCCTTTAATAGTGGCGACTTGCCCTTCATAGGCTTCGCTAATCAATTGAGGTAAAAACACATCCTGAAGTTGACCAAATCCAACTAAGCGTTGATTCAGTAACATCAAACGATCAAAATACTCTTCTACTTTACTTAAATCATGATGGACAATAAATAAAGTCTTACCTTGATCACGAATTTGACGCAATAAATCGATAATAATCTGTTCAGATGTTAAATCAATGCCTGCGAATGGTTCATCTAAAAATAGTAAGTCAGCTTCTTGTGCTAATGCTCGCGCAATGAACACCCGCTGTTGCTGACCACCGGATAATTCACCGATTTGTCTTTTGCGATATGACTCCATCCCTACTTGGCGCAAGCTCTCAATCGCTTTTTCACGATCTTGTTTGCCAGGACGTTGCCACCATTTCATATGTGGATAACGTCCCATAATCACCACATCTTCTACTAATATAGGAAAATCAAAATCAATCATATTACGTTGTGGCACATATGCAATATCTGAACGGACCTCGTCAATAGGTTGATCAAACACGCGAATGGTTCCTTGATTCACACTGACCATTCCCATGATAGCTTTCATCAACGTTGATTTACCAGCACCATTCGGTCCGATAATCCCGATTATTTCTTCTTTAGGGGCTTGAAATGATATATCTCTTAATGCCCATTCACCGTGATAAGCCACTGATAAATGGTTGATATCTACCGAACTACTCATACGACTCGCCTCCTTTGGCGTCAAATCATTTATTTTGTATAAACTCACATTTTTTTACCTAGGGCAAATCCTTAATATATTATAATGCTGATAAGGTAAAAATGGCAACCATTTTGCACAATTTTTTTCTGGCAATTTTGAAAGCTTGACACAAAAAAACAGCTCCTTCTTAAGTTGATTGTAGTCCTATCAACCAAGAACAAGCTGTCGTTTAATGATTATCTTTTTAAAAACTGACATAGGTTATAAAATACGGTTATTTCAGTTGCATTCCAATACAATTATTTTGACAGTTTCATTTTATTCCACAAATTGTATGCTACAATATAACCAATCAACCCACCAATAAGCATACCGATCCACCAAGACCAATCAAACTCTTGTGTGAGTAAACCTTGGAGAAGAAAAACAACTGTAAATCCAATTAAAATACCTAATAGTACTGTATGCTTCATCATCTTTGCCCCCATTTGTTTAAAATTGATCATAATTTTAGTTTTTTATGCATCGTTTAATAGACAACCATTGCATTAAATTTTATTTTTTTGATTGGTGCTATGTTTAATTATAATCTTGGAGGGATTAAAATGAATTTTTTCACGCGCTTTCTGACAGCGATCTTATCAGCCGTTATTTTTTCAATTGGGACGACCTTATGGTTAACTGATTGGGTTAATCCCTTTTGGATGGAAGCATTTGTTGTAGGGTTATATGCTTTGGGTTCCCTATTCTTTGCCGGAATTCCTTACTCATATTTGGCCGATTGGATCATGTCGAGACTAAATCAGTCTACTTACTGGGGTAATCTATTACTCTATGCGCTGGGCGGTTTGATCACGAATCCTTTTTTATTACTTTTCATGATCAATCAAGGCTTTGTTTTTGATGCTAGAGTATTCGCAGTTTTAGGTGTGATCGCAGCTCTCATTTTCTATCATGTAAAAATCAGCCTAACGTGGGGCATGGGAAAATTAGGTTCTGAATAATAGCTTGTCACTCTAAAGAACGACTTCACACCACCATTTATCGTCTCACACTTGTTCCTTAGGGTCGAAATCCAGTTGAGATAGCACAGTCGACTGCCCTAATAAATGACGTGTAATTTCTGCTCCAATGAACGGTCCGTTTGTCATACCAGATGCCCCGAGTCCATTTGCCACGTAAATGGATCGGTTGTGAGGTAAAAAGCCATAAACAGGTCTATTATGATTGGTTTGCGGTCTAAAGCCGACTTTAGCATCAATAAAATGTGCTTCCTTTAAACCAGGTGCAAATTTGAAAGCAGCTTTTAAAATCTCATGAATACTCGATGCATCAACTCTCGGGTTAAAATCATGATTATCACGATGTTCAGCTCCGACTGAAACGATCCCGTTTTTAAAACCGACGATATACTTATTATTCGGAAGCATCACGACAGGCCAATCTTCCGTTTGATACCCAGGTAGCTGAAGCTGGACGATTTGTGTTTTCGTCGACTTAATATCTAAATGATCTTCAGACTTATTTAAGAATGAAGAGGCCCATGCACCGTTCGTAATAATCAGTTGATCAGCCTCTATCCTTTGACCATTAACTGTCACTGTAGCCCCATCATTGTTAAGGGTTGCTTCACCTTTGATTATATGTGCTCCATGAATTTCGGCTCCTCTTAATAGCGCATCACGAAAAACAGCTCCATTGACACGTCCGCCACCAGAAATTTTTACAGCGCCCATGTTTCTAGTCATGACAGGCGTTGATTCGGCTACAGCTTCTTCTGATAATTGCTGGACATCTCCTATTTCTGGAGCGTCTTTTTTCCTCGCAATCGTGTCATCCACCATCTTTGCCAATTTATCTTCACTTTTATGTAAATGAAGAGATCCGACTTGCTTATAACTCGTATCTTGAATACCGAGAGCGTTTAATTCAGCGTTAAGCTCTTGATAATAGGATGCACCATGCTTTAATAATTGATATAACGTATCGTTTTGTTTTTGTGATAACCATGGGCTAATGATTCCTGCGGCTGCACGTGTTGCTTCGCCATTATTCGAGTGGTCAATTATCGTGACCTGTTGGTTTGATTTAGCTAAATGGTAAGCAACTGAAGAACCTAATATACCAGCGCCAACCACGAGGTAATGCGTCATATTTATCTCCTTTTCAACTTATGTCTTGTTTTAGTTTAACAGGATGGAAGTCATCCTAAAAGTCAATAACCCTTCATCTATGTTATGATAGCCGGAAATACATGAACGAAAGGACAATCCAACATGACAGAAGCCCCAAACCGACTACGGAACAATAAACCATTTTTACTCGTCTGGACCGCTGGAATTTTTGCAATGCTTGGCTTTGCGATGTTGTTTTTAACGACGTCGTGGTTTGTCATCGATGTTTTAGAACGTCCAGCTCTTGTTGGCGTTGTCCTTATGATGATCACGATACCACGCGTTATAATGATGATTTTAGGCGGTGTTATTGCAGATCGTGTAAAGAAATCACAAATAATGTTTATCACAAACTTGCTACAAACCGTGTTAATTAGCGCGATGGCTATCTTCATTAGTCTTGATCAACTCGGAATCTTGGGCTTGTTTGTTATCACTTTTTTATTTGGATTTTTAGATGCCTTCTTCTACCCTGCTGTGACAGCTTTAATTCCTAATTTGGTAGGTCATCAAAATATTCAACGTGCTAACTCACTCTTTCATGGATCAATTGAACTCATGTTTATGTTTGGTCCTGTTATTGCAGGCGGGCTTCTAACCATCTCTACATTTGGTGTGACTGTGTCAGTTGCAGCTTGTTTCGTCGCTTTATCAGTTATATTTGTCTACCCTGGTTTTATTCAAGACGCTAAACCTACTGGCCAAACTGAATTGCGTGAAGTTAAAAACGATTTTATTCTAGGCTTGCGCTACATAAAAGATTCACCGATTATTTCATCAGGGATTATGACCATTAGTGCTGTTAACTTATTTGTAATTGGACCTATTATTATTAGCTTTCCGTTAATTATTGATTCAATCGGGGGTTCAGCCTTCCAATTAAGCATGCTTGAAGTGGGTTTATCAGTTGGAACATTCTCTGGTAGCATCATAGTTTACCGTTTAGCAGCAAGCAGTCGACGTGGTCGAATGATATTATTAACTCTAGTCATAACAATGATTGGCTTTTTATTCTTTAGTCAAATGACCATTTTACCTGCCCTAATGATTTTAGCTGCAATCGTTGGTTTTGCGGCGATGATTGTTTACTTACAATCTTTGAGTGTTATTCAAGAATATACGTCTTTTGATAAACAAGGCCGTGTGATGAGTATTGCTACCGTTGCTTCTGAAGGGGTCGCCCCTGTTGCATTTGCCTTTGTATCGCTGTTTGTCGGCTTTGGTATATCCATCCACACTGTTCTAGCCGCAACAGCCATTATTGGTCTATTAACTAGTGTTATTCTCGTCGTAAAAGCCACTTCATTAAAACAAGCGCGTTAACCTAAGTTAACGCGCTTAACATAGCTTCTCTTGTATTTGGTCCATAGATTCGATCGACTTCATTCGGAACAAATTTACTCTGAAATCGTTCGATCGCTTTTTCTGTTTTCGGTCCATAAATACCATCAATAGGACCTAGGGAAAATCCTAATTCATCTAATGCCGATTGGATTCGTTTAACTTCACCGCCTTGACTCCCTCTTTGGTAAATCCCATTAGGAAGTATTCGATTGCGATTTAAAACATCACGCGTTTCTGGGCCAACGATGCCATCCACTGTGATATTTCCATCCTGTTGCAACGATATAACAGCATCTTCTGTTTCACTTCCAAATATGCCGTCAGTTCCATATTGAGACAAATCATAACCTCTATTAATTAATGTCACCTGCAACTGTTTTACCGCATCTCCTTGGTCACCTAAACGCAATAACCTAGATGTTTGTCCATTTCTCAAACTCGAACGCACTTCATCCATATTGATCCCAGGGCATTGTGTGCCTCCACCTGCTAATTCACGGTGTCCAACAATGACACTCACTTCAAGTTCGAATTGATCCATCAAAGTGTTTACCCGTTCTTCAAATATACGCTCCTGCTCATCAGTAAACTGACCTCGTCCTACTAGACAAATATGATACGAGTCACTATTATGTCCTTTCACACCATTTGCGATCACATTCCAGTCATAACACCTTTCAACAGTACCATCCCTCAAAATAATTTCATGATAGCCACCCGTTTCCCAACCTTTCGAACGCCAATAGCGCTCGAATGTATTCACATTACCTGAAGTGGTCGCACTATGATGGCGCACAATATGATTAACTACGTCACGTTTGGTATTTCCACCCATTGTTTGGCCACGTAAATCACGTATTTTCATATTTTCACCCCCATAGCTTTATTTATGCTAGTCAATCAAAATTGAAACAACGTTAGTCTAGCTATTCTCAAAATGTTGTCCCATATTATAATCGAACTATAAAGTGAATAGGTTATAATATTATTGATTTTAAACAAAAAAAGAGCCTGCTCTGTTACATAATGTAACAGTGTTAGGGGATTTAGCAGGCACATCAAAAAGTATTCGATTGGCTTACAAATCACTTGCTGGGGGTGATCTGTATATTTATAATATCTGGTTAAGTGTAATTTTTCCGTTAACTAGTTCACAATAAAGAACGATTTTCGAATTATTTTATTATTTTTGATGAAAAATGCTAAAAATATACTTAATTTGATATTTTTTGTTCGTTATATGATTATTTTAAGATATATATTAGCTTTTTAAGGAGTTGTGGAATAACCAGGCTTTATATTCAAGATTATTGTATAATTATACTTATCAAATGATTTAAAGGGTGGGGAAAATGGAGTATAGTAAACTGTGGTACTTATCAAGAATTGGCTTTTTTGAGACGTTGCCATCTGAGATTGCAGAAGAAGCTCTAGAGTGTATTCACCATAATTACCTCAAACGTTACACAATTATTCAACGCCCAGATGATCCGGTGAAAGAACTCTATTTTATTAAAGCTGGAAGTGTGAGAATTTATTCAATTAATGAAGAAGGACGACAATTTACTTACTCAATGTTAGGGCCAGGCAGTACTTATGGAAAGATTAATACTTTCTCTCTTGGAATTGAAAATGTTTATATTGAAACGTTAGAACCTACTCATCTTTGTAGTATTTCGGAATCAGCGTTTAACGAGCTTTCAAAAAAACACCCAACATTATTAAATCGAGTGATCGAATTACTAAGTGAGCGTTTACAAGAACGTGAGGAAATGATGAAGTATATGGCCTTATATGATGTCCGTGAACGCTTAATTTACTTATTACAAAATCTATATAATCGTTACGGCCACGAAACAGCTGATTTGGAGTACTGTGAAATTGAGTTTCCACTAACTCATCAAGAACTAGCCAATATGATTGGTGTTACTCGCGAAGCCATTACAGGCACCTTAAAAAAGTTAACGACTGAAGGTTTAGTACGGTTACCAAAACGGAAAAAGATCGAAATTCATCGTAGCCTTACCGAAGAAAATCCTCTTCCAGCTTACATTCAAACCATGTATTCAGCAGAATCATAACAAATGAGTTTCTCGAAATTCAGTTGGGGTCATCCCGACAGTTTTCCGAAATTGAAACGTAAAATAACTAGGCTGAGAAAAACCTAAATCAGTTGCGATATCTCGGATTGACTGAGGTGAGTATCTCAGCCTTATTTTAGCTTCATCAATTCTCATTTGAGACACGTATTCTGACAATCCGATCTTCGTTTCTTTTTTAAACAGATATGATAAATAATTAGGATGAACATGGACTGCTTTAGCAATTGTTTTTAAACTGAGATCATCAGTAAGATTTTGTCGGACATAAAGCATGCTGCGCCGAACGGTTTCGCTGTAATGAATGTGTAAATGTTCTTGAACAAGACCTAAAAAATGAATAAGTAATGCTTGTTGCAATCTCTTTAATTGATCTTCTGTTTCCTTTTCCTCAACTAAATTAATCCAACTATCACTTTCTAAATACATTTCTTGGTGATTAATCCCTAGATTAATCATTCGCCGTGTCAATATAGCACATGCAACGATCAGTTTATTTTTACGACTGCGAAGAATATCTCCATTGGCTAAATCAGAATCATCAAAGTCATCAAACTCTTGTGCTAATTCTAGACAGGCAGGGTCACCTTGAAGAAATAAATCGAAAAATCGTTCTTCCTTTTCTAATGAATGAAATTGCTTTCGGGTTTGGCGACCATTCAACTTTAATTGCTCAATTTTAAAGGTATCTTCATAACTTTTCACACCTTAACCCTCCCATTCCTACGTGTTTCGATATTAGTACCATTATACCATAAAGTTTGTCATTTCTAGTTCTTAATGCTCACTATTTCGGTGCACGAAGAAAGACAGGTTTCATGAACCTGCCTTCTCATATGTTATGGTGGTTATTCATTAACCCTCTTTCCTTGAACAATTAATCGAAAAGCATTGGAACCATGAGGGTGACAGGTAACTAAAGTTGCTAAATCTTCACCATTTTGAATGCCTAGAGATTCTGTTTCATTTGGACGAATGACATCTGTTTGAACAACACGGTATGTTAATCGACCGCTGATACTTTCAATATGAAACACATCTCCTATGCTTAATTGATCTAAGTGTCGAAACATAACCTTTGTAGCCATACCCCTGTGGCCTGCTAACACCGTATGGGTATCTGCTCCACCAACTGGCATTGATGATCCTGGCACCACACCTACCCCATTTGCAAGTGACCAACGACTTGAATCAGGATAAATCGGTAACCTTAAATTTAATCGAGGAACGTCAATAACGGCATAAGCATTAGAAGTATTAACTTCTTCACCTCGGTCTCGCCTATTATCTTCTGTACCATTTGAACCTGTAGTCAGACTATCTTGAATTGAGTCAGTGAAATCAATATTTTCTAAGTCTGTACCGACACGTCCCCTTTTTTTAATTTCTTCATTATATTCACTCGCTTCTTCTCTTATTTCTGTTCGGTCTCTTTTTGATAATTTATTCCATGTTTCTTGAACTTCATATACTTTTGCCTCAGCCACTTCACCATTAATTAATTGCATCACATGTGGATATAACAAAACGGCTAAGCCTATGAGAAATATGATAACTAGCCACCAATTTTTTCTCACTATTCATCCACATCCTTTCGTCTTCTATGACGGATGAAGAATATGCCACTTATCATCCCCGTTATAACCACCGCACTCATGACATACCAGAAGTAACCTTGTTGTTCTTCAGGCAATTGTGTCAGTTGCGGGGCTGCCATCATTTGTTCTACATCATGATAAGGCACTCGTTCAGCATGTAATAACAAGCGGTGACTATTAATCATGTAGGGATCACACGTAATAAGTGTCATGAGTTCCTGATTGTCTTCATACGTTAGCCAATCTGTTTCGTGCGGTAAAACGATTTGTGTTTCATAGACTTCATATGCCATCTTCTCACCTAGTGATGATACATAAAACTGATCGCCGACTTCCAACTCATCTAGATCGCGGAACATTTTAGCGCTCGGTAAGCCACGATGTCCTGTTAGTACAGAATGTGTCCCTAATCCGCCAATTGGTAAGGAAGTATTAGACAAGTGACCTACACCTGCTTGCAACACATCTTCATCCGTTCCGTGATAAATCGGGAGTTTTACATTTATATCGGGTATTTCAATTGTTCCCATCGATTCACCAATATCAAGCATTGAGTAATAACTCGGGAAATCTTCCTGTTCATTTGAAGGATTAGATTCATCGAACGGATCCGAAAATGAAACCTGCCCTCTTATCATGTCCTCATTAAATGCTTCAGCTGCTTCTCGTTCGTTCGAAATATCGTCTGGGTTCGCCGCTTCAAGTGCAGCTTCACTATTTTCAATCACTTCATAATGTGTTTGAGTCGCCATCCAATTCCCTACAATCGGATAGGCAAAAATACTAAGCCCGATTAAGAATAGAGCACTTAATAATAGTTTCATTTTCACCTATACCGACCTCCTCCTTGTTCTATGTAATGAGAAAGAGAGCCGAAACTCTCTTTCTCATAAGCTATTAGGCTAATTGATGACGTCTTCTGAAGTAAATAACAAGCGCAATGGTCATTAATGTCAATCCAATTGCCGTGAAGAGAGAGGTTCCGATACCACCTGTTGCTGGTAGTTCATTTTCCCCCTCTTCATTAAAGACCGTCATTTCAACATTTCCATCTTCACCCGTGACTTGAACATCAAACATTTTCTGTGGAAGGTTATAACCATTGGGCGCCTTCACTTCTTCTAAATAATATTCACCGTAATCAAGGTCACCCCAGTAAAACTCACCGTTATCACCTGTTTTAACTCCTTCAACTTCTTCACCGTTATCATCCCATAATTGGAATTTAGCACCGTCTAATAATTCTTCATTTTCAGCATCTCGTTTAAACAACGTGATAGACCCAATTGTCGGTGTAACTTTAGTGGTATTGGAATCTACAGTATCATTCACATTGAATTGATTTTCGTAATGAACTTCTGCACTGTTTTCGATTGCTGATTCATTAGCTTCTCCATCAATATAAACAGTGAACGTGATCGACAATTGGTCCTTACCATCTAACAGATTAAAATCAGTAGCATTCCACTGTAAGATAGAATCATTTTCTGATGGGCCATCAAAGGCATCACTCACGTCATCACCATCAGCTGTAATGGTATAATCTCCTGTGAAGTTAAGATCTTCATCCAGCTCATCAACAATTTCAAATTGCTCATAACTTGCGATATCCTCTGGAATGTCGATGGTTAACGTATAATCAAAGTCTTCTTCACGATTAATTTGATTCATTTCAAGATTTGCTACTTTGTCGATCGTCGTTTCTGGGAAGTTAGTCACCATCACTTCTTCAACTTCACCTGTTTGGTCACTATTCGCAAAAGATCCTGTGTCAGTAATACTAAAGTCGTGTTGATGATCACCTGTGCCGACATACCCTGAAGGCGGGGCGTCTTCTGTAAAGTAGTAGTCACCGTATCTAAGACCATCGACTTGAATGACACCAGCTTCGTTCGTTGTGAATTGTGTCTCTTGACCTTCGTCTAAATTTTCACCGTGTAGTGTGAAATTCACACCAGCCATCGGTTCGCCAGTTTCATCCACTTTCTGTAATTGAACAGCTCCTCTAATTACTTCGTTTTTAGGATAGATCGTGACATCGTAATTAACACTCGATCCATCTTCGTTCGTCATCGGAATTTCCACTGTGAATTCTTCTGAATTTAAATTGACATGGTCAGGACCTGAATGTTCAACCACAGTGTATCGACCAAGTGGAAGATTTTCGAATTCCGTCATGCCATTGGCCGTTTCGTCAGAAAACGTTTCAATTGGTTCTTCTAGTTCTACCCATTGATTGGAGTTTGGATTGAATGAATGAGTTTGTGTGATTTTAAAAACGACTCCATCAAGCTCTTCCGCTTCCTCAGGAACTCCTTGTTCAGGCTCACCCGTACCTGGTTCACCACTGTCTAACTCATCAGTTTCTAAAGCGTATTTGTAAATCGTCAGACTCCCTGTTTCTTCTGAAAATACGGGTTCATTATTTTCATGACCATCCGCACTTAACGCTCCGAACGGTACTAACAATGTGAAAACCAACGCTAAAATCATCGACACTGAAAACCATTTTTTCGTCATTTTCTTCCCTCCCAAATTTTCAATCAACTTAAGGTTCAACAACCGATCATTCACTTGCTTAATCATGAGCTTGTCGCTTTCTACGCCAAAGGACATATCCTGCTGCGAGCATCAATAATGTACCAACCAGATAGAATCCATTGGCTCCGACTCCACCTGTTTCAGGAATTTCCCAACCTATAGGTGAGTTAGTTACGACTTCAACAGCATGCTCTCCGTTGTCGTCTTCACTATCTCCGCTTTCACTAATGACAATTTCAATAGGTTGTGTCCGTTTGCTAAAACCTTCAGGTGCTTTTTCTTCATAAAGCAAATAGGTTCCTAACTCTAAATTTTCAAATTCAGCTTTTCCATTTGAAGTGGTAAGCGTTTCCTCATAATCACTTAAAGTATCTAAACTTTCTAGCCTGAAGGTTGCTGAATCAGAAGTAATTAAATCACCTAATTGGTTTGTTTTCTCAACCGTTAGTGATCCAAGAATCTTTTCATATACATAAGTTACCGTTTGAGGTTCTAAAGTGAATGTTCCCGATGCTGAAGCTGATTCGTCAGCTAATTTCACAAATCGATAACCTGTTATATCTTTTTCTTCAGTGTTATATGCCTCTCCGAACATCCCTGTTTTTTCTATACCTTCATCTAAGACATTGCCATCAAGATCCACATACTCAACCGTTACTTTTCCACCTTCCAGGTGCGTATTCAGTATTCTTATATCACCCGTGTTGTCATTTGAATAAGTAACTTTGTAGCCTTCAGGGACCCCAATTTCTTCAACATCATAATCATTTACTTCTCCAGTAACGGGATCAAATTTTCGTAGTCCGCTAAAAGTATGCGACCAATCATTTTCATCATTTAACGTTATTGTGTTACCAAAAGGTTCCTGGTTTTTGTACAATTGCACGTCAATCGGTCCTGCAATAGTTCCATCCCATTCTTTTAGAACATTGATTGATGTTGTACTTACGTTGATATTAGTGAATGTAAATCCTTCTTCTATTGACCCTGTACGTTCTGAAGTGAAATTGGTTATTTCTTTTTCTTGAACGTTATAAGCAATGGGATCACCTTGATCATCAAACTTATTGAGATTATTAAATGATCCTTCCCATGGTTCACTATTCAATGTTAGTTCATCAACTTTATCGCCATTTACTAATAATTCAAAAGTAGCTGATTCGGCTTTATCTCCAATCCATTCTTTTTTCACATCTATAGAAATTTTTTCGGGATTATACGTATTTATGACTTTCATGCCGTCTAAGGTTTTTTCGTAATTAACTGGTACATCTTCTTCATCAACACTAAAAGAATATGGCTGACCATAGGAGTCATAAAGGTTCACATTTTCCCATATATAGGTCCATGCTTCATCTTCAGAACCATCCACTACCCCTGAATCTATAACTACTGGTTCAACGTTTGTGCTTGAATGTATTAGTTTTAAGGTAATAGCAGATTTCGGACCTTCTCCACTCCACACTTTCTCTCCTACTTTATCCCCTTTTGGAACAACAACTTCAAAATGACCGTCTACATCGTGTCCACCACCAACATTACTGTCTATAATAATGTCAAATAGCCCACCGTCCGTAAGTTCTAAATCGGCTATATTAAATTTCGCAACGGACCAATGTGCATCATCTGTATTACCTTGAGGATCCGTATGTGCATACGTTGTTTGATCCACAATAATATCCACTCCAGGACTAAAATGATCAATGTCAATTGACGACACCCCATTAATAGAAACGCCTTCAACTCCGTGTGTTGATTCAACAGCTAAGTAAACTGTCCCTTGGTAACTCCAAATGAGCTCTGGATAAGTGTGTTTATTAGTTGAAGATCCACTTAATTCTGTTGCGTTCACGATACCGCCAGTGTCCACATGATACTCATTTAATTCATCATGATTCATGACCGTGTAATCATCTTTTGATTGAGATGAATCTTGAGTTTCTGATTCTTCTGTATCCTTTTCATCCAACTCGCTTTCTAAGTCTTTATCTTCACTCTTATTTTTTTCTGATTTTTCATTAGTCGATTCCTCAGATTCTTGCTGTTCTGTTGAATCATTTGCCTCTTCCTCTAACTCATCTTCATTTGAAGATTGTTCTTCTTTCTCATCTTCCGCTGGGTCAGGGTCAGAATCTTCTTTCGTCTCCTCTTCTCCTGATTGACCAGATTCGTTGTCCTGATTAGAAGTGTCTTTTTCCTTAGGTGCCATATAAGTATGAGTAAAGACATTTCCGTTTCGTTCGGTTTCGAAATTGTCTACTGGTAAACTGACTGGCGAGTATTGAATCAGAGTGCCATCCGTGGTATATTTCGGTAAACTCGTAAACTTGAAGCTTGATTCTTCACCAGATATCGCTTTATCTTGGGCGACATTTCCACTGGCATCATGAATTTGGTATTCAACACTTGGTAAATTGACATCGTCTGGTACACCAATCCACTTTTGTTGTATGGTTAATTCAACGTTCATGTCTGGGACAATTTTGACTTCATCAAATGCTGTGACACCCTGATAAGAGCCATCAACTTTGAATTTGAAGTTCGCCACTTCTTGGTTAATTATGGCTGTCGTGAATGTCATTTGATAAAGGCCTGGATCGACAGGTAGATTAACTTGGTAGCCTGATCCAGATTGGTGTACATCAAAATTGGACGTTGAGCCATTGTGCGTTTTGGATAACACTTGACCATAACTCAATCCATTACCAAAGTTGATTGATGCAGTTGAACTGTCTTCAGTTCCCTCCTCTACTAGCATTGTGACTTTCCACTGAATAGAATCTTGCGAATGGTCCACTTGTTGAATCGTGAATTTACCTTCATCTTGCGAAAACATTGAATTAGCCGATGCTGTAACAGAAGGTAAAATTGGATTGACCAGTAGCAACAAGATTGACATCAGCGAAACGACCTTCACATGTTTCATTCTGTTACCTCCTTTCAAATTTTGTCTCACTTCCCCCTGATAGTTCTTAGTTTAGAATTTTCAAAAAATAAAAGTTGTAAGATCGGACTATTTTCTTGTATAATAAGACTATAATTATTTCAATATTGTGAAAATAAACTTTTAGGTGTACATACATAGAGAAGTTAGGAGGTGAATCTTCGTTACGATTGGCTCGGGTGATCTTTAATAGGGGAAATACACAGCGTATTTCGAGGTGACGGAGATGATAAAAGAATTCATGTCACCAGACGAATCGAACCAGGATTCGCAGCTTTTTCAATTGCTTGCCTTAAAAGAAGCGATTGAGGAATTCGATCCAAAAGTCATATCCTGTCTGGAGAAGAAAGATCAGATGGCGGCGGAACATGAATTAACCGAGCTGTGCTTCCAATTGCTGGAGATACCTGAGGAAGATCATTTATTAATATTTAGAATTTATTTTACGAGTCTGATCACTGAGATTATCCGAAGATTCACCCTTAGGGGAAGGTTGCAAACAGCTCATTTGGGGAATGGGCTAGCCATCATTGCAATCGTGGAGAATTGGCAAACAGTGGCAGAATTTATGTCCTTAATCCCATGGTTTATAGACAAAGTCATCCATGACATCATAGGGTGTGTAGCACTTATTGAATACACTCCGACCATGGGACGAATCTTGAATCTAATAAATGAAAATATCGAAGGAAGCCATCTAACTTTAAAGTGGATTTCCGAGGCTTTAGAGGTTTCAACGTCTCACTTATGTAATATCTTCAAAACAGAAATGGATGAGACGATCGGATCTTATGTCAATCGCCGAAAAATACAAGAAGCTGCGTTTGATATTAAAGAGTCTCGACTGACTTTAACTGAGATTGGCGAAAAATATGGTTTTGGCAGTCAAAGCTACTTTATTCGTACGTTCAAAAGGTACATGAATACGACACCACTTAAGTACAAACAGCAATATTTTTTAACACATGTCGATGCTTTATAAACAAAAGCCGCTTTCACTAGTGAAAGCGGCTTTTGTTTATGTGATAACAAGAAAACAGCCCTGCAAATTATTGTTCGCAAGGCTGTTTTCTCGTTTATTCGTATTCTTTTTCAAAATTAATCGTACTACGAACTGTATCTATATGACGAACTTGAGCTTCAATTTCTTCACGTTTGTCTTCATAAAATGGTGGTAGAGCAAGTTCTTCACCAAGTGTCTCGTGTGGCTCATCGCCCATAAATCCAGGTCCATCTGTTGCCAGTTCAAATAAGATTTGTGGTGCAACACGGGCGTAAAGCGACTGGAAATAGAAACGGTCGACAAGCCCTGAGTTCGGCAGGCCAACTTGGTTATAGACATCAAGCCATTGTTTAAGAGCATCTTCGTCAGGTACACGAAAAGCTGCATGGTGGACTGTTCCATATCCTTGACGAGCTTGCGGTAACTCATTGTTGTGTTCGATGATGACTTGTGCGCCATTACCACCTTCACCCACTTCGAATAAATAAAAGCCATCTGCTTGAGCAATTTCTGTGAATCCGTAAACACGTTCTAGGACAAGTTTGATTCGTTCAATTTCCGAAACACGAACATGTAACGGCCCAAGTCCCGTAATCGCGTATTCTAACGGAATAGGTCCATCTTGCCATGGTGTACCTGATACGACACCTTGATTATGCTCATCGGAAATAAGTTGATATTGCTGATCATCAAAATCTACAAACGGCAGTACCTGCTTACCGAATTGTGTTTGGATCCCGTCATGCTCGACACCTAGTCGATCAAACCGCTTCACCCAGTAATCAAGCGCTTCGTCACTTGGCACTCGGAATGAAGTTAAGAAGATCTCATCCGTTCCGTGACGCCCTTTTGGAACACCTGGAAAATCGAAGAACGTCATATCCGTACCTGGACTTCCTTTATCATCAGCAAAAAACAAATGATACGTCTGAATATCATCTTGATTGACAGTTTTTTTGACTAATCGCATGCCTAATGTGTATGTGAAAAACTTATAATTCTCTTCTGCACTGCTTGTAATCGCAGTAACATGGTGCATGCCACGCAAACCTTCCATAAGATTAAAGCCTCCATTTCAATTTATCTTGAATTTAAAATAATTATAACAGGTATTCCCTCTGTTTTCAAAACATAACCTCGTCCTACTTATCATAACTTATACTATACTAGGTGAAAGGGTGGTTGCATGGGGCTGAAGGTACTTAACCTGATTATGCTATTGCTTATGCTCGGATTTAATGTATACGCAAATCTCCTACCATTAAATGGACAAACAACGGGTGAAATTTCTGATGGATTAAATGTGTTATTAATTCCTGCTGACTATACATTTGCTATTTGGGGGTTAATTTACGGTTCCCTGATTATATGGGTAATCATGCTGTTTATTAGTCCAAATGGTGATCTCGTCACAGAATCACTAGGCTATAGTTTGATTGCCAGCCACATATTCAACATGGCGTGGCTCGTTTTCTTTCATTATGAATGGTTCGGCTTAGCGTTATTAGCGATTGTTGCATTATGGATTACTTTATTAATAAGTTACCGTCGAATTTCCAACACTGAAGTAAGTCAAGCTTGGCGATTTCCAATATCAATTTACTTGGCTTGGGTTACGGTTGCTACCTTAATTAGTATTGCCATTGTGATTAACGTGAATGATGGGTTCACGTGGGTTCCTCCTGTTATTGGAACACTATTCTTCATTTGGCTCGCTGCTATTTCTGCGATCATCGGTCTAGGTCGAACAGGCGATGTTTGGTTTCCAATCGTTATGATTTGGGCACTCATAGGAATCACGATTAATCGATTAGAGTATCCTGTTATTGCTTACAGTTCACTCTGTATTGCTGGCTTACTAGCGGTTGTGATTATCAGTTTCTTTTTCACACAACAAAAAGCCAGCCGCAAAGATAACGACTGACTAGAGTTGAAAAATATTCTTTAGCAGGATTGTGAAAAACCCGTCGTCTTACTGACAATCCTGCTTCCTTTTTAAGAAAAACTTAACGCGCATCTTTCTCGACTTGACCGTCTTTCATAACATAGCGAATATAATCATGATCCTGCAGTTGGTCCAATTCTTCTACTGGATTTCCTTTCGTAATGACAACGTCAGCGAGTTTACCAGCTTCTAGTGTTCCCACTTGATCACCCCAACCGAGACATTCGGCAGCATTTTTTGTCGTCATCACGATCGTATCCATCGCATCCACACCAGCTTCATTCATTAAAGCTAATTCACGCAAGTTCGTTCCATGTTTCATCACACCTGCGTCTGTTCCCATGGCGATTTTGACACCTTTATCATAGGCAAGCTTAACGCTTTTACGATGAGATTCAATCACTTCCTTCGTCTTATCAACCGCGGATTGTGGCATTCCTTTCTCATCTGCTGTTTCTAACACGGATACTGGAGCTAGCAACGTCGGCACTAAATAGGTACCATTTTCGACCATTAAATCAGCTGCTTCTTCATCGACAAATATACCGTGTTCAATCGAGTGAATCCCAGCATGTACAGCATTTTTTATGCCTTCAGAACCTTGTGCGTGAGCCATAACCTTCACACCATTACGATATTGACCTTCTTGCACAATCGCTTCTAATTCTTCTGGTGAAAATTGAGTAAATGTCGGATGATCTGTCGGACTTAACACACCACCTGTCGCATGTACTTTCAACACTTCTGCACCAGCGCGTAACATTTCTCTCGCCTTTTTCCTCACTTCAGCAACGCCGTCACAGCGACCATCTGGCATACCTCTGAAATCTGATGGCTGAATATCAAGCACATCACCATTCAATTGTGTCCCGTCACCATGGCCACCTGTAATCGTTAAAGCATTAATACTTAGTTGCATACGCGGCCCATCAACCAAGCCGTTTTGGACGGCTTTTTTAACGCCTAAGTCTGTACCAAGTGCATCACGCACTGTCGTCACACCAGCGTTCAGTGTTTCTTTCATATATTCTTGAACTTGGAAATATCGGTATGAGAATGGTGTTGTCAGTCGCTCAGATAAAGGCGAATATTCCATCATCATGTGGACATGTGTATCAATAAATCCAGGTAAGACAGCCCCTCCTTCTGCATCAACGACTACTTCATCACCTTTAACGTTATAATCAGATTTCGGACCCACATAGTCTATTTTATTGCCATCAACGACAACAACTTCTCCTTTACGTGGAGCACCTCCGTGTCCATCAATAACCAGTCCATTTTCAATGATTGTTTTAGTCATAATTTTTCCTCCTTAAAGTGTTTGAATGAGAATGCCTGCAATAACGACGGATGCCATAGTGACAGTTGTAAAGCCACCAATTAACATCGGCGAAAGCAACTCATCAAATATCATTTTCTCTTCTTCTTTGTTACGTGCGGTACTTCGACTTACTTCCTCGCAAACGATATAGTCGCCAGGGAAACCAAATAGGGCTGTAAGTGCTACTGGCATACCTTTAAATGGATGCCAACCAACTAGTTTCGATGCTAACCAACCTCCGAAGGCAATGCTCGCTGTACCAACTAGTAAAATAGTTAAAATAGCAGGAAGATTTTCTACGACTTGCATTGGTGTCACGTCAGCCATAGTTCCGATTACGACGAAAATAATAGCAATCATCGTCATCGTAAACGAGTTCGCATGACGTAATGACTCATGTTGGTAGAAACCGACTTTCAAACCGGTGATTCCGATCGCTAGTGACCATAAACTGTAATGAATAGGAGTCAGTTCGCTTAATGAAATCGCGATTGCACCACCAACAAAGACACTGAATAATCGTATAACTTGAGATTTCCCTACAGCTGATGATTCCTGATCACTCACGCTGTCGCCTTCTTTTTTCACGGGAACAAAAGTCCCTGCGTCGATTTTTTCTTTAATAATAGTTGCATAACGACGCATAAAGTTAAGTGCTAATGGCATTCCGAGTACCCCTTGGAAAGCCACAACCAGCGCAGGAATAACAACAATAGCGGATAAACCAATTTCGGTTAATTTTTCGGAAGTAATAATAAGTGCAACGACGCCTCCGCTAAGAGGTCCAACACCTGCAACAGCCGTTTGATAATCAAATATTAAGGTAACGACGCTGATGACGATCACTCCGGCAATTGCTATGCCCGCAAGTGCGATAAATACAGCTTTATATTGAACTTTTAAAACAGACAACGGCATCAATGTGCCCATATGTACAATAGCAACCGCAATTAAAATATTTCCGAGGCCAGCAAATTGTGATCGGTCTAATATGTCTTCTGGAAAAACCCCTGTCCAAACGAGTAATAAATAACCGACCATAGCGGTTAATAGCATTGGTACCCGTGCCCGTGTTTTAATCGATAGCCATTCACCGAATGCAATGAGTGCGAATACGAGTGTTGTCGCAATAAGGGGTTGATTTAATAGTTGTTCCAATATGAATCCCTCCTGATGTTTTAAAGATGACTATATCACTCGTCTTCACGGGTGTCTAGATTGTTTTCAGATTATTTACACAAATCTAAAAACTGAATAATGATTCATTGTCGACAACTCTTGGCTTGTCGTGTGAACGTAAACGCTTACACACTTTGTAAATATTCGCAATTTTCAATTAAATTATTTAGTTAAAAAAACACGCCCCTAACGGACGTGTTTAGCTTATGAACTGGATAATATATCCACCGACAACACCTAGTAGTACAATCATCCAAGCTGGTACTTTCCAAATGTTTAATAGCGCAAATAAAATGACGGCTAACACGAAGTCTGGTGCGTTCATGATTGAACTGCTGACAACGGGATCATAAAAAGCAGCTAATAAGATTCCTACTACACTTGCGTTGACGCCCATGAGTACGCCTTGAAATGATGAGCGTTGGCGTAATGTGTTTAAAAATGGCAATGCTGCTAGTAATAATAGAAAAGATGGCAAGAACATTGCAATGGTTGCGACAACTGCCCCTGTGACACCTTCCATAATCGTTCCAAGATAACTTGAGAATGTGAACAGTGGACCTGGAACAGCTTGAGCCATACCATAACCAGCTAGGAATTCATTCGCTGATAACAAACCTTGTGGAACAACTTCTCGCTCAAGCATTGGTAAGACAACATGACCACCACCGAAAACGAGTGAACCAACACGGAAGAATATATCGAATATGTTTAGGAATGGATTATCAATCGCACGGTTAAGTAAAGGCGTCACGGTTAAAATCGTCACGAGTGTCCCGAGCGACGCAATTCCTAATTTTTTCGAGATGTTAAACGAAAATGGTTGAACTTTGGATTCAGCTTTGTCTTTGAAAAAAGTAAAACCAATCAGTGCAGCCGCTAAAATGACAAGAATCTGCATCCATGCTGATGGATATAGAAGCATAATCGCTGCGGCGACAATTGCAATCGCTAACCGTGATTTATCTGGGGTTAGTTTTTGACCTAGTCCGATTAACGCATGCAACACAACAGCTGCAGCAACAATTTTCAAGCTAGCAATAAACCCTGCGTCATCTAGGCTGAATGTCTGGTACATGAGTGCAAATACGATTAAGACAATGACAGATGGAATCGTAAAACCAAACCATGAAATTAAGCCACCAATGATACCACCTCGGAGCATTCCGATCGATATTCCTACTTGTGAACTGGCTGGTCCAGGTAAAAACTGACACAACGCAATAATGTCGGCATACATTTTATCATCGAGCCATTTTCGTCGGTCAATGTATTCGTCTTTAAAATAAGCCAAGTGCGCAACAGGTCCTCCGAATGAGGTTAAGCCGAGCTTTGTTGAGATTAATAAGATTTCGAGCCACGTTTTAATTCTGCTCCTCTGCTCTTGCATATAAACGCCTCCCTTTATTTGATTTCTTTAAATAGTTCGTAGGCTTTCTCACGTGCTTCTTGTAAAATGTAAGCTCCTTTTTCCGTCGTCGTATAATACTTACGGATTTTTCCCTCGACATTGCGTTCTTCTTTTGTAAGTAGCCCGTCTGCTTCCATCGAGTGTAAAATCGGATAGAGCGTGCCAGAACTAATGTCGTAACCATGCTCTTTTAACTCTTCTACCATCCAGACCCCATAGATCGGATGTTCTGCCGCATGATGCAAAATGTGAATATGAATAAATCCGAGAAACAATTTACGTAAGACCTTGTCTTCCATGGCAAACCTCCTTTTATGGTTGATATCGAAATCCGATATCGACATTATATAATGGGGGTGTTAGTTAATTCAACAAGATTTGTTGAAACTTTACATGATCTTTACATAGTTTTGTTCGGTCGATGGAAAATTGGATGGTGGCGATGGTAAAATGATCCGACTCGCTGGTAAGTAGATGCAACTCGATGATAAATAGTGGATGACGATGATAAATTCAAAATCTCGATGGAAACGGGTGTGATGCCGATGGTAAATGTCATAAACTCGATGGAATCCAATCAATTTCACCTATAGATTTCTCGATTTCACAACAAAGAAGCCAAACGAACGCATTCGTTTGGCCTCATCTTGCAATTTATTTCATTATCTCCGTAAGTTTTGACATAACTTCCCCTATTTATTTCAAAACTTAATCCATTTATCTCATAAATACAGTGATTTATTTAATAATCATCACAGGACACTCGACACGCTTAGCGACCTTGTGACTGACGCTACCTAAGACAAGCGTTTGTAGTTGATTCAGACCACGGCTACCAACAATTGCCATATCATATTCGCCACTATTAGCAAATTTAACAATCTCTGGGCCTGGTTCACCGTGAAGCATGCGTACGTCATAATCGACACCTGCTTCTTCCAACCTTGCTTCAACTGGCGAGATCTTCTCACGACGACGTTTATCAATCTCAAATTTATTCGCGTGATGCAGTACATCTTTTTTCGAAGCATCACCATCAATAACAAATACGACATCAATCGTTCCTTCACTGCTTTTTGCTAAATGTATCGCATGTTCAGCTGATCTAAGTGAATGCTCAGATCCATCAGTCGCAAGTAAAATTCGTTTATACATATTGTTCACCTCTACCTTTAATGACCAGATGCGTTAGATAACTCACGCATACGATCTTTTAGCGCTTGGCTATCGTTATTTAAACCTGTAAAAATAACCTTCGTTCCATTTTGCGCAAATTTACCTTCAATCTTATCCAACGCTCCAACAGCTGAATCGTCCCATAAATGAGCTTGTGAAAAATCAATTTCAACTACTTCAAGTGTTGGATCTTGAGGTGTAAGTTTTGTCTGTAAATCCGTAACTGACGCGAAGAAAATTTGCCCGTTCACAAAGTATCTCATCTTATGAGCTTCTTCGTCCATTTGTTCAGTGACTGTCACTTTGGAAATTTTCGCTGCAAAGAAAATCGCACTTAAGACAACACCTGCTAACACACCTTTTGATAAATCATGCGTTGCAACAACTGTAACAACCGTCGTTAGCATCACTGCTGCGTCCGATTTTGGTACTTTATGAATGTAACGAACACTCGACCAATCAAATGTGCCAATCGATACCATGATCATCACACCGACGAGTGCAGCCATTGGAATCTGCACAACGAGTGGACCGAGCGCGATAATAAGGAACATAAGGAAGACACCAGCAACAAGTGAAGACAATCGTCCGTTACCACCTGACTTCACATTAATGACAGACTGTCCGATCATGGCACAACCAGCCATTCCACCGAAAAATCCTGTTGTCACGTTCGCAATACCTTGTCCACGACTCTCCTTATTTTTATCGCTTTCCGTATCTGTCATATCATCAACGATACTTGCTGTTAATAATGATTCAAGTAAACCTACCATCGTTAGTGCTAATGCATATGGGAAAATTATTTGTAACGTTTCAAACGTAAGCGGAATATCCGGAATTAAAAAGATTGGTAATTCACGTGTCAAGCTCCCTAAATCGCCTACCGTTTTAACATCAAAGCCCATATAAATGGCAAGACTTGTAATCACAACGATCGCTATAAGCGGTGATGGGATTGATTTAATGAAGCGCGGCACAATATAAATAATAGCTAAAGCTAAACCGACTAATGCATACATCATCCAACCTGCACCGTGAAATTGTTCGATTTGTGACATGAAAATTAAGATCGCTAGCGCGTTAACGAACCCAATCATCACTGACCGTGGAACAAACTTCATAATCGTTGCGAGTTTAAAAACACCGAATAATATTTGTAGAATACCTGTTAAAATGGTAGCCGCAAGTAAATATTCTAGACCATGCTCTGCTACTAGGGTAACCATTAAAAGTGCCATCGCACCAGTGGCACCCGATATCATTCCTGGTCGTCCACCAATAAAGGCGATCACAACTGCTATACAAAACGATGCATACAGCCCAACCATCGGATCAACACCTGCTATAATTGAAAAAGCGATGGCTTCCGGAATTAGTGCTAATGCTACAACAATTCCAGCTAACACATCGCCTCGTACATTTCCAAACCATTCCTGTTTAATTTTTGCTAACACTTTATTCGTCCTCTCTATCTATAAATCCAATTGTGTCTTGTTTTTGACACAAAACCTTCACTAGTCTATCACAGAGAAGACGAATCTCCTAGCCCCATGTAAGCGTGTACATTGGAAACAGACTTTAATTTGCGTTTATATACATTAAAATTCGCTTATTTACTCGAATTTTTCTTAGTCTAATTTAGTTTTTAAATAACTTCCTCAAGTATTGAAATAACTAAGTTTAGTTATTTCAATACTTGAGCCACTTATCTCATAAATGAGTGGAGTTATTTAATAAATTGAGAGATTTATTTCAAAAGTGATTGCCACGGATACTCACCAGGTGGATAGCTTTCGAAAAAGCGTTCATCCTTCTGAGTCGGATGTTCAATACCTAACTGATGCGACCACAGGGCTAGTTGCTGACCAGGCTTGTTCACTTTTGCCCCGTATTTCTGATCACCATAAAGCGGATATCCAATCGTACTTAGTTGAACGCGTATTTGATGCGAACGACCTGTTATTAAATTCACTTTAACGAGTGATAAGTCATCTTCTTGCGCTAAAACGTCATATTCTAACACGGCCTTTTTGGCACCCTTTGCATCCGACTTTGTGACATGCACTTGATTTTTCGACTGATCTTTTACTAAATAATGTTCTAAACGCCCATGCGAATCAGCAGGGCGTCCACGCACTACCGCATAATATTGCTTCGTCCATATATTACGACGAATTTGATCAGACAATCTCGAAGCTGCTTTTGATGTCTTAGCAAACACCATTACCCCACCTACAGGTCGATCTAAACGATGGACGAGCCCAAGATAAACATTCCCAGGTTTGGCATCACGTTCTTTAATCATTTGTTTTAAATCACTTAATAAATCAGCATCTCTTGACTGGTCTTCCTGCACAGGCATATTGACAGGTTTTTCAACGACTAATAAATGATTATCTTCAAACAAAATTGGTATAGTCATGTTAAATCTCCTTTTAATCGGTTCATTTCCTTCTATCATAGCACAAAGCTAAACTAGCACATATTGGCTTGTGCTAATTTTTTCCTATTGCTAAACTTAATACAAAACTGACACAAAAGACAATAACCATCGTCTAATCAAGTGAATTTAGAATCGGAGGCAATAGACATGTCTAAACAAGAAATCGTTTCCGACTGGTTTTACCAATATAATCATGATGTCTACCATTTCCTTGTCTACTATACAGGCAGACGAGATCCAGAAGACCTGGTACAAGAAGTATTTATCAAAGCATTAAAAGGTTTAGATAAATTTAGTGGCGACTCGAGTCCAAAAACATGGTTATTTAGTATAGCCCGTAACGTTGCAATTGATGAAATTCGTAAACAAAAACGACGTGGATCAGACCAACAGGTGAATTTAGACGAAGCTTATAACATCGGTCATAATGAAACACCTGACCAACTCGTTTTAATTGATGAACGTCATCAGGAGTTATATAACGCTATTCATCAACTAAAATCGAGCTATAAAGACGTTGTGATGTTACGCGGTATTAAAGAGTTGTCTGTCGATGAGACGGCTAAAGTACTCAATTGGTCTAATCAAAAAGTACGGACAACATATTCACGGGCCCTAAAAGCGCTTGGACAGATCCAAGGAGGATTTAACAATGAGTGAATTTGAAGATAAAAAAGTAGAAAAACAATTAAAATCCTTCCCAAAACAAGAGATGTCAGACGAACAAGTCGAACGCATGCATGCAGATTTAATGAAAGCGGCCGCTAGCGAAGACCAAAAAGATAAAAGGAGAATGCTTATGCGTCGAATCGTAATTGGTGGCACGTCTGTAGCGGCGATTGTGTTAATTGCTTTTCTCAGCATGATGATCATGAATAACAACCAAGCACAAAACCCTGAATCATCAAGTATGGATCAAGCAACGGAATCAAATGAAGCTGAATCATTTGAAGCTAAAGAAGAAAATGGTGACAGTGCTAGAAATAAAGAAGGTTCGACAGAAAACGGTGAAGCACAAAATGGATCTGGTGGGGTACAAAGTGATGAAAACGATAGTGACATGACCTCTGAATCTGAAAGCTCAAAAGAGTCGTCCAATCAATCACCTGAAGATTTTGTGTTGGAACGTGCCGATCAAATTATTGATCAATTAGCGAACAGCAATTATGAAGCTGTCGCAGAACATGTTCATGAGGATCAAGGCTTACTATTCTCACCTTATGTGAATGTGAGTGATGAAGATTTAGTATTCGAAGCTAATGAAGTCGCTCAATTTGAATCTGATGAATCAACTTACAATTGGGGTAATCAAGACGGAAGTGGAAAACCAATCGAACTAAAGCCAATGGACTATCACAACGTCTATGTATACCAAAAAGATTACACATCCTATGATGAGCGCAACATCAATGAATTCAAAAAACGTGGCTCAATGATTAATAATATAAATGAAGAATTCCCAGATGCTCATGTCGTAGAATATTATGTAGAGGGAAGCGGTGAATACGAAGGTATGGATTGGAATGCCATTAATCTTGTATTCGAACAAAATGGTCAAGGCGAATGGAAGCTCGTTGCCATTGTCAATGACCAGTGGACAATTTAAACGTTAAAGAACTTGGCTCAAATGCCAAGTTCTTTTTTATGCTCGAAAAGTTTTGCATTAAATATTATTTATATTGCATCACAATCATGTTTCTTTGAATCAAATTTTATGTAACTTACCCCCACCCAACATTGATTAATGCATCACAACCAAACATCTTGCATCAAAAAAGAGGTACTTCATATAGAAGCACCTCTTACCAATCATTATCACACTCGCGCTTGCACAGCGTCTACAACTTCATCAGTCGACATGCCGTGGCAATTCACAACTGGTGCACTTGTCGTTTTGTCACTCATGCCCATCACATTGTTATCCTGCCCTGACACGCAGCAACAATCGCATTCAGGAACTTGTTCACCTTCAAGCGCGACAACTTCATACCCTTCTTGTGTAAGCGCTTGTTCTAAATCCGACATGCTTTGTTCAACAGCAATTCGCGGCATTTTCTCACCTCCGTTTAAGCAAGCTTAGTCTTAAACAGAAGGTCTTTTTTTATGCTCCACTCACCCGAACTGCGTTTAAAATCGCTTGTTCTAACGTATCACAAGCTAAATCCGAAATAACATTAACGTCATACTTTTCGTCACCTGCTCCAAGTGCAAATACCGTATCACCATCTAACATGGTATGTGCAGGCGACATCGTACGAGCGATCGCATTTTGTGCGACTTGGGCTACTTTTGTCGCTTCTGCTTTTGTTAAATCAGCATTTGCTGCAATCACAGCTAGTGTCGTATTTGTACCAGCTAAGCCGCTGGGATCAGCCTGTTCTCGCAACACTTGTCTGCTATTTAGAAATTCACCTGATTCTAGATTACGGGCACCCGCAACAATCGTATCTGTCGATGGATTGACGACGTCACCAAATGCATTAACGGCTACAAGTGCTCCTACGACTAACCCATTATCAAGTGTGATCGATGCACTACCAATACCACTTGGGCTCGCCGCATCAAATCCAACGACTTTACCCACTGTAGCACCAGCCCCTGCACCAACAGATCCCTGAATAACAGGAAATTCCGTCGCTCGTTCAGCTGCTTCATAACCCATTGCTGCATTCGGCCTAACAGATGGGTCCCCTACTGCTAAATCAAATAAAATCGCGCTCGGGACGATTGGAACTTTCGCAACTCCGACATCCATGCCCACCTCTTGTTCTTCTAAGTACTGCATGACGCCTCCCGCTGCATCAAGACCGTATGCACTACCGCCGGCTAAACTAATGGCATGGACTTGATCGACGAGATTAACTGGATCTAATAAATCCGTCTCTCGTGTTCCTGGAGCAGATCCACGGACATCCACGCCACATGTCGCCCCTTTATCTGTCACAATCACTGTACAACCTGTTTTGGCAACTTGATCATCAGCATGACCAACACGAACACCTGGAACTTGTGTTATTGTCATGCTTCATCAACCTCCAACTCCAAAACCATTCGTACTGTTGATAACGTATGACCAGCGAACACTTCATCGAATTCTTTCACTACTTTAAAACCTTTCGCTTCATAAAAGCGCATTCCGACTTCATTCTCTTTTTCCACATCAACATAAAGATATCGAAGCGACATTAATTGTTGGATTCCAGTCTGCAATAACATACTCCCAATACCTTGTCCGATATGATCAGGGTGCATATAAATGGCGACTAGATCCGCATCTCCCTGTTCATTAACTGGGGTGAAATTCGAAAACCCAATAATCCCATTCTCATCTTCAGCAACCCAAAAACCGCCCCGCATCAAGCGTTGCTGCATATTATAATCATTATATGCTTCCGTTAAAAACGCATCTTGTACGTGACGTGGCAAAATGTCATCATATGTATCATGCCAGCTTGTCTGCGCCACCTCACGCACTGATTGGAAATCATTTTGATCTAAAGCTCGTACTGTTACTGACACGGTGCAAGCCCCCTTAAAATCATTTCTATCTAAAATTGTATCACAATTTACACAGAACAGATATAAAAATGTCATTTTTTATGTGAAATTTCTGACTATTTAATCCCTTTATCTTATAAATCCGCTTCATAACAATCATCATAATCCTGCTTTAGCACCCAACTCCGACAAGCATCACCACGATCATGATAAATTTCACTTGTTACATCTAAGGTTACACTTCGATCTTGATTTTGATAGCGAGGATCATTGTTTTTAATCTTTAATGTCTCATCATCAACCCAGTTCATTTGGAAGTCTTGTTTGGCATCACTATAGTAAATGATTTTCGTTTGATCGTCGTTTGCATGGTTAATAACTTCAACCCAAACATTCACTCCCCCTGCAGCTCCACCGTACGGTTCGTAATAAGCACTGGCCGAATATGTATCATCTGGTGAATCAATTGGGCCTGGTCCATCTTGTACATGAGCCTGATTAATTTCTTCAAACGTAAAGAAATAACGCTCATAAATGATGGTTGACCCCAGTAATAAAGTGCATGACATCGTTGCAATAAGCATTTTTCTTGGAAAAGGCTTATTTTTAATAACGGAAACGACAATCATGATCATTAATATAAACAATAATATAATTGTGATAAATGCCATGAACAATGCTAGTAAAATAATCATATTTTAACCTTTCAACAAAATTTTTGACTACGGATTGGTTGGAAATGTGATGACAACTGAGAAATATTCCACTTTATGTAACAGTGATGACGATTCATCAGCGGTATTCAGTCGTTTATCATCGAGTTAGCTTCTGTTTCCATCGTGCTTGTTGCACTTACCATCGACTCAGTTTGCGTTATCATCGAGTCTAGTGCACTTTCCATCGAGCTAGTACGCGTTTCCATCGAGTTTGCATAGTTTACCATCGACATAAGAGGATATACCCGCGAGTTCACACGATTTATCATCGAGATCATAATTAGTACACAATAACCCCGAAATCAAGTTGAGAATTTATTCCAATTAAGAAGACAATCAAGAGTGATAACACCAAGTTAACCCAAAATGTTGCTCCTCGTCCGTTTAATTTGGCTCGATAGGCCTCAAATAGAGTGGTAGCCAAGATAGACATAAACAAAAATGTGTAACCTAACTTATAAGTTTCCTCTAAAAATAAAAAATAAATAGTCGCTCCAATTAATCCAAATCCAATAATTAGATAAAATGTTTTAATTGTAGAATTCGGCGATATATTTTCTTCACTCATAAAAAATACTCCTTTCTATAATTGAAATTTTTCAGCTTGGTACATACTTCATAATGAGCCACTATGACTAGCGTTTCAAAAGTAAAACCACAATCATGATGAGGGTTATAATGTCGTTGATTCTTTTCTTTTTACATAATTTTCTCTAAACCATCAAATATAAATAAATACTGTTGGCTAACATTAATGGCACTTAAGTTAAGTACCATTAACACCAACAGCATAACCCACTTATTAAGTTGTTAAATCACGTTTATCCCTTAATAAATCCACAATCTCATCTGAATCCATTTTATAAATATAGCGATCAATTTTTACTAATGGTTCACCTAAATAAAACACCAGTTGATTTTGCTTTTGATCACTCATTAATTCTAATGTAATATTTGATTGTACCACTGGTTGATAATAGCGACGTAACTCGACTTCTGACAACGTATCTAATATGTCTTCTATTTCATCCTCTTCTTCTAACTCTGTTACATTAACATCACCTGGGCTAAAACTCGTTTTAATGGTCATACTTGTGATATCTTCTTCACTAAGCTCATCTAAAAAAGCTTCATCCATGGTCGTAATTCCTTGTAAATAAGTATACAGACCCGTTGAGCTAATGACTATGATGCTAACAACCGTGAGCCATTGAATTAAACGTTTACTTTTTCCATCTATGTATATACGAATAATAGTAGCAATCACGGCTAATCCTAACGAAATCGGTAGCCAAGTAATGAGAATATCTGTCATCATAAATCGACCCGTTGCATAAACCATTCCAGTCAAAGCAAAGCCTAACATCAGTATGACGGTCATAAGTGGAGCCCACCACCATGCAAGATTATAAGACATAGCAACTCCACTGAATAACACAAGCATTAACGATAAAACTACCACCGAATCAAATTCAAGTAACACACCAATTCCCCCAAAATTTTTCAAACTTGATAACCCTTATTTTACCGATATAATTTGTAAAAATCAAAAAACTTTTCCAATTAAATGTCAATTAATCGTAAGGCTATTCATTACACGTTATAATAGAATGAGAAATTATGATTGAGGTGAAAATCAATGAAGCGAGTATTAATGATTGGACTTATTTTATTAACAGCAGTTTTAGCTGGATTAAACCGTTTATATCATCAACCTTGGTTATTTTGGGCTTCTTTAATTACGATTCTGGTCACATTAGCTATTGTAGTCATAACAGGTGTTAAACGAAATAAAGACGTTAACGACTGATTTTCTGTTCAAAGAAAACCTCTTCAACGTTAGTTCCGTCAACACGATTATTAAACTGAATTCCCTCTTGTTCTAAATGAACTTCTAGAGTGCCGTTATTTCCATAACGATCGGAATCATAATCAAATGCTCCCATTCCATCCTCTAACCCTTCTAAAGGACCAAGTATTGATTTTAAAATACGACCATCATGATCTATTAAGTCATATTGAATTTGGTATTGCCCCTCTTCTTCGAATAATTGAATTTGCTTATATGAGGTCCCTTCCCCTGAATAAGTTGACCAAGTCCCCAAATACTCTGATGGATTGTTAGGGCTTCCAGATTCAAATGGCTTTAAGGCTTGAGCCATTTCATCTACTTGTTCACTTGATTCATTGTTTTGTTGACAAGAGACTAATAACAGGCTAATGATTATGATTATACTTAATCGTTTCATGTTAACCCCTTCCTTTCTGCCCTAATTATAGATGATACCCACCTAAATGCATATCCGTCACGAAATTTTCACCCATAAACTAGCCATATTAATTAAAAAAAACGGACAAAAGGCGTACAATAGAAGGAGAATAACGAAAGGACGTTGTCGATGTCGCTATTAAAATCCTATGTGTCCCGCATAAGTCTCATTCAACTCATCAGTGTCCATTTAGTATCAGCCACGATGATTGTACTGCAAGCTTTTCTCATCGTTCACATTATTAATAGTATTTTTCTAAATAATGCATCCTTTCTAGATGTGCTGTTTTATTTAATTGGACTAATTATGGTGATGTCTCTTCGAGGGCTATTGACTTACACATCTGGACACATTGGGATTTCGCTTGCCAAAAATGCAAAAGCGAAGTTACGAATGCAATTAATCAATCATTATACGAAACAACCAATAGAACTGGCATCGCAGGGGCGTTCGGGTAGCAAAGTTTCGACATTGCTAAATGTTGTCGACCAAACGAACGCTTATTATCGTGAGTATCTACCGCAGATGGTCCGTGCTTCCATCGTGCCACTAGCGATCTTAATTATTATGTTTACTCAAAATTGGGTGTCTGGCGTTATTGTTTTAGTTACTGCGCCATTCATCCCGATTTTCATGGCCATTATTGGACTTAAGACAAGGGATAAATCAGAAGAGCAATTAAATGCGCTATCCAATTTTTCTGGACAATTTCTTGATTCAGTACAAGGTTTAACAACACTTTCCTTATTCGGACGTGCTAACAAGGAACAAGACTTGATTGAAAAAAGAAGTGACCAGTTCCGTGACGCGACACTTGGAGTGCTTAAGGTCGCCTTTACATCAGCATTTATGATGGAATTAATTTCGATGTTAAGTATTGGGTTAATTGCTTTAGAGCTAGCTGTTGCCTTGATTATTTTTGATTCCATTCTATTTACAACGGCTTTCTTCATTTTATTATTGGCACCTGAATTTTACATCGCTTTGAAGGATCTGAGTAGTGCCTTTCACTCTGGACGGGAAAGCATTACAGCAGGTAAAAAGCTTGAAGATGCTTTAAATGAACAAGTTGAGTCAGTTAATTGGGGAGATCAAACGATTGTCTCTGTCCCACCACGAATGACGTTCAGCCATGTAACATTTGCTTATCAGTCAGAACCAACTTTGAACAACATTTCAACGACAATAGAGCCAGGTGATAACGTAGCTTTAGTCGGACCTAGTGGTGCTGGTAAAACGACATTTTTACATGTCTTAGCCGGATTATTGCCCGTTCATAACGGGACGATTTTTATCAATAACTTAAAACAACATGATTTACGTGAAGACGTTTGGTTCCAACAATTAAGCTACATTACCCAATCACCTTATGTATTTGCTGGTTCAATTTACGACAATATCGCTATTAGTAAGCCAAATGCTCGTTTTGATGATGTGCAACAAGCAGCAGAGCGCGCCAAATTAACACCTTTAATCAATTCTTTAGAGAATGGACTTGAAACAGTTGTTGGTGAAGGAGGTCGTGGACTTTCTGGTGGGGAAAAACAACGTCTCGCCTTAGCACGTGCATTTTTAAAACAACCTTCACTGATCTTGTTCGATGAGCCAACGACAGGACTTGATTTAGAAACAGAACGGACCTTAAACCAAGCCATCGCTATTTTAAGTGAGAACGCAACCGTCATCACGGTCGCTCATCGTATTCATACCATCCAATCGGCTGATAAAATTCTAGTCATGGAAAACGGCGAATTGACCGCAGAGGGAACAGATGAAACGCTTCAGCAATCAAGTGCAACGTATAGAGCATTACTCGGTCGTCATGGAGGTGTTAACGCATGACAGGTCTAAAGTCGATCATTAAACAACTTTTAAAAGAAAAACGCGATATTCTTTTATCCATTTTATTTGGCTTTATCGGTGGGATTGCTGCTGTCGGCTTATTTAGTGCCAGTGGGTATTTAATTTCACAAGCAGCTCTTGGTGTCCCAATTTATGCGTTAACAGTCGTCATTGCTACTGTGAAGCTGTTAGGTTTCACACGTGCTGGTTCACGTTATATTGAACGGCTTGTCTCTCACCGCGCAACCTTTACGATGCTTAAACACATTCGTGTTCATTTCTTTCATCGTCTACAACAACTATCACCAGCCAGACTTGGTCGTATGAAGTCAGGTGATTTATTATCACGCGCTGTTAATGATGTTGAGTCGCTTCAAAATCTATTTTTACGTGTTTTGTATCCACCGATTGTCATTTTATTAGTTTTTCTCGCGACAATCCTTTTCACGGCTTATTTTTCATTATGGATGGCGCTATGGCTATTGTTCGGACTAAGCTTATCACTTATCATTCTCCCAGCGATATTTGCCTGGTTGCATCATGAAACAGATGAAGCAACGACTGAACAAGCAAGTGCTCTCTCCTCTGAAGCCACAGAAACATTGTATGGGTTTCAAGATTTAACGATTCACCAGGCTATTGATACGCGTATTCAAACATTTAGTGATTTAAACGATGACTATGAAAATGCTGTAGCGCGTAGTCGAATACGCGAACTCGTTCACCAAACGCTTGATGGCTGGATCGGCTTTGCGATCACATGGGGTGTGTTAGCGATTGGTAGTTATCTTAGCGCAGCTGGTGAGATGGAAGCTGCTTGGTTGGCTATGTTTATGTTACTTTCACTAACGGTTTTTGAGAACACATCACCTATGGCAGCATTTCCACAATATTTTCGTGATAATAAACAAGCAGCTGATCGTTTATATGCTCTAGATCAACCAGAGGCATCAGGTGAAGAAACATTGGACGATCAACAAATCGGAGCACAGTTTGATCAAGTATCATTTACGTATCCAAATGAAGAACGCCAGACATTAAAGAATATATCATTCTCTATAAAGCCAGGGTCTAAAACAGCCATTATTGGGGCAAGTGGCTCAGGTAAATCCACTATTCTGCAATTGTTATTAAATCTTGAACAAGTAAATGACGGAACCATTTTCATCAACAACCGAAATATCGACAATCTTATTCCGTCAACAATATGGGAACAAGCTAATGTTGTCATGCAAGATGATACCTTTTTTGCTGGAACTATCAGGGAAAATTTATTGTCAGATGCAAATGAAAATTCGTTACATGAAGCATTAAATAACGCATCATTAGAATCATTTAATTTAGACGACCCTGTATATGAAAAGGGTGATAACTTATCTGGCGGTGAAAAGCAACGCCTAGCGATTGCCCGCGTGTTACTAAGAGAAGCACCCCTTTGGTTATTAGATGAACCGACTTCTTCACTGGACCGAGTTACCGCTGAGCGCATCATGAACCAAGTCTACACACAAGCCCAAGAAGATACAGTGGTTGTCGTTAGTCATGAGTTAACTGGATTAGAAACATTCGATCAAATCATCGTACTCGACCAAGGTAAAATCGTAGAAACGGGTGATTTCAATACTTTAATGTCTAAGCAAGGCTATTTATATGAGCTTAAACAAATTGAAAAGGCTGTGCTTTAAAGCACAGCCTTTTCTTGTATCTTACATCACATAATTAAGTTTTGAGTTTTGTTAAAGTCCGTTGTTGATACTGTGATCCGCTTTCGGTGGACGCTTTCCGCAGGCACGGCTCGAGCCTCCTGGGAAGAAAAGCGCTTCCTGCGGGGTCTCGAGACTCGTGCTATTCCTGCAGGAGTCGCCACCTTCGCTACTCACAGTTCAACAACTTAATGCCACATCTTTTGACAATCAACATTGAATTTAAACATAGCAAGTTTTTTATTAATCTTTCCCACCTGGTAGAGCGACCCAAAAGGCCATACCTATGGCGCCTATAAGCACTAAAAATGGTGCATAAGTGATAAGAAAATCAGTCATCCTCGATCACCTCTCATTATTTTTTACCAGCGATATATTGATCATCAAACAAGAATAGTCGCATCAGCAGATACAACGATGGCAATAATAATAGTAAGCCAGCAACGAATGCCACAATTAATGAAATTGCCATGGCATCGTTTGTTACACTATCTGATACCGTTAAATGTGGATAGAGTAAATACGGATATTTCGAAATGCCATACGCAAAGAACGCAAAGGCAAATTGACCAATGAGTAAAATAAACGCTAGCCCATAATTCTTTTGTTTCCAAATTAACCAAACACTTCCGACAAAGAAAATAAACGAAATCGCAAACATCCACCATAGATTCATGAGAGAGTCAAAATGCTCTGGGTTGTGTGAGCGCAATTCATAAATAATCCCACTCGCTGTAATAATGGTAGGAAGCGCCCAAATAAGCGCATATCGCCGCAACAACGACGCTGCCTCCGTATCACCTGCGCGGTTGGCATACCAAGTTAAAAAGACTGAGGAAATATATAAAACCGCAATAATACTCAAGATTACAATGCTCCAAGTGAGCGGGCTCGAAAATAACGCCCAGTAATCCAATTGAGGTCGACCATCCATGATATCCACGAATCCACCTTCAGATACGGTTAAAACAACAGAAAGAGATGCTGGAATCACAAGCCCTGTCGCCCCGTACATAAAGGCATAACCACGGTGCCCCTGGCTTCCATAATTTTCAAAGGCATAATAAGAACCGCGAATGGCTAATAGAATTATTGAAATACTGACTGGAACTAACAAAATACTACCGTAGAAATAAGCTGTTGAAGGGAAAAATCCAACAATTCCTACGAAGAAAAAGACTAAGAAAACATTCGTTACTTCCCATACAGGGGATAGATAACGTTGAATGATCGCCGTTAGAATTCGATCTTTCCCTGTCAAAATACTGTATGCATTAAAGAACCCAGCGCCAAAGTCGACAGATGCTACAATCACATAACCAAAGAGGAACGTCCATAAAACAACCATACCGATAATCTCATAATTCATGAGCGATCACCACCTTGTTCGCCGAGTTCTAGTTCAACTGGGTTGTCTTTGAAAATCTTAGTTAAAACAACAGCCACACCGACACCTAAAATGAAATAAAGACCAGCAAATGCGACAAACATATGCCCCACATAAGCACTTTGTGTCGCTGCTTCATCAACTGTCATAACACCTCGTAAGATCCACGGTTGTCGGCCGAATTCTGCCATCCACCAACCCGCTTCAATCGCTAGAATAGATAGTGGACCGCCTGCAACAATTAACCAGCGCATTAGTTTCGAGGAAGCAACAGACCAACCACGCCATGAAGCGAACCAATAAATAAGCGACAAGCCAATCATGAACATACCGATCGTAATCATCGTGTCAAAGAAGTAATGCACGAATAACGGTGGTTGCTCATCAGTCGGCGTTTCATTAAGTCCTTCTACTTCCGCAAATGGGTCATTATGCGCCAGAATACTTAAAGCATATGGAATTTCAATCGCATATTCAGGTTCATTACCTTCACCTAGTACCCCGTATAAAACAAGTGGAGCTTCTGCTTCTGTTTCGAAATGCCACTCAGCAGCCGCTAACTTCTCTGGTTGATGTTCTGCTAAATATTTACCAGAAAAATCACCAACAATCGCTGTTGCAACTGCAAAGACAAGCCCAACTTTCATCGTTAAATGAAGGGCCTTTTTATGATAGTCATGATTAGAACGACGTAACAGTTTGAACGCCGCTACTGCTGCCAGAACAAAGGATGATGTCATAAAGGCAGTCGCAATCACGTGGGTGACTTTTGTCGGAGAAGCTGTATTAAACATCGCTTCGATCGGGTTAACGCCTGTCATTTGACCATCAACAATACTAAAACCTTCTGGTGAATTCATAAACCCATTGACTGTCGTAATGAAAAAGGCTGAAATTGCTGCACCAAAAGCAACTGGAACAAGAAGCAATAAGTGCTTTTTCTGATTCTCGAAACGATCCCATGTATATAAATAAATGCCTAAAAAGATAGCTTCAAAGAAGAAGGCGAAAACTTCCATAAATAACGGTAATGCAATCACGTGTCCTGCTAATTGCATAAATTCAGGCCATAGCAGTGAAAGCTGGAGGCCAATTGCTGTACCTGTTACAACACCAACAGCGACTAACACAACGAAACCTCGTGCCCACCGTCTAGCTAACATAATATAATGCATGTCATTCCGCTTAATTCCTACCCACTGCGCAATCATAATCATGAGTGGGATACCAACACCTAACGTTGCAAATATAATATGGAACGTTAAGGTGAGTAACGTTAACATTCGGCTACCAAAAACCGGATCTTCAAATAATGGCATTGCTCCCCCTCCTCTAAAAGGAATCAGTAATAAAATCTCCTAAATGTATTGTACCCTATTTTAACTCACCCGAAGCTTATCATTCGTGATAAATTTTTGGCGAGTGTGTGATGATTTTGTGAAGATGTTCACAAAATCCTTTTCAACTATTCATTAGACAATAAGCGACAAATTCTGATGTCGAAAAAACAAAACGTTTTTCCTATTTTATGCGAATTCATGATAAAATACTAGATTTATATATTATGTTGTCTTATGCTAACGATACATGATGAATTCACATTTTGACAAATAAGGAGGCATTTTGTGAAAAAGCTTTGGGTTAGTATGATTATTTTCTTAAGCTTTACCATGATTATTTTTGTTAATCCTGCCTACTCCTCAGAAACAACTGCCTATCAAGGATCATCGCATGAATCACTCACCCATGACTTGCCGAACAAACCAGCCATTACCCTTACAGCAGCTAAGCCAGAAATTACATACGATATTGACGAACATTCTGGAGAATACCGAGCTAAAGCGAATATTAATTTGTATAGCGAACCCCATACTTCTTACAAAACAAACATCAAACTTTCTCCTAATCAAGTGGTTAACCTGGTTGGTAAAACAGAAATCAATGACACAACATGGATACAGATAAGCATCCATAATGAAACTTATTGGACTCGAGATGCATTTTTAGATCAGATTTCACCTAAACAGACAAATCGTACTCAAGAAACTAATCAGAAAACTGATCATGAATCGAAGGCAACACAGAAAGAGAATGATTCTGAACAGCAGAAACAATCTAATAACGTGACCGATAAGTCATCTACTTCTAATGAAAATCAATCTACTTCAGATCAAACCGAACCAGAGTATCAACCTATGACGATCTATTTTAATGGACAAGCTGTATCTTATCGAAATGGCGGACGAGCGAATGGGCAATCCATCATTAATCAACAATCCGTCGCTTCGACATGGGGTGGTATTGAAACATTCAGTGGTAAAGACGGCATGAACACCCATTTTATTGGTCATAACCCAGGTGTATTCAGTTCTGTTTGGAACGCTCATTCTTTTACAGTAACAGATGCGAATGGCGAAGCTTTTCGTTATCAAGTAACTAGTACTTATCAAGTGAATAGAAAAGGGATTGGACTTAATAACGGAAAAGATTATTGGAACCGCATCACTGGCACATCAGGTGGTGAAAGAATCACGTTACAAGCTTGCTTTACTTCGGACGGCTCGATCAACTGGATTGTTGAAGCTAGATTAGTAGAATAAATGTGACAGGCTATTTTATTCCTTATATAATAGAAGGATAGATAAGATTTTAAGGAGGCATTACATGGCTGAAGGAACATTTGCAACAGCGATTAATTGTATGGATGGTCGAACGCAAGAACCTGTGATTAATTGGATGAAACAACAATATGGCGTTGACTATGTTGACCAAATCAATGAAGCAGGACCCAATAAAGCATTGCTTGAAGGCGACAAAACCATGATTGACTCAATTAAAAAGAAATTAACCATTTCTAATGATGGTCATGGATCGAAAGCTCTTGCCATCATTGGTCACCACGACTGCGCAGGTAATCCTATCGATAAACGAGAAAAAGTAGAACAAATTAAACAAAGTGTCGCACTAGTCCGTAGCTGGGGCTATGACATGGACATCGTCGGATTATATGTAAATGATCAGTGGCAAGTTGAACATGTGACATCCTAATGCGCTCATAAAGAAAAAGAAGCTGGCATGGCGTCAGCTTCTTTTTCTTTATGCAATCTCGGGGATATTAAATAATTGGATGTGGTTTTTCTAAAACTCGTCATTTTATTAAAAAACTCAGGTATTTATTAGTTAAATTCTAAGCTTGAATTTGAGTATTAATCATGATTGTTAAATTGTTTCCACAATTGATGACCGAAGACAGCGGCGCCAGTTACGAGAATAGCTTGGATAAGTGATTCAACGGAGAATCCCATCATAACAGTAGTAAAAACCGTACTAATACCTAATAAAGTGATTGGGATAAACCTATTCGGCATTAATTGCATCTGCTTAATCATTTTACCTAAAATCCACAACACAGGAATCAAAACAAACGCCTCGTCCATCACGTAATCAAGAATTTCCATGGTAAGCTCCTCCTTTCCATTCAACAGTTGTCCCATTATATGCCAGTGAAGGCTATACCATCACTCTATGAATCGTTTGTTGAATGGAAACGGTTAGCGTCTATTTAGAGAAATTTTGATAGAAATGAACGATATTTGCTGTTTGTTGATAGAGTAAATCGGACACATTTGCTATACTTTCTGCTTCAGTCATAGGCTTATGGATTGTCGAAAAAACGCCAGAAAAACCATCTCGCAATTTTCCCTCTGGGTCATCAATTGCTCCAGAAATAAGTACACATACTACTTGATGATGTTGACTGAGTTTCGCCACATAGCTTGGTGCTTTTCCAGATAATGTTTGTTCATCACTCTTCCCTTCACCAGTTATCACTAATTCACTGGTTGAAATGGCTTGTTTTAATCCTATCGTCGAAGCAATTAATGAAGCTCCAGACTTTAATTCAGCCCCTATTGCCATTAAGGCAAAGCCTAAACCACCTGCCGCACCTGCTCCTGGCCGATATTGAAATGACCCTTTGATCTCATCTTCGACTAATGAACTATATGAATGCATCGCATCATCAAGTTGTTGAACCATAAGTTTTGAGGCCCCTTTTTGCGGTCCAAATACATAAGTTGCCCCATTAGTCCCAGTTAAAGGGTTATCTACATCTGTAGCCACTCGGATTTCACATTTCTTTAATCGTGAATCTAGGTTTGAAAAATCCACTTGGTCAACTAGGAGAAGATCACGACCATAGCCTTCAAGTGTATAGCCATCAGCATCATAAAAACGAGCTCCTAATGCTGCTAACATTCCGATTCCACCGTCGTTTACAACACTTCCTCCTAAGCCGATAAGTAATTGGGAATACCCTTGATCCAAAGCATATTTCATCAGTTCTCCAAGTCCATAAGATGTCGTATTCATAGGATTTCGATTATCTCTTTCTACTTGATCTATTCCACAAACACTCGCGACTTCAAGAATGGCCTCATTTGTATAACCATCAATCCCCATTACTGTGTTAATTCGTTCACCAAGCGGACCCGTTATTGATACATCGACGCGATAACCATTTGTCGCATGAACTAACGCATCAATCGTCCCCTCTCCTCCATCAGCCATCGGCAACTGAGCACAATCCGCGTTAGGCATAATCGAATGAACCGCTTCCGACATAACATCAGAAACTTGTTGAGCCGATAAACTACCTTTAAACGAATCTGGTGATAGGGTGATTTTCATCCATGAACCCTCCTACAGAACAATTTTAGCCTATTATAACACGCACGACTTATTTATTAGATAATCCGATCTCGTTATTTAATTACTCCCTCTAGTAATTAAATAACTTCTCCTATTTATTAAATAAATCCGTATGTTTATCTAATAAATTAACAGGTTGGCCATTAAAAAAACGTCCGAGCACACTCGGACGTTTCCCATCTTACTCTATTCGAAAGCCAACTTTGCCAAAGTTATTCGAATCACGTAAATACTCAAATGCTTCAGCGTATTGATCTAAGGTGAACATTTGATCAATCTCTGGTTTAATCTCGTGTTTTTCTACAAACGCAAGCATTTCTTGCAGTTCTTCAACACTTCCCATCGTTGTGCCTAATAAATTATATTGTCCATAGAAAAACTGGCGTAAATCAAATTCAACAACGTCTTCTGTTGTTGCACCAAACATCACGATGGTACCACCGCGCCTGACAGCTTCGATCGACTTCTGAAAGGTTGCTTTCCCGACACTTTCAATAACAACATCAATCGTCTCATCAGATAATGTTTCTTGCCAATCACTTGTTGTTAAGACGCCTCGATCAGCGCCTAATGATTTAGCTGTCTCTAATTTAGCTTCTGAACGAGATGTCACAATCACTCGAGCTCCAATCGCTTTTAGAAACTTTAAAGCATAAGTTAAAACACCACTGCCAATTCCAGGCAATAAGACTGTATTTCCCGCCTGTATATTGCCACGTGTAAACACTGCTCGATAAGCTGTTAAGCCAGCTAAAGCGATCACGCCTGCTTCATCCCAATTTAATGATGTCGGTTTACGCTCAATATATTGTTCATTTACCACATAATATTCAGCGAATGTTCCGTCATCAGGTAAACCCACTATTTGGAACCCTTTAGGTGGTGCATCACCATTCTGTACCCATCCTATTCCAGGGTTAATAATTACTTCATCACCTGGCTTCCAACCGTTAACCTCTGCGCCAACCGCTTCAATGACTCCAACGCCATCAGAGCCAAGAACGAGTGAATCCGCGCCGTCTTCACGACGTCCTGTCACAGATACGTCACGACGATTTAACCCAGCAGTTTTCAATTTTACTTTGACTTCATTGACACCAACACTAGGCTCTCGAATCTCTTGAAAAGCGAGGCCATCCAATCCTGGTATTTGCTCATGTACGATTGCTTTCATTTGTATTCGCTCCTTTCCAAAGATATCTTAACCCTATACCACCTATAACAAATAACATAACAAACCCAAATGTAACGAACATGGTCATAAGTAGGTCATAGCTAGCAAAATTTATATTTTCTTGCCCATCAAATACTTGTACCATACGTTGAGACATGATGATAACAAGCAAACTGTTTATAATGCTAAATACGAGTGCAATCCCAACTGCTAGTTTAACTTTAATAATCAATGATCCTGATTTCATATAAGTACCCATTAATAAGCACGCAATCATAAGCATCACAAAACTAAACCAAAACCATGGGCTTAACTGCACAAGTGGAGAAGTATATTGATCGAAGCTTCCCATAAAACTATCATTTCTCATCTTTTCATCTGGTGCCGACAACGATCGATTAAAAAGATGAAAAGCTATTTCCGATTCTTCATGCATAGCAGTCTTTAAGTTGAGTGTATTCAAGAAGCCAGTATTAATAAGTAAAATCGTTAAGAAACCTGCTACTAGAGTAGCATTCACAAACAGGTTTTCATGCATTAATACATTTATATAATGACCATCTTGCGCTGATAATGAAACCACGACTAAACTTCCTACATAAAAAAGCAAAAAGATTAACACGAGCCAATAGCTTCCTCGTTTCACCCCATCCAAGACATAAGGCAGTGATCGTTTTTCTCGCCATAGTTGAGCAACAAAAAAGACAGCGATCAGTAATATTCCCCAAACAATAAAAGTTCCGTCCAAAACGAATTGAAAGCTCATTTCCCTATTTTGAGCGTTATTTAACTCACGAGTTAGAGAATCAGACACGATCAAACTTAAAATAGCGACTGGTAACAAGTACCATATCGCAAAACTTGCTGCACTAATAGCCGTTGAGAACAAACTAATTCGCGGACGAAACCGACGATAAATTAAAGCACTTATACCTGTGAGCAAAACAATTAGAAACACGTATTGAGGCTTACTATTTTGGACTTCTATGTCCATCGTATAAGACTCGTTTCCATTATTCAGATCACTTACATCTTCCTTTTCGTTATGTTCAAAAGTAATCCCATGACTTATTAACAAGTTTTCTTGCCATGTCAAATAGGCTTGATCAGTCTTTAAATCTCCCTCTTCATTAACTTGTCGAATACGGCTGATACTATGTTCAAAATAGTTATTATAACTTAATAGTTCTGCTGTCACATCAGAAGAAGCAACGCTAACTCTATTCACACTTTGCTCACCTGCTTCATTAAGTGATAGATTCATCACCACAATCATAATAATCATAGAAATCATTGCTAATGGAACAGGCCATAAGAAAGATTTCAACACCTCTGCTCTACCTTCACGCTTAAACTTTAGAGCATTACGTTTGGATGTAAAAGTTTGCATTTGAATTTGCTCTAAAGCTTCACCACAAATATGACAATAGGAAGCATGATCATGCCGCCAAGCGCCACATTGTGGGCAAGATTCTCTGGGTTTTGATGACATGTGAGGTGGGTATGCATGATGTTCAAGAGGATAGCCATCATGAAAGCAATAGTTAGCGTCTGAAGGATTAGCGGTACCGCACTGTCGACAATAGATCATGTCGCTTCCTCCCTATTCCGTTTCCCACATACATGGCAAAATGTTGCATCTTGAAGTAAGGGTGTGTCGCACTGTTTACACGTCTCATCCTGTCTATTAAGTTGTAAAAAAGTGAGTGCTTGCCCACAAGATGGACAATAAATATCTGCTTCATTAACCGTTGTACCACAAGTACAAGTTGTCGTTGATTCGCCAGACTCGTTTAATTTATGTAACACTGTATCAAGCTTTTGTATACGAGTCGCATATCCTTTCAACTCATCACTGTATAATTGACCAATGCGATATTGATGATAAATTGAAGCCCCTAATTGAGCGAGTAATGTTGATTTTTCAGCTAATACCCTCGCCTTTTCTGTCTCTTCTTTAGACATAGACCTCCCCCCATTTTCTAAATTTATTGTATCATAATTGTTAGACAAAACAGAATTTTTCTATCTATAGATGAATTTTCCTTATTCGTAATCGAAATGTTGACCAGGTATGGTCATTTCACACCTTTTATTCCGACGTTTTAACCAACCATTAATTGACTTTACATTCATAAATCACATTAGAAAAGGCCGACATGACGCCGGCCTTTTTCTAAGATTCATTTGCAACTGATTCGTATTGATCACGTAATGATCGTTTCAACACTTTACCGCTTGGATTTTTAGGTAATTGATCAGTAATTTGTACGTATTTCGGCACTTTAAATTTAGTTAATTTACTTGAGCAATATTGAACAACATCCTCTTTCGTTAATTCATACCCTTCTTTCGGTACCACAATCGCGGTAACCGCCTCAATCCAATAAGCATCTGGTAAACCGATTACTGCAACTTCTGAGACACCGTCAAGTTCATAAATGGCTTCTTCAACTTCACGACTTGAGACGTTGACTCCGCCTGTATTAATCATGTCCTTCTTACGATCAACAATCGTAACATAACCTTCTTCATCCATCACACCTAAATCACCACTATGAAACCAGCCATTTTGGAATACTTCCGCCGTCTTTTCTGGATCATTCAAATAGCCTTTCATCGCATGTGGCGTTCGATGAACAATTTCACCAACTTCTCCGCGTGGCACCTCTTCACCTTGGTCATCCAGCAGTTTCGTTTGCACGTTTAATGTGGGCTTACCAGCGGATCCAAGTTTACGTAATTGATCTTCTGGTTGCAGAGCCGTTGCTAATGGGGCCACTTCCGTTTGGCCATAAAAGTTCCAAAACTTCGCATTCGGCAATCGTTCAGATAGCTCTTTTAATATTTCCCGGGGCATAATCGCAGCACCGTAATAACATTTCTCAAGTGTTGATAAGTCACGCTTTTCAAAGTCTGGATGGCGTAATAAAGCAATCCACACAGTGGGTGGTGCAAATAATTGTGTCGCACCATACGTCTCAATCGTTTCTAAAATTCCTTCAAGTGTTGCATTTGGTAAAATAATGCCACTTGCACCTAAATAAATGCTTGGCCCTAAAAACACATGTAATTGAGCACTATGATACATTGGCAAAGCATGAACGAGCACATCACGACTTTCCATTTTCCCGTCAACCACGCAACTGACATATTCGCTAACTAAACTCTTATGAGATAACATGACGCCTTTAGGACGAGACTCAGTCCCACTTGTGTACAATACATGAGCTAGATCATCATCAGACAAATCTTCATCAACGAATTCATTTGACTCATTCGAACGTGCGTCTTCGAGGGAGTGCCATTCAATTAATTCTTCTCCTACATGTTCGCCTACTTCTAAATCCATTAGAAACTTAAATCGGATCGTTCCTGGTTTTGTCGCTTCTTCTAATACAGGTGCGAAATCTTGAGATGCCATAATACCATTGGCTTGCGAATGCTCTAAGATATAAGCGACATCTTCATGTGATAACATATAATTGATGGGGATCATAACTGCACCAAGACGAGCTAATGCGAATTTTAGCACCACAAAATCTAAACTGTTTTTAGACATTACGGTGATCATGTCACCTTTAGCCATACCTTGTTTTCGAAATGCGTTCGCCGTTTGATTAACGAGATCATCAAGTTCAGCATAAGTCACTCGTTTTCCCACGTAATCCAAAGCGAATTTGTCCGGCATGCGCTCACGCGTCCGTAACAATAAGTCACCTAATGTGTTTCTTCTTGCTCGTTCCAATACTTTCTCAAAATCATTCGAAACATTCGTATCCACCGAAACACTCCCCCTTATTGTGTTTGATGACTTATTAATCAGAAAATTCTAATTATTATTATAGAATAATTAACACTTCAATTCAAGCGCTTTACGATTTGATATAAATTTAGTTAATAGACTTTTAAATTAAACCCACTTAAGCAATAACGCCCTTTGTAATATTTTAAAATAAGGCTCTGCCAAAGTTTAGTGTCGATTTTTAAATGACAAAGCACTGAGTTGTTGAATTGTGAGGAGCGAAGGTGGCGACTCCTGGTCAACTAAGTTCGGTCACGTCCTGTGACCAACGTTGACATTAGGCCGTCCGGGCCGTCACGGGAACAGCACGCGTCTCGAGACCCCCAGATGGCCACAGGATGTGGGTCACTTCGGCGTTTGTGATTGACGTCCGGCACTTAGCCGAAGTTCCTTTAGTTGCCGAGGAGGCTCGAGAAGTGCCCGCGGAAAGCGTCCACCGATAGCGGATCACAATACCAACAACGGCCTATAACAGAGCCAAAAATAAAACCTGCGTCTCCACACTCACCGTAATAAATTGAAAACATTATCAACTAAAATAACACCCTAACAGTTGAAATTATTACAAAATTGTGGCACACTTTAATCGGAATAAAATCGTATAGACATAAGTTGTAGGGGGACCAGTGTTGCTGGTTGAGATTGTATCCGTAAGATACTGACTCTTAGAACCTGAACTGGCTAAGACCAGCGTAGGGAACACAATGATGCTTCATTTCAATTAAACTTTGTGTGCCCTAGGAGAACTGTACCTAGGGCTTTTTTAGTACCCCCAACTTATGGCTATCAATCATTGGGAGGTTTCTATGAAAAAATTATTTCTATTAATCTTGTTATTAGGATTATTAGCTGCTTGTGGGAATGATGAGGGCAATGATTCTGAAGAAAATCAAGATAACTTAACGAGCGTAGATGTCGTACTCGATTGGACACCTAACACGAATCACACTGGGCTTTATGTCGCCCAAGCTGAAGGTTATTTTGAAGAACAGGGCTTAGATGTTAATATCATTTTACCTGGCGAGGCTTCACCTGAACAGATGATTGCCTCAGGTGAAGTAGACTTCGGGATTAGTTTCCAAGAAAATATAACAGAAGCACGCGTACAAGATGTTCCAGTCGTCTCAATTGCTGCTGTCATTCAACATAACACGTCTGGTTTTGCAGCACTTGAAGGATCTGGAATTACCTCACCTGCCGATTTCGAAGGCAAAACATACGGTGGCTGGGGCGCTCCGCTTGAAGAAGCTGTTATTTCATCGTTGATGCAGCAAGAAGGTGCTAATGTTGACGAGGTTGAAACAGTCAATATTGGGGACTCTGACTTTTTCACAGCTGTTGAGCGTCAAGGTATCGACTTTGGCTGGATTTATTACGGCTGGGACGGTATTGAAGCTGAATTACGCGGAACAGATTTGAACATGATTTATTTAACGGATTATAGTGAAAAACTTGATTACTATACACCTGTATTGGCAACGAGTGAATCGATTGTGAATGATCAACCCGACCTAGCGGAAAGCTTTATTCATGCCGCTTCAGAAGGTTATCAGTATGCGATTGAAAATCCTGAAGAAGCCGCTAACATCTTAATCGAGGCTGAACCCGATTTAGATGAAGAACTTGTAAAGGCCAGTCAGGAGTGGCTTTCCCCACGTTACCAAGACGATGCTTCCAGATGGGGTCTGCAAGAACTTGATACATGGGAAAATTATGCGGAATGGATGAATGAACATGATTTATTAGACGGTGAATTTACTGCTGAAGATGCTTTCACCAATGAATTTTTACCCGAGGAGGAATAAATGATGGCTAACACATTATTAAGTATTCAAGTGATCCCGAAAACACCTGGACCAAACGATGACGTCATTCCTTATGTTGACGAGGCGATTAACGTCATTGATGACTCAGGTGTGAAATACGAAGTGGGGCCACTTGAAACCACAATGGAAGGCGAATTGACTGAATTATTATCAATCGTCAAAGACATCAACCGCAAAATGATTGAGATTGGCTGTCCTAATGTCATATCTCAAGTTAAAATCGCTCATTACCCTGATGGGGCTTCAATGGACGCATTAACGGAGAAACATCGTCATGTCTAATCTAATTAAACAAGGATGGCGACCACTTACGGTCCTCATCCTTCTTTTCATCATTTGGGAATTAAGTGTGGTCATCTTTGAAGTACCAAAATGGTTTCTCCCTGCTCCAAGCGATATATTTACAGTCGGTATAAATGAATGGACTGAATATAATCAACACGTTTTTGCGACTGTAGAACTGATTATCATTGGTTTTATCGTCGGAAGTTTAAGTGGAATCCTTGTGGCCACTCTCCTTCATTTAATACCAGTACTCCGTCAGTCCATGTATCCATTGATTATTTTATCGCAGAATATACCAATTATCGTATTAGCACCTTTGCTCGTTGGTTGGTTTGGCTTTGGTATGCTACCGAAATTAATCGTCATAACACTCGTTTGCTTCTTCCCGATCGCTATTTCACTACTAGGTGGATTGCAGCAAGCAGACCGTGATTTGCGCCATTATATGCTAATGGCCGGGGCAACAACACGGCAAATGTTTTGGAAATTGGAATGGCCAAGTGCATTGCCGTCCCTGTTCTCTGGCCTGAAGATTTCCGCAACTTATAGCGTAATGGGGGCTGTTATTTCCGAATGGCTTGGAGCTAATAAGGGACTGGGTGTTTATATGACACTAGCTTCCTCATCTTTCAGAGCAGACCGAGTTTTCGTCGCTATATTTATTATTGTATTTATCAGTTTATTATTCTTTATGCTTATCGTTTGGCTCGAAAAACGTGTCATCCGTTGGCAAGCATCAGAAAAGAGGAATACAAATGGCTCATCTTGATGTTAAAAACATTAATCAATCATTCGGCGAACAAGATGTATTAAAACAGATCAATTTTTCCATTGACCAAGGAGAGTTCGTTTCAATTTTAGGTCCATCAGGTAGTGGTAAAAGCACTCTATTTCGAATCATCGGTGGGATTGAATCGCCTACTTCAGGAGACATATTATTAAACGATGAAAGTATCAAAAATCAACCTGGTTCAGTCAGCTACACACCACAATCACCGTCTTTGTTTCCTTGGCGTTCCGTTATAGATAACGTGTTACTTGGTCAAGAAATTCAAGGGAAACGCGATCGTGACACAGCATTACAAATGATTGACCGTGCAGGTTTAGCTGATTATGCTGATGCCTATCCCCACGAACTGTCAGGTGGTATGAAACAACGCGTTTCTTTTATACGGAGTGTTTTAAGCCCGCAACCGTTAATTCTGTTGGATGAACCTTTTTCAGCACTCGATGAATTCACCCGAACGGACATGCAACAATGGCTTCTGTCCATGTGGGAGGAACATAAACGATCAATCGTTTTTGTCACTCATAATATTGAGGAAGCGTTGTTCTTGTCTGATCGCATCATCATACTATCGAATAGCCCAGCAAATATTCAACGGGAAATGAGCGTCCCTTTTGAACGTCCGAGAAATGAAGATTTACTGTTATCACATGATTTTTTAGAATTTAAAAAAGAGATTTTTAAAGAAATGCGCGCTTCTCATTTACCGTCTTGACCAATCACAGGCAATAAATAATATTTTTTACTATTACGACACGCTAATAAAATGAAACTTAGCCTCATTCAATATTCCATACAAGCATGAGGGTAATCAGTAAAAATTAATAAAACGCAGGCATAATCTAATAGTAAAGAGGGTCGTTCTTGAGACCCTCTTTTTTTCTATTTAGTATGAGCTAAAATAAATAGGAATCACAGTCAATTAGCATTCTCAACTAATCTTTCAGTAGCGTCTTTCACCGATTGGGCCTGTGTAATATCCGATATCACTGCTACTCCATCTGCACCCGCTTCAATAACTTGTGAAGCATTATCATGTTTAATTCCACCAATTCCAACAAGCGGAATATTCGGCAATCGTTCCCTAATTTCTTTAATAACGATCGGGCCATTTACTTCCTCGATATCATCTTTAGTTGACGTATTAAACATAGGTCCAACGCCAATATAATCTACACCAAGTTTTTGGGCTTCAAGAGCTTCATTTACATTATGAGTCGAAACCCCAAGCATTTGATAGCTTTTAAGTGACTCTTTCATTTTCTTCATATCACCATCTTTTTGACCAACATGTAACCCGTCGGCATCTAATTCACTAACGAGTTCAAGGTCATCATTAACAATAAATGGAACGTCATATTGTCGGCAAACTTCTTTAAGACGAAGCCCTAATTCGATCTTTTCTTCACCAATCTTTGAACCTCCCCCTTTTTCACGGAATTGAAAGAAAGTCACACCCCCTTGAATAGCTTTCTCTAACGTCTCAACAGGATCATGTTTACAATTTTGACTACCCATAACAAGATATAATGCCAATTGTTTTTCGATCATACTTTTTCTCTCCTACTTTGATAAGCCCAATGGTTCGTTGGTCCTTGGCCAGATCCAATGTTTAAATCATCTTCAATTGCAACTTGAATGAATTCCCTTGCAACACGAATGGCTTCCATAACAGTGACTCCTTTTGCGAGTTCAGCTGCAATCGCTGCTGCAAATGTACATCCTGTACCGTGTGTATTTGTTGTATACTTACGTTCATTTATTAATTGTGTAAACGTCTCACCATCATATATAAGGTCGACCACCTCTTCTTCTTCACCATGACCACCCTTAATAATAATATTTTGAGCTCCCAACTGATATAGACATTTAGCAGCCTCTTTTCGGTCTTTCAATGAATTTAATGTTAAACCTGTGATTACTTCAGCTTCAGGAATATTTGGCGTTACAATAGTTGCAAGTGGTATTAAGTCCTTTTTCATCGTATCAATTGCCTCGTCTTGTAACAGTTTGGCACCACCTTTTGCAATCATAACAGGATCAACCACAACATTATTCATATCGTATTGCTGAATTTTTTTCGCTACAGCTTCAATAATCTCTGCACTAAATAACATCCCCGTTTTTAAAGCATCAGGCTTTAAATCTTCTCCAACTGAACCCAACTGTTCTTCAACCTGACTTACTGTTAGAGGATAAACACCTTGTACGCCTAATGTATTTTGAGCTGTTACAGCCGTCAATACTGACATGCCATATGCTTTTAATTCTTGAAAGGTTTTTAAATCCGCTTGAATCCCAGCTCCGCCACCAGAATCAGATCCAGCGATCGTTAATGCTTTTACTACTGTCACACTTATTCCTCCCTACTAACCTAATAGTTGATGATAGATTTTTTTAGCTTCAACGATATCCTTCATTCCGTGAATTAACACACGCCCATCTTTGAAAAAGACCACACGCCTATCTTCATAATGATAGGTCACTAAAAATGGGTTTTGTTCGATGGTCCCACCTTGCTTTTCTAATTGAGTGACTAAAACATGTAAATCACGGTCGACTTTCTTAGGTGGACGAATCTGTACTGTATTACGCCCACAAAGCACTGCTGTTTTCGTTTGGTTTTCATATGATAAATAGGGATAACTCGGAGACTCTCCACACGATGGACAACCTTCCTTCTTCAAACGACTAACATCAATGGCAGACTGTTCATTATTCCATAAATCAAATGAAACTAATTTCCGTCGTACCGATTCAAAATCTTCAACTAAAATTTTCATCGCTTCAACTGTTTGATAGGCAACGACCATCTGAACCGTTGGTGAAATGACGCCAACAGTATCACACGTCGCACCACCTAGCGGGATCGTTTCAAGTAAACAATTCAAACATGGTGTTTCACCAGGAATAATAGTAAAACTTAGACCGTAACTACTGACACACCCTCCATAAATCCATGGAATACGATATTTTTGTGCACTATCATTAATTAAAAAACGAATGTCAAAATTATCAGTTGCGTCAATCACTAAATCAACATCAGAAATAAGCTGTTCGATTTCTTCTACGGTTACGTCTACTATTTTCCCGTTAACTTCAACATTAGGGTTAATTTCGCGTAACCTTTTTTGGGCTGCAACTGCTTTAGGTGTTCTGTCGATTGCATCATGCTCAGTGTATAGCTGCTGCCTTTGTAAATTACTTCTTTCAACGTAATCACGATCAACAATGGTTATTCGGCCAACGCCTGAACGCGTTAATACTTCTGCATTACCTGTTCCTAATGCACCCGCTCCGACGATTAGAACATGCTTTGTCTGTAACTTTCGCTGACCTTCTTCGCCAATCCCTTCAAATAATATTTGTCTTGAGTAACGTTCCCACATTCGATGACCCCCTTCCATCAACCACCGCCAACAAAGTGAACGAGCTCAACTCGATCACCATCCTGTATTAGGGTTTCAATATGCTGACTTGGATCAACAATATTAGCATTTAGCTCAACAATGATTTTTTTATCAGTCAATTTATAATGATTTAGTAAATCAGAAATTGTTTGAATATCATTCGATAATTCACGCTTTTCACCATTAACGTGAAGAACCATCACGAACACCTCCTAAAAAATGTTTCGCCTCTTCTATTGGTTTTTCTGAATCTATTAAACCTGACATAATAGCTACACCACTAGCACCATAGGTCATGACACTTCCCACTCGTTTTGGTGTGATTCCACCAACCGCGATGACTGGGATATCAACAGACTTAATTAAATGTCCTAATTGTTCCAAACCACGCGGAAGTAAACCAGGCTTTGAATTAGTCTTAAAGATATGTCCAAAAATGACATAGTCTGCCCCACTAATAGCTGCATCTTGAGCTTCCTCAACTGAATGGACTGACCGACCAATTAATAGATTAGGGTACTTCATTCGAACAGAAGATACATCTTCACTATGATCAGTTAATTGGACGCCCTTAATTTCAGTTCGAACTGCCAATTCAACACGCTCGTTCATGACGAGCCGACCTTTCGAAATGTCGTTTTTCACTAATTCACTTATCCACTCAACTAGTTCATAATCTGTACGATGTTTTTCTCTTATATGAATATAGTTAACATAAGGGGAAACTGCTTTTGCGACTTTTATAAATTCTTCTAAAGATTGTTTACCATTCGAAATTAAATGGATACCTTCAGTCATCTAAATCAGCTGCCAATCTTTCATGACTGGTTGATAGTTATGCTTCAATAACATTTCTTTAACCTCGTCAACTGAACGTTCATCAGAAATCTCAAACTGACTTTGTGTGTTATTAGGTTCATTATAACCACCGACAACAGTTGATGATGCTGCTGACATTTTCGTCGGACCGAGCGGTAAAATTTGCTCTCGAAACTCTGGGCGCTCTCTTGTGGAAACGGTGATTCCAGAATGAGGTTGAAAAATTCTGTAAGCAATCATGGCTTGAACTAAATTTTTGTCTGTTACTTCTACTTTAGGTTGGAAGCCGCCCGCATTCGGCTGAATTCTTGGAAATGCTACACCGACTTCTACGTCTAAGTATTTTTGTTGTAAATATTGCGCATGTAATCCCGTGATATAACTTTCACGACGCCAATCATTCAACCCTAATAGTGCTGCAATTGAAACAGAGCGCATTCCCGCTTCACAGCCCCGTTCAGGTGTGTCCAATCGATATTTAAAAAAGCGTTTCGGGCCTTTTGTGTGTAATTGCCGATAAATGTCCTCATCATAAACTTCTTGATAAACAGTCAAATGATCGACACCACTATTAACAATCTCTTGGTACTGTTCAGTATCCATCGGTTGAACCTCTAGACCTACTGAAGAAAAGTATTTCTTAAGCACTTTCATACATTGTTTAATATATTTTACAGACGAGTGCATCATCGATTCACCAGATAGGATGATAATATGCTCAACCCCCATATTTGCAATAACTTTCGCCTCTTCTTCTAGCTCCGTCATGGTTAAAATACGACGCGGGAAATCGTTTTCAACACTGAAACTACAATATTGACATGTATTAACACAGTAATCTGATACATAAAGGGGTAAGAAGATTTGCATGGTATGACCAAAATGCTGAATAGTTAGTTGATGTGCTTTTTGAGCCATTTCTTCTAAATAAAGTTCAGCTGCCGGAGATAATAAAGCAAAATAATCTTCTTCATTAATTCGGTCTTTTTGTAGTACTTGTTCTACATTGTGTTGTGTGACATTTTCCAACATGTCTTCTAAAGGAAGTTGATTGACTTTCTCTAATACGTTATAAAAACTCACGATAAATCATCCTTTTTTAAGAGTGTAGAAATCCTGTGAGAGGAGAAGATGCCTTAGCGTTTGTTGATGATGAGCCTATTCCAGACATATACGCCGAGCGACCTGCTTGAACAGCTAAGTCAAAAGCTTTAGCCATCGCGACTGGGTCTTTTGCTGTTGCGATGGCTGTATTAACTAAAACAGCATCTGCCCCCATTTCCATTGCTTCTGCCGCTTCAGAAGGACGACCAATTCCAGCATCAATAACAATAGGTACCTTAATATCTTCGATCATGATTTGGATCATTTCTTTCATGCGAATACCACGATTCGATCCAATGGGCGAACCTAATGGCATGACTGTTGCTGCTCCAGCTTCTTCTAATCGTTTAGCTGCCATTAGATCTGGACTCATATAAGGGAGAACAACAAAACCCTCTTTAACTAGTGATTCCGTTGCTTTAATCGTTTCTTCATTATCCGGAAGTAAATATTTACTGTTTGTGATCACTTCGATTTTAATCCAATTCCCCATTCCAGAAGCTTTCGCCAAACGAGCAATCCGAATAGCTTCTTCAGCCGATCGAGCACCTGATGTGTTTGGCGTTAACGTCATATGGTTAGGAATATCGTTTAAGATGTATTGATCTGACCCACTTAAATCCACTCGACGTACCGCTACTGTAACAACTTCTGATCGGGATTCTTGTAAGGTCTCTTTCATTTTGCTATGATCAGCAAACTTCCCGGTCCCAACAAATAACCGACTGTTTAATTCTTTACCAGCAATAACTAATGAATCTTGCATCATTCATTCCTCCATTCGTTAATACACCTTATTTAACTAGTACTACTAGAATCCTAAGATTTTATTATTTCAGATTGTGCTGGCCATTTTTCTAAGTTGTAAGCCATATCCCAAAATGCTAATTCGTAATGGCAGCTAATCGTGAAGTGCTGTTTCATTTGTTGACGATCAGCTTCTGTCACTTTTTCAGCAATTTCATCAAGCCGGTTAATTTGTTCTTCGACTAACTTATTAAACCAGTCGCCACCATAAGCATTAATCCACTCTTGATAAATAGGAACATCAGGTTGAACATGTTTAAGCCTGTCACCAATTTCTTGATAGATCCAATAGCAAGGTAATATTGCCGAGATAATATCACCTAAATGGCCTTGGTATGCAGCTCGATATAAATGAGACGTATAAGCGTACGCTGTTAATGCTGGCTCAAAGTTTTCCTGCTCTTCTTCAGTAATATTTAGTTTTTCTGAAAAATGACGATGAAGCTCTGATTCCGCTTCATAAGTTCCTTGTGCATGTGCTGCCATACGGCTCGTTGTGTAAAAGTCATTAGCTTTCGTCCCACCTAACGATTGAATCCTTGCAAAATGTGATAAGTAATAAGCATCTTGCATGACATAGTAACGAAAACATTCCATCGGTAACGTTCCATCCCCAATCCCTTTAATGAAAGGGTGATTAAAGTTCGCTTCCCAAATATGATTCGTCTCTTTCCTTAGTAAATCTGAAAATTTCATACATTATCCCTCCAAGATTATTTTATATTTAATCCTAAATTTCAAGTACAAGTTAGCCACTGGGCCAGCCCCTGCTATGGGGAGATTGTGAATAGATGAAGAGAGTTGACGCTCTCCCCCCTAGGGGGGAGCGAAATGTCACAACTATCTAAGCTATTGCCTTGACCTCTGTCATGAGTGCTTCCTGTGGCGTGCGATAATTGAGCTGTTTCCGCGGATAGGTATTCATCCACGTTTGTACGCGTAAGGTTTGTTGCTGACTCACTTGACTGATGGGGTGACTTTTCGGTATAAACCGTCGAATCAATTTGTGCTGATTTTCGCTGGTGCCGCGTTCATAAGATGCATAGGGATGACTAAAATAGACTTGGGTCGTTTCTTTTAAATCCGTTTCTAACGTGCTGAACTCCGACCCGTTATCTGACGTGATGGTTTTAAACATGGCGCGCATGTCTGTGCCGGTTCGCTCGGCCAGTGACTGAACGGCTTTTGAAATCGATGATGCATCCTTTCGGTCGACTTTAATAACGCATTCAAACCGTGTTTTACGCTCGGCCAAGGTGAGTAATACCTCATCATCTTCACCTTTAACGCCCAGTACCGTATCAATTTCCCAGTGTCCGAACTCTGCTCTGTCTTCAATATGTTTCGGCCGCTCTTCAATGGAAGTACCTAACTTGCGCTTATTTTCTTTACCGTGCCGCCCGGTCTTTCTAGGTGCGCGACTGACTTTCTCAAGCAGGTCAATATTCTTCGTCCGCATAATGCCGATGTTGATCCAATGATAGAGTGTGGTAGTGCACGGTAGTAAGGCTTGGGCATACGGAAAATGGACTTTCAAATAACCGACGACAGCGTCTGGAGACCATCCGTCCTGAAGCATCTTGGTATCCGCCCATTCTATGAATGTAGGGATACCAACCCATTTCGGTATACGCCCGCAGTTTAACCGATTTTCTTCGTACTGACGTTGGCCGACATCTGGGAAATAAACGGGATGCGTATAGCGGTATGTTTTGCCATTTTGTTTCTGTTCTCTTGCTTGCGTCACCGAACCCCGTTTAATCTCATTATTGATTGTTTGCGGCGCACAGCCTAATACTTTGGCGATTTGACGGTGAGAATAGCCTTCCTGCTTTAACACTTGGATTTTTGACCGTTCATCCGCGCTTAAGTGTTTGCCCTTAGTGCGGGGCATGTTATCATTAAATGGCGTCATGTGATTTCATTCCTTTATTGAGTGTTGTGGTTAACTTCAATATAACATGAAATTCACATGGCGTTTTTTATGACTTAAGTGGCTAAGTTCATTATAAAATCCACCTTTTATATTTAATTTAGAAAATAACGAATAATCTAGCTGAATCACGTCATTTTCCAAATAAAAAACCACTTTCTTATACCAGACATAAGAAAGTGGTTGACTTGGATAATCTTGGACATAATTCACAATCCAATAAACTCCGAGCAACTACACTTCCCTACGCTGGTCCAAACCAGATCAGGTTCAAAGGGTCGGAATCATTCCTCTCAGCCAATTAAATGGCACCCCTAGCTTTGTTACATTAAAATTATTTGCTTGTTAAATTTATATTAACAAAACTCTGACATTATGTTAACCATTTTTCACTCTTAATTACTGTTATTTTATAACAAAGTCGATAAAGGAACCTTGGAATCGACTTTGCCATTCATGAATACTCACATTTTTTAGTGAGCTCACCACAAGACTGATTTCCTATTTATTGATTCTCAATCACCATCGCAATACCTTGACCACCGCCAATACATAAGCTAACAACGGCGTATTTACCTCCGCGACGTTTTAACTCATAAGCAGCAGTCAATAAGATGCGTGTGCCACTGACACCAACAGGATGCCCTAATGCAATCGCACCACCGTTAACATTTGTTTTATTGCGGTCTAACCCAAGCTCGGCTTCCACTGCCAAATACTGTGCAGCAAACGCTTCATTCACTTCAACTAAATCCATATCATCAAGGGGTAAACCTGCCTTTTTCAAAGCTCCATTAATGGCAGGTACTGGACCAATCCCCATTACTGTTGGGTCCACACCTGCTACGTGCCAAGCTTTAATCTCAGCCATGGGTGAAAGTCCGTGATCACGAACTGCTTTCTCACCAGCAACGACGACACTTGCTGCACCATCATTGATGCCAGATGAATTCGCAGCCGTTACGGTTCCATCTTCTTTGAACACAGGCTTCAGACCAGACAGCACATCAACTGATGAATCTGGTTTGATATGTTCATCTTGCTCCACTTCAAGACTCCCTTTACGACTTGTCACCGTCACAGGCACAATTTCTTCAGCAAAACTTCCCTTTTCAACTGCGTTAGAAGCACGTTGATGGGACTGGGCTGCATATTCATCTTGCGCTTCACGCGAGATTCCATACTGCTCTGATAATTTTTCAGCTGTCATCCCCATGCCTTTACCGGTATATTGATCGGTCAAAGTCGCGTTCAACATATCCGTGAATGATAACTCACCCATTTTCACACCTTTAAACCGTTGTTTAAAATTCGAAAAAGGCGCTTGCGACATATTTTCTGCTCCGCCTGCTAACACAATATTCGCTTCATCTAACTTAATTTCTTGTGCTGCAGAAACAACGGATTGCAACCCTGAACCGCAAAGACGATTTAATGTTAAAGCTGGTACATTTTGTGGAACACCTGCTTTCAGTCCTATATGTCGCGACAAATAAGCCGCATTCTCACTTGTATGAATCACATTACCATAAATCACGTGATCAATCGCATCAGCTGAAACATTCGCTCGTTCCAGCGCTGCCTCAGCTGTTGTAACACCTAAATCAACAGCATTCGTATTAACGAATGAACCACCAAATGAAGTAAAGGCTGTACGCGCACCGTCTACTAAATAAACTGAATTCATAAATTTGCACCTCTTTATTAAACAGCTGGACTCGAAAACCGATTCAAGTCCAGCTGTATTTTATATATTTTTTAACCAAATTGATCAGGATTAGGACCGACACGTTCATCACCATTTAATGCTTTAATCGCATCTAAATCTGCTTGGTCTAATTGAAAGTCGAAAATATCACTATTTTCCACAATACGATGTTCTTTCACCGACTTCGGAATGGTAATCACATTCGTATCCACATCCCAACGTAAGATAACTTGCGCCGGTGTTTTATCATGTTTTTGAGCGATGTGTTGAATCGTTTCATCGTCAAATAAATCGCCACGTTTAAGTGGTGACCACGCTTCTAATTGGATGGATTCTTGTTCACAAAATGTCTTTACATCATGTTGTTGTAAATGAGGATGATACTCGACTTGATTAACGGTTGGTTTCACGTTAGCTGTCGTCATTAAATCTTCTAAATGACGTTGTTTAAAGTTACTCACACCAATTGACCGGATTAATCCTTCATCAACTAACCGCTCCATGGCTTTCCATGTGTCTCGGTAGTAATCCTTGACTGGCCAGTGCACTAAATATAAATCTAAATAATCAAGTTCAAGTCGATTCATACTCGCCTCAAATGCACGCAATGTATTGTCATATCCCTGTTCATCATTCCAAACTTTCGTCGTAATGAACAAGTCATCGCGATGAACACCACTATCCTTGATTCCTTGACCAACTCCCGCTTCATTTTGATAAAACGAGGCGGTATCAATGAGACGATAGCCATGTTGGATTGCTGTCTGTACATTTTGACGCGCTTCATCATCTTCCCATACTTTATATACTCCTAGACCAAAGCCAGGCATCTTTATACCATCATTTAATGTTTTCATATCTTGAATACTACTTAACAAATTAGAACCTCCTTAGTAACGTTCTTCTTGATCGCGTTGTTCGATTTCTTCTTCACTAAGTCCATCGATAGAATCGCGTAGTCGATGAGCAATGCGGCTCGATGCATTAGCTGCAATACTTCCTACCATGTCATCTAAAAAGGTGTGACATTGGCCACCCACTTTAGAATCAAGATCTTTAATAATACCTTTTTTCTCTTTATCTAAATGGCCAAAAGTGGTGACAGAAATACTACCATAGCCAAGCGCTGCTCCAAATGCGATGGTCTCATCGACCCCGAATAACCCTTCATCTTGCTCAACTAATGATTGAAGAGGCTCTGATAATTTCTCCTGTTCAGCAAGCCGGTCTAATTCTATGCCGACTAATAATGCATGCTGGATTTCTCGTTTATCCAATACACGATTGACACTATCGATACAATAATCGAATGATAGCGATGGATTATAAGGTTTTTGCATTTCATATACAATTTCTGCAATACTATGGATAGTAACCCCACGATTTTCTAATGCTTCACGTGCGGCTTGTTCAATTTGATCACTTGGAATATGACTAAAATGTCCTGCCATGATTATTGCCTCCTTTGTTTAAGTATACCATGCGAAAGAATTTGGACAAATCGAAAAAGTTCGCGAATTTTGTATAATGTGGTAAAATATAAGCATCCAGTGTGGCCATACATCATTTAATCTATTAGAACTGGAGGGTTTCGATTGGGTAGAGACGGCTCAATGATCGAACGCGAAATCGAAAGTGAATATATGAACGAAACATTTACACTTAGTATTTATCGCCCGGAAAATTACTCGCCTTTATATAAATACCATTTGTGTATCGTGCAAGATGGTGATGATTATTATCAACTTGGACGTCTAGCTCGCGTCAGTGACAACCTTCATGCAGAAGGTAAAATTGAAAACACGATTTTCTGTGGGATTCACTATCAAGACCGAGACGATCGCTGGCATAAATATCATCCAGATAGTGACATGCAGGAAAATTACATGAAGTTTTTACGTTTTGAAGTCGTTCCTGTTTTAGACAAAGAACTTCCTAGCTATCATGTGAAATCTTGTCGTGTCTTAATGGGCGATTCACTCGGCGGTACTGTTTCACTCATGACTGCCTTAAAATACCCGAACACATTCGGGAAAGTGATTATGCAATCACCCTACACGGACGAACGGATTGAACAACTTGTTAAAGACAGCGACGAAATTGATACGATGTCGATTTATCATACGATTGGCTTAGATGAAGAAGAAGTTGAAACAACATATGGTGATATTGAAGATTTTCTAAATCCAAATCGTAAACTCAATCAACTCTTAGAGGGACGCGTTTCAGATTATCACTATAAAGAACTAAAGGGTAATCATACTTGGAAGCAATGGCAAAAAGACCTACCCAATGCTATTGAATATATTTTTGGAAAATAAGCACAAATAAAGGGCGATTTTTCTACCCATTTTCTGTTATAATAAAGTTTATAGCTAAAAAAGCAGTTTAATTCGGAGTTTAAAAACAAGAAATTTTGAAATTTAATGGAGGGATTTAATCATGACACCCGTAACTTATGGTATTGCCATTTTTCCATCTAAAGAAATACAAGACGAAGCAAACTCCTACCGAAAGCGCTATGACCCACGCTATTCTTTAATTCCACCACATATCACATTGAAAGAGCGCTTTGAAGCAACACAAGATGAAATTAAGGAAATCGAAAAGGCTTGTAGCGAATTAGCTAAAAAGGTTGAGCCTTTTGATATTCATATTGGACGAGTGAGCTCATTTAGTCCGACCACAGAAACCATCTATTTACGTGTCGATGATCATGAGCAACTTACCTATTTAAACGAAAAAATGCATGAGGAGCCGTTCCCAGATAATCGTGAATTTAAGTTCGTCCCTCATATTACAATCAGTCAAGAATTATCAGAAGACGAACATTCCGATGTTTTTGGTAGTTTAAAAATGTTGTCATTTGATTTACACGATACGGTTGATCGATTCCAATTGTTATATCAATTAGAAGACGGTTCATGGACTGTCCACGAAACATTCAAGTTTGGCGAGGGATAAGATCGATGCTAAAGATTAAACCAATCGAAACATTACGGGAAAAAGACGAAGCATTCGATATTCGAAAGGTGGTTTTTGTTGAAGAACAAAAAGTCCCTTTTGATGAGGAAATGGATGAGTTTGATGATCTTGCCATTCACTTTGTCGGCTACACCATGGAACGTCGCCCCATTGCAGCTAGCCGTCTTCGCTTCGTTGATGAATACGGCAAGCTAGAACGGATTGCTGTTTTGAGTGAGGAACGCGGTAATGGCTATGGACGCGACATTATTCTAGCCATGGAAGACGTCATTCGTGAGAAAGGTTTTTCAAAGGCTAAATTAAATGCGCAAACTTACGCCATTAAATTTTATGAAAAGCTTGGCTATGAAGTTGTTTCGGATGAATTCATGGATGCAGGTATTCCTCACGTCACGATGATAAAAGATTTATAACTCAAAAAGCTGGCGATTAAGCCAGCTTTTTTTATTGCCATTCATTATAGATTGGATTTTATTTTTTACTCCTGCATACATGAATTATGTCAGATCAGCCAATGATACATTAACCATGCCAGTAGTAACACGATCGCTAAAATCACGAGTCCTAAAGTCATTTTACCTTGCATAGCTTTCATCCTCTCAACAATCTTTTTAGTGTAGTTTGTTTCAAAAGATCTAGTTTCATTCATGTATGAAAGTCAATACACCTTCCATAATAAGAACTAATTGAATTTGGAGGTGTCATGACAATTGGACTTTATAAATATATTAATCGAATCATGTATAGGGTTCCTTGCCCTCTTTGTTTTAACAAAATTGCTAGGTAAATCCCAAATCACTCAGATTACAGCATTCGACTTCATTGCAGCTCTTGTCTTAGGTGAACTCGTCGGAAATGCCTTATTTGACAAAGAGGTCGGCGTTGCCATGATTCTATTCGCTGTTGGACTTTGGGGTGTCTTAATTTATGTGACAGAGTGGATTACTAATAAATTCAGACGTACACGAAAGATATTAGAAGGATCACCTTCACTTATTATTAGGCGAGGACAAATTCAAAAAGATGTGATGAAAAAAGCTAAACTTGACATGAATCAACTCATGCATCTAATAAGAGATGAAGGGGTGTTCTCTATTCAAGAAGTAGAATATGCTGTTTTTGAAACGAATGGTAGTATTAATGTCCTTAAGAAATATATCCACCAATCGCCGACGAATGAGCAATTTAACCAAACGCCACAACCAGTTGAATTACCCATCACAATCATTACTGATGGTGAATTGGTTACCGAAAATTTGAAAGAAATTGTTTGGGACAAACACCAAGTTGAGGATGAATTAAAACGGCAGGATTTAGAGATCCATCAGGTTATGTATGCCGAATGGACACAAAAATCCGGCTTGTATGTGATGCCATACTAGCCGGATTTTAGTTATGATGCTTTAATCATGACTCGATAATTTTCTATTTCACAGTGAAAGTCGCCTTCATCTATTAAAGCTTTCACATAACCACCTACAGCTGTGCGGAACAGTAGGTATTGAGATAATTGTTCTGCATTTACATTGAATCGAGCACACATATATGAAACGACATCTTCTAAGGATAGCCCATGTGGTGAGATTCGTACCATTTCATATAAAGCATTTAAAACAGAGCGATGATAAGCGATATTGGCTTCAAGTGTATCGTGATAATCTTCTTCAAATTTTCCGTGACCAGGAATTGCTCCACTATAATTCGTCTTTTTTAACTTTTCAAGGCTATGAACCGTATCATGAGCACATGTTAAAAATGGAATTTTATGTTTATGAAGCTCTTTTTCACCAAAATAACTATCAGCCGCAAATAACACATCATGTGTTGCAATTGCTAACTGATGATAACTATGCCCTGGTGTTAGGATACAGTCTAATTCGAATCCATCGATCGTATGCCTGCCTTCATCAACAATTAAATCAACATCAATCGGAGGCCCTTCCAGAAATTTATTACGAATTTCATTAGGTGGTGTGGTGCCTTGAAATAAGTATATCGGTTCCAGTATGGAATGTTTCATGATTGATGCCTCTAACGGCGGGGCAATAATCTTTACACCATAATGTTTATATAAATAACTCGCTCCGCCAAAGTGGTCTGCATGGGCATGGGTTATAAATAGATGCGTCACAGGTAACCCCTGTTCATCAAGTTGCCTTACGACTTTTCGAATCGCCGAGGCATCAATTCCAGCATCTATTAATAAGCCTTGATCACCTTCATGCACGTACCCCACATTGACGGAGCTATGAAAATAATAACAATGTTCATTAATTTGATTCATCTTCATAATTTAAGTCCTTTCCTTAGCCTAGCACTCAATTAGATACTTTCGCTAAAGAACTGTCCTTTTCCTGTCAATTCTTTAAAATTCCTTAAGTTTGCTGGATGATGAACATTGTCAGGCGTGTATAATTGCATCGTTTCAGCTTGTTCAGCATTTTTTATCTGTTCGTCTTGGGAGTTGTTTTGGTAACGCTTACTCATTTGTTTGCGATCTTCTGCATACTCAAATGCTTGTTTACGTTTCGTATCAAGTTCAACACCAAATGGACGCTCAACCATGTATGGAACACGATTTTCAGCTGTCACGCGTTGGTGATACCGCTGATATTGATATTGATCAACTGGTAAAATATAACCCATACAATCAACTCCTTCCTTAGTACTTCTATACCCGTTTTGTAAATAATATATTCGTATTTTCTTTAAATTTTATGAGTGTAAAAGAAGTAATAATGAGATAATTCCTCTTATTTTTGAAATAAATGGTCTGACTTTTTAAATAACTAGCACCATTTATCTAAAAACTAAACACTATGCTCATTAAACGAGGAACTCACCTTATGTAGGCGAGTTCCTCTGTTCATTTAAATCCATGAAAAAGGCGGTCGTTTATCATGATGGTGATCATCATCTAAGTCGTCTTCTTCCTCTTTTATTGTGTCCGCTTCATGATGATGTTCGCTCTTCACTTCACGACCAATCCATGGCTGTGACTGTTTCTCTGTAGGCTCAACAACAACATTTTCTGCTCGAATAATTAAATCATTTACATGTATTTCTTTTTTTGATTGGCCCATAAGTTCACTCCTCTCCCGATGTATCTTGCATTAATTAGTCTATGCAAATGTCCTTTTGTTAGCGTAGGTAACTGCCCGACAAAGACAAAACAAATTCCTAGTAAAACTCAGTCAAACGCCCACACCGTCATTCGATATGGGCATACATTATTAACGTAACCTTAGTCAAAAGACTATTTTAGAAAGGAGCTTGCTTATGTCTTGCTGCGATGAACAGGGTCATCATAAAAAAGATGATAAGAACTGCGTTGCTGATATTTTACGACAAATCGTCGACGCGCAAGATGATATCGTAGATGATGATTGCGATATCGGATGTGAACAATCCATTCAAGACTTACGAGGTGATACAACTGCACCGAACAATCTAGATACGGTCCCAGTTTTACTTTACTGCAAATGCGAACCATTCAGAGGATTCGGAGTACGCAATGATCAGAACCATACCGTTCTAGATAGTTTCTTCTTTAGAGTCAATGATGTAGGTCGCGATAACTGCGCCACTCTAGAATTATTACGTGACCCATCTGACGCACAACCAGGCTGTGTCGATCCAACTAAACAAAAAACAGGCAACTTACGCGCGACAGGCATTTGTATCACAGTAGATCTCGATTGCTTCTGCCACGTCACTTGCTTACCAGCTATGAACACACTTGGATAAATCAAAAAAGAGCTGCTTTTCGTAAGCAGCTCTTTTTTATTTAGATTAAAAGCCTTTCAATCGAACATCTTTAATATTTTCTCGTTTCATATTAACTTTAAAACCTTGCTCAACGGTACGAATCACCAGTTGCTCATCATCACATTGTTCGACTGTCCCTACATAAATTTGATTAGACGTGATGACTTCACATTTCATCTTAGGCATAATCACTGGCATATCCGTCATATATTTCAGTTTTTCATCAATCGTCATATCATGAAATTTTCGACGTTTACTTGTAGCGTCTGTAGCATGACTTTCAGATTCAGATTTAGATGAAAACGTCTCCTCTAAACTATAGTATTGCTTCTGAGCTTTTGCTTCAGGTTCTGACTGTATTGGATTTGAAATAAATAATAATGGTGGTTTAGCTTGTTTTTCCGACATAAAACCGACTCCTTTCTTAATCTCCTTCACTTTACCGTATGCACAACAGCCTAATGATGTTCAGCTCGAGCACTTTTGAAATAATTTCACTTATTTATTTCAAAAATCCTTCAACTTATCTCATAAATACCCGCATTTATTTAATAAATTTAAACGCTGTTCTTGAATAAAAAAAAGCTCAACCCGCAAAGGTTGAGCTTTCATCATAATCATCTAATTATTTACCTAAAATATTAAAACCAGAGTCAACGTGGAGAATTTCGCCTGTCATACCGCGAGATAGATCACTCATTAAGAAGTAAGCAACATCACCGACTTCTTCTTGCGTGACTGGTTTACGTAAAGGCGCGCGTTCTTCGATTTCTTGTAAAATTGAATTAAAATCGCCAACACCTTTCGCTGACAACGTACGAATTGGACCTGCTGAAATCGCGTTCACACGAATTCCATGCTTACCTAAATCATTTGCAGTATACTTCATCGTCGCATCAAGGCTTGCCTTAGCAACACCCATGACATTATAGTTTTGCACAACGCGCTCGCCTCCAAGGTATGTGAGCGTTACGATGCTTCCACCTTCTGTCATCAAGTCTTTGGATTCACGTGCAACTGCTGCTAATGAGTACGCACTGATATTTTGTGATAATAAGAAACCATCACGAGATGTATCAACGAATTCTCCGTTTAAGTCATCACGGTTCGCAAATGCGATACAATGTGCTAAACCATGAATCACGCCAACATCCTCTTTAATACTCGTGAACGTCTGCTTGATCGCTTCATCATCTGTTACATCACATTCATAAAACAAGGAATCGTCGCGATCTAAAGAACCTGCTAATTCACGGACTGGCTTCTCAAATCGTTCATTCGCATACGTAAAGACCAAGCGTGCTCCTGCATTGTGTAGCGCTTGTGCAATCCCCCAAGCAATACTACGACGGTTCGCAACACCCATCACAACATACGTCTTACCTTCTAAAGAAAAATTCATTCAAATGACCTCCTGATCAGTCATAAATTTATGATTTATTATTAGTACCTGCTACTATTTTATAAAAAAAACCTTCAGCTTACAATCATTTTCTCTGATTATACTAAAACGTTCATAAACTGTTAAAGACTGCACATTGACGAATCCCGTCAAATACTTGAAAATAGAAGAGATGATAACATTAAAGGAGTCCCATCCATGGAGAACTACGGAAACGACAAAAAACTCGATACCTTCCTATTATTCGTAATGGTGAGTCTCATTACGATTGGAATTATAACACTTTATTTATTGCAACCACATTTGCGAGGGGATTTATCGAACATCGATTTTTATATACAACAGATAACATGGTTCGTGATTGGCGGAATAGGGATTGCGGCGATTATGTTACTAGATTTTGACTTTTATCGTAAACTAGCTTGGCCTCTTTATTTTTTAGGTGTAGCTATGCTTGCCGGGCTATTTGTATTTGCTGTGGAAATTAACGGTTCTTATAGCTGGTATCAGTTACCAGTCGGTTCCCTACAACCTTCTGAATTTATGAAAGTTTTTCTAGTTATTACGTTGGCACATGTCATTACGTCACATAATGAACAGTGGACTGACAAAAATTTAAAATATGATTCTATTTTGCTAAGCAAGATTTTAGGTTTAACCATACCTCCTCTTGTCCTTATTGTTATGCAGCCTGATTTGGGTTCAGGTATGGTTATCCTCTCGATTGCAGGGTTTCTTATCTTAATATCTGGTATTCGCTGGCGTTTCATTTTTTCATTAATTGGGATATTGGCGGTGTTCAGTGGCATTTTAGTCACAGTATACTTAATGTTTACAGAACAATTCGTGAACTTCTGGATGGATACCCCATTTAGACACGCTGTATACCGTATACAAGCTTGGCAGAACCCACATTTATATGAAGACGGTTCAGGCATGCAGTCTATCCGCTCCATGCTTGCAATTGGGTCTGGCGAGTTGTTTGGCAAAGGACTAGGTAATTTTCAGCTATCAATTCCTGAGCAACATTCAGACATGATCTTCACCGCTATAGCCGAACAATTTGGTTTCATCGGTTCAAGTGTCGTGATTATTTTGTATTTCCTATTAATCTATCGGATTATTCAAATTGCGCTTGATTGTCGCGATCCATTCGGTACTTATTTAGCAGTCGGCTTTGTCGGTATGTTCTTTTATCAAATTTTCCAAAACATTGGCATGTCCGTTCAACTCTTACCACTAACTGGTTTACCACTACCATTCCTGAGTTACGGTGGTACATCTTTACTGGTCTATATGGCAGCCATTGGAATTGTCTTGAATATCCATTCACGTAAAAAAGATTATATGTTCGAAACAGAATAGCCAGGTGCAGCAATGCACCTGGCTTTTTATAATAATTCGATTAATTCATGTGGTGTTTTCGCATACGCTGTAATCTCTTGACCCGAAATAGGATGGATAAATTTTAACCACTTACAATGAAGTGCTTGACCCACTAAATCATGTGATTCACTACCATAAAGGTCATCGCCAATTAATGGATAACCTAAATGCGCCATATGAACACGGATTTGATGGGTTCGACCTGTTTCTAACTTCAGCTCAACTAACGAGCGATCATGCCCCGCCAATTTAACTCGGTAATGCGTCACAGCTGGTTGACCGTCTTCACTTACCCTGCGCTCAATAATTGATGGCAAATGGCGCGCAATGGGCCATTTAAGAGCCCCTGACCCAGACAATAAACCTTCAACAACCCCTTCATAGCATCGATCTATACTCACTTGTTGCATTAAATGATGACTATAGCGATGTTTCGCGATCAAAACGAGTCCAGATGTATATCGATCTAATCGTGTGACGACGTGTCCTGTAGTCTCGAGTCCCTGTCTATCAAAATAGCCCAGAACAGCTTCAATTAAGGTAACACCTGCTTCATCATTCATATTTGGGGTTACAGCCTTGCCCCGCTCTTTATTGACGACCAAAACATGTTCATCTTCATACACGATACTTAACAGCTCTTGTTTCGGCTGAAAGGCCTTACTTCGCTGTTCTTTAGGCAAAACGACTTTAAGTACATCCATGTGATTAAGACGCTTTGCTATTGTGACCACTTCACCATTAACTTCGATAACGCCAGATTGTTTCATGGCTTTTATCAGTTGACCTGAAAAAGCTCGCACATGCTTTAAATAATCACGTACGAGCCAATCATCATAAGTTGATTCGATTGTCCATCTAAATTCCATAATAACTCACCTAAAACTCTGTACTCTCATCCGAAATAAATGAATCATGGACACGACTCCAAAACGGGAATGGGCGGAATCGCGCAAATCTTACTTTTTCCTTCGAAACACGACACTGAATACTATGCACATGATTGAATGTCATTGTTAAATGATCAATCGTTATTAAAAAGTTACGTTCACTTTTAGGCTTCATAACTGCTGTATGATGTTTCGGCAAAATTAGAGGTGAACCTACCGTACGGAACACACGATTGTTTATGGATGCCATTTCCGTTATTTGAAAAGCTTCAAGTGACGGGTGAATAATGGCACCGCCTAACGCTTTATTATAAGCTGTTGAACCAGATGGTGTCGAAATACATAAGCCGTCACCACGGAATGTTTCGAAATGCTCCCCTTTAATTTCAACGTCTAATACGACCGAGCCTTCTGCTGTCTTCACAGAGACTTCATTCAAAGCTAAATAACAATGCTCTTCGTCATAATCAGCTGGACGAATGGTTAACTCTAATAATGGATACTCAACAACTTGAAACGGTGTTCGAGCTATCTCAATAATTAATTTTTCTAACTCTTCTGGTACCCAATCTGCATAGAAACCGAGATGTCCTGTATGAACACCAATAAATGCTGTTTTATCAAGACGATGAACATAACTATGAAACGCTTCAAGTAACGTTCCGTCGCCTCCAATTGAGATGACGAGATCTGGTTCCTCTTCATTGTATTCTAAATTAAACTCAGATAAGTAACTCTTGAATTTTGACTCAAGTTCCTTTGATGTTTGATCGCCCCGGCTTTGTACTGCAAATTTCACATTGATCCCACCTTTTAATTTAGCAACGACTGATTATTCTTTCGTTCTTCTGAAATATTCTTGTGCTTCGCGAATCTCTTGTCTGATTTTCGACATTTCTTCATCTAAACGGAAAGCCGCTTCAGCAGCATTGCGTAATCGTGTTGTAACATCCTCAGGTATTTGCCCTGAATATTTATAGTTTAATGAATGTTCGTTTATTGCCCAAAAATTCATGGCTAATGTTCGAATTTGGATTTCTGCTAAGATTTTGCGTTCACCGTGAATCGTTTCAACTGGATATCGAATGATCACGTGATATGAGCGGTAACCACTCTCCTTGTTTTTCTCTATGTAATCTTTCTCTTCTGCAATTTCAAAGTCTTGTCGTGCACGAATCATTTCGACGACTTCATATATATCATCAACAAACGGACAAACAACTCTTAAGCCCGCTATATCTTGAACTTCTTCTTCAATTTTAGGAATCGGAATTTCACGCCGTTTGGCTTTATCGACGATACTCGTAATCGGCTTCACCCGACCTGTTACAAACTCGATGGGAGAATGTCTGGATTCATAATCGAATTGCTTCCGCATACCTTTTAATTTAATCTTTAACTCATCAACGGCTTGACTGTATGGTGCTAAAAATATATCCCATTTCAACGTGTCTCCCCCACTTTCCATGATGTCCTAATCATCTATATTGTATCATAATTTGGCAGGAGCCATAATCGTTGAATCTAACAAATTTATCCGTCATAATGAAAATTAGTGTTAAGCGAGGTGAACAAGCATTGCAAGAAATCGAAATTGAATTTAAAAATCTACTCGAACGCGATGAATATAACAATTTAGTTGCTCATTATATGAATGATTTAGAACCTATAAGACAAGTGAATTACTATTTTGAAACAAATGATTTTCGCTTAAAACAACAAGGTGCTGCTCTCCGTATTCGTGAGAAAACAGATGCTTATGTTGCAACGTTAAAACAACCTGTCGAAAACGGTTTACTAGAAACGCATGACACCTTAACGGAAGAACAATTTAAAGCATGGTGTCAAGATGAAATCACTTTAGGTGACAATATCCGTCAGCAGTTAAACGCTATAGGAATCGAAGAGTCAGACATTCGTTATAAAGGTCAGCTTACGACCTATCGATATGAGCGGCAAGATCATGACATCATCCTTGTCCTTGATTACAGTGATTACAACGGCATGACTGATTATGAACTAGAGGTTGAGGCCCCTAGTATGGATCAAGGTCAAGCATACTTTCACAATCTATTAAGTCAATTTAACATTCCTGAACGTCATACACCGAACAAAATTGCCAGGTTTTTTCAAAGCGTTAACTAGTCATATTAATTGATATGACGCGCCGACGTTGCTACAATATTGAAAAAGAGAGGGATTTCTATGGCACACCAACAAGGTAACGTCTACGAAGCCATTGGAGGAGAAGCGGCAGTCCAACGAATTGTCGATGCGTTTTATAAACGTGTTGCCGAACATCCGGACTTAACACCAATTTTTCCAGACGATTTAACCGAAACGAAACGTAAACAAAAACAATTTTTAACCCAATTTTTCGGTGGCCCACAACTTTATATTCAAGAACATGGCCATCCGATGCTTCGCGCACGTCATATGTATTTTACCATTACACCAACGAGACGTGATGCATGGTTAAGTTGCATGGAAGAAGCGCTTGAAGAAGCTGAGATTGAAGAACCTTATCGTAGCTCGATTTTTGAGCGTTTAACGATGACAGCTAATCATATGATGAACACACCGGAATAGAGAGATCGAAAGGGGAATCGATGTGGTGGATCAAACAGCGAATGTCATGAACAATCTTGCATCGAATGATAATTCCCAAATTGACTTCTGTAACTTACTTAATAAACCCGTCGAAATATACTTTTTTGTCGACCCATTATGTCCAGAATGTTGGTCGTTCGAGCCTTATATCAAAAAATTAGCGATGGAATACGGTTGTTATTTCAAATTAAGAACCATTATTACGGGTAAATCGACTGAAATGAATATTTCGTCACTTAACCGTTCCGATAACATTCAGTATTCGTGGCGAAAACTATCACAACGAACTGGCATGAATTGTGATGAAGCTATCTCAAATAATAATCCTGTTTCCTCCCCGTTATTAACATCGCTTGCGATCAAAGCAGCTGAATTACAGGGACACCGACTAAGCACGGATTTTTTACGGAAATTACGCGAGTATTTATTCTTAGACCAACAAAACGTTTCAGATGAATCCGTTTTATTGGAAGTTGCTGATAAAGTCAATTTGGATGTAGATGAGTTTTATCATGATTTATATTCAAACACTGCAAAAAAAGCGTTAAAATGTGATCTTCATGTGGCACAAGAAATGGGTGTTGACCAGACACCATCCATTGTTTTGTTCAATCAAGAAGAAACCGAGGACGGTTTGAAAGTATCTGGTATATACGATTATGATTCTTATGTGAAGGCTTTATTTGAAGTGATGGGACGTGCAGCACGTCCAACTGTTAAACCTGCACTCATTGATTTCTTATCTCACTTTAAATTTGTCGCCTCAAAAGAAATTGCGGTTGTATTTGATTGGAGCGAAGAGAAAACAGAACGCGAATTAAAGAAACTCCAACTAACGCGTAAAGTCGAACGTATCCCCGTCAAATACGGCACATTTTGGAAGTACATTGAATCAAATTAGGCATAACTTATGGAAAAGCACCATATGATGAGTATCAAAAAAGGAAGCGATGATGATGATCCGACTCCTCTTTTGGTTGATACTGATTATAGGTGCTTTTTTATTGAATACACTCGGCATGATGCAATTAATACCACGTTTGATCAGCATGCCGCTTCTGTTTCTGGTACTATTTTTATTTATTGCCTCATTCACCCAGAAAAATTCATTCCGCAAAAAGTTTTGAAATAAATAAGCTTATTTATTTCAAAACTTTCACCAGTTATTTCAAAAATCCTAGAATTTATCTCATAATTTGGCTAACTTATGAAATAAATCAACAGGTCAAAAAAATGCAGGCGGTTTATGCCGCCTGCATTTTTCATTATTCATTTAATAACGCTTCAAATTCATCTAATTTTGCATCAAATACGTCTAATGCTTCTAAAATTGGTGCCTTCTCTGTCATATCCACACCAGCCTTCTTCAGTACATCAATAGGGTCTTCACTACTTCCTGCTTTCAAGAAATCTTTAAATTTCTCTACGGCTGGTTCACCTTCCTCTAGGATCTTAGCGGCTAATGCTGTCGCTGCTGAATAACCCGTTGCATATTGATAAACATAATAGCCCATATAGAAGTGTGGAATGCGTGCCCATTCAAGTCCGATTTTTTCATCAACATGAACATCGTCACCGAAATACTTCTGGTTTAGCTTATAATAAATATCGGTTAATTTTTCAGCTGTCAGCGCTTCACCTTGTTGCTCACGTTGATGAATTTCATGTTCAAACTCAGCAAACATCGTTTGACGGAAAACAGTTCCTCGGAAACCTTCTAAGAAGTTATTAAGTAAATAAAGTTTCTTCTGTTTACTATCAAGCGTCTTTAGCATATGGTCATTTAACAATGCTTCATTAGCTGTTGAAGCAACTTCAGCCACAAAAATAGAATAGTTACCATAACGAGGTGCTTGATTCTGATGCGTATAATAACTGTGTAATGAGTGGCCTAACTCATGAGCCAATGTAAATAAATTATCCACATTATCCTGCCAATTCATAAGGATATACGGATTGGTTAAATAACCGCCAGATGAGTAAGCACCACTGCGTTTACCTTTTGTCTCAAGCCAATCGATCCAACGTTCGTTATAACCTTTTTGAACAATGGAGGTGTACTCTTCCCCTAATGGAGCTAAGCCCTTAAGAACCCAATCCTTTGCTTCTTCAATCGTCACATCCATTTTCTCATCAACAAGCGGTGTATAGATGTCATACATGTGTAACTCATCAACTTCAAGCATACGTTTTTTCAATTTCATGTAACGATGAAGTGACGGTAAACGATCATTAATCGCTTCAAGTAAATTATCATAAACTTGTTCTGAGATATTATTCTTATCTAACGCCGCTTCTCGTGCTGAATTATAATTGCGCGCCTTCGCAAAGAAGTTCGCTTTCTTCACTTGCCCACTTAAAGTCGCGGAAAACGTATTTTGGTACTGACCAAACGTATCATACATCGCATCAAATGCTTGTTTTCGGACATTGCGATCTTTTGAGTCTAAAAAGTCACGAAAACGACCGTGCGATAATTGCGTCTCTTCCCCATTTTCATCTGTAATCGTTGGGAATTCGATATCAGCATTGTTTAACATACCAAACGCATTACCAGGTGTCTGTGTGACCTCAGAGACTTCTGCTAATAGTGATTCTTCTTTCTCTGATAAAACATGAGGTCGCGACTTCATAATGTCACGTAATGTTTTTTCATAGTGCTTCAGTTCATCGTTATCAGCAATAAATTTCTCAATTGTCGCATCATCCATGGCCAATATTTCAGGTGTTACATAACTGAACGCACTCATAACTTGTGTAACAAGTGACGTTGCCCGTGCGTCTTGATCCTGATACTGACTATTCGCTGTATCTTGATCTGAACGCATGTGTGAATAGACAAACACTTTTTGTAAGCGTATTTGAAAATCATCTTCTAGTTGTAAAACCGCTAATAAGTTATCAGATGACTCGGCGATCTTCCCTTTATATGCTGTAATCTTAGGTAATTCATCATGTAAAGCTTGTAGTGCTTCTTCCCACGCTTCATCCGTTTCGAAAATGGCTTCCAAATCCCAAGTCAATTCAGTTGGGACTTCCTCTCTCGTTTTGATCTCCTTCGCCATTATGTAACCTCCCACAATCGTAATTTTTCTTACAATTCACTATTTTATAAAAGTTATATCAGAATGTAAAACAAACTACTTAACTTTTTCATTCAACATACAGTTAAAAAGTTGATTAAGTGTTGCCTCATCTTGTTCTAGCGCTTCATCTAACGTTTTAGGAAAAATCACATCTGCTTTCTTAACAAAATGGCTAGGGCTCCGTTTTTCTAATAAATCAAGCGAAACGAGTGTGTCTAAGTAACTATAAAGAGGATGGCGAAATGAAGTTGGATAAGCTGCAGTGAGACGATTTTGAAAAAAGACCCGCATCATATCATAAACATCATACCAATTCAGTTCATCTCCCTGTTCTAATTCATTAAAAAGATCGATTATAAACGATGTTTGCCAAATATAAACTGGTGTCTGATCTAGGTGATAATTTGCAACGGGTAAATAAATACAGGAAGGTAAAAACTGAGGATGAAGTGAATGAGTGTATAAATAGTTCATATAGTCTTCTTCAATTTTGGAAGCGAATTGCCGCTGTTTAGAACGAAAACGCTTTTTTTGAAATAACCATTGTTGGAGATTAATTGATTGAGAAGCTTTAGAAGCGAAAATCTGGGGAATCGTCCAGTTCGTAACCCTATCACTTCGAGTTGTGGTAAAAGCATTGTGCTGATGAACGAAGCTAGTTTCATGCAGGTGTAATGTATAACTTTTTGGTTCGTAAGTGAAAAAGCGAGGTGTTTTAGCATAAGGGTGGTGTAATAATGAAGCGCGAATTACAGGTGCTACCCGATAAAAAGATTCTTGGTAAGGTTTATGGTAACCAGGACCAAATATCCAAACACAAACAATCCCCTGTCTCATATAATCTTCCGTACGAATACGCAATTCTTCTGGTTCAAGCGGTGAACACTGATATTCAAAAGCAATGTACGTATCATTTATCTTTGTTAAAACATCTGCTCGGCGATCAATGGATTGAATGTATTGTTCTAGATAAACAGGGTAACTTTGTCGGTGTAACCAAGTGGCTATATGCATTTTCCCTTGTAGGTGGGTTTCTGTTTCGCCTTTGCCATAAGCACATGAGGCATCGTAGTCATGGGCAAAATGCGGAATGTTAATGGAGCCGGCTTTTAAAATGACTGGTTTTTGACAAGAAGGACAAACTAATTTTTCTTCACGTAATTGGTTTAGTCTCTCTTTAGACTGGCTAAACGCAATGACGGATTGACCATTTTCTTTCATTGCTTTCAACAATAGGCATCTCTCCTTACATTTTTATCATTCGCTTATCACCACTGCATCATAGTAGTGGTGACAATAAGCGAAAGAAGGATTCCATTACTCGAATAAGAATCGAACGTTTATTAAACGAACTAGGATCGATTTCTCGTGACTCATCAAAATCTTGACGGAAATCTTCTACTAACTTTGCGGTGCTATCCGTACGGAATAAAAAGGCATTTACTTCAAAATTTAAGTGGAAACTTCGCATATCCATGTTCGATGTTCCAATTGAGGCTAACTCTTCATCAACAATGATAACCTTACTATGCAAGAAACCTCGGCTATACTCATAAACCTTCACTCCAGCTTCCATCAATTCTGGATAATAAGAGCGTGAAGCATGATAAACAATTCTTTTATCAGGTACACTTGGCATCATTAAGCGCACATCCACTCCACTTAAACTAGCTACTTTCATTGCGGTTAAAATATCATCATCAGGTATAAAATATGGCGAAGCAATCCAAATCGACTTTTTCGCTGAAATAATCATGGAGAAATATAATTTCTTTATGTTTTCCCATTGAGTATCTGGACCGTCAGCAATTAACTGAATACCGCCAGCTTCACTATGTGTAATTACAACTTCTGGTGAAAGATAATCTTGCGTTAACAAATGTTCATTCGTCTCATAATACCAATCTTGTAAAAAGATCAACTGTAACGTTCTAACCGCTTCTCCACGAACGAATAAATGCGTATCACGCCATTCGCCAAAATGTGCATTACGTCCTAAATATTCATCACCAATATTCAGTCCACCCATGAAACCTTGTTCCCCATCAACCACAATAATTTTGCGGTGATTTCTAAAGTTAATTCGGCTTCCGATAAAAGGTAATCTTACTGGAGCAAATGCTTTAAGTTTAACACCCGCATCTCGTAAATCTTGTTTAAAGCCATCCGACAAACGCCAACTTCCAACAGCGTCAAAAAGAAAGCGTACTTCCACACCTTCTTTGGCCTTCTCAATTAACACGTTTTTTATCTCTTGACCAATCTCATCATGTCTAACAATGTAATACTCTAAATGTATATGGTGCCTCGCTTTTTTTAAAGATTCTAAAATAGCTGGAAATTTCTCTGACCCATTCGTTAACACCTGGGTTTGCGAATTGAAAGAAACAGGTGAATTTCCTAGTTCATGCGCTAGACGGAAGAACATTTTCTGATGATCGCCCATTTGGTTTAGATCTTCTTCTTGAATAGGCCGATGCCCTTCAATTTTATTAAACGCTTCCTCGTCCTGTTCTTGCTTTTCATCGTAACGTTTTCTTTTTTTATAGTTACGACCAAAAATTAAGTAGAAAAAGAATCCTAATACAGGAAACGCAGCAAAAACAAGAATCCAATTAATTGTCTGAGAAGGCTGGCGATTTTCAATAAAAATCATAAATCCGATTAAAACTGCTGATATCGTCACAAAAAGAGAGAACGTCGTAATAATTCGACCTTCCCAAATTACGTAAGACAAATACCCAGTTGCAAATACAATCACAGTAAATACCAGCACTTGAATCCATTTCAACATATCGTCAAAGCCTCTCTTTTTCCCTCAAGTACATCCCTTTGTTATGTTAATAATCTTAGCGTACAAAATTTGTCACATTTTTTCAACCAAACAAAATTTTTGTCGATTTAAAATAATAACAATAACGCCTAACATTAAGTTCAGTTTTCTTATATTTTAGAAATAACCTATTTTTCATTCGATTAAACTTTTTTTCCAAAATCAAAACACCTTAGTTTGAATTGCCAAGTATAAACCATACTGACTTAACCACTTATAAATTTAAAAAAGCAAGCTTGCCTACTTACAAGCTTGCTTTATAGTTATTAAAAATGTGTTCTCAACTGCTTCATAGCATCATCTTCAAAGATTTCTACACCATATTCTGTTAGATAGTGTTTCGTCATGGCGGACTCTTCACCAAATTCAAGCAGACGACTGATATAATCTTCCTGCTCATCTTCACTTAAGAAGCCATTTGGAAAGCCGACATGAATGAAATATTGATCGTCAAATGCAAATAGTCGATCGGTTACAAAGCGTGTATCTTGAACTGATTGACTTAATGAAATGGCATCTTCAATGTCATTAAATGTGACCATTAATGTTAAATCATCATCAAGATGTGTTTTCTTCTTTTTCTTCTGACCTTTGTTCTCGTTTGATGCTTTTGAATCTTTTGAGAAATTTTGGTCCATAAAATTCTCTAACTCGTGTGTCGCACCTTCACTATTTGGATCATCAGCATCTGGTAGTTCTAACTTGTTACCATCTTTGGAAATCTGAGCCTTAGTTACAACAATTTCTAATCCTTTATCCATTGCTTGAACTTGAATCCATAATGGACCATCAACACTGAAGTCCTCATGATCATTCACTTCATCCATCATATCCCAAAATAATTCTTCGCCTTTTTCCCTGTTATACCAAATATCTTCGCGTGTGAAACCACGTTCTTCAATATCTTGATATGATATATAAAATTTTAATGTGTTTTCATTAATTCTTTCTATTTCCATTGTTTTTCCTCTCCCTTCTTACCTTTAAATACTACTTGGGAAGGACTTACCCGATTATCTTAATATAACAATACCCGAAAGTCATTGCCTTCAATCATGTCATAATGATTTTGTCTTAATCATAATTTATGTTAAGTCCATTTTTTTTGAAAATGTTTTTGACTAGCTTTTTCAAAATTCCATGTTCGCCCGTGTATGAAACAAGCTGTCCCACAATTCAAATAACAATGAATTTCTGTATTTAATCCATAATTGTAAAACATATAGAACTATTTGTCACGCCAAAAAAGGAGGTTTTTCATGGAATTTTTATTAGAATTAAATTGGGATATAATAAAAGCTTTATTTATTATAATCGGTATCGACTTAATTCTTGGTGGCGACAATGCAATCGTAATCGCCATGGCTAGTCGAAAACTACCTGATCACCTTCAACAAAAAGCAATCGTTTTCGGAACAATACTCGCAATTGCCTTCCGTTTTATTCTTGCTACAATCGCCATTTATTTATTAACGATGCCTTATGTCCAATTAATAGGTGGTCTACTGTTATTCTACATCGCTACCCAGCTATTACGCGACCAAGATGCTCACGATCATCCAGATATTCAATCATCAACAACTTTTCTAGGTGCTGTCAAGACGATTATCATTGCTGATGTTGTGATGGGCTTTGATAATGTTCTAGCTATTTCAGCTGCAGCTAATCAAAATGTTCTACTCATTTTATTCGGATTGATCGTCTCTGTACCGCTCATTATCTTCGGTAGCCAAATTATTCTTAAGCTTATGAAACAATACCCTATTATGATTTATCTTGGCGCAAGTTTATTAGCCTATACAAGTGCAGAGTTAATTTTAAAAGAAGAAAAAATAGAAGCTGTTTGGACAAGTATTCCTTATCATACCCTCACATGGCCACTATTAATGGTTACACTCGTATTATTAATCGGCTACCTCAGTAGGAAACCAGCTATATAAGAAAGACAAAAAGCCGAACCATTTGAAAATCAGGTCCGGCTTTATTTATATCTCTGTAAACTTAATTAACTAAACGCTTTGCTTCTTCTAGTTGGAAAGAACGCACATTACGTGGTAAGAATCGACGAATTTCATCTTCGTTATATCCGACCTGCAGACGTTTCTCATCCATAATAATTGGACGACGTAATAAGCCTGGATTTTCTTGAATTAAGTCAATTAAATCCTTAAGTGGCATCTGATCTAACCCCACGTCTAAAGTTTGGAATACCTTAGACCGTTTTGAAACAATCTCGTCAGTTCCATCCTCTGTCATACGTAAAATCTCTTTGATTTCGTCTTTGGACAATGTATCTGAGAAAATATTTCGTTCTTCAAATGGAATTTCGTGTTCCTCTAACCAAGCTCTCGCTTTACGACAAGACGTACAACTTGGTGATGTAAATAACGTTACCATGCCATTCACTCTCCTTTTATCGGCTTAAGACATGAAACAAATCGATTAAAATCGATTTAAATTTAGAATTGCTCTAATCTAATGTACTTTTAGTATACAATAAAACTATGTAATTGAAAAGAGCTCTCAATTAGTTGTAAACAAAAAGTCACATTTTAATTTCGCCTTAGTATTGTTTTACCCGACTTACACAAATTTAAACCTAAAAATTACATGTTTTTTATGTCGCATAAACAAAATTAAAAGCAATATCTTACTTATATACTTATTTAAAGATATGACACGAAAATACGTTCGCTTTAATTCAGTATAACATAAAACAGTCATATGCCATAGGTCTTTTTTAACACTTGTTAATAAGTAGAATGTTAGAAAATGAACTTTATTTCTGTATTTACACATAAATTTCTCTTCGAAGAACTTTCAAAAGGACACTTAAGCTAATAAGAACTAATACTACTGAAATCGAGTAGGAGGAGGTGATTAACCTCCGACCTCTCACACCACCGTACGTACGGTTCCGTATACGGCGGTTCAATTTTATTTAAACACGTACTTTCTTATAATGTTGTGCAGAGGAGACTAGCCCGAATTGGGCTAGTCTCTTGTTGGTTATTGTGGTTGTAAGAATCCAGGAGTAAGCGGTGCGAACCGCACCTTTACTTGTATAGCTGTTTCTGTAAGCATTGTATTTACTCATGCCTAATTTAATTAGATTCTTTCTCCTGTTCTTAGGTGTTTTCCACTTTGTCCATATGCACGCTCTTAGGCGAATCCTCGTATGGGAGTCAACACGGTCCAAAAGGCTTTTCATATAACCTATCCTAAAGTAATTAACCCAACCTCTTATGAGTTGGTTAATCCGTTCCACTTGATACTTCGTATCAACACTCCAATTTCTTTTGGTTAACTGTTTCAGTTTATATTTGAACGTTTCGATGGATGTCTGATGTGGCTTTGCTTTATACTCATGACTTTGGTAATCTATAAAGAAGCCAAAACCAAGAAACTTCAAATCAGGGTTATTGGGTTTGGTTACTTTTGATTTCGTTGTGTTGACGGTCAGGCCAAGCTTCTCTTCGATAAATGTTGATACCGAGCGCATAACGCGATTCGCGGACATCTCGCTTTTGACCATAATGATACAATCATCAGCGTATCTAACGAAGCGAAGGCCTCGATTGTCGAGTTCTTGGTCTAACTCGTTCAACATAATGTTACTTAACAACGGGGATAGATTGCCACCTTGTGGTGTTCCTATGATGGTCTCCTTATACCCTTCATCTAATTGCACCCCACTTACTAGAAATTTTCTAATGAGTGAGATCACATCGCCATCTTTCACCGTTCTCGAAATAAGGTTCATAAGACGGTCATGATTGACCGTATCAAAGAAACGTTCAAGGTCTATATCCACCACCCATTCGTAACCTTCATTCATAAATTCAAGTGACTGACGTATCGCCATTTCAGCGTTTCGTCCTGGTCTAAACCCATAACTATGTTCATGAAATTGTGGGTTAAACTTGGAAGTTAGAACTTGTGTTATTGCTTGTTGAATAACCCGATCAACCACAGTTGGAATGCCTAGTAGGCGAACTCCCCCATTATCTTTAGGAATCTCAACCCTTTTGACTGGTGCTGGTTGATACTCTCTTCGTTTGATTTGGCGGATGATATTCTTTTGATTTTCCACCATATATGATGGCAACTCTTGAATCGTCATGCCATCCACACCAGCAGCACCTTTGTTTTTAATGACGCGTTTTTGTGCCTCGTCAAGATTATCTTTCCTAAGAATCAAGTCCAACAGTTTTTCATCGTACATGCTTGTTACTTCCTTTCTTTCTCGTAAAGATGGTATCCACTTTAACGCGGTATGCCAGTGGTCTTTTTCCTCTTCCAATCGAGATTTCCGTAACCATAAAATTGTTCAGCCCTTCGCTCTTTCTAACTTTCGTTAGATGTCTTCACTACTACGGCTTCAGCTGACTTCTCATCATCCAAACTTATATCACTACAAGTCTTTGATGTAGATAATGAGACCTCCCTGGTTAAGGTGCGAGCTCTTTCTCTCCATCTATCTGCTATATTTACACCGCATGATATGAGTAGTTATAGGACTTCAACTTCTTTAGCAGTCTTATCCTCATACGTTGCCTCTTATATAGTTTCTATTCGTCAGACCAGAGATTTGTCTAGGGCTTCCTTCAGATTCCATGTCACCATGGACACCCTTGCCTTCGACTATGTGCTTACCACTACCAGGTCGCACTCAGGACTTTCACCCGTTAGAGCTCACCCATGCCAGGCAAACTAAAAGAAAGCAGGTCCAAAATTAAGGACCTGCTTCTTCTTATACACCTTTAGGTTCTTTCAATGCATCGAATAAGTCATCTTTCTGTTCTTGGTCAATCGTTAGTACTTCTTCAACTGGCTGATAAGATTCACCATAGATTTCTTCGTCTTTATAAGTATGAATTTCTTCATATAATGTACGCATTTGTTCATAAATCATATCTTCTGAAGCCTTATCAGGTGACCAGAACAAAATTTCTAATGTATTGAGTTCATTGGTTGCTAAAGATCGGCGCGTATACCCGATGGATTGTGCATGTTCAAACCCTTCACGCTGATAAAAGCGTAATCGTTTAGCTGTATCAGTATCTTCGTAATCAACTGGTTCAACTTCTAAAATAATCGGCTTATTTCGTTCCTTTAATTGATCAAGTAGTTTTTGGCCCATTCCTTGACCTCGTGCTTTTGGCGAAACGTATACATAATCAATAAAAATGAATGCATCAAATTCAGCGTACATCATCACGTGGTGCTCGCCTTCTTCTTTATAATAAACATCGCTTCTTTCTTTTAATAACCGCTCCATATGTTCCTTAGATTTCATTTCTTCAACCGGAAAGTATTCATTTAACTTTTCATACCAGTTCATACATCTGCTCCTTCTTCGTTTTGTTATGTTTAGCGTTCGTTTAATATCCAATCTTTATTATATAGTTTTAGAAAAATTGTGTTAAACGGCATTAAGCTAGAATAATCAAGATTAAATGCCGTTTGTCACGACTGCTTAGCCTTCAACTGATAATCCCTTAAATATACAGCTATAAACGTACACATTCATTAAAATAGAACGAATTTGCTTGTTGAAATATCTTAAAAACAAAATAAACGCTTTATTCTAGGCTTTATCACGCTACTGTGATGACGAACTAAACCCTACAAGTTTTTAAATTATTTGCTTCGGTTTTTAAATTTTTGCTTTTAGTTATTAAATAAATCTCCATACTTATTTAATAACTTTACGAACTATTGAAATACATTCAAAAAAAACCTTGGCAATTAATTGCCAAGGCTTACACATCATTATTTCGGGTCAAAATTTGTTCCTTCTGTATAGTTATTATTTGCATTCCATAATAAATATTCGTAAATGCCGTTGTCGTATAAGGCTTCAATTTGAGCTGTTACTTCATCAGCTCCGTAAGTGAATGTATTACCTGAAGAATATAACCACGATGCTGTAAAGTCTTGCAACCACGGGCGAGAAGTTGGTGCGTCTTCTAATTCACCTAACAACTCATTCTCTGATTTGGCATACTCATTCACGAGATTATATGGCTCACGGTCTGGTTCACTAATCCCAAAGTACGGAGTCCAATGACTTGGATAGATCATTGAAGAAATGACATCAACATTTTCCGAAATGCCAAGGAAGTTCTGACCAATGCCAGGTGCATCACCAATTGTTGCCGTATAACCGAAAATATCAACAGATACATCAATATCATAGGCTTCCAATTCTTCATAAGCATACTCAACGAAATCATTAACCGCATTCACTCGTTCACGAACATTATCTAAGCTTGCATCATCATAATCTCCGCGAGAATAATTTAATTCCTCGTCCCGATGTTCAAATCCTTCTGGAAAACGAACATAATCAAACTGAATTTCTTGGAACCCTAATTCAGCAGCATCCTTAGCGACCTCTATGTTGTAGTCCCAAACATCCTTAACAAATGGATTCACAAACGCCTCATTCCGTCCATTCTTCCAAACGTCGCCACCTTCTTTAAATGACCATTCTGGACGTTTCTCAGCTAAGGCTGTATCTTTGAATACGACAACACGGGCAATCGGATAAATTTCTTCTTTTTCTAAACGCTCAAGCATCACACGTGGATCTTTAATATAATTCTCCGATACATCGTGCGCCACGTGATCCTCATTCATCTCATACGTCACTTTTCCGTGGTCGTCCTTAACATCAATAACCATCGAATTAAGTGGCGTATCATTCACGAGTGATACTAATTCATCGAATCGATCACCACCAGCAGAGTGACCTGTCACATAAATACCGCGTACATTCTCTGGATACTCAAAGTCTAAACCTGAATCATATACAAAACGCGGAACAGGATCAGGAAGTACTTTTTTCTCTAAAGCATGGTCATATGTATGATGAAAGGATACTTTATCTCCCTCTGATTCACTTCCATCATCCGCCGCAACCGGATTAACCAACAAAAAAGCCATGACACCCAACAACGCCAACACAACAAGCTGATACTTTCTCATGATTTATTCCCCCCCAGATGTTTTCTCTATATATCTATTATAATCTGTTTTACACACGTTTTGTTGAAAAACTATAAATTTTTTCAATTAAATTTTTGTGACCATTCAATGAAATAAAACTTGCAGGATTGAACGATGTTGCCTATAATGTAGTCAACTACATATTATTGCGCAATGAACGAGGATTGTAAGACTAAACCGCTATCAACAGTGAGTCTGGTGAGTGAGAACAGGCGTTAAGTTTTGTTGGAAATTGGGGCCTCGGGAGCTGATTTATTCCGTGTAGCGAACGATACATCGCTTACTTAAGTGACCTTTAATTAGGTAACAAGGGTGGCACCGCGATTCCATTCGTCCCTTTTCGTTGGGAGAGTGGATTTTTTTATGATTAATAATAGTTGAGGTGATTCATATGAGTACGATTTTTTCAGGGATTCAACCAAGTGGCTCATTAACGATTGGAAATTATTTAGGAGCGCTTAGCCGTTTTCCCCAGATGCAAGATGATTATAAGTGTTATTTCTGTATCGTTGATGAACACGCCATCACAGTACCGCAAGACCGATTAAAATTACGTGATCAAATCCGTTCGCTTGCAGCCCTTTATTTATCGGTTGGTATTGATCCTAAGCGTTCAACACTATTTATACAATCAGAAGTACCTGCACATACACAGATGGCTTGGTTATTACAATGTGTGGCATACGTTGGCGAACTTGAACGGATGACACAATACAAAGACAAATCCACTGGTAAGGACGGTGTATCAGCAGGGCTGTTAACCTACCCACCACTAATGGCAGCCGATATTTTATTATATTCCACAACTGTTGTTCCAGTTGGTGAAGATCAGAAACAACATATCGAACTAACACGTAATTTAGCAGAGCGTTTTAACCGCCAACATAACGACATTTTAACCGTGCCTGAACCTCATATCCCAGAACAAGGTGCTCGTATTATGTCATTGCAAGAACCGACGAGTAAAATGAGTAAATCAGATGATAATCAGAAAGCAACGATTTTCATGCTGGATGAACCTAAGCAAATTGAGAAGAAGATTAAGAGTGCTGTAACTGATTCTGAAGGTGTGGTTGAATACAAACCTGATGATAAACCTGGTATCTCAAACTTATTAAATATCTACGCTGGTTTTTCAGGAGAGTCAGTTGAAGAAATCGCTGAAAATTACGCTGGTAAAGGATACGGCGAATTTAAACAAGACCTTGCTCAAGTTGTTATTGAAGGTATAGAGCCGGTCCAAAAGCGCTATTACGAACTATACGAATCAGAAGAATTAGATGATATCTTAGATCAAGGTGCAGAACACGCTAATAAAGTAGCGAATAAAATGCTCATGAAAGCGAAAAAAGCAATGGGCATTGGCCGCGTTCATTTGAAAAGATAAACAGGAAATCCCGCGAAATTGAACTATACCCCAGTTAGTGGACTTATTAAAAAAAAGTCCCTAGCTGGGGTTTTTTCTTTTTCAGACATTGTTCTATTTCAGTTATATCGAGATATCTAACTAAGTATTCTATATTATGTATTTAAATTAGACTTTATTAAAAACCCAAAGCGTACAACTGCTTCAATAACAAACGAACCACCTAACACCATATAAACTAATGATTCGGATAACCCATTCCAAGCTAAATATAACCAAGCAACTCCAAGGATCAAAATAAAGCTATGAAAAATGATATCAAATAAGAGAAAACTCTTTGTATTCATATAAACCCTCTCTCAATAAATTAATTATGTCTCATAATTTTTATTTGGGTACCTTTTCACCTACCACTTCTCGAATAAAGTAGAAAAAACATCAAAAATGTGTGAAATGTAAATAAACACATTAAACGGTTCGGTATCCTTATTTTTTAAAAAATTCTGGAGACTGAAATTGATAGTGATAACATATATGTTAAACTTTAGGTAATAAAAAGATTGAAATGTAGTAAAATCAAAAAAGGTGTTGATCGTTGATGCGTAAATGGATCATAATCGCAATCTGGACTTTTCTTAGCATTTTTGTTGTTTTGTCTGCTATTGCCATTGCAACTTACTATGCTTTCTAGCTTCGTTTAACCCATCTTACTCACAAAATTATTGCACCAGAAAAAATTCACCTATTTAGATATAGTGGAGAACCGATAACATTTAAATTCATTTATTACAAGGATGCTTCTGGTGATATTTTACATTTATAAATACAAACAATCAATTCAATGTGTTAAAATTCAGATATAAATCTGACGGAGAGGTGACTATGAAATATTGTAAAACCTGTCAAAAACCAATCGATTACTTTAAACTAGTCGACTTAACACTTCCACCCTTGGACCGGGAAAAGCTAATTCATTGTTCACATTGTAGGACGAGTTATCGACTAACAACTGCATCATTCTTCACATGGCTAATTATAATTGTTGTCTTTTTATCAATGTCTTTGTTTGCATTTAGCATCGTATTCTATCGTTATTCTTTTTATAATATGCTAGCAGAAACGTTCGTCTTCGCATTTGCCATGTCAGGTTGTTTAGCACTCATCTCACCTTTATTTTTACGCTACAAATCCGGTGCTCATTTTAATGAAACCATTTAAAAAGTGATGAGCCTAATCAGCTCATCACTTCTCCAGAACATTTTTCTTTTGTTGTTCCATTTCCCATAATCGCTCAAAAAACGGTTGGCCCTTTGCCATCTTTTCACACACTTCATCATGTTTCGTTCCCCAACCATGTTTCGCTGCATCCACTAAATAAGTGTATCCTTCTTCAAAAGTCATTTGCTGAATACGACTATATTCCTCCGGACGCCATTCTGTTAACCAATACCGTAATTCATCTAGCCGTCCAGATTGACCAACTTGATCAATCATCAACATTAATAAATGTTTAAGTTGACGTTCTTTACGTGTTAAACCTGTCATATACTTCGGTTCCAGCGATAATAAATGACTTGTAACGGATTTCCGCTTAGGTTTAAATGAAAAATCTTGTGGTGTTTTATGTGAAATCAAGTCTAAAATCAACCGTTCCTGACGCGGAATCACCCGACTTTTTCGTACTGGAATTTGATAACCAAGTGTATCCACTACAAGCACATGTTCATTGTCTGTGATGACAAAGCAATAATCTAACGCAAGCCTCTTATGCTTTTTCTTTAAATAAGCCCTTTTATAGACAGCATCTAATAAGGATTCCGGCAAATCTGACATATCGTTTTCTATGTAATCGAAAAGAGCTTGCGTCACATACACAACGGGTACTTGGTCCAGTAATTCAATTGAGTCTTGTTTGCGCCATTCATAAAAATGGCACACATTATAACCGTTTTCCTCGCCTTCAAACCAGTTCACCCAAATATCATGAACATAGATCATCGTCATCCCTCACTTTGACGTTTTTCCATTTATGCTCATTATCACCAAGTGGCACATTTTTATTCCTAATTTTATGAGCCGAATGGGTTTTTATACATAGCCAATATAATGAAAATAACGCCAATTGGGAGCATGTAGCATTCTGGTCGTTTGTAAACAAACATTAGAAAATCAATAAAATTCATCCCTACCGGCAGAAAATTCATATAACCAATTAACGAAACCGCTCCTACACATGTGAAACCAAACCCTATAAAAAATAAAAATAACGCCCACATACGTGCATCTCCTATTCTTCGATGCCCGTCCATGGTGTCTGACTAAAATAATTAGGTTATTTAAAGATATGAGAGAATGGCATTAAACATGATACTTGTTTTTTAAATATTTGATCAATTATCTTATGAACTATACTCACAACTATATGAGTAACCCTATTTACATACGTGCGACCACACCAATCGTTCGTGAGAATCTTACGAATTATTGAGTCGTCTTATCAAAACAAAAAAGCCTAATCCTCATTAATTAATGAGGATTAGGCTTTTACATAAAATAATATTAGGACTGATACGTTTTGAATACAAGCGATGCATTGTGTCCACCAAAGCCAAGTGAGTTACTCATCACTGCATGTAACTCGGCGTCACGTTTTTCATTTGCCACGTAATCTAAATCACATTCAGGATCAGGTGTATAGTAATTAACAGTTGGAGGCATAATCTGATCTTGTAACGCTAAGATCGAGATAATTGCTTCTAATCCACCTGCAGCACCTAATAAATGACCCGTCATTGATTTCGTTGAGCTCATCGCTAACTCATAAGCATGATCGCCAAACACCGTTTTTACCGCTTGTGTTTCGTATTGGTCATTATAAGCTGTACTTGTTCCGTGAGCGTTAATATATTGAATCGCATCAGCATTCATCTCAGCATCATCCATTGCCTGTTGCATCGCACGGGCAGCACCCTCACCTTCAGGAGCTGGTGCAGTAATATGATACGCATCTCCTGTTGAGCCATAGCCAACAATTTCAGCGTAAATTTTCGCACCACGTGCTTGAGCTGATTCAAGTGATTCTAAAATTAAGATACCAGCACCTTCGCCCATAACAAACCCATCACGATCTTGATCAAATGGACGACTCGCTGTTTTCGGATCTTGATTCGTTGTTAAGGCTTTTGAGCTTGAGAAGCCGGCAAACGACATATTATTAATTGGTGATTCTGCACCACCAGTAATCATCGTATCTGCATCGCCGCGCTCAATCACTTTAAACGCATCGCCAATCGAGTTCGTACCTGAAGCACATGCTGTTACCGTGCATGAATTAATTCCTTTTGCGCCAAACATAATTGACACTTGTCCAGCTGCCATATCTGGAATCATCATCGGTACGAAGAATGGACTCACACGACGTTGACCCTTATCTAAAAATTTCCGAAACTGCTCTTCGTAAGTAGTCATACCGCCGATTCCTGATCCAATCCACACACCGGTACGATCCGCATTGCTTTCATCAATCGTTAAATTCGCATCTTCAATCGCCATTTTCGATGCAGCGACTGCATATTGCGTAAATAAATCCATCTTTTTCGCATCACGTTTGTCCATGTAATTTCCAGGATCAAAATCTTTTAGTTCAGCTGCGATTTTCGCTGGAAACTCATCAGCGTCAACTTTTGTCACACCATCAATGCCAACATAACCATCAAGAATATTTTGCCACATTGTTTCAACATCATTACCGACAGGCGAGACTGTGCCTAAGCCTGTCACGACTACACGTCTCTTTGACATGATATTCAACCTCCTATGCTTTCACGCATCCTAGTTTTATTTACCCCATTTTAACGCAACGGCACCCCATGTAAGGCCACCGCCAAAACCTACTAATACTACTACATCATCTTCTTTTATTCTACCCGCTTTAACATCTTCTGACAATGCAATAGGAATCGAAGCCGCCGACGTATTGCCGTAACGGTCAACTGACTTAGACATTTTCTCAACAGGAATCTCTAAATTTTCTCTAGCTGCTTCCATAATCCGAATATTCGCTTGGTGTGGAATCAAGTAATCAACATCATCTTTCGTTAACCCTGCTTCATGTACCACGTTTAGCGAGGAGTCTGCCATTTTTCGGACCGCGAATTTAAACACTTCACGACCATTCATGTAAATGACATCTTCATCGGTTTGATGTAGATAAGGAATGCCTGTCCCGTCAGAACCTAACTCATGTGCCAAAATGCCACGATCTTCAGAGACATTAGAAACAATTGCCGCACCTGCACCATCACCAAATAAAACGGCTGTATTACGATCTTCCCAATTCGTGATCTTGGATAGTTTCTCTACACCAATCACAAGAATATTCTGATGCACACCCGCTTCAATAAACTGTTTTGCGGTAATAACACCATACATAAATCCTGCACAAGCTGCACTAACATCCATAGCTGGAATTTGTCTAGCACCTAGTCTGTTTTGCAACTGACAAGCCACCGACGGAAAACCCATGTCTGATGTGACCGTTGCAACTAATATCATATCTAAATCTTCGCCGTTAAGACCTGCTTCATTTAAAGCGCTAACCGCTGCTTCATATGCTAAATCAGACGTATCCATGTCATCTGATGCAATTCGACGCTCTTCAATCCCTGTTCGCGTACGAATCCATTCATCAGATGTATCCACGATCTTTTCCATATCGAAATTCGTTAAAACCTTCTCAGGCACGTAATGGCCCGTTCCGATTAATCCCGCTTTCATATCGCGTCATCTCCTAACGATTAACTTCTATCATCATATATTATGACCTGGTTCTGATTTTATCAAATTCTCTACCGATTTCAACGATTTTATTTTAAACTTAATGGCTTACGCTAAAGTTTATCCTTCTTCCTCAATCTCTATAATCGAAACATGGTCCGCTATCACATCACAATGTTCGTTAATACAAAACGCTTCATGAAAAGGTTCAAATTCCTTCGAACTGTCCTCCACCAAAGTAAAACGAGCATGTCTCGCTACCATCGCATAATAATGCCAGGATTGATCTGAATTAAGCTCATCTTTTCCAACTACCTCATGACCTGCAAGTAAATAGTAATTTACCAATTCATATCCAAAGGGGTGAAAGCACGGATAGACAAAAACTTTCATAACATGATCTCCTCACTCAACCGTCACAATTTTTTTATTTATTTTTTAGCCAAGCTTTGATACACTAAGGTGTGGAATGTATAGATAAATGAGGTGAACTATATGCGTTTAATTTCAACAGCAGTTTGGAGCTTTTTATTAAGTGCCATGATCGTATATGTAATCGGTAGTATGGCAGGTATGAGTTTCAATTTAACAGCAGCTATTGCCATTGCAATTGTCTTCACCCTAGGTACCGTTGTTCTTGGTGAAACTGTCATTACCGATAAGGAAAACTAACGGATACTCAAACGATTTCAATGATGTATACAACAATTGAGGTTGACTTCCTAGCGGTAAGTCAACCTCCTTTTTTTATGTTCCACTACCAAGGTAACAAACTCAGTGCAGCAACAAATGTTAATGGAATAATCAAACGACTTAACCCATATTGATAAGATGGATAACCATAGCCATAAGGTTCATAACCTTGATAACCATATGGACCATAACCATATTGCCGAACTGGAATGTGCGGGATATGTTGAGACGGCACAACTAAATGGACGTTTTCATCTTCTAAGTCGCATACATAACCTTCGATTTGATCGCCTGCTGTCGTTTCAAGCATGACGTGTTGATGAAGATGTTGCTGACACCATTCATATGCTGGTTGTTTCATTTCATGCACCATAATTACCTCCCCTTTCAAGTACAATGTATTCAAATTATTCGGGATATGTGCACAATAACCTATATTCGTAAGGAGGTATCATAAACGATGAACGAGATTATGGAGATTATACAATTTATTTTCCTTGGATTATTTCAAGGCTTCACTGAACCAATCCCTATTTCCTCAAGTGGGCATTTAGTCATTTTACGTTCGTTATTCGATATTGGAGAACCAGGAATTACATTTGAAGCATTTATTAATTTCGGTTCATTAATTGCTGTTGTCACGATCTATCGCCGGGATATTTGGCAGTTAATTGTGGGTAGCAGTCGATTTTTATTCAATCGTGATGAAGAAGCTAGATCAGATTTTCGCTATGCTTTTCTTCTAGTCATTGCGACGATTCCAGCCGGTTTATTAGGTGTTTTATTGGAAGATTCTATTGGTGAGATTTCAGATCGCGTCAAATTAGTTGGTGTTACACTGATCATCACAGCGATTGCATTATGGATTATCCGTAACTTTCACGGACATAAAGACGACGAGCAGTTAACGATTAAAGATGCTGTCATTGTCGGTTTTGCTCAAGCTGTCGCTCTTGTTCCTGGCATCAGTCGCTCGGGTGCTACAATTGTTGCCTCGATGCTTGTCGGAATGAAGCGGCGAGTTGCCTTGCGCTTTTCATTTTTAATGTATATACCAGTTAGCTTAGGTACAATGGTTTTCGCCGTAAGCGATGTGCTAAGTAACCCTGAACTATCTGGTCAATTTGTTCTTTATCTCATTTCCTTAATTGCAGCTATTTTATCTTCATATTTTGCACTATTGCTGTTTATTAATATAATGACAGCTGGTAAATTAAAGTATTTCGCGTATTACTGCCTTATAGTTGGTATTTTGGTGCTAATATTCTTGTAATGAATAAATCAATATAATTTAAAAAAACAACTTTCCTTAACGTTACAGTTCATCGTAAGGAAAGTTGTTTTTTTAAGTCTCTTTTGTATAAATGGTTTAATCAATAGACAGCCAAGAAAATAGAACCAATTGGGATCAATATTTATATTAAACCTTCGAGTATACTAAAAAACAGCCCAACAATGTTGGACTGTTCCTATTAATTAATCCGGGATACCAAGCGCGATTTTCGCATAACGAGACATGCGTTCTTTCGTCCATGGTGGATTCCAAACAATATTCACTTCGACTTCGTTAACTTCTGGAAGGTCAATCATTGCTTGTTTAACATCCATTTCGATCGTCGCAGCAAGTGGGCAACCCATTGCTGTTAACGTCATAGTGACTGTTGCAAGCCCTTCATCATCTAATTCGATATTGTAAACGAGACCTAGATTGACAATGTCAATTCCAAGTTCTGGGTCGATTACATTCTCAAGCGCTCCCCACAGATTCTCTTCTAAAGCTTGATCCATGCTCGAGTCCTCCTTCAAACATTCTCTATTCTATTATAAACACGTTTTTATCTTTTTTTAAAGTAAAATTAATTATTTCTATAAATGAGACATTAACCAATCTCGGAGACCTAACATCGCATCACGACTCACTTTATGGTCCCGACCAGGCTCTGAAACAAATTCCACATGTTTCGCTCCTGCTTCTTGTAATTGTCGGTAGAATTCAACCGCCTGATTATAAGGCACAACCGGATCCTCTTCCCCATGCCAAATAAACAATGGACGATCATTCAAAGCTTCAATTTGTTGTGATAAGTCAATTGTCTTCAGTTGATCTAATTGCTCTTGCAACTCTTCTTCTGTAAACGGCAGTTCAATTCCTTGTGCTTCAATACCTTTTAATAAATAATCCGCCATTTCTTGCATATTCGCAGTACCCATCATAATACCTGCAGCTCGAATTGATTCATATTGAGTAAGGGCTGCAGCAGTGGTGATGCCTCCCATACTCGTTCCAGCTACAGCAAACCGGCCTGCTTCCAATAAACCTTGGTTCGTCAACCAGGTTTCGATTTTAGCAAGATCAGTAAGATTTTGTTTCACTACTTCCCAAAAAGCAAATTGGACTTCTTGATCAGAAATATTGCGCCGACGCTCGCCGTGATGCATCGCTTCTGGCAACACGACGCGATAACCTGATTCTGCTAATAAATAAGCCAGGGGTAAGTTTTGTTCTTTAGCACTCGTAAATCCGTGAAAGTATACTATGACGGGTAAAGGCGCAACTTGTTGTGTTTGTTCATGAACGATTAATACTGGAATATCATCAATATATTTTTGGTCAATTGCAATAGCCAATGTTCGAATCCCCCTAAAATTCATTTTATAAATATAATAAGCTTTGCGCTTATAGTGGTGTTATTTTCAGTTTCATATCATGTTTGTTTAGTCATGATTGACGACTTTCATAAAGATTTTGTTTCATTCGATTTCATCTGGTTACAAATTATTGTGATATATATGTGATATTTTAACGTTAATTAAACAAAATTGAAACAGTTATGCTATAATGCAATTACTTTAAATTGGAAATAATTCTTTAGGAATTAAACGAGAATTCAAATGGTAATTCTCATCCTATGAATTATCAAACTATACTGAAAAGAGGGATGTTATGGCATCAGTTACACAGAGAATTAAACAAATTAAACAACCAAGAGGTGGATACATAAAACCAAAAGAATTTAGTGTTGAAGATTTACAGGATGATAACGTCTTATACGAATCTGAGAACATACACAGTTCCCTGGTTGGATTGGCGGTAGATTATTTAACACGATTTTTAAATGGCACACCAATTGAAGAAGCCTTTAAAATATCACTGATAGGTGCTCATCTCACTGGTAAGGATGAATTAGCGGATGATTTAATGTCTGACATAAAAGGCACTGATGAAACCTCGATTAAAAATGCCTGTAAGTTGGTTGGATTTGATGTTGTGTATAGATCAGGACCTATAGGGTATAAACCTGTAGAATCAATTAACCCTGATGAAGAAACCATTTCAAACATTAAAATTATGGTGAATAGAGGATTGAACTTTTTCGATCTGTATGGACCTATCGTAAAGGATGGATTTACTTTTGAAGGAGGATATACATCTGAGATTACTACTGGTGATGGTGATTTTTTGACAGATGATACATTATGGGATTTTAAAGTTACAAAGCAAGCACCAGAGAAGAAACATACATTACAGTTACTAATCTATTTTTTAATGGGCGTTAATTCTATCCATCTTCAATTTAATGAAATTAATAATTTAGGAATATTTAATCCTCGTCTGAACAAAGTCTATTTGTTATCTATAAATGAAATACCTGATGAGGTTATTAATGAAGTTCGTACTGATGTCATAGGATATTAATGAAGTAACCTGATAAATTTCAAACCACCTTTGCCGTTTCTATTATGTCATTAGTGTTATAGTGATTTCGATTAACGTTAAATAATGCGCTATTATTAAACAATTGTTATATCGAACATAAAAAATAGCCCCCGCAACAGCGAGGGCTTCTTTTACTTATCTTTAATTTGTTTTAATGCTTGATGTCCAAACACAGCAGCACCCGCAACTAATACACCTTGAATTGCTGCCTCAACTGTTACGCCAATAATCAGTAATGCAAATACTATACTTATCACTAATAAGATAAGTGGAATGTAACGATCGCCTAATTCAGTTTCCTTAAGAAATTTACCTAAAATCATAAGAACTGGAATGATCACTAGTGCCTCTTCAATTACATAGTCCATAATCTCCATTTTTAAAGACTCCCTTCGTTTAATGCTCTTTGTAGCGTTTCTACTACTAAACTTGGTTCACTCAATTTACCATCTACTACAGTTCCTAGATGTTGCTGTAACGCTTCGATTGTGTTGGTCCCTAAATAGCCATCTACGGTTGCATCAATAACCTTCTGTAACGCTCGGATAACAAGGCTTCCACCTTTACCGAATGTAATACCGGATACAATCTTGCCGGTCACATCGTTACGATATTGATCACTAATAACGCCATCAACTACAGTGCTTAAATACATCTGTAAGGCTTCGGTTGTTTCTTCGCCCCACCAACCATCGGTGGCAATATGAATAGCGTTTGCTTGCTCAGGTTTGTTTTCGTTTTTAAGAGTTTGACGTACATTATCCATGTTGATGCCTGGACAACTAGTCCTTGCTGACTTAAATTCTCGGTGGCCAATTACATCATTGACGTTCAAATCAAACACTTCCATTGCTCGTTTAGCACGCTTTTTAAATGTCTTTTCTTGCGCTTCAGTAAAGTCACCATTACCAACCAGGCAAATGTGATACGACTCTGTGTTATGGCCACCCACACCGTTCGTGATCACGTTTTCATCATAATTAAGCTGAAAATCGCCATCACGTAAAATAACTTCATGATAACCACCTGTTTGCCAACCTTTTGACTTCCAGTAGTCCTCGAATTTAAAAACGTCACCTTCTTCAGTAGCTGAATGGTGACGTACAATAAAGTTAACTTGATCTAATGAGCGTTTGCTGTGACCGCCCATTGTTTTTCCACGTAAATCTTGTACCATTTAAATCACTCCTTTGATTTATAAAAAAAGACTAAGCATTGATATGCCTAGTCCTATGACTGTTAAGCCAATCCCAATCAACGACAAGATCGTATTAATAAGCCAACGTCGTTGCCTTGCTTGTTCTTCCTTAAATTTTTCTAAGTCTTCGTCAACGCGCTTAGCAATATTTTTTGCTTCGTGGCTGCGCTCTTTAGTTTCGTGTAAAAGATCCATAGATTTTTCGACGTTATGCATGCGATTGTTCAGATCTTGCACGTTTGACGACACTCCTAACAATTGTTCATAGATCTCTTTAAAACCGATTGTTATTCCATTGTTTTCACTCACCATTAACCTCCTTAAAGATATTAAAAAAACGCCTCATTGGCGTTATTGCTGATACCCTATAATCGTCACGACTGTTCTTAAAAACCCTGTATTTTCGTTAGGTGCGGCATTACTAGTTGATTCTATTTTGATGTTGTAATCGTTACCTGGACTAATGATGCTTTGGATGTCCGCCGTAATCTCTTCCGCTACTGGATCACTTGATGATGGGCTCGGTGGTGTCCATGTACTTATGCCAAATAAGTCGTTGGTATCCCAATCGTTTCCTTCCCAGACATAACCAACGCCTGAATCGGCTTCTTCTACATAGTCATAATAACCGTTGCTTGATTCGCTCATCGTAATGCTTGCCTGATCAACGTTTGTCCAATTAACATTCCCACTCGATTCATAACGCGTTGGCAATGCATAGACCTTCAATTCAGCGCTAACAATTGTGAAGTTATCGGGTACACTAAAACTTGCATTCGCTCTTGGTTTAGCACCTACATGACGCACCCCGACTTGCTCATATTGAGGCATCTGCGTCACAAATTTAGATAAGACGCCACCGTTTCCAATTAACTGAGAGCCGTTGAATAATTCAATGCCATCACTGTTCATACGGATGATTAAATAACCGTCAGTATCTCTTAAATCTAGAACGCCATTACCATTTTCGGATCCACCCAAAGTAGCCGTTCCACCTTGCGCTTTATCCCAGACTAAGTTAGCAATCTTAGCGTTTGTAATGGCTCCGTTGCTCACATGGATCTCATCAATAATTGCTTCAGCAGCTAATAGCTTTTTCGTGATGGTTTGTTCTTCTATTTCAGTATCAGCATTAACTTGTAACGTTTGAGCGCTGACCTCGTTTGAATATGGTGAAGGTGTGCCATGTGTGTTAACTGTGCGAATGCGATAATACCATTGCTGATTGACCGATAACTCATGCACAAATCCTCCACCACGACCACGCCATATTAAGTTACTAGAGTCAGGTGTGAAGTCTTGCGACTGTGATGCGTATAACTCACAAGCTGCAATATAACTAGCAGCCTCATAATCCCACGTTAGACTGATTTTAGCAAAACCACCTTTGGCATTAAAATTACTCGGGACAGGCGGCTCATTATCCGAAAAGTTATCATCATCAATGCTAGGGTCGCCCGCTTGGTCCCAAATACCCGCCTTTTCACTAACCTTGCTTTCAACTTCATCTAATCGTTCCGTTTCATTATTGCGTAATATCGGTTCGCCCATCTCGACTTCAGCATCGGATAAGTCTAAAATGTTGTAACGATGTCTAAATATACGTTGTTCGGTTTGTAAATCTAATTCGCTAATATAGGCATAGGTTGTGTCACCTAGTCTCACTTTTTTGTGCTCATAGCCATATTTGTGCTCGAGCGTAATCACATCAAGCTTAATATTAACATTAGGTTCTTTGACGGTTTGCAGCTCGTTCCAAGCTTTTTCTAATAAGCGCTCTGGATCCTCCTCTTCTGAATCTTCAAATGTACCTTCTCGTTGGATTCGCTCACCATCTTTAAGCCGTCCATATTTAGCTAACGCATCAGGATCACCAACCCAATTTTGACCTAGTGGTTTATCGACTGGATCCCCATTTGCAACTGACCATTCAACATCTTCAAACGTAATGCGTCTAGTATAACCGCCATCGTCTGTTTCAAGCGATTTCCCGCGCGCATAAAGCGCTGTTTTGGGATATGACTGAATCGTTATTTCAACATTCTCGACATCAATGCCTGTTTCAAAACGATGGCCAGTATCTTCGCCACGTCTTGTTAATAAATCGATAAAACGACTCGTGATTTTTTCATCAGAGAATGTTAGCCGATCTCTTGTTTCCCCGCCCCACTCTCCAACGATTTTTTCTATTGATTTAGAAGGCGTTATATAATAGTAATTCGTTGACCCTTGTCCTAACGAATCAACTTGCCCCGCTTCATAACGCGTCTTTTCAAGTGCAACACTCAGAGCATCTTGAGCCGTGGTATTTTGAGGGCGACGGTCTTCTATGATTGTATCAATAAGCTCAATCATGCCACTTTCACATTCAGCCATTTTCTCATCAATACCATACGTTAAGTTTTTAATCACAAACAAGCGGAAAACACCGTCGATGTCTTTGACTGCAACCTGGTTTTCTTCTTTGATATGCTTAGCGTCATCATGATTAGTAGGCACTGTGAATTCAAACGTCGGCACAGTGTTCAATTCTTCTTCAAGATACGGCTCTGTAAAACGACATGTATCATCACTATCATTGTTTAAGGTTGTTAAAAGATTGTCGTCTCGATCAAACACATAAATGGATGGGCTTTCGTTCATTAAATCACCTGCCTTTGAGCATTAAAAAAGAGCCCTGATTTTGGGCTCTTACTTTAAATTGATTCTACTTTACTGATTACCTTTATTGACCCTTCTACTAATGTTTCCCATGTTCTTTCTTCTTCATTAGGTGAAGGGATTCCGTTAAAATATTTGTCCACAATCTCAAGTAACTCTTTGACACTTTTTTGATTAGCAATATCCATCCACTTCATATCTGCAGTTAGCATTCTCCGAGATCCTGATATATCTATTTCATAAATATACTTTTTGTTATGTTTTTCTGCATATTTTCTAGCAGACTCTATGTCTTCAATAAGATAAACAGAACTTAATCTTGATGGAGTGTTTGGGTGTTTTGCTTTTCTGTAATCCTCAAAAATCATTTCTTTTAAATATTGAGCATAGTTATGATCGCATTTTTGATAGAAATCTGGATGTTGAACGTTTCTTCCATACATTCCATAGATCATATCTCCATATTCAAAATTTACATTGGATAAATGGTAACTCATTTACCCACCCCCTTTTGGTGGATAATTATACCATAATCATTTCGTATAAGTGTCCTTAAAATTATGAAAATCAAATTTGAATAGATGCTTCATCAATACCCATCCTCAACAATGCTCCGATATATATACTCCATGAAAGCATAATATTATGGGCTGTTTCGAATACGGCAAGTAAAAATGTGAAATAGTGAAGGACATTAATAGATTCCATACAATTAGCATTACAATAAATAAAGTAACCTAACAAACCATAGCCTGCAATTTTCAACGTACACATTACCTGTTCATCTAGACTTAATTCATCCAAAGTTTTAACCCAAAATATCCTATAAATTATAGACAATATAACTAATGCAAATGCCGCTCTTATAATATAATCAAGTTGAACGACATCTAATGAAAATGTATTCTCCATAAATCCCCCTCCGTAAATAAGAAATTTCAACAAAGAAGAGGATTTTCCTTCATAATATTTCATTTTTTTTATTTTAAAAGCTTACCAAATCGAATAAGTCGCAAAACCAGCAATTAAGGTTGTAGAACTGATATCACTTGCTGCTACTCTTTGATTGTATTGATTATCACCTGAAAAATATAGCCTTATATGATTCTCATTTTCTCGGATCTCGCCTGAGATAGTCGTCATATTACTAGCTAAAGATATTCTTGCAAATCGTTCAAGTGAGACGGCGTTTCTCATACCACCATTTAAAAATGGTAATCCTGTAATATTTAAATCGCCCGCTATGTTACTGTCGAGCGTGTTTATATAAATATCGAACATGACGTGAACCATGTTACCTATCTTTATATACCTTCCATCGTTTCTATTGTATGTCGTACTACCAGCAACATCGGATCCCTCAAACTTAGGAGACCAACCTCCCTCTTCATAATCTTTAGAAGCGACGCTCCCCATCCCGTGCGCACCATCAGTAGCAGTTTTAGATACGTGGCTATCAAAATTCGTTTTAGCAGCTTGTTGAACATCGTCAACGTTACCTAATCCAACTTGTGACTTGGTAACACTGTGCGGATTCGACGTGTTGTCTTTGTGGTTAGTTAATTCTGCCTTATGTGCAGTAAGATTACTCGCAATATCATCCGCTTTATTATTCACTTCATTCAAAGCTAAAATGATTTTTGACTTCTCGTTCGTATTCAAATTTTCGTTGTTACCTACGCGCGCAACCAAGTCATCAAAGTCATTTTTACTGGCTTGTTGAACATTATCAACGTTACCTAGTCCAACCTGTGACTTAGTAACACTGTGCGGATTGGATGTGTTATCTTTGTGATTCGTCAATTCAGTATCTAATTGTGAAACGTCTGTTCCAACTAAACGATCTGCTTCTTGCTTGGCATAATCGCCTTGATTGTTTGCATAAGTCGCTGCATCATTAGCAGTCGTTTCTGCATCTTGAATACGCTGCTCGAATTCCTGAATGGTAATAACATTAACCATATCACCAACTTCATCGAGACTCTTTGTCACATGCATGTAGAATTTACGTTCAGACGGTGCAACTCGAATGCTTCCATCAGACTCTATTAAATGAACTTCTAAATAGTATTCACCTTCTGGCAGCAAGTCATCTGATGTAAAATCAAATGATAGCTCACCAGTATCACTTTCTAAAGTAGGGTTGATTTCTCTCAGCCGACCCGTATCATCACCAATAATGACTTCAACCGAATCATAGCTTGTTAGATCAACTAAACTCTCATCGTAGTCGCTTACAGTTAGATGAATCGAGGAACCCGTGTCGACGTTTTTAATATAATTGGTTTTGTTTAATGAGTTAATATACACTTAACCATCACCACGCTTTACTTCCATTTTTTCACGTACCTCATTTTCGCTTGTTGAGACGACTGAAGGGTATTGTAACCAGGTTCTATAAAAAACCAATCCGAAACGCTCCAGGCTAATGACGTCATTTGCAATTCGCCATTAATCGTAATCTTTTGCGTTTGAAAATTTAGCTCTAATTCATCACTGGGTTGAAAGTCATAATTGATTTTAACCTTAAGGCCGTCTTGATTTTCGACCTCATAAAAAGAAGCCGACTCACTAAACGTAACGTTAATGATCGGTCTCGTTTTGGCTGTGCCTTCGTAGTAGATCGATGATGTGCTGTTGCCAAGCGTTTTCTTGATTTGAGCACCAATCTTGTCCGGTTTGGGGCAGATGATAGTTAGCTGACCTTGGTGCTTAAAGAAATATTCGTCATCTTCACTTGAAGCTTCAGGAACACCATAATAAATCTTGCCTTTTTCGTCAGGAAACTCTATTGGAACAGGATTATTAACATCTAGAATCCCATTAACATCTTCAATTTTACGTCTTATATCCTCACGATCAGTGCCTCGAATATCTGCATCAATCGTAATTGACCTTGGGCCTCGTGTTCGCCTACGAAAATGCGAGCCATCTGTTCCTGTTAAATCCGTCATCTCGACTGTTGCATTAGTCATTCCCCTTCCTTGTATAGACTTAATTTTTAGATAAGGGTTAAGATCAATACCATTAAATAACACATCATCACCCCCTCGATTTCCGTAATCGGAAATCTTCTTTGTCTTGCACATCCGTTATATCTTCTACAAAAGCCTTAAAATTAGTGGTTGCTAACTTTAAGTTTATTATGGCAGGTTGTTTTTGTTCCCGTTCTTGGTCACCATTTGCAGCAGGGTTGTATTCTTTAGGGACGACGGCTTCACCTTGGTGTAGCATAGCTAGTCCATCTTGGGCTACAAAATTCGTACCTACATCTAATCTAGGTATATTAGGTAGATTCGGAAAGCTTATGGATCCTCCGCCCATGTCACCAGGAACCCAATCGGGTACGTTTGGTAGACTAATACTTATATCACTTATGCTGTTCAACATGCCATTTATGGCACCGATCACACCATTGATAGCGCCTTTAATAGAATCAACGATACCGTCCCACACCCAACTGGTTGTCCGTTTTATCGTGTTCCAAACGCTTGTAATCGTATCTTTGATGCCGTTAAAAACACTTGATACGCTGTAACTGATACCATTCCAAATACCTGATAAAGTCCCTTTAATACCATTCCAAACCCATGACGAAACCGATTTAATCGTATTCCAGACATTTGTAATGGAATTTTTTATCCGATTGAATACACTGCTTGCAGCATATTTAATCCCATTCCATACACCTGTAACAACTGCCTTGATACCATTCCAGACAGATGACGTTATGCCTTTAATCCACTGCCAAGCATTGCTGATTCTATCTCGTAGGAACTGAATAACCGTCTTGAATATATTTTTAATGCCTCCCCAAAATGATGAGAAGAAATTTTTAATACCATTCCACACCGATTGTGTTGTCTTTTTTATCCAGTTCCAAGCCATTGACACATTGTTCTTGAATGTTTCAATATACCACTTGAAGACACCTTTTATGCCCTTCCATAGAGATGAAAAGAAACTCTTGATACCATTCCATATCATTATCGTAGTATTTTTAATCCAGTTCCACGCCGTTATTGCTGCATTCTTAATCCATTCAACTGTTGCTGAAAAGGCAGTTTTTATCCAACTCCATGTCGCTATAAAGAATGATTTAATGGCATTCCAAGCAACGATCGTGTATGCCTTTATCTCATCCCAATAAACAACAATAAGAGTTGTTAAGGTAGCTATAATAGCTATCACGGCCACAACCGCTGCAACAATACCCAAAATAGGCAGGCTAACTGCTGTAATAGCGGGAGCTAACAGGCCAAACATCACTATCAATGGACCTAAAACTGCCATTAGTGCACCTATCACAACAATGATTACTTGAACGGGGCCTGGTAAATTCTTGAGCCAGTCAGATACTGTAGCGACAGCTTTTGTTACAGGAGGCAAAGCTTGTTCAGCTAGATCAAGAAGGATCTCGCCTAAAGGTCTTAAAGCATCACCGCTTTTTCTCAGCAAAGATCTGAATCTTTGTCCGAAAGACTCTTCTTGAGATTTTGTAATGTCTTGCATTGTGCCATCTAGATTTTTTATATTGCTATCAACATCCTGCAGAGCTAATACTGCATCTTGCTCCAGATCCTCAAACTTGGTACCGAATAACTCGACACCGACTTGATTAGCCATGGTTTCATCCATTTTTCCTAAATCATCCATAACCGCGTCGCTGACTTCTTTGACGGTAGCATTTCCGTCTTTCATATCTTCCCAAAGCTGTTTTGTCGAATCGGACATCTGACCCATAGCATCTTTCGTCCTGCTAGACCCATCCTTTATTCGAACCTGGAATTCTTTCATAACATCGTTGATATAATCTAGATTGTAGGCTCCTTCTTTTGTACCTTGTTTGAGTAGGTTGAAGTACTCTTCGGATGAGTAACCCATTTCACTAAATAGCGGGCCATACTCAGCTATGTTATCGAGCAACTCATCTGAGAAATCTAGGTTATTCTGGGACCCCCAAGCGATGATATCCATAGCTTCTTTTCCGCTGTCTCCGAACTCCTTCATTAACGTTGCTCCAGTACGTGAGATCTCGTTAACATCCGCATCCATAGTTTTTGATAATGCTAAAGCATTAGTTGTAAGTTCCTCTATATTGTCATCTGTTGCCAAATCCCCTAATTGTTTCTTAACATCAGACAAGGCACCTGCCGTTTGATCTAAGCTCTCGCCAAAACCCTTTTTATAGATGTCGTTAGCTACATCAGTGAGTTTCTCTGCCTCATCTTGCGTGACTCCTAGCTCATTTTGTATAGTACGTTGAGCGCCGCTGAAATCTTTAGCTGACTTCATGCCTAGAGCACCAATGGCTAATATGGGAGCAGTTAGATACTTCGTCATATTCCCGCCGACTTGCTTTGCTTTTTGAGCAGTTCCATCCAGCTTTTTCTGTAGGGCTTGCGTGCCTTTTTCAGCACCTTTTTGATTAATCTCTGTATCGATCGTGATTCTACCGTCTGCCATTTACTCACCACCTTCAGGCCTTCCACCAAATGCATTCACCATGTCGTCAAAGACTTGACTTCCGTCGTCGTCTTCTCGTTCAAGTGCATAAATGCGTTTTAGTTTCTTAATGCGCTTGCGCTCTTCTTGGTTATGCTTATTGGCTTTAGGAACTTCCATCGTTCTAATCTTGATGACCTGCATAAATGGTGTCTTCTCGCTCAGCCCATTTAATAGGGCAATGAACTTACGCCAATGCAACTCACCTTGTCGTTCAATAAGATCAATCCCATAGTCCATAAAAAAAGACGCGAATATGTAATCCGCATCCTTGCTCAAATCGTAGCTTTTAGGTTTATTTTGTTCAGATTCTTCGCTGGAATCTTCGGTATCTGCTTTTTCTTGAACCTTTTCTTTTGTGATAAATTCTGAAAAAATATATTCAATCGTTTCAACCTTTTGTTCTAAGGTTAGGTCAAGATCAGACCCCACTAGCATTTCAAACATTAATTCAATTCGCTTTTTATTATCTATTTTCAAATCGTCTTTCAACTCATGAATTCGCAAGATATTATCGAATGATAAGTCTAATTGGTACTTACATTCGTCAATCCAAAGTACGTCATGAAATCGCTCTGTTAGTCTCATACAATCACTTCTTCAAGTAGTAATCTTTTTTCGCTTGATCGATATCTGGCATCTTGTTATTTAGCCAATCAAGCGTGTATTCAACTAAAGGCATAAAGTTGAGCGTTGAACGCCCGCTTGCTTCATAGATTGGCTCAAATGCGCCTTCACCGAAAAAACCATCTGTAAATCGCTTCAGAAATTCAACGCCTTCTTGCTCAAGTTTTTCAATTTCTTTTTCAGACATGTTTCCAAGATCATTTTGTTTTTGAGCATATTTTTCTGCGTCTTGTTGATAATCTGTTGCAAGCTTTTGATAACGTTTTAAGCTCTCGTCGTCGTAATAAAGCTTAAAGATATGGCCATTGATATCGATCTCATCAAACGGCTGTTCAAAATTAAAATTAAGTTGCGCCATTGTCTTCCTCCTTAAATAAAAAAGGACGGCTATAAACCGTCCTCTATGCAGTCGTTGTAACTGTAATCAAGTCGCTCTTCTTAGATTCATAAGTGTCACGATAAGACGTCAAATAAAACTCGTATTCTGTTTCTGGGTCAAGATTCTCAACCGTTAAGGTTTCAGTTGAAACATCATCAATTTGAACACCATCTTGATACACGTAATATCCGTCAGCTTGGCTAACTTCGTCCCAATTTAAATCAACAGACGTTGACATGACATTGCTAGAAGTTAGGTTGACGGGCGCTTTAGGGTCCAGGTGTGTATTCGGGTTTTTTATTGAAGTGAATTTCGAACGAAATAGCACCTTTTTCGCCTGCTGCGCCACCTGGTCCAACAATATTAGCGATTGTACAAGGCCCTTCGAATGTTGCGCCATCAGGTAACGTTAATCGGAAGTTTGTGCGACGCGCAGGACCGACTTCAACTTGCTTTGAGAAAATGAAGTCTTGCGCAGGATCACCATAATAACGATGACCTTCCACACTTAGTATTAATTGGGCTCCGATAACATCCGTTTCAGCAAAACCTTTCCCGTCGAAATAACGATCTTGCGCTTGCTCTTCATTTGGATCCGCCTCCATTGTATTAATCCCTTTGGCAAGGGTTTTAAAGCTCTCTGTGCTATCTGGTGATGTATCAATTTCTAATTTATTTTCATACTGCAATAGAAAACTCATTTAATTCCCTCCTTTAATGTGCAATTCAGCCTCAAATTGGCACGTCCACAAAACGCCAAAACTCGTCTTTTGAACAAAGTTCGGTGTGTTAGTGCACTGAATTGAGACCAAATTAAAAGAGCCATCACTAGACGTGACCGCTCCGTTTGATAGATTATCGTATTCACTTAATAACTTCTCAATCATGCTATACGCTTCAGCATTACTCTGGTGATGAACTAATACTTGAAAGCTAAATGGATAGATTTTACCTTCATCCATATAGCGATCATCAATTGTGTTAGGGCTAGGCCTGATGGCTATGCTGTCACCATCTTCTATATATAGCCCTATCTGAATAATAGAAGGTGTGAACGATAACGATTCCATATGCGCTTTAACTTGATTTAAAAAATCCAATATCACACCTCCTAAAATAAACTTCTGAATGCTTTTTGAGCCACGTTAAGCCAATCTTTTTTGTGATTAGCTTTAGCTGCTTCATACCATAAACCTTGAGCGTTAGGGTTGTCGTCTTTGCTGAAATCATATTGTGGATTGTAATACAATTTTTTAGCATAAGGCGTTTCCCAGCTGACTTGACCGGTCCCTGGATCAGTTTCTCTTACGCCACTGTCCCTTAAATTTTTAGTATCCATTGGCACATAGTTATTACTATCCTTTAAAACTTGTGTATCTAACACGAATTGAGCTTTATCTAGCGATTTGGGTAGCTTTTCTTTGGTGCTTTTGAGATCAATACTAACCTTGAACATCTAAATCACTTCCAGTTCCAAGTGATGGGGTGTTTCTTTAAACGCTTTTAACACATTTACTCTAGTAACCTCTCGTTCGTTTACTAAGTCGCCTGGTTTAGCATCGATTGGGAAATAAGATGAATTCTTATAATCGATATAAACAACATCATTCGCTTGTTTACCCTCGCTGTCCCCGCTTCTGTTCATAGAGCTGACAGGCTCGACGCGAACGTTATTGATAGTTTGTTTGTCGCTATAAGAATCGTCCCAGCCATCATTACTGTTTTTAGATTGATACTGAATCGAATCTTTTAATAGCATCTTGGGAATCGGTCTAATAGAAGGCACGTTCTATCACTCCCAATCCAGTATATAAAAGACCTGTTGGTCTTAGATGCTCTATTGTTGACGGACTAACACGATCAGCTTGCTTATTCTCTGATTTACCACCTTTACTAAACGTAAAATTACCAGTCGCAAAATTAGAAAAATCGTCCCCTGCATCTAGCAGTTCTGGTCCATCATTTATTTGATAAAACTCTATTTGTGCTGCAGTTGCTTTTTTGACTTGTTCTTGGATAAACGAGGGTAAGCTTTCAAAATCAGTTTGAGCGATTTTATAACCCGTTACTTGATCTATTACATCACTAGCTCGCTTCGCATAACGATCAAACTCTTGTTCATCATCAAGATTCAAGCCGTTAAAGTCTTCGTCGTAATACGTCTTATCAATATAGGGCATGCCTTACACCCCTTTCATAATAAAAAAGAAGGAAGGCTTATTTGCCCTCTTTCTTACTTTCCTTCTTAGCTTTGTCGAGGTCTTTTTGTGCTTTCTCTAAGTCTTGTTTAAGTTGCTCGTTTTCTTCTTTTACTTCGCCAAGCTCTTGATTCAAATCTTGAGCTTTTTGAGCAGCGTCATCTTTTTCTTCGCTAAGCTTTTGATAAGCGTCTTGCAACTTATCAAATTCAGCTTGACTAATCGAGCCTTCTACTTGCTCTTCAACCACTTGCCCATTTTTATCAATTTCTTTAAAACCTTTTAATTTGAGCTCTTTTTCTTTTAACGAGTCATTCGTTTGAATGACCGCGTTTTCTTTTTTAAGTTTTTTCATCGTCTATCACTCCTTTAATCAATTTAGGCTGCAGGCGCTTCTGCAGATAGCACAATACCGTCCGCTTTGTTCTTCATAACAAACAAATCATGGTACATGCGGTTTTGGTATAAGTAACCATCACCTTGCGTGTGCGCGCCTGGCTCAAATAGATAGATAGAATTAATCTTCGTTTTAGCCACAATAGAGCCACGGTTAACAATAATCCAGTTAATGTTTTGACCAGTAGCTGAAAAACCTGTTGTGAAATCGTGCTCAGTGCTGAAACGTTCTGCGTCCCAAACTTCAACTAACTGAACGCCATCTAGTGATGTGACACGAGTTTCAATCGCCGTACCACCATTTTGCACTTGGATATTACGAGTGAATTTATCAGAACGTTCTAATCCATCCATCGCTGAGCTTGATAGATAAGCTACTAGATTGTTCGGACCATATTTACGAACTTTAAGAATGTCTGACTTCAAACGATCGTAAACGTCGACACTACCTACTGATTCCTCTGTATTATTACCGTCAGAAAGTGCTCTTGTTGCTATTTTAGAGAAACGATAAGCGTCAACTTCAGGGCCTGCTTTCTCATTTAAGAAGGTGCGCGTGATATTACCTGCGCTAGCAGCTTGATTGGACTCATCTACATCCATGCGATCAACAAAGAATTCAACATCACGATCGAATGATAGTGTGTATGGCTCGTTTGTTGTATCAACTTCACCACGGTTCCAACCACCGTTACGACTGTGGTCTTGATAACCTGTAACACCTACAGTTGGGACATGGAACGTTTGAGCTCCCATCCAGTTAACGTTAGGTGTTTCTAAAACATTTGTTAATGTTGCTTGCTTAACGACTTGGTCTAATTCCTGACCATATTTTTCTACTAAATTAATTGCGTTTGGCATTGCAAATCATCTCCTTAAATTTGTTATTCTTGCGTTCCACCTTGCAGAGCACTCAGGAAGCTATCTGAGCCTCCCTGTGGGTTTTGGTGATCACCTGTTGAGTAGTTCGGATTACCGTCACCGCCGTCCTCACTTTCGAATAGATAAGGCTCATTCTCTTTAAGTGAATTAAGCTGCTCATCTAGCCCTTTCAAGTTATCCTCTTCTAACTTGATCGTGTCCATATCCAATAGAGCCTTGACGGCTTTCGGATTACGAACATTTTCAGACGTTAGCGTCTTATCTAGCGCGTGATCAAACGCTTGTTGTTGCAATTGTTGCTCGTACTCGTCTTTCGTTTGCTGATTTTGCGTCTTCAAATCTTCTAGCTGCTGCGTTAACTCTTCATTGCCTTGAGCTTTTTTGCTCAATTCGTCAAGCTGATTATCACGCTCTTCAACTTGTTGCTTATAGTCCTTAGCTTCCTGTAATTTCTCATCAAACTTCTCTTTCGGAATATAAGAACCGTCACTAACAACAGCAACTTTCTCGTCTCCAGCTTTTTCAACGACTTGATTGTAAAGCTCTTCACCTAGTAACTCTTTTAAATCTGGCATTTATAATCGACTCCTTGTTTATGTTTTTTAGCGTGTCACACCTCACGCCGAAGGTTCCGCTTAGTTTTACCCCAAGCCTTTAAAAAGGGCATAAAAAATAAGCTTGTTTACCGTCTGTTGCTTAAAGACCAGTCCTTTAACCGAGACCAACGGAGATAGCGGATCACCTCCTAACTAACCAAAATACTGTGGTTTGTCTTGCTTTTCTTTCTGCTTGTCCATCATGATTTGATGCATAGCATGTTCTAAATCACTCACACGCTTTTCTAGTTCTTCGATTTTCTTGCTTTTAGACAAAGCATCACCCCCTTAAGTTAGCTGTTCACGGCCATAACGACGTGTTCGACCTGTTTTATCCATAAAGTCTCGCATTGCTTTCTGACGTTCTCTTACTTTTTCCTCTGCAAAGTGAACGCCTTGACCATCACCAATCTCCATTAACATCGACTGTTCTCGTTTAGCATGACGTATTTGACGTTCTAAATAACGTTGCTTTTGTCGGTTCTCGTAAGCTTGCTTGTTCTTATCTTTATCAATTGTGTTCTGACTTTGTTTGCTCATGCCTTCAAAATAAGGGTATTTAATATGGCCACAATTAACACCAAACAATCCCGCCGCCTTACCGTAACTGGTACTCGATAGGGCAGGATACTTATCATGATTACCACTCCGACTAAATATGCGCCCTTGATAATCCGCACAAAGCGGTCTTGCTCCCATATGTTGTGATATTTCAATTAAATCAACACCGTATTCATCCATCCGAGCGTCTTGCATATTGTTAGCCACATCATTGCTCATGGTTCGATTAATCATTCCGACATAAGCTTCTGTGCTCCAATGTTTACCGCCTTTATCAACAAGTGCCGGAACACCTCGACTCGACCAGTCCGAAACCACTTGCCTTAAAGCCGTCTTTGGTGTCTGTGTTCCGGCTAGTACATTGGATGTTGTTCGATTAATTATATCTAAATAAGCTTGATCAGCTTGATTTAACATGGTTGTATTAACTAAATTCAATTTATCTTTAGCGTTACCGACGATATTTTCAGCGATTTGCAAAAGTGTTGAACTTTCTTTGGCTGGACCTGGTTTATTATCAAGAGCACCTCGTTCATAAGCGTCCATCATATCATTTTCTATTTCATCAACGCCTTTAAAACCCGCTTCTCGAACCATTTCCCTAATACGTTTAGATGCTTTCTCAGAGTGCTGAGAAATAGCACGAATGTTAATGTCACTCAAGCCCTCCGAATCCTCTTCTAACTGTCTTTGCCAATCTCGTATACGCTCTAAATCTCCACTCTCTTCAATATCCTCAATCGTGTCTTGACCCTTAGCTAAGCGCTTGCCAATGTTTTTGAGCATGTCATCTTCCATATCTAAGTAAACTTCGACGACTCTTCTCGCAAATTGTTCAAGTTCTTCACGATCCATGGCTATTCACCACTTCCACCAAAGAAATCTAAGCTTTCGTTGGTTGCCGTTGCGTTTTCCTGGTTAATCTCATTCAACCATTCTTGCGCTTCATCATCAGTCAAACCATAATAACGCATAATGGCTCGCTTTTTAGGAATTAATTTGTTTTGGAGCTCTTGTGACAACCTTGCAATCTCGGCTGTTTTGTCCTCAGCAATAGCATCATCAAATGCAACACTTGTCTCAAATTCACTAGGCACCTTAAATAATCGAAACGTGCGTCCTAAGTAAGCAATAATATCAATAAGCTCTTGTAAAGCTGACTCAATGACGGTCTCATGTGCCTTCTTCGACTTAAACGTCTTAGATTGCTCGCTGACAACCTCAGTCGCTGTTTTCATGCTCTCGCCATCAAAGCTAAATGTACCTGAACTGAACCCTGTCTGCATAGCTAATAAATTAAGCATGCTGTTGATCGCGCTGATATGTTCTTCAACTCTTAATTCAACGGTTAAATCTTCAATTTTACTATCGCTATTATCGCCAAATTTAAACGCTTCATAAGACTCGTCATTCGCATCAAAATAACGATGCATTTCACCAGTGTTTGGATCAATAACCGACTTAATCATTTCAGAAGGTACAGCAATTCGCTTTTTACCTAACCTAAACTCACGATTAAAACTATCGAACATGGTGTCAATTTGATTGATCGTATCGAGCGCATTGGCATATAGGCTAATGCCTAACGGACTGTGCATGTCAAAGTTATTCGCCACGTTCGGCTTGATATGGACAAACATAGCTTGATGGTCAAAACGACTAAAGCGTATCTCTGGTTCTAAACCTTCAAACACTTCATCAAGATTAACTGTAATACCTAATTCGGCTTGATTATCTGAGCGATGCAGCGTGTTTTGTATCACATATAAATTGCCTTCCCATGTATGCCATTCTAAGTGTGTGTACCAATACTTGCCCTTCTTAAATTGGTTAGGGAAAACCGCTTCAAAGACCCCGCGATTATTCCAGGAAAGAGGGATGAATGACTTAGCATCAACAAACGTTAATTTAATCTTGTCGTTAGCAACATAAGGTTTAATGACAAGGCCACCTAAAGCAAAACTGTACTCTAAATAGTCTTGAAAGTTCTTGTTGAATTTGTTGTTCTTTTTAATCTCTTCAATGACCTTCGAAAATTCGTTATCACTGATATTGATATCAACTTTCTCATTAAACACGAGCGAAGCCATTTCTTGAGAAACGGTTTTCGGAATGTTTAGGGTCAACATGCGCCGTGTTTGCTCGCCTTTTTCGATTGTGTGATATTTCAAATTATGAAAATCGTCAGCATGATAGCCTTTATAAAGCGCATCCCAAAAATCAATTTGATTATAGAACTGCTCGTCTATGTCAATTTGCTTATGCTGCGCTATCTCTTTAACACCTTTTAAAATGCCCAACTTATACATCACCTCTTTCACCTTCTGGATAAAGTTCTTGATCATCTATTGTCACCACCTAGATCACGTAGTCCTTGTAAAAATGGTTAATGCTGTATCTAAATTCGTCCATAGCGTGGTTATATTCATCAACGGGATTGCCGTTATCATCACGAACGTACATGCCGATTTCTTTTACAAAGTTATAATGGCCGTATTCGTCATTCTCAACTAAGCAGAATTGACCGTTTGTAATTGCGTTTTGCGCACGTTCAATACCTACTTCAATGCCACCGCCTTGCTTCTTAGCATCTGTCGCATTGTTATCAGCTCGTGATGTATCTAAGCCTACAAGGTGTAATTCTTCCCTAAGTGACTTACAAGCAGGGTCAACGAATAGCTCTGTAAACTTCATTTCATATTTGTCTGTACACCATTTAATAAATTGCTTAATCTCTTTCGCATATGTGCTCATGGCCTTTGTCTGTCCTGTATCAGCGCCACTGTGATAATAATGAGCAACGCGGTTTAACCGAAACTTTTCATTGTAACGGGTTATGATATTACAACTAACGCTCGTCGCATCCGACTGCCCACCATCAGCTTCGAAAAACATCTCATAAGGCTTACCTATGAGCGTATTTTCGGTATGCTCTTCCATGTTGAACATGCTATAAATAACACCTTGAGGCATCACACGCTTACCGAACCAGTCACGATCCAACAAGTACGGGTTCTTTTTAAGTGTTTCATAGATCTCTTTTTTACGAGCCTCGCTAATGATTGGATTATCATGAATGGTCCAATGATTCCACCGCGTTGTTTGAACCTCGAATACTTCACCAATAACAGGGTCATGTGGAGCCGGCGGGTTTAAGTCAGCTATATGAAATCGGTCATGCGCTGCCATAGTTCGCCGAAAACACTCTTGAATGAAGCCCATGTTTAGTAAGTTAATCTCACCAAATGCTACAGAGCCGAGCGACATACCTGTAATTGCGCCGACACTGTTCGCTTTAGCCCCGCCTTTATAATAAATCCGCTTCACGCCTTGAGGTGTATGCACTTCTAAGTGATCGCCGTGCTCATCATGCTTGATTTTAGCTAGGTCACCAAAGATATGCATTAAGCCTGTTCCGTCACCATCTATAAATAGACGAAACGCTTGTTCTTGGTTGTAAGCTGTGACTAAATGATTTTCATCTTGTGATAGGGAATAATAGTAACCTAAACGAAAATGAACGCCCGTCGTTTTTCCCGATCTAGGCGTTCCCTCATGAACTTCTAACGTATGATCAAATGGATATCTAACCGCTTGTTTTTGTTTAGGTGACAGTTTAATCGTCTTGCACATCGTCTTTCACCACGTTTATTAGTTCATTTAATAGGCTTGTATCTTTCTTCTCGCCCTGGATAAGCTTCTTACGCTCGTCAATGAATTCTGTTTCTTTCTTCGTCTTCTCAATCGTTGCGGTCATCTTTTCAGCTTCTAGCCGTCTCTGATCGTCATAGTCTGCTAAATCATAAAATTGTTTTAACATACTTCTAAGCTCACCCATGGCTCGACTTTGAGAATTTAAAAAATTCGCCTGTTTATCCCAAGCGAATTGAATTTCATATTCTTCTTTTTCGACTTCCATACTTTCGCCAGCAACAGATTCTTTCTTCTTAACCTCTTTTGACATGTCGTCTTTATCTTCAACAAACATAATCTGCTGCGCTCGCATAATCGAAGCAAACTGCATTTTGATATTCATCCAAAGTATGTCAATCGGTTTTATATCATCCATACCCTGCACAATTTCTAAAGTTTCTTGAGGCAGATATTTCGAAAATAAGCCATGTGATTTAGCATTATCGTTTTTCTTTGGGGCGCCTGTTGATTTACCGCCATGCATTCTACAACGACCATTTGCCATAGCTCTGTTTTTGCAAGGATTACCGCCTCTTGTTTTTGAACCACAAAAGTTTGCATGGGGTTGTTTCGTCATTACATAAGCACCTACCTCCCTATTTTAACCAAATAAAAAAGCACCGCTAAGGGTGCTTAATCAAAATTATTCATTCTCTTGTACTTGAAACCATCTTACCTTATTCATGTTAAAATACCTTCCTGATTCTTCACATTTTACCCAAGTATTATTAACTACTTTACTCTCAGCGTTTGGCGGTGTGTTAGAAGTAATCGTTAGCACATCTGTTTGATTATCCTCATAAAAAAGTATTAATTGATAATTTTGTCTCATTATTTCACCTCCCCCTTAATTCCCAAGATTCGACAATTAAGAGGAAAATCCTGCATTAAACATAATAAATAGTCTCTAATGTAATGTTCTAATGTTTATAAACAAGTTGAATTCTATATTTGTCAGTATAATCTAAATCTTCTGCTTTTTCCCCATATCTTTGAGAAAGTTTATTTTCTTCATATAGTCTTTTTTTGTCCCTATTAATGCAATCAATATAAAATTTAAATGAGTTTTCACTATGTGCTTCTATTTTCTCAATATCAGGATAAATATACGTGTAAATTTCATCATTTTCTTCATTTTTAACCTGAAGTAGTAACGTTAACCCCGTATTAGTCATGTAAAACTTATGGTCAATATAATCGTGTAAAATATCTTCATCCTTTCCTGGCACAGTTGGTTGATTACTTAACTTAATTTTGTTTTCTCCTAATAAAAAATTTTCGAACCTAGGATCAAACTTACTTTCTTTCCATGAATTGTACTGAATTGGTTCTATACTCATGACTTTCACCTCCTAGATACCACCATTCGACAATTATGTAAAAATTCCTGCATAGAATTTAATTATCAAAAAAATGCCCAGCCAACGATTGTGCATCATTAAGGGAGAGTGAAAATCAACACATCGAGAGCTAGGCATGTTGCGTCGCGAATATTAATTTTTAACATACGCGTTAATTTATTTTAAACAGCATTTTTTTGGCTTTGCAAAAAGTGTATAATCTGGCTACTTTGGTCTAATGTGTGCAAAGTGTGCAAAATGGTATCTTTTTTATTGTAAAGCGTTCGACGTGCAATCCCTAAATGCATGCCAATGGCACGATAACTCATACCTTCCATCATGCAATCATAGATTGTTCTTAAAAAATCATCATCTAGTAATTCAATATCATGTTCGACAGCTGATGTCATTCGTTTAAATCGCATATAACGCTCATAGCGTTTTCTATCTTGGCGATCCATAGCATCTAATTCTGCCTGGCTTTTCCCAGGAGATCCATTAGGCATAACAGATGCTAAACCGTATTGCGATACGCCTTCATTTTTCTGATTAAACCCCCAAGCTCCCCAAAGCACTTGCTCTAACCGATCAACTTCACGAATCATCCAATGGTAATCACTAATCATATTTTCAATCGTTTTTAGATTCATATTGATCATCCTTTCGATCAAGCTCACCTGCTAAATATTTAAAATACTGACTCGGCTTCACTGGATTCAGCACACCCGATCGTTTCTCTTTTCGATAACTGCTCACTTTGTGCTTGATTGTGTATTTCATCTTTCGCAATATCTTCACTCCTTAATAAAAAAGAGGACACCAATCAAGCAGCTGCATGTTGCAACTTGCTTAATCAGTGTCCTCCAGTGGTCTGGTAGAACTATACTAAATATTGAAATGTTAAATGCTTTCCGTTAGAAATTTCACCTTTTTTTATCTGGATCAATGGTGTACGGTAAACAAAATCGTTGTGTTCTAAATCGAAGCCTCTGATCTCTATGAAGCCTTCAGTGTCAACTTCTTTTTCAATTTCAATTTGGATAAGTAAATTCTCGTATTTCTCTATAACTTCGCTATGACTTGATTTATGCTTAGTACGTTCCATTTGTGCATTAAAATAGTCTCGGATAATTACGCCATTCCCTCCCCAACTTATATTACTTATAGCAAAAAATGGATAACCTTCATTTACAATATCAAAAAAGTAATTATATGGAGAGTTTGAGTGATAACTTTTAATTTTAAAAAAAGGTCTATATTTTTTTATTTGTTCCTTTTTTTGCAGGTTATACTGCCTTACAGTAATAATAGTTACAATCATTGAACTTACAGCTGCGATAGCTGTAAAAACTGCAATAATCAATTGACTTAATTCTGCTCCATCCATAACTCTTCCCCCCTCATCAAACTTCACTCTTCCCTGTATGTGACTACTTTCATCTCATCACGAACGGGGAAAATCATGAATTCAACCTAATTGTTATAAAATATAACAATAAACCAAGTTTTTTAATATCTAATAATTAACAAGACACAAACTAAGCACTATAACGCTAAATCAGTGTCCTCCAGTTGGCTGGTACGAATTATTCTAATAAATCTTCCATAAATGTTTTAGTTTTTAAGATAATTAATAGAGTTATAGAAACCGAAATAATTAATAAAATAAATATAATTATTTCATAGTCAGAAGGTAAATAACTAGATAAAAGTAATAAGAAACTTATTAACAATAAATAAACAATCGATTTGAAATAATTTATAGTATCTTGTTTCTTGAAATCTGTTTTATCTATATCAAAGAAAGAAAATATCGCAATTAATAACGCAGCTAAACCGATTGAGAATGAAACATTAAAATTAACAATATCTCTAGTATAATTTTGCAATTCAGAACTATCGGTCAAAAAATTATCTCCAAATGAATGGAAAAATAACAGAATAACTGTGAAGACAACCAAAACTACAAAAATCTTTTTATAAATAAAATCGACAAAATTAACTATTAAATTAAATAAATGTTGAGACGCCCATGATATTATCTTATTTAATAAATCAATTGGTGCTATTAATATATCAAATATTGTTTGGATTGGTTTAAGGATCTTATTAGAGTTTTCTTCATAAAAATCATATATCTTTTTAAAAATATTTCTCAAAACTCTTCCCCCTCGTCAAACTTCACCCGTTTCACTTTCCCCTGATGAGTAATAACTTTTGTCTCACCATGAGTCGGTAGCTTAGTAATTTTGGCCTTCCCGTCTGAATATACAATACAGAAAGGCTCATCACCTTCTATGTTGACAGAAATTTGACGATTGTCCATATCTATTGGTAATTTTTTCACTCTCATCTGCCCCCTATACTGCGATTGCAAAAAGCAAATAAACTATTAACGCTAGTCCAATAATCGATAACGCATAAGCGCCTAGCATCAACCATGCCCAGTTAAATTTCATGTCTATCACTCCTTTAGAAAGGTAAATCATCATCCTGTAAATCTACTGGCTCGCCCGCTTCTTCCAACGACTGCTTAGAGCTTTCATTTTGGCTCTGTGTGCTTTGTTTTGATTGTTGAGGATTATTGACCTGATTTTGATTACTTTGCTTTGATTCAAGGAACTGTACACTCTCTGCAACCACTTCTGTTATGAATATACGCTTGCCTTCTTGATTGTCATAGCTGCGTGTCTGAATACGTCCATCAACGCCAACCATGCTACCTTTACTCATATAGCTTGCTAGATTTTCAGCGGGCTTGCGCCATATCACGCAATTAATAAAATCGGCTTCCTGTTCACCATCTTGTTTTTTGAACGGACGATTGACGGCTATTATAAAGTTGGCGACCGCCACGCCATTATTGGTATATCTTAGATCTGGATCTTTGGTAAGACGTCCAACTAATACTGATCGATTTAACATGCTTATAGCTCCTTTAATTCGTTTTATATCCGAAATTCCATATACTGATTTCTTAACATCTACCCCTGTGCTAAAATAACTTTGGAGGGATAAAATGACTTACTATCTATTTCTATTACTAATGGTCGGTGGTATCTTAGGTTTTTTCTTATACGGTCCTTTAGGTGCATTTCTTGGTTTAATCCTTGGTACACTCATAAATATTTCAACGGAGCTACGGGAACTTAACGTGAAATCTTTTAATAGAAAGGAGCCATAGAGTGGCTCCTTCTACCGCACAACCTGGTCGGTAAGTACGATTATTTCGTCATCCATCTACCGTTAGCTAAATCACTAATTGTATAATTTTTTACTGGCAGTACTGATATTTTTTGAGATGTTAAACACCCTTTTGGAAACCATATTTCGTCATAATCTCCATTACCTATATCTTTATAAAAGCCAACTGGTTTGTCCAAATTTATATCTAATGCTTCACGAAAAGATATCACTTGCATTTGGTTTTCACCCCTTCACATTTTGGTCGGTTTGTTCATTACACTTTTGTAACTGGGGCACACTTCTTTGGTCGAACATTGTATTCTACTGTTATAACCCTTTCGTATTCCAATTCAGAACCGCAAGAACCGCATTCCGTTTCACCTTCATCACTAAGCTCAGATTCGTCATGTTCCTTACTTCCGCAATAAGAGCAAGTGAAATCGTCATATTCTATTTCTTCACCATGTTCATTGAGTTCTACTGGCTCAACACACAATAAATCCTTTTCTCTGTTATACATACAATGTCTATACGCTTTTCCATCAATGACTATAAAACCACCAAATTCCAAATCCTTATTCATTTCGAGTTCATCAATGGTCTTAACTAACTCCATTTCCTCTTGCTTATCTCCATCAAGTAACTTAACATCCCAAATTCTCACTTCCATCTTTGCCACCCTTTCTCAGTCTTATTAGCATTAATCATCTAAACACACAGCAACCATGGCGTGATTAGAATATTGTCGCTTTTCAATTCGTCTCAAATTAGCTTGCGTCGATAACCATCTGACAGATTCAGGTTTGATATTTAAGACTTGAGCGCATTCTTTAGCCGTTCCTGATACGATAATGTCTTCACCTTTGTAAACAGTGTATTCCTTCGCCATTATTCAACCCTCCCAAGATCAAACAAACAGAATATAGTCAAACCGCTTCGGCTGACTAAAAAACGTCTCAACATCAACCAAATGTTCCCCTTCAGCATTGCGCCACTTCTCTTCTCGAACGTAAACTTTAGTCATGACGCTACCTCATTTTCATGAAGCTTATCTAAAACATCTCTCTGAAACGCTGTTGGTTTCTCACGACCGTCTAGATACCGTCCGATTTGAGCCAGCACGTAAGCATCTCGAATATTGTCTGATGGATTTCTAAATCCCCAGCGATCATTAATCGGCAAAATCATGTCCTCTTTTTTTGTGTTGCCTTTACCCGTCGCAAACTTCTTAAGTCCATTTGGCGTAACTTCCACGTAACGATCAATCACGTCTAAGTTGCTTAGTTCAACGAGTTTCGAACGTATCAGCCAACCGATACCGTATTGCGTTGAAACCGCAGCGCCTTTAGAGCCATATGAAAAGCCCTCGATAATGACTTTGTCGCCCTGTTCAATTTCCATAGCAACCAACTCAGCTAATTCACCAAAGCGCTCCGGATCTTGTTTTGATTTCGGTTTGATTTCTTTCATATCGAGCACTTCGCCCCGCTCGTCCATCACCACAAATCCTGTTTTTGTGCTTGGATCTAGACCGATGTATCGCATTTAGACAGCCCCTTTCATTCGTTGTTCTCGTTTGATGTATGCGTCCCACTTTTTGAATGTTTTCTCGATTGGTTCTTTCCGTAGCTGAACGCCTTCGCAATTTTCACAGTCACATCTTTGTAAATCATAGGCGCCTGGGAGCACTTCCACCCAGACAACGCCATTTCCGTTACACATCGTCATCATCCTTTCGTCTAAAGTCTTGACCTTCAAGCCGTATCGTTTTAGCACCGTCATACATACGTGATGTAATCCGACCACCATGAAAACCATATTTGTGCGCTAGTTGGCGCTCTGTATAGTTCGTTGTAATGATTTTGCTTTTGCCTTGTCGATCGTCGAGCACGTTATATAAAATTTCAGATGCCCAGGACTCCGCCCCATGTTGACTGTCTTTGATATATTCAGCGCCTATATCATCTAATATCAACAGATCCAAGCCTTGCAGCATGGCGTACAAATCATCATGCGTGTAGTTCGTCCAGTCGTTATAAGCTTCACGAAAGTAGTTTAATAGTTTTGGTGTTTCGATATAGAGCACTTTATAATTCTGACCACGTAGCGCTTTTGCGGTTGCATAAGCAACATGACTTTTGCCTAGTCCGGCTTGTCCACTAACAACAAGTGAATCGCCTTCTTTTGCACCGAAGTTTTTAACAAAATCAATCACCCATTCACGCAAGGCTTTTTGTGAGTCACTATCCGCTTGATACGATCGAATCGTAGCGCCTTCTAATTGATCTGGGTGGCTCATGAATCTATTGATAAAGCGGTGCTTTTTGATACTTGGCAAATCTTCTTGTTTGGGTAAGTCAAGCGACTCTTTTAACTTTTGATCTTCGCAAGGTTTGCAGGCTCCCAATATGCCTTTTGGTGTTTTGTAAACAGGATATATGTTCCCACAATTCGAGCATTCGCGTTCGCCTGCTTGTTCAATTGAACTCAAATGCTGATTAACCTTTTCCATGTCTTTCACTCCCCCCTTAAAATCCATCAAATTGTGGATCATAGTCAGGCATTCCGTTAGCCGTTTTAGGCTGTGATTGACGTTGTTGTTTATAAGACTCGAATTTTTCGTCATCACGCCTTACTGCGTCCATGTCTGTAATGCCTTTCCGATACCAGTCATTCATAATACCTGCAGCGTATTTTAGTCTTGCACCATTTTGTTGAGCACGATCCATGGCTTCGAGTACCAATTCACCACCTAGGTCATCAATATAGCTATCTAGCAGATCTTGATCTTTTGCACTTAGGTTTAAAAAATACTTTTGAGCTTGTTGGTATACGCGCGCGCTAGCTAGCTCATTATGTTTCGTTTCAGTTTCGTTTCGTTTCTGTTTAACTAATGCGCTACCATTGTGGCTATCACTGTGGTCACTACTTCCGATACTATTGTGGCTACTACTGCGGTCATTATTTGACGACAAATTAGAATTGATAATGTATATTGCTGATTGATTTCCTTTTCGAGACATAAAATCAATGTAGTTTTTCTGCTTTAATTCATTACGTGCTTTTTTGAAGGTCCCTTCTTTTAAACCGGATTTCATACATAATACTGATGCGGCTACCGTAAACTGTTCTTTCCATCCTGCCTTATTGTTTATGTGCATCAATGTGTGCCATAAAGCAATTCCGGATGATGAAAGTGGGTTTAGTTCGAGCTGATCATAAAATGCATTAATCTCCTTTAAATAATTCATTAATTACTCACCTTCTTTACGCTACATAAACTGGCTTTCCAGTTAAGGCTTGTACTTCTTCTTTAAAACGTTGTTCATCACTGTTGTTATCGCTAAGATGCAGCAAATAAATCGTTTGAACCTTAGATAGATCGTTAGCCTTTAAGAAGCCTTTCACGTTCTCTAAGCTAAAATGCGATCGAAGTAGACGCTTTTTCATCAACTTAGGCACGCGCTCAGTTGCTATATTGTCATTTAAAATATCTAGGCTGTAATTGCATTCGACTAAGACATGTGTGAGGCCCTTAAACTTGTATTTGATGTAATACGTGTCAGTCGCAAATAACAGCTTGTTACCGTCTTGATTGGCTAAAAGAAATCCTAATGGTTCTGATACGTCATGTTGTACATCAAACGGTAAAATGGTCCATGTTCCTACTGTGAAAGCTTGTTTGCTTTTGACTGTTTTAACTCTGTGATGGTTATGATTGATTGCTTCGGCTGTTCCTGGTGACATATAACAATCAATGCCTGCTTTCGTTACGTCTTTAAGTGCTGCACAGTGATCGTTGTGTTCATGTGTGATTAAGCACCCTGCTAAATCGCTCGTTTTAAAGCCTATGGCTCGCTGTATATCCTTAAATTTAACGCCACATTCCAAAAGTATAGGCGTACGCCCATCTGTAATAAGATAGGCGTTACCTTTACTACTTGAACCAACTACTTGAATATCAATCATGTTAAAAACCTGGTCCATCTGTGTCGGTTGCTTGCTCTTCTTGTTGATCAACAGCATCGTAAATAGCTTCATCTTCCGACTGGTCTTCTTGTTGATCATTTTGTGGCGCTTCATTATACTCAATATCAATGATCTCTGAATTGGCATTTTGTTCTAACTCTTGTTCTAGCTGCGCTTCCTCAACCGCTTCATCCGTTTGATTAAAGTGATTGATCACGAGGCTACCGTCATCACTAGAGTTAATGAATTTCTTACAAGCACGATTGATAACCGTTTTCTTAGCCATTTCCTGCTTAAAGTTATCGTGTGTTGAACCCTCTTTTTCCTTTTGTTGACCTTTGCCCCACATTTGCGATTGGCTCCAAGCTTGACGGATTTCGTCCATCGTCATGAGCTCTGTATAAACATCACCGTCACCTAAATCAATCATGCAATAAGCGCCGATGATGTTTTCTTTATTGATGTTGCCAAATTTTTGTTTGTGTTCGAGGTTCTGTACTCGACCATTCTTCATTTCGTAATCGACTTCATCACCTTCATAAATCACGTTAGCGTCAATGCTTTTGGCACCTGTTACGCGCTTAGTTACCGCCATTGTGCCGAAATATGAGCGTTGGAATGTCAGTGTCTTTCCGTAAGCAATAAAGTACCCTTGATTTTTAGATGGGTTAAGTCCTTGAACAACCATATTGAGCAATGCGTTAGCGACACTATCGCGTGAGCATGTTTCTAGAACAGGATTACCACTCTTATCTTTGACCTCTTGCATTTTTAGCCAAGCACTCTTCATAGCGTTCTCTGGGCTGTAGTTAGCAGGGAAATGAAGCTCCCCCTGCTCTTGGAATGTTTTGACCTTATCTGCTACGACGTCCACCGTATCTTTCTTAACTAATGCCAGTTGATTTTGATTACTCATTTAAAATTCCTCCTTTTATTAATCGCAGTAACTTCTATTGCAATGAGGGCATCCTGTTACCAATGAATTTGATGCCTCTTCAACAGTAATTCCAGTTGTAACCTCACGTTCATATTCTGTTCCTTTAGCCATAACCTTTTGCTTAGCTTCGTAGATATTTGAACCACAATTCCAACAACGTCCCGATTGGGGTGCAAAGTGCGGAGCATTGTTTTCATTACAATAATGTTTTTGTGCATTACTCGCTTCAACCACATCAAATTTAGACATCAAACTGCCTCCTTTTGGTTTTGTTCAGGTTTCTCTACTCGTAACGCTTTATCTTGTTCAGAAACGACCAAGCTAATCGTTTGAGCGTTCGTATCAATTAACTCTGTAACAGCCTCTGCATTATCAACAAAAATTGGTGCATTAAAGCCGTAGTGTTTAGATAACGTGTTGATAATATCTAAACCAACATTGATTCGTGCTGCGTTATTCAAACCGCTTGAATACGGAACACCCTCAAATAACGTTTCGCACGTTTCTTCTAAACCACCGTTGATATTCTCTTTAAATAGCTTGAAGCGTGCGTATTTGAACTTGTCGTTGATCTTGCCTTCCAGTAAGTTCACTTTTGTGCGAATGAACTCTTCTGCTAGATATAACTCTTCTTCAAGCTGCTCAAATTCAGCTGCTAAATCCTTCTCTTGTTGTTCCAATTCAGCTATGCGTTTTTGGCTTGTTTCAGCTTGCTCTAATTTACTTAGATCAGCTTGCAGCCCCTTTTGTTTTTCTTTTAAGTCTTGGATGTTGGTTTCATTCTCTTGAATTGATGCCTCGATAGATGATTGGTAATCAGCAATCTTAGCTTCAATATCTTGTCGCTCTTTCATCTTCTCTTGATACGCTTCCGTTTCCGTCACATCTACAACTTGATTTTCAAGTTCACTAATCTTGTCGTCACACTTTTTGATGAGCTTATCAATCTCAGTTATTTGCTCTTTGTACTTTTTAATCTCAGTCTCATGGTTCTCAATTTCAACTTTCAGATTGTCATTCTTTTGTTTCAGCGCTATGCCATCGCTTTGAATGCGTTCAAGTTTTCTAGCTTTAAGTTTGTTGAATTCTTCCTCAGCCTTTTGTCGAGACGCTTCCACTTGTTCTTCAGGTAGCTCTTGGCCACAGGTTGGGCACTCGCATTCTTCATCATGTTCGAACTGATCTTGATTGACCTCGTGATAATTATTTCTCAACTGTTCCATCTCAGCTTCGTTGTCACTGATGACTTTCTTTTTACGCCCAATTTCTTGCTCCACCGTATCGATTTTGGATTGAATAATGGACTTATTAGATTCTTGTTCTTGCTTCGAGATCTTCGTCTTATTTAATTCGGCTTGTCCTTGCTGCTCGTATTCGTTTTTAAGATTGGAGACCTCTAAATCAATGTCGCTTAGTTTCTTTTTCAAATTGTTAATATCCGACCCGTTTCGAATGTCATTGATTTTCGACTGGTATTGATCAATCTCTTGTTGGTAGCTGTCCAATGATTGTTGAATGCCTTCTTTTGTTAATCCGTCTACATCAGGTAAATTGCGGTTAATTTCGTCAATTCGAACGGGAATACGTTCTAACTCTTCATTGATCTCTTTACGCTTAGATGCGATCACTTTCTTATGATCATCGACTGAACGATTGTCTAAGATGTCTTTGAGCTTTTCTAAGTCTTGGTTAGATGAGTAGACCTCTTCATCCGATACGTCCCCAGCAACTTCTAATAAAGTGTTACGACGATCTTTCCAGTGAAGTTGTTCATTAAAGTAACTTGGCGACGTTAAAAGTTTAAACACATCTTCATCGATAATCTCAGCGACCTTGTCGGTAAACTCTTTCTTTTTGCTAGGCACACCATCAATAAAATAGTCGGTTGTATGACCTGAAAACTCTTTGTTAACGGAACCGCGTTTTTTAGTCCACTTCTCTTTATAGACTTTCTTGAGTGTTAACTCTTGATTGTTAATTAAGAAGATTGCCTCAACCTCATGATCTAAATTGTGTATTTCTTGGCCTTGATCATCGACTTGCTTAATTTGAAAGTCTTTCTTGTTGTTGCTGTCTTTATCGAACAGTAGCCATTGAAAACCATCTGCGATTGTTGTCTTACCAGTTGCATTGTCACCATATACTTTCACATTTTGCCCTTCTGCGTTGAGCTCAAATTCTTTCACACCTTTGAAATTAGTTAACTTCAAATTCAGTAGTTTAATATCCATGCTTTTCCTCCTTGCTCCCGTCACGTCAAAAAGTTATAATAGACGTGATAGAAGTTTTTGTTTCCCCATGTTGGGTAATATGAATGTTTTTACGAAATGACCGCTCCCTTAAGCGGTTATTTTTTTGGCCAAAAAATCATTTGTGCATTGATGCCATCTGCTTGCATTTGATCTGCTACATTTTGCAAATGTTTCATGTAGTTAAATTCGTGCTTTAACTTACGAGCACGCCTCATAGATTTGATTAGATCTTCGTTGAGTTCTAATGCGTTATCGTAATTCCGATGGTCAAGTTCGATATCTAATCGACTAAACAGATAATCTATGAAGCTTTCCTCTTTTTTGATTTCAGCTTCTAATTCTTGCTCTCGATCCATTAAGCTACCTCCGCTTCAATTAAGTGTTGTTCAACCTTGCGATAGAATTTTAATTCACGATTGTTCTTAGGGTCCTGGAGATCATAAGCCTTCCGAAAGTCCTCTAGCAGACTATCTAATCACTTAATCTTAAATGGACTGTTCACTGCTTCCTGTAATCGTTTCCCCCATTTCGTTAAATCACCTAAACTCATTTGAATGCCTCCTTTATTTAATGTACTGGCGTGACTTAAGACGGTTGTTGACCTCGTCCCAAAGCTCCATCCAGTCAAATCGATAGTCCTTACACATAATCGCGATTTCTTGTTTGATAAATGTCATAGCCTCAGCTGACTCAACTAGTAAATCTCGTATTTCGCTTCTTTCGTATTCAGCAATCGTGTTCGGGTTCTTAGCAACGTTAACGTCATCTATTTTGTCTAGAGCTTCTTGAACCTCACGCTTAGTTTGTAGCAATACCGACGCTCGATGATCATCAAACGCTGCACCATCTAACCAAGGCGTGCCCCAACCTGTGTATTCATAAGCTGCTTCCATAGCAACCCTTGGATCGTTGTATTCTTCAGTGAAGTATTTGGTTAAATGCGGTTGCACTCTAAACTCTTCATTTTCTTGCTTCGTGACGGACTCTCTCGATTGGTAAGTGTCTAATGACAGTTGTAATTGAGTCTGTCCTTTCGCTTTCCTTGCTTCACGTAATCGTTTTGAAGTACGTCCTCTACCCTGTGTCATAAATTTTCCTCTCCCTTATACCTTTTTTTGATTTGATTGATTGATAAGATGAAACTAGATCACGGATTTGAAGTCTTGGTTGGTAAAATGTTTTCGGCTCCACTCTGTGTTGAAAGAGATCCATTCCATGAGTTCTTTTGTTGGCACTCTTGGATGACCAAAGTCGCGTATGACTGGAAAATCCTCACGATGAAACAGTTCGTTACATTTGGTGTTGCTAATCCCAACCAGTTCCATGAACTCTTTCCGCGTTAGCAACGGTGGCAATTGTTCCTTCAAAGCGTGCTTTTCAATTGCTTTGTTGACGGATGATTCGATGATTTGTTCAATGGATTGTTCAAGTTCGTTTGTGTCGATCGAGAGCATGTTATTCACCTCCTTTAAAGGATTATCCTCACTTCCTGTCGAATGGTAATTACAGGAAGGGGGTGTACATTATGGTGCGAAAGCCTGTTTCATCTAGCAGAATGCGAAGCGTGGGTTGGTCAGACAACACTCTTGAAGTGGAATTTCACGATGGAGCCGTTTACCATTACCACGGAGTGACTGAATCTGAATATCACGAATTTATGAATTCCAGTTCATTAGGTTCTGCTCTATCAAAACTAGATAAGATTCATCCTTATAATCGCGTCTAGCTTTTTTCGACTTCTGTTGTAGGGACACTCTCTTCAACAGAAGTCACTTTTACATCTGCATCTGTAATTTCAATGGATACATAAGGGTTAGCTGAATGTCTTAACCAGTTTGAAATTGCCCTTGCATGCTCGATTACGTCTTTGTTCATTCTTTGGTCCATTTAACACACCTCCTGTTCTTTTTGGTTTCTGGACATTTCGTCCAAGTTTTGATTAAAAAAAAGATCATCGACTGTTTGATCTAATACATCGGCAATTTTTTTCGCTAAATCAATCCCTGGTGTTCTTTTACCTTGCTCTATCTTGTAGTAATAAGATGCTGATATTCCAATAGCATTAGCTAACTTGTCAACATCCTTATAACCTTGCTTGATTCGTGTGTTCCTTAAGTTGATGCGCATGTTCACACCTCCTAACCTTTGGACGTTTTGTCCTGTTAGTTAATACTATAATGGACAAAATGTCCAAAGTCAATACTTTTCTACCCATTTTGTCCAAAAATATTTTAGGAGTTGGACAAATAGTGTAAAATCAGCCTTAATGGAGGCATGAAAATGAATAAATTTAGTCACAGACTAAAAAAATTAAGAGAAAAAGAAAAAATGTCTAGAGAAATTTTAGCTAACAAAGTCGGTGTATCTTATTCAACTATCGCTAAATATGAGAGTGGTGTTAGAGAACCCGATTTTTCGACGTTAGAGAAATTGTCTAGTGTTTTAGACGTCACTGTCGATTACCTTTTAGGAAAAACTGATAAAGAGCAGGGTAATGACTTTGATCCCATAGCAGAACACAATCGTTTGCTAGAGAAATATGGCATTGAGGATTCGGGTTTCTTTGATATTGAGAAGTGGAAAGAAATGGGTCCAGAAGAGATGAAACAACTAGAGAGTTACTTTCAATTTATATATGAGCAGTCTCAGAAAAAGAATGATGAAGATTAAAGCTTTACAATTTTTGAATTCATTTCTATAAATATCATTCTTGTAGGAGGATTTTATGTCTGAAGGACAGAACATAATTACTTGTAACAAATGTGGAAGCAATAAAGTTGATAGGTTACCTCTAGCATTAACTTTCTTAGTGATAGGTGCTTGTATAGTTTGGATTCCTGTATTAGGTTGGTTTTTAGCCCCTATTCTTTTTTTAATTGCTTTGATAATTCCGATCATGTTCTACAAAAAGGTGTTCATGAAATGCAAAGATTGTAAGCACATTTTTGATGTAAAGAAAGATGTTTACAAAGAATATAAAGAGTTTTTGCAAGATAGTTAATATGACTTTCGTATATATGGATGAAGAGCTCATTTTACTGGATTAGATGAAACAGAAAACTTCATATTGAAGATTAGATCCAAGATTTCGCACTATTTTAGTGCGTTTTTATTTAAAATTTATTTGCAAATTATGTTGTTTATTGGTGATTTTGTTATTTGACACAAACTTATAGAAGATTATCAATAGTTAAACAACATAATATTTCACATTATTAGGAGGCAAAATTTGAAACCAACATACTCATTTCCGCTTCTTCGCAACATAGAAGTAAAAGATCTTTCTGAATTACTGAAACCTAGAATAGAAAAGTTCCCAAGTAAATTCAGGAAAACTATTGCAGATAGTGGTTGGAAGAGAATTAACATAATATTATCTGACGAAATTAAAAATGGATTTGATGATACAGATTTAGAGCAACAATTGTTTGAAAAAATTGTTTACGAATTACCTGATACAATACATTTACTTAACTTAAGTTCAGATGTTAATGCTCAAGAATTTTATGACAGCTTTATAAGTGCTTCAGTACGTGATAGAAAAATCTCAAATCCAGTACGATCTGATGAAAAGTTAATTTCAGTAAGAAAAGAAGAAGATCAGGTTATTTTTTTGTTCAATCTAGGGATAACACTTTTAGGTGATAATCGGGACCAAAAAGCAAATTTATATGTACCAGTTATATTTGATTTCAACAATCACAAATGTTTGATACGATTAAGGCGCCGACAAGTTTCCCGTTCCCAACTCAAAACGAAAGAAATAATTGATGAAGTATCCAGTTATATACATCAATTTACTAACATAGCTATTAATAGATTTAATGAATCAAAGTTACATAGAGATGTAATGTATAATTTATTTAATGATGAAGCTAATCGGGCCGAAGATATTATAAGAAATTATATGGATGACTTTTCTGAGGATCAATTAATAGAAAAGATTAATCATTTTTTAACAAATGATTTAAGTTTATCAGAACCAAATGAATACATAGAACGTATTACATCAATTTATTATCAAGATTTATTTAACAATATTGATGAATCACGATTCAATGAGGGATATATTTATGGATTTTCTTTTTTTGATCGAAGAAATAATAGATCCTCTACTAAAAACAAAAGACAAAAACCTATTTATGCTTCCAAAATTTATTGGAACTTAAAAGATTTAATTCATCAACATAGGGAATTAACTGAATTGTCATTATATTGGAAATTTGATAAAGACGATTTCACATCTTCTCCGGAAGGGGATGATTTTCATTTTGTCGAAGTAAATTTGAGAGAAATTCATAATACACTAGAACTAAGGTTCTACCGAACTTTTAGCGAGTTTAGGAGGTCACAAGAACAATATGTTTTATACAAAATTATGCAGTATCTATGATGAAAAAGACATTTTGAAAAGAGAATTCCCTTTCGATGAATTCCACCCACTACTCAGAAAATTTTTAATGGACGAGCTCAAACTAAACGCAGATCACTTCAGCCCATATAGATTCGCATCATATTTCGGTATTGACTTAAAACAGTCTATAAAATTCTTTTTAGCACTGTCTGATAACCAGGGATTATTTAATAAAATCTATAAGTATCAATGTTCAAATTGCGAAGAGTTAAATATCATCACTGACGAAGAAGACCTTAAAAACTTTATATGTCATGAATGTTTAGAACCCGAGAGTTTAGAAAACCAAAATTTTTTAGACGAAGTAAAGATTATTTTCGAATTAAATGAAGAAGAAAATGAGTTGAAAAATAGTTTAAAGGCTCATCCCTTCTTTGATAAACACACATCTAATCGGAATAAATCAAAGGAGGGAGACGTAAATCTATATTTTGACCATTTATCTTTAGGGCAAACACTAGAAGAAAATGAACAAAAAGATAGTGAAGGTAATGTATACCCAATTAATAGTGACTTGGCAGAATTAGAACGAGAAGTTATTAAACCTCTAACTAAAGGACTCAGAAAAGATGCCTAGATATTTTAAATTTATTGTTGCCTGTATATTCATGTTAGGTAACATAGCAGCTTCTTTGATTTTTTATATTTCAATTTTTGTGAGTATTTTTAATGATACACCGATTATTGATGAAGATAACATAAATTTTGTATCTTTAATAGTAAAATCTTCCTTATTTCTGATTGGTAGTTTATTAACAGGTTTTATTGCCATATATGTTCATTTTTTACAGATTTCTAAGGAAGACTTGCATTTTAAGAAAGATCAAGAGCTCTTAATTGAAAAAGTTCAAAATGAACATAAATCTAATATTAAGGTTATAAGACCAATTTATGATTCGTTGAAAGAGCTAAATTATAATGATGCTTTTGCGCTTCTTAATAAAGATGATAGCCAATTAAGAGAATTACTATATGTTTACAACCAAAAATTAGATGTCAATCTGCTCAACCATTTTGAACCAAAAATATATGGTAGTTATAGCAACGCTTATTTAGCTAACTGGAATTCTATGAGAAAAATTAAATTATATCTGTCTTCGTTATTAGACCTCCGTACTGAAGAAGCTACGAAAGCAATGTTTGAAGGTCTATATAATGAATTAGGAGAATTATTAAAAGAAGATGAATAGTCTTCTTTTTTTTATTGATTAACAGAACAAATGTTCGTATAATGTCGTTAAGGGAGAGTGAAAATAATGGTAAATTATCAAACGACTGCACTTGAAGATTTTGTATCGAACATATATCTACGCCACAAGATCATGAGACCTCAAGATTTGAACATCGACCGTATCGGTCACATTTTTTACATCCATACCCACCGCAAGCCTATGCCCCCTCGCTATGACGTCATTGTTCGATATCGTGGGATTATCATTGATTCGAGAGAACCCGAGTCAATTCAACGTGAACAATTTTTTCATGAACTATGCCATATTCTAAGACATGCCGGTCATCAATCATTAATGCCTAAAGCATTTAGAGAGCTTCAAGAACAAGACGCTCAAGCTTTTGCGATGTACGCAGCATTACCGTATCACATGATTAAGAACTATGATTTTAGCGACCCTTTTATTATCGGTATATTAGCCGAAGCCTTCTGCATCAGGCATTCATTAGTTTATGATCGACTTAATCAGATCTATCGTAACCAGAAGTCTACCCTTTTGACTGCCGAAAATAGATTAAGCTACCGATGAGGAGGTGTGTGAAATGAGATATGAAAAAGTAACGTTGCCATCAGGTAATATTCGTTGGGAAGGCTATGCCGAAGGGCCACCGAACCCTGTTAATGGGAAACGTCAGCAAATCAGACGACGTGGCCAAACGAAGCGTGAAGTGAAACAGAAAATTGAGAAAGCCTTAAACACGATCAAAATGGATGACATTGATGTTCAAAGAGCGAAGAACATAACCTTTCAGGAAGTGGCTAGCGAATGGTTTGCTGTTTACCAACAATCAGGTAATAAAGAAACCTCTATTCGATTACGTCGACATGAGATTGATGTATTAAATAATAAGTTTGGACAAGCTAAAATCGAAAAAATCGACTTTCGTTTATATCAAAAGGTTTTGTATGAATTGCATCAAATATACGCAGAAAGTTCATTAAGAAGTATTCATGCGTGCGCTAATATGATTTTTAAGTACGCTCGAAAAGCTCGATTAATAAAAGATAATCCTGGTGACGATATTGAATTACCTAAAAAACAAAAAACTGTTGACGAAATTAAGAGTGACAACATTGACCAAAAGTATTTGGAATCACATGAGCTAAACGAATTCCTAGACGTTGTTTCAAAACATGGTCGCCCGTTAGATCGTGAGTGCTTTTTTCTTTTGGCTTTCACTGGTATGCGACCAGGAGAAATGTGTGCTTTAAAACGACCGGACTTAGATTTCGAAAAGAATTTAATTGATATATCCAAAACGATTTTTAGCCCTAACAATAATATGCGTGAATTTGAACTGACACCACCTAAAACCAAAGGGTCAGTACGTGTTATTGAAGTGGAACAAGATCTTATGGATATGTTGGCTAACGTGATCAATGAAAACAAAAAGCAAAAGTTAAAATACCGAACAGAGTTTGATGATTATCTCGATGATGACTTTGTCTTTTGCCGCACAAATGGTTATCCATTTTCGCCCAATCATCTGTGGCATCGAATGCGACGCATCATGGGCATGACGTCAATTCAAAAACGTGCCACACCTCACATTTTCCGACATACACACATAAGTATGCTGACGCAAGAAGGTGACGAGCTCCCTAATATTATGGAGCGTGTTGGTCATGATAGTCCGGATACAACCTTGAAAGTCTACACGCATGTTACAAACAAGATGAAGAAAGAATCGTCTGCTAAAGTTAAATCGTTGTATCAAAAAACGCTGCAAAAAATCAATTCCTAATCATTATGTGATATTTACGTGATATTTTGGCTTTTTAAACAAATCAAACCCCTTGTAAACATTGATTACAAGGGGTTTTAGTATGTTCTTTCATTTTATAAATATAATAAATTAAAATTAGGATTCATACAAATACCAACGATTATCATCGAAGTGACAATCCGTGCAAAATGTGGTATTATAATTGAATTAGAAATGAAGCAAACGCGGAATAATGAGGTGAGAAAATGAAACAGCATCTAATATGTATAGATTTAGATGGAACATTGTTAAATAATGATAAAATCATTTCAGGTAGAACAATGAAAACAATTGAAGCTGCACGAAAAGCTGGGCATATTGTTGCTATTGCGACAGGGCGACCTTATCGTGTTAGCCGCCAATTTTATCAACAACTTGGCTTAGATACACCGATTGTTAATATGAACGGGGCACTTGTTCACCATCCACAACAACCCAATTGGGATCATCTACATTCACCATTACCTAAAGATGTCGCTTACGATATTGTCGATACTTGTTACGACGTTGGAGTGCAAAATATATTAGCGGAAATTTTGGATCAAGTGTATATTGAATTTAAAAACGACCATGATATCACGAAATTTTTCCAAGCTGGCACAGAATCTCCTGCTATTTTTGGTAATATGAAACTGAACTTAGCTTCTGATCCTTCATCAGTTCTAATTCATCCATACGACGACCGTATCGATGCAATTCGTAATACGTTGACTGAGCGTCACGCTTCAATCGTTGACCATCGCAAATGGGGCGCGCCATTCCATGTCATTGAAGTTATTCGTTCAGACTTGCATAAAGCCGTGGGTGTACAAAAAATCGCCAAAGAGTATGATATTCCTCAGGAACGAATCATTGCGTTCGGTGATGAGGACAATGATTTTGAAATGATCGATTATGCAGGAATTGGCGTGGCAATGGATAATGGAATTGATGAACTTAAATCAATGGCCAATGAAATTACACATACCAATCACGATGACGGTGTTGCCCGCTTTTTAGAAATGTATTTAGGTTTACCACAGACAGTCTTATCTAAATAATTCTCAATTGACTATCCTTAATTTAGGATGGTCAATTTTTATTTTGTCCATCTCTCCCTCCTTTTCCAACTTTATATCAACATAAACAAGCCTTATCCCTCCACACTATAAATGAGCACTTAATCAGGTGTTCCACTACGACGACTTGGCCAACCGTCAATTAACTGAGGAGGTTTCTTCCATGCGCGAAAAAAAGCCACATCCGGGTCGCAAAGTCAATCCACAGGCGAAAAAAGGTCGACGTGCTTTTTCCGACCAAGATCGAAAACGTAAAGAACAAAATACGTTTAACCGAGGAGGATTTTAATGGCAAATTTAATGAACCAAGCCCGTCATGCGATGGAAAACTTAACAAACAAACGAAAGCAACATCAATCATTCGAGGCTAGTGACCAAGATATTCAAGCCGTTCAACAATGTATTCAATCAGCTTATGAACAATGTTCACCAGAAGAAGAACAAGAATTAAAACAACTCGAACAAGAATTGAATCAGTATCAGCAGTAATCCCTTACCGAAAGCGTGATTAACACGCTTTCGGTATTTTTTATGGAATAAAATCTGATAAGAAAGAGGTTCATTATTATCATGATTTGGGCAACTTTACACACCGAAACTTATACAATTTTCGACTGATGTCATACTCTTTGTAAAGATTTCGTAAAATTGTATCAAATTCTTAAAATTGTGTTGTACTAATGTCACATATTATTTATAATTAAGTTGATTTCAATATTAATACGTTTAAGGGGGCATTATTTTGAAAAAGTTACTTGGATTGATGGCTTTAGCAGTAGTAGCATTTTTAGCGGCATGTGGAAGTGACGGAGATGAAGGTAACCCTGACACACTGGTTATGGGCTTCGTTCCATCACAAGACTCTGAAACAATTGCCGACACAGTTGAACCGTTAGCAGAAGAATTAGGTAACATTTTGGACAAAGAAGTGGAACCTCGCACGATGACTAGTTACAACGGAGTAATTGAAGGGATGGGTTCTGGCCAAGTACATATCGGCTTAATCCCAGCATTCGGCTACGTGATGGCCCATCAAGATTATGATGTTGAAGTTATTTTGAAATCGGTAAGACACGGATCGGAAACCTACAAAGCACAATACCTCGTACAAGAAGATTCCGACATTGAATCACTCGATGATTTAGAAGGCAAATCATGGGTTTATGGTGATGCCGCGTCTACATCTGGCTTCTTATTCCCTGCTTCTCAACTTATGGACAAATACGACTTAGAATCCCAAGCAGAATTAACAAGTGAATTCTTCAGTGAAGCAAACGCAGTTGGTGCACATGACACAGCCGCTTTAGAAGTTTATGAAGGAGGAGCTGATGTCGCCACTACTTTCGATGATGTTCGCGATAATTTAGAAGAAGACTATCCTGATATTAAAGATAAAACACGTGTGATTGGCTATACGGAAGAAATTCCAAACGATACAGTATCCGTTATCTCAGAACTAGATGATGAACTTGTCAGTGACATTCGTGAAGCGTTCTTATCATTTAACGAAGATGAAGAAATGCTTCAAGTCATGAATGACGTCTATACATGGGATGCGATCGTCGAAGCTGAGCACGAAGATTATAAGGTTGTAGAAGAAACGTACGAACGTTTCCAAGATAGTATCAGCCTTGAATAATAAAACCTTGTAACGAAAAGGGAGGGTCTACCTCCCTTTTACGTTACTATTTAACAATTTCAATCTATTTATACATATTTTTGGTTGACATGAGGTGAAAAGACATGATCGAATTCAATGATGTATCTCTCGTCTACCCTAATGGACATCAGGGCCTTAAAGACGTCAATGTAACAATTGAGGATGGTGAATTTGTCGTGATCGTCGGCTTATCCGGCGCAGGCAAATCAACTTTCATAAGAAGTATTAACCGTCTTGTTACACCAACAGCAGGCGAATTAAAAGTTGGTGGTGACAATATTTTAAATTATAAAAGTAAAGGTTTACGCGACTTGCGAACGAAAGTCGGCATGATTTTTCAAAGTTATAACTTAGTTAAACGTAATAGCGTCTTTCGTAACGTCTTAGCTGGACGGCTCGGCCATACTGGAACGGTTCGATCTGTGTTCAACTTTTTCAGTAAAGAGGACAAAGCACTCGCTTATGAAAGTCTTAAACGCGTCAATATCGATGAAAAAATTTATAGTCGTGCCGATCAATTATCGGGTGGGCAGCAACAACGGGTTAGTATAGCGCGTGTCTTAACACAGAAACCTGATTATATATTAGCAGACGAGCCAGTCGCTTCTCTTGACCCACCCACTTCACATCAAGTGATGAAATACTTACGTAGAATTAATAAAGAAGATAATATTACAACCATTGTAAATCTACACTTCATTGATATGGCGATGGAGTATGCCGACCGCATTATCGGCATGAGATCAGGTGAAGTTGTATTTGACGGACCTGTTTCCGAGGTGTCTGAAGCAACATTTGAAGAAATATATGGTCGTTCAATCCGTGAAGATGATTTACGCGGAGGTGCAGAAGATGGCGAACAACATCAATAAACCTGGCTTAAATGATGACCATTACGCCCCTCTTTTATCACCTTGGCGGGCTAAAGCAAAGCTATCGCTCGTCTTCTTTATTATTCTGTTTTTCTTATGGTACAGTTCTCGTACCACTGGTGTAGATTTCGGCGATCTCATTATGGGCTTTACGAATATGGGACAAATTATCGACAAATTGTTCCCAATCAATATGGACGTATTAGCACCAGCATTTGATCGTCTGATTGAAACCATTCATATGGCGATTATTGCATCAACATTCTCAACCATTATTGTCATTCCTGTAAGTTTGCTAGCAGCCAATAATATTACTCATAATTGGTTCGTTTACAATGCAACTCGTTTAATAATGAATATTTTACGTACAATACCTGACGTTGTTTTAGCAGTTATTTTCGTCGGTATTTTTGGAACAGGACCAATCGGTGGTATTGTAGCCTTGTTTATATTCTCACTTGGTATTTTAGCCAAATTAATTAGTGAAACTGTCGAAGCCATTGATATGCAACCGATCGAAGCCATGCGTGCATCTGGCGCAAACACGATACAATCTATTTCATTTGGTGTTATGCCTCAAGTTGCACCACAATTCACGTCCTTTGCGCTATACGTGTTTGAAATTAATATTCGAGCATCAGTTGTAATCGGACTCGTTGGCGCGGGTGGTATCGGACAATTATTAATGAGTCAGTTTAGCTTCAATAATTACGGTGCTGTGATGACAATTATCTTAGTTATTTTCATAGTAGTTGTCATAATCGAATATATCAGCACGAAGATTAGGGAGGCGATTATCTAATGGCATACGAACAACCTCCAAAAAAGCAAATACCAACTCAGAAAAAAATTAAACGCCTTTCAATTGCACTAGCAGTATTTGCCTTATACATTTGGACATTTATATCAATCGATATTGAATGGAAGGAAGCGTTTAATCGCTTCGCCTCTAACTATAATGTTGTTGTACCACAATTATTTTCACCGAACTGGGCACGTGCTGGTGAAGTAATTGAGAAAATGATTGAAACGGTATTTATCGCCTATGTTGGATCATTAGCGGCTGCTATTTTAGCTGTACCACTCGGCTTTTTATCAGCCATTAATATGACAAACAGTCGGGTTTTATCAACCATAGGAAAATGGATTTTAAGCGCTGTTCGTGCGTTTCCAGAAATCATTTTAGCCATTATGTTCGTTGTGGTCGTTGGACCGAATCCATTCGCAGGTATCTTGGCGATTGCGATCGGGTCTACAGGTATGCTTGGTAAACTATACGCCGAAATACTTGAGTCAATTGATATGAACGTCGTAGAAGCCATGCAAGCAAACGGCGCGAATAAAATTCAAATTATGTTTCATGGGATTATTCCACAAGTAATTCCAGAATTTTTATCTTATGCTATTTACCGCTTTGAAATCGACGTCCGTGCCTCCACCATTCTCGGTTACGTCGGAGCTGGTGGTATTGGAACCATGATATTCTTCGCTTACAGTAACCGTAATTGGAGCGATATGGGGATGATTTTACTCGTCATTATCGTTGTCGTTACACTTATTGATTATGGTAGTACGTACATTCGAAAACGCCTCGTCTAATTTTCACGAAACGTTACAAGGTTTTCCTTGTGACGTTTTTTATTCCAATAACTTTTCATGTATGATGTCATTGAAATAAAGTCGTTTTTCTCCGCAAATCCTTCTTTCTTTCAAATCTAAACCGTCTGCCATATTTACATCCCCTATATTTTACTCTAGGATATACATAAAACAGCTTAGATATTTAAGGAGATGACCAAATGATTGTACTAATGAATGAGACTTTAATTAACCGTAATGATGCTGTAATCGATATTGAAGACCGTGGCTACCAATTTGGAGACGGTGTTTATGAAGTGATTCGCTATTATGACGGGGAGTGGTTTTTATTAGATGACCACCTAGAACGCTTACAATATAGCTTGAATGAAGCTGAAATTGACTATAACGTCCAAGAAGAAAAGCTTAAAGCCCGTCTAAATGATTTAATGGAACAGAATCAAGTACAAGATGGTGGTGTTTATTTACAAGTAACACGTGGTTTCGCCCCACGTAATCACCCATATCCAGAACACCAACAACCGACACTAACCGCTTATCCACTTAACTTAAAACGCCCAGCACATGATCAAACTCATGGCATTCATACCATCACAGCTGAAGATTTCCGTTGGCTCCGCTGCGATATTAAGAGTTTGAACCTACTTGGGAATGTCATGACGAAGCAAAAAGCAATTGATGCGGGAGCGAGTGAAGCCATTTTCTACCGCGATGAATCACATGTGACAGAAGGTTCTTCAACGAATGTATTTATCGTTAAGAATGGTGAACTCATCACACACCCAGCTGATCATTACATTTTAAATGGGATTACACGCCGTCATTTGTTATATTTAGCTGAACGACTGAACATTCCTTATCGAATCGACGTTTTCGGACTCGAGGAATTAAAAAATGCTGATGAAGTATTTGTCTCATCAACATCAGCTGAAATTAAACCTGTTATCTCCATTGATGACCAAATCATCAATAACGGAGAACCAGGTCCAATTACCAACAAATTATTAGAACATTACTTTGATCATCTATCAATTACCAAATTACCCGATCACGTTTAATGGTCTTGTTTTGAGTGATTTCTAACTAATAGCCACTCACTTATGTAATACAACATAAAGAAAAATATGACATGAGCAATAAACCAATCAAAAATAGCCATAATATCAAATACACCTGGTGTTTCAGTGACTGCTAAAATCGTTAATGGATAGTACGTTAAAAACGCCATAAACGATAAAATTGCAGCGATTTCCATTCGTTTGTTCCAAAAAGACTTCTTCTTTGTAATTAAGTATAAATAAAACGTAACGATGACCGTTGCAACAATGACATGCAAGGCATATTCAAATGCTAAATAAAAATTATCAGGAACTTTTTCACTTGGTGTATAAATAAAATCAATGTTTAATAATAAAGTATATAATTGCTTACCAGTAAAGGTTTCAATGATATATAAGTACAAGCTCATTGCCGTCGATGAAATAAGACCGACAAATATTGCAATATATAAATAGCGCAATAATTTCACCTCACTTTCAATTCTGTTTTAGGGCTATGACTTTTTCTAACTTTCAATTCGTGCTAATATAAAGAAGAGATATTCAGGGAGGGATTAACTATGGCTGTAATTGCTGAACCAACACCAAACCCAAATGCAATGAAATTCACTGTTGATAATGTGATTTTTGAAGGTGATGATAGCATCTCTGTCATGCAAGGTGAATCAAGTGATTTTGACATCATGAACGATTTAATGAGCATAGATGGTGTCGACAATGTATTCGGATATTATAATTTTATTACCGTTAATAAACAGTTCGACGCTGACTGGGACGAGCTTTCACCTAAAGTAGAGCAATTAATCGAAAGTTACGGATACTAAAAACAATTGGCTTAGTTCAAACTAAGCCAATTTTTTAGATCTTCATTCAAACGTTTCTCAGTAACGGATGAAGTCAAACAACACACTTCATAGCTCCTATTCATTACCTTCTTCTCCATCACCATCTTCACCTGGCTGATGATCATCAGCATCTTTAGTTCCTTGGGTTAATTCAAACTCTACCGTTTTAGAAAACGCGCGTTCACTCAATTCTTCACCATTTAATTGGTTTGCTGTCAGCCATAATTCTGCTTGATATTTTCCAGATTCTACAGTATTAGGCGATTCACTAATTTCCCACGTATCCTTGTAGTTCAGTGTGTCACCTGATTCTAGGTTCTCTGTTTGAATAGCCTGTGTGAACGATCTATCAGCTGAATAGCGATAGGCGCTTTTCTCAGTATCAGCTTGTGTGACATTAACGTCGAATTTCTGACCAGAAGGAAATGTTAATTCTACAGGTTCATCTCCTTCATACGTTAATGTCATATTGAATACGACTCGCTTGTCTTCCACTTGTGCCTCTCCATCAAAAGAAAATGAATCCACTAAATCACCCGTTTCATTGTTTGAGTCGTTTCCTTCGTTCTCTGATTCCTCGCTGCCACCAGAAGCTTCTCCATTACCATTACAAGCTACCAGTCCAACACCAAAACTAATAATCAATAATACAAACAGCCATCGTTTCATTGTTGTCACCTCGTTTTTTATTAATCAGACGCTGGTAAAAAAGGATTTGTTACACCTTTTCATCTTCGCGTCTGAAGAAACCAAATATACCAGTAGTTTGCACGATATTAGTAAAGGAATTCGGATCTGCTTCCTTAACAATATTTTCTAAGTCATATAATTCATAACGCGTCACAACAATCATCAACATTTCACGGTCTTCATCTGTAAATGCTCCTCGCGCTGGAATACGCGTGATTCCTCGTACCATATTTGCATGAATTGCTTTTGTTACTTCTTGACCTTTAGCGGTTATAATCATGGCTGTTAACTTTTCATGGCGTGTATGAACAGCATCAATTACTCGTGTCGTCACATATAAGGTAACGAGTGTGTATAACGCTTTTTCAGGATCATAAACCATACCTGCTAAGACAATGATTGCTCCGTTTAAAGTTAAGAAATAAATACCTATCGGTCGGTCTTTCATGCGTGATAGCACCATGGCGACAATATCCATACCACCTGTTGAGGCACCCCACTTAAGTGTGATTCCTACACCAAAACCACCGAAAATACCTCCAAATACTGCATTTAAGATAATATTATCGGATAATGACTGAATTGGAATCGTTTCTAAAAAGATAGTCATGAAAATTACCGACAATATACTATAAACGGTAAATCCACGTCCTACTTTAATCCAACCAAGAATAGCAACAGGTATATTAAGTAGGAATAAAAGCACACCCGTACTAATATCAATATCGAAAAAATCTGTCGCAATACTTGCGGAAATTTGGGCCACCCCTGTAAAACCACTGGCGAACACATTCGCTTGCTCTAAGAAGAAGTTAAGTGATATAGCGTTAAAAATAGCGCCGATAATCACGATAATAAAACGTTTTGCTTCGAATATAAACATAATAGCCTCCTGTCTGACATTGACGTATACCTGTCGTCCTATTAAACTGAAATATAATGATGATCGTAAGAAAATATGAGGAGGAAACCTATGAGTATGAAATTAATTGTCGATTCAGGTTCCGATTTACCAAAAGATTTATTAGAGAAATATGACATTGATCTTGCTTCGCTCATTGTTCACCTGAATGGGGAAGATTACCACGATAGGGAATCAATTGATTCTCAAGCTGTATATGAAGCCATGCGTCAGGGGTCAGCTCCTAAGACTGCCCAAGCATCACCTGATACTTTTTATAAGTTATTCAAGCAATATACAGATCAAAGTCACCCCATTATTTACTTAGCATTTTCATCTGAATTGTCGGGTACTTATCAAAGTGCCATGATTGCTAAACAGCAAATTGAGGACCAAAATCAAGATGCTGAAATATATGTGATCGATACAAGAGCTGCTTCTATGGGACATGGTTTAATCGCCTATTATACTGCCCAAGCAATAGCAGACGGTCAAGCTGTACAAGACGTATTAGATACCGCACATTATTATGTAAATCATATGGTTCATGTCTTTACAGTGGATGACTTAGAGTACTTACAACGTGGTGGTCGTGTGAGTAAAGCCCAAGCCTTTGTTGGTGGTATGCTGAAAATTAAGCCTCTTCTTCATGTGGAAGATGGAAAACTTGTCCCACTCGAAAAAATCCGTGGTTCGAAAAAAGTAATCGGACGCATGGTTAATTTGATGAAAGAACGTGGTCAACATTTTGAACATCAAACCATTGCCATTACTCATGGAGATGATGAACAACGCGCGCAGCAACTCGCTAATCAAATTCGTGAACAATATAATCCGAAAGATATTATTATTCACCCAATTGGTTCTGCCATTGGAGCTCATGCTGGACCTGGCACAATCGCATTATTCTTTTTAGACGATGCCCCTAAAAATTAATGACTTAGTTATTTTATACCCGGAGCAGATGGATTGTAACCGTCAATTCGGGTATTTACTTTATCTTAACACGCTAAACGATAGCCGTACACCACTCTTTTCCACTTCAGTTTTCAAATAAATACTCTATTTTATAAGATAACTGCTATAACTAATTAAATAACTAGACGAATTAATGAGATAATTGCTTACGATTATCTCATTAATTCAATCAGAACACATAAAAAGCAACCCTATTCACATGAACAGGGTTGCTTTTTACCGCTCTTTAGCATTTTTCCAGTAAATGATAATCGCAAACACGACGAAGATTCCCATCACACCACCGAAAATTGAAATCAAGAGCCAATTAGCGCCTGTATCTTCTCGCACATTGTACACATTCGTTGATTCCCTTTCAAGACTAACGGTATAACTGCCATCATCATTTTGCCTAACGAGATCATCCCGGATAAGACCCCGTAATTCTTGATTATCTTCTATATGATCTAAATCCGTGTGTCGAAATCCAGGGCTATTATTAATCGTGATAATAATGCGTTCATCGTCTAATACTCGTTCGTACACAATAAAATCATCTTCATCATGAAGAACGTTCATGTTGCCATCTTGGATTGAATCAAAATTCTCATTAATACTCGATAACTGCTCAATATGTTTATTCAGCTGCTCATCTCCAGCTAAAAAGTTCATCATATCATGGTGTGATCTATCTTCTACCACGCCATCTGTTGGGTTCGCTGTCCCTTGATAAAGCCATGGCTCATTTGGCGTTGTATACATGTAAGTCAGGGCCATCTTCCAACGTGTGATTGGGTGCAGTCCACTTTCTTCCATCGATCGTGTAAAACGGTCTGTCATATAAGAATCCATATACTGGACAACATCTTCACTGTTTTTTAAATTAGAGCCTAACAAAAGTGACGAATCCGTTTCAATGTCATAAAAGTAATCAGTTGCTCTCTCATGAAATGAACCATTAACAATACGATCAAATCCTAATCCAATAAAACTTTCTATATCTGAGTTATTAAGCTCACTTACTTCACCTAGCCAAAAACGATCAACTTCAGCAGTCACGCTTTCTATAAAGGATTGAGGTAATTGATCGACTCCAGGAACATAAAAACCATCCACATTATAATCCATTCCCCATCTTTGTAATAACTCGATGAAATAGTCTGTTGCGCCATCTTGCGTTAGATCGACTTCACCATTCTCATTCACCCAGTCTTCACTCCTTAGTGGACTGTTAGAGCTAACAGAATTAAAAGGAACTTGTACAATAACGTTTATATCTTGATCATGAAATGCTTGTACCATATCTTGAACATCAGATGCTGAACCAAAAGTTGATTGGATTTGTTCAAAATTAAACACAGGCGAGCCTGTATAATGCTCACTTGCAAATAATGGTGACAAGACGACATCCGTGATTCCCAATTCTGCAATGTGATCGACACGATCTTGTAAACCAATTAAATCACCACCATGAAACGCATTGGGATCATCACGGTTAACCCCTTCTTCTGTGACTTCATTAGAGTTTTGAAAACGATCTACCAAGACATAATAATATTGGTGCCGTTCATCTTCTTCATCAGCATGACTATAAATTGGAACTAAACTGGTTAATAATATGAGTAACCCTAGGCCTGTCATCAGTCGCTTCATCGTTGCTCCCTCACTTCAAAACATTTTGCACATAAGAAAAGCCCCAAAATGGGACTTTTCTTAAGGTAAGAATCCGAATGGTAAACGGGCAAAGCCTAAAACTAAGACAAGAATTAATGCTATGACCAGTTGTAACCAACCTGAGAATTCTTTCTTTCCTTTCTTTGCTTTCGCTAACGTCATTTCCATTGCTGCAATGACCCAAATTCCACCAACCATTTTTACAATATACTCGAAGAATTGTGTGTCTTCTAAATTCATACCATAATGGTTGAAAAATAAATCAGCGCCTGTTGCGACGATTAATAAGTAAAATACGCGTAATACCATCTGTGTGATCTTAATCGGTTTTTCAGCTTTACTTTGCTTAATCATGGAATAAGCGATGAAAAATAGGACGAGTCCGATGCTCCAAGAAACAATATGTATAAGTGCCATTTGTGTTGCGTCCATTTATTATACCTCCTTCAAAAATATCTATACCCATCTTATCATGTTTTGAAATTGGTTGCGATTAATTTGTTGACAACTTTGAAACAATCAGCCCAAACAGGTATAATAGTAGATAGTGTAAACCTTATCATTCGCGGAAAGAACCTTTTAACCGCAGTTATTATTAGGAGGAATTTCATGACACGTAGTAGTGAAGACATTATCCAACAAACTGATTATTTTGGTGCTAACAATTACAAGCCACTGCCGATCGTCGTTTCAAAAGCAGAAGGCATTTGGGTTGAAGATCCTGAAGGCAACCGTTATCTAGATATGTTAAGTGCCTATTCAGCCGTTAACCAAGGTCATCGCCACCCAAGAGTTATTCAGGCGTTAAAAGACCAAGCTGAGCGTGTAACATTAACATCACGTGCCTTTCACAACGACCAACTTGGTCCATGGTATGAAAAAGTGTGTAAACTAACCAATAAAGAAATGGCTCTTCCGATGAACACTGGAGCTGAAGCTGTAGAAACAGCCATAAAAGCCACACGTCGCTGGGCTTATGACGTAAAAGGGGTTGAAGAAAATAAAGCTGAAATCATTGCTTGCGTCGGTAATTTCCACGGCCGAACAATGACACCTGTTTCTTTATCATCAGAAGAAGAGAATCAACGTGGTTTCGGACCTCTGTTACCTGGCATTAAAATCGTGCCTTACGGAGACACTGAAGCATTAAAAGAAGCCATCACTGAAAATACAGCTGGCTTCCTACTTGAGCCGATCCAAGGTGAAGCTGGTATCATCATGCCACCTGAAGGTTACTTAAAAGAGGCTTATGACATTTGCCAAGAAAACAATGTTTTATTCATCGCTGATGAAATTCAAGCAGGACTCGGTCGAACAGGAAAAATGTTTGCTTGTGATTGGGAAAATGTTGAGCCTGATGTCCTTATTCTTGGAAAAGCACTTGGCGGAGGCGTCTTCCCTATTTCATGTGTTGTGGCGAATGAGGATATTCTTGGTGTGTTTAACCCAGGTTCACACGGTTCCACTTTCGGTGGTAACCCACTAGCAAGTGCTGTCTCAGTAGCATCACTTGAAGTATTAGAAGATGAAGAGCTCGCAGAACGTTCATTAGAGCTAGGATCATATATGCTTGAAGAACTGCAGTCAATTAACAATCCTATTATTAAAGAAGTACGTGGTAAAGGATTGTTTATTGGCGTTGAACTAACCGAGCACGCTCGACCATATTGTGAACAACTCAAACAAAAAGGACTATTATGTAAAGAAACACATGATAACGTCATCCGTTTCGCCCCACCACTCATCATTGAAAAAGAAGATCTAAAATGGGCGATTGATAAGATTAAAGAAGTTTTATAAGAATCAAAAAAAGCTCAATGTCGAGAGTTCGGCATTGAGCTTTTTATCATTTTAAGAGGTCGATGATCAATAGTTGTAACTCGATGATAAATCTGCACCGGGCGATGATAAGTGACACTCACTCGATGATATTCGTGAAATGGCGATGGTAAATAGATCTGACTCGATGGTAAGCTATGTTAACTCGATGATATTCCGCAAATCGCGATGGTAAACCACACTCACTCGATGGAAAAACCATAACCGTATCCATAGAAAAAACGCATTTCTCCAAAAGAAATACGTTTTTTAAACAGAATAACTATTTGTTTGTTGACGCATTGCTTCATGCGTAGCACGGCAAGCTTCTTTATTGACTGCTAATTGGGGACAACCACCGCAATACTTTTCATCACTTGATGCTTCAAAGTTAAAACAACAAGTTGTCCGAACGCGCCTAAATGTTTGTTCAGGGGCAATGTAATGATAGCCATTATAAAAACGTTGTATCGGATTAAATCGTTCACCAAATACCTCGGGCGATAGTTGATGAATTAAGACATTAAAATCTTCATAAAACTGATTTGTGATCGTTGAATCATGATGCCAATCAACAACCGTTTCGTATACCCAATAGATATAGACTACAATATTTTCCCACAAAATCGGGCGAGGTACTGCTGTAGCTTGGGAAACAGCTTGGACCAATTCAGCTAATTGCTGAAATAATTGCTCAAAAAATGCCTCTCTTTTCTCTTCCAATGCATCAGAACAATCTTCTCCAACTATGTTTTCCAAATATAAATCAGGTAACCACAGTCCATCCTTCACTTTTGGTACAATTGCTGTTCTGGACCAATCTAATGACATGGCAATGCGATCCGTCGAAAAAGTATATAACGACGGCACGACAAGTAAGAAGCCTAATCGCTTTATTAATTGTGAACCAATAACAAAGTCACGATCTGTTGCAAAATTAGGTTTAATACGTTTAATCACATTACGCAGATAAATTTCATTTAATAAATCAGATACATAAATTTCGTCTTGCGTTTGTTCTGTTACAACACGAAATCGTTCTGATAAAACAGTTGTGTTAATTGGCTTGAACTTGTTGTGCGGCATAACGATTGGCACCTTTCATCTGCCGTTGTCTACTGTACGGGATGCACATTGGTGAACCACAAATTGGATCACACGTTACTTGGCATTGTAAGCCAAATACTGAATGAATCAACTGTGGCGTAATAATTTCATCAGGATCACCTTGTTCAAAAACACTTTTACCTTGTATAGCGACAATATGATCTGCATAACGACAAGCTAAATTCAAATCGTGTAGAACCATTACAATCGTACGACCTTCTTGTTCATTTAATTCACTAAGTAAATCTAAGATATCAATTTGATGCGTTAAATCTAAGAATGTTGTCGGTTCGTCGAGCAAAATGATATCTGTATCTTGGGCCAAAGTCATCGCAATCCATGCACGTTGACGCTGACCACCAGATAGAGAATCTACCGTACGATCTTCAAATTCTTTAATACCTGTCACATCAAGAGCATACTGAACAGCCTCTTCATCCTCTTCGGACCACTGTTTATACCAACTTTGATAAGGATAACGGCCTTGTTTCACAAGTTGTAGAACTGTTAATCCTTCTGGCGCTTGAGGTGATTGTGGCATGATCGCCAATTGACGTGCGATTTCTTTCGTTGATGTCTTGTCGATATCTTTACCCGCTAGTTCTACCGATCCATCTTTCGGTTTTAATAAACGTGCAAGTGATTTTAACAATGTTGACTTTCCACAACCGTTACTCCCAATAAAAGCAGTAATTTCACCTTTTGGAATGGTTAAATCCAACTCTTCTATTACCAGTTCATCTTTATACCCGAGTGACAACTGTTCAGTTTGAATGGCTTTCATCAGACAAACCCCTCTCAAAAACCATTATTTATGGCTCTTAAATAATAAATATATAAAGTAAGGTGCACCGATTAATGATGTGAATACACCAACTGGCACCTCAAGTGGCATAAACAACATACGCCCTAAAATGTCAGCTAAGACAACAATCATTCCACCAACTAAAGCCGAGACAGGAATTAAAGCGCCGAACGCTGAACCAATGATTTTTCGTGCGATATGTGGCGCCATTAAACCTACGAACCCAATGCCACCAGCAAACGCTACCGCACCACCAGCAAGCGATGTGCTTAATAGCAGTAACATGAAGCGATCACGTTGCACTAATTGACCAGCATTTTTTGCTAAGTCCTCACCTAGTTCTTGCATATTTAAACGTCTAGCATAAATAAACAAGATAAAGGTAATACCGAATACCCAAGGTGCAATTGTCGCGATTTCATTCCAATTTGTCCCGTTCACACTACCTGTTAACCAAATCGTTGCTTTCGCAGCTGAATGAATCGGACCTAAAATCATGACAAGAGACGTCACAGCATCAGCTGCGGCTGCTACACCAACACCAATTAAAACAAGGCGAAATGGCGTAATGCGGCCGTTTTTCCAAGATAAGAAATAAACAAGGAAACCAATAACGACTGCACCAATAAACGAGGCTAACGGTAACCACTGAATACTCATGGTTAACGTATTACTACGGTCAGTATAAATCGCTAAAAAGATCACCGTAGTTAACGCGGCACCACCTGTAATTCCAATAATATCGGGTGATGCAAGTGGATTACGAATCAATCCTTGTAAAATCGCACCTGACATCGCAAGTGCAGCACCTGCTAACATCGATAGCAATATTCGCGGCATCCTAAATGAATTAACAACTAAGTTTTCCATTTCTGTGCCTTGGCCGATTACTGCTCGAATGACATCGACTGGTGAAATAAATAATTGGCCAATCCCTAAGCTTACAATCATAAGCACAATAGCTAAGACCGTTAACAAGGATATAATATAGAAAGATTTTTTATCAATTAAAAAGGATACTTTTCCTAATCGAACCGGAAATTGTTTGTTATTCATTGATGCCCCTCCTTGCTATATAAATGAAGAAGGGAACGCCAACAAGCGCGATCATCACACCAACAGGGGCTTCCTGCGGATAAATAACATATCGTGCTGCAATATCAGCTAATAAAAGTAACATCGCACCGATTATTGCACTGTATGGAATTACCCATGAATAGCTAATGCCGGCAAACCACCGCGCAATATGGGGAATAACAATTCCGATAAATCCAATTGGACCAGCAATTGCCACTGCACCGCCAGATAACAAAACAACGGCAAGTGCACCAGCTAATTTAATCAAGTACGTTTTTTGGCCTAGCCCCTTGGCTAATTCCTCACCCATAACTAGGACATTCAAATGCTTTCCTAATAATAAGGCGACAAACCAGCCGACAATTAGATAAGGCAAGACAGACATTAAGATTTCTAAACTACGACCTTGGACAGACCCTGTTAACCAAAACAATACCTGTTCAAGCGCGGTCTCATTCATCGCCAGCATCCCTTGCGTCATGGATGAGAATAACGCTGCAATCGCAGCACCTGCTAACGTGATTTTAATCGGTGTTAACCCATCACTACCTAATGATCCTAAAAGATAAACAGTTACCGATGCAACTGCAGCACCTGCAAATGCAAACCAGGCGAATGATTGTAATGATGTAATACCTAAAAACGTTACACCGAATACTACAAAGAAACTAGCACCTGCGTTCACACCAAAAATGGTCGGTGAAGCAAGCGGGTTATTCGTTAGTCCTTGCATAATCGCTCCCGCAATGGCAAGACTTGCACCAACAGCTGCAGCGATTAAAGACCGAGGTATTCGGTTATCCTGTATAATATAATGTTCATTTGATTCATCAAAATTTGTGAATGAATCGATGATCATTTGAGATGTAATATCGGTATACCCATATAAAACACTCGCCCACATAAGTATGAGCACGATCACCAAACCAATAATAAGTCCTAATCCTTTAAGTGCATTGCTTTTTAACATCGTGAAGATATACCTTTCTCACTCTTCTCTTTCACGTCCTATATTACGTTAATTGATAATGAATGTCAATTTAATTGAAAGTCATTTTCAATTATTTATTGACACGTTAAGTAAAGGCATATATGATAATAGATGTAATTGATAATCATTATCATCAAAACAACATATAAAGGAGTTTATCACATGAGGAAATTACTTATTTTGTTCGCTTTTGTGTCATTAACACTCTTCTTAGCTGCTTGTGGAGGCGGGGATTCTGAAGAAGAAACGACAAATGAAGGCGGAGATCAAGAATCATCTGAAGAATCAGAAGGCAACAGTGATTCAGAAGGAAGTGGCGACTCTTACGTTGTCGAACATGCTATGGGTGAAACTAAGATTGAAGGGCAACCAGAAGATATCGTGATTTTAACCAATCATGGTACAGAAGCACTACTGGCACTAGGTATAACACCAGTTGGAGCAGTCCAATCATGGACAGGCGACCCTTGGTATGACCATATCGAAGAAGACATGGAAGGCGTTAATGTCGTAGGTATGGAAAATGATATTTCACTTGAAAGCATTGCCGAGTTAGATCCAGACTTAATTATCGGTAATAAAATGCGCCAAGAAGACCAATATGAGTCATTAAGTCAAATTGCACCTACTGTCTTTGAAGAAACTCTACGCGGTGATTGGAAAGTCAACTTTGAACTAATTGCTGAAGCGGTTGGCATGCCAGAAAAAGGTCAAGAAGTACTTGATAATTACAACCAGAAAGTTGATCAATTATCAGAAGACTTAAAAGCTAATGATAAACTAGACACCAAAGTGTCGATTGTACGTTTCATGGCTGGAGACGTTCGTATCTATCATAAAGATTCATTCTCAGGCATCATCATTGATGAGGTTGGCTTAGAGCGACCTGAATCACAGGATAAAGATGACTTCGCAGCGAAAAACGTCACGAAAGAACGGATTGATGAAATGGATGGAGATGCGATCTTCTATTTCACCTACGAAACAGGTGATGGTGAAGCATCGACTGTCGAAGAAGAATGGATTAATGATCCACTTTGGAATAACTTAGAAGCCGTTCAAAACGATAACGCTTATAAAGTTAGTGACACGATTTGGAACACAGCAGGTGGCGTTCGCGCTGCTAAAATGATGCTCGAAGATTTAGAAGAACATCTTTTAAATTAAGCATTCAAATACATGACATATAATGAAAAAGCATTGAATCAGACCCCCGATTCAATGCTTTTTTTATCGTCGTGTTTTGTTTTTCGCCGTAAACAATAGCAATCGCGCCGTATGAAACAACTCTAACGCCGTATCAAATTAAAAAGAGCCGAATCAACAGCGCGTCCCGCCGTATACCATTATAATAGCGCCGTATCAAGTAGATAGTTCGCCGTATATATGAACAATCAACCTATCAACCCAACTAAAAAACGCCTGAGTTAGCTAACTCAGGCGCCCCTACCATTTTAAATAAAATCTAATATTGCACTAAAGAACACAAACACAGCTAATGCTGCAATCAGTGCACCAAATCCTTTTCTTCCTTCAACTAGACGGCGTCCTGACATTAAACCAAGCATGACACTTCCTGTCAGTAGCGCAATCGTCATATACCAATCATTACTAGCGATAAAATATAGAATGATAAATAACATCGTTCCAAATGAGAATATAATTTCTGCAATAAGTAGTTTTCGAGCTGATTCAGACATTAACTTCGCTCCTTTATGTCATTAATAGATAAACAAGATATGTAGCAATCACAATGCTACCAGCTATTTGAATGATCTTATCATATTTTGTTTTCGACACTAAATCACCAATAAATACCGCCATATACATAGTTCCGCAAACTAGCAGTAATATAATAAAGAATTCCGTGACTTCACCGATCATTAACGGGTGAAACACTTCCCCATTCTTATTAAGCATGACGAAAATCATAATACCTATCAATAATGTAAACAATCGTGATAGCATTTCATTTCCCTTGACTTCAGCCATAAAGCACCTCTACTCTTTTCAATCTTTCCGTCATATATTGTAACGAATTTTCACTAAAAATACCATGAAAAACTTATGAAGAAGATTGTTTCATAGATTGTGCTTTACCATAAGTTAATGAACGGTATATCCATTCAAAAGGTCCAAACCGATACCGCTTCACGTACCATACACTAAACAAGATTTGTACACTATAAACAATCAGTACATACACGACCAAATGCCATAGTGATAAGTCACCATAAAAGCCAAGTCCAACACCGTAAAAGAATAAGAAGGCTATAATCGACTGCATTAAATAATTCGTCAACGATAATTTGCCAACAGCCGCAAGCCAGGTCACTGTTAACTTAGGCAAGATTACAATCCCAACTAAAAAGTAAAAGAAACTCGAGAAAGATCCGCCTATACTTTGTTTCGTAAAATCAAACCATTCTGGGTTCCCCATAAAATGTGGCGCAATCTTAAATAGAAAGAAGATGAACCCTGAAATGAGCAACCATTGACGAATCGCCTTCATATGTTCCCGTGGCTGATCAATCCACCCAGCTTTCACAATGATCACTCCTAGTAAAAACATCGGCATAATCGTAAGCACCATAATAATGATTTGCATCGGATTAAACATCAGAAGCCAATCGTCTAAATTACGGGAAAAAATATCTGAGTAATCGCCATTATAAAATGTCATCGACTGATGAATAGCAAGAGAATCACGATAGTTACTTAAATAATCACGCATTCCATAGTTCATAAGCGTCATTAAAATGGTGATACTACCAAGCATCGAGACAGCCCACGTGACAAGCGTGCGAATGGACTTATGTATTAATGGAATGGTTAATAAACCGACAATACTATACGTTAACAAAATATCGCCATACCAAATAAGCAGTCCATGTAATAAACCAAATAATCCGAGAGCTAACATTCGCCTTGTAAGCACCTTTTTCGTCTGATCAGGTTGTCGCTCTTCAAGACGCCTCGCCATCAACGCAAGACCAAGGCCGAACAACAACGCAAATAATGGGTAAAAACTCGCTTGGAACAACATATCGATGATTACCAAAATCCAACCACTACCTGCACCATCATAAAACCGATCAATTCCCCCATACAAAAAATGTGGTGAGTTAAATGACAGCACATTGACCATTAAAATCCCAAATAATGCGAACCCTCGAATCGCATCAATCGCCTGAATACGCTTCCCCGTCGCTTCCATAACTTCCGCTCCTTTTTTTGAGTTCATTATAACACGACATTACCAATAACTGACTAAATGATGGTAAATTAGCATAACTTGATGGAAAACGATCTGAAGTCGATGATATTAATTAAACGCCGATGGAAAAGTACATCGAGTCGATGGTAAACACCCATAACTCGATGGAATCCCTCTACAAGGCGATGGAAAATCTGAAATCAAACGTCCCCTATTATCGAATCTTTAATCTTTTATTCTTTTAATAAACGCAGACCATTTAAAATAACGAGAATCGTGCTGCCTTCATGTGCCACGACCCCATATGGTAAGGTCAGCCCCTGCGAAAAGTTTGCGACAATCAGTAGTAAAATCACCGCAACAGAGAATATAAGATTTTGTTTCACAATACGATTCAAGCGTGTCGACAAGTTAAAGGTCATCGAAATATTTTTCAGTTGATTATTCATTAAAACAATATCCGATGTTTCAATTGCGACATCTGTTCCAGAACCCATCGCAATGCCGACGTCAGCTTTTGCCATCGCTGGTGCATCGTTTACACCGTCGCCAACCATCGCAATGGAGCCATATGTTTCTCGCAACCGTTCAACTTCATGTACTTTTTGTTCGGGCAAACATTCACTAATCCACTCATGAATCCCCGCTTCCTTACTAATTGCCTGTGCTGTTTGGTCGTTATCACCTGTAATCATAACCGTTTTAACACCACGTTCATTCAGGGTTTCAATTAATTGCTTAGCTTCTGGTCTAATCTCATCTTTCACCGCAATCATTCCTGCTATCGCCTTCTTATTGGCGATAAACATAACCGTCTTACCTTCCTGTTGTAATGTCTTTTTCATGTTTAGAAAATCATCTTTTACTAATCCTAATCTATCAATTAGTGCTTCATTTCCGACATACCAAGTCTCATCAGCCACGCCTGCTTGAATCCCATGACCCGCGATGCTTTCAGTATAAGCAACTTCCAAATCGGCATGGACATTATAAGTATCACCATAGCGTACGATGGCTTCAGCCAGTGGATGACTCGATTGATTTTCAATTGCGACGATATGGCTTAACACATCATGATCATCAAACTCTTCGGCTGTCATAAAATCCGTTACAACGGGTTCGCCTTTCGTTATCGTCCCTGTTTTATCCAATGCGACAACGGCCATTTTCGACAATTGTTCAAGGTAGACGCCACCTTTTGTCAGGACACCTTTACGCGCCCCCGTACTCACCGCTGACAATAATGATGGCATAATCGATGCGACAACAGCACACGGTGAAGCAACGACAAGTAACACCATCGCACGATAAAATACATCTTCAAAATTAAAACCAAATACAAACGGTGACAGCAACATCAAGCCAACAACCACGAGCACCGACACAACGTAAGGACCTTCTATCTTTTCAATTAATTGTTGCGTCGGCGGTCGATTTTCCTTCGCTTCTTCCACAAGTCGAATCATCTTCTGAAAAAGCGAATCCTCATTCGGCTTCGTCATCTCAACCACAACAGATCCTGTTCCGTTCATTGTGCCATTAAAAACATCATCCCCTGAAGCTTTATCAACAGGCATTGATTCTCCCGTAATGGGCGACTCATCTATTGTTGTTTGACCACTTAGAATCACGCCATCCACCGGCACTCGTTCACCATCTTTAACGAGCACACGATCACCTACATTTAACTCCTCTAAGGCAACAACGGTTACGGAATCATCATTATTCAATCGATTAGCTTTATCTGGTGCCATTTCCACCAATGATGACAAGTCACGCTCACTCTTTTGATTCGCATATGTTTCCATCGCACCACTAACGGAAAAGATGAAAATTAAAATCGCACCTTCATGCCAATGGCCAATCGATGCTGCCCCAAGTGCTGCAATAATCATTAAAATTTCTACATTCAATGATTTATCATAGATTAAATCCAAAATACCTTCTTTCGCTTTATAATAGCCACCGACTGCAAATGTTAATAAATAAAGCACCACCGTCAATGCAGGATTTCCCCAAGATTCTGATAAAAACGCGATAACAAGCAACACACCACCAAGTAAAGCCATGATCATTTCACGATGTTGTCGTAACTTTTGTGCCATCTCCTCACCTCTATTTAAAATTTATATCAATTTATAATTATTATAAATAATAGTACCACAGATTATTTCCTATTCCAATTAATTTGTCACTTCAATCAAGTCACGATATACTCTAACTAAATCATATTAAAGGATGATCGTTTTGAAACCTAATTTAATCGAATTTTCACTAATTGTAGGTGGCATCTTACATGGCCTTGCGATCAATTATTTCGGTGATCAACCGTGGATTCCTACACTATATGAAACGAGTATCGCTCCATTTATTACATATGGCATGATTGTGATTGGCCTACTGCTTGGCATTATCAACGCCCTCACTCCGAAATCCAATCAGAAATAGAACCTGATCATCATGTTAAGGATCGCACCACACCATCATAAAAAGAGCACTTCTGACTATCAGAAGTGCTCTCTTTCGGTCATATCCACAACAAATGCTTGGTCAAAGAAGTATAAATACACGCCAGCAAGTTCAATCTGCCAAATCGACTCGACCGCTCGTCGGTATAAGTCGACTTGTACGGCGTAGCGACTGGCTAACTGTTCGCGAACTTTTTCATCTACCTGACCATTCACTGTATCGGTTTTATAATCTAATAAGTACCACTGCCCGTCAACTTCAAACAAGCAGTCGATCACACCTTGGATCAACACGCTTTCATCAGTCGGGTCATCCCACTCTGGATAAACTTCCTGAGCTGACAACTCCATCGTAAACGGTAATTCACGCCGAATATCTGCCGACTGCTGTAACGACTTGCCTATCTCAGTCGCCATTAGCTGTAAAATCGCATCATAATCAATGGCCTCAGCTTCTTCTTCGGTTAAAATATCACGAAATACTAGCCCTGACACGAACTCCTCTAATGACACTTCATCCCAAGCTGATTCAAACGGTAAATGCTGCATCACCGTATGCATCGCACTACCAATTTCAGCTTTCGTAAGCGTTGTCACATCTTCTTTCATAAATCGTGGCCTTTCTAGCGATGATGCCCCACTTCCGTTTCCAGCACCAGCACCACGACTCCTGATGAAATCTGTCGCACTATAAGCATCTGCTTCTTGTCTGATTCGCTTCAACTCCGTCACAGTCTGCTTCGCCCGGCGTGACACACTTCCTGCATAAGGATAAGCATACTGAAGACGTCGGTCCACTTCCGCATATGACTCGGACGGTGTCTCAATCGCATCACGGTCCCAATCGGTAATCGCACGCTCAAGCGCATCATTCCGTTCAACCGTCACCCATTCAGGATCTTCATAAGCCGATGCATGCTCAACCACGACTCGCCACGACGAATCATCTGCCTGAATCACCTCAGGCACGCGATTAGACACTGGACCCTCACGCAATTCATCAGCCTTTTCATGACGAACGAGCGCCATGCCGACCCAGTTCATATAATTCGCCTGATCCGCTCGCATATGCGCAGGCAACACCCAGTTCGGATGCTCACTCACTTCACGCCATTTCTCAAACCGTTTCGACACGTCGCCAACCGTGCCAACGACGACCAACTTTTCTTTCGCACGCGTCAACGCCACATACAAAATCCGCATCTCTTCAGCCAACATCTCGCGCTTCATCGCCACGGACATCGCTTCAAACGGAAACGTCTTATACATAATACGCTGATCCAAATCTAAATATTTTGCACCCAAACCTAAATCTTTATGCAATAAATAGCGTTTCTTATAATCTTGCGTATTAAATTGCTTATCGGCCGCGCCTAAAATGACAACCGGAAACTCTAAACCTTTACTCGTATGAATCGACATGAGGCGAACGACATCTTCCTGCTCACCTAACGCACGCGCTGCGCCTAAATCTTCGCCGCGCTCTTCCATCTTTTCAATAAAACGCAAGAAACGGAACAACCCGCGATAAGCCGATTTCTCATAACTACGCGCCCGGTCGTATAACGCGCGTAAATTCGCCTGTCGTTGCTTGCCTCCTGGTGTGCCCCCGACAAATTCATAATAACCCGTCTCACGGTACACACGCCAAATCAGTTGCGACAAGGCACCATAAGTCGCTTCCTCGCGCCAAGCCTCAAACAGTCCAAAAAAGCGTTCCAATCGCTTCACTAAATCACGATTCTCGCCCGCTCTCATGTACTGCTTCACCGCTTCATAAAAACTCACTTTACGGCCGTGCAACCGAATTTGTGCCAGTTCATCCTCATTCAACCCAACAATCGGCGACTTCAAAACACTCGCAAGCGGAATATCTTGCTTCGGATTGTCAATCGCCTTAAGCACATTAAGCATCACTTGCACTTCAATCGCTTCCAAATACCCCGACGACAAATCGGCATAAACCGGAATCCCAAGCTGTTTTAACTCCTCAACCACGGTCCCGAACCACGCCTTAGACCGCATCAAAATAACAATATCCGAATACCGAACAGGACGCGGTTTCTCCGTTTCTTTATCGATCACGTGCATCGGCTCACTACCGTCTGTGCCAAGCCACGACTGAATTTTCTTCGCATACGCCCGCGCTTCGATCTGCGCTTTGTCCAAATACTGCCACTCGTCATCCGGGTCCGTCTCATCATCCGCTTCACGCGACAACACATGCAACTCCGTATCGACATCCGTGTCCGTGAGCTTCTCATACACGCGATTACTATAAATTAGCTCCGCTTCCGGCTCATAATCCATCTCCCCGACTTGCGGATCTAACAATTGCCGGAAAATAAAATTCGTCCCCGCTAACACTTCATGCCGACTCCGGAAGTTTTGCGCCAAATCAATACGCAATTCATCACCATCATTCGCCTGAAACGCGCGGTATTTCTCCATGAACAACGTCGGCTCCGCATGACGGAAACCATAAATACTTTGCTTCACATCGCCAACCATGAATAAATGATTCGACTCAGCACCCGTTAACAACTGTAAAATCGTCTCTTGCACTTGGTTCGTATCTTGATACTCATCGATCAATACTTCACGGTATTGCGCTTGATACTGCTTCGCGACATCTGACGGTTCAAGCGCATCCATCGTCGAACCATCAGCCATCAACACCTCTAAACAATAATGCTCTAAATCGGAAAACTCAAGCACAGCCTGCGTTCTCTTCTCTGCATCAAGTGAAGCATGAAAGTCTTTCACTAGCTCAACTAATTGCTCTAGATGAGGCTTAAACTGACGTAAATCATTGATCAATGATTCTGGCTTCCGTTCAAACCAACGACTAATCATCGCCGACACTTTCTCTTTATACCGCTTACGAATATCCTTCACGCGTTCTTTTAAATCTTCATCACACTCAAATTTCTTCCGTGATAACGTCTGAAACTTCTGCCGCTCTAAGACGACATTCCGCAATACCTCCCAAGGCGCATCCACGTATTCTAACATCGCATTGACTTGTTCCAAATCGCTCTCAAGCGTCTCCAGATAATGCTCCGGGCCGTTTACATCTTGCGCGACATCCATCGCCTGCTTAATATCAAACACGGCTGCTTCAAGCGCTTCACGACTATCAAACCGCGCATACGGCATCCACTTCAACTCATCAAGCGTCGTCTCCTCACTCACATCGACCGCGCCAACAAGCGATTCTAGCCATGCAAACGGCTTCGGATTTTGCAAGGCAAATTCATGCACATGCAACACGAGCGATTCGACCGCTTCATCATTCCGGTCACCCGAAAAATGATCGACAAAACGGAAAAACGCCTCTTGCGCCTCGCCTTCTTGACCGTACCAACGCTCGAACACATCTTGCAGGACATCTTGCTTTAACATATCGGCTTCAATTTGGTCCAAAATCCGAAAACTCGGGTCCAAATCAAGCTCATAACTATATTTACGCGTCACATCCATACAAAACGCGTGCAACGTCGAGATATTAGCCCGCTGCAACAGCGCAATCTGTTTCTTCAAATGATGCGAGTTCGGATGCTTTTCTAAGGCCTGCTCAAGCGCCTGTCCAACACGCGTCTTCATCTCTTGTGCTGCGGCATTCGTAAACGTCGCGACTAACATCTCATCAATATTGTACGGATCTTCGTCGCGCACCATCTTTTGAATAATCCGCTCGACTAGTACCGCTGTCTTACCTGAACCGGCCGCAGCCGACACGAGAATATCACGCCCGTCTTCATGAATCGCTAACGACTGTTCCTCTGTCCACCCCATTTAAGCATCCTCCTCTCGCGCCATCATACGTTGTAGAATCGCATCATCTTTCTCATCTTTAATCCGGACAAAATCATTCTCTTCAAGCGTCGGGTCGAATTGACAGACCGATCGATACGGACAAAACGTACACGCCGTATAATCCTTCGTCTGCACTGGATTAAGTGACACATCACCGTGCACAATCTGACTACCCGCCTGTTGCATTAACCCGCGCACATATTGATTCATATAGCGAAACAACGACTCATCCACCGTTTTCGAACTCGCATTAAATGAGCCGTCTTTCTTCACACCGAACGGGGCAATTTTTGACGTCCCCGTCTCAAGCGAACGATCCATCGCTCCGGCTACCTGTTCATCTCCTAACAACCAACCGTTCATTTTATATTCTTTCAACAACGCATCTTCCACCGCGTCATCATCAAACGCCTTCAAGTCACCATCATTCAACGTCGGATTATGCACGTGGAAATACAGGACACCTGCTGGCTCCGCTTGCTGATTCAACCAACGATCTGAATAGGTCAGCACGACATCCAAATACGTTAACATCTGCAGTGCCAAACCATAATACACATCAACGAGCTTCAAATCTTTCGCACTCGATTTATAATCAATCACACGCAAATACAGCTGATTATTAATTTCTGCTTGATCAACCCGGTCTACCCGGCCATTTAACTCCAGTTGATAACCATTCATTAAATCGAGCTGAAGCGGTGGCAGCTTTTCTTTTCGACCGAAACCAAGCTCAATTCCTGCCGGCTGAAAACCCGACTGCTTCGCTTGCCGTGCTAAGACCGTCGTCGCCCGAATAATGACATGTTCTAACTTGCGCAAAATATACTGATAGCGATTCGAACTGAACAAAATCTGATGCTGCAATAGCGGCGCTAACTTCTCAACCGCTCGGCGCGCATACTGAATAATATCGTCATTCGTTAAATCGAAAAACGCTCGCCCTTCCGCGAACACCCACTCCGTAATATACCGGAGCGATTCGTGGAACAACTGCCCAATATCAGGTGCTTCGAGCTGATAAAGCGGCCTTTCTTCCAGTCCGAGCGTATATTTGGCATAATAATGATATGCACACTGATGATACGTCTCAAGCCGTGACACACTCGACTTCATCGTCTGATCAAACATCGCGCTCGCCGTATCACTACCTAATGACTCTGGTTCATTCCGATAAAATAATCCGCTTAAAATTTGCCGTGCAGTTCCATCAGACGACTCATGTGCCATAAACCAATGAAGCGCATCCCAATAGACGCGATCAATCGGATAACCGCGTAAATACTTCGAAAGCTCAGCTGTTAAAATCGATCGTGTCTTCTCTGGATTTGTCACGAACCTTAAAGGATCCTCATGATCTTCATCATCAAGCCACAACGTCTCACGCGCCTGCGGATACATCGTTTTCAACTGCTTCACAACTGCAGCTGGCATCTTCTGTTTTCCTTCTTCGTCACTGAGCGCATAACTCACATGAACTCGGTCACTCGCAAGTGTAAACGCCAGATACATATAAAAACGATCATCTAACAGCACACGTTCAGCTGGGTCAGCCAGCAACAGACCACGCTCTTCTAACCACGCCCGCTCATCATCCGAGACGAGCCCTTCTTGCGGCGGCTTCATCGGATAAACGCCATCATTTACCCCAAGTAAAAAGCTGACCTTCACATTCGCAATCCTTGAGCGCTCGACATTACCAACAATGACATGGTCAATCGTTGGCGGCACATGGGAAAACTCTAGCGTCTCAAGCCCCGCATCCAACACATCTCGGAATAACGGTAACGACATCTCTTCATCACCAAGCATGTCCGCCATTTCATCAAACAACTGCATGACTGCTTGCCACGCCTGCTCTTGCTCGCGTGCGGTTTCCACATCACCGTCATCGTCAAATCCATCACGCAACGCTTCTAATCGTTCAGGCGCACCAATTCGTTCAAGCCACGTATAGACCGCTTCTAACGTTGCACCAACCGTCTCTGCCTCGCGCACATCACGGTCAAAATCCTTAAGCGCATCGACCACTTGCTTGCGATACGCATTCATTTGCCGTTCGATTTCACGTTCTTCATCCGTCTGGGAACGCTGGTCTAAACCGAAAATCCGCTGATAACGCCAATCACGGTCCGAAAGCCATGCATCACGCGTCCGAACACCATATTCCAGCACATAATTTTCAAGCGAATCAATCGCATCTTGCGTTAGGGGATACGCCTCATCCGTTGCCTGAATGAATCCAGTTTTAAGCAACCGAAAGATCGCATCATAACGCAAATCACGATCGATCACTTCAAGCCCTGTTCGAATCAACTCAATAAACGGGTGATTGAGCATCGTTTTCTTCTCATCTAAAAAGACCGGCACGCCATAATCTTGGAAAATTGTTTCGATCAAATCATGATACGTCCCGTCATCACGGATTAACAACGCCAAATCGCGATAACGATAACCTTCTTCACGCGTCAACCGCACAATCTCTTGCGCCACACCTTCAACTTCCGCACGTGGGTGCACCGCTTCAGCAATTTGAATTGGGGCTTCCCCTTCATAAACAGGTGCTGGCTGATCCGTAAAATGACGCTCCAAATGATTCATCGCTGGATTATTTTGAAACCGACGCTCATCAGGATAAAGCATCATAGGCTCACGTATCGGGATTTCCGCCTGCTCAGCAATCTCCGTCAACGTCTCATACGTCGTCTTCGTCTGATAAAATAAATCCAGTTCACCTAAACCTTGCCCACGTCCATCGTATGTAAGCGCGATTTTCACATCTTTCGCATGACGCATGAGCGCTTCAATCACATAACACTCTTGTGGCGTGAACCGGTGAAACCCATCAATATAAATCGTCGCATCACGTAACACATTCGTCGTCGCGATTTTCTCAACCATAATCTCCAGCTGATCTTCACTATCAACGTAATGCCCCGACAACTGTTGATCGAGTTTGTCATAAATCAACAACAAATCATCCAGCTTGCGTTTAAGCGCCGCTTCACTCGGCGTCAAATGCGCACTCTGATTCAATTCCTCGACCATTCGACTCAGCGACTCCGGCGTCACCCGATACCGCTTCAATTCCGTAATCATCGCCTCGAGTTGATCGATGAACCCTTGCTTATCCATCGCCTTTTGAAACGCTTCGAGCGACTGTTCATGCTCCTCCGCAATTTTTCGAAGCAACATTTGAATCCCGGTCGACGTCACAAACGGCTTCGTACCACCACCGACCGCTTGAAACACATACCAAGCTAGTCGCGAGAAACTAAACACTTGCGCTCGCATCGACCCAGGCAAATCACTCTCACTTAACAACCCATACTCCTGCTGAAACGCCATCTGATCCGGCACGATATACAAAATCGGATCTCCCGCGGGATCATACTGCAGGGCCTGCTCGATTTCCTCTAAACAATACGAGCCGATGTCAGCACCGGCTCGTCCTAAGATAAATTGTAAGGCCACACGCGTCTCCCCCTTTTAATTCGTCTCACCATCATCACGGTCCGCTTTCGACGTGATTCGTTTTTCTATAAACTTCCCAATCAACCAAAACAGCCCAACAACAATACCTACGACAACTGTTTTAATCGGCTCAGTCGCAAACGACGCCAGGCTATCACCAACATACGACACTGAAAAAATCATCACTGCTTTCGCTAGTCCAACCGTTAAAATAAACGACTGTAGCGACATTCTCGTAAACGCCGCCACCACATTAATTAATGCTGACGGTGAAAATGGGAAACATAACAACAAGAACATCGGTCCAAATCCGCGTTGGTCGAAAAAATTCGTGATCCGCTGAATATGGCGCTGGTATTTAATTCGTCGCACCCAATTAAACCGCTCACTCTTTCGGATCAGTATAAACACGACAATCGCCCCAACAGACGCGCCAATCCAGGAATACAAAAACCCAAACACAAGCCCGTACACGAGCGAATTCGCCAAAATAAATACTAAATTCGGCAAAATCGGTAAAAACGCTTCAATAAACGGTAATAATATGCCTGGAAGCGGGCCAAAACTACCGTAGAATTCAAGCAAACGAATTATAAATCCACCAATAACATTATCTGATATTAAATCCTTTAGTTCATCGAGGTTCGTTGCATCATCATTCATAGCATTAACTCCTTCTAAATCTCTCCCTTCATTTTATAAAAAAATTAACCGTTTGCCTACTTTTTTACCAATTTGTCATTAAGGGTTTGATTTTTATAAGGTTATTTCATATAATAGAACAAACGTTCGATAAATGCAACCGGAGGGATCGACATGCCTTATTTAAATGAAGAAGAAGGACGCATGGCATCACGTTATTTATTCTTATCCATGACCATCGTCGTCTTAGAACAAGATATTCGCTCCGTTGAAAACGGCCCATATAAAATCAAAGAACCTTATTTAGAACTACTGCGGCGCATGATCCACCAAGCCCGCACCGAACGACGCGAACTCCGCAAAACCATGGACCAGAAAAAAATCGATGTCGTCTTCATCGAGAAAAATGATACCTTTTCGACCTATTTATTCCTAGCCCGCGGTTACGAAGAAGAACGGCGCTACTTCAACCCCGCCGTCCGCAAAAAAGTCGAAAACATCCTAAATGAACTCATGTACGACATCACAACAAGCGTCACCAAACCCGCGCCGGATTTTGCTTAAAGCTATTAAAAAGTCATTCAGTTAAACTTGCAGCACCTGATGCATCCTTAACTGAACGACTTTTCTTTAATTTATAGGCATTTACTTGTTAAAAAATAACCTTTCGTGAAACGGTCATCCCGTAAACTTCAGATCGCGATTTATCATCGAGCTCCGCGCCTTTACCATCGGCCTGCAGACGTTTTCCATCGACTCCACATCAAATACCATCGATTGGAGGAGGTTTTCCATCGACCTCTCAACCATTACCATCGAGTTTTGAGTCTTTTCCATCGAGTTAGCTTCTGTTACGATCGAGTTAATTAACCAATTAGTCAAGTCCATAATTATGTGTAAAATACATGGCAATGAAATTCAACTCTTGTCATTGATTATTTATGTGTTATCGCGATGAGGTGGAGATGGTGAGGGACGAGCCATCTCCACCTCATCGCGTCATTTCATTTGTTTTCCCAGATCCTAAATTTTTTAGGATTATGTTTGATGATTTCTTCATACGCCATTAATGTTGCCCCAACCAGACGGAAGGCTGATTGTGTGTTCGGAAAAATACGAATGATTTTTTCTCGTCTTCGAACTTCTTGGTTTAAACGTTCTAATGAGTTTGTACTTCTAACATGTGTTTTAAAGTTTTCAGGAATGGCATCGCCTAGATATTGAATCGCGTCTTCAAACCCTTCATCTAAAACCTTACAAGCCTTTTGAAATGATGGTTGATCACCATAGTCATCGAGAAACTGATCTCTAAGTTGTCGTGCTTCCTTTTGCGACGAGGCATCAAATATTTGTTTCAATAACTTAATGGCTTCTTTTTTGCCTTCTTTAGGCATTTTGACGATGATATTTCGTTTGAAATGAACGGTGCAACGTTGCCATGACGTCCCTATAAAAGACTTTTGAATCGCATTTACTAAGCCGTTATGAGCATCTGAAACAACCAACTTAGGTGATGATACCCCTCTTCCAATTAGCTGCTGAAAAAATGTTTGCCAAGCCTCCTCATTCTCCGAATGACTAATGTGAAGCCCTAATATATGCCGATAGCCTTCATCATCTAATGCGATGGCTATATAAACTGCCTTGGAGACCACTTTTTGGTTTTCTCTTACTTTGATATAAAGAGCGTCGACAAACACAAAATCTAACGTTAAAGTGTGCAATGGGCGTTGAGCCCATTCATTCACAATGGGGTCTAATTTTTTCGTTAAATTCGATACAAAGGATTTCGAAACGGTTTCACCACATAACGTATTAACGATTTTCGTCACCTTACGTGTTGAAACCCCATTCACAAACATCTCTAACATCGACATCACAAACGCTTGGTCATAGCGAGCGTATCGCTCAAAAATAGAAGGTGAGAAATCACCGAATCGCGTTCGTGGAACAGTCAATTTAATAGATCCCAAACTCATGATCAATTCGCGTTCATAGTAGCCATTTCGATAATCGACACGTTCCGTTGTCCGTTCGTAAGCAGCAGCCTGTAAGTAGTCCTCACGCTCCTGTTCCATACATTCATTCAAAATCAACACAATCGTTGATTTCACCATCGTTTCTAGGTCTGAGCCCATTACTTTTTCTTTCAAATCTTCAATATTTGCGCTAAACTTAAGTTGGGTCATGAGTACTCTCCTCCTGGTAATCGTTTTTGTGGTTGAAAACATTGTACCATGTGGAGAGGAAAATGACCCTTTTTACACAATTATATGGACTCTATCAACCAATTATAATTGCTCGAAAGGAGAATGAGTGTGTTAACCAATATCTTATGGGGCTTATTCCTAGTCGCAGCTATTGCACTCATGATCATTCTAGATAAACGAAAGCAGAAAAAGCGCTACACGAAACCACATCACCTGAAAACCCAACAAGAAAAAGAGAACGAAAAAGAAGTCGAGCGAGAAGTCGAAAAAGCAAGATCACGTCGAAATGGCCCACCAGCAGGCGGCGGACCTGGAGGCTTCTGATAAGCCTAAGTTAATTCATTTTTCAAATACTAAATCACACATAAGATCAACCATCATCTTGATGTCCAGCGCACCTCATTAGTCAGATGATTCCTGGCTATTGGTTACAGTTTCTATTAAATCTTCAATAGACCCAACACATTGTTCTACCTCAGATAAATGATAAAACGTACTTGTTGTTTAAAAATGATTGACTGATTCATCTGATGAATAAAGATAAATTCTTTTCCCTTGTCCAAGTGCGATACCGAACTCTATATGACTCCCTTTACCCGCAGGCAATAAAACAATAATGAAATCTGCTTCCATCACAGCTTCTTTTTCTTTTTGCCCTATATCCCTTAAATCCTCAAAAGTTGAAGCTCTCTCATTTTTCGTCCAATCATATGTTTGAACAAAGCCCTTATTGATTAACTCATTACTAACCAACCGCACTGCATCTTTATTTTTAAAACTTGATGCGACATAAAACTTCTTCATTAGTTTATTCCCCTTCGACCAATTAAAACAGTTTTAATAATAGGACCACTTAAAAGAATCATTATAACTAATCTAAGTTCTTTTTCATTATTCACAACGAAAACAAGCCCGAATTCACAGGCTTAGTCATAACTATTCACATATTCTTTTAAATCATTAAATTTTTGATTCAATTCTTCATCTGTTAATGAATGAACTCCTGTTCCATGAAACGGTTGAGCTTTTTCTAATAAGCCTTTTAATAAATCATCATGCTCATTTGTCTGATCTAAGAAGTATTCAGCATAATTATAAGCAGAATCTCCAATATGCCCTTTTAAATCCCTACCACTTGTAGCATAATCCTCTTTCCCATTTACACCACGCTTCAAATTTTCCATGAATTCGTCAACAGAATCATGTTCTGGATGGGTAATCATATCTTTTGATGCCTTGTGTTGAGTAGGAACAAAATCTTCTACAGGCTTGTTTTTATAAATCGTTAATTGTTCTATGGTCTGATAATCTCTTGCCTGTTTTTCTTCATCTGCATTAACTTGACTGAATCCTAATATAATCCCAATCAACAACACAAAAGTTAGCAATGACGACACTACAAACTTCATCAACTTCAATCACTCCTTTTATACCACAATTTTAACTCACAATTAGTTAATTTTTAAAACTAATCTAACCTTTTAAAATCTATAACCATATCTGCAAAATGATCTTTTTCCTCTACAAAGGGAAAGTGGTTACTCTTTTCAAAAATATACAACTTTGAATTTTGCAATCCTTTGCTAATTTCTTGAGAAAAAACTAACGGACACTGCGCATCATATCTCCCGCAAAACACAATAGAAGGAACTGAAATAGTATGTAACTGATCTTGAATTTCGTAATCTGGTAATTCCTTAAATGAAAAGTAATCTAATCTCTTTTGAACAACTTTACCACTACTTGGTTTTGAAAAATATTCATCCCAGCGATCAGGATTATACAGGGACATCTTGCCCCATTCTCTACTAGCCTCTCTTCTTTCTTCTTTAGTCGAATCAGAAGATTTTAATACTGAAAAAACTTCTTTTAATTTATTATTTAAGGGACTATTGGATGAATACATGCTTCCCTCATGGTTCATATACGCTTTAGTTGCAGTTGCTCCACCAATTAATAACTTAGTTAGAGATTCAGGATAGCTTAGAGCATAAACTAACCCTAGCATCCCCCCAGTTGAATGACCCGCAAATCCCCAAGAATTATAATTCAATGCATCCCTAATCGCATCTAAGTCTTTAGCCGTTTCTTTCATACTCAATTCTGCATCAGTATTAGCTCTACAAGAATGACCTGCTTCTTTTAAATTTACTAAATAAACCTTAAAATCATTTACAAAAGCATCAGCAAAATAATTCCCGAGTTCATTAAATTCACTATATAAATGTGTAACACAAAGTGGCTCGCCAGTTCCTTGAGTGAAAACTTCAAACTCGCCTCTTTCTGTATGAACAAATTGTTGATCCCACATATTCAAATCCCCTTTAGACAAATGAACTAATATTATAGTGATTCAATACAGACTGAGGAAAAACCTGCCAACATAAAGACTAACTTACAATCATAAAAAGATACTATCCTGCATCATGTATTTCTCCTTGATTTTCCTAAGAACTATCTGACGATCCACCTCATTCAACATATCAATTTCTTTGATGATTTTATCAGGATTGGACATCAGGGAGCACCACCAATCTATTCATAGCAATACGGGAAGTGGCTTTTCATTGTATGAAACATCAAAAACCACATCCCACTAATCATTTCCCTGTATAGCTATATTAAATCAATTGTTACTCTTCTGACCAATTTGTTCTTTCAACCACTCTATTTCAGCCTTCAAATCCTTTAATGCTTCAATCTTCTCCTCTTCTTGTTGTGATGACTCATACTCTTCAAGTAAGCCTTGAGAATACCTCGCTTCCAATTCTGCTAATTGATTTAACAGCTGTTGCTCTTCTGATTCAACATTAACGTGGTTCACCCAGTCACCATATGTCCCATTGAAAACTTGCATCGTTTGTTGTTCTAATGAAATAATTTTATTCGAAATTGCTCGCAACAAGTACGGGTCATGAGTCACTAATACGATAGAGCCCGGATAGTTAACTAAAGCATCTTCAATAATTTCTCTCGATGAAATATCAAAATAATTATTAGGCTCATCTAAAATTAACAAATTAGCATCCGAAAAATACAACTTCACAAAAGCAACGCGTCCTTTTTCCCCCTCACTCAAGTTACCAATCGCTTTATAAACCTCTTCTCTTCTGAACAAAAAACATGCCAAGATCGTACGAGCATCAGTTTGCTTCATATTAGGAAGCTCCATGATTTCATCTAATATCGTATTCTGCTCGTTTAGTTGTTCGAACTCTTGGAAAAATTGCCCGATTTTCACCTGAGGATTATAATGTATGGCGCCTTGATCTCCCTCGCTAAGATCAGATATTAATTCTAGCAAAGTTGTTTTCCCGCTGCCGTTAGCACCTACCACACCTATACGGTCACCTTTCAATATATCTACGTTCACATCTTTTAAAATGGCTTTATCGCCATACGACTTAGACACCTGATCTACGTGAACCATGCGTTTACCAGTAAACTCACTTGAATGTATTTGTGTATTTATTCTGCTTGGTTGCTTTGGTTTTTGAATTGCTTCTTTTTCCAAATGCTCTAATGCACTCTCTTTTGCTTTAAGCTTTGATGCTTGCTTAGACGCTTTCTTTTGCGCATATGGGTCACGGACACTGGCTTTAGCATTAGCACTTGCATGCCAACCTTTATATTGTTGGATCAATTCTTTGAGTTTCCGTCGTTCTTTTTCCTGATTCTCGTATTGCTGTTGTCGCGTTTTTTCTTCGATTTCCTTCTGAGCCTCATATTCCTGGTATCCACCTTCATACCTGGTCAGTCCTTCAGGTGTTAATTCAAATATTGCCTTTGCAACCCGATCTATAAATTCACGTTCATGAGAAACAAATAAAACCGTACCTTGAAACGCTTGCAACCATTTAACTAACCAATCGATCGTTTCTAAATCCAAATGATTAGTTGGCTCATCAAGAATAATAAACTGTGGATTTTCAAGCATAAGCTTTACAAGTTTAGCCCGCGTTTTTTGGCCACCACTCAGTTGTTTAAAAGGTGTATGCCACAATTCTTCTATTAAGCCTATTTCTAATAATCTGCTATCAATCTCCATTTCCCATTGATAGCCATCGACTTCTAAATACTGCGATATTGCTTCATTATATTCTTTCAAAACAGCTGCATCGCTCGAATCTTTTTCTAATTGATTTTCTAGTTGAATCATCGTTTTTCTTAGTTGTTCTTTAGGGTGTTCGCTTACAACCCAATTCCAGAGTGGTAAATCCGTACGACTTTCTTCCGCTTGAACCATATAACCAATATTCGACCACTCTACACCATAATAGATATCACCTTCAGCCATAGGTTCTCGTCTAAGCAGCCCATTAATCAAACTCGTCTTTCCTACACCATTCATACCTAATAAAGCAATACGTTCATTGGGTAAAATATCAAATGTTACGTCTTCAAATAACTTCCTAACACCTTTTTCCATTGTTAAATTTTCAGCTTTTATTATAAACATGCCATCACTCCAATTTCGCCACAAAAAAAGCACAGAGGAAGGGTCCCTGTGCCGTTACAAACTAATCCATCATATAACATCATGAAGAAAAGAAATGAATGTTTATATAGTCATCTCAAAATAGACACACGTATCCCCTTCTTTTGCTCGTGGCAAAAGACTTTTTGAATAAATTTAATTACGCAAAAATAAGGGAATTGTCCATTTTGATTGTCGATACCTCCTTGAATTAAGCTAAGATTAGCATATCTTGATACATGTGTGAAGAGCAACTAGAAACTAGGTTGAACTAAACGTATTAAAAACTACTCCTCAAACTAACAACTTGATTTTATGTAAAAACCTCTCAATTTTTTAGAATATTAATATTATTTTAAGTTCAAGGCTTCTAAAGTAGTTCTAAACAATTAAATTAAACTCAAATACCCCATACACAATTGAGCCAATCATGAATAATCCACAAGTTACCGCACTTAGTAGATATGTTTTATCTTGATTAGTAAATTTCCATTTCATTATGGTGCGAAACGCAAAGGTAATACCTGGACCAATAAAAATGAGTAATCTAAGGTAATAAAACTCAATTACTGATAACACCATCACAATCATCGTTGCCCCATAAAGTATCAACTCACCATATTTATGGACCTTATTTACATATTTACTTCGTGAAGCAGTTTGTTCAATACTATTCCTTTTTATTAGATTTTTATTAATAAGCTGATCTAATATAAGGATACAAATTAAAATGGATAAAATTGGCATCATCATAACACAACCTTACTTTAAGAACTTATTTTCATGATCTATGTAATACTCAATAAACCCTTTATCTCTATTAGATTTTTATTGATAACCTGAACTAATATCACGTGGTTTAATGATCGTTATATTGAGCACAAAATACGTCATTGCATATTGGTGTAAACGCTAAACTAGATTCAACAGTTTTCCACAAATAGAAATCAACAGATTTCTACAAATAAGATTAAACAGGTCACCAAAAATACACGCCTTTTCTATATACTTAATGTAAGTTTTATAGAAAGTGAGGCGATTAGGAGTGAACCGTTTAATGGATTACATGGAGATTCATCGTTTGTATCAGGAAGGATTTTCTAAAAGTGCGATAGCTCGCAAGTTACAGATATCGCGTAACCGGGTGATTGATTGTTTGAATAGGTCATTCGAAGAAATGGAGGTATATACGCACACATTAAAAACGCGATCTAAGAAATTGGATCCTTATCACCAACAGATACTTGAATGGTTAAAAATGCATCACGATTTAACGGCTGCTCAAATCGTGGATTGGTTACAAGAAACGTTAGACATATCAGATATCGCAGAAAATACTGTTAGGAATTATGTGAATGACATGCGTGACCATTATCATATTCCTAAACAAACAGCTCAACGCCCCTACGTATCTGTTCCTGAGTTACCCATGGGACAACAAGGGCAAGTCGATTTTGGTTATGATGTGGTTCAGGACAAGGACGGACGAAGCGTCCGATTATATTTTATAGCCTTTCTATTATCGCATTCACGTTTTAAATATGTTGAATGGTTGGATCGGCCATTTCGTACAGCAGATGTTATTCGAATGCATGATCATGCCTTTCATTATTTCGGAGGTATGCCCACTGAAATGGTCTATGATCAAGATGCGTTACTCGCTGTGAGTGAGAATGCAGGTGATCTGATTTTAACGTCGATTTTTTCGGCCTACCAAGATTCGAAAGGGTTTAAGATTTATTTATGTCGAAAAAGTGATCCTGAAACGAAAGGGAAAGTGGAACAAACCGTTAAATTTGTCAAAGTAAATTTTAGTCACAATCGCACGTTCCATGATATCAAGACATGGAACGCATCATGCTTATCTTGGCTTGAGAGGACAGGGAATCACAAAGTTCATCACAATACAAAAAAGAGACCTTCCGATATGCACGCCCTGGAAAAGCCGCATTTACAGAAGGTCTCAACGCACAACATCATGAATGATGTTACTCATGATAGTATAACAAGGATTATTCAAAAGGACAATGTGATTCGATTTGAAGGTAATCGCTATAGTGTTCCACGTGGCACTTATCACGCTGAATCACCTAATCTGGCGTATATTGAAACCCGTTCGGGTTGGTTATATATTCGGTTAAAACCCGATGGCAGTATTTTAGCCCAGCATGCATTGTCTGATGGCAAGGGCTTAGTCATCTCTGATCCAGCGCATCGTGACAATCAAACATCTAAACGTGATCGACTCGTTCAACAATTAAGCGATCTGTTTCATGATGAAGAGGCATTTCAGTGGTTGGTTCAATGTCTTGATGAACGATATCCGCGTCATATCGTTGATCAATTAAGGGTGGTGAACCAAGCGGTTCGGCAATATCCGAATTATATTAATCAGGCTCTAAGTCAAATGAAGCACTTAAATTTAACAAGCGGGAATGACTTCAGAGACATTGCACACTCATTGTCTGTGCAAGCCCAACAGAAGCAACCCGTTCACGGCGAATCTCATTCAGCATATGATCACTATGAGGTTCCGGAACGACCGAGTGATATTTATACGCATCTCTTATCAGGAGGTGGGCTATCATGAGCGAGGCCTATAAATCGTTACAAGATATGTGTCGTACCCTTCGGCTAGCAGAAACAGCCAAAGCGTTACCTGAATTACTAAGGGAAGCTGAATTGTCCGGTTGGACTTATTATGAATTAATGGATAAGGTTCTGACGTATGAAATGGCTTGTCGTGAACAGAAAAATATTGAACGTTTGATGAAATGGGCTGAATTTCCTGAGCATATGACCTTTGATCAGTATAATCTTCAAGAGCAATCAGCGATTGGCGACAAACAACTCAACATTTTAAAAGAACTAAACTGGGTTGAACAATGTTTTACGATTATGATGATGGGCCCAACCGGAGCTGGGAAATCGCATTTATCTATTGCATTGGGTGTTCACGCTGTCGAACAAGGTTATCAAGTCTCGTTTATCTCGATGAACCATCTCATGTATGTTTTAAAAACACGTGACTATATCAAAAAATCCAAAACACGTTACAAACGTATTATGGATTCTGACCTAATCATTATTGATGATGTCATGTATATGACTTACGAGTCACAAGAAGCCAATCTGTTTTTTCAGTTTATTTATGATAAGTATGATAAGGCTGCGTTTATTCTGACGTCTAATAAAGGACCGGGTGATTGGGGAAAATTCTTAGGCGATTCCACATTTACAACAGCGATATTGGATCGATTGCTTCACAGAAGTGAAGTGATTACATTTAGCGAGGAGGCCGAAAGTATTCGTATGAAGTATCGACAATCTATTTTCGAGGAGTAAATGAACACTCGTCAGTTAGTTAGACTGTTTAATCTTATTTGTGGAAAATTGTTTAATTCTACTTGACGGTTACAATTGGATTTTAACACGGCCAATAACACTAATATAAAAAGTGAAAATATGATAATAATAGCTGCAATAAAAACACCTGCAAGCTCTGCGGTTTTAAGGCCAAACTTCAACCTTAAATAATTACAAAATAGTAGGACTGAAACAATCACAAGCAGTCCTGTTACAATGAAATTTGGACTGGAGCTAATGACTAATATACTTAAAACAAATGCAATGATGCTCAAAATTAAAGAATTTCTCTTAGTAAACAAGATAATCCCCCTTTTATCATTAAGTTAAATCATATTAATTAAAAAAACTCCTGCTCAATGATCTCACCAATTCGCTCTGAATACTTACGTTGACTTTCGACGGATTGTTTTGATGCTTTTGCTAGAACCTTATTAGCAATCCTTATTTCAGCCCGTAATTTAATATCTGATGTCTAATGGTTTCATTCCCAAAAGTGAACCATAATAACAGCAGCAAAACGACAACCCCCATTACCAGACTAAACCAAGCAAAGTATTTATTTCCCTTATTTATTATAGGAAATAGCACAATTAAAAGTGTCCCAAAAGCAAGTTAGATGACAATAGAAAGCTTTTGTAAACGCTAAACTAAAGTAGACAGTTTTTGCTCAATAAAAATGAACACTTTTCAATCAAAAACAACTCTCTGTAGTATGATAGATTTATTATCTATCATCAGGAGGGGAAAAGGTGGAAAAGTGGCTAATGTATACGGAAATCTATCAAATGAAGCAGCAAGGATTCAAAATTAGAAGGATTGCAAAAAAAATAGGTGTTTCACGAACAACCGTTTATAAGTATCTCGAGAAGTCGCCAGAAGACATGGCTGAATGGATGGCCTCAACACGCAGAAGGACACGCAAATTGGATCAGTACGAATTATTAATTCATACGTGGTTAAGCGAAAATCCTGACCTTTCTGGAGCACAAGTTCATGATTGGTTGAAAGAACGCTTCTCTGACCTATCGGTCGGCGAAAGTACTGTTCGAAGTTATGTTAAAGAATTGAGAGAAAAATACAACATTCCAAAAGTAATGACACCTCGTTCTTATGAGGCGATTCCAGAGTTACCAATGGGTAAACAGATCCAAGTTGATTTTGGTCAATCGAAACAAAAATCATCCCAAGGTGGTACTCAAAAAGTATATGTGATTTGTTTTGTTTTATCCCATTCTCGTTACAAGTATGCAGAGTGGTTAGACCGACCTTTCACCACAAAGGATGTTATTCGGGCTCATGAACATGCTTTTGAGTATTTTGGAGGGATACCAGAAGAAATGGTTTATGATCAAGATGCCTTAATCGTTGTGAGTGAAAACGGTGGTGATATTATGTTGACCGAGGCATTTCAAACCTATTATAGAGAACGAAAGTTCCAACTTTATGTTTGTCGTAAAGCCGATCCAGAGAGTAAAGGAAAAGTAGAGAATAGTGTTAAGTTTATTAAGCAAAACTTTGCCAAAAACCGTGAGTTCAGAAACATAGAACAATGGAATGATCATTGTTGGGAGTGGCTTGAGAGGACTGGGAACGGCAAAGTGCATAACACAATAAAAAAGAAACCGGCAGAAGTGTTCTCCGTCGAAAAGAAACACCTTAAGCCGATTACTAAGAAAATAAGTCATTCACCTATTGATTCAAGTATAGCAAGAGTGGTACGTAAAGACAACACGATTTTATATGAGTCCAATCGTTATTCGGTGCCGTTGGGCACTTATGATCAACATAAACAAGTCTATGTGAAAGAGACAGATGACAAAAAGCTTTGCATACATGAATCGATGGATGGACCTATAATCGCTGAGCATTCTTTGTGTGAAGGAAAAGGAGAACTCATTCAAGATACACAGCACAAACGGGACTGGAGCAAAGGGATACCTGCCTATATGAAAACCGTTTCGGAAACGTTCCAAAATCAAGACAAAGCTATGAGCTATTTACAGGAAGTTCAAACGCAATACCCACGGTACATGAGAGATCAGTTAAAAATCATTGCCGATTCGGTTGAGGATGTTCCATCCAATGTCAAAATGAAAGCTCTAAATGCCTGTTTGAAGAACCATTTTTATAGCGCTTCGGAATTTAAAGATGTTTTATCTCATGTCGTCAGACAAGAACAATCAACTGAGAACGCGATAATCAATAGACCTCAAGGATCGTCTAAACCATCTAACTATGATCATATGAAACCGGAAGAAAGAACCTTAGATTCTTATCTCGATGTTCTTGAAGGGTCGGTGACTTAATCATGACATTAGAGCTATTACAAAATCGTTTTAAGACGTTGCGCTTGTCAGAGACAGCAGACCATTTACCTGACCTTATTCGACGAGCAGAATCCGAAGACTGGACTTACCGAGAGTTATTATCGGCATTAACATCGTATGAATTGAAGAGGCGTTCAGAAAAACAAATTGAACGACAATTGAAGTGGGCAGCATTCCCTGCCCACACAACACTTGAGATGTACAACCTTCATGAGCAACAAACCTTAAGTCAAAAGCAAATGAAGCAGTTAAGTGAGTTAACCTGGGTCGATCAATTATATAACTTGGTCCTGTTAGGACCAGCGGGGGTCGGCAAAACCCATTTAGCCACAGCACTTGGGATCGAGGCGATTGATCAAGGCTATCAGGTCATGTTTATAACCATGGAAGAACTCGTGAGGCATTTAAAAGCTGAAGAATTCACACGAAAAGCCCAAATGAGAATGAAACGAATAAGAAACGCTAATCTGGTTATTATTGATGACCTCATGTTTATGGCAATGGATCAAAGAGAAGCTAATCTCTTTTTTCATCTCATCAATGATTTACATGACAAAGCCTCGATTATATTGACGTCAAATAAGGGTCCAAGTGAGTGGGGCGAGTTATTAGGTGATCAAGGGATTACCACAGCCATTTTGGATAGGGTTCTACATCGAGTAGAAGTCATCCAATTTCGTGGTGAGGATAGTCATCGAATGAGGAATCGAACTTCCATATTTCAGGAAGAAAGTGTTCAGAATTAATTAGCAAAAAGTGTTCAATTTTACTTGACGCTTACAGCTTTGCTGCTAATGTCTCAAAAATGATATGATCACATCCCTAAATAGATTAATAAGCTTCATACGAATATAATAGAATTCCTTCCATTGATTTAATCTTAATATTTTCTAAACAACTAAGATGGCTTTTATCTAAAAAATCAACACATCTATGCCATATTTAATCTTGGAGTACCAGCAAACTTCAACATAAGTAACTATTTTACATTGATCATACCTATTGCTTAATTAATTAGAGATACTGTATCTTCAGGTATATTAGCATCATTTAACAACCATCAATCATTTAATGCGTTTTGAGAATTATCTAGTTAGTTCACTTCAATTCAAAGATCCTTTTATTAAAAATAGACCGAACAATCAACATCCCCAAGAAAATTAAAATACCACTGAAGGTGATTGCTGCTCTCATTCCAAACGGTTTAAACCATATATCATTCGGAGGCGTGATGTACATCTCCCCCAATATAATGGATAAAATCACGGAAAAGATATTAGCTAAGATTATATAGCGAATCTCAACTTTTTTTGACAAGAGACCTGTGACCATCACAAATACCAATGTCATTATAAACAAATAAGGCGCATCATTTGGATAGTAAGAGGTCTCAAAGTAATGAAACAAAAATGGCATAGGTACTAGTAAGGGTAACAAATAGATAAAAGTCATAAATCCTCCTCATACTTCTCATTTTCTATTAAGTTAATTTTCATCATTCACGTATTCAGTCGAACCTGATTCATTAAAGCTATAAAATCTAAATAACACAATCATCATTAAACTCAATCCAACAAATATGGCACCCAACAATAAATTTGGGAATCTTATCGCCCACACTCTAGAAATAAACGGTTCTAGCCAAACAACCAATGAACCACCTAAAATCATTCCTAAAGGCGTGAAACCTAAAGAAAAGAACCGAATAACGCCGCCAACTCTTCCTAATAAATGTTTAGGTGTAATACGTTGCCGGTATGATAAATTAGCAATATTCCAAATGATGATAAAATAGCTTCCTATAAAATATAATCCGGCCACAATAAATTTATTATAAAACAGTCCAACAGCTCCAAAACATAATCCCATTACAAACAATGAAACGACTAATTGAGTCTTTAACGTGAACTTAGACGAAAATAATGAAATCGTATTACTAGCTAATAAACTACCTAGTGTGCTGAAAGAAATTAGCACACCAAATTCAAATGAACTCAATTCTAAAACTTCTCTCACTAATAACACTTGTGTGGAAAGCGTACTAGAAAACAACAGTGTTACAAGGCTGCCTAAAATCACCATTAGCATTAATAAAGTGTGATCCTTGAAAATAAAAGTGAATCCTTCTTTTAACTTCACTTTCTTATAATCATCCTTAATTGTTTCAGGTAATTTCATCTTGAAAATGAATAGACTTGCTAAACAGAGTAAAATCGTATCCAATAAAAAAGGCGTGAAGATACTTATTGAAATCAGCAACCCGCCGCAAGCTCTACCTAGTACATCACTCATCGTTAATCTTGCAGTCATGATCATGCCATTAGCTTTTTCCAAATTTTCTTTTGGCACAATATCCGGCGTAACAGTCTGTGCAGAACTATCAAATAACACCTTTGAACAACCAATAAAAAAGCCACAAATAATTAACAATAGCATAGTGATTTTATTCGTTATGATTAGGACAGATAAAACAATTAACGTAATAATTCTCAAATACACACTAATCCAAATAATTAATTTCCGATCAACTTTATCCAACAATAAACCTGTATGTAGGCTGAATAATAACCAAGGAATGGTCAATGACGCAGAAACTACAGAAATCATAAAAGCATTTTCAGTCAAATTAGTAGATAACCACGGGATTGCAATCAATGTGATCCCATCACCGAGTGTTGAAAATAAAACGGCAACTAATAGATAGTGAAAATTTTTATTCTTTCGCACTCGGATCACTCATTTCTATCTCATAGTGCTGACTCCCGATAAAAAATCAATCTACTAAATGTCCACGAGGGAAATCATCAAACTATTTTTTTAAGACTATCCAATCTTCATAAGTTACTGTATCAATCCCTAAAGTCTTTGAATTTAACCAATCAAAAGTTTTTAAAACAAGTGGTGAAGCATTGTCTATGGAAGCATCCTCTTCCGATAACCACGATGCTCCTAATGAGTCCTGTCCCTCAAATTGTTCTGGAATATTTAATTGTCCGCCTACCACATTAACTGAATAATATACTGCTATATGGTGCACATCCGTAAAATATTTCCACAACCAAGGAAGCTTAAAATCAATGACACCAATGTTTTCTTCAATTTCGATTTTTAGACCCGTCTCCTCAAAAAACTCTCTTCTCATTGCTTCAGACAAACCTTCCCCTTCTTTTAAGCTTCCTCCAGGGAGGTCATATCTGTTTATATAAGGACCACCGTTCTTATATATAGCCAAAAGTTTACTATCTTTTATACATATTCCATATACTCCAAATGCTCTATGATATCTTCTACTAGACACTAATAATCCCCCACATCCGTTTAAAAGAATTGCTCCTTGAGATTTAACAAATAAAAACCTTTCATTCTTTCCGAAAAGTAATCCAAGTCGGACTTGGAGCAAATGGAAATCGGTTCAAGACCTCCAAAGCATAGCTGTCAGTTGTATCAAATTCTCCGATTATAAACTCAATCCCATGCATGTGTGCATAACTCATTTGCATATGAACCAATTCAGGAATCAATTGTTTTTGTTCCATACCATTAGCACCACACCAGCCTAATTCCATAGTCTTTTTGTCATCAGACTCATGAAGAAAGGAATAGGCGATGATGCTCTTCTCCTCAGAATCAATATAAATATAACTTCCATCTTGTAGTACATCATCAGAAACAATTAACTCATACCACTGCTCTGCTTCTAAATGTGCTACTGGATTAACCTCATGCGTTTCTTCATAAATCGTTTTCACTTGATGAATGAGTGCCTCTGTTAACCCTTCATCCATTAAGACTTCTTCTAAAGTTTGAATTTGATAACCTTTACTATTAAGAGAGTTATCATTAATAACATCAGATACTGCTAAAGCTGATATATAAGTTCTTCTTATTTCCTTGAACCCATTATGTAAATACATATTAACCTGTTTATTCGAAGTTTCCCAAGATGAGGATTGTAAAGGTAGCCCTTCTTCTTTGATTTCTTCAAGTTTAAAAAGTAGTTGTTCATGAATATCTAAGTGTCGATAACAGGGATCAATGAGGATACGAAAATAAAGGCAATAAGGATGAATTCGACTTTTCCAGGCAAGCAGTATCCCAACTAAATCATTTTCCAAATAAGCTGAGTATGCAGCATTCAACTGATTTGACTCCAAGATGTTAATCAAGTTTTCTTCTTCAAAACACGAATTCAATAATCTTTTCACCTGAGGTTCTTCTTTACCTACGTATTTCTTCACCTCAATCTTCATATTTCAACCTCCAATAGATGTCTCATAGCAGAATCGACAAACCTATTTAAGATTTGATATAGATTTCATCTTGATCTTCTCCACCAAAGGCCTATAAAAATCATTCCCAATTTAAGACTATACAAATTTTTTATAAAGGCTGCTTATTACAAAATACGAAAATAGTAAAATGACTACTAATACAATAATAACTGAGATAGAATTAGGTTCACCTGGCACAACCTGAAAAATATCCCCTAAGGATATACCTAAATTAAACCACTCTAAAATCCCGGTTAAGAAAATACCGCTAATTATACCTAACCCCATATATAACCAAAATTTGCTTTTGCTCATTTTATCACTCCAAATCGAAAATATAATCTTAAAATTCGGAATTTTATGTACATAAGTATATCATTAGTTTCAACATTTGGAATTAATTTTCCTGTAATTATGACTTCATTGGGTTAATATTTATTTTCTTTTAATTAAAATGATCTTTTCTGCTAATAGAAGCCTTTGAACACCTTTTTTAATATCAATTGCTTGTGCACCTTGATTCACAAACAATCTTTATAAGTAACAAAAAACGGAACAATTAATGAAACCAGTATTATACACAAGGTAGCTATCCCAAAAATCAAAGTAACGTCATTAGCAGGTGACAGAAATATAAAGGGAATTAAAATCGGAAGAGTTATAAGACAAGCAACAATTGTTCTACTAAGAAATGTTATCTCATGCTTCGTACGGCATTCGTTGCATTTAATAGGGCGATAATTAGCCCAGATTGATTTATAAATTTCACTCCAACTAAATTGTGCATGACAATTCTCGCATTTTTGCAATACAGTTCACCTCAATACTTATAACTTAGTTAAAACATTAATTTCACACTTTGTTAACCTGCTATTCAAAAATACCAACGATAAACTTCCACTGATCCAATATCAAAACAAAATTAAACTATACACAAACGGAATCACAAGTGCCAAAGCCAAAGATACTATCGCTACTTTTTTGGATTGTTTAGCAATACGTTCATCACCCTTATTTAAGTTCTCTACAAAATGAAGAGTATAAGAAAAACACAAAATTAATAACGTAATAGATATAACTCCTATAAAACCTACGACCATTGCCCCCCCTCCTTGCCTGACAAATTGCACTTCACCTTATCTGTATCCCTAAATGATTTTATGTATCATTACTATTCAGTCTAATGAGGACTAATGTCACAACCTCAATTGAAGTTTGTAAAAAACTTATTTCACTAAGTTTTTAAAATAAATCAGATTATCTGTCCATTCTCCAAACTCGAAAATAAATCCTTTTCGGGTACATTCATATTCCATACCTACATTTTCTGCTAGTTTGATTGAAGCGGGATTATCAATATTGATATGGGCTTCAATACGGTGAAAGTTCAAATGTTTGAAAGCTGTATGAAGGGCTTCGTTTACGGCTTCCCTGCCATATCCTTTTCCCCAATATTGATTATGGAACGAGTATCCTATTCGTCCCCATTGGAAATCCCCTCTCTCTATAGTTGATAAGTCAACCATTCCTAAATGTGTACCATCTTCCTGTCTAAACACGCCAAAAATGTATGCGGTATCCGTTAAAGCTAAATTTTGATGGTTATCTATAAGTTTATCAAACCATTCCTCTGTACAATCACTCATGTCTGTTCTGCCTGTATCATGTCGATGCTGCGATGGATAACGTCTTTTAAATCCATTTAACCAATTTTCGTAATCAGCTTTTTTAAGTGGTCTTAATACTAATCTTTCTGTTTCTGATACATATTCAAATAATTCATTTTCCGTTTTCAAATGTGAAATCCCCTTTGTATAGACTATTTAAAAACATCACCTGATCGATTAAATGTCATATCGCATCACACCTTTCATGAATTCTAATTGCTGGCACATCATGCTATCTTAATCAGCTATGGAAGAGTTATTTATAAATATCCTTTCATTCTAATTACCTTTCCATTAAATTCTGAACCCACTTCTTCCATACCGATTTTGTGATAAAACTGACGTGCAGCCATATTTGAAGGAGAAACTCTTAAGTGGTATTCACTAACATCATATTTACCGAAAAAGTCTTTTGCATAGTTGTGCAATGCTGTTCCTTTACCCACTCCGCGCATTTCAGGTATTAAATAATACAAATGAACATAGCCAATATCATAACCTTCATATTCGCGAATCGTTAATTCCAATTGTCCGATATAACAATCGTCTTCTTTTGCTAAAACAAATCCCTTAGGAAACTGTTTGATCTTCTCATTTAACCAACTCAAATAATCATCTTCTTCAAATGCCGAATCGTCTCCAAAACTTGTTATAAAAGTATCTCTCCGAAATTCAATCACTCTATTCTGATGCTTGTTTAGATTGATTTCTTCAAAGACCATCTTTATTCACTCCATTTCAATCAAACAGCTTAAAAGGATCATCCCCACCTTAAGACTTCAAAACCTCAACTACTTCCGCTTCATCACTCGTCTTCAAAACCATTTCTTCATGGTCAAAAACGAAGAATACAGGCAGTTCTTCACCACCAACATCCAAACCATCCAAGTCACTGTGGGATTTTGAGAAAAAGGTTTGAGATAGGTATAAGTTGTCAGAGGTAAAAGCTTCATTAAATCCTGGTGTTGAAGTTGATTCTAGTACAGACACAATGCTATACTTCCCTTCTTCTTCCGACAAGAAATGCTCAGGTGCTTCTGCTCCGCCTGTGCATCCTGCTGTGAAGGATATTACGAACATTAATGTAATAATAAATAGCCGACGCGTCATGTTAAAAACCCCTTTAATTAATATGAATTGCTACATCTTAAGTTTTCCCTGAATTTAACCTCATAAATCAACCTTCTACTAACCCCATCACCCTGCACTTACCGAAAACCAGTTATCCTCCAATTTATTCACTGCTCGATAATGACCATTAAAATCACCCGTTTGAGGTTCTTCATTCGTTGAGGAATAAACAATCCCTGCAAACGAGTCTAGAAATCCACCATCAGACAGAAATAATAAAGAAGTTCGATCTTCTTCAGTCTCAATATAAACTTCTCCATCAACCGACAGATGCTTATATTGATCAGGCAGTTCAATAATAGATCCGACATGCCCAGAATTTGTAGGTGCTAATTCATCATTTAAAACCATTTCAATAACCGTAGCTCTTTCTTCCTCAGTCGAGTGATAATCAGCTTCTAACACGACCTGATCAAACGGAATTAGAAAAAACAACATCACGGCGCCCCCTTGAATCACCAGGTGCTTCCAGTCCCTATGGGCTAATAAAACGACTAGCGCTATAGCAGCCACAATCAAAAATGCACTATAAGCAAATGTTGAGAAGACGAAAAATTGAAATGAACTCAACATCTCATTCAGCGTCCAATGAAAAAACTTTAACATTAAGATCATCAAACTACTTGTAATACTAGCAATCAATAGAAACTTTGTACGCAAACGCAAATTCAATTGACCTCCCACTTTACAATAATCTATCAGTGTGATTAATTAACTGAACAACCATACATCTAACAGTAAACGATTTCATTATTCTGTACCGCATTCACGGTACCACAGACATTTAACCTTTTGTGTTTCCAATGAAACGTCATTTAAAGAAATCAGGTAATATATACTCCCATTTTCTTAGATTATCTTAGAAAATATAAAAATAGTTATATTTAGACAGATTCTATATTTTAATTACCAAGAAGAACTTGTGTAAAAATGCCCACAGACAAACCTTTCTGCCAACCTATAATATACTCAAAGTTGCTTTAACTTCTCGCCTCTCCGCTGATTGTTCCTTTTGACACCCAAATTTGGTTAATGTATTTCTTTTCATAATCAACAAAAATTAACGGCCTTTTACAAATATTCATACATTTAAGGTCATAATATCATAATAATAAACACCTATGGCAAATTTAGGTTAAAAAATATTAATCTTTTTATTGGTATGGTCATTCACAAAAAAATAAATGATGATCTAACTCCTGCCACTATATCAATGGTATCCACAGTTATTATTGTAAGGACGTCGAATTATATCAAAGAATTCATAAGTTAAAATTTAAAAGATGCTCTCTTATTAGAGAAAAGCCCCCGGTTTGGTGATACAAGCACCTTTTCAAATTAAAAAAGGACTACTCAATTTGAGCAGTCCTTTCCAATACTTATATATGTTTATCAAATCAAAACCTTGTATCTCTTTATTGTGCTTTGATCTGAGCACTTTATAGTTTTACAAGTGTTCTTCCACGTACTTTTCCTTCTAAAATATTTCCTAATACTTCTGGTAGTTCTTGTAATGATATTTCGTTAACCATATCTTCATTCAAGTTTGTTGGTTTTAAATCACTATTCAGACGATCCCAAACTTCTAATCGCTTATTCATTGGACATTCAACAGAATCAATACCAAGCCAATTGATCCCTCTTGAAATAAAAGGAATAACAGTTGTGGAAACTTCTACCCCACCTGTCAAACCACTTGTAGCTACAGATCCTCCATATTTCAAGGTACTTAGTATATATTGAAGAGTTTTTCCACCTACTGGATCAATAGCCCCAGTCCATTTTTCTTCACGCATCGGGATTTGTTCAGTATCTAAAATTTCATTACGATCAATTATCTGTTTGGCCCCTAATCTTTTTAAATAGGCTTCTTCATTAGATTTTCCTGTACTAGCTACAACATCATAGCCCTTGTTAGCTAACATATTGACGGCAATACTACCGACACCACCCGTAGCACCAGCCACCAAAACAGGTCCCTGACTAGGTTCTAATCCATTGTCTTCAAGTCTTTGAACAGATAATGCTGCGGTAAACCCAGCTGTTCCAAGGATCATAGCTTCTCTTGAAGTCAAACCTTCCGGAAGCGGAACAACCCAATCTGCAGGTACACGAGCTATCTCGCTAAATCCGCCAGAATGCCCTGTTCCTAATTTATAGCTAGTTACGATGACTTCATCACCTTTTTTATACCGATTATCTGTTGAATCAATGATCGTACCAGCTAAATCGATCCCTGGGACTAAAGGATAGGACTCTACAAGCTGACCTTGATAAGCTACTATACCGTCCTTAAAATTTACACTAGAATAAGCTACACGGATGGTTACTTCTCCTTCTGGTAAATCATCCATACTTAATTGTTTAATATCTAATTCCATTTGATCATTCGCTTTATCCAATACTAATGCTTGAAAAGTATTCATTTTTGCATCATATTCCTTCTTATTGTTTAGTGTCATTACATCTTCATTTGTATATGCAAAGTATTATATGATCTATTGAGCGTCAAATAATTTGAAGAGTTATCACCTTCATCTCAAATGGTGGTTTTTGTAATGTACTATCTTTTCAAAAAAATATTCTACTCAAGGAGTCAAGGACGAGATAAGTGAACCGCTTTTAACGAAAGCGCAACAGTTGCCTTCGATCATTGCGATTGATGATTATAAAAGCGATAAGGGTGATGAACGTTTTCAAACGATTGTGATCGTTCCCATCAAGCGAGAGCCGATCGATATTTTGAAGGATCGTCAAAAGGCCACCGTCTATGACTACTTAAAAGATTACGCTGATACCGTTGATGTCGTTGTAATGGATATGAGTCCTTCGTATAAAGCGGCGGTCGATCAAGCGTTGAATCACTCGATTATTGTGGCTGATCGCTTTCATTTTTTACGTTATATTTACTGGGCATTGGATCGTGTTAGAGGTCGCGTTCAAAGCGTTTTTGATGATTATGATCTTAAGAAGTGTAAGCGCATGCGACAAGTCTTCATGAAACAGGCTGACACGTTAAGCGCTAAACAAGAATGGGATCTCCATCACTATTGCGATAAATCATAAATCAGACTTATTGACTGATGCCTACTTGCTTAAAGAATGGTTCAACGATTGGTTTGACAGTACTAAAAAAGTTTAGGGGCAAACACTTAAAATAACATCAAACAAGGCTTGTATCATTTTTATGATACGGTTAAGGCATCAGCGATACCCGAATTTGAGAAAGCGATTGACACGCTCCAAAATTGGCAGAAAGAAATCATGAACAGTTTTGCTTATAACTTACATAATGGTTATATAGAGGGGATTAATAATCAAACCAAGGTCATTAAGCACCAAGCATTTGGGTTTAGGCGATTTGATGGAATGCGGCGAAAAGTATTATTGCATCATCAATATAAAGATATACAAGGACAAATGGCATAAATAGGGAGTGCTCTCAACTGGGCACCCCAACATTTGACTTAGAACCAAAAAATTCTCCAATCTGAATTATCATTCTACACTCCTAAGTATTAAGGTATAAAATGTTCATCCGTTATTTTTGGGAAATTTCAAACCGTTGTTATTTGGGATTTTATCACCGTTGGTGACACAAAAGCATTCTTGACCGTTGAAAAAGAAGTAAACTACTAGTATGTTCAGCTTGCAGAAAAACTTGGGATCCTCTACAAGTTAAATATATTACCATAGTTATATTTTATTGGCAATTTTAAGGAAAAGCTATTTATATACAGTACTATCAGATTTAAATGAATATATTCCTTCCATTTAAGTTAATACCATACTTTACCTGTAACTATAGTATCGTTTATTATTGTATGGAATTATTTGCTAGGTAAATAAAATAATGGGGGAATGCGCTATGAGAAAATTCGTTTTTTCGTTTTTGTTACTATCGATAGTCATATTAATTGGAATTTCAGTGAATGCAGAGGAAAAATCCAGTGATTATGATGAAGAAGAGATTCAACTAATGCAAAGTCAGATGCTAGAATTAGTTGAAGAAGGTAAAGAAGAAAAGATTGGTGAATTAGATTTAGTTCAAAAGTACAAGGAACTATTTGATAATAATCCTCAATTATTTTCAGAGTACCTAAGTAGCTTAGATGTTACTAATGAAGAGAAAGTATCTAAAAAGTTAAAAGAGGCAAATGAAGGTTCTCGAGATGTAACTATTTCTTCAACGGAATCTGGAGTAGTCGATGAAAATATAGTGGTTATGGATGATGGGAGTTTTTTTAAAACAACTTCTGAAATTATAAAGCTTGATAAACCAGAAGATGTAGTGCAACCACTAATTAGAAACTATTTTGGAAGTTATAGAAATGTGCATACAAGTACTTTTTACGCAGCATTATACCCCGACCCTGTTTTCCAACTAAATACTAACTATGAACTTAGTCGAAGTGGTATTGAAATTACAAGCACCTCTAAGTCAGGAACTGGATCAATTTTCCCATATTCGATCAGTCCTGCTAGCACAAGCATTGTTAAGAAAAATGCAACTTCTTCAGGATCATTTGCTAGAGCTAAAGGTGATTATACTCTGAATGGAATCGGTACAAATGGAGTTGCAATAGTAGTACTTAACTACGAACTTAGAACACAGTTAAACCTAGACTATGTTGATGCTCAAAAAGTTGTGTACACTGTTAGACATACAGAATATGATTAAACATAAAAATTAAAATTTCGTATAGACTTATACCCAGAAATAATTTTATTTTCGGAGGAAAATACTTATGAAATTACGAATCCCATTATTTATTATCACCATTGGATTGTTGTCAGGTATTTATCAGAGATTTGGCTGGTTATACTTACACGACGGTGGTTATTTATTGTCATCGATTCAATTTATAGGCTCAATTTTATTGTTTATTATGATTTTTGAGAGGACTAAAATTAGTGAAAAAAAAGTACATTTTATAACTGGTTTTGTATTAATTATATCAGGAGTGTTGCTGGATTATTACCTAAAATAAACGCTGATGGATAACAATTTTTTCGCCTAATATTATGTTTTATGAAATACTTCTATACTATTATATAATCTGGGAATTGACTTTTATTAACCTTTAAACTTCCTATTCTTTCAATAGTTTTTCTTATTATATCTGAAACAATAATTCCAAACTTTTCTAGATGCAATTATACATCAATTTTCGAAATTCTCTTTCATAAAAGACTCCCGCTATTTTGCTAAATTTATCACTAAAGTTATCTCATACCTTTTCTTTTCAAATGATTGAAAGTCTCTTTTTCACTATTATCTAAGTTGATCATTGTGTATAAATAATTTGAATTTTTCCTAATCTAGATGATTACCAACTAAAAGCACCTTAAATGCAATTTCACTCAATCATTTAATATTTTATTAAACTAGTTTATCTCATAATGATGATTAATTCTATCATTTAAAGCGCATTCCAATTTTTAATCACAACATCTTGAATAAATAAAAAAATTGCCCATCCTGCTACACCTAGTCCAAATGACACGGCAAGTGGTAATGATTACTTTAAAGACAAATAGAGAATTAATAGTAAAACTGCGGTTGCTGGGAAACCCCAAAGCACACCTAAGGCAAACTTACCAAGCGTTGTATTCTCTTCTCCTTGTAAGTAGAGCCAAAAAATACTTAACAAACTGACTAACGGTAATGCAGCAATAATGTCTATTTAATATATTCAATTTTTGAAGCAGTTGCTTGTATTGGGCTAGAATCTAGAGCCTCACCTTTATACCAGGTGTTTACTTGATCACCAATGTCTAATTCATTACGACTTTTACCTTCAAAAACGGTATCGTTGGCATATTTTAAATCCACTTTTTTACCATCACCTTGAATTAGAAATGAACCATCATTAATTTCTACAATTTCTCCAGTAACGCCTTCAAGATTCAATGCTTCTTCACCAGATGAACAACCAATAACGATGAATAGGACCACAAAAGCAATAATACTTAGTAAAATTTTATTTTGCATAATATCCTCCTTTGAGAATCATATTTATATTACTGTTCTTATTCTCTACTATCCGGTCAGATTATTGAATATCATTCTTGGGCTCATTTTACCATGAAAAAACAAACATCTTTAATTCCCCATATTTTACTTTGCAATTATAATTACGATTTGCTCTACAAATCAGTCTACAATTTCATATAAAAAAACCAATTAAAGTTCAGATTGTCGTGTAACAAGACTATCATTAAGGCTTTTTGACATTTCTATTTATTGATATACTAATCCTTAATAATGGAAATAATTTCACTTTAATGTAGATCATAACACCCCAATAGAAAGCGGTGATACCACAATGGTGAGCTCCTTTTTAAAAATACTAAGAAAAAACTTAATCACTACCGCTCTAATTGTCACAATCCTTGCTTTGAGTATTTACTCGTACAATATCACAACCGTGAAATCTAACTACGACAATTATACTTCCGAAATCCTATACAATAACACCCTAAAACTCGCTTCAACCATCGCAATTAATGATTATTATTTAAACCGAATATTAGATGAAGAAGAAATCACGCAAAAACAAATCGTGATTTTACAGGAAAACTATCAAGTCATGCACGAGTCTGGGGATACAGTCGTTGATTTGGCTGTTCAATGGTTAGATAGATTAGATAAACAAGAGATGAGTTACAGTTATAATAACAGTCCCTTTCCAACATTTATGGCTTATGAATTCGCCCGCTATATAGAGAATGATTTGAATAAATCGAACACGGATAATGATGTTAGAGAATTAACCCAAGATGAACAATCAAAACTTGAGCTCATGAACGACATTAATAAAGAATGGAAAGAAGCAGTATTTAATCATATCGAAGGATTGGACGCTGATCTTATTGATGAGGAATACCTTAATAACAGAAGTGTCGATACAGACCAAACTTGGACAGGAATAACGACACCTGAATACTCACACTATTATTTAAATAAAATGGTTAAGACAAATGATTGGGTAGATATGGTTGAAGCTATGCAAAAAGCATCGATTGGTTATGAAGCAGAAGTAGTGAATACGTTTTAACGCGATGACAAAGAAGAGTGATACAGTGGACTTCATTTTATTATTGTTAATCTTCTAAAGGAAGGATCTTGCGTATGTTACTGATACACTTGTTCACAACATGAGGTTTCGTTTGTTCAATCACTTTAATATTTCTTGCCTTCCAATCTAAACTTTTAACTTGATCAGTTAACACAACACCTGTTATTGTTTCTTGATCATCTGGAATAGTGACTTCAAACGGATAACCTTTTTGTTGGTTTGTGATTGGACAGACAATAGCAAAACCTGTTTCTTTGTTGAACGTTTCTGGTGATAATACAATGGCTGGTCTTGTCTCAGCTTGTGGATTGAAATTTATATAAATAAGATCATCTTTACTTGGATTTTCCATGTTTATAATAATTCCTTCCCTTGATTACCAAAATCAATTTCATCGTGACGATTAGAGTCATTAATTTGGCTTAACATGTCATCTAATGATAGGTCTTTGTCTACAGGCTCTATGACAATACCAGTTTCAGTAGCTCTAATCGTTACATTTGAACCATTTGTTAGGCCATGTTGATGAGCAATGTCATGAGGTATACGAACCCCTAATCCGTTCCTACACTTTGTGATAGTCTCGATCACTTTAAAATCCCCTTTGTTTTGGTGTTGAATAACATCTTTATAAATACAATACCATATGCTCCTCATCATAATATGTATGATCAACCTTTAATGCTCTTCTATCTATTCCAAATACTTCGAATCCACAAGAAGCGTACATTTTTTTAGCTGGAACATTCGTTGTTACAACTGTTAGATAAATTTGTTCAATACCACCTATGTTTTTTGTTTGTTCAATCACACTTAAAACAAGAGCTTTTCCAATTCCATAACCTCGTTTTTCTGGTTTAATATACATCGCTACAATATTCGCTCTATGACTCAACTTCAATGGTTGCTCCTTTACTAATGTCACAACACCAACAAGTTGTGATTCTTCATAAGCACCAAAAGTAATCGCGCTTGATTTGTTATTAAAACTACTTTTGTATTTTTCTGCATAAACATTCTTTTCCTCTTCATAACTTGATGCAAAAGCGCTCGGGTTATTTTTTAATGCTTCGAGCCTTATAGTCAGGTACTCTTCAGCATCATTTGGATATAATTCTCTTATTTCCATGTTGATCTCTCCTTAAATCACTAAACTTAAAGGTGATTGGATATATTTTTAAAAATTGATCTATTAATCTAACGAACATATTATTTCTACCATAAGTACTAGTAGATGTTGAAATTTGTGAATATCCTTGCCAATAGTTTATCCAAAACCTCTCCTCTACTTCACTAGTTTATTCTTAAACCGAATAATAGCTATTTTAAAGTACTAAATAAGAAGTCCCTGTGACTGTTCGACAATTTTATCAAGTCAAATTCACCTGTTCTCACTAAACTTTTAATGGCACCCGCTTCATTCCAAGCTAAATCATAAAGGTTTTTATCAATAACTCCTTTTGATAAAGCATCCTCAAGCTCGTCGGCATCCTTATCAATGATCTCTCCAGATGGTAATAGAACAAGATCTAAAAACAAATCATCCATCCATGGAATCCCATTTTCTATTCCATTACCTAGGCATATATCAATATACCATTGAACGATCTCGCCATTCACATTAAACATTGTAGTTACAGCATGGTTTTTCTCTAAGGGAAATTGTTGAAGCCACATATAGCCATCATCAACAATTTTCACCTTTTTTTCTCCATAGCTTACCGATAACGGTTCTGTTACTTGTATTGTATTTAATAAAGTTATGTAACCCTTAAATTCTTTAGTATTAAGATAAGACTGTGAATATTTACTTTTAATAATCCTTTTCCACTCTGAACGATTTCCGAACTTTCTTTTTAGCATTATCAACACCCTATCTAAATTTTTCTAAATTATACCATCAGATTGATGATAATGTATCTTTATATATTGGTTTATCACTACAAGTTGTGGTGAACCACATTAACATTAACTACCAGTGAATTGATTATTAATTTTCTCACTTAAAACACATTCCAATTTTTAATCACAACATCTTGAATAAGTAAAAAGATTCCCCACCCTGCTACCCCCAGTCCAAAAGACACAGCAAGTGGTAATGATTGCTTTAAAGACAAATAGAGAATTAATAATAAAACTGCGGTTGCAGGAAAACCCCAAAGTACACCTAAGGCAAATTTACCAAGCGTTGTATTCCCTTCTCCTTGTAAGTAGAGCCAAAAAATGCTTAACAAACTGACTAACGGTAATGCAGCAATAATGCCACCATATACAGGAAACCTTTTTGCAATCTCTGAAACAATACCAATTGCTATAGCAGATACTAATATCTTCATGACGACAAACATTGCTTTGATCTCTCCCCTAAAATTTCAAATGCTTCTGTAATCAATTCCTTCTCTTCAGTGCTTAATGACTTAAAAATATGATTCAATTTCTCCTCGTCTAGACTCGTATTTCTAAACAAAACTTCTTCTCCCTTCTCAGTTAAACAGAGTATCACTTTCCGTTCGTCCGATTGACTCCTGCTTTTCTTCAAAAGGCCTTTATCGATCATTCGTTTAACATGTTCTGAAGCGGTATTCTGTGACACATTAATATAATTTGCTATATCATTAACCCCTACATTAGGCTGTTTTTGCACATGCTGAAGAATACGAATCACTTGGTGCGTTATCTTCTCATCATGTGGATAATGTAGGTGGTAATAAATATTCGTCCAATGTTGGTTCATTTTTTTCACTTCACTTTTCATATAAAACATGATCTGATTAAATATGATGGAAAAATTACGTTTCAAGCTTAAATCTGCGTTCAAATAATTCAGGATAAAACGTAACAAATCCATTATCATCCACGTAAATAATTGATTCAAAGCCGTAACTTGGATACAGGAACTCCCCAATGTTTCCATTACGCTGTAGATAGTATAACTTTGCTCTACTTTAGAGGCTTCTAAACTCGGAACAGATATATACACCATTTCAAAGTCTTCTAAATGCTCCCACACTATTTTATGTATCAACTTATTAAACCTCCGTTCAAAAAATATCAATTAAATGACTATTCAGTTACACTATCACTCTCTCCATGCAGGATTGTTTGTCGATAAAAACTCATCAACTTCATCAATCTCAGTTGTTTTAAAGGAATTTGTCGTTAGAGGGAGAAAAAACTACAATTAATAGTGAAGAGCCATATTTTTGGTAAGATTTAATCATTTACTGTGATAATTTTTACTTTCTAATTAATCTTCTGTTCACTTTTAGGCTGTAAGATAGTCCAATAGAACCTATATTTAATATGGAATAGAAAGGGTGATCACAATGACTAATATCTTAATTATTGACGACGATCCTTATATACTCAATCTTGTAGAGGTGACTTTAAAAGATTCTGGTTTTTTTACCTACAAAGCAATAGATGGTTTTGAAGCATTGGATATTTTTGAACAAACTCCCATAGACCTTGCGATAGTAGATGTGATGATGCCAAAAATGGACGGGTTCACACTGACTCAAAAAATCAAAAATATGTATCATATTCCTGTCATATTACTCACGGCAAAGGGGGAGTTACACGACAAAGAAAAAGGATACATTTCGGGTACAGATGATTATGTCGTCAAACCATTTGAACCAAAAGAACTCGTATTTCGGATTCAAGCAGTTCTAAGAAGATACAACAACCTCAGTAATGATGTGATCCAAATAAATGATGTAAAAATTGATAAAAGAAACTATGAAGTACAAATTGGCAATCAACGTATGATCATGCCTTTAAAGGAATTTGAGTTATTAGCATTATTAGCTTCACGACCTAACCAAGTATTTAATCGAGATTACTTAATTGAAAATATTTGGGGGCTTGAGTTTGAAGGTGACGAAAGAACTGTAAATGTTCATATAAAAAGAATCAGACAAAGGTTAGAAAAGGTTACATCAACCATAGAAATCATAACGGTTCGTGGGGTTGGGTATAAATTAGAGGTGGCTTCATGATGAAATCTTTATATACTAAATTTTTATTTATCACTCTGCTTATCATGATTGCTAGTTCACTTATAGGATTTTTCATTGCGAATAGTTATTACCAAAATAGCTTAAAGCCTGAGAACGATTCAAAGAACATGGAGATTGTCACTGGTATAGCAAATTACGCTGAGACTCAAGATGATCTTAACCAGTTTTTTACACACACTGCTTCAACTGGTTATCAATTGCTAGTCGTGAACCAACAAGGGGACAAAGAATTTTATGGAGGGCAATTTGATGAAAAGAATTTACCAACAAAAGCAATAGAAAAAGTACTCAATGGTGATTCTTATCATGGAATGAGAGATTTTCCTAAAGGCACTTTTGTAACAGGGTTCTTCGCAAACGAATTACAAAACTCTGTAGGAGTACCTTTTCGTCATAATGGTACACAATACGCACTTTTCTTGAGACCCAACATTAAACTTTTATTCAATGAACTCCACATTTTGTTAGGTTGGATGGCTTTAGCTATATTTATACTTAGCTTGATAGCTGTTTTAATTTGGGCAGCTATTCTTATACGTCCTGTGCGTCAATTATCTCATGCAACAAATGAAATAGGCGAAAATGGATTTAATGTTAACCTAGATATTCATAGAAATGATGAGATTGGCCAATTAGCACAAAACTTCAAGGACATGACTTCACGACTCGAAGACTTAGATGAAGTTAGAAAATCATTTGTATCCAATGTTTCACATGATATTCAAACCCCATTATTAAACATTCAAGGATACAGTCGTCTCTTGAAAAATAGTACATTGTCTGATGAAGAGAAAAACTCATATTTAGAAGTGATTCAAGAGGAAACAGAAAGAATGTCCATATTATCTAAACAGTTATTGACATTATCATCACTTGAACCAAACAGTCACACGTATTCTATAAAGGAGATTAATATTTCTGAACAAATACAAAGTCTTCTTCATAAATACTATTGGCTTATAAATGAGAATGAATTGTCCTTGACCTACTCTCTTGAAGATATAACAGTAAAAGGAAACCCTGATCTGTTATATACGGTTTGGGAAAACTTATTGACTAATGCCATCAAATATAATGAACCTGGTGGATCTATTGAAATTAAGGCGGAAAAAACAAACAATCAGTTAGCAATTGAATTTACTGATTCAGGAGTAGGGATTAAGTCAAATGAGCAAAGTCAAATCTTTGACCGTTTCTACCGTGGTGACTCAGCCAGAACTAGGACAAACCAAGGTACAGGATTAGGTTTATCCATAGTTAAAGAAGTTATCGAACTACATGAAGGGAACATCTATATTTATAGTCAATTAGAGAAAGGCACAACATTTAAAATCATCTTTCCACGATTGTAATATTTTATTAACCTTTTGTTCACTTAGCTGATTTATCATAATCAGTAAGTAAAACAAAAGGTTTTTTTGAGAGGGATGATCATAGTGATTTTAGCTTGGAAAGAAATAAAGAACAATAAAGCGAAGTTTTCTATAGTAGGGTCTATTATATTACTTATTAGTTTATTGACATTTATCATATCGGGTTTAGCGAATGGGCTATCTCAGGATAACATGTCTTTGATAAAAAATTTCCCGGATGGAACGTTTTATATGGCCGAGGATTCTAATAATTCCTACGCACAATCGCGTATAGATGAAAAGAAACAGATGCAGTTGTTAGAAAATGGCGGAGACTCTTTCGCATTTTCGCTTCAAATGGGAAATTTAAAGATTGATTCAAATAAACAAAAAAACGTCTCACTCATGACTTATACTGATAACAAGTATTATCAAAATATAGATAATGGAGAGATTGTTCTTGACCATTCATTAAAAAAGGAAGGGATAAAGGCTGGAGACCAGTTATCCTTCCGACAGTCTGAAAACAGTTTTGAAGTCGCCGGTTTTGTAGATGATGCGAGATTTAATCATTCGCCAGTCGTATTAATCAACCAAAACGATTTTAATAACCTGTTTAGAACCCAAGCATTTCAGATCGTCTTTAGTCCTATCTCTAATAAAGACATTGATGGTTTAAATGCATACAGTAATAGTGAATTTTTAAACACTATACCGAGCTACCAAGCAGAGCAAATGACTCTTAATATGATTGTATGGTTTTTAATAATTATTAGTGGCATGTTATTTGCTATATTCTTTTATATGATGAATGTCCAGAAATTGGGGATGTATGGAATTCTTAAAGCCTTAGGTATTCGCACAAATACTCTATATACCATGATATGGACTCAGATGGGGATAATTACAGTAAGTGCACTTATTAGTTCTGCCTTATTGAGCCAAGTGTTTCAATCCATAGCACCTACTTCTATGCCATATAGTTTACCACTAACTTCAACTATACAACTATCAATCTTATTCATTGTCGTAGGATTTATGGGAGCGACTCTATCAGGAATTCAAATTAAAAGAATTGATCCATTACAAGCAATACAACAAGGGGAGGCTTAACTATGAGTCAATTACAATTAGAACAAGTGAGAAAATCATTTATGAACGGGGAAGTAGAAGAAGAAGTATTAAAAGGAGTTAACTTAACACTCAACAAAGGAGAAGTAACGGCACTGATAGGTTCTTCTGGCTCAGGAAAAAGTACAATCCTTTCAATAGCAGCAAGCCTTCAACCCTTATCGAAAGGACGCATCATATTCGACCATCAAAACTTAGTAGAATTAAAGCCTGAACAAATAAGAAAAATTAGAGCTCAGCAATACGGTTTTGTTTTTCAACAATCTCATCTCGTTCCTTTTTTAACCGTCGAAGAACAACTTTCTTTGATGTTAGATATAGCTGAAGTAAAAGGAAGTAAATACGATAAACAAAACGAAATAAAAAATGTATTAGAAAAAGTTGAAATGACTCATCGTCAAAGCGCCTACCCTGCTTCACTATCAGGTGGTGAGAAACAACGAATAGCTGTGGCTCGCGCCATCATTCATAGACCAAAAGTACTTTTTGCGGATGAGCCGACTGCAAGTCTAGATTCCAAAAAATCAAACGATATCATGCAGTTAATTCAAGAATTAACACACTCTTTAGAAATGATGACATTAATCGTTACACATGAAGAAGAAATGTTAGAGTATACAGACAGAGTGGTGAAAATGAGCGATGGAGAAATAATAACGGTTAACTAATTAAACAATTTTTGATTATTTTCATCGTGAGGTTATTTTAGACTCATTATCAAAGTGTTCTTCCCTTATATATTGACAATAAATCAAAGAAACAGTATATTTTTATTAGATAAGAAAATACGTATACAACGTTCTAGACACGCATAAACTAAAAAAGCAGGATGCTGCGAACATCCTGCTGAGCAACCGAAACGCTACAAGGTGTAGGTTGTGATTAATCTTTGGTGTTTTCGTTCTGACTACCTTGCTTGGCAAAGCAAGGTAGTTTTTCTTTACCAATCTATTTTGTTTCACTACTTCTAAATAAGTTAACATGATCAATGCTAGGTAATTTACGTAACACTGTGCTACTGCCCCACATTATACTAAATATGATCATGGAAACTCCGCATATTAATACTGGAATAATAGGTGTAAAAACGTCACCTAATACACCACCAATTAATCCTCCTAAAGGTATACCTAAAGAGGCTGCACTTGTCATCAGAGTAATCACTCTTCCAATGTACTCGGTTTCCACTTGCTTTTGAATCGAAGAAAATACACATATATTAAGTACACCAATTGAAATTGCTCCAATACTAAATAACGGAATGGATACCACCATCGGTAATATAGCTGTTCCAATCCAAACAATCCCTGTCCCGAAGTATGCAAATATTATCAGTTTCCCAAAATCTATATCTTTCAACTTCGGTGTAATCATCGTTCCCACCATAATACCAAGGGACATTGATGCTAAATAAGTACCGTAAACTGCTTCTAGTCCATCCCCTTTTAATAGAGAAAATGCAGGAAGATTTGTCGTCATAATAGCCATAGCAATATTAACGAACACAATTGAGAAAATCATTTTAGGCACTAAAGAATTCTTTATATATTTAAAGCCAGCTGCTAAATCGTCACTGTTGTGTAATGCAAAATAAAAGTACAGAAGTTTGCAACTAAAAAGTACACAACACTGCAATCAAAAAAAAAGACTTGCCAGCCCAATCAAATACCACTACTGTTATTGGTGTCGAATCAATTAAACAGTGGAGGTTGAAAGGAATGCTGGCAATGTCTGAAATTAATTGTATCAAAGTTTTACGAAATCAAAAATCAAAATCCGTCAATTCAATCGCTGAAATGCTTGGTATTAATTGGCGTACAGCTAAAAAGTACGCCGATAAGGATTGGGTGCCTCAAGAAAACGTGCAACCCAAACAAGGCATGATGCATGAAGAAGGATGGGGTGAGATCGTATCGGATTGGCTTATAGAAGATTATAAACTACCTTACAAAAAGCGTCGTACGAATAAAGCTATTTTTGCACAATTACAAGCCATTGGCTTTGAAGGCTCATATCGTACCGTTTGCCATTTTATTAAAGACTGGCGTGAAGGAAAGATCAACGATGATTCCACGAAGGATAAGGGGTACGAAAGGTTACAACATCCTCCAGGTGAAGCGCAAGTTGATTTTGGCTTGTTAGAAGCTGTTAAAGATGGTCAATATGTCGATGTTCATGGTTTGTCCCTTAGTTTACCTTATAGCAACGCAACTTTTTGTGTTCCGTTACCAAGTGAAAACCAAGAATGTTTCTTAAAAGGGCTAGAAACTATTTTTAAACAAATGGGAGCCGTTCCTAGAGTGCTAAGAATTGATAATTTAAAAGCAGCTGTTATTAAACCTAGGGGACGCCATCAGGAAGTTGAATTCACCCATGAACTCCATCAATTTTCAGCATATTATGGTTGTGAGATTCAAGCTTGTAATCCCTATAGTGGCCATGAAAAAGGTCATGTCGAAAATAAAGTTGGTTATATTCGATATAATTTCACAACACCTGCACCTGTCATGACGTCATATGAACAACTCACAGACTGGTTGGAGGACCAACTGACACAAGATCGCCAACGCCAACATTATGTAAAACAACAAACAATTGAAGACCTTTATCAAGATGAACATCAACACATGCTTCATCTTCCTGATCAAGATTATCCGATATTTAAAGAAAAATGGGTGAAAGCTAATAAATATGGGGAAATTGTGGTCGACCAAGTCAAAGTACATGTACCTAAGAGCTATAATTTTGGACAAGTTCGATTAGTGCTTTATTGGGATCAATTTAAAGTCACATCTCCTAACGGAGAGATCCTTATGAAAGATGTTAGACCGTATATGCATAAAAGAAGACAAATTCCTTGGCAAGGTATTCTATCCTCTTGGCTGGATAAGCCAAGAGCCATAGAGTATTCACGTTACCAACCATACTTGCCGGTTCGAATATTTGAATATATCCGGATTGAGGATCATCGTTTAAGAAAAGAAAGGCTGCGTTGGTTGATTCATCAATTGGCCCAACATGATATGGAACAAATTAATGATCAATTTTATGACTTAATAGATAACGATCTACAACCTGAACACGACGACCATCCATATGATGTTGACTGGAGCCTTTATGATCAAAACATTCCAAGGGGTGAGTCAACATGACGCGGGATATTAAAGCCATGTGCAAGTCACTAAGATTAGCGTATGTAGCAGACGTTTATGAATCAATACCATTTGAAACAAAAGAGCAATTTTTAAAAGAGCTATTTGAAAAGGAATTCGCTTTAAGGGAGGAAGCCAGAGCGGACCGCTTAATGAAGAAGGCGAAGTTCTTACATGTTAAAGAACTGGATGATTATCATTGGGGAAGCCATATCCATTTTCCTCAACAATTAGATAAAGATGAACTGATTTCCCTCAGTTTTATCAAACGCGTCGAAAATGTCATCTTAACAGGAGCACCAGGAACAGGTAAAACCCATCTAGCAACAGCGTTAGGCCGGGAGGCTTGTCGAAATGGTTTTGAGGTCCGATTCTTCCGTGTTTCAGATCTCGTTGATCAATTAGATAGAGCGTGGCAAGACGGAAAATTACGAAACTTTAGGAACAAGTTTAAAACGGTTGATTTAATCGTATTAGATGAAATGGGATACATTCCATTCGGAAAAGAAGGAGCAGAGCTGTTATTTCAACTCATCTCTGAGTGGTATGAACAAAAAAGCTTAATGATCACGTCCAATTTAGAATTTAGTCAATGGAACCGGATATTTTCAGATTCACGTTTAACAGCTGCCTTAGTGGATCGCGTGATCCACCATGCGCATGTACTAAACTTCACTGGAGATAGCTTTAGAGTGAAGCACGCACTATCTAATCAAGAATAGCGAAAAAGGGCTGGCAATCTTATGTATTTTTGATTGCAAAACTATGTATTTTTCTCTTGCAAAATACATCATTTGCAGTCCTTCAATACTTTTGTGTGAATGGTACTTATGAAGCAAATAAAAATTGATATAACAATAAATAATGAAGAGCAGAGTGCTAGACAAGTCATCGCTCACAATTTAAATGTTTGTACTTAAATCCTAAATTGCTTATCCAACGTACTGACTCGAAGCCGAGGGTTATCAGTTATCCTTCACACATAATTCGCTTTCATTCATCAATACTAAACATGATACTAGTGTGTAAGGAGGCGTTCAATAATGAGGGCTGTACAAGTGACGGGATATGGTGGGATTGAGCAACTACAAACCGTAACGAAAGATGTGCCAATACCAAAAGCGAATGAAGTATTAGTAAAAATCAAAGCTTGCGCCATAAATAATACCGAAATCTGGATGCGAGAAGGAGCTTATGGGGCTGGTTCAGCATCAGGTTGGCGACCTGAAGGCGTGCAATTCCCTCGGATACCAGGTTCTGATATAGCGGGAACAATCGTCGATATCGGGGATGCTGTTGATTCGTCTATGAACGGAAAAGATGTCGTTCTCTTCCCTTTCACATCGAGTGGCGACGATGGATCTGAACATATCGCTAATGATATGTCTTTCATCGGATCAGAGTATGATGGTGGGTATGCGGAATATGTCGTGTGGCCAGCGGAATTATGTTTTAACATGCCACTACCTGACTATACGGAAAGTGCGGTGTTTTCAGTGAGTGGTTTAACCGCATGGCATATGAACGAACAACTCGACATTCAACCTGGCGAAACCATCATGGTGACAGGTGCTAATGGCGGCGTTGGCTCTTTGAACGTTCAAATCGCTGCGAACGTGTTCTCTGCTAAGGTGATTGCGATTGTAGGAGATTTACGTTTAGCCGATGAGATGAAGGCGTTAGGCGCTACTCATGTTCTTTCTTATCGATCCGATCGCCTTGTTGATGACATTATAGACAGCAATGGTGGACCGATTGATTCGGTATTAGATGTGGTGGGGGATCCTTTATTCTCAACGTCGCTCGAGGCACTCAAGAAGGGCGGCAAATTCTGCATATCAGGATCTGCTGGTGGTCAAACGACGAACCTAGATTTTCGAACGCTATATTTAAAACATATTACGATGTACGGTTCCGTCTTAGGGAGAAGAGACGAATACCGACGGATGCTTCAGGCGATTTCAGATGGCCAAATCAAACCTGTTATAGATCGAACCTTTCCATTAGAAGAAGCGCAAGATGCTCAAGTTTATTTTAAAGAATCAGGCAAACTCGGCAAAGTCGTCTTGCTACCTAACGAAGATTAATCTCATTATATGTAAAACGCTCAGAGCGAGTCTGAGCGTTTTTATATGGCCGAACATTGTTTTCCATCCGCTTTTCTTCTATAATTTATGATAAGTTGACGATGGTGACGACGAATTCTTCAGCAAAGACGGACAAGGTTGCCATAGTGACAGCTAAGGTCATCATACCAAGATTCGTCCAGACGAATATTTTGCGTTTCGATATGCCGAATGTCGCAACGGTACTCGCACCGACCTGGCTACTAAACAGGAGTGACGAGACGAAACAAACGCCAAGTGCACCGTAACGTTCGAAGGTCGCTTTTATTTTAGGATTGACCGCAGCCGAAGTCGTTTCGCGTTTCCGCCATTTTTGTTTCAGTTTATGGAAACCAGCTTTAATGGTCGATCCGAAAAAGATAAAGATTAGCACACTGACCGCATTACCGAGCACAGCGATTGTGAGCGTTACGAGTGGTGAAAAGTCAAAGACGATAATCCCCATTGGGACAGTTAAAGCTACTTCCAAAAACGGTACCATACTAACAAAGAACACAAACAACACTTGAAGGATTACATTTTCCATACCATCACCGCCTTTTATTTAAGTCAACTGACCTAAATTTATTATAATACGTTTGACTTAAAAAAGCAAGGAGCGTTTTTCAATGCCAAAAAAAATCGATCACACCGAACGAAAAGATCATATTATAGAAGCGATGTTCCGCATCGTACACCGCTCTGGCTTCGAGAAAGCAACACTACGAGAAATCGCCAAAGAAGCTGACCTATCACTTGGATCTGTCCAGCACTTCTTCCCGAAACAAGGGGATATTTATATTGATGCAATCGAAGAGATTTACAGTCGGTTCAAAGCCCGCATGGATGAAATCGACCAACATAACGACGAAAGCGTCTTCGACAACGCCGTCCGTATGATCAAACAAATCGTCCAAGCCAGCACCGAAGAAGAACGCATGGAAAACGATATCTGGATGAAATTCTCCATCATGGCCACCATGAACCCCGACTACCATGAAGCCAAAAACAAATCCCGCGAAGTCAACTACAGCTTTGCCAAAGAGATTGTGACCATGCTGAGTGAGAATGGGTACTTAAGTGAGGACGAATCAATCGATGAAGCCGCGAATACATTAACAATCTTTATCCATGGGTTAGTATTTGAGACGGTGATGTATGATGAGTTGTATGATGAAGAAAAAATTGATGGAGAAGTAAGAAGGTATTTGAATGGGATTACGATTAAATAATAAAACCGTGTGATAGATCAATTATATGATTATCACACGGTTTTTGTTACTTTTTAACTGTTTATAGAGATGGTTTTGACAAACGATCAGTAATCATATGCCGATACTGAGCAGTTCTAAACAGTTGATTATTTAATGAATTATAAGAATATGGAACGGTTAACGCCTTGCCTCCGTTAAACTTAATACACGTTTCTTTAGTCGATAGTCTTTCCAAGCTTTCCACATAACCATGCGAAATCCAAGCACAGTCATGTGAAAGCGGTGACGTTGTCGGCATAAAATACATATTACATGATGGTTCAATGACGATAGGAAGTTTTCTATTAATACCGAACACTTTCCTTGTCCCTTCAAGACGGCCTTTTAAACTACAAAAATAGTAATGACAGGCTTCATTTATTAATTGCTTGGGTGTCGAATAACTATAAAATTCATCATCTTGATCAACAACATAAGAACCATAAATACCTTCTGAAAACTCATAAGGTAATACCGCCATCGTTTTAGTGCTTACTCGAGCTTCTTCTTCAATTCTCACATGAACCTCTCCCTAATATAAATTTATATTTATATTAGTTAAATTACTTTCAAAAGTAAAATCGCAATTTGTTCAAAAATGACCTAATTTGTAGTCATTTGTTTAGTAAATTTAGAGATTGTTTAAACAATAATGCTCATTTTTTAAAGTTTAATGAAAATTTCTAGTTAAGTGGTTAAAGCCTTTAATAGATAAAATCACCTAAAGTGTCGTTGATTACCTAGTTAATGAAACTAATAAGTTTTCCTAAATTTCAAGTACAAGTTAGCCACTGGGCCAGCCCCTGCTATGGGGAGATTGTGAATAGATGAAGAGAGTTGACGCTCTCCCCCCTAGGGGGGAGCGAAATGTCACAACTATCTAAGCTATTGCCTTGACCTCTGTCATGAGTGCTTCCTGTGGCGTGCGATAATTGAGCTGTTTCCGCGGATAGGTATTCATCCACGTTTGTACGCGTAAGGTTTGTTGCTGACTCACTTGACTGATGGGGTGACTTTTCGGTATAAACCGTCGAATCAATTTGTGCTGATTTTCGCTGGTGCCGCGTTCATAAGATGCATAGGGATGACTAAAATAGACTTGGGTCGTTTCTTTTAAATCCGTTTCTAACGTGCTGAACTCCGACCCGTTATCTGACGTGATGGTTTTAAACATGGCGCGCATGTCTGTGCCGGTTCGCTCGGCCAGTGACTGAACGGCTTTTGAAATCGATGATGCATCCTTTCGGTCGACTTTAATAACGCATTCAAACCGTGTTTTACGCTCGGCCAAGGTGAGTAATACCTCATCATCTTCACCTTTAACGCCCAGTACCGTATCAATTTCCCAGTGTCCGAACTCTGCTCTGTCTTCAATATGTTTCGGCCGCTCTTCAATGGAAGTACCTAACTTGCGCTTATTTTCTTTACCGTGCCGCCCGGTCTTTCTAGGTGCGCGACTGACTTTCTCAAGCAGGTCAATATTCTTCGTCCGCATAATGCCGATGTTGATCCAATGATAGAGTGTGGTAGTGCACGGTAGTAAGGCTTGGGCATACGGAAAATGGACTTTCAAATAACCGACGACAGCGTCTGGAGACCATCCGTCCTGAAGCATCTTGGTATCCGCCCATTCTATGAATGTAGGGATACCAACCCATTTCGGTATACGCCCGCAGTTTAACCGATTTTCTTCGTACTGACGTTGGCCGACATCTGGGAAATAAACGGGATGCGTATAGCGGTATGTTTTGCCATTTTGTTTCTGTTCTCTTGCTTGCGTCACCGAACCCCGTTTAATCTCATTATTGATTGTTTGCGGCGCACAGCCTAATACTTTGGCGATTTGACGGTGAGAATAGCCTTCCTGCTTTAACACTTGGATTTTTGACCGTTCATCCGCGCTTAAGTGTTTGCCCTTAGTGCGGGGCATGTTATCATTAAATGGCGTCATGTGATTTCATTCCTTTATTGAGTGTTGTGGTTAACTTCAATATAACATGAAATTCACATGGCGTTTTTTATGACTTAAGTGGCTAAGTTCATTATAAAATCCACCACTAATAAGTTTTAATGGTGGACCTTAACAATGACAAAACCGACCTAACTCCCATTAGGTCGGTTCATTTTAGATCACTGGCCCAGGCTTAGCACCATCACCAATTGGCGAGATATACCCTTGTTTCGCGGTTCTTTGTTGTAGCTCTTCCTTCGCTCTCTCTAGTTTCGTTTTATCTTGCATTACATCAATCGCAGCGGCGGCCATAATTTTGCCGGCGTACAACATGCCTTTGTGGCCGATAGATGTACCACCTTGTGAAACGGCTTGCCAGGAGTGGAGTGATGTGCCGTTGACGAAGCAGGTTGTTAGGCATTGAGTGGTTGGGGTGACCCAGCTGACGTCAGCGACATCGGTTGATCCGGTTTGTTCGTGAATTTGTTTGCGGTCGACGATGAAATCGGTAAGGGTATGGCCGTCTAAGTCATTTGCCCAGTATGTGTTTTGCTCGGCTTCTGATAGGGTGCTGCGAATCGTTTCGGCAAAGGTTCTTTCGTCTTCTGAGTAAGTCGGTGGTTCGATCGTATCTAGACTTGCTTGAATCGCATCATCGAGTGTGTCGTTTCGAACAAGGTCGCTCGATCCACTGTCAAAATGGACTTCGACTTCGGTTTCGGTCATTTGCGCGGCACCTTCTGCGACATTTTTCACGCGTTCGAAAATGTCATGTGCTTCTTTGACATTACTGGCGCGAACGAGATAAAGTACTTCCGCTTCAGATTGCACCACATTCGGTGCATTTCCACCTGTATTCGTTACGGCGTAATGTAGACGCGCGTTCTGGACGATATGTTCGCGTAAGTAATTGACGCCAACGTTCATGAGTTCGACGGCATCGAGCGCGCTTCGACCTAAGTGTGGACTCGCCGCAGCGTGCGCGGATTGTCCTTTAAACCGGAAAAATACTTGTTGGACGGCTAGCACATTAAGGCGTAACACTGAATTTACTGGGGCGGGGTGCCAACAGAGCGCAAAATCGACATCATCAAACACGCCTTCTTTTACCATAAAAGCTTTCCCGTCCCCGCTTTCTTCTGCAGGGCAACCGTAATAACGGACGGTTCCTTCTAAACCGTGTTCTTCCATATACGTTTTAACCGCAATCGCCGCCGCATAAGAGCCTGTTCCGAGTAAATTATGACCACAGCCATGGCCACTGCCACCTTGTACGATCGGCTGGTGTTCTGTCGCCCCGCGTTCTTGGCTTAACCCTTCTAACGCGTCATATTCGCCTAGAAATGCGACAACGGGTTCCCCTGATCCGTATTCTGCGACAAACGCAGTCGACATGCCTGCAATCCCTCGTGTCACAGTGAATCCTTCTTGTTCAAGGCTACTTGCAATATAATGGGCAGACTCGACTTCTTCGAAAGCCGTTTCCGCGAATGCCCATAAATCATCACTCATTTGAATGAACTGATCCTGTTTAGCATCAATATAGGACGCAATCGTTTTCGCATGGTCCAACCTTATCCCCTCCTGTGCGTGTGTCTTTTGTTATTATAAAATGACATACTTTTCAGTTAAATTCAATTCCTTTTTATTCTATGCGCAGCGCTCACTTTTTAAATTAGTTCCGCTACTTATTAAATAAATGGATGAACTTATGAAATAAATTCATCCATTTATCTCATAAATTCAAACCACTAAAAGAAACCCGTTCAGCTGAAGCTGAACGGGGTGTATCTTATATCTTAGAACGTTTAAGTCTTAGCGAATTCGTCACAACACTAACCGAGCTTAATGCCATGGCAGCGCCTGCAACCCAGGGAGCAAGGAGACCGATCGCTGCGACAGGAATACCTGCCGTGTTATAGCCGAATGCCCAGAATAGGTTTTGGCGAATGTTGCGGATCGTCGCATGACTGATCTTGATCGCTTTCGGAATCAGCTGCAATTCGCCGCCTAAAATCGTAATGTCGGCCGCTTCAATCGCAACTTCGGTTCCGGTACCGATCGCAATTCCGATATCCGCAATCGCAAGGGCTGGTGCGTCGTTCACCCCATCGCCAACCATCGCGACTTTGTGACCTTGAAGTTGGAGTTCTTTCACTTTTTCTGCTTTATCTTCTGGCAGGACTTCAGAAATCGTGTCGTCAATGCCAACTTGTTTCGCAATCGCTCGAGCCGTACGCTCGTTATCACCTGTCAGCATCATTACCGTTAACCCTTGGTATTGTAATGCTTTAATCGCGTCAGGGGCCGTTTCTTTAATCGTGTCCGCCACAGAGACGATACCACGGTATTCTCCGTCTACGGCGATCAACATCGCGGTCTCACCCGCTTCTTCCATTTCGATTAACGTTTGTTCAGCATCACCAATTACGACGCTATGATCTTGCATCAGTTTGCGATTACCGACAAGAATGGTTTTGTTTGACACTGTTGCTTCAATGCCATGCCCAGGCACAGCTTGAAATTGTTCAGTGTCGCTTAACATGACCTCTTCTTCTGTCGCATATGCCACAATCGCTTGGGCGAGCGGGTGCTCAGAGCCTTTCTCGGCACTTGCGAGTAACTGTAACGTCTCGTGGTCACCTGTAAATGTTGTTACTTCAGGCTTCCCTTTCGTAATCGTACCCGTTTTATCAAGTACGATGGTGTCGAGTTCATGCGTGCGCTCTAAATGTTCGCCACCTTTGAATAAAATACCATTTTCAGCAGCTTTCCCTGTCCCGACCATAATAGACGTCGGTGTCGCAAGGCCTAGCGCACATGGACACGCAATCACTAACACCGCAATCGCCGCCACGAGTGCTGGTTCGAGCTGACCAGGTTGAACAAGTGTGATCCACGTGATAAACGTGACCACGGCAATCCCGACGACAATCGGTACGAAATAGCCGGAAATAACGTCAGCTAAACGTTGAATCGGCGCTTTTGACCCTTGTGCATCTTCAACGACTTTGACGATCGACGCAAGAGCGGTATCTTTACCAACCTTCGTCGCTTCCATTTCAATCACACCGTTTTGGTTGATCGTCGAACCGATCACGGTCGAATCCGTCTCTTTTTCAACGGGCATCGATTCACCTGTAATCATCGATTCGTCAATCGACGTCGAGCCGCTGACGACCGTACCGTCTACGGGTATCTTCTCACCTGGTTTCACAATCAGATGATCGCCAACAACCACATCTTCTACTGGCGTCATCACTTCCTCGCCGTTACGTAAAACACGTGCTTCTTTCGCCTGCAAGCTCAATAACGACGACAACGCGTTTGTCGTTTGCGTTTTCGCACGCGTTTCTAAATATTTACCGAATAAAATGAGCGTAATAATGACGGCGCTCGCTTCATAATACAAATGCGGATCATAACCAGGATTGCCGATCGTGCGAATCCCTTCTGATAAACTGTAAAAGTAAGCCGCACTCGTACCTAACGCAACAAGCACATCCATGTTCGCCCCGCCGTTACGTAAGTTTTTATACGCACCGACGTAAAACTGCCAGCCAATCACAAATTGAACGGGTGTCGCTAAGGCAAACTGAAACCATGGATTCATAAAAATCGCTGGAATCGACATGTTAAATAAATGCACAAACATCGTCAGGAGTAATGGCGCTGACAACGCTGCTGATACGATTAACTTCGTCTTCTGTTTGTTGAGTTCTTGTTCTTTGTACGATTCTTTCTCCTCAGCTTCCGCTTTCGGGGCAGCGTCATAGCCGAGCTTTTGGATCTTTTCGATTAACGTATCTGGATCAATGATACCTGGATTGTATTGGATCGACGCAGATTCTGTCGTTAAATTCACACTCGCTGTCTCAACACCGTTTTGTTTATTTAACACTTTTTCAATCCGGCTCGAACAAGCTGCACACGTCATGCCGTACACATCGAGGTCCGCTTCTTCTTTTAGCACGCCATAGCCGACTTTTTCGATTTTATTCGTAATATCATCCATCGACGTTTGTTCAGGGTCATAATCGACCGCTGCTTTTTCCGTCGTTAAGTTCACTTGCGCATCAACACCGTCCATTTTATTGAGGACTTTTTCAACACGCGTCGAACAAGCTGCACACGTCATCCCTGTCACGGTTAAATCTGCATGTTCTTTCTCACTCATAGTTGTCCCTCCTTACTTCGAAAACTGTTTTAAGACGTCCATTAACTCTTGAATCGTCTCGTCGCCTTCCCCTTTTTGAATCGCATCAGTCACACAGTGGTTAATATGACGTTCGGTGACGGAGAAACCGACGTTTTTAAGCGCTGATTGAATCGCGCTAATTTGGACTAATATATCGACACAATAGCGATCTTCTTCGACTATATTTTGAATACCGCGCACTTGCCCTTCGATTCGCTTCAGACGGTTCATAAGCTTTTCTTTTTCATCATCCGTTCGCGGTACAACAGGTTCGTCATGTAAATATTCGCTCATTTGATAAACATCCTTCCTTTTACTATACCCCCGTATAGTATTTAAATGGTTAAAATTTTTTACGTTAACATCAAGTCCATCTTTTCGCTAAACGCTTCCATTCGCATAAAGCGATCTTCACGCATCACTTCTTTTTGATCTTGGAACACCAACGTAATCGGGGCCGTAAAGACGAGATATTCGCCTGATACTTCTTTTACCTCATCCACGTCGACATACCCGAGGGCGATATTGTCATACGTTTCTAATTCGTCTTGTATGCGCGGCCATAACGCTGAACACACACTACACCCTTGGCTCGATATAAATAACAACGCATTATCGTTCTCCGCGACAAACGCTCTAACCTCTTCTATTGACTGCAATGTTTCAGTTTGACTCATATCGTCACCACCTTATCTAAACTAAGAGTATCATACCCCCTATAGGTATGTAAACGAAACTGCTTCTTCTACAATTTTTAGCGCATAGATTTTAATAATGAAGCTTATTAATTGTTATTTTATGTTAAAATGTCGGTAACTTTTAGAAGAGGCGTGTTAATGGTGAAAATCTTAAAAAGAGTCACTGTTGGTCTAGTAACAGCTATTATTTTTTCGATCAGTTTATCGGCATTCGGAAATGTTTGGGAATATTTTTGGGGCTATTTCTTAGTGACAGCCACTATTTGTCTCATATTTGGCACACCCTTTTCGATCGTTGCAGACCATCTTATTCAACGTATTCAATCGTATCAATACATCTTCTCAGTGACCTTATATCTGTTTGGCGGAATCGTTTGTAATGTCATGCTGTTTATTGGCTTATCATCTACAGGGCTTTCAAGTACAACATTTAATATTTTTGTATTCGGCATCATAGCTTCACTGTTATATTTACATCTATTACTCTTTGGAAAATTTATTTCAAACAATCATTAAGTGGAAGAATCATATGTATAAATTTATATCTCATTGAATGGAGTGTGCGAAATGAAAGAAGACAAAGAAACACCAGAAGAAAGAAGAGAACGAATAAGACAAGATGAATGGCAAGGTAATCCCCTTGGTAATTTGAAAGATTCATCAGAGAGAGCTGAATTTGGAAGTCTGGTGGATTTGGTCGGTGGTTTAAACTGGAAAGTAACGCTGGTTATTCTGTTAATACTTATATTAGGTACTATAGGCTATGGGTTGTTTTTATAATAAGGACTGGACTTAAAGGAAAAAAATGTAAAAATGGTGTAAGAAGAATGTTAATCGGGGGTACAGTGAATGGATTATGTCTTGCTTATCGCCGCAATCACTTTATTATTAATCGCAACGAGGCAACTTTCTAAAATCAATTATACTGACGGATTTTCTGTACTAAAAGAAGCTAAACAGAATATCATATCTATGCTATGGGGAACGTTTATCGTCACTCTGATCATTTTCATTCCTTATCAAGTATGGACTGTAACAGGCATGTCTACTTACTGGGGTGGCGTTTATATCTTTGGTGGATCACTATTATTAACAATAGCTCTAACGTTCATTTTTTATTATCACAGTTCAGTAAGATTGAAGACTGAAACCTAGGGAGGGGCGTCAATGGATATAGTCACTAAGGCACCTGAAACTGAGCATGCTGAGGCTATTGTTAATAAAGGAGGATTCATAAATAATGGACACTTATTCTTGGTTATTACTTATTACGCTAATTCTTTTAACAACTATAGTAATCGTTAATAAAAAAACGGACAAAAATCTCCACTATGATTTATTTGCTTCAATTATTTTTTCTTTATGGGGTATTGGTTGGCTTATAATTGGTCTTTGGAATGAGGGGCTATCTTTCCTGGGACCCATACAAATTATTGTAGTGTTCGGTCTAATACCATATGTTCTATATTCATCTATATCGGATTATAAAAAAGATAAAAATCCCTCATAGATTATTGAATATGATGGTACTTTGAACTTGAAGAATATAACGTTATCAAGGGAATTATATGAAGATTGGATTGATTATTAACACTCCCAATGGAAAGGAGAATTTATATGAGTTTTTTAGATTACATTGAAAAATTAATAATAGCAGGGTTAATCTTCGCCCCTATTGGTTTAATCAGCGAAATTTTTATTATAGTTAACAACCCATACCCACTATTCTCGTTTGAAAATATCAGCATATTTATCAATCTAATCATGATTGTTATTCTAATCTTGATCTTCATCAAAATTAAAAAGACACAGAATCAAAGGGAGAACCAAGAGGATTTAGTGAAATCTTGATTTTAAATTCATCAAATGAGAGCGGAAACAGTATGCTTAGATAGTAGATTACCTTTTTTATTTTGAAAAATAAGGGGAACAAATTATGAAGAGGGTATTACAAATTATAATTTCTATAGCACTCATTTCTGCTTTGGCAATCGTCATCATAGACCATTTCGAAGTATTTGATTCAACATCACCCGCAGAAATAACAGAAGGCCACACTAACTCTGAATTCGACGAAGATTCAGCTCCAAATTTTAAGCTAAATAAACTTGATGATGGTTCACTAGAGTTAAACGAACTGCAAGGTAAAGGTGTAGTCGTGAACTTTTGGGCTAGTTGGTGCAAGCCATGCCGAAACGAGATGCCCGCAATTCAAAAAGTATATGAACGATATAAAGAAGATGGTTTAGTGGTTATCGCCATCAATGTAGATGAATCAGAAGATACAATCACAGATTTTTTGGAAGGTTTTCCTGAGATTGATTTTCCTATTTTATTAAATGATGGACAAGTCATGGAAGATTATATGGTTATGAATTTACCGACTACCTATTTTATAAATCCTGATGGTTCAATGGAAAGTCACTATTTAGGAGAGCTTAGCGAGGAACAACTTCATGTATTAGTAAACGAAATATTACCGTCTGACTAAACGAGCGTCTTTGGATAAAACATGCTGAATAATTGGTGGATTATTTTATAGATTTATTATTGAGAAGTTATATGCTTTTTTCGTAGCGTATAAATTTGTTCATCATGCTCAATTAACTTGTGCTGAATAAATTCCATTTTTTCTTCTATTCGTGTTAATCGATCATTGATTTCCTTTTGGTTATCAATTAGTTGTTTTTGGCCCTTAAATAATTCATTTTGATTATCAGATAGTTCCTTTTGTCCATCAGATAACTCTTTAATCGCTTGCATGATGGTGTTCATTTGTTCATCAGTCATAATCAGACACTCCTCGACGTTTTATTCTAAATCTATTATAAAACGAAGGGGAAGTTTTTACAACGATCAACCATGATAGTGTAACCCAAAGCTGAACTGCTTCCAATGGTCCTTTTCAACATCTTCATTATTAAACCAAAGCTCTGTATATAGTTGCAACAACAGTTATAAAAAGGATCGCTAACAATCCGTTCAATGATATCTTAAAAGATTTATTTCCTTTTCTTGATATACTCCACACAAAATTAAGCATAAAAACTGTTATAATCAGACTTGAAATAAATAAAAAAGATTTGCCCTGAATAGCAGAAGCCATTAATAAGAACAATGAAATCAATCCAGTAATAGAATCATGGGTATTTTCCTCTTCATTAAATGGGTTCCAAACATATCCAATTAAATAAATGGCTATTGTCCCACTTATAAGAAGTAACCAAAAATGACCCAGTAGTTCTGAAACAGATATAAAATAAATAAGAACAGACAAAACCAAGAAATCACGCCTGCTCTCTATTCCTTCAGTTTTTCCCATTGTTTAACACCTCCTGTTTAATTAATATTTGACCCGAATGATTATAATGGAAGGGGAATCGTATGAATATTGTAACCTTTATTATCATTGTTTCAGTATCTTTAATTGTTAGCTTAGTGATGTCACACATGTATAAGGATGTAGATAAGCAAGATAAAGGTTTTGTTTTTATTTATCATAAATTAACTTACAGAAGAAGGTTTATACGAAATCTGTGGATGCTTCCTTTTGCTTGCATTTTATTACTTTTTTTATATTGGTCAACTAATTTAGCATCTAAAGTATATTTAATTATTGGCATTGTTTTCTTTTGTGCAGTGATCATAGACTTAATTTACAATTATGTAAAATGGCAAAATAACGAGAAAGATGCATAACCTATGTGAAAGTTTTCTAATAGAGACATAGAGCGTGACTGTTCATAAAAACATTAAAAAAACCTTAACGTCCATGCTCCCTTGCTGCTTTCACCCGCCTTGCATGTCTTTTATATCTTTTTAACTTTTTAAATCCATCTCCCCAGTGTTTTAATGACATATTGATCGTCCAAAATTCTAAAAGGATTAATACCACATAATATTGAACTCCTAAGTCAGACCTTGTGTTATACAAGTAAACAAAAGCAATTATTATAACAAAACCGACCAGAATAGCAATTAAACTTATAGCAGGGCTAACATAAAACCCAATTTTTCTTAAACTTTTTGGAATCAATTTAAATCATCCTCTCATCTAAAACAGTCATTACTTTGAAACAAATCCTAACATAATTTTCAATTTTTGATAATCTTAAATTTTTCACTATTCGAAAATTAAATTCTATACCTAATACTCGCATCTAAAGAGGATTTATAATTAGTGATAATTCTATGATACATTTCCAATGATAAAGGCCTCAAGACACCTCTTCTTCCCCTTTTCTTCATTAACACATCTTTTAAAGAAAAAACACATCAAAAAACGCCCGACTAACCCTAGTCGGACGTTCACATTTCTTATTTCGTTAACAATGCACGATCGTTGGTCATTTTCTTGCCTCGAATGGCTTGGAACTGATTCAGAGGCGATTGCCGAATGCGATCGCTTGCTCCATTTGGTGTGTGACCATGACGGTTGTCAGTTGATGGCGCTCGACTAAATCGCGGGTTAAGCGTAAAATCAATTCTTATTCATTGCTTTAATTAGAAGGACTATGACTTAATCACTTATCACCCAATCGTAATTCTTTCTTTTGGATAATGATATCTGTCTTTTGTTACTTTACCTCTTAGTAAAAATAAAAATGAAAATATGCCAATCCTACCAACAAACATTAAGAAGATAATAATGCATTTACCTGCAGTACTTAAATCTGCAGTGATTCCCATTGATAAGCCAGTTGTTCCAAAAGCAGATGAAACTTCAAAAACGATAGGTAGTAATAAAAAATCTTCAATTTGAGCAAGTGTAATAACAGCAAACAAACATAAGATAGTCGCTGTATTGATAACCACGAATGAGCGCATGACATCGATATTATCAATTTCCCGACCAAATACTTTTATCGATTGTCGTCCTTTAGCATAATTAAATATAGCAATGAGCATAAGAGCAAATGTTGTTGTTCTAATACCTCCTCCAACACTACTCGGAGAAGCACCGATAAACATGAGTGCAGAAATCATCGTCAAAGTTGAGTCGGTAAATTCACTTACATCCATGGTCGATAGTCCGGCACTTCTTGTTGTGATACTTTGAAACAAACCATAAAATAGAACCTCATGCCAAGCTTTATCACTGAAAAATGTCCCATTTCTCTCTAAATATATTATTAAGACCCAACCTATTAGGACTAAAGCTAAAAAAGTAGCCGTCGTTATTTTAGTAAATAGCGAAAAGTTGTACTTTGGATTAACGTCTTCTTTTTTACTTAATAATAAATCGCGCACTTCTATTAAGACAGGAAAACCTATTGCCCCCAAAATAATTAACAACATATTCACAAACTGTACAAAGTAATCGTTTGCAAATGGTATTAGCGAGGAACCTGTGATATCAAAACCGGCATTAGTCGTAGCACTAACTGATCCAAAAAAACCTTGTAAGAAGGCTTCTTGCCATGTATCAAAATACTGCAAGAAATATGTGCCTAATACAACTGTACCAATAAGTTCAATAATTAAGATAATTTTAAACACATTTAATAGTAAATTTACTAGGCCGCCTAATGTGGCTCTATTTTGATCGATCTTGATTAGCTCTCTGCCTTTAATCCCAATTTTCTTTTTAAACAAGACCCAAATTAAAGTACTAAGTGTCATTATTCCAATGCCACCAAATTGTAATAAGAAGGCCAAAGCAATACTACCTGCAGCATTAAAGGTTTCTGCAGTTGAGACCACTGTTAATCCAGTAACACTGATAGCACTAACTGCCGTAAATAGTAAATCGATGAAAGATAAATTAACACCTTCATTTTGAAAGATGGGGAGCGCTAATACTGCCATAGCTAACAGCACTGCAAATCCATAAAATAGAACGATTAATCTTATAGTTGATAGTTGGGTAATCTTAAATATTTTAGAAAACAACCCCCTCACCTCCTCTGATTCTATATAGATAGTAAATCACTTGGTGAGCTAAAAATCAACAATTGATTAAAATTTGATGAATCATTTCGGTCTGAAACATGAAAAACGCCCGACTAACCCTAGCCGGACGTTCATATTTCCTATTTCGTTAACAACGCACGATCGTTTGCCATTTTCTTGCCGCGAATCGCTTGGAACTGATCGAGGAGGTCTTCTACTGTTAGGTCTTGTTTCGCCTCGTCATTGGCTTCGAAAATGACTTTGCCTTCATCCATCATCCAGAGGCGATTGCCGAATGCGATCGCTTGCTCCATTTGGTGTGTGACCATGACGGTCGTCAGTTGATGGTGTTCGACTAAATCGCGGGTTAAGCGTAAAATCAATTCTTCTTTCGACGGGTCAAGCGCTGCTGTGTGTTCATCGAGAAGGAGAATCTTTGGTTCGGTAAAGGTTGCCATTAAGAGTGACAACGCTTGTCGCTCACCACCAGATAATAAGCCGACTTTCGTGTTCAAACGATTTTCGAGACCGATTTCGAGTGTCGCTAAGTGCTCGCGAAATTGTTGGCGTAGTTGTTTTGTCACGCCACGGAATAGACTGCGTCGTTTCGTGCGGCCGAGTGAAATCATCATGTTTTCCTCAATTGTCATGCCTGGTGCTGTGCCTGCTTTCGGATCTTGGAAGACGCGGCCGATATAGGCTGCGCGCTTCTGTTCGGAAAGCCTCGTGACGTCGTTTCCGTCAATGACGACATCGCCTTCATCAGGCACAATCGAGCCAGCGATCGTGTTTAACAGTGTCGATTTACCAGCCCCGTTACTGCCGATAATTGTGACGACATCACCGCCTGAAAGTTCTTGATGCAAATCGACGAGCGCTTGGCGTTCATCTGGCGTATTCGGGTAGAACGTTTTATGAATCTGATTGAGCTGTAACATGGCCTCTCTCCCCTTCCGCATCAGCTTGACGTGCTTCTTGTTTTGCTGCGTTTGCTTTCGATTTTTTATATTGCTGTTTCGCATTCGTTTGACCGAGCCAATTCGGGACGACGAGCGCTGCGACAACAATTAGTGCTGTAATGAGTTTCATATCACTTGCCTCTAAGAAATCAACTTGAAGAGCAATCGCATAAATCATGCGGTATACAATGGCACCTAAGATGACTGCAAGTGTCGTACGAACAATTTTATCCGAGCCAAAACTAAAGAGCACTTCACCAATAATCACAGAAGCAAGACCAATAATGATCATACCTACGCCTAAGTTGATGTCTGCGAATCCGTTATGTTGGACTACCATCGATCCACTGAAGGCGACAAGCATGTTAGATACGCCCATGCCAACGACAATATAGACGTTCGTATTTGCTGAGAAACTGCGTACCATTGTCTGGTTATCACCTGTTGCGCGCAATGTCGTACCCGCTTCTGTACGTAAGAAGAAATCGAGTAATTTTTTCACAATGACCATAAGAATGGTTGCAGCAACAAGCACATCTAATGAACTCGGAACGTAAGCGGCAATGCCAAGCGCTTCAAACGGTGCCATGACGATTCCTTGCAAGTTGAGTGCTTGCCACCAATTTTCCACCACCGTAAATACAGTCGTTTCATTTAAAAGTGGTATATTCGGCTGACCCATAATCCGCAAGTTAATCGAATAAAGGGCGACCATCATCAAAATACCCGCTAATAACGGATTAATATTGCCTTTCGTGTGCAGAATCCCCGTAATACAACCGACGACAAAACCGACCGCTGCGCCAGCTAAAGTCGCGGTAAATGGATCGACACCACTCACGACCATGACTGAGGTTACAGCTCCCCCTGTCACAAAGGAGCCATCCACCGTTAAGTCTGGAAAATCAAGCAATCGAAAGGATATATAGACACCTAATGCCATTAACGCGTAAATTAATCCTGATTCAACTGCACCGTATAATGCTTGTAACATGACTTACTCACCTTCTTCCGTTGACACAATCTCCGCTGCTCGTTCTTCTAAGTCATCTGTTAACTCTACGCCCATTTCGCTTGCAGCATCTTCGTTAATGTGGAGCATGAGATTTTGTGGATAATTGGCTTCGATGTCACCAGGGTTGGCGTCATCTTGTAAAATTTTAACGGCTTTTTCGCCTGCTTCATAACCGATATCGTAATAATCGAAACCAAATCCAGCAAACGCCCCGCGTGATACAGAATCTAGTTCACTTGCAAATACAGGAACGTCATTTTCTTGTGCGACGGATAAGACGGACTCTAGTGCGCTAACGACCGTGTTATCTGTCACGATTAAGAACGTATCAACATCTCCTGCTAATGATTGAGCGGCTTGCATGACTTCTGATGAGGAGGAAACCGTTGCTTCTTCTGTTGTGAGATCATGCTCGCTTGCAACACTTTTCACGTTTTCAACTTGTGTTACGGAGTTTTGTTCACCCGAGTTATAAATAAGGCCAATTGATTCGTTGCCCATGTCTTTAATAAGCTCAACTGTTTTCGGAACAGATTCTGGATGGGAATCGGCTGTACCTGTCACATTACCTCCTGGATTATCCATCGACTCGACTAACTCTGAACCAACTGGATCGGTTACAGATGTGAAAACAATCGGAATATCACTTGTTTCATTGACGGCTGATTGGGCGCTCGGTGTGGAATTGCCGAAGATTAAATCAACTTCATCACTGACAAATTGTTCAGCGATCAGTTGCGCGTTTTGATTATCGCCTTGAGCTAAGGATACATCGTATGATACTTTTAAGCCTGCTTCATCAAGTGCATCTTGGAACCCTTCTGTTGCTCGGTCGAGTGACGGGTGCTCAACAATTTGTGAGACCCCGACAACATAATCGGCTTCTTCTTCCGATACGCCACTGTTACCTGAACTTTCTTCAGAGCTACCTCCATTCGATTCACTATCACTTGAGTCACTGTTTGACTCACTGTCGCCACCACACGCGACAATTAAACTTAAGGTGCTGACCATCACTACCATTAACAATAAACGCTTCATAAATTAGCTCTCCCCTTTTTTGCATACACGCTTTGATGTGTTAAAGATTTTCGGAATATTGTTTATCATTATATGAGAGCGCCTGGGGAAAATCAACCCTTAATATAAAAAAGATTCTCTAGCTTGATTAGCCAGAGAATCCGTGTAAACGCTTCCTTTATTAATTTGTTGCGACGTGGTCACGTAAGCTTCGTCTTAAAATTTTACCGGTTGTATTTTTTGGTAATTCATCTAAGAAGTTAATTTGTTTCGGTTGTTTGTATTTAGCAAGTTGGGCCTCGCTTAATTCACGTAATTCTGCTTCGGTTAGTTCTGGATTATTTGAGACAACAAAGGCGACAACCGCTTCTCCTAAGTTCTCATCTGGAACACCGATTACAGCGACCTCGGTAATATTGTCATGACTGTAGAGCACCTCTTCGACTTCACGCGGATAGACATTATAACCGCCGACTAAGATTAGATCTTTTTTGCGGTCAACAATATAGAAATACCCTTCATCATCTTGTTGTGCCATGTCTCCTGTGTAAAGCCAACCATCTTTGATCGAGGCTTGTGTTTCTTCAGGCATCTTGTAATAACCTTTCATGACGTTAGGCCCTTGTACAACAAGTTCACCGACTTCTCCACGGGGCACTTCTTCACCATTTTGATCGACGACTTTATTCGTCACATTTGTAATATCCGTGCCGATTGAACCAGCTTTGCGTGGACGATCAAGTGGGTTAAATGCTGTCACGGGTGAAGCTTCAGATAAACCATAACCTTCTGACACTTGCACGTCGAAATGTTGTTCGAACTTCTCTAATAATGCGACAGGCATCGATGCACCACCCGAGATGCAGAGACGGATATTTGAGAAGTCTTTTTCATCTTCATTAGGATATTGGAGTAAATAGTTGTACATCGTCGGCACCCCAGCAAACACAGTTGCACTATGCTCACGCGTGATGTTAAACACTGTTTCTGGTGAGAACTGAGGCACAATTAATACTGTTGAACCGCTGACTAATGGTGCGTTCAGTGCAACGGTTAGACAGAACACGTGGAACATCGGTAATGCTGCGATCACGCGGTCATTTTCGTCAATTTTAAGGTAGTTGCCTGTATCCTTTGCGTTTGAGTATAAGTTTTTATGTGTGAGCATTGCGCCTTTAGGCTTGCCCGTTGTCCCTGACGTATAAAGAATGACGGCGGTATCATCATCGTCTAACGTTGGACGATTGAATTCTAAACTGCCTGATTGCACGAGATTCATGAAAGAGTGCATTTTATTTTCTAGTGGTGACTGGCGATCTCTAAGTTGTGGATCGGTTTCTCCGACAATATAATCTTTGATGTTCAGTTGGTCATCGATTGCTTCAAATTTTTCAAGCAAGACATCAAGCGTGATAACCCCTTTAACATCACCATTATTCAAAATATAAGATAGTTCATTCCCTGTATAAAGTGGATTCACTGGGACGACAGTTAACCCGAGGCGGAGCGCACCGTATAAGCCAATCACGAAATGAGGTGTGTTGCCGACGACTAGCGCGACGTGGTCTCCTTTTTGGTAGCCTAGAGATTCAAGACTTGAGGCGAATTTCGTCACAGAACCCTCTAATGTCTTGTAGTCTGTCGCTTCCCCATTGAAAATATAAGCCGGTTTCGATAGATGATCTTTTGCGGTTAATGATAGTTGATCACTTAAATTCATCTTGCAACCTCCCTTAGATATGTAAGCCCTTTCAATCTTGGGCACAATGTTTAATGAATAATCATTCATTAAATTGTCTGAATTTATTATAAATTATTTCGGTTATCTAAGCAAGTTAAAACTAATCTGTGATGATGTTTTTTACTCGCCCGACTTGGCCGTCTTCTAAACGAACTTTTATCCCGTGTGGATGGGATGCTGATTTGGTTAAAAGATCTTTTACCACACCGCGGGTTAATTTGCCTGAACGTTGATCCTGTTTTAAGACGATGTCGACCTTAGCTCCTGGTTTAATCGCTTCACGTTTTTGTCCACTCATCATAACACCTCCTCCTCAACAAGATTGTTAGACAATCTTGCAACTTTGTTTGATAATCTTAGAACTGTGTCAAACAATCTATCATAAATGTTAAACAATATCGATTATTTGTTAAATAAAAGAGTAACTTTGTCACATAACATGCTTCTCCTCGCCAAATCACCACTGCTACACTCGCCTATTCTCTCCAATTTCTATCCCTTTCGCCAAGACATGTGCATAGGTTAAACAAGAGACGATCTAGAAAGGAGTTTAGCATAATATGTATTTTGACCCGAATTATTATGATTTTCGATTCAACCAGCAAGACTGGGGCGGCCCAAATCAACAAGGATGGGGATCAGGCTGGAATAATCAACCAGGCGGAGGTTGGCAACCGCCACAAGACCGTGTTGACTACGGACCAAATCCATATGTCGTCAATATAGAACGCGCGACAATGATGAATCCTTATTACCGACGGGCACTATGGACGGGTGAGTATTTACAATTGACCCTGATGAGCATTGCACCAGGGGATGATATTGGCTTAGAACGTCACCAAAACCATGACCAATTTGTTCGCATTGAAGGTGGACGCGGCCTAGTTCAAATGGGCGACCACCGAGACCGACCGAATTTCGAACGCGAAGTTCGTGACAATGATGCCATTTTTATTCCGGCTGGCAAATGGCATAACTTAACAAATATTGGACGTTCACCACTTAAATTGTATTCGATTTATGCTCCACCTGAACACCCACGTGGCACCGTTCACGAAACAAAGCAAGACGCGATGAACCACCACTCATAATGGTTAATTGGACCGATTGTTAGACAATGTCTTAACATTGTCTAACAATCTTATATAATCGAAAACCCCGCCAGTGCGCTGGCGGGGTTTTCCTACCATTTAATCTTAATAAACTAATGCCATAAATTCTTCGTCTGGAATTTTACCTAAATAATGCTGAACATCGATGTCACGTAACGCTTCTTCAATCGCCGCGCGGTCATAGCGAACGCCTTTAAGGGCATCTTCTACTTCGCTCACTTCACCAATTCCAAAGAAGTCACCAAAGATATTTACATCCTGAATAACGCCTTTCTTCACGTCTAAACGGACATCATACGAGCCGACACCTTCCACACGTTTTGTATGCTGGATGTTAAATGCAGGTGATTTTCCGTAATTCCAGTCCCAACGCTGATAACGTGCTTCTGAAATCTCACGGATCTTAGCCCAATCATCTTCTGTCAACTTGTACTCTGGTACGTCATTCAAATCTTCTACATCAAAGATATATTTCAATAGCAATTGTCTAAAGTCTTCAAGCGTTATATCGTCTTCAAGAAATTCCGAGATATTCGCTACACGACTACGGATCGACTTAATTCCTTTAGAACGGATTTTCTCGGATTTCACGCGTAATGAACGAACCACTTTTTCAATTTCAGAATCAAATAAGAGCGTTCCGTGGCTAAACATGCGCCCTTTCGTCGTAAACTGAGCGTTACCTGAAATTTTCCGACCATCTACTGTAATGTCATTACGACCGGACAATTCGGCATTAACTCCAAGTTGTTGAAGCGCGTCCACTACTGGCTGAGTAAACTTCTTGAAGTTGGTAAAATTATCGCCCTCGTCTTTTGCTAAGAAGCTAAAACTTATGTTTCCTAAATCATGATAAACGGCGCCACCACCTGATAGGCGACGGACGACTGTAATATCATGCTCGTCGACGAAATCAGTGTTAATCTCCTCGATTGTGTTTTGGTTTTTACCAATAATAATCGAAGGACTATTCGTGTAAAACAATAAATATTGTTGATCATCATCAATGTTCAAATGTTTTAGAGCGTACTCTTCAATCGCTAAATTCAAATAAGGATCGTTATTACCTTGGTTATCGATAAAATATAACATGGTGAAGCTCCCTTCATTTTATATATCTATTAAAAGTATAAGCAAATTCGCCTATCTTCGCAAATTAAAACATAACCCTTCACGCGCTAGCTCGACCTCGCCATTATAAACTGTCTTAGCCTCACTTACCAAATCCGCTAACTTCCCGAAATGGGGTAAATGGGTGAGCCAAAGTCTTCTCACCTCAGCATCCTCAGCTAATCTGCCACATTCTGTACTCGTCATATGGCCTGGACCACTCCCATCCATCCCGTCGTAAAAACTGCTTTCCGCAATCAGTAAGTCAGCGTCTTTCGCAAAGCCAGTTAATTCAGGGAAAAAAGCTGTGTCAGCCGTATAGACAACTGTTGTTTCACCATCTGTCACGCGCATGGCATAACACGTTTTAGGATGTTTTGTTTTCATAAACTTAAAGGTAAACGGCCCGAGATGTAATGGTTTATTCGGATCGTATCCACGCCCAGCTGTCGCTACGTGGTCTAACACATCGAAATCTGTATCACCATCTGCAGCAGCATAGATTGGAACGGGTCCATTCAATGTTCCGATCTGTTCATTAACAAGACAGGCATATTGGAATGAACCAATGTCTGCCACATGATCATGATGAAAATGTGATATAACAATCGCATCTATTTCATTTACTGTTATATACTGTTGCAGTCTTGATAACGCACCACTTCCCATGTCAATGACGACTGAAAAACCATCTTTTTCAACTAAATAGCATGATGTCGCACTTTCTGCCTCAGGATAGGCTCCCCAAGTTCCAATGGCCGTCCATTTCATATAGGTATTTCCTCCTATTTTTCGTTATATAACAGATATACGGTTCACAAATCTGTATTAATACAGTATAGTATAAGTATAAAGAAATTGTCTAAAAACTCAAAATCTTGAGGAGGTCGTTTCATGTTAATGTCACCTGTCCAATTTTTCCGTAACCTACCGAAAAAGCAATGTACTGTCTGTAAACGGGACATGAACGAACAGGCTGATTGCTACACAAACAAATGTGAGAAATGTGACCCGATTTCGTAACCCAACTGCAACCATCTATTAAAAAAGTGCTCTAATTCACGTTAGAGCACTTTTTTATGTGTTATAAGGGGCTTACGCTTAACTTTTGAAATAAATGCCTCTATTTATTTCAAAAATCAAGCCATTAATTAAATAACTTCCCGAAGTTATTTAATTACTCATCATTTATCTCATAAATCAGTTGAATGATCTAATAAATTCAACTGATTTAATAAATTAACAAGCCAAGCTAGGATTCGAGTGTTTCGATTGTTTTAACTGTACGAATCGCTTGGTCCATACAATCAGGTAATCCTACGCCTCGATAGGTATTGCCAATAACAAACACGCCTGGCAACTCATTGTCTAGCTGTGTTTCTAGTTTTTTGACGCGATCTAAATGGCCAACTGTATACTGTGGCATCGCATTGTACCAGCGCGTCACGATATGAAAACGAGGTTCCCCTTCGATTGTCATGATCTTCTTCAAATCTTCAATAACTAAATCAGCAATTTCATCATCTGATAATTCAAGAACCTCTTCATCACCAGGTTTTCCAACATAAGCACGTAAGAGAACCGAACCTTCTGGTGTTGTGTGTGGCCACTTCTTATGCGTCCATGTACATGCTGTAATTCGGTAGCCTTCTTTACGTGACACAACAAAACCTGTTCCGTCAGGCAAATTCTTCACTGACTCTTCGTCAAACGCGATCGCCACATTCGCAACTGACGTGTTCTTCGTCTGTTGGAAATCGTCCATAAACGACACATCAGCAAACATCTGAGCTGTGACTTCATGAGGGGTTGTCGCAATCACATAATCCGCTTCAAAAGAATCCTCTTCTCCCTCAACATCAATCACATATCGACCATCCTGCCTCGACACATTTTCTATCGGGGTCGACGTCCGCACCTCACACTCAAGCGCATCCGCCAAACCGTTCACAAGTGTCTGCAAACCGCCATCCAATGTTAAAAACATCCCTTGTTTCTTGCCAGACGTTTGCTGGCTTGGCGTTGTTTTTTGTAAGCCACGAATCAAGCTGCCGTATTTCTGTTCCGTCTGTAAGAAATGTGGGAACGTTGCTTTCAAGCTTAGATTATCAATATTGCCCGCATAAATTCCTGAAATCAGTGGATGAATCAAACGATCAACCACTTGATCACCTAATCGGCGGCGGAAAAAGTGTCCAACAGAAATATCGCCGTCCACCTCAGTTCTACTCGTAACGAAATCCTTTAAGGCATTCAATTTACCTGAAGCCGTAAACAACGTTGACTGCATGAACGTCTTCATATCCGTAGGAACACCCATAACAGCTCCAGCTGGCATGGGATGCAACTCATCTTGAGATAAAATAAACGCTTTTCCTGTCGCGCTTCGAATGAGTCGATCGCCTAACCCTAAATCTTGTGCTAACGTTTTCGCTGTCTTTTTCCGTTCTAAAAATGAATCCGGGCCACGCTCAATCGTAAAACCATCACGTTCAATAGTTGAAATTTTGCCACCTAATTGATCAGACGCTTCAAACAGTGTGACATCAGCTTCCACATTATTCTTCTGCAAATAGTAAGCGGCGGTTAATCCCGTTATCCCGCCGCCTATAATCGCAATTTGTTTGCGCTCTGCCATAAGACATTACCCTTTCATCGTATCGAGAACGACTTTAGATAGTGTGTTAATAAACTTCGGATTGGCATTTGGCATTTCTGGACGATAATAGGATGCACCTACCTCATCACATACCTGTTTACACTCGATGTCATTGTCATATAACACTTCTAAGTGATCAGCTACGAAACCTACAGGGGCGTAAACAAATGTTGTATATCCTTTTTGTTCAAATAAATCGCGTGTTAGATCTTGCACATCAGGGCCTAACCATGGATCTGGCGTATTCCCCTCACTTTGCCAACCAATTTCATAATCCTGGATGCCTGCACCTTCAGCAATTAGATCCGCTGTGCGTTGTAATTGCTCAGGATAAGGGTCACCTTCTTGGATAATCTTCGTTGGCAAGCTATGCGCTGAGACGATTAAGCATGCGTTATGACGTTCTTCTTCTGTCATTTGACCGTATACTTTATTGATCTGTTCAACCCAAAATTCGATATAGCCAGGCTCATCGTACCAGTCGACAACTGATGTCAACTGAATCCCATGCTTGTCTGCTTCTTCTTGGGCTCGGCCATTATAAGACTTAATACTAAACGTCGAATAATGCGGCGCTAATACAATACTAACTGCTTCATCAATGCCGTCTTCTGCCATTTGTTGAACCGCGTCTTCAATAAACGGATCAATATGTTTCAGTCCGAGATAAAGTTTGAATTCAACATCATCTTGTTCGGCATTCAGTTTCGCTTCTAACGATTCACCTTGTTCACGTGTAATACGTGCCAATGGAGAAATGCCACCAATCTCTTCATAACGACTACGGAGATCTTCAATCATCTCATCGGTCGGGCGCTTCCCTTTACGAATATGTGTGTAATAACGTTCTAAGTCCTCTTCTTTGTAAGGCGTACCATACGCCATGACGAGTAGTCCTACTGTTTTCTCTGCCATCATTCATTCAACTCCTCTTACTTTGAAGTATAGTCATGGACAAACGCCGCTAAGCGTTTCAGCGTTTCTGGATCCACTTCTGGAAAAACGCCATGTCCTAGATTAAACACATAGCCTGGAATATCTTTTCCTTGATCTAAAATGGCTTTCGTCCTCTTTTCGATGACGTCCCAATCTGCTAATAACACAGCTGGATCTAAGTTTCCTTGAAGCGAACTTGTGATTCCCATATCACGCGCTTCTGTAATCGATGTACGCCAATCTAAGCCAACTGTCGTACATGGTAGACTATTAAACTCAAGCAACAAATGATTCGCGCCGATTCCGAATAAAATCGTCGGCACATCTTCTTCTTTTAGCGCATTAAAGATCTTCTCCATCACTGGCTTAATAAAGACGCGGTAATCTTGTGCACTAACAGCACCGACCCATGAATCAAAGATTTGAATACCTTTAGCGCCTGAAGCGATCTGTGCTTTCGTATATGTGATAATCATATCGCCAAGCTTGTCCATTAATGCGAACCATGTCTCGGGATCCCCGTACATCATCGCCTTTGTCTTATTGTACTGTTTCGACGGACCGCCTTCAATCATATAGCTTGCTAACGTAAACGGTGCACCACTAAAGCCGATTAACGGCACATTCAACTTCTCTTCCGTCAAAATCCGAATCGTTTCTAAAACATATGACACATCTTCTTCTGGGTTTAGATCATCTAACTTGTCGACATCCATTTTCGATTGGATCGGATTATAAATCACCGGTCCGACACCTTTTTTAATTTCGACATCAACACCCATTGGAGGAAGTGGCGACATGATATCTTTATAGAGAATAGCCGCGTCTGTGTTGTAGTTGATCACTGGCAGTTCTGTCACATACGCACACAATTCGGGTTGATGCGTAATTTCAAATAGAGAATACTTTTCTTTCAGTTTACGGTATTCTGGCTGCGAACGTCCCGCTTGGCGCATAAACCATAACGGCGTGTAGTCCGTTTTTTCACCATGATAAGCTTTTAAAATCGTATCGTTGAACTCCGTCATTCGACTCACCCTTCATTATTCCATCTAGTTACAATATAAATCAATTTTCGCAGTGTGTATAGTAACAGCACTGAATTGTCATCAATTTGCCTCACTCTGATCTAGAACGCTTGATCACGGTTAGACGGGTCGCCTTCTGAACCGTTTAAAGGGTTCACAGGTACCACGTAATATGACGGATTGTTAAACATTTGGGTATCATTGACTTGATAGGTATTTTCCCCTGTGACTGAACCTATCTTTTCAACCTGATCTCCTTTTACGCGATATACGTCAAATCGCACCCGATCATCGTCATGAGTCCAAGTTAATTGGACATCTACACCACTCAAAAACCCTAGAGACACACTTGCTTCTAGGTCATCAATTTGAGGCAGTCGAATCGGGCCTTCTAAATCATCTACACCTTCAGGCACCGTGAATGATGCTGTCAGGTCATGCGATTGGTCCAAGTCAGACATCACACCATCAACCAATGACACAGCAAGCTGACTACCAGCTGTTAAGTAGTTCTCTTCATTACTGACATCATAACCAATCCAACTTGCCACGGCATAATCAGGATTAAATCCGACAAACCAGGCATCTTTTACACCACCAGACACATGCGGATGCTGGGTAGAGCCCGTCTTACCAGCTAAATCTTTGTTAAACTGACCACCACTAGCCGTCCCATCTTCTACAACAGCTTCAAGCATTCTCGTTAGATTCCATGACGTCTGTGGTGAGAATAATTGTTGGCTGTTTCGATCTGGCGCCTCCATAATTTCACCGTGACGATTCTTAACTTCTAGAATGGTGTAAGGCTCAATATATCTCCCTTCATTAGCAAAGCTTCGATATAAGCCTGCCAATTCAATTGGTGTTAAACCTTTCTCTAAACCTCCAAGCGCAACAGATAAGCCATTATCTTCAATTGAATAGCCAATGTCCTCGAGATAAGACAATCCTTGAGTAATACCAAGCTCATCTAACAGTGCAACAGCTGGTGCATTTTTCGATTGAACTAACGCATCATAGATCGTCACTTCACCAGCATATTGACCATCCACATTTTCAGGACTATAACCATCATAATCTCTCTGTTCATCAGGGATTAAACTATAGGGATGGTATAAACTCTCTTCTAAAGCTGGCCCGTAAACAGCAAGTGGTTTAAACGTCGAACCAGGTTGTCGCCTCACTTGCACACGATTCAAATCACCCTGTTCACGGTCACGTCCACCAACAGCCGCTCGAATCACAGCATTAGTTTGATCGACTAAAACAGTCGCACCTTCTACCTGATCAGTAGAACCCTGAAAATAGTCCTCTTGTTGCATGCGGCTATGCACGGTTTCTTGCATGCTAGGATCTAATCCAACTGTAATCTCATATCCACCTGTATATATTTCATCCCGTGACAAATGATAATCATGTTCTAATTCGTCCAGAACGAGATCAACGTAACTATTGGAGGCAGGTTTTGATTCCGTATCGCCTACATCAAGACCGAGCGTACGACCTTGCGCTTGCCGCATTTCTTCTGCTTGAAGCATACCATGATTCTCCATTTGACTCAGTACAACGTCCCGACGTTCTTCAACTCGCTCTGGATGTTCACTAGGATCGTAATAATTAGGCGCTTTGGGCATCGCAGCAAGTGTTGCCCCTTCTGATAAGGTTAATTCTGATACAGATTTCGAATAAAAGGCTTGAGCCGCTTCTTCAATCCCATGAATGCCATTACCGAAATAGATTTCATTTAAGTAGTACTCTAATATTTCATCTTTTGTCCGTTGTCGTTCGAGATAAATCGCACCCATGACTTCTTTTGTCTTACGCATCCAAGTCTGGTCATTCGTAAGGGACACATTTTTAACAAGCTGTTGCGTGATTGTGCTCGCACCTTCTGCTTTACTCATGGTTGCTATGTCACGCCAAACAGCACGGCCTACTGCCCAAAAATCAACACCATTATGATCATAGAAACGGTGATCTTCAATTGCTAAAAAGGCCTCAGTCACATGATCAGGCATCGTATCCAGCGGGACATAGGTTCTATTTTCATCATATAATTTTATAATGTCTTCTCCGTTTTCGGTTGTTAAGACCGTCGATTCATCGAAAACGAAATGTTCTTCATCTACAACAAATCGACCTCCTAGCACAATGGCCAAGTAACCAAACAAACTTAACAACACTAAGAGAACCACACCATAAACCAGGTAACGCCATTTACCAAGGAAATGGTTTAATTTATTCATAACGGCCATAATGCCACCTCAATTATTATTCTGTTCAGTTCGGTAAAACCCTACACTATTATATTATAGTGGACGAATTTCGACAAAAGATTTACGTTCAGGTTTAACTAGCTTGTTTAATAAAAATATTATTCGGGTATTGTAATTATAGATACTCACAAAGGAAGGGTGATCAATAATGGAACAAGATGTACAAAAGTTAATTGATGGTTTAAACAAAGACTTAGCAGAAGAATATGGTGCGATGATTCGTTATACTTACAATGCAGCAGTTGTATCTGGTTTATACCGTGAAGTTTTAAAACCGTTTTTCGAAGCTGAGGTTCAGGATGAAGCAGGTCACGCTTTATACTTATCAGAGAAAATTAAAATTCTAGGTGGCGATCCAACCACATCCCCAGCTGAAGTTAAACGATATGAAGATGTTAAACCTATGTTGGAAGATGCATTAGCTGCTGAGAAAGATACGATCGACCGCTATGAAGAACGCAAGAAGCAAGCTGATCAACTCGGTTACACTGAATTAGCTGTTAAATTAGAAGATATGATTTCAGATGAAACGAAGCATAAAGAAGACATTCAACGTCTTTTAGATGATCCAAGTTTCAAATAAGTCGTGTTGGAATCAAAGGCAACTTCCTTTTATAAGGGAGTTGCCTTTTTTCATGCTAAAAACTTATTACGTGTCACGAAAAATCTGTTATAATAGCTTTAACGTTCAGAGAGAAGGGAGCTAATGATATGTGGGAACAATTTTACGAAAAACTTGATCAAATGTACGACCAAATGGTAGAAGATCGTCGTTACCTTCACCAACATCCTGAGTTGTCATTTGAAGAAAAAGAAACAGCTCAATTTATTAAAAATCGTTATGACCAGTTAGGTATACCTTATCAAGACAATATTGGAGGTTATGGTTTAGTCGCGACATTAGAAGGCGGCAAACCAGGTAAAACAGTGGCACTACGCGCTGATTTCGACGCTTTACCAATACACGAGGAAAATGAAGTCCCTTATAAATCAACAGTCGACGGCGTGATGCACGCATGTGGACATGACGGCCACACAGCTTCATTACTTGCAGTTGCTGAAGCGGCACTCGAATTCCAAGATGAAATCCCTGGTACACTCGTCTTTTTACACCAACCTGCTGAAGAATTCGCTCCAGGTGGTGCTAAGCCAATGATTGACGATGGTGCACTAGAAGGTGTTGATGCTGTATTTGGCACCCATTTATGGGCAACAAGTAAGCTGAACAAAATCGAAGCGACATATGGAGCATTTATGGCTGGGGCTGATCGATTTACAGTCACATTCCAAGGTAAAGGTGGCCACGGCGCAATGCCACACCAAACCAAAGATCCCGTCGCAATGGCAGGCCAAGCAATAGTAGAATTACAACAAATTGTTAGTCGTCGCATCAACCCACTTCAACCTGCTGTCTTAAGTATTGGTAAAATTGAAGGCGGTAATGCATTTAACGTCATTCCTGATACGACGTCTCTAACTGGAACTGTCCGTATTTTGGATAAATCGGTACAAGACGATATCATTCAAGAGATGCACAATATTTTAGACGGAATCGCTACAAGCTTCGGGGCTAGCTATGAGCTCGATTACGTGAAAGGCTACCCACCAGTTGTGAACCACGAAAATGAAGCATCATATTATATTGACGATGCGACAGACATTCCTGGCGTCACTGAATCTGAAGCAGTCGATCCCGTCATGGGTGGCGAAGATTTCGCTTATTACTTAGAAGAACGCCCAGGCGCCTTCTTCTTTACAGGAGCGAATATCGAAGGCCATGATTATCCACACCATCATCCGAAATTCAATTTTGATGAGCGCGCCTTACCAACTGCTGCTAAAGCACTTGTTCATGGCGTCAAACGCTATCAAGAAGATCACCAATCATAAACCTATACATGTTCGCCTAGCTTATAAAAAGCTAGGCTTTTTTATTCGATCATTTATTGCTTAATGTCGCTCCATTCAATCATATTTCGATCAAACCAATTTCTATTAAATAAAAAGACGACTCACAAAATGAGCCGCCTAATAAAAAAACTTTTAAATTATGAAATACGTTGTTCTGATTCGTACCTACGATTAATCCGTTCGGCTGATTTGTGTGCATCGATCATGCCCCAAATCCAGATAATTGGCGTTGTAATAAAGCCAATGATAACAATTATTAATAAAGCAGAAATCGCATAAGCCACCATGAAGATGACGCCTTTTCCGATTTCACCATTATATACCTGACCTAAACCAGAAAATAAAAATGATAAAACAGCTGCTAATCCAGCGTTCTTTTGCATCCTAAAACGCTCCCTCGAATAATATAGATAAGTTCAAGATTAATCTTATCACACTTTTGTATTTTGACGAAAATTGTAGCAACCCACCCGAATGCTTTAAACGATCACATTAAGCGGGATCATAAAATCCGCGACCCAATACTTCCGCTGAGTCCGTTACGATGACAAACGCTTCAGGATCGACATCTTTCACCGCTCGTTTTAGCATAGCCATTTCTGATTGATTAACGACACACATTAAGACAGGGCGTTCCACCTCTGTAAAACCACCTTGTGCTGCCAAACGCGTAACGCCGCGGTCCACTCGTGTATAGATTGCTTCTTGAACATCAACATATTCATTCGAAATAATGAGCGTTGTTTTCGTTTTATTAAAGCCAGTTTGAACCAGGTCAATCGCCTTACTGGTGACGTATACGCCCATTAAAGCATACAAACCAAGTTCGATATCAAATACGATAATCGCAGACAAGACAATCAAGCCATCAATCATAGCAATACTTGCACCAAGCGATAAGTTCGTGTACTTATTAATGAGCTGTGCACCCAAGGCTGTCCCGCCAGTTGATGCATCGCCTAAAAAGACAATCCCTAAACCAACGCCGACACCTAATCCACCGAAAAGCGCCGCTAATAACGGATCATCCACAAACGGTGCCATATTTCGAGATAGATAAACGAAAAATGGTAAAGCAATAGATCCTGTCAATGAACGAAATGCAGAGCCTTTACCAAGGAAATAGTAAGCAACGAATAAAAGCGGGATATTAATACCCCAAATAACATAGGCAGGCTCAAGTCCGAATAGCGCTTCAAGTAATGTACTAATACCACTAACGCCACCTGCTGCAACGTAATTCGGTAATAAGAAACCATTATAGGCAAACGCAACAATAACGGATCCGACTATAATGTATAAAATTTGTTCGACTATGGATAGTTCAGATTTCTTTTTCTGTCCGACCATGATGCTGTCCCTTCTTTCTCTATGATAACCCAAATGATTTTAACACTCCTGTCCTACTTTGTGAACATCAGCATGTGAACGCATTAATGGGCAAAAGTCCTATTAATCTCATTATTCGCTCCATTAATGAAATAACTCAAACGAGTTATTTCATTAATGCTCAACTTATCTCAAAAAAGAGTGCAGTTATTTCAAAAGTAAGCAGACTTATTTCATAAATAGAGGTATTAATCTCATTACTTTATTGCACAAGAGAAAAGCTTCCGACTCAGTCTAAGGGGTTCCGTTACTTTGGAGAAAAGTTTAATTCACAAACTAAATCACAGCGGTTTTTTCACTTTGATTTATGTATAAAATAGACCAAAAATAACAACAAAAAAGAGATGCTTTTCGCACCTCTTTTGTAATATGATTTATATTTTTAAATAATACTAATAGCGATGCTTCTTCTTCAAATAACACCCCCGTTAATGAAATAAGAAAAACTATATTGCCTGAGCTATAGTTTGATTTCTTATTCACAAGCTTTAGAACCACTATCGCCACTTTCCTTTTTAAGAATATTACCAGACTCCTTTTCAATATTAATAAATAATTGTTTACAGAAGTCTCCTCTATGACGAAATTCAATTTTAAAATAGTTCCCTTCATCTTGAACTACATCGATATCTTCATGTTCATCATTAGACCATTTAATACCCGGAACTGGGTCCCAAGGGGATTCATCAACCCCACTACTAAACTTTGTTCTTAAGTACCCCTCTGTGTATCGTTCGGCAATTCTAATTGCTTTTTCCTCTTTAAGGGGAAAATCGTTATCATTTAAATTAAATGATTCTACTGCCCAAGTTTTGTTGAAATCTATGTATTTAATAACTCCCAATGTCGTTAAAACCAATGTAACAATTATTACAGAGGAAAAAATTACTTTCTTTTTCATTGTATCTACTTCCTTTTTAATAATCGCCCCCTTAATTAAACTGAGGCTTAGTATTTCAATTTCATCTTCGTGTTCTCTTAACAACTCGTCAATAATTTGTTGTATGTCTTCATTCATTTCTTCAACTTCACATGCTATATCATACGTAAATTATACTGTTTTGCACCTCACAACGGAACCCGTTACACATAAAGCCATCCTTTTTTCAAAGTGTTTACTCTATACGGTACACTTTATTTTTTCTAAGTTCTTTTAGCATGTAAATACCTTAATAAACTAACGTTCGTGTTATTGCTACCCTTATTCAACTAACCTGCCCGTTAGTTGAATAACTAATAATTTAACCTTACCACATTTTAATGTTTATGTAGAAAAATATGGGAAATTAGTAGTGACTCCTTACATTAAACTGTATAAAAAAACTATTAAAATCACATGGTAATTCACACCCAAAATCACAGCCAATTTTTCAACCAATATATACTTACTAAAAAATTTTAGTTTTGATAAAAACCTAAAAATACAATGTGAAAAAGGGTGCTAAATAAAGACCTGATAGGTATAAAACCCTATCAGGTCAATGATGTTAATGTTTGTGTTTTATGCTTTAAAAAATATTGTGTTTATTCATGTGTTTTGCAATTTTCTCCAAGAAAACGGAACCCCTTAGAACCACTCGGAAGCTTTTCTCCTCTTATTTAATCTCAATTCGTGTTGATTCTTGAATCCAATTCGGGTAATAGTTTAATTCAACTTTGATTGGATTCATATCTGCTGACACATTTTGATCTAATTTTTTCCCAAGTATTCGTTTTTCTTCTTCCATACGCATATACTGCCCTGAACTATCAATCTTATCACCATTCTCAGCATGAACCTGGCCGAATGGACCAAAACCAAATCGTTCTTCAGGATCCTTGATTGTCATTCTAAAACCATTCCCCGATCTCTCTACAGCCTCAAATTGACCTAATGGATCGTGCAAAATTTCCTCATTTGCTAAATCCAATTTAATATATGAATTTTCAATAGGTACAGCTTGCAACTCATTAAATAATAATGTCAGAGAATCATTCGGTTCAAAATAATGACTTTGCAAAAATACAGAAAAAACGTCATATTCATTTGATCGCCAACTGCCAGTTCCAGTCACACCATTTCGAATACTTGCCCACACTTCACCTTCCTCATTAATTAGTCGAAGGTCTTCGAAATTTAATAGCGCCCATTCAGGGTTTTCAGGAACCTCTACTTTTACTTCTGTGCGAAGAGGATTCACGATCACTTCCGAAATTCGATACTGTTCGCTTCCAACTTGAAAAGGTTGATCGACGTCATAGTGAACTGGTTCAGCTTTATTCTCTGCTTCGAATGAGATCATAAATGATTTATTCAATCCTCGCCCTTTGACCTTGCCTTCTATCACAAATTTTGTATCCTTAACTGGTTCGTTAAAAAATATCTCCGTTTCATGCGTATACGAATTCGTCTCGCTTTGAGAAGGCATACCAAAACCAAGGGAACTTACTGGTAAACCCTCGCCATTTTGACGTTTAATGGATACATCCGAAAAATTCAACCTTTCTATTGGCTCCTCTGTTTCAATTGTATGGTAAACAACCATACCATATTGATCACGAATGACTCCATCAATCGTTAATGTCACGTCTCCATAATCAACTGATCGATCTATTTCTTCATAATAACCTTCTGATAAAGCTGCTTGTCGACCTTTATCCCATTTAACTAACTCAACTAAATGTTCGAAACCTGGCACTTTAGAGACTTGTTCAGCAAAAACAGGTGATGTGTTAACGCCAATCACAAACATAAACATCACAACTGCAGCTACTATAGTAGAACGCCACGTTCGCTTTAGGCGTTGATGACGTTTCTTTTTTATTTTCAACCCATCTGCAATTGACTGATTCAATCGTTCATCTGAAGGCCATTCATCTACGGTTTCATTTGCCCAATCATTTAACTTTTTTTCGAGATCAGCCATCATGACGTCCCCCTTTCTTCTCATTTAACAACTCTCTTAATTTATCTAAACAAACATGGATTCGGGATTTCAGTGTACCCTCAGCTACCTCATAATGCTTAGCCAATTCTTCATATGTATATCCGTGAAAGTATTTTAAGAAAATTAAGGTTTGCTCATCTTCACGCAATTCTTGAATCGCCCAGTCTAACAATAACGTCTCGGAGAAGTCTTTTGATCCATCTGTCATTTCATCATAATAGGCCATTGTCGGTTTTCTAGTCTGTTTCCTCAAAACATCTTGGCAATAATTGATCATCACACGAATCAGCCATGTTTTAGTATAGTTAGACTGGCGAATTTGTTTACGTTTTTTATAAGCTCGATAGGTCACTTCTTGCAGTGCCTCAAGTGCTGCTTCTTCAGATTTCAAAAAAGCATAAGCCGTTCGATATAAATCTTGACGATATGCTTGCACCACAGCAATAAACTGTTCATCTTCTGTTCGATCACGCAAGCCCTACTTCCCCCTTTTCAACCTCTTTCTAAGCATTAGACGATGAAATTTAGAAATCGTTTGGTATTTTTTAAAATTTACTATAAAAAAAGCACATCCCCTTGGGACATGCTTTTCCTTTCTTTACCCCTTAAACGCTGGAATTCGTCCACGCACATAAAAAGCTTCAAATAGTACGGTAAACGCTGCGGCAATACTTAAGTAAATTAGTGCATTCACCCAATCACTGGCCCACACAAATCCGATCGTCGTGATCACAACTTGAACAACCATAATAACTAAAATCAACTGATGAACCGCTTTACGCCGCACATCAACCGCAACTGGGTACAATCTCAACCACTCCACTGTTCGGTGATGATTGTAGATCGCGATAAACTGAAAACCTGACATGAACAAGAATAACACCGCAAACAACACTTTGCCCCAAAATGCTGGCACCCAGAACACGAAAAACAACGCTAAAGCGACCAACCTCAGATACATTCCGAAATAATCACCACTGCGGATAAACGTAATCGCATATAAATACTTGAATGTTTCTTTTCGGCTAATCGGCATGCGACCAGTAATCAGTCGAACTAAACCGTGACGCTTCTTCGGTTTCCGTTTTAAATCTGGTACATCTGTCGACATATTTGCAATCCGATAGAAAAATTGCAATTTCGCATCTTCTTGATCGATTAATCGATCCCAAGGCAGCGTAAATCCTTTATAAAGATTATGGTAGTTTAGAAAACAAACACCAACCATTAAAAGTGCTCCAATTAACGCATAATACGGCACGCCTAATGCTAAGAAGTACATAATAAATGCATTAATAATGAATCGTATCGCCATATCAAAATAATGATATCGCATATCTCGCGTTTTTTGCATAAACCAAGTAGCAAACAAGTTGCCCACTTTCACCATTAACGCAAAAACGATCATCACCAAGATATAGCTCGCACTGACATGATCATAAATCTGCAAATACAATGGCGCTAACGCAAATAACGCAATCGCAATCCAATAGCTTTGCATGACAAAACTATAGATGACCGCATTTCTAACATACGGTTTCAGTTTATTTTCAACTGGTAATAGAAACACGGTATCCGCTTCTTTAAAAAATGTTCGCACTGGACTGTATGTTAATAATGCCCCGACTATCCCAACAACAATCCATTCAACCGGAAACGTATCGGGTACTGTTTCTAGCCATGCCTGGTAAAAGTATGCGAAGGCAGCCACAAAGAAAATCATCGCAAACGCTAGATGATCATTAAAAATTAATCGCATATAACGGCTGACCATTTTGATATGAGACTGAAACCGCTCTTTCCATAACTGATTGGTATCCATATTAAGCATCGTCCTTTGTTAATTGCACATAAATATCATCCAAGCTTGATCCAGGCATGTTGAATTCAGTTCTTAACTCATCTAATGTACCATAAGCTCTAATCTTACCATGGTGAATAATGACAAATCGGTCGCAGTACTTCTCGGCTGTTGCCAGAATATGCGTAGACATAAGTACACCTGCCCCGCGCCCTTTCATCTCTTCCATCGTATCTAAATAAGACTGAATCGCTAATGGATCTAAACCAACAAATGGCTCGTCCACAATATAAAGTGATGGTTCCACTAAAAATGCACACATAATCATCACTTTTTGGCGCATCCCTTTTGAGAAATGAACAGGGAACCATTTTCGCTTTTTATCTAAATGAAATTCTTTTAACAACCATTCAGTTCGACTATTATATGTTTCCTCATCCAAACCATAAGCCATTGCGGTTAAACGTAAATGTTCTTCTAATGTTAATTCTTCATAAAGCATCGGCATTTCTGGAATATAAGCAAACTCCTGACGATAGGCTTCTAAATCTTCATTCATTTGTTTACCATTAATCGTGATCGAACCTTGTTTCGGATTCATTAAACCGATTATATGTTTAATTGTGGTACTTTTACCTGCTCCGTTCAATCCGATTAAACCAACTACTTCGCCCTGTTTAACCGAAAACGAAATATCGTGTAATACATTTTGTTGTGTATATCCACCTACAAGTCCGTCAATTTGTAATAAGTCACTCATACCATCCCTCTTTTCTCTAACTCTTTCCCTATCATACCAAAATTTTGAGACAATTCACTAGTTTAGACGGTTTATTCTTACATTCGACACATGTTTACGTTACAATAAAAGAAAGAATATTTCTTAGGAGGATGACCATGTCAGATTGCATTTTTTGTAAAATTCTCGATGGTGAGATTCCATCTGCCAAAATTTATGAAGACGATGATGTATACGCTTTTTTAGACATTAGCCAAGTAACAGAGGGACACACACTCGTCATCCCAAAGAAACACTGTGAAGATGTCTTTGATTTAGATGAAGATACAGCGGCTAAATTGTTTAAAGCGGTTCCTAAAATTGCTCGAGGAATCCGTTCAGCCTTCAATCCACAAGGCTTAAATATGCTTAATAACAATGGTTCATTTGCTGATCAAAGTGTTTTCCATGTTCATCTTCATTTAATTCCACGCTACGATGAATCAGACGGATTTAAATCTAAATGGCAGACACACGGTGATGACTACACGCCAGAACAACTTCAAAACATTGCACAATCCATTTCAAACGAGATATAAGAGAGATTATTGCGCAAGTAGACAGGGAATATCATATATAATAGCAGTAGATGACGAAAGGAGAAATCGCAATGCCAAACAGTAAGTCATTAATTTTAGGTGTATTTACAGGAGGATTGATTGGAGCATCTGTCTCTCTATTAACAACACCTTCCTCAGGCAGTGATATGCGCTTACGTGTCAAAGAGCAAAGTGAACGGTTACGTGAAATCACACAGGAATTGAAGGAAAATGGAATTGACCTTAAAGAACAACTAACACAGACATCTAAAGAAGGTGCAGAACTTCTTAAAGACCTATCTCAAGATATTAAAACATCCGTCGAAAGTTGGAAATCAACGGTTGAACCCCATCAAGAAAATCTTCAAGAACACCTTCGTCAGATCGAAGAAGGTATTAAAGAATTAGAGGAAAAGATGAAAGAACAAAATGCTAATCAGACATGATTGTTAACCTGCTCACCATTTGGTGAGCAGGTTTTTATTTTGCTTCATTGTGTACAAAAAAACTCTCCCTAACCGAAGTTAGAGAGAGCAAAATATCAATCATTCTAATGTCATCCAATTATTCAGCTGCTTCCAAATCTTCAATAGAATCTATATCCATATAACTCGGAACGACAAGACCGATTTTAGCACCTTCTAAGTTCGGACCTAAATCGACTACATCATCTTTAACACTTTCGTAGAAATCAGCATGCGTGAATGGCAACCAAGCTGCTGCTGTTGCATCAGCATCACCGTTCGCAACTGATTCAAACACAATTGAAGGATCTACAGGTGTTACATCAACTTCGAACCCTTGTTGCTCAAGAACAATTTTTAAAACACTTGAAGAAGCACGTTCTGAATCCCATGGTGTTGATGCAAGGGTAATAGTCGAACCATCACCTTCACCAACGCCATCTGTCCATTCAGATACTTTATCTTCATTGTCTTCTATCCACTTTTCAGCAACAGTACTGATTTCTTCATCATTCTGGTTTGCGTCATACATAATTTGCTCCATATCTTCAACTGACCACTTAAATTGATCGATCAATTTAAATGCTTCTGGATGATCACTTTCCAATCCTTGACGTGCTAGAGTTACGATGTTTTCAGCTTCACCGTAAACCCCTTTAGGATCTTCTAAATACTTCATATCTGGAAATTGAGCAAACATCCAATGCGGATTCCAACCAGTAACAACGATTGGTTCCTCTGCATTGATTGCCTCTTCTAATTCTGTAATCATTGCAGCTGTTGATGACGCTTCTAAATTCCAGCCTGATAAGCTATCATATTCTTCAATTGCTTTTTCTGTTGTAACCGTAATACCAGCACCAGGTTCAATCCCGATAATGGTATGCTCTACTTCTTCACTGTAATTGACACCTTCATTAGAATTTTCGTCGCTAGAAGCATCATCTGATCCACACGCAACAAGCGTGAGGACCAGGGATGCTACTAACATTAACATTCCCTTTTTAAAGTTCATGTATGTTAGAGTCTCCTTTATTGTGAGTAAATTACTCCATTGTAGTCCATTCATCAACTAACTCTTGATTGTTTTCAACGAAGTTAGCCGCTGCATCTTCAGGGCTAGTTCCTGCTTGAATCTCAGACATAACTGAGTTGAACTTCTCTTCGCCCCATTTGAAGTTGTCAAGTACTTGGTAAGCACCCGGCATATCTTCTTCTAGGCCTTCACGAACCATTGTTTCGATTGTTTCAGCATCACCATAAACGCCTTCAGGATCTTCTAGATATTTAAGATCCATTTCTGCGAATTTCCAGTGTGGAGACCAACCTGTTACAACAATTGGCTCTTCGTTTTCATATGCTTCTTGTAATGATGTAGCCATTGCACCAGAAGAAGAAGTTTGGACTGACCAGCCATCTAAGCCTTCATAAGTTTCCACTGCATCTTCTGTAGCTTGTACAACACCAGCACCTGGTTCGATACCAGTGAATGTTTCATTAAACTCATCACCATACTCACCTAGGTTTTCTAATGAGTCTGCTTCCACATATTCAGGTACAACAGCACCAATTTTAGCACCTTCAAAGTTAGGGCCAAGTTCTACCATTGAATCTGAATGCTCTTCGTAAAGATTACCGTGAGTATTTGGTAACCAAGCAGCTACCATACCATCAGCGTCTCCACTTGCAACTGACTGCCACATAACAGCGTTATCTAGTGGAGTTAATGTAACATCATAACCTAGATCTTCTAATACTTTACCAATTACGTGAGTTGATGCAATCTCTGTTGCCCACTCAACGTAAACTAGCTCAATTTCACCTTCGTGAGTGATGTCGCCAGATTCACTTGAACCTTCTGAATCTGAGCCGCTATCTTCTGATTGTTCTGTGTCTTCACCATTTCCTTCTGAATCTGAGCCAGAACCTTCATCGCTACTACCACAAGCGGCAATCACCATGATTAACGCAAGCATAGCTACAAGGCCTAAGCTTTTCCATGTTCCTTTTAACATGTTAAAACAACTCCCCTTTACCTTAATATAATATATTGGAACTCCTCTCCCATTACAGGAGAGAAGAGCTTCCTTAATTTATTTACCCTTATTTAAGCTTTGGGTAAAGCGATCGATGATAATCGCAAGGATTACGATACCGAAACCGGCAACGAATCCTGTTCCTGCTTCAGCACGTTGCAGTGCAGATAGTACGTCACGGCCTAAGCCTGGCGCACCGATCATCGAAGCGATAACAACCATTGATAGTGATAACATCACAGTCTGGTTCACACCAGCCATAATCGTTGTTTTCGCCATTGGTAATTCAACTTTAAAGAGCTTCTGACTTCCAGTTGTACCGAAAGCGTCTGAAGCCTCTACTAATTCGTCTGAAACTTGGCGGATACCTAAGTTTGTAAAACGAACAACAGGTGGTGTTGCGAATACGAATGATGCAAACACACCTGGAACCATTCCGATACCAAAGAAGGCAACGGCCGGAATTAAGTAAACGAATGCCGGCATTGTCTGCATGAAGTCAAGTACCGGTGTAATTATATTTTGAGCTATGTTACTCTTCGACATTAGAATCCCGAAAGGAATACCAACTATGACAGAAATTAAACTGGCATAGAAGACTAATGTGAAGGTATACATAAGTTGCTCCCAAAGTTCTTGGTTATGAATAAAAATCAAACCAACAATTGAAAATGCTGCTAAACCAAACTTCTTGCCTGATAAGAAAAAGGCAATAAGTGCAATAAGAATAATAATTATAATCGGTGGTACCATGCTTAGATATTCAGCAGATGTATCAAGCAACCACCCAAACCCTTCTTGAACAGGGTCGAAAATAAATGAAAACCAATCTGTAATTTTGTCTACTCCAAGGTCTATCCATTTTGCTACTGGTATTTGTGGTATATTATCAAGCATCGTCTGCGTCCACCTCATTTCCATCAGCTAATGCTGCGATTACAGCACCACGTACGATAATACCGCGAAGTTTTCCGTCTTCTGTCACGGCGACTGGTACGGGTGAATCGTGAATAATATTAAAAATCTCATTAATTTGTGTTTCTTTATCGACAGATGGAACCTCAGTTTTCATAATTTCACTAAGTTTCTGAACACCATCTTCACGTGCTTGACGTGCTTCATCCGCTGTTACATAACCTTTAAGATTACGAGAACGGTCTGTTACAAAGATCGATGAAAGCCCTTGTTCACGCATTCTTTCTAGCGCAACACGTGGACCATGTTTATCATAGTCAACAGTCTCAGGACGTTTCATAATATGTTCTGCTGTTAAAACTTTTGAACGGTCGACGTCTTCTACGAACTTCTCAACGTAATCGTTCGCTGGGTTAGTCAGAATTTCTTCTGGAGAACCAATTTGAACAATCGAACCGTCTTTCATTAATGCAATACGATCACCAATACGTAACGCTTCGTCTAAGTCGTGTGTAATAAAGACAATCGTTTTCTGCATTTTTTCTTGTAGATCTAGTAGCTCATCTTGCATGTCTTTACGAATAAGTGGGTCTAATGCTGAGAATGCCTCATCCATTAGAAGAACTTCTGGATCATTCGCTAAAGCACGTGCAAGACCTACACGTTGTTGCATACCACCTGATAATTGGCTTGGCAACTGTTCAACATAACCGCCTAGACCAACAAGTTCAAGTGCTTCTTCAGCTTTTTTAGAACGTTCTTCTTTATCCATACCTTGAATTTCTAGGCCAAATTCTGCGTTTTCACGCACAGATCTAAATGGGAATAAAGCAAAACGTTGGAATACCATACTCATTTTCGTACGACGGATTTCACGTAAATCTTCTTTATTCATGGTAGCTAGATTTTGTCCGTCGATTTCAACGCTACCTTCTGTCGGTTCAATCAAGCGATTTAAAAGTCGTACTAATGTCGACTTACCACTACCTGAAAGACCCATGATTACGAAGACTTCTCCTTCTTCTACCTCAAAAGTTGCTCGGTTAACACCGACAGTACAACCAGTTTTATCGAGGACCTCTTCTTTGGAGTAACCTTCGTCTAATAATTTCGTTGCCTCTTTTGTTCTCTTACCGAAAATCTTCGATAAATTTTCGACTTTAATCGGCACTAGTTTACACCTCTCTCTTCCTCAATCACTTTAATCATATAACTTATGTTGTAATCACTTTGTAACAATCACTCTTCTAACTATATTACTTTCGACAAAAAAACTCAACTTGGACATAAAGCGACATAGCTCTATTTAGTCCGTAAAGTTAAAACTGAACAAACTTATCAGACGAAATACTAAATTTTTCTCTCTTATACTAGCAAATACTATCTATTTTACTGGTTTGTTTTTGTAAGAAAGTAGTGTAAATTAAAACCAGAAGTCCTAAGGAGGCTTATTGGTATGCGTACACAAGAAAGGGACGAAGCACTTGAAGCTTTTCATTACAATATGATTAGCGAGTTTTCGAAAACGTTAGAAATGTTTTCCTTAAACACAACAGAATCACAATTATTTGTTATTCTCTACTTAAGTGAAGAGCCGATGACGTTGGATGATATGAAAAATGCTCTTGGAAAAAGTAAAACTGCTATGAGTAATGCCATTCACACCTTGCTGAACTTCAACCTAGTAGAACGTGTTTGGAAAAAAGGTGTTCGAAAAGACTTATACCAAGCTGAAAAGGATCTCTATGAGAAGTTTATGAACGCTTATGTTAACCGTTGGCTTGAAGCCATTGCTAAGCAAAAATCTAATTTGGAGCAAATTGAAAAGCAATTCTGTAATGATTCAGCTCAAAATAAACAAACCAATCTAAAATTACAAGAAGCCTTGAAATTTCATGATGCACTAGAAGATGTTTTTAACGATTTACATAAAGAATACTAAATAATCTTTACAGCGAGTTGTTAGGTGTTAAAAAATTCCTACAACTCGTTTTCTTTATATTATGTTAAACTATAACAAAACTCAAGTTATATACACTTGAGTCATAATTTAAACTTTATCATTAAATAGCGTTACTCCATGAGTTATTTCGGGTAAGCTATAAAGATATACTTTAATACCAATAAAAAGGGGGCGTTGTCGTGAGTGAACAAAATTATTCATTACAAGAAGCTATTCTTTATTCACACAAAATGGCACAGTTAACGAAAGCTGTTTGGAAGCAAATCGAAAAAGATTGGCAAAACTGGGTAAAGCCATTCGACTTAAACTTAAACGAACATCATATACTATGGATTTGTTATCATTTAGATGGCGCAAGCATTTCTGAAATATCTAAGTTCGGGATTATGCATGTGTCTACAGCTTTTAATTTCTCCAAAAAGCTTGAAGAACGTGAGCTCCTAACATTTTCAAAGCGAGAAGAAGATAAACGAAATACGTATATTGAGTTAACAGAGTCTGGCAAACGTCTTTTTGAAGAAACAATGGAAGCGCATGCTCAAGGAACTGATAAAAACACCGTTATGCAAGCTTCATTACCTTTAAAAGATTTATATGGTAGATTTCCCGAATTCCAAGAGTTAGAAGCTATTGTGAAAGAGATTTATGGCGAAGAATATCTAGACATTTTAGACCGCTCCATCGCAAGTATTAAAGCGGAATATTAAGAAGGTGTAATTTTTTTGTCAAAAGGGTTGAATTTTTTCTTTGTAAGGCGTATTATCACCCTTGTAATAGACGTTACAAGGCAACGCAACGCCTAAATTCAATGATAAAGGAGGCCCTATCATGACTTGTTGGAAAACGATCAACATTTCAAGAGAATTCGGCCATAATCGACTGAAAATCTTATCGGTTTTTTTCAGTATTATGTCATTTATAGTCCTATTTGTTCCATTTTCGATTATTCACCATAATGTGTCGTTACATGAACCCGCGCTTTGGCAAGTTTTGTTAGGGCTATTAACATTACCTATTTTGCATAAATTAGCTCACGCATTTCCACTTACCTTTACGAGTAAGGAATTTACGTTAAAATGGTATTTTAAATACCGCTATATACCAATGTTAAAATTTAAGATGCGTTCAAGTTTATCGAAACGCACATCCATTATTATGATGTTAGCACCTACCATTGTATTGACATTACCATTGTTAGCTGGCGCAATCGTATTACCGACATTTTATCCAATCTTGATTGTATTTACTGCAATTCATCTGGGTATTTCCCTTACAGATTGGTTAATGTTATCATTCTTTATTAGAGCACCAAAACAATGTATTGTAGAAAAGTCAAAACACAATTATGATATTCTCGTTCAGTCTCCACAAGCGTAGTATGATCGTAAGTCATTAGGAGGGGGAAACATTGCTACTGTTTTATGTACCATTTGCGTTGTTTATTTTTTACGCATTTAATACTATGACCCAGAAATTCTGTACAAAATCTGAGATGTCTAACGAAAAAAGCGTTAAAGTTTATCGTATGATTAACATTTCAATGCTTGTCTTACTCATCTCATCTTACTATGAAGTGAATTTTCTATAAAAAAAGGTTGATCTTCAAATGAAGATCAACCTTTTTTGTGAGTTTTTTAGAACCAAGCGGCGCCCACAATGATGAGTAAAATGAACAACACAACAATTAAAGAAAATCCGCTGTAATAATCTTTTCCATAACTCATTTTTTCACCCCCTAATCCATATCTATCTTATTGTATGGTTGTGAAAGCTCAAACGAATAGGCATGTGTCAATTTGATTAATGCCACTTTAAAATATTTATGGTATAGTTATGATTGTACATATAGAAAAATGGGGGAATCAGAGTTGAAAAAACTGATCGTACTACTCTTAGCAAGTATTTTATTTATTACTGCCTGTCAATCAGAGGAGGAAGTAGTTGTAGAATCTGAAACAGGTAATATCACAAAGGACGAGTTCTATAATGAATTGAAGGAGCGTCACGGCGAGGAAGTCTTAGAGCAAATTACGAAAGAAATGGTTCTTGAATCGCAATACGACGTGTCTCAAGAAGAGATTGACCAAGATATAGAAGAATTCAAATCGCAATTAGGGCCTCAATTCGAACAATTCCTAGCTCAACAAGGTTATGAAAATGAAGAAGATTTCCGTAACGACTTTTATATGAGTCAGCTTGAATTCAAAGCAGCAACGGATGACCTAGATGTTTCAGATGAAGATGTGCGCATGCGTTATGAAAATATGCAACAAGAAGTAAAAGCGCGCCACATTTTAGTTGAGGACAAAAGCACTGCAGAAGAAGTCATTCAAAAATATGAAGATGGTCAAGAATTCGAAGCTCTTGCTGAAGAATACTCAACTGATGGTTCTGCCAGCTCAGGTGGTGACCTTGGCTATTTCACTGGCGGTGACATGGTATTACCATTTGAACGCGCAGCCTTCTCACTAGATGTAGGTGAAATTAGTGAGCCTGTCGAAACACAGCATGGTTGGCATGTCATTCTAGTTGAGGACAAGCGCGAAGCCGATGTGGAATTAGATTCCTTCGAAAACATGGAAAGTCAAATTCGAGAGTCATTATTAGCTTCTCAAGTCTCACAAGATGAACTCAATTCAATTATTGATGACGTGATGAATGAAGCTGATGTGTCCATACAAGACGATGACTTAGACCATATCTTTGATTCAGAAAACGAAAGTGAAGACGAATAATATAGTTAACACAGAAAAGTTCCGAAACATGTCTAAAAGCTGTTTCGGAACTTTTTATATACCTAAATTGTTGGCTTATAAAATTGACGGTTCTCCATTGGAAAAATACGGTCAGTAAATTCACCAGGTTCCACTTTTTCAAGTGCCCGATTCATCATGTTCATCTTAGCATCAATCATATCAATTTGGTGCAATATTTCAGCTTCACGAACAATCGGCGTTTTCGGGCTTCCCCATTCATTTTTACCGTGGTGGCTTAAAACGAGATGTTGTAGTAGCATCACTTCTTCACCTTCGATCCCTAATTCTTGAGCCGTCACTTTAATTTCTTCGACCATCATTGAAATATGACCAAGCATTTTACCTTCAAGTGTATAAGATGGTGAAGCTGGTGAGGATAGCTCTTTGACTTTACCGATATCGTGTAAAATAATACCCGCATACAATAAATCCATATTTAAATCAGGATAGAGCGTCTTGAGTGATTGAGCGATTTTAAGCATGCTAATAACATGGTGCATCAGTCCAGAAGCATATTCGTGATGATTCTTTGTTGCAGCTGGGTAAACAAACACATCGTCGTTATACTTTTTCAAAATCTGTCTGACGATCCGTTGAATATTAGGGTTTTCCAATGCAAAGATGGTTTGTGTTAAATAATCTTTCATTTCCTCCAAATCGACGGGTGCTTTCTCGATAAAGTCTTCTACTTTAACACCATCCATCTCATTAGCCAGACGAATTTGGCGTATATTCAATTGATGCTTCCCGCGAAATTGACGAATCTCACCTTGCACATGAACGATTGATTCCGCAAGAAACGTTTCTTCGTCTTCTTTCGCTGCTTCCCACAATTTTGCCTCGATTTCACCACTTAAGTCCCGAAACACAATCGTTAAAAAGGGTTTGCCATTACTCGCAACTCCTTTATCAACGGATTTAATTAATAAGTAACCTTCAAATTGATCTCCAACTTCTCGGTTAGCTACGCCTTGTGTCATATCATCGCACTCCTTTTATTAAACTATTATCTTCTTCGCTAATTTAAATGTATCACATGATAAGGTGTAGATGATGGTCCCTCTTCAAATGAAAAATAAATAATTTGTTGTTTCTTTGCTTGTTGGGATAGGATCCTCATCATTTCTTGTTTGCGTTCATGATCAAAATGGACAAACGCATCATCCAATATAAACGGAAATGCTTTGGTATCTCTTAAAGACTCATTTAAAGCGAACCTTAAAGCAACATAGAGTTGATCAGCAGTCCCGTCTGACAATTGCCTCACATCAAACCATACATCATCATATCGCTTTACCATTAACGATTCCTCTTGGGAAAATCGAACGGTTTGATAGATTTCTTGAGTCAACTTATTAAATAATTGAGAGGTTTGAGTCAATACATGAGGTAAGTAATCGTATTGATACTTTGACTTTGTATCTTGAATAAGTCCTTTAGCTACTTTTAAAGCTGCCCATTGTTTTGACAATGTTTTAATTTCATCTTCAATTTTGGATCGCTTATGAATAAGGTCAGATAAACGTCCATCTTCTTCTATTTGCCTAATATGTGCCGTACAATCAGCTAGTCGTTGTCGTTTGTCCTCTAACTGTGCCTCTCCTGTCTCTTTTCGATGTCGATTGTCCTGAAGCGACTCTTGTAAGTGATCCCAGTTATAAGACTGAGCAATCACCTCGTCTGTACTGTCACCGAATAATTGTTTAACAGCTTCGTATGCTTCGGTCCTCTTCTGGTCTTTCTCTCGATAAGTGGCAAACGCCTGAATGACATCTTCTAACTCCGCTTCATTTTCTACATCAATTTCCGACAACATATCCTCCATTGCTTGTTCATACGGGGCATATTCGTCTTTTAACTCTTGTAATTGCTTCTCTAATTCTTCTAACCAATGATGATGCTGATCTATTTGATTTGTTATATCACGTTCTTGATTTAAATATTCACGCACTAATGATAAGCCAGCTTGGTCGTCACGCCAATTCAAATCATTCACATAATAAGATAAAAAGCGTTGCATTTGTTCCTTGATATAGTCGAGCGAGGATTCGACCGTTTGCTGCGAGTCAACTAATTGATCGATATCACTCAATATATGTTTGGCATTAATCAATTGTTGGGCAATATCTTCCCATTGCTCGAGTTCATAGCGTTCTAGCCATGAATGTTGATTAATTTCTTGGTTTTGTTTGAATTCTAGATCATCAATGATTTCTTCAATCGACAATCGTTCGCTTTCAACTTGACGTAATTCACTGTTCACGTAATCGATTTTGGTTTGAAGATCGCGATTATCATTGATAAGCTGATCATCATTCTCTATGATACGTTGTAATTCGCTTTTTTCTTGTTCTAAAGAAACCTTTTCTGAGTTATCTGATTGACTTGCCTCTTGACCATTAGTTCGTTGCAATCGATTGTGTAGGGCATAAAATGCTATGCCACTGATGCCAGCATACACATAACTAAAAACATTCATCCAACCCATGACACCAGCTAAAACAAACCCAACCGCTAAAGCAAGAGCCAACCATTTACCTATCATAAATGACGACTGTTCTAAAGATGATTGATGATTACGTGAAGAGCTACCACGTGAGGCACCACTTTGATCGACAAAAATCTGTTGGTTAACGTGCTCAAGTTTCCGTGAGGTCGCGGCACGTTCCTCTTCTGTCAGTAATCTCTTTTGATTATCTTGCTGCTTAGATTCTAATGATCTCAATTCATCTAATTTTATTCGTTTACGACGTTCTAAATCACTTAATTTTTCTGCATTCGCATGTAAGTCATAAGCAATTCGTGACCATGTTTGTTTCGTATAATCACTAATGGATAATGATCTTAATTCAGTTTCATCAACTGGCAAATTCAGTTTTTGTAATTGTGAACGCTTTGACTGAATTTGGTTAGATAAATCATCATATTGCTGTTTCTTATGTTCCCATTCCACCGTCCAAGCTTGAATCTCATCAAGTGTGAATGGAAAATGGGCTTTTTTTGATTGAGCCATTAGCCGATTGCGTTCTTCTTTCGCTTCACTCATCTTAGCCATAATCGCTCGAGCGCGATCATCATAGGTTTGACGTTTCGCTTTAACATCCTCATATCGATCAATGACATCTTGGGACAAATGTGAATGATTAAGCAATGATGCCATTTCCTGATCAAGTAATTGAACACGATCAATGGAAGAAGATACTTGAAGCAATTGTTGATAGTCTTTGATTTGTTGATTTAACTGTTCATCTTCATGTTTTAATGTTTGGATATCTAATTCCAATTGTTTGGCTTCTTGATAAAGTGTAGCGTGTTCTTGTTCTTTTATTTGTGCTTTCTCAATTTCTTCATTAATAGCCTTTAATTGCTGCAAAGCTTGGTTAATAGGAGGTTTGCGACCTTGTTTCTTGAACAGTTTATCGCTCTCTTTCGTTAAGCCTTGTTCAATCTCAACAATATCCTCAGAACCTGTTAAGCCTAAATTGAATAGGACTTTTCCAATATCATCTGATTGTTGATGTCGAATGGCTTCGAGATCACGATCCTGAAAAGAAAAAATGGCTTGATAAATATAATGATCGACATGATTCAATAACCGCTCGATTTCTTTATCCTGAACGATTTCCCCAGCTAAATACCCTACTCTCTTACCTCGATTACGATGAGAAAATCGCTCAATCGTGTATTTTTTTACTCCATCTGTTAAAATGAGCCGACCACCTAGTTGCCCATCCAATAATGACGTATATTGTTCACGCTCAGAAGCTGATAATCCAAATAAGATATACGTGATAAATGATCGTAGTGATGATTTACCTGACTCGTTAGTACCGTATAAATAATTAAATCCACTTGTTAAATCGATCGTTTTTTGATGCCATTTCCCAAATGACACCACTTCTAATTGCTTTATCCACACATTAATCCCTTCTATCATTCAGTAATTGATTGATGACTAATTGTTCTGCTTGGTCTTGAATATCTGATAGTTCCTCATCACTAAATGTTCCGATATGATCTTTGAACTGGCGATGTTGAAGTAAATCGGTTAAATAAGTCGTCACATGGTTTTTATCATGTTCATCTGATAATTTTATCACTTCACCGACAAATTGATTCGATTGTTTAAGCTGATTACGATCGTAGGAAACACTCGTTTTTAACTCTAAATGCGTTAACCAAACCCAGTCGTTAACTTGATTTTCCTGCTCATTTAGCCACTGTAACAACTCTATTTCATAGCCTTGAAGAACATCTGGCACAATGACTTGAAGACGTAGCCAAACCTTGCCATGTTGATGTCTTAATTGATCCTTATAATCAGCCAGCACTTTGACAAGATCGTCGATTTTATCACTTGATGAGGCGGTCGTTTGTTCATCTAAAAAAAGCACATCATGTAATGAATGGAAGGAAAGATTAGTTTGTTGCTCCGTTAATTCCACAACATAACAACCTTTCTCCCCTGTTTCCTTCATATGACGACCTTGGATATTACCTGGATAGACGATATAAGGTCTTTGAGCTAATAGTTCACGCTTATGAATATGACCGAGCGCCCAATAATCAAATGATTTTGCCTTCAATTCTTCCAACTGAAACGGCGCGTATTGATCGTGCTCTTCATTCGATTTTAAACTCCCGTGTAAAGTCGCAATATGATAACCTGGCCTGTCAATTCGCTCGTATTCATGTACTTTGGGTTCTCTTACGGCTCTTGATTCATAGCTGAATCCATATAAATGTGCTTCGGTTTCCCCTTTTTTGAATGTTGTCACTGTCACTTCTTCACTTGGGAAAACATAGGTGTTTTCAGGCAGTGTTAAGTCCACTTTGCGCATCATACCATAATCATGATTACCAAAACTGATGAAAACGTTAATTCCGTACTCATTTAGTTGTGATAACCCTCGTTTTAGCGTCACAAGTGATTTTAAAGAAGCGGACTGAACATCAAATAGATCGCCAACAATTACTACAAAATCAACTTGTTCATGAATGGCGAGGTCAATCAAACGTTCGAACGCTTTTAACGTCGCGTTCTGCACATCATATAAGATATTTTCTGGTACTTCACGCATCCCTTTAAAAGGGCTGTCTAAATGTAAATCGGCTGTATGTATAAATCGAATCGGCTGTTTCATCGTGATCCTCCTTATTATGTATTTTACCAAAAGATAAAAGCGAATGCACGTTCGATAACTATCAAATGTTTAAGGCGTCAGACTATTTACAAAACTCCTGAAATTCCATATAGTTAAAGTAGCCTAACTATATTTGAGGAGGACAAACATGAAGACTTATTTTTTAACGGTTTTTTCACAAAAGGGAGAGAACTTATTAGACGATACAATTGAAGCGCAAAATGATGAGGAAGCATCAAAGATTGGTAAAGAGCGTCTAGCTGAACACGGCTATCAAGACACGACTCATCGTTGTGTATCACCAGATGGACGTCTAGTGTTATTTCACCGATAAGACAAAAAGAGGCTGCCGCATCTGCGACAGCCTATCAATATTTATTGTTGTTGTTCATCTTCGCCGTAAAGTTCTTCTAACGGTTTCGTAATAATCTTACTTACATCGCCAATTAATGTATTAAGGCGCTGCTCTTCTTCCATAAGCTTAGAAATATCTTCATTTTGTTGAACAAGTTCAACAACTTGTTGAGCTTTCTCAACTTCTTCTTGTGTGATTTCTTCACCTTGTGCTTGCTTTTGTTGCAATTCAAGCTGTGTATCACGGAAGTTATCGAACATTTGCTTCGTTGTTGGATCGTTCATTACTTTCTCATACGCTTCTTTTAGCGCTTGGAATTCTTCACTTTCGCGAAGTCCTTTTTCTAAATCGTAAGCTAAATCATAAATATTTGACACAATATACCTCCTAGAAACTTTGCACATATTCGAACCCTACTTTAACAGAGATTCATCCTCATGTATAGTCAAAACTCAATTATCCGACAAAAATCACAATCAACCCTTGTACTAAACCGATTGTACCACCCAGTAAAGCTCCTAAATACGTGATCATCTTTAATTCACGTCTTGAAATATCTAAGACCATTTTTTCCAAGCGTTTCACATCAAATTGACTGACTTGCTTTTCTACCATTTGACTTAAATCGATTTGCTTCATAATGGTTTCAAGATGATCAGCTATTTGATTAAGCATGAGCGTGACGAGGTTAGGGATGATATCGTGTTTTGCCTGATATTCGAATGTCTTTAACCAGGTTGAAACAGGTTCATGTAAGTATTTCCTAATGTCTAATTCATTGACGATAAAGCTTGCCATTTTATCTTCAATCTGATCATGCAATAACTTGTGTCGCATACTTGCAAGATCAAGATGTTGCCATTTATGCCATTCGGCTCTAAGCATGGTTTCCACCGTCTCATGTGTATCATCTGAACGGATGAATTGATTAATCGCAGGTGTTATTTTCTCAACAAGACCTTCTTCACCTAAATAATTCGACACCATATTCCCCAGGAAACCTTGACTTTGTAGGAAACTAGAGCCAGCTTCAGACAATTTTCTTTGACCTTCTCGACTATTCACGTATTGGTCGACTTGATCTAATATATATCGTGTTGCTTCAGGCAAAGAATCATCGATTGTTTGCGTAAGTTGATCAGGTAATACTTCATGCAAAGTCTTCGTTTGTTCACGGTCATAAATGTGGCGTATTTGTTCAGCAATCTTCTTCGTTAAATTGGCCTCAATTTGCTCCGCTGACCAGTCTGATTTCACATTATTTAGAAGGTCGATCGTACGTTTTTCAGATTCACACCATTCATCATATTTAAGAGATACAGCTTCCGTCACTTGTTGATTGAACGATGGATTGACTAACTTTTCTTTTAAAGCGTCTTGTGTCACTAAATGTGATGTTACTAAATAGCCCAGTTGTTCAGCTAACTCTTCTTGGCGTTTCGGAATTAATCCTGGCGTAAATGGTAATTGAAAACGGCCAATATATTTCGCCTTATATGGTTTAAATAACATTTTAATCGCTAAATGATTCGTCATCCCACCTATTAATGCGCCTACAACTATCATCATTAGCACTAAAAGTACTGTCATATCATCACCAGCTTTCATAACAAATCTCACTTTACACACTGTAGCATATTTGGTTTAGCATTGCGATTTTACACACATGATTTTTTTGTATCAGGTTAACCTAAACGATAAAGGAGGGTATTAGATGGCATCTAAGAACAACCGAGAAAAAGATCCACGAAGCGAATTCGATTTAGATGTCGAACGTATGTTAAGTGAAGGGTTAGCTGGTGGTCAGGTCAATCCTAAAGATGGCCAAAGTCAAATTGAACAATCTCACGACATTCGTCGAAATAATAAACCATTTGCAAAAGCAGATGATAATGAGAGCTAGGCCGCGGCCTAGCTCAATTTTATGATTTTCACCCGATTTTCGTATTCGCCGTATATACTTTGTAATTCGCTGTATTAACCCAGATTTTCGCTGTATATCATCTTAAAATCGCCGTATAAGGCCAGTTTTCGCCGTATATCAACTAAAATCGCTGTATAAGTATATATTTCCCTCTGATTATCAGGCTTTTAATTGTGCTATTCGTTATCACAATAGAAAAGGAGGGTCTTATTTTAGTAAGACCCTCCTCATCTTATTCAATCCGCTTCTCATGGCTAGGCTTGTGGTCCGCCGCCCATTTGTTGTTCAGCCATTTGAACTAGGCGTTTTGTGATTTCACCGCCAACAGAGCCGTTTGAACGTGACGTTGAATCTGGTCCAAGCTGTACACCAAATTCTTGAGAGATTTCCGTTTTCATTTGATCTAAAGCTTGTGAAACACCAGGTACAACGAGTTGATTTGAATTGTTGTTTTGCGCCATGTTGTTCACCTCCTGTGTAACCTTTATTGTAAACAGGAGGCTCTCAATTATAACGGTAAATCTTGTTATTTTGCGTTAGGTTTTGTCATTTCCTTAGGATTAACAAGGCGATCAAATTCCTCACCCGAGAGCAATCCTGTATCTTCCGCCGCTTCACGCAACGTTTGATCGTGCTCATGAGCATGTTTGGCAATTTTTGCTGCGTTCTCATAACCAATATGAGGATTCAATGCGGTCACTAGCATAAGTGAATCGTTAACATTTTTATTAATTTCTTTTTCATTCGGTTCTAGTCCTACTAAACAGCGCTCGTCAAATGACTTCATGCTGTCACCAAGAAGTTGACAAGATTGCAAGAAGTTATAAGCAATCATAGGTTTGAAAACGTTAAGCTCAAAGTTACCTTGGCTTGCGGCAACACCAATGGCAGCGTCATTACCCATGACATGTGTTGCAACCATTGTAATCGCTTCACTCTGTGTTGGATTAACTTTACCCGGCATAATTGAGCTTCCTGGTTCATTCGCTGGAATCTCAATTTCACCTATACCACAGCGCGGGCCACTAGCAAGCCAGCGCACATCATTAGCAATCTTCATCACATCAGCTGCTAAACCTTTAAGCGCTCCATGTGTATGCACAAGTTCGTCATGACTCGTTAAAGAATGGAATTTATTCGGTGCTGAGATGAATTCGCCATTTGTTTCGTCATTGATTTTACCAGCAACGACTTCTGCAAAATCAGGATGAGCATTAATGCCTGTCCCAACAGCTGTACCACCCAATGCAATTTCACGTACATATTTTAATGAATCATTGATCATAGATTCTGTTTTCTCTAACATACGATGCCAACCACTAATTTCTTGGCCTAAAGTTAGTGGTGTTGCATCTTGTAAATGCGTACGACCAATTTTCACAATGTCATAAAATGCATCAGATTTTTCTTTTAATGTGTTTTTCATCTGTACTAAAGCTGGTAATACATGATCTTCAACCTTTTTAACGGCTGCGATATGTAGTGCAGTCGGATACGTATCATTAGAACTTTGTGATTTATTGACGTCATCATTCGGATGTAGACGTGTATCTTTTCCTTGTTGTTCTAACCACTCATTCCCTACATAAGCTAACACTTCGTTCATATTCATATTCGATTGTGTTCCACTACCTGTTTGCCACACAACAAGTGGGAAATGGTCAAATAATTCCCCTGCTAATACACGATCAGCAGCATGTGCAATAGCATCTGCCTTATCCTGATCTAATAAACCAAGTGATTCATTCGCCCGAGCAGCACTCTTTTTAAGAACAGCAAAACCCTCAATAATTTCCTTTGGCATTGTTTCATTACCAATCGGGAAATTTTGTAAACTACGCTGCGTCTGTGCTCCCCAATACTTATCGGCTGGTACTTTCATTTCACCTAATGTATCGTGTTCAATACGATATTCCATGATTAGATCCTCCTTTAAATTTACGAACATAACCACTATTTATTATAAGCATTTTTACTGTGAATTTAAACGATTTACTCAACTAAACCATAATACTCTTCCACTGTCACACCCGTCTCGTGAATTTCTGTTGCAATTGATTCACCGAAATAACGTAAGTGCCAAGGTTCATAACCATAGCCTGTTATATCACTCTTTCCTTCAGGATAACGAATGACAAAACCATATTTATGCGCATTCTCTGCCACCCACTGTCCAGCTGCTGTGTTACCAAATGATTCTGTAAGAGCGTAATCATTTTGTGCTGTTGAAATATCCATGGTTAATCCTGTCTGATGTTCACTATGACCTGGTTGAGCGGAATATTGCAGGGCATGTTCACGACCATTTCGATCAACATTAGAAGCGAATACTGCAGCTTGTGTTTGTTGAGAACGATAGCCTGAAATGCCAACTAATTGATGACCTTGCTGTTCAGCTGCTTGGAAAAAATCTTCTAGTGCTTTAGCGGCCTCAGCTCGCATATATTTGCGCTCATTATTCACAACATGAAATTCAACATTTGGTGTTGTTAAATCAGGTGGTTGATAACCCTCTGGTAATTTTCGTTGCTTATTAACAATAACATCCATCGCCGTCGGTTCATCAACTACTGTCACACCTCCATCATTTGTATCATTTGATTCTTGTTCGTCAGTAGTTTCATTTGATCCTTCATCATTATTAGCTTCATTTGTTTCATCATCACCCGATAATTCAATATTAGATTTGTTCTCTAAGGCTTCTTCACTTGCTTCTACTTCTTGTCCTGATTTCACTTCGGATTCTGTTTGACATGCACTCATCGCACCAATGATGCATACCATACCAAAGATGCCTATAATACGTTTCACAATCATTCCCCTATCATTTTCTTTTTAAATTCTAAGCTTTGTTAAAGTCCGTTGTTGATATTGTGCTCCGCTTTCGGTGGACGCTTTCCGTGGGCACGGCTCGAGTCTCCTCGGCCGAAAAGCGTGGCCTGCGGGGTCTCGAGACACGTGCTGTTCCCACAGGAGTCGCCACCTTCGCTCCTCACAATTCAACAACTAAGCGCTACATCATTTAAACATCAACACTAAATTAAAGCAGAGCCAAATTCAAATCACTCTTCAATGTTTTTTACATTGTTAAGTTTTGATGATTTACGACACAATTTTAACATACGTCATACAAATTCGTACTCATTTCACAATAAAAAGCTGCCTAAAATCAGGCAGCTTCTGAGTCCATTTCAGCTTATTTTACATATTTACCATACTGTTGGCTAAGTTCAATGAATGACTGAACATCGCCAGTGTCAAGCGCATCATTGATTTGTTCTTCGAGACGTTGTTTGTTAAAGGTATAAGTTATTTCATCTAAGAATAAACGTGATGCCAACTTAACCTCATAAGGAATGTCACGACGCGCTTTGAATGTAGTCTCACTTGGAAACTGATTTTTCACGAGTACATAAGAGGTAACTTGTTTTTTCATGGCCCCTTCCCCCTTACTCCTTTTTTCTATTATCCTAAATTATTAAGATAATTGCAACAATTTTCTGAACCTTTAATGTAATTTATTCAAATTTTCTTTTCGTGTGTTAGGTTTTAACCAAATTTTTTATCTAAAACAAGACCCTGACGTTTAAGAACGTCAGGGCCTAGTTTATTGGGAGAGAGGTGTTATATAGATACTTTGCCTAGCAAAGTGATCCGCAATTATTTGCCGTTCGGTCCGCCTTTACCATTGCCTTTGCCTTTAGCTTTGCCCTTACCTTTTGATTTTTCTTGGGCTTTGTTTTCTGAAGCTTTTTCTTTCTTTTCTTTCACAAATTCTGGCGGTCCTTGTTTACCTTTTTCTTCTTTTTGTTCTTCTTTTTCATCATTTGTTTCCACTAATTGATTTTGTGTGACGTCATCTTTTGTTTCGTCTTGTTCTTCATCTGATTTATTCTTTTCTTCTTGAGCTACTTCTTCATTTTCTTCATCATCTTCAGTTCCATCATCGTTCTGTTTATCTTCTGTTGTGCCTTCATCGTTGTTTTGCTCTTCTTCAGTTGAGCCTTCTTGGTTATTTTCTTCTTCATTATCAGTTGATTCATCTTGTTCACTGTTATCTTCTGCAAATTCATCAGTAATTTCATTTAATGACTCGTATAATGATGCTAAACGATCGTCATCATATTTCGATTCTAAACGCTCTAAAGAACGCTCAATATTACGTTTTAGGGCCGCTTTAGCAACTGGGTTCTTCTTATCTTCCATTGCTGTTGCTAGAGACAATACATTTTGTCCAACTTGTTCTTCATCAGAAGATTCTTCCTCATCACCTTCTTCTTGCTCTTCTTCCTCAGATGATTCGTCGTCTTCTTCCTCTTCTTCTGTGCCTTCTTCATTGTCTGTTTCATCTGATTCTTCAGATTCGTCTGCTTGTCTTGCTTCCTCTAATACAGCTAAAACTTCATCTAGTTTTGTCTGCGCTGTTTCAAGATCGCCTGATTCATAAGCTTCATAAGCAGATTCGAGTTCTTCTACTGACCAAGCTAAAATGTCTTGAGCTAATTCAGTGTCTTCATTCTCGATGGCTTTTGACAATTCCTCAGATAATTGTGTGTAATAAGTAAATAATTGCTCTTCAATTGCCTTTTCTTCCTCTTGCTCATCCTGCTCTTGTTCAGTTGTTTCAGAATCATCTACACCTTCGTTCGCAAATGTGCCGATTGGAGATAGAAAGAGAGCTCCCGTTAGCGTTGCGGCTGATAATGAGTAGACAAAAGATTTCATTTTCATGTAATCATCCTTTCTATGTATTATTACTTATACATTACGAAATTCGACCAATCATTGTTGGGGGTTGTAAGAAAATTTATGCAATTTTTTATATATAATTTTTAATTTCACAATCGAGTAGGAGGAGGTGATTAACCTCCGACCTCTCACACCACCGTACGTACGGTTCCGTATACGGCGGTTCAATTTTATTTAAACACGTACTTTCTTATAATGTTGTGCAGAGGAGACTAGCCCGAATTGGGCTAGTCTCTTGTTGGTTATTGTGGTTGTAAGAATCCAGGAGTAAGCGGTGCGAACCGCACCTTTACTTGTATAGCTGTTTCTGTAAGCATTGTATTTACTCATGCCTAATTTAATTAGATTCTTTCTCCTGTTCTTAGGTGTTTTCCACTTTGTCCATATGCACGCTCTTAGGCGAATCCTCGTATGGGAGTCAACACGGTCCAAAAGGCTTTTCATATAACCTATCCTAAAGTAATTAACCCAACCTCTTATGAGTTGGTTAATCCGTTCCACTTGATACTTCGTATCAACACTCCAATTTCTTTTGGTTAACTGTTTCAGTTTATATTTGAACGTTTCGATGGATGTCTGATGTGGCTTTGCTTTATACTCATGACTTTGGTAATCTATAAAGAAGCCAAAACCAAGAAACTTCAAATCAGGGTTATTGGGTTTGGTTACTTTTGATTTCGTTGTGTTGACGGTCAGGCCAAGCTTCTCTTCGATAAATGTTGATACCGAGCGCATAACGCGATTCGCGGACATCTCGCTTTTGACCATAATGATACAATCATCAGCGTATCTAACGAAGCGAAGGCCTCGATTGTCGAGTTCTTGGTCTAACTCGTTCAACATAATGTTACTTAACAACGGGGATAGATTGCCACCTTGTGGTGTTCCTATGATGGTCTCCTTATACCCTTCATCTAATTGCACCCCACTTACTAGAAATTTTCTAATGAGTGAGATCACATCGCCATCTTTCACCGTTCTCGAAATAAGGTTCATAAGACGGTCATGATTGACCGTATCAAAGAAACGTTCAAGGTCTATATCCACCACCCATTCGTAACCTTCATTCATAAATTCAAGTGACTGACGTATCGCCATTTCAGCGTTTCGTCCTGGTCTAAACCCATAACTATGTTCATGAAATTGTGGGTTAAACTTGGAAGTTAGAACTTGTGTTATTGCTTGTTGAATAACCCGATCAACCACAGTTGGAATGCCTAGTAGGCGAACTCCCCCATTATCTTTAGGAATCTCAACCCTTTTGACTGGTGCTGGTTGATACTCTCTTCGTTTGATTTGGCGGATGATATTCTTTTGATTTTCCACCATATATGATGGCAACTCTTGAATCGTCATGCCATCCACACCAGCAGCACCTTTGTTTTTAATGACGCGTTTTTGTGCCTCGTCAAGATTATCTTTCCTAAGAATCAAGTCCAACAGTTTTTCATCGTACATGCTTGTTACTTCCTTTCTTTCTCGTAAAGATGGTATCCACTTTAACGCGGTATGCCAGTGGTCTTTTTCCTCTTCCAATCGAGATTTCCGTAACCATAAAATTGTTCAGCCCTTCGCTCTTTCTAACTTTCGTTAGATGTCTTCACTACTACGGCTTCAGCTGACTTCTCATCATCCAAACTTATATCACTACAAGTCTTTGATGTAGATAATGAGACCTCCCTGGTTAAGGTGCGAGCTCTTTCTCTCCATCTATCTGCTATATTTACACCGCATGATATGAGTAGTTATAGGACTTCAACTTCTTTAGCAGTCTTATCCTCATACGTTGCCTCTTATATAGTTTCTATTCGTCAGACCAGAGATTTGTCTAGGGCTTCCTTCAGATTCCATGTCACCATGGACACCCTTGCCTTCGACTATGTGCTTACCACTACCAGGTCGCACTCAGGACTTTCACCCGTTAGAGCTCACCCATGCCAGGCAAACTAAAAAAACTTACTAGCTTAGGACTAGTAAGTTTTAGCAATTTTATTAAATTGTTCTCACGGTTTAATATTAAATCTTATTATGAGCATAAAATTCAAGACTTAGAATGTGAAGATGCCAAAAGTTGCTTTAACTTCTGGAGATCATACCACCCATAAGCCGTTTCTTCATAGGTACCCTTTCCAATCGTCACGTTTTCTGCCTCCATAGGCCGCGCACCCAATCGCACATAAAATTCTCCATTCGGGTTATCGGTTAGGATCCACACGAGTAGCGATTGATAGCCGATCGTCTCACATTCCTCTACGAAAGTACGTAGTAGTTCTTTTCCATAGCCACCACCTTGATAATCAGGTAACACGTATATATTATAAATTTCTCCTTCAACTTCTAAGTAATCTGTCCTTACTTTACCTCCTGCAATAAAGCCTACAATCTCTTCATATAACGTTTCTAAAACAAATACGTGATGATTCGTTTGTAATGCGGTCTCCCACATAATCTTACGGTACTCAAATGATGTTATTTGTTGCAAATCATCTTGTTCAATGATCGGTTGATATGTTTCAATCCATGTTTGTTCATGAACCTTTGCTATTTGTTCAGCATCTTCAACACGTGCTCGTCTTATGTTCATGAGTATCCCTCACTCTTTTTTAAAAAGTCAATAAAAATACGGTCGCAATTGCACCTAACACTGCAAAGATAACATTTACATTAAATAATGCAATAACAACAGCTATTAAACCTCCCGCTAAACCAATCCAAGGCTGGTCTGGTATTACCGTTAGAATACTAGGAAAAATCAAAGCCCCTAATGCTGCAAATGGAATCGCATTTAACCAACGATTGAGCCAAGGACGAAGTTGAACCTTCTCCATAATAAAAGCCGGAATAAAACGAGGCACCATCGTCACAATCGCCATACCTATAATTGTTGCTATAATCATGCCTCATCCTCCTTCATAACGACAATTCCAAGTAAACTTGCTAAGATCGTTGAAATGACAATAGCCCAGCCTACTTCAACTGCAAGTATATTCATTAAAACATAATTAACACACATTGCAGCTACTGCAATGATCCCAACACGCCATTCTTTTTTAATCGATGGCACTAACAATCCTATAAACATTGCGTATAAAGCGATCCCCATACTATCACTTAATGTTGCAGGTAAAGCATCACCTAATATAGCTCCTAAAAAGCTTCCAAACACCCATCCTATGTAAGCTGTTAAAATTAAAGCTAAAAAATAAAAAGTACTATGTTCTTTTTTAGCTTCATGACCATTTAAGGATGATACGGCAAATGTTTCATCTGTTAAACCTAGTGTTAATCCAAATTTCCATCGCATCGGAAATTCTCGAATCTTATTAATAAAAGACATGCTCATAATGAAATGACGAAAATTCAAAACGAATGTCGCAACGACAATTTGTACGAGCATAGCCCCTTGAGCAAACATATTTGCTGCCATGAATTGCGCTGCCCCTGCGAAGACTAAAACACTCATCATCGTAGTCTCAAATGTTGTTAAACCAGATTGTTGTGCTAAGACGCCATAAGCAATCGCAATGGGTAAATAACCTAAAAAGATAGGAAAACCAGCAAAAGAACCTCGCTTAATCGCTAGTAGTTTTGATTGTTCAACTCCCTCATCTGTCATCATTGATGTTTCCCCCATGTTGACACCTGCTCTCATCTTAATCTGTAGTTGGTTTGGGATAATGGGTCGGATGTAATAAGTAGGCAATTTTCTCTAAACCTTCTATTAATCGTGGTGATGGCCTGCAATATAAATATTCCTCCAACACATGAATATTCTCGTTTTGAATCGCTGATAAGGTATTAGCTTGTTCCCGTTTTTTTATAATCGCTGGGTTCATCTTAGCTTCTTGAACACCAACCCATACCATACAAATGACATCAGGATCTCGCTCTAATACCTCTTCCCATTCTACTTGTACACTCGCCTGATCATAATCTTTGAAAACGTTATAACCACCCGCTAATTCACTTATGTAAGATAGCCAGTTTAGTTTGCCTGGTGTGAATAATGGTTTCGGCCACCATTCCCAATATAACGCTTTCGGATATTTTATTTCCCGGGAAATGGCTCGATATTTGTCTAAGTGGGACTTAAATTGGTCGTAAACTGCTTGTGCTTTAGCCTCTTTTCCTATTTCCTTCCCTACTGTCAGTAAATCCTGTGCAATTTCGTCTAATGAATTAGGATCGAGAATAATATAAGGAATTTGAGCCTCATCTAGTTTCTGGATATTGCGTTCCATACCAGGTACACTTAATGAAGCCAATACTAAATCAGGCTCCAATGCACGGACCGCTTCTATATCAATGTTTAAATCTCTACCTACTCTAGGTAATTCATTGACAACTTCAGGCCAATCACTATCATCATCAACACCCACTAATTGATCAGTTGCTTCTAAATACGCTAAGATCTCCGTATTGCTGGGACAGATCGATACGAGTCGCACACCATCACCTCGCTTTAAAATGTTAGAAAGGAGAGACTGAATTTTCAGTCTCTCCTCCTATTATAGCTTGAATTGTTGGACTTGGCTATTTAAGTCTTCTGCTAATTTCGTTAAATCATCTGCGGCCCGAGATATTTCTTCCATTGAACTATTCGTTTCTTCAACTGATGATGCTGTCTGTTCCACACCAGCAGCTGATTCTTCTGAGATCGATGCAATCTCTTCGACTGACTTATTCATCTCTTGGCTATCATTTAATACATCTTTTAAGTTAGACGTAATCTCTTGAATTTGACTCACGACATTATTAATAGCGTCGTTGATTTGAATAAAGGTCTGCTCTGTGTGTTTGATTTGCTCTGAGCCTTGTTCGACTTCTTGATAACCCGATTCTAATGACTGAGTGACTTGTTTCGATTCTGTTTGTATAGAGCCAACAATACCTGTGATATCACCGACAGAATGGCTGACTTGCTCAGCTAATTTACGGACTTCATCAGCAACAACTGCAAAACCTTTCCCATGTTCACCTGCACGTGCCGCTTCAATCGCTGCATTCAATGCAAGAAGATTAGTTTGATCAGCAATATCCTCAATCACTTGGACTAATTTAGAAATTTCGTTTGATTGTCGATCCAAACCTTTGACTTTCTCGACAGCATCTTCAACAATATGATGGATTTGACTCATTTGAGTAACCGACTCACTCATCATCGTTCGACCCTCTTGTGTCATCTCTAACACTTCTTCTGAAGCGTGTGAAACATGTTCACCACCGTCATATGAAGTCTGTACTTTCCGTACTAATTGTTCCATCATTTCCGATAATGCAGAAGCACTTTGGGCTTGGGTTTCAGTCCCAGACGAAAGTTCCTGCATAGTTGAAGCGATTTGTTCACTACCCTCGCTAACTTCTCGAGCAGATGCTGTCATAGCTTCCCCTTTATTTGTCACGGATTCAGAAGCAGTGGAAACACTTGAAATGATTTTACGTAAATTCGATTTCATCGTATTAATCGACGATGCTAGTCTTCCTAGTTCATCATTTCCTTGATATTGCACATCTTCAACCGATAAATCACCTTCTGAAATTTGATCAGCGACTTCAACAACAGAGTGTATATTTTTATTAACATTTCGACTAATTAAGACTAGTGCTATTATAGCAATAATTGTAGCAACAATAATCCCCGTTACTAAAACTGTTTGAATCTCAAGCATAGCTGAGCGCGTATCATCAGCTGAAGCGCTAAAATCATTAATCACCATTTGACGAAGTTCGTCAATCATCCCAGTCGTTTCAGTACGAATAGATTCAACTTTTGAACGACCACCTAATGCTGCTTGTTCGTCACGTTCACCAATAGCATAAACAATTTCTTCTTCAACAATTTTCGTAATTTCTTCATTGTTCGTTAAGATTTGATCTAGAAGGCTTTGCTGTTCAGAACCTAGACGATTTCCAACATCTTCAGCTATAGTCACAAATTCTTCGTTCATACTACGATATTCATTAATATGGTCATTGGTTTTCAACATCACATAATCACTAATTCTAATATCTTTCCCTCGAAATAGGGATTCCATTTCACCTACTTCAATAGCTGCTTCACTTAATCCTACCTGTTCATTAATAGTCTGATCGGAATTGTAAGCTTGCATAAAAACAATCCCTGAAGCAATAGTAAACAGTAATAAAGTAAAAATAAGGACTAAACCATACTTCTTACCAATTGATAAATTAGAAAAAACTTTTCTTTTATGTATATCCCTTTCCGTTTCACGTTCTGCTTTTGGTCGTCGCCTTCCTATCTTAGGTAATTTTTCTCGCCAATTTTGTAACTTCCCCATTGTAACGCCCCCTTTTTTAGTTTCCTACCCATCAATCATTTAGCCGATAATCTTTAATAATCCAAAAGTTCATTGAATGATGAATTTTCTAAATTCGACAATTCTTTCTTAAGATTAGCATAGGGGGGTCTAATTGACAATGTTTTATGAGCATTTTTTCTTAAAATCCAATCATTAACCACAGGCTATTAGTCTTAGTGAATGACCATTAAATTGGTTTAATATAAACACGGTGTTTTAATAACGCTTCTAACGACTGAATGACTGTTCGAACTTTAATGTCATGATACTGTTCTTTTGGGTAGCGAAAAGTGACTTCATTAGTATTTAATGTAGATTCACGATCTAACTCAACTCGCAATTTTCCTTGATAACGAGTTGTTGCTAGAAGTTGTTGTTTAACAAACGGATAGTTATTTCTTACTTCTTTTAGACTGGGATGAAGGATTGATATAAGATCATTATAGTGAATGTTTGGTGAGTAAAATCGCTCTAAAAAAGATGAGTCAGTCGCTATTGAGCGTATTCTAAACCGCAGACCTTCATCAACTTCCTCCCATAATTGCTCACCTAAACGATATAAATTAATACCAGTAGGATACGGGCGATTCTTTTCATTGACTACCTTTTCTACGGCAGGGGTGTATGAATGATTATGTCTTAATAAAAGACGCTCATACAAGGTAGCCCAACCTTCATTCATGAGACTTGTTTGGCCTATCGTTCTAAATAAGCTATTCTCAAAATTAAATACACGCCATAACTTCACAAGTGGCTCATTCAAATGCATGTTAGTTAGAATCCATTCGACGTCTTCATCACGAATATGTAGGAATTGATATAAATCGTATAAAGAACAATTTAACGATAAGAAATCATAATCACTTAGTTTTTCTCTTGCTTGTTCAAATTGTCGTCGCATGACAGGATATTGTTCTTTAAATGCTTGTATCATGGTGACTATATAATGGTTTTGATTTATAAAATCTGCATGCGCTAAGCAATGTGCGGTAATCAGTATTTTGATGTGTTCTGGTTGGTTATCACGTATATAAACCGTTTGATCGACAATATCAAACAATTCGGTCACTTCAGTTGATGCATGAGAAGGTTTATGTAATGTCAGTCTTTTGGCGTAACCTTTTTGTTGCAATTCATCTAATGAAGCCGAAGATACCGTTTCAATATGAAATGGTTGAGGTGACAGACCAAGATCGACTGCTGCTTCCAACCATTCATGATCCACCATTTGCAAATAATCCCTTCTTTCCCATAGGCCTGTTAAAGTTTAGTGTTGTTGATTATATGACTTAGCTCTTAGTTGTTGAATTGTGAGGAGCGAAGGTGGCGACTCCTGCGGGAATAGCACGTGTCTCGAGACCCCGCAGGAAGTGCTTTCCTTCCGAGGAGGCTCGAGCCGTGCCCGCGGAAAGCGTCCACCGACAGCGGATCACAATAGCAACAACGGACTTAAACAAAAATTTCCAAATAAAAAGATGGAGCAAGACTGAGCTCCATCTTTTGCGTCATTATCGTTCTAAATTCGGAAAAACGCGATCTAACATAGAGTTAAATTCTTCAAAGAATCCTTCAACTGGATCGCCTTCATCAGCACGTTCAACATAATCATTAACCGTGTCAAAGAAATCAGCATTAGCAGATACATAAACATTATCTAAATCTGATTTCTCCGATTGAACAACGTCAGAAACCTTTTTCTTAACTTCATCACTGACCTCTTCACGATTATTATTATTCATGACAACTGCTACATATGCATTAGTATCGCCAGTCATAACATAAGCACGATCTACTTCTTCAACCTGACTAGCTACTTCTTCTGCCGCATCCTCTGCTACATCGAAACGGTTTTGATTATTATTTTGATTCATTCCATTTCGATTGTTTTGTTCTGTTCGATTGATTTGATTTTGACGATTGTAGTCATTTTCTGTATCGTTTACATCCATTGGTTCTTCTCTCTGATTACGATCTAAAGCTTCATTCTCTCTTGTTTGTTGATAATCTGTTTGCCCGTCATTATCCATCATACCCGTGTCATCACCCTGACATGCTGCTAAAAGCGTAAACAACAGAACAAACGAAAGTACAAACATCCGTCGCATAAAATCAGCCTCCTTTCCAACTTATTCAATCGTTAGTATGGAAATAAGAAGCTAACATTATGCTGATGAGTTAATTCCATTTATTTCTACTTACGTAAGGCAAACATTTTTCGTAAATCAGAACCAGCATAACGACTGTATTCTCTTTGTTTTAGATCAACTTGAGAAATAGGAAAGCGATCAATAAGTTCTCCATCATCTAAAACCCACATCGTTTGGGCAATGTGCTCAATCACATGCCAATCATGGCTAATCAAGACAATCGTTGAGCCTTGTTCATTTAATTGATGTAACCACGTCAGCATATCGTGTTTAGTCGCTAAATCAACACCAACAAAAGCTTCATCTAATAGGATAAGCTGAGGTTCATGAATTAAACCAACAGCTAAATTCAATTTACGTGCCATTCCACCACTTAATGTTTGCACTTGGTAATCAAGTATGTCTTTTAAACCCAAGACATCGATCATTTCATTTACATAGTGTTGATTAGTCTGTTTTGTCATCTTCTGGTAATAAGTTAAATGATCTCGAACAGTCATGTGCTCAAATAGAGCTAACTGTTGCGGCACATAACCTATTGTAACCTTTTCCTGACTCTTATTTTCGCATGTACCAGAACTTGGCGTTTCTAAACCAGCCATTAGCTTTAGTAATGTAGATTTACCCGCACCATTCGGTCCAAACAAACTAATACATTCACCCTGATTAATCTCACCTGATATATTTTTGATCAATTCATTCTTTTTTCTTTTATAAGTCACATTATTTAATACCAACATCTAAACACCTCAACTTACCAACCAAAATGGAAGCCAAATAAGATACCAATTTTGAAAGGTTAGCATATCCCATTCGACCAGCAACACTAATGCCACACTTATTACTGTATAAATCGTTGTTATAGCTACTAAAACGTGACGTGAATGAATAATAAGACTAAACAACCAAATGATGATTAAAGATAATACACTGACCAATGCCAAAATCCCATATTGACTACGGTCTAAAGCAATTAAACTTAACCATTCATTAATTCCCACGAAACCTACTAAAGTAATTAAAATCGTGCTTAATACAACGTTAACCCAAGTTAAATGCAAACGAAGTTTACCACGAGAAAATACAGCTAATCGCTCGAAGACACCTCTATTTCGCCATTCATATAACCATGAGGAAAAATAAACAATAATTAACACGAGGTATGCCCAAACTAACGCAATCGGCCAGTTTGATGAATCTTCAAATTTACTTACATTGGATTCATATGTCGTGAAGTTCATTTGAAACAATGGCTCAGGTCGAAAGAATTGATTCCCGTATTGATAAACTTCATCCCACGTTGCCATTTCCGTCTCGTCTGTTACGATATTAGCCGCTTCAGAACGAACAATGTCTTCCATTAGTGTAGAAGCAAAATACTCTTTAAATAAGCCATCAACTAGACTATGCTCATGCCGATACCATGTCAGCAAATTCTCGGTTTCACCTTTTTCAACCTTCTCCTGTAACTGATTTTCGACGACAAAAATTGCTTCAACATCACCACGTTCTAGCTGACTTAAATTTAATTGATCCCTTAAGTTCAATGCGAAGGATTCACGATCATTCAATCGATTAACCATCTGTTCGACATAAGACTGATTATAAGGATCAACGACATCAATTCTGACTTGAGTGTTCTCTGTCGTCTTTTCAACAAAAGGAAGAATAACAATCAAAATAAGTAGTGGTAGACCTAAAAGTGTCAACAAGGTGGAACGACGCCAGAGCATTGATTTAACAATCATCATAGTCGCTCACCCCTTTTATAAGTTAATAACCACAGCACGATCACTAACCCTACTACCAAACCTAATAACAAGCTCCATTCTTTAAATGGAACATCATGACTGTTGAACAATGTGTAAAAACTATGTTGCACAATCTGTAACCCTTCCACTCTTAAGTAACTCGGTAAGTATGCAGCAGGTAACAAGACACCTGACATCACTAACAGAATGATATTAAACGACGCACTCAACATGAGAACAACTGTCGCTGTTCGCCATATCTTCTCAACGATTAAATAAATAAATACCATAATCATCATGATTAATAACCATTGGATACTCACATAAATCGGATTGAAATCCATCCTTAAAGTCGTGATACCAACTAAAACTACTATGTACAGAAACATAAACGAACTATAAAACAGGGCTTGGCTAATCCCCTGCTTAAATGAGGTGAAACCTAATAATCGAAAACGATTCTGTACAATTTGAAAATGTCTAGGTCTAAAAACTAAGACGAAGAATAAAAACATCATAAGAAGCACTGAGGCTTTCATTGCAATATAGCCTTGTTCTTGCCAAGACAAGACGGAATGATCCGATAAATATTGTTCATCAAACAATTGATTTCGACCTAAGGTTAACCAGGTAAAATGAAGGGTCATGTCTTGAATCAAGACCTGTCGATCATGGACATCACTAAAATGTAATACTGTATTGACGCCACTTTGCGCTGCTGTGATATAGTCTTCGCCACTTTCTAAAAGTAATTGTGCCAATCTAGAGGAGAAGGGTTGTCCTTGATTTAAATGGACATTAATAGGCTGATTGTGACCCTGTCGCAATTGTTCTGTAAAACCTTCAGGCACATGCAAAACGGCAGCTACATTTTCGTTATTTAGATATGATTCGACTGCACCTGTTTCTTTTTGAAATGTTATGTAATCATTCAATGAATCATCACTAGCTAATTGTTCTATAAGCGCATTCGTTTCAAATGTATCATCTTCATCAATAACCACGAGTTCTACATCATCTATTTCAGATTGTGCGGTGTGATAAATAATTAAACCAACCACCGAAAGAATGAGTAATGGAAATAATAGAACAGTTAAGCATAGGATAGGCGATTTTAACACACGCTTCCATTCCCAAATTAAGTAATGCCAAATCATAATCGCCTTCCCCCTCTCTCATTAAAACGGCAATTCTAATTGATCCTCAAACAATTGCTCTGGATTTTCCGTTAAATCCTTTAACGTCTTCTCCCATTCTTTTAGCATGTCTGGTTCGAACATCTCTACTTGACCTCGATCAACAGATTGAATATTAACTTCTTCAGAGAATTGATGCCCTCGATCAATCGATAGTTCCCAATCTTTAAAAGGGAGTTCTTGATTGATTGCGTCTTGATCCTCAATGGACACGGATAATTCTGTATCATGTGTCGAGGTCTCGTCAGTTTTACTATACTGATTGACCAACTGACCACTTGCCAGTTGTGAGACTTCATTATTAGCCAATTTCACTTCAAAACTTGTTTCACTTTCATCAGATGTAGCGTTAGTTTGCCAATCCAGCCGAATACCCTCAGCAAATTCCGATATAGGATAGTCTATGATTAAGGTTTGCTCACTTTTAATTTGCCCATCTAACAGTTCATCACTAGAAGCATCAAGTCGGATGTCTAATATAGTGTCCCTTTCTTCATTTGTAACGAGAACTTGCCCATCAACCACCATACCACCATTTGAAGAATTAGATTGTATGGAAACTTGAACATCATACACTTGCTCACCATTAACTACCGTCGTTTCCCATGTTCTATCCGAAACAAAATCATCTTCATACGTTGCTGTATACACCATCTCACCATCGACTTGAAATGATTTTAATTGTTCTTGTTGTAAATCACTGTTTGTGACCACTTGCTGCCACACTTCATTCGCTTGTGATTCGCTTAATGTCAGGTCAATTTGGTTCTCTTGATGATTTAATGCCGTTTCTTCAACCTCTAACTCTTGAAGAAATTCCATAAATATTTGAACACTACTAAGACCCGTTCTTTCTCCCTCATCACTAGAAGATTTGTTTTGATTATAAAGTGTTGGAATGTAAGACACGTTTGTTTCATCAAAGCCTACAGCATAATCGAGCCAATCCGTTATATTAAGTACTGTTAATTGTTCATCTTGATAAACCGAGCCCTCTAACCAATTAAGGCCAAGTGTAGAAATATCCCAGTCATATTGAGCATGGGGGATGTTGGGGTTCATTTTCCGTTCAGCAGACATTGTGGTAGACATAAGCAAACTAGTCATGGTCTGGTACTGACTTGAACTAGATGACCCCACTAAGCCAATTTCAAAATTAGTGATCGAGGGGTCTGATGCTAGTTGATTATTAATAGATGAACGAATTGGTTGATCAATCCAAAAATGGTCCTCTATTTGGTCAAGTGTTTCTTGTTCTGCTTCAATATAATTCGTTAAAGGATGTTGATAGGCCCACATAACAATGGTTATAACCGTAACAATTAGAATTATGGTCAGACTTAAGGCAATCTTCTTCCAAGTTTTGTTCCAGAATGTATCATATAGCCACTGTTTTATTGCCATCAAATCATCCTTATTTGTTATAGAATAGTTTCATTATACTATGTTTAACAAGCTGCGTTAAGAATAGCTAAAACAAAAACAGTACGCCTTTAGACGCACTGTTAACCATTAATCTTCATCTTTGTTTTGACCTGGTGGCCCGTCATCCCCAAACACGGGGTGACCATCTTCTTCGCTATCTTCTTGATCTGATTCTTTTTCATCCGACTCTCGATCACGGTCTTCTGATGATTGTTCTTTTTCTTCTGATTCATCTTTGTTTTTATTTTGTCCAGGCGGGCCATCATCTCCGAACACTGGATGATCATCTGACTTTTTTGACTTGTTATCTTTTTTTTGGTCTTTTCTTTCTTCATCTGATTTCTCATCATTCGAATCTCTTTCTCGGTCTTGTTGATCAGATGTATTTTGTTTGTTCTTAGATTCATTCTCGTCTTTATTATGCCCAGGTGGGCCGTCATCTCCGAACACTGGATGACTATCTGATTTTTCCTTACCCTTATTCTTTTGGGAGTCTTCTTCCTTCTTGCTTTGACCTGGTGGCCCATCATCTCTGAAAACAGGGTGGCCATCTGATTTTTGACTTCCCTTATTCTGTGTTTCCTTCGATGGATCTTTTTGTTCATTTCCCTCAGATTGAGTATCTGTGAATTTGTCTCGTAAACCTGGCGGGAGCTCATCACGATTCATTCGTTCAAAGAATTTCTTAAACTTTTCGTTCAAAGATTGTTTTTGATTAGAATCTTGTTTCTCAGATGATGAAGCATTAACGTTGGTTTGTTCATCAGATTCATGATTTCCATCACTGGACTCTTCATTATTATTGGATGATTCAGTTTGATCAGAATCTTGACCAGTTTCAGCTGAATTTTGGTTCATCAGCTGGTTATAAGCAAAGAGAATATTCATAGAAGTACCTTCTTGTTCGGCTTGCTCACGAATTTCATCTGGCACTTCAAACCAAGCAAACTCGTAATCTTGATTAAATTCCTTTGCTAAGTCATTAGATAATGACTCTAAGTAAGTATCATTATTATTGGATTGATTACTCGCATAATTAACTCCTAATAATATATTACGTTCAACATCTAAGTAACCTTTCTCTTGGCTTAATGTCACAATTGAAGTGGAGATTTCTTGTAATGATTCACCTTGTAAATCACCCATTTCTGACAACAACTCAGATCCGTCTTCGTTTAAAGCTTGGGCGTTTATAATTTGATATGAATCATTTACTTCAAATGAAAAACTTGGGTTAATATCGATGTTGACGTAAGCATATGTCTCTGATGAACCGTTCGTCCACGATAATAATGGAGAAATAATAGCTAAACACAACAGGATTGCGGCAGCCGCTTTAAGTTGGGGTGATGATACATACGAACGTAATATTGACCACAACCCTGATTGCTCATTTAAAGGTGTGAACTGAACTTCTTCACCAATTGCATGACTTGAATCGATTTTTGTTTTATAAAAACCACCTTCAGCGGTCATTACAATCGCATAACGCTTCTTTCGTTCAACAACTATGCCTTTCACTAACTCACCCCCTGAACGTATTCTTTCAAATACGTAAAGTCTTCACACAGCAAGACAAATACAGCCAAAATATACTTGCGATTTCGTTCAATTGTTTTTTTACTCACTGAAACATGTGGTTCTATTTGTTTAATGGGGAGTCGTTTTTTATCGAGGACATATTGACGTAATGCTTCATCTTCATAAACATAACGCGCCACTTCCTGTGCTGATTGCCTCGCATCCACATGTTTCGGTGAGAAATCTGCTAATTCCGCAAATGAGAGCTTAAACTCCTTAAGTCGCTCATTATACTCTTGTATTTCGATTTGTCTGTACCAATTGTCTTGTGTTTTGGCGTATTCATCTTTGGATACTTGTGATATACGCCATTCAGCCGTTTGCGATTCATCATCGTCTTCTACCTGATCAAGTGATACGGAATGAAAATGATCGGTTTGTTGGCGAATAAAATCGATCACTTTTCTGGAGATGACTAATTTCGCAAACGTTAAAAAAGAGCTTCCTTTGTCCTTAGAATAAGTATCCATCGCTTCATTAAATGCAATAAGGCCGATACTAAATTCATCATCTTGTTCCTGGTCAATGTAACGTTTACACACGTTGGATACACATTTGGCGATAAACGGCTGATAACTCGATAACAGATGATGACGGGTTTCTTCATCCCCATGCTGAACAGATAACACCTGTTCTTCGAGGGGAACGTCTTCTGTCTTTTTTAGACGTTGTAACACCCCTCATCACCCCCAACTATTATATATTTTCGTAATTGTCCACCATTTTTTGGGGACTTATTATTCATTCATTTCATGAAAGGCTTCAATTGGAATAGCAAGTCCAACTCGTCCTCGTTCATCATCTTGTCTAGTGGCAAATATAACAGCCACAACCTCACCGGATTGATTAATGACTGGACTTCCACTATTCCCGCTATAGATCGGCGCATCTAACATGAGCACTGGTGATTCAATGTCCTCTGAAGACGTTTCACCAATAATTTCACCTTCGTTTGCAATGCCACTGAATCCAAGTGGACTACCGATAAAATAAAAAGGCTCACCTCGGGTATAATTTGTTTCACCAGCTAACGGCAAAGTATCACTTCGCGTTTCCTCATGTAAGTCTAAGACCGCTAAATCTAGCTCTGGATAACGTTCTTGCACAGACGCGCCATAAGGACCGTCTTCTTTGAAATAAATTTGTAGACGCTGATGGCCTTCAATCACATGGTCATTTGTCAGTACTTTTTGACCATCCGCAAAAGCAAAACCCGTTCCGCGACTATCCCCAGCATCAATGGTTGCAATTGCTTCTCGGTAAGATTGCACTTCATCATCAGCTAATAATTGTGCCGAGGTTTTCAAAAAATCAATGGCTGGAATAGACACCATCACGGGTAAGGTAGCGAATATATTAATCACCATAAACAACGCAATGAGCCAAAAAAACCATTTAGGAATTCGTCGTTTACGTTTTGTTTTAGGTTCATGTTCTTTTTCAGTATATCGTTTTTTATTTAATAATTCTTTAATCTCATCTTCATTCAAGTCTTCATATAAATCAGATTCATCTTCTGTTTCGAGTCGTTTATCGTCATCTTGCATAAATATCCCTCGATTGCTTAACGTATTGACTTTAAGCATATCGCCTAACCAATTGTGACGCAAGGTATACTGTCTTGGATTATATCAAATATATCTGCTCACATGTATAACAATGCGATTACAAACTGTTTACATGCTTAAAAACAACACAACTAATAGCGTGATAAAGATAACACCAACTACAATAAATGAGAGGAGCCGTGATACATTAATCGTCACTTCTTCCTTCCACTTCATCGGACGAATGCCACTTAGGAAGAAAATAATGATCCCACTTAAAAAGATACAAGTGACGTTCGTCATAATAAGTAAAAATGACCAGTACGTATCAATCCACAATGTCTGACCAATTGAAATCCCAAACGTCACTGTCGGTGGCAGTAATGCGACAGCTACCATGACACCGACCATCCCACTTGAAACACGATTTAATAAAGCCAGTGCACCAGCCGCACCAGAAGCAAGCGCGATAATCACATCTGCTAATGAAACAACTGTCCGTGATGTATACTGCGTTGTCTGAGTACCAGCTTCAAATAAAAAACCAAACCCTGCAGCAATTAGCACTATCATAATAAAACCAAATAATAACGTCACAAATGCGCGCCACAAACGAAAAACATCACCTAACACCGCTGCAAATGATACCGAGATCGCAGGGCCAATTAAAGGTGCAATAGCCATAGCCCCAATAACGACTGCTTCACTGTCATTAATAAATCCACCCGTTGCAACCATGGCTGAGAATACAATTAATAACACGTAGTTCATCGTGAATTGACTTTTCTTCTCAATCGTGTGCATCAACTCTTGCCTGCTGGCACGTAATAATTTACCTTGATCATCTTCATCATCTTCTTGTTGTTCATCAGGATTATCACGTTCCTCAATTGTTTCCCTTGAGATATAAGTGTTCACAGGAAAAAGAATCGTTTCAAAGCCATCATAAAGGGTTGATACCGCTTCTAAATAATCTAAGACATCCTCTACTTCATCATCATCTACAATCATTCGTAATAGGATGCGATTTTCTAATTCATACGCTTTCCACACACTTTGTTGTGAAAAACCGTTTAACGCTGGTTTGACGTTATCGTATTGTTCCTTTGGTATATAAACTTCAATTAATTGCATACTCATACTTCGTCACACCTCATGCATCTATTTGCACTTTAGTGTGTACATATTTCTAGCAATTCATCACATACTAACGCTAAACAGATATGTAAGGGAGTTCAATATGAAACGTCGATTTCGTCAGTCGAGCTATTTTCCATGTAAAATCGAAACATTACAACAAGACTTATTCACTGACTTCTTCAACTCCTCACCTGACTTAGCTAGTAAAACAGTTAATGTTGAGGGAAAAAAAGCACTGATTATTTATATGGATTACTTAGTCAGAGAAGAAGAAGTCTATAACCATATCACCTCTAAAGTTCAAGGTGCCAAACAATTAGATTACCAAACAATCGAAAGTGAAGTTCCTGTTACTGATATCATGGAATTGAAAACTTTAGATGAAATCGGTGGGGCACTACTCGAAGGCTATGTATGTGTCTACATAGAGAAAGAAAAACACTGTATTGTCATTCCTGTTCCAAGAATTGATCAACGGAAGCCAGCTAAGGCTGAAACAGAATCACTTATCTTCGGTCCACAGATCTCATTCTCTGATTCGATTGATGTGAATATGAACTTCATTCATAAACGACTAGATACGAAGACACTGACCGCCGAAAAATTCATCATTGGCGATAAGATTCCAAGTGAAGTAAGACTAATATATTTATCTGATATCGCAAATGATGAAGCCGTACAAGAAATGCGGAGTAGATTGAATTCTTTACAAGTCGACGATGTTTTAGATTCATCAGCCTTAACACAATATGTTGAAGATAATTCTTATTCGATATTCCCGCAATTTCTTGTCACAGAATTACCTGATCGTTTTTGTTATTCTTTGAAAGAAGGACGTGTCGGATTACTTGTTGATAAGAGTCCTTCAGCTGTCATAGCACCCGTTTCATTTCTTAGTTTCTTTCAAACAACAGAAGACATTTATACAAGATGGAATATGGGTTCATTTATTCGCTTAATGCGTCTTGTAGGTATGTTTTTATCAATTACTCTAACACCTTTGTATGTAGCAGCCTTGACTTATCATTATGAAATCATTCCTGATGCTTTACTCGTCTCACTCGGACATTCTAGGTCACGTGTTCCATTTCCACCCTTGTTAGAAGCGTTGATACTGGAATTCCTAATTGAATTAATTCGCGAAGCCGGGGCCAGGCTTCCCACAAAAGTTGGTCAAACAATGGGTATTGTAGGTGGTATTGTCGTCGGACAGGCAGTCGTTCAAGCTGGTTTCACAAGTAATATCTTAATCATTATAGTGGCACTGAGTGCTCTGGCATCATTTACAGCACCCAGCTACTTAATGGGATCAGCTATACGTATTCTTCGCTTTCCACTTATTATATTAGCTGGATTTTGGGGATTCCTTGGGATCATGTTCAGTTTTGCGTTCATTACGATTCATTTAATTAGGCAGCGTTCTTTAAATTTTCCTTATTTTGTTCCAATATATCCATTTCAACCTCGTGACTTAGATAACTCATTTATTCGTTTACCTTTTCTATGGAGTTACAAACGAGCGTATTCAAATCGTCCCAAAAAAATCCGTCGTTTCAAAAAACCCAATCGCTAATACCACAATTCTCATGACGATAAACTAATTAGAATAGGTGCTATTATGCCAGAAAATCTCAATATTCCTGATCATAAAAAACTTAAAGCTATTTATTTAGTTATCGTTTTACACACGATGCAAATAGGTGTTGGTATTGCTGGACATCCACGCGTTGTATTTCTTGAAGCTGGCCGAGATAGCTTTATTTCCATAATAATTGCTGCTATTGCCCTGCATATTGCAATCGCCTGTATTGTATACGTGTTAAGAAGTTTTGATGGTCAAGATTTGCATGGAATTCTAGGTCAATTTTTTGGAAAATGGCTCGGAAAACTCATAACATTTTTGTTTGTCATATATTTCTTTTTATTGTTTATCAGCGTCTTAGTTAACTATATTGAATTTGTTCACGCATTTATTTTCCCTGACATGTCTTCGTGGTTTATCTCACTTTGCTTACTCTCACTCGTCTTATATGCTGTATTAGGTGGTGTAAGAGTGGCGGTTGGGGCATGTATTGTGTTCTTTTTTGGATCAGCTTGGATGTTTGGGTTACTCATTGAACCTATTACCTATATTCAATATGATAACTACCTACCGATGTTTGAAGCATCACCACGTGAGCTAATGAGTGGTGCGCTCAAGACTTCTTATACAATCATCGGGTTTGAACTGCTTTGGTTTTTATATCCATATTTAAAAGACAAAAATAAAGTTCATCGATATAGTCAATTAGCGATGTCACTCACAATTTTATCAGTTCTCTTTATTACATTTGTTTCAATTGGTTTTTATAGCAATAATCAACTAGAAGACAAGATATGGCCTCTGCTATCCACTATTAAAATTATTTCGTTCCCTATGTTTGAGCGTTTTGATATTGTTACAGTTGCTTTGTGGATGATCATTATATTATCGAACCTCATTTTATTTTGTTGGATGACAAGTATGGGTGCTAAACGCGTTTTCGGCGGCAAGGAGAATTATTACATGATTATTGTATGTTCCTTAGCTTTTATTGCTCAATATTTCTTTGATAGTCGATATAATGTTAATTTCTTTACGAATTATGTCGGTCAAGCTGGTGCTATTTTCGGTTTTGTCTTTCCGATACTATTGGTTCCGTTTGCCATGTATTACCGACGGAAAGGAGCCAAACAGCATGCAAAACAATCGTAAAATCACCCTTTTAATCGTCGGCTTACTATCTATGATAATCATACCAAGTTGCAGTCATTCAAAAGATGTTATTGAACAATTAGGCGTTGTATCAGCTTACGGATTTGATGAAAATGACGAAAAAGTATTAGAAGGGACTACCGTCTTATATCAATTCAATCCCGATATAACTAATGCGTCACAAATCATTCACAGTACTGGTAAAACTTTCAATATGGTCCAATCGAATGCTAATAAAAAATCAGGTTATAAAATCGTAAACGGTAAAATACAAACGTTACTATTCGGCCCATCTATTGCTGAACAGGGGGTTTTTCCTTACTTAGACACAATTGAACGAGACGCAGCAATATCTGATATGCTTTATGTCACAATCTCCGAAGAACCTGCGCGCGATATACTAGCTGCTTCTAATTATGAAGAGGCACCCAATATAGGTGTCTATTTAAACCGCCTTGTTGATACAGCCGTCCTTGACGAAAAGATTGTGAGCAGTAAATTCCATGAATTTATGAGAGATTATTCTCAAGTCGGACAAGAACCTTTAGTTCCAATCATTTCTATACAGCAAAATAAAGCAGCAATTGAAGAAATCGGCATAATGCAGGGTGATGTCCATGTCGGTAACTACTCAATGAAAGAGGTCTTTTTTGTTAGATTACTAAGAGACGAATTCAATGAAGGACGACTCAACTTAGAATTAGAAACAGAACCTTTTCAAGATTTTATTAAAGAATACCAAGGTGATAGTCGAAGAGATAAAATGTATGTTGTCATTGATCAACTCAAGAACAATTCCAGAATAAACTTAACAAATGTTGAAAATTTAACTTATGAAGTAGATGTGAATATACATGGTCGTATTATTGAAAAGTCTCAACGAATGAACTTAGACCAAACTGCACCATTAAGAAAATTAGAGGATGAAGTCAATAAAAAAATAGAAGAAAAAATAGAAAGTGTCGTAAAAAAATCCCAAGAAGTTAACGCTGATGTCTTTGGATTTGGCGTAAAATATAATAACCGAACTCGTGGTGAAGAATTAACTCGTGACCAGTGGCAGGATTTGTTTCCTAATATCGAAGTTAACTATAATGTTTCAACTGAAATTAAACGATTTGGTATTGTTCAATAAAATAAATGGCGCTGGGACAAAAATTAATAATACAAAGTAAAACTCTAACGATTTAATTGAAAAATAAATCGTTAGAGTTTTCTGCTTGAACCACGCTCCATCAAAACACTTCGCTTGCCGCGGGCACGGCTCGAGCCTCCTCAGCCCAAAAGCGGGGCTTGCGGGGTCTCGAGACGCGTGCTGTTCCCGCAGGCGTCTACATGTTTTGATTCCGCTTCATTACTGCTTACCTATACTTTTTCAAACATTTGTCTTTTGCCTAGCTGATGATACTTTTGTCACAACCTCATTTTTTATTTATTTCATCGTACGCTTGATCATGTTAATTACGTCTTCTTTTGTCTGTTTTGGCTGATAGGACGTCATGTTATCGTGATAGTGTTCTTTTTGTGAATACAGTTGGTCAACAGCTTCGGTTAAAGTTGAATCATTAACTGACTCATCTTCTAACACATCGGCATAGCCACGCTTTTTAAAGGATTCAGCATTAAGTAATTGGTCACCACGACTGGCTTGCTTCGATAAAGGAATGAGCACCATTGGCTTTCTTAGTGCTAAGAATTCAAAGATTGAGTTGGCTCCAGCACGAGAAACAACGAGATCTGACATGGCTAGTAAGTCTTTTAATTCATCAGTTACATACTCATATTGCACATAACCTGGCTGTTTCACTTGTTCATCATACTTACCTTTACCACATAAATGGACCACTTGGTAATGTTTTAATAGTTGGGGAAGGGCATCACGCACAGCTTGATTAATACTTTGTGCACCAGCACTACCTCCCATTACGAGTAAAGTTGGTTGATCTTTGTTTAACCCTGTAAATTGAGCTGCCTTATCTGGATCACCTTCGAACAATTCATTTCGCACAATGGCTCCAATGTTAACCGTTTTCTTTTCTGGTAAATGGCGATCCGTTTCAGGAAACGTCGTTAACACATACTTCGCGAAATTACTCGCAATTTTATTCGCAAGCCCTGGTGTATAATCTGATTCATGAATGATTGACGGTACACCTGTTAACCGAGATGCCATAACCACGGGTACCGAAACAAATCCACCTTTAGAGAACACCATTTTCGGTTTTAATTTTTTTAATAATTGGCGTGCTTGAAATAACCCTTTTAAGACACGAAATGGGTCTTTCATATTTTCTAATGACATGTAGCGGCGTAGCTTTCCAGTTGCGATTCCATGATATGTGACACCATCCATGCCCTCAATCAGCTCTCGTTCAATCCCTTCATAAGAGCCAATATAATGAATGTCATATCCCTCTTCAATAAACTCAGGCATTAAGGCTAAATTAACGACGACATGGCCTGCTGTCCCGCCACCTGTAAATACAATTGTTTCAGTTTTACTCATTATGCAAACGTCCTTTCTATTCACATCACACAATATACGCTATAATGACATATTAGCAAAGATTTACGCCAACGAGTATAGGAAGGAGCAAAAAATGTATCCGACAGACTCGATTTCAGATAAATTCAAACTGTTCATTCGCATTTTAATTCCGATACTAATTACGCAAGTCGGTATTTATTTTATGAATGTTTTCGATACAATCATGGCTGGTCAAGCATCAGCAGAAGACTTAGCTGGCGTTGCGGTTGGCTCTTCACTTTGGGTGCCGATCTTAACAGGCACTAATGGAATCTTAATTGCCATTTCACCGATTACCGCTCAATTATTAGGTGCTGGTGATAAGGAGAGGATTCCATACAAAGTCAAACAAGGGTTATATTTAGCAGCTGGAATGTCCATTATTATCTTTCTGACAGGAGTGATATTTTTAGATCCTGTGCTGGGATTACTCAGTTTAGAAGCTGAGGTTCAGCATATTGCGAAATATTATTTAGTCGCCTTAGGCTGTGGGATGATCTTCTTATTCTCATTTAACTTATTACGATCGTTTATCGATGCATTAGGCCAGACGAAAATCTCTATGTTCATTATATTATTAGCCCTACCACTCAATGCGTTGTTTAATTATATGTTTATTTTCGGTGAGTTTGGTATGCCTGAAATGGGTGGAATTGGTGCAGGGATCGCATCCGCTTTATCTTATATGATTTCATCTATTGTGGCCGTGATGATTATTCATCGTGTGTTGCCGTTCAGGCGATATCAAGTGTTTCGTAATTGGATTAAGCCTTCACTTACTGCATGGAAGGAACAGCTGAAGATTGGCGTGCCAATTGGTTTTACGATTTTCTTTGAAACAAGCATTTTTGCGGCTGTGACGTTAATGATTAGTCGCTATGATACATATACCGTAGCAGCCCACCAAGCCGCAATGAACTATGCGACGATCTTTTACATGCTGCCTCTAGCCATAGCTATGGCTCTTACGATTGCTGTCGGTTTTGAAGTCGGTGGCAGGCGCATGAATGATGCTAAACAATATAGTTTGATGGGTATTAGTTCTGGATTGACGGTTGCCTTAATCAGTGGTGCTTTTATCTTTTTCTTACGAGAAGAAGTGGCTCAGCTTTACAGTGATCATCCTGAAGTCATTAGCTTAATGCAGCAATTTCTGATCTTTGCTGTCTTCTTTCAAATTTCAGACGGCTTTGGGACACCTATCCAAGGCGCACTGCGTGGCTATAAAGATGTGAACGTAACCTTAGTCATCGCGTTTATCTCATTCTGGGTGATTGGTCTACCGTCTGGAATTGCCATGTCTGTGTGGACATCACTCGATGCATTCGGATACTGGGTGGGATTGATTGTTGGATTAGCTGTTGGTGCTATGATTCTAATTGTGCGCTTGTTTTATATGTTTAGACGGTACGACCAAAAACAACAAATATAGCTCCCAAACTGTAATTGTCTAACAATCCACTTAGATTGTTAGACATTTGATCAAGTTTGTTAAACATTCCTTCAAGATTGTGAAACATTCCGCAGAGACTGTTAAACAATCTTAATTCAATCAAAAAAGATCCATCTTCACATCATGTGAAGATGGATCTTTTCAATATTGATAGGTTTATAGGAATAAACCAGCGATTGTTGCTGAAAGGATTGATGCTAGCGTCGCACCCGTTAATAGTTTAAGACCGAAACGAGAAACAGTCTTACCTTTTTCAGAATCAATACCAGCAACAGTACCGGCAATGATACCGATTGAACCAAAGTTTGCAAAGCTTGTTAAGAATACAGATACGATACCCATTGTCTTTTCAGAGAACTGACCTTGCATGTCAACTAGTTCTAACATTGCAACGAATTCGTTCGTGACAATTTTCAGACCCATGATACTACCAGCATCAACTAGTTCACCTGGGTTAATACCCATTAGAAATGTTAATGGTAGTAATAGGTAACCTAAACCTGCTTCTAGTGATGCCCCTTCAACAGGGATTACTACACCAACAATATAGTTCACTAATTCTAACGATGCTAGGAATGCAATTAACATTGTCGCAACGATTAAGGCAATTTTACCACCATCAAGGGCACCATTTGCCATCGCTTCAAATATACTTTTTGCTCCACTTACGTCATCAATATCAACATCATCATCTTCATCTTCCACAACTGGTGGTGCGATGATTGAAGCAACGATTAGAGCACTGAACATGTTAAGCGGAATAGCTACTAAAACATATTGCTCTGGAAGCATTTGCATATAGGCACCAATGATTGATGCTGATACAGACCCCATCGCAGAAGCTGATACGATATACAAGCGATTTTCTGTAATTCGATGGAACTGCGATTGAACCGCGATTAACGCTTCAGACTGTCCAAAGAACATACTGTTTACCGCTGTAAATGATTCGATCTTCGGTAAACCAGTTAAGAATGAAAGCGCACCGCCTATATACTTAATAAGTAACGGTAACACTTTGAGGTACGTTAAAACTGATAAGATCGTTGCAAAGAATATAATAATTAAAAGAACGTCAAAGAAGAAGACACCGTTTTCTCCAACTTGAATACCACCAACGACAAAGTTAACACCGTATGTACCAAATTCAATCAACTTATTAAAGACATCTGCAATACCCGTGATAATGTTTTGACCAATCTCTGTCTGGAACATGAACCATGTAACTAAAAGTTGCAATAGAATCATGATACCGATTCCTTTGAATGGAATCTTACCACGATTATTGGACATTAGCATAGCCAGTCCAATGACAGCTAAAATAGCTATCAAACCTAAAATTATATCCATTTCTGTTCCCCCTATAAAAATAAATAATTAACAGTTATGCTATTGCATTTTATCAAGTAGTTTATGAAAACGCAATCATATAGACCTAAATTTTCTCGAAAACTTTTGTTTTTTGCATCTTTTTAGTAAATTTTAGATTATTTGCTCAAATCATTGTTGAATAATGCGACAATTTATCTTATGGCTTGATTTGTCGGTAAGATAAAATAGGTTTAACAAGAGCATCATTTAACCTCGTCTGCTCTGCTTCGCCAACATGACCGTCTGTTACGTGATCTAAATGGACTAATAAGTTACACTGTTTAGCCACAGTGGTCAACATCTGAACAGGCTTTATAAACGAAGTACCTCCTTCTAAGTGTTTCTCGGTTAACCCTTCATGTGGATACGGATAAAGATTTTCCCGATGAAGAAAGATATGATGGTACTTTGTGAAATCACGATGATCTATCCACTCCAATATATTCCCTTGCCGCATAGAACGAGAACTATCAATCATTAGCACGGATCTAACATCTGTTTGTTTAATTTTAATCGGTTGTCGCATTTTGCAGTTTGGAAGAGGTTTCGATGTACGGAAATGCTTAAGCCAAGTTTGACGTTTATTGGTTCGATAAGTATATTGTGATTTTCGTTTATTAGAACCCATAAATTGGATTAAATCTTGTTCTGATAAGGGAGCATCAACATTTAATGGTTGCGCACTTTGATTACCTCTTTCATGATTTTGTTCAATTAGCTGCCAATCCGTATGACCATGAATGTAATAACGGCTATGATAATGAATCATTTATCACCTCTTTTACATAAAAAAAACACCCTCGCAACAATTTATGCGAGGGTGCGTATTGGTTATTCATTAACCTTCTAGTAATAAGTCATACGGGTCTTCAACCATTTGTTTCACGCGGTCTAAGAACTGCACAGCTTCACGACCGTCAACAATGCGGTGATCATATGATACCGCAAGATACATCATTGGACGTACTTGAATACTGTCATCTGGCATAACCTTCGGACGTTTTTCAATCTTATGCATACCTAAAATACCAACTTGTGGTGTGTTTAGGATTGGCGTTGATAGTAATGAACCGAAAATACCACCGTTAGTAATGGTGAATGAACCACCTTGTAGGTCACCCATGGATAGTTGGCCGTCACGTGCTTTCTTAGCCACATCCATAATTTGACCTTCAATGCCTGCGAAGCTTAAACGATCAGCATCGCGAACAACTGGTACGACAAGACCTTCTTCAGTCGATACAGCCATACCGATGTCATAGAATTTCTTCATGACGATTTCGTCACCTTGAATTTCCGCATTAAGTAATGGGAATTCTTTAAGCGCACCGATAACGGCTTTCGTAAAGAATGACATGAAACCAAGCTTAATGCCGTGCTTCTGTTCGAATTCGTCTTTACGTTCTTTACGTAAATTCATAATATTTGTCATATCGACTTCGTTGAATGTCGTTAACATTGCGGATTGTTCTTGCGCTTCAACAAGACGCTTCGCAATTGTTTGACGACGACGTGACATTTTCACACGATCAACTGGTTTTTCAAATTCTGTCTTCTCAGCTGATTTATCGTCTTTCTTGCTTTCTTTCTTACCTTCTTGTTTCTTACTACCTTCAGATTTTTCTTTTGCTGCCGCTTCTACGTCTTCTTTCGAGATGCGACCAACTGGATCTTTCGGCTTGATCTCGTTTAAGTCAATGCCTAACTCACGAGCACGCTTACGTGTCGCTGGTGAAGCAACAGGTTGTTCAGCATCTTGTTGTGATGTTTCTTCCTGTGCTTGTTCGCTTACTTCATTTGCTTCTTGCTTTGTTTCTTCTTTAGATTCTGATTTCGATTCTTCTGCCTTGTCATCTTCTTTAGACTTAGCTTCTGAACCATCATCAGAGCTTGCGGAAGCTTCACCGTTTTCGTCTACTTTCGCAATCGCGTCACCAACTTCAACGTCATCGCCTTCTTCAACAAGTAATTCAGCGATCACACCTGCTGTGTCTGCGTTAACTTCAACGTTTACTTTATCTGTTTCTAATTCAAGGACTGCGTCACCTTTTTGGACTTGATCACCTTTTTGGACTAACCACTCAGCTACCGTACCTTCAGTAATTGATTCGGCAAGCTCTGGAACAATAATTTCCTTCACGTCATTCTCCTCCTTTAATCTAGCTTCAACGCTTCATTCAAAATGCGACTTTGTTCTGCTTTCGATACATTCGGATCACCCACAGCTGGAGAGGAACGATGTGGACGACCTACATAATGAAGCTTCTGCTTAACTTTCTTTATATCTTGAATTCGTTCTTTAACGAAATCCCAGCTACCCATATTCTTCGGCTCTTCTTGTAGCCAAACAATCTCTTCTACGTTCTTATACGTCTTAAGTAGTTCTTGCAGTTCTTTTTCAGGGAACGGATAAATCTGTTCAACCCTTGCAAAGTGAATCGCATCAGACGGATCACGTTTCTCCATCTCTTCTTCTAATTCCACCATCACCTTACCGCTACCAAGAACTAATCGTTTAACAGCTTCAGGGTCCTCACCTGTATTATGCTGTTCTAGAATATGCTTAAACTTACCTTCCGAAAGCTCTTCGTGATCAACAGCAACTCGTTGATTACGTAATAAACTCTTCGGTGACATGACAACGAGTGGACGAGCAGCTTCCGTACCTACAATCGCTGCTTGACGACGTAGTAAGTGGAAAAACTGTCCGGCTGATGTCACGTTAGCCACTGTCCAGTTATTTTCAGCTGATAATTGCAAGAAACGCTCTAAACGCGCACTTGAGTGTTCTGGACCTTGGCCTTCATAACCATGAGGCAGGAGCATCACTAAACTTGCAATTTGTCCCCATTTTGCTCGACCAGATGCGATAAATTGATCAAAAATCACTTGCGCAGCATTAGCAAAGTCACCGAATTGTGCTTCCCAAAGGACAAGTGTTTCATCTGATTGAACACTATAACCATATTCAAATCCTAATACGCCTGTCTCATTTAATGGACTGTTATAAATGCTGAATGCTCGATCTACATCTTCTAAACCATGGAACGGGCTGTAAGTTTCTTGTTTTTCTGTATCGTGCAGGACAGCATGACGATGGGCGAAAGTACCACGTTGTGTATCTTGACCTGTCATACGAATTGGTGTGCCATCATTTAAAATCGACGCATAAGCTAAGGCTTCACCTAAGGCCCAATCAACTTTTTCGCCTTCTTCAAATGCATTTTCGCGACGTTTTAGGATTTTCTCTAATTTCTTAAAGCCATTAAACCCTTCTGGTCGCTTAAGCATATCTTCATTTAATTTCTTAAGCGTTGATTCATCAACAGCTGTTTCAATCTTGTCTAAACCATTCACGACTTCTTCCGGTATATCCGGAATCGTGTGTTCAACGTCTTCATTTTCTTTCATACTGTTATAAGTTTCACGCAGACTTTCTAACACTTGATCCTTATAGGGTTTGCCATCTTCTTCACCAATAATTTGGTCATTTGTTAAAGTCTCAGCATACAACTCATAAGCTGTTTTATGATTGTCAATTTCACGATATAGATTAGGTTGAGTTCCGCGTGGCTCATCCATTTCATTATGACCAAAACGACGATAACCAACTAGATCGATGATGACATCTTTTTGGAATTTCTTACGGTATTGATACGCTAGTTCAATCGCTGACATACATGCTTCTGGATCATCAGCATTGACGTGAACAATTGGCATTTCAAAACCTTTTGCCAGGTCACTCGCATATTTCGGTGAACGGCCGTCTTTATGGTTTGTCGTAAAACCTAATAAGTTGTTCGCAATAATATGGATTGAACCACCTGTTTCATAACCATCTAATTGTGACATATTAAGTGTTTCCGCAACGACACCTTCACCAATGAAAGCTGCATCACCGTGAATTTGGATAGTAAATGCCTTATCGAAATTAGGCTCAGCATAACCCGCTTCATGGCGATTGTCTTGTACAGCTCGCGTATAACCTTCAACTACAGGATTAACAAACTCTAAATGAGAAGGATTATGTGCTAATGTCACTTTAGTCGAGTTCTCATCACCATATTCACGATCAGCACCAAAGTGATATTTTACGTCACCTGTCCATCCATAATTGATACCTGTAGATCCTTCAGAAGGAACCAATTCTTTATCAGGTGAATGTGCAAATTCCGAAAAGATCTTCTCGTATGGCTTTCCGAGAATATGAGCTAAGACATTTAAACGACCACGGTGAGCCATGCCCATAAGGATATGTTCAACCGAATCTTGATTGCCGTTCTTCACTAATCGGTCAATCATCGGGACCATAACGTCTATACCTTCAATGGAAAAACGTTTCTGACCCACAAATGTCTTACCTAAGAATTGTTCGAATCCTTCTACTTCAGCTAGTTGTTTCAATAAATCTTTCTTATAATCATCGCTTAACGAGACGTCAATCGCGCCATTTTCTACATGATTATATAACCATTCCCGTTCATCATCATCTGGGATATGGTTGAATTCAAATGAAGCTGTGCCTGAATAGCGGGATCTCAAATGTTGAATCAAATCCCAAGCCGTGTTGACATGACTTGGTACATTGGCGATTAACACTTTGGCGTCCATTTGCTTTAAGTCAGCTTCTGTTAAGTCATATGTTTTTGGATCAACTAATGGTGTCGCACGATCATCTTGTTTTCCAACTGGAAATATGTCTGCTTCTAAGTGTCCATGACGTCGAATCGCATCAACTAACTTCATCGCTGATGTTAACTTCTTCAAGTCATTGATGCTGGATTGACCTCCACTTGAAGTCTGTACGTTACTCGATTCCATCCAATCAGGAGCACCATATTGTTCGAACATTTGACGCAATGATTCATCAACTGCATCAGGGTCATCTAGAAATAACTCATACTGTTCTTCCACATAACCCATGTTAGGCCCATGAAAAGCATGCCAAACATTGTCGTTAGACCCTTGGATTGCCACTATTTACTACCCCCATCACTTTCTAGAAAATTGATTTCAAGTTTATTGTCGTTTTATAAAGAACATCTACCTCTTATAATACCCTATTCTAAGGCAAAACAAACTGTTCAGTAGTGTCCCATGTCAAAACATCATATACCTTCAATTAGTATATATGAAAATTGTTGAATAGAAAAGGTTAGCGCATGAAAAATTACAATGAAGTGATTAGTTTCGACATGTTCTAATGTATTAATCTACCTATGAATAATATAACGCTCATTCACCAACTTTATCAATTCTGAAAAATATGGTGAATATCGTCCATCTTCAATTGCCTCTAAATATTTTGCTAATGCCATTCTTAACTGATCTTCATCATTTAAAATGTGTAGCACATTTTGCATTAGTTTTTGTTGAAATAGTTTTTGATATTCTGAATCTAAATTAGTGAAAAGATTTTGTTCTTGTATTACGTTGCATTGATTTTCAAAACTAGCGATCACATCATTAGATAAACCGAACCATTGCTTTAATAGTTCAGGTGACTGGCTAGCTTTTTCGACTATGTCATTTAGTTCCTGTTGATAATCATTGATGATTTCAGTTTCAAATCGATGAATTAATTCAGTTTTGAAATCATTAAGGACACAAGTAATTAAATGATCATACCAGGCTTTAGAGGCTTCAGATATGGTTAAATCATCTTCAATTTGAAGACGAAGTTCCTTTAACAGCTCTTGTACAGTAATTTTACCATCCACGGAGATACATCGATCCAGCACACGGTAAATGAGACGCGTATCAAGACCATCTAGACCGTCATCTTTTTGAAAAGAAAGAGCCTCTCCTGACTTCAATTTAGCTATTTCTTGATAAATATGTCGATTCTCACTGTACTGAAATCGAGATAAAATAACAGTTAACGCGACACATTCAATGGCTTTCGGAGCAAATTGATCTTGATCTCCATGATGTATGTAATGCTTATAGTGCGTGATTTCTTGTTGTAGGTTTAAGTTATATGGAACAAATAATACGCTCATCCGTTTTAAAAGGCTGTGATTCCTCTCGTCCTCAGCGAATGTTCGCCAATCAGATAAAGTGGAATGCCCGATCATGACCAAGTCACTAAATATCATCGCTTGTCGGGATACTTTATAAATTGATTGCTCAGCTAAAGTTAGGAAAGGATAAAGCAAATCATGACGACACTTCAATACTTCATGCAATTCTAATAACCCTTGATTAGCTGCTTGAATTTCTCCATCATAACGGTAAGCGCGGGGATCAGATGATGTACCATATTGTGTGACCTTCGCATAGTCGATATCACCCAATAAATCTGATAAGTCTTGCGTATACCAATCACCCGGCATAAAGGCTCCAATCCCTAATCGTTCTTGCTCTGAAAGTTCAAACCGTTCTACAGGCATTTGACGCCAATCGCTTTGATAATCCCGTTCAAGTCGTTGTTGATTATAGGGTGAAAGCGTCCCACGTATAGTTAACCCGATTTCTTCTTTTATGCTCGTTCGTTCATTCTTAGGCAATGCCCACAAAGGATTTTCTTGCATGGGGCAACCTTTCAAACGATAAATTGCTCCCTCATCTGTTTTCGAAAATTCAATAAGAACTTGTTTTAATGTTTGGACAAAGGTCGACTTCCCACTTCCTGGAGGACCAACGAATAACCATAGTCGTTTCTGTGTATCATAACCTTTAGCGGCTGGTAATAAAAATCGTTGTTCAAATTCTTCAAGAATATGTTCCATCCCAATTAAGTGAGAAAACATTCCTCTTTCCTGTCCCCACATGAACGCACGGTAAAGACGCTCATGTGCTATTAAAGGCTTTATTTTTTTATTTTTAATTAAATCAACATATTGAGCTAATGTTAATTCTGACACAGAATCCCCTCCACCCGTTTTTGCTATAATTTATTCGAGTGGTTAAGGATATTATACGATTGACGGAACAAGAACTTTTTTTGAACAAATGATTTATTCATTCACAACATTTAAGTTTTAAGTTATAATGATTGTACAAACGTGAATTTCATAAAGGAGGACTCTCCATGGATGCACCTATTATTATGACCATTTGTGTGACGTTCTTAGTGTCTATGTTTGCTGCTGGATATGATGCAACACCAGGTGAACCACGCAAATAAAACGTCTAAACTAATATCAAAAAGCACGCATTGGAATTCCAATGCGTGCTTTTTAATGGACATGCGGAAAACCTTGTTGACGTAAGGCTTCATAAACGATAATTGCCGCTGTATTTGATAAATTAAGCGATCGTACATGCTCTGTCATATGGACACGCAAGCATCGATCTTCTTTACCTTCAAGTAACGCATGCGGAATCCCGTCTGTCTCACGACCAAATACAAAAAAGATGTCTTCGTCTTGATTACTATAATCAAAGTCTGAATAATATTTCTCTCCAAAATTCTCGATGTAATAATAAGAGCCTTCTGGATACGATTGATACAGTTCTTCCAAAGATTCATAATATCGAATATCGACATCATGCCAATAATCTAATCCTGCACGCCTTAGCATCTTATCATCCGTCGAAAAACCTAAAGGACGTATTAAATGAAGCGATCCTTTTGTTGCTAGTACAGTTCGAGCAATATTACCAGTATTAGCAGGAATTTCTGGTTGATATAAAACAACATGTATACCCACTGTTTTTCCACCTCAGCTATTAAAATGATTCAAACATGGCTTATTATAGCATATTATGAAGCGATGTTGAGTCTGAATCCATTTCGATTGATAATAATGTTTTCTTTTTATCTAAACCTCCACCATATCCTACAAGTGAACCGTCTTTGCCGATGACACGATGACAAGGAACAACGACCGTAAATGGATTACGATTGACTGCACCACCTACTGCTCGTACAGCTTTAGGACGGCCGATTGCTTGGGCAATATCAAGATAGGACCATGTTTCGCCATAAGGGATTGTTAATAAAGCTTGCCAGACTTCTTGTTGAAACGTTGTACCGTGAAAAGCAAAATTCAAATCAAAGTCCGTTAAATCCCCATGGAAATATTGATCCAATTGATCTGTAACATCGCTTAGCATCTCGGCATTAGATACAAATGTTTCATTTCCGAAATGTTGGTTTAACCAACGGTCGAAGCGATCTCTTAAGTCATGTTCTGTACCGTATTTCACCCAATATAACGCATCTTCAGTTCCGCCAATAAATAATGGACCAACAGGTGATTGATATTCTGTCACATAAATGGTCATCTATTCCCCCACCTTTTCAGTCAATAGCTCCAAGCCTTTATTCATTTCATAGCGTGCACCCTCATCTGTTTCATGTTCTAAGGCGTTTAATAGAAGAGTCTGACTATCCTCACGACCAATTTCCCCGATTGCCCAGCCAGCTGTTCCACGGATCATTGGTCGAGGGTCTTGATGCATGACATGATTCAATGTATCGACTGCTGATGTTTCCTTATAATTAGCTAGAGCGATGATGGCATTACGTTGAATAGGTTTCTTGCCACGCCATGAACCAGCCATCTCACCGAATGTGTCTTTAAATTCACGATTAGACATGGTAAGTAATGGCTCTAACTTCGGCTTAACTCGTTCAGGATCTGGTTCAAATTCAGGATGAACGTGAAAATCGACACCTTTATTTTTCGGACAAACGACTTGGCAAGTATCACATCCATATAGGCGATTACCAATTTTCGAACGGAATTCATCACCTAAGTAATCTTTCGTGAGGGTTTGATAAGCAATACATTGACTGGCATTTAATTGTCCACCTTGAACTAAAGCACCAGTCGGACAAGTGTCGACACATATATTACAGTCGCCACATCCCTCTTCTATTGGTTCATCTGGTTCAAACGGAATGTTTGTAATCATTTCCCCTAAATAAACATAAGATCCATACTCTACTGTAATTAGCGTCGAGTTCTTACCGGTAAAACCAATGCCAGCTCGCTCAGCAACCGCTCGGTCATGTAACTCACCTGTATCAACCATCGAAGTATACGTCACATCGTCAACTCGGGCTTCTAAGAATTCACCAATTAACTTTAACTTCTCGCGTAATACATCATGATAATCACGCCCCCATGAAGCTCGTGCAAACTGGCCTCGACGTGCTCCCTTTTGATTCTTAGGTGCATCATGCAGCTTGGACGGGTATGCAAGTGCAATCGCAATAATTGATTTGGCTTTGGGTTGTAATAATGTCGGGGTTGTGCGTTCTTCAACAGAACCTTTTTCAAAACCAGAGTGATATTGCAACGTTTGTTGTGTGATCAATCGTTGTTTTAATGTGTCAAAGGTCTCAGCTGATGCAAAACCGATCTTCTGAACATTAATTTCATTACAATAGTCCTTTAATTCTTGTTTAAGCTGGTTAATATCCAACACAACCCCTCCTTTCTATTTAACTTAACGCGTTTGTAAGTGGCGAATACGATTAAGTGCTGCTGCTATTTCAAAGCGACGTGGACGAGCTAGATCTCCAGGGTGTTCATATCGGCGTTTACCTTGAGTGAAGCTTAGCCCTTCTTCATCCATTGCTTGCTCTAAAGCATCTAACCATGTTGCCACTGTTTTCGGTGTGTCATTTTCGTATTTAACCGCCATATATTTTAACATATTTGCGATCATTCTTGTTTGGGAATCATCGACTAATTGTTCTACAAGCGCTAAATCAACAACTTGTTTTCCTAACATAATGGTTGTTTTTTCTTTAGCTTGGACCTTACCTTTTGGACCAATTGGCTTGGCTAGCGATTGAGTTTTTACGGTACGATGAGACCATTCGCCGAACACATCGGCTTGTCCATAAGCTTTAGGATCCCCCCTGGCAATTTGGCGTGCACGTTCAGTAACATTAATCGGGTGGTAGTGATCCATCATAATCACATCATCAGCCACGTCAAAATAATCACCAGAACCCCCCATGACAAGGACAGTTGACACATTACGCTCATCTCGTAATTGTTTTACTTTATGAACAAATGGGGTGATTGGCTCTTGATCAGGTGCGACAAGCTGTTGCATCCGTTCATCACGTATCATGAAGTTCGTCGCGCTTGTGTCTTCATCAATTAATAATGTTGAAGCGCCTGCTTCTAATGCTTCCATCACATTAGTCGCTTGCGAAGTACTTCCACTTGCATTTTCGGTTGAAAATGCTTGCGTGTCTGTTCCGTTTGGTAAATTATTTATAAATGGCGCAATCGAGACATTAGAAACACTGCGACCATCTTCAGCACGGATTTTTACAGCATCACGGTTAGTTAATACGTACTCTCGACCGTCTCCTGCAATATGATCATAGACGCCAAGCTCAAGCGCTTCGAGCAGTGTACTTTTACCATGATAGCCACCACCCACTATTAAGGTAATACCTTCTTTAATCGCCATACCTGAGATTGGCTCATGACGGTGTGGAATCGAAAATGATACTTCATTTTCTTTCGGGCTTTCAAATGGAACCGCTTGTTTTAACGGTTTAGAACTAATCCCGCTCGCTCTTGGTAAAACAGAGCCATTTGCGACGAAAGCAATCCAACCTTCTTCATTCATCTTGTCACGAATAGCTTCATGTTGGTCAGCTAATTCTAGTGAATGGTCAAGACGATTATGATCTAACGATAATACGGAATCAGACATAATTTTAGGCAAGGCTTGGAAGAAGAGTTTTTCTGCTTCTTTGCCATTAATTTTGCGGCCATTTGCTGGTAAGCCAACCGATAAACAGACCGTAATACCTTGTTCAGTTACAGATACAGCCGTTCGTTCTAATATCTCTTGGTCTGGAGCATCAATTGCGATCATGCCACTCTTACCGCTTCCGTTGATCGTTATTTTATTATTTAAGACAGCTTGGTTAACGATGCGTGCCAAATAATCTTCCACATACACACGACGACGTTTGGAATCAAGCCATTTTTGAGGAACAGACTGTCTTTGATTACTTATAAACAAACGAATTTTAGACGGCGTTGCAAACGGGTCACCTTGGGCATAATCTAAATATAATGTGTAGTCGTCAAATGGGTAACTTCCTTGAACATCTTTGTAACCTTTATAGCTTTTTTGGTCGATTTTTTGAAGTAATGATTTTAGTTGATTCATCTTCATATCCTCCTAGTCCATTAATTCGTTTTCATTCGTTCGATCATTTGTAAGAGTTGTTGGTTCCAGATAACTGGAATAAGGAGCATGATAACCAATAAAGTTCCAGCAATAATCAATTTTGTTGAGCTTCCTTCTGCAATGCTTGCACCGACGAAACTGTGAACGATTGTACCAGGAATAATGCCAATAACAGTCGCTCTAACAAAGTCTTTAAGTGACACTCGAGCCAATCCTGCTGTATAACTAATGAAATCAAAGTTGATCACTGGTACTAAGCGTAACATTAAAATATACAGAAACCCTTTGCTTTCGAACTTCTGACGATATTGTTCGATTTTATCTTTTTCCTTAAATTGGACAGCCTTGTGGCCAAATTTCCTCGTCACTAAAAAGGCCACTACTGCACTTAATGTAGCGCCAGTTAAAGCTAGAAACCCACCGAATAACACGCCAAACGCTAAACCACCAACCATTGAAAAAATCGACGCTGGAAATAAAACTAATGGACGAATGCTATAAATAACAAGATAAGCAACGGGTGCTAACCATCCAGCTTGATAAATCATCTGTCGAATTTCAGTTGGGGTGATGTCAATAACAACATAATTAAGCCACAACAAAGCTAAAATAGCGGTTAATACAATGGTTACTTTCCAGATCGATACACGTTCCACAAGCATTCACCCTTACAAATCGTTATGAATCATTTATTCCCGATAATTCTTTTCTTCAATCATACATATACTTTTGTAACATCTTCGGAATTAAGACGTCTAATGTAGCACTTACAAAAACAGGGGGTCTTCTGTTCATGCGTCAATATATTGTTATATTAATTATGGTATGCGCTATTATATTAAGTGCATGTTCTAATGATGATTCAAAATCCAATCAAAAATTGAGCAACAATGATGCAGCTGATGTACAACAAGAAGCTGGTTCACAAGAGCAAACAGAAATGACTGAACAAAGTGAAACCCAATCATCTGAATCAGAACCATCAACTGATGAAGCACAGGACTCAAACTCCGATCGCATGGTCATTTACACGGGACGGCTTTCAATTGAAGTTCCCAACTATGACGAAGCTCATAACCAACTCACGAACAAAATAGAGAACCTAAATGGTTATATCGTCGAATCATCGACTCGTAACCAAGATGAAGAGCATCGCTCAGGCCATATACGAGCGAGAGTACCTCAAGAGTCCTTTCAAGATTTTATGAATCAATTAGACAGTGAAAACATTCATATCGTGGAGAAATCGACACAAGGCGAAGATGTTACGGAGCAATATGTTGATTTAGAATCTCGGTTAAAGTCAAAAGAAACAGTCGAACAACGCTTATTAGACTTTTTAGAAGAATCCAATGACACCGAAAGTCTATTAGAGATCTCAAACGACTTAGCAAATGTACAGGAAGAAATTGAACAATTAAAAGGCCAAATGGAATACTTAGAAAACCACAGCGCCTATGCTACTGTTACCATTCAAATTGAAGAGAAGAAGGTTAACATCCCTAACATTGAAAACGAAAAATCTCTGAACACTTTTGAACGAACACAACAAGTCTTTATGAGTACGATCAATACGCTTATTCAATTAGGATCTTATCTTGTCGTATTTATTGCAGGTACATCTCCCATTTTAATTCCTTTATTAATTGTTGGAGGCTTTATTTGGTTCAAACGACGTAAAAAGAAACAGTCGGGTTAATTATAACTCGACTGTTTCTTCGTCTAGTGGTAGCTTTTGTCTTAATTGTTTCATAAGCCAAACTCCTACTATAAACCCTATGATATGAAAAAGAATGCCGCACCAGATCGGTCCTAACGCAATACTCGCAATTTGGAAAATGGGCGATATAATCACCCCTACTGTACCAACAAATGCTGCTAGAGCGAAGGGAATATAAGCATAGGGTTTATCGCCTCCACCAGCCGATTTATAAGCATCCCACATCGCGAACATGTATAAACAAGGATAAAACATAATCCATTGATAATCAGTCATTTCAATCGCTGCCTCAATCTCACCATGAAAACTCGGAATAATAATATGATTAAAGTTCGCTTGCACATTAATGATGATTTCTAAGAGCACGAAAAAAATCCCTTTAATATAATGATGGTTGAGTAATTGAGCAAATCCAGGTAGAGCAATACTCCATACAATTGCCTCGACGCGTTTATTTTTATTCATAAAGCCTTTACTCGTTCATTAATTGCCTACGGTCTGCTGCTTGAGGAGGTTGCTCTAACCAGCCATGATCTATCATCAGCTCTGTTCCGTCCTCAGTAAATTGTGCAATTTCAGCCATTAACCGTGTATAATGAACGCCTAAATCATGTCGCGGACTATTGGCCATACTCAACCCGTAATAACCCAAACCTAAACTATTTAAAACTATTGTTTGATAAAGCATCAACTTATCTGAAAAAACAAAAGATGTCTGATCAGTCACCTCAGTATCCCATGTAATCGGAATAGGCAAATCATTTTCTTTCAAAATAGACGAGAAAATTTCGATATGTTTATTGGCTATATCTTTCCCTCGTTGAAAGTAACGTTGCAATGTTTTGGAGTTTGTCGTTTGGGCAAATCCCATCATCGTGGCTACCCCTAGTGCATTACGTTGTATGTTCGAAAATAAAAAGGTGATTTCGCGTCCTGTCACAGGTCGTCGCTCACCAAACCAACCCGTCAGGAAGCTTTTCTTTTTCACAAAATCTGGTTTAGGTGGGATCGGTAAAGATGGTGGTAACGAGACATAACCTTTAGCAACACCTAAGTTAGTCGCTTCATCACTTAACTGTTGTGCATCTTGCAAACGCTCTAAAAAAAATTGACGCATATCTGAACGTGTAGAAAAAGCAATTGCCGCACCATAAGCCTCCATACTAATGTGTCCGAGCTGCCTTAAAAACTCTAACATATAATGATCCGTAAATAAGCGCTCAGCTTTGACATCTACATCTTCATTTTCATTAAAACCAACGGGAATCGGATATCCGATTTCATGAAACTTTTCCTCGATCAACGCCATGTGTTGTAGTGTTTTTTCAATTTTAGTTTGAATAACAGCTGCAATATCCTCGTCCTCAACATGTTTCTCAAAGTGTCTTAATTTACATAAGATTAAAGAATCACTTAGACAGTCCTCCCACAATTGTGATAGTTCAGGAGCTGTTAATTTGGCATGACTAATTGACATTTATAAACCTCCATCCGTCATGATTCATCACGGATAGCTTTTCCGATTATGTCAATCCCATGCATAAGATCACTTGTGTTTATTCAGTTTGTAATGTTTCATCCATTGTGAACTGGGCTAAGATTCCTGCTATAAAGGGCATCAAAGCAACAAGGCCAATCGCCCATGACACATCAAGCATATCGGCAAATAAGCCCGCTAATAACGCTCCGAAAGCATACCCAGTGTCTCGCCAAAAACGATAGACACCCATTGATGATGCTCGCCAACTTGGTGCGGCAACATCACTGATCGCAGCTTGTAACGTCGGGTAAACCATCGCTGTCCCTAACCCAAGTAAACCAGCTGCTATAAACCACAAGGCAAATCCATCAACTAAAAGAATCATCCATAGAGACAAGGCTTGTAAATACATACCTAAAGCAATTAAACGTTTACGTCCCCATTTATCACTAAGAGCACCTGTGAATAACTGAAAGATCCCCCATGCTGCTGGGTAAACCGCTACGATAATGCCGATCTCACTGACACTAAGACCTACCGTTGCAAAATATAACGGGAATAAGCCCCAGGCCATGCCATCTTTTAAATTTGTTGTTAAACCAGAGAAACTGAAGTTAGATAAATTTTTATCGCGCCAAGTTGATAGAGCAAAAATTTCCCCTGCTGACTTGCGCTTCTCTTGACCATTATTAGAAGCCGCCTTCATTTGCTCCTGGATAAATGGCTCGGTATCTTTAACAAATATAGATAAAATAAGTCCAATTAACACGATCACGATTCCCAAGAAAAACGGTTCCGGACGTAGTGAAACATTTTGTGCAATATAACCTGAAAGTGCTGCGAAAACAGCCACGCCTGAGTAACCGGCAAATTCATTTAACCCGACGGCTGTGCCCCTTTGAGTCGATTTGGCGACATCAATTTTCATATTGACTAACATCGACCAAGCGAGCCCTTGATTAATGCCTAATAAAATATTGGCAACGACAATCACCCACCACGCGTGAGCGACAATAATTAAAATGGGTACAAACAAGCCAACGATCCAACCTACAATTAGTGCACGCTTCCGTCCAAACCGATCAGCAATAGCTCCGGCAAAGTAGTTAATAATCGCCTTCGAAAAGCCAAAGCTTACAATAAAGGATAATGCTGCACTCGTTGAAGCCAATCCAAATTGCTCTTCACCAATAATCGGTAAGACCGTTCGTTCAACCCCGACCATGGCACCGACAAAGAAATTCATCACAACAAAAATGCTGAAAAGCAAAACATTCTCTTTAATCCCGATCTTGATATTCCCCATACTATTCCTCCTTAAGGTTCCCACAGTAAAATAACCGATTGGCATATCACCAAATCGGCTAGTTTAAATAATTCGTAATAATCGTACCAACCACAAATATGATTCCTCCCAGGAATGCAAGTTTTTGTGCTGGTCATAAGGCTTGCCAAAATGTTTTAAACACTCTAAACCTCTCCTCTACCTCAGTTAGTGTATCAAACGTTTGGTTATTTGTTTTGTGAAATGCTTATGGATTTACTTGATAAAACGAATGATTAGAGGAAAACGAAAATATTTCTTAGCAATAGCAGCGATCATCGCAATAACAAAGACAACCCACCATGCTATAATAATGATAAAAATAATTCCTACAAGCCCCATCGCAAACAATGGAATTGATAGATGGGCTAAATCGGGTAACCAATTTAAGTTCATGGAACCGATCCACCCAAGTAATAAAAACAACCCAAAACTAAGGAGCAGATATATCTGGTAAGAAATTTGTGCATTAATATTCTCGCGCATATGGTGATCAAAAAAAGGCGATTGATACGGCGCTACATACCAATACACAACTGTTACGACAATATTAAATAAGGTTAATGGAAAAACAATAGGTAAAACATAACCGATTAGCACCATCCACCGATCCTTAGCTGTAACGACTTCTTTCACGTGTTATCCCCCATTTCTAATGCGACTTAATAAACTGATCTATGATCTGATTAACTTTATTGATTTGATTGCCTGGCAGTTGGTGCCTGCCATGTTGAACCATGCGAATCGAACAGTTCGGCATTTTCGAAGCAATCGATGCACCATGACGACTGAGCAGTTTATCATGTTCACCATAAATTAACACAGTTGGTTGATCTAACTGAAACAATCGTTGTTGACATTGGTAGGTCAAATAAGCACGGTAAAAATAATAGGCATCTCGTGAATTTGTTCGAAAAGCAGATGATATCAACGGAACAGCGATCAATGGATTTTTCGTATTACTAAATGTGCCAAAGAAAGCAATTGAATTAGACCATCCCCGCTTAGCGAGAGCCATACCACCTTTAACAAGTGTTGATAAGATCAAAGTGTTAACACAATCGACAGCACCAATTTGGATTAATCCTTTAACTAAATCAGGTCTTGTGAGCGCTAGTTCAAACGCAATGCTACACCCTGCTGAATAAGCCACCAACCAAACTCGCTTCTGCACTTTGGTTTCAATCAATTCGATAAGATCATGACATATATCAGTAAAATCCCATGGTTCGCTACTTGACTGACTTCTACCGTGCCCGCGCAAATCCATTCCAACGACTTGATATTGATTCGATAAGCTATCTATTTGCCCTTTAAAGACAGGACTCGGAAACACTGGACAATGAATAAAAACGATCGTTTCACCCTTCCCTTGGCTCCGATAATACAATTTTTGATTTCGATACTTGATATATGGCATTCCACCACTCCTCTAATGACTATATCCATTATTGTCACTCTAGAAGAAGGGTTCATGCACACTAATCGAGTGTTGATAAGATCTTACTGATCGATTGAAAGGCTTCTTTTAATTGTCGTTGGTCATCTTGTGACAGTGTGGATAGCCGTTCTTCAACAACTGCCTCTAAGCGACGTTTTTGTACCGATAGAAACGTTTCGCCTTTGTCTGTTAAGTACACATACGTTACACGACGATCAAGCTCTGATTTCTCCTTTTGAATCAAATCATGACTTATTAATTTTTGGATTAGCGGCGTTAAGTTTGATTTATTAATGGATAAACTGCGAGCAATCTCAGACATTTGAACCTGTCCAAATTGTTCAACTGTATGCAAGATATGGAAATGCGATGGATGTAAATCCTCTGTTTCTAAAAGATGATAAGGGCCGAAGATTTTTTTCGGTATATAGGGCAATGCCGTTAATACTTGATCTACAAGGTCGTTTGTTGACCCACTCATGTAGTTAACCTCCTTAAACTTTTCATAACAATTTGACATTCTCATCATTTAAGCTGATAATAATTGATAGTTATTATAACATAACTATCTGTGACAAAGGGGGATAACGATGAATTCAGTCATTCAAGTAAATGATCTCGTTAAAACATATAAAAATGTTAACGCCGTTAAAGGCATTAATTTCGACGTTAAAGAAGGAGAAATTTTTGGCTTTCTAGGCCCTAATGGTGCTGGTAAAAGTACAACGATTAATATGATTTGTACCATGCTACCACCAACATCAGGCTCTGTCATCATTAACGGCTATGATGTCCATAAACAAAAAGACGAAGTTCGCGGTAGTATCGGGATTATCTTTCAAGAAAATACGCTCGATGAGAAATTAACCGCGAACGAAAATTTAAAACTTCATTGTCGATTTTACAATGTTCCAAAGGAAAAACGCCACTCCCGGATTCAAGAAGTCTTACAAATTGTTGATTTAGTGGAGGTTCAAAACCAACGAGTCGAAGAATTTTCTGGTGGAATGAAACGACGCTTAGAAATCGCACGTGGTTTATTACACTATCCGAAAGTCTTATTTCTAGACGAACCAACTGTTGGACTAGATCCTAATACGAGAGCTCATTTATGGAAATACATTCTGAAATTAAAAGAACAAGAAGGCATCACGATGTTCTTAACGACACATTATTTAGATGAAGCTGAAGTTAGTGATCGCATTGCCATTATGGACCAAGGCGAGATTATCGCGATGGATTCACCAACAGTATTAAAAGATGAATTAGGTGGCGACTTAATTGAGCTTTCGACTGAAGATAATGATCAAGCAATCGAAGAAATCCAAGAAAAAGTAACCGGCGCTGATGTAACGGTTAGCGGTGACACCATCCACCTTAAAGTCGAAAGTAGTGATGCATTTATTTCAGACTTTATTAAAACGCTTGATATTCCCATTACTAAATTAAATATTCGCAAACCCACATTAAATGACGTCTTTTTAGCTTTTACAGGACGCAATATTCAAACAGGCGAAGAATAGGAGTGACACAATATGGAAGGTATTATGGCCATATGGCAACGTGATTTAATCAAATTTTTCCGTGATAGAGCTCGATTATTCGGGTCGTTTACAATGCCGATCTTATTTTTACTCATCTTCGGTGGCGGCCTGAGTGGCACAATGGAAACGATGATGACTCAGAATATTGATGTCGATGAAAGTTTTAATTATGTCCAATTTGTTTTTCCAGGAATCGTATCAATGACATTACTGATGACATCCGTCTTTTCCGCAATGTCAGTTATTGAAGATAAAGACTTCGGTTATATGAAGGAAATTTTAGTATCACCGATTTCGCGTGTTAGTATCGCAGTCGGCAAAATGGCTGGTGCTGCAACCGTTTCGACTATTCAAGGTATTATGTTATTTGCACTCATTCCGCTTCTCGGCCTGAGTTATGATTTTATGTCAATAATCCAGGTCATTCCGTTTATGTTCTTACTTGGCGCTGCTTTATCAGGAATCGGGCTGTTATTTGCCAGTGTGATTAATTCTACACAAGGCTTTCAATTAATCGTGAATATCGTTGTCCTACCGATGGTGTTCTTATCCGGTGCGCTATTCCCGATTAGCGGTATGCCAGGTTGGCTCGATGTTGTCGTCAAACTTAACCCAGTTACATATGGCGTCGACGTCATGAAAAAGATTATGATCGATATCGACCAATTATCAATGACCGTGCGCGAAACAATGGGGTTGAACCTCACTTTGTTTGGACGTCAGGTCACTGTATTTGAAGAAATCTTATTTATTTTAGCTTTTACTGTGATTGTCGTCGCTATCGCTACATTGAGCTTTAAACGGGCAAATGCTTGATAGGCGCTGATTTATTAAATTAACTTCATACCAACAATCAACAAAATTCCACATAATTTAAGCCGGAGTCACGTCACTTAGAAGACGTCGCTCCGGCTTGTTGATTTTCAATAAATTGATTCATCGCCTTAATAACATCATTCGGTCGTTCATCAGCTACTAAATGACCCGCTTCATCAAACACTTCTAATTGGGCATTCGGCAAATCATCCGCTAATCGCTCACCAATTTTTAGTGGCACAATCTCATCTTCACGTCCCCAAATCAACAATGAGGGGACTGTTATTTGTTGTAGCTCTTCTGTAGACAAATCGCCTTCTCGCTGCCTTAGTAACCGTGTTAAAGATTTATGAAAATTAATATCGAGAAGCGGCTTCGTATAAGTATCCATCATTTCATCGGTAATTAATTCATGCCGATACAATACTTTTTCCAAAACGTTTCGTACATCTTTTCGTTTAAAATATCGATAAACAAATCGATAAAAGAATGGCATATAGGAACTATAACGCAACCATGTTTTGGCCCGTTTTAAATAGCCTGAGCTACACAGCAACATCAATGTGTTAACTCGATCTGGTGAGGCCTTGGCAACACTTAATGCCACTTGACCTCCCATTGAATGACCCACTAAATGAGCACGGTTAATATCAAAATGATCCATCACCGCAACAATCAACTGACGATACTGCTTAAATGAATACTCAAATGTTTCCGACTTTTCGCTTTGACCAAAGCCAGGCAGATCAAGCGCCAAAATGGAATAATGTTTTGATAACTCGGGCGTGATGGCGCTAAATGAATAAGTTGAAGATAAAAAACCATGAATCAAGATCATCACAGGCTTATTATGCCATTCATATTCACAATACACATCAACGTCTAACACTCTAATCGTTTCTTGTTTCATTCGATCGCTTCCTCTGCGTCATGTTTCTATATCTATGATATGTTATAGTTTCACCATACTGCAAACTCTACACCCAAAAAAGGAGCATCAAATCATGGGCGATTTAATTTTAGGGTCATCATCCCCAAGGCGACAAGCGATATTACAACAAGTTGAGCAGCCATTTACAATTCGGAAACCCGATGTTGATGAATCTGTGATTAAGACACCTAATCCCGTTGAAAAAGTTGAGCAACTGGCCAACATCAAAGGACGCCACATTCCAATTGAAAACGATCAGGAAATCATTTTATCAGCTGATACAGTCGTTGGCTTTGATGATCAAATCTTTGAAAAGCCGAACACTCGTGATGATGCCTATCAAATGATGAAGCAATTAAGTGGACAATCACACGCTGTTTTCACAGGAGTCATGCTCCGCTCTGCTAATCAAGAGGATCTATTCGTTGAACGAACAGAAGTCGAATTCTGGCCCTTATCTGAAGAAGAAATCTTATGGTATATCGACACAGACGAACCCTATGATAAGGCTGGAGCTTACGGCATTCAAAGTATTGGCGCCCGTTTTGTGAAGCGGATTCACGGGGACTACTATAACGTGATGGGATTACCAATTTCTCAGGTTATTCGCCGATTAAAGGCTTTTAATATTTAGGCTCTATTAAAGTCCGTTGTTGATATTGTGATCCGCTGCCGGTGGACGCTTTCCGCAGGCACGGCTCGAGCCTCCTCGGCAACTAAAGGAACTTCGGCTAAGTGCCGGACGTCAATCACAAACGCCGAAGTGACCCACATCTTGTGGGCCTCTGGGGGTCTCGAGACTCGTGCTGTTCCTGTGAAGGCCAGGACGGCCTAATGTCGACGTTGGTCACAGGACGTGACCGAACTTAGTCGACCAGGAGTCACCACCTTCGCTCCTCACAATTCAACAACTCAGTGCTACACCATTTGAAAAACAACACTAAACTTTAAAAGAGCCAATATTTAAAACAACCTGATCCACCATTAAACACATAAAATAACATCTCTCCTCCTCTATGATCACCTCTCATCATAGGGTCTTATGTTTAAGCAAATAACTAGTAGTGAATGTGAATATTAACGCATTCTAAAAGGAGGGATTCTATGGAACACAATCATAGCGAGCATCACGGAGAACACAACCACGATAACCATGAAAATCATCACAACCATCACGAACAGATGGTACAAGATTTTAAACAACGTCTTTGGATTTCTATTATTATCACGATTCCTATCTTAATACTTTCACCTATGATCCAGTCATTTATTGGTGTGAATTGGGAGATCCCTTTTAGTTCATATATTATTTTTGTTTTAGCAACAGCCATCTTCTTCTACGGGGATTGGCCATTTTTAACCGGCTCCGTCGATGAACTTAAACAGAAGAATCCAGGCATGATGACGCTCATCGCCTTAGCGATCACGGTCGCCTATGTCTATAGCTCTCTAACTGTCTTCGGCCTTGAAGGTGGCCAGTTTTTCTGGGAGTTAGCAACGCTCATTGACATAATGTTACTAGGCCACTGGATCGAAATGCGTTCAGTAATGGGCGCTTCTAATGCCTTAGAAGAACTCGTTAAATTAATGCCTAATAAAGCCACTAAAGTTCATGACAACGGTGAAACTGAGGAAGTTGAGATTGATTCACTACAAGCTGGCGACCATGTTCTAGTCAGACCTGGTGAAAAAATTCCGGTTGACGGCACAATTGTTAAAGGACAATCAAGTATCGATGAATCCATGCTTACGGGTGAGTCTGTTCCAATTGAAAAGCATGAAAACGATGAAGTAATCGGTGGTTCCATTGCTCAAGAAGGTTCCTTAACGATTTCTGTTGAAAAAACTGGACAGGACTCTTATTTATCACAAGTCATCAATCTCGTCCAAGAAGCTCAACAATCTCGGTCAAAAGCACAAGATTTCACCGATCGTGCGGCTAAATGGTTATTCTATATTGCTGTTCTATCAGGTGTAATCACTTTGGTCATCTGGTTAAGTTTTGGTTACCCTTTCGATCATTCATTAGAACGAATGGTGACGGTTATGGTTATTACATGTCCGCACGCCCTCGGTCTAGCTTCACCATTAGTCGTCGCTGTATCGACATCGTTATCAGCTAAACAAGGACTGTTGATCCGCAATCGCATAAACTTCGAAAACGCACGTGGTGTTGATACCGTTGTCTTTGATAAAACAGGCACTCTAACAAAAGGCGAATTCGGGGTAACAGATATTTTACCACAAGAAAATTATAGCGAAGACCAATTAATTCAATTAGCCGCAAGTCTTGAACAACAATCAGAGCATCCACTTGCACGAGGCATTGTTGACTATGCTCAATCAAAAGATCTATCACTCGAAGACGCGCAAGATTTCCAAGCCAAAACTGGTGAAGGAATCGAAGGAACAGTTAACGGACAACAAGTTAAAATCGTCAGTCCAAAATATTTAGAAGAACATGACATAGATTATGATGATGACAGATTACAACAACTATCTGATCAAGGTAAGACGGTCGTTTCTGTTATAGCAGACGATACCTTAATTGGCATGATTGCCCTTGCTGATATCATCAAAGATGAAGCAAAAGAAGCCGTTCAACAGCTACATGACAACGGCATCGAAGTTGTCATGTTAACAGGTGATCACGAACGAGTTGCTCACTGGGTAGCGAACCAAATCGGGATCGATAAAGTTTATGCTGAAGTATTACCAGATGATAAAGCAGAATATATTAAAACAATTCAACAAAAATCCAAACGCGTCGCTATGACAGGTGATGGCATTAACGATGCACCAGCTTTAGCCACAGCTGATGTAGGGATCGCGATTGGCGCTGGTACAGATGTTGCGATGGAATCAGCGGATATTGTCTTAGTCCAAAGCAATCCAAATGATGTCGTTTCACTATTTAATTTATCACGTAAAACGTATCGCAAAATGGTCCAAAACTTATGGTGGGCTGCAGGCTATAACATTGTAGCTATCCCGCTCGCAGCAGGTATCTTAGCTCCGATTGGTATCCTACTAAGTCCAGCAGTTGGTGCCGTCTTAATGAGCTTAAGTACCGTCATCGTAGCGATTAATGCGAAGTTATTAAGCATAGATAAATAAATAAAACCACGTAACCAGTTCTAAATTGGTTACGTGGTTTTCCCTTTTTCTTAAGCCAATTGATCATGACTCACTTAAATCTTATTGCTCATCCTCGGCCTTCTGCATCAATGCCTCAGGAATCATTTCGAAGCCTTCAACAACGGTATTCTCCTCAACTTCAATCATTAAATTGAGTTTGCCACCGACAATCGTTTGGCGCACATATTTAAGGTCTTCTGGCTTCAAGGCAATATCCGCCACTTTTGTTTTAATTTTAATCGATTTTGAATTTGATTTCGGTACAACACTACTTGCCTTCAGTTCATACGACTCGTCATCGATAATCGACTTAAATGCTTCCTGTACTTTTTCAGGATTAGCTTCTTTCACCCCACTGTTTTCAAAGACTTGACCTATATCTTTGTAATCCAAAGTCGGGGCTTCCTCTTCCTCGTGTTCTTCAACGACGCGATTCACTTCTTCATATACGTTCGATAGAGTCCGAGTATTAATTTGTTCACCAGCGACACGCTTGAGAACCTCTTCAAAGACAGCTTTGTCCTCTTCAGCTGTCACTGCTTCTTCCGCATTTAACACGTCATCGATAAAATGTTCATTTAATGCGTTCGCTTTACCAGTAGAGTAAAGCACATGATTAACATCACTCGCATTATCTGTTATGGCCGGAAATAAGAAGCCTGAAATCGGTGCTTGTAAATTAATAACCGGATCGACCACGATATTATATTTAAACTCTTTCTCAACGTAATCAAAAAGCAATTCTTTTTTCGGATCTTGTGTTTTGTTAACGCTACATAAAATGAACGGATGAGCGTACATCTTATCGTGGCTGCTCTCTTTCGCCTCCTCACTCACTTGTTTAGACGGATCACGGAATTCTGCTTTGATAAATGTCACCACAATATCTACGTCATAAGGGTCTCCACTTAACATCTTCTCAACAAGCTTCAACATATCAGCCTTCCAAGCATCTGTTTCCTGTGCTAATAGACCTTGGTGAAGAATGAGCTGACTACTATTTTCGACGTCTCGTTTAAATTTCAACTCAAATAATTTCTCGTCGAGTTGACCTGTTAATACTTTTTTGAAGTTTTGATAGAACAATTCTTGCTGTTCGGCTTCAAGCATCTCAAACGGCATGCTTTGGTGATGATAGATTTCGTTTGTTTCTTTCATAATATACACATTAAAAATTTCATGAATCGTTAAGCGATCATTATCAGCTTTGAATTGTTTGCGTACGTTTGCGACATCTTTTTTGTTCAATGCGTTCACTCCTATGCTATGATGACTGCATGATATATTTTATCATAACGCTTTTTTTATTTTGAAAGAACATTTACCTATAATTTGAATTTCACGATCGTATAAAGTAATTATTTCTATTAACTTGTAGATCATATTTTGATTGAAATGCGGTGATATTTTGACACGGTTTCGTACCCATACAGTTAAAAACATTATTTTCTATATTTTATTAACCAGCCTATTTCTAGCATTTTTATTTCTTTTTATCACCTTAGATCATCACTGGTTCAGCTATATAATTTTAGCTTTATCTATTGCTGTTATTGCTTGGGTTTATAAACGTTTTTCAACCAGTAAAAATGTCCTGATTTGGATTGCTTCAATTTTGGTCCTAACCCTGACTCTAGTTTATGGCAGACCTGATTTATCTGTTTCCTTTCAAGGACACTTTATTAATGAAACTACAAAATTCAACTATTTCATAGAACAAAGACTGACGAATGAAAGACGAACATTTAATTCTCTACCCTATAATTTTCAAAGTTGGGATCCACCTAAGACTTACGAAAATGAACAAATCCAACTGTCACAATCAAAAGGATACCTATTATCGCATAACGAGAGCTCATCAGATCATGTTGTCTATCAATTGCATGGTGGCGCTTATATTAACCCTTTTTCAAATCGATACAATGAGACAGCCGTTCGTTATTCCAATGTTTACAACGATGCTGATGTATTCTCACTCGATTATCGTACAGCACCTGAACACGAGCACCCTGCTGCTTTAAATGATGCCATGGAAGGCTATAGATGGTTAATCAATCAAGGTTATGATGTTGATGATATTGTCGTAGTAGGCGATTCAGCTGGTGGCGGGCTTGCCTTAGCGATGGGCTTAAAACTGCGTAATCAAGATCAAGCGTTACCAAGCATGTTCATATTGGCTTCACCATGGACTGATTTAGCAGCAAATGGGGATTCATATGAAACCAAGATTCAAGATGATGCGCTATTCGGATCGCCTAACCCAGAAACCGCGCCGGAATTCCCAGTTCCGGTCATTTATGCAGGGGATCACGATTTAACTGATCCATATTTATCCCCTGCTTACGGAGATTACGATCAATTTCCTCCTATTTTGATTCAAACAGGTCGTGAAGAGTTATTGTTAAGCGATAGCCAGACCATCTATGACAAAGCAAAAGCTGCAGGAACAACAGTACAATTCATTGAATACGAAGGTTTATTTCATAATTTTTATATTAGTCACCCTGAAATTCCAGAAAGCCAAGAAGCTTGGAAAGAAATCGAGTTATTTATTGAGAAATATCAATAACCATTGACCTTTTTATAGATATTTACCGTATATTTCAAACACTTATTCAAATTAATACCAATCATTATTGATTTTGTATTGACAAATAACTATGTAAAAATTATATTACATATGTAAAGTTTTTTTTACTTACTTTAAAAATTTTTAGTGTTCATCAATAATTTCAACATGTGGAGAGTGTTGCATTTAGTTTGAAATTAAACAAAATAAATTAACATCAAATAATGAATGAAAGGAGTATTATTTGAAAAACAAATCGGAAATTCTTGTTAATAATATAGTTGTATTAAGAGCCGAAAATAAATGGACACAAAAATATGTTGCTGAACAACTAGGAGTTACAAGGCAAACAGTTCACTCACTGGAAGCAAATAAATATAGTCCCTCTTTAATATTAGCTTTCAAAATATCAAAGTTGTTTGGTAAAGAAATAAATGAAATATTCACCTATTATGAATAAGGAGGAATAAGGTTAAATGACTATTCCTAAATTTCAAGTACAAGTTAGCCACTGGGCCAGCCCCTGCTATGGGGAGATTGTGAATAGATGAAGAGAGTTGACGCTCTCCCCCCTAGGGGGGAGCGAAATGTCACAACTATCTAAGCTATTGCCTTGACCTCTGTCATGAGTGCTTCCTGTGGCGTGCGATAATTGAGCTGTTTCCGCGGATAGGTATTCATCCACGTTTGTACGCGTAAGGTTTGTTGCTGACTCACTTGACTGATGGGGTGACTTTTCGGTATAAACCGTCGAATCAATTTGTGCTGATTTTCGCTGGTGCCGCGTTCATAAGATGCATAGGGATGACTAAAATAGACTTGGGTCGTTTCTTTTAAATCCGTTTCTAACGTGCTGAACTCCGACCCGTTATCTGACGTGATGGTTTTAAACATGGCGCGCATGTCTGTGCCGGTTCGCTCGGCCAGTGACTGAACGGCTTTTGAAATCGATGATGCATCCTTTCGGTCGACTTTAATAACGCATTCAAACCGTGTTTTACGCTCGGCCAAGGTGAGTAATACCTCATCATCTTCACCTTTAACGCCCAGTACCGTATCAATTTCCCAGTGTCCGAACTCTGCTCTGTCTTCAATATGTTTCGGCCGCTCTTCAATGGAAGTACCTAACTTGCGCTTATTTTCTTTACCGTGCCGCCCGGTCTTTCTAGGTGCGCGACTGACTTTCTCAAGCAGGTCAATATTCTTCGTCCGCATAATGCCGATGTTGATCCAATGATAGAGTGTGGTAGTGCACGGTAGTAAGGCTTGGGCATACGGAAAATGGACTTTCAAATAACCGACGACAGCGTCTGGAGACCATCCGTCCTGAAGCATCTTGGTATCCGCCCATTCTATGAATGTAGGGATACCAACCCATTTCGGTATACGCCCGCAGTTTAACCGATTTTCTTCGTACTGACGTTGGCCGACATCTGGGAAATAAACGGGATGCGTATAGCGGTATGTTTTGCCATTTTGTTTCTGTTCTCTTGCTTGCGTCACCGAACCCCGTTTAATCTCATTATTGATTGTTTGCGGCGCACAGCCTAATACTTTGGCGATTTGACGGTGAGAATAGCCTTCCTGCTTTAACACTTGGATTTTTGACCGTTCATCCGCGCTTAAGTGTTTGCCCTTAGTGCGGGGCATGTTATCATTAAATGGCGTCATGTGATTTCATTCCTTTATTGAGTGTTGTGGTTAACTTCAATATAACATGAAATTCACATGGCGTTTTTTATGACTTAAGTGGCTAAGTTCATTATAAAATCCACCTTAAATGACTATTTTGAATTTAGTATTATATTTAATAATATCAATAAGTTTTATCTATTACATATTCTTTGTTGCTAGCCAGGGAAAAGATGAAAGAGGGCAAGAAATACTGACTAGCGCTTCACAAGTAGCACTCTTTATTACGATGGTCGGATTCATTTTTCAAGCGTTTTTCTTCACTTTGGTTGATCCAACGATCGATCAAGTAGAAATTTTAATTGCTACCTGGATGGCTTCTGTCTTTTTAGGTAATGTCATAACAATTATTGTAAAACTTAATAAACAAAAAGCTTAATTGAAAATCCATCAATGTCATATCACCCCTTTCTGTTATTAGTAGGGGTGTTTTTATAGTCTTAGTTATGAATTTAAATGTCTTCGAAATAAAACATTAACCTTTTTATAGATCATTGAATTAATTTTATCTTAGCATTGGCTAAAACTGTGAGAGTCAAGTTTAAAACCATACATCTGCTAGCAACTCGAGCGCTTGTTTACGGTTGTTTTCACCATAGAATTGAGGGATCACAAGCAATTCATCAGCATTATCTTTTTGAGCTAGCGTGTTTAGTCCTTCTTTAACTTGTTCAGGCGTTCCAATCACAACGCGATCACGGTTCTCTTGAATGCGTTCTACCTCTTTTTGCGTGAACCCGCGTTCTACGACAGTTTCGACTGATGGCATATAAGGTGGCTGGTCCTCAGTTTCAACTGCTAACACCCATAAATCAAAGGTTTGAGCTAATGTCTCAGCCTCTTCCTCAGTATTGGCAATAACCACAAACACGGCTGCCATGACGTACGGGTGTTTTTGTACCGAGGACGCTTTAAAACGTTGTCGGTAATCATCGGTTATATCACGACCGTTTGCTTTTGAAGACGGTGCAAAATGAGCAAAGGCATAGCTTGCCCCAAGATCTGCCGCGACTCGAGAACTACGGCCGCCACGACCGAGTAACCATATTTCGGGCATGGTATCGACTTGTGGTGTTGCTATTAATTCCGAAAATCGGTGGTCTTCTTGCAAGTCATCAGTTAAATATTTATAAAGATCTTTCACTTGTTGATCAAAAGATACCCGGTGGCCTCGCTCCTCATTTAGAGCACGATTAACCATTGGAAATCCTGGCGAACGGCCAATCCCTAAATCAATCCGATTCGGATGAAATGCTTCTAGCATGCGGAAGTTCTCAGCAACTTTATAAGGGCTATAATGGGGTAACATGATGCCACCTGAGCCAAGTCGAATTCGATCAGTTTTCGCTGCTAACTGCATCATTAACATCTCTGGTGTGCTTCCTGCGACAGAGAAAACATGGTGATGTTCCGCGACCCAATAGCGTTTAAAGCCTAATGTATCAGCTAACTGGGCGAGCTCTTCTGTATGTAATAAGGCTTCACGAACATTTGAGCCTTCAAAAATCGGTGAATAATCTAATATACTAATAGGAATCATGCTGTCACTCCCTTTAATGATTAGCCTACCTCTAGCATAAACCAGCATGAATTATTTTGACCATAAAAAAGCTTCTCATAGGATGAGATTCCCATGAGAAGCTTATAAAAATGCTCTAATTAATCAGCTTGCATACCACCGTCTACATTGTAAAGTGAACCTGTCACAAAGGCTGCCTCATCTGATGCTAAGAATTTAACAACAGCTGAGACATCTTTTGGCGTACCAAAACGACCGACTGGAATGGCTTGTTTAATCGCCTCTGCCGCAGCATTTGGATCTTCTGGACTCAAGTTTTCTTGGATGCCTGTCAGCATATTCGTGTCGATTGCTGCTGGGGCCACCGCATTGATACGTATACCATGGCTTGCCTCTTCTAAGGCAGCTGTCTTCGTCATACCAGCAACAGCATGTTTCGACGCAATATATCCGACCATATTCGCAGAACCAATATAAGCCGCATTCGATGCTGCGTTAATAATTGCACCATAGCCTTGTTTCTCCATTTGTTGAATGACATGTTTCATTCCTAGAAAGACACCTGTTGTGTTGATGCCCATAATCTGTTCGAACGTATCCTTTTCGAGCTCTTTAATTGGCGTTGCAGGTCCAGCAACAGCAGCATTATTAAAGAACACGTCAACTGATCCATAAGTTTCAACAGTTTCATCGACATACTGCTTCACTTCAGCTTCATTGGTAACATCCGCTTCAATCGTTAAAATTTTATCCGGCTGATTTAGCTTGTCCTTCGCATTTTTCAAGGCATCAGCACTAATATCGACTAGTGCAACATTAGCTCCATCATCTAAAAAAGCCTTGGCTGTTTCCATACCAATGCCACCAGCTCCGCCTGTAATTAAAACTGTTTTCCCTTGCATAAGACACCTCTCCTTTTTGCTTTTAAAAGTTAGCTTAGCATTCTTGTAATCAGTTAAAATTCTACTTTAACAAAAACGCTTGTATATTGTCGACAATTTTGAATTTTAAAATATCGCTAGATCGTCCTAGATTATTAAACAAAGCGCTCAAATTGTTAAACAATCTGAGCGCTTTGTGAGATAAAGTTATCGATTTGTCTAACAATGTTATGAGATTATGAAATAAACTCACAACATTGTTAAACTTCCCCCTCTTTCAATGCATATCTAGCAAATTGTTTGGCTTCCTCAAAATTTGCTTCAGCCAAAGCTTCCACAAACTTAGCAAATTGCTTATGAAATTGAACCATTGTTTCTTGATTCCACTGGACTTGGGCGAATACGTTAAGGATTTGATTTGCCTCTTCGTAAAATCGCATCAAGGCCTTGTTATCTGCTAAATACATTACATACCTGAGCATCAATTCAGCACTATGCTGATAATGAATCAAATCTTGGCGTCCATAATACGTCAGCACATCCTCATATAACTGATGCCATTTTTCACTATGAGCGTCATTCCATACTCTCGAAACGGCAACAATACCGTATTGGATAATGTGAACCATGACCTCTACATAATCTGAAATATCATCACGTGTAAATGATTTTACAATCGTTCCCTTTCGTGGAATACGATCGACGATGCCGTTCACTTGTAACAAATATAAAGCTTCACGCACAGGAGCACGACTCGTTTCCAACTCTGATGCTATGTTTTCTTCAACAATTTTATCACCAGAAACGAGTTCCCCTTTCATGATCTTCCGCAAAATTTCCTTGCTTATTGATTGTGGTAATGATTCTCTAAAGTAGTCACTATGTTCTGATTGATGGTTAAACATGTTTTCTCCCCATTTATCATTGTTTGTAGTTAGTATATCAAAAGGAATCAGTATTAATATAGAATCTTTCCGATCATGAACTAAAAAACACATGCTGCATCAATACCAGATTTGATGATCAACACGTGTTTTGGTCGTTTATAACAGTTTATGATGAATTAACGCTTAGTAATTTTAATCAACCACAATTAATTACTCAACTAACCATTCGCCCATTAACTCTTGCGCTTCTTGATCGCGAAGAACACCAAAATGAGATAAGCCATCTAAGATACTCACATCAACTAAATCATTTGAAGCAAAAACATCTTCATAGGCGTTTGTATGAAAGGATTGATCATCTGAACCTGCAACAACGAGCGTATCTTCATCCAATCCGTCAATATCAGACTGATAATCTGAACGTGGATGCATTGATGTTTGCAGACGATAGTCATACCTCAACGTTTCTGTGCCATCTCTATAGGTTTCAGGCATATTGAATGAAATCACGGATTGCCCATTCAAATAAGATAACCCTACTTGATTCAACATCGAAAGACCAATCATACGCGGTAAACTAATATTTGCCCATTCACTTTCACTTTTATATACATCTGAATCATGATGAATATAAGGAGCTATCAGCAAATATCCCGCAAGGTCATGTGCAGAGTCACCACCAGCATAACGGATAACCGTGCCACCCCCGCTCGAATGACCACCCAGAATGATTTTACTGTCAGGATATTCTACTTTCACTTCATCAATTAAATCATCTAAGTCGTCTTCAAGTTGCCCAATATAATTTACTTGCCCACGATTTTCAGGATTTGGTCCATGCCCCCTGAAATTTGGCGTATAAACCGTAGCGACACCCGCTTCAGCCAAATGATTGGCAAGTGGAGCCAAATAGCGACTGTGATAGCCAGATCCATGCAAAAGAATAAGCACTTGATCAGCCTCGGATGAATAATGCCGATAGGATAATTCGGTATCGTCACGCGTTTCATATGTTTCTAATTCGGGCACTTGATCATCTGATACTTCAATTTGATTAAAGTTTAAGTCTGATGCTTGATCTTTTGGTTCTTGAACTGGCCCTAAAAGCGTTAAGCCGTGCGCAATCATTAAATAAATCCCCGCAGATGACAGAGCAACAATCACGACAACTTTCATGATTTTTTTAATTAAAATCAACCCTTTAGTAATTATTTTTAATTATTCTGATAATATCATGTGGCATACATATACTCAATAAAATAAAATTATGATATGCTAAAAATAACAAGGAGGGTTTCATAATGATTGAACAGCCCATAACGATTTACAATCACAAACAACACCCTGTCACACTGAATGCGTTACGACTGACGAATTATGCCCGTGCGCAAATCATCGAAGCTATAGACAGTACACAACAGTTTTATTATTTGTTTTTCTATAAAGGAAAGTTTATTACTGCCAAAACAACCTCGACTCTTAAACGGTTTTCCTTTACCGCAAAAGCCTTCAGCTACGGTCACGTCCATCACGCACCTCACCCATTCATTAAAGCTTTTCTAAGCGCGAATCCTACTATGAAAATGATTAATAACCAACAGCTACTTCGAAAACTCAACGACAAATACTCAAAGCATGATCAAGCGTACATCCTCACCATGTTTGAATCATTTATTAAAAAACAACAACTTTTCGACCATCTTAAATCTATGTTTTATGAAGACCGACGTGAAGGCCACCTATTTTCCGCTTATCAAACGATTCAAATTATGAAAGATTTCACCCCTAACCATAGCTTTGTTAAATCATTAATAAACGACCGTATTTTCAAAAAGTATTTTACGATGTACCAAGACCAAAATGAGAAACTGTTCCAACACGATGTCATTGAATCGGAAAAAATTATGTTCAATGAACCTGAGCACTATTTCAATTACTACATGGACCACCTTAAAGCTGAAGATCGATTAATCGAGTTAACAATGATTCAGTATCATCAATTGAAAACCGCCCCAACAGAAGCTATTTTAAAAACTTTCGAAAAGAACTTTCCTAAGGCGTTATCTGATGAAGACTTATTAAAACTTTATGATGAATTGGCTAGTTTCAATTCATTCAATCCTCTCCAAAACCGTTTACTTAAAAAATGTATCGAATTTGGCCATCTCAACCAATTATCCAGTATCGTTTTGAAGCATGATCTTGATTTAAATGCTCAAGATGCAAAACAACTGACAGAGATCATCACTCGGCAAACAGATAACAACTTAACTGCGCATCCCCAAGGATTACAACGACTATTGATTAAATTAATCGAATTTAGCCCTCAAGAAGCAGACAGATTATTATACCCTTTCGTAAGCAACTTGCTCGGTCAATATAATATAAATGAACTGCATAATTGGTTAGAACCATTCCGTGATTTAAATCCGGATTCAAACGTCTTAGCCAAATTTGACCGTATTTATACGCTATATAACGACTTGGACCATGTTCAATCACTAGGCGAGTTGTATTTTGAATTCAAACAATGGGATCAAGCACTTGATTGCTTTAGCATGGCATCTGAATTAAGGCCAGATGACTCTAAACCATTAAAATGGTTGTCGAAAACTTATCTTGAAAAAGGTTTAAAAGCTGAGTCAGAAGTCTATCAGAAGATGTATGTTGACTTACAGAAGCAGGCCTGACGAACCAACTTATCAATTCAATCAGCAACCTGTCTATTGTTATGTTACGATAATAAGTAACTTACCTTTGGAGGCAGACCATGGACAGGGATGAACAGACAAAACAACCAGGTATTTCACTTAATAAAGGAAGTGTATGGGGGCTCATTATTGCGATCACTCTCATTTGGGGTTATGCATGGGTCTTAATGAAAGCGTCGCTTGATTATATGGGGCCCTTTACATTTTCATCTTTTCGTTTCGGTACGGGGGCCTTAACATTACTATTCTTTGTATGGATCGCTCGCTTAGGACTACCTCCCAAACGTTATATTAAACACTTAATCATCATCGGATTCTTACAAACAACGGTTGTATTTACATTGGTCATGTTTGCATTAATGTTTGTAGATGCGGGAAAATCATCCGTCCTTCTTTATTCCATGCCCTTGTGGAGTAGTTTACTCGCGGTGAAATTATTAGGAGAACACTTATCAAGATGGAAAATAGCAGGCCTCATTTCAGGTATGCTTGGTCTACTAACAATTCTGGGGTGGGATATTTGGCTCGGACAAAATATTGAAGTCATTATTGGAGAGTTATTAATTATTATTAGTGCCATTTCATGGGGAGTCGCAAATATTTATTACCGATTAAATGTGTCTGACCTTCCCAAACTTCAATCGTCAGCCTTTCAGATGCTATTCGGTGTACTCGGTATTTTCATCGCGACACTTGTCATGGAATCTGGTCAACCGATTATTTTTAACACCGAAAGTATATATTACATACTATTCACAGGCGTACTTGCTTCGGCATTATGTTTTACTGTGTGGTATGTCATCATGAGTACAGTCGATATGGTGACAGCCACAATCTCGACATTGTTAGTTCCAATGTTCGGCTTAATCTTAAGTAGTTTATTACTGAATGAGCAATTGACGATTGGTGTGATTACAGGATCAACTCTCATTTTAGTAGGTATTGTTTTATCTCAAATTACTTATGACAAAAAGCGTACTGAACACAGGTGAATTTAATCCCCAAAATGAATGGGCCAGAAACCAATATTAGTTTCCGGCCCATTTAAATTTATGAAGTCCTGACTTAAGTGTCTTATTTCTTCTTCGCTAATTCCTCGCGATCTAGTGCTCTAGGTGGCTCTTCTAACCAACCATGTTTAATCATGATATTAGCCCCATCCTCAGCGTATAACAATGTTTCATGAATTAAACGATCATAGTGAACAGCTACATCTCTTCTCGGGCTCATCGACATACTTGCCCCGTAGTACCCGACACTGATCGCAATTAATGACGTCGTATAAAACATCATTAATTTATCTGAAAATGTATACGTCGTCGAGTCGGTCACTTCAGTCTCTGATGTCGGTGGAATATCGATATCATTGTCACCCAATACTGAACCAAATATCTCGCAATGTTTCTTTGCGATCTCTTTGCCGCGTAGGCAGTACTCTCTTACTTCCTTGCTATTCGCAACTTGGCTAAAACCAATTAAGATAGCTGTACCTAAGGCATTTCTTTTGTAATTCCCTTCTAAGTTTGTGATCTCAGGGCCTGTAAGCGGTCGTTTATTACCAAAGTATCCTGTAAGAAAGCTTTGTTTTTGGACGAAATCTATACCTTCAGGAACTGGTAGATAAGATCCTCTATTAAATATACCTTTCTCCATTAGCAAGTCCGTTGCCTGTCGCAATAATTGATCTGATTCTTGGAGGCAGTTACTAAAAAAGTTATACACATCTTCCCGAGGTGAATAAGGCAAGCTCATACTGTAAGTATTGAGACCAAGTATTCCTAATTGCTCAAGATAATTTAAGACAAATGAGTCCGTAAATAATCGAGTTGCGGTAAGATCCACGTCCTCTTCTATCTTAAAACCATGAGGAATCGGATAATTTTCTTGGTTAAAGATCTCGGTTATCTTATCAATATGGCTTTCAGATAATGTGATGGCTTGTTGAATAACTGTTTTAATATCCTAAATTTCAAGTACAAGTTAGCCACTGGGCCAGCCCCTGCTATGGGGAGATTGTGAATAGATGAAGAGAGTTGACGCTCTCCCCCCTAGGGGGGAGCGAAATGTCACAACTATCTAAGCTATTGCCTTGACCTCTGTCATGAGTGCTTCCTGTGGCGTGCGATAATTGAGCTGTTTCCGCGGATAGGTATTCATCCACGTTTGTACGCGTAAGGTTTGTTGCTGACTCACTTGACTGATGGGGTGACTTTTCGGTATAAACCGTCGAATCAATTTGTGCTGATTTTCGCTGGTGCCGCGTTCATAAGATGCATAGGGATGACTAAAATAGACTTGGGTCGTTTCTTTTAAATCCGTTTCTAACGTGCTGAACTCCGACCCGTTATCTGACGTGATGGTTTTAAACATGGCGCGCATGTCTGTGCCGGTTCGCTCGGCCAGTGACTGAACGGCTTTTGAAATCGATGATGCATCCTTTCGGTCGACTTTAATAACGCATTCAAACCGTGTTTTACGCTCGGCCAAGGTGAGTAATACCTCATCATCTTCACCTTTAACGCCCAGTACCGTATCAATTTCCCAGTGTCCGAACTCTGCTCTGTCTTCAATATGTTTCGGCCGCTCTTCAATGGAAGTACCTAACTTGCGCTTATTTTCTTTACCGTGCCGCCCGGTCTTTCTAGGTGCGCGACTGACTTTCTCAAGCAGGTCAATATTCTTCGTCCGCATAATGCCGATGTTGATCCAATGATAGAGTGTGGTAGTGCACGGTAGTAAGGCTTGGGCATACGGAAAATGGACTTTCAAATAACCGACGACAGCGTCTGGAGACCATCCGTCCTGAAGCATCTTGGTATCCGCCCATTCTATGAATGTAGGGATACCAACCCATTTCGGTATACGCCCGCAGTTTAACCGATTTTCTTCGTACTGACGTTGGCCGACATCTGGGAAATAAACGGGATGCGTATAGCGGTATGTTTTGCCATTTTGTTTCTGTTCTCTTGCTTGCGTCACCGAACCCCGTTTAATCTCATTATTGATTGTTTGCGGCGCACAGCCTAATACTTTGGCGATTTGACGGTGAGAATAGCCTTCCTGCTTTAACACTTGGATTTTTGACCGTTCATCCGCGCTTAAGTGTTTGCCCTTAGTGCGGGGCATGTTATCATTAAATGGCGTCATGTGATTTCATTCCTTTATTGAGTGTTGTGGTTAACTTCAATATAACATGAAATTCACATGGCGTTTTTTATGACTTAAGTGGCTAAGTTCATTATAAAATCCACCACTGTTTTAATATCCTCATCCTCACATTTTTCTTCAAAAAACTTTAATTGGCAAATCGCCCCACTATCGTTCATATAAGTTGTCCATAAGTTCGTGATTTCTGAAGCGGTTAACCGGGCATTCTGATTATCTACTGCCATTTCTATAAACACTCCAATCCGTTGTAAAATAAGGCTGAACTTAGTGTTACCCAACTTAACGTTAAAAATAACAAAAAAGAGTAATACCAATTCGGCATTACTCAAACATCCTAACTAAATCGTTATTACTGTGACAAGTCCTTCGGCATCGTGCCGTTTTCAATACCCAATTCATCTAACCAACGACGATACGCAATCGTGAGTGCATCTGATTTCAAATGCATTTCAGCTTGTAAATCTAACGGGAGCAACTCTGGCTTTTGACTTTCCACAATATCTAAATCCTGATAAAAAATCGTGTCTTGAAAGTCACGGTATGGTTCATCTGGTTGATCAAGCTCATAATTACGTGTTAATAACATGAACACCTGGCATTGCTCATCATCCAATTGATTCACAGCTGTAAAAATCGTCAGGGCCTCATCCAAGCCTTCCGTCGTTTTCGTAAACTGAGCAACCGTTGGGGTTAAAATTTCATAAACATAATCCGTATAACCACCTTGTCCACGTCCATCTGCATCTGGTTGATAAACGGGAATCTTACTCGTGATAAATCGACCATCCACAAAATTCACGTCATAATCAACGACTTCAGCATGATCAGCATCACCTAACATCCCTTCATGCACAAACATTAAATGAGACACATCAAGGAAATTTTCAATAATTCTTGGCGCATTCGCTTTTACATCATAAGGACCACAAATCACTGTACGATGATCCTCTAAATGATACTCAGGAAAATCTGCTATTGCTTCTGGCTTATCACCTAAACAAACCCATATCAGACCTAAGTGTATCTGGCAATGATAAACGACTGCTTTTGCCTTTTTAGGAATTGGACGCTCACATGGGAGTGCTGGAATTTTGACGCAAGCGCCAGAAGATTCATATTCCCACGCATGATAAGCGCATACTAATCGCCCATCAACGACACTCCCAAGCGATAGTGACGCACCCCTATGTACACATAAATCTTTAAAGGCATGCACGCCTTTCTCATTGCGAAACAACACAACAGGTTCGCCTAATACATGCACTTGCTTCGGTTCATCTGCCACTTCATCTGCTTTACATACAGGATGCCACTGATTCCATAATTTATCTTGTCGCATAATTCATCTCCCTTTCTGTTGTCATCACTTGATCATCCGATTTTTCTGGCAACACAATATTTAAAACGAGCGCACTAATGGCGCCAACCGCTGTACCAGACGACACGATATACATGACGATATTCGGAAGCGAATTCGACACCTCAGCTGGAATGAGCACCGCAAACATAGCCATCATCACGGGTACACCAATGACGATCATATTCCGTTCAGTAAATGGTGAATGTTTAATGACTTTAAAGCCGTTCATCATAATGACAACGCATAAGATTGCAAACACCCCATTAATAACGACACCAGGAATACTAGCAATCACATTCATAAATTTCGGCATCATGCCTAAAGCAACTAAAATCATACCGCCAGCTAGGATTGGTTTACGATTACGAACACCTGTAATTGCAATAATTCCCGCATTCGAAGAGTAACCCGTTACTGGTGTACCACCAAAGAACGATCCGACGAAACAACCTAATCCTTCGCCAAAAGCACCTCCATTAAGCCGTTTATCATCTAGCTCTTGATCTGACACTTCGCTAACAGTAAACCATGTGCCCGTTGTTTCAATCACAACAATGACATAAATTAGCATCATGATTAGAATCGCATCCAGTTCAAATGTTGGCGTTCCTAATGCAAACACGCTCGGCAATGCGAACCATGATGATGAAGCAACTGAAGAAAAGTCGACTAATCCAAAGAATGAAGCCGTCATTGTTCCAATCCCAAGCGATAAAATAACCGATATTAATTTTATAAACTTAAACCGGGAAGCTGTTTTTTCTCCGATATACATACTTCCAATCAATATGGCAGCTGTTAAAAAGGCGATAAAGAAATTCACGTTAAAGCTTCCCTCTGCGCTGTATATCGAGTTGATCGCACTTGGCATCAGCGAAATACCAACGACAACAATCACCGTTCCTGCCACAATTGGTGGAATAAATTTCATGACCACTTTACTAAACAATTTAAGTGGCTTGCCTAATAAAGCAATCAATAAAGCGCCTGGCATTAAACTTCCGATCATAGCTCCAATACCTGAAGTGGTACCGATAGCAGCTAAAGCACTCAACGGCACAAACGATGGCCCTTGCATAACGGGTAACTTCATCGCAAAACCTGCCTGAATTAATGTTGCAATCCCACACGCTAAAAATGTCATTTGAATTAGTAAGGCGGTATCACCAACTGATAACGACAATAGTCCTGCTAAAATGATAGGTGGAATAAACAAGTCCATTGCCAATACATGTTGTAACCCAAGAAATAACGACTTTCCTGTTGAAGTGTTCTCCTCTTCTTCATCCTTAGAAAGCACATCGTTCGCTTCATTTAATTGTTCCAAACAGACCCCATCCCTTCTTGATTTTCTAATCATAATAAAAAGCTCGCCACACATACTTTTCATCTGAAAAGCATGTACGACGAGCTGTATTAACGACACTGATCCACGAATCAACATAGATAGTCTACACCCTGTACTGCTTTTCATAGTCAGTTTATTTACGGTAAACTGGTAGAAACTCGCAGGCCATATCCCCGCTATTATATGAAAAACATATAGATCGAATCATTATTAAATTTTGATAAAGTTCGTTAATTGATTAAGAACGTCAATTGTTTTCTCTTTCGATAATTACAATGTAACAAAAACCGAATGATTAATCAATAAATTATTTTAAAAGTTTGTTTTAAACAAATCATACATTATCCAAGCGCCACATCTAACATCATCATAATCGTAAAACCGACAATTAAACTCAATGATGCTAAATCTTTATGTCCGTTCTCATGCGAACCTGGGATTACTTCTTCAGCGACGACGAATATCATTGCACCTGCTGCAAAACTAAGAGCAAATGGTAATAACGGCTCCATAATCGTCACCGCTAACACACCGACAACAGCTGATATTGGTTCAACCATGCCGGAAAACTGTCCATACATGAAACTTCTTCTGCGTGACATCCCTTCACGACGAAGTGGCATGGAGACGGCTGTTCCCTCTGGAAAGTTCTGAATTCCAATTCCGAGCGCTAACGTCACAGCACCCGCTAGCGATGTGGAATCAAAACCACCTGCCACCGCTCCAAAAGACACGCCAATAGCTAAGCCCTCTGGAATATTGTGAAGGGTGATCGCTAAAATTAACAAGGTGCTTCGCTTTCTTTTACTAGGATTCAACCCTTCTGCATCTGTCATTGACGTATTAGGATGCAAATGCGGAATCAATTTATTAATGCCCCATAGGAAAAAGGCGCCCGTTAGAAAACCTGACGCAGCAGCGACCCATGCTGGCATAGCATCGGATTCAGCCATATCAATAGCAGGTGCCAGTAACGACCAAAAGCTGGCGGCAATCATGACACCACCAGCAAAGCCTAACATGCCGTCGAGTAATTTTTGGCTCATCGTTTTCTTAGTAAATACAAGCGCAGCTCCTAAAGCAGTCATCCCCCACGTAAATAACGTTGCAATTAATGCCTGCATAGCTGGGCTTAACGATATAAACAAATCAAACATTTTTATCCACTCCAAAGAATTATCTTAGTAGTCATGATGATGGCTATGTTCATGAGAATTCGAATCAAGTTGGCACATTAACGAATCATTATGAGGATGATCATCATTTTCTAACTGAATGGTCACGTGACCGATATTTTGCTGTTCTAATTGACGTTCGATTTGTCGAAGTAGTGATTGACATTCACTAATCGATAAATCACCTTCAACGACGACATGAGACGATAGCGCATTTTTACCACTTGTAATACTCCAAACATGCAGGTCGTGAATATTTTGGACGCCCTCAATTTCTTTGATGATACGAACAACCTCATCTAAATCAACATTTTTAGGTTTGCCTTCCATAAGGACATGAATCGATTCACGCGTCACTCTTATGCCACTAATTAAGACCAAGACAGCAACGATCACACTCGCAATAGGATCTGCCCAGCCCCAATTAAAGAAAATGATTAATAACGCAGCTATAATAGCTCCTACAGAGCCTAATAAATCCCCTAAGACATGAAGAAATGCTGCTCGTAAATTTAAATTCTCTTCCGTGTCACCTTGCTTCATCAAAATCCAAGCGACTAATATATTAACAAATAACCCTATGATCGCAATGATTAACATACCTGTTGATGCAACGTCAGGTGGGTTCACAAAACGCCCATAAGCTTCATAAAAGATATAAAACGCAATCAATACTAAGGTTATACCATTAAAAACAGCTGCTAATATTTCAAACCGTTTGTAGCCAAATGTTTTACTATAATCAGCTACTTTTTCACCAAACGTAAACGCCAATAAACCAACACCAAGTGATATAGAATCACTCAACATATGACCAGCGTCAGATAATAAAGCAAGACTATTAGTGATAAAGCCACCGATCGCTTCTAAAATCATAAACCCTGTCGTGATTAAGAAACTAATTAATAAAGCTTTTTTATTAGCGCCATGTGTATGATCATGATCGTGTCCCATTTCAATACCTCCAGATCAAACTTCGGACAAACTTAATTATGACTAGCATGCTCAATCGTTTGTTCTAACATTTTCATCACGTGTTCATCATCATGAGAATAATATAGTGTTGTACCTTCTCGGCGATATTTAACTAAGCGTAAATTTTTTAAAACTCGAAGCTGATGCGAGACCGTTGCTTGCTTAAGGTCCAACGCATTGGCAATACCATTCACCGAATATTCCTTGTTAAACAACAAATGAAGAATCTGAATTCTTGTCGGATCACCAAGCGCTTTAAATGTTTGTGACACGACAAAAAGTGTCTCTTCGTCTAAAGCTTTATGATTTAGGTTAATATGTTGATCGTCAGTCATTAGGGCTTCACCCCTTCTGTAATGAATATTAGTATATATTCATATATTAATATATACTTTTTGAACATGTCAAAATTGATGATATTGTACATCATTTACTAAAAAACTAATTAAATGAACTTTACGGTCGAAGAGAAATTAATGAAAGGAATCAAAGTTGATCTAAAAACAGTTAATACTTCCGGTAAAACGAGGCTGCTGTACTTTGAAACAGAAACTTAAAACGTATATTTCTAATAATAAATTTACTAATACAAGATAAGACTAACAGCAAACAAATAAAAGGAGTGCTTATACCTTGGATAAGAAGCTCAACTTAATTATTGGACTACACATAGCTAGCGCATTAATTTCTATCGTATTTAATATTGTGATGCTTACATTAACCGTTCGACACGACCATAAAGTAACTGGAGAAAAATAGGAGTCTTTTAATGGTGAATTCCCCCAATGATTACTTATCGGGATACTTAAGACCACAAATGAACATATCTCAACACCAATAACTAATAGTAGCTATTTAAAATCTCTAATTCGACAACTAATTTTTTATTTCAAGATTCATATCTTCAAACTTTTATTCATAAAATCCTTAAGAGGTGATATGTGTGGCAAGAGTAGCTTATACCGAAAAAGACGTTGATTTAATTGCCCGATTAATGAGGGCGGAAGCTGTAGGTGAAGGCCGATTAGGTATGCTAATGGTCGGAAATGTTATTATAAATCGAACACGGGCTAATTGTCTGGATTTTGAAGATTTGAGATCGATACGTGACGTGATTTTCCAAATTCAAGGTGGAAATTATTCTTTTGAAGCCGTGCAAGAGGGTAATTTATTTTATCAATCAGCAAGAGAAGCAGAGAAAAGATTAGCAAGGCAAGTTATCGAGTACTGGAGACAACAACCTGCTAAATATGCACTTTGGTACTTTAACCCTTATGGCGAATGCCCGCCTACATGGTTCGGTCAACCAATTACCGGACGATACAAAGAGCACTGTTATTACGAACCACAAGCTAATACATGTGCTAGTGCTTATCGATATTAAACAGCTCACCCCGTTATTGGGGTGAACGGTTTGATTGATAGTTAAAATAAAAACTCGCAAACATTGATTAATCAACATTTGCGAGTTCTATAATACCAGTGGCCGGGCTCGAACCGGCACTCCAAGTAGGAACGTGATTTTGAGTCACGCGCGTCTGCCAATTCCGCCACACTGGCATGGACACGTTTTTCACGTGCATTAACCATAATATGACGAATCAGCTTGTTTGTCAAGGTACTAAAAGTACTCAAATTTACAATTCATCAAATCCATTATCATCCGACACTTTTGTGTATTGACGGGATTTTTGCTCAAAGAAATCGGACTTGCCTTCATCGGCATCTTTATAAGCTTTGATCCACTTAAGCGGGTTATCTTGCACATCCGGAAATGGAACAGGTACACCCATTAACTTACACCGTTTATTCGCTGTATATTGAATGTATTGTTCTAATTCATCCATATTGATTCCGTCGATTTTATTACCTATAATATGTTCGCCCCACTTCACCTCAAGTGCTGCCGCCTCGCGAAATGTATCCGTCACGAATTGTAGGTTTTCATCTGTATTCAGTTCTGGATTTTCGTTTAACGTTTCTTTAAAAATATGAGCAAACAAATTCACATGTAATAATTCATCACGATTAATGTAGTTGATCATCGTGCTCGTTGATACCATCTTTTGATTACGAGCTAAATTATAGAAAAACGCGAACCCTGCGTAGAAAAACAATCCTTCTAAGACGACATCATATACGACCGATTCTAAAAATGCTTGTGGTGACTTCTCTTTAACGAACCGTTCATATCCATCGGCAATAAATTGATTCCGTTCGATTAGGATCTCATCATGCTTCCAATACTCGAAGATCTCATCCTGTTCTTGTTTGTCCACTAGTGATGACAGGACATACGAATAGGACTGGTTGTGAACGACTTCTTGAAACGATAACACTTGCATGAGCGCTGCCAAGCTTGAATCGGTTAAAAAATCTGCGACTTTTGCAGAATAATCTGTTTGTACAGAATCTAAAAACGCCAATAACCCAATAATCTTTTTAAATGATTCACGTTCATCTTCAGTTAATTCAGGCCACTGTTTCTGATCATTCGACATATTGATTTCAAATGGCGTCCAGAAGTTAGCTAGCATGTTTTTATACATAGGATAAGCCCATTTAAACCGTACGTCATCCCAATTAAGCACATTGGAACTCTCACCATTAATAATCCCTGTTGACTTATTGGGTGCATTAAGATCATATAATTGTCGTTCATGCATAGTTTTTTCCATGATTAGCCTCCTTTATGACTCACAGCTTACGCAATCTTCAATGTCTGAAGAGGTCGAGCGTGTATAGTACGTCGTTTTAAAACCTGATTTCCAAGCTGACATATGCAAATCGAGCAATTCTTTCGCTTTAATCGTATTTCGTACATAGAAATTAAACGAAATCGATTGATCAATATGTTTTTGTCGTTTGGCGTTTTGCTCAATCGTCCATTGATGGTCGATATCATAAGCTGATTTATAATACCAAACTGTCTTCGGACTTAGATCAGGTGCCGTAACCGGAATCTTGTAGTCTTTCTTTTCTTCGGAATAAAACTTTTTAAAAATCGGATCAATGCTTGCCGTGCTACCTGCAATAATACTCGTACTTGAATTCGGTGCGACAGCCATTAAATAGCCATTTCTAAGACCATATGTCTGCACGTCCTGTTTCAACTTATTCCATGCATCACCCGTATAATCTTTATTGTCAAAATAACGTCCATCATGCCATTTTGAACCTTCAAACAATGGGTAAGCCCCCTTCTCTTGCGCTAACTCCATACTTGCTTGAATCGTTAAATAGGCAATCTTCTCATATAACTCATCCGCAAACTGCACGGCTTCTTCAGACTCCCAAGCAATTTTGTTTAGAGCGAGTAAATGATGATACCCAAACGTCCCTAATCCGACAGCACGATATTTCTGATTCGTCATTTGTGCCTGCAACACAGGAATATTGTTCAAATCAATCACATTATCTAACATACGGACTTGAATCGGAATCAAACGCTCAAGAACATCTGCAGGGACTGCTTTACCTAAGTTGATACTCGATAAATTACAAACAACAAAGTCTCCAGGCGATTTCGTCACAACGATTTTCCCGTCTTCAGTATGTTGCTCATCGACGGTCGTTGCACTTTGATTCTGCATGATCTCAGTACAAAGGTTCGAGCAATAAATCATGCCAGCGTGACTATTCGGATTTTGCCTGTTTGCCTCATCACGGTAAAACATATAAGGTGTCCCTGTTTCTAATTGACTCACCATAATCCGTTTCATCACATCAATCGCAGGAACCGTCTCTTTTGTTAAATCAGGATGGTTCACACACGCTTCATATTTCTCTCTAAATGACCCAGCACCTTGTTCTTCATCATAATAATCTTCTAAACTAAAGCCCATCACATCTCGAACTTCATGCGGATCAAACAAGTACCAATTTTCACGTGCCTCCACTTTCTCCATGAAAAGATCAGGCAATGTCACACCTGTAAACAAATCATGCGTACGTTGACGTTCGTCACCATTATTTAGTTTCGCATCTAAAAACTTAAATATATCCTGATGCCAGATATCCAAATAAACCGCAATAGCACCCTGTCGTTGACCGAGTTGATCAACACTAACTGCCGTGTTATTTAATTGCTTCATCCATGGCATCACACCACTTGAAACACCTTTAAAGCCTTTAATCGAACTACCGTGTGAACGAATCTTGCCCAGATAAACACCTATGCCGCCACCATTTTTCGATAGGTTCGCTATATCCGTATTCGAATCATAAATCCCTTGCAAACTATCATCAACGGTATCGATAAAACAGCTAGACAATTGACCATATGATTTACCTGCATTTGCTAATGTTGGTGTTGCAACGGTCATATAAAGATTGCTCAAAGCCCAATACGCTTCTTCAACCCATTCCATACGTTTCGATTCCGGCTCATTCATCATTAACGTCAATGCAATCGTCATAAAGCGTTCTTGAGGCAATTCATAAACGCGTCCTTCATGATCCGTTGCCAAATAACGATCAGCCAATGTTCTCAATCCTATATACGTAAAGTAACGATCTCGTTCTGGATCAATCATATTCTCAGCTTGCTTCAGTTCTTCAGCCGTATATGACGTTAAAATATCACCACTGTAAATTTGTTTTTGAGTTAATACATGTTGTAAGTCATAATAAGAACCATAACGCTCTCTCGCCTCGTATTCTCTGTTTTGTCCTGCTTCTTTGTATAACTGTTCTAAGTAAATATTGGCACACACAAAAGTCCAGTCAGGTTCCTCTGGGCTAATTAAATCAAGGCCCCGCAATAATAATTCATTTGTTATTTGAGCTTTTGTCACTTCGTCCTTGCTACCAATAGCCGTCAACACTTTGTCTTCGTAAAGCTCTACGTCTAAATGATCGTACCCCTTTGTAACGCGTTCAATAAACCCCCGTAAACGCTCTTCTAAAAATGTTTCCTGATTTTGTCCTGTGACCACTTTCGTTACTACTTTAGTTACTGTATCCATTCTGTCACGCCTCCCTAAACAAAAAAATTCGCTTCCAACGAGGTTGAAAGCGAATAAAACGACCTATATGACAATAGTAGGATTCTTAGCCTACCTGTAATCACCTGTGTCGTTCCATTCTCTTTCACCCCGAAGACAATGTAACTCGGCTCATACAGACAGGTCTCCTGACTTACGCTTCACTTTACTATGGGCCTTCCCTTATAAGCAGCATTAACTAATCTTATAAAGTGGCAAACCCATTTCATCCACGTTTACAGTTGCGGGGGCAGTTTTGGATTCTCACCAAATTCCCTATTAAGCCTCATAAAGGCATCCGTATAAGCTGAATACAATATGTAGTTTTAAATTAAATAAAAACAACTATATATAGAGTTTAACTAATAATCATTTAAAACACAAGAGATTTTTAGCACTTTATTTATTAAGCATTTTTAAAAATAAACTCATCTCGTTACAAATTACGTTAGAACAATAATAGTTAAAATACGTACTTAGATCATTATCGAATTCCTAACAAAAGATAAAAGTAAATTTATAATAAAAAAAAGCTGATAAACAGATTGTCTACCAACTTGGCTTATGTAATCATATAAAAATTTTTGGAGGCGGCAACCGGATTCGAACCGGTGATAAAGGTTTTGCAGACCTCTGCCTTACCACTTGGCTATGCCGCCATCTAAAGCGGATTATTCGAGAAGTCTAAACTTAAAAAAATGGAGCGGAAGACGGGATTCGAACCCGCGACCCCCACCTTGGCAAGGTGGTGTTCTACCGCTGAACTACTTCCGCTAGTGGCTGGGCCAGTAGGATTCGAACCTACGCATGACGGCACCAAAAGCCGTTGCCTTACCGCTTGGCCATGGCCCAATGTCAAATGGGGCGACCGGAGGGATTCGAACCCTCGAGTGCCGGAGCCACAATCCGGTGCGTTAACCTCTTCGCCACGACCGCCATATGGCAGGGGTAGTAGGAATCGAACCCACATCAAAGGTTTTGGAGACCTTCGTTTTACCATTAAACTATACCCCTATAAGTGGTGGAGGGGGACGGATTCGAACCGCCGAACTCTGAGAGAGCGGATTTACAGTCCGCCGCGTTTGGCCAACTTCGCTACCCCTCCAAAACAAATGGTGGCTCGGGACGGATTCGAACCGCCGACACACGGATTTTCAGTCCGTTGCTCTACCGACTGAGCTACCGAGCCATATGTACTACTATTTAAATTTTAAAATGGCGGTCCGGACGGGACTCGAACCCGCGACCTCCTGCGTGACAGGCAGGCATTCTAACCATCTGAACTACCGGACCTTTTGGTTGCGGGGGTAGGATTTGAACCTACGACCTCCGGGTTATGAGCCCGACGAGCTACCAGACTGCTCCACCCCGCGATATTGTCTGCTTTTCATATTGAAAACAGATTAAGTTTAGAAAGATGACACGTTTATTAGTTTACGATTTTTTAAAATGAAAGTCAACTAATAATTTCAATGGTGGAGGATGGCGGGCTCGAACCACCGACCCCTTGCTTGTAAGGCAAGTGCTCTCCCAACTGAGCTAATCCTCCGATCAGGAATGACCCGTACGGGACTCGAACCCGTGTTACCGCCGTGAAAGAGCGGTGTCTTAACCGCTTGACCAACGGGCCGTATAATTAATGGCGGAGAGCGAGGGATTCGAACCCTCGAGACCGCGGTAGCGGCCTACACGATTTCCAATCGTGCTCCTTCGACCACTCGGACAGCTCTCCAAAAAAATGGCTCCAGCGGCAGGATTCGAACCTGCGACCAATCGGTTAACAGCCGATTGCTCTACCTCTGAGCTACGCTGGAATATTTTCAACTGTCCTTGAAGGAGAATTGATCAGCCCGGCGACGTCCTACTCTCGCAGGGGAAGAACCCCAACTACCATCGGCGCTAGAGAGCTTAACTGCTGTGTTCGGCATGGGAACAGGTGTGACCTCTCTGCCATAATCACCGGACAAATAATTATGTACCAACTTCATGGCGACATGTTTAATTATATTCACCTTCGAAGAAAATTTCAAGGTTAAAATGAAATTTAATTCCTCTTAAAAAGGGTACAAGTACCCTCAAAACTAGATAAGATGATACCGTGCAACGTCGACCAGGCGTCTTAACCGTTAGTTAAGTCCTCGATCGATTAGTATCCGTCAGCTCCACGTGTCACCACGCTTCCACCTCGGACCTATCAACCTCATCGTCTCTGAGGGATCTTACTTGCTCGAGGCAATGGGAAATCTCATCTTGAGGGGGGCTTCATGCTTAGATGCTTTCAGCACTTATCCCGACCACACGTAGCTACCCAGCAGTGCTCCTGGTGGAACAACTGGTACACCAGCGGTGTGTCCATCCCGGTCCTCTCGTACTAAGGACAGCTCCTCTCAAATTTCCAACGCCCACGACAGATAGGGACCGAACTGTCTCACGACGTTCTGAACCCAGCTCGCGTACCGCTTTAATGGGCGAACAGCCCAACCCTTGGGACCGACTACAGCCCCAGGATGCGATGAGCCGACATCGAGGTGCCAAACCTCCCCGTCGATGTGGACTCTTGGGGGAGATAAGCCTGTTATCCCCGGGGTAGCTTTTATCCGTTGAGCGACGGCCCTTCCATGCGGAACCGCCGGATCACTAAGCCCGACTTTCGTCCCTGCTCGACTTGTAAGTCTCGCAGTCAAGCTCCCTTCTGCCTTTACACTCTGCGAATGATTTCCAACCATTCTGAGGGAACCTTTGGGCGCCTCCGTTACTCTTTGGGAGGCGACCGCCCCAGTCAAACTGCCCACCTGACACTGTCTCCGAACCGGATCACGGCTCGGGGTTAGAATGTCCGTACAGCCAGGGTGGTATCCCACCGGCGCCTCCGCCGAAGCTTGCGCTCCGGCATCTTAGGCTCCCACCTATCCTGTACAAGCTGTACCAACATTCAATATCAGGCTACAGTAAAGCTCCACGGGGTCTTTCCGTCTTGTCGCGGGTAATGCGCATTTTCACGCATAGTATAATTTCACCGGGTCTCTCGTTGAGACAGTGCCCAAGTCGTTGCACCTTTCGTGCGGGTCGGAACTTACCCGACAAGGAATTTCGCTACCTTAGGACCGTTATAGTTACGGCCGCCGTTTACTGGGGCTTCGGTTCAACGCTTTGTCCCGAAGGACGAACGCATCCCCTTAACCTTCCAGCACCGGGCAGGTGTCAGCCCCTATACTTCGCCTTACGGCTTCGCAGAGACCTGTGTTTTTGATAAACAGTCGCTTGGGCCTTTTCACTGCGGCTCCCTAGGCCGTAGCCTAGATGAGCACCCCTTCTCCCGAGGTTACGGGGTCATTTTGCCGAGTTCCTTAACGAGAGTTCTCCCGATCACCTTAGGATACTCTCCTCGCCTACCTGTGTCGGTTTGCGGTACGGGCACCTCTTTCCTCACTAGAGGCTTTTCTAGGCAGTGTGAAATCCGGGACTTCGGTACTTATGTTCCCTCCCCATCACAGATCATGCGTCCGATGGACGGATTTGCCTATCCATCACACTCTCTGCTTGGGCGTGCACATCCGGTGGCACGCTTCCCTTATCCTCCTGCGTCTCCCCGTCGTTCGAACGGAAAGGAGGTGGTACAGGAATTTCAACCTGTTGGCCATCGCCTACGCCTTTCGGCCTCGGCTTAGGTCCCGACTTACCCTGAGCGGACGAGCCTTCCTCAGGAAACCTTAGGCTTACGGTGAAGAAGATTCTCACTTCTTTTTCGCTACTCATACCGGCATCCTCACTTCTAAGCGCTCCACCAGTCCTCACGGTCTGACTTCTAAGCCCTTAGAACGCTCTCCTACCATTGTCCTGCGGACAATCCGCAGCTTCGGTGATGTGTTTAGCCCCGGTAAATTTTCGGCGCAACGTCACTCGACCAGTGAGCTATTACGCACTCTTTAAATGATAGCTGCTTCTAAGCTAACATCCTGGTTGTCTGAGCAACGTCACATCCTTTCCCACTTAACACATACTTAGGGACCTTAGCTGGCGGTCTGGGCTGTTTCCCTTTCGACTATGAACCTTATCACCCATAGTCTGACTCCCAACGGTAAGTCATTGGCATTCGGAGTTTGACTGAATTCGGTAACCCGATAGGGGCCCCTAGTCCAATCAGTGCTCTACCTCCAAGACTCGCTACGTTGAGGCTAGCCCTAAAGCTATTTCGGAGAGAACCAGCTATCTCTGTGTTCGATTGGCATTTCACCGCTACCCACACCTCATCCCCGCATTTTTCAACATACGTGGGTTCGGGCCTCCAGTCAGTGTTACCTGACCTTCACCCTGGACATGGGTAGATCACACAGTTTCGGGTCTACGATGACGAACTGATACGCCCTGTTCAGACTCGCTTTCGCTGCGGCTCCAGATCTGCTCTTTAACCTTGCTCGTCCTCGTAACTCGCCGGTTCATTCTACAAAAGGCACGCCGTCACCCATTAACGGGCTTCGACTACTTGTAGGCACACAGTTTCAGGTTCTATTTCACTCCCCTTCCGGGGTGCTTTTCACCTTTCCCTCACGGTACTGGTTCACTATCGGTCACTAGGGAGTATTTAGCCTTGGGAGATGGTCCTCCCGGATTCCGACGGAATAACACGTGTTCCGTCGTACTCAGGATCCACGCCGGAGGATACACCGTTTCGATTACCGGGCTTTTACCGTCTCTGGCGAACCGTTCCAGGTTGCTTCATCTACCGTGTATCTTGATCACTCCGTATGGCGTGTCCTACAACCCCAAGACGCATGCGCCTTGGTTTGGGCTGTTTCCGTTTCGCTCGCCGCTACTCAGGAAATCGCGGTTGCTTTCTCTTCCTTCAGGTACTGAGATGTTTCAGTTCCCTGAGTTGTCTTCCATGACCTATGTATTCAGCCATGGATACGACCCCATTACGGGTCGTGGGTTTCCCCATTCGGACATCCCCGGGTCGACGCTTACTTACTGCTCGCCGAGGCATATCGGTGTTTGTCCCGTCCTTCTTCGACTCCTAGTGCCAAGGCATCCACCGTGCGCCCTTGTTCACTTAACTAACTCTTAACTCCATGGCGAACCATCAAGTTATGCGTGAAAAGACGCTTGTGTCTTTACTTGCTTTTCGATGCTTTGGTATCTCATCTTATCTAGTTTTCAAGGTACTTTTCAAAGGATCATCGATCCTTCAAAACTAAACAAAATAGCACTGTCGCCTCCTATATTCCTTAGAAAGGAGGTGATCCAGCCGCACCTTCCGATACGGCTACCTTGTTACGACTTCACCCCAATCATTGGCCCCACCTTCGGCGGCTGGCTCCGTGAAGGTTACCCCACCGACTTCGGGTGTTGCCAACTCTCGTGGTGTGACGGGCGGTGTGTACAAGGCCTGGGAACGTATTCACCGCGGCATTCTGATCCACGATTACTAGCGATTCCGGCTTCATGCAGGCGAGTTGCAGCCTACAATCCGAACTGAGAATGGCTTTATGGGATTAGCTCGACCTCGCGGTTTGGCTTCCCTTTGTACCATCCATTGTAGCACGTGTGTAGCCCAGGTCATAAGGGGCATGATGATTTGACGTCATCCCCGCCTTCCTCCGGTTTGTCACCGGCAGTCATCCTAGAGTGCCCAACTGAATGCTGGCAACTAAGATCAGGGGTTACGCTCGTTACGGGACTTAACCCAACATCTCACGACACGAGCTGACGACAACCATGCACCACCTGTCATTCGGTCCCCGAAGGGAAGACCCAATCTCTTGGGCTGTCCGAAGATGTCAAGACCTGGTAAGGTTCTTCGCGTTGCGTCGAATTAAACCACATGCTCCACCGCTTGTGCAGGCCCCCGTCAATTCCTTTGAGTTTCAGCCTTGCGGCCGTACTCCCCAGGCGGAGTGCTTATTGCGTTAACTGCAGCACTAAGGGTTGGACCCCCTAACACCTAGCACTCAACGTTTACGGCATGGACTACCAGGGTATCTAATCCTGTTCGCTACCCATGCTTTCGCGCCTCAGCGTCAGTTACAGACCAGAGAGCCGCCTTCGCCACTGGTGTTCCTCCACATATCTACGCATTTCACCGCTACACGTGGAATTCCGCTCTCCTCTTCTGTCCTCAAGTTCCCCAGTTTCCAATGGCCCTCCACAGTTGAGCTGTGGCCTTTCACATCAGACTTAAGGAACCGCCTGCGCGCGCTTTACGCCCAATAATTCCGGACAACGCTTGCCCCCTACGTATTACCGCGGCTGCTGGCACGTAGTTAGCCGGGGCTTTCTGGTGAGGTACCGTCAAGGTGCCGCCCTATTCGAACGGCACTTGTTCTTCCCTCACAACAGAGCTTTACGATCCGAAGACCTTCATCGCTCACGCGGCGTTGCACCGTCAGACTTGCGTCCATTGCGGATGATTCCCTACTGCTGCCTCCCGTAGGAGTCTGGGCCGTGTCTCAGTCCCAGTGTGGCCGATCACCCTCTCAGGTCGGCTACGCATCGTCGCCTTGGTGAGCCGTTACCTCACCAACTAACTAATGCGCCGCGGGCCCATCTGTGAGTGATAGCTAGAAGCCATCTTTGATCATCGAACCATGCGGTTCGATGCGTTATCCGGTATTAGCCCCGGTTTCCCGGAGTTATCCCCGTCTCACAGGTAGGTTGCCCACGTGTTACTCACCCGTCCGCCGCTCGTTCCACGAGCGTCCACCCCGAAGGGCTTCAGCTCGCTTCCCGCGCTCGACTTGCATGTATTAGGCACGCCGCCAGCGTTCGTCCTGAGCCAGGATCAAACTCTCCAATTAAAGTGTTTGATTTGGCTTATTGTTTCTTAATTTCGTCTCCGCTTTCTTCCTATTAACAAATAAGAAGAAAAACGAATTGACGACAGGCTATTTTGTTCAGTTTTCAAGGTTCGATGTGTGTCGCGTTCGAAAGCGACAATGACTAATATACCAAGTTAAAAACCGAAAGTCAACAACTTTTTATTAATCTTTTTAATCGATTGTTTAAATCGATTTTGCTTTCAAAGCGACATTAATTAATATACCAACTATAAACATCATTAGTCAATAGTTATTTTAATCAAATGATTTCGCTTCTCTTTAAAAAGCGACTTTATTAATGTATCAACTGAAATTAGAAACGTCAATACATAATCGCAAATAACAACTACGAATCATTAACTCGGAATCATTCGGTTGTTAATGCGACGTTTATTAATATAGCACGGGGGTTCATCTACCGTCAATAACTTTATTCATACTTCTTCAATATCATTATTTTCGAAAAACTCAACCTTTATTAATCACCTTTTTCTGCAACATGGTAACAACGATGAAAAACTTGCTTTCCTTTCGTTTTAAGTAAGTGAGTTTCAACAATACCTCTTTCTACTAAGTATTCTAATAAGATTGATAAGTCTAAAGCATAGTGACTAACCTCAGGATGTAGTTTCAAATCACCAAAAGTCCATGGTTCATTACTTTGACGCATGACATCCAATAAATGTTTTACACTTTGTTCTGCTCTTGAATGAATCGCAAAATCACTCGCCAGAATCATAAGCTGTATCCGTTTTTCCACTGGTTCGTCACCATCTATTAATTCCCGATACAATTTGTAAACTTCAGAATCAATGCGTTGAACTTGGTTCCATACCATATTTTCAGGATGAAAGCCTTTTTCAATAACGGTTAAGCGTGCCAAATAATGTAGTGACCGGATCATTAAACTATTGGCATCTAAATAGTGTTTTGTTTCAAAGAGTTCCTTGCATTCTCGGTAAGAACGGACGAGTTTAGCAAATTCAATGACTTTTCGAAGTTTGCGACTTTGTTCAGGGAAATCGCGTAACATGTTCTTCAACTCAGAAACATAGTCATTGCGATCATAGATAATAGATCCTTTCGTCAACCATTCAACAATCTTTCGATAACCACTCGTGTCAATCCATTCATGTAATAATGTTTCTGAAACAACATGCATGGCTGCTTTTTGCTGATCATTAAATTCATAATGCTTCACATACCATGGGTCTTGGGCTTCTTTCACTATCACTAATAAAATACAATCAAATTGATCCGTCACTGAAAGATGACTGTCGTTTTTTTGAAGCATTAATATCCCTAAAGTATTCGCATGACTAGCTCGTTCTTGATAAATAGGTCTTAAAACATTTTCCATCCTCTGCTCCTCCTCGAATTTCCTTGTATACTTTAATTCGACAAAACTAAGCAAATTCCTTGTTCATTCACAGATGTGTCAAAAAATAATGCTATACTTGTACTATATGAAAACTTACAATATGAAAAGAATCATCATTTCATTTATAATGGTTATAAATATGATTCGACGAAGGAGTGAAACGAGTGGGATTAAAATATAGTAATAAGATCAATAAAATACGGTCCATTGCGTTAGGGTTAGTTTTTGCAGGCATGATCATCATGTATATTGGGTTGTTTTTCCGTGATACCGAATGGCTTATGCTTTCATTTATGATATTAGGTGTACTTGCAATCGGTTTGAGTACCGTTATTTATTTCTGGATTGGGATGCTTTCAACACGAGCTGTTCCAGTCGAATGTCCATCATGTGGCAAGCAGACGAAAATGTTAGGGCGCGTTGACGCTTGTATGTTTTGTAAAGAACCACTCACCTTAGATAAAGACCTTGAAGGTAAAGAGTTTGATGAGAAATACAATTCTAAACAATATCAAAAAGAACAGGAGAGCTGAGATCATTACAGTTCTCCTGTTCTTTTTAGACACAAAAAAATCGGCCTATTCCTATAGACCGACTAAAATCCTTGTTATTTAGTGACTCACTTCTGCTTGGCATGCATCACATGTTCCGTAAACTTCCATACGGTGATCCGTCACATTGAAGCCTGTCACTTGTTCTGCTAACTGCTCGACTTCGTCTAATGACGGATAATGGAAGTCTTCAATCTTCCCACATGAGTTACAAATAATATGGTAATGGTCTGACATATTACAATCAAATCGGCTAGATGAATCGCCGTAAGTTAACTCACGGACTAAGCCAATATCTAAAAAGACACGTAAATTATTATAAACCGTTGCAACACTCATGTTAGGAAATTTGCTTTCAAGTGCTTTATAAATCTCGTCCGCAGTTGGATGATTCATTGAGTGCATGAGATATTCCAGCACTGCATGACGTTGTGGCGTAATGCGCACACCTGATGATTTTAATGTTGTTAATGCTTCTTGCATTCTTTCTTCAGTCACCGTCATGCACCTCTCTTTCCAACAAAATAATATTATTACTTTAGAATTCTTATAATTAGTGTAAAACGGTCGGTTTGTTTTTGTCAATTTAATCGTCTTTTGATTAGCTTAACTTTGGTGAAGTCCGTTGTTGATATTGTGATCCGCTATCGGTGGACGCTTTTACCCATAGGGCACAAGTGCAACATCTGTTCAATCTCACTACGTTCGTTTTTCACAGTGTTTTCTATGCAGGGGCACGGCTCGAGCCTCCTCGGCCCAAACGCGTGGCCTGCGGGGTCTCGAGACGCGTGCTTCTCCCACAGGAGTCGCCACCTACGCTTCTCACAATTCAACAACTCAGTGCTATATCAATTAAAAATCAGCACTAAACTTTAACAGAGCAATTAGCTTAAACATCCGTCTTAAGTGGTAATTCTTCCCCACCCATAGCTTGATTGACATACCGAGCTGCTACGAACAGGAAATCTGATAATCGATTTAAATATTGGACCACTAGTTGATTCTCTAACTCATCTTCCAGAGACACGACAACTCTTTCTGCTCTTCTAACAATTGTACGAGCTGAATGTAAGGCCGCTGCACTTGGATGGCCTGAAGGTAAAATGAAATTATTAAGTGGTTCTAACGCTTGATCCCACTCATCAATCTGTTTTTCAAGAATGTCAATATGCTCCTGCTTAAGCTGCCACATGACCTCTTTACCTCTTGGCGTTGCAAGCTCAGCTCCAACATGGAAAAGAATTGTTTGTACTTGATGTAGTGCATCAATCACACCTTCTCGACCTTCAAACGATGCTTCAGTCAAATGACTTCTCGCAATTCCAACCATTGAGTTGGCCTCATCACAAGTACCATATGCTTCGACGCGAATATCATACTTCTTAACCCGTTTACCATAAATTAATGACGTTTCACCCTTATCCCCTGATCTTGTGTAAATGCGCATCTTAATACCCCCTGTCTGGGTCAATCACGTTTTCAACAAGTTGACCCGTTTCTAAATATGACTTCAAATTCGTTTCAAAAATATCAAAAGCACGTGATTGATAATGTCTTGAAATTCCTGATAAGTGAGGTGTGACCGTACATTGTTCTAAATCCCAAAGCAGTGACTGATCATCTAAAGGCTCTTCCTCAAACACATCTAACACGGCATGATAGAAATCCCCGTCTTTTAGTGACTGAACAATAGCTGTTTCATTAACTGTTTGCCCACGCCCCATATTTAAAAAGATAGCCGTTTCGTTCATCGCGCTAAATTCTTCTGAATCAAAGTAATGATGCGTTTCTACTGTTGCAGGTAATATTCCAATGACATAATCCGCTTCAGGCAAGTAATCGTGCAACGATTCATTTGGATGGCACTCATCAAAATGATCTTTCAGTTGACCACTTTGTGATATTCCTATCGTTTTCATACGGAAAGCTTTGGCTAACCTTGCAACTTCTTGACCAATTGCTCCTGTTCCTACAATTAACATCGTTCCACCAGTGATTTCTGTCATTTTTATAGAACGGTCCCACTTATGGTCTTCTTCAAGTTCCATTAGTGTTTTCGCTTGTCGACTCACCTGCAGAATCATAGCTATCACATATTCCGCCATTGGAATGGCATGAATTCCTCGGGCGTTAGTGACCTTGATTCCTTGTGCTTCAATTTGATCAAACGGCATTTTATCCAAGCCAGCTGAAATCACCATGATCCAAGACAGACGCTCAGCTTTTACAATATCATCAGCACTTAAATCTTCGCCGTATGTGATCAGAATATCCGCTTCAGATAAATGGGGTCTTGCTTCATCAATCGATTCCTGCCAATTAAAATAAATATCAGGAAACTGTTCTTCGAAATGCGTTTTAATACTCGATTTCACTTTACATGTCGTTAGTACATTCACCATCGTTCTCTCCTTATGTAGAACAGAAGGAACAACTATCTAAGCTGTTCCTTCCTCTGGTTGATTTAAGTTAAATTTTCTTCAATATATTGCATAGCTTCTTCTACGTGGTTCTTAACACGCACTTTGCGCCATTCTTTAACGATATTTCCTTCTGGGTCAATGATGAATGTTGACCGTTCAATTCCATAATATTCTTTGCCAAAGTTTTTCTTAAGCTTGTATACATCATATTTCTTAGCGGCTTCATTTTGCTCGTCTGATAATAAAACAAACGGTAAGTCATGTTTTTGAATAAATTTCTCATGACGGTCCAGTGGGTCAGGACTCACACCTAGAATGACTGTGTTTAAATCCTGAAAGTGTTCATAACGATCTCGGAAATCACACGCTTCTGTCGTGCAACCCGGTGTCATATCTTTCGGATAAAAATACAACACAACATTCTTTCCTCTAAAATCTGATAACGAGACTTGTTCACCATGATTGGCTGGCAAGGTAAAATCAGGTGCTGACTGACCAACCTCTGCTGACATCTTTCCATTCCTCCTACAAGAACTTTTACTTTTAGATTACCGAATAATTTGGCTCATGACAAATCAAATTCATGATTTTCTTGATTTTTTCACATTTGTACTCCCTAACGAAACAACTTATAAAAGAAAGCTGCCGGGAGCAAAAAGCCAATAAATGCCTCGACCAAAGCAATCGCTCGTCCAATTCCAACTGGCGTGATATCCCCATAACCAATGGTCATCAAGGTCACTCCACTAAAATAAATCGCGTGAAAAAACCGTTCGATGACTGAACCTACTTGTAACAACTCTCCTTGTAATAAGGTATACCCGATTTCAGCCAAACTAAAATAGATTAACGCAAAACTGAGCATTAAAATGACATACAATGCAATAAAAGCAGAGAATAACTCGCGTGAAAAAGATCCCCGCATATCTTGATAATAACGCATAAACGTATATAGACTACTTGATAAAATCGTCATGACAAGAACTAATGTAACGAGATGAATGATTCACACCTCTCTTTACGTTTGGCTTAATTATTCATATGATACAAAAGGACAAACCATGAAACGATACACGGTTTATATGATAAAATACTTATAGAATATGGAAGTTGGAGGCACTAAAATGAATCGAACAACATCAGAACAATTATACCAAGAAGCAGAAGATTTAATCGTCGGCGGTGTTAACTCACCATCCAGAGCATTTAAAGGTGTTGGTGGTGGCACACCTGTTTTTATGGACCATGGTAAGGGTGCTCATTTCACCGATGTAGATGGGAATCATTATATTGATTATTTAGGAGCATACGGCCCAATTATCACAGGGCACGCACATCCACATATTACTCAAGCGATTCAACACGCTGCAGAAAATGGTGTCTTGTATGGCACACCAACAAAACTCGAAAATCAATTTGCCCGTATGTTAACCAGCGCTATTCCCTCATTAGAAAAAGTCAGATTTGTAAACTCAGGAACTGAAGCAGTCATGACCACGATTCGAGTTGCGAGGGCCTATACTAACCGTCGCAAAATCATTAAATTTTCTGGTTGCTATCACGGCCATTCTGATCTTGTTTTAGTTGCTGCTGGTTCAGGCCCCTCTACATTAGGAAGCCCTGATTCAGCTGGTGTTACCCGTAATATTGCTGAAGAAGTCATTACGGTTCCTTTCAATGAAACAGAATCTCTAAAACAGGCACTCGAAACGTATGGTGATGATATTGCAGCTGTATTAATTGAACCGATTGTCGGAAATTTCGGCTTAGTTGAACCGAAACCAGGATTTTTAGAATCGGTTAAGGCTTTAACACATGATAATGGTAGCTTGTTAATTTTTGATGAAGTCATATCCGCCTTCCGTTTCCATTATGGTAGTGCGCAAGAAATGACAGGTGTAGAAGCTGATATGACGGCGATGGGCAAAATCATCGGTGGTGGCTTGCCAATCGGAGCATATGGTGGCCGTGTTGATATTATGGAACAAGTGGCACCACTCGGCCCAGCTTACCAAGCTGGTACCATGTCAGGAAATCCTGCGTCTATGGCTGCAGGGATTGCTTGCTTAGAAGTCTTACAACAAGACGATGTTTATGACGAAATGGACAGACTTGGCGAAAAACTCGAAAACGGCATTTTAAAACATGCCGAATCGTATGGACTTCCAGTGAAAATCAATCGTCTTAAAGGTATGCTAACGGTCTATTTCTCTGAACACGACATCACGAACTACGATGAAGCTGAAGCAACGAACGGTGAACAATTTGCAAAGTTTTTCCATCTGATGCTCGAACAAGGCATAAACCTCGCACCATCTAAATTCGAAGCCTGGTTCTTAACAACAGCTCACACTGACGATGACATCGACCAAACCTTAATAGCTGTCGAAAAATCATTTAAACAAATGGCACAGAAATCCATTTAGATCTTAGAAAATATTAATTTAAAAAATATTCAAAAAACGGTTGTTATTTAAACTTAATATGCTAAAATATAGATAATTCAGAATTTTTTGATCATCCCTTATCTAAGGAACATGATGTTATGAAACTCCCTTCCTTTCTGGTTTTACCAGATTTCAGCTCCCGGTATATGTTGCGGGAGCTCTTTTTTTGTTATGATAGGTTTATCTTCTCAGCACATACATTACAATATTAAACTCAACCGTATATTAGCTCATAGTTAGAAAGGAAGATTAAATCATGCGCGTGGGTGCAAGAGCATTTAAAACAGGCGTTGCTACAGCAGTTGCTTTTTACGTGTCACTAGCTTTCGGCTTAGAAGCTGGCTTATTCGCTGCTGCTATTGCTGCCGTTTCCTCCATTCAACCGTCAATCTATCGATCAATCCAGACGATTGTTGAACAAATTCAAGCCAATATTCTTGGTGTCGCATTAGGTATTATTCTTGTTTTAACAGTTGGTAATGAACCGTTTATCATTGGCTTTGCAATCGTAACTGTGATCGCTATCTGTATTCAATTACGAATGAAAGAAGACACAACATTCATTGCGATCATCGCAGTTATTGCGATTATGGATACAACGCAAATGCCTTTCTTTGAATTCGCAGGTGTCCGATTCAGTTCGATCTCCATTGGAATTCTGTCTGCATTCTTAGTTAACTTAGCGTTTTTACCACCAAAATACGAAACCAAATTATTTGAGGATATCAATCATACAACATCCGATATTTTACAATGGATCCGTGTGACAACGCGTCACTTATCTGACCAACCTGCACTTAAGAAAGAGATTAATCGTCTAGGGAATGATTTATCCAGTGTTGAGCAGACCTATAATTTATTTTCGGAAGAACGTACGTATTCACAAAAACGCTGGTACGAGCGCGCTCGGAAACTTGTTTTATTTCGACAATTAATTCATACTTCAAATAAATCATTTCAGGTTCTAAATACTTTACATCGTATGGATGATGATATTGAGAACATCCCTAGAAAGATTAATGAACAAGTTATTGAAGAAGTCGACAAGACATTACACACACATGAAAAACTGATCCTGATGTATTTAGGAAGAATTCGTAAAAAAGAAACCGATCCATTAGAAAAAATCTCAGAGCCTGATATACCAGCGCTCGTCGACCAACTTCTCACGGTCTATGAGGAAGACGACGAAGACCGCTTGAAACTATTACCCCTAGCTTCTACTCTAATGGATTATCATCACGAATTATTACGACTTAAACGTTTGTTGAGTAGTTACCAAACTAGTTCACATAACTAAAATTAAAACCGCTTAGCTGATTATAGGAATAATCAGCTAAGCGGTTTTTTGAATTCGGATTATCATGCTTAGTTACTAGATAATCAGATCCATTAATGAGATAAGTGCATGCACTTATCTCATTAATCACCTTATTTATTTAATAAATTTACTGTCACCTCAATTTTCATCGATAAATCGTTGTTTCATAGTCCCCTTTAAGCCTTCTAGCTTTTGCTTGAATTGTTTTAAATCTCCTCCTACATCCTGAACATCACCATAGCGAACTTGTTCATATTCACGAATAGTCGCATAATCGATTTCTTGAGCTATTTCTAACCGGTTCAACCACTCATATGTCGTCTCAAATTGATATCGGCCTAGGTCATGTTTAGCTGCCCATTTTTCTAAATCAAAATAAGCTCGACGAATCTCATGTTCAGGTGGCGAAATTTTTTCTTTACGCTTGAACCATTTGCGATGATTGATTTTTTCTTTATCGACTTGCTCATCATATTGATGACGGATTTGATCCTGATGTGCCAATAATTTTCGACGGTACATGATATAACCTATGATCGCAGCCACGATCATTGCTCCTATGACAACATAAGTCAAATAATCAAAGACTACCGCAGCAACGGAAGAATCCTGAGCAGATTCCATTTCACCAAATTCAGTAGGTGGAGCACCATTATTTTCATCTTCAACTTCAGGCGGCTCGATATTTATTCCGCCGACAAAGTTGAGTAAAGGGCTTACCGCCCAAGAAAAAGCATACAATGCCCAATAAATAACCGTGTTGATGACAAATTTAATATATGGAAACAAGGTATAACTTAACCAAGTCAGACCACCCAACGTTCCTAAACTCGCTAAAATGACTAATAACTTCTTCTTCGTTGCCTCGCTCCTGGTCTGTTCATCACGCATGTAAAAGTAACCTAAGCGACCTGCCAACCACACGAAGACTTGGACGACAAATAAACCTAAATAATAGGCCGAAAAGCCATCAGACGTTGAAGCTTGTACCATATAAGTTACAATCGCTAATAAAAATGTGATGACTAACACAACTGCTTCATTATCCTGATCAGGCTTAATATAACGATTTTCCATTCTAATCGTTAAAAAACCAGCTAAAATAATTGCCAAAATAATATGGAAACCAAACATAAAACTGATCGCAAGCAAAATCGGAAAAGCTGCATAAACCGCTTTATGACCGCCCATTTTATTTAAAACAATAGCACATAACGGCGCAATCACAAGTGCTATAATTAAAAATTCGATTAATGGTGGGTAAATTTGCCGTGCAATGTAGTTGTAGGCTAACACTAGCCATAATGGAAATAGTTCTAATACATATTGATACCAACGCAAATACTTCAAGGAGAAATCAGCCATGCATCGCCACCTCCCCTTGGTACGTCTTATGAAGCCCTTCTTCGTTTAAGAAGTATAGGGCAGAACCTCTTCTTTCAAACCGTTTTAAATAGGCGAGTTGAGAAGCTCTAACATGACCAACATGAATGATATAGGCAGGTGGTGATTCATGTTTATCAACAAAATGCAACAAGCGTTCATACTTAGCCGTGAATGTCAGTAACTTCAAACGAGCCAGAAGTTCAAGTGATCGTTGATAATGTTTCTGCCCTTCTCCTTCAAGTAAGTGCATGAAAGGAATTTGATCAATCGATGAAACATTGATAAATAATCGATAAGGAATCTGATGCGTTGTCGCGTAATGCATCATATAAGCCGTTTTTTCCAGCAAATGCTCAATGTTTTCATGAACACCGCGACCATATTCGTCATGTATATTGACTAAAAAACACCAAGAAATTTGACTTGCTTTCTCGAAGACTTTGGTTTGAAGATTTCCTTCCTTAGCAGATGCTTTCCAATGAATACGATTAAATGCATCACCCGGTTCATAGTCTCTTGTACCAACTGGCAAGGTATGATCATCAAACAAGGAATGATTCGCACGGTGATAACCCATCCGCTTCGGGGCCATTAAATCGATATTAGCAACAGCTGACTTTTTAGGATAAACGATAACTTCCTGTTTAAATCTTGTTAGACTTCGCATAAAGATTGAGCCAAACCCAAACATATTAGGTGTTTTGATTTCTACATGATGAATTCGTGCAACACCACGTTTTTCCGTTGAATAAGGAATTTTAAATGTTCGCTTTTCCCAGAACATCAGATTAAATGCCTGTTGAAAAGTTGTTGCGTAACGTCTACGAACATGACGTCCTCCTTCAAAATGAACAATATCATCCATTTCAACCGTTAATATAGCGTTAAATAGAGGTAATATACCTTTCTGTTCAATCGTGACCTCTAATTCTCCTTGATCGCCCTGATAATGCCTAATATTAGTACGAGGAAATTCAATACTTAGATAATCATCAACATGTTTTTCATAAAATACGCTCATGCCATATAGCAACATAACTAAAATAGCTAACAACACAAGCATATATATTTGCTCGAAACTAATAAAAAAAGCAGCAAATAATATAAACGTCCCAATCAAGACAAGTGTCGGGAAAGTTTTGTTATCCTGCGAATACTTTTGAAACGTCATGACGATGTAACTCCATATTCAGCTGGTACTTCTACTGTTTCTAACGCTTCACGTAACACCTCATCCTGTGACTTTAAGGTTGCTCCGTCTAAACTTAAGACTAAACGGTGCGGTAACGCATAAGGTGCCATCGTTTTGACATCATCAGGTGTAACATAATTCCGTCCTTGAATGACCGCACGACCTTGTGCAGCACGCATGAAGGCTAAAGTTCCACGTGGACTCACCCCAACGTCGATATCTTGATGCTCGCGTGTCGCGCGAACGATTGAAAGAATATACGCTTCAACATCTTCAGAAACGTGAATGGCTTTCACCTCTTCTTGAAACTTTGTTAACATATCATTTGTTAAAATCGCTTGTAACGCATCGAGTGGATTCGTCTCTTTATGCTCACGCATCATCCGTTTTTCATCTGCAAACGAAGGATAACCAAGGTCCAATTTCATGAAAAAACGATCCATTTGCGCTTCCGGTAAATCAAATGTCCCTTGCTGTGATTCCACGGGGTTTTGCGTAGCGATTACGATAAACGGTTGTGGAATATTGACCGTTTCGCCATCAATCGTCACTTGCTTTTCTTCCATTACTTCAAGTAAAGATGATTGCGTACGCGGTGTAGCACGGTTGATTTCATCAGCTAATAGCACATTTGTTAAAACAGGTCCCACACGCATTTCAAACTGCTGATCTTTCGGATTAAAATACTGTATCCCTGTCACATCTGATGGTAAGACATCTGGCGTGAATTGAATTCGTTGAAAATCACCCTCAACTGATTTCGCTAGGGCTTTTGCGAGCATCGTTTTACCAGTACCAGGCACACTTTCTAAGAGCACATGTCCTTGGTTTAAAAATGCGTTCATTAATAACTCAATCGTCTCATCCTTACCCATGATTACCTGACCAATTTGTTCTTTAATTTTATGTATCTCTTGTTCAATTGCCATCATGAACCCTCCTTGTCACAATCATCATATTTTTCAGACTAATTATATTACAAAAATACTTTAACATAAAAATGGCTATGAATCATTATTCATTCATTACTTTATCCATATTTTTCTAAAAATTACGCTTTGATACGAAGGTAGTTAACTAACTTAAGGTAGGCTCTTTGCGTAAGATAAATATTTAAAAAACCTGACTATATGATCATATAGTCAGGTCCTTCTAATCAAACATGATTTACTTCATGCTGGTCTAATTCTTGTACAGTAAATAAATTATAATATAAACCTCGTTGTTGCATTAATTCTTCGTGTGTTCCTTCTTCTTTGATTTCTCCATCGTTCATTAAAATGATTCGGTCAGCATGTGTGATCGTCGATAAGCGGTGAGCCACAACAAAGGTAGTCCGACTATCAGATAATGTTGCCATCGCTTCTTGAATCAAGTGTTCACTTTCTAAATCAAGTGCTGAGGTTGCTTCGTCTAAAATTAATAATGGTGGATTTTTCAAGAAGACACGTGCAATAGCGACACGTTGCTTTTGACCACCAGACAATTTCACTCCGCGCTCACCAACTAATGTATTATAGCCATTTGGAAATTCCATGATAAACTCATGCGCATTGGCAGCTTTAGCCGCTTGAATAACCTCTTCATTTGTCGCATCTGGATTTCCCATGCGGATATTCATTTCAATCGAATCACTGAAAAGAATACTATCTTGTAAAACCATTCCGATTTTATCACGTAATGAACGAGCTTGAAGATCGCGGACATCATAACCATCGATTTTAACCGCGCCATCGACCACATCATAAAAACGAGGGATCAAACTAACAAGCGTTGACTTACCGCCCCCACTCATTCCTACAAGTGCAACGGTCTCACCTTTCTTAACCGATAGATCAACATTTTTAAGAACTAATTCCTCTTCATCATCATACTTAAATGATACATTTTCAAACGTGACGTCACCATGAACCGATTCCAATTTTTTAGCATTTGGTCGGTCGACTATGTCATATTCTTCGTCCATAAACTCAAAGACACGGTCCATTGAAGCGTGTGCTTGTGTAAGTTGAGTCATGCTATTCACTAGACGACGCAGTGGATTATACACACGTTGCATATACTGAACAAACGCGACCATAACACCAATCGTTACAGCGCCTTCTAACACAAAATAACCACCTAATCCTAAGACAACTAATGGCGCTAAATCCGTAATTGTATGAGTGACGGCGTATGATTTAGCGTTCCAGTTCGTAAATCGCAGCGCTCGATCTAAATATTTTCCGTTATGTTCGTCAAATTCATTTTGAGCATGATCCTCTAAGGCAAAACCACGAATAACTGGCATCCCCTGCACACGCTCGTGTAAGTGTCCTTGTACTTCAGCTAACGCCTGTGAACGATCACGGGTTAACTCTCGCAGTCTAGAATAAAAATACTTCACTGAAAAACCATAAACCGGGAATAACACAATAGCTGTAAGCGTTAATAGAGGATCAAGGTAGGTCATAATACCAAGCGCAATTAATATCGTTCCCATATCAAGCCAAATATTCATTAGACCTGTTACCACAAATGTTTTGGTCTGCTCTACGTCATGAATCACACGTGAAATAATTTCACCCGTTTTAGTTTTTGAATAAAATTTCAAACTTAAACGTTGTATATGGTCGAATAAATGATCACGAATGTCATATAAAATTTTACTACTCACATACTGCGCTAAATATTGTCGGAAATATTCGATCGGCGGACGTAAAACTAAAAAGACAAAGAAAGCAATTCCCATAATCCAAACCAATTTGTCTATTTGCTCGGCTGTTGTTAAATCATCTGCACGTAAAATATCATCAATCACATACATCGTGATCAGCGGCATAATTAAAGGTATACCAAACTTTAAAATACCGACTAATATGGTTAACGCTATTTTCCATTTATAAGGCTTTACAAACTGCAAATAACGTTTAATACTATCCAATTTCTTGTCACCTTCTTTCGTTGCCTAACAAATAAAAGACACTTGTCATAGGACAAGCGTTCTACGTTACGATTGTTATTTCACTGATTACTTGTAATTTCTACGATAATAATCATACCATTTTTCCACAAACGCCGCATCGAAAGGCCCTTTTCTTCCTTGTACCCATTGTTCTAATATCTGCAATTGTTTATACAAGATTTGTTGTAAAACATCAGGATAATTCATTTTCTTACGGTGAATATCATATTCATCTTCATCTAAAATCTTATAAGAGCCATCAGCAAATACTTTAATATCTAAATCATAATCAATATATTTCAACGCTTCATGATCGACCACATATGGTGAACTGATATTACAATAATAATAAATGCCATCTTGTCGCATCATGGAAATGATATTAAACCAATAATCTGTTGTGAAATAAGTTATAGCAGGCTCACGCGTTCGCCACGTGCGACCATCACTTTCAGTCACTTTCACACGATCGTTGCCACCGATTAAGGTTGTTTCATCGCTATGTAAAACGATTGTTTTTTCCCAAACACGGTGCAATGAGCCGTTATGTTTATAGCTGCGAATTTCGATTTCATCTCCGTCTTCAGGAATCATCATCGCTAACCCTTCCTTCTTTATTAACTTTCATTGACAACGTCATTCCAATATCGACATTGTACCATATCAATCGACTGAATTCGATTATGTTGCGTGAAAATAAAGAAGAAGCACTCCATATACCAGGAGTGCTTCTTCCCACATGATGCATGATTAAATCATGTCATTATTGGTTTTTTTGGTTTTGCTGATTTTGCTGCTGTTTCTTTTGTTGAGATTGCTGATTTTGACGCTTCACTTCTTGTGCGTCTGTCTCAGAAGCAAATTCTTGCTGAAATTGACCTTGTTGAGCTTGCTGAGATTGTTGGTTTTGTTGCTTAACTTGTTGTGCGTTAGTTTGCGCAGCTTGCTGGTTTGGTTGTTGCTGCGCTTGACGTTGGTTCTTCTTAGCCATTGATATCACCTCCGCATTGATTAATCTAACCAAAATAGCGGTGTGTTATCCAAAATATCATTTCCAAAAAAATCTAATTTCAAATCAGCTTATTGAGCACCTTTTGTTGTACATTCGGTAATGGATAAGTTCTAATTAACTCATCATCAACCCATTCACCATTTAAATTCGGACGGTCTTGATCAATGATTTCAGCCTCTAAAATGTCGACTTCCCATATAACATGTGAAAACACATGTTTAACTCGTCCAAGATGAGATGTTAACGTAATTGATACACCGTAATGTTCTTTAAACCAATTAATTAATGATGTTTCAGTAAATTTTTCTTGAGAATATAATGGAAATTGCCAAAGACCGGCTAACAATCCATCATCAGGTCGTTTTTCGATCAAATAATTTCCCGTGTTATCACGTAAAATAAGAGTAAAGTAAGTTTCCTGTTTTTGTTTTTTCGCCTTTGTTTTAACAGGAAGTTCAGTTTGGATTCCTTTAGCAAAGGCTTGGCAATGTGATTGGACAGGACACTGATCACATCTCGGGTTTTTAGGTTGGCAAATTAATGCTCCTAATTCCATTAATCCTTGATTAAAAGCTGAAGGATCTTCCTCTGAAATAATGTCACGAATTATATCTTCAAATACCGTTTTTGTTTTCGGCTTAGCAATATCTTCATCAATCTCTAAAACACGTGACATCACACGCATAACATTGCCATCAACTGCAGGTTCTGGTTGATTAAACGCAATACTTAAAATCGCACCTTGCGTATAAGAACCGACGCCTTTTAATTTTTTTAATTCTTTTTTATCACTTGGTACTTGCCCGTTATATGTAGACACTACTTCTTTTACAGCATCATGAAGGTTGCGGGCACGTGAGTAATAACCTAACCCTTCCCACGCCTTTAATACATCTTGTTGGTCTGCATGAGCCAGTTCATACACAGTCGGATAATGATTCATGAAATGTTTAAAATAAGGGATAACTGTGTCGACCTGTGTCTGCTGTAACATAATTTCTGACACCCAAATATGATAAGGATCTTGTGTTCGGCGCCAAGGTAAATCCCGCTTCTGATCGTAGTACCAGTTAATCAAATCATTTCTGAATGCTTGACCATCAAATAAAACGGGTATGGATATAGAGGATTTATTAGACATACTTATCACCTAACTTATTCTAAGGAGGTATAAACCATTGGATACGGCAACCCACATCACTATGGGCGTCGCCATCGGTGGGTTGGCTACAATCGACCCCGCCGTTGAACAAAACCCCGAGCTATTTCACGCCGTTTTTATTGGGGCCATCATTGGTTCACATGCTCCTGATTTTGATACATTTTTTAAATTTAAAGATAATGCCACATATATACGCCATCACCGTGGATCATCGCATTCTCCATTAGCTGTTTTATTATGGAGTTTGATTGTATCGTTACCATTATTTCTAATCTTCCAAGATGCATCATTCAGCCATCTTTGGGGTTGGATTTTATTATCCGTCATACTTCATGTGTTTGTCGATATATTTAATGCATATGGAACTCAAGCGTTAAAGCCTTTTGTGAATAAATGGATAGCGCTTGGCTGGATCAGTACATTTGATCCGTATATATTTGGCTTATTTTCAGCTGGAGCCATTGCCTGGTTACTAGGAGCGGACCCTGTCATTACCTATGGGGCAATATTCTTTGTTGTTTTCTTATACTATATTAAACGATTTCTTGATAAAAAAGAAATCACCGATATTTTACAGAAGCATTTCCCAAGTGCGACGAAAATCATCACACAGCCTACTATTAGACATAATGAATGGCGTGTTGTTATTGAGACACCTAAATTTTATTTTGTTGCCGATTATGATCACGGTCATATCGACATCAAGGACACCTTTAAAAAACGGGATTTCCCAGATTCAACTGAAATGAATGCAGCCTTTCAAGATGATAACGTTAAATCGTTTAGAAATTTCTCACCCGTTTATCGGTATGAGATTGAACGTCATGATGATTATACTGAAATTCGCTTTATCGATTTACGCTATCGCACAGACGGCCATTATCCATTCGTCGCTGTCGTCACGTTAGATAAGTTCTATAATATTTTAACATCTTATACGGGTTGGATTTATTCCGAAGAGAAATTACAGAAAAAACTTGAATCACTGACTTAATATGAACCAGCCAAAGTAATTTTGGCTGGTTTTTTTCGGTTTGTTAGAAGGGTCGCTCAATTACAAACGCTTTAGCACAATAATCCTCTAATTCGCACATTTACATCAGCTTCCCGCTCAATTATTAACCAAAGTCACACAAATATATTATAGCTCGCTCAATTAACCGTTAATCTCGCACAATTCCCATCTTACCCAACACTATTTCCCCAGAAAAAAACTGACAACCAATTATAGGTCATCAGTTTGAATATTTAATCTAACCGATCGATTAAGAGTGCGATTGGGAGAGCTTCTTCTTCGTTTACAATTTCGTCCTGTTTTGTTTTTCTTGTGCCCCAAGCAAAAACGCCATTCATATAAGCAATCTCAAATTTTTCCGATGGTGAGCCATTGATTTCATAAACTTGGCCACGACGATATTCACGTGGGTTCAGCATGTATGATTTAGCCATCACGATTTTCCGTTGATGGACGGCGTATTCATTGACCATCCCAAGTTGTTCAGCTTTCTGTGCTTTTTCTGTTAAGTCAGCAATTTCTTCACGCAATTGCTGAACTGTATATTGACTATAGCGACGTTGCATCATAATTCTCCTTTCAACTTCATTTACATCTTATCAAATTCAAGGCATAATAAAAATACTTATGAATCAAGGAGGCATGATCATGAAGAAAGCACTTATTACGGGGGGCGGCTCTGGCTTAGGACAGGCTTTAGCCTTACGCTACGCTAAACAAGGATATTCGATCTATTTAGTCGGACGTACTGAAAATAAATTAGCTGATACAAAAGAACAAATTGAAAAGCAAGGCGGACAAGCTGAAACATTAACTGCCGATATTACTGATTGGAATTCAGTCCAATCTCTTGCTAAACAAGTTGGACCGATTGACTTATTGATTAATAATGCAGGTATCGGATTCTTTAATACCATCGACGACCTCGAAAAACAGGAAATTGACACAATGGTTAACGTTAATGTGAATGGTTTAATCTATACGACCAAACATTTATTAGATCACGTTATTCAAGCGAACGGTCGTATATTAAATATCATTTCAACAGCTGGTCTTTACGGTAAAGTTCAAGAATCAGCTTATTGCGCCAGTAAATTCGCTCAGCGTGGTTTTACAGAAAGCTTACAAAAAGAATTAGCTGACGAAAACATCGCTATTTCAGCTGTTTATATGGGGGGCATGAACACACCATTCTGGGATGACAGCGACTATATTGACGATCCATCAGTCCTTCCTTCACCTGATGATTATGCAAAGCAAATTGTTGAAAAAGATGATGGCCGTGCTGAAATCCACGTTGAATAAAGTAAAGCAGGGAGAGTTATGACGACTCTTCCTGCTTTTTTTCTTCAATAAATTGTTGAACGTGCTCACCTTGAAAGCCTTTTTGAAATAAGGATGCTTTGACTTTTTGTTCAAGTGTATAGCCTTCATGTTTGCGTGCATATTTCCGCCAAGCCTTTTCACCTTGGTAGTAAACAGCTGCTTTTTCGTCATCTTCATCAGCTGACAAATCAATTGATTGAACAGCAAGATCTATTGCTTCACGCGTAAAACCTTTTTGCATCATGGCTTGTTTAGCTTGGTTAAGTTGTTCTCGAAATGATTTCTTTGAATTGGATTGCATTTTTTTATTAATCAAATTGACTAATTTGTCGACTTCATCTTCCTGGGAGTATTGGGATAATCCTTGTTCAATTTGCTCCTCGGTCAATTTCTTCTGTTTAAGCTCTTGTCTAATTTTATTAGGACCACTTGATGAAGTGTTCATTTTTGAACGCACATAAACTTCGGCAAATGCCATATCATCAACAAGGCCCTCTTGTTCTAATCGATTTAAAACATAGTCAATATCTTGTTGGCTCGCTTCTTTTTTGGTTAAATAATCACTGATTTCTGATTTTGCACGCATTCGGTAGCTTAAATAATTGATAGACAGGGTATAGTACCTGTACATGGCATCTTGTTTTTGGATTTCGTTCATGTCATCATCTGATAGTTCCATCCCTTTTCTCAAGGCATAGCGAACTAATAGATCTTCATGGACACCAAAAGCAAAAACTTCACTGCCTTGTCGTTCAATAAAAATATTGAAGCGATCTTGATGCTTTTTTTGTTGCGTAATTTTACTTATCTTGACCATCAGACAGGTCACCCCTAACGTTTTACTACACCTATTATAATACACGATTCAAAGGAGGTACATCCGTTTGAAAATTGTAATCGCAGGCGGAACAGGCTTTGTAGGGCAACATCTCGTCGATCATTTCAGCTCAAAAGACGATGAAATTATTATTTTGACGCGTAATCCTAATAAGTATCAGTCAGATCATAACATCCACTACATCGAATGGTTAACACCAAATGGTCAACCAGAACTTGAAATCGGCTATGCTGATGTTTTTATTAATTTAGCTGGTGAATCATTGAACAGTGGACGATGGACTGAGGAAAGAAAAGAACGTATCTTAGAAAGCCGTATGACAACAACACGTGAGCTCATTCGAATCATGGGAGCGATGCAACAGCCTCCCCACACATTTGTTAATGCTTCAGCTGTCGGCTATTATGGCACATCAGAAACGGATATTTTTACTGAACAGACTCAACAACCCGGAAATGATTTTCTCGCTGAAGTATGTGATATGTGGGAGAAAGAAGCTGACGAAGCTAAATCGCTAGATATTCGTGTGATTAAAACACGTTTTGGACTCATATTAGATGGTCATGATGGTGCGCTACCGAAGATGGCCTTACCGTATCAATTATTCGCTGGTGGTCCGCTTGGTTCAGGTGAACAATGGATGTCTTGGATTCACATTTACGATGTGGTTAAAGGCTACGACTGGGTGATTGAACACAGTGATATTAAAGGCCCTGTTAACTTTACTGCTCCTAATCCGAAACGTAATAAGGAATTTGGAAAAGTGCTTGGTCAAGCGTTAAAACGCCCACATTGGATCCCTGCACCATCATTCGCTATTCGAACAGCATTGGGTGACATGAGTACACTGTTATTAGAAGGGCAATACGTTTATCCAAAAGTCCTCCTTGAATCAGGTTATACCTTCCATTTTCCAACTCTAAAAGAAGCTTTAGAGGAGATCTATCAATAAACTGAAGAATGATCAAAAAATTTTTTCAAAAAATGATAAATACCTATATGCAAAATGGCAAACCTGTTGTAAAATTTGTTTAGTCAAAGTAAAGGGAAGGCAAATGGTGCGCCACTGCTCGAATATGAGTGGTTCTAGTGGGTTCGATTCCCACCCCGGATTTTTGTTTATGTGCATTGAATGCAACTTCTTGATTAAGATGTGCAATTAATAAAAATTCGAGGGTGATCGCACCCACTGCCTACACCTGTCGTAAGCATCACCCTCGTAAACTATGCTGTTTAGGGGGTATTTTTTATGCTTAAAAAACGTGAATTACATGATGTGCCAACACTTTTTCCACTTTTGAATGATGAAGCTGTTAAACCTTTTGTACGGGAAACCGCAAAGTCCACCGAGGAATATTACTTTTTTATTAATCAAATGAATCAACGTGAAGAAAACGGTGAATTAATTTCTCGTACGATTTTAGATGAATTCGAGTCGCCAGTTGGTGCTATTTCACTTTACGATATTGAGGACGGAAAAGGATTTTTGGCTACTTGGGTAGGTAAACCCTTCTTCGGCCAAGGATATAATCAATATGCGAAAGAGTTATTTTTATCGGAAGTATTCTTACAATGTGATATAGAAGTGGTCTTTTTGAAGGTGAATAAAATCAATCACCGGTCCATCAAAGCGGTCCATAAATTAGGCTATGCTACTCAAGCGAATGACACGTATCCTCAAGTTTATGAACGGATTAACCAAGGGGAGAAAGAATATGACCTGTTCGCAGTCTATAAAGAGGCCTTTATGTTCTACTTAAATGATCAACATCAAGCTGAAATTAGTGAATTAGAAGCATAAATGATAACCTTCTTACTTTGGAGTAGGAAGGTTTTTTATATTAATTGCCAATAATATTGAAAAAATTTCAGCATTATCGGTTATAATGGAACTAAAAGGGGAGATTCTTTTGGACGATTTGATCATACAGTTAATTCTGCCATTAGTGATTTTACAACTAATCTTAATCATTGTTGCCCTAATTGATCTGCGTCGTGTCGAGGCAACACGAGGGCCCAAATGGGTATGGATCTTGATTATTATATTCGGAAATCTCGCTGGGCCGATTATTTATTTTATCGTGGGAAGGAAGGGGTAAATAATGTCGATTATGTCTGCGAACCATCTTACGAAAACATTTCAAGGTCATACAGTTGTCGATGATTTATCATTTACATTAGAACCTGGAAAATGTGTGGCTTTACTCGGCCCAAACGGTGCTGGTAAAACCACAACACTTCGTATGTTAGCTGGCTTTATTAAACCCAGTCAGGGTAATATTCGATTTGACGAAGAACAGTTTACGAAGGATATTCGTCACTATGTTGGCTATTTACCACAGTATCCTATCTTTCATAATTGGATGACTGGAGAAGAGTTCTTAATTTATGTAGGTAAACTTGCTTTTCTATCCAAAAACGAGGCTAAAGCAAAGGCACATGAACTGCTTGACCTTGTCAGACTAGGCGATGATAAACAGAAACGGATTGGGAAATATTCAGGTGGCATGAAGCAGCGACTTGGGATTGCACAAGCACTAATGCACGATCCCCAATTAATTATTCTAGATGAACCCGTTTCATCATTGGACCCGATTGGTCGCCGTGAGGTACTCAATCTAATCCGAGAACTGAAAAAGGATGCAACTATTCTTTTTTCAACTCATATTTTAAACGATGCGGAAGAGGTTAGTGATGATATTTTACTTTTAAACCATGGTAAACTTCTAAAACAAGGCGCAATTCAAGAGATACATAGTCAACAAGAAACGAAAACCATTTATCTAGCGTTTCAAGACGAGCCTAAATTTATTGAAGAACGTCTAAAAGAGATTAATTCAGTATTTAATATTAAACGGGAGAATGCTGGATTCGCTATCACCGTTCATGACGTCAATGAAGCAAGGGCACAATTACTAGAGGTGATTCAATCAGAAGGTTGGAATTTGACGAAATTCGAAGTCCTATCTGCCTCACTTGAAGATATATTCATAAAGGCGGTGACTGAATAATGCAATGGCAAACCATTTACAAGAAAGAAATGCTCGACCATTGGCGCCATTTCAAGTGGATTTGGGTTCCTATTGTCTTTATCTTATTCGCCGTCATGGACCCTTTAACTGCTTATTTTATGCCCATTATATTAGAATCAGCTGGTAATGTTCCAGAAGGGGCTACGATTGATATCCCAACCCCTTCCGTTGGTGAAGCTATGATCATGAGTTTTAGTCAATTGAATATGTTAGGTGTCTTAATAGCTGTTGTCATATCAATGGGACTGATTTCACGAGAACTCAGTACGGGGGTTTATGAGCTAATCTTATCTAAGCCTGTTCGTTATAGCCATTATATGACAGCTAAATTCACAGCTATGATGACACTCCTAAGCGTGTCGATCATCTTGGCACTCATTACAGGCTGGTATTATGTCACCGTTTTATTTGGAGATCTTGCCTTTACTCAATTGTTGACTAGCGCGATCTTTTATATATTTTATTTCATGCTTATTTTAAGCATCGTGATGGTCTTTAACAGTTGTCTAACATCGCCTGGGCTTGTGGCATTTCTATCTATTTTTACAGTCGTTGTATTAAATGCCCTCACGTCTATTTTTGATCATGTCATTACTTGGAGCCCGATGTTAATTTCAGATTATATTGGCACCTACATTTTCTCAGGTGAAATCGAAACGGACCTTTATTTCAGTACAGGAATCGCCATCATCATCAGTCTTCTATTATTATGGTTATCCATTATCCTGCTCAAAAGACAGGAAATGCACTAACATTGTTAAACAAAATCGGCGCATTGTTAAACAATGTGCCGCCTTTGTTCGATAATCCAACGAGAATGTTAGACAATCTAAAAGAACTGTTAAATAACTAGGTGGAAATGTTAATTATGCTACCAAATAAAAGGCTTTCGCCCAAATTCGTAGCGAAAGCCTTCTTATTCTTCTTCAAGCGGATAAGCAAAAACTGTCATCGTCACTTGAAACGTGTAGTCCCCTTCATTTTGCTGGAGTTGCACATTATTTAATTGCGCTAATCTCGCGTCTTGTTCGATTCTATTAATGAACTGCTGAAACAATTGATGGGAACCCGATGTCCCACTCAATTCAATTGATAAAACGTCAATCATTTCTTCCGAGCTCACGTCGCTGAACCATTCATTCGCTGAAACTCGATCATCTTGTACAAAGTTTATTGTTTCAATCGTAGTATTGGTGGCACCACTTGCATCATTTAATAAACGAATGACACCATTTTCATTTAGTGACTCTGGCAATTGATCGCGCAATGTATCGACATTTACGTCTTCCTCTGCTTCCTGATTCTCTAGTGAATCACTAAGTGCAGTTTGCCGTCGTTCTTCAAAATCTAGATCATCTGATAATTCCTGATTCGTCTGTTGTAAGTCGAAAATAACATAATAGTAGAATGCACCAGCAGCCAATAACAAGACTGCTATTCCGACTAAGATCATCCGCTTATTCTGCTTCGTCATCGTTTTCCTCCTCTTCCGCTTGGAGGTACACTGTATAATTCGTTAAATAATAATCTTCTGATTCCATATAATCAATGGTTCGAATCATGACATCATGGAACGACTCAACCCCACTTAAATCCTGATAATATGCTACTGCGTTTTCATTTGATTCAGTCTGAACTGTTAATTCAATGACACCTTCTTGTTCATTAAACGCTATTAAATCACCATTACGAGGGATATAACCCGTAATCGTCTTCATAATGGGCTCCATTTCAACAATAGCTGCTCCCATTTGTGTCACTAATGGTTCCACTTGCTCAGACTGTTGTTCGGACTCATCACCTTCTAATTCAGACTGAAACGCGTCATTTTGTTGCTTTTGTTGTTGTAATGCTTGTTCTAATGAAGCGTTATCTTGCTCCAGCGTCCAAGTCCAATAACCAAATCCACCTACAACCATCAATGTCACCACGAGTATGAAGATGATCGGAAATAATCCAGTGCGATTCTTTTTTTCTTTTTTGGGTCGTAAGTCAATATCAGGTAACATTATAGACCACCTTTTAATGCCATGCCATAGACCATATGAAAACGTGAAGCCACTGTCATCCCTTTAGGTCCGACGACTTGTTCATCTTGAATTGTTACAACAGGTGTCTCAAACCTCTCTTCAAGCGTCACCATAATGTCCTCTAAATAAGGATGGTCACCAGTGATTGCAATCTGCGTAAACTGCTGTTCATAGTTTTGAATCATATATTGATAAAAACGTTCAACTCGTTCGACTTCTATAATCAAATCTTCCAATTCATCCATCACAGTCTCTTCATGAAAATCTTCCTTCGACAATGTAGGACCTAGTTGATCAATTGTTTGGTCACTGGAATCTAAATCAAATTCTTGCAAGAAAATCGGCGTATGAAAACGAAAAGCGCTAAATGTGACTTGATCCACATTATAATTAATTAATAATAGATGATCTTCATTCGAAACAACACTGTGACTATAGAGAACCCGATAAAAGCTCAGTGGTGAAATATCGATGGATTCCACACGCATGCCTAAATCATTTAAAGTTTGAGTGTATTGATTCGCAATCGAGCGATCAGTCGAGATTAAACTAATTTCATGTCCATCTTCTAATTCTTGAATATAAACTGTCTCAAAAACGGATTCATCAAAAGGCAAATGGATCGTATCCCCTAAATGAAACTGAATATGATTCCGGATTTCATTTTTGGCAATGTTAAGTGATAACACTTCGCGGCGAATAAAAACGAGTGAATCTGGCATAATGAGACGAACTGTTTTTCGTTTTAAACGCCATTTTTTTACACATGTTTTTAACACGCGTTCAAATTGCTCACGATCTTCAATGACGCCACCTCTAATGATGCCCGCTGGAATATAATGTTCCCCCATCCGCTCGACTTGAGTTTTATCTCGACGATTTTCTGTATAACGAATCACATAATCTCTAATCTCAAGATTAACGATTTGTTTCTTAGTCATATATTTCATCCACCTATAACATTAAAGATAAATACCAATTGATTAATGGATCACCATAAAAATAAGCTACTAAAGCCCCTGACGCAATGAACGGACCAAAAGGAATTGGTTTTCCTTTTTTCACACGACCTAATCCCATTAAAACTAAGCCAATCACTGTGCCAATAACTGAGGCAAGCATCAAAGTCAGTAATGTCTTTTGAACACCTAAAAAAAGCCCTAACACCGCAAATAATTTAATATCACCGCCACCCATGCCACCGCGACTGACAATCGCAATAAGTAGCAATAAACCAAACCCTAGTAATGCTGCCAAATAACTATCATACCAAGGTTCAGTTGGCATCCAGATTCGCCACGCCAAAATGATGATAGCAAATGCAATTAATACACGATCAGGGATCAACTGCTTATACCAATCACTAATCGTAATAATGATCAGCAAGCTAATGAGTAACCACGCTAAAAAAAGTTCAATGTGAAAACCAATATGAAAAAAAGCGTAAACGAACAATCCACCTGTTAACACTTCAAAAAACGGATAAACAGGTGAAATCTTCACGCCACATTGTCGGCATTGACCTTTTTGAAATAAATAAGATAATACGGGGATAAGTTCATAACTTTTAAGTACATGACCACATCTCGGGCAATGCGACCTGGGCGTCACAATCGATTCACCATCAGCCACACGCATACCAACCACATTATAAAACGAGCCTAATACAAGGCCTAAAACAAATATGTAAAGTGTTATCCAAATCACCTGTCATCAGTCCTGTATGATTTAATAGATTGAGAGTTTGTTATGGTAAAAAAGCGCGGTTAGACCGCGCTTTTAATTACTACTTCCTGATGTATCTGCTCCTGAACCAATTGCACTAACATTACCATTTCTTAATGCTGAAGCATCTGTTGAGTTAATATCTTGTACTGTAGCATTATTAAATGAAACTGAAACGTCACCTTCGTTATCGATTGTTGCATCAATCGTTGAATTTGACGCAGAAACAACTACCTCATCATCGTTACCATAACCATACCCGGACAAGTCAATATATCCATCAGCTTCTAGATCTGAAAGACTTACAGAGTCCACATCATTAGTCGTCGCATACAACTCTCCCGCTTCAATCACGTTAATTGCAGTTGATTTCACAGAATCATAACGTGAATCCTCAATAACATTAGCAATCGCAGGCACAGCAATAAGTGCAATAATACCTAAAATAACAATCACAGCTAGTAATTCAACTAGTGTAATACCTTTCTGATTCTTTAAGATGCGTTTTAACATCAATAAAACTCTCCCTTTTCCCTAATTAATTTGGTTAAATAAATCAAACATTGGAATCACAATAGCTAGTACAACGACTCCAACGATTAACGATAAAGATACGATTAAGACAGGCTCTAGTAATGACTTAAATTGTTCTGTCGCAGTGTCCACATCTTCTTCATAGAAGTCTGCGACTTGTTCAAGCATGTCAGGTAAAGCATTCGTTTGCTCTCCGACTTCAATCATTTGTGTCACTAAGTATGGAAACGCCCAATGGTCTCGCATTGGGGTCACAATCGATTGCCCTTTTTTTAGTGTGTTTTGTGCTTCGTCTAGTGTTTCTCGTATAACACGATTTCGAATAGTCTGTTGTGTTAATTCAAGGGCTTGGATAATTGGCACTTCATTATACAATAATGAGCTCAGTGTTCGAGACATTTGTGCCATATTAGACTTTGTTACTAAAGTCCCAAAAACTGGAAATTTCAATAAGTAATAATCGATTTTATATCGACTATGTTCCCGTTTAAACAGCAATATAAACATTAATATGACTAAAATCGATAATAACATAAGTATGTGCCAATAACTAGTCATAAAGTCACTAGTTCCTAAAACAAATTGCGTGATCAATGGAAGTTCAGCATCAAACTGTTCAAACATGGTGACAAACTCCGGAACGACATAGATCATTAGGAATATAACAACCACAATAGCTACGACAAATACAGTTGCTGGATAAGCAAAAGTCGATTGAATCTTTTGCTTGGTTTTATATTGTTTTTGATAATAGCTTGCTAGTTTTTCTAATGTTGCTTGTAATGATCCACTGCTTTCACCACTATGGACCATATTGATAAAGATATTGGAGAAAATATGCGGATGCTTTTTCAACGCAGCTGTTAAGGAGTTCCCTTGGCGCATATCAATTTCGATATAATATAATGCTTCTTTTAAATATTTCTGCTTTGTTTGCTCACGTAAAATACTTAAAGATTTTACAATCGTTAAGCCTGCTTTTAACAAGGCAGCGAATTGTTGTAGAAACACAACAAAATCTCGATTTTTCACTGGACTTCCAAAATAAATGTCCTTATTCCAAATCGTGCTTGGGATTTCTTCAATTATTTCTATGCGCAACCCTTCATCGCGTAAACGGGCTTTAGCCAACTCTGCATTATACGCATCAAGCTTACCTTTTCGATGCTCACCGTTATAATCAACGGCTTCATATTTAAAAGAAGCCATTATGATTCCCCCATCACTCTATTACTCTGAGGCAACACGATAAACCTCTTCTAATGTTGTTTCACCGCGTTCAACCTTCCGTAATCCATCCTCGAACAATCGTGTGAACCCTTGCTGTTTCGCAATTCGTTCGATTTCAATTTTGGTTTTGCCATCTAAAATTGCTTCCCGTATAACCTCATCAATTAACAACACTTCATGAATGGCTGTCCGGCCGCGGTAGCCTGTATTATTACACGTAGCACAGCCACTACCTTTTTTCACCTCATCTAAATCAATACCATAACGATTAAACACATCTCGCTCTAACTGGCTGGTTGGTCGTGTGGTTTCACAGTCCTGACAAATCATTCGAACGAGTCGTTGTGCTACAATCCCATTTACCGAAGTTCCAACTAGAAACATTTCCACATCCATATTGACGAGACGATTAATCGCACCAGTTGAATCGTTTGTATGAAGGGTACTCAGAACAAGGTGGCCTGTAATCGACGCTCGTACAGCCATATTCGCTGTTTCGCCATCACGAATTTCACCGACCATGATAATGTCGGGATCTTGACGTAAAATGGACCGTAAGCCAGAAGCAAATGTTAAACCAACATTGGAATTGACCTGAATTTGGTTAACACCTTCTAACTCATACTCTACAGGATCCTCCAATGTAATTAGGTTCGATTCTTCTTCGTTTAAGTGCGTGAGTGCTGCGTACATAGTCGACGTCTTACCAGAGCCGGTAGGACCTGTTAAAAGGACAATGCCATATGGCTTTTCAATCATCGTGCGGAACTTGTTTAAATTATCCGGTTCGAAGCCGATTTGATCCATTCGATTCGAAACCGACATCGTATCAAGGACACGGATGACTACTTTTTCGCCGAATATCGTTGGTAAGGTACTGACACGTAAATCAACATCGCGCCCTTCGACTAACCGTTTAATTCGTCCATCCTGAGGAATTTTTTGTTGTGTAATATCTAGATTAGCCATAATTTTAATACGTGTCGTTAGTGAGGACTGGACACTTTTAGCCAAAAATTGTTCATGTCTTAAAGCACCATCAACTCGTAATCGTACAACGACTTGTTCTTCTTGTGGATCAACGTGAATATCACTTGCTCCTTCAACAACGGCTTGTTGAATCAGTTGATTCATTAACTTAACAACCGGCGAAGATTCCTCTTCTAATGACAAATCTTGACGTTGTTCTTTAGGTGCTTGCTCGGCAAATTCATCTGTAAAATCTTCACGTTCATACATTTTCATGATGCTTTGACGAATTTCATCTTTAATCGCAATTACTGGCTCAATCTTAAAACCTGTTTGCAGTCTTAAGTTATTAATCACGAAATAATCAAGTGGGTCAGCCGTGGCGACATACAACTGATTACCATCACGTTTAAGAGGAATCACACTGTTATCAATCGCAAACTGCTTAGGCACTAGATTTAAAATAGATCGGTCAAATGGATAGTTATTCAAACGTTCATGTGAGATATCCAGTTGCTGTTGCAAGACTTCGATCAATTGCAACTCTGTTATGTAACTTTCCTGAATCAACTTATCTCCTAATTTTTGATCAGGCGATTTTTCTTCAAGTGCTTGGCTCAGTTGTTGATCATTGATAAAGCCTTCTTGTTTTAACAATTCACCTATACGTAACCTTTGTTTACGTGGCACAGATAACGTCCTTTCTATTAACTAACATTCATGATTTATCAAAATTATTGTCATAGTAGTCTTCAATCGTTTATCATTCATATTATATAAGTCCTAATGACAAAAATCGAGGAATGTGTCTAAATGCTTAAAACTATCTTAAAACAACGTGACGGGGTTTCTCTTGTTGAAGTACTTGGTGCGCTTGTTATATTATCACTAATTCTTATTGGTTTTTTCTCAATGTTCACCCAGACGTCTTCTATGCAAAATGTTACTGAAGAAGAAGTTCAAGCATCTAATTTGATTAATATTGTACGAGAAGATGTTAAGCAGTTAACCTTTTCCTCTAATGATACAGGATATTATGAGTCTTTTGATAGTCTAGATTTAACATCAGTCGAAAATAACGGACAAATTGTAGCAAATAACGACTTTTTCGCAACAATCGAAATTAAAGAAGAAACTGAGACTAATAATCTTTTAAAAGTAACGATTAATCTACTAAATGAGGATGACCGTCGTGTTGCACATACCTATACCTATGTTGAGGTGACAAACAATGAATAATCGACGTGGTTTTACACTCATTGAAGTCTTAGCAGTCATTGTTTTGACGTTTATTGTCGGAAGTCTTGTTTTCTCTATATTATCACAGTCACTAAACAACTATGAACAGTCCGAACTAAGATCAAAAGCTCAGACAGATGTTAATCGCTTATTATTTCAAATTACAACTGTGCATCAATCAGGTTCAACTTATACAATTAACCAAACAAATAACTCTCAAATCTCACTTAACCCCACCAATGATGAGGTGTCCTCGGTTTCGTTTAATGGTGAACCCTTTCAATATGAGATTACTATTGACTCGATTCCATTAAATGATTCAAAAACAATTGACCCTACTGAAGAAACGAGTTTCGATATTACCGTGGTCGTACGACAACAAGGAAATGATCGGTTTAATCCGTTAGAAGTAAATTCATCTATTTCTCGAATCCAAGCGGGAGGTGACGATTCATGACTCGTTATATTAATCAAGAACGTGGCGCGATCTTAGTCGTCGTTCTCCTAACAATTGTCTTTATGATGTTTTTTGCTACTGTCATGATGAACAGCGTTTTATCGACCGCAAACCAAAATGAAATTATCGAAACGAATTACCGAGCAACACATGTTGCTGAAATGGGCGCAACGTTTATAGAAAAAGAAATAGCACAATACATTGAAGAAAATGAATTCTCAACAGATCGAAGCACTTTAAATAATTTAGAAAATCATTTAACAGATCAAATTAGTCAAGTGACCATCGACGAAGATCGACCAGATGTAGAATACATGATTGATGAAGGTTTTACCGTAGAAAATACAGGCGGGCAAGAAGTCTTGATGATGACAGTAGGTGGTTACGACGGAGATGTTAGTCAATCATTAACATTGAGATTCAGTGTTTCAATGGGAAGTGAAGGACCAGACAGCCTCGAAGGATGGGATGAAGAAAGTAATACCGTACCTAATAAGCCTGAAAACCCAGACCAGGTCATCAATGAATCAGTAGATCTCAAAAAGAAAAATTGCATTGAAAATGGTCAATCTGTCATTCTCAATGATGGTGGATCAATCAAATGTAGTCCAACCTTTAATGACCTTTATGTTAATAACAATCTTTCATTCGGAAATAATGATACGCTCACTGTTGAAGGACAAGCCAAATTTGATTCTTTGGATATGACTGGACTGTCTCAAGTTTTCATTAAAAGGAATGCACATTTTGAAGGTGCATTAACAAGTGGCAATAACCCAAATAGTGAATTTCTAGCTTGTGGAAATGTCCGCTTAAAAGATAGAACTAATTATAAAGGTGGATATAAAGTGAATCATTATACCGTGTCTGATGATTTATTCTTTAACGAAAAAGGACCCGTCATTTTTGGTGATGATACATTACTAAAAAACGGAATTCTATTAGACGGTTCAACAGTTACAGCAAATAATGATTTAACGATTAAACACAACAGAACACAAAGTGCAGTCAATTATTTAAACACAGTTGACGGTAGCATAAATATGGCAGGTGGTGATTTAGTTATTGAAAACGCAAATGGCGACATCTCTACAAACCCAGACAGTAATAATGTTAATTATGGAGCCCAACCAAACTTGATTCCAGAATGCGATGGCATAGAACCACCAAATTCTGGCGAAGATAGCAATGGGTCTGATACTTCTGTTTCATTAGATGAAGTTGACTATTAAATAATTTAAGCCAGGTAACGTTTGTTACCTGGCTTTTACTTAGGTTAACCTTCAATACTCCGCCAAAGCGTCAACGCTGCATAACTACGGTATGGTGACCATTCTTCAGCAGCCGCTTCAATTTCTGCTTTCTTCGGTTTTTCCTCTCGTTTCCAAGCGTGTTTAAGTGCATTCTGAATGCCAATATCAGCAGCTGGGAAGAGATCTTCGCGTCCGAGTGCGAATAGTAACCAGTTTTGGACAGTCCACGGGCCAATGCCACGTACTTTTCCAAGCGATTTCATCACCTCTTGGTTGGTCATCTTCGCCATTCCTGGTAAGTCCAATTCACCATTCACAATCGCGCGTGACGTATCAATCACGTATTCAGCTTTTCGTTGACTGAATTGAAGATCCGTTAAGTCTTGATAATCCAGTTGCGCAACTTTTTCAGGTGTCGGATAAAACCAAGCGCCATCCATCTTTTCACCAAATTTCTGTACGAATCGCGTTGAAAGTGTATAAGCAAATTTCATATTCAGTTGTTGATGGATAATTACTTTCATAAGCGAATCATACAAAGCAAAATCACGGACAATTGGTGTCCCAGGATGAACGAAAAACAATCTCGCTAATCGTGTATCTTCAAAGAAATCGACTACATCTTGTAAATCACGGTCCCACTGAAATAAATTACGGATATGTTCAAAGATGACATCTTGTTCTTCATCATAATCAGACATAACAGAAAAGACCGGTTTTTCTGTTGTCCCTTCTCCTTTAACACGAACAACACACTGATCCCCATTTTCCAGTCTGACGGGTACATCTACCCATCGTTCGCGTAAATTTACGTTAATAAGAGGATCCATATTTAAACGTTGCAGTGAATAATCAAAATCATATAACCCCGCTGCATGGTAGTACTCTTTCCACATCATGACCTCTCCCTTTATTGTGTGGTTGCTTCAATACATACAGTTTACAACTTTACTTACCCTTTTCGCAAAAAATTAAGACTATCCAAAAGGTACGTATTTTTGCCAGACGAGATCATTAAGTGATTCAAATTGGTAACCTCGTTCCCGTAATTCATCAATCAAATGACTGAGTGCTTCAGCATTATCTTCTGTGACCGTATGCATCAGCATAATAGCACCTGGATGAACCTGTTTCAGTACATCATCTAGGGCTTGTTGCCAACTACTTTGCTGACTTTCTTCCCAATCAACTAACGAGACCGACCAAAAGATATTCGTATAACCAAGTTCATCGGTTAACTTTAAGGTTCTTTCACTAAAAACACCTTTAGCTGGTCGGAAATACGTGACATGTTGTTGATCAGTCGTTTCTTTAATTTTATCATCTAACCGTTTTAAATCTTGTCGTATTTCCTCTTCGCTCGCTTTCGTATAGTCGAGGTGGTCATCTGAGTGATTCCCGATTATATGTCCGTCGTTCACCATTCGTTCGACTAATTCAGGCTGGTCATCAATATAATGACCTGATAGGAAAAACGTAGCAGGAACTTGTTTGTCTTCTAATACATCCAGCATCTGTTCCATATAACCTAACTCATAGCCACTATCGAATGTTAAATATATGGTTTTATCAGAATCATCGCCCATGTAAAATCCATTGTACTTTTCAATCAAAGGACCATAAAAACCTAAATCAGGTGGCTCTTCGTTATATTGTTTTTTATAACCATAACCATACGATTCATTTGATATTTCTTCTGCTTGAATAAGTGGTGACCATAAGATCAAACTAATTATGATCAGTGTTATTTTTTTCATGAAATTTCCTCCCAATTGTTGCATGCTATTATTATTTTGCCATGATTTAACGAAAATTATAATTGGAAGGTTTCACCGCACTTCAACCAAAACCTCAATTGTTAAACAATCCGCTAATATTGTTTAATAATTGGGCTATAATGTTAAACAAAGATGCTCAATTATGAGACAAAGTGAGGGGATTGTTTAACAATTTAAAACCTCCCCTTTACCAAAAAGGGGAGGTCACATGATTTATAGCATCACAGCACCAATTAGGCCGAAGATGAAAATCGGAATATTGAAGTGTAAGAAGGTTGGTACACATGTATCCCAAATGTGATCATGTTTACCATCCATATTCAGTCCTGCTGTTGGACCAAGTGTACTGTCTGATGCTGGGCTACCTGCGTCACCTAATGCACCAGCGGTACCTATTAAGACCGCAATCGCAAGCGGAGAGAAGCCAGCAGCTGTCGCAATCGGTACATATAAAACAGCTAAAATTGGGATCGTACCGAATGACGTTCCAATCCCCATCGTAATGAAAAGCCCGACGAGTAATAAAACTGTTGCAATAATCCAAGGGTTACCTTCTAACATGCCAGATGACGCATCAACTAATGCTTCAACTGAACCTGTTTCCTCTAATACACCAGCAAAGCCTGATGCCGCAAGCATAATAAAGGCAATCATCCCCATCATACTTATACCACGACTCATGACGTTCTCAATTTGACGATATGGTACAGCAACAAGTAAGAACATTAAGACTAAGCCAGTTAAAGCACCTAATACCATTTCTTCTGTAACAAATTGCACACCCAAAGCAGCTAAAATTGCGATAATCGTCATCGCATGCTTTAACTCAAATTTAAACGGTGTATCATCATCTTCTATGTCACTAGGTTGCCCTTTTGGCTCAATTTGACTGTAATCACGCTTTTTCCGGTACGTAATAGCGAGTGCAATAATTAAACCAAGAAGCATACCTGAACCAGGCACAATCATGGCTTGAGTAACACTACCTAGAGTGATATCAATTCCGTTTTCGGCCATATTATCACGAACAATACCCTGGAAAATAAGTCCAAATCCGAATGGCAGTGTAATATACGGCGCTTTCAAACCAAACGTTAATGCCGTTGCAACACCACGTCGGTCAATTTGCATTCGATCAAATAACGCAAGCAATGGCGGAATTAGAATTGGAATAAAGGCGATGTGCACTGGCACCACGTTTTGTGATAAGGATGCAATTAAAGCGATTAGAACCATTAAAGCAACACGTTGCCCAGACATCACGCTCCGCAACCCTTGAACAAGTCCTTTCGTAATTCCAGTTAACGAGATTGCAATCGCAAATCCACCAAGTAACACATAACTTAGAGCTGTATTAGCACTACCGCCCATATTCGATGTAAAGATCGATACAATTTCTGTGAATGGTAATCCAGCTATCAAACCAGCTGACATGGCAGAAATGATAATTGCCAATAACACATTGACTTTTAATAAACTTAAAACACTCATTAATATAACAGATATTATAACTGCAATAGCCATCGTTTCGTTCTCCCTTTCTTTTATTTCATTAACACTTTATCACAATAAAATATGCTAATTAAAAAATCAACCCCCTCTCATAAAAAATTTATGCGGGAGTTGATTATTTTATTGCTTTAGTTTGTCTTCCATTTCATTCAACAAGCTTAAATAGCGATCGACGTCCTCAACAGTCAGTTGTTCAGGATCTGCTGTTTCAATTTGATCAAGCAAGTGCTGTAACCTTGCTTTCACTGATTCTAGATGATTCTCGTCTGTCATGTTACGACTCCTTCTCAATCGCTTCAACTGTCTCATTGACTTCAATCGTTGGAACGACAGATTGAACCATTGAGCAGTTCTTAGAAGCTGTTTCTAGACTTTTTTGTAGTTTGTCTTCGTTTAAATCACTTCCGACTACTTTAAAGTGTAAGTGAACTTTTTCGATTTTATTCACGGCATCTTCACTACGTTCTACATCCGCCTCAATCGTCATTTCATCATAATCGACCTTCTGTTTGCCTAAAATACGTTTATAAACAAGCGCACTACAACCCGCTAATGATGATACCATGAGTTGGAATGGTCGAAAACCTTCATCTTCATCGCCAGAAATCGTCATTTGTTCATACGGTAAATCAGTCGTAATATGTTCATCTGTTACATTAAATTTCATCTTAGCACACTCCTTTTACTTGTTTGTCCGACTTTTATTTTAACACGATGTTACGATACAATAACACCATCTTGTTTTGGGGGGGGAGGTTCTCTCATGTCAACACGTCAACGTTTTGCTGTCCTTGTTGGGTTAGTTGGTATTTCCGGCTTTTCGCAAGGGATGTTACTCCCGCTTATTTCTGTTTTACTTGAAAGTGAAGGTGTCTCATCAACGCTTAATGGTTTACACGCAACTGCATTATATATTGGTATCTTAATTATTTCACCATTTCTAGAACCACCACTTCGCAAGTATGGCTATAAACCGATGATTTTAGCAGGTGGGGCGCTCGTCTTTTCATCGATCTTTTTCTTCACGATTTGGGAATCGATTTGGTTCTGGTTTATTTTGCGATTGCTCGTTGGTGTAGGAGATAATATTTTACACTTCGGAACACAAACATGGATTACAACGACTACTCCAGAATTTAAACGAGGTCGGTCAATTGCCATATACGGATTATCATTCGGTTTAGGGTTTACAATCGGACCACTCATGACGCCTTTAGTTGAAATTAATCCAGCGCTTCCGTTTATCGCAAGTTCTCTTTTATGTGTCATCGTCTGGTCATTCATGTTCTGGGTGAAGAATGAGTTACCTGAATCTGATGGTGATGTACAAGTGACAACTACTAATACGACCAAACGTTTTCAGGATGCTATGAAATATGCCTGGATCGCTTTGTTAGCTCCGTTTACATATGGCTTTTTAGAAACGACCTTGCATAGTAATTTTCCAGTTTACGCGATGCGACTTGGTCATGACGTTTCAACCATTTCCTATATCATTCCATTTTTCGCTGCAGGGAGCATCGTTTCACAAATTCCGCTTGGTATGTTGAGCGATCGTATCGGTCGACCTATTGTATTAAAGAGCGTACTTATTGGGGGGAGCATCACCTTTATTGGAGCTACCTTTTTTGAGCAGTCCGTGGTTGGGTTGATCATAAGTTTCGCCATTGCTGGTATGTTAGTCGGCTCGCTTTATTCATTAGGGGTTTCTTATATGACCGATTTACTGCCTAACACATTGTTACCAGCTGGGAATATCTTATGTGGTGTCATGTTCAGTTTTGGCAGTATTGCTGGGCCTTTATTGGGTGGTAGTTTTATCGACTACTTCCCGCAATTCAGCTTTTTCTATGTGATTGTCTTGTTTGTCAGCCTAATATTCATCTTCATGATCGCTCACACTTTTTTCGCTAAAAAATCATCAACATAAAACAAATCCCTCGGTTTCAGATAAATAAACCGAGGGATTCTTGTGATTAACGAAATAAAAACCGCCGTTTATGAATATTTAAAATCGCATTAACTTCGCCACCAATTAAGATCATCATGCCTGATAAAAATAGCCAGATCATTAAAATAATCACACCAGCTAAACTCCCATAAGTAGCCGAGTAAGCAGCAAAATTAGTCACATAATAAGAAAATCCTAACGAAACTAATTGCCAACCTAACATAGCAACTATAGCACCAGGCAGTGCATGTCTGATTTTAACCCTTACATTAGGTGCTAGCATATATAACAACGTTAAGACGAAAATCATCATGAGTGCCGATACAACCCAGCGAAAAGCTTCCCATGTGGCTAAAAATGCCTCCGAAGCACCTAAGAAAGAAAAAATATATTCCCCAATTAACCGGCCAAAAATCGGCAATGCTAAAGCAACCGCAATAGCTAAAACGAGTAAAATCGTTAATACGATTGATAATCCTCGCGCTACGAAAAAAGAACGCTCCTCTTCTATTTCATATGCTCGATTGAACGCGCGCATTAAGCCATTAACTCCAATTGAAGCAGACCAAATCGTACCAATGATACCGAGCGATAATAAGCCGCCGTTTTGGTCTTCCATTAATTGATTAATATTGCTATTCACTAGTGACATCGTATCTCCTGGAAGATATGAATCGACTAAATCGAACACTTGCTGTTCATTAATGGGCAAAAAACCTAGTAACGTTAATAAGAAAATTAAAAACGGTAATAAAGACAGTAGAAAGAAATAAGCTAGGCTTGCTGCTAACGTTGGAATCTCATCATCTTGAAAATGTCGAAACAACTCTTTCCAAAACGTCTTCTCAAAAACCACCCACGTCACCTACTGTTCGTTTTTGTCTTCAATTCGCTCGTCAATCTTTTGTTCAACTTGATCTAATTGTTGAACGAATTTATCCATATTGACCATAATATTATTCAACTTCATACGTAATTGTCTAACGGAGTCAGAAGGATGCTGGTAAACTTGTTTCATTTTACCTGTTGCTTGCTTCGAACGATCTAAGACGTGCTGACGTTCATCTTTTTGAATTAAACTTAATAAAAATCCTGTTAGTGCTCCAATTACAATCCCTTTTTGCCATAATCGCATCTAAATAACCTCCTAGAATTTTAAAGATCTTTTTCTGCTAGTATATCATCTAATAAATGCTTGCAGGACCTTGAAACTAAATCATACGTATAATCGAACCCACCTTCAAAATAAGGATCAGGGACATCCTGAATACCTTCTTCTGGTAAGTAATCTAGTAATTTCTTGATGGTTGGCTTGCTTGATCCATTATGTCTTAATTTGACATTATTTAAGTTGCTTTCGTCCATCACAATCATGTAGTCAAAATGAACATAATCATCTTCATTCAGTTGTCTTCCCGTTAAGCCATTGGCATTGATACCATGTAGCTTGAGCTGCTCTAACGTCTCCTTATGTGGTGGTTCACCAATATGATAATCACTAGTACCAGCTGAATCAACGACGAAATGTTCATCTAACCCCTTTTGACTTACTAAATTCGCAAAAACGGCTTCAGCCATTGGCGACCGACAAATATTACCTAAACAAATAAATAATACCTTAATCAAATCTTCATCACCTACAATATCTTATTGTCTTATATTCTAATATAATAACCTTTTATCGTATACCTTAAACCTTTTCGTCACTCCATCCATGAAAAATTATAGATCGACTTAAGTTGATGTTAGAATACTATGATAGAATGATACTAAATCATTGAATGAGGTGACCCTATGAACCGTGCATTTATCGAACAACATAATTTAATGATTTTCGACCTTGATGGCACACTTTATGAAGGGCGAGAACATTTTCGACTACATACCAATAATCTTAAAGCTTACTTAAACACAACAGAACAACAACAATTCGAAACCATTTATGAACAAGTGTTAAATGGACATCACCCTTTACAAATCGGGAAAGTCTATGACGGAAAACGTGACTTGATTTGGACATGGGACCCATTTACCGCCGAATTAACCGAGGCGAAAGACTGGAATGACAATCTCGTTACCGTAAGCGACGCGCCAGAATATATTCCAGCTAAAGAGTTCGACTTCTTCAATTGGGTACCAATTGGTGACGGCTGGTGGCCACCTTACGCCATCGCACGCCATTTTGGGCTATCTCCTGACACAATCCAAGATTCTTATAACAAGACTAAGAAACAAATGTCCGAACTTGATGGATTCCTACAACAAACACCAGGATTAAAAGATTATCTAGCTTCCATTGTGAATGATTATACCCTGATTGTTTGTACGAACAGTGATGAAGTTGACGCTCAACGATTATTGGAGTTTCTTGAACTTGAAGAGTATTTTACAGAATTAATTCCAAGTGCGAAAAAACCCGTTTATAGTAAAGCAATTTTTGAAGATGTATTACATCGCTATCAAGTTGCACCAGAGAACGCTATTTCGATTGGCGATAATTTTATGAACGAAATCGCCCCAGCTCTTCAATTAGGAATGTCAGCATTATGGCTAACAGACACGCAAGTTAAGCCTGTTGATGACAATCGACTGAAACTAGTTGAAACGTTGAGCAACCTTTAATTAAGAAAATTCTTCAACCCATTCTCTTAAAAATACTGGTAGAAGATTATATTCAAAAATATCATCTGGATAATCAATGACGCCGTCGCACTCTGTCGCAATGTCCTGAGCTAGTTCATTTAAATTGCCCATATAATCTTGGTAAAGAAATTCGAAGCTTACCGTTTCTTCTGGCACAAGATTGTGTTCGCAAATTTTCGGATCCATATAATTCACATACGTACGACAAGGAAGTGGTCGTGATTCATAGGCGAGACATATATTCGTTTCAGTATCTAATAGAGGACAAGGTAACCATTGTTTACGGTAATCAAATTTAAACTGTTCATCGTCGAAATCAAGTGATTCGACATGTGCTAACTTATCTTGATACGTGTCGAAATACTGCTTCAAATGCGCTTTAATATGATCTCGACGCTCCGGTTCCATTTGATCGATTGCTGTTTTTAGTAAATCCGCTTCTAGTCGCGTGACGATTATCGGAAAATAGCAGCAAAACGCACAACCCATAAAACAAGTCGGTGACATTCCCATATGATTGTCCATTTGGTCCATCTGCTTTGATACTTCAGCAAGTAATTTATGGTAACCAGCAACAAGTTGATCTTGGGGCTGATTATAAGTCTTGGCTTCTTCCTGCTTCGCTTCAAATTCCCCTTCATCTAATTCGTAAGTTTGAAGCGTTTCAAGACGGGTTTGCACGTCTTTAAGTGAACGATGTGACATAACATTAACCTTTCTAAACTTTATTATTTTCATCGACGTGAATTCGTGTTATAGTTTATTTTGGTGTTTGATTTGTTTTCATTATAACGAATCAATCGACACAATACCTAATAAATTCTACGGTTAACTCTTTTGTCTGTAAAGATTTGATGGTAGAATTATCTCTGCATACTTTTAACGTGAAGAAGGAGGGCTTGATCATGTACGTAGGCACAAAAGGTTGGTACGTATCTGAGCTTAAGAAATTAGGCATTAGTAATTATGAAGGTCGTAAAATAGAGAAATATGACGCATCTACACTTGCAAACGTGTTACAAAGCAAGCAAAAGTAAAATGTTACAGAGGTCAGAGCCTCTGTAATTTTTTTGTCAAAATTTCTTAAACGCACAGGTTCATAAATCATGATACACTTACGAAATGTATAGATAGATTAAAAATAGAGATGGAGGCATCATCATGTTTGCAAACGCAGAAATAGGAATCGACTTAGGAACTGCAAACCTGTTAATATATAGTAAAAGCAAAGGCGTCGTCTTTAATGAACCATCTGTTGTTGCCGTTGATTCACAAACTGGTAACGTTTTAGCAGTGGGACATGAAGCGAAAGATATGATTGGTAAAACACCTGCCAATATTACATCAATTCGCCCTTTAAAAGATGGTGTGATTGCGGATTATGAAGTCACATCACAAATGTTAAGTGAAATGTTGAAAAAAGTTAGTAAAAAACTAGGTATGTCGATGCGTAAACCGAATGTCATTGTTTGTGCACCAACCGGATCAACTTCCGTTGAGCGTCGTGCAATTGAAAATGCGATTAAAGAATACGGGGCAAAACAAGTCCATATCATTGAAGAACCACTCGCAGCAGCTATTGGAGCAGGTCTACCAGTAGACGAACCAATCTCAAGTGTTGTTGTTGATATTGGTGGGGGCACAAGTGAGGTCGCCATTATTTCTTTCGGTGGTGTCGTTTCTGCACAGTCCATTCGCGTGGGCGGTGACCATATTGACTCAGCGATTATTCAATATGTTCGTAAACAATATAATGTGCTTATTGGTGAACGAACGGCTGAAAACATTAAAACAGAAATTGGATATGCTCTCGTTGAACACGAACCTGTTATTATTGAGGTCCGTGGACGTGATCTAGTCGCAGGACTGCCTAAGACTGTGACATTGGATTCACATGAAATTCAATCAGCTATTCGTGAACCACTCGAAAACATTTTACAAGCCATTAAAGCAACACTTGAGAATTGCCCACCTGAATTAAGCGGTGATATTGTCGACCAAGGTATTACTGTAACTGGCGGTGGCGCTTTGTTAAATGGCATGTCTGAGTGGTTATCAAGCGAAGTTGATGTTCCCGTTCACATTGCTGAAAATCCACTTGAATGTGTTGCAGTTGGAACTGGTAAATCACTACAAATGATTCACAAATTACAAAAAGCAAATAGATAAACGCTTTACAATCCCTACAAAATGATTTTTGTGGGGATTTATTTATCTAATCAATAGCTTTAACATTTCAAATGACTCTTTTTTTTAAATATAGGCTCTGTTAAAGTTTAGTGTTCATTTTCAACTGATGTAACACTGAGTTGTTGAATTGTGAGAAGCGAAGGTGGCGACTCCTGCGGGAATAGCACGTGTCTCGAGACCCCCAGAGGCCCACAAGATGTGGGTCACTTCGGCGTTTGTGATTGACGTCCGGCACTTAGCCGAAGTTCCTTCAGTTGCCGAGGAGGCTCGAGCCGTGCCCGCGGAAAGCGTCCACCGAGAGCGGATCACAATTTCAACAACGGGCTTTAACAAAGCCTAAATATAAACTCACCTCATTCTCTCTTATCATAGGTTCAAAATTGCTTAAATACACATGAATACTCGTACAGATGTTTACAATATAAGAGCTTCCTCATATCCACAGCACATCTCACGATAAAATGTCACATTTGTGATAAAATTATATTAGTAATCAAAGGGGGTAGGCGATGTTCTTACAATCTTTCGGTAATGACAGCGTTATTTTCCTCGTTGCATTATTGCTTCTTAGTGGTATTATTGCTGCTAAATTCTCTAGCCGTTTAGGCCTCCCGTCACTCGTTCTCTTTATTGCTGTTGGAATGATTATTGGTAGTGATGGTTTGGGTATTATTTATTTCGATGATGTAGAAATGGCACAACTCATCGGTATTCTTGCACTTATTATTATTTTATTTGAAGGTGGTCTACAAACGAAGTGGGCTACAGTCCGCTCAGTAGCATTTTCATCCATTTCCCTTGCCACATTAGGTGTACTTGCGACAGCGATGCTAACAGGGGTATCTGTTTACTTTGTACTCGACGTTTCTTGGCTTGAGGCCTTTCTATTCGGGGCAATCGTAGGCTCAACAGATGCTGCTGCCGTATTTGCGACATTAAAAGAACGAAATATTAAAGCTAAAATGGGTGCGACACTCGAGGCAGAGTCAGGTACAAACGACCCAATGGCGATTTTCTTAACCCTCATGTTCATTGAATTAATTACCAATGAAAGCACCAGCCTATGGTTAATGATCCCCTCTTTCTTTTGGCAAATGGGAATAGGGCTCGCTTTAGGTCTTGTGTTTGGTAAATTAGGTTCATTAGCTATTAATCGAATCAATTTAGAATCAGGAGGCCTTTATCCCGTCTTAGCGATTGCATTTGCATTAATAACCTATAGTACTGCTTCAGTCATTGATTCAAGTGGTTTTCTTGCTGTTTACGTCGCAGCACTTGTGATTGGTAACTCTGAGCTTACTTATCGCTATTCTATTTTTCAATTTAATGAAGGAATTGCTTGGACCGCTCAAATCATGATGTTTATCATCTTAGGACTTTTATCTTTTCCAGAACAAGTCTTTCACCCAAGTAATATTTTCGCAGGTCTAGCCATTTCATTCGTACTTATTTTTATCGCAAGACCTATTGCTGTGTTCATCTCAACTATCTGGCTCAATTACAAATTCCGTGAAAGGCTATTCCTATCATGGGCAGGTTTACGCGGGGCTGTACCGATTGTTTTAGCGACATTTCCGATTGTGGCTGGAATTAATGGAGCAGATGAATTTTTTAATATCATATTCTTCGTTGTCTTAACATCGGCGTTAGTACAAGGGTCTACCATATCTTACGTAGCAGAAAAACTTGGCTTGATGGGACCTAAAAAAGACACACCACACCATTCAATCGAACTTGTTTCAATTGCTAAGGCAAACGCTGAAATGGTGCAATTCCAAACGAACCGTGATAATGCGATCGTCGGTTATAAATTACATGAGATTGATTTTCCCCAAAAGGCTTCAATTGCAGCTATTGTAAGAGGCGATGATCTCGTCACACCATATGGTGATACCGAGATTAAAGCAGGCGACTTTTTATACATCCTCGTATCCAAACGAGAGCATGCCGACTTAATGAAGTTACTTAATCAAAAAATAAGTGGCCCTCAAAAAAGTAAACGTAAAACGAAAAAATAAGCAAGCGACACGGATCCGTATCGCTTGCTTATTTTTATAGGGAGATATTTACGAGCTTTATTAGTAATATAACACGTGTTGATCAACATTGTGGTTACACAAAAATTAATTATATATGACAAATGTTACAATTTACAAAATAATTAAAATAGTAACGATGAAGCCAAGTACAATCACGAATAAACCAATATAAATTTTAATTAAATTGGGGATGTTCTTCCTTAGAGATTCTGTCTCATATTGTTGGGATTGTTGAATCTCATCTTCAGCTGTCATGCCTCGTTGTTCACGACTCTCTATTTCACGATTTTGCTGTTTCGCCACTTGAAGCGTCATGACTAAGGCAATGACGAATAACACAGCTAACAATAACAACGTAATCCAAAGCATTCTCCATTTCCCCTTTCTTGTTGCCATTATAGCATTAAAAAAGAAAAGACGGTTTAAACCGTCTCTAATTAGTCTACCGTCATTAATTGATACGTATCTTTCCCAAGTGCTTTCGCTCCATATAACGCGTTATCAGCCATTTTGATTAAATCTTCATCAGTAATTTGATCATGATTTGGAAAAACAATCCCTATACTTGTTGTTAAATTGATAATCTTATGATCTATATACCAATCCTCTTCCAGTGTAACTTGAATCCGTCTAACAACCTGTATGACATCATCTTCTGAGTGAAGCCCTGTAAGTAATGCTATAAATTCGTCTCCACCCATTCGGGCTACTAAATCACCATCTCGTAAATTGGACTCAATCCGCCTGCCAAACTCCTTAATCACTTCATCACCAAAATCGTGTCCATGTGTATCATTGATAGGTTTAAAATCGTCAATATCAAACATGAGAACAGCAAATTGTTCCCCGCGACGGTCTTCATTTAAGTAATCAAGTATTTTCTGTTTAAATTTACGACGGTTAGGCAAATTAGTCAACGGATCATGATAAGCAAATGATTTCAATTCGTCTTCATAGGCTTTACGTTCGGAAATATTTCGGGTGACTACGACCATTTGATAAAAATGACCATATTCATCAAATATCGGCTTAGCCTGTAACTCGAACCACAACCATTCTCCGTTTATATGTTGCTGACGGAAATCCATCGCAATTGGTTGAGCCGTTCGTTTAGCATGATCAAAGGCGTTTAGAATACGACTACCGTCTTCTTCATGCAATTTATGCAAAAGAGATTCTCCAATAAATTGATCTTCAGAATAACCTAAAATGGTTCTGTACGATGGGGATGCATATTGAATAATGCCATAATCGTCTACAAGCGTAATTAAATCATGAGAACTTTCAGCAATTAATTGGAAACGTTCTTGATTCTTCATTAGAGTCCGCTCGGCATGTCTTTGTTCTGTGATATCTTTTAGGATCACATAAACTCCAACAACTTCTTCTTCCACAATAATTGGTGTCATTTTAATATCTAAATCTAGTTGATAACCATTAAAATTCGTGTTTAACTCAAAAGATTGAGCCTGTTTCTCTAACACTCTTTCGAACGCCGCAAATCCATATTTACGTTGTTCTTCGTCCGTAATAATAGTTGATGGCTTCCCTAATAATTCCCCTCTATGATAACCCGTCAATTGTTCAAAGGCTTGATTCATTTCTAACATCGTACCTTGTAGATCTATTGAAACAATCGCATCACTATTATCAGCGAACAATGATTTATAGCGTTGTTCACTTAATTGAATATGACGTTTGGACTGTTCCTTCGCTAACTCAGCATGACGATAATCCGTAATATCACGCACAGAAGCAAGAATGTGAGTACACTGACCATCTTCATTCACTAATGGCATTAATGTTGTTTCGCTAATTAATTCATTGTAACTAGTCGAATGGAAGTAATCCTCATATACTACTTTTTCATTCATTTCCACTGCTTTTACATACTCAGGGTACATTTTATAATAATGCTCTTCAGATAGAACTTCTTGCAATTCTTTACCTATATCTTTGTCAGTAATGCCTGTTTTCTCTTTAGCTAGATCATTAACCATTTCGTAATAGAATAGGTTATGACCCTCCACACGCATCAAGAATATTAAATTGTCGAAGCCACTTTGAACCACTTGATTTAAGAGCTGTTTATCTAGCATATAAATCCTCCAACAAACTAAACAATAGCTAGCCATAACAAACCAGACTACATTCTAATAGTTATTACTACCTATTGTAAAATAAAATCTATGTATTCGCTACCATTTGGAGTGTATAAGTAGTTTAAAAGTTTTTGACATCTTTCGATAAATTTCACAAACAAGTATATATTGACACATTTTCGACAACCTTAATGAGTATATAGAATTACACTCGTGAAAGGATTGACTTTATGAACGCACAGAATCATGAACCCATATGGAATCAAACTCGTAGCTTAAAACAATACCCTCCCCTCTCTCAAGATGAATCAACAGAAGTCGCTATTGTTGGCGGAGGCATCACGGGTATTACGGCCGCTTATTTACTCCAAAAAGCAGGTAAGCAAGTCACCCTCGTAGATCAAGGACGTCTTTTAAACGGGACAACACTACATACCACAGCCAAAATCACCGCACAGCATGGTTTAATATATGATCAATTGATCAACAGCTACAATTACCAAACATCAAGACATTATTACGAAGCTAACCTCGAAGCCATGCAGCTTATTCAGTCACTTATTCAAGATGAACAAATTAATTGTGACTTACAACAACACGATGCCTATCTCTACACTGAATCAACAGAAGGAGTCGCCAAAATTGAAAAGGAATTCGAGGCTTATGACCGACTTAACATCAATAGTCAATTAGCGGATAGTATTCCATTTAATTTAGAAATTGAGAAGGCTTTAATAATGAAAGATCAGTGGCAATTCAATCCGACTGCTTACTTAAGTTATTTAATACAACGGTTGGATCAAGGGAGTACTAAATTATACGAGCATACAGCAGGTCGGACGATCGAAGAAAAATCTGTGATTATGGAGGACAATACGCAATTAACAGCCGATCGAATTCTCATTTGTACGCACTTCCCTTTTTATACCGAAAATAAATTGTTTTCAACTCGGCTTCATGCTGAGAAATCATACGTGATCGCTTTTCCAACAGCAGATCCTTACCCAGGTGGTATGTATTTAAATATCGATTCACCTAAACGTTCAATTAGAGAAACCACAATCAATGACCAGTCATACATCTTGTTTGGTGGTGAGGGTCATAAGGTAGGACAAGGAGAAGATATGTCAACGCATTATGAGGCGTTAAAACGGGATGCTAAAGCCATTTTTTCCAAACAACCCATTGATTATCAATGGTCGACTCAAGACCTTGTTACCGTGGATAAAATTCCTTATATCGGTCCAGTTTCAAAAGAACAACCTCATATATTATTAGCGACTGGTTACCGGAAATGGGGCATGACTAATGGTACAGCAGCTGCTAAGATGATGACTGATGATGTATTAAACAAACCAGACCCTAAACAAAATATCTTTTCACCTTCCAGATCCAGTGTGACTAAAGGGTTAACATCGTTCATTAAAGAAAACACAGATGTAACGAAACACTTGCTCAAAGATAAATTAAGTCATCCTAAAGGGGATTTAGAGTCATTAAATCCTGGTCAGGCAACGACCATGTTATTGCACGGCCAACGTAAAGGGGTTTATAAAGCCGATTCTGATCAACTTTATATAGTCGATACTACTTGCACGCATGCAGGATGCGAAGTGAATTGGAATAGTGCCGAAAATACTTGGGATTGCCCTTGTCATGGTTCACGTTTCACATGTAAAGGTGAAGTGATTGAAGGCCCGGCCAAAGAAAACTTACACCATGAACAATTCTCAATAATTGATTTATTGAAGTTGAATGCATCTCAAGACCCTAAATAGTTTCAAATAACTTTTAAAGATACATTTGCTATAGCCCAGTGTTAAACCTTTCAAATTTAATACTAAACTTTATCAGAGATTTAGTTAATATAGGGGTGGAAAACTATAAATTCTTATAATTTCCAAATGAAATATTAAAAATTTATCCTAAATAATTGAAACCAAACCGTCCAGATAGTATAGTATTGAAAGGGATAAAGCTATTTACCAAAAAGGGATGATGCTATGGGGAAAAACTCTAGAAAGATTGAAATTTTGAACGCGGCATCGCGGATTGTTGATGACAAAGGGATTTTTAACTTAACACTTGAATCCGTAGCAAAAGAAGCAGGCATTAGTAAAGGCGGCCTTCTTTATCACTACCCTTCAAAAGAAGCCTTAGTTCAAGGGATGGTGGATCACTTAGCTAATAACTACCGCACCAAAATAGCCCAAAACGTCGAAGATGATCCGCTCGATAAAGGCAAATGGACTCGCGCTTTCTTAAATGTCACTTTTAATCAAGGCTATCCGAATAAAGAAATGCATTCTGGTCTACTAGCAGCAAAAGCTGTAAAACCCGAATTATTAGAACCTCTTCATGATGCCTATGAAGAATGGCAAACCAACATTGAGAATGACGGATTAGACCCAATTGATGCTACAATTATTCGTTTAGCCACTGATGGCATTTGGTTATCAGAACTATTCGAAACTTATCAAATCGACCCAGAACAGAAGAAAGAAGTTTATAAAAGACTTCATAAGTGGATCCAAGACATGTATATTTCATCCGAACACCATTCATAATTCACGTTCAATTTAACCGACCACTGCTAATTAGCAGTGGTTTTTTTATATTTTCCTCCCCCCTTCCAAACCCCTTGCAGATCAACACTTCACTCGACTTCACTATCGACAATATTCTCAAAAATTCAACATTAGCTGTTGATTAAAAACCGTCCAGATGGTAAAGTACAAAACAGAGTTTCATACCGTCCGGGCGGTAAAGTAAATAAGTCGTACGTACAGAACAATATATAAGAGGAGGATTCAATTGGCACAAAAAGTAATGTTAACTTCCGCTGTCACAGGTGCTGGCGATACAACTGGGAAAAATCCGAACGTCCCTGTAACACCTAAAGAAATAGCAGAATCTGCGATTGAATCAGCAAAAGCTGGTGCAACAGTTGCACACGTTCACGCTCGTGATCCTGAAACTGGCGGCATAAGCCATAATATTGATCATTATCGTGAAATTGTCGATCGCATTCGCGAATCAGAGACTGATGTTTTGATTAATATCACTTCTGGCGGTGGCGGGGATTTTATTCCAAATTTAGATACACCAGCTGCTGGTGGTGATGGCACTGATATCCAAACACCAAAGGAACGCCATGAACCAGTTGGTGAATTATTACCTGAAATGTGCACGCTTGATTGTGGAAGTACAAACTTCGGCAACATGATTTATATGAGTCCAACTGATTGGCTAAGAGAACAAGCCCAGCTTGTTAAAGATAGTGGCGTCAAACCTGAATTAGAATGTTTTGATACTGGGCATATCCGTTTTGCAAATCAACTCGTTCAAGAAGGACTAATTGACGGTGATCCAATGTATCAATTCTGTTTAGGCATTCCTTGGGGTGCTGCATCAGATGTTGAAACAATCAGCTATATGAAAAGTCGTATTCCAAAAAACGCTGATTGGTCAGCATTTGGCATTGGACGAATGCAGTTACCAATGGTGACTCAAGCTGCTCTACTAGGTGGAAATGTTCGTGTTGGATTAGAAGACAATATCTTCTTGAAAAAAGGTGTTTTAGCAACTAATGAACAACTCGTCGATCAAGCTGTCCAACAACTTCAAACAAACAATATTGAAATCATGACACCACAAGAAGCACGTGAAAAATACAACCTAAGACAACCATAGGGAGGCAAGTCATATGTCGAACGAACAAACATCTAGAAAAGTCGCAATCATCGGAACTGGTGTCATCGGTAATGGCTGGATTACTCGATTTCTCGCTAATGGATTCGATGTCGTGGCATTTGATCCTGCAGATGGTGCGGAAAATCGCGCTCGACAATCAATAAATAATGCTTGGGAATCCGTTGAACAACTCGGCCTCCATGAAGATGCCAGTCGAGATCGCTTAACATTTGTTTCTTCCTTAGAAGAAGCTGTACTTGATGCGGATTTAATTCAAGAAAATGTACCTGAACGAACAGAACTAAAGCAACATGTTTTGGCAGAAATAGACCAATTCGCAAAATCAACTGCCATAATCGGTTCAAGCACTTCAGGTATAAAACCAACTGAACTACAAGAAAAGATGAAATACCCTGAACGATTTGTTGTTGCTCATCCATTTAACCCTGTTTACCTATTACCACTTGTTGAAATTGTTGGCGGTGAAGAAACAGCAAAAGAATTCGAGCAACAAGCTTATACATTCTATGAGTCAGCTAGCATGAAACCAATGATTATAAAAAAAGAAATTGAAGGATTTGTAGCTGATCGTCTAATGGAAGCTTTATGGCGAGAAGCATTACATTTAGTTAATGACGGCATTGCTACAACTGAGGAAGTAGACAAAGCGATCACATACGGTGCAGGGCTTCGCTGGGCGCAAATGGGCCCATTCATGACCTTCCATTTAGCGGGTGGTCAAGAAGGCATGCGCCATATGCTTGAACAGTTTGGTCCTGCCCTAAAACTACCTTGGACTAAATTAGAAGCACCTGAATTGACCGAAGAACTTCAAGAACGAGTCATTGCAGGTTGTGAAACGCACGCTGGTGATCGTTCCGTAGCTGAATTAGAACGACAACGCAATGAATTTCTCGTTAAACTCATTGATTTAGTAGAAGATTATTGGCCTTAAGCGAGGTGAAATCATGCAACCATTCAAGTACCAAGATCATGTTCATTCAGAATGGGTCGATTACAACGGTCATATGAATGATGCCGAATATGCTCGAATGTTCAGTCATGCTGTGGATGCATTTATGGACCATATCGGACTAAACAAAGAAGTTATTGAACAGGAAGCTTATACCATTTTCACACTCGAAACCCATCTTTGCTACTTAAAAGAAGCACACGAAAATGAACCATTAAGCGTAGAAGTGCAATTAATGGATTATGACGCTAAACGATTACATGTGTTATTTTCCATGATTAATGAACAAAACGAACTGATTGCAACAAGTGAACAAATGCTGATGGGAATCGATCAAACAACCGGCAAACCAGCACCGTTTATCGAACCAGTCCAAGCCAATATCCAATCCATTTGGCGTGAACATGAACATTTAGACAAACCGAAACAAGCCGGAAGAACGATTGGGATTAAACGTCAACAATAATCCCTCCTCTTCCCTTTCGATAAAGGAGAATGTTTATGAGTAAAATTTCTGTAAGTCAAATTACAAAAGTTTTTGGTCAAAACCCAAAACAAGGATTAGAACGCTTAAATCAAGGTTATTCAAAAGACGAAATTTTAGCTGATACAGGCAATACTGTTGGTGTAAACCAAGCTTCCTTCAATGTAGAAGAAGGCGAAATATTCGTTATCATGGGTCTTTCTGGTAGTGGTAAATCAACACTCATCAGACTTGTTAACCGTCTGATTGAACCAACATCTGGTCAAGTGTATATCGATGATGAAGAAATTACCAACATGAATAAAGAAGACTTGATTGAAGCTCGACGTCAGAAACTAGGCATGGTTTTCCAAAACTTTGGCCTATTCCCTCACCGTACTGTAATTGGAAACGTTGCTTACGGTTTAGAAATTCAAGGTGTAGAGAAAGAAGAACAAATTGAAAAAGCTAAACAATCGATCGTAGACGTTGGTCTAAATGGGTACGAAAACAGTTACCCAAGCGAATTAAGTGGTGGGATGCAACAGCGTGTCGGGCTCGCCCGCGCCTTAGCTAATGATACGGACATATTATTAATGGACGAAGCGTTCAGCGCACTTGACCCACTTATTCGTAAAGACATGCAAGATGAACTACTTCGTTTACAAAAACGACTCGGCAAAACCGTGTTATTTATTACACATGATTTGGACGAAGCCCTTAAGTTAGGTGATCGAATTGCTATTATGAAAGATGGCCAAATTGTACAAATTGGTTCATCGGAAGAAATTTTAGAAAACCCTGCAAACGATTACGTAAGCAACTTCGTAAAAGATGTTGACCGTTCCAAAGTATTAGATGCATCACAAGTCATGAGAAGACCTGAAGTATTAACAACATATAAAAACGGACCACGCACTGCTGTCCGTAAAATGGAAGAGTTCGGAGCATCAAGTATTTTCGTAGTCGACCGTGATGAACGTTTTCAAGGTTTATTAACGATTGATGATGCGATCCGCTCACACAAAGAAGACATACCTATGGAAGATGTATTAAAACAAGATATTCATAAGACAACACCTGATACACCTTTGAATGATTTAATCGGGATTGCTGTAGAAACGAAGTACCCGATTGTTGTCCTCGATGAAGACAACAAACTACTAGGCATTATTTCACGCGTCTCTATTCTTTCAGGGCTTGTTCTAGGTAAAGAACATGACGAGGAGGTGACTGAAGCATGAACTATTTCTACTTTCCGTTAGAACAATGGACAAATACATTTGTTAATGAATGGTTTTTACCAACATTCAGTAGTGCATTTGAATCGATTAGTGTTGTTTTAAATAGTTTCGTTGATTTCGTTACTAATACACTATTGTTCATTCCAGCTGAATTATTTACATTAATCCTGGTTTTAATCGCGTGGAGACTAGGAGGTAAAGGTCTCGCCTTCTTCACTTTGATTGGCATGCTTTACCTTGGATCCGTCGATATTTGGGAAGAATCGATGAATACCCTATCGATCGTAATTGTATCAACCTTTGTTTCATTAGTGATCGGTATTCCAGTCGGCATCTTTAGTGCCATGAATAATAAGATTCAAGCAATTGTAAGACCAACATTGGATTTCATGCAGACACTACCAAGTTTCGTTTATTTAATTCCAGCCGTCTTACTATTTGGTTTAGGTGGCGTGTCAGCAGTGATTGCGACATTTATCTTCGCAGCTCCTCCTGCTGTCCGTATGACAAACCTAGGTATTCGACACGTACCAAAAGAAGTGATCGAAGCATCCAAAGCATTCGGCTCCACGTCGAAACAGCTTTTATTTAAAGTTCAATTACCACTTGCAGTACCAAGCATAATGGCAGGTGTTAACCAAACCATTATGTTATCCCTATCAATGGCGGTAATCGCCTCAATGATCGGCGCTCCTGGACTAGGAGCAACAGTATTAACATCTATTTCACGTGTTAATATTGGCCTCGGCCTTGTCGGTGGTTTAGGAATTGTTGTACTAGCGATTATTCTTGACCGAATCACTCAAGGAATCGGCCAAAATACAAGATAAAACTATTAAACTATGAAGGAGAGATTTTTCATGAAGAAACTATCAATAACGTTAACAGCTTTCGCTCTAATCGCTCTTGCTGCGTGTGGCGGATCTGGCGACAGCAACGGTGAAGGCAGTAGTGACAATGGCTCATCAGAAGATAAAGGTACTATTACAATGGGAGTTACCCCTTGGACAAGTACCGTCCCTCCTACAAAGATCGCAAAATTAATTATTGAAGATATGGGTTACACAGTTGAGGAGACACAAGCTGATGTAAGTTCAATTTTCATGGGACTTTCTCGCGGTGACATTGATGTATTCATGGACTCATGGATGCCAGTTCATCAAAACTACTTTGATGAATATGAAGATTCAATCGAGAGTACATCTATTAGTTATGAAGACGCATCATCAGGTCTAGTCGTTCCAACATATGTTGAAGGTATTGAAACGACTGCTGATCTTGAAGGCAAGGAAGACATGTTTGGCAACGAAATCTACGGTATTGAAGAAGGTGCAAGTGCAACAGAAGAGATCGATAACTTTATTGAAGCTAACAATCTTGATTTCGAACAAGTTAACTCATCTGAAGGCGGTATGATCGCTGAAGCTCAACGTAAAATCAGCAACGAAGAACCAGTTATTTTCTATGGTTGGAGACCACACACGATGTTTAATGAATTTGATCTGAAAGTAATTGAAGATGAATCAGGTGAATTTTTCGAATCATCAACTATTCACGTTGTTACGAACAATCAAGTTTCCGAAGATCATTCTGACGTATACGACTTCCTTTCTAACTGGAGTATTCCTATCGAAGATGTCGAAGAAATGATTGTCAAAATCGAAAACGGGCAAAATGAAGAAGAAGTGGCACAAGAATGGATCGATAACAACCAAGATAAAGTTGACGAAATGCTAGGTAACTAAGCTCCCCCATTAAATAATAAAAATTGGTCTGCCTTAATACAAGGCAGACCTTTTACTATCAAATTCTATGAAGGAGTGACATGATGTCTGAACAAATCATAATCGAACGTGACATCCCATGTGAATTACGTGATGGTACAACATTATATGCAAATGTCTATCGGCCGAATCAAGACGGTGAGTGGCCAGCTCTTTTAACTCGATTACCCTATAATAAAAACCTACCAAATTTCTCTCATCGTTATATTGATCCCATTAAAATAGCATTAGCTGGTTATGTCGTCATTATTCAAGATGTACGAGGTCGTTTTTCATCTGAAGGTGAATTCCACCCCTTTCAACAAGAATTCTATGACGGATATGATAGTATTGAATGGGCTGCTTCATTACCCTATAGTAATGGTCATGTCGGTATGTTTGGCCTATCTTATTATGGCTTCACACAACTATTTGCTGCGATGACAAATCCCCCTTCGTTAAAAGCAATATTCCCTGCATTTACAGGACATGACATCGCGAATGGGTTCTCATATCGAGATGGCGCAGTCGAATTAGGCAAGCTACAAACTTGGCTATTGGACTCCGTTGCCTCTGATTATTTAAAACGCAAACAGTCAAACACAGAATACGAAAAAACAGAAGAATTACTATTAAACGATCTAGAGCAAATTTTCCAGTGGCACTCTTATACACCATATGAGGCATGGCCTCCTGCTAAGAAGCACCCAGCTTTATATGATTTATACGTTCGTTATATGAACAATAATCTAATGAAGAATGAGGATCAATTTTCTATTGAGAATGTGAATATTCCTGGACTACATTTGGCTGGTTGGTATGATTGTTTTCTCAATCAAACCATTGATAATTATGCTAAAATGCACCCTCAAAATGACAATCAAAAATTAATCATCGGTCCTTGGGGGCATGGTGTTTTCAGTCCGTTTTTCGGTGAGCGTTATTTCGGATTAAAAGCATCAGATGACCAGGTAAACGGTCAATACGATCTAACGTCACTTCATATTGAATGGTTTAATTATTGGTTAAAAGGAATTTCTAATGATTTAGTAGACCGTGAAGCTCCTATTCAATTATTTGTTATGGGGGATAATCAATGGCGTTCTGAATATGAATGGCCACTTAATCGAACGAATTACAAACCGTTATATGTCACCAATGATGGATTAGACTTTCAACATCCAAATGAGACTTTTAGTTATTCAACATATGATTACGCCCCAGAAGATCCAGTACCAACAAAAGGTGGTCCAACGTTATTAATGCATAATGTTAATACAGGACCGCTAGATCAACAAAATATAGAATCACGCGATGATGTGCTTGTGTTTACAAGCGAAACTTTAACTAAACCTCTTGAAATAACAGGACCTGTTAAAGCTTATATTCACGCATCATCAGACGCAGTTGATACAGACTTTACTGTGAAATTAACTGATGTATTGCCAAATGGCCGTTCAATCAATGTCACTGAAGGAATTGTTCGTGCCACACACCAACATCCTGATTTTAAAGCTAATCATATAACTTTATTCGAGATTGATCTTTGGGCTACAAGTCAGGTCTTTTTACAAGGGCATGCCATACGCATCCAAATTTCATCAAGCAACTTCCCTGTGTATGATGTGAACCCAAATACAGGCGCAACTTTAAAAGATACGACCAAAACTCAAATCGCCAAACAAACTATCTATCATGATGATAAACATCCTTCACATATCCTTTTACCGATTATTCCTCGGTAACGAAAGAAGTCGCACCCTTAAACGGATGCGACTTCTTTATTTACCAACAAACATTTGTGTCCAATAAGTTTGACCACCGTCTTTCACATACCCAATCCCAATATGAGTAAAGTCTTCATGTAGAATATTCTCACGGTGACCTTCGCTGTTCATCCAACCTTCCATGACTTGTTCAGCTGTACGCTGACCTTTCGCTAGGTTTTCTCCAGCTTGCCGGTAAGTTAATCCGAATTCGTCCATCATATCAAATGGACTTCCATAAGTCGGCGATTCGTGAGCGAAGTAATTATTGACTGCCATATCACGAGATTTTTCTCGGGCTACAACACTTGCTTCTTCTGAGAATTCTAAGCGATTCAGATCATGTTCTGCTCGTTTTTCGTTCACAAGTTTATGAACTTCTTCCTCTAATTCCTGAATCTCAAAATCAGCCGTATCTATATCATTCGTCGTTTCTTGGTTTTCCATCTGACTTGGGTTAAACGTTGGTGTCGCCTCTTGATCGAGGTTCATTAGTCTATCTGCCATATCGTCTACTGTATTAACAACCTGCAAAGCCACTGACTCGAAATCAATCGACGAAAAGCGTTCTTGCGCATCTTCAGTTGCTTCACCTATCGTAACGCGGTCTTCCCCATCTGTAATGAGCTGTTGAACCGGAAAGAAATATAAAATTCCGAAAACGATGGCTACGACCAACAACATTCTAATCATAGTTATGGCCCCTTCTGTATAGTAACTAACTACATTATACGCTATTTTCTCCTATAATTAACATGAAAAGCTTGGGAAATCGAAAAAATGATGCACGAGTGGGAGGACTTGGTATCGAGATGATGATAGACTAGCTGAATTGTCATCAATTCTCCCTATAGTACGAGGAAGTCATTTGTGGTGTTATAAAAAACACAAGCCAAATTGTTCGGCTTGTGTTGGTCGATGGAGCATATCGGGCTCGAACCGATGACCTTCGCGCTGCCAGCACGACGCTCTCCCTACTGAGCTAATGCCCCGTATTCAATTCCAGAAGTATTATAGCATACGACTCATTCGCTTTAAAGAACCTAGGGAGATTTTGAATTTATTTCAAATTTCCCCTCAGTTATGAAATAATCAATCGAACTTATCTCATAAATCAGCATAGTTTTGAAATAACTTAGAGAAGTTATTTCAAAATTAAAGAGGATGCGCCTATTAGCACATCCTCATTCTATGAGCTTCTATTTAGTAATGAACATTTGTGTCCAATACGTGGTACCTTGTGATTCTACATAGCCAACGCCGATATGCGTGAATTGGCTATTTAGAATATTTCCGCGGTGCCCTTCACTATTCATCCAACCTTGCATAACAGACTCTGGAGAGCGTTGTCCTTGCGCAATATTCTCTCCAGCACGACGATAATCGATCCCGTAATCTGACATCATATCAAATGGAGAACCATACGTCGGTGACTGGTGACTGAAGTAACCTTGATTCGCCATGTCTTGTGACTTATCGCGAGCAACGTTACTTAGTTCTCCTGAAAGTGTTAAAGGCTGTAATCCGCGTTTCTCTCTTTCTTCATTTACTAGATTGACAACCTGTTCTTCGAAAGAATGCCCTTCAGTTGACTGATCAGCTTGTTCATTTTCTGTTTGATTAGATTCTTCTATTTGATCATTTGCTTGTTCTTGTTCTGTTTCTTGTTGATTACTCTCATCTTGTTGAGTATTTTCTTGTTGTCCTGTTTGATCATTGTTTTGATTCTGCTCATACTGGTTAAACCAATCCCAAACATTGAACCAATTTGTATTATTGAATTGTACTTGTTCATACTGTCGTTCAATATCAGCTGAACTTGGTGTGACAACAAACACCACTGACAACATGATCATTAAGATCGTTAATCCTGTTGTTCTTAACATTTAAAATTTCCTCCTTTTTGTTGACCCCCAACGCCTATCAGTATGGAGGTGACCTCGCAACAGGACAAGGGTATTAAGGAATCCAAATTATGGATGTCACTCAGAATCATTCAGACCCCTGACACAACAGGATTTCACAGCTTTTTGGTAAGTTATTCAAATGTCTTTTATCGTTCGGCTCTGTTAAAGTTTAGCATTGATTTTCTATTAATCTAGCACTAAGTTGTTGAATTGTGAGAAGCGAAGGTGGCGACTCCTGCGGGAATAGCACGAGTCTCGAGACCCCACAGGCTGCGCTTTTTGGGCGAGGAGGCTCGAGCCGTGCCCGCAGAAAGCGTCCACCGGGAGCGTATCACAATCTCGACAACGGACTTTAACAAAGGTTGTCATTAAAAAATAGCACTATTAAAACTGCCATTCAGGTTTCATCGACCATACTAGTAGACCAATCCAGGCTACTAACGTCCATCCAATTAATAGATTAGCAACGACAATCAAGGTGCGATGCGGATGCTGATTTTTGACCGCAAAAAATGTTGGTGTTAAATAAAGCAACAAGCTCACAACACCTAAGATCACAAATAAAATTACTAAACCTGTCATCAAACCTCACCTCATTTAACCCTCATTCATGTTAAGATAAAATCAAACTTTTTCTAAAGGAGAAATCAATATGTTAAAAACATTCCACCTCAAAACAGACCACCATGACCAAATGATTGATGTCACAAACGAAATCAGATCATGGATCAAGCAGATTGGCTTACGAGACGGCGTTATTGTTGTTAGTTCCATGCATACCACAGCTGGTTTAACCGTGAATGAAAACGCCGACCCTGATGTCAAAACGGATATGCTTAGACGGTTCCGTGAACTTTATCCCTGGAATGATTCACAAGACCGTCATATGGAAGGTAATACAGCTGCACATATGAAGACAAGCACAGTTGGCCATGCCCAAACACTGATTATTGATCAAGGTGAACTCGTCTTAGGCACCTGGCAAGGGCTCTATTTTTGCGAATTTGACGGCCCACGTAATCGCAATTTTATGGCAAAAGTGATCGGGTAATACAAAAGCGTAGCCAAATGACTACGCTTCTCCCGCTTCTTTTTTAGCTTCTTCTTCGACGCGTTCCATAAACGTCGTCAGTACTTGATCATTACTTTTTCGAGACATTAGCTTCATCATCAACTTTCCGAACCAATTAGTCCCTTCATTTTGTCCTTCATAGATAAATAGTGTCTCTGACTCACTTTGTTTTTTCAGTGTATATTCAGTTTCGATTTTAAATGCCTTCCCAATCGAAAACTGAATCCGCCAATTTTTATCATCTGGTTGGTCGCTATGTTTAATTGTTTCTACAATATATGTCTCAATACGTTTCCCTTCTTGGTAAGATTGTTCGTATTTTGCTCCTACTTCACCAGGCTCACCTTCAATTAATTCGTGCTTCACGACATTTGGCATAATTCGTTGAAGTTGGTCTGGTTGAAATAACGCCCAAACATAGTCAATATGGACAGGAATCACTCGCTCTTCTTGCCATTGCAACATCAAATATCCGCCTTTCTATCCAAAAATGATAGTTTAATTGTTACATAATTGTTATGACAACACAACGTTTAGCCTTTAGCTCCATCGGGAAATAATCAGATACTGAGGTGATCAAATGACACAACATATTTATATCATTCGTCATGCACAAGCGACTGGTCAAGAACCTGAAGCACCGTTAACGACAATAGGTGAACATCAAGCAGACAGTTTAGCAAAATTTTTAAATCAATACGAGATTGACCGAATTGTAACCAGTCCATTTATACGTGCTGTCCATACGATTGAACCCTTCGCCCAAGAACACGGTTATCCGATTGAACTAGATCGAAGAATTAGCGAAGGATTAATTAATGAGAGACAATTTTCACGATGGCTCACGCATTTAAACAATCAATTTCAAGATGTCTCATTCACACCAATCGAAACTGATTCGCCAGAAAATAAACGAAAGCGTGCGATTGAGGCTATAGAAGATATTAAGAAGGAGTCTAACACTCCAACAGCCATTGTGTCTCACGGCGGTATCATTCCCTTGCTCTTCCACCATTTCGGTTACGGGGCTGCCTTCTCTCGTCTAACAAATCCAGATGTTCATCTATTAACGATTTCTGAAACGGATACTACAATAGAAAGAATTTGGCAACCTAACTAACCTACATCTCAACTAGATGTAGGTTTTTTGATTAAAAACCGAACGATTTTAATTAAACTTATAATAAAGTTCATTTTTTACCTCAAGCCTATTGAATTATTATACTCAATCCGTTATCGTATTACTTGGAGCGAATAAAAACCAACAAAGATTATAAAACATTCGTTTTTAGGAGTGATTTATCATGAACACATGTTTCGATTATGAAGATATTCAATTAATCCCGAATAAATGTATTGTCCAAAGCCGTAAAGAATGTGATCCGTCTATTCAATTTGGTCCACACTGGTTTCGTCTTCCTGCCGTACCAGCCAATATGCAGACGGTAATCGATGAAGACTTAGCTCAAAAACTAGCTAACAACCATTACTTCTATATCATGCATCGTTTTAACCCTGAACGTCGTTTCAATTTCGTGCAAAGGATGAAACAACAAGGGCTAATTGCATCTATAAGTGTTGGTGTCAAAGAAGAAGAGATCATGCTTATCCAAGATTTAGCTGCTGCAGAACTCGAACCAGACTATATCACAATTGATGTTGCTCACGGGCATTCAGACGCAGTCATTCATATGGTTCAGACGATTAAACGCGAATTACCTAACAGCTTTGTGATCGCGGGTAATGTCGGCACGCCTGAGGGTGTAAAAGAATTAGAAGAAGCAGGTGCTGATGCCACGAAAATTGGTATTGGACCTGGAAAGGCTTGCATCACGAAGTTAAAAACAGGTTTCGGTACAGGGGGCTGGCAATTAAACGCTATTCAGTGGTGTGCCGAAGTGGCAACCAAACCGATTATCGCGGACGGCGGCATCCGTACTCACGGTGATATCGCGAAATCAATTCGTTTCGGCGCATCTATGGTGATGATTGGATCACTTTTCGCAGGACATGATGAATCCCCTGGTGAACTTGTTACTCTAGAAGGTACTACCTTTAAGACTTATTTCGGTTCTGCTTCTGAATTTCAAAAAGGCGAACGAAAAAATGTCGAAGGTAAGAAGCTCCACGTCCCTTATAAAGGCGCTCTACAAGACACTTTACAAAGCATGACTGAAGATTTACAGTCAGCGATCTCTTATGCAGGTGGCACAACTCTCGAAGCACTAAGAACAGTGGATTATGTCATGGTTAACAATACGATTCGTAACGGTGATTAACTTTTGACAGCGACTTAGTCGTATCGGTTATACTATAAATCATAGTATAACGACAACGAGGTGAAACAAATGACCAAACAATCATTCCATACACAAATCGTGCATCAACAAATTAATCAGTCTGAAGCAACGACATCGAAAACAACGCCAATCTATCAAACGTCAGCCTTTACGTTTCACGACCTTGACCATATCGAACAGTATTATGAGGGCGAGGTTCCTTATCTATATACACGTGAAAATAATCCAAATACCGCGGAATTAGGCCAAACCATTGCCCAGCTTGAACAAGCTCCAGCAGGTGTCGCGTCCTCTTCTGGCATTTCAGCGATTATGGCCGGCATTTTATCCGTCATTCAAGCAGGCGAACACATTGTCGCGGCACAGGATCTATATGGCGGCACGCAACAATTAATTACCAAACAATTATCAAGCTTAGGAATCGACTATACATTAGTCGACTTCAGCTCTTCTGATGCTATTGAAAAAGCAATTCAATCAAACACAAAATTATTAATAACAGAATCCATTACAAATCCATTTCTACGAGTCGAAAATTTAAAAATACTGGTAGAAATCGCGAAAAACCATAATCTAAAAACAATGGTCGACAATACATTCGCAACCCCATATCTATTAAATCCTTATACATCAGGAGTGGATCTAGTCGTACATAGTGCCACGAAATACATTGGTGGCCATAGTGATGTGACATCAGGTGTCTTAGTAGGACATAACGATTTAATCGCTCTTGCTAATAAAAAAGTTGTCGGGCTAGGCATGAATTTAAGTCCTTTTGAGGCGTGGTTAACAGAACGCGGGGCAAAAACGCTGGCTTTACGTATGCGTGAGCAATCAGCCAATGCTAAACAAGTGGCGACGCATCTCGAGGAAAATGATAGTGTGAAGCAAGTCTATTATCCTGAAAATGTTTCAACTCGTGGCAATGGTGCGATCGTCACAATTGAATTAGCTCACAACCTCGATGTAGCGACATTTTTTAAATCACTTGGTTGGATTAAAATTGCTCCAACATTAGCTGGTGTGGAAACAACTGTGTCCTACCCGAGCAAAACATCACATCGAGCTTTAACAGAAGAAGAACGCGAAAATCTTGGCATTAATGATTACGTCGTTCGTATTTCAATCGGTATTGAAGAAGGCGATGATATCGTTAGTCAATTAAATGAAGCGATTGCGAATGCTACAACAACTTAAGTATTAACCAATTCGTCCACTCTCTTCGCTTTATAAATAACAAACTAAAACGCTCAGAAAATATTCTGAGCGTTTTTTATGTAATCATTATTTTCCATATACAATGACAGTACCCGTTACTTGAACAAGGGTTATTCCAGTATTCAGATCACCTTTACAAATTGTGTATTCTGATCATTTCTCCTATATTATAGCCTAACCAAGCACCCATAAACGGAAAAGCATCGATAGGAAAGTTAAAGATTGCAGTTTCATAATCCTCAACAAACGTCAAAACTGTAACAATGACACTTAACAGACTCATGAAAACAAGTTCGATTATTTTCCTTCTCCTCCAACGTTTCTCTCCTAATTGAGTTCTATCAAACTCCTGCACCCGCCTATTTGTCTTTGTACCAACAAACTTTCCTGTCGTTAGGATGTACAAAGTGACAGCTACTATTAGCCATAATAATACACAAAACATTCCATAAAGGACGAATATATTTCCGTTCTCAGCAAAATAACCGATCAGCACGAATAACAACAGCATCACAAGATTGCTTTGGATTAATTGCTTCGTTTTTAAATGTTTAACTTCTTCTATATCCCAATCTGTTTCCTCCATTTTATCCCCCCCTTTTTCAACTCAATAACTTGTTAAATACAACCACTCCAGAACATACTTTCACAATTTTTGTGACAATTTTAACATAATTTTCTTTTTATCTGAATTTATAAATTAAATACATAGGCGTGAGAACTGAATCGCACAGTTCAAAATATTTATTTCAACACTTGTAAAAAGCTATGTGATTACTGATAAGGCTATGTAAAACATTAATGAACAAGCAAATACTAAGAATACATAGATTTAAACTCTCCCTACTTTTGCACGACCATCACTGCCAAATTGATTGTTGTTTATGATGCTAGTTTTACAGTTGGAAAATGCCTTTAAACAAAGCACAAAGTTTATAAACAACCAAATATTTGGCATTAATGTTTTGTATTACAAGTTGATATAGATATAATGTAAATATATTCTAAATAACAAGTTATTTCTGTTTTATTTATATACTTGGTATTGCAAGTTATTGAGCGATGGGAACAGTTAAATTGCAGTGTAAACAAAGTGCTTAAAGGAAAGGGGATGGAAATATGATTTCAAAAGAAGGCGAACGTTTTATAGAAAAAATGCGTAGTTATTTAATTTCTAAAGGAAAGACCGATGCAGAAATCGAGGGATTATTGGAAACGGCAAAGGTGCATTTAATCGAAGGTGAGAAAGACGGCAAGTCAGTTGAAGATATTTTGGGTAAATCTCCTGAAACATATGCTAAAGCACTCGATTCTGTCATGACCGTATCAACAAAAGAAGATACCAAACATTTAATAAATTTTATAATAGTCATATTTTCACTAGTCTTTATTAACAATCTTTTAAATGATCCACTTAATGTATCACTTTTAGAATTAATTGGCTTCCCATCCATGTTCATTTTGTGGATTGTAGTTACTATTCTTGGTTTAAGAGTTGACCTTTCAGAATTAAATATAAAGAATTGGGTTTCTTTGTTTCTACTTGCGATGGTACCAAGTTCTGTGACAGTGGGCGTTTTATATTTTAGAAGTTTCTATGACCCTACGATATTCACATTAGACGGGGCACCAAGGTATATATTAGCTGCTATTGTCGCCATCCCCATGCTCATAAGTGTTTTCAGCTTGATTAAATACTATAGAAGTTTGAATCTTACCATTAAAAAGCGCTCATAAAAGTATCTGAGCGCTTAAGTTTACTATTTATTAGGTTATTTCTTCTAAATGTGATTGAGCCCAAAGGATTCCTTTTTATATCAAGCCCATTTTTTTCAAACCTTGCTCAATACCATCTTGATCAGCATCAGGCGTTATATATGATGCGGTTTCTTTCGCGCGGTCGTGACCGTCCTCCATGGCAAAACTGTGCTTGAATTGCGCTAACATTTCTAAGTCATTCAAGGAATCACCAAAGACAACGACGCGATCTTCTGGTAATTCAACTTGCTTTAGCACATGTTGGATCCCTTCTGCTTTTGATCCGCCTTGAGGAATCACATCAACTGAATAAGGGTGCCAACGGAGAAAATCAAACTCAGGGTATGCCGCTTCATACTCTTGCTCTTCTCCCGCTTTACAAAACAGTAACCCTTGATAAATATCACGTTCTTTATACGTCGGGTCGTAATCAGCTATTTGGCCAAGTTTCAATGTCGCAATCGCCTCAGACACATAACTACTCGATTGAACATTGGCTTTCATATCTTCTTGGTCGAGGTAAACTATTGGATGATCGTTAGTATTTGCTTGGTTCACCATACGTTCTAAACTTTCAGGTTTAAGTGGATTGCGGTAAATTGAGTCTCCATCTAACACTACATATTGCCCGTTAAAACTAATATATGTATCAATATTTAATTGATTCCTTACATGTTCATACATAAACGGAGCACGTCCAGTTGCAATCGCGACGATGTGCCCATTATTCTTTAACGTTTGGACCGCTTGTCGTGCTGATTCAGGTACACTTTTAGAACGATCAAGCAATGTCCCATCTAAGTCAAAAAAGACGATGTGTTGGTCCATCTTACTACCTCCTATTTCCTTCTACTGTCATCTAATCATTCAAAGTTTAACATATTTCATTTATTCCATGCTCGCTTGTCATAAAAGCGTTAAGTTTTCAGGGAAATAACTTGTTTTAGTACGGGAACTTTGGTACAGTAAAATTACAACTTAAACGTTCTTATTTTAAACGAATTTAAAGTAAGGATAGAGGCGCAAACACCATAAGTACTTATGTTGAGGAGAGTGAGCTCTTGCGATGCATGAGGAAAGGGGGATTTGCCGAAGCTTGATGATCCTCACAATCATGAAGCTGGTTCTGCATTAAAGAAGTGCAGGGCTGTCATATAGGCGACTATATGGAGGGCTATCTGACTTAGGACATTTTGACGTTCTAAAGCAACAACGGGCCCAGTCGCTTCGTTGTTGCTTTTTTGGTCCTCCACACCTAGAAGGACAGGAAAAATATTAACAAAAGGTGTGTGATTAGATGAATTTCGGACAAGTATTAACAGCTATGGTAACCCCATTTGATCAACATGGTGATGTTGATTTTGATGCAACACGTTCATTGATTAATTATTTACTAAACAATGGTACTGACGGCTTGGTCGTAGCCGGTACGACAGGTGAATCACCGACATTAACACATGAAGAGAAATTACAGCTCTTCCGTTTTGTAACTGAAGAAGTTAATGGCCGCGTTCCCGTCATTGCCAATACAGGTTCTAATAATACGCGTGCTTCTATCCAGTTATCACAAGAAGCTGAATCCATTGGTGTCGATGCAGTCATGCTCGTGACACCTTACTACAACAAACCTTCTCAAGAAGGGATGTTCCAACACTTCAGCACAATCGCTGAAAGCATTGAAACACCTGTGATGCTTTATAATATCCCAGGACGTAGTGCCGTTGGAATGACAGCTGATACGATTGTTCGCTTATCACAAGTTGATAACATTGTTTCTATTAAAGAAGCGAGTGGTGATCTTGATCAAGTCACAACGATCATTAATCAGACTAGTGATGATTTCACGCTTTATACAGGTGAGGACAGCCAAACACTGCCTACATTCGCAGTTGGCGGGATTGGTGTTGTATCTGTTTCATCGCATATTCTCGGCAATGAAATGCAAGACATGTTAAACGCACATCGAAATGGTGATACTGCCTATGCGGCTAAAATGCATGGCTATATCATGCCATTTATGAACGCGATGTTCTCAGCACCAAGTCCAACTCCCGTTAAAGAAGCACTTAATCAAATCGGAGTACCTGTCGGAAGCGTCCGTCTCCCACTCATTCCATTGAATGATACCGAGCGCGCTGCTTTAACCCCAATGATCCAGAGCTACACAACAAGTCAAGACGTTGGCTAATATAATAGACCAGCTGAAGTTTAAACTTTAGCTGGTCTACTTTTTTGTTTATTGTTAAACTAATATAAAATTGTTGCCGCTAGGAGGATCACTTTGGTTGTCACATATATTCTTATCGCAATAGCTATTTTCATCGTTTTAACCGAAACGGTAAAAATGATTGTGCGTCGAACTTTAGGTGTTTCTAAAAGAAAAATAAAACCGTTTCGACCTTATCGAATAAATGACAGGCACGGATCAATCATTATATGGATACGGTTAACAGCTGCTTTTATAGGTTTGTTTGTGTTTCCGTTAGCTAGTCTACTCTCAAATATACATTTTTTATATTATTTCATCAGTTTAATTGTAACTTATAGTATTATCGAATTACTTACAACAGCTCATTTCGAATATTGGCACTCTAACACGCCACGACGAGCATTCGTTACATTAAGTGAAGCTGGCATGATATTATTAGCTGGCATTTTGTTCTTTGTTTTCAATGTCCCTGAATCACTTGCAGAGTATAAGGATTAACGATCCATTAATGGGTGAATTTAATAATTGTTTTTGCCGTCTCGTTTAACTTGATACATAGCCGTGTCAGCTAGTTGCAATAAAAGATCACCATATTCGCCATCATCTGGATAAATACTCACACCAATACTCGGCGTCATTTGAAGCTCTGTTTCACCCAAATCAAACGGGGCATCAAACTGACTCAAAATCTCACCCACTAAGTGATCGACATCATTTTCTAATCGAGGTACTAATACAATAAATTCATCACCACCTAAACGATAAAGTATCCCTTGATCTCCTCGAAGCCCTTGAGTGAGCCGTTTAACGACACGCTGTAACAATGCATCTCCAATTTGATGACCGAAATCATCATTAACGGGTTTAAAATTGTCTAAATCGATCATAATTAAACCCATTCGCTCACCTTTTTGCTCAGCCTGCTTCACCAACTGGGTTAAATCTTTATTGAACTTCGAACGGTTCCGTAATCCTGTTAGATAATCATGGTAAGCTAGATACTGATATTGGGCTACTAATCTTAATTTTTGTCTGATTAAGAAGATATTACGAATAATCGTGATGACAAGAATAAATGCCAGTCCTAAACTCAGACTATTTAACTCCCAACCATAACTATAAAAAACAAACATTATCAGAATAAAGATGACGACGTAAGATAGAATTTCTTGTTGTAACGAGAACTGATGACCATGCTGAGATAAGTGAACGCCTTCATGGTCGCGAGCGTAAAATCCAGAAACACCGATCAAAACAACTCCCAATAACCACAAAGGTTGAATATAGATAGTCTCTATAAAACCTTCTAATGTCACAAAATAAAAGTAAAGTAAATCCCCTAAGATTAATATAAGCAATCCGAACATACTATACCACTTCACATTTTCCGTTTGCCACGTCAAATTAAGTAATATAAAAGCCGTAACCAGAATGCTCAAATCTAAAAGCGGATAAATGATCTCAATACTATCAAACCCAATTGACTGCTGACTCAAATCAAATAGAGGCATTATAATAAAATGTAAGCCCAATGCTAAAACAAAAGTCAAAAAGACTAAGATGTTAAAGACGAGCTGTTGACTTGTGTAGTAACTTGTTAGAATTAACAATTTATAAATCAATGCGATAAAAAAGACTAAATAACTGAATGCCCATAACCAATTAGTTGCGAGCGTGAATTGGTCAGTTGACTGTACCGTAAAACTGATCACGTCATAAAGGTTAGTTAAACCAAACAGCATCATGCCAAAGCTTAATAATAACCAAAAATACCGATTTTGCGTGGTAAGCAACCAATATTGGCGAAATAACCAAAAAGACACACCTATTGCAGCAATAGCGACGCTTATTGGTCCTATCATTTGTCTTACTGCTGAATCATCTAATAAACCAGCAATTAAAAGAAAGTAGATCCCTATCCACACAATGCTACCTATTAGGATTTTATGTTGTTTCAGCATGGTCATCCCTCATTGTAAACGATTTCATCGCACCAAATTCATAGTCCTATTTTACTATAACAATAAAATTCAAAATCCGCTAGTTATTTTTAAGGTGGTGATCTTTTTATCTTTGGATTCAATTCAACATTCAAGCCTCATATATGGTAGAATAGTTAAGATATGCATTATTTAACCAAAGGATGAACACTTATGCTTTCGATATCAGAAATACAAAAAGAGATCCCGTCTCATATATATTCACGCGGCTTAAACTATTACCATCAAGGAAACATCATCCATTTTAAACACAATCCCAAAGAAAATACTTATCATGCCTGGGTCTCAGGAAGTAAAATTTATCAAGTAAGAGCTGCAATAGAGAACAGCACAGTGAATTGTAGTTGTAACTGCCCTGCTTTTGAAGACAATCCTCCGTGCAAACATGTGGCCGCTGTTCTAATTAAGATGGCCAAAGATACAAACGCAAAAGAAGAAAGTCATGAATCTGACTATGAACAGTTTTTACGTCAGCGAGAACAACGAGCCAATCAAAAACGTGATTATTCGAGTGAATTGATCCAAGCGCTGTCCAATCGACCAACGACAAATAAACATCAACGAGAAACATTAAAAGTCGAATTCACGATACGGCATTTCCGCCAACTTAGATTTGATGATAAGTTATCGATTGAAATGAAGGTTGGAACAAATCGGTTGTATGTCGTTAAAAGTATGCGTAAATTCCTTGAGAGCTTAGACCGAGGAGAAGAACATGAATTCACGCCTAACTTTCAATACGATCCAAGTGAACACGTGTTTTCGGAAGAGGATCAGCGCGTGATTGATTTGCTTTTGCAACTATATCGAAACGATGTCTTTTATGATGGTCATTTCCAGACACCACCCAATTCAAAAGGCATTACCGTAACACCTGTTCTTGCTAAACCACTGATTGAAGCATTATCTTATTGTGTTTGTCGTTTAGAAGATCCGCACCAATCTTATCAAGACATCCATTGGCACAACGATGAATTACCTTTTCAATATGAGATTTATCAAGACGAAAATCAGTATTTATTTGGATTTGATAATTTTAAACACATTACGATTTATAACGAGTATGACTTAGTGAAGTACGACAATTATTTTTATCCTGTCGACCAGCAGAAAATGAGAACTTTATCGGATATAGAACAAATCTTAGCTAGACAAACTGAACCTGCTATTTCGGTTTCTAACCAGCAGATAGACTCATTTATGTCTGAAGTTTATCCACAATTAGAAGAAGTCGGTGAGGTCACACTAACTGAAGAAGTGTCAGAAAAAATGATTCAACCACCGCTTCATGCGACGATGCATCTCGATTTTTCAGAGGATCGGTTAACAGCAAATTTGAAATATCAATATGATGATCACACATTTGACCCTTTAACTAATGAGGGGCCTGGTGAAACGGAGCAAATTTTAATTCGTGATACTGCCAAAGAACAAGAAATCATGAATATGATTGAACAATCAGCATTTAAGTTTAATGGTCAAACACTATACCTTGACGATGACCATGATATCTTCTCATTTTTATATGATCAGTTACCATTATTTCAAGACGATATCAACATTTATTCAACACAGCCCGTCAAAAACATCTTAAAAGACGATCTACAGACTCCAACCGTTCAAGTCGATCTTGATTCTGGTGAGAATTTGTTAGATGTACAATTTGACTTCGGGGATATCCAGCCAGATGATATTCGCCAAATGATTCAATCTGTTCAGGAGAAGAAGCGATTCTATCGTCTACCTGATGGCGCCTTTGTTCCACTTGATGACGATCATTTATCACAAGTGTCTTCCATTGTTAATGAATTAAATTTGAGTACCGATGATTTAGAAAAGGAATCCGTTCAACTGCCAGCTTATCGTGGTTTACAAATCGATGAAATTGCTGATGGTTTAAAAACACAATATAATAAAGCGTTTGAGCAACTCATTCAAGATATTAAGCAACCTGAAATGTTCGAAGCTGAAGTGCCAACGACCATTCAGGCAGACTTGCGCGATTATCAGCGGTTTGGCTTTCAGTGGATGAAATCACTTAGTCGTTATCACTTTGGCGGGATATTAGCGGATGATATGGGACTTGGTAAGACACTGCAAAGTATCACGTTTTTAGTGTCTGAACAAGATGATCGAGCAGCTGATGATCGTGGTAAGCCTGCGCTTATCGTCGCGCCCGCTTCACTCGTCTATAACTGGCAAGCAGAATTCGAGAAGTTCGCACCACATATGAGTGTCGCAATCGCTCACGGCGCTGCCAGTGATCGTGAGAAGGTCTTAAAAGAAAGCAATCATTATGACGTAATCGTGACCTCATATCCATCTGTCCGACAAGATGAAGCGTTATACCGCGATCTTACATTTTCAACGATGATATTAGATGAAGCTCAAGCAATCAAAAATCATTTAACAAAGCAAGCTAAGGCCATTCGTACGATTCGATCTCAAAGACGATTTGCTTTAAGCGGCACACCGATCGAAAATTCACTCGATGAATTATGGTCGATTTTCGATGTGTTGTTACCAGGCCTATTTCCAGCTAAAAAGGCATTCCGACAATTACCTGAGAAACAAATCGCAAGAATGAGTCGTCCGTTTATCTTGCGCCGACTTAAAGAAGATGTTCTAACAGAATTGCCGGATAAAATCGAAACTGTACAGCACTCTGAATTAACAACGAAACAGAAGCAACTCTATCTCGGTTATTTAGAACAAATTCAAAGCGAAGCTGCGAATGTATTATCGACAGAAGAATTTCAAAAGAATCGGATGAAAATTTTAGCTGGACTAACTCGTTTACGTCAGTTATGTTGTCATCCATCGCTATTCATTGAAGATTACGACGGCGAATCAGGAAAGCTCAATCAATTATTAGAAATGGTTGAAACAGCCCGAGCAAGCAATCAGCGTTTGCTGATCTTCTCGCAATTTTCAAGTATGCTTCAAATTATTCAAACCAAGCTTGACGATATGGGCGTCGATGCCTTTTATTTAGACGGTCAAACGCACTCGAAAGACCGAATTGATATGGCCAATCGCTTTAATGAAGGCGAGAAAGATATCTTTTTAATTTCACTTAAAGCAGGTGGCACGGGACTTAATTTAACTGGTGCAGACACCGTCATCTTGTATGATCTCTGGTGGAATCCAGCTGTAGAAGAACAAGCGACAGGACGTGCTCACCGCATGGGTCAACAAAACGTCGTCCAAGTATTCCGCTTAGTGACGAAAGGGACAATCGAGGAGAAAATTCACCAATTGCAACAACGCAAACGGGAACTCATCGAAAACGTGATCCAACCTGGCGAAACAACGTTCCAAAACTTAACCGAGAACGACATCCGAGAATTATTGAACGTCTAACATTGTTAAACAATCTCCTGACTTTGTTAAACAGTTAATCAGGTTGTTTAATAATCCAGCTAGAATGTTAAACAATGTTCTGCAAAAGTTAAAAACCAGGCAATCGCTAATCATCTCCTTAGCGATTGCCTGGTTTTATTTACTAAGTTCCACAATACGTTACAAAGTCATCATCGGATTCCTCAGGTGGATCTGTATAAGCTTCTTGTGCTTCTGAGTAAGCATAAGGATCTGCTAATACGCGTAATAAATCGTCCATCACTGATAAATCGCCCTCTTCATCTGCTGCTTGTATCGCTGCTTCAACTTGATGGTTGCGAGGTATGACCGAAGGATTTGCTCGCTTCATAACGGCTTTAATTTGTTCATTAGTAGCGTCTTCACTTTCCAAACGGGCCTGCCACTTCTGATACCAGGCTTTAAAATCTTCAGTTCCAAACCAAGTCGACTCATCAAACTTTCCTAACGTTAAATCACGGAATGTATTCGTAAAATCAGCTTCATGGTCTTTCATTAACGTTAATAATTCATCTATTAATGTTTCATCTCCCGCCTGGCTAGTTTGTAAGCCTAACTTACGGCGCATCCCTTTCATCCACTCATCCTGGTAATAATCAAAAAATTGATGAACGACATTTTCTGCTTTGCCTAACGTTTCATCATCCTCATCACCAATTAAAAGCAACAACGTCTCTGCAAAGCGTGCTAAATTCCAGGCCGCGATTTTCGGTTGGTTCCCATACTTATACCGTCCATAAAAATCAATCGAACTAAACACCGTTTCCTGATTATACGTATTCATGAATGCACACGGTCCATAATCGATCGATTCACCGCTGATCGTCATATTATCTGTGTTCATTACGCCGTGTACAAAGCCGACTAATTGCCACTGGCTAATCGTCTTGGCCTGTCGTTTAACAACCTCATGTAGCAAAAATAAATATCGATTATCCGCTTCTTCGTAACCCGTAAAATGACGTTCTAACGCATAATCCGCCAGTCCTTTTAAGTCATCATAACTTCCAAACTGTCTTGCATATTGAAAGGTTCCTACCCGAATATGACTCTTCGCTACACGTGTTAACACAGCGCCAATTTCTGGTGCATCACGTTGAATCGATTCGCCTGTAATCGTCACAGCTAAACTCCGATTAGTCGGAACCCCCAAGCCATATAAAGCCTCACTAATCATATATTCGCGAAGCATCGGCCCTAACGCTGCACGACCATCACCACCACGCGAATATGGCGTTGCGCCAGCACCTTTTAACTGGATATCGTAACGAGAACCATCTCCCGTCACATGTTCACCCAATAAATGTGCCCGACCATCACCTAGCATCGTGAAACTCCCAAATTGATGACCTGCATAAGCTTGAGCAATCGGGTCAGCTCCTTCTGGAAGCACATTACCTGCTAATTGCTGCACACCTTCATCTGATTGCAATACATAAGGATCTAGCCCCAGCTGTTGAGCTAAACTCCCATTCAAGAACACCAGCTGCGGGTCCTTTACGGGATTTGGTTCGACATGTGAATAAAACAATTCCGGTAATTCTGTATATGTTTGTTCTAAATTCCAGCCTATCTGACTCATATTATCCCTACTTTAATTACGTCTTTAATTTTATATAAACACAAGATCATTAATGATGTCTAAAAAATCGCTTATTACTCATTCGACAAAAGGACTCGAATATTATCGAATTTACTCACAAAAATAATGCCCTCATCCTATCAAACACCACAAAAATGTTATCTTAAAATAATTTTTTGAACATTCGTTAAAAGATATGGACATTTTTATAACATCATGTATACTATTCCTTGTAGTAAAAAAAAGAATTTTCAGCAAGATGCCCTATCAGACATAGCAGGAGGATTAGTAGTGTACGATTTAAGTAAGTCAACATTAATCGAAGCTTATCAACAAGCGATCAAACAAAACTTAGCTGAAGATTTCATCAAATTAATAGAAAAAGAACTCCATATACGAGGTATTCAACCAGATGAAATCAAATAATTTAATATGATGTGTTTAGAATGGACGCGGACGGGGTACATTATAATTAACACAACACATTTGATTAAAGTTCCCCCTTTTTTCTCACAAAGAAAGCCTTAGTCGTGACACAATATAGTCCGACTAAGGCTTTCTTAATATTAGTTGTATTTGTCAAATCGATAGGTAAATACAATCCAAGTCATGATTATAGCGCGTTCTATTTCATCATCCGAGTTGATTTTGGGATGAAATAATTTCTCACCATACTTTCCCTTAGAGATTTCACCTATTAAAGTATTACCTTCATACACTTCAATATGTGCACGAATGCTTTTAGCTTGAAAAGTAAACTTACGCCCACCCATTTCAAGATGCATAACCTCTAAAAAGCGTGATGCTGTTTTTAAATTAACATCAGTTGAGATTCTAGCAATACTTTCATCTTCTTTAGATATTTGATATGCGTCATTTTTCCAGTCCGATTGAGCAGTCGATACATGATACACTGCAGCTGGATCGTTAAATTTAAACTTTAAATTCAAAAACCATAATCCTGGTGTTCGCATTAAATCGGCCACTACTTTATGCCATTGACGATAATAAACACGATGATAACTCGCCTCACGACTACCGTAATGAAATATGTATTTCTCCCCCGTTAACCACTTTTCGCTAATGGATGTCGCCCATGGCTTATGAGAATGTTCGGGTTCATATTGTTCATCGCGGCGGCTTACAGTTCGAAATATAATGTAAATAACAGGTGCTGCGATTAATAAGAGTGAAGCTATTAGTAATTGGTTCATATCAAATTCACCCGTCACTTGCCATCTTAGAAAAATCCCTACAGAAGCTGCGATAAATAACGCTATTACTTTAGTCATCTCTCTCCTCCTTTCATTCGTTTTTAACAAGAACTACACAATAAAAAAGGCGGTGTAAACACACCGGCCTTATCCAATTTTATATAAAATCACATCGTGTATTCTGCTAATTTCAAATACGTATGTCTTTGATCAAACTCGTTGCTCCAACCAACCCTTCAACACTTGCGCATGATTTTGTTGCGTGTTTTTAGAGGCGAAAAGTAACGTGACATCACCTTGTTTTAGTTGTTCACTAATTGTTTTCACTGCCTCCTGTACACCTTCAGTACTTTCTAGCTCATCACGATAAGCTTTCTTAAATGACTCCCAGTCCATGTCTTCATTATGCAGCGACTTCCGTAAATCGTTACTCGGGGTTAATACCTTTGGCCAGTAATCTACTTTTGCTTTTTCTTTCTTGATCCCTCGTGGCCATAAGCGATCGACTAACACTCGATAACCATCCGTCTCAGCATAATCATCATATATACGTTTTAATAGAATCGATGCCATCAAGAACTGCCTCCCAAATATCTAGTATACTCGCTACCTTATTAAGTTTAGTTTATAAAACCAGATCTTGTATGACAACCATTAGTTACCATTTATTGTGAATTCATTTCACTTTCAGCAATATATAGGTAAACTATATAATTATCTGTAGTATATCAGGAAAATATCAAAAAGTAGTTCAATTAAAAATGAAATACAACAAAATTGAACTACTTAAGTTTTTCTTCATTCTATTAAAGTCTGCAGTCTCACCTGCATTAGCCGAGTTTACTATTAATTTGATCAATCTGGTTCTTCCAATAAAAATAATGACCAAGCCAAATGACTATGAATATACCCGAATAAATCAACGTAACAGTGAGAAGGATCCCCCACTCTAATGGAAACCATTCTGCCCATATACCTAAACTTAGGAAAGTGGTAATCGCCACAATAAAATGTAAACTACTAACAAATAACAAATTATCGCTTTTTTCATAAAACCAACCCAACACTGTATTAATACCTACAATCCCCACTGTAGCAATTATATTTCTAAACAAGAATATTGGACTGATTAAATCATAGCCCATTGCATCTGTGATGATCCAAGTGACAATAACCATCGCATTCGCCGATAAAGACACAACAAGTAATAAAGTTAACAATTTCTTTTTAATCATCTTAAAACATGCCTCACTTTCTAAATAAGATATTTTTAATTTTCTTTGTGTAAGACCTTGTTGAATAAACCTTTTCATCATTCTTGAGGTGAAGAATAATCCGACCGCCAAACGTATACTCAAATCGTTTAACCCATTGTAAATTGACAATTTCAAATCTTGATATCCTTACGAAATGGTTAGGAAGACGAGATTCAATTTCATAGAGCCTTTCCTGAACCTTTTGTTTTCCGGATTCAGTGTTGGCATAAACTGCTTTGTTTTCTGTAAAAAAGAAATGAATTTGATTTAATTCGATCGGGGAAAAGCTTGATCCTTCTTGGGTAATAATCATATTCGACGGAAATGGATCTTCAAATAACTGACTGACCTTATCCACATACGAATGATGCGATTTAGTCCGTAAAATCGTTAAGTCATCAGGCAATGAATCATCGTACTCAACTTTTAATTCCATCAACTCATCCTTTCTGTGTAAATCGTTTAATTATGTGGTTAATTAATTCACATTATATAAAAGGCCGTAATAGAACGGAAGGCAATTCAGATGAAACGTCCTTTTGAGGTGACGAAATGCAAAGTGATTCTGATGAAGATCCTTCTATCATAATTAAGTGAGCCAATCAGTAAATAAAATCAGTCTCCATCTTGCGTTTAGTTCCAGTTAATGGAATAATTTTGTTTAAGTACTAGTAGTCGAATGGGAGTGGGTCATATGAATAACAAGAATATGGGGATAACCTTCATCACGACGGGGTTTATGTTTCTCATGTTATCGATTGTAATAGAATCACCAAACATTTTATGGGGGTTTTTGCTCGCTGTAAGTATTGTTTCGAATGTTGTAGGCACAGGATTAATCGCGAAATTTCTCAAGGAATCCAAAACAAACTCGAGTCAGTAAATGGATCTGATAACAATCTATACCCGACAAGCAAAGGAGGAACAATATGGATCACGCAGCATTATCCCAACGATTTAAACGATTTGCCGAAGAATGCAAAGGGGCGAGTGAATTATATGAGTATCTATCGTTAGAAATAGCTTCAGATGAACAACTACTTGAACTATCAACCTATGCAAGAGAAGGGCAACCAAAACCGAATATGTTATTTGGGGCTGTCCATCATCTGTTATTACAAGGTGCGGATCATGAGTTAGAGAACTTTTATCCCAACATCACCAAACAACCTAAAAACAGCAAAGACTGCTTTCCTGTTTTTAAGGATTTTTGCACAGAGAATCGAGACCAAATTATAGACCTGCTCAGCAGTAAATTAGTACAGACAAATGAAGTGAGACGATGCGCTTATCTTTACCCAGTATTTCATTATGCTTACAAGCAAGTAAACAAGCCCTTGGCCATGATCGAAATTGGAACCAGTGCAGGCTTGCAATTAATGTGGGATCAGTTTAGCTATTCGTATGGGAGTGATGAGGTATATGGGGATGTTGATTCAACAGTACTTATCACATCAGAAGTTAAAGGTAAAATGCCGGAATTGCCAAGTTCAGCTCCTCCTGTCACTCACAAATTCGGCATCGATTTAAATATTACTGACCTTAACGATGACGAAAAATCTAGCTGGCTAAAATCACTCATTTGGCCAGAACATATCGAGAGATTAAAACTCTTTGATCAAGCAGTTGAACTATTTAACCAACAATCAGTCAACCTGATCGAAGGTGATGGCATATCCATGCTTGATGACATTGCTAAGGAAATTCCTGTCGATCAAGCAATATGTATTTTCCACACACATGTGGCAAACCAAATCCCAAACGATCAAAAGCATGAATTATTAAATAAGATTAAGCAATTAGGCAAAGAAAGAGATGTCATTCATGTTTACAAAAATATGTGGGATCAAGCTTTACACCTCGATTACTGGGTCAACGGACAAGAAACTAAATTAATTATTGGCGATACAGATGGTCATGGTCGTTGGTTTGAATGGAATTTAGTTGAGGTGTCTATGGATTATTAAATCTTTTAATCTTGTTAAACGATGTTAAAAAGTAGAATCCACTCTTCTAGGATTATTTCAGCAATACAGTTACTTAAAAATGATTAAAGTGCTATAAAAGCCACTTGCTAATATAAAAGAACTCAAAAGTATGAAAGAAAAGACAACCCCTATGTCGCATTTGATTATAGCGACATCTAGGAGGAATTTAATTGTGGAACAATAAAAATTTCGTACGTTTTTTTAGTGGCCAAATTATTGCCTTTATAGGGCTAGCGTTATTTACGACATCCCTTCCTTATCTAGTTCTTTATTTGGATGGTGGACCGGTTACACTTAATTGGACAGTTTCACTAAGGTCATATACACTTGGTTCAAATATAAAAACTGAGGAGAAAACATATGACCAAACGTCAAAGAAGATCGTTTTCAAAGGAATTCAAAGAACAATTAGTACAGCTTTATACGTCAGGAAAACCTCGTGCTGATATTATTAAAGAATACGAATTAACGTCTTCCACCTTCGATAGGTGGGTCAAGCAATACCGTGATAGCGGGTCCTTTGAAGAAAAAGACAATCGGACACCTGAACAGGAAGAACTTATACAACTACGCAATAAAAATCAACAACTGGCTATGGAAAATGATATTTTAAAGCAAGCCGCGCTGATTATGGGACGAAAGTAGATGTGATTCGTCAAAACCGTCACAAATACTCGGTATCAGCAATGTGTGACGTCCTACAAATTCCTAAAAGTACGTACTATTATGAATCTAAAGCTCGTGAGAACACCGAGAACGAACTCGTAGAACAGATTGTTCAACTATTTAAAGATAGCCGACAAAACTATGGTCAACGAAAAATTAAAGTTGAACTCGCTAAATTAGGGTGGACCGTCTCTCGACGTCGCATCGGACGGATTATGAAAGAACAAGGTTTAGTATCTAAGTATACGGTTGCTCAATTTAAACCCATGAAATCCCAAGCTAATGAATCTGAGATTGGCAACTCATTGAACCGTGAGTTTGATCAATCCGAACCACATAAAGTGATGGTAAGCGACTTAACCTATGTTCGTGTTGGGCATAGCTGGCATTATATTTGTGTGCTTATCGATTTATATAATCGTGAGATTATTGGACATAGTGCTGGCCCCCATAAGGATGCGGGGTTAGTTCACCGTGCATTTGCATCTGTTCAAAAAGATCTTCGTCAATTTCAATTGTTTCACACGGACCGGGGAAGCGAATTTAAAAACACGATCATTGATGAGGCTCTTAATTCGTTCGATATTGAACGATCCCTGAGCAACAAAGGTAATCCGTATGACAATGCTGTTGCTGAAGCCACGTTTAAAGCCATCAAAATAGAGTTTGTTAGGGGTTCCCATTTTATTAACCAACAAGAACTTGACCTTGAATTATTTGATTTTGTGAACTGGTTCAATCACATTCGCATCCATGGTTCACTGGATTACTTAACACCTACCGAATTCAAGTCGAAAGACCTTAACGTTTTTGTCTAGTTTAGTGTTGACATACCATGGGAGCGCAAGCGATATCAGTGGGGTACAAAGTACGTTTATACTACCTCAAATATTTATACTCCTTTTCGGAGGGGTTTTAGTTGATCGACTTCCAAAAAAAGCAGTCATAATCGTGATCGATATTTTAAGAGCAACATGCCTTCTTATTATTGCGACATTGATTTTTACAATGAGTATTCAAATTTGGCACATTTTCGTTCTTACTTTCACTTTAGGGTTGCTTAATACGATTTATAGACCAACACTGAAAGCGTTTTTACCAGCGATCATCCAAAAAGAATTTTTGATTAAAGCAAACTCATATCGTTCAATGGCTAGGGAGATTTCGGAGATGGTTGGTCCCGTCATTGCCGCCTTTTTAGTGGGGGCCATTGGTATATTCGTGACGTTTGGCATCACTGGAATTTCTTTTGTATTAGCAGCCATGCTTTATTGCTTTATTTTTATTGAAAAAAGGACCGAAGTTGAAAAACAAGCCTCGATTTTCAGAGAGTTTGTTGAAGGATTCAAAGTACTTCTGATACATAAGTGGCTAGGTTTGAGCATTCTAATTGCTTCATTTGTAAATATAGGTGTTGCTTCTTTCGATGTTATTATTTTACCTCTCTATGCAGAACGCTATTTTGATGGAATTGAAAGCTTTGGATTTTTATTAAGTAGTATGGCTGTCGGGGCTTTTTTAGGAGCCTTGCTTATTAGCAGAAAAACACATATTGAAAACAGAATGCTAAAATACTATCTGTTTATGTGTGGCATGGGGTTATGTATATTGTTATTAGCCATCGTTCAAGCTTTATTTATTGCCATGTTGCTTATGGTGTTAATAGGTTTTTCAATTACTTCCTTCGTCATTCTTTGGGACAGTACTGTGCAAGAGCTAATCGAAGAAAAGTACTTAGGAAGAGTTACTAGTTTACAAATGTTTGGCGGGCTGCTTTTTTTGCCAGTTGGTTATTATGTTTTCGGTTTCATTATTGACTATATAGGCGTTCAAGCCAGCTTGATTACAAGTTCGTTTTTTGTTTTAATTTCAGCGTGTTCAGGCATTCTTGTTCAATACCTTTATAAAATTAATGTTTAGGTTATTAAATCTCAGATGTAAAGCATCAAACCCTAAATTCTTTACTAACACAAAAAGTACAGCTTATTAAAATAACTTATTTGACCGGGTAGTGTATATAAATTAAAGCCAAGTTTATGTAAAAAATACACTAAATTTTGGGGGATATTTAAATTGAAACTACGTCCAATATTAATAGTAATTACAAGTTTAGTTGTTTTAGTTGGATGTGCAGGCCATTCTGATTATAGCATTGATTTACCAGGCAATTATTCTATTGTAAAAACATCCTCGCATAATGTAGTGATTTCTCCCCAAAAAGATGGTGTATGGAAAAGCAGTGTTATTCCTGCTAAAGTGGTTGAAGTTGCAGGGAATCATCAATACATTATTGCAAAACAAGCTAAATTAAAAGACGATCCTGAAACAGAGAGTGATTATTTAGTTCCAGATAAAAATAATTATAATTTTTGGATATTAGAGATAGAAACAGCAAATGTTATTGGGCCTTTAAATAATAAGGATTTTAAGAAAAAGAGAGAAGAGCTAAAAATCCCTGAAGACATTGTTTTAAAGGAAGTTGAAGAGTTAAATAAATAGTTGCCTAAAAAACTATATAGCCTTTAGGTTATTATATTGATTACATTTATTTTTTCGATTTTAGTTCGTGAAGTCTTTAACAGATTATTATTGATACATTGTTGGGATTAACAACTCATTTTTTAGGGGAAATCTACTTCTGCCCTTTCAAGACGAAGATGTTAAAAACGCTATATCCGACTTCTATGATCGTTTATAACAAATAGCTAGTTAAATTCTTACATTATTGGTTAATAGCATTTACACCAAAATTATTAACTCTTCCTACTAAATACTCATAATAGTAAGCAAATTAAATGAAATTGTAAAGGGGGCTTTTTCTTGATTGCAGACATGTATAAGCGCAGAGAAAAATTAGGTTATATTTTGTTAGCAGTTTTGTTACTTATTATAATAGGGTGGTCTCTTTTTCACCCACCTAAAACGACAACGCAATGGCTGGAGATGTTATTCTTTCTTTTTCCCATCGGCTTCATCTTCTCGGTCATTTTTATAAGTCGTTCACAGTACAATAAGGTGAAACACTTCGAGTTGCCAAATTCTGATCAAGAGTTTTTAAATCTCGATCACATCGTTATAAAAAAGGATGCAACTTTTATTCCTAGATTGTTGTTGTTTGAGAAAAATGGTAGGTATATTGGTATGATTAAACCAATAAAAATACCGTCATGGCTTTACCCATTAATCTTTTATCGGGATTCGTTTATTGAATTCATTCCATTATCATTTTCGTTTGTAACCCATGACGGAAAAACCCAATTCACCTTCCATAAAAAAGGTTGGCTTAAGCAAGTTAACCTGAATATCACAAACCAAGAACAGAATGATATCGGTACATATATACAGAAGGAATTAAATGCCCTATTCCATATAAAGGGACAATTATTTAACGAAAAAAAAGAACCCATTCTCTCAATTAAGGCATCAGGATTTTCTGGGAATTTTAGTTGGAAAGATGAAGATGGGAATCGTTGGGCTTACTTTTATAACGGGAAATTTCCTCACGAATACACCAATGTGTTTAGAGATACGCACAATGACATCGTAGAGTTGTCGGATAAGTTGAACGAGGATGATAAGACTCGACTACTCGCAGTGATTGGATATTTATTTATAGCGCGAGTGAAGCAATAAAGCTGGGGCCTTTTTTGAGATTCTAAAATATAAATTAACCGCTCAGATAATTTCTGAGCGGTTAATTTGATAAATGATTAAAACAAATCAAATTGAGATTTCCTTTTTGAACATAAAGTCACTTTATAATGGCCGTACTCTAGCCGCGACTATTTCGTATTCGTAAATCCACCATCAATACGAATGACATCGCCATTCACATAACCAGCATTAGACGTCAGTAAAAACGTCACAAGTTCTGCGACTTCTTCTGGTGTGCCTAATCGTTTTTGTGGAATACCTTGTTCAGCGTTTTCTTTCATTTGTGGGTTATTGTCGAAATACTGCTTAACCATCGGTGTTTCAGTTGGACCTGGCGCAATCGCATTCACACGCAGACCATCTTTTGCGTATTCAGCAACCATGCTTTTCGTCATGCCCACAATGCCATGCTTTGTAGCGGAATAAGTAACGACTGTATCTTGTCCGATCACACCTGCGCTTGATGATGTATTCACAATCGATCCGCCGCCGTTTTTCACCATGACATCTGCCACGTAATGCATGCCATAAAGGGCACCTAATAGGTTAATGCCGACGATCTTATCAATTTCTTCAATATCTGTATCTAAGAAATACTGTCCACTGCCGGAAATCCCGGCGTTATTAAAGAAATAATCGATTGAACCGAATTGTTCAACAGTTTGATCGACATAGTTTTTGACGTCTTGTTCTTTCGACACGTCTGCTTTAATAAAGGTTGAATTAGCTCCCGCTTGTTTGACGATTTCAACGGTTTCCTGTCCACCTTCTTCATCAATGTCGACGACCGCAATATTAATGCCTTGTTCTGCTAGCTTTTTCGCAGTTGATTGACCTAAACCACTGCCACCACCAGTAATAATAGCTGTTTGACTCATGATTATACCTCCTCTAAATGACTCTATATTTAGTATTCCTTTATTTTGAAGAACTAAAACAAAGTGAGTCAGTTTGTTGTGACGAATATATGAAGCGTTTAGTCATTTCGGGCGCAAAATTATAACTACTTGAGATTCATTTAATATGATACAATGACATAAAATAAATATCCATTTTTTCACAGTGAGTATGTCGATGATGACATAATCATGATTGGTCCATTGGAAGGAAGATTGATTTGAAGTTATTATCAAAGGGATTGTTTAGAGGGCTAATACCGCTTGTTTTATTATTCATCATTTCTTTATGGAATAGATTACAAGGGCAAGTAGAGGAATCAAATGTCTTCTTCTTTTACGGAGTCATTGCTTTTTTCTTAGGACTCAGCAGTGTCATATATGAAATCCCTCAATGGACATTTTCAAAACAAATCCTGGCTCATTATGGGGTCATGCTGTTTACGGTTTTCCCAACTATACTTCTTAGTGGTTTTTACCCTCTGAATTCCGTTACGAATTTTGTAAAAGTTTTTATTGAGTTTAATATGGTAGGAATTATTTTGTTTATCGCAACATACTTCGCTTCTAAGCTGATTAGGAAATTTAATCATGTAAAAACAGAATGAGTTTGTTATTGAACAATCGAGAATAGCATTTTTAATTGTGAAATATTGTTATAAATAAGGAGGGATTTTGATGATGGTTGTAGCACCTTTCTTAATGGCTTTAATACCAGGGATTATTGTATTGACACTTACGTGGTGGTTCAATAAAAAAGAGTTTCATCAATTTATAAGGATATCGCCCGGAATCCTACTAATTATAGCTGCTGCCACTTTCTTCTATATCGGTTTTGTTCACATTAGGGGTTTCGAAGGGGCAGCTTATGGCTTTCTGAGTTTCTTCTTAATTATTTTTGCTATGATATCTTTTACAATCGGTAATAAGGACACTGCTAAACGGTAGTTAAGCAGTGTCCTAACGAGTGCGCTAATTGAAGAAAAGTGAACATTTCCGCGAAGAAGGTTGCCCTCTTTTGTAGTTCAAATCTCATTAGATTATAATGAATTTTTCCAAAAGACTATGTCATCAAAAAAGAGGAAAGCACTCAGCTCTCCTCTTTCAAATCAGTCTATTTAATTCGATACCGAAAACGCCTGGTCTTCTTTGATGCCTTGATGTTCTTGAAATTCATCTAGTAACGCTCGAACTTCATCAGTCGATTCCGTCTCCATCAACTTGTTTCGAAGCGTACTTGCTCCGTGAAAGCCTTTAACATAGATTTTGAAGAAGCGACGTAACGGCTTAAAGATGCGTGGCTCAAGCTCTTCTGAATACTTGTCATGCAAATCAAGTTGCAGTCTTAGTAAATCCAGTAACTCTTCACTCGTATGCTCTTGCTTCTCTGTTTCAAAAGCAAATGGATTATGGAACACACCACGTCCAATCATAACCCCATCAACACCATATTTTTCAACAAGTTCTAAGCCTTTTTGTCGATCAGGAATGTCTCCATTAATCGTTAGTAACGTATGAGGTGCTACTTCATCACGAAGTTTCTTAATCTCAGGAATGAGCTCCCAATGCGCATCGTAGTTACTCATTTCTTTCTTCGTGCGTAAATGAATCGATAAGTTCGTAATATCTTGTTCAAACAAATGCTTTAACCAATCATACCATTCATCAACGTACGTATAGCCTAAACGCGTCTTCACACTAACGGGAATGCCACCTGCTTTAGCTGCTTGAATAAGATCAGCCGCTAACTCAGGCTTGCGAATGAGGCCACATCCTTTGCCTTTAGTAGCCACGTTCGGTGCTGGACATCCCATATTAATATCAATGCCACGATAGCCCATCTCAGCCATGCCAATACTCATTTGCCGGAAATATTCAGGCTTATCGCCCCAAATATGCGCCACAATTGGTTGCTCATCTTCCGTAAATGTTAACCGACCGCGCACACTCGCACGACCTTCTGGATGACAATAGCTCTCTGAATTCGTAAACTCCGTAAAAAACACATCTGGCCGAGCCGCTTCACTAATCACGTGACGAAAAACGACATCCGTCACCGCTTCCATTGGCGCCAACACGAAAAACGGCTTCGGCAACTCATGCCAAAAATTATCTGTCATCATGTTTCGAACCCTTTCCTTGCAATTTCATTTATAAAATAAAGTCATTAATGATCTCTTCACTAAAACCATTATATACTTTAATGGGTTCAGGCTCAAAGTGCAAGGGAAAAGTTTCTCACATGTGTTTATAATTAGATTTCGTCTATGTAAGTATTAGTATTTCTGCTTTAAAAACCAAATTGACAAACCGACCACTGTTAATGTGAGTAGAGCTAAAATCGCTATATAATCTCTATATAACTCAAAAGACACAACTTCTATATAATCATTATAAAGCTCAATCAATAACCAACCAATCGGAAAAATCGGAATAGCTTTGTTTGCAGCTTCTGATCGTATTTTCTTCCCTCGATCATCCTTGGATTCAGATCCCCACTCGAACTTTTGATGAACATATAACGCTATGATAAAAAATGGCACTATTATGACTAGTAAAAAAGACATAATTTGTCCTCCTCGCCACTAGTTTTAAAGATATACGAAAGTTATTCAAAAAATAATTAACTTTTCACACACTATAATCTTATATTTTTTCATCTTAATTGATAAGAAAAGAACTTACTGCTTCTTTATCTTCGTAGATCTGTTGAAAATAAGTGTGGATTTTTAATAAACAAATAAGCACTAAGGTATTGAAACCGAATATATAATAATAAATGCTATAATCACAAACACTAAGATAAAAGCAAGAACAAAAGCAACAAGAAATGATCTCCATGAATATCCTTTAAACTCCAATTTCGTGGATGCTCGGTCGACTTTCCTAATATGTATAATCATGCTAATATTAATGACCACAAGAAATAATGTTAATAAAAAAGCCCAGATGATGATATCCATCTGAATATAATAATTTGTTGAACCATGATAAATATACGCTTGGAATAACATTAACATACTAATTAATAAGTTCGTGAAGTGTCCAATTTTTCGTTGCTTTTCCCACTCATCACCCAATTTTTGTTGTTCATAGTTTGCTACTCGATTAAAAATAGGAACCAATGACTTTATCGGTTGCTTTTTTATAAAACCCACAATTGATTGACTCAGTAATGAAACACCTAATACTAGAAAAAATAAAGTCATCCTCATATCTACTAAAGTTACTAATACTACGAAAATAGTCATTAGTAATATAAATAAAGCATTCGTTACGAGGATTTGTTTTGTTCTCATTTGCTTCAAATCTGATTCTGGCAAATACATTGAAATTCTCCTCACTAAAAAACATCTATTCCTACGCTAGTTGCTTCACGGTCATTCAAGCTTCAGTTCATGTTCATTAATTATTGCTATATTTACACTATTTTATCATAAATATCCAATAAAGATTTTATTAAATTACAAATTTTATTTTTAAAATTTCTGCGCGAACAGTGATAGGTTTGAATACAAGGTAAGACCAGAAAGAAAACTTAAGACTAATATAAAAAATAGGGAAGCAATCACGAAATGAAGGCTTCCCTATTTTTTATATTATTGTGTCCACAAATGTATTCGTGCCTAGCTACAGGTTTCTTCAATGATTATCAACTTACTTTATCCTTTTGAATTAGCCTTGTAACACTCTCCACATGACTAGACTGAGGGAACATATCGACTGGTTGGATTTCCTGCGTTTCATATCCACTATCCGCTAAAATTGCTAAATCGCGTGCTAACGTCGATGGATTACAAGATACATAAACGATTCGATCTGGTTCCATATCGACCATCGCTTGGAGTAGCTTTTCGTCACAGCCTTTTCGTGGTGGGTCAACGACGATCACGTCAGGGTTAAGCCCTTGCGCCTTCCACCATGGCATGACTTTTTCAGCTTCACCTACGAAGAAGTCTGCATTGTCGATATGATTGCGTTTGGCATTAGCTTTCGCATCATCAACGGCTTGTGGGACAACTTCGACACCGTAAACTTGTTTCGCATGCTGGGCTAAAAACAGTGAGATCGTACCTATACCGCAATAAGCGTCGATAACCGTTTCTTTTCCTGATAACTGTGCATATTTTAGTGCTTGGTCGTAAAGTTTTTCAGTTTGCTCTGGGTTCACTTGGTAGAATGATTGTGCTGAGATGGCAAATTCTAAATCGTGAATGCGATCAACAATGACATCGTTACCCCAAAGTGTGTGGGATTTGTCACCCATGATGACATTGGTTTTGTCTGCATTGATATTTTGGATAATACCTTTAATACCTGGATGAAGAGCCTTAATTTTTTCAATAAATTCTTTTTGCTTAGGTAGATCCTTTGTCTTCGTCACGATGACAACCATCATTTCGTTCGTATGGTAGCCTGTGCGTAATACTATATGGCGGATCACACCTTCATGGGTTTCTTCGTTATAAGGCTGGATATTTAATTCTTCAATAATATCACGAATGCCGCGAACCACTTCATCGTTGGCGTCGCTCTGAACGGGACAAGTATCCATATCAATAATATTATGCGTACGTTTTTGATAGAAACCTGTGATGACTTTCCCATCACGCTTACCCACTGGGATTTGTACTTTGTTACGATAGTTCCATGGTTCGTTCATCCCAAGTGTTGGATGTACAGGGACATCGGGCATTTGCGCGATCTTCTTCATCACGTCTTGGACTTGGTTTTGCTTCATCGTTAACTGACGTTCATACGTCATATGCTGGATTTGGCAGCCGCCACATTTATAGAACACATCACATGGTGGCTCGATTCGATGTTCACTCGTGTCATAACGTTCAATCAACTTACCGAACGCTAAATTTTTCTTCACTTTAATGACTTTTACTTTTGCTGATTCACCTGGTAATCCGTACGGCACAAAAATTGGGTAGCCGTCTAATTTACCGACGCCTTCCCCTTCGTGTGTTAAATCACTAAACGTTAAATCTATATATTCATTCTTCTTCACTGGCGCACTCGTTTTTCCCATGGTCACCCGTCCTTCTATTTAACTTGCCTCTATTATAGCTAAAACTTGATGCGCTTAAAAGTTAAAGTCCTTATTGCTAAATATGGTGTGCATACTATAATCGCTGATAAAAGTTGAATTTCGATGATACACTATCAATTTTCGCTGATGAATGGCGCTTTTTCGCCGATTGATCACACTATTTCGCTGATAGAGTGTCAAATTCGCTGATAGAACGATCATGATCACTGAATACAATAACAGTTTCGCCGATTAGACTACAAACAGGGACCATTCATGAAGAAAAAAGAGACCTTCCATTAAGGCCTCTTTAATCTTCAGGTAAAAAGAATTCTATGTGTCGGTATAAATTTTCAAATTTACCAGGCAGTTTTCCACCATATTCACCGTCTAGATTGAGCTGCACATCATCCTTAGCTTCAACGGTAATATGTTGGGCGCGTTTAAAGATAATATGGTCATCATGAATATGATTGCCTCTTAATGCTTTATTGGCGATCATGACGAATTCAGCGATATTAGTAGACTTCATGATTAGTAAATCAAAATAACCATCATCCATTTCGGCATCTGGTGCTAACTTTTCAAAACCGCCAATTGAATTCGTATTGGCAATTAAGAATAGCATGATGTCACCTTCAAACACCTCTCCATCATACTCAATCTTCATATGAGTCGGACGAATGGATGGTAACATTTCGATTCCTTTTAGATAGTAGGCAAGTTGTCCGACAGCTGTTTTTAATTTACTTGGAACTTCGTAAGTTAATTCTGTTAATTTGCCGCCACCAGCAATATTCATAAAATGCTTGTCATTTGCACGACCTATGTCTAACTTTTTCGAATAACCATTTTCGATAATGCTCATCGCTTGATCAACATCACGTGGCACACGAATCGCACGTGCAAAGTCATTCGTCGTCCCCATCGGAATAATGCCTAACTTAGGGCGATGTGATTGTCTTGCAATACCATCGACTACTTCATTTACGGTTCCGTCACCGCCTGCTGCCACTATGACGTCAAATTCACGCTCGCAAGCCAGTTGAGCAGCATCCATCGCACAACCTTCTCCAGTCGTAGCATGAGCTGACGTTTCGAAACCTGCTTGTTCTAACCGTGCCAATACGTCTGGCAAGGCTTTCCGCATCGCTTCACGACCTGAAGTCGGATTATAAATGACGCGTGCCCGCTTAATTGACATAGCTTCACCTTCATTCCCCATATGTTTTCAACCAACATTAATCCACACAGTTATAACCACTCTAAAACTTCTAGTCGATTACCAAATGGATCATGAACATAAATTCGGTTGGCACCAGGTAACTTATCATCTACAGCATAAGTCACCCGTTTTTCATCTAAGTGCTGTTTAAATGCTTCTAAACCTTTAATTTCAAATGCTGGATGCGCCTTTTCTGCAGGATAAAATGGTTCTTCCACCCCAACGTGTAACTGCTGGTTACCAAAGGCAAACCAGACACCACCATTGGCTTTTAACGCTTCAGGTTTGTCCATTTCTTGAAATCCTAAAACCCCTGCAAAAAATTGACGCGCTTCATCTTCTGAATCTTTCGGCGCTGCTAATTGTACGTGGTCAATGCGTTTAAAAGCAAACGACATCTGACCACCTCCTCTCACCGTCATTGGATTTTTAGCGTTTATCCATTTCTTCTAAGATGATCTTGTTAACCATTGGTGGATTGGCTTGTCCCTTCGTTTCTTTCATCACTTGGCCGACTAAGAAACCGAGGGCTTTGTCTTTACCATTCTTATAATCTTCAATCGATTGTTCATTATTGTCTAAAATACCCGTAATAATCTCACGTAATTGATTTTCATCGGAGATTTGCACTAGACCCTTATCTTTAACGATTTGCTCTGGGTCGCCACCGTTTTGAACAAGCTCTGTGACCACCTTCTTCGCAAGCTTCGATGATAAAGTCCCTTCTTCGATTAGGTCGACCATCTTCGTAAGAGCTTCAGGTGTAATCGGTAGCTCATTTAATTCCAATTGTTGCTTGTTCATATAAGCGGAAATATCACCCATGAGCCAGTTCGTTGCTTGCTTAGCATCGGCACCGTGCTCAATTGTCGCTTCAAAGAAATCGGACATTTCTTTCGTATTAGTCAGGACACTCGCATCATACTCGTCTAAACCGAGATCATGCACGTAACGATGACGACGTGAATCAGGCAGTTCTGGAATCGCCTCACGTACGCGCTGCTTCCAGTCCTCATCAATATAAAGTGGTATTAAGTCTGGTTCAGGGAAGTAACGGTAATCATCAGAGCCCTCTTTAACACGCATTAATACCGTTTCTTTCGTCTTTTCATCGTAACGACGTGTTTCTTGTAACATTTCGCCACCTTGGCGCAGAACTTTTTCTTGACGTTTTTCTTCGAATTCAAGTCCTTTTTGTACAAAGTTAAACGAGTTTAAGTTTTTCAACTCTGTTTTAACGCCAAATTCATCTTGGCCATATGGACGTAGTGAAATATTGGCATCACAACGAAGTGAACCTTCTTGCATTTTCACATCAGATACGCCTGTAAATTGAATCAGGTTACGTAGTTTCTCTAAGTAAGCATATGCTTCTTCAGGTGTACGAATGTCTGGTTCAGAAACGATTTCAACCAGTGGGGTACCTTGACGGTTATAGTCAACAAGTGAATAACCATCATCACCGTGAGTTAATTTACCTGCATCTTCCTCTAAATGAAGACGAGTAATACCAATTCGCTTCGTCTCACCGTTCACTTCTATTTCAATATAACCATTTTCACCAATGGGTTGGTCAAACTGTGAAATTTGATACGCTTTCGGATTATCTGGATAGAAATAGTTTTTACGGTCGAATTTCGTATCTGTCGCAATATCGCAATTAAGTGCCATCGCAGCTGTCATCGCATAATTGACTGCTTCCTCGTTTAAAACAGGCAACACACCAGGATAGCCAAGGTCGATTGGATTGACGTTGCTGTTCGGATCATCACCGAACGCGTTTGGACTAGGACTGAAGATTTTCGATTTTGTTTTCAACTCAACGTGGACTTCTAAACCAATGATTGTTTCAAAGTTCATGACTTGGCACCTCCTAGTTGTGGTTGTTGTTTATGATGATCCGTTGCTTGTTCATAGGCATGTGCCACTCTATAGACTGTTGCTTCATCGAAGTGTTTGCCGATGATTTGTAAACCAACTGGCATATCATTCTCAGGATGGAAACCACAAGGCACTGAGATTCCGGGCACACCAGCAAGGTTAACTGGAATCGTCATAATGTCGTTTGCGTACATCGTTAATGGATCATCAATCTGATCACCGACTTTAAATGCAGTTGTCGGTGCGGTTGGACCAATCACGACATCGTAGTTTTCAAAGATTTGATCAAAGTCTTGTTTAATGAGCGTACGAACTTGTTGTGCTTTTTTATAATAAGCATCATAATAGCCTGAACTCAAGGCGAATGTTCCGAGCATAATACGACGTTTTACTTCTTCTCCGAAACCTTCGCTACGAGATTTCTTGAACATATCCATCATGTCTTCCGCATTTTCAGCACGCTGTCCGTAACGCACACCGTCGAAACGTGCTAAGTTAGCTGATGCTTCTGATGATGCAATCATATAATAGGTCGCAACAGCATACTCTGAATGCGGTAGTGATACTTCTTCCCAAGTCGCACCTTGTTGTTCTAAAATACTAAGGGCTTGGCGAACACGAGCTTGGACATTCTCATCTACACCATCACCAAAGTATTCTTTCGGAACAGCGATTTTCAACCCATTAACATCACCTGTTAAAGCATCGCTATAATTCGGAACCTCTACATTCGCACTTGTGGAATCCATCTTGTCTTGTCCAGCAATGACTTCTAAAATTCGTGCGTTATCTTCTACTGTTCGTGTTAATGGTCCGATTTGGTCTAGAGATGATGCAAAGGCTACTAAACCAAAACGTGATACGCGGCCATATGTAGGCTTCATGCCAACAACACCACAATAAGAAGCTGGCTGACGGACAGATCCACCTGTATCAGAACCAAGCGCAAATGGTACTTGTCCTGCTGCAACAGCAGCTGCTGAACCACCACTTGATCCGCCTGGTACATAATCTGTATTCCATGGATTGCGAGTCGATTGCATGCTAGAGTTTTCTGTTGAAGACCCCATCGCAAATTCGTCCATGTTTAATTTACCAATATTAATGGCTTTCGCATCTGATAATTTTTGGACGACTGTCGCATCATATAATGGATCATCTAAATTCGATAAGATTTGACTTGAACATGTTGTGCGAATGCCTTTCGTCACAATATTATCTTTAATACCAATTGGCATACCGAATAACGGTAATAATTGCTCGTTAGAATTTGCTTCATCTAATGCTTTTGCTTCGTTCAAAGCATTCTCTTCATTCAAGGTCACGAACGCTTGAATCTCATCATCAGTTTCACGAATACGATCATAAACTGCTTGGACGAGTTCTGTTACTGTGACGTCTTGATTGTTTAGTTTCTCTTGTAACTGTTTAATGGATAAATCTAAAACAGACATCGTTTATAACCCTCCTCTTAATCCAGAATTGATGGCACACGAAACTGGCCGTCTTTTTGATCAGGCGCATTTTTCAGTGCATCTTCTTTTGAAATCCATTCTTTTGGTTCATCTGCACGCATGACATTTTTCATATCTAATACGTGTGTCGTTGGCTCAACGTTTGTTGTATCGAGCTCATTTAATTGCTCAGAAAAGTCGATGATCGCACTCAATTGCTCACTGTATTTCTCTGCTTCTTCCTCAGAAATAGCGAGACGAGCGAGATCAGCAACGTGTTTAACCTGGTCTTTTGAGATTTTCGACATCCGTTACACCTCCGTACATATTTCACTTCACAATACTATTCATCATAGCAAATTTACCGTTATGATGGCAATATTTTCACCACGCTTATTATACCATTTATTACCCGGGAAATATGTGGTGATTTGTAAGAAAAAGTCGAGCTCCTTTATTTGTCTGTCGAAATTTTTATTATGAAAATTTTCTGATTTATGTGACATAACTTAATTTTTATTTTATACTATTATTTAGACTTACGAAGTATTTTTAGGAGGTTTTCAATTTATGGCTAATCGATTAACACGCCAAGAGGTACCAACAGAACAAACATGGCTCTTAGACGACCTATTCACATCGAATGCAGAATGGGAAAAAGCGCTGAACGACTTAACAGATCTAACACCTAACGTGACACAATATAAAGGAAGGTTACACGAAGGGGCTGATGTGCTAAAAGCTTGCCTTGATGCACAAGCAGAACTCCAAAAGAAAATGATTCTTGTTGGAACGTATGCCAATTTACGTTCATCTGAAGACGGAACAAATCCGGAAAATCAAGCGATGTCAGCAAAAGTATCCTCGACATTTGCTAAAATTCAATCAGAACTAGCGTTTTTTAATTCTGAAGTCTTAGCATTACCAGATGGCACGATCGAAGATTATTTACAAGAAAACGATGAACTAAAAGTCTATCAAAACAGTTTAGAAGACTTATTAAAAGATAAACCTTATACGTTAGCGCCTGAAACAGAGGAAGTACTTGCCTCATTAGGCGAAATCCACTCCGCTCCATATATGATTTATCAGCGAAGCAAATCATCGGATATGGATTTCGGATCCTTTACAACAAGTGATGGAACTGAATATACCAATTCATTTGCGTTATATGAAGACGAATATGAAATGTCAGCTGACACTGAAGTCCGTCACAAAGCCTATGACTCATTCGTGAACACTTTAAAACAATATGAAAATACTTATGCCGCAACATACGCGACACAAGTCAAAAAAGAAGTCGCGCTTGCGAAAGCACGTGGCTATGAATCTGCGACGCAAATGTTATTACAACCACAAAAAGTAACGGAAGAGATGTATCACAACCAACTTGACGTCATTCAAGAAGAACTCGCTCCTGTGATGCGTCGTTTTGCAAAACTTAAACAAGAAGCGTATGGATTAGACAAACTTCATTTTGCTGATCTAAAAGCACCTTTAGATCCCGAATTCAATCCTGAATCATCTTATGAAGACGTCTCCGAGACAATCTTAGAAGCGCTAAAAGTGATGGGGCCTGAGTATACAAGCATTATTGAGCGTGGTCTCAATGAACGTTGGGTCGATTATGCTGATAACGTTGGTAAATCAACTGGTGCATTCTGCGCGAGCCCTTACGGTGTTCACCCGTATATTTTATTAACGTTTACTGGTCAAATGCGTGGTGCCTTTACATTAGCACATGAACTCGGTCATGCAGGCCATTTATATTTAGCTAATGAAAACCAACACCTCTTCAACACACGTCCGTCGACTTACTTTATCGAAGCACCGTCGACGATGAACGAATTATTATTGGCTGATCATTTACTAGAAAATACTGATGATCCGCGCAAGCGTCGTTGGATTGTACTACAACTATTAGGCACGTACTATCATAACTTCGTCACACACTTGCTTGAAGGTGAGTTCCAACGCCGTGTTTACGCATTAGCAGAGCAAGGTGATCCGTTAACAGCCAGCACATTAAAACAACAAAAAGGTGAGACGCTCCGTAACTTCTGGGGTGATGATGTTGAGATTGATGAAGGCGCTGAGCTCACATGGATGCGTCAGCCTCACTATTACATGGGCTTATATCCATACACGTATTCAGCAGGCTTAACTGCTTCAACAGCTGTCTCACAACTTTTTAAAGAAGAAGGCCAACCTGCCATCGATCGTTGGTTAGAAGTATTAAAACTTGGCGGCTCGAAAACGCCACAAGAGCTTATGAAATATGCAGGTGTTGATATGACAACGCCAGAACCGATTAAGAAGGCTGTTTCATACGTCGATTCACTTGTGAAAGAAGTCGAAAAGAGTTATCAAACACAATAAATTAATTATCCCCCCGCTCAATAACTAAATTAAGCGGGGGTTTAGTTTCTCTAACTATAGACTAGTTATGTTATGGTATATTTATAATGAATAGCAAGGAGCGAGCAGCTATGAAACGTGTAGCCGTATCCCATAGTGGTGGAAAAGATTCGATGTTAGCTTTGTACTATATGTTAAATCAAGACGATGTCATCGTGGACCGTTTAATCGCCACAATTGATGAGAACAATCGCCGTACTAGTGTTCATGAAACTAAGGAATCTTTACTTAGTCTGCAAGCCGACGCACTTGGACTTCCACTACAGAAAATCTACCTCCCTTCAACACCGTCAAACGTTGAGTATCATGATCGTATGTATGATGGTTTGAGGCAAGCTGAGCGAGACGGAGTCACTCATATCGTTTATGGGGATATTAACTTAGCTGATGTGCGCGCTTTTCGGGAGGATCAATTAGAAAACTTGCAACTCGACGCAATCTTTCCACTTTGGCAACAATCAACCACAACCTTAATCAACGAATTTTTGTCATTGGGCTTTAAAACGTGGATCACCACCATTGATCCAACCAGAGTTCCTAACGACTTCTTAGGAGTACAATTAGATCACGAAACATTACAAGCATTTCCAGATTCAATTGACCCTTGTGGTGAAAACGGAGAATTTCATACGCTAGTTGTAGATGGTCCTCTATTTCATCAAGTCTTACCTGTTCAATTAAGTAACGCAGTCATAGAAGGAGCATTTTACACTTATCGCGATGTACAACTCAAGGATTCATCAACATAAGAGCAGGATAAAATAGATTGACTACGAAATAGTAACTAGTAGATAAATTTGAACACATACAGAGGTGAATGTTTTATGGGTAGTATTGAATTAGATATGGTGGTAAGCGACAGTTTAGAAGCTTTAAAATTATATGAATACGTGTTTGACCTTGAGGAAGTTAAAGCGACCAACTTACCCAAAGGTCAGAACGAAGTCTTATTCACACTATACAACATGCAGTTTCATTTATTAGATGAAAATCGCGAGGCGTATTTAATAGCACCAACACCTGAGGTCCCTAAGACAAGTTGGGTCAATGTAACCGTTGAGGATATCAATAAGACCTATCAGTTTGCAATGGATCAAGCATGTACCGAAATCCAACCAGTGACTGAAATGGCTGATATGGGTATATCCAATGCGATTTTCATGGATCCATTTGGTTATGTGTGGATGTTACATGAAATGCATGAAGAAACGACCTTTGAAGAACGTGCAGCTATGTGGGAGAATTCTCAAGAACAATAATGCTAGTATGGAAAAAGCCTTAAGATTGATAATCCATTCAATCTTAAGGCTTTTTTTATGAGTTCAACGCTTCACTCACATCATATTGCGATAAATCTAAATCAATCTCTTCACCTAATGCTAAATCGGCTAAAACTGAACCGAGATATGGCCCTGCTGTTAAGCCAGTTGCGCCAAGTCCATTGGCGACAAACAACCCTTCATAGCCTGGCATCGGCCCAATAATCGGTAAAAACCCTGGTGTGTAAGGGCGAAAGCCAACACGCGTTTCTAAAATCGAGGCGTCTTCTAAGCCAGGCGCAATGGTTAATGCTTTATCCAAGATATCACGAATAGCACTTGCGGTCGTACGATGATCGAAATCAGCATAGTCAGTCCGCGTAGCACCTGCCACAATGCGACCGCCTGCAAATGTTAACAAATAACCGTTGCTAGGTGGCATGACAACTGGCCAATCACCCGTATCTTCTCCAACTAAATCCAAATGAACAATTTGTGCACGTTGTGGTGTCACTTCATAATCAATACCGACTGGTTTGACTAATTGTTTCGACCAAGCACCCGCTGTATCAATAACTTGATCAGCTTCAAGAATCTCACCTTGAATACCGACTTTTTTAATTTGATTGCCCTTAGCGACGAGCCTTGCTTCACCTGTACGAATGGTCGCACCATAATGAATGGCACCTGCTAATAGAGCATCGCGCATTGCACGACCATCCACTCTTGCACCACCACTAACATAGACGCCACCGTATTCCTCAGAAATAGGTGGGAACATCTCGCGCACTTCATCTGGTGTTAAGCGTTTAATCTCGCCTATTTCTGGCGCATCTTCTTTTCTTTTCTCTGCGCGTTCTACCATTTGATCTAACTTATTTTCATCGGTATGTAAACTAATCGTACCCACTTGTTTGTAACCTGTCTTGCGCATACCGTTCGCACGTAATTGGTCGACAAGATCTGGGTAATAGCGCGCACCTCGTTTGACAAGCTCATACCACGCTTTATTTCGACGTTGTGACAACCATGGGCAAACAATTCCTGCCGCTGCGTCAGTCGCTTGACCTTCATCTTTTCGATCAATTAGTGTCACGTCTTCACCTTTTTTGGCTAAATGATAGGCGGTTGAAGCACCTAGTATACCACCACCGACAACAACGGTTGTCATAAGCTCATTCCCTTCTTTTCATCAGTTAAAATGGTTTTGTAATCATTAGTATTATAATAACAATAAATATCGTGTTTTCGAAATATTCAACAGTGTATAATCTTTTGGCTAATCGATCATAATCAGCTGGAATTGTGTCTCCTGTCGCACCTGCCAACAAGTGTTTAATTGGCGTCGAGTACCATTTTAAAACAGTCGGGCCCATAGCTAAAGCGATTAAATATAATATGAGACTGACGACATACCAGCCTTGTTGAAATAACGTTGGATTTAATGCTCCCATCCAAAGGCCAGTTACAAGAAGCAATGTCCCACCCACCATAACAAAATAGTGCAGTTGACGTTTGACTTGATAGCCGTGTCTTAATTCAGCCAATGTTTTCGCCGATTTCGTCACCCGCGTTAAAACGAATCCAGGCCCCATCCCAATAATGGCAGAAAAGATATGTATCAGGACTAAACTTTCATATAAAGACACGGGAACACCTCCAAGGTTATTATAGCGTGAAAACACCCCCTTGTTCGTGACAAATCATGACAACAAGCGTACAATTTCAAGTAATAAGGAGTGATCGATATGCAACAGTTGATGTTTGAAGAAAAATGGGACAAAACAATTGCCGAAGTGGACCGAACAAGGGTCAAATCACAATTTGAAAACCTATCGTTTGAAGATCACTCAGGAATAAGTTTCACAGTATTAAATTACGCTTTTAATCATCGTCATCATTTACTCGTGACTGCTCTTGTTCATAATTGTACGGATCAACCTGTGACAATTAAAAATCAATCTATGACGTGGGGTACTCAAGCGACAGGTACATTTACACTCCCTATTGAAATAGATGCCCACCATTCTATGCCGTGGACATTTATTTTCACAGATTATGCAAGCGACATTGACCAAGATGCTGCATTAAAAATGATCGGTAATAACTAAATGGCGCAACTATTTTCGTTTTTGCATCAAGCTTGTTGCATTTTGGCGCAAGACTTATGAAATTTGAATCAATTCCTCTCAATTTGGTGCAAGCGTCACATATTTTGATGCAACGAAGCATAAAGAATAAAAACCTCTCAAAGGCTCGCCCTTGAGAGGTTTTTCACTAATTTTATAGCATTTCAGACATTGTCTTAGCTTGCATGAAGTTGTAAAGGTAATCAGGTCCGCCGGCTTTCGAATCTGTACCAGACATATCGAAACCACCAAACGGATGATAACCAACAATCGCCGCTGTACAACCACGGTTGAAGTAAAGGTTACCGACGTGGAAGTCTTCACGAGCAATTTCTATATGGTTGCGATTATTCGAAATTACAGCACCTGTTAAACCGTAATCCGTGTTGTTCGCAATATCGATTGCTTCGTTAAAGTCTGTTGCTTTCGTGAAGCCAACAACTGGTCCGAAAATTTCTTCTTGTTGCATGCGGGATTTTGGATCTAAATCCGCAAAAATGGTTGGATTGATGTAATAACCATTTGTATCGTCACCATCGCCACCTACAACAAGACGGCCTTCTTCTTTACCAACTTCCATGTAGCCCATAATTTTTTCATAAGCACTACCATCAATAACAGCACCCATATAATAGTTCTCTTTCGATGTGTCACCGATTGATAGTCCTTTTGTGATTTCTGCTACACGATCTAGCACTTGATCATAGACATCTTGATGAACGATGGCCCGTGAACCAGATGAACACTTTTGACCTGAGAAGTCAAAGGCAGACTGTACGATTGATTGAGCTGCTAATTCTAAGTCCGCTTCACTATCAACTACAATCGTATCCTTACCGCCCATTTCAATCACAGTACGTTTTAACCATTTTTGACCTGGTTGAACTTTCGCTGCTTTTTCATGGATACCGACACCTACATCACGTGAACCAGTGAAACTAACAAAGCGTGTGTTAGGGTGTTCAACTAAGTGATCACCGACTTCACTACCGCTACCAGGAATGTAGTTCACAACGCCTGATGGCATGCCTGCTTCTTCTAATACTTCCATAAACTTATAGGCAATCACTGGTGAGTTAGACGCTGGTTTCAATAGTACTGTGTTTCCAGTAACCATTGGTGAAACCGTTGTACCAGCCATAATCGCAAATAGTAGGTTCCATGGTGAAATGACAAGACCAACACCTAATGGAATATATTCAAAACGATTGTTCTCACCTGGACGGCTGTTTACTTCGCCGCCTTTATCGATTTCTAGCATTTGACGACCATAATATTCTAAAAAGTCAATACCTTCAGCCACATCACCATCTGCTTCCTTCCACGCTTTACCAGACTCTTTAATTGCCCAAGCGTTGAATTCATACTTACGACGGCGAACGATTGCTGCTGCGCGGAATAAAATATCAGCGCGCATCTCTGCAGTAGATTTACGCCACCATTCAAATGTTTCATCCGCCACATTCATCGATTTTTCTGCTAGTTCTTTATCTGCTTTCGATACTGTACCCACTACTTCACCTTTGTTGTTAGGGTTAATTGAAGTAATTTTCGCATCTGTATAAATACGTTCTCCACCGATAATAAGTGGATAATCTTTTCCGAGTTCTTGTTCGACTTGACGAAGAGCCGCTTCTTGTTTTTTAGCGTTCTCTTCTACCGAAAAATCCGTAAAAGGTTCATGCTTATAAGCTTGTACCATGGAAAAATGCCTCCTCTAAACGATTTTGCGCCGATAACAGCGCTTCCATAAACTATTTTAAACGAACACTGTTAGCTAATCAAATAAAATTGCAGTTTTTTCAGATAAAAAGTAACGCCCTCTTCATAACAGCCGTGTTATAAGAGGGCGTATGCTCATAAAATTTCATGATAATCTATTAGTCATGATAAATATGATGTGTAATGTCTTCTGCTCCAGCATCCCTAAACAGTACAGCTTCCTGACGTGAAGCTGATTCAACCGTTACCTCCAAATCAAAATATGACGGAAAGTGCTCGGCCATTAAGGAAGAGGCGTGTTGAGTAAATCCGATGACTTCTTGTTTACCATGAAACTCTACCGGAATATTAATCGACAATTCCTGTAGCTCTCCATCTTTATAAAAACCTCTGCCAATCACACCGATATAATTTGGAAAATAGTCTGAGACATCTTGACTAAACCCTGTGAACATTTCGGAATCTTCATAATGATTGTCCTCTGCTTCACTTGATGGAAAAAGCATGGTTTTCTCATCCAACGACTGCCATTCATTAACCGTCATATCATTTGGTTCGACAACCGTTTTTGTAACAAAACTACCTGGTACCGAAGCGTTTGGACTATTTTCACGGTAAAGGGCGATCATAATCGGCACATCTTGTAATTCTTCCATTCCACGAACACGCTCTAATATTTGTCCCGCTGTTTCCTTACCTTTCTGTAACATTTCACTTTTATCAATAGCGACATTATTAGTCGGACCATAATTCACACTAAATTGGTAATCTGATTTAAGCGCAATGCCGATTGAAACACCGCCGAGCTCGACCCGATTCTCTTCAGCTCGAGTTAGATAATTTTGTTCTAGAATATGCGAAACGACTCGTGGATTCTCTTCTTTATATGTTTCTAACTCATCTTCTAAAGCTTCAACTTCATCTTCTGCATTAGCATCTTCCAAATCTTCTTCTAAATCTTCTGGTTGTTCAGGGTTAAATTCATTAATCCAATCAAAAACTGTACTTTCATCTAAATATTGTCCCTCTTGAAATAGATAGTCATCTGGTGAAAAAGGCTCCTTCGATAATCGCGTCAATCCTTGTTCAAACTCATCTATATCATAACGGTTGGATATTTGATTGGTGATTGTCCCTCTAGCAGCACTTGGCTGATACGGTAAAACCATTCGATAGTCATTCGTATCTAACTGATCAGGTGAGACAATCATTTGCTGATCTTCTTCAGTTTGTTCCTCTTCATCCGTTTCTTGAACGACTTCCTCTTCCGAATCAAATTTCGGACTACACGCCGCCATTAATAGAACTAATAACGGCAATCCAAGCCATTTACTCATTTGTGTCAATCACTACGCCTCCAATGCTTCTAACAATTGCGCTTCGTCCCAAACCGTCACATCTAATTCCTGGGCTTTATCAAATTTCGAACCTGCATCTTCTCCAGCAATTAATAAATCCGTTTTCGAGCTAACACTACCCGTAACTTGTCCACCTAATGCTTCTATTTGCGCCTTAATATCTTGTCGGCTCATATCCGTAAATTTACCCGTGATGACAATGGTTTTCTCATAAAATGGTGAGTCCTCACTCGCTTCAACTGTTTCACCTAAATACGTCATGTTCAATCCAAGTGATTTCAACTCCGTAATCAGCTGTTTGACTTGTTCCTGTTCAAAATACATCGCAATTGATGCCGCCATTTTATCACCAATATCAGGAATAGCTTCAAGATCCTCTTTATTAGCCGTCATGAGCTGATCCATTGTACCAAATTCTGCAGCTAATGTATCAGCTGCTTTGCTACCAACGAACCGAATGCCAAGGCCGAATAACAGACGTTCAAGTGAATTCTCCTTCGATGCTTCAATCGCTTTGAGTAAATTATCAACAGATTTCTGACCCATACGTTCAAGTGGTAACAAATCATCTGGCGTTAATTTATATAAATCAGCAATCGTCTGAATTAATTGGTGGTCAAAGAGTTGCTCAATCACCTTTTCACCCAAACCGTCAATATTCATCGCATTACGTGAAACGAAATGGATGAGCCCCTCTTTTAATTGAGCTGGACAATTTGGATTAACACAGCGCCATGCGACTTCTCCATCAACCTTCTCTAGTGGCTCACCACATTCTGGACAGTTTTCTGGCATGCGGAATACTTTCTCATCACCCGTTCGTTCTTCTGTTACAACTCGTACGACTTCAGGGATGATGTCGCCCGCTTTCTTAATCACGACCGTGTCATGTAAGCGAATATCCTTTTCGATAATTAAATCTTCGTTATGAAGGGACGCCCGTTGTACGGTTGTCCCAGCCACTTGGACGGGTTCTAAAATGGCTGTCGGTGTCACTGCTCCTGTACGTCCAACGCTTAATTCAATATCATGAAGCGTCGTCACCGCTTCTTCAGCCGGGAATTTATAAGCAATCGCCCAGCGCGGATTTTTCGCTGTAAAACCAAGACGCTCTTGCAAGTCGATTGAATCAACTTTAACGACAATGCCATCGATTTCGTAATCCAATTCGTGGCGTTTAACCGTCCATTCTTCGGTATACGCAATCACATCCTCAATCGATTCGAAAGTCTGTGTTTGCGGGTTAATTTTAAAGCCAAGTTCCTTCATATAATCAAGTCGTTCACTATGAGAAGCTGTTGTCGCTGCTTCCCATTCACCTACACTGTATAAAAAGATATCCAAATTACGACGAGCAGCAATCTTCGGGTCAAGCTGTCTTAACGAACCAGCTGCAGCGTTACGCGGGTTAGCAAATGGTTCATCCCCGTTTTCTTCGCGGGCTTGATTGAGAGACAAGAACGATTGCTTAGGCATAAACACTTCACCGCGCACTTCAATCGTTTCCTCTTCGCGAATTTTAAGCGGAATGCTTTTAACTGTTTTTAAGTTTTGGGTAATATCTTCACCCGTTTTCCCGTCACCGCGAGTAGCGCCGCGAACAAACTGACCGTTTTCATACAAAAGTGAAACCGCTAATCCGTCGATTTTTAGTTCGCACACATAACGCACTTGATCGCCCACACGTTCTCTCACTCGCCGATCAAAATCGCGTAATTCTTGGGCATTAAACGCATTCCCCAAGCTTAGCATCGGCACATTATGATCGACTTTAACGAACTGATCGAGCGGTTGTCCACCTACACGTTGAGACGGGGAATCAGCTGTTTGAAACTCAGGAAATTCTTCTTCTAGGTTAATCAGTTCACGTAATGCTTTATCATAATACTCATCGGTAACACTCGGCTTATCTAGTACATGGTATTCATAATTATATTGGTGCAACTCATCTTGTAACGCTTCAATACGTTGTTTCGCTTCATCGCGATTCATGGCTTGCCACTCCTCGTTATAATTTTTCAACCGGAGCAAATTGGGCTAACAATCGTTTAATACCTACAGGTGATGGAAAGGCGATGTCAACTTCTGCGTCACCACCAGTGCCTTCAACCCTTACAATTGTGCCTTCTCCCCATTTTTGGTGTTTTACTTTGTCACCGACCTGGAATGTCGACGGATCAGCCGGTTGTTCTTTAATCGTCTTCGCCCGTCGTTTCGGCTTGTCTTGCTCCTGCTGGGATTGGTTCTTGTTATCAGCCAATGCTTGGATGGCGTCTTCAAAAGACTCGTTTGATGACCCAGAACCTTGACTAATTTGACCTTCCTGCTGACGTAATTCATCTGGAATTTCGTCGACAAATCGGCTTTTTTGATTAAACTGTGTCCGTCCAAATAATGTTCGCATCGATGAATAGGTTAAATACAATCGCTGTTCCGCACGGGTAATTCCTACGTAAGCTAAACGACGTTCCTCTTCCATCTCTTCTTCATCAAAGATGGAACGACTATGTGGGAAAATATTTTCCTCAAGTCCGATTAAGAATACAACTGGAAACTCAAGCCCTTTCGCTGCGTGCAATGTCATAAGTGTCACTTGTTCTTGCGCATCATCATCTGATTGGTCTAAATCCGACACTAAAGCTAAATCCGTTAAGAAACCAATCAAACTCGTGTCCTCATTCGCTTCTTCAAACTGACGCGTCACCGTCTTGAATTCTTCTATGTTTTCTAAACGACTCTGAGACTCAAGCGATTTGTCTTGCTTCAGCATATCCTCATAGCCAGAACGTGATAGTACCTCATCAACAATTTCAGTTACCCCTAAAAACTCCTGTTGAGATCGCCAGTTTTCAATGAGGTGACGAAACGCTTGCAGTTGTTGGCCAGCTTTTTTACTGACACCTACTAGAGCGATATCTTTCACTGCTTCATACAGTGATAAATCATGCATTTCTGCGTGCATTTGTAGCTTATCGATTGATGTTTTACCAATACCGCGCTTCGGAACATTCACGACACGAAGGAAGCTAATATCATCATTCGGATTCGTAATTAATCGTAAGTATGCAAGTAAGTCTTTAATTTCTTTACGGTCGTAGAATTTCGTGCCACCGATAATTTGATACGGGATATCGGATTTCACGAACACATCCTCCATCGCACGTGACTGGGCATTCGTTCGATATAAAATCGCAATATCATCATAGCTAAAACTGTGTTCCTGCGTGAGTTCTTGAATTTGATCAAGCACATATCGCGCCTCTTGTTTCTCATCGCGCGCTTCATATAAGCGAATCCGTTCGCCACCATCATTATCCGTCCACAATTCTTTCGGCTTACGTGACGTGTTACGTTCAATCACATCATTTGCTGCCTGCAAAATCGTTTTCGTTGAACGATAGTTTTGTTCTAAGAAAATCGTTTTTGCATTGGGATAATCATTCTCAAAGGATAAAATATTATAAATATCAGCCCCACGCCATTTATAAATCGACTGGTCCGAGTCACCAACAACACATAAATTTTGAAAGCGATCCGCTAACTTTTTCACGAGCTGATATTGCGCTTTGTTCGTGTCTTGGTACTCATCCACGTGAATGTATTGGAAACGATTTTGATAATAATTAAGCACCTCAGGCACGCGGTCGAATAGGAAGAATGTTTCCATGATTAAACTATCGAAATCAAGTGCACTGTTTTTACGTAAAATCGTCTCGTATGTGTCATAAACGGAAGCGATTTGTTCATCGTAATAGTTGTTCGCTTCTTGTTTTAACTGTTTTGGTGTGATTAGTTGGTTCTTCGCCTGGCTAATCGCACCTTGCATCGCACGTGGATCATATTGTTTCGGGTCTAAATTCTGAATGCGTAGTGCTTCTTTAATTGCTGTCTTCTGATCGGTCGCATCATAGATTGCAAAGTTACGATCAAGACCAATACGATCACCATCACGTCGTAAAATCCGTACACAAAGGGAGTGGAACGTCGACATCATAATGCTTTTAGCGTCATCGCCAACTAGTTTCTCCACACGGTCCTTCATTTCGCGTGCTGCTTTATTCGTAAAGGTTATCGCTAATATATTGTAAGGTTGAACTCCTTTTTCCGCTAATAAATAAGCAATACGATGAGTGAGGACGCGTGTCTTCCCACTACCTGCTCCCGCCATAATGAGGAGTGGTCCCTCTGTATGTTTAACCGCTTTTTGTTGTTCAGGGTTCATCGCATTTAGAATATCGTTCATTGTCATACTCATGACGTTCCCACCTTTTATTGTTCTACTTGCTTCACGGCTTCTACCGTTTCAATCGCTCGGTTAATATCGCGGTAAATCACATCACCGACGACAATGATCTGGGCATGAGCAGCCATTTCTTCTGCTTGCTCAGCCGTTTCTATTCCGCCACCATAAACTAAAACTGTCTTTTCAAGTTCCTGACTCACCCGCTTTACTAATGCTGGATCGCCATAAATACCACTATATTCTAAATACATAATCGGTAGTGGCATTAAATGTTCGATTAAGCGCGCATAAGCGACGACATCTTCAGTAGTGACGGCTGTTGCATTCGTATATTGATAAGCTTTGGATGCTGGGTTTAGCATAACGTAACCTTCCATAAACAGCTCGTCCCATTCTATCCAATCACCATACGTTTTCACCGCTTCATGATGCAGATCAATCATCCACTGTTTATGACCACTGTTTAAAACGGTCGGGATTAGATAATGATCAAACCCTGGTGCAATCGACGAAAGATTAGAGACTTCTAACAAACATGGGATGGGATACTGTCTGACTCGTGCTAATAAATGAATAACATCGTCTAACGTGACATCATCCGTGCCACCAATCATAATCGCATCTGTGCCAGACTGACAAACCGCTTTTAGGTCATCTTCTGTTATGTATTTGTTCGGGTCTAATTTAAACATGTGACGCCAATTATTAAACGGTTCACTCACAGTCATTCCTCCAACATCCTTCTAACCTTATCTATTATACCAAAAAACCCCCTCATCTTTCATTGTCCAATACGAGAAAAAGTGACAATCTGTTAGCTAAAACGTTGAGAAAACACATATGGTATGCTAGTATATATGAGAATAAAATTAATAAACGTATGATGACAATGAAGGATTAAATAGTAGCATAACCCACTACCAACAAGCGATTCAGGGATGGTGTAAGCCTGAAGTAAGGTGATGTGAAACGGCAATCTGGAGTGATCGCCTGAAAGTGGATGTGCTCGTCACATCAATCAGGGTGGAACCGCGGGAAATACACTCTCGTCCCTGAGCTATTCGATTAGCTCATGGGCGGGAGTTTTTTAATGCTATCGCAAGAACTATTTTGGGAGGTTTTCAAATGGCTCAAGAAATGGACCATATCGTCAATCACTGTAAACATCGCGGCTTTATTTTCCAAGGCTCCGAAATCTATGGTGGCCTAGCAAACACATGGGATTATGGACCACTTGGTGTTGAACTAAAGAAAAATTTAAAAGACGCTTGGTGGAAAAAGTTCGTGCAGGAATCACCGTATAATGTCGGACTTGATTCAGCAATTTTAATGAATCCAAAAACATGGGAAGCAAGTGGTCACTTAGGTAACTTCAACGACCCAATGATCGACTGTAAAGACTGTAAATCACGCCACCGTGCCGACCACTTAATCGAAAACCATTTCGAAGCAAAAGGTGAAGAGCGTGTTGTTGACGGTTTACCATTCGATGAACTCGTGAAAATTATTGAAGAAGAAGGCATTACGTGCCCTGACTGTGGATCAAGTGAATTCACGGATATTCGTCAGTTCAACTTAATGTTCAAAACGTATCAAGGTGTGACGGATGATTCATCTGACGAAATTTATATGCGCCCAGAAACCGCACAAGGGATTTTCGTCAATTTCAAAAACGTTCAGCGTACGATGCGTAAGAAGCTACCATTCGGAATCGCTCAGATCGGTAAAAGTTTCCGTAACGAAATCACACCAGGTAACTTCATTTTCCGTACTCGTGAATTCGAACAAATGGAAATGGAATTCTTCTGCAAACCAGGTGAAGAACATAACTGGTTCGATTATTGGCTCGACTTCTGCCATAACTGGTTACTCAACTTAGGTCTAGATCAAGAGAAAGTTCGTCGCCGTGAACACGATGAAGACGAGCTATCCCACTACAGTAACGCAACAACTGATTTAGAGTACGAATTCCCATTCGGTTGGGGCGAACTATGGGGTGTTGCTTCCCGTACAGATTACGACCTAAAACAACATGCCGAGCATTCTGGTGAAGACATGGAATATATTGACCAAGAAACAAATGAACGTTATATCCCATATGTCATCGAGCCAGCCTTAGGCGCAGATCGTCTAGCACTGTCATTTTTAACAGACGCTTACGAGGAAGAAGAACTTGAAGATGGTTCATCGCGTACTGTGATGCATTTCCATCCAGCTGTCGCACCATTTAAAGCAGCTGTCTTCCCATTATCGAAAAAATTAGCTGACGAAGCACAAGAAGTCTTCCAAGGTTTAGCCCAAGACTTCATGGTCGACTACGACGACGCTGGCTCAATCGGTAAACGTTACCGCCGTCACGACGAAATCGGTACACCTTATTGCATCACCTACGATTTCGATTCCAAAGAAGACGGCCAAGTCACTGTCCGTAACCGTGATACGATGGAACAAACCCGCATGCCAATCGCGGATTTAAAAGACTTTTTACAAGATAAAATTCAATACTAATCAAGAAGGACAGCATTCTGGTATTAGGTAGTTCAGTTTTGGCGTACAAAATTTTATTTTGTACCCTTAATTGAACTACTTTTTTAATACGAAATCATTAGTCATAAACGTAAGACTTATTGTAATACAATTTGTGTAGCTTTTGAGGAAGTTTTTTGATGGTTAACATTTATATGGTAAAATAAGTTAAATAACTTACTCAAATTAGGGGGGGATCGTATGGATATTCCATTTTATCTACTGATGGGGATACTTTTTATTGGAATTTTCACCTTTGGTTTATATGAATCAAAAAAGAAAAATGAAGTGAAACTTGAAGAAATTAAATTAGAACGAGAAAAACTAGCTTTAGAGCAAAAAAAGGTGGAAAATGAAAGAGAGTAATATAACGGCAATTTTAAATACTGTCAGGCAATCAATGAATATTATTACCTTATAAACACGCTTGTTCTATGTGAATGAGGGTGTTCATTTTTTGTTGAAACAAAGCGTTATAATTGATTTAACCATTTAAATTAATAGTGAATTGTTTAGAGACGAGAATAAATCAATTCAGAAGTCTAACAGTCCGTTAAAAGCATTACAAATAAATGGTGATTTTTAATAAACTAATATAAAGTACTTGTCCAACTAAAAAGACATGATTGTTTAATAAGAATGAGCGAATAGGTAGGTTGTATTTATGGATGAAAAATATACCGTAGTTACATTAGAAGAGCGTCCTGATTTAGAAGGTGAATTAGATCAGTTACATAGTATAGGGTGGCCAAAGTTTATGGGAGAGGATCCGATAGCAGTAAAGTATTGGAACAAATTACTTTCCCGGTTCCCTGAATTTCAATTCATTCTCTTGAATGAGGAATCTAAACCCATGGCTTGCGGAAATTCAATTCCTTTTAATTGGGATGGTGATGAAGACAACTTACCAACAGGATGGGATGAAGTCTTTGAAAAAGGAATGTTAGGTGACGAAAACAGTTTACAACCTAATTCACTGTCAGCATTAGCTATTGTCATTCATCCAGAGTGTAGAGGGAATGGTTTGAGTGTGAGAATGGTTAAGGAAATGAAAAGTTTATCCATTAGAAATAATCTTAAATATATGGTAGCTCCTATTCGCCCTTCATTAAAGCACAAATACCCGCTTGTTCCTATGAAAGAATACATTAGTTGGATTCGAGATGACGGAACACCTTTTGACCCTTGGATTAGAACACATTTCAAGACTGGTGCTTCTATAATAAAAGTCGCAGAAAACTCTATGATCATTCCAGCATCAGTTGAAGAATGGGAAGAGTGGATTGGTATGAAGTTACTTTCTTCGGGAAGCTATATCATAGATGAAGGATTAGCGCCACTAGATGTAGATAAGGCAACTAATAGGGGTGTCTACATTGAACCTAATGTATGGATGAGGCATTATTTGGATTAAAACAAACATTGTTAGACCAAGATTTACACAGGAACTGTGGTTCCATATGCAAATCTACAATATTTATTGATGGTCAGGAAAAACTAACGCCCCGGTTAATCGAAGTATAATATTCTATTCACAACCAACTTCACATTTATCACCAACTAATTTTATCCTATGTTTTTAGTGAATGTGTACAAGTCATGTAGATGTTCAAAGCCAACTTTTTTATATAACTTAATAGCATTAACATTAGCGGAGTTGACACATAGTGTGATAGAGTCCATGCCCTCAAATGTAAATAACCACTTTAAAGCACCAGTTAATAATTGCGCTCCAATTCCATTACCTCTTTCGGACTTCTCAACAGCAAAAAATTCAATACTTGCTTCACCAAATTCGGGTTCCGCCTCAACATAAATATATCCACAGAGTAGACCTTCATTAGTTATTATAAAAACTTTTTTATGATCATCTAAACGTTTAATAATTTGTTGTCCACTATAATAAGTGTTAGGGAAAGCTTCATCATGAAGTTGTACCATATCTAAGTAATACTCAGGAGTCAACTCTTCTATAGAAGTACTTTTTAACTCATGGCTATTATTACACTGGAAGACCAATATTGTTTCATAACTATACTTTTTAAATGAAAGAGAGCTTGATAATTGACACACTCGGGTGTTTTTCACATTCGGAAACATCTCCAATGAGTCTATTTTCTTTGGAAGCATATCAGTCATTTTCTTCCACATTTCATAAACAATATCCCACTTCTCTCGTAAAATAAATGGTCCCCATATTTCGGCACTATTATCATCGAGGTCTGCATCAAATCCCAAAACCCCCACCAATTTATTACCTTCGTATGCTACAACGAAACTATCAGTATATTTAATATCTGAAATATCATTTATCATATATTTTGCAATTTCGTTCTTATCTTTCCCGCAATAACCAATATGTGATTCTTCACTAGCATTCATTTGTGATATAAAATCCGACACTAACCCAAGATCTTCTTTATCAATCATTCGAATTTCTAACAATTTAACTCCCTCTTCTCAAATACAAGATATCTCTTGTTAAATTATCCTACTCAATTAGTTGAACAACGTCTTCTAACTTATTTTACCATATATAAAATATCACCTTTACATTTTCTCGATTAATGATCAAATTTGAATTGCAAAAAGCCGATAGTTTAACCTACACTCACTTATAAAAAAAGCAGCTCAATTAGGAGTACAAATCTCTTATTTGTACTCCTAAACTGAACTACTTAATACAGGCAGATTCTCGTTTTTGCAATTTATAAAAATAATCGTGGCCAGGTTTAGTCGATCATTCTGTATCAATGAATCAAGCTCAGTAATCGTCATTGCAGTTGAATTAAACAGTCACAATAGCCAGTATAACCGAGACTATACCAAGTAACATTAAGCCAAATAACACTATTTTCTTGCCTAAATCACTCTTGGAATACAGATAAACAAAAACCAGATAAATAACAGTAGCAATTGAAAAAAATGAAATTCCCGTTACAGTCTTTTCACTTTCATAATCACTAAAAAGAAAATGCAAGATGATTGTGGGATAAGAAATTAAGGCGATTAAATAATGCAGTTTTGAACTGTTCATCTAACATCTTCTCCTTACTTTTATAGTTTACTTAAACCATACTAGGGCAGTTGATTAATAAAATTTTGTCTGGCAAAGTCTAAAAATGGGTTTAAAAATATGGCAAATACTTAATTATCTTCAAAGATGATATCTGGATTATTAGTTTTTAGTAAGTGAATAAATTCATTTTTGTTTTTAGGTGAAATACTTATAACCTTATAATTGCCATACAGAATTGATAGTCGATCAATTGAAAGAGCAGGTGCTGTAAAAGGGCTTCTTTCATAACTTATTTTTTTAATAGCATTCATATCAATAACCCATTTAAATGGTCCGAATTTAATTATTAAGTCTCCACTATTTAAATAATATTTCGTATCAAACCAAATCCAGATCACCAATACTAATAATGCTCCCGTAATGATGAAACCCAATGGACTATTATAGATAATCAACTGCAAACCAAAAGGCTCAAAACCAAAGCTATAAATCCATAAAATAAAGGCTAAAAAGCCATAGAAAAATAATCTAGCCAAAACATCCTTTTTAGTTGGAAAATACATCACTTAACCACTCTTCTCTATTAACCTTTTGGGTTACTGTTTTTGTTTACATTACAAGATTGAACTATTTAGTTAAACATGCAGTCCTTTTTAGTCAATTTCGGCTTTCGCCGATAAAATCATAAATTTCGCTGATAAACTGCTCATTTTCGCCGTAACGTTCAAGATTTTCGCTGATAGAGTTGAAACTTTCGCCGATGAACCGTAATTTTCGCCGATAATCGCAAAAAATCACTGATCTATCTACCCATCAATGGTAAGTATTTCTCCACTAAATCACATCAAATACTCAATCATCGATGTCGCTATCGTAAAGTAAATCAACAATCCAAATATATCATTCAATGTTGTAATGAACGGTCCTGATGCGACAGCTGGGTCTATTTTCAATCGATTGATGATGAGTGGAATGATTGAACCAGTTAAAGTCGACACGCTCAAAGTCAGCATAATTGAAATGCCGACGATTCCAGCAATGACGTAGTTTTGTTCATAGAATAAGATAATTAATAAGGCAATCGTTACGCCACTTCCGGCTCCAATCATAATCCCAGTTAACAATTCACGTCGTAGCACTTGCCAGACGTTACGTTTATCGAACGTTCCAAGCGCAATATTACGCACCATGACAGCTAGTGATTGTGTTCCCGTATTACCTGCAGCATCCATTAATAACGGAATAAACGCAGCTAAGATCACGATTGTTTGTAACGTATCCTCAAAATAACCGATCACTTCAGCCGTGATCAACCCTAAAAACATCAGCATAATGATCCACGGGGCGCGTTTTTTCGTAGACTCCCAGGCTGTAATATCTGCACCTGTTGCACCACGCACAGCTGAGATTTCGCCAAAGTCTTCTGTTGTCTCATCTTCAATGACGTCGATAATATCGTCGACCGTGATAATTCCGACTAATCGATTTTCCTCTGAGACAACTGGTGTCGCTAAGAAATCGTATTTTTGCATAAGGCGCGCGACTTCTTCTTGGTCTTGGTAAGATTTAACCGATACAACACGCTGACTCATCACATTTTCGATCACTTCACTCGGGTCGCTCGTAATTAGATCACGCAATGAGACAACGCCTACAAGTCGCCCATCTGTATCGACAACATATAGATAATAAATCGTTTCCGCTTCAGGCGCATCGTTTCTTAAATTAAGCATCACTTGTTGAACAGTATCTGTCGTTTTAATCGCGATGAATTCTGTCGCCATCAACGCACCAGCTGTTTCTTCATGATACTCCATAATCTGCTGAACTTTTTCAGCTGTTTCTTCATCCATTTCATTTAAAGCAGTGGACACTTCTTCATCTTCTAGTTCTTCCAAATAATCCGCGACATCATCGGAGGCCATCTCATTCAATGTTAAGATCCATTTGTCACGATTCATTTCCGACATAATTTTTTGTTGCTCATCGACTTCTAAACCTTGAAATATGTCTGCCAATTCTTCGGGGGTTAACGTATCATAGACGCGCTGTCTAAATTCTAAATCCTCTAAGCCCTCAAACCATTCCACTTGATCTTGAATATGCAAGGATAAGAGCGATTCTCTAAACGTTTCAATATGGCCTTGTTGTAACAATTCTTGTAACTGTTGATATAAATTTAATTTCGTACTACGTCGCATAACCATCAAGTTTGTGACCTCCTATACTCGCTTGTTTTTGTTCCACTTAGTTATTACATTAACTTTGATTAATTCAGCATTAATAAAAACAAAACTCGCCTCTCTCAAACATGGAGAAAAGCGAGTGGATATCTAACGATCATTAACTTCAGGCATTTTTCCTCCAATCGTTTGAGCTTTAGCACTGAGCGGCATAGGATGAACCAGCTACGTTAAAAACCACCTTATGTCGATCGTTTTTGCTGACCCATTGGCGTCTTTGGACGTTTTTGGGCAGTAGCATATCTCCGCACAGGAGCCTCACCTAACGAGGATATATTAACTTTTACTTTTATATCATACATGAAAAACAAACTTAACGTCAATTAAACCACGCTACACGTGCCTTTAACGAATATGCTATAATAAACCATTATGACTCACTTCGAGGGATCTTTATGTATAAAAATGCTTTATTTGTAGCTTTAGGTGGAGCAATAGGGACTTTATTAAGATATTCGATTGATTTATCCTTTCCAAACACCTCTACACTGATTGTCAATTTGGTCGGTAGTCTCTTTCTAGGGCTATTCACCGCTTATACAATTGAAAAATCTATCCCTGAATGGCTTAAAGTCGGTATCGGCGTTGGCCTTTTAGGTGGTTTTACGACTATGTCTACTTTTGCGAGCGACGTGCATGCCTTAGCTAGTAACGACGCTTGGCTAACATCAGTTGGCTACAGTTTTGTATCTGTCGCAGGCGGGCTTCTTCTAGCTTTAGTCGGATACGGTTTTAGCCGTCGAGGTGAACGCGTATGACTATTCTTTTACTAGCAATCAGTGGTGGTTTAGGTGCAGCTAGTCGCTATATGATCGGTCAAATAATTATGCAAAATCGTTCCAAACAGGCACTCCCCCTCGCAATGATTGTGGTGAATTTATTGGGTGCAGTTGGATTAGCGTTGGTCAGTCAATTAGAAGGTTTCTTTTATCTAGTAGGTGGAGTCGGCTTCTTCGGTGCATTTACAACATTTTCAACCTTTAGCGTTGAAGCCATCCAGTTAATTGAGAAACGTTTTTTTACCCAGTTTTGGATTTACACACTCGTCACGATTCTCGGCTCTATCAGTTTGTTTTCGCTAACAACATGGATGATTCAATAATAAACGTTTATCGCCGCTTGGGTGATGAACGTTTTTAGGATTAAGTTTATGAATGAGGTACATCTTGCTATGGATTGTTTGCACCATAATTTGGGTTCATTGCTTCACATTTCGAATGGCTTGCGTCAATCTTTTTGTTTCTTGCTTCAAAGTTCAAATTCCTTGCACCATAATTCAAATCACTTGAATCATTTTTCAATATGGTTGCGTCAAACTAAACGATCTCCACCTGAACTTGACCGATTCGCTCAAAATCTGCTCGGTAAACACCTTTTTCAAGCTGCTTCGGTAGCATAAAGGTGCCTGATGAAACGACCATGCCAGCTTCTAAATGCTGTCCATTTCGAGCTAATGCATCCACCAGCCACTTCACCGCATTTAACGGATTTCCCATCACATCTTCAGACGTTCCTGTGACTAACAACTGATGATCTAAAAAAACATGTACGGTCAGGTCATTGAGATCAGCTTTTGTTAACCCTTCTTGCACTTCACCGACAACCACTTTTCCTGCTACTGCTCGGTCCATCACAATTTGATTCAAAGCTAACTTTGGAAACCAATCCTCATAACGCGAATCAGGAATTTCAATGCCTGGTGCAATCCGTGTTTTGTCTAAAATGGTTGTTTCATCGTCATCTGAATCAATCTGTGAATCAATTAAAAACATTAATTCGACTTCAATCAGTGGTTCTCTGAGCGTATTAATTTCCACAACATTATTTGCAATCGAATCTTTTAACAAAGCACCATAAAGCGGTTCTGTTGCGCCAAATAAATCTTGTGTTTCGCTACTTGTTAAACTAATTTTATACCCTGCAAGAGGATTGCCTTGCTTCTCCTCTTTCTCAACGAGTTGCTCTTGTACGTCATAGGCTTGCTCTAACGATTCCACACCCACTTCAACACGTGATAACAAAGGGCCTCCATGATAGGCTCTATATAATTGATCAACTACGCTCATCTTGTCACCTCCCTAATTTGCGTTCGAACGAGCAACAGCAGGATAGTCTTGTCGCTTCTCTTGATAAACTTGCCAAGCAAACCAACTGATCACAGCTAGCCATATAATCGAACCGAGAATCATTGATAATCCGTAGTCTAAGCCAAACCCTTCTGGCGCATAAAAGATATACGTCGAGACCACTCCCGTCATAAATGTTGCCGGCACACTACAAATCCAATGAAATTTAGCTTGTTTTAACAAATACATAGCTCCTGTCCACAACATCACTGTGGCGACGAGCTGATTGGTCCATCCGACATAACGCCATAAAAATGAATAGTCTATTTGAGATAATAGAAAAGCCGGAAGAGCCACTGGAATAATTAAAAACAACTTTGCCTTGCGACCATTAAATGACTTTTTAGTCGTCTGACGCAAGACATCCCCTAACATCATTCGCGATGATCGGAGTGCTGTGTCGCCAGTTGTAATCGGCAAAATAATCACACCTAAAATCGCCAATATTCCCCCCAAAGTCCCAAGCGTTGTCTGGCTAATTTCGTTGACTACTCCTGCAGCACCACCAGCAGTGATTGCTTCTTGTAAACCGCCCGTATTTCCAAAGAACGTCATACCAGCTGCAGCCCAAACGAGCGCAATCACACCTTCACCAATCATCGCACCGTAAAACACTTTACGACCTTCTGATTCTTTTTTGATCGTTCGGGCGAGAATCGGGCTTTGAGTACTATGAAAGCCTGAAATTGCACCACACGAAATCGTCACCATCATGAGTGGCCATACTGGTAATTCACCAGGATGCATACTCGCAAAAGTTAAATTTGGAATCGGATGTTCGAATAAAAACAACATGCCGAATCCAATCGCTAAAGCCATAAATATTAATATGCCACCAAACACGGGATAAACCTTTCCGATAATTTTATTAATCGGTAGTACCGCTGCGACTAATAAATAAACAAAGACAAGGATGATCGCAACAGTGAAGGTCAAAGGCGTTAATTGAGCAATCAGCTCTGCTGGCCCCGCCGTAAACGCTGCTGCCACCAGCACCATTAAGGCAATGGAAACGATATTAATCGATGATTGTGCATATTTTCCTAAGTACTTCCCGACCAGCGCCGGATATTGCTCGCCATTATGTCTTAAGGACATCATGCCAGCGAAATAATCGTGCACAGCCCCCGCAAATATCGATCCTAATACGATCCACACAAAAGCAATTGGTCCGTATAAGGCACCCATAATGGCACCGAAAATCGGACCAAGCCCAGCGATGTTTAATAACTGGATTAAACTACCTTTCCACCAACTCATTGGACTATAATCAAAACCATCATGCTTCGCGTAAGCAGGCGTTTCGCGAGAATCGTCTGCCCCAAAAATTCGTTCAACCACCTTTCCGTACGTTATGTAACCTACAATTAAAAATAAGATAGATGCAAGAAATGTAAGCATCACTGGACCTCCTTTCAAATTCTTTAGTTTTAGAAAGCTTTAAAACATTAATGCTTCTTAGCTTTGCGTTAGAAAATTTAACCTGTATTCTACTCCCATCTCCTACCCTTTTCAACCCTTTGATGATGAATTTTTAAAATTTTCAAATAAAAACGCTTACATTTATAAAAGGGGTTGAAACCTGCGATAACGTGTATTATGATAATCATTAAAATTTTCTGACTAAAAGGGGATGACAACATGGCTGAACAATCACTATCTGTTTTTAAAACCACTTCCTATCAAGAAAAACCTTTCGATCATGAACTTTCATTTGGTCGAACATTCACTGATCACATGTTTCTCATGGATTACTCCGAGGAATCAGGGTGGCATGATGCGCGAATCACACCGTATCAACCGCTTCAAATCGACCCTGCTGCAATGGTATTCCACTATGGTCAATCCGTGTTTGAAGGACTAAAAGCCTACCTTAGCCCTGAAGGCGAACCACTACTCTTCCGCCCTCAGAAAAACCTTCAACGTTTTAATCAATCGAACGAGCGACTCTGTATCCCTCAAATTGATGAAGATTTTCTTTTGTATGCATTAAAACAATTAATTCAGATTGAAAAAGATTGGATTCCAACTAGCGAGGGCATGTCTCTATATATTCGTCCGACTGTTATTTCAACCCAGCCGTTTCTAGGTATTGCACCCTCAACGAATTATACATTGATGATTATTCTCTCACCCGTCGGCGCTTACTATAAAGAAGGGATTAACCCTGTCAAAATTGCTGTTGAAAATGATTACGTACGAGCAGTTCGAGGAGGCACAGGTGAAGCGAAAACAGGTGGTAACTATGCTGCGAGTTTAAAGGCACAAGAAGTTGCAGCTAAAGATGGTTACGCACAAGTGCTGTGGCTTGATGGTGTTGAGAAGAGATATATCGAAGAAGTCGGCAGTATGAACGTCTTTTTCAAAATTGGCGATGAAGTGGTCACACCTCAGTTAAACGGTAGTATCTTAAACGGTATCACTCGTGATTCAGCCATGGCCTTACTACGACATTGGGGCTATCATGTGACAGAGCGCGCCATTATAATTGATGAACTTTATACAGAATATGAAAAAGGAAATGTAATTGAAGCCTTTGGAACAGGAACAGCTGCGGCGATCTCTCCAATTGGACAACTCGATTGGGGTGAAAAGAAAATGCTGTTTAATAATGGCGAAACTGGTCACCTCGCGAAAAACCTATACGATACACTCATGGGAATCCAATACGGAAAAGTTGATGATCCGTTTGATTGGGTTATCAATGTGAATAACACTGTTGCAACTAAGGTGTCCTAAACATAAAAACGACCAGCTTAATGAGCTAAGCTGGTCGTTTTTATTGATTAAGATTCAGGCGCCACTTAAATCAGCGTTAAAAACTTTACATCAACCTTTTGAAGCCTGTACTTAAATTTTCAGTTCCAAACCTGTCTGAATAAGTTGATTTTTTCGATCCAATTATCTCGATCGAACACTACTAATTTATATTTATTCCCACCTGTTGTTTTAACAAGTAATCCATTAGGTATAACTAGTAACGTATTTCTGGTTAAGACTTCAGCGATATCTTTTAGTTCAATAACAGTCTCTCCTGATTGGATATTGAATTTATGAGGACGATGAATTAATGCTTCCTTGGTTAAATATAATTTTCCGCCAACAGCTTCTATTCCTTTAAACAGATTAGCACCATCTTTATGCTCATAAGCTTCTGACATAAAACATCATCCTTTAAAAGTTAATTTTCTTACCCTATTAAAAAATTCACATCAATAAGTAATAGGAACAATCCATGCAACAACTTCATGTTCAACTAAAGCACCCGTTAGTTAACTAAACTCCCAGTTAATAAAACAACACCTAGAAAAATTGATAAACTAAGTGTAATAACGACTGTAAATACACTTCTTGAGAGTCCCTTCAAGTTTCTAATCCCAGATAAACCAAATATACCGAGCAGAAATGTACTTAATGTTATCCATAAAACGATGGTCAAAGGGTGGATCCCTGCTACAGAATCACTAATCCAACCTGAGAATGCTGCTGTTAGAAACAAGAATATACAAATAATAGAAAAGATAAATGACCAAAAGTTGGCTTTTTCTTGCATCTTACTCCTCCTAAATATCTTGTTCCCATGCACAATCATTCGCTTATGTTCGTTGAATAGTTTGTTCCACTTATTTTACCATATATGTACTTTTAATCCTTTAATTTCTACTATTATTTTACCGTTTTACTTGCGATTTATCATATAAAAAAAGTAGTACAATCAAGGAAAATGAATATTTGTTCTCCAAAATTGTACTACTGAAACTTAATGGGTAAGTTTTAATTTATGATTGTGATTTTTCTTCATGAACGCGGTCAAGCACTAATTCATAAGCGTCATTGCCATAGTTTAAGCAGCGCTTAACACGCGAGATTGTCGCTGTTGAAGCACTTGTTTCTTCCTCAATGCGTTGATACGTATGGCCTTCGCGTAACATACGTGCGACATCTAAACGTTGTGCTAACGCTTGGATCTCATTCACTGTTGCCACATCATCGAAAAATCGATAACATTCTTCAACATCTTTTAATTGTAAAATCGCTTCAAATAATTGGTCTAATTCGCGACCGCGTAATTTATCAATTTGCATGTTTTGCCTCCTTCGTTACTCATATGTAACGGATTCAGTTAATCCTGGCGATTCTGGTACGATGTTAACCCATGTCTGTCCAGGTAGTAATTCTAACGGTTCACCGTCAACCATTGGTGTCATGACATCGTTCACGGTTTCCCATTGGATTTCTTTTAGCTTACCTTCTTGCAAGGCATATCCTTGGCCACCTGATTGAATATCGATATCACGGCGACCAACATCATCAATGACTTCATGCCCTGTCTCGTATATTAACACATTTTCGAGGACAATCGGGTCCCCTGTCACTAAATCACTGTTCTGTTGGCCGTCACTTGATCGAATGTATCCACCTTCACTTTCATCATATTGATAAGACACGCTTCGATTAGATGAGTAACTAACACTAACCGATTCAGCTGTTTCACCTTCAACAGGTTCTTCATTATTGACCGACTTAAAATTAAACCCTTCATGATCCATTTCAGTTTCTATACCTTTGTTCGACGCTACCTCATAGGCATTATTTAAAAAGACGTATGAATTATGTGGTGCCCGACGATCAGATGAACGTCTAAACAAGTGTTTATCATCATCATGATAGGCTCCATTTAAATTATCAACCCAGCCATTACGAAGATCTTCTTCAATAAAGTTAGCCGCTCCATGATAAACGTATAGTGCATCATGAGCTTTAGCTGTTTCAATATAATACGAACGCGCACTTCGAACTGGCCCGACTTGTTCTGGTATTTCACTATGATACAACGCTACTAATCGGGTAATCCATCCTTCAGCTAAAAACTCATAAACAACATCAGCATCTGTCAATCCAGTTTGCGGTCTTGCAGATGGATGATTATTAACCATTACCGCAAGTGCTCTTCGATTAATTTCTTCGTCAGCTTCTTCACCTGTTAACGGATACGTGAATTCTAGTTCTGACGTTTCTTCTGATTCATCCGATGTTTCTTCGTTTTCATTCGTTTCTTCTGTCTCTTGCTCTTCTGTTGCTGACTCATCTTCTGTTGATTGGTCTTTCTCACTTTCTTCCCCGTCACTACAAGCTACTAACACTACTGTAAGCACTAGCGCCCATAGCCAAATCATCTTTTTCATATCCAACACCCTTTTTGTGAATGGTCTAGTTTTATTTTAACGCATAACAGAAGGAAAGAGTATCTCTTTTTTCTTAATATCCATTAAACCTTTTGGCGTAATACGAATATAAGGTAGATGCGTTGATGATAAAAACAACAATGTATAAACAGGATCACTATAAGGATAACCATGATCCTTAATCAGCGTTTTTAGTTCACGTTCTTTTTCCATCAATTCATCCATTGGTAAATCCGACATCACCCCTTGTAACGGGAGTGCTAATTCGTAAATAATTTCACCATCATTCACAACAACAATCGCACCGCCTAACGCTTTCATCCGCTCAAATGCCATATTCATATCGTCTGTGTTTTTGCCAATTAAGACAATATCACCTGTGTTAGAATAAGAACTCGCGAGACCGCCGATTGATTTCGTATATCCTTTTAAGAATGAAGAAATACGCCATTCGCCATCGCGGTCCATTAGCATCACATATGCTGTATCATCTTCTTCAGGCAAATGCTGGCTTTGTGACTCTGATTTCACAGGATATGGCTTCAAGATCACGTCATTTAACATTTTCATACCAATTGGTGACGAGAAGATCAAATCATCTTTACGTAACGACCAATCGATATTCAACTCATTAAATCCGTAACGCAACCATTCAATATCAGGCGTTAATCGCTGAAATGCATAACCATCAAACGTAATCCATTCGCCTTTAGCTAATACAGCTGTTGGCTTGGGTTGATCTGGGGCTTCTAAGAAGTTGATATGCGCGATTCGACCAGGGGCGATACTACCGAGTCGATGGTCAATTCCGAAATAGCGCGCTGAATTGATGGTTGCCATCGCGTAAGCCTGTTCTGGCTCAACGCCCTTCTCTATTGCAATTTCTACACAGCGATCGATCACACCTTGTTCATAAAATGACGGTGTTGAACCATCTGTTGTGAAAAATAAATAATCATAATAATCGCCATTATATGCTTTTAAATCATCCAGAATATTAGGTAAATCAGGTCGAATAGAAGAGTAGCGTAAACCAGTATAATAACCTAAACTAACGCGATTATAAACCTCTTCACCTGAGATCGACTCATGGTCACCATCTGCTCCAAGTAATTTTAATTTCGCTAATGTTTTTACCGAAGCACCTGGAAAATGACCTTCCACTACTTTGCGGTGACGTTTCGTTTCCTGCATCCAATATAAACCACGATCATCTTCACTCAGTATTTCAGGCCAATTCGTCAACTCACCACCATGCATGACAGCATCGTGTGAGAGCCAATCTAAAACTGTCTCATCATTAATTAATTCTTCCTCGTCTCTTAACTCTGATTGCGAATCAAAACGTGCACTCCAAAACATGGATACTGGTAATGTTTGCGAATCATCCAATAAAGAAAACGCTTTCTTTTTTTGCAATAATAAAAGAAGCATCAAATTATCATTAACAAATGTTGTCGTTCCTCGCTTTGATGCATATTCCACAAATGAATGGGGATTATATAACTGAAATGGGTGCACATGAGGTTCCACATATCCAGGTACAAGATACTGTCCAGAACAATCTTTAATTTCCGTTCGATCTGACACGTAGTCTGGCATATCGTCACCAACGTACACAATGCGATCTTCATATATCCAAATATTCGCTTTTACCCATTGTTTTAGAAAAACATTTAAGTAGGTCGCATTTTTTAATACGAGAGTAGGTGCAATGTCGCCATTAACCACGGCGGTATGTTGTCTAATTTGTTTATTTCGCCATCTGTATAATTGTTCTTTCATTATCCATGCCTCCGTTTATTAACGTGCACTATCCACTTATGTAAAATTTTAATACATTAAACTCTTGAAGGGAAGGGTAAAATGGGAAAACAAAACATCGGAACCATTAATGCATTAGTAAGAATAACATTAGGATTGTTTTTTATTAGCTACGGAACAATTAAAGCGACTAAACGTCCGTGGCATCAACGTTATTATCTCTTGATTCTTGCGGCAGCTATGAAGGTCGCTGAAGGTATTGTACGCTATTGTCCCGTAACCGACATGGCGAAAAAGCAAATCAATGCCAATTTACCATTTAACTTATTTTCTGATCCAACGAACATCGAAGGCGATTCAACTGAAGATAATCAATCGTCGGAAGAAAACCAAACATCCCAATCCACTGATCGTCCAGTTACGGATTAAATACAACTATCAAATACAAAACTCCGAACCGTCTTCTGTACGTGTTCGGATTTTTGTATGTTTTCATAATCGAATTATTCATCCTTTACAGCTTGAAAAACAATTTCCTGTTCAACAGGCTCAGCTTCACCTGATTGTTGTTCTTCAAACACTGGCTTTTCTATACGTTTGATCGGTCGATAACCTTCTGATTCCATCTGATTCAAACAATCATCAATCGATTGATAATCATTCACTCTGAATTTTTTCTTCTTCACGCTTCAATCGACTCCCTCTAACTTTCTTAACCCAGAAACCGCCATGAATTTGTCGCGGTTCATAAGCAATAATAAATGCTTTCGGGTCAATTTCCTTAATTGATTTATATAACATTAATTCATATTTACGCGGCGTTAGCACTTGAATCGCTAAACGGTCACCTTCCATGCCATAAGCATACCAACTCGTCACACCATAACCACGATTTCTTAAAGACTCCGTAAATGGGATGCTCGGATCGGAAGAAATCACATTTACCGTAATATAACCAACTGCTAATTTTTCTTCTACTTTCATACCACTAATCACACCAACACCGAAACCGAGTGCATAAGCGATTAAGTTTTGAATTTCGCCTAAATTTTCTAAAACTAAGCCCAAACCAACTGTATAAAAGGTGATCTCAAATACACCAACGGATGCTGCAATATATTTTTGCCCTTTTAGCGTAAAAATAGTCCTAACTGTCAATAAGGATACATAAACAATGTTAACACTAAAGATAATCAATAGCATTATAAGTCCAGATTCTAACATTCAGGGCCCTCCTCTTCCAATAAGATCCAAACGCTTGTATAGTGCATATCGTAAACGATTTTTCGGTCAGATTACAAGCGAATACCCTTATTATCAATACTTCATCATTATTGTACACAACATTTATTATACGGCTTGCACCAATTAATCATGATAAATGATCTTTTGCATGTTTCACTAATGAGTGACAAAAAATTTTAAGCTAGGAACTGTTGATCAGCCTACTTTTTTCTAGAATCGGTGCCTCGCGGAATATATCAGTGGCATTCTGATTTTATCAGCGACTTTTGAATTTTATCAGCGACTCAGCTAAATTTATCGGCGCAATTCTAATTATATCAGCGACTTTCTTAATTTATCAGCGCCATTTAAGATTTATCAGCGCCATCCCATTTTTATCAGCGAGATCAGCTGAAATATCGGCGACCTAGTTAAATAAGAGCTCAGATAAAATAAAGCTCATGCTCCTACAGGAAGAACATGAGCTAATAAATTTTATTCAGGTAAGAAAATAAAATATAGTAGGAAAATCACGAATAGGATATACATAACAGGATGTATTTCTTTCGCTCGACCTTTCACCAACATCGTAATTGGATAGAAGATAAAACCAATTGCAATCCCTGTTGCGATACTGTAAGTCAGTGGCATCGCAATTAACGTCAGGAACGCTGGCACTGCAATTTCGAATTGATCCCATTCAATATGACGCAAGTTGGCTGCCATTAAAATTCCAACTATAATCAGTGCTGGTGCTGTCACTTCTGACGTGACAATACCTAACAGAGGTGAGAAGAATAACGCGAGTAGGAATAAAATGGCTGTCACCACTGAGGCAAAGCCTGTCCTAGCACCGGCACTAACACCTGTTGTCGATTCGATAAATGACGTCGTCGTTGATGTACCAAGAATCGACCCGGCTACTGTTGCTGTTGAATCTGAGAATAATGCACGGTTCGCGCGTGGTAATTTACCGTCTTTCATCATACCACCTTGTGTGGCAACAGCGACAAGTGTTCCACCCGTATCGAAGAAGTCCACGAATAAGAACGTCATAATGACCACGAGCATTTGCAGCGTAAAAATCTCACCAAAGTTGCCAAATGCCGCTCCAAATGTTGGCTCTAAACTTGGCACACCACTGACCACATCATTCATGCCAGACGGTGGGTCGATTAAGCCGACTAGCATTCCAGCCACCGCCGTGATGATCATGCCGTAAAACACGCCCCCTTTAAAGCCGAGCGTTAATAATATAACTGTTGCAACCACTCCGAAAACCGCAAGTAATGTATATGGATCTTCAAGGTTTCCAAGCGTTAAATACGTGTCTTGATCCGCTTCAATAATCCCTACGTTGGTTAAACCGATAAACGCAATATAAACACCAATACCTGCACCAACTGCTAGTTTTAAATTATTCGGGATTGCATTAATAACTTTCTCACGCACACCCGTTAATGTTAAGACCATAAATATTAATCCAGAAGCTAAGACACCAGCTAGCGCTGTTTCCCATGGAATGCCCCATTGTAAAATAACCGTGTAAGCAAAGAACGCATTTAACCCCATCCCTGGAGCTAAAGCAATCGGATAACGTGCGATTAACCCCATGACAAGCGTACCGATTGCACCGGCTAGAGCTGTTGCGACGAACACCGCATCTGGATCCATCCGCGTAACCCCTTCAGGTAATTCTTCTACATCCAACAAAGCTAGTACGGATGGATTGACGAACAATATGTACGCCATCGCTAAAAACGTTGTGATCCCACCCATGATTTCGCGGCGGTAATTCGTACCTAACTCTTCAAAACGAAAATAATTTTTCAACAATCTGTCCTCCCCCATTTATGAAACACCAAAAAAAGCACCCTTGAGCGTAATCGCCAAGAGTGCATACGAGGACAAACCGACACAAAGGTATCAACGCATAGAACGTCACACACCTCTGCTGTCGTTTATTAGTCACTCATAGTCGGACCATTTACGGTAGTCCGGTAGAAACTCTTGGGCCGTATTCCCAATATTATATAAGTGTTCCATATCAAATTTTGTTTACACTATTACTTTATCTTTATACAAGGCTTTAGTCAACCGCTATTTCGACAAAATCAAATCCGTGACTTTCTTCCAAAGGCGGTAATATTCCGCTTGCTCTGATTGGAAAGAGTCTTCGCGATAAATAAATTGTTCATAGTGATGTGTTAGTTCGCTCATACTACGACCGTCTAAAATTTGATCGGCTTGTTTAGCATACTCGCGTAATGTTTCCCCAGATTTAAATGGATATCCTTTTTTCGCCAGTAACTTCATGACAAACTGATACGATTCAGTTATGGTCGCCTGGTTAACATGATGTTTAAGGCGTTGTTTTCGCCATGCATAGACTAACCGGTCACGATAATAAATCAATAATCCGACAAGAACGACGATGATGACGCTTATTGAGATAACAATCCATGGTGAAACAGATGCGTCACCACTAGTACCAGCCGCTTCAGAATCATTTTCCTCTTCACCTTCTTCAAGCTGATTATTAACATCAGGTTGTTCAGATGATTCTGGTTGATCGAGTGCATCATCTTGATTGTCATCTAAGATATCATCAATCGATTCACCAGTAGAGACGTCAACTTGGTTCTGGAATCCGATCGTCGGTTCAAATGGAACCCAACCAACGTCAGGAAAATAAACTTCTACCCAAGAATGGGCATTATTATTTTGAATTTCATAAACATTGGATCCTGCTTCAGGGAATGCATCTTGTTCTACAGCTCGGTCACCACCTGTGAACCCTTTCGCCCAGCGTGCCGGAATATCTAATGATCGTAACAACACAACCATCGACGTTGAGAAATTATCACAATAACCTCGCTTCGTTTCAAACAAGAACTGATCGACATAATCCTCATCTTCATCTGGAACAGCGACGTCTTCAGTCGCATATTCATAATCGCTTTCACTGAAGTAGTTTTCAATGGCCATGGCATAATCATAACGATTCTGATCTTCTTCAGATACAATCATACCCGCAAGATTACTAACACGGTCAGGTAAATCTTCTGGAACCTGTAAATAAGATTCATCAATGCCTGATTCCTCTTGATAAGCAACCGGAACTTCGCGCATAGCATTCCTTGGGAAATCAGGACGATCAGCCTGTATTGAATAATCTTCCTCTACAAGCGTTTGGTCACCATGATCTAAAGACAAGAGCTCATTCGTTACGAGATTATATTCAAAATTGATTTGGTCATTGGTTGTTCCCACTTGTTCTGTACCGTATATATAAGGAACTTTAGTTAAATTACCTGGTTCAATCATTTGTAAATCTAAACCAGACTCTTCTCGCGCTACCACATCGCCATATTGCGAAATCTCTGGAAACTGACCTGTCTCACTCGCGATTCGTTCACCTTCACTGGAACGCTCCCAACCATGGCCTGTATAGACATCCTTCGTTTCGACTTTCCAATAGCGTTCAGCACTAGCTGTTGCATAAAAAACGGTCGTATCATCCATCTGGAAGCCACCACCTAGTCGGTCATCATGCTCCCCATAACCGACACGCTGAACGCCGCCAAATCCAGCTCCACTTCCAAAGCCATTCTCTGAAGCTGATTGTATAAATGAGACTGGATCTGGCCATTGCGGTTCATATTTCGGCGCAGCATAACCAATAGCAGCACTTATGCCAATCACTAAGATCATCGGAGCCAACCATTTAATAAATTGGCGAGCTTTAGGTTCTGTTAGGCTCTCACTTTCAACAATCCGGTGAAAGTTTGCTAACACGAGTAACAGCGCACTTAAGCTAAAGACACGAATAATAGCCATATTAGCTTCATACACCGTAAACGTGTCTAATACCGTCACATATAATACTGTTAGAAAAATAAACGCAAGTGGACGTTTAACAACCACATACCAGTAATATAATAAATAGCTTAACATCCATAGTAATATTAAAAAGAGAAACGTCCGAAAAACGGGCGTTAATGTTTGCCAATTTTGCTGAACCGATTCTTGGACATTAAACACCATTTCTTCAAAGAACAGCTTCAACCATTCAGTCGAAAAGAAAGCTGTATCGAAAAAGACATGATGAATAAATAATAGCAAAATCCCTGTTTTGATGACCGAAATTAGCCCGAATGGTAAATGAATCAATGACAAGGCAAACATGACAACAATAAAAACAATAAATAAATGAGACTGCCCCGTATCTGTGACTATATCTAGTGGATAGACCCATTCCATTAAGAGAAACATACTTCCGACAAAGAGCGCTAAACTAACTAAACGATTCGATTGTTCTAGTTTTAGCTTCATGATGCGCTCACCTCAATCTGCCTTTTCATCAAACGGTCCTCATTCAACCAAGTAACACGCACGCCCCCATAATGGAGTTGATCCATACCATGATGCTCATCATGACCTATTAAATGCTTACTACGTACAAAGACGAGCTGTACATCAACTTGTTGTTGTTTTAATTGTAAGATCGTTTGATAAATAGATGTTGATAAATCATGCGTCACAATGACAAGGTGACGATCTTTCGATAAATGCCACGCTTCTCGCTTCAACTGTTTAGCGAATTGATTCTCTTTCACCATTTGAATCTGACTAAGCATGCGAGTCAATTTTTCAAATGATTGTTTCCCATGCTTTAATGTCACGTCTTCGCGTATTTTGCCTAACGCTACAACACTAACATCTCCATAATCCTCATACGCTTGTAACGAAATTGAATAAGTTAATTCAACACCTGCTTCGAATGCCAGCCAACGCTGATCCTCTTCTGCATGACCATTCAGAATGATCGTGAGGTCCTTTTGTTTCTCTTCTTCAAATTCCTTTGTCACTAGCGCATGCTTCCGAGCTGTCGTCTTCCAGTCAATCCAAGACATCTGGTCACCTGGAGCATAGTCACGTACACCTGAGACAAGATTCGTATGATTGGCTTTCACCGTATAATTCGTTTGTTGGCCTTCTTCAAAAGTCGATTGTTCAATACCCAGAGTGAGCGGAATTTCGCCGGGTTCCACTAATACGTAAGTATCAACATTCACCAGTTGTTCTCTTCTCACAAATCCTAACAAATCACCTGTTACGACTTTAATTTGATTAAAGTGGTGACGCCCACGCGGAATTGCATCAATTTCATAATTAAATTGCAATTTTTGACGCAAGAATGGAAACATAACCGTCTTCGCCTTATTTCGATTCTTTAACTGGTCTGGATACCCTAAAAACCGATACTTATACTGCTTCGTATCATGCCATGTCACCATTTCTGGAAGTTCGTCCTCAACGATTAAATAAAACAAGGGAAAAGGAATACGTCTTCTAATTGTGACTGTTACTCTCAAAGTCTGCCCGGCTTTCAGATAATGTTGATGCACATGTCTTTCAACCTTCATTAAACCCATTGGATAGAAAATCATAAAAATCGCATATAATAATATGGGGATAAAGCTAAAAAACAAGAACCAACTAACGAAACCACCTTGAAACATACTATATGTAAATAATAGCGCCATCAGCGCTATTACTAAGGATAAGGTAACGATTGTTTTAATGGATTGAATCATTGTTTTATCCTCTTTCTACAGGAATCATTGTTTTCTTAATCAGATCTTCTAATAATTGCTTATCAGACTTGCCTTCAAACTTCGCTTCAGCCGTTAATTGCAGACGGTGAGCAAGAACATGAGGAGCCATATATTTCACATCATCCGGAATCACGTAATCACGGCCTTGGACTAACGCATAAGCTTGAGCTGCTTTCATTAAGGCAATAGAAGCACGAGGGCTCGCACCTAACTGAATAAGTGGGTACTTGCGCGTATTCGCAACAATTTCAACAATATATTGCTTAACCGACTGACTCACATGAATCCCTTGCACCTCTTCTTGTTTCGCAAGTAGCTCTGATTGTGTCATGACAGGTTGAACTGTTTCAATCGGATGTTCATGTGTTGTGCGATCTAACATCATCATTTCTTCTTGTTTGACGGGATAACCCATTTTTAATTTTAAAAGAAAGCGATCAAGCTGAGCCTCAGGTAAGGGATATGTTCCCTCATATTCAATTGGGTTCTGAGTAGCTAAAACGAAAAACGGACTACTTAACTCCCGCGTCATGCCATCGACCGTAACATGTTTTTCTTCCATACTTTCTAGTAAAGCAGATTGTGTCTTGGGAGACGTTCGGTTAATTTCATCAGCCAGTACAACATTCCCCATAATCGGACCTGGTTGGAATTCAAACTGCATATCACGTTGATTATAAATCGACACGCCCGTCACATCTGATGGTAATAAATCTGGGGTGAATTGAATTCTGCGAAAATCCAAATCAAGTGATTTAGCAATCGCACGGACGAGCATTGTTTTTCCGACACCAGGTACATCCTCTAGTAATACATGCCCTTTAGCTAATAATGCTACGATTGTCAGTTCAACCGTTTCTCGTTTCCCCACAACAACCGTTTCGATATTATCAATTAAAGCTTGAATTTGTGATTGTTGCTCCGTAACTTCCTGGTTCATAGATAAATGCCTCCTTAAGTTCAATGATCATCACGATAACTATTCTATCTCTAACCATTATGGTTTCGGCTTAGTTACGTTATACCCTAACTCCCTCATATTTTCGCGGTAGTTACGACAATGCTCTTTAAAACAATTGGGGCGAAAATCTTTGGGTAATTGATCTTTAAATTTCTCATAACAAAAACAACGTTCCACTTTGGTCCCCCACTTTAAGTGCTCTTCAATAAATCCTGAAGTATAAGAAAAATCAAAATTTTATACGTCTATAATAACATGAAAGTCGGTGCATGAGTGAATAAAATAAAAGCCGCCTCTAAATAGAAGCGACTTTAACAGTTATTCATGATCAACTTTGTCAACGAATGACAAGGCGTATAGTGCAGCTAAACCAACAATAATATAAACTAATCGTGGAATAAATTCATCCATACCACCGAATAAACCACCTAATAAATCCCACTCAAACAAGCCAACAAGTAGCCAGTTTAAGCCACCAATAATGAGCAATATAAGTGCTGTTTTTCTCAAAACAATACACCACCTTTCCTACTCGTTTATTAGACGCTATGTAATGGTAGTATGTTTCATATCAGCCATTTCATACACAATCTTTTTTCGAGTATAAGGTGGTGTTTATGCTTAAGATTTTTGTTGTTCTAAAATCTGGAATAATTGATTAACACTAATGTGATCTTCAGGCGAAGAATCTAGGTGCATATGGATTGTGCTTCCATTTTCATCAAACAATAAAGTCGCACCTTGAATCGAAACATCTTCTGATTTCATCGATTTCATCACGACATCTTTTTGACCTTTTTCTTTCGGGATAACATTGGAAATCGATCCTTTTACGAACCCTTTTAGACTCTTCATTAATAATTTACTTTTAGGCATCGATTTGGCACCGACTTCACGGTAAGCTTGTTTCTCTGGATCCCCATAAAAAGGAAATGGATAGTCGCCAAATTGGTTTAAGAATTCCTGAACAAACGAGCTTTTATGTGGTGCAATCACTAAAACTTGATAACCATATTGGGACAGTTCATCATAACGTTCACGCAACTGCGTGATATGCTCACGGCAAACTGGTCAACCAAGATGACGCACAAGAATGACAATCGATTTTTGATTCTGAATCAGACCATCTAATTCGACTGACTCACCAGATGGCTGTTCTAATGTCGCGTTCATAGGTCTCACTCTCCTTTAAGAATAGTCTACCCGATAAGCGGATTAATTCAAACTATTTTGATTAGAGAGTTATTATTAAGAGGGCACCGGAATAAGATAGGACTTAACTTTTGTTACTTTGCCGTTTTTATCAGCACGATTGAATTCATATACATCACAAAACATATAGGTTTCATTCTCATAATGAATGACGCCATCAACCGCTGCTGTTTTACCGTGAGTAATGATATTTTCTAAACGCAGCTCTTGAATGTTATCTTCACCTTTTGATTGAATCGTATGCCGTAATTCATCTAAACCAACGATCTTATCGCCGCCGACATATTGCCACTCCAAATCGTCCACCGCAAATTCTTGAAAGGCATCAACATCACCCGACGTCAATGCGATTGAGAAATCTCTTAACAAAGCCTTACGCGGTGCATTGCCACAACTTTCTTCGCACACAATATTCATGGGATAAGCTCCTTCTTTTCGATGTTTGCCTTCATTTTATCAATAAATGATGAGAAATAAAAAACTTGTAGAAAAGCGTTAAGCTGATCTGCAAGTTAAATATGTGTCATTTTTGAAAGGTGATATCAGTGCCTCGCGCGCGTGGCATTGATCGGCGAAATTGAGATTTTATCAGCGACTTTTCTGGATTTATCGGCGCGATTTGATTTTTAACGGCGATTTTGAAATCATATCGGCGCGATTCAAAATTTATCAGCGCTATCTTAATTTTATCGGCGCTCGCCGAAATATAACGGCGAACGCCTAAATATCAAATATATCGGCGACGTAGCTCAATATATAAGCGACCGGTTATTATGAAGCAGTACGCTCTTTAAGCGGGCGGTGCTCAGGTACATTAATCGTGCTATTCTCTTCTTTATAAGCACAGTATACGAAGAAAACGGCGATGAGTAAGTAAGCGACAGCATATTGCGATGCGGCATTGAATGCCATTTCAGATGCGTGCATGAAGCCTGTGAACGATAATCCAGCTGCAACTAACGAGAAAGCAGCTGCTTTCACAAAGCGTCCGTCGATGATAAACACGGTTACAGCACCTAAAATAATTGCGGTAAACATCGCACCTTCTCCTAACGGGACGATCCCTTCTGAAATGCCTGATACAACTTGCCCAGCATCACTATTAAAGCGTGTCATCACGTAATTCGCAAAGTATGGAAGCATGGCGAGTGCAACAGCTGGGTAATATTTAGTTTCATTTGATTGAAACGCCTTTCCGACTAGTGATAAACCGACAAAAACTAAGATCGGAGCAATCGCTGCCATCGGAATAATCGCTGATAACGCAGCGACAACACCTGTTACAGCCGCTAAGCCGAATACAATGGCATTCAAAATACTATAACCACGTCCTGCACCCATTTCTTTTGAACCAACTGAAGCAATATAAACGGTTGTCGGAAATAAGCCACCAAATACAGAGCCTAACATTGTACCAACACCATCGACAGCTTGGCATTGTCGCACATCATAGCCATCACCTGCTGCATCCATCGCGTCAACATTGTTCATCGTTTCAATCGAATTGTAGACGGTAATCGGAATAATCACGGCTAATAAACCGACCATTGCAGTAAATAGCATCGTCATCCCATCAAATGCAGCGAGTGTCGGCAAGATCGGATACAAGCCCACATTCGATAATCCTTCAGAAATTTGGCTCGGTGACTGATAGCCCAATGTAAATGCTAAAACCGTTCCAATCACAATCGCAAATAACGATACTGGAATATTAAACGGCATCGCGACTTTTCCGATCACACCGACAATAATAATCATGAGTGTCACAAGACCGACGACTGGAATCGAGAACGTATTAAATAACATCTCACCCGCGACAAACGTAATCGCCACACCAGCAAGTGCTCCGAGTAAAGCCGCTCGAGGAATTTGCTTGCGAATCCAATTACCTGCAACACTACCGATCACTTGAATCAAACCGCTTAGGAAAGCTGCTGCAACAGCGATTTGCCATGCTAATTGATAGTCATTCGTTAAAGAATGCGCTGGTACTAAGACCCCGAATAAAAAGACAAACATGACTGGTGTACTAATCCCATACGACAGCGCCGTCACATCGGTTCGTCCTTCTTTTTCAGCAAGACGTTTCGCCATATGCGCATAATACAAATTACCAACAATGACAGCCACAGCCGCACCAGGAATGACTTGACCAAACACGATCCCTGTCGGAAAACCTAATCCCAGCATCGTCACTGCAATTAATACAAAATTAGCTAAGTTATTTTGAAATAACGCGAAAAATGCATCTGTGTCTTCTTTCTTAAATAATGGATAATTGACTGCTTTCTCCATCTTCATCGCCCCTTTTTTATTCGGCTTTGTTAAAGTCCGTTGTTGATATTGTGATCCGCTGCCGGCGGACGCTTTCCGCGGGCACGGCTCGAGCCTCCTCGGCCGAAAAGCGCGGCCTGCGGGGTCTCGAGACTCGTGCTGTTCCCGCAGGAGTCGCCACCTTCGCTTCTCACAATTCAACAACTCTGTGCTACATCATTCAAAATCAACATTAAACTTTAACAGAACCTTTTATTTATTCGTTACAACTTCATCAATAAACGTAACTTCGCCATTTGATAACGATTCGATTCGCGCTAGTGATTCGACTTGATAACCTTCCATCTCCAATTGCGTCCGTCCTTCTTGAAACGCCTTTTCGATTACAGCACCAACGCCAACAACTGTTGCCCCAGCTTCTTCAACGACTTCTGTTAGACCTAGTGCCGCATTACCATGAGCTAAGAAATCATCAATAATTAAGACACGATCGCCTTCAGCTAAATATTCTTTCGAGACAATCACTTGATTGAGCTCTTGCTTCGTATACGAATAAACGCGACTCGTATACACGTCCTCTGAACCAGTTAACGCTTTTTTCTTACGCGCAAACACAAGTGGTACATCTAACGTATTAGCTGCCATGAAACTTGGCGCAATACCTGATGATTCCAAGGTAATTACCTTTGTAACTGAATAATTTTGAAAACGTTTAGCAAATTCCTGACCAATCATCGTCATAAGTTGAGTATCGACTTGATGATTCAAGAAGTTATCCACCTTCAAGATATCTTCTGATAAGACCCGACCGCGCTCACGAATGGCTTGGTGTAATGCCTCCATAATTGAACCTCCTTTAGACTATTTGAAAATAAAAAAAGTCGAATGCTTCAAACCACTTCGACTAAAAGTGATTTCAAGCATTCGACTTATATGACCATAGAAAATAAGTACGAAAAGCTAAGGATCTAGACCTGCTCAAACGACAGTCTACCCCTATTCGTATCCATCACTTGTAGTCAAGTTAATTTACGGTAACTTGGTAGAAACTCGTGGGCCATATCCCCACTATTATACAAGTAGCTTATGAAATTGTTCGCTTATATCTATCATTATACATGATGAATAAATGTAATCAAGGTTAATTTCACAAAAACCGAACGAATTTAATGAATAAATATATTTTGTTCGACTTTTGAAAAATTGATGATTAATACATACTATAACAAACCCGCCTTACATTATCAATAGTTTATTTTTGTTTAAGTAAAAACAACTTCAACCTGTCACCCATGTTATAATAGAAGCACTAAGTCAAAAAGGGTGACTCAATTGATCGAACAAGCAACACGAACTTTAAATCATTATTATGGTTTCACTTCTTTCCGCCCTGGACAAGAAGGCGCCATTCAATCCATATTAGATAATCACCACACATTAGCAATCATGCCGACTGGTGGCGGAAAATCGCTTTGCTATCAGATTCCGAGCCTTGTTAAAGATGGCACTGCGATTATTATTTCACCACTCATTTCGTTAATGAATGATCAAGTGGAAGCCTTACAAACAGTCGACATAGATGCAACCTATATCAACAGTTCTTTAAGCGCATCCGAACAACAACAGCGCTTAAGAAGGATGACAGCTGGCGACTACAAGTTGGTATACGTATCACCTGAACGGTTTGAAACCCCGAACTTCTTACATACGCTAAACCAATTGGATATTTCGCTCATCGCATTTGATGAAGCTCACTGTATTTCCCAATGGGGCCACGATTTCCGGCCAAGTTATCGTTCAGTTGTTCCTGCGATGAAAGAATTAACGCAACAACCACCTGTCATCGCCTTAACGGCAACAGCCACACAGACCGTCATTCATGATATCCAACAACTTTTAGCCATTCAAAATGAACATACAGTCGTTACTGGCTTTGCTCGGGAAAATTTATCTTTTCACGTGGTTAAAGGCGTGGATCGCAAAAACTATGTTCAAAATTTCGTCCGATCAAGGCCAGATGAATCGGGTATTATTTACACGCCAACGCGAAAAACGACGGACCAAATTCATGATTTATTAAACGACCAAGGCATTAAGACTGCTCGTTATCACGCTGGCATGACGAAAGACGAGCGCCAAGCCGCGCAAGAAGCTTTTATTGCAGACGACATCCAAGTCATGGTCGCAACCAACGCATTTGGTATGGGCATCGACAAATCAAACGTTCGCTACGTGCTACATTATGCGTTACCTAAAAATATCGAGTCTTATTATCAAGAAGCCGGGCGCGCAGGCCGTGATGGCGTCGATAGTGAGTGCCATTTAATCTATTCACCTCAAGACATTCAGCTACAGAAATTTTTGATTGAGCAATCGGATTTAGATGACTCACAACGCCAAGATGAGCACAACAAACTGCAAGACATGATCGCTTATTGCCATACGCATCAATGCTTACAACGTTATATTTTAGATTATTTTGGTGACAAAGAAACAGACGGCGATTGCGGGCGATGCTCCAACTGCTTAGACGAAGGCGAACGCGACGATATGACGAAGGAAGCTCAGATGATCATGTCTTGTGTGAAACGTATGAACGAGTCATTCGGCATTACAATGACGGCGAAAGTGTTAAAAGGCTCTAAAAGCCAAAAAGTGATAGACATGAATTTTCATAAGCTATCAACTTATGGCTTGCTTAATCACTACACCGAAAAAGAAATCATCAATTTGATCAATTATTTAGTGGCTGATCAGTACTTAACCGTTTCTGACGCGCAATTTCCTGTTTTGAAATTAACATCACAGGGAGCTGCTGTTCTGAAAAACGAAAAACAAGTCTGGATGAAACGTCCAGAACAAGCCAAGCCAGTCGAGCTCACATTTTCTGAAGAATTATTCCAGACATTACGCAACTTACGCAAAACCATGGCAGACGAACAAAACTTGCCACCTTACTTGATCTTTTCCGACGCGACCTTAAAAGAACTTGCAAGCCACATCCCAGAAACAGAAGCGGACATGCTACGGATTAAAGGAATTGGCGAGAAAAAATACGAACAATACGGCGAACCATTTTTAGAGAAATTACAGGCATTTCGCGCTGAGCATGGCGATGCGATTGAAAAGACACAATCAATAACGAAGTCCGCGGCACCATCACGCAAAAAAGATGAGCACGCTTCCGAACAACCAAGCTACATCACGTCATTCGAATTATTTGCGAGCGGAAAAACGATCAGCGACATCGCAGACGAACGCGGTCTTTCACCTAACACAATCGAAAGCCATTTATTCCGTGCCTATTCAGAAGGCTATGAACTTGATTTCAGCCGATTGGTCGCAGATGAAACGGAGAAGCTTATTTTAGAAACGATTAATGAATTAGATTTAGAAGAACTGCGGTTTAAGCCAATTAAGGAAGCATTACCTGATGAGGTTAGTTATACGGAGATTAAGGCGGTTTGTTCAAAGCACAAATTACTTTGACTCCACTTCTATACCCATTATAAAAAACAAAAGACAAGAACATTGAGAAATGCTTTTGTCTTTTGTTTACTACTATCATTCTTTTATATAAGGTTTTGATTGATAAAAATAATTAGGTTTCTCTATAGCATCACGATATGGTTTATGAAAAACATGTGTTGTTGCTGGGGATACTGGTGGAATCAGCCAAGACCATTTTCCAGTCACATCACGATCAGCTTTAGCTTCTTTTTCTTCAAACTTCTTAAATTGCTGGGCGGCTGTATGGTGGTCAACAATACTAACACCAGCTTGTTTAAACGAATGGAGGACAGCTGTATTGAGTTCGATTAACGCACGATCTTTCCATAGTGTAGAAGGTCGATCATTACTAAGGTTCATATAATCAGCTATGGTTGGAAGCATGTTATATCGATTATCATCAGCCAAATTACGTGCACCAATCTCGGTTCCCATATACCAGCCATTAAAAGGAGCTGCTGAATATAAAACCCCACCAATATCAAGTGACATATCTGATATAATCGGAACGGCATACCACTTCAAGTTTAAAGCAGTAAACCACTCATATTCAGGATGACTAATTGAAACCTCATATACTAAATCTTCGGGAATATTAAACCACTGTGGTTCATGATCATTAACCTGAATGACTAGTGGCAAAACATCAAAGTGTCCATACTTGGGTTCCCACCCTAAATCGATGCATGCATTTGTAAATGCAATAGAATCAGGATCGCCAATTATCCCACCCTCAGTTTCATAACCTGCATAACGAATGAGCTGATGATTCCAAATCCGTACCGTTTCACCAGATATACTCTGAGAAAACACAGAAATCGTCGGCCTTATCTTTCCACCATTAGTAGCAAAATCAATGTGTTCTATTAAAGCTTGATATATAGCTTTTTCCGTATTGAGGTGTCTCTTATCCAAGACATGCAACTGATCCCAGAAAAGTCTTCCAATACAGCGGTTACTATTACGCCAAGCAGCCTTTGCTCCGAACTTTAACTCTTCATAATTATGCTCATAAAAACCATTATCATCTATTTCTTCAAAAACTTCTTGAATACGTTGTTCTACTTCACCTTCCGTTTTACCGAGTTCGTCATAACAAAGACGCAAAAATTTCTCCGCCTCTTGAAACATTTTTTCCATAGTTAAATCACCCCTATGATACCAAACCTATTCTTTCTTAAATTTATCATAGGACTGTTTCAATCAGATTCAACAATTGTGAGGAAAATAGTAAAGTTTAAGCTTCTTTCATAAACTTTTGATATTGACTATGACCATCTGTTAAACCAACCGCTTCGAAATGATTGTTCTTATAATAATCATTTAACCTCTTATTATCCGCAACACAGTCTAACCTTAGGTACGTTTTATCAGTTGTATTATTTTCGATCCAAGCCAAAATTTCTTTTCCAAGCCCGTTATTCATGTAGGATGGAATAATCGCAAGCCTATGTAAGTAGAGGGAATTTGAGTCAGGATCATACCCCCAAATATGTACATCCCATTCACTCTGTTCAGATAAGAGTGTGAAGGTCGCTACTATTTGTTCATTCCACTCCACCACATAGGTATCATTGTGGGCTATAGCCTGTTTAATCTCCTCATCGTCTCCGCCTGCTAACAAAAAGCTCCATTGATCGATCTCATTATTTTTCAGCCAAAGAGCAACGACCTTTAACAGTTTAATAACTTCATCACAATCCTGCTTCGTCGCCTTCCTAACATCAAAACCTTCAATTTGATCTAAATACATTTTGATCTCCTTATAGATTATTAATTTTGAATTAAGATGACCTTGCCACTTTAATTCTATATGATAAACATTCTGAAAGTGACGCTTTTGGGATAAATCTCTTTTCATCCCGATCCATGGCACCGCCAGGAATCACTTCAACGACTTTTAATCCCGCTAAATCACACAACGATTTTATTTCATCAACATGATAACAAGCTAGAACTTGCGTGAATGATTCCTCCGGGGTGTCTTTGTACCACCATGTGTCTGTCATTTGGTTAGTTTCATGAATGTAGCCATATCTCCTGCAAACGTTAGCTTCGGGATCTATATACATTTGTTTGCCGTCAGCTTTCTGCCAATATGGTGGGTTATAAATATCAATCAAACCAATGCCATCTTCAGTTAACCACTCTCGAATCCGCTTCAAAAGATAAAGTTGATCAGGATCTTCACCAATACCAAAACCGTCGATGTACAACACAGCATCGAAAGTTTGGGGCAAGTCAATATTATAAAAACTTCCACATAACGACGTCACATTCGGATGACTATTTTGTTTCGCAAACTCAACTAATTCAGGAACCAACTCCACTGTCTTAACAACTTTATTAAATTCAGCAAGTCCCAGAGCAAGATTGCCATTACCTGATCCAATTTCTAAAACCGTCGAAAAATCTTTACCAATTTGATTGAAGATCTCTTTTGCGGCTTGTTCATCGCGCTCGCTAAATCCCTGTAAACCCTTCATCATATGGAATTGATTTTCGTAAAACGGTTTTACCCAATTCTCTTTCGCCATAGTTTAACCTTCTGCCATATTTAAATTTTTGAATAGGATCAATTTAAAATTTAGAATCCCCACAACTATGCACCCCTTTTCCCCAATCATTCTTGAGGAGGCAAGGAAGAAGTAACCTCTCCCGCTTCATTCAAAAACTCCATTCTCGGCACATCGTCTGCGTCAACAACCATTCGAATACGCGGTTGACCTTTAGAGTCATGAAGCCTCACACTCACATCACCATTAGCGTCCTTACCCATAAAAGCCCGAGTAGCATTACCTTGGAATAATTCATTGAGTTTTTGATTCTTTTCTTCGTCAGTTAAATTGGATTCTCGAATCTTTTTATCTTCTTCCAGTATTTCTGTAAGCGGTTGATCTGGACGGTCATAAATTGAAAAGCCGTAATGTGTCTCCCCTTTATGCTCCGTAAAATGCATTTGCACCACTTGATCTTGTTCATATTCATCAAATGTTAATGAAGCATCCGCATATACATTCCCATCTTCGTCTTCTTCACTTCCATAGACGAGACCACCACACTCATCACCTTTTCCGTTATAAAACATGATGCCTGAAATCGGCTCATTTTGCCTGTGACCTGGCAGAACATCTTCACCATTCATCAACAAAGGCGGAATCTTTTCTTGATTAAACAGCGTCATTTTAATGTCATTATTTTGATTTACAATATTGAGTTTTTCTACATTAAGTTCTTCAAATCGATTATGACCACTCACGTTTCAAACCACCCTAACTCACATTATAATCGTTATACTACCATAAATGACATAATTTTTCTATTTTTTAAATATTATTGCTCAAAAATTATGAGGTGCTAGGATTTTTCTTTTCCTAACACCTCTCAGGCATTCTCAATAGTTATTATTTTAGATCAATTAGGAGTTACCATCGAGTTCGACTACAATTTCATCGAGTTAAATGCTTTTACCATCGCCATAAGCAGGGTTTCCATCGAGTGTTGAGTATTTACCAGCGAGTTAAGAGGATTTTCTAATTCTCATGATTGGCAGAGTATTATCCGCGAAGTCGATCTTAAAACGGCTGAGGAATAGCCTTTCAATTCATTAAACATTGTTCTGTTTATTTTCAATTTTATTTACAAAGCCAATCAAACTTCTTGTTATTAAAGATTTGATAATGAAGCCAAAAAAAGTATGATACCATTTCCACCATTTTTGCCACGCGATTAAATTTGTTTTCTTAGCTGCCCAGGTTTCAATAAATAGCATAGGGACCGCCAAGTAAAACATTTTATAAATAATCGGGCCAAGCTTATCTTTTTCAGTCATTTGATTATAAAGAATTTCAAAAGTTGGATAGATCAAAAAGTCAAACAGGATATGTGTATTAAAAACTTTAGGGAAGTATCGCACTGGATAACTTAGTATCTTTAACGACACAAGAAAATTATCGATTATTGTATTAGTCACCGCATTAAACAAATATACTAATAACCAATTTTTAATAGGCGGTTTTCTGAATAACAATATCAACAAACTACTCGTCGTTAAAACTGTCATGACTCTAAGAAATAATTCATCAGATTTGTCTGACTTCACAAGACATCAACCTCACTTAGCATCTGGCGCGATTTATTGGGTACTTTTTTATAAAATCACTCTCACTCTTATCTTTTCGTGCAAGCTTATGATTTATTCTTTATATTGAATAAATAAGTGAAGGTTTAAACAAGCGGAAGTCTAGTTTTCCAGTTAAATTTGAATAATTGATAATTTGTCTACGAATCCTCCGTTTTCTTAGTTTCTAGCGGTACTTGAAATTTATTTTAGACCTACATCCCTCTAGCTGCATTTTTACATTGTGCTTAACCGGAACTTTGAACTTAAGAAGAAAAAAGATGGTGGAAACTATAGAGATCATCCAAGTAAGTAGTGGCTTCTTAACCATGAGCATGCTGTAAATGTACATTTTTGTGTAAATAAGAATCGACCAGTACAAGTTCCACCCATTATGGAAAGAAATCATTTTTAATTTTTGCCCGATAAACTCAACAAACATAGAAACCATAATCCACTTACATATATACACTATTTGTTTTGATAAAGATTTAGGAACATCTGATAAATACAACAGAATTAATAGCGGGACTACGACTAAGATGTGCAAAACCCTTACTGCCCTAGTGCTTAATGTTTTACATTTTAATTCCCACATAAGAGAATTTCGACATAATACGTAATAAAGACAATTGAACACACTGACATAGATCAAGACGTGATAATACTTCGGAAGATTTCGCCACGTCTTTTTTTGTATGTTTAACGCCAACAATAATAATGAGACGATTATGTGCATTGTTGCGCCTTCTTTCTTTTTTAGCATTTACCCTTATACTTTTTCATTTACATCTATTATATGTAAGAAGAACTTAATTGGTGGATTTTATAATGAACTTAGCCACTTAAGTCATAAAAAACGCCATGTGAATTTCATGTTATATTGAAGTTAACCACAACACTCAATAAAGGAATGAAATCACATGACGCCATTTAATGATAACATGCCCCGCACTAAGGGCAAACACTTAAGCGCGGATGAACGGTCAAAAATCCAAGTGTTAAAGCAGGAAGGCTATTCTCACCGTCAAATCGCCAAAGTATTAGGCTGTGCGCCGCAAACAATCAATAATGAGATTAAACGGGGTTCGGTGACGCAAGCAAGAGAACAGAAACAAAATGGCAAAACATACCGCTATACGCATCCCGTTTATTTCCCAGATGTCGGCCAACGTCAGTACGAAGAAAATCGGTTAAACTGCGGGCGTATACCGAAATGGGTTGGTATCCCTACATTCATAGAATGGGCGGATACCAAGATGCTTCAGGACGGATGGTCTCCAGACGCTGTCGTCGGTTATTTGAAAGTCCATTTTCCGTATGCCCAAGCCTTACTACCGTGCACTACCACACTCTATCATTGGATCAACATCGGCATTATGCGGACGAAGAATATTGACCTGCTTGAGAAAGTCAGTCGCGCACCTAGAAAGACCGGGCGGCACGGTAAAGAAAATAAGCGCAAGTTAGGTACTTCCATTGAAGAGCGGCCGAAACATATTGAAGACAGAGCAGAGTTCGGACACTGGGAAATTGATACGGTACTGGGCGTTAAAGGTGAAGATGATGAGGTATTACTCACCTTGGCCGAGCGTAAAACACGGTTTGAATGCGTTATTAAAGTCGACCGAAAGGATGCATCATCGATTTCAAAAGCCGTTCAGTCACTGGCCGAGCGAACCGGCACAGACATGCGCGCCATGTTTAAAACCATCACGTCAGATAACGGGTCGGAGTTCAGCACGTTAGAAACGGATTTAAAAGAAACGACCCAAGTCTATTTTAGTCATCCCTATGCATCTTATGAACGCGGCACCAGCGAAAATCAGCACAAATTGATTCGACGGTTTATACCGAAAAGTCACCCCATCAGTCAAGTGAGTCAGCAACAAACCTTACGCGTACAAACGTGGATGAATACCTATCCGCGGAAACAGCTCAATTATCGCACGCCACAGGAAGCACTCATGACAGAGGTCAAGGCAATAGCTTAGATAGTTGTGACATTTCGCTCCCCCCTAGGGGGGAGAGCGTCAACTCTCTTCATCTATTCACAATCTCCCCATAGCAGGGGCTGGCCCAGTGGCTAACTTGTACTTGAAATTTAGGGAAGAACTTAATTGGAAGAATGTAAAAATAATGAAGTAAATCTTATTGAACATCTATATTAAAGCCAGTCGGTTCTATAATCCTAATTAAAATGCGACAACAAATAATCGAGTAGGAGGAGGTGATTAACCTCCGACCTCTCACACCACCGTACGTACGGTTCCGTATACGGCGGTTCAATTTTATTTAAACACGTACTTTCTTATAATGTTGTGCAGAGGAGACTAGCCCGAATTGGGCTAGTCTCTTGTTGGTTATTGTGGTTGTAAGAATCCAGGAGTAAGCGGTGCGAACCGCACCTTTACTTGTATAGCTGTTTCTGTAAGCATTGTATTTACTCATGCCTAATTTAATTAGATTCTTTCTCCTGTTCTTAGGTGTTTTCCACTTTGTCCATATGCACGCTCTTAGGCGAATCCTCGTATGGGAGTCAACACGGTCCAAAAGGCTTTTCATATAACCTATCCTAAAGTAATTAACCCAACCTCTTATGAGTTGGTTAATCCGTTCCACTTGATACTTCGTATCAACACTCCAATTTCTTTTGGTTAACTGTTTCAGTTTATATTTGAACGTTTCGATGGATGTCTGATGTGGCTTTGCTTTATACTCATGACTTTGGTAATCTATAAAGAAGCCAAAACCAAGAAACTTCAAATCAGGGTTATTGGGTTTGGTTACTTTTGATTTCGTTGTGTTGACGGTCAGGCCAAGCTTCTCTTCGATAAATGTTGATACCGAGCGCATAACGCGATTCGCGGACATCTCGCTTTTGACCATAATGATACAATCATCAGCGTATCTAACGAAGCGAAGGCCTCGATTGTCGAGTTCTTGGTCTAACTCGTTCAACATAATGTTACTTAACAACGGGGATAGATTGCCACCTTGTGGTGTTCCTATGATGGTCTCCTTATACCCTTCATCTAATTGCACCCCACTTACTAGAAATTTTCTAATGAGTGAGATCACATCGCCATCTTTCACCGTTCTCGAAATAAGGTTCATAAGACGGTCATGATTGACCGTATCAAAGAAACGTTCAAGGTCTATATCCACCACCCATTCGTAACCTTCATTCATAAATTCAAGTGACTGACGTATCGCCATTTCAGCGTTTCGTCCTGGTCTAAACCCATAACTATGTTCATGAAATTGTGGGTTAAACTTGGAAGTTAGAACTTGTGTTATTGCTTGTTGAATAACCCGATCAACCACAGTTGGAATGCCTAGTAGGCGAACTCCCCCATTATCTTTAGGAATCTCAACCCTTTTGACTGGTGCTGGTTGATACTCTCTTCGTTTGATTTGGCGGATGATATTCTTTTGATTTTCCACCATATATGATGGCAACTCTTGAATCGTCATGCCATCCACACCAGCAGCACCTTTGTTTTTAATGACGCGTTTTTGTGCCTCGTCAAGATTATCTTTCCTAAGAATCAAGTCCAACAGTTTTTCATCGTACATGCTTGTTACTTCCTTTCTTTCTCGTAAAGATGGTATCCACTTTAACGCGGTATGCCAGTGGTCTTTTTCCTCTTCCAATCGAGATTTCCGTAACCATAAAATTGTTCAGCCCTTCGCTCTTTCTAACTTTCGTTAGATGTCTTCACTACTACGGCTTCAGCTGACTTCTCATCATCCAAACTTATATCACTACAAGTCTTTGATGTAGATAATGAGACCTCCCTGGTTAAGGTGCGAGCTCTTTCTCTCCATCTATCTGCTATATTTACACCGCATGATATGAGTAGTTATAGGACTTCAACTTCTTTAGCAGTCTTATCCTCATACGTTGCCTCTTATATAGTTTCTATTCGTCAGACCAGAGATTTGTCTAGGGCTTCCTTCAGATTCCATGTCACCATGGACACCCTTGCCTTCGACTATGTGCTTACCACTACCAGGTCGCACTCAGGACTTTCACCCGTTAGAGCTCACCCATGCCAGGCAAACTAAAACAGGCTACCGAAATATTTCGGCAGCCTGTTATATTCTCATATAAATATTTTTTCAACTATAATAATTCTCGTCTCTATAAATAAAATGAACTTCACTTCCCAAATTTAAAACATCAATAAATTCCTTATAACTGTAATCCATGCTTATGAACTCCTTTATGCTTTGCTTCTTCAAATATTGCTCCCGTTTGTTCAGGAACAATTTATTTAGTTTCTTTTTCTTGTAGCCATAGAAACAGGTTTGTAATAAGTTTAGATACAATGAAAAGTGCCACTAATAATAGAAATAAATGAACATAATTTACTCCCTTAAACAGATGGAGCAAGTGGATTTTTACCATAATTGGTTCTAATACAAAGGCAATTATTGCTGATAATATTACAGCGTATAAAAAGATATTCTTTTTGTGAATTAACGTCCATTGATATAACAATATAAAACACACTGGAATCAGCGAAGCACTAAAGGAAACCCCCGGTAAAAAGGGGGCAATTTGATAAGGATATTCCCACAAACCCAGGCTAACAGCGATAGAAGTAGCGTAAGAAAGCCATACATGATAATTAAGTCCAAAAAAACCAAGAAGTAACATTTTATTTTTATCAATTAAAATGAATAACACGATTAAGGGTACGATTAATAAGAGAATGTCTAACCAAAATTGCCATGCACCAAAGTTCGAAAATGTTGTCCAATACTCGTATTTAAATTGATGTACCTCTTCAGTCATAGACCTGATTTTATTCAACTGTTTTAATTGTTCTTCCTTCACTTACTATCTCTCCCGACAATACATAATTATCGGGTATTTTAACCATTTGTTTGTTAAACTATTCTGCCAGTTAGTTTAAGAACGCCCTTTAACTCATTTTAATATAAAATACCAAACACTTTTTGATTTCCCACATTTTATTGTTCAATTATAATCACAATTGGCCCTACAAATTAGATTACAATTGCATATAAAAAAAGTAGTCCAATCAAGGGTACAAATTGCAATTCAGTACTCCGAAACGGAACTAATTATTGGATTATCCAAGAATTTTATTTAATCGAAAGGGTACTGTTCCTAACATGACGATACTATTGCACTACGTTTCTTTTTCCTTTCTCTCATGACGGAGTAAATTGAAAGTGCCCACTGCAGATAAAAAGACACCTGTGCCTGCTACCAAGTATTGAATAAGACCAATTCCATCAAGAAAGGATAGAGAAATCATGACTAACATAAGGCCGATCATCGTTAATGTAAGATGAGCATTGTCCATCTAAATCACCTCCAGTTTTAGTGTTATGTTTATCTTAACGTAACACAATCCTTTTGGTAAAAAAAGGATGAACAGACATCATTGGTTGATTTTTATGGTATGAATTGCGATGTTGTCAATGGATGTAAACGTTAAAGCCAATAATGGTTGATATATTTAATAAAAGTTCAAGTCATATATATGATTTGGTCTGCTTATATATATGCGTATTCATGTTTAGATCAAATATTATGACCATGTTTGCTTGCAAATCAATCGAACGACAGCTCCCCCTTCAACCCGCTTTTCACCGCCGCCTTTCACAATAAAGTCGTAACACAAAAACGCCTGAGAAACGCAGGACATCAATCTCTCCCCTCTTGTCTCTCAGACGTCTGGTACAACTTTATTGTTGGGTTACATTTTCAACGTCAACTTCGCCACAGACTCAACGTGATATGTTTGCGGAAACATATCAACAGGTTGCATTTCTTCTACTTGGTAGCCGTTTTTAGTAAGGTATTTCATGTCGCGGGCTTGGGTTTCTGGGTTGCATGAGACGTAAATAACCCGACTCGGCTTGAGTTTCACAACGCTTGATAAAAAGGCTTCGTCGCTTCCTGTCCGTGGTGGGTCTAAGATAACGACGTCTGCTTGGTCACCATGTGTCGCCATTTGAGTCAAGAATTCGCCGGCATCGCCTTGGTAAAAGCGGGCGTTCTGAATACCGTTGCGTTTCGAATTACGGATGGCATCACGGACGGCGTCTTTATTTGATTCGACGCCGATTACGCGTCCGGCTTGTTGGCTGGCGACGAGGCCGATTGTGCCCACACCGCAATAAGCATCAATGACGGTTTCTTCACCTGTTAACCCAGCCATTTCAATCGCTTTGCCATATAGCTTTTCCGTTTGGACGGGGTTGATCTGATAAAACGACTTCGATGAAATCTCAAACTTCAAACCGCACAACTCATCAGTAATCGTCCCTTTGCCGAACAAGACTTTCTCTTGATTACCAAGCACCATGCTGTCATTTCTATTATTTACGTTTAGGATCATGGTTGTAATTTCTGGGTGAGTTTTTCTTAGTGCTTTAACAAAATTATTCTTCCCTTTAAATATAGGTGATGCAGCTACCATCACTACCATAATCTCACCACTCTGCTTACCTACCTTTACCATTACATGCCGTAAAAAACCCTGTTCGGTGTCTTCATTATACGGCTGCATTTTAAAGGACTTCATCATTCCCTTGATGGTTTGAATAATCTCATCCGCTTTCGGATCATGAATGAGGGACCAATCCATTGGTACGATATGGTGAGTATTGGGGGCATACAGACCACTAATAATCTCCTTCTTTTTATTCAAACCAAATGACATAACGTTTTTGTTCCGGTAACCATATGGCTTTTCCATAGTTATGATGGGCTCTGGCTTTCCAAAAGGTTTCATTAGCTCATCGATCGTTTTCTGCTTGAAACGCTTTTGTGCCTGCTCGTTCATGTGATGAATCTGACATCCACCAGCCTCGCGGTAATAGGAACTTGGAGAGTTCACACGATCTTTTGAAGGGCTTATCACCCGCTTCAGCTCCGCGTTAAAATAGCGTCCTTTTTTTGAAATGGTCACTTCAGCTGTTTCACCAGGCAACAGATTCGTAACCTCAAGCTGCTCCCCTTCCCACTGAATAATGCCTTTGCCTTCCATGGTCAAACCTGAGCAGGTTACCTCTGTGGTTACATTTTTCTTGCCCTGCTGGCTCTTATCCGTAGCATTCTTGCCTTGAGATTTTATGTTTTTTCGATTTCCATGCGGTGAGGATTGTTTGTTATTCTGTTTTTCCGATTGATGTTGTTTCTTGCTAGATTTTTTATATCCTTGATTCTTTTGTTTAGCCATAAGATACTACCCAACTTTTCTTCTAATATGTTTGACATTCAATTATAAACTACCCAAAGCTGACCGTAAAATGTATTAGTATAAAAGCGGTGGATAGGTTTTTCCAGTTATCTACCTTTTAAGAAATAGACAACATTTCTTTTGTCATTTACATTAAATAACATAAAATAACATAGTTCTTCAAGTTAGTATAACACTTCAATACATCCCACCCTTAATAATAAGGCTTACCTAACTATATAGAGTTAACTAGAAATCAAAACAAAAAGAGGAATTCACGGATCCTGAAACGAAACTAATATGTAGAAGAAAGGAGAATTTTATGAAACCACCTGTAGCAAAACGCATTTCACATCCTCATGAATTGCATGGCGATGTACGAGAAGATGATTATTATTGGCTGAGGGATCGTGACAATCCGGAGGTCATCGATTATTTAAAGGAAGAAAATCACTATTACGAAGAAATCATGAATCCATTAGAAGAACAATCCGAAGAAATTTACCAAAGCATGGTAGACCGTGTTCCTGATTCAGAAGTGAAAGTGCCTGTGGAGCATGGGCCATTTTTCTACTATTCACGCTTGGACAAAGACAAGCAATACCCAATCTATGCACGTAAACGCGCTGCAAGTCGAGAATCTTTGCTAGAAGCAACAGAGGAAGTAGTGCTCGATCTAAATGAATTAGCCACAGAGGATGAATATTTAAATGTGACCGTACAGCGCATGAGTACTGATCATAACCTTCTCGCTTACTTAGAAAATCGAGACGGCTCTGACCGTTTTACCATCTACATAAAGAACATGGAAACTGGTAAGCTTTTACCTGATCGAGTTCCGAATGTCTTTTTGATTGGCAGTTTGGAATGGAGTCGTTGTGGTAAGTATATTTTTTATGTGACTGTCGATGAACAACAGCGCCCGTTCCGGCTATGGAGGCATCGTCTGGGAAGTGATGTAAATAATGATGAACTACTATATGAAGAAAAAGACACCACATTTACATTATTCATGTCGAAATCTCAAAGTGGTAGATTTATCATTGTTGAGTCAAGTTCGAAAACAACGAGCGAAATCCGCCTAATAGATGCAGATTCACCGCTATCACCGATACAGCTTTTGGATGAACGCCGAGATGGGATCGAATATGATGTTGAGCATTGGGGTGATGACCTTCTCATACTGACAAATGAAGAAGCGTTGAACTTTCAGCTTCTCCGTTGTCCTATCGATGACCCTGATTCAAGGGAAAAAGTTATTGAGTATAACGAGAATCGCTATCTTCAAGCCATGTATCTGTTTCAAGACAGGTTACTACTATTTGGACGGGAGAATGGGTTGACGCAAATTTGGATGCTACGTGATGATCGTTTAGAAAAAATCGAATGGGATGAACCCCTATATTCCGTTTCATTGGTATCTCACCAAAGCTATGAGGCGAAGGAAGTACTACTTCAATATGAGTCCCATCTCACGCCAAGAACAACTTACGGGCTAAATTTGTTGACTGGTGAGAAGCGTAAGTTGCAAGTTGAACCGATTAGCGGTGAATATGATCCATCCCGCTATCGTCAAGATCAATTGTGGGTAGTAGCCTATGATGGAGTTAAAGTTCCGATGACGGTTGTCTATCGGGAAGACGCACTAAAATCTGGACCCGCGCCATTGGTTCTGGATGGATACGGATCATATGGAGCAAACAGCGATCCACATTTTAGTCCTTATCGCCTGCCGCTTCTGGACAAAGGAATTGTATTTGTCACAGCACAAGTGCGTGGCGGATCAGAAATGGGACGGAATTGGTATGAAGACGGAAAAATGCAGAATAAACGAAACACGTTCACCGATTTTGTAGTTGCGGCTGAGTATCTTATTGAACATGAATACACTACTCCAAGCAAAATGGCTGCTCGCGGAGGAAGTGCGGGAGGCATGCTCGTAGGTGCAGTCTCCAATATGGCTGGAGACCTATTTCAGGTCATTGTTCCTGAAGTACCTTTCGTCGATGTAGTCACGACTATGCTAGATGAAACCATACCCCTTACCACATTAGAATGGGATGAATGGGGCGATCCACGAAAGCAAGAAGACTATTTTTATATGAAATCATATAGCCCGTACGATAATGTGGAAACAAAAGACTATCCACATCTATATATCACAACTGGCATAAACGATCCCCGAGTTGCTTTCTGGGAACCAGCCAAGTGGGTTGCACGACTAAGAGCCATGAAAACCGATGATAACACCCTTGTGCTCAAAACAAACATGGGTGCCGGCCATTTCGGTGCATCAGGCCGTTTCAACCACTTAAAGGAAGCCGCTGAATGCTATGCGTTTATTTTGGATAAGCTTGATGTTGCTTTCGAATAAAAATTCAAAGTTTTAAAAAGACCCCCGAAGGTTAGAGTAGAGCTAAAAATCTAACTTTCGGGGGTTGGGTTTTTATTAAGTGGTTATGACTTCTTTACTACCTTTGAAACACACTACACATGTGTTTTGATAGAAAGATAATAAAAATAGTGAGCGTTTATTATTGGGTTTCGATATTATTAATATTCAGAATAAATGTCACTAAAGGGTAAGGTTCTGTTGCATGTATCAAAAGAGCTTGAGCTCTACTGTAAACGCTAAACTAAAGTAGACAGTTTTTGCTCAATAAAAATGAACACTTTTCAATCAAAAACAACTCTCTGTAGTATGATAGATTTATTATCTATCATCAGGAGGGGAAAAGGTGGAAAAGTGGCTAATGTATACGGAAATCTATCAAATGAAGCAGCAAGGATTCAAAATTAGAAGGATTGCAAAAAAAATAGGTGTTTCACGAACAACCGTTTATAAGTATCTCGAGAAGTCGCCAGAAGACATGGCTGAATGGATGGCCTCAACACGCAGAAGGACACGCAAATTGGATCAGTACGAATTATTAATTCATACGTGGTTAAGCGAAAATCCTGACCTTTCTGGAGCACAAGTTCATGATTGGTTGAAAGAACACTTCTCTGACCTATCGGTCGGCGAAAGTACTGTTCGAAGTTATGTTAAAGAATTGAGAGAAAAATACAACATTCCAAAAGTAATGACACCTCGTTCTTATGAGGCGATTCCAGAGTTACCAATGGGTAAACAGATCCAAGTTGATTTTGGTCAATCGAAACAAAAATCATCCCAAGGTGGTACTCAAAAAGTATATGTGATTTGTTTTGTTTTATCCCATTCTCGTTACAAGTATGCAGAGTGGTTAGACCGACCTTTCACCACAAAGGATGTTATTCGGGCTCATGAACATGCTTTTGAGTATTTTGGAGGGATACCAGAAGAAATGGTTTATGATCAAGATGCCTTAATCGTTGTGAGTGAAAACGGTGGTGATATTATGTTGACCGAGGCATTTCAAACCTATTATAGAGAACGAAAGTTCCAACTTTATGTTTGTCGTAAAGCCGATCCAGAGAGTAAAGGAAAAGTAGAGAATAGTGTTAAGTTTATTAAGCAAAACTTTGCCAAAAACCGTGAGTTCAGAAACATAGAACAATGGAATGATCATTGTTGGGAGTGGCTTGAGAGGACTGGGAACGGCAAAGTGCATAACACAATAAAAAAGAAACCGGCAGAAGTGTTCTCCGTCGAAAAGAAACACCTTAAGCCGATTACTAAGAAAATAAGTCATTCACCTATTGATTCAAGTATAGCAAGAGTGGTACGTAAAGACAACACGATTTTATATGAGTCCAATCGTTATTCGGTGCCGTTGGGCACTTATGATCAACATAAACAAGTCTATGTGAAAGAGACAGATGACAAAAAGCTTTGCATACATGAATCGATGGATGGACCTATAATCGCTGAGCATTCTTTGTGTGAAGGAAAAGGAGAACTCATTCAAGATACACAGCACAAACGGGACTGGAGCAAAGGGATACCTGCCTATATGAAAACCGTTTCGGAAACGTTCCAAAATCAAGACAAAGCTATGAGCTATTTACAGGAAGTTCAAACGCAATACCCACGGTACATGAGAGATCAGTTAAAAATCATTGCCGATTCGGTTGAGGATGTTCCATCCAATGTCAAAATGAAAGCTCTAAATGCCTGTTTGAAGAACCATTTTTATAGCGCTTCGGAATTTAAAGATGTTTTATCTCATGTCGTCAGACAAGAACAATCAACTGAGAACGCGATAATCAATAGACCTCAAGGATCGTCTAAACCATCTAACTATGATCATATGAAACCGGAAGAAAGAACCTTAGATTCTTATCTCGATGTTCTTGAAGGGTCGGTGACTTAATCATGACATTAGAGCTATTACAAAATCGTTTTAAGACGTTGCGCTTGTCAGAGACAGCAGACCATTTACCTGACCTTATTCGACGAGCAGAATCCGAAGACTGGACTTACCGAGAGTTATTATCGGCATTAACATCGTATGAATTGAAGAGGCGTTCAGAAAAACAAATTGAACGACAATTGAAGTGGGCAGCATTCCCTGCCCACACAACACTTGAGATGTACAACCTTCATGAGCAACAAACCTTAAGTCAAAAGCAAATGAAGCAGTTAAGTGAGTTAACCTGGGTCGATCAATTATATAACTTGGTCCTGTTAGGACCAGCGGGGGTCGGCAAAACCCATTTAGCCACAGCACTTGGGATCGAGGCGATTGATCAAGGCTATCAGGTCATGTTTATAACCATGGAAGAACTCGTGAGGCATTTAAAAGCTGAAGAATTCACACGAAAAGCCCAAATGAGAATGAAACGAATAAGAAACGCTAATCTGGTTATTATTGATGACCTCATGTTTATGGCAATGGATCAAAGAGAAGCTAATCTCTTTTTTCATCTCATCAATGATTTACATGACAAAGCCTCGATTATATTGACGTCAAATAAGGGTCCAAGTGAGTGGGGCGAGTTATTAGGTGATCAAGGGATTACCACAGCCATTTTGGATAGGGTTCTACATCGAGTAGAAGTCATCCAATTTCGTGGTGAGGATAGTCATCGAATGAGGAATCGAACTTCCATATTTCAGGAAGAAAGTGTTCAGAATTAATTAGCAAAAAGTGTTCAATTTTACTTGACGCTTACATCTACATCTTATGACTTTCGAGTTGATAGCTCAAGAAGGTTAAAGTTTAGGAAAAGCGCATAAATAAGAACAAACAAATCTGGGACAGGGAGATAGTTAGAATGTATATCCATTTTTATATACATTCTAATTATCATTTTCACAGCCTTTATACAATTAAAAAAAGAAACCGTTTTAATAGTAACGGTTTCCTTTATTTTTGTTATATTTAACCTCTTATATGAAAGGATTTATGTAAATTGTTTCGGTTTAAAAGTGGCAACTATTCATCTTCCACCCCAACAATCGTAATATCCATTACAACACTTAGATCCAAATTATTATATTCAGTTAATAATTGGTTGTTTGACTGAAAGATTAATAGAATCGGCCTCAACGGGAAACCAATATTCTGTTCAGTCACAATAGCTTTATCTCCATTATCTAGAAGTACAATTTTCCCATTTGGATAAGGGGATATGATTTTCAAAAAAGAAGGTAATATTTCTGGATCAAAATGTGTGCCAGCGTTGCTCATGAGTAGTTCTATCGCTTCATCAGGTGTCCTCCCTGGCCTATAAGGACGATCCATCGTAACCGCATCATAAACATCAGCAATAGCCGTAATACGGCCGTATAGGTGAATATCTTCACCTTTCAAATTTCTTGGATAACCCGTTCCATCATATTTTTCATGATGCTGTAAGGCGATATGTGCAGCTAAAAGGCTAATTTTATCCTTGATTTTCACAAATCCATCCATGGGGTGTTTCTTTACTACCTCAAATTCTTCCTGTGTTAGTTTACCAGGCTTGTTTAGAATCTCTTGTGGAATATATAATTTGCCCAGATCGTGCAGCAACCCGCCTACAGCAATATCACTTAACTGGCTCCTTCTTAAGCCTAGCTCCTTAGCTAGATACAAACTTAACACTGTTACGGAAACTGAATGAGTGTATGTACCAAGATCATAGCCTTGGATACTTGTAATATCTATACCAATATCATCATTTGACAATACCTCAGACAAAATATCCTCCACCACATCTGTAATTTCTTCCATGCTTCTAACATGATCGGATTGATGAAAATTTTCTAATACATCTTTTGTAGTCGAGATAGCTTTTATTTTTGTTTCTTCAGTTAACGATTCCTGGAGTTTAATGTCTACACCTTCGAATCGTTCATCGCGTATCGTTAGACGTCGATACCCCATCTTTTTTAATCGTTCAATCATTCTGGATTGGAGTTTTGTTCCTTCTGTGATCAATCGAGCACCACTAAGGTTATAGATATTTTGCTCTAATATATCGTTTACTTTAACATTTTCTATATTTATATTTCGCATAATAAAGCATAAACTCTCCTTGCTACACATTTTATTACTATTAGATTATAGCTATACACTACTCGAGTTAATTATTGTACTCTGCAAGGGCAGGATCAACAAATGGTCACTTCAGTTATTCAAAGGGTTAGATAAAAACACATGCAATATTGAGTAACTCTCATCCCTCTTCAACTAACAACCCAACCCATGTTAGCGATATATCATTTAGACAAATTTATACATTAAAATATCATCCACATATTCATTCTCATTGAATTTGAATTCTTTAACCTTTCTACCTTCCTCAACAAAACCCATACCTTTATATAAATCAATTGCTTTTTTATTTGTTGAAAATACCCCCAAGGAAACTTTTTCAATAGATTGATTTTGTTCAGCCCAAACCAACATACGTTTCATCAAGAACTTTCCAATTCCCATACTTCTAAAATCTTTCTTCACCATCATTCCAATTGATCCAGTATGAGAAAGCCTTATTCTGTTTGATGACAAAAACACGATCCAACCTAATATCGTATTTTGATATTCAGCAACCAACATTGTATCTTTATCGTTTTCTAAAACTTTTTCTATCCAATCTCTTTGCTGTTCTACTGTCTTATTAAATTCCTCTGATACAGTTGTCAGAAAATCTCCTTCGGAAACCACTTCTTCTTGTATGTGTAATATCTCTGAAGCATCTTCTAATTTTGCTTGTCGAATAACAACATCTTCTTCCCTTATCAACATTATCACTCCACAATTGTCATTTTAATCTTGAAAGACCCTATTTATAATCAGTGCTTCTCCACCATTACTTTATAATTATTAAAACAACTTTATTTAAATTATTTTACCATATAAATATTAATTCTATTGAATCCTTATCTATTATTCACATAGTTTAAACTACATTTTCATAGATGAAGCGTCTCTATAAAGATGCAAATCACTCTTTTACTCCAAAACCAATTAATCAAGAGACAAAACTTTTTAATTGGCATTTCATTAAAAATTGAATATACTAGTAAACACATCAGAATTAAAGGAGTTTTCCGAAATGACTCAAAAAATACACGTGATCCATGAAAACGCAGAATGGTCAGAACCCCTCTTCGAAGCACTCGACGCATTAGGCGTGCCGTATGAAGATTGGTTCATCGACCAAGGATCGATCGATTTATCCGAGGCACCACCTGAAGGTATTTTCTATAATCGCATGAGCGCATCATCACATACTCGCTCACACCGATATGCTCCCGAATTCACTTCAGCAGTGCTTGCTTGGCTAGAAGAACATGATCGTGTCGTCTTAAATGGCAGCCACGCGCTCGATTTAGAAATCAACAAAGCGAGACAATATAGCGCCTTGCAAAAAGCCGGAATTCGCACACCGAAAACAATCGTGACTACTGGTAAAGATCAATTAATCGAATCAGCGAAACAAATGGAAACCCCGTTCATTACGAAACATAATCGCGCTGGCAAAGGGCTTGGTGTGCAATTATTTTATAGCGTCGAAGGCTTAAAACAGTACGTGTACTCAGACGATTTCGAAGAGCCAATCGATGGCATCACATTACTGCAACAATATATTGAGTCACCTGATTCATCGATCACACGGTGCGAATTTATTAATGGGCAGTTTTTCTACGCGGTAAACGTCGACACATCAGAAGGTTTCGAATTATGCCCAGCTGATGCTTGCTCGATTGAAGACCAATTTTGCATGACGACTGAGAATACGCGCGACAAATTTCAAATCATCACAGAATTTGATGATCCAATCATTACGCAATACGAGCAGTTTTTGAAACAAAATAACATTGCATTTGCGGGTATTGAATTCATTCGCGATGAAGCCGGATATCTTTACACATATGACGTCAACACAAATACCAACTACAATTCAGACGCCGAAGCTAAAGTCGAACAATACGGCATGCAAGCAATCGCCAATACACTTGCGCACTATCTCAATCAGCAAACAAAGAACGAACAGCACGTCGGATAAATAAACAAAAATCGCACTGAGGACTTGATCCTTCGTGCGATTTTCTATATCTATGTCGAACTTATATACCAAAGTTCTACTTATATTCCGATCTAAATTGTATTAACGATCAACTCCGAACCAACTCACGAAACGCCTCATCAGGATTCTGATGCACGGATGTTAAATCGCTATAAGATCCTTCAAAAACGATTCTACCATCATGTACCAAAAAGATATGACAGTTGACATGCCCCAGTTCTTGTAACGTATGCGTTGACATGACAACGTATTGACCAGAACTATTAGCAACAGACTCCAAACGATTTAACACGTTTAAGCGCGAGTCAGGGTCAACACCAGATGTTGGTTCATCAAATATGTATAGCTTCCGATCAAGTGCACACATCGCCGTCACCATCAACCATCTTCTTTCGCCGAGTGACATATCACCAAGTTTCAAATGCCATAAATGCTTAGCAAGTGATTGCTCTCTTTCATTCATCCCATCGAAGAAGACAGGATTGTTCACGTCAAATGGTCTCGAGGCCGTCTTCAAAAATAATCGCACCAAATCTTTACCTTTCAATGCATTCAGAAACGGAACCCCTTGGACTTGATAAGCTATTTCAGACTTCTTCACCCATTTACTCAATTCACCAGCATTTGGTTTTAGCGAACCAGCCATAATATTAAACAACGTCGTCTTACCCGACCCATTCAACCCTAGTACGACATTTAATTGATCAGGTTTTAATTTCACATTAACATTTTCTAGAATCTTTCTTCCGCCCTCTTGATATCGAAAATCCGTATTCACAATTTCCACACCAACACCTCCTATTGTCGAATCGTCCTGGATTCTAAATTCGCAAGCTTAATGGTTACTAGGCCAATGATCATATATATGCAACCTACGATGACCAGGGTCAACACATTCATTACATCCACAACATCAGAAATAATAACCGCTTCAGATACGCGCAAAATAAACTCAGCCGGATTAATTAGAAACAACGGAGATTGCACCCCAACCATATCGCTCGTTAGATACATTAAAACGATGGTCAGCAAACTAAACGCCGGCGCAATCGAATCCTCCTTAAATGGTAAGGTCATGATCCACGAAAAGAACAGCACTACTGGAATAAAGGTCACAGCAATTAAGAGTAAACTATTCATAATCAACATGAATGGATTCATTTGAAATAGCAAAGCAACGACTAAATTGAACACGATCATCGATACAATCAAAAACAACAAGTTCGCTAAACCTTTTCCGAAAATAATTGAGCGTTTTGACCCTGCAATAAAACTAAACATCTTCATAAACCCTTCTTCACGCATCATAAAAAGGGAAATAGCTGTATTAATCACCGCCGAAACCAAAATCATGAAGCTCCAAAAGAAGGATAATTGTATGTATGCTTGTTGATCTTGAGGTTGATTAACAAACCAGTCGTTATGATTAATGAAGAAAAAGATTAACGGAATGAGGACGACCCAAAACAAAATCATCTTATTATAAATATTTTCTTTTAAAAACAAAATAAAAAATTCATACGTCTTGGTCATATAACCTTCCTTTCGAGAAACAAATTCAAATTAGTTATACTAACAATTATATTTGACCCGATTGCATATAACATTAAAAGCAATATCTTAATAATTTTAATCTATTCAAACTCCTCATCAAGAAATGCTAAGCTTTCGTTTGTTTAAGTACACCTATTTACTTTCAAGTTTTAAGGCATCAACATACTGTTTAGCTTCCACTAATGAAAGCCCCATTGTTTCTCGAACCTTTTTTACCGCTTCGACATCATTACCTTCATCAAGCAATTCTCTTAATTCATTATTTATTGGCTTTTCAGGGACATCAACTTTTTTAGAAATTTGTTCTAGATTATAATTCATGTTCTTAACACGACCATCTAGTTTATTGACCGCAAAGAGTAGATAAACTCCAATAAATAATATTAGTGTTTCTAAAAAATAAACTTCCATGTTAGTACCCCCCCAAATATGTAATCAATACCATTTCATCTATGAATCGTATCCACTAGTGACATAGCTTTGACAATTCTAAATCCGTAAAATGACCAATATTAAAAACAATCCAATTGTCATATATACAATATATCTTTCTTTGTTAATCCCTTTTTTTAATTCCCACATTCCAAGCGTCACTAAAAATGTTCCGCCCAACAGAGCTGAAATAATCATCAAAATTATTAACATTATTAATCCCCCCCTCCACTCCGTATTACATATGTCTTTATTTAAGCCGTCAGCATGATGAAAATGAATTAGACCCCATAATTCACTTAACTCGCTACTTTAATTGAATAACACTCTTAAATTAATTTTGGACTCTCATCATGTAACCTTCCTTTCAAAGAGTAATATAGAAAACACTTAATTTCCTTCATTATTGCTACACTATGTATGTATCAAATTCCAAATTTAATCAATCATTTTTACATATTATATCAGATTACCATAAAAATAGGAGTTAGAAATTTAAATTCCTAACTCCTACTTTCCGAGCTCTACTGCCCCAGCAAGCTTTTTATTGAATGTTTAATATAATTAATATCTCAATCTATCAACCTATTACTGACTGATTGCGTGGTAAGATTGAACTAAACCATTTCCATAGTAATCTGGGTTACCTAAATCGTTTGCTGTTGATTGTAGTAACGAGCGTAATTCAACATTCGTCAGACCTGGTTTCGCTTCCCAAACTTGAGCTGCAACCCCAGCTACATGTGGTGAAGCCATTGATGTACCATTTAGTGAATCATAGCCATTACCTGGCACTGTACTTTGCACGCTAACGCCAGGAGCCGCTAATTCGACGTCTGGACCATGACTAGAGAAGCTTGCACGATTATTATTCTGATCGACAGCTGCTACGGCAATAACCGAATCATATTTTGCTGGGTAACCAACTGTGTCACCCCAGCCCCATGAGTTACCACTATTACCAGCTGCAGCTACAACTAATAAACCTTCAGAGTAAGCCATATCTGAATATTGTTCTAGAATTGAAGAGCTTGAAGAACCACCTAAACTCATATTAATAACGTCCATATCATTTTGAATAGCCCACTCAATTCCTTCTGCAATCCCAGCATACGAACCACTACCATCGTCATCTAACACCTTAACAGCGTGTAACGATGCATCAGGAGCAACGCCAACAACACCTGTATTGTTATCATTCGCACCAATCGTACCTGCAACATGTGTGCCGTGTCCTTGTCCATCAGCATAAGGTGAATCACCAAAAACTGAGTGGCCACTTGATACATTTAGATCCTCATGTGATCGATCGATTCCAGTATCTAGAACCGCAACATCAACACCTTCTCCAGTGTACCCATTGTTTTGTGAGGTTTCACCTTCTACATGGGGAACTCCCCAAGGTGTATCTTGAGCATATGCTTCTGCTTCTGCATTTTCTTCAACAAATTTAATCTGGGGATGATTACTTAGTCCATTTGCTTGTCCTTCAGTTAATTCCAAATGATAGACGGGTAACAAATCAAATTCATGTAAGACCTTATCACCCTCGACACCGAAAGCATTAAGCAAACCTTTCTTAGCTGGACCATCAAACTGCACCAAGTATTCGTCAGTGCTTTGGCCATTACCTTCTTCAGCGAACACCGTATGCATCGGCACTAAAAATAATACCAGCATACTCACGACAACAATTAACTTTTTCACAATCATGTCCCCTTTCCAAATTTTTGTTATGACTTTTACATCATAACTTTGATTCGCACCACTAACTTCAACACAACATCTGCATGTGTAACTAGATTATTCGATGGCTTGCTTTTTCAATTACAAAATAGTAGACTACGTTTGGTTACTTGATTGATCACTTGTTAGCTTGAGATTCAGATTGATTAACAATGCGTTATGAAGAAGTTAATGAGCGTTATAGTTACACTATCACAGACAAAAAAATGATGCGTTTGGACTCACGCATCATGTCAATCGATTATATTAGAAATACTACTAATTACTTTCATAAACTAAATAATTATAAGAATAGTAATAATTTTTGTCTTTTTTTTGGCAAGTTATGTCGAAACTACTCGCAATCTTGTAATTTATTCAATTGATTATCTACTTTTTCCACAAACTTCTCATGATCAATTACACTGAACAAACTTCTAGCATTCATGAAACACGTTCGCGCTGCCTCAAGATCATCCAATGTTTTATAGCAATGCCCTTGAATAAAATAAGACTCTCCTAATCCATGAAAAGTGAAATGTCTCTTGCACAATAGAATAGCCTCATCACAACATGCTAAACTTTTATCAATCTGATTTTGTATCAAGTAGACTCTTCCTAAATTATATAATAGACCTGTCTCTAATTTAGTTTCATATAATGGTATTAGCCTCAAGTTGCTTAAAGCTGTTTCATAAGAATCTATTGCCGATAAATATTCTTCTTTTTCAGCATATATATTACCGATATTAGATAATATATGCACTTCTCTTTCAGAAGCTGTTTTATTAGTCGTTTTGGCTAATTTCAACGCATCTTGTAGCACTAATAAGGCTTGGTCAAGATTATTTTCGACGTAACGAATCGCAATCGCTTTATGCCAAAGTAAGAATTGATGAAAATGTGCCACCTCCATCAAAGGGCTATTTTCTTCCGCTTTAACTAAATTCATAAGGGAATGAAAATCTTTAGTTTCAACTAGTGCCCTAGCTTGCCGTTCAACCTCCATAATATAATCAAATCTCTCATTATTAGATGCAAACAAAATATAATCCACATCAACACCGAGTCGTTCAGCTAACTGGTATAAAATATGTGAAGCTACATTTTTATTGCCTGATTCAACTTGGCTAATATAAGCCTGTGTACAGATCCCATCTGACAATTCCTTTTGTGATAGGCCATAATAGTTTCTTAGATCCTTTATTTTTTCCCCGATCCGTTGTTCGTCCATCCATGCTTCCTCCTCAGTATTAAAATATAACTATTTTTATATTTTGTGATGTCTGTGCTAGATAATCGTATTAAACACTTTAAATTATTTAACTATTGCTTATATTTAGTTAATACTGATATTTTTATAATGTTATATAATTTATTTATATATGACAAGGAGGGTTTACCATGAAAAAAGTTTTTTATCTCTTATTCAGTCTTTCATTAATCGTTTCATTTACTTCAACGTACTCTGCTGGTGATTTGTCAGCTAGTGATTCGACAAGCCTGGATGACAACTACGTTACGACCAGCGGAGAAATTGAAGATGATTTAGGTACTATTGATTAACATGAAGTTATAGTTACAAATTTTTAGTACCGAATAACAGGAAACACTTATGAATTTACCAGTTGATTCATTTTGTTATGATGTACAGAATCATGTGAAATCGCAAACATGGTTCTGTACTTTTTTTCTAATTTTGTAACAATGCAGATTAGGGACAATGATGGTTTAATATTAAGCGGACTCTTTAATACTTATGAAGTAAAACCTTGAGGATGGACATTTTCGAGTTATACATGGAACCTTCAATACAATTAACATCATCATACTTAAAAATCCCCTATTAATCAACTCATGTCGAATCACTTGAGTTTCATTAAATTGAAAATCAATGTGCAAATCTAAGTACAATTAAGCCGTGATTATGTTGCATGGACTGGGTTTGTGGATACTAAAAATAAATATAGTTAATTTTTTGAATTATTTGACTTTAATCGGTTTTACTCTTAGGATTGGCGTAACTAACACTACATTCAGTGGTACATGGAAATTCGGTCAAAGTAATATCTATTAAGAAAGGAGGGATTCGTTATGAAAAAAGGATTAATATTCCTAACAATCTTAACTTTATTTATTTTACCAGCTTGTGATGGTAAAAATGATTTATCTGGAAAAACGTTTACGATTAGTCACAAAGCAATAAGTCTGATCCCACCAGATGTATCTAGAGAAGAGATTGATGATGATGATTGGTATAAAACTTTTCTGACATTGGAATTTTTGAATGAAAATGAATTCACAAGTACTCAACTTGGAAAAGGCACATATGAATTGGATCGTGATGATAAAGAATTTACAATTCGTTTTGAAAACAACAATGAACACTTAGAAATTGGTTTTAACTTAGAAGAAAGTAAAAAAGACTTTAGTAAGTATTCTGCAGAAATTAATAATCTTGACTTTCAACCGCCAGATGATAATGAAGTAAGCCATTTTCAAAAATTTTATATGAATATAAATTTAGCTATGGAAAATGAGTATGAATTTATAAGAGAATAACAAAAACCCCTTTCACTCTATTCAAAGATGAACAAGTGAGAGGGGTTGCATTTTAGAACCAGTTAAGTGGTTCTGGTTTCGTATTTTGGAGGATGTGTTTTGTTTCAGTATATTCTTCTAAACCGAGCTTACCTAGTTCACGACCAATACCTGATTGTTTATAGCCACCCCATGGTGCGTGTGGGAAGTAAACGTTGAATTCATTAATCCAAACGGTACCCATGCGCATTTTCGCAGCGCAGCGTTCAGCTTTAGCGACATCATTAGTGAATACGCCACCAGCCAGGCCGTAAATCGAATCATTCGCGAGTTGCACGGCCTCTTCTTCACGTGTGAATTTCTCGACAGTAATAATCGGACCGAATGCTTCTTCTTGAACGATTTCCATATCTGTTGTGCAGTTGGTGAAAATCGTTGGCAAGTAGAAGAAGCCGTCTTTTAATTCGGGATCGTCTGGACGACTACCGCCAACAGCTAAAGTCGCACCTTCTTTAATGCCTGTCTCAACGTATTTCTCGACTTTTGCTAGATGTTCTGCAGAAATAAGTGGTCCCATTTGTGTATTTTCATCAAATCCGCTTCCGATTTTGAATTGTTTTACGCGTTCTACAAGAGCTTCGACTAGTTCATCGTGAATGCTTTCTTCAACAATCAGGCGCGTACCCGCTGAACAAATTTGACCTGCGTGGAAAAAGACGCCGTTTAATGCTTGATCAACCGCTAGTTCAAAATCAGCATCAGCAAAAATCACATTCGGATTTTTCCCGCCTAGTTCAAGCGCTAAATTCTTCGCATTCGTGCTCGCCGCTTGCATAATCTTCTTACCTGTCACAATACCACCTGTAAATGAAATCAAGTCGACATCGTGATTCGTTGATAGCTCGGCGCCTGCATCATGACCGGCGCCAAGGATAAGGTTAGCGACGCCTTTCGGTACACCCGCTTCTTCCATTAACTCAAATGTTTTAAGCGTTGTCAGTGGTGTGATTTCACTTGGCTTCATGATCAGTGTATTACCCGCTACTAAGGCTGGTGCTAGCTTCCATGATGCCTGAAGCAGTGGATAGTTCCACGGTGTGATCTGGCCACATACACCAACTGGTTCATGAACAACTTTACTAATCGAGTTCGGTAGTGGAGATTCAATGATTTCACCACCGTTTTTATCTGCAATTTCCGCGTAATAATGGAAAACGCCTGCGATGTCATCCATATCGCCACGGCTTTCCTCTACCGTTTTTCCTGTATCTAATGATTCTAAGCGCGCTAGTTCTTCACGGTCACGTTCGATGAAGTCAGCGATTTTGCGTACGATCTTGCCGCGTTCTGTCGCTGGCATTGTCGCCCATTCTCCTCCGTCAAACGCTTTACGCGCTGCTGCGATTGCTTCCTGTGCGTCGGTTTCATCGCCTTCTGGAACAGTTGCGATGACCTCTTGGTTATACGGGTTAATGATGTCACGCGTTTTGCCTGAATTTGCGTCAACCCATTCCCCGTTAATGTATTGTTTTTGTTTTAACGTCATTAAGATCCACTCCTATTGGTTAAGGTTTAATATAACATCAAGACGCTGCTAATAAATAAACAGCGCCTTGTCTAAATTTTAGGCTTCAACTGCCCCTGCATCTTTAGGGTCGACACCGTGACGGTAATACGGTAGATTCTCAGCTTCTAACGGTTTCTTGCCACGAATTAAGTCCGCTGCTTTTTCTGCTAACATTAAAACAGGTGCGTGGATATTCCCGTTCGTGACGTATGGCATAGCTGATGCGTCCACGACACGTAAATTATCTAAGCCATGAACTTTCATCGTCTTCGGATCAACAACAGCCATCGGATCTGATTCAGGCCCCATTTTCGCTGTACATGATGGGTGTAAAGCCGTTTCCGCATCTTTTGCGACCCAGTCTAAAATCTCATCATCCGTTTGTACATCTGGTCCTGGTGAAATCTCGCCACCATTATATTTTGACATCGCTGGTTGCGACATAATCTTTCGGGTAATCTTAACCGCTTCAATCCACTCACGACGATCCTGTTCCGTTGAAAGATAATTATACACCATGCTTGGATGTTGTTTCGGATCTTTAGAACGGATCTTAAGTGAACCACGCGCATCCGAATACATCGGTCCAACGTGAACTTGGAAACCATGATCCGCTTCGGCTTTTTGACCATCATAACGAACCGCAAGTGGTAGGAAATGATACATCAAGTTCGGATAATCTACTTCTTCGTTCGAACGAATAAAGCCGCCACCTTCGAAATGGTTTGTCGCAGCTGGACCCGTGCGGCCGAAAATCCACTGCAAGCCAATCCAAGGCATTTTTGCTTTACTCAAGTTCGGCTGTTCTGAAACAGGCTCTGGACATTCATATTGAATATACGCTTCTAAGTGGTCTTGTAAGTTTTCACCAACACCTGGTAAATGAACAACTGGATCAACACCAACTGAACGTAAATGCTCTGCATCACCGACACCTGATAACTGAAGTAATTGCGGCGTATTAATCGCCCCACCTGACAGAATCACTTCACCTGCTTCAACATAATGCGTTTTCCCGTTTCGCTTATACGTTAACCCTTGCGCACGACGACCACTGAAGTCAATATGTTGCACGAACGCACGGGTTTTAACCGTTAAGTTTTTACGTTTCATCGCTGGACGTAAATAAGCACGTGACGCTGACATACGACGGCCATTACTGACGTGCTTATCAAACGGACCGAACCCTTCCTGACGGTAACCGTTAACGTCTGGCGTGCGATTATAACCCGCTTCAACTGCTGAATCGAAAAACGCTTTAAACAACGGATTTTTCGCCGGGCCGCGCGTTAAGGTGAACGGACCATCATGGCCACGATACGGATCTTCTTTGTCCGCTGCGACCGTATTTTCTAAACGTTTGAAGTATGGAAGGCAGTGGGCATAATCCCAATCATCCATCCCTTCATCAGAACCCCAACGTTCATAGTCCATTGGGTTACCACGTTGATAAATCATACCATTGATTGAACTTGATCCACCTAATACTTTACCACGAGCGTGCGAAATACGACGACCACCCATGTAAGGCTCCGGATCTGATTCATACTTCCAATCATATAAACTCTTACCAGCCGGGAATGGTAACGCAGCCGGCATTTGAATTAATAGGTCCCACGCATAGTCACTACGACCTGCTTCTAACACTAACACACTATATTTTCCATCTTCACTCAGACGGTTTGCCATAATCGAGCCCGCACTACCAGCTCCAACTACAACGTAATCATATCGTTCTGCCATATGAAAAACCTCCTCGATTATTTGAACTAACATTAGGGCAACAACGAATGACTTTTATATGTTTAAAAAGGGGGGGTTGTTTGCATGAAAAAAATAAGTCATTCATTGTCGCATTAATTTTATTAAATTATTTTTTAACGAATTTAACAATTTTAATTTACCATACTCTAAGGAGGTTGTAAACTATATAAACTAGTTTAGCGGAAGAAACTAAATTTTCGCACTATTTTACTTCTTAAGTTGTTGAGAATAAAAAAGATTCACAACCACCTTGTTAGTGGTTGTGAACCTTTTGTTGATGGAGATGATATTAGTTTCTATTATACATTCTTTTTTCTAAAGACCACAAAAACCAGGAGTAAGAAAATCATGATATAGATGATATTTCCTACAAATAATTGAGCTACGGATAACTGGGTCATTGATGCAATGTCGCCGTCACTACTGATTTGGTTACTCAAATTCAACATGTTAAAAGGATTCCATTTGACCCATTCCCATTTTTCAATAGCCAAGAACAAGATACCTGACACAATGGAAGTAGCAAAATAGAATATGATACCAATCACAACGGAAACCGCTGTATTCCTAAAAACACAAGATAATAATAGTACTAAACTAATGATCAACCATACACCTATAAAGTTACCTAATGTAGTAAATAGAAACGATTGTATTAAGCTCATTTCTCCATTCACATTTTGTGAAAGGCTTAAATCCGGTAATACAAGAAATTTTAGTATGATGGCTATAATAGCCGTGCTTACATATAGACTGATCGAGTAAATAAACAAAGTAATACACTTACTTATAATAACCTGTGTTCTAGTATAGTTACGGTAAAGTAAGTTTTTAATTGTTCCGTATTGGAATTCCATTGTAATAATTGTACTGGCTTGAATAATCATAATAAAAACAATCCAAGCGTAAGTGTATTTTGCAAGAGAAAAATACATAGTTTTGCAATCAAAAATACATAAGATTGCCAGCCCTTTTTCGCTATTCTTGATTAGATAGTGCGTGCTTCACTCTAAAGCTATCTCCAGTGAAGTTTAGTACATGCGCATGGTGGATCACGCGATCCACTAAGGCAGCTGTTAAACGTGAATCTGAAAATATCCGGTTCCATTGACTAAATTCTAAATTGGACGTGATCATTAAGCTTTTTTGTTCATACCACTCAGAGATGAGTTGAAATAACAGCTCTGCTCCTTCTTTTCCGAATGGAATGTATCCCATTTCATCTAATACGATTAAATCAACCGTTTTAAACTTGTTCCTAAAGTTTCGTAATTTTCCGTCTTGCCACGCTCTATCTAATTGATCAACGAGATCTGAAACACGGAAGAATCGGACCTCAAAACCATTTCGACAAGCCTCCCGGCCTAACGCTGTTGCTAGATGGGTTTTACCTGTTCCTGGTGCTCCTGTTAAGATGACATTTTCGACGCGTTTGATAAAACTGAGGGAAATCAGTTCATCTTTATCTAATTGTTGAGGAAAATGGATATGGCTTCCCCAATGATAATCATCCAGTTCTTTAACATGTAAGAACTTCGCCTTCTTCATTAAGCGGTCCGCTCTGGCTTCCTCCCTTAAAGCGAATTCCTTTTCAAATAGCTCTTTTAAAAATTGCTCTTTTGTTTCAAATGGTATTGATTCATAAACGTCTGCTACATACGCTAATCTTAGTGACTTGCACATGGCTTTAATATCCCGCGTCATGTTGACTCACCCCTTGGAATGTTTTGATCATAAAGGCTCCAGTCAACATCATATGGATGGTCGTCGTGTTCAGGTTGTAGATCGTTATCTATTAAGTCATAAAATTGATCATTAATTTGTTCCATATCATGTTGGGCCAATTGATGAATCAACCAACGCAGCCTTTCTTTTCTTAAACGATGATCCTCAATCCGGATATATTCAAATATTCGAACCGGCAAGTATGGTTGGTAACGTGAATACTCTATGGCTCTTGGCTTATCCAGCCAAGAGGATAGAATACCTTGCCAAGGAATTTGTCTTCTTTTATGCATATACGGTCTAACATCTTTCATAAGGATCTCTCCGTTAGGAGATGTGACTTTAAATTGATCCCAATAAAGCACTAATCGAACTTGTCCAAAATTATAGCTCTTAGGTACATGTACTTTGACTTGGTCGACCACAATTTCCCCATATTTATTAGCTTTCACCCATTTTTCTTTAAATATCGGATAATCTTGATCAGGAAGATGAAGCATGTGTTGATGTTCATCTTGATAAAGGTCTTCAATTGTTTGTTGTTTTACATAATGTTGGCGTTGGCGATCTTGTGTCAGTTGGTCCTCCAACCAGTCTGTGAGTTGTTCATATGACGTCATGACAGGTGCAGGTGTTGTGAAATTATATCGAATATAACCAACTTTATTTTCGACATGACCTTTTTCATGGCCACTATAGGGATTACAAGCTTGAATCTCACAACCATAATATGCTGAAAATTGATGGAGTTCATGGGTGAATTCAACTTCCTGATGGCGTCCCCTAGGTTTAATAACAGCTGCTTTTAAATTATCAATTCTTAGCACTCTAGGAACGGCTCCCATTTGTTTAAAAATAGTTTCTAGCCCTTTTAAGAAACATTCTTGGTTTTCACTTGGTAACGGAACACAAAAAGTTGCGTTGCTATAAGGTAAACTAAGGGACAAACCATGAACATCGACATATTGACCATCTTTAACAGCTTCTAACAAGCCAAAATCAACTTGCGCTTCACCTGGAGGATGTTGTAACCTTTCGTACCCCTTATCCTTCGTGGAATCATCGTTGATCTTTCCTTCACGCCAGTCTTTAATAAAATGGCAAACGGTACGATATGAGCCTTCAAAGCCAATGGCTTGTAATTGTGCAAAAATAGCTTTATTCGTACGACGCTTTTTGTAAGGTAGTTTATAATCTTCTATAAGCCAATCCGATACGATCTCACCCCATCCTTCTTCATGCATCATGCCTTGTTTGGGTTGCACGTTTTCTTGAGGCACCCAATCCTTATCGGCGTACTTTTTAGCTGTACGCCAATTAATACCAAGCATTTCAGCGATTGAATTGACGGATTTTGATTTTTGATTTCGTAAAACTTTGATACAATTAATTTCAGACATTGCCAGCATTCCTTTCAACCTCCACTGTTTAATTGATTCGACACCAATAACAGTAGTGGTATTTGATTGGGCTGGCAAGTCTTTTTTTTTGATTGCAGTGTTGTGTACTTTTTAGTTGCAAACTTCTGTACTTTTATTTTGCATTACACAGTAAGCGCCAAATGCAGATGTAAACATATTCTCTGCGTCAAAAAAATCCGATGTTGAGTTAGCCGTAATGGCTATTAAAATCATTATTAATGTTACAGCACCAAATAGAATGAAAGTCGATTTCTTTTTATATAATTTGAAAAGTTCTTGTCTGATCAATATACCCATGTAATTTCTCCCGTCTTAAATGCTTTTTTACATTTTTTATTTTAATTCCGTAAGATTTCCCATTATTTTAAATTAAGCTGTTTATGAATTATGGGAACATTCCTATTCTACTTCTCGCCGCTGGAAGATCTCTTTTCGTCTAAAATTTGTAAAAATGCCGTTTCTAAATCACCGTCTTCGGCATCTTTTTTAATCTCTTCCACAGTCGTTTCTGAAATAATTTCGCCATTATTTAAAATTAAAAGTGTGTTGGTCACCTTCTCTAATTCACTTAAAATATGGCTTGAAATGAAGAATGAAACCCCTTCATCCGCACGTTTTAAAATGGCATTACGTACATCACGAATGGCTTGAGGGTCGAGTCCGTTCATTGGCTCATCTAAAAAAATCATTTTAGGATGATTTAAGAAGGATAGAGCAACGCCTAATTTCTGTTTCATTCCCAATGAATAAGTTTTAGCCTTTTTATGTATATACTCAGACATATTCAAATCATTGATTATTTGATTGATTTCCTCACTATCACTTCCTTCATGAAACAATTTTAGGTTGTCATAACCCGTTAAAAAGGGATATATTCCAGGTTGTTCAATCAAAGCACCTATTTTAATAGAAGAATGATTTAAATTAGGAACTTCCTTACCTTCGACTCTCATAACACCACTTTGATAGTCTGTTAAACCCAAAAGCACATTCATCAGCGTTGTTTTTCCGGCGCCATTCTCTCCGATCAACCCAATGATTTCTCCCTGTCCCAAAGAAAGATTAATATTCTTTAAGAGTTCCTTCCCTCTAATTTTCTTATTAATATCCTCGGCTATTAAAATTGTCACATTAAAACTCCTCTGCTTTTTGATTAATTAATAGACATTATAAGTCGATCAATAATGGTGGACTTCCATTTACTTTAGGTAGTCCTAAATTTTTATAACCTCATTAGTGACTTACTTAATCTAACTGTATCATAATATTGTTAATTTTAGGATATAATTTCTAAAATTTTAAAATCATTAATTGTGACTTTTTTAATTGATATTGGATGCATTCTAACACCAGACTCTTGGTCTCTACGTCGACGGTAGGAAAGCGCCTTTTGCTGAGAAGAAATCCTTCTCCACATTTTCCTAAAGTACGACAATCGAACAAGTGCCTATCCTTTTGCTGTTAGTGATTCTGATTTAACAAAAAAGCTTCAACAATTTTATTATAGATTTCAGGCTGATCCAGATGCACAACATGACCTGCGAAAGGAATGATTGACACATGAATATTTCTATTCATTTTAGGATATTTAATCACTCCAATAGTTTCATGTTCATTCTGTTCACCGACTATAAATAAAACGGGCATCTCGAGCGAAGCCAAATCTTTTGTCTCTTCAAATGGATACCAATCTTCACCTAGGATGGAATCTAGCAATTCTCTCCAGTCACCGTCATGAATATTATCAAAATAAGCAACAGCTTCTGGATTCTCTAACATTTTTGCTATATTTTCTGATTCTTCCTTATCCATTTCATCCCAATCAGTTGGTTTTTCTGGAATAATGCCAGATAACGTTAAACTCTTTACTCTCTCTGGATGATTTTTAGCAACTACTAATCCAACGAGTGCTCCTATAGAACATCCGACAATATGAGCAGAATGAATACCTAAGTTTTCGAGGGTTTCGGCTAAATCTCTCGCAGAGTCATGAAAATAATTAGTTAGATTCTGCGATACAGATTTTCCATGCCCTCGTAAATCTGGTAGGATGACCTTATATTTTTGTTTAAAATAATCTTTTTGCACATCAAGCTCCGTTTTTCCTGTTTGCAAACCTGTATGGAGAAAAACAACCTCTTCCCCTGTTCCGGATACTTCTGTATGTAAAATCATAAGAAAACATTCTCCTTTCAGTATTGAATTACCATAAACCTTACTTAGTCCATTTCATCACACAAAAAATTTGCATCTCCTTGCTATATCAAATTCTTTACTTTTAGAGAAGATTAACCATTGTCTATATTGGATTTCAGCTTATCAATCCAAGTTTCCTACGAATTTTACTCATTCGCTTCACCTTACATATGAATTAGAAAAATAACGGCTTCACTGTTCCGTTAACCTGCCAAGTAAATTGAGTCATGCTCTATTCTACTTTACCGAATTAATACCAATAATCATCACTTCAAGTCAAAGTGAATATGATTGTGAAAAAAGTCACCGGAAAAATGATTAGACCTATCTTATCCCAAATCGTAATCTTAGTAAGCTTAGATGATTTAGCCAATAAAGGTAACACGATCATTCCCAATACACTAACTAGAAAGATTCCGACTGAAAAAAACGTATAACTCATCCCTTCGAATCCCCTTACAAAGAAAAAACCATAAATTACAACAACAAATGCCGTGAAAAATGTCAGCAATGGGGCTAAGTAATACTGCTCCTTAAATTTCGAAATGATAAAAAAGAAACCATAAACTAACAAACCTAGCATTAAGCCAGCTACAAGTAAAAAATACAACCAATCCTCTCCTTCATTCCTAGTTTTCAACATTTAACAGGAAATTCCTTTTTAAATGTCTAATTATGACTAGAGAGCCAATACAAATTACATAAGAAAATTTTCTTCTGGATATGCCTTATTAATAAACTCTAAACTAGATTCAACAGATTTCTACAAACAAGATTAAACAGTCACCCAAAATACACGCCTTTTCTATATACTTAATATAAGTGGTGCGATTAGGAGCGAACCGTTTAATGGATTACATGGAAGCTGGTTCGAGATGGCATACATCGGGTATTTAATTAGTAAAACGAAGTGTTCCCTTAATTACTTAATCAATTTGAAAGGATAGATGTATGATAAAATGACGTAGTTGCTTATCTTGAAAATGAGGGTTACCAGGAAGAGGAATTTAGTGAAATTTCTGTACACAGATCCAAACCGAGCATAACTGCTAGTGTTATTTTTAGAGAAGAACCAGATAAAGTTTACTTTTACATGTATGACAATGGAATGCGTTTATTTCTTTTATAACATAGGAATAATCATATTTGATTCATATAAAATATTTCACACTGTCTAGACTGAGTTATGTTAGAATACGTTTTTACAATAACTTTCTTACTTATTATTGCTCACTACATAATGAAAAAGCGCCCAAGAACGTGAAATTATTTATAATGCAAAATTTATAAAGGAAGTGGGTGTTCTTTTAGATGCAAGCCCTTTTGGTAGTCATATCTGCTATGCTGTCTATACTCAGTATTCTGCCATGGATGCTGGCTAAACTTGATTATGAATTTTTTAGTTTAGTAACATTAGGTCTCAAAGGCCCAGTGGGACTATCACTCCCCTTAATTTATGCTGGTATAAGTTTGATATTGACTTTTTTCTTGAAACAGGGGAATGCGAAAATTACTCTACTAATTTGCAGTTCTGTATTTTTTGTTTGGAATCTAACTTTTATATTGATAGCGATCATATTACCATGAAAATAAAACGTTTTAACTAAAAACATTGCTTGAATATAAACATATGACGAGAAGTCTGAAAAACGGGATCAAAAGCGAGGCAAAATAACTTAAGTAGTTCAGTTTTGGAGTAGAAATAATAAAAATTTATTATTAAATGAGCATTGAATTACATAGTAATTTGATGTTCATTTTTCATTGTATATCAATGTTCACTTGTATTTCGAGTTGATATTCCCACGGTAAATACAGCCAAATTAGTAAAGTCAAAATATTTAATGAAAACCTACAAAAAAAAGGGCAAATTCCTTATCGAAAATCGCTCACTTTTCCTCAAGTACTGCCACCATTTGGCACATGAACGTTAACAAGTTTTTTTATAATAAATAAGCGTTGCATGATCGTTTAACTTTTTACTAACTCCTGTTTTGTTATAGCCCATTTTTTCATATAAATAACAATTTCTTTGATCTTCTAAAATTGTAGCTAACTCCCAAGTGATCGCTTGGGGGTACAAGTTTTCAATTGAAGTTATAGCCTTCTGAGCTACACCTTTCCCTTGATAAGAAGGTAGAATAAACATCGGGCTTATCCAGAATTGTAAGTTTTCCTTCCATAAAATGCAGATAGCACCTACAAGTTTATTATCAGTTAATATCTTATAAAGAACACCATTAGGATTATTTATTCTCGTAATCACTCTTTCGACAGTTTCATTTGCTGGGTTAGTTTCATAATCTTTATACTTATGCAAAAGTGGCACAAAAGCTTTAACTTGAATGTCAAAAATAGATTGTGCATCTTTATCAGTTGCTTTCTCTAACCTTACCTCCATAACCACATCCACTTATTCAATTTAGTTATTTATTTCAGTCTACAATTTAATATACAAATAGCAGTCCAATTAAGGGGTGTAACCGTCAAGTAGAATTAAACAATTTTCCACAAATAAGATTAAACAGTCTAACTAACTGACGAGTGTTCATTTACTCCTCGAAAATAGATTGTCGATACTTCATACGAATACTTTCGGCCTCCTCGCTAAATGTAATCACTTCACTTCTGTGAAGCAATCGATCCAATATCGCTGTTGTAAATGTGGAATCGCCTAAGAATTTTCCCCAATCACCCGGTCCTTTATTAGACGTCAGAATAAACGCAGCCTTATCATACTTATCATAAATAAACTGAAAAAACAGATTGGCTTCTTGTGACTCGTAAGTCATATACATGACATCATCAATAATGATTAGGTCAGAATCCATAATACGTTTGTAACGTGTTTTGGATTTTTTGATATAGTCACGTGTTTTTAAAACATACATGAGATGGTTCATCGAGATAAACGAGACTTGATAACCTTGTTCGACAGCGTGAACACCCAATGCAATAGATAAATGCGATTTCCCAGCTCCGGTTGGGCCCATCATCATAATCGTAAAACATTGTTCAACCCAGTTTAGTTCTTTTAAAATGTTGAGTTGTTTGTCGCCAATCGCTGATTGCTCTTGAAGATTATACTGATCAAAGGTCATATGCTCAGGAAATTCAGCCCATTTCATCAAACGTTCAATATTTTTCTGTTCACGACAAGCCATTTCATACGTCAGAACCTTATCCATTAATTCATAATAAGTCCAACCGGACAATTCAGCTTCCCTTAGTAATTCAGGTAACGCTTTGGCTGTTTCTGCTAGCCGAAGGGTACGACACATATCTTGTAACGATTTATAGGCCTCGCTCATGATAGCCCACCTCCTGATAAGAGATGCGTATAAATATCACTCGGTCGTTCCGGAACCTCATAGTGATCATATGCTGAATGAGATTCGCCGTGAACGGGTTGCTTCTGTTGGGCTTGCACAGACAATGAGTGTGCAATGTCTCTGAAGTCATTCCCGCTTGTTAAATTTAAGTGCTTCATTTGACTTAGAGCCTGATTAATATAATTCGGATATTGCCGAACCGCTTGGTTCACCACCCTTAATTGATCAACGATATGACGCGGATATCGTTCATCAAGACATTGAACCAACCACTGAAATGCCTCTTCATCATGAAACAGATCGCTTAATTGTTGAACGAGTCGATCACGTTTAGATGTTTGATTGTCACGATGCGCTGGATCAGAGATGACTAAGCCCTTGCCATCAGACAATGCATGCTGGGCTAAAATACTGCCATCGGGTTTTAACCGAATATATAACCAACCCGAACGGGTTTCAATATACGCCAGATTAGGTGATTCAGCGTGATAAGTGCCACGTGGAACACTATAGCGATTACCTTCAAATCGAATCACATTGTCCTTTTGAATAATCCTTGTTATACTATCATGAGTAACATCATTCATGATGTTGTGCGTTGAGACCTTCTGTAAATGCGGCTTTTCCAGGGCGTGCATATCGGAAGGTCTCTTTTTTGTATTGTGATGAACTTTGTGATTCCCTGTCCTCTCAAGCCAAGATAAGCATGATGCGTTCCATGTCTTGATATCATGGAACGTGCGATTGTGACTAAAATTTACTTTGACAAATTTAACGGTTTGTTCCACTTTCCCTTTCGTTTCAGGATCACTTTTTCGACATAAATAAATCTTAAACCCTTTCGAATCTTGGTAGGCCGAAAAAATCGACGTTAAAATCAGATCACCTGCATTCTCACTCACAGCGAGTAACGCATCTTGATCATAGACCATTTCAGTGGGCATACCTCCGAAATAATGAAAGGCATGATCATGCATTCGAATAACATCTGCTGTACGAAATGGCCGATCCAACCATTCAACATATTTAAAACGTGAATGCGATAATAGAAAGGCTATAAAATATAATCGGACGCTTCGTCCGTCCTTGTCCTGAACCACATCATAACCAAAATCGACTTGCCCTTGTTGTCCCATGGGTAACTCAGGAACAGATACGTAGGGGCGTTGAGCTGTTTGTTTAGGAATATGATAATGGTCACGCATGTCATTCACATAATTCCTAACAGTATTTTCTGCGATATCTGATATGTCTAACGTTTCTTGTAACCAATCCACGATTTGAGCAGCCGTTAAATCGTGATGCATTTTTAACCATTCAAGTATCTGTTGGTGATAAGGATCCAATTTCTTAGATCGCGTTTTTAATGTGTGCGTATATACCTCCATTTCTTCGAATGACCTATTCAAACAATCAATCACCCGGTTACGCGATATCTGTAACTTGCGAGCTATCGCACTTTTAGAAAATCCTTCCTGATACAAACGATGAATCTCCATGTAATCCATTAAACGGTTCACTCCTAATCGCCTCACTTTCTATAAAACTTACATTAAGTATATAGAAAAGGCGTGTATTTTTGGTGACCTGTTTAATCTTATTTGTAGAAATCTGTTGATTTCTATTTGTGGAAAACTGTTGAATCTAGTTTAGCGTTTACAAGGGGGGCAAATTGCAATTTTCACTCCAAAACTAAACTACTTATCAAATAGCTAAGTCCTTTTCTATTTATCCCGGAAAAATTACGTTCTTTATCGTTTTAATGGTCAAAACTAGTATCTTATCATTCATCAACCTGAGTAAAGTCACGGACTTTAAACGCACCATCGATAAAGTCTAAAGTCAATTCAGTTAATTGAGTGCTACCGTTGCGGAAATTAAATTCGTAATAAATAGTTGTCGCAAAAAGTTCTTCTTGGCTATTTTCTTCCTTGTCGCTGTATGCAATAGCTTCATCTATATTAACCGTTTCAAGCTCTTGATCTTCAATAGCTTGAGATGAGGCTTCATTCAAATGTTTTCCAATTTGTTCATACGCCTCTTCCTTCGTTTCGGTGTCATTGGCATATGAATTTAAATACATCTCAATCGATTCTTCGCTAATATAATCAGCAGCAATCATCTGACCTTCTTGTTCTATAAACAAACTGAGGATTGTTTTTTGTAATTCGTCTAATGCTTTTAGCTGTTCATCATTAAGAAAATCACGGTATTTGTCTTCTACTTCATGATCGTAAGTTAATGTCTCAAACTTATCATGTTCAGTGTTTTGTGATTCACTTACTTGCTCATTAGTCATTTCGCTCGTTTCACCTGTATCATTTGTACAAGCAAACAATAAAGATGCACTAGTCATGAGGAAAAAATTACAAACAGTTGTTTCATGCATTTATTCCCTCCCATTCAGTGGGCAATAGCATTTTGAGAAAAAGTTTACTCTAATTGATTAGTTACCAATAAAAGTAGCGTTAGGTGATTGAACTGACAGTGGTATGTCAACACTAAACTAGACAAAAACGTTAAGGTCTTTCGACTTGAATTCGGTAGGTGTTAAGTAATCCAGTGAACCATGGATGCGAATGTGATTGAACCAGTTCACAAAATCAAATAATTCAAGGTCAAGTTCTTGTTGGTTAATAAAATGGGAACCCCTAACAAACTCTATTTTGATGGCTTTAAACGTGGCTTCAGCAACAGCATTGTCATACGGATTACCTTTGTTGCTCAGGGATCGTTCAATATCGAACGAATTAAGAGCCTCATCAATGATCGTGTTTTTAAATTCGCTTCCCCGGTCCGTGTGAAACAATTGAAATTGACGAAGATCTTTTTGAACAGATGCAAATGCACGGTGAACTAACCCCGCATCCTTATGGGGGCCAGCACTATGTCCAATAATCTCACGATTATATAAATCGATAAGCACACAAATATAATGCCAGCTATGCCCAACACGAACATAGGTTAAGTCGCTTACCATCACTTTATGTGGTTCGGATTGATCAAACTCACGGTTCAATGAGTTGCCAATCTCAGATTCATTAGCTTGGGATTTCATGGGTTTAAATTGAGCAACCGTATACTTAGATACTAAACCTTGTTCTTTCATAATCCGTCCGATGCGACGTCGAGAGACGGTCCACCCTAATTTAGCGAGTTCAACTTTAATTTTTCGTTGACCATAGTTTTGTCGGCTATCTTTAAATAGTTGAACAATCTGTTCTACGAGTTCGTTCTCGGTGTTCTCACGAGCTTTAGATTCATAATAGTACGTACTTTTAGGAATTTGTAGGACGTCACACATTGCTGATACCGAGTATTTGTGACGGTTTTGACGAATCACATCTACTTTCGTCCCATAATCAGCGCGGCTTGCTTTAAAATATCATTTTCCATAGCCAGTTGTTGATTTTTATTGCGTAGTTGTATAAGTTCTTCCTGTTCAGGTGTCCGATTGTCTTTTTCTTCAAAGGACCCGCTATCACGGTATTGCTTGACCCACCTATCGAAGGTGGAAGACGTTAATTCGTATTCTTTAATAATATCAGCACGAGGTTTTCCTGACGTATAAAGCTGTACTAATTGTTCTTTGAATTCCTTTGAAAACGATCTTCTTTGACGTTTGGTCATATGTTTTCTCCTCAGTTTTTATATTTGAACCAAGTGTATATGACCTTAGTGAAACTGTCCAATTAAGTGTAACCGGTCCACTTTCAGGATCAGGGAAGGGTTCCTCTATACCTTCTGGAAGGTAATAGTAGGGTCCTACAATATCATCCTCAACCTCTCCATTAGGTTTTAAAATGTGGTAAACTTTTCTTCCATCATGCTGAATTTTTCCCTTTCCATTAATATTCCCGTACCTATAATACAAAATATTGGAGTTTTTATATCTTTTATCTGACAGTATATAAGGACCTCTATGCCCCACCAAGAGCTGATAAAGTTCCTCTATAACTCTTTTAAAGTCTTCTACCCCATCGGGATAAACAGTGATAAATTTTCCGGATGAAGATCGTCCCCAAACCTTTGAATTTAACAACCTTAAAAGCCTTTTGTCTTTTAAAAATTTAAATCCAATATCGTTATAGATGCAGTAAGAAGCAACCTTTTTCAGAACATCCTCTGCTTCTCCTTCAATTGATGAAATATGTATCTTCCAATCACTGACTCTATCACGAACAAAAGAAGAATTAATAAAATAAAAATAACCATTTTCACTCAACTTAACCTTGGGTTGTAAGGAATTAACTATCACCTTAAAATCATCTGAACTCTTATAATCGTTTAAGCTAATCAAAAATGGTTGTTTAGAAAGCACCAACGATGCAGTATCAATTGAATAATTCATCAAGTCCCCCCTTTTTTTCCTTTTTAAGTATTTGTTAGTGATGAATGTTACATAACTAGCCGATCCATTTAGAATCGGCTAGTTATTATAATTATGATTTATCCGTACAGTGATTTGTTACTGCTCTTGATACCTCGGTTTTTTTTGCTTTCATTTGTAGTTCAAGCACTTTATTCATATGGATCCCCCCTTTTACTTCAGGAAAATATATTAAATAACGCTCCTGAGTAAGTAGAATGTTACCATAAAAGTAAAATAATTCAATAGGTTTAGCGATAAATTTTCACAAAATTACAATTTTTCTTAATAAACGTAATATTAACAGACTATTATCAGAAAATTAATAGATACAAAGAACTATATTCTAAATTTTTACTTAAAAGTATTTTGTTATACTTTCCATGAATTTTTCTTTACTAAAAAATGATATAATTACTCAAACACAATTTATTATGTATCTTTTGAAAATAATTGGGGGGATAAAATATGGAGGAACAGCAAATAAAAATTGACTCAAGTGTTATGAATACGTGGATTGATTGCATCGCAACTGAATTTGACTTGTTTTTCTTTTCTTCAGCTAACGAATCATTAATAAAGCAATTAGGTTCAAGTGCATTAATAATGAATTATAATAATTTTCTCCAATCAGAATTCCACAATAAAGACACCGTTAATTTTTACGAGACTTGGAACCTAAAAGAAGGAATAGAAAAGGTTTGCATAGTACATCTAGACATTTTTCCAACATTACCAAAAAATATAAGGAAGTATATAATTGAGGAACAAATTAAACTTAATAGGGGTTTAATTTTTAATTGGAACTTTGTAAAGGAACTATTGAGGAAAGTTCCAGAAGAAAAAGTTCGAACAAAAACCCATAAGCTTCTATCGAAATACACTCTAAATTATAATGATGAAAAGTTTTTATTAATTCATGCAAAACTCTGGGAAGAATTACATTATAATTTTAAATACCATTTAATATTGCGATTATCAAAAGAATATATTAGCAATTTTACTGCTAGTAAAAAAACCTATAAATTGCTGGCTAATAAATATCCACACATCTCTTCATACTTTAACTCTTACCCAGAGAAGAACGGTGCGAATTGTTTTGCAGCCACTCTAGCAGCAATTTCTGGAGCTCAAGCGCAGACAGATTGGCTGATATATAATTGGGTAGATTTTACAACCTTTCACAACGGAATTGAATTAAACCAATACAAAAAAGTCTCAATATCATTTAAAGAATTAGAAGCAGAAGATTTAATTATTTGGATGAATAAAGATGGAGTAACCCTACATGCTACCTTCCATTTGGGATATAATTATTTTTTCAATAAAAATGGTCAATCTTTTATACTACCTTGGGAAATAATTTCTTTAGAAGAACTATTAACTATGTGGGGTAAGGATAATATTATGATTTATAGAAAACAATGAGACTTTTTAAATTTTCTTACCTACACATCATTACTTGCTGAAGCACAAGTCAACCGAGAAAATTTTAATGGAAAGATTAGGACACTCTGATGACCAAACCTCTTAAATTATATACTTACACGTAACACAAGAAATGAAAAAAGAGGCTTCTCAAAAGTTTTATCAACTAATGAGAAACCTCTTTTATATACCTGATGTTAACATTTTGTTATCAGATAACTCTAAAACCCGTTTTTGCAAGGGATAAGGTTTTATACACTAACGCGTTCGAATGGTATTTTAAGTAATTAAATTTACATTTAGTATGTCAACACAATACTTGAGAAAGAACCGTTACATTTTTTGTCTAGTTTTGTGTTGACTGATATAACAAATCCTGATGATAAAATACAATAGTTTACTTTATTAAGCTACCTTCAAAATTCTATTCTAGATGAGAAGAAGGAAAATTATACTTTAGTAGAGAAGGGGTTATTTACAGATTTTCAATTAGAAAAGGAGTGAGATCCTATGAAATATATAGTGGACAGAAGTTATGCATATGAGCTTATTGATTGGGCATATAACCAAAACCCAGGACCATGGTTTAAACATTCGGTGAACGTCGCAAAAGCGACTGAATTTATTTTAATTGAATTAAACAAAAATGGACATAATTTTGATGTTGATTTAGGTTACAATGCCGCTCTCTTACACGATATAGGTCGGTATAAAGGATTTACCAAATCTGTTATTCATTCATTCGATGGCTACATATTTTTCAAAGAATTAGGCTTTACTGGCAATGCAATTGTTTGTGTTACTCATTCATTTCCTTGCATGAATGAACATATAGAAGAAGCAGCTGATTGGAGCCTTGTCCCTGAACATATGAAGTTAAAGTTGGTTGAGATTCTTAATGAGAACAGTACATATGATATTTATAATAAAGTAATCACTTTGTGCGATGCTCTTGCTGATTCCGAGGGATTTACTACACTTGAGAAAAGATTAATATCGGTTGGTTTACGGCATGGAACAACTATACACACTCCGCATCACTGGAAAGGATTTTACAAAATTAAAAATGAACTTGAAGGGCTACTCAATAAAAGCATATACAAACTTCTCCCAGGTGTAGAAGATTCAATATATACCAGTATAGATCATTAATTATTTAAAGCAGTTTTTAATTCTTATTTATATTATTTTGATAAAGGGTGTTTAGTTATTAAAGCAATTATTTTTGATTTTGATGGTACACTTGCTGATACTTTGTCAGTTTGTTTTTATGCATTTCAAACTGTATTTAAGGACTTTGACAACAAAGAGGTTACTCCAGATGAGATAAAGGCTATGTTTGGTCCATCTGAGACTGAAATCATTAGAGAAAATCTTATGGATACAAATCATGACAAAGCAATTGAATTATATTATGAAAAGTATAGTGAAAAACACCAAGAGCTTGTTCCTGAGAATGATGAGATTAACGATTTACTCCTGTTTTTGAAAAGTGAAGGCTATAAATTGGGGATTGTAACAGGAAAAGCAAGCAGAAGTTTATTTATCTCTTTAGATTGCCTTAATATGAAAAACATATTTGATGTGATAATCACTGGTGATGATGTTTCTATACCTAAGCCTCATTCAGAAGGATTGAAGAAGGCAGTGGCACAGCTTAATATAGATAACACCGATGCTATTTTTTAGGAGATAGTGACGCTGATATTTTGGCTGGTAAACAAGCTAACATACATACTATCGGAGTACAGTGGTTACCGAACTATCAGACATTAGAGTTTGGTGTTCAACCAGATCAAATGTTAAGTAACATAAATGAATTCATACAAGCGCTAAAAAATTACAGGTGTGAACAACGGTAAAGGTATGTAAATAAATTAGATTTATTCAAGTAACGAGGGGGTTAGTTGAATAGTTTTCTGCAATAGAAATCAACCATTCTTTGTCTTTTTCATTTTTTGTGAATAGATATTTATAACTTTGCTTGTCGGAACTTCTCCACTTTAATACATAATCTTTATCTTTTGAAATCCAAACCATATCAGCTATTTTATCGTTTTCAATCTTCTCCGAAGGTCTATTATCAAACCATGATGATGCAATCATAAACGTAATGCTATGACTTTCCTTTTCGTAAAACACTTTAGTTTCTGGGTGTGTAAAGCCATCATGATCATACGTTATTTTTTTAATTACATATCCCTTTGGCATTGCAGGCGTTTTAAATTCACCAATTTCTTGTTCTGCATCTTCCTTCTTTTCAAATGTAAGATGTTGATCCCCGCTACATGCACCGAAAATAACAAATGAAAATAACAGTAGTATTTTAATTACCTTCACTTTATCCCCCACTTCCGGTTCTCACCTCTCCTTCAATTCTACTCTCTAGTTAGTTGAACGACGTTCTTTAAGTTATTTTACTATGTAAGTTATTATCATAAAAATTCCTCAAATATTTATACAATTCACTTATCAAGTTACCATACATTTTCATACGCAAAAAGTAGTTCAATTAAGGATGCAAAATTACAACTTTGCACCACAAAACTGAACTACTTAACTTTAGGATTTCTTGCTTTTTTCTTACTTTTGCTTGCTTATTAGGCTATAAACTTTAATTTGTAAGGGTTTATACACTTTCCTTACATCATGCCTGGCATAAAATACACGCTTGTAACATCAAGGACAACAACCGAAAAATGTTGATATGGCAGCATTCAGTCAGTCAATTGATGTAACATCATTCCGTTGAAATATGTACCTTTTATCTGCCTTTCTTACTTTTATCTTACTCCAAACAACTAGCTAAGATTATTTAAATTAATCGATAATTAAACAATCAACTTTAACACCATTTCTGTATTTTATACACATGAGATGGGTGTCTTAATTATCTTAATTAGCCTTCAAACCAGGCATGCCAAGCCTGAAAATTAAGAATCAGTTTTTCATAATTGGTCTTAAATAGTAATTAGTAACTTTAATAGAAGGTATTGAAATACTCAAAAGAAGACTCCATAACCATAATTCATATCAATCCTTTTTTGTGAAAAACCAAACACCTAATCCAGTAACTCCTGCTACAATTAAATAGCCCATAAAATTATTTTCGTTTCCACTTGAGCTACTACCGTTGTAATTTTGATCGTTATAATTCGAACTACTCCCATTATGATAATGATACTCACCATATTCATAGCCATATTTTTCACAGTCAGTTCGACAGTGATGACCCCCGTTTGAGTCTGTGCCTCCACTATGTGCAAACACACTAACAGGGAATAGCAAAATAATACTCATCGTTAAAATGATTAAAAACTTATTATTCAAAAGAATCCTCCTTACTCTTTTATATCGCCCTAGAAACGGACTATCCGCTATTAAACGCTAACTTAAGCAATTATGTATCCCACGGCCTTAAAATGTTTATCGTTACGAACTCATATTGTATTTACTAAAATAGGTTTGCTATTAAGTTTACACCCAAAACATTAATGACTGAAAAAACGAACTGACGTAACTAAACATATTTTGAAAGAACCCTTTGTTGTCAGTATTCTCTTCATTGTCGCTTTTTTGACTATCTTGTTCTTTCTTTTGCTCAGTATCATTTGTCGCAACATTATCTCGTATCGGTTGATAGTTATTGCTATTATCGTGTTCTTTCAAATCAATTTTATCTTCTTCGTTGTCGGTGTCACCTTTTTTATTTTAAGGTTCGTTTTTTTGTTCATCTGCATCGTTTGAATTGTTGCTCTCAGCGGATTTATCAGCTTCGTTGTTTGACGTTTGATTTGAATTAGTTTCATTTGTTGTGTTGTTATCGTCTTTTTGCTTTTCTTTGTCATTCGAATCTTTATTTGTATCTTTTTCCTGTGATGACTCATTGTTATTGGCAGATTCTTTTTCTGAACTTTTGTCTGATTCTTGTTCAGTATCATTGGTTCTATCTGTTTGAGTATCTTCTTGTTTGTTTGATTCATCTTTAGAACTCGAATCTGAGTCTTGTTCAGAATTGCTGTCATCATTGGAGTCATTATTATTTGTGTTATTTTGTCTTGGTTCAACAAGGTAAACCGTTAACTTTGCATTAAATTTTCCTGTCGCAAACTCAAAAACTTGGCCATTTTGTGTTACACCAGAAGTCATTGCTCCAAATATATTATATTGGTCAGCGCTAGGTACATGAACACCTTGCACATAACCTTGGCATTTCCCAGTCGGTTGAGCTAAATTACCTTCTGTATTTTTATTAGCATCAATTGTCATTTCGCACTCAACTAATTCCTTTTCTGCCATAGCTGTTGTTGGCAACCCTACAATCAATCCTAGAATTATTCCAATTATCACCACTTTATTAAATCCTTGTTTCATACTTTTATTTCACCTTACTTTTAACAGATTTGAACCCGTAATTAATTATTAAATCTTTTTTTATATATACTTTGAATTTCTTCAATAGAATTTATATTTTTTGTTTGGATATTAGCTGAAATTTCAGGGATAATTGAATCACCATCAAATTTTTGATCAACTTCGTATTCATAGATAAGACAAGGATACCCGGTTAGTTTATTGTAATCTTCTTTTAAAAGTTGGAATAATTCCTTAAAACTGTTTAGAGTTTCTGTATGTTTATCATATATTTCTACTAATAATCGCCCACTGCATTTTCTGTATTTTGGTATGTATATAGGAGTGCTTGCATCTAACTTTTCAGCATATACTTTTTCTTTTTTGGCATTTATTAATGATACTGCATTATGATGCCCCCAATTTCTTGCAGTAGTTACTTTATTAAGTTGTTCTTGCTGTTCTTGTGTAAACCTAACATAATCAATGTTCAAATCTTCACTTTTTTTCTTAACATTCTTTCTATAGTTTCTATATGAACTACCATTCTCTGCATCATCTCCAAATAAGTTCAACAAATCACTTACTGGTCCATCCAATATGTACACATAATTTGCATATGTTTTATAGGAAACAACACGCTTAGGTCTTTTCCTTAGTTGCCTTTCTTCAATAAAGTCCCCTAATTCTCTACACTGTTCCTCTAGTCCATCTAAGGATAGTGAAATACCAATTATTAGATGATTAATATAATAAACAAAATCTTCTTTTGTATTAAACTTATAATTTTTCAAAGACATATTTATCCCGCCTACAAAAGCTTATGTTATTTCGTACTTAGACTATTAAACTCAACTTATAAATTTCACTTTATCTTCTAGTTTAATTTTTTAAATCACACCCAAAACATCAATGACTGGAAAAACGAACTGATGTAACTAAACATATTTTGAAAGAAACCTTTATCGTTAGTATGTTCTTCATTATAACTTTCTTGACTATTTTGTTCTTTCTTTTGTTCAGTATCATTTGTCGCAACATTATCTCGTATCGGTTTATAGTGATCGCTATTATCGTGTTCTGTTAAATCAACTCTATCTTCTTCATTGTTGGATTTATCCTCTTCATTTTGATCTTCGTCTTTTTGTTCATCTGTATCGTTAGAACTGTTGCTTTCATTCGATTTATCAGTTTCGTTGTTTGATGTTTCATTTGATGTTTCGTTTGAATGAGTTTCATTCGTTGTGTTGTCATTGTTCGACTGACTAGCATTAGATTCTTGGTTGTCATTAAATTCTTGTATATTGCTTTCGTTTTCAGTTGTGTTGTTGTTTTCTTGCTCATTTTTTGTGTCATTAGAGCCTTTGGCTTCAATCTCTTGATTAGTGTCTTGTTCTTGTGATGATTCATTGCTGTTAGATTTCTCAGCAGGCTTGTCATCTGATTTTTGGTTAGTATCATTGTTGTTATTTTTCTGAGTGTCTTCTTTTGATTGATTATTCGAATCATCATTTGAACCTGTATTTGATCCTTCCTTAGATTCATTTGTTTCATCTTTTTCTTCAGGTTCTAAAAAGTGAACTACCATTACAGGATTCGGTGTCATACCTGCTACGCCTAATTCAAATTCAATCGTACCGCTTTTGGTAGAAATTTTCGTAGTTGAGCCTTGTACGAAATAATTATCTGTATCTTCAACATAAAAACCCCAAGCTAAATTATCTTCACCACAAATCCCATTAGGATAAGCAGGATTATCAGGCGTATGTTTTTCTGGAATCACAGTCATTTCACATTTCATTTGTTCTTCCGCCAAAACTATTGTCGGTAACCCGACAATAACTCCTAGATAAATTCCAACCATTATCACTATATTTAAACACTGCTTCATACTCTTATGTCACCTTACTCTTCAATAGATTTGAACCCACTATACCATAAGACACATGAAAAATGAATATATTGTAAGAAACATGAACATATTATAAAAGTTAATATATAATCCTAGACTAGTCCAATGAATCAACACCTATTATCCAGCCCTTATAATTGAACTCCTGCACAACATCAGCCAGTAGAGATAGGTCATTGTCATTCGGCAATAGATCTTCGATTAATAGATCACTAGAAGTATTTACACCTTTAATATAGAACTCTTTTTCTTTTAAAGCCATTTCACCCTCATAGGTTGGATTTTTGATACTGATACTGGTTTCGTGAACTGTTACATCAAATGGTTTTAGTGTAAATTCAATAAAGAATTGATATAACATTGGTGTTATGTGTAACGTCTGTTCACACAACGGGCAAGTATGGTTATTGTAAAATAACATATCAAGATCAGATGGTTCATAAGCAGTCAACAACAATAAGTGATTAGGTATTTGGATAAATCCATTAGTTATCTCATAATAATCTTTACATGATCTGCAACCAATTACTACTTGTTTATTCATCACCAGTCACTCCTCATTAAAATTTGATTAATTGTATAGAGAACTCTAAAACTTGCTCTCTTATAATAACATGACAAAATTCAATTTTTGGTTCATAGTTGAATAACACCTGAATTTCAGCAATTTCTATAAGAAAAAAACCACTAATCGGTTGTTTATCGGTTAGTGGCTGACTAGTCGTTACTATATTATTCATATATTTCTTTCCATATATTTTGAGCGATTACGAGCGTTTTATCAAAATTTAAATCTTCATTACCTGTTAGTTTAAAAATGGACACGATACTTTCAGCTAGCTCTAATTCATCCCTACTTTTTAAGGTTTTCTCAACAATCATCTCAATCTCTTTACGATATTCATCAAGAGGAGCACCAATTTCTAATAACTTCATCGGATCCCATTTAATAATTTGCTTAGCAACAACTTCTGTTGCTAATGGCTTCAAATAACTCAAAAGCTCGCCCCTTTCGTAATGATTACTTTAACTATATTAACAGTAGATAAAACAATGTAATAATGAATGTGACTGAATAGATGGTAAGCGTAAACTACCATCTATTCAGTGCAATGTTCAAATCGTCTAATCAAATTTACTTTAATTTATTTCCGCAATTTTCTCAGATTATTTGTTGCAGAATCTAGTATCTCTACAATCACTTCTACACTTAACCCAAAATGCTTTGCAGCTCTTTCACCAGGCTTAGCCTCTTGATTAAGAGCTATGTAGTCTTCAAAGTCATTTGACGCCCTGGCCATATCCAAGTCACTTTGCTCAACATACTCGAGTACTTTTCGTTCCATGTCTGGTAAAAGACGTATCGCATTTTGTCTTTCTAGATCATCAATTAAAGCATATAAGTCATCTTCATATTCTTCTAGATTATCATATTCCACCTAATTTTCCTCTTTCCTAACAATAGATTAATTAAGATCTCAATTTAACCATTTTATAAATTACCCCCTCTCCTCCTCACCCCCAAATTAAGGAAGCTAAAAAATGATTAAATTGACTAAGTATATTATATATTATTCCTTGGCTAATTGCTTGAATTTTCCTGTTATATGACACTAAAACATAATCTTAAGATAACCTTTGAAATGAACAGATCATTCTTTTTCCAAAAAACCAAGGAATACGATGATCTTGCCGCTCAGATTTTAGAAGATCGAATTTGAGTTAGTATCTCTCTAGTTTACTTCAGTCAACATTATATTTCATCTTCAACTCAGTCATATTATCTAAATAATCCTGTACTCTTTCTTTCTTTTTTTGATAACACACTACCTTGTCACTGTGATACATTAAATCCACAATTTTAAGAACGTCGTGATACGTGGAAAAAACTAAGTGGTATTTACTTCCAAAATCATTTTCACTATGAGTAAACCACCCTTTTTTAATATTATAAAATTCTTTTAAGAAATTATTAATCCATTCTAAAAAAAGCTTAGACCCACCGTAAATTCTGATTCTCGTTACTTCATTTTTGATTACATTAAAATTACCATCCCCATCTATTACTCCTCTTAAAAAATCGAGAAAATATTTTTGAGGAACGTTTAACATTGAAATTGTATTCGTTTTATCAGGTGTTAAACCTGCATTTTGGCAAAAATCATAGAAGTAAGGGCTCGTAAATGCATACTCGTAATGGACATATTCTTGTCCTAAATTAATGTTACGTTTGTCAGAGAGATACTTTTGATAATGCTGCTTTCTTCCGGTGATTTTATTTTGAATAACTTCTATAACAGTTTTTAAAAACTCTTCGTCTGAAGAGGTTATTTTTATCTGTTTACGGTTCTTTCGAAGAGTACCATCTGTTGCGATTAAGCCTACTAAATATGCTATATCTTCTGTCCAGTCAATATGTTCTGTTTCATGTTGAAATTGTTCAATATAAGCGCCATTCCTTACTGCATTAGCAAAACCCAAATGGTGTCTTGAACAAAAGTTTGTTTTGTTAATATTCGCAGTATTTTTTTCAATCGGTTTTTGACACCAGTCACAATAAACTATTTTTCTAGTGCCGTTATCAAATGATTCACATCTTTTTGAGCAATAAACATAACCAGACTTCTTTACCTTCATAAACTTTCCACACCATTTACATGTTGTTTCTGCCATTTCATCAACTCCAAATTAAATTTAACCTTTATTATACTCATAAACATTCTCAATGGAATCTGTACTTGTATCTATAGCAAAAATCTGTTAAACAAACTATTGTACTATAGCAAAAATCTGTTAAGTACAATTATTTATTAGAATTGTACAAAAAGTCTCAAGACTAAGTGTTTTAACACAACAAGATAGAATTGTCTTTAGTTTATTTTTTTAAAACAACTTGATAAAATTCTATTTAATGAGATGGAAAATCTATTTAAGACTCTTTTTATAATTAGAAAATTATATACTTATTGGAGGACATCACTAATGACGACAAATGAACAAAACCTAATTGTCGGAAAAAATATAAAAGACCTCAGGGAGGCAAAAGGAGTAAGCTTAAGAAGTTTGGCTGAAGAACTAAACATTTCTTACACTTCACTTTCAAAAGTGGAAACTGGTGAACAAATAATTGATTTGGACATTTTACTTATAATTACAAATTATTTCGGAGTGAGCATAAAAAATCTTGTTAATAGTCAAATCAGTGGGAAAGAAACAGAATCTTATCAAATTAATGAAGCATTCCACTTTATACTACATAATTATTTAAAGGCCAAAGAAGAACCGTTTTCCGAGCATAAAATGGGGAAACACGTAAGAGATACTACAACTTCTAATATAATTAATGGGTTAAACCTTAACCAACATCACTTTATGGTAAAAGGTTCTATTGGAAATGGGAATTGGGCAGAGATTCCATGGGTTTCAGTATTTTCTCGTAGCTTAACAACTACTGCAACAAGAGGATATTATATAGTATTTTTGTTTAATGCTGACATGAGTGGGGTGTACATCAGTTTAAACCAAGGGTGGACATATTTTAAAGAAAAGTATGGTGCTAAACTAGGACGTGAAAAGATTCGGAAAACTGCTTCCTTAATAAGAAATAAATTAAAATCACTTCCAAACCACCTTTTAAATACTGAAATAGAATTGGGGGGTAATGGGGATTTAAGTAAAGGATATGAAAACGGTCATATTTATGGTCGTTTTTACTCAATTGAATCATTACCGGAAAATCAAGAGATAATTAATGATTTATATTCAATGTTATATGCTTATCATGAAATTGAAAACTTAATTGGATCAAGAACTGTCGAACAATTTAACGACTTTCTGCTTTTACAAGATGACGGACTATATTTAGAAGATGATGAACAAGAAGAACAATACCAAAACACAGTTAATGATTTAGCTAATGAAGGGTATTTAGTTGATGATGGTGAGGGGCCAAAAGAGAGACCACATCCAATAACCAATAATGGCGGTAGTAAAAGATGGTCAAGAAACGCTAACACTGCTGCCACAGCACTATATTTGTCAAATTATAAATGCTCTTTTGATCAACACCACACAACATTCATTTCGAAAAAAACAGGTAAATCATTCATGGAATCACACCATTTGGTCTTAATGAACTTACAATCTATGTACAAAAATGACTTGGACCGGTTAGTAAATATAATAAGCCTATGTCCCAACTGTCATCGCGCAATACATCACGGTACGGATGATATCAAAGAAAAAATCCTTAGAAAGTTATATGTTGATCGTCATGAGATGTTAAAATCAGTCGGTATAGAAATCACATTTGAGCAGTTAAAAAAAGCATATGGTATTAGTAAATAATTCTGCATTGAAGAAAACTTGGCTGAACAATTTATGTTCAGCCAAGTTTTTGTTTTATATCAGTTCCCCTGACCTTCGGACAGCTTCTTTTTACTGTCTTATTCACAATGAGTTTTGAAACGAAAGAATATTTATTAAAACAACTTTATAGTATTGTTAATAATCCAGCATTTCTTCCTCGATCTTTATAAAAAAATCAACGTAATAAATACCAAACCCAATTGACAAATTACACAATGTTTTAATAGTGGGACTTTTAGAACGTCCTTGTAATATCGCACTGATCGTTGTTTGTGCTACTCCTGATTTTTTGGCAAGTTGCCTCATCGACATATTTTTTTGACAAAGTAGATTTTTAATGCAATTTTGAACTCCCTTAATCGATCGTATTTCCATATACTCACTAGGTATATTATTCAAATTATTCACCTCGCAATAACCTCTCTTACTCCTGTATTTAATTATACAGGTGTGCCTTATTAAGTAAATGGGCCTATCTTTCTATAGCATTTATCTGTTAAGAAATTAGAGAGCTCATATGGTATTTGCTCCTGAAAGTTTGGGCAAAATACCACCTTTAACTACTACCCCCTCTTTCTTTTAGATCTTATTAAGGTACTTTTACTTATACCAGTCAGCCTTTCTACTTCCTTATAAGAGTGTTCATTCAATAATTCCATTGCATGATCAATCTGTTTCTTTTGATATTTTTTTGGTCTACCTTCTCTGAAATCATTTCTTTTTTTAGCAATTTCTTTACCTTCTTGTGTACGTTCCACAATCATATCGCGTTCAAATTGTGCAAAGGATACCATTATATTAAAGATCAGCCTTCCTGTTGGTGTATCTTCCACAATTCCCATATTCAAGACATGAACTCTCACACCACGATTAAATAGATCTTCAATAATTGAAGTCGCGTCATTGGCTGAACGGGCAAAACGGTCTAACTTTGTCACAACCAAAGTATCCCCTTGTTCTATTTGATTTAATAACTTCTGAAATTCAGGTCGATCACTACTTGTTGCAGTGAATTTCTCTTCAAATATTTCATCACAATATTCTTCTCTAAGTTTATTTACTTGCGACTGCAGGTCTTGTCCTTGAGTAGACACTCTAGCATATCCAAATTTCAAATCAACACCTCATTTATGAACATAAGTTATGACACCTTTTCATGATTGATTTTACAGGAAGACAAAAAGAGAGTCAAAACTTTTAAGTTTTGACTCTCAATAAAACAATAAAATTTAGTCAGAAATATTATTTATTTTCACTTTGGGTTGGGGTTATTTTATAAACAATAACCAAACCTACAAAACACTTAATAACCGAACTGATATATCACGAAAGCTCAACATATATTCTTTAAATTAAGTTTAATATTTTATTTCTTTGTGAAGGCGCAATAGAAACCATACCATATTTATCTTTTGCCTGGTCAATTTTATCTAAAATATAATATAAATCGTTTCGATTATTCAAAAAGATAATTTTGATCATCTCCGTTAATTTATTCATTATTTCATCATCAAGAGTATGCTTAAAAAACATTTGGTAAGATAATAAAACTACTAGCTTTTGAAAACAATGTACAAATGAATGCTTATTAATAGTAGAATGATGTAATAAAGAATCACTTTTTTGATTCTCTCTAAATACACTTCTTTTCAAATATGTATTAAGGAAATCTAACATATTTTTAAATTTGAAATGAGTACAAACAATCTTTATTATGTAACCACTACATCTATAATGACCAATTTCAATACTTTTATATAAAGCTTCTATCATCACAAAATTAGTTCTCTCCCAAACTAACTCTTTAAAAATGGAGTTGTTGCTATAAATATTGTGGTTATAATAATTTTTATTTTTAGAGATAAAATCTTCTAAAAAAGTTTCCTCGTTAGAATCGCTAAATTGTTTTCTTATATTTTTTATTTGATAATCAGCATTTTGTATATGAGTATAATAGTAATCTAGTAGCATACTTGTAGACTCTGTGAGAAATTTAATTTGATCCTCTTCAACTGCCCACATAATAACAGATTCTAAAAAGTTATATGTTTCATCAATAAAAGTTCTGTACAATCTATCTTTATTTTTATAATCTTTTTCATTATTTTTTTCTATAGTGCTCATCTCAAGAAGAAATTCATTTAAGGTTTCATTAGAATTTAGTTGTTCTATAAAAAATGAATTTTCGATAGTACTTTCATTTGAAAACTCTTTTAAAATATCTAATTGTGATGTAAAGAATTCAGATGTCAGTTCGTCATAATAATCCCACAATAATTTGAACTCTTTGTCTTCTAATTCTCTCAAGTCTGACTTATACAACTTAATTGGTGAAAGTGATAAAAATTCTTTATATGCTTTTTTTTGTAAATTAGTCATCTTATGCTTAGATGCTGTGCGAATTAATAACTTATAATTCAAAAGTACATTTTTGTATAGGTTTATCAATTCTTTTTTATTAGTTTTAGAATTTAAAAACTTATAAAAACTAATCAAATCTGAATTATGAACGTATTCGGAGTGTATTTCATTTGTGACCTGGTATAAATCAAATTGTCTAACTTCAATATCCGAAAATTTATTTTTTTCTATTAATGATATTATCAACTGAAAATTAGATTCTACTATAGTATTATAATCCTGTAATATATGACTATAATTAAGTAAGAATTTACCTTCCTGATTAGCAATGTCTGTTATTAACTCTTGATAGTTTTTAGTTTTTTTTAGATTCCTTTTTAATGCATTACTTATATCCATATCAGAAAATAAGAACCATAAATATAAACCTAACATAGTTATAGAAATCAACCAAAATATAAATGTATTAATAAAAAAGTTACTTCCATTACTGTCAGGACTAATACTATACATTGTTATTAATGAGAAAAATAAAGTAAGAAATGATAGTAAAACTGTAATTATAAAGGAATTATTTATCCTTGAGTTCCTCAGGTTAGAATACGAAGCCTCTTTCTTTTCTTTATAAACAAAAGAATAAATTGTTATAGTTACTGTGATTTGTATGATCAAAAATCTGCTAATAAATGTTAGTAATTCTTCGTCAGGCGAAATTGATAATAACTGAGTGAGGTTAACTTTTAAAAAAAGGGTAATAGCTATTGCTACTAACATAGTGTAAACAAATAGCAAAGACCACTTATATTTCATAATAACTTTAATATAAAGCATTAAATCCCCTCTTAAGTAATAAGTTTATTAGACATATTTTTATTAAAGTATTTTTCAATATCTTTATTTTCGATAATATTATTCTTGTTCTCTGTAAAAGCATTTAACCACGGAGACTCACTATGGCTTTTATCTATAAGTTGGCCACCTGTGAATTCTCCGTATTCTTTCCACACATAGGCAATAATACTTTTTTCAATGTCATTTAATTCTATTTTTCCTAAGCTATTATCATTAATCTTAATGTCACCACTACCAAATGAGTTGAAATTATGGTAAATGTCAGGAATAACTGGTCCATATTTCCAAGCTTCAAGAAATCTATCGTGAATTAATAATTTATTATGCAAAGCTAAATAATAACCATGTGAATAATAAAGCAGTTTTTGTAATTTTAAATTACTCAGTTTTAATCCTCTTGGATCATGCTCCTTTAAATACAATAAAAATTTCGCTACTTCCATAGCTTTTGCCATTTAATTCACCTCATTTTATAGTATTCTTAATAAACCTATACTCAATTTGAAAATTATAAAACAACAATTAAATAATTTTCTTTTATTAAACCCATTCCCTCAATAATATGATTTATTCAAAATCAAATAAATTCCAAAGAAAATTTCTTGAACAACAATAATGAATAATATACCAAAATCTCTTTAATCTAAGGTATTATTTTTTATCTTTATGGTTTTATTGAGAAAGTGTTCTTTATCCACAATTCTTCTTTCGGAATTAAGTTCAGTAATTTCTTCTATTAGAAACAAGCCATTATTCATTTTCTTGATTATTTTAAATGACTTATCTGCTTCCATCTCTATGTAATAATCCTTTTTGTACTTATTTTTAACTAATGAATAATAAAAGTCTTTCGACATTAAAAAAAGCGCCCATGTTATGAAAATAAGTAACCATACCATTATTATTCCAAAAATTGATTCACTAGAAATAGAACTATCATTAGTTAATTTTATGTTATTTGCGATAGAATTAATTATATAAGATAGAAAAAAGGAAGTTTTAACACCTAACCAATACTCATGTTGTGTTTTCGAATGCTCAGTCATCAACAACTTCTCATAATTATCAAGTTTAAATGTATACATTAATTTAATAAACATTGTTACAGAATAAATAAAAAATAAAATAGCAATAATACCAATTAGTGCTTCACGTTCAACTATATTAAAAATAACCTGCATCACTTACCTCCCATTTTTTATAGTATCGTCTTCATACAACTGATTTTAATAACCTGTATTATTATATTTTATAATGAATCTCACTTTCTAAATAATAAAGACTAATCCGTGAAATATCATTAAAAAGTGCAAAAACACAATTATATTTTATAGATATATTTGTAAATTGGTATTTCAACACAAAACTAGTTACATTTATTTGGAGAAGAGAATCTTTGTTAATTTAATAATTCTCATTATTAACTAAAAAGTTCTTCATGAATAATTTTGATACTAAAAGCATTGGCTACGTACTACCAATGCTTTTTAAGCTTTCTTTGAATTACACTATTTTCTCCATATCTTTGCGGTAAGATTCATACGAATCCCATTCTAATACAATTGAGACTATTTCATATGCCTTATTTTGATAGTTATCGTACCCAGTTAATTTATCGTAACTATTCATTAATGGCTCAAACAAATCTGTAACATTCTGAAACATTTTTCCTTCTTCATAATGAATAGATTGATTTCTACCTTGCCATATTACATCAATAATATTTATGTCTTTTGTTCCAAGGTTTCCTTTATCAAATTTTTTTATGGAGTCTCCATTTTTGTCAAGTATAGTTCTGGGAGGGGAGGTTAACTTCTTTTCTATATTCTTTATATTTGTATCATATACAAATGATAGACCTTGTTTTGCAATCTGCAATATTGCTTGTGAAATCACTTGAATTGGTCCATTTGCTATTGAAATCTTATCAGTATAATGATTTTTAATATTCTCTATACTACTTGAAGCTTCTTTATATACATGATACTTTTCATAGGCCTTCTTAAAAAAATACCTACTTTCTTCATCATTCCCATCAGCCTTAACCTGTGATGCAAAAGACTCAAATGTTTTTGCATCTTTTAAGTGTAGAGGTGCCATTCCTTCTAAATGAATTAAATTATTCTTATTCTCAACTAATTCAAATAACAAACAAAAAAGTTGTTTTGTAGCAAATTCTGTATTATCTAAATATGTTTTTATATCCATTTTTTCTCCATTCATTTTCAAATATTTCACACGGAACTTGGAATCGAATTTAAAAATGCGATCATTGATGAGGCTCTTGATTCGTTCGATATTGGTCGATCTCTAGGTAACAAAAGTGATCCGTATGACAAAGCCTGTATTTTGCAAGAGAAAAATACATAGTTTTGCAATCAAAAATACATAAGATTGCCAGCCCTTTTTCGCTATTCTTGATTAGATAGTGCGTGCTTCACTCTAAAGCTATCTCCAGTGAAGTTTAGTACATGCGCATGGTGGATCACGCGATCCACTAAGGCAGCTGTTAAACGTGAATCTGAAAATATCCGGTTCCATTGACTAAATTCTAAATTGGACGTGATCATTAAGCTTTTTTGTTCATACCACTCAGAGATGAGTTGAAATAACAGCTCTGCTCCTTCTTTTCCGAATGGAATGTATCCCATTTCATCTAATACGATTAAATCAACCGTTTTAAACTTGTTCCTAAAGTTTCGTAATTTTCCGTCTTGCCACGCTCTATCTAATTGATCAACGAGATCTGAAACACGGAAGAATCGGACCTCAAAACCATTTCGACAAGCCTCCCGGCCTAACGCTGTTGCTAGATGGGTTTTACCTGTTCCTGGTGCTCCTGTTAAGATGACATTTTCGACGCGTTTGATAAAACTGAGGGAAATCAGTTCATCTTTATCTAATTGTTGAGGAAAATGGATATGGCTTCCCCAATGATAATCATCCAGTTCTTTAACATGTAAGAACTTCGCCTTCTTCATTAAGCGGTCCGCTCTGGCTTCCTCCCTTAAAGCGAATTCCTTTTCAAATAGCTCTTTTAAAAATTGCTCTTTTGTTTCAAATGGTATTGATTCATAAACGTCTGCTACATACGCTAATCTTAGTGACTTGCACATGGCTTTAATATCCCGCGTCATGTTGACTCACCCCTTGGAATGTTTTGATCATAAAGGCTCCAGTCAACATCATATGGATGGTCGTCGTGTTCAGGTTGTAGATCGTTATCTATTAAGTCATAAAATTGATCATTAATTTGTTCCATATCATGTTGGGCCAATTGATGAATCAACCAACGCAGCCTTTCTTTTCTTAAACGATGATCCTCAATCCGGATATATTCAAATATTCGAACCGGCAAGTATGGTTGGTAACGTGAATACTCTATGGCTCTTGGCTTATCCAGCCAAGAGGATAGAATACCTTGCCAAGGAATTTGTCTTCTTTTATGCATATACGGTCTAACATCTTTCATAAGGATCTCTCCGTTAGGAGATGTGACTTTAAATTGATCCCAATAAAGCACTAATCGAACTTGTCCAAAATTATAGCTCTTAGGTACATGTACTTTGACTTGGTCGACCACAATTTCCCCATATTTATTAGCTTTCACCCATTTTTCTTTAAATATCGGATAATCTTGATCAGGAAGATGAAGCATGTGTTGATGTTCATCTTGATAAAGGTCTTCAATTGTTTGTTGTTTTACATAATGTTGGCGTTGGCGATCTTGTGTCAGTTGGTCCTCCAACCAGTCTGTGAGTTGTTCATATGACGTCATGACAGGTGCAGGTGTTGTGAAATTATATCGAATATAACCAACTTTATTTTCGACATGACCTTTTTCATGGCCACTATAGGGATTACAAGCTTGAATCTCACAACCATAATATGCTGAAAATTGATGGAGTTCATGGGTGAATTCAACTTCCTGATGGCGTCCCCTAGGTTTAATAACAGCTGCTTTTAAATTATCAATTCTTAGCACTCTAGGAACGGCTCCCATTTGTTTAAAAATAGTTTCTAGCCCTTTTAAGAAACATTCTTGGTTTTCACTTGGTAACGGAACACAAAAAGTTGCGTTGCTATAAGGTAAACTAAGGGACAAACCATGAACATCGACATATTGACCATCTTTAACAGCTTCTAACAAGCCAAAATCAACTTGCGCTTCACCTGGAGGATGTTGTAACCTTTCGTACCCCTTATCCTTCGTGGAATCATCGTTGATCTTTCCTTCACGCCAGTCTTTAATAAAATGGCAAACGGTACGATATGAGCCTTCAAAGCCAATGGCTTGTAATTGTGCAAAAATAGCTTTATTCGTACGACGCTTTTTGTAAGGTAGTTTATAATCTTCTATAAGCCAATCCGATACGATCTCACCCCATCCTTCTTCATGCATCATGCCTTGTTTGGGTTGCACGTTTTCTTGAGGCACCCAATCCTTATCGGCGTACTTTTTAGCTGTACGCCAATTAATACCAAGCATTTCAGCGATTGAATTGACGGATTTTGATTTTTGATTTCGTAAAACTTTGATACAATTAATTTCAGACATTGCCAGCATTCCTTTCAACCTCCACTGTTTAATTGATTCGACACCAATAACAGTAGTGGTATTTGATTGGGCTGGCAAGTCTTTTTTTTTGATTGCAGTGTTGTGTACTTTTTAGTTGCAAACTTCTGTACTTTTATTTTGCATTACACACAAAGCCATTGCTGATGCCACTTTTAAAGCAATCAAAATAGAGTTTGTTAGGGGTCCCCATTTTATTAATCAACAAGAATTTGAATTATCTGGTTTTGTGAACTGGTTCAATCAAATTCGTAACCAATGAAAAGCTTAAATAAAATGATAAATGCTAGCAAATTAACACGGAATTACATATGAAAAATTATTGATACCGATCATGTTTGCAGGACATCATGTATCCTTCAATCGCTTACTTCACTTTATAAAGAGAAATACACTTTGGAGTCAATACCACCTTTCATGCATTCAAAGTAAGACTTCATTGTCACATTATTCCATAAACTACCAAGACTTACATCGGCTGATCCATGCCCTTGTTGCCCATTTTCTTTTGGAATTCAAGATAATACATTTTCACGATGTTGGATTGCTATCCTCTCTGTGGTCTAGTGAAGTAGTCTTTAGCATGTTTACATCCCGCTCTGATTAGTTAATTCGACTACAATACTGATTCGAGGTCATAAAATGTAAAATCCCGAATAAGGGCACTTTCTTTAACAGCATCCTTTATTCGGGGGAGTAGCTCATGTTCTCATGCAACTTAAATACTCTAGCTTCATCTCCTACTAATAATGTGTGATATCTCAACTTACCTTCAGTTTAGCGATAAAGTTAGATACTCTTTGAGCATCCAATAATTTAGTTCCGATCAATTCTCAGTAGTTCTTCACTAGTATTTTTAAACTTTTTACTCACTTTCGCTATCTAACATCCAAACGCGTTTAATTGGTATTTCCTTTTTGATTTCATCACTCAAGTTGTCATAGTGTTCAAAAATCTGTTGAATGACTGTTTTTGAATCCCATAATCGTACTTTAAAAAACTGCTTTGGTATTTCTCTAGCTACCGAACTTTTAAAACCACTCCATGAAACTAGCAATCCAAAATCCGCACCATAATTACTCATGGTACCGATAAGTTGATCCAATATCGGCCGGTCTAAAGGCGTATCGTGAGATTTGACTTGCACACATATTTTAGGGTCACCAAACCCTAAAGTCTCAGAGGCTGCCAAAATATCCACACCTTGGTCTGCACCTTCAGGACTTCGATAAGTTGTAAAACCTTTTGCTTTGAGTAATTCATCAATCAATGTTTCCATTTTATGTCCTTTGAACCTTTGAATAATCCTTTCAGAAATTTGATCATAGATATATTCATCCAAGTCAATTGAAGTTGTTTCTTCATTCTCCTCAACTAACTCTTTAACATTTTTCGTCTTAGGAACATACCAATTATTCATTTTCATCTGTTTTATACGTTCCTCAGCATTGTTTCTGTGGATTTTACAGACTGTCATAAACGCTCCAAATGAATATAGAATATCTTGATCAAATCGATCTCGTGGAATATCTGTTGCAAACCAATTCACATTTCTGTAATGGTAATAAGGACTACCTAACGACTCATCAAAAACATAATTACCAACAACTTCTCCTATATGAATCGTTCGGTTAAATTTAGAAGGTAAGACAATCATGTCACCAAGCTCCATAGCATGCGCTATTGGCCAAATTTGTGATGCCCAGTTAACTGCTGTCTTTTCTTTAGTTAAGTTATAATGTTCAACAAGTGTTTTATAAAGAGTTACTTTTGAATCAACTTTCATTAAGTCGAAATTCAAGTCATCCCAAGTCAAATAAATCCTATTATCTTCTAAAAATTTGTTTTCAAATTCCCCTTGTTTCCCTGCACGAAATAACCAAACTGTCATAGATTCACTTCCCTCGTTTATATCTTAACTTCAAAATAGTGTGAAGATATATTGATAATATTATTCAAACGCACTCTATTTAAGTAAAACGTTCGACATACCATTATAAACTTAAACTAGAAACCACTTCTACTATTCTAAGCGTTCTGTCAATGGCATTAACTCTTCAATTTTTGCTACTATTCGTTTTTGTTCTTCTAATGGAGGTAATGGAATTGGTTTTTCTTTCAGGAATTGAAAGTGTCTACTATATCCTCTCTGCCTCATGTTAATTACATTATAATTTAAAACGTAATATAAAAATTCTGGATCTAATGAAATTGGCATTAATATTTTGGTTCCATCTGCACCTATAACAAAATCAAAGTCTATCAGTTTAAGCGTTTTACTATGGTCACCGAATACAATTACTGAAGAAGGTGCGATTCTTAAAATTCTACTTTCATCATTACAGTACCCTTCAACTGTATTCATTGATTGGCTAACAACAGGAAACTCACCTACTTCTAATATTTCACTACGCTTAATTTGATTCACTTTTTGCCCAAGGCTGTATGTTATCAATTCCAAACTTACCCACTTCCAGCTCTTCGGTATATCAAAAGGTTCGTCTCGTTCTATGATCTCTGGTGATTTCTTTTGTTTTTTGATTTCTCCCTCTTCAACCAATCGCTCTTTCTCTGCTTGAATCTGCTGATATAATTCTTCTGCTGTTCCTTCTTCTTCACGCTGTTCTACAAGTTTTCCTTGAATAGCGTATTGCAAAATCGATTTTTGCATATCTTCAGGGAATTTCTCATTTAATGCAGTAACTTCCTTATAAGCCTTGTCATATTGATCGACGTATGGCATTAATTCCTCTATTTTTGCTACGATTCGTTTTTGTTCTTCGAGAGGTGGAAGCGGTATTACTATAGACCTTAACTTTGATGCCTTTATACCCTTTGCGGTAGTGCCTGTAGATTGATTCCTTAGCTCATACTGAAATGAAGGAGATTGAATGTAATAACAAATCAATTGATTATCCAATTCGTTTGTTCCATATTTTTGAAAGGTGATGACTCTTTGACCACAACTAGATGTTTCTAGTGTATTTATTGCCACGTTACCCATAGGGGCTTCCGTTGTAAATAGAATGTCTCCTTTCTTTGTAACCCCTCTCGACATGCGATTATAATACTCTTCTTCAGAAATAAATGCGGGCTTTGTAAAGTCTAAGAAACCTTTACGCACGTTTGAAGCTGTGATTAAACTTATACCACTGTCTGTTTTTGAAGGAGTTTTTCCCCTGTAATCTATAAAGTTTAGGATCTCATCAATTCTAACCCACTTCCAACTCTTCGGTATATCAAACGGAATCTCTTCCTCTGTAATCTCTGGTATTTTCTTTTGTTTCTTGACTTCACCGTCTTCAACTAGCTTTTCTTTCTCTTCTTGAATCTGCTGATATAATTCTTCTGCAGTACCCTCTTCGTCACGCTGCTCTACAAGTTTACCTTGAATTGCTTGCTGTAAAATACTGTTCTTTAAATCTTCTCCGTTCAAATTAATCATCTCCAAGTTTAGAAGTAATTTGATCTAATACATGATCAATTTCTGAGTTCAAAGAAGTTCTCTTTTCTTGATATTCCATAATTAAATCCATCGGTTCCAGGATAACTTCTTCTTCGTTAGGGAAACCACATAAATCAATATTGAAACTTTTCTCTTTTAATTCTTGAACAGTATATTTTTTCGCTTTCGGATGGCCATCTACTTCAATTTCCTCTCGGTTGTTCCACCATTTAAGAGAATCTTCGAAATGCTCAAACTTCATTGGTCGTGTCTTCGAGAAGTTCTTATATCCTTCTGGCATATCCAAACGGTAAAACCAAGTTTCTTCAGTCGGTTCTGTATTTTCAAAGAAAATAATATTCGTGTGGATTGATGTATATGGTGCAAATACACTATGAGGCATTCTTACAACCGTATGTACATTGTATTCGCTAAATAGCTTTTTCTTAATATTAAACTTAGCATTATCTGTTCCGAATAAAAAGCCATCTGGAATAATTACGGCTGCTCGCCCCTGCTTTTTCAAACGATACATAATCACATTCATGAAAAGGTCTGCCGTTTCAGAGCTTTGTAGTTCACTCGGAAAATTATTTTTTACGCTTTCTTTCTCACTTCCACCATATGGAGGATTCATTAAAATTAAATCAAAATGTTCCATTTTACGAAGGTCTTTATAATCCGAATCTAAGGCATTGTCATGCATAATCTCAGGGTTATCAATATCATGAATTAGCATATTTGTTGCGCATAACATGTGCGGCAATGATTTCTTTTCTATACCGACAACGGATTTATTATAAAGTTCTCGATTTTCTAGGGAATTGCCTACCTGTTTATCTAGAACATCCAATGCCGAAGTTAAGAAGCCACCTGTCCCACATGCAAAGTCCGCAATTCTATCACCTAACTCAGGATAAGTTACTTCGACCATGAAATCAGTCACAGCACGTGGTGTATAAAATTCACCCGCATTACCAGCACTTTGTAAATCTTTTAAGAATGACTCATAAATTGCTCCAAACTCGTTTCGTTCTTTGTATTCTGTGAAATCAATTTCATCAATGATATTGACTACCTGACGCAGAAGAATTCCATCTTTTTGATAGTTGTTCACATCTTCAAAAGCGTACTTCACTATAACTTGACTCATAGGTGTGTGTTCATCAATCTCAAGGTTTTTTAAAGCTGGAAATAGCTCATTGTTCACAAAGTCAAGGAGGGCATCTCCTGTTAATGCATCTCCATCCTTTTTATCAACTGCCCAGTCACGCCATTTCAAACCTTCAGGTATAATCGATTTGTAGTTGTCATCGTATAATTCCCAAACCTCTTCTTTCGCATCATAAATTTTTAAGAAGAGGATCCATACGATCTGCTCGATACGTTGGGCATCTCCATTTACGCCTGAATCATTTCGCATGACATCTTGGATTCGTTTCACAAAGTTGCTTATTGTCATTGTTCATTCCCTCTTTCACATTATTGTGCGTCATATATTTCATTCTCGAGTTCTTTGACAGCTTTTTTGTAGCCTGATTTGCCTCCAAATTCGTTCACAATCTTCAATGGACTTCCTATTTTCGCAAACTCTTTTAATTGAAGAACTTTGGTATCTTCAATTTCTTTTATACCATCATCAGCATACTTATCCAACAGCGCTTCTAGAACATATTGAGCTGTTTCTGAGTACTCATAAATGTAGCCTTTTTTCTTTACATTCTCCGCCCGTTCTTGTTTTGTCAATGGTGGTTTATCATAAGCCAAATGACAAATTAAATCAAAGTCATCTAAGCCTGGCTGCCCCAGTTCTTCCCTTACCGCATCTAGAAGCACACCGCCATCTTGAAGTTCATCAATAATGGCCTGTTTTTTGTCAGCATTCGTCCATGAGCGAAGAAAATCATCCAAGTTTGCATACTGTTCCAGGATATTTTTCTTTGTGTAGTCCACAAGGCTTTCAGTTATAAGTTTACCATCCTTATCAAGGTATTGAACCCGTTCAGACAGGACCTCAACCTTAACGTCACCGACAAAATATTTCTTAGGTTCTTCATCATCGTCCTCAAAGAAACCAGTATCTTCTGTACCTCCTTCAAAATCTCCACCATCATTAGTCGTGTGGTCGGGAGGCGTATCTTCCGATTCATCTTCTTCACTTACGCCCGGCTCACTCATTTCGTCTTCATTAGAAACATCTTGGACAGCTTCTGGAGTACCATCAAATGCGGGATCAGCAAATAGTCGACTCGCATTGCGGAAATCCAAAATACTAAAATGGGTTTTCCCGTATTCTTCTAACAGCCGTGTTCCACGTCCGATGATTTGTTTGAATTCAGTCATGCTACTAATGCTATTATCGAGTGCAATTACGCGGCACATTTTTGCATCTACTCCAGTAGTCATTAACTTACTTGTCACTGCAATAACTGGGTAGGTGCTTTCTTCATCAATAAAGTTATCAAGCTGAGATTTCCCTTCGGCATTGTCGCCAGTAATTCGCATGATGTATCGGGAATCTTTTGTATATAAATCTTTATTTTCATTAATGAGAGCCTGCCTCATTCTTTCAGCATGCTCAATGTCTACACAAAAGACAATGGTTTTACTGTATCGATCCGTCTTTTTCAGGAATTCAGTAATTTTTTTAGCAACAACTTTTGTCCGATCCTCTATGACGAGTTGTCTATCATAGTCTTTTACGTTATATTCACGATCTTCAATTTCAAATCCATACTTATCCTGCTTGCCACTTTCAGGGCGGTATCCCTCCAAGTCACGATCAAGTCCAACACGAATGACTTTATATGGCGCAAGAAATCCATCATCAATACCTTGTTTCAGTGAATACTCATAAATCGGTTCACCAAAATAAGACACACTAGACGCCTCGTTTGTTTCAACAGGGGTTGCTGTACACCCAATATGCGTGGCATTTGAGAAGTAATCAAGAAGTTTACGCCAATTAGAATCTTCTTTGGCGCTGCCTCGGTGGCACTCGTCAATCACAATCAAATCAAAGAAATTAGGCTGGAATTGACGGAACGCTTCTTCCCCATCGTCTCCAGATAATTGTTGGTACAACCCAAGATAAATCTCATAGGAGCTGTCTAGCTGTTTATTCGTGATTTTTGTCATCTTATTCTGAAACGGTTTAAAATCCCCAGTCATGGTTTGATCCACTAGTACATTACGATCTGCAACAAAGAGGATTTTCTTTTTAATTCCTGCTTTCCAAAGCCTGTAGATCATTTGAAAAGTCATAAACGTTTTTCCTGTTCCAGTAGCACTAACAAGCAATACACGATCCTGTCCTTTTGCAACTGCATCTACAGTTCGATTAATAGCGACACGTTGATAATAACGTGGCGTCTTATAATTCCGATCGTAATAATACGGTTCAAGAAGTGCCTTCTCTTCCGTTTCACTCAACCCTTTATCATACCGATACCTATTATACAACTCATCAGGAGATGGGAACTCATCGAGCATCAACTCCCTTACTTCTCCTGTAATCAAATTCTGTTCCACAAACGCATCACCATTGGAAGAATAAACATAAGGTACATCGAGTATCTCCGCATAGTCGATACCTTGTTGCAGACCACTACCTATAGAGTGATTGTTATCTTTTGCCTCTATAATCGCAAGCGGGAAATTGTTTTTATAAAAAAGTACATAGTCTGCTCTTTTTGGTTTTCCTCTGGCTGTCAAATTTCCACGAAGAATAATACGTCCTGCTGTAAATGAATATTCAAAACGAATCTGTTTTTGAAGATCCCACCCTGACTGTGTGACTGCTGGTGTGATATACCTCGCTTTAATGTCCTCTTCAGACAATTGACTCTTCCCCATGAATTCAGCCCCTTTCATTATACTTTAAATAATGTCATTCATATTTAAACTCCATAATATTACCAATATTGCATTCAAGACATTTACAAATTTTATATAAACTCTCCAGGCTCACCGATTCCCCTTTTCCGAGGCGAGCGATAACGTTATAAGTTATTCCAGCTTGATCTTTCAAATCAGTTTTATTCATTTTTCTATCAATTAATAGTTTCCAAAGCTTATCATAGCTAATAACCATAATTCACACACCTCTATTATGTAAATTTAAGTCAATAATATCGTATCACACTACTAAATGAAACAAAAAGAAAACCTTACAATATCGCAAGGTTTTCATATGGATGAAAAAGATTCTACAATATAAGAATATATAAATATTCTATTCGCTTACCAAAGCTCAACTTAGCACGAATCCGTAATAATAGATGGTGATGAAACTTTTAAAAGACAGAGTTAAGTTCAAAACAAAAGGAGACAAAGCACATAGCTTTGTCTCCCAGAATTTCATTTATCAGATTAAATGTCATTTTATTTCTTCTTAAAACATATCAGAGTCAAATTGAAAACCATTCACCATTTCAAGAAAACTATCATATGATAATTGTTCTGTGTCTGTAATACTGGAAACCTGCTTCGACATGAGATCGATTGAATTCCCTAACATATAACTTACTAGAACTCGCTTCTTTTCCCAACGATAGTTTGATCTAGCGTAAGCCTCCAGCTTGTGTAACTGAGACAAATCAGTGAAGCTCATATCAACGAAGTATTTTTCTTCTCCGTTGTGGCGAATTAGATAAGGAAAAGACTGTTTGGCTGATCCACCTTCCTTTTCTGTTGACACTACTTCAAAATTGATATGTTTCCCTAACTCTCTCACCCAATCTAATTCTTTTGGGAAAGCACTAAAAATTGGAACACCTAAATGCGAGGGTATTAATTTAACCTTACCTCCTGTATGCAAACCCTTCTTCAAACCTAATTCAACAAACTTATTGAAGGAGTTCTTTCCTTTGGTAAAAATAATCGCGTTTGGTATTGAGCTAGCTTGTGTTACTATCTCACTTTGAATACGGCCAATGGTTCTAACGTCCGTGTTTCGCTCGAATACATAGACTGCGTAATTCTCTTTGTCAGGTGAAGTCAATTCTCCTAAAATATTTGAACGTTTGTCCAAATTATATTTAAACTTAACATCTCGACTGTTAAGCGACTGCCAACCCTCTTCTTCTAAATAGAGCAGAATGTCATTCGTTTGAACAATGTACCTCACTTGAAACTCTTGAAAATGAGGTTTCCTAGGTTCGTATTCAAACTCTTTACCATTCGCAAAAAGAATCTCAATCCCACTTTCAGTAATCGTGTGGTAAGGATACCCTTTCTTACCTTCTCTACTCCCCTTAACCGAACCTGTTTTAATGTATCCACTTTTGCGTAATCTAGATAACACGTTATTAACATTGTTGCCTTTGCCACCAAAATATTTATCCCTTATTTGATTTGTCGTTAACGCTCGAAATTTAACTAAGTCACACAAAATGGCTAGACGTCTCTTATCTAGCTTATCATGATAATCTACCACCATATCTTTAAAAATGTCCATATTTTATCACCTCGATTATCGTTTTATAATGTTAAAATCGACTGTTCGAGAAAGGCAGCTTGCACAAAGGGTTTTGCAACTACCTTCCTCTCACTTATTGAATTTCACCCGTCTTATTTTTTCGGTAGATTCAAACCTTTAAACCTTGATATGAAAGGGTTTCGAATCGAATTGCAAGACTTAAAATCCCCTTTAATTTCACTGTTAGTCAGGAGTCACGATACACAACTCTTTTTAACGGTGTTTTTAAATACTATTTTAAGTCTATTTTTAATATCAATCGCCGAAAAATTTGAGCGTTTCCTCCCTCTTTCTTTTAATGTTTGAATAGGGTTGAATATTCGTTTCTTCAGCCATTACATCATTAAGATTTTCAATGTTTGTATTCTGCATAAAGTTTAAAAACTTATCATGTGGAACAACGACAACTTCAATATAGTTTTTAGTGTCTTGTCTACCGTAAACAGTGATTGAACACTCGCTCCATGTATCATCCGTAATAACATTAAGGTGCTTCACGGTGTCTATAACGGGCTTATAGTAATAATTATCGAGATCACGTGGTTTGAGATCGGTGAAAGAATGAATAATAATAAGCATTGCCTTACTAAATACAGGGTGACTTTCACTGTATTCGCCAAAGAAGTCATATTGTTTATTCGTTTCTTTTATCAAAAGTTCTCTTAGTTCTGCTCTGCTTGTAACATCGAGGGTGTCTTTATAAGTCTTCCTGTCCGAAGTTCTGTGTAAGGCTTTTGAGTAGTCCCCGTAATACCTGAAGTGGTAATACGGTATCACAACCCCATCAACTTCCAGCGTTTCTTGTGGTTGAATAAGCTTACCTCCTTAACAAAAATGTAAACAGTCATACATGCTGTCACATCAAGATTTTTGCATTAACACTATTTAAAATTGTTTACATAAATGATCAAACTCATTGAAAATGTAAACATTTAATTATAAAAAAGCTTATAGTACCTGACATGACAAGTTTTTGAGTGTAAACAATCAGTGTAAACACTTTTTAAACATTTATAAGCTGATTGACTGTCATGCCAGGCATTATAAATGTATACATTAAAGCATAGAATGAAAGTATAGAAGTATAAGCTCTTATACTACATCCTAATAAAGCATTTAACACTAATAAAATTGAACTTCAATTTTATTAGTGTTAAAATAATACCAAAGTTTATCGTACAATAAACTTCATGGCCTCATTTCGAGGCAACTTCAGAATTTCTGGATGGATTTGCACTGTTATTGCTCTTCCATCCCTTTTTATTAGAATTAAGTTATGATCTTCGAGAACTTCCAACAACTTAATTCTTTCATCCTTCCGATACTTTCTAACGTAATTGTTCATTACCGTAGAACTGACTAGACCTTTCTCCAAAGTCCCAGTCCCTTCTAAATCTAGTAAGCGTGAAAATAAATAACTCAGATCACTCTGTAGCACGTTACTCGAAAGCATTTTGAATGCTTTTCGGAAATTCTTGGAGTAATGTTGATAAAGTTTTAAAGCTTTTATTAAATCTTCATGTTCTAGCTTTAAATCGTTTAAGTTATCACCTTGAAATTTTGTTGCAATTGCTAAAAGTGTAACTACCTTCATTATGTTACCAAAAGCTTTCTCCTCCCACTCTCGGACCATTTCACTTAAATCCTCGTTGTCTCTTTCTGTTTTTACTTGTTGTTTAACTTGATGATAGAAAGACTTAACATCTTCACTAACTTCTACTTCAGTCGGCTTATTTTCTACGCTTAAGTGAAACAATTTTAATAGATTTGATTCAAAATTATCCTTTATCACTTCCTTTTCAGCTGAGCTTAAGTTTAGTTTAGGGAAATTTTTAGATTCAGATTTGCTTTCAATGTTGGTTAATAAAAATCGTTGAATTAAGCCACGATCTGCAAATCCACGCATGCTTGATATCACTGATGGTTGGGTGAATAAGTTCAAATTCAATAATGGTTTAAATAAAATCGTTCCCTCTCTAGTCTTTCGAAATGATGTTGCATTATTTCCTTCCCAGGCTTTAAGCAATAAATCCATACTTTTATTGTTGTATCGCCCCGATATATGGTCTACCAATTCACTGGCTTCCCCTGTCACAACTGAAATTGAACCATCATTACGTTCAATCATTTCACCTAATTTCTCTTGAGTTATATCCCCACCAATCAAAAAGTGCTTATATTCTAATAAGCTTTCTAAATTAGAAATCTTTTCTTTTAACTCTTCTAACTTTTCTTCATTATCTTCTTGATTCTTATCAGACCCATTAGTTTTTTTTAGTAATCGCTCGTATTGATATCGAAACATGTCTAATCTCGATTGAATTTGAGGTACTTTTTGTTTATGAAGAGCTTGTTCTTGCTCATCTAAATCATAAATTGGTTCAAAAACCTTTTGAATGACTGCGTCCTTTTTAGAACCAGGCGGCGCTCCAAGTAAAATGTAGAGATTAAGGTCTAATTTCCAGTCTGTATCTTTACTATAAAAAACAAATTTTTTCAGTAAAGATGTCGCTAACGCTGACAATGCTGCATTTGAAACTAAATCTACACTCGTCTCGAATTCTTCTGAAATCATCTCAACATAATTTTTAATCCAATTAGGAAACACTTCAGTTGGAAAACCCGATATGTCATGGTTTTCAACTTTAATTGGATCTTCTGAAAATTTACCCATTTTTATCCCTTCCTTCTTATTAAGAACTTAACGAGAATTTAAGTTCTTAATTTAATTGCTTGCATGGCCTGACTTCAAAGCTAATTAAGACAATTAAGAACCATGCCCCTTACATTGGTGAAACATCACGTTGGTTAGTTAACCATTGTAAGAAGTCTTCCTTCAAAACACGTTTGCTGTACCCAATGCTGATTACAGGAATACCTCCTTCCTCATTAGAGGTATTCATTAGTTCATACACTTTCTTTCGTGAGATGCCCAATAAATCAGAAATGTCTTGGGCAGTCATAATTACCTGTACTTCTTTCAAATCCATTTTGTTTCACTCCTTTCTATATTTTGATTATATTATAACCACAAATAATAGATGTTGCAAATATTTTTGATAAATTGTATAATCAGAGTACAAAATATTGATTAAGGAGTTTTATATTATGGACTTGAATTTTTTTGGGAATTTTCTTTGCGAAAGAAGGAAAGAAAAAGGTTTTTCTAGTCAAAGGAAGATGGCAGAAGCACTAAATGTAAGTCACGCCACATTAGCGAGAGCAGAAGAAGGATCGCACATACCAAGAAATGAAACACTATATAAAATCGCAGCTCTATTCGATATGAGGTATGATGAGTTTTTAGTTACTAGCAAATTACTTAACACAGGCAAAGCAGAACTCATCGATACAAAAATTAACAACATTATTAAATATAACTTAGTAGAAAAATCATTTAGATGCTTGTTGTTGTTAATAACTGATGAAAAGTATGAAAACGGCTGGGTAATTCATGATCCAATAAAAATAGAGAATTTAACAAAAAATGATAGTACAAATGAAGACACAGAAACCTTATTTATCGAAAATTTAATTAAGCATTATATAGATGAAAAAAATAGCTATCAAATTAAACAATTTCATTTAATCTTTGAACTAATCTCAAATTCCAAAATTAAAAAGAACACTTTTGTTTTATCGGATATGTCTGATAGAGAATTTCCAAAATACTTAGTTTCTGGTTTTATGGAGATAGAGGATCCTGTTAAAGTTGTAAATTTTGAAAATGAATATTTAAGTAAGAATACATCATTTGAAGAAGTAGTGGATGCAATTCGTGTGACTGACGACCGTTTCATCAGATTTCAAATTAGCAAAGAAGATCTCCTCTTTATTAGAAGGACAAATGTTTTTCAAGCATCTGGATTACTTGTTTACAAGGATTTAACAACAGAAGAATATAATCTATATAAATCAATCAAATCCGACAATAGGATTCTTATATTAGATAAAAACTTTGAGATAGTTGAAGAAAAAAGGATTAACGAAGACATTTCTATACAGAATCATGACTTTATCGGAGAAGTGTTTGAGCTTCGGAGGGGATTTAACGAATCAGAGGGTTTATATAATTACACTAATAGTTTCTAATATTTTTGTTTAGAAACTCTATTTGAAGTAGTCAATTCAGTCACACAAGTAAATTTAATGGTATTCAACCAATTTGAGGGCTAAAATTTTATAGGGAGGTCTTAAATGTTCAGCGAAGGTTCAATTTACAAACCTAATTGCAAATGCAACGGAAAATGTAGATGTAATGCAACGTGGTACTATCATTTTAATGAATCAACTTTTGATCCAGTAAAAGGAGATTACCCACAATATAAAAAAGGCGGTTTTAAGACTAAAAAAGAGGCCTACAACGCAAAAGAAAATCTAAAGCAACAATTACTTGAAGAAAAGAATTTAAACAGAAACATTACCTTCAGTGAGTTGGCTGATAAGTGGTTCAAACATTATAAGTATTCTAATGATGTAAAAATGAGTACTATTAGAATCAGAGGGAAAGAGCTCAACATTTTAAAGAACTACTTAGAAAATGTAAAAGTATCAAATATAAACTCTAAAATGTTTCAGTCCATTTTAGATAAGTTAATTTATGAACAAAATTACGCCTTTAACACAATTGCTGGTGTTAATACTACTGCTACCATGATATTCAAATACGCCTACCATGAAGATTTTATATCTGTCATTCCCAATGAAAACACCAGAATTCCTAAAAAACGTAAGACTGTCGAAGAACTTAAGGACCATATAGATGTTCCAAACTATATGGAGAAACAAGAACTTAAACAATTTTTATCAACAGCAAAAGAAATAGGATTAGAACATGACTATCAAATTTTTCTATTATTAAGCTACACTGGCATGAGAAGTTCAGAGCTTCAGGCTTTAACTTGGGGTGACATTTTCTTTGATAACAACACCATTAGAGTTTTTAAACAAATCTATAATCCCAATAATAATAAAAAGAAGTATGATATTGTAACAACGAAAAATGATATTGCCCGTATAATTGATGTAGACCATAAAGTGATGGAAGAGTTTCAACGTTTTAAATCATTCAAAGAATCAGTGTCTAATTATGTTGGTCCTAATGATTTTATATTTACTAATGAACTCGATAACCCGTACACATTCGTATCAAAAAGAATAGGTGATCGTATGGACAGAGTAACAAAGCATATCCAAGAAAATATCAATCAAAACTTCACCAGATTAACACCTCATGCTTTAAGGCATACTCATATATCCCTATTGGCTGAAGCTGAGGTTCCATTAGAACATATTATGGACCGTGTAGGACATCAAGACTCACAAACGACTAAGAAGATTTATTTACATGTAACACAATCGGGTAAAGATAAGTCTGCTCAAAAATTCAGTGAGCTTATGGCTAATCTATAACGCATTTATTAGAAACAACCTTCAGTTTAGGAATCATCTCCACAAATACATTACTAAATAAACAGCCCCTTAATTCTAAAATAGAAATAAGGGGCTGTTTACATTTAAAGCAACTAATCTTTAGGATTTCTTACTTTTTTCTTACTTTTTTCTTACTTTTGCTTACTTATTAGGTTATAAACCTCGATTTGTAAGGGTTTAGTTGACTTCCTTACATCATGCCTGGCATGCCGCCACCCATGCCGCTCATGTCTGGTGCGCCGCCACCGTCATTCTCGCTTGGAATGTCAGCGACTACCGCTTCAGTCGATAGGAACATTGCGGCTACGGATGATGCGTTTTGTAGGGCTGAACGGGTTACTTTCGTTGGATCTACGACGCCGTTATCAACCATGTTCATCCATTCGCCTGATGCTGCGTTGAATCCAACGCCAACTTCTTGGCCTTTCAGACGTTCAACCACGATTGAACCTTCTAGACCTGCGTTGTGTGCAATTTGGCGAACTGGTTCTTCTAGTGCACGAAGTACGATGCTTGCGCCAGTTGCTTCGTCACCTTCTAAGTCAAGATCAGCGACTTTGCTGTGGATGTTGACAAAGGCTGTTCCACCACCGGCTACGATGCCTTCTTCAACAGCTGCACGCGTTGAGTTAAGCGCGTCTTCAATGCGTAGTTTCTTCTCTTTCATTTCTGTTTCGGTTGCAGAGCCGACTTTAACGACTGCAACACCGCCTGCTAGTTTTGCTAAGCGTTCTTGTAGTTTTTCTTTATCGAAATCAGATGTTGTTTCTTCTAATTGAGCACGTAGTTGGTTAACGCGACCTGCTAGTTTGTCATTATCACCAGCACCTTCAACGATTGTCGTATTGTCTTTCGTAATAACGACTTTCGAAGCACGACCTAATTGATCGATGGTTGCACTCTTCAGATCGAAACCTAAGTCTTCTGTGATCACTTCTGCGCCTGTAAGAGTTGCAATGTCTTCAAGCATTGCTTTACGGCGATCACCGAAGCCTGGTGCTTTCACAGCAACCGCATTGAATGTGCCACGTAGTTTGTTCACGACTAATGTCGCAAGTGCTTCACCTTCAACGTCATCTGCAATGATGAGTACTGGCTTGCTTTGTTGAACCACTTGTTCTAAGACTGGAAGTACTTCTTGAATGTTTTGGATTTTCTTATCTGTAATGAGGATGTACGGATCTTCTAATTCCGCTTCCATTTTATCTTGATCAGTCACCATGTAAGGAGATGCATAACCGCGATCGAACTGCATACCTTCAACGACTTCTAGTTCTGTGTTGAAGCCTTTAGATTCTTCGATTGTAATGACACCGTCGTTACCCACACGTTCCATTGCTTCAGCAATAAGTGAACCGACTTCTTCGTCACTAGCTGAAATCGAAGCAACTTGTGAAATCGACTCGCGACCTTCGATTGGGTTTGAAATTTTCGCTAGTTCAGCCGTTGCTAGTTCAGTCGCTTTTTCGATACCACGACGAATGCCAACTGGGTTCGCACCTGATGTTACGTTTTTCAGACCTTCACGAATCATCGCTTGTGCAAGAACGGTCGCAGTTGTTGTACCGTCACCTGCGATTTCGTTTGTTTTCGAAGCTACTTCTGAAACGAGCTGTGCACCCATGTTTTCGAAGTGATCTTCTAATTCGATTTCTTTAGCAATTGTGACACCATCGTTAGTAATAAGTGGTGAACCGAATTGTTTATCAAGTACAACATTACGTCCTTTTGGCCCTAATGTCACTTTCACAGCGTTTGCTAATGTATCAACACCGTTAAGCATTGAGTTACGTGCGTTTTCACTAAACTTAATTTCTTTAGCCATGATCATAACCTCCTTAAAATTTTACCGATTCGAGCGTTTGCTTTATTGAACGACTGCTAGAATGTCGTTTTCGCGTAAAACTAAGTATTCTTTGCCGTCTTTTTCGATTTCAGTTCCAGCAAATTTAGAATAGACAACGCGGTCTCCTTCGCTAATTTCTAGCGCAATTTTTTCGCCGTTATCTGTTACGCGGCCAGAGCCGACAGCAACAACTTTACCTTCTTGTGGTTTCTCCTTAGCTGAGTCTGGTAGGACAATGCCCCCTGCTGTTGTTGATTCTTCCTCAACTAATTCGACAATCACGCGATCTCCTATTGGTTTTAACATGATCAAGACCTCCTCTTAATTGAAATGTTAAATCAGTTTATTAGCACTCGGGTTAGTCGAGTGCTAAATCCACTTCTTATAATAAGCAATCACAAAAAATTTTGCAAGTGAAAACATTAAAATTTTTGTTTCTAAGTATTAATTAGTATAGAATAACGTTTAGATAGATTGTGATTTATAGAAAAAGCGAGAAAGGGACGATGATTTTGCCAAGACGTTATTGGGGAATACTAATTATATACATTGCAGCTCAACTGCTACCAGGTGTTATTTTAGGGGTAATATACCATCCTAAACTTCCACCTCAAGATGTGGGTGTACTTTGGACGATTGTAAGTTTAGCACTTGCGACAGTTTGGATTTTCACTTTATTACGAAAAGATATGGCGGAACTTAATCACCGGAGTGGGCTTTCAACTGGTGAGATTGTCAAATGGTCAATTATTGGTGTATTCTTAGCTTACGGTACACAAATTGTTGCAAACTTGATCAATATTTATGTACTTGGAATTGATCAAGGCTCACAAAATACCCAGGAAATTATCCAAATTATCGAAGCGAATATGTGGTTTATTCTATTACCGATTGTATTCGCACCAATCTTGGAAGAGATTATTTTCCGTAAGATTATATTCGGCGAAATTTATAAACGGACAAACTTTATCATTGCCGGTCTATTATCAGCCTTAATTTTCGCGGCGTTGCATATGGACTTTACGTTTATCTTAACGTATACAGCGATGGGCTTTGCCTTTGCGTATTTATATGTCAAAACGAAACGCATTATAGTACCGATTATTGCGCATATGGCGATGAACGCATTTGTCGTCATCATTCAGTTAAGTGTGGATATTGAAGACCTTGAACGACAACTAGAAGATATGGAAAATGCATTAATGATTTTCTTTGGAGGATAAGACATGAAGATTTCACCGACAGTTTTAGCTTGGATTTATGTATTAATGGGCGTTTTATTTATCTATTTAGCAGTAGAAACAGCCGAAACAACGATTTGGAATTTCGGAACCATCGTCTTCGCTGTTATTGCAGCGGTTGACTTTGGTGTTGCGATTCGCCTTTTCACAGTCAATCAAGCTATGAAGAAAAGTAAATAAAATTTCAACCGTCATGTTCTTGTTACATGACGGTTTTTTAATGGATAAGCTCGCATATTTCATCTTTTCTATTCATATATTTTATCAACCTAACACGTCCTATTAATCTAAATTTTCGAAATACTATTGTCGAAATAACTGTTTTTATATATGATGTTGTTATAGGTTGTAAATTTAATTATAGGGAGGAATACGATGCAAGAGCAAGTGATTAGCTTTTTAGAAGCTATAAGTGACTTCGTCTGGGGACCCTGGACGCTCACCTTATTGGTTGGGACAGGGGTTTTCCTAACGTTTCGTCTCGGTTTCTTACAGTTCAAGACATTACCTTATGCATTGAAATTATCTTTTAGTCCTAAAAAGCAAGACAAGAAATCAGAAGGTGATATTTCACACTTTCAATCATTAACGACGGCACTTGCGGCGACCATTGGTACCGGTAATATAGCCGGGGTTGCCACAGCTGTTGTCGCTGGTGGTCCTGGTGCCGTTCTATGGATGTGGATCTCCGCCTTATTCGGTATGGCAACAAAATATGCAGAAGCGATTTTAGCCGTTAAATACCGTGTGAAAGATCCAAATGGTAATATGTCTGGTGGACCGATGTATTACATTGAAAAGGGTCTCAACATGAAATGGCTTGCGGTCTTATTTGCAATTTTCGGTTCAGTAGCTGCTTTTGGTATCGGGAATATGGTTCAATCTAACTCTGTTTCAGATGCATTGGACACAACATTTGATGTACCATTTGTTGTAACTGGGGTTGTGTTAACAGCCTTAGCCGCTCTAGTTATATTAGGCGGTATTAAGAGCATCGGGCGTGTTACAGCTTATGTCGTGCCATTCATGGCTTTATTTTACGTCCTTGGTGGATTGATCATCTTATTCTCTAATTTAAGCATGGCAGGTGAAGCTGTTGCGCTTATTTTCACAGATGCCTTTACAGGGCAAGCTGTAGCAGGTGGTGCACTCGGTGCTGTTATTCGTTGGGGTGTTGCTCGTGGTGTCTTCTCAAACGAAGCTGGTCTTGGTTCAGCACCTATTGCAGCAGCTGCTGCACGCACAGATTATCCAGGTCGACAAGCGTTAGTATCTATGACACAAGTATTTATTGATACGATTGTTGTATGTTCGATCACAGGTATTACGATTGTCATGGCTGATATGTATGTCGACGGAGAAAGAGGTGCTAGTTTAACCTCACAATCTTTTGAAGCTTTCTTAGGTCCAACAGGTTCAATGATTGTATCGCTTGGCCTCGTCTTTTTCGCATTCTCGACCATTCTTGGTTGGTCTTATTACGGCGAGAAATGTTTCGGCTATTTAACGAAACATAAAGGCTTAAATATTTATCGCGCTGCGTTTATCTTGCTCATCTTCCTCGGAGCAATCGTTAAAATCGATATTGTTTGGGCGTTCGCTGACGTTATGAACGGTCTAATGGCAGTACCGAACTTAATCGGTCTCCTACTCCTCTCGGGTGTTGTTGTAAATGAGACTCGGAGATTTATTAAAGTTAGACAGGAAGAAGAGGCAAACGAACAATCATAAATTTTGGAAGGCGCTGATTCGTCAGCGCCTTTTTTATTTACTAACAAAAAAGAAGCCTTCTTTATTACGAAGGCTTCCATTATAATGAATCACTCTGCTGTGGTTGCGTCACTTTGTACAAGTGTTGCTTCAAAATTAAAAGGCGTTGTGTCATTTTTAAGTTTGCTTGATTCAAATTTGAGAAGTTTTGACTCACATTTCGGTAGTCTTGACTCAACTCTCCACTCACAAATTAACAGGCTCTATACAGCTAGGATCATTGTTCTTCGGATTATTCACATAAGTGCTCACGACGTCGTACGTCAGCGGTAAATCTTGTTGAGTATAGAGCCAATCCTTCATGTCACTAGCATTTTGCGGTGCAAAATTGATCCACTCTTGCTCTTGATCAGCTCGCAACATAACAGGCATGCGGTGATGGATCTCAGCCATATCATCGTTTGCTTCCTTCGTTAAGATGGTGCACGTTACTTTTTCTCCCGCTTCAGTCTGCCAGCGATCCCACAATCCAGCAAAGGTGAATAGTTCCTGATCAGGTGAGTAAATGCGAACGGGTTGCTTCTCCCCATCAATTTTCATCCACTCATAAAAACTATCCGCTACAATTAAACAGCGTCGTTTTACTAATAACTTTTTGTAACTCGGTTTTTGATCAGCAGTTTCTAGGCGGGCATTAATCATATTGTGGCGCATGGACTCGTCTTTTGCCCATGAGGGAATAAGCCCCCAGCTCATCTGTCCGATTCGATTTTGTTCACCATCGTTAACCACAGCAATCACATCTTGGGTCGGAGCAACATTATAGCTTGGTTCCCACGCAATCGTTCCGTCTACTTCGAATCGCTTCGCCAACATATCTGGTCCAACTGTTAACGTAAATCGTCCACACATATTAATTTTCCTCCTCATCGACACCTTTCATTTTGTAAGCCGCTGGAATGGCTAGAGCAATAATAATTCCAGCTACGATAAATGCTTCATTTAACGCTTGTAGTGTGGCTTCTTGTGTTGAGAAGTCGTCTAATAACATCATATGACCGCGCCTTATTTCATAATAGACTGAGAAAAATACAATCCCGAGCGACGATGAAAACTGACGGATCAAGTTATTCATCGCTGATCCTTGGGCAACTAAGTTCTCAGGAATTTTGTTCATCCCAGCCGTTGTCGCCGGCATATTTCCGAAACCAAGTCCAGCGCCATGAATTGCCTGAATGACGAAGATGACCCAAACCGCTGTTGATAATTCCACAAAACCATAGGCAAAACTCGCTAATGACAAAATAATTAAGCCTGTTGGAATAACGAGTTTAGGCCCTTTTTTATCAAGGATTTTCCCGCCGACATTCATAAATACACCGCTTAGCAATGAGCTCGGTAAGAAGATTAAACCTGTCGTCACAATTCCGAGCATGAATGCTTCTTGAATCAAATACGGGACTAAGAACAACGTCGAAAATAATCCAATGGAAGCTGCTGATGTGACTAGAATTGAGTAACGATAAGTTTTAATTTTAAAAACACGCAAGTCAAGAAGTGGCTGTTGTTGTCTCAATTCATGACGAATGAACAAGGCAATAAAGGTAATGCCCACAGCGAGCAATAAGCCATTAGTTAGATTAACCAGTCCTTCAATTTCACGTCCTTGACCAAGAACATATAGTACAGGCCCTACACCAAGTGTGACCATTAAGAAGCCGAGCCCGTCGAACTTCAATGACGGATCTGACTCTGTTGGTTTTAAATATTTTGTTGAAAAGAACAGACTTAACAAAGCAAACGGAATATTAAATATGAATAAATAAATCCAGTTCAAGTTTTCGGCGATTAAACCACCAATTGTTGGCCCAATCGCTGGTGCAATCATGACCGAAATGCCATATGTACCAACCGCAAATCCGCGTTCATTTTTCGGAAAGGCATTAAAGATCAGTGCCATCGCATTCGGCAACATTAAACCGCCCGCAATTCCTTGTACAGAACGCGCCATTATAACCATCGTCAACGTTGATGACAGAGCACCAAAAATCGAGCCCACAATAAATAGACATACACCAATTATATAGACTTTTTTACGACCAAAACGGTCACCTAAATAGCCAGTTAACGGCATCGTCATACCCATCGCGATCATAAAGATGGTTAAGATCCAACTAACGCCTACCGCATCGGAATCAAAAATATTCATAAATTCCGGTAAAACTGGATTTAACATGCTATTGTTTAAAATAACCGTAAAGGTTCCGAACAGCACGGCTAATACGACTAGCCATTTATTCGACACGTTCGACATAGTGGTAGCTCCTTTGATTTTTCGTCTCACGAACTATTGTACTGTTTTACTAGGTTAATTGAAAGGTAATACGCTCAGTTTATTGCTCATTTTTTAAGAAATAAATGAGTGACTGTAATTCCACGGATAAATCAATGTGACGGACACGAACATCATCTGGAACAGATAACCGAGCAGGTGTGAAGTTCAAGATCCCTTCAACCCCTATCTCCACCAATCGTTCAGTCACTTCTTCAGCCGCATGCATCGGGACAGTTAAAATCGCAACATTAATATTAGTTTGACTGAGCTCCTTTTCGAGGTCATTCACACTGTAAATCGGCACGCCTCCAATAGTTGTTCCGATTTTATCATCATTTGTATCGAAGGCAATTTCGATTTTGGTATTATTATTTTTAATAAAATTATAGTTAAGCAGAGCCGTGCCTAGATTCCCCACGCCTACCAAGGCAACGTGCGCAATTTCATCTTGGTCGAGGACTTTTCGAAAAACGTAAATCAAATGCTCAATATCATAACCATAGCCTTTACGTCCGAGCTCACCAAAATAAGAAAAATCTTTGCGAATGGTGGCAGAATCGACTTTGACAGCATCACTCAGTTCTTTGGATGAAATGCGTTGTTTCCCTTGTTGTTGCATAGAATTTAAGTGGCGGTAATATAACGGCAAGCGTTTGGCCGTTGCTTTTGGTATTTTTTGATCAACCATCGTTAAGGTATCTCCTTTATAAAAACGATTTAAAATCGTCATGCATTGCTTTATAGTAAGACTATAAGATAAACTAGGTCACGTTGAGGTGAATATCATGATCGTAATGCAATTAGATAATATCGGCAAATCGTTTGGTGCTGATACTATTTTATCGAAAATTAAATTAGAAGTACATCATCGTGACCGAATCGCAATCGTCGGCCGCAATGGAGCAGGAAAATCTACCATACTTCAAATTATGGCAGGCGAATCGTCTTACGATGAAGGGGATATATATAAACCGAAAGATGTCTCAATTGGCTACTTAGCACAACATTCTGGACTCGATTCAACCGAAACCATCTGGAATGAAATGCTTTCAGTTTTCAGTGAAATCGTAAAACTAGAGTATGAATTACGCGAATTAGAGCTGCAAATGGCTAATCCCGAAGGCTTTGACGATGATGAGTCCTATCAGCAATTGTTAGCCACTTATGATCAAAAACAAAACGAATTCCAAGCTATGGGTGGCTTTGACTACGAAGCTGATATCAAGTCCATTTTACAAGGACTGAATTTCGGGACTTTTGACTATCAAACACCGATTAATGACTTAAGTGGCGGACAAAAAACGCGGCTCGCGCTCGGTAAATTGTTACTCGCCAAGCCAGATGTCTTAATCTTAGACGAGCCAACCAACCATTTAGACATTAATACGTTGAACTGGCTTGAAAACTATTTGAATAGTTATGAAGGTGCTGTCGTAATCGTCTCACACGACCGTTACTTCTTAGACCAGACTGTTAATGTGGTATATGAAGTGGCGTTTCAATCGTCTAAGCGCTATAACGGGAATTATAGCTATTATTTACAGAAGCGACAAGAAGACTATGAGTTGCAACTCAAACACTATGAGAAGCAACAAAGTGAAATTAAACGGCTCGAAGATTTCGTCCAGCGTAATATTGCACGCGATTCAACGAGTAAGCGTGCGCAAGCGAGACGGAAACAACTAGAGAAGATGGAGCGGATCGAAAGGCCTGATTTAGACGATGCCTCCGCTAAGTTTAGCTTCGATATTAAACAAAAAAGTGGTAATGACGTGCTTAAGGTCAATCAATTAGAAGCGCGTTACGGAGCAGTCGACGAACCGATTTTTCAAAATGTGACCTTTAATGTAAACCGTGGTGACCGCATTGCGATTGTTGGCCCGAATGGTGTCGGTAAAACGACTTTATTAAAAGCTATTTTAAAACGCATGGAGTTTGTCGATGGTGTGATCCAAGTCGGGACGAACGTCGAATTCGGCTATTATGACCAGGAACAAACGACGCTCAATCGTTCTAAAACGGCCTTAGATGAATTATGGGATGATTATCCGCTGATGAATGAGAAAGATGTTCGGACTGTACTCGGAAACTTCTTATTCACAGGTGAGGAAGTATTAAAAACAGTCAGTATGCTAAGTGGCGGTGAGAAAGCGCGCGTATTATTAGCGAAACTCATGCTTCAACAAGCCAACGTACTGATTATGGACGAGCCGACGAACCACTTAGACTTGGATAGTAAAGAAGTACTGGAATCGGCATTAGCTGATTTCCCTGGCACGATTATATTCGTCTCACACGATCGTTACTTCATCAATCGCATTGCCACACAAGTGCTCGAAATGAATCATCACGGTGTAAAAACGTATCTTGGTGACTATGATTACTATTTAGAGAAGAAACAAGAAGAAGCTGAAATCCAAGCCATGGAAGCAGCTAAACAGGAACAACAGTCTTCTGTGAACACCACGAAATCACAATTCGAGCAAGATAAACAAGTTAAACGTGATCTTAGAAAATTAGAACGTCGGATTGAAACGATTGAGTCCTCCATTCAGGAACATGAACAAATCATTGAAAATGAACAATCACGTATGAACGATCCAGATTTAGCTGGGGATTATTCAACTTTACAAGAGATCAATGATACCATCCAAGAAAATCAACAAGCGATCGATGACCTGATGGAAGAATGGGAAACGCTGCAAGAACAATGGGACATGTACGAATCAAGTCATTAATTTAAACCCGTTCAATCAAGATGAAGTTTTACTTGATCTTAGATTGAACGGGTTTTTTATTTATCAACAGGCAAATTTCTTGATAAACTGGGTTTTCAACAAAGTTATGCACATTATCAACAACTTGTGGGTTATTTATCCACAGAATTATCCACTTGCTCACAGCCTGTTTTGTTCATCTTTAATAAAAAAATTCCACAGCTTTGTGTAAAAGCTGTGGAAGAATTAATCCATCATTAATCCTGGATTGGCATTGAGATCTAACCCTGCAAAATCACCTCGATGATACTGAATCGAAGCGGCCGCTCCAATCATCGCTGCATTATCAGTGCATAAATAAAGCGGTGGAATACATAATTCAATGCCACTACCTTCGAATTTTTCCTGTAATCGTGCTCGTAGTGATTGATTGGCTGATACACCACCAGCAACAATCAATTGCTTCACATTATGTTCTAAGGCTGCTTGATACGTTTTATTAACCAAGACATCAATCACGCTCGCTTGAAAGGATGCCGCGACATTTTCACTGTCAATCGTCTCATTCTTTTGGCGCTTTTGATGGAGCTTATTAATAACCGCTGTTTTCAAACCACTAAAACTAAAATCATAAGATCCTTCTTCTAAATAAGACCGTGGAAACTGATATGTATCCTCTCCTGATTGAGCCAGTTGATCAATTTGAGGTCCACCTGGATAAGGTAGCTCTAACGCTTTTGCCACTTTATCATACGCTTCCCCTGCTGCGTCATCACGAGTCTCACCGATCAATTGATAATCCCCATGGTCATTCATATAAATTAGTTCAGTATGACCTCCGGAAACAACAAGTGATAAAAGTGGAAATTCAAATGGTTGCTCTAATCGATTAGCGTAAATATGACCCGCAATATGGTGGACCCCAATTAATGGCAAGTCATGTGCATAAGCAATCGCTTTCGCTGCATTAACGCCGACTAATAATGCACCAACTAATCCTGGTCCTTGCGTAACAGCTACAGCATCCACATCATCAAATGTAACATCAGCTTCATCCATTGCTTGTTCAAGCACAGCTGTCATTTGTTCAATATGATGTCGTGAAGCCACTTCAGGTACTACCCCACCAAATTTCTGGTGAATATCCATTTGCGTGGCGACCACATTGGATAATAATTCTGTTCCACCTTTAACGACTGCTGCTGCTGTTTCATCACAGCTCGTTTCAATCGCTAATATGATTTCATTTTGTTCAGTCATTGTAAGTTCACCCACATAACATAAGCATCTTCTTGATCTGGATAATATTTTTCACGTCGTCCGACAATTTTTAAGCCAAACTTTTGATACATTTTTTGGGCAACATGATTGGATTGCCTGACTTCTAAAGATAATTCCTCTGCACCTATTTGTTTAGCTAATTTAAGCACTTGGCGAAATAACTTTTCCCCATATCTATGCCCTCGTTCACTCGGCAAAATGGCGATATTGGTTATTTGCGCTGTTTCTAAAACAATCCAAACGCCACAGTAGCCAATGATCCGATCATTTTTCTCTAGTACTAAATAGTATGAAAAGCGATTTTTGACTAAATCGACTTCAAAAGCATCTCGTTTCCAAGGTGAAGTAAACGATGCGCGTTCTACGTCCATAACATCATCTAAATCTGTAATTTCCATTTTACGTACACGTACTTCTGACATGATTTATCGTTCCTTTTGTTTTTCCAACCATTTCGCTTCTGCTTCGACCATGCGATGGTATTGCGGTGCCAGCGCATGAACAGATATGGACTCTTCTGACATGGCTAGATAAGCAAGCATGCTCGCTTTCGGATATTGCAGAACAGGGTCGATCAACCGAACATTTTGACCTAAAGTATCGTAGATTTCGTCTGTAAATTGATGATTTGTTGAACTCGTTATAATCACATCACGATTCGTTTCTTTGAGAACTTTTAACCAATCAGTCATTGCAACATTGCGGTCGGATTGGATTGTTTCAATACCTGTTGTTGTCCGTTCATATAAACCTGCATAGACATTCCTACGACGCGCATCAAAAAAGGGTGCGATGAGCTTGTCTTGATCGGTTACTTGCGCTGCTAATACTTTCAAACTTGATATAGCTACTATAGGGATGTCGAGTGACCATGCTAATGACTTTGCAGATGACATACCAATACGTAGACCTGTATATGAACCAGGTCCTTCTGCAATAGCGATTAGCTGTATATCCTTAGGTTTCAAGTCTGCTTGTTTCATCACATAATCGACTGCCGGCATCACTTGAATCGAATGATTTCGTTTCATATTTATCGTAAGTTCTGCCGCCATTACCCCCTCTTTAAGTACAGCCACACTCATAGGCTGATTTGAGGTGTCAATTGCTAGTACATTCATGATTTGATCTCCTCACATAATCTTTCAAACCGACTACCATATGGTGTTAAAGTGATTAAACGTTTGTCATCACCTGTTTTTTCAATATAAATTCGTAAACGTTCAGATGGTAAAAATTCTTCTATAAATCGTGACCATTCAATCACAGTCACACCTTCACTATCAAAATAATCATCAAATCCAATATCCTCTTCACTATCTTCTAAACGATAAACGTCCATATGAAACAACGGTAAACGCCCACGATACTGTTTCACGATTGTAAACGTTGGACTATTCACCGTTCGCTTCACATCTAAGCCTGATGCTAAACCTTTTGTGAATGTTGTCTTCCCTGCTCCTAAATCACCATCTAGGGTCAAAACATCATTAGCTTGTAGCAGTTGTCCAATTCTTTCTGCCAGTTGTTTTGTCGATTCTTCCGATAACGTTGTAAACTGAAACATTTTAACCACCTATTATTGATGCTCATATCCACTTGACGTAAGGACTTGAGCTTGATTATTTTGATCAAGAAATACTTGAGGCATTGGTGAAGCCATCGAACTCACAGTACCAATTCTTGTTACTGGAATGGAATATGTATCGCATAACTCTTCAAGCATGTCCCATTCCTCATTTGAACAAGTCCCGACTAATTCAAAGTCTTCTCCTGCCGTTAACGCATATTTTAATTGCTTGTCTTTTGATAAATGTTGCATATCTGGATGAACTGGCAAAGTATCTGCTTCAATCGTGATATTAACCTGTGAAGCTTCTGCTAATTCATTTAATTCTGTCGCAAGTCCATCACTAATATCGTTTAAAGCTAAACGAGTTAAGTTTTCGCTTACATATGTAAATGCTAATCTTGGTTTTGGCTTTTTGTGCCGGTTAGTAAAATAATTGGATTGATTAGGATTAGATTGTAGTAAATCAAATCCATAACCAGCTTCACCTAAATAACCCGTGGTAAACACAATATCCTTTGGTTTAGCGTGCTGACGTAATCGTTTTTGGTGGGGTAAAACAGATCCATAAGCCGTAATTGAAATTGTTAATTGGGATCCACCTGTCGTGTCACCACCAATTAAGTCCATATGTGCTTCCTTAGCCAACTCACCCATACCTTCATATAGTAAAGCCATATCTTGAACGTGATAATGAGAAGGAACAGTTAAGCTAACCAAATAATAAAGTGGCTGACTACCCATAGCAATTAAATCACTTATATTGGCTGCTAATACACGATATCCCACTTCATATAACGACATATAATCTAAAGAAAAATGGACATCTTCCACCATAGCATCTGTTACAATCACTAATTCATGACCAAAAGGTGGCTTAATCACTGCTCCATCATCGCCAAACCCTTTAATAACAGATGATTGCCTATAGGAATTTGGTTTAATCGCTTGAAGCCATTCCCGCTCTTTCATACAAATCCCTCGTTCGAATGATTATATACGTATCATAGCAAAAATCGCTCCATAAAGAAAATCTTTTCAGTCTTGATTAATCATAATATAAATGTCATAAAAGACATAAAAAAACCTTGCGATCAACGTCACAAGGTGTAAATGGTCTGAAATAAAATGGCGGTCCGGACGGGACTCGAACCCGCGACCTCCTGCGTGACAGGCAGGCATTCTAACCATCTGAACTACCGGACCATTTTATTGAAAATTTAATTTGGTTGCGGGGGTAGGATTTGAACCTACGACCTCCGGGTTATGAGCCCGACGAGCTACCAGACTGCTCCACCCCGCGATATTGACTGTTAGTCTTCTAAAGAGACCACAGCTTAAAAATGAATCGTTAATCTTTTGCAGATTATACATACATGAAATGTTTCAAGCCCGGCGGCGTCCTACTCTCGCAGGGGAAGAACCCCAACTACCATCGGCGCTAGAGAGCTTAACTGCTGTGTTCGGCATGGGAACAGGTGTGACCTCTCTGCCATAACCACCGGACTTCATTTCTTTGTATGACATTGAAGATGAAGTACCTTCAAAACTAGATAAGATGATACCGTGCAACGTCGACCAGGCGTCTTAACCGTTAGTTAAGTCCTCGATCGATTAGTATCCGTCAGCTCCACGTGTCACCACGCTTCCACCTCGGACCTATCAACCTCATCGTCTCTGAGGGATCTTACTTGCTCGAGGCAATGGGAAATCTCATCTTGAGGGGGGCTTCATGCTTAGATGCTTTCAGCACTTATCCCGACCACACGTAGCTACCCAGCAGTGCTCCTGGTGGAACAACTGGTACACCAGCGGTGTGTCCATCCCGGTCCTCTCGTACTAAGGACAGCTCCTCTCAAATTTCCAACGCCCACGACAGATAGGGACCGAACTGTCTCACGACGTTCTGAACCCAGCTCGCGTACCGCTTTAATGGGCGAACAGCCCAACCCTTGGGACCGACTACAGCCCCAGGATGCGATGAGCCGACATCGAGGTGCCAAACCTCCCCGTCGATGTGGACTCTTGGGGGAGATAAGCCTGTTATCCCCGGGGTAGCTTTTATCCGTTGAGCGACGGCCCTTCCATGCGGAACCGCCGGATCACTAAGCCCGACTTTCGTCCCTGCTCGACTTGTAAGTCTCGCAGTCAAGCTCCCTTCTGCCTTTACACTCTGCGAATGATTTCCAACCATTCTGAGGGAACCTTTGGGCGCCTCCGTTACTCTTTGGGAGGCGACCGCCCCAGTCAAACTGCCCACCTGACACTGTCTCCGAACCGGATCACGGCTCGGGGTTAGAATGTCCGTACAGCCAGGGTGGTATCCCACCGGCGCCTCCGCCGAAGCTTGCGCTCCGGCATCTCAGGCTCCCACCTATCCTGTACAAGCTGTACCAACATTCAATATCAGGCTACAGTAAAGCTCCACGGGGTCTTTCCGTCTTGTCGCGGGTAATGCGCATTTTCACGCATAGTATAATTTCACCGGGTCTCTCGTTGAGACAGTGCCCAAGTCGTTGCACCTTTCGTGCGGGTCGGAACTTACCCGACAAGGAATTTCGCTACCTTAGGACCGTTATAGTTACGGCCGCCGTTTACTGGGGCTTCGGTTCAACGCTTTGTCCCGAAGGACGAACGCATCCCCTTAACCTTCCAGCACCGGGCAGGTGTCAGCCCCTATACTTCGCCTTACGGCTTCGCAGAGACCTGTGTTTTTGATAAACAGTCGCTTGGGCCTTTTCACTGCGGCTCCCTAGGCCGTAGCCTAGATGAGCACCCCTTCTCCCGAGGTTACGGGGTCATTTTGCCGAGTTCCTTAACGAGAGTTCTCCCGATCACCTTAGGATACTCTCCTCGCCTACCTGTGTCGGTTTGCGGTACGGGCACCTCTTTCCTCACTAGAGGCTTTTCTAGGCAGTGTGAAATCCGGGACTTCGGTACTTATGTTCCCTCCCCATCACAGATCATGCGTCCGATGGACGGATTTGCCTATCCATCACACTCTCTGCTTGGGCGTGCACATCCGGTGGCACGCTTCCCTTATCCTCCTGCGTCTCCCCGTCGTTCGAACGGAAAGGAGGTGGTACAGGAATTTCAACCTGTTGGCCATCGCCTACGCCTTTCGGCCTCGGCTTAGGTCCCGACTTACCCTGAGCGGACGAGCCTTCCTCAGGAAACCTTAGGCTTACGGTGAAGAAGATTCTCACTTCTTTTTCGCTACTCATACCGGCATTCTCACTTCTAAGCGCTCCACCAGTCCTCACGGTCTGACTTCTAAGCCCTTAGAACGCTCTCCTACCATTGTCCTGCGGACAATCCGCAGCTTCGGTGATGTGTTTAGCCCCGGTAAATTTTCGGCGCAACGTCACTCGACCAGTGAGCTATTACGCACTCTTTAAATGATAGCTGCTTCTAAGCTAACATCCTGGTTGTCTGAGCAACGTCACATCCTTTCCCACTTAACACATACTTAGGGACCTTAGCTGGCGGTCTGGGCTGTTTCCCTTTCGACTATGAACCTTATCACCCATAGTCTGACTCCCAACGGTAAGTCATTGGCATTCGGAGTTTGACTGAATTCGGTAACCCGATAGGGGCCCCTAGTCCAATCAGTGCTCTACCTCCAAGACTCGCTACGTTGAGGCTAGCCCTAAAGCTATTTCGGAGAGAACCAGCTATCTCTGTGTTCGATTGGCATTTCACCGCTACCCACACCTCATCCCCGCATTTTTCAACATACGTGGGTTCGGGCCTCCAGTCAGTGTTACCTGACCTTCACCCTGGACATGGGTAGATCACACAGTTTCGGGTCTACGATGACGAACTAATGCGCCCTGTTCAGACTCGCTTTCGCTGCGGCTCCAGATCTGCTCTTTAACCTTGCTCGTCCTCGTAACTCGCCGGTTCATTCTACAAAAGGCACGCCGTCACCCATTAACGGGCTTCGACTACTTGTAGGCACACGGTTTCAGGTTCTATTTCACTCCCCTTCCGGGGTGCTTTTCACCTTTCCCTCACGGTACTGGTTCACTATCGGTCACTAGGGAGTATTTAGCCTTGGGAGATGGTCCTCCCGGATTCCGACGGAATAACACGTGTTCCGTCGTACTCAGGATCCACGCCGGAGGATACACCGTTTCGATTACCGGGCTATTACCGTCTCTGGCGAACCGTTCCAGGTTGCTTCATCTACCGTGTATCTTGATCACTCCGTTTGGCGTGTCCTACAACCCCAAGACGCATGCGCCTTGGTTTGGGCTGTTTCCGTTTCGCTCGCCGCTACTCAGGAAATCGCGGCTGCTTTCTCTTCCTTCAGGTACTGAGATGTTTCAGTTCCCTGAGTTGTCTTCCATGACCTATGTATTCAGCCATGGATACGACCCCATTACGGGTCGTGGGTTTCCCCATTCGGACATCCCCGGGTCGACGCTTACTTACTGCTCGCCGAGGCATATCGGTGTTTGTCCCGTCCTTCTTCGACTCCTAGTGCCAAGGCATCCACCGTGCGCCCTTGTTCACTTAACTAACTCTTAACTTCATGGCGAACCATCAAGTTATGCGTGAAAAGACGCTTGTGTCTTTACTTGCTTTTCGATGCTTTGGTATCTCATCTTATCTAGTTTTCAAGGTACTTTTCAAAGGATCATCGATCCTTCAAAACTAAACAAAATAGCACTGTCGCCTCCTATATTCCTTAGAAAGGAGGTGATCCAGCCGCACCTTCCGATACGGCTACCTTGTTACGACTTCACCCCAATCATTGGCCCCACCTTCGGCGGCTGGCTCCGTGAAGGTTACCCCACCGACTTCGGGTGTTGCCAACTCTCGTGGTGTGACGGGCGGTGTGTACAAGGCCTGGGAACGTATTCACCGCGGCATTCTGATCCGCGATTACTAGCGATTCCGGCTTCATGCAGGCGAGTTGCAGCCTACAATCCGAACTGAGAATGGCTTTATGGGATTAGCTTGACCTCGCGGTTTGGCTTCCCTTTGTACCATCCATTGTAGCACGTGTGTAGCCCAGGTCATAAGGGGCATGATGATTTGACGTCATCCCCGCCTTCCTCCGGTTTGTCACCGGCAGTCATCCTAGAGTGCCCAACTGAATGCTGGCAACTAAGATCAGGGGTTGCGCTCGTTACGGGACTTAACCCAACATCTCACGACACGAGCTGACGACAACCATGCACCACCTGTCATTCGGTCCCCGAAGGGAAGACCCAATCTCTTGGGCTGTCCGAAGATGTCAAGACCTGGTAAGGTTCTTCGCGTTGCGTCGAATTAAACCACATGCTCCACCGCTTGTGCAGGCCCCCGTCAATTCCTTTGAGTTTCAGCCTTGCGGCCGTACTCCCCAGGCGGAGTGCTTATTGCGTTAACTGCAGCACTAAGGGTTGGACCCCCTAACACCTAGCACTCAACGTTTACGGCATGGACTACCAGGGTATCTAATCCTGTTCGCTACCCATGCTTTCGCGCCTCAGCGTCAGTTACAGACCAGAGAGCCGCCTTCGCCACTGGTGTTCCTCCACATATCTACGCATTTCACCGCTACACGTGGAATTCCGCTCTCCTCTTCTGTCCTCAAGTTCCCCAGTTTCCAATGGCCCTCCACAGTTGAGCTGTGGCCTTTCACATCAGACTTAAGGAACCGCCTGCGCGCGCTTTACGCCCAATAATTCCGGACAACGCTTGCCCCCTACGTATTACCGCGGCTGCTGGCACGTAGTTAGCCGGGGCTTTCTGGTGAGGTACCGTCAAGGTGCCGCCCTATTCGAACGGCACTTGTTCTTCCCTCACAACAGAGCTTTACGATCCGAAGACCTTCATCGCTCACGCGGCGTTGCACCGTCAGACTTGCGTCCATTGCGGATGATTCCCTACTGCTGCCTCCCGTAGGAGTCTGGGCCGTGTCTCAGTCCCAGTGTGGCCGATCACCCTCTCAGGTCGGCTACGCATCGTCGCCTTGGTGAGCCGTTACCTCACCAACTAACTAATGCGCCGCGGGCCCATCTGTGAGTGATAGCTAGAAGCCATCTTTGATCATCGAACCATGCGGTTCGATGCGTTATCCGGTATTAGCCCCGGTTTCCCGGAGTTATCCCCGTCTCACAGGTAGGTTGCCCACGTGTTACTCACCCGTCCGCCGCTCGTTCCACGAGCGTCCACCCCGAAGGGCTTCAGCTCGCTTCCCGCGCTCGACTTGCATGTATTAGGCACGCCGCCAGCGTTCGTCCTGAGCCAGGATCAAACTCTCGAATTAAAGTGTTTGATTTGGCTTATTGTTGTTTCTTATTTCGTCTCCGCTTTCTTCCTATTAACAAATAAGAAGAAAAACGAATTGACGACAGGCTATTTTGTTTAGTTTTCAAGGTTCGATGTATTTATATGGTGGGCCTGAGTGGACTTGAACCACCGACCTCACGCTTATCAGGCGTGCGCTCTAACCGAACTGAGCTACAGGCCCATATATGGAGCGGGTGATGGGAATCGAACCCACAACATCAGCTTGGAAGGCTGAGGTTTTACCATTAAACTACACCCGCAAGATCTATTATATATAAATGGTGCGCCCGAGAGGAGTCGAACCCCTAGCCTCTTGATCCGTAGTCAAACGCTCTGTCCAATTGAGCTACGGGCGCTTATTGCGACAAACACTATAATATCAAACATAATAAGTGATTGCAAGAATAAAATTAAGTTTGTTAAATGGTGCGGCCGAGAGGATTTGAACCTCCACGGGGAAAACCCCACTAGGCCCTCAACCTAGCGCGTCTGCCGTTCCGCCACGGCCGCAAGTTATAGGCTTAGAAAGTTCAATAGATCCTCTTAGAATGACCTTACCTTTATTCTATAAAATCAATCTATTGATTAAAAGACATAAAAAAAGACTTAATTTGATTTATTGAATTGTAAAAAATGTTGGCTGGGCCAGTAGGATTCGAACCTACGCATGACGGCACCAAAAGCCGTTGCCTTACCGCTTGGCCATGGCCCAACTTAATATAATATGGCGGTCCGGACGGGACTCGAACCCGCGACCTCCTGCGTGACAGGCAGGCATTCTAACCAACTGAACTACCGGACCAAGTGACCCGTACGGGATTCGAACCCGTGTTACTGCCGTGAAAGGGCAGTGTCTTAACCACTTGACCAACGGGCCATTTTAATGGCGGAGAAGGAGGGATTTGAACCCTCGCGCCGCTTACGCGACCTGCACCCTTAGCAGGGGTGTCCCTTCAGCCACTTGGGTACTTCTCCATGGCTCCAGCGGCAGGATTCGAACCTGCGACCAATCGGTTAACAGCCGATTGCTCTACCTCTGAGCTACGCTGGAATATTTTCAAAGTGTTAATTGGCTCAATGCAGAAATTATTATAAATTGTTTCGCCATCCATGTAAAGTGTTTTTTTACATTTTATTTCGTTTTCAATGATGCTTTCTCATGATGTAAAACGCTGACGTTTTTCAGCGACATTTAGTATCATATAACATCTTTATTTTCCTGTCAATTAGTTCAATAGAAATTAGTTTATTTTTGGGCAAACTTTTTCATCGTTCTTTTGACAGCTTTCATAATGTATCATTTAACTAAAATGATTGTCAATCACCTGAAACCAATTCTTTAATACGACCTCCACACTTACTACAACGATATTTTTGTGTATTAATACGTCTTTTGCGCTTAAAGATCAATTCGCAATTTGTACATTTATATTGTAATCGCTGCTTACTTACTTCTGATGGAAGTTGTTCACAAAAGCGTGGGGAATCTGTTTGTTTCATTAGCTCACGGAATTCGTGACTACGATGATGAAATGGTTTGACTTCAATATGTAGATGATAATGGCAATTATATGATAAATATAGGTTTTAACTACTTGTTGGGTTTTAATTATAAACAAATCTGCTTTACACAAGAGTTTTGTTGCATTCTTCGTTTCTTTATTTGGTTTTAACTTATTATTTACCTCTTTTTTTTATTTCCTTTAACCATTCATTCGGGTCTTTACTTTCACCTTCTATATCACTATGCTTAACATCAAATTCATCATCCGATTTAATAAAACACATAAACTCACTTCCATAAGAAGTGACACTTATATCCTCTAATTTATGCCTTACATCTTGTTCCCAAAAGGTTGGTGTATTTATTAACCCTAACGATACAAGCTTGTCGTCAATTCTTTCAGTTATGGGTTCGTTATTATTTAGTGGATACTCACTAATATGTCGGAATTTATCAGCAATTACAAAGAATCTCTTAATATCCACATAACGAAGGCTTCTTAAAGTATCAAAATGCGTTAAGATTACAGATTCTTCGGTCTCTTCCTCAATAAAAACATTTGTAACTCCATTAAATATGAAATTGATTTTCGCATCTTCGTGTTCTTCAATCAAATCCCCTAATACTATGGGAAAAATCCTTTCACTAAAAAACTCAACAGATAGTTTGCTGATTCCTAGATATTGGTTTATAACCTCTAACTTCTTCTTATGTTGTTCTACTCTACTTTCTAAACGTCTCATTTTTATTGCTTGTAGAGTGTTCCCAATATAAGGTGTCAGTTCAGCACTAGTTTGAAATAAATCTATTAAAGGTCTATCCACTTTTTCCTTCAACCAATTAAACTCCATAAAAGTCATCCCCTTTATACTTGCTTCACTTAAAAATATCATAATGGACCGGTTACACTTAATTGGACAGTTTCACTAAGGTCATATACACTTGGTTCAAATATAAAAACTGAGGAGAAAACATATGACCAAACGTCAAAGAAGATCGTTTTCAAAGGAATTCAAAGAACAATTAGTACAGCTTTATACGTCAGGAAAACCTCGTGCTGATATTATTAAAGAATACGAATTAACGTCTTCCACCTTCGATAGGTGGGTCAAGCAATACCGTGATAGCGGGTCCTTTGAAGAAAAAGACAATCGGACACCTGAACAGGAAGAACTTATACAACTACGCAATAAAAATCAACAACTGGCTATGGAAAATGATATTTTAAAGCAAGCCGCGCTGATTATGGGACGAAAGTAGATGTGATTCGTCAAAACCGTCACAAATACTCGGTATCAGCAATGTGTGACGTCCTACAAATTCCTAAAAGTACGTACTATTATGAATCTAAAGCTCGTGAGAACACCGAGAACGAACTCGTAGAACAGATTGTTCAACTATTTAAAGATAGCCGACAAAACTATGGTCAACGAAAAATTAAAGTTGAACTCGCTAAATTAGGGTGGACCGTCTCTCGACGTCGCATCGGACGGATTATGAAAGAACAAGGTTTAGTATCTAAGTATACGGTTGCTCAATTTAAACCCATGAAATCCCAAGCTAATGAATCTGAGATTGGCAACTCATTGAACCGTGAGTTTGATCAATCCGAACCACATAAAGTGATGGTAAGCGACTTAACCTATGTTCGTGTTGGGCATGGCTGGCATTATATTTGTGTGCTTATCGATTTATATAATCGTGAGATTATTGGACATAGTGCTGGCCCCCATAAGGATGCGGGGTTAGTTCACCGTGCATTTGCATCTGTTCAAAAAGATCTTCGTCAATTTCAATTGTTTCACACGGACCGGGGAAGCGAATTTAAAAACACGATCATTGATGAGGCTCTTAATTCGTTCGATATTGAACGATCCCTGAGCAACAAAGGTAATCCGTATGACAATGCTGTTGCTGAAGCCACGTTTAAAGCCATCAAAATAGAGTTTGTTAGGGGTTCCCATTTTATTAACCAACAAGAACTTGACCTTGAATTATTTGATTTTGTGAACTGGTTCAATCACATTCGCATCCATGGTTCACTGGATTACTTAACACCTACCGAATTCAAGTCGAAAGACCTTAACGTTTTTGTCTAGTTTAGTGTTGACATACCATAATTTTGATAATTAAATTAGTTATTTTTTACGAATTCTCTCCTATTTAAGTTATTATATATATAATAGGAAGAAACTCTATTTTAGAAGGTGATAATTTGACTTCATATAAATTCGCTTTGCGTAGTAGCAAATCAACTTTAAAAACGGGTCAGGATATACATATGTGTCACATTGTTGTATTGAATGACAAAGGGCTATTTAAAGTCCATCCCGTTTCTAATTTTCTATATACAAAAAGAGGTGCGAAGTATAATACATTGAAGAGCAGAGGTCAGATAATCACTTCGTTTTTAAATTGGCTAAATAAAAATATATTTATATTCGATGAGTCAGAAGCTAGATTATCAACATTAGACTTCTTCAAAGTAGAATATTACCTTAACCAATTAGTATCTGAAAATAAATCCGCAGTTACTATCAATCATAACATACTTGTATTAAGGGATTTTCTATTTTATCTAGTCGAAATCAGAGTGATAAATAATCCTTCCACGGTTTCAGAAATACAAACAAGAAAAGTAGATAGATTCAATAATTTTTTTGACCTTTATTCTAAACCAAATTCAAGCGAGAGTGACGATTTAATACACGAAATACACCCTAATTATATAATAGAGTTCCTACAATTAGCATACAAATACACAAATCCTATTGCATTAGGTGTTTATATGCAGTTTTTTGGTGGACTAAGGCGTGGTGATGTTGTTAATCTCACCAGGTCCAGTCTCAAATCAAGAGGGGCCTATGGTGAATTAGGTCTTGAAGCTATAATAAGAAATAGAAATCTTCGACCAGACCTAATTGATAGCGATGGAACAAACGATGTAAAAAAACCTAGAAATCAAGTCATTTTTAGCAATAAATTGTTAGCGAAATTTTATGAAAGTCATCTAAAAAGTTACAAAGATAATAGTGGCAATAACGCTTTATTTGTTGATTCCAATAAGATGCCAATGTCTGGAGCAACTTATCAATATTACTTTAATAAATTGAAAAGCATATTCATAGAAAAACTCTTAAAGAGTAATAATATTGAAGTATCAACATATGGACTTTATTTAGATAGCAAACAATGGAGTACTCACATTGGACGTGGAACATTTTCAAATTGGGTCGCAGAAACTACAAGCAATCCTTTAGATGTAGCAATAGCTAGAGGAGATAAATCAGTAGAATCCTCTCTCGTTTATATGGAAAAAAGTAAAACATTCCTTGATGGTGTAAATAAGGTGATTAATTCAATGTATGATGAAGCGTGGTTTTCAGAATGAAAGGTGTGAAAAAATGTTTTTTACAAAAGTAGAATTGAAAGAAGTTATTCAACAATTAGAAGATGAAGTCTCGATTAAAGATATTAGAATGATATTGAAAAAAGATAAATCCCAGATTTCATATTTAATGAAGAATTATATGAATCACTATTATTCGAAAGGCAATAGATACTTTGTGAAAAAGGAAGATTTTATCCAATTTTTGAATAAGCATAATAACTATCATCTTCTAATAAAGAATAGCCCTCTATATATTTCAAGTGACGAAATAAAAGAAGAGTATAGTGACTTGTTTTTTAAATACGATATTTCAGAATTGAATAAAGCTCTTAAACCAAAAAGAATTAACCTTGATGGTTTTAAAAAGATGTATAAACTCCCCAGAAAAGAGGTAAAAGAGTTCTATGAAAAAAGAAAAGAAAGCCTCAACAAGATTGACAATTCTTCTAATAAGTTAGAGCAATCATTTCAAGAACTTCAATGGAACGAAAATTATATATATCATACAGTATTAAGGAAAGAAATGGGCTGTCCAGATTGGTATTTACCTCATTTAGTTAAACATAATAAATTACCTAAATCTATCATATTCAGTAATCATCGTGGCTATTGCTTTATTCATAAAGATGATATAAATAAAGCAAAAGATATGTATAGCAACAAGGAAGTGTTTGGCAGACATTCCTTTATTGACTACTCAAATGAAAAATCCCCTTATGATAGGTTTTTGAATATTATAAATAATCAAAGTATGGAACACGAACTTCCAAGAACCCATCAACTATATGATGATTTTATTCTTCACTTTATAAATCACAGTAAAACACATTATAAAATGAATGCTATTGCTAACCGTGCAAAAGCTTATGTTTCACTTCGGAACTTATTGACTAAAGAAGTTTATCTCTTAAGTAATAAAGAAGTCGAATTTCTATTTCAACAAGATATTTATAAAACACACAAGGAAAATATAAAATCGTTTTTATCCTTTGTTAAAAGCCGTGAAAGAACGCAATACAATGTGATACCTCAAATTAAAAATATAAACATCAAAGATAAAAATAAACACTCTATATATAGTAAAAATGAGTTTTTTAAGATGTATAGACACGTAATTCGTATGGATATACATTTAGAAAAGTCTATTGATAGTTTTGAATATTGTCAGGATTGGTTTTTTCTACTTATGTCTTTTAGTAATGCTTGGAGAGTTCCAGACATTTCAAATATGCCGTCACCTCGCCTTACATTATTAAATAAAGAAAACATTTCGTTTGAATGGTTTCAGAATAGTAGATTAACTATTTCAGAATCAACAAGATTATTAAAGGATATACAGCAAAACCACAACCATAAAATAAATAAAACGGGTGGATTAAACGAGTTCTTTGTTCCAAATGATATGATTGTTCCAATAGCTACATCATTAGTTTTATTAGAGCTATATCGGAAAGAAAGAAATGAGAATACAAATACTCTAATGCCCCGTTACAAGAAAAGTGTTCCAAACGGAAAGCAATTAAAACGATTGTTTATAGGTGATTTCCCTTATTACGTATTTAGTCACGTAACCAAATCTCTATTAACTTATTCCTATGTTACTGCTAACAAAATGGGGACCCACGCTGGCGCTGCAAATGCAATTTCAACTAGATTAAGAGGACACAAAGATGAGGACACTATACAACATTATGTTCTACCTACAATTGATGACCCATCAGATGCTACTAGACATTTATTTCGTAGAGGACACTTTGGATTCTTATATTCTCTTCTTGTAGATTTATGGTCAAAAAACGAAGAGCGTGAAATAACGATGGAAGAAAAAACGGAATCTATTGAATCTCTAATGAATATTTTCACTTCTAATGATGTAGAAAATGTTGCAAATTTCTTTTTTGACCAGCGAAGTAAATTACAGAGTGTAGCTGATAGAGTAGCGAAAATGTCTTCTGATGATATTAGTCAACATTTAGAATCTATTCACAATGGGGAAATGCCTTCTTATAAATTAGAAGCACAATGTTTTGTTAGTGGGAACTGCGTCCAGTTAAATAAAAATTGCAATAGTTGCCCCTTCTTAATACCTAAAATCACATTTCTTAATAGTGCTAAAACAGAGTTATATGACTTAATTGATAAACTTAAAAACATCAATGAGGACAACATAAATGAAAGAGTTAAAACCACTCACCTTATTTTAAGTCTATTAGGCGTTGTAAATCAGTCAGTAAAAACATTCGGCAAGGAGTATGCAAGTGAATATATTGATTTTCAACATCTTAAAGGTGAATTAACTTCCGTTCAATACAAAATGTTGGAGTGATACAAATGAGTAGAGTAGAAATATTTAAAAATTATTTGATAAAATATGATAACTTAAAAACCTTTAACTCTAACCAAATAGATTATTATAAGAATCTATTTGAATCTTTAATAACAAAAGGAGCCATCATTGATTGCGATTTCGATGATTCTGTCTGGAAATTTCGGGATGGTAGATTTTGGCGTAATATCGAATTTGGTTTCGAACTTAATCCAAAAATAAATACTTTATTAAAATCTTATACAGTTTATTTAACAGAGGAAGAATTATTACCTTCAACGATTAAACAAAAAATAGATATAATTTCTGATAGCATTTTTGAGACAGAATTTTACAAAAGAGAAAATGTTGATAAATTGCTTGACTATATTATATTACAAGTACCAAAATCTAAAAGGCATTATTATTATACGTATAATAAGGAATTCTTTGATTTTTTTATGCCAGAATACGGTGAGATTTATATTAATACTATCGAAGGAAATACTAAGCCTTATAGTTCCAAAACAAAGCCTTTACCTCCTTTTGAAGATATTTTAGAATTTGATAATCGGCTTATGAGTTTTTACAATTCATCAAATTCCAACTTCTTAAAAGAGAAATTTCTACCAATATTATTGTGGTGGAAATTAACTATGATTATACCTATGCGACCAGAGGAATTCGTTAGTCTTAAAAGAAAAAATTTTAAAAAAGTAAATGGAAAATATAAATTAAAAGTGGAAAGAAGAAGACCACCAAAACAGTATCAAATAAAACCAACAACTACTTTTTATATGCCAACTTCTATCGGAGAACTGATTGATTCATATATAGAATTAAGCAATTCACGTTATTCTAAAAATATTCCACTGAAACAGAAAGATTATATTATTCCATCTTATATGAGAACACATTATTTAAGTGAAAGGGGACAGTGGTCATCCAGAGAAAGAGTGAAAGAAGATAATTATTATATGGGGCCTACTGTTTTCTATAATTTATTACAAGACTTTTATAGTGATGTAGTAGGTGAAGACTTAATTCCATTAACTACAATTGATACAAGACATTTGGCAATTTCAAATATGCGAATGCAAGGCTATAATCCCCTTACAATTGCAAGATTAGCTGGACACGCAAGTTTAGAGACTCAAAACCATTATGCAAATCATTTAGAGACTTTTCTTGATAGTAAAATGAAACTACTGAGCCAACAACTGTTAGAAAATGAGTTCCGCTCTACAAATTTTTATACAGAAAAAGAAGTTGAGAATTTACAAGTAGTTCAACAAATTAAGGAAAACAGTGCTTTGAGTATCAAAAATACTGATAATATGCGTGAAATCGAAGGTGGCTATTGTCAAGATGAGTCTTTTCCAAATAACTGTATTAGTAATTGTTTGTTATGTCCATTCTTTCAGATTGATTTCAATAAAAAAGATGAAATTCAAGCACTATTAAAAGACACAACGCATTCTTTAAACAAAATGTATCAAGAGCAATTGAATTCATATAACTTAGCCATTGAACAATCCGTAAAGCATTTCAAATATCATAAAGATTTGGATAAACCAGAGCTTAGTAATAATGAAGAAATTAAAAGTATAACACAATCAATAAATAAAAGTATTTATGATATTGCACGACTTAATGCTCTTAATTATCAAATTGAAGAAAGGAAGAGCAAAAATGGTTAGACCTCAAAAATATAGTGATGAAGATTTAATTGAGTTATTAAAAGAAGTTCGAAGTCAAGTCACTGTGGATGTTTCTCCTTACTTATTAGAGAAACATACAGGAGTTTCAAAATCAGTTTGGAGAAATAGAATGTCCCAGCAAATAGAGAAATTAAACCAAAGTTTTACAGACCCTTTTTCTGAAACAAAAGGTGACTCAAATCTACCACTATTAGAAAATGTAGCATCTATCTATTCCAAATATAAAGATAATGAAAAAGTTCTTAACTCTAAATTAAATTCATATGATGTCTTTGTAAATAACTTGATGAAGCAAATATCTCAATTGAATAGTATAAGAAGCGAGTTAGAACGCAAAGACCAAATGATACTGTATTTTGCAAGAGAAAAATACATAGTTTTGCAATCAAAAATACATAAGATTGCCAGCCCTTTTTCGCTATTCTTGATTAGATAGTGCGTGCTTCACTCTAAAGCTATCTCCAGTGAAGTTTAGTACATGCGCATGGTGGATCACGCGATCCACTAAGGCAGCTGTTAAACGTGAATCTGAAAATATCCGGTTCCATTGACTAAATTCTAAATTGGACGTGATCATTAAGCTTTTTTGTTCATACCACTCAGAGATGAGTTGAAATAACAGCTCTGCTCCTTCTTTTCCGAATGGAATGTATCCCATTTCATCTAATACGATTAAATCAACCGTTTTAAACTTGTTCCTAAAGTTTCGTAATTTTCCGTCTTGCCACGCTCTATCTAATTGATCAACGAGATCTGAAACACGGAAGAATCGGACCTCAAAACCATTTCGACAAGCCTCCCGGCCTAACGCTGTTGCTAGATGGGTTTTACCTGTTCCTGGTGCTCCTGTTAAGATGACATTTTCGACGCGTTTGATAAAACTGAGGGAAATCAGTTCATCTTTATCTAATTGTTGAGGAAAATGGATATGGCTTCCCCAATGATAATCATCCAGTTCTTTAACATGTAAGAACTTCGCCTTCTTCATTAAGCGGTCCGCTCTGGCTTCCTCCCTTAAAGCGAATTCCTTTTCAAATAGCTCTTTTAAAAATTGCTCTTTTGTTTCAAATGGTATTGATTCATAAACGTCTGCTACATACGCTAATCTTAGTGACTTGCACATGGCTTTAATATCCCGCGTCATGTTGACTCACCCCTTGGAATGTTTTGATCATAAAGGCTCCAGTCAACATCATATGGATGGTCGTCGTGTTCAGGTTGTAGATCGTTATCTATTAAGTCATAAAATTGATCATTAATTTGTTCCATATCATGTTGGGCCAATTGATGAATCAACCAACGCAGCCTTTCTTTTCTTAAACGATGATCCTCAATCCGGATATATTCAAATATTCGAACCGGCAAGTATGGTTGGTAACGTGAATACTCTATGGCTCTTGGCTTATCCAGCCAAGAGGATAGAATACCTTGCCAAGGAATTTGTCTTCTTTTATGCATATACGGTCTAACATCTTTCATAAGGATCTCTCCGTTAGGAGATGTGACTTTAAATTGATCCCAATAAAGCACTAATCGAACTTGTCCAAAATTATAGCTCTTAGGTACATGTACTTTGACTTGGTCGACCACAATTTCCCCATATTTATTAGCTTTCACCCATTTTTCTTTAAATATCGGATAATCTTGATCAGGAAGATGAAGCATGTGTTGATGTTCATCTTGATAAAGGTCTTCAATTGTTTGTTGTTTTACATAATGTTGGCGTTGGCGATCTTGTGTCAGTTGGTCCTCCAACCAGTCTGTGAGTTGTTCATATGACGTCATGACAGGTGCAGGTGTTGTGAAATTATATCGAATATAACCAACTTTATTTTCGACATGACCTTTTTCATGGCCACTATAGGGATTACAAGCTTGAATCTCACAACCATAATATGCTGAAAATTGATGGAGTTCATGGGTGAATTCAACTTCCTGATGGCGTCCCCTAGGTTTAATAACAGCTGCTTTTAAATTATCAATTCTTAGCACTCTAGGAACGGCTCCCATTTGTTTAAAAATAGTTTCTAGCCCTTTTAAGAAACATTCTTGGTTTTCACTTGGTAACGGAACACAAAAAGTTGCGTTGCTATAAGGTAAACTAAGGGACAAACCATGAACATCGACATATTGACCATCTTTAACAGCTTCTAACAAGCCAAAATCAACTTGCGCTTCACCTGGAGGATGTTGTAACCTTTCGTACCCCTTATCCTTCGTGGAATCATCGTTGATCTTTCCTTCACGCCAGTCTTTAATAAAATGGCAAACGGTACGATATGAGCCTTCAAAGCCAATGGCTTGTAATTGTGCAAAAATAGCTTTATTCGTACGACGCTTTTTGTAAGGTAGTTTATAATCTTCTATAAGCCAATCCGATACGATCTCACCCCATCCTTCTTCATGCATCATGCCTTGTTTGGGTTGCACGTTTTCTTGAGGCACCCAATCCTTATCGGCGTACTTTTTAGCTGTACGCCAATTAATACCAAGCATTTCAGCGATTGAATTGACGGATTTTGATTTTTGATTTCGTAAAACTTTGATACAATTAATTTCAGACATTGCCAGCATTCCTTTCAACCTCCACTGTTTAATTGATTCGACACCAATAACAGTAGTGGTATTTGATTGGGCTGGCAAGTCTTTTTTTTTGATTGCAGTGTTGTGTACTTTTTAGTTGCAAACTTCTGTACTTTTATTTTGCATTACACAGATACTAAAACTCAATGGAAAGATTGATAAACTAGATAAACAAAATAAGGAGCAAAAAGAAAGAGTAAAGCATTATGAACAATTATATTTAGACGCAATAACTCAAAGTTCTTATCAGAAACAATATAGAACTAAACAAACAAACGAGCCGATTTCTACTAATAAAAAAGATAATATAAAGAAAATAGACTTTATAGGTAGAAATAGTGAATTATTTGATAACTAATACCATTAAAACCAAACAATTAGTTAAAACCAATATTTATAACTGTCTATAATATTATCATATTAGGGTTGGTGGTTAAAACCACCCTTTTTTTATATCATATAATGCTTCAGCTCATGTTTAATAATACCAATCAATGCTTCTTCCCCTAATTCATCTAAATATTTGGGGTTAATTTCAATTGTACGAGTCTTAGGAACATAACGTCCACCTGTCGTTCGGAGTCGTCTGTTAAAGATAATGTGATCTTTGAATGGTTTTTGAAAATAGCGATTAGATAAATCAACTGTGAGTTTGTGCAATCTATGTTCGTCCAAGGAAAATCACTCTTTTCTAATATTAGCATCTTTAAATAACCTACATATAATATAATAAAACGATTGTAGGTGATGTTTATGCCTAGTTGGTTACAGCTACAATTACAACGCGCTTTCGCCAATAAAAATAAACGGCAAATAGTGACACTCAATCAATGCTGGTACTATTATAAATTTGATATAGAATAAACCTACGAACAACCTCATGTTCGTAGGTTCATTCACTTTAACTTGTCATCGGTATCATCGTTAGGGCAATACGTTGACGTTTCTCATCGACTTCCTCAATCCATACAGTGACGATATCGCCAACTGCTACCACATCTAACGGATTACGGACAAACTGATTAGATAATTTTGATACGTGGACTAGTCCATCTTGTTTCACGCCAATATCCACAAATGCACCGAAATCCACAACATTCCGTACTGTTCCTTGTAACTCCATCCCTTGTTCTAAGTCTTCCATGGATAAAACATTCGTTTTTAGTAAAGGTTTTGGCAGTTCATCACGCGGGTCGCGGTTTGGCTTTTTCAAATCTTCTACGATATCTTGTAACGTCAAACGGCCGACATCTAGCCCTTCACCTAATTGTTCCAATGATTTCTCACCTAATGTTTGACGAATCTCTTCTGTTCCAATGGCTTCTACCGTCATATCAATATTAGCTAATAATTGTTTTGTGACATCATAGCTTTCAGGGTGAATGGATGTACGGTCAAGCGGTTGATTGCCGTCCAAAATTCTTAAGAAGCCAATCGCTTGTTCGTATGTTTTATCCCCCAGACGCGGAACTTTCTTGATTTGTTTGCGGTCTGAAAAACGTCCATTCTCTTCACGATAAGCGACGATATTATTGGCAACGGTTTTATTTAAGCCTGAAATATATTGCAGCAGTGAAGATGATGCTGTATTAACATTAACACCCACTTGGTTTACTGCTGTTTCAACTACAAATTGCAGGGAGTTCGCCAGCTTCTTCTGACTAACGTCGTGTTGATACTGTCCTACACCGATCGATTTCGGATCGATTTTAACAAGCTCACTTAATGGGTCTTGTACACGTCTTGCAATCGATACGGCAGAACGTTCTTCAACTTGTAAGTCAGGAAACTCTTCCCGAGCTAATTTTGACGCTGAATACACACTCGCGCCCGCTTCATTTACAATTAAATAAGCGACATCTAGATTATGCTTCTGAATGACATCAGCAATAAACTGTTCCGTCTCACGTGAAGCTGTCCCATTCCCAATCGCAATTAATTCGATCGGATATTTATTTAAAAACTGTAACACTTTCTTCTCAGCACCTTCTACGTCTTTCTTAGGTGCTGTAGGATACATGACATCTACTTCTTGCATTTGTCCTGTATCATCGACGACTGACAACTTACACCCTGTCCGAAAAGCAGGGTCAACGCCCAGGATCGTTTTGCCTTTCAACGGTGGTTGTAGGAGTAAATTACGTAAGTTCTTTGCAAAAATATCAATGGCATGCTCTTCAGCATCATCTGTTAAAGACGTACGAATATCACGCTCGATCGATGGTTGGATTAAACGTTTATAACTATCTTGAATCGCTTCGTCAATGAGTTGTGCCTCTTCTGTATCTTGATTACGAATCACCGCTCGTTTCAGATAATCCAATACTTTATCCGCTGGTGGTTCAATTGATACTTTTAGAACTTTTTCTTTTTCACCACGGTTGATCGCCAACACGCGATGAGGTACGATTTTACGAATAGGTTCTTCATATTCGTAATACATCTGATAAATTTCTTGTTCGTCTTCGGCATTCTTCTTCAACTCAGTTTGAAGTAACCCATGATGGTATGTAAATGCACGAATATCATCACGGAATGCCGGTTCATCCGAAATCCATTCAGCTATAATGTCATTAACACCTTGAATGACAGCATCCACATCAGGCAACTCATTTTCCTCAGAAATAAAACTCTCTGCCTCTTGCCGTAAATTCATCCCTTGTTGTGCCCATACTTTTAATGCCAGTGGTTCGAGACCTTTTTCCTTGGCAATCGTCGCGCGAGTCCGTCGTTTTTGCTTATAAGGACGGTATAAATCTTCCACTCGCTGTAGTTTTGTTGCTTTCATAATATCTTGTTTTAATTCGTCAGTTAACTTCCCTTGTTCGTCTATTAAACGAATGACTTCTTCTTTTCGTTCGTGTAATTGTTCTTGGTAATCGTAAGTTTCTTGAATGGCTTGGATTTCTGTTTCATCTAATCCTTTAGTTTGCTCTTTACGGTAACGGGCGATAAACGGAACCGTATTACCGTCTGATAATAATTGAACAACGGTTTGAACAATCGTTTGATCTAATTTTACTTGTTTTGAAACAACATCGATTAGTTGTGTTTTGACTTCTGTCACGTTCGTCTTCCTCCTCAAATCATAATCCTTTTAAAGTATAACAAAAATCAACGCACATCACATATAGGCCTATAATACAAAAAAAGAGGCAGCACTCTGCTACCTCTTTTTAGCCAAGATACTTCATGGCTATTAGTGTTGTATCATCTTCCATATAATCATCTTGTTGTAAGTTAAACCATTCCACTGTTAGATCCATTGAATTCTGATTGTAGAATTCTTTTGTTAATTGTTGTTCGTTAACACCGTCTGAAAACATAAAGAATAATGCACCTGGTTCAAGTGGTTTGGTATGAACATGAACTGGTGCATCCACACCTGATAGATAACCAGGAACTGGGATATTCCGTTGTTTTTTACCTTCAGCATTCACCATAAAAACACTGATATTCCCGACTAAAGCATAAGAAAAAGTGTTTTCATGGTAATTGATTTTCAACAACCCTAAAACACAACCACGTAATTCTTGGCCGAATAAAACATGATTTGCTTTTTCTATAATCTGTTCTAAGGGCTCGTCATGATGGTCCTTAATGACTTCAATGACAGCATCCGCCGATTCCTTAGCAACCTCACCGCTACCTAAGCCATCTGACAGGGCACAGAAAAAACCATCTTCTGTTTCGTGATAAAAAAAAGAGTCACCTGAGTGATAGTTACCTTTCTTCGGTTTTTGAAAAGTCGCAACCTCCATACGGTCTCGCTTTTCAATCAAAATAAAACCTCCAAGTCTTCTTCACTCATTGACTCTCTTAATTTCCTTAAGGCACGTCTTTGTAGGCGTGATACATGCATTTGCGATAAGCCTAATCGTTCACCAGTTTCTTTTTGGCTTAAATTCTCAAAGTACGTACATTCAAGGATTTCACGTTCACGATCACTCAATAATGGTAACATCTTTTCTATAAGCAATTTATGGTCGATTTGTTCATAACCTTCATCTTGTTGCCCTACAAGATCCAATATCGTCACTGTACTACCATCCGCATCAGCTTCAATTTGTCTATCAGTTGATAGTGCATTGTAGCTTTTGCTCATTTCCATAGTTTCTAGCACTTCTTCTTCACTAGCATTTAAATAATCCGCAATCTCACGTACAGATGGCGACTCTTGGTGATCAGTCGTCAACTCTTCAACGGCTGCTTTAATTTTCGGGCCTAATTCTTTAATACGTCTAGGCACATGTACACTCCATGTCTTGTCCCGAATAAACCGCTTGATTTCACCTATAATTGTGGGAACAGCAAATGATTCAAACGATTTACCATAAGAGCCATCATATCGTCTGATTGCAGCCATTAAACCTAGCATCCCGACTTGTACTAAGTCTTCATGGATTTCACTGTTCTTAGAGTACTTTTTTGCTAGAGAATGCACCAAATTCTCATATTGGTATATGATCCGTTCTTGAATTTCCTCGTCTTCTGGATGGTTATGCAAGTACGTGATGAGTTCGTAAATATCTTCCTCATTATTGTGTTGTTGAGATTTGGTCGTCATTCTGCCCCACCTCATTTTCATACAAGAACTTCGTCATGATGACAATAACACCATGATTATTGTTAATTTCGACTTTATCCATTAGGGCATCAATTAAGAAAAGACCGAAACCTCCTTCTCGCATTTCTTCTACTGAAGTTTCTCCATCATTATATGGACCAATTTGTTCGCGGATTTCTTTCAAATCAAAACTGCCACCACGATCAGCAATCATGATTTCAATACGATCATCATACATACCAAAACCAATCGTCACTTCACCTGTGTCTTCATCATAATAGGCATGGTTTACTGCATTCGTAATCGCTTCGGATGTCGCTACTTTCAAATCCTCAATTTCTTCATAAGAAAAACCCATACGGTTAGCGAGGCCAGAGATTGTAAGCCTTAAAACACCAACGAATTCTGATTTAGCCGGCAGTTTCATCTCAACAAAATCGAAAGCTTGCTTCATGTTATTTCACCCTCAACTGTATTTTCAATATTGATCACTTCATTCAAACCAGTAATATTGAATAATCGATAGACATTCTCTTGTAAATTCACTAACTTAAATTCATGACCTTTTTCTTTCGATAATTTCAGCGCACTAATAAAGACGCCTAATCCTGTACTGTCCATGTAACTTACTTTAAGTAAATCAACTTCAACTTTTTGTTTTTCCTCTACTAAACTTAGTAACTTTTCTTTCAGTTGTGGAGCAGTATAAGCATCGATTTCACCTGATAGTTTTAATACACCCACATCTTGTTCAAGATGATCATCGATATGTAAATTCATCATTAATCCCCCATTCTTAATCTCTTTAAGCATTCATACCCGTTTCAGTTATTACTCAAACATACTAATCTTTTCTTTTTATGACAAGTAACGTGAAGTCATCACGTAGTTGAAAATCTTGTAGACGTTCAAAATATTTAAACACACCTTCTACAATGCCTTGAGCATCTAGGTGTGCGAACTGATTTATAATATCTAGAACTTCTTCTTGTTCAATAAAACGTCCATCCACTCTGCATTCAGTCACGCCGTCTGTCAGCAAAATAATTAAATCGCCTGATCGGACGTCAACTTGGCGTTCTTCATATGAAACTTCACCACTCACGCCTAACAGAAGACCCTTTGCATCAATTTCCTCAAATTCACCTGTATCATATCTTAATATGTAACAAGGTTCATGGCCTGCAGAAGCATAATAAAATTGATGATCAGTTGTGTCGTAAAATCCATAAAACATTGTCACGAACATACCTTCTTCTAAGTTACGACCAACCACTCGGTTCAAGGAATCTAATATACGTTGCGGGTTAATTTCATTCTCTGAAAAACTTTCCATCGCAAACTTAATCATCGACATGCAAAAAGCAGCTGGAACGCCTTTTCCGATCACATCTGCAATGGTGATCCCGATATTTCCATCTTCATCTTTAATAAAATGATGATAATCGCCGTTCATTTCTTTGGCTGACACTGATTTTACCCCAATGTCAACTTTTTCATCGGATGGCACTGTAGTTTTTAACAATGTCTCTTGCATATTGGCCGCTACACCAATTTCCGAACGTAATTCGATTTGTTTCTCTCTAAGAACTTGGTGTTCTTGGTAAGCTAAGCCATAAGAAATCATTGTTTCAATCAAAAACTGGAATGAATCACGCACACTTTCGCCCATATTAGGCATAACTTCTTCCAAAGCTTCATAATGTACATTTACGATTTCGTCGGGAGATATATTTTGTTGAATCGATTGTTTACTGAATTGTTCTGCTTGATATAAAATGGCTTCATCACGCGTTTTTAAATACTGCGATAATAACTCTTTATAATTCTGCATATCTGATTCGATTGAGCTCACAGCCAATCCCTCCTACCGAGCCCACTTAATCGCGGTCACCTTGGTTCCATTTTCATCAGATTCTAAATCAAAATGATCCATCAAACGCTTAACGCCAGGCAAACCAGCGCCTAAACCACCCGATGTTGAGTGACCGTCTCTCATTGCGGCACTTAAATCTTTGATACCAGGGCCTTGATCTTGTGCTATAATTTTCAAACCAACTTTAGGAGTGTCACGCACTTCTTCAAATGTAATTTCACCTTCTTCAGTGTACAAATAAATATTACGTGCTAATTCTGAGATAGCCGTCGCAATTCGGGCTTGATCGACTGAACCAAACCCCAGACCTTGCGAAACTTGTCTGCCTGCTTGTCTTGCACCGACAATATCCCATTCTTGCTTAATAACAACAGAGGATAGAGTTCCCTTCATCACTTCTCCTCCAATTCTTGTCTTAACTTAATAATACCCTGCTCCAGATCGAGTGCAGTCGGTACCTCCTTTAAATATATGCCTAGTTCAATTAATGTCATCGATACCGCTGGTTGGACACCAGTAAATACGACTTTAGCCCCCATTAAATCAGCCATGGATACGACATCCCCAAATACTTTTGCGATAAATGAATCTACGACTTCGACTGATGTTAAGTCGATTACTACGCCTGACGCACCAGTATCATGTATTTTACCTAGTAAGTCTTCTTGGAATTTCATAGCTGTTTGGTCATCTAATTCAATTTGAATGGAAACTAATAAATAATTATGGAGTTTTAGAATAGGTACACGCAACTCAATTACTCCTTCCCGACTGAATCTAATATTTCTTCAATATCTTCTGATCTAGAATCCTTTGAGACGATTTGTTGCTCTGTCATTTGAAGAGCTGTCTGGAATCCTTTCTTGAGTGAACTCTTCGTTGGGAATTGACTTAAATCAATTCCTAGATTAACAATAGTCTGCGCAATTTCTGGACGAATGCCGACTAAAATACAGGTTGCTCCTAGTAACCTTACTGCTTCAGCTGCTTGAATAATATGGTGTGCAACCATCGTATCGACTACTGGCACTCCCGTAATATCAATTAATACAACATCTGTACGGTTTTTCACGACACCGTTTAGTAAATTTTCCATGATTAGTTTCGCACGATCTGTATCAATCGTACCTACTAATGGCATAACCGTAATCTCGTCCATTACAGGGATAAGTGGGGCTGACAATTCTTCTAACGCTAATTTCTGCATCGACAGAATATTGTTCCAATTAGTCGAATACTGATTCATTAATCGAATCTTTAAAGGATCAATCCAATTGTTCACACTTTCCATTACCTCAACAAATTCGTCTTTATTATCAGTATCTAACTGATCAAGTACGAACTTAGTACTTTCCGTACGAAATGCTTGAAGCCCCTCAGCAATGTAACCAAACGGCCAGCCTAAATTAACAACCTTCTCGGCAAATTGGTCTAAAGCCTCAAGTTGATTATTCTCTTCTTTCATGCTCTGCATGACCACTTCGGCAAATTCTTTATTCATTTGCTCAACCATGTCACCAGAAATGGTTGACGTGTAATCTTGTAATGAGTCGTTCTCCAACTGACTAATCCAGCGATCAATTAGCTGATCACTATTCTCTAATACGACTTCTTTTACCTTCATGTCGTTCCAAAACCTCCATAAATAGACTATTATTATCAATTTACCACTAAATGATATATTTTTCTACATTATTCTGAAAATTTTAGCCTTTTACGCACTTGCAGTCATTATATCTTTAATTTACAGATACATAAAGTCATGACCACTAATTACATAAAATAGCCAATCACCATGTACCACATACACATGAAAAACCACCTATTGCAAACAATAGGTGGTTCATATGATGAATTATAAATCCATAAGTCCAAGGCTAATTTGCAAGGCGTCATCGACTTGTCCCATCAAAAATTCGTCTAACGTTGTAATTTGATCAGTTAAACGCTGTTTGTCGATTGTTCGTATTTGTTCCAGCAAAATAACCGAATCTCGTTCAAATTCGTACTTTTCAGAGTCAATTTCGACGTGTGTCGGTAGTTTTGCTTTTTGTATTTGTGCTGTAATTGCTGCTACGATGACGGTTGGACTAAAACGATTTCCAATATTGTTTTGTATAATAAGAACCGGGCGAACACCGCCTTGTTCAGATCCTACTACGGGCGTCAAGTCTGCGTAGTAGACATCGCCTCGTTTAACGTACAAGTTATTTACACCCCACTCACTAAGCGCTCAAGAGTGGTTTCAGCCTCCTCTTCAGCTTGGAAAGCTTCAGATGCGATATCTAAGTTGATATTTTTCATTTCTACGTAACCACGGCGCATCTTTTCTTTGATTTGACGTTTCTTCTCTTCTTTGACGTAGCTGTGAACAGCCTGCAAAATGAGTTCTTGATGATTAGAGTGATCTTGCTCTGAGCCAACTAATTCATCGCACTCATTAAGTAAAGACATCGGTAGTTCGACAACCACCTCTTGTGAATTATCAGACATCCTTACACCCCCAACAATTTACGAACAGCAAATCTGTAAGTAGCATAACATTATTCGCTAAGTTTCGTAAAGCGAAATTACGAATGAAATGGGATTTTGACGCTATTTCATTTATTCACGTTATGATAAACTCTCGGAACACGCTGGTTAATCATGCAAGGAATTTCATAGTTGATTGTATCTAAATGCCTTGCCACATCGTCTGTTGTGACAGCGTTCCCTTGTTGTTCACCAATAATAACTACTGGTGTGTCAACTGGAAAATGTTGATCAAGTTTCACCATAAATTGGTCCATGCAGACCCGGCCAACAATCGGATATTTTTTGCCGTTTACTAGAACATGAAATCCTTGTAATTTACGAATCCAGCCATCACCATATCCCAATGGAACCGTACCAATCCATTCTTTCTCCCGAGCGGTATAAGTCGCTCCATAACTAATCGTTTCACCTGGTTCAATTTGTTTAACATGGATCAATCGGCTCTGTAGTGAAAATGCGGGTTTTAATGGAATCTTAATTTCATCGCGCACTAGATCAGAAGGATACAAGCCATACATACCAATCCCAAACCGAACAGCGTCATACATTGATTCCGGAAAACGCATTGCTCCCGCTGAATTACCTAGATGAACTTCTATTTCATCAGTCAAGTAATCTTGGAATTCTGTGATATATTGCTGAAAGCGTGTCATTTGCGTTTCTAGCAAGAGCCGTTCGTCTTCATCAGCTGTTGCAAGATGAGAATAGACCCCTTTTAAAACTAAGGATGTTGATTTCATCGTTGTTAATAAAGCATACGCTTCATCAGCCGACTTTATACCTTGACGGTTCATACCTGTATCAATTTTAAGGTGAACGTGTAACGGTTCTTCCAAGTATTGATCTGCTTTTAAAACCCATTCCAATTGAAAGATTGTCACCATTAAATTGTGTTCTGCCGCAACAGGTGCTTGTTCCGGACGAATCCTACCCAATATAAGAATCGGTACTTCTGGAAACTGTTTTCGTAAATGGACCGCTTCATCAAGCAAAGCAACCGCAAGTTGATCAGCCCCCGCTTCCAAAGCCGCTTGCGCTACTTCAACATCACCATGTCCATAAGCATTAGCCTTAACAACAGCGTATACTTTTTTAGGTGATGGATATCGTTTTTTCATTTGTTTCATATTAAATCGAATCGCGTCTAAATCAATATCAGCCCACGTATCACGGTAAAAAGATTGCGTCATTTAGGACCCTTCTTTATCTTGAATGTTTGTTATTGATATTATCTACCGCTAGATTGCAGGCTGTCAATCACGAACCTCTCTAAAATAAAAACCCGCCTTAAAGACGGGTTGATCTAATCACTCGCTTTACTTCACAACTTGTTGATCAACAGATTGAGCCACTTGAATCATTTCATCTACAGTTAATGAGTCACTCGCGATCACAAAGCGGTTTCCTTCATATTGCCATTCAAGTGAATGATTATTTAAATGACCAACAGCAAACCCTAAATCAACCATGTCACCACTTGCAGTAACAGGGACTTGCAGGCTTGTCGGATAGGATTCGAATTGTTCTTGAACGATAGTGAATGGTTTCTCGCCTTCATAAGACATCATGACGCGTTCACCATTTTCAAATTCAATAACTTCTTCCTTCGCTAATTCGACACCTTCTGGGACGAAATTAGGTTTGTAAACAGTCGCTTCTTGTTCCTCTAATTCTGTCATCGTCGGAACACTGACTGCTCCTTCAGATAAATTCTCATCTGTATCAAATTCACGATCTTCAATATCTGTATTGAATTCAAATGATTCGAAGTCAACTTCTACCATTGTTTCACCGTTTTGATCTTGTACACGAACTAAAGCGGGCTTGTACGAGTCCTTATGGAAATAGACTTCTTGATACGGTAATTGTTGATTACCTTTGTAATTCGTTTTGACCTTAAATACATAGTAGTTATCTGTCATTTGGAATTCTCGGTCACGATCATTCAAAACGTCATTCACAAGCGATGTGTACATATACGGCTGACTATGTTGATTAGGCCAATCGTTTTGAAATTTGTAGCTCTTGTTAATCGAAGGAGTTAATACAAAGACACCTTCATCATTTCTGAGAATCACTTGATTTCCTTTTTCATCTTCAGCATTGTTCATAACCACTTTGAAATAATCATCAGCCTTATGCATGACGTCCACTTCATATTGTTCTGGCTCATCTCCAGTCGACATCGTCATGCTAGCTTTCCCTTTAAAGCTTGACATGTCAGCTACTTGATCGTCTAATGCTTGTAAGACATCATCCACCGTCTCCTCACCACAGGCAGTCAATACCATTACGGCAACCACCGCAGTTACAAAGAGCATTAGTTTTCTTTTCATGCAAACAACTCCTCCGTCTCATTGTTTTATGGCTTGTATCATAGAAACAAGCAATCTATTCAGTTGCGGTGACAATGTGCACATCGGACCTTTTTGTTACCCGCAATACACTATATGAGACAAGGAGTGGGAATATGCAGACGAGCTATGAAGTCTCTTCAATAATTACTTGAGCTATGACATAGTGATCACTATGGGATAGCGAAACATGGACATGTTGACTGTAAACGCCATTAATATAAATTATAGGCCGTCCAGTACCATTAGAAAGTAATTCTATCGATTGGAATGAAACATCTTTTCCTATGCCACACCCCGCTGCTTTACTATATGCTTCTTTCGCAGCAAATCGTCCAGCAATAAACTCTAATCTACGCTTTTCATTTGTATAATGTGATAACACGCTTCGTTCTCTTTCAGTTAATACGCGTTCGATCAGGCGAGGTTGTCGCCATAATAACGTTTGAATCCGGTTTGTTTCAGTCAAATCAACACCAATACCTTGGATCATGAATGTTCACCTGTCTTTCTTATTGCAAGATTGGGAAAAGATTAGTATTCTTAAAGGAAATAATGTGTTTAATAAAGCGAGGCTAACAAGAATGTTTTTCGTACGAACAGAGAGCTTTAAGCAATTTCTTAAATTTTACCCAGTCATATCAACCCTTGTAGCAATCCATATCATTGTCTTCATGATATCAAGTCTATCTATGCCTTTCCGAGAACTAATCGTTGGTTCGAACTTACCGATCTTACTTGACCAACAATACTGGCGGCTTGTCACGCCAATTTTCACACACTTTGAACCCATGCACCTATTATTTAACACGTTTAGTTTAATTATTTTCGGACCTGCCTTAGAGGTCATGCTCGGTCGAATTAAATTCATTTTAGCATATCTTACAGTTGGCATAATGGCTAATGTTGTGACACTATTTTTAGCAGAGATGACTTATGCTCATGTAGGTGCTTCAGGCGCTATTTTTGGCTTGTTCGGTATTTACTTATTTTTATTATTAATGCGCCCCGAATTAATTGATGCTAATAGTCGCCAAATCATTATTGTGATCATTATTGTTGGGGTTGTCTTAACATTTAGACCTGGCATTAATATTTACGCTCATATTTTTGGCTTAATCGGAGGTTTAGCACTCGGTCCGATTTTGTTCGCTCGTTATAAAGGGCATTTCCGCATTTAATTTGAATCACATATAAGGAGTGACACGATGAACAAACAAACAATTGCACCTTATATAGCGATTGTGATCGGCGTTTTAGCTGTTTCCACCTCTGCTATATTTGTTCGACTCGCTGATGCTCCATCGTCAATCACTGCCAACTACCGCTTATTACTAGCTGTGATTATTATGTTACCGTATGTATTATTAAGAAACATCGGTGAATTCCGCAATATATCTAAGCGTGATTGGATTTACTCAGCTGCTGCAGGTGTGTTTTTAGCTTTTCATTTCATCTTATGGTTTGAATCACTCAATCATACATCTGTTGCCAGTTCAGTTGTTCTTGTGACGACACAACCCATTTTCGCATTCATTGGAACGTATTTATTCTTCAAAGAACGATTTACTAGCGGGGCAGTTCTGAGCATGTTAATCGCCTTCACAGGTAGCGCGATCATTAGTTGGGGTGATTTTCAAATTAGTGGTTGGGCGCTCTTCGGTAATTTCCTTGCCTTAATGGGAGCAATCGCGGTTACAGGTTATTTCTTATTCGGACAAAACGTTCGCCAACGCCTATCACTGATGACGTATACTTTTATCGTCTATGGTATTAGCTCTGTTACGTTAATTTTGTATAATCTAGTACTATCTCAACCATTTACAGGGTATTCTAATGATACATGGCTCGTCTTTCTAGCATTAGCTATTATTCCAACATTCTTTGGCCATACTTTATTCAATTGGGCGATTAAATGGGTGAGCGCTTCAACGATTACGATGGGGATTTTATTTGAACCTGTCGGCGCCTCAGTCTTGGCCTATTTCGTACTAGGAGAACTGGTCACGTGGTCACAATTTTTAGGTGGTTCCATAGTTATTGTTGGTTTAATGTTATTTATTATTAGTACATCAAAGAAACGAAAGGTTAAAGTAATTAACGAAAGACAAAATAAGCAATTAAATAGAGGTGAATAAAATGTCTTTTCAACTAATGGTCGATGGCGGTGTTGATCTGCCACAAGGTTTCGCAGACAAGTTTAACGTCAAAACAATCCCACTTAACATTCATTTTAGTGATGGCGTCTATAAAGCAGGCATCGATTTAACGACAGAACAATTTTACGAAAAACTTGATGACACAGATGATTTAGCCAAAACATCAGCACCAAGCCCGAACGATTTCTATGAAGCTTTCAAATCTGTTGATCCAAACACTCCGATTCTATTATTATCCTTATCGAAGAATCTAAGCGCCACTTATCAAAACGCTGTTATCGGACGAGATATGTTGCTTGAAGAGGATGCAGATCGACAAATCGAGATTGTTAATACTACAAGTGCTTCATGTGGTATGGCTCTCTTGTTAAATGAAGCGATCAAACTCAAAATGAAACAGTTTGATTTTCAAGACATTGTTAAACAAACACGCCAAAATGCTGAACGTACAGTGACGCTTTTCTCCCTTAGAACGGTTGAAAATTTAATTAAAGGCGGACGTCTCGATCGTTTCCGCGGAGCTATTGCTAAAACATTAAATATCAAATTACTTATGCGCGCCTCTGAAGAAGGTGAAATTGAAGTCACTGAAAAAATACGTGGCGAGAAGAAAGCACTTCGTCGTTTAGTTGATCAAATTGGCGAATATACAAAGTCACTCGAAGGCAAAACAATTGTTATGTCACAAAGCCGCTGTGAATCTAAAGCTAAGGAAATTATGGGTCAAATTAGAGACCGTTATCACCAAGATGAAGAATATATCGTAGAAATGGGCCCACTCATTGCCAATTATGCTGGTGAAGGCGGACTTGTTATTTCCTTCTTACGTGATGATCAATAAATAAAGCACGACGAGGCAAGGCTCGTCGTGCTCTTTTTATACCTTATTCGGATTTTGGCGCAGGTGAAATAAAGGCAAATATAGCAGCCAATACAGGTAAGATTAAAGATATTAATAAAATCTCAGAATAGCCACCAAGCCAATCATAAAATATACCGAATGGAAGCGGACCTAAAGCGGAACCAACAACCATGACAGATTGCGCTACACTACGAATACTTCCTAAATGTTGTTTACCAAAGTAGTTCGGCCAAACAATATTCAGTGTAATCCGCTCAAAACCATGAGCAGTTCCCCAAATGACGCCATAAATAATGAAGGCGATATTCGTTTGTGTCTGCCATAACCATAGAATCGCAACGATATGAACCACAAATGTCATCGATAACACTATATTAACTTTAAACTTGTCCACTAAATAACCTGTTACAAATGTAATCGGAAAACCGACAATAGCCATTAGCGATAAAACAATGGCTGATAATTCAACCGATAATCCCTTTCCTTCAGAAATAGAAACAAGATGAAAGGTAATGCCTGTGTTTGTTAAAGCTGGCACACTAACACAGAATAAAATCATCCAGAAAGCTCGTGTTTTGGCCGCTTCACGTAACGTCCAGCTTACTTCACGGTCTTCGGTTTCAGGTTGTGAACGCTCTTGTTCCTCTGGCGATTCATCTAATTGTTTCACTTTAAATTGACGGTGACGCATCACATAAAACGCCGTAATCACTAAAGCAGTAAACAACAAGATTCGCCAAAACGCTGATGGTAACCAACCAATCCAATCAATAAAGGCTGTCTCAATGGTCGGGATTAAAGTGACTAACATTAATAATGCCAAACCGATTAATGCAAACGAAGGTAACCGTGACGGATAACGACGATGCTCTTTATGCGGAGTCGATCCATCGATAACTTCACCAATATCTGCTGGTTTATTACGAACAATAAGCAAGACAGCTGGAATAAATATAAGAGCAATAGCTCCACCCCAGATTAACCATACCGTTCGCCAATCAAACGTTTGAATTAAAAAGGTGTTAAGCGGTGGAATTAAAGCTGCCCCTGCAAAACCGCCAATTGTCATCACGCTCAATGCACGTCCACGCTTATGCATAAACCATTGTGGCACCAAGGTATTAGGTAATAAAGTCATCGATCCTTGTCCAAAAATCCTCAACATGAAGAAACCGAAGAACATCATAACTGGTCCTACAATCATGGCATTCCAAACCGTTGCAAATGCTAGTGATGAACCTATGACTAACATCATAATTCTTTGACCATATAAGTCTGTTAATTTACCAATTGTAAACAACAGAAATCCCGCACACAGTGTCGCGGCTGAATAAAGCCCTGAGACTAGTGAACGCGAATAATCAAAATCCTCTATGTAATATTCAATAAAAATCGATATGGCATATGTTTGGCCTGGGCCTGAGAAAAATACGCCCAGCGCAGAAACAGCTACAATAAGCCAACCATAATAGAACGGTGTTTTAATAGGTGGTTGATTCTTCATCATGATCATCCTTCTTTCAATCGTAATCATTCGTAACCCTAATTAGTTTAACATAGCTGCGGTATTTATGAACCATCTATTAAAATGTTAGATTAACAAAAAATACGCCGCATTTGGCTAAGCTTCGCGGCGCATTGGACTTATTCATTTGGACGAACAAATGTAGATAAAGTTTTAACTATAGGTGTTACTTGCTGGCTCAATTGGACCACTTGCCCTAATGTTTTGATTACTTTATCAAGATCTATTTCCCCGTCTTCTTTTTGGAAATAATGCCACAGCCATTCCATCTGATTCGTATTAACCATTGAGTCATTCGGTAAGTATGGCACTTCCATTTGTGTCTGGTATCCCCATTCAGCATAAACAGTCGGATCATAATAATATACGACCGGACTCTGCCATCCGTTATATACATTGGGAGACATCGACCTACCACCTTTCACCTAAGAAGCCTTGATACTCACATTATATGAAGGACACAAGTAGGTGTGCGTCATGAATCTTCATGCATATGTGTTTCAGCAGAACGACCAAGTTTCTTCATAAGCGCAATCGCTTCTTGCTTTTCCTCTTCTGTCAATCCACCCATAAACTGCTCGATTGCTTGCCAATGTTTCGGAAAGATTTCGTTCAGCAAATCTCGGCCAGCTTCTGTTATTTCTGCATAAGTCACACGGCGATCATTAGGTGAGGGCACTCGAGTTAACCAGCCTTTTGCTTCTAAGTTATTCACGACATATGTAATACTCCCGCTAGTTAGAAGGATCCTTTCGCCGATCTTTTGTAAGGGTTGACGTCCTCGGTGATAAAGCAATTCTAATAAGGCAAATTCGCTCGGGTTCAAGCCATAGCGTGTCATATCATGTTGTGCTAAATGATTTAGCGTTCCCGATGCTTTTGATAACACGACAAATAATTTAAGTGACGGGTCTTCTTTGCGGACTTTATATTCTTCTTCGTTCATCCTCATCATCCTTTATCTATGTTACATTAATTATAGATTTTTCGTGCGCACCCGTCAAAACCATTTGGCAATTATTTGAACTAATAAACAAGGAGGAACAATTATGATTGAAGATACAGGTGAACGCGTCATTCCCAAATTGATGGATCCTTTAAACCCGCTACTTTTGGAACATATCGCACGTTACCAATTTGCCTTGCCATATGTACACGGACGTGTCCTTGATTTATCGTGCGGTGCTGGTTATGGCAGTCATATGATAGCGAAACGACGCAAAAAACAAGTCGACGAAGTAGTCGGTGTGGATCTTGACCCGAAGATCATCCAGTACGCAAAGGGTGAATATTATCACCCGAAAACACAATTTGTGGTTGAGAATGCGATTGATGAGACGTTAGTTGATCGATACGGCACTTTCGATGCGATTGTTAGTTTCGAAACCATTGAACATATCGCTGAAGAACAAGCCTTACTCGATAATTACAAACGATTACTAAAACCTGGTGGCACATTAATCGTGTCTACTCCATTCGGCCAGGGACGTGGCATGCCAGTAGGATCACCTTTTCACGTCCATCAATTAACCATCGCTGAATTCCAAGAACTATTTTCTGATTATAATGATGTCGAATTATACTACCAAAACGGTGTCTTAATCGAACCAGGACGTGAAGGTGTACACTATCCACTAGGGATTGCTGTTGCTCAATCGACACAATAAGACAAAAGTTCTAAAAACGGATTTACTTTCCATGACTTTATTATTATACTAAAAACAATAATAACCGTTTTAGGAGTGTCAATTATGTTTAAACGTCAGAAACAATCAGAACCGGTTCTAAATCCAGAAGACTACTTAAATGAAGTCAAAATGAATGCTCATCAAGAGGTAGACTTAAAGAAACAATTAAAAATGGTGAACCTAACATCATATGATCTTGCAACCCTTAAGTCACTCAAACCCCTTGTATCAGAGCATATTGAATCCATTGTTGCACAGTTTTATGCCAATATTGAGCATGAACCTTCCTTGATGCGAATTATTGAGACTAATAGTTCCGTTGAACGACTGAAACAAACTCTAACCCGTCATATCCAAGAAATGTTCAATGGAGTTATTGATGATTCTTTCGTTGAGCAACGTAAGTATATTGCTTATGCTCATGTCAAAATTGGCCTCATGCCTAAATGGTATTTATGTGCCTTTCAAGACTTATTGAATTCTTTTCACGAGATTTATTTTGACCACTTTGAGCATGTGGATGATATTCGCATTGCCCTATCTGCAACATCTAAAATCTTAAACATTGAACAACAACTTGTTTTAGAAACATTTGAACAAGAAAATAACCGAGAACGTCAAGAACATAACAATCGCCAGCAAGCTCTGATTGAGGAAATTGAACGTATGTCAGATGAGCTCGTCGCTGTTTCTAATCAAACAGACGAAGCAACCAAACAATTACTAGAGCATTCGAATGAGATCCATTCATTCTCTCAAACAACAGTTGAAACAGCTTCAACCGTGGAAGACCAATCCTCAACGGGTAAAGCTGACTTAGAACAACAGTTAGTTCAAATTGATTACATAGAAAATCAAATGAATACCATTTTTCGAGATATGGCAGAACTTGAACAAGCATCATCTAAAATCAACGAAATACTTAACTTTATTACAGATGTATCAGAGCAAACGAATCTCTTATCTTTAAATGCCTCCATCGAAGCTGCCCGGGCAGGCGAATTAGGTAAAGGCTTTGCGGTGGTTGCAGAAGAAGTGAAGAAATTATCCGAACAGACGCGAGGTTCAATCGATCATATTACCGAATTAATCGAAACGACGAATAATCAAATTAATCGTGTGTCAGAAAGCGTCTCTGAAACGACGAATCATATCCAGAAAAATAGCGAAAGTATGAAACGTATGGATGCTTTCTTCGATGGCATTCTATCAAATACACATGAGAGTAAAGCCCTTAATGATGAAATGGGTAACAAAGTAGCGCATATTAACGAGATTATTCAGCAACTAAGTGAATCATATAGTGAAGTCAATGAATCAGCTGAGCAACTCGCACAATTAGCTAAAGAACATCATCAGCACGCATAAAAAAATGCCAGCACTGCAGCTGGCATTTTTCATTTCTTTAATTTCTGCTTATCATAACCTTCGTTCAAATCGCAACCAGCTATATAATCGGTATAGCGGATAAAGCAACACCATGACATAGGCAATCGTTGGGACTTCAATAACAAAGATAAATAACACATATAAGACTAAGAAGATTGCCGTCATGATATTCGCATAACGGCCGTTAAACGGTGTTGCATCAAAAAACATTGAGGCTGATTCTTTCTTCTTCTCTACTCGCTTCTGGAAGCAGTCTTCATGGAACGGCCTAACGAGCATTTTAATGTTAGCCGTTCTTAAATTTTCTCGTTCAGTAATTGGTTTATTACACCAATAACAGGTGATTGGTTTATTCCCCATCGCTCTTCCTCTCATTCTATAGGCAAATCAATTGAATTTTCTCGTAATATCTAAAACAATTATAATCATAACTTATTTTGAAAAGGGTGTCATGTATCATGTTAAAACTAAGTGTACTCGATCAATCACCACTATTACATAATCACACGCCACAAGAAGCTTTACAGCAAACCTTAACATTAGCCCAACATGCTGATGAGTTAGGTTATACACGTTTTTGGATGAGCGAACATCATAGCACGACGAGCTTAGCTGGCTCAGCACCTGAGATGCTCGTTCCTACGGTTGCCGCTCACACAAAGCAAATTCGTGTCGGAACAGGTGGCGTTTTGCTTCCACATTATAGTCCTTTTAAAGTGGCCGAACAATTTCGCGTTTTAGAAGCGATGTATCCAACTCGAATTGACTTAGGGATTGGACGAGCACCAGGCGGACAACCTGGCGTTAATTATGCGCTCAATCGTGGTCAATATCCCGATACCAAAAATTATCCGACTGACGCTCGATATTTAATCGATTATTTATTAGGTCAAGATCCACAGGGTTATCAGGTGAAAGCAACACCGATGAGTCCAACGACACCGCCTGTATGGATGCTTGGCTCAAGTGGATCCAGTGCCCAAGTTGCAGGCGAACTTGGCACGTCTTATAATTTCGCCCAATTTATTAACCCTGAAGATGGCCGCGAAGCTGTCGAGCGTTATTATGACCATTTCATTCCGTCACCACTTCAGGAAGAACCATACGCAAGTATTGCCGTGTTCGTCGTCGTTGGTGATACAGATGAAGAAGCTGAATACTATGCTTCGAGTTTGGATACTGCCTTACTAATGGCTGATCAAGGTCAACGACGCGATCATTTTCCAAACCCTGAAGAAGCCAGTCAAATGACGTTTAATCATTTCGAACAAAAACGAATTGTCGAAAATCGTGGCAGGATGATTCTGGGAAATGTCGAAAGTGTTAAACAACAGCTTATCGACTTAGCAAGCCATTATCAAGTTAGTGAAGTCATGATTAATTCAATTGTCGCGCCATTCGAACAGCGACTAGCAGCTTATGAAAAGATCGCACACGCTTTTCACTTATCTTAAATTGGAGGGATTTATGTGACAGCTTTTGACCATCTTGTCATACACTCTTTCAATCCGAAGCAACATAAAGAACTATTCTCGCAAGTTCATCAATTACAAGGAACAGCTGGCGGAAAGCACGATGCTTGGGGGACTCATAATCATTTAGCCTTTATGCAAAATGATTGTTATATTGAATGGCTTGGAGTTGATGATGAAACGATTGCGAGATCATCCGAAAATCCACTGATTCAATCAACCATTCAAGCGTACGACCAAAAGCATGAGGGCCCGTTTCAATTCGCTTTACGAGTCAATCATTTAGATGACATCATGAATCGTTTAACACAAGAGCAAGTGTCATTTGCGGGACCTTTTCCTGGACAACGAACCAAACCAGACGGATCAGAATTAGCTTGGCGCATGTTATTTCCAATGGATGAATCACTTAATAGACCGCTCCCCTTCTTAATAGAATGGGACGGTGGTATCAATCGACCAGGCGATTCTAGCTTGATTAACCAGGATTCGTTCTCAAACATTCAAATCGGTGTCAATGATCCTGAACGTTTTTTAGATACTCTAGCAATCATTGAACCTAGTTGTCGGCAAGACGATCATATTATTCTAGATAATGGTCAAATTTCAGTCGATACTGGTAATCATTTGGTAGCCCAGTTTGAACATATTACATTTAAATAAAGGATAACTTATGAAACAGATTATACTATTAATAGGGGGATGCTTTCTGTTGAGTGCTTGCTCTGATACGCTACCAGCTGACATGCATCCAGAAATAGCCCCATCCACTCATGAAAAAGAATCATTACAATTACAAGACCATTCTATAACCATTAATCACTATGACCGCACCCCTTCTGAATGGGGTGAATTTGTTAGTGGCGTTAAAACTCAACTCGATACCAATCAAAAACAAATGGCCTTAACATTTGATGCTTGTGGTGGTGCGCATGGCAGTGGCTATGATCAGGCACTCATGGATTACCTAATCGAACAAGAGATTCCAGCGACGTTGTTTATGAACAAACGCTGGATTGAAGAGAATCCTGAGACCTTCAAACAACTAGCCAATAACCCATTATTTCAAATCGAAAATCACGGCACTCATCATAAACCTCTCTCTGTAACAGGAGAAGAAGCTTATGGAATTAACGGTACGGAAGATGCACAAGCAGCATATGACGAAGTGATGGTCAACCAAGATCATATATCCTCCATAACTGGAGAAGAACCGTCATATTTTCGTTCCGGAACAGCTCATTACGACGATGTCGCCGTTGATCTTGTAGAAGCCTTAGGGTTGGAAGTCGTTAACTACGACATTCTCGGTGACGCTGGTGGAACTTACTCTAGCGATGAAGTTGAGGAATCCCTTTTACAAGCCGAAGCAGGCTCAATCGCATTATTACACATGAACCAGCCATCAAGCGGAACTAGTGGTGGTGTTCAAGCCGCCATTCCCCAATTACAAAATGATGGATTTGAATTCGTTAAATTGGATGAAGCAAACCTTAAATAATTGCTTCTTACGCATTTCAAGAACTATATATGCTAAAAATGCATTTAGATTTTGATGTAAGATAAAACAGCTCAGTTCAATTTTACTGAGCTGTTTCTTATATCTAATTTTATTATTTTGTATCGTTACACTGTAAACAAAGGATTTTATGATTCTTCGCCCAGCTCTTTAAATTTGTTATACCATTTAACTCCCCTGCTTCAACTATAATCGCTATCTTATCAGTTGATTCAATTTCTTTATTGCAATGACTACACTTAATCTTTGATGAAAACATACAAACTCTCCTTAATATACTTATTTAACATAAAAAACAAAATCCGAACTAGGTGGACGCCCAAATTCTATATGTCAGTATTTTATTTAAAATAACTTTTCAATTAGCTTACTTGCTACACCACTTAGAAAAACAGTTACACCAATAACTATTGCAAGTATTTTTGCCTTCTTACTAAGTGTCATATGAATCATTCCAACTTTCATCATTTAGCATCATAAAAATTATCGCTACTTAACATATACTAATTTTTGCAAAGGCTTTTCTTTGCTAAATTAATGCAAATTCTAGTTGCTGCACATATGATCGAACAATTTATAAAGGTGTCTGTCTAGTTATGGTGCAAATCCATAAAACATCAGTATAAATATAAAGGGTAAGACAACCCCCATTGCTGCTAATACTGCAAGCCAAAGTATGGACATCGTGATTTTTGCCCAAATTGATTCAAAAAATTTATTAGTGAATTTAAATAACTTATATCCCAATAAAATAAACAGAGGAATGAAATATAAATACAAAAATACATACACCCAGTCAAACTTTTTATCGAAACCACCGTCAATGGGATCGTGGGACAACTGATAGGTTGATGATATATAGTTTAATCCAATTATGAATACAATCGATAATAAAGAAAAATATATGAGAAATGTGAACTTGATGCTATTCCTTTCGTTTCTCAGCAAAACATACATCAGTCCCAAAAAGATAATCAAAAAAATGATTTTAAACATTTGATCCTCCTCTCCGTCGTAATAACTTTTTTTTACACCAATATGATTCTATTGTGTTATAACTGTTTAAAGATCAAGCCGTTCAAATAAAACCATTTATGACAGTTTTTAGAATTATCTTAACATAAATAAGCATCCTTAACGTATTATACCTTTGCTTTTTTCCCACTGTATGTAAACCAATTAATAATATGGGTCATTTTTTTTGATTTTTCTGTATCTATTTGTTAAAGTGAGTATATAATAAAACATAGTAAATTTATCTGAATTATAATACTTTGAAGGAGCGATTGTTTTATGAGTGAAGAGCAAGAGTATCAAATGCCACGTATTGGCGATGATGCCCCTTATTTTGAAGTGCAAACCACACAAGGTCCGATTAAATCAACTGATTACAAAGGAAAATGGCTTGTACTATTCTCACACCCAGCGGATTTTACACCTGTTTGCACGACTGAGTTTGTCGCATTCCAAGAAATCTTACCTGAACTTAAGGAATTGAACACAGAGCTACTTGGTCTAAGTATCGACAGTAATCAATCTCACCTTGCGTGGGTTCGAAATATTGAAGAAAATTTCAATGTTAAAATCGAGTTTCCTGTAATTGCTGACTTAAGTAAAGATGTGGCTAAAAAATACGGCATGATCCATCCGAATGACAGTGGTACTGAAGCAAACCGTGCGGTATTCGTCATTGACGATCAACAGAAGATTAAATCCATCATTTATTACCCGTTAACAACTGGTCGTAATATGGCTGAGATTGTCCGTTTAGTTAAAGCCCTACAAACAACAGCTAAGCACCAAGTTTCAACACCAGCAAATTGGACTCCAGGCGATCAAGTTCTTGTTCCACCACCTGCTACTCAACAAGATGCAGATGCTCGTGTGAACGATGACAGTGTTGAAGTGATTGACTGGTATTTAGCGAAAAAAGATTTAAATGAATAATGTTTGATTTAATCGCGCAACTTGGATGTTGCGCGATTTTTTCGTTGAATTTATTTCTAGTTTCGAAATTTTCTTCACTCGAACTAATGAGTATGCTATACTATCGTTGTATTATTTAGAAAATTATGAAACTAAACGGGAGGTTCGTTGCATGCCACAAACAAGTTATCCGATTGTCTGGGATTTAGAGACATTTTTTAAAGGGGGCAGTGATTCTAAAGAGCTGCGCCAACATTTAGATGAGGTTAAAGACCGTCTAAGAACATATTCAGCGAAACTAAATCAATTTGAAACCCCAACGTCGAGTTCTGAAGCTGATGACATTGCTTCACTTATAGAAGAAGGTTCAAATGTTAGCCAACACATTCGTCAAGCTGGTGCTTTTATTACGTGCTTAGAAGCTCAAGATATGACGGATCATAAAGCAAGTACCCTTCGCAGTGAAGTGATGGAACTAAATGCTACTTATGGTGCAGCTTTTAACCGTTTCAAGCAAAAGCTAGCCCAAACTGAAGCGTCCGTTTGGCAAGAATTACTTAAACACGAGCAATTAGCTGACCTTTCATTTGTCTTAAATGAATGGCGTGAAGCGGCACAAGAACAGCTATCAGAAGATGAAGAGTCCTTAATTACAGCTCTGTCTGTTGATGGTTATCATGCCTGGGGTCAGATGTATAACACTATTGTTGGTGAAATGACTGTTAACGTGACAGTCGACGGTAAAGAAAAGGAATTATCAGTCGGGCAAGCCAATAACTTACTTTCACATGAAGACCCAAATGTCCGTAAACAAGTCTATGAAAAGCTTGAAGCTGCTTGGAAAGAGAAAGAATCACTATTTGCGAACACATTAAACCATTTAGCTGGTTTCCGCTTAAACGTTTATGACAAACGTGGTTGGGACAATGTGTTAAAAGAACCCCTCGATATTAACCGTATGCAACAAGAGACGCTTGATGCGATGTGGGGTGCCATCACGAAACACAAACAACCTTTTGTTGATTTCTTATACCGTAAAGCAAGCTTACTAGGTAAAGAGAAACTAGATTGGTACGACTTAGGTGCACCAACTCAAGAAAACACTCAAACTCTATCTTATGATGAAGGTGCTCAGTTTATTTTGAAACACTTTAAACAATTCAGCCCGAAACTAGCTGATTTTGCAGAGCATGCTTTTGAAAATGGATGGATTGAAGCTGAGGACCGTTCAGGAAAACGCCCTGGTGGTTTCTGTACTGGATTCCCATTAAGCGAAGAATCACGGATTTTCATGACTTACAGTGGTTCTATGTCTAACGTCGCTACGTTAGCACATGAACTTGGCCATGCTTTCCATACGCATGCTTTAAAGCCCGTTCATCCATTAAACCGTCGCTATGCCATGAACGTTGCTGAGACAGCGTCGACATTCGCTGAAATGATCGTAGCGGATGCATCTGTTAAAGAAGCTGAATCCGATCAAGATAAAATTGCGTTATTAGAGGATAAATTACAACGTAGTGTAACGTTTTTCATGAATATCCATTCTCGCTTTTTATTTGAGACGCGTTTTTATGCTGAACGTAAAAATGGATTCGTCCCAGCTGAGCGATTGAATGAATTGACGGATCAAGCACAGCGTGAAGCTTATCAAGACGCTGTACAGTCTACGAGTCCAAGCTATTGGTCTAACAAACTACATTTCCATATTACGGGCGTGCCTTTTTACAACTTCCCGTATACATTCGGTTATCTATTCTCACTTAGTATCTATGCGAGAGCACTTGAAGAAGGCGTGAGCTATGAAGACAAGTACATGGCATTATTGCAGGATACGGCTCGTATGAGTGTTGAAGATTTAGCCATGAAACACTTAGGTGAGGATATTACGAAAGAAGCGTTCTGGGAAAAAGGCATTGAGCTTTGTAAACGAGACGTTGAGGAATACCTCGATCTAACATCTAAATAGTAGAATTAATCATAAAAGGCCAGACAATTGCAACAATGCTTTGTCTGGCCTTTTCAATTTAGTTTATGAGGAATGAACCTTCTTTTCGTAATAATAGAACGGCTGCGGAAACTGCCCATGGTATTGTCTGTCTACTAGGGTGTAGTTTCCTTTTTCGAATAATTTCAACGCCGCTTCATTTTCTCCATTGGTATCTGTACGAATGTAAGGAATATCATGCTGAGCGGCTAGTTGTTCAGCATACTCGTAGAAGGCTAATCCCACTCCCTTTTGTCTCGCTTGTGGTGATACGGCGACACGTTTTAAACAGAGAAATGCATCAGCTTCTGACCAAGCAATTTCATGATACTCTTCATGTCCTTTGTTACTAATACATGCCACACCAATAATTTGCTGATCTTGTTCAAACACGTACAATTCTTGATTATGTAAGTCTTTTTCATAGTGTTCACGTAGCGGATACGTCTCTCCCCATTGTGTTAAGCCAGCCTGAGCCATCCCTTGTTTAGCCTCTCCGACAATCTCTTCTATCTGATCTAAGTCTCGCTCTGTTCCCTCTCTTATCATTAAGATCACCTTTAACTTTTTCCATTAGTTTATCATATCACCACGCTAAAGTGAATGGTCGCGCTTGACATTCAAACAGTCATTTTAATATAATACAATCAAATATTGGTTTGAATGAAAGAAGGCGACTTATTGTGAAATTAACGAATTGCACGTCCGAAATTACAGATGAACAGTTAACCCATATTCATAAACAAGTTAGTCAAACAGAAACGCCATCCGTTACCCAATTATTCAAAGTCCTTGCTGACCCTACACGCGTTAAAATCGCCCAAGCGTTAACAATTGAAGACGAACTCTGTGTTTGTGATGTGGCAGCTGTCACTGAAACATCTGTTGCGACAGCATCCCATCATTTAAGAACATTAAAACAACACGGGCTCACCAAAACCCGTAAACACGGAAAAAATAGTTATTATTCTTTGGATGATCATCATGTCGTCCAACTTATCCAAGTAGCTGTTGAACATCAACACGAACAGGAGGCCCTGTCATGACGCAAGAAACCTATTACGTACAAGGGATGTCTTGTTCCTCATGTGCAAAAACGTTTGAAGACAATGTTAAAGAGATTAAGTCCGTTGATGACGCTGAAGTCAATTTCGGCGCCTCCAAGATTACGGTTTATGGCGAAGCGTCGATTGATGACCTCGAGAAAGCCGGTTCATTCGAAAAATTAGCAGTCTCAAAAGAATATAGCAAAAAATCATTTGATCTCATGCAAACCTTGAAATCAAACTGGCATTTAGTCACGTCGTTCATTTTGCTTCTAGTCGGATTAGTCACATTAAGTCAATTAGGTGAAGAACACATCGTTACAACAACGATCTTCCTGGGTTCAATAGCAATCGGCGGATATTCGTTACTCCAGACTGGTGTACGTAATCTAATCAAGTGGCGATTCGATATGAAAACGCTAATGACCATTGCCGTCATTGGCGCTGTGATTATTGGCGAATGGGTTGAAGGAGCTGTTGTCGTCATATTATTTGCGATCAGCGAATGGCTCGAGGAATTCTCAATCGACCGCGCACGTTCGTCGATCCAATCACTCATGGACTTAGCACCTGATACAGCCACCGTCAAACGAAACGGGCAAAATGAAGTCGTCAATGTCAAAAACATCGAAATTGGCGAGACTGTCATCATTAAACCCGGTGAGAAAATTCCTGTCGATGGCGTTGTCTCAATAGGTGAAAGTTCGATTAATCAAGCAGCTATTACTGGTGAGTCTGTCCCTGTCTATAAAGCTGTGGATGAAAATGTATTCGCTGGTACCCTCAATGAAGAAGGCTATTTAGAAATCACCGCGCAAAAGCGTGCGGATCAATCAACGCTAGCCAAAATTATTCATCTCGTTGAAGAAGCTCAAAATGAAAAAGCCCCTGCACAACAGTTAATCGACCGATTCGCGGCTTATTACACACCACTTATTATGGTTATTGCCCTTGGCGTTGCGACGATTCCACCGCTCGCATTTGGTTTAAGTTTTGAAACATGGCTTTATCAAGGCCTGGCCGTTCTAGTCGTTGGTTGTCCATGTGCCCTTGTGATTTCGACGCCTGTTGCAATCGTTACGGCAATTGGAAGTGCTGCTCGAAATGGCGTGCTTATTAAAGGCGGATCATTCTTAGAAACTCTCGGGCGAATTAAAGCGATTGCGTTTGATAAGACAGGAACCATTACCCAAGGAAAACCTGTTGTTCAACAATATGAACTTTTTGATGATCAGTTGTCACCGGAACAATTCTTCCAATTAGCCAGTGCTTTAGAAATGAAATCTCAACATCCATTAGCACAGTCGATTATTGATTATACAGATAACCAATTCGAAATAAACGAAACGCTCACCGTTGAATCCTTTCAATCTTTAACAGGAAAAGGTGTCCAAGGAACGATCAATAACACTCACTATACGATTGGAAGCCCTGAAATATTCGAGCTAACTGAAAATCAACAAGCTAAAATCCAAGCAGCGCAGGAACAAGGTTACACCGTGATTCTTTTAGGCGATCAAGAACGTACACTTGGCTTTATTAATATCGCTGATCCATTACGTTCTATTGCTAAAGACATGATTGAGCAACTACAAGAAGCCCAATTAACTGAAACGATTTTATTAACAGGCGATCATGATCGAACAGCTCAATCAATCAGTCATCAAGTTGGTATACACCAATATATTGCCAAGTTATTGCCAAAAGATAAACGAACACAAATTCAACAATTACAACAGAGACATGGGACTGTTGCGATGGTAGGTGATGGTGTCAATGATGCGCCAGCCCTTGCGACTGCTGATGTCGGCATTGCGATGGGAAGTGCTGGAACCGACACAGCATTAGAAACAGCCGATGTCGCATTAATGGGAGACGATTTAACATCCCTACCTTACACCGTGAAGTTAAGTCGGAAAACTTTAAGGATCATCAAACAAAACATCATCTTCGCTTTAAGTACCAAAGCGCTCGCCTTACTACTCGTGATCCCAGGATGGCTCACATTGTGGATTGCGATCTTAGCCGACATGGGAGCAACATTGCTCGTTACACTCAACGCCTTACGTCTCATGAACCAGAACAAATAATAAATGCCGGAGGGGTTCCGACCCTCCGGCATTTATTATGATATGAATCTGTTAAGGTTTAGTGTTGATTTTCAAATAACAAAGCACTGAGTTGTTGAATTGTGAGGAGCGAAGGTGGCGACTCCTGGTCGACTAAGTTCGGTCACGTCCTGTCACCAACGTCGACATTAGGCCGTCCGGGCCGTCACGGGAATAGCACGAGTCTCGAGACCCCGCAGGAAGTGCTTTTCTTCCGAGGAGGCTCGAGCCGTGCCCTCGGAAAGCGTCCACCGAAAGCGGAACACAATATCAACAACGGACTTTAATAGTGCCTATGTTATAAGTAATTGAATGATATCAATCAAGCGCTTCATTTCGTCATCTGTACCAATTGAAATTCGGACATAACCTTCTAAACCTGGTTTATTAAAATAACGAATATAAACCCCTCGAGCTTTTAATTGCTGATATAAGGTTTCGGCTTCAATTCCCCTTGGCTTAACAAATAGAAAGTTGGCTTTAGAATTAGATACCCAAAATCCTAGCTCCTTTAAGTCATGCTTAACCCATTCACGCGACTTGACGATGGCTTGCAGAGTCTCAGCATAATACGGTTCATCAGCTAATGCCACTTCAGCCCCTGCTAAAGAAACACGATTCATCGTATACGAGTTAAATGAATTCTTAATCCGTTCTAATCCTTCAATTAACGCTACATCACCAATCGCGTAACCGACTCTTAAACCTGCTAAGGCGTGCGACTTCGATAGCGTCTTCGTGACTAATAAATTAGGGTGTTTCGTTGTTAGACTTACAGCGCATGCTGCCCCAAATTCTACATAAGCCTCATCTACAATCACTACTTGGTTGGGATTATTAGCGACAATAGACTCCACTGCCTCCTGTGATAATTCTAAACCAGTCGGTGCATTCGGATTAGGAAAAACAACGCCACCAACAGATCGTTTTAGCCCGTCAACATTAATCGATAAATCGTCTTGTAATGGTATTTGTTGATAAGGAATATCATAAAGATTCGCATAAACAGGATAAAAACTATACGTAATATCAGGCATTTTAATGGCTTCATTCGGGTCGAAAAACGCTTGAAACGCAAACGCTAGCACTTCGTCTGAACCGTTTCCAACAAAGACTTTATTCACATCTACACCTTCTCGCTCAGCAATCACCGTTTTTAAGCGGTCCGCTGTCGGGCTTGGGTATTTCTTCAAATCCGCATTAATGGATTGTTCCATTGCCTCAAGCGCAAGAGGTGATGGTGGAAATGGATTCTCGTTTGTATTTAACTTAATAACATTGGCATCACTAGGTTGCTCCCCTGGTACATATGGCTCCGCTTCGCGAGCTGTCCGACTCCAGAATTTACTCATTGGAATCCCCTTTCATCCGCTCAGTTAATACAGCTTTAACATCATCTGTACTCAAACCACGTTCTGCCATTAACACAAGCATATGATACGTTAGATCTGCTACTTCCATTGCTAGATTCTCGTTATCTTGATTTTTGGCCCCGATAATCACTTCGCCTGCTTCTTCACTTACTTTCTTCAGGATTTTATCAACGCCTTCGTCAAATAGATAATTCGTGTATGAGTTGTCTTGAGGATTGTCACGTCTGTCTTGAATAGATTCAAAGACACGTTCAACTATTTGTGGATCAACAGCTAATTGCTCACCTAAGTCCACTTCGTGGTAAAAGCAACTTTTCTCACCTGTATGGCAGGCTGGGCCAGTTTGTTCAACTTTTACAAGTAGAGCATCTTGATCACAATCGTAGTATAACTGTTTGACATGCTGTTCATTTCCAGATGTCGCTCCTTTTTGCCACAATTCTTCGCGGCTACGGCTATAAAACCATGTTCGCTTAGTTTCGATTGTTTTGTTTAACGACGTTTCGTTCATATATGCTAGCATTAATACCTCACCTGTTCGCACGTCTTTTACGATCGCTGGGACAAGGCCTTGTTCGTCGAATTGAATATTTAATGATTCCACCTATGATCACCCTAACCTAATCGGAAGTTCATGATTATATAAATACTGTTTCAAATCGCTTAATTCTATTTCATTAAAATGAAAGACAGATGCGGCTAAGGCTGCGTCTGCTTTTCCATTCGTTAATACATCGAGGAAATGTTCTTCTTTACCTGCACCACCTGAAGCAACAACAGGGATGTTAACGTGGTCACTTAACTGAGCCATCACATCGCTTCGATAGCCTTGTTTAACGCCATCAGTATCCATGACATTTAAAACAATCTCGCCAGCGCCACGTTTTTCCCCTTCTATGGCCCATTCGATTAACTTCTTACCCGTGTTCTCTCGGCCGCCTTTCACAAAGACGTACCATTCACCGTCCGCTTCTTTCGCATCAATCGATAAAACAACGCATTGATTGCCAAAACGGACAGATGCTTCATCGATCAGATCTGGATTCGTGACAGCCGCACTATTGATCGACACTTTATCAGCACCAGCTTGAAGAACAGCCCGAAAATCATCGACCGTTCGAATGCCGCCACCGACTGTAAATGGAATGTGAACTTCTTCTGATACACGTTCGACCACGTCTAAGAAAATATCGCGTTTTTCATGGGAAGCCGTTATATCATAGAATACTAATTCATCAGCACCTAGTTCACTGTACCGCTTACCTAACTCAACCGGGTCAGCCACATCTTGAATATCAGTGAACTTCTTGCCTTTTACCACACGGCCATCTTGTACGTCTAAACATGGGACAATGCGTTTGGCTAACATGTTGATGGCTCCTTCATAATCGCTGCTAGATTCACTTTGTTTTCATATAACGCCTTTCCAACAATCGCACCGTAAAGTTTCACGTCATTAAGCGCGCGTATATCTTTTAAGGAAGTCACACCACCTGATGCGATGACATTAAGCGACGTGGCCTCATTCATTTCGTAAAGCGCATCGATATTAGGTCCTTGGAGCATGCCGTCTTTAGCAATGTCAGTATAAACAATCGTTTTGATTCCATAAGACTGCATCTGGACAGCAAAGTCAACCGCTTCTAATTCAGACGTTTCGATCCAACCGTCCGTTGCCACATAACCATCACGTGCATCAATCGAAACGACAACACGGTCACCACCAAATTGTGCAGCGGCTTCTTTAGCAAACGCCGGATCCTTCACGGCCGCCGTCCCTAATATAACTCGCGTCACGCCTTTATCTAATAATGTTTGAATGCGATCTAAATCACGCACGCCTCCGCCAACTTGCACTGGAATATTGACGTGACTCACAATTTGTTCGATTACCTCGCCGTTCTCAGAAGGGTCCCCTTTAGCTGCATCCAAATCGACTAGGTGTAAGTAGCTCGCTCCATCACGTTCCCACTGTTCCGCCATCTCAATAGGATCACCATAAACGGTTTCATCGTTATAGTCACCTTGCTTTAAACGAACGCATTGTCCGTTTCGTAAATCAATCGCAGGAAAAATTCTCATTGCACCATCTCCCCGAAATTTTTTAGTAATTGCATTCCGACACGCGAGCTTTTCTCTGGATGGTATTGCATCCCCATCACGTGACCTCGTTTCACAGCTGACGTGAACGACTTTCCATAAACCGTTTCATGTAAAATATCTGCTTCATGCGTCGTTTGAGCATAATAGGAATGAACAAAGTAAACATAGTCCTCATCTTGAACACCTTCATTAAGCGATGTCATTTGTTTTAATGCTAACTGATTCCAACCCATATGCGGGACTTTCACATCGTCAGAAAACCGAACAATCTCACCCTCTATCAAGCCTAAACCAGCATGTTCACCGTGTTCATAACTTTTGTCGAACAACAATTGCATCCCTAAACAAATCCCTAAAAGAGGCGTTCCCTTGTCTACTTCTTGTTTAATTGTATCGACAAAACCACTTGCTTCAAGGCGTTTCATCGCTTCACCAAAAGCACCAACACCAGGCAAAATCATCCCGTCTGCTTGAGCTAGATCACTTGGATCATCCGTAACGAATGCATCAATTTCTAATAGTTTTAATGCGTGTTTCACATTTTTTAAATTACCTGCTCCGTAATCAATAATGGCTATCATGGCTGTACTCCTTACTCTGATAACGTTCCTTTTGTAGAAGGGACGGATCCGTCTTCATGTTTAATCGTGACCGCTTCATTTAATACGCGACCAAATCCTTTGAAAATCGATTCAATGATATGGTGATTATTCGAGCCGTGCATCAATTTAATGTGTAAAGTCACACCCGCTTGATTGATAAACGCACGGAAGAATTCCTCAACGAGTTCTGTATCAAACGCCCCTACTTTTTCACCTAAGCCATCTACATCAAAAACTAGATATGGACGATTGGACACATCAATCGATACTAAGCTTAGGGCCTCATCCATTGGCGTAAAATCAGATGCATATCGCGTGATTCCAGCTTTATCACCAAGGGCTTGTTTAAAGGCTTGACCTAAGACAATCCCGACATCTTCTACAGTATGGTGATCATCTACATACGTATCGCCATCAGCACTTACTGTTAAGTCAAAAGAACCGTGTGCAGCAAATAGGGTTAACATATGATCCAAAAAACCAACACCTGTATCAATATGAATGTCTTGTTTACCATCTAATCCGTAAGCTAAATCAATCGCAGTCTCACTTGTTTCTCGTTTAATCGTTGCTTGGCGCATAATTCTAACCTCCCCTTATTCATTAAATCGAATCCGGACCGACTCTCTATGACCATCAAGCCCTTCTTGATCAGCAAATCGCTCCACTTGATGTCTCACTTGTTGTAACGCACTTTCTGTATAGTAAATCACGCTAGATTTTTTCATGAAATCATAAACTCCGAGTGGCGAGGAAAATTTAGCTGTGCCATTTGTCGGCAATGTATGATTCGGACCGGCGAAATAATCACCGAGAGGCTCTGGTGTATAGTGTCCTAGAAAAATCGCGCCCGCATGTTTAACATGAGGTAACCATTCGAACGGTTCAGCTATTTGTAATTCCAAATGTTCTGGTGCCCAGGCATTCACGAATTCCATCGCTGTCTCCAATTCTGACACAACATAAATCCCGCCTTGTTGCTGAATCGACTCTTGTAAAATAGCCTGGCGAGCACGTTTTTTCATCTGTCCCTCTACTTCTCGTTGTATGGCTGATGCGATCGCTTCACTTGTCGTTACAGCGACAGCCGATGCGAGTTCATCGTGTTCAGCTTGTGCGATTAAATCGGCAGCAACAAAAGCTGCGTCTGCCGTTTCATCTGCTATAACACACACTTCGCTCGGTCCAGCAATCATATCAATGCCAACATCACCAAAGACATACTTTTTAGCACGTGCTACGTACACATTGCCTGGCCCGACAATTTTATCAACAGCCTGGATTGTTTCCGTTCCGTAAGCTAAAGTTGCGACACCATGAGCGCCTCCAACTTTTAAAATCTGACTTGCGCCTGCCATATCAGCAGCAACTAATGTCATCGGATTGATCGTTCCGTCAGCTTGTACTGGCGTTGTCACGATAATATCACTTACACCTGCTACAACAGCCGGCACGATATTCATCAGAACCGTTGATGGATAAGCAGCTTTTCCTCCAGGGACATAAATGCCCACGCGCTCAATTGGTGTGACTTGCTGACCTAACCACGTCCCTTGTGCATCTGCTGAATACCAAGAGGTCTCTTTTTGTTTAGCATGATATTCCTTAATATTCGCTTTCGCTTCATTTAGGACCTCGATCATATCCTCACTTACGATACGATAGGCTTCCTCTATTTCTGCTTGTGTCACGATATAATTGGTTAAATCAACGCCATCTAATTGATGGATATAATGTTTAACTGCGTCATCGCCATCTTTTCTAATCGCTTGAACGATCGTTTTAACACGGTCATCAATCTCATCGTATTGAACAGCGTCACGACTTTTACGATTCTTAATAATTTGAGGAATATCATTTGTTTGGATACGATTAATTTCCATTTGTGACACGTCCTTTTTCATCAACGATTGATTTGACTTGATCGATCACTGGACGAATGGCCGTTCCTTTTGTCTTGAAACTGGCTTTGTTTACCACGAGTCGTGCGCTAATGGATAGCATCGTCTCGATCACTTCAAGATTGTTTTCCTTAAGCGTACTCCCAGTTTCTACAATATCGACAATCACATCACTCAATCCTACTAATGGCGCTAATTCAACAGAACCGTTTAATTTAATGGTTTCAACTTGGCGTCCTTGTGCTTGGAAATAGTCATTGGTAATTTTCGGATATTTCGTTCCAATGGTAAGTGGTTGATGAGCAGACAATTCAGTGCCTGGTTCACCAGCCACCGCAAATTCACAACGACCAAACCCTAAATCAATCACTTCAAACACATCTGCCCCTGCTTCAAGCAATGTGTCTTTTCCAGCAACACCTATATCAGCAGCACCATTCTCTACATAAGTACCCACATCCATCGCCTTGACTAAAATCAGTTCATAGTTTCCATCATCACTTATAAACGTTAATTTACGTGTTTTTTCGTAGTAAGATGAAAATGAAATGCCGATTTGTTCAAGCAGTTCTAGACTTAAATCAGCTAAGCGGCCTTTAGCGAGAGCAATTTTAATCGTTTCCATTCGTTAAACCTACCTTTTCAAAAACGTCATCCAATTGGTGATAAGATTCCTGTTCTCCGTTCATATCCATCGTTTGATTCACAACATCGATGACTAATTCAGCCTGATTGATTGAATCTTGATTAGAAGCTAACGTCGTCACGACATTGTATTCACGCAATTGTTGAGCTAATCTCATCGCTGTTTTAATCGTGTCATCATTCGTCATAACCACAGCTTGTGATGGTTTCGGTAATGAGACAGCTTGCTGTTGTTTCGCGATTCTTAGCAAGTCGTCAATATAAACGCCAAAACCAATGGCACTTGTTTTCAGGTTAAAATACGTCATCAATTGGTCATAACGTCCACCTTGAATCACTGGTTTACCATACCCTTCGATATAACCTTGAAACATAACCCCTGTATAATAATTCAGATGATTAACTAAACCAAGATCAATCGATACATCTTCAGCATAACCCAATTCATCCAGACGCTCCACTAAACGGGTTAAATGATCTAAAGCTTGCGTCATTTCACTATTTAAAACAAGTGTTGTCGCTTGTTTTAGTACCTCACTTGGCTTACCAAATAATTGCGGCAATTGAAGTAACGCTTTCTTCACCACTTCTGATACGTTTAATTCATCCAATAAATCACTTAGTTCATACTCATTTTTCGCTTCTAATTTTGCCTGTATTTGCGCTTCCGCTACAGCGTCTAAATCTGTTTCACTCATTAGGGCTCGAAAGAAACGAGCTTGACCTAGTTCGAGTTGAATAGCGTTCAAGCCAGTATGTTTCAATGATTTAATCGCTAAAACAACCATATCTAAATCATTTAATTCGCGACCATCATCAAACCATTCCACGCCAACTTGGGAAAAGGAGCGAGACGTTCGGTCCGATTCACCACTTTCCATCCGAAAAATATTCGTGACGTAATACATTTTATTTAATAATGGCGCATCTGACGTCGCCTGTGAGGCCATGCGTGCAATCGGAACCGTAGCATCTGGTCTTAATACAAGCACTTTACCATCACGATCAATTAATTTAATCATTTGATCGTCATCCATCGTTCCCGGTATATTTTTAAATAAATCATAATACTCAAAAGTCGGTGTCTGGATCGGCTGACACCCATACACATGATAAAGTTGTTTAAGTCGATCTATTAATGTTTGTTTTAATTCATAATCCTGTGCGTATAAATCAGTTACCCCTTGTGGCAACGGTTGATTAAATGCCATATAAACACCCTTTATCACTCTATTTATTTATCACTTTATCAGAATAAAGTTATGTAAAATATTTTAACGATTGCCCTACTAACTGTCAAGCCATTACAATGAGATTGATAGAAAGGATGAGACCATGTTTGATAATCATATGCATTCGAATTTTTCAGCTGACTGCGACGCACCCATGGAAGACATGATTGAAGCGGGAATCAAGCGCGGGGTCAAGGAACTGTCATTCACCGAACACATTGACTATGACTATCCTGATCCGACGATTCACTTCGACGTTAATTTAAATCAATATGAGCAAAAAATACGTGAGATGCAACAAACATATGGCAAGCAAATCACGATCCAAAAAGGAATCGAACTTGGCTTTCAACCCCATTTAACGGAGCGTTATCAACAATTATTACAAGACCATTCCTTTGATTTTATTATTGGCTCAATGCATACGACTGACCATAAAGATTTGCATTCCGGACGCTTATTCGAAGGCCAATCATTAAATGACGCCTATGAAAAGTACTACACCGAGTTATATGAATGCGCTAAAGCATTCGATCAATTTAGTATTTTAGGCCATATTGATTTAGTGACTCGTTATAAATATGAACCAAGCGTCTATCACTTTCATGACGTGATCGAAGAAGTTTTCAAAGTTATTATCCCACGTGGACAAGGAATTGAGATTAATACGTCCGGCTACAAATACGGCATGGACCGTGTTCACCCAACCCGTGACATTCTGCAATTATATTACGATATGGGTGGCGAGATTATCACAGTTGGTTCGGATGCCCACAAACCTGAACGTGTTGGCGATCACATCGAATCAAGCTATGAGCTATTGCGCGATGTCGGATTTAACTATGTTGCCACATTCGAACAACAAAAACCTCAATTTCACAAATTATAGAGATGAAGCAGAAATCGCACAATTCTAAATGCCTTTCTCAACAGTCTGATACTAAAAACTGGGCTCATCCTACTTGCATAGGGTAAGCCCAGTTTTCTGTATTTATGCTTGATGTTCTAATTTACCTAATAAGGCCGCCACATAGAGCCCCACACCGATCAGTGCGATACTCATGACATTTAAAACAATACTTGGTTGAAAACCTGGATAAATCACGACCACAGAACCAACAACGAGTCCAACGATTAACGCATACGTCTGATAAAAATAGTGCGATAAGAAGAACCGAATGATTTTACTCATCACAAGTAACCCAAATCCGATCCCGAGTGCTAGCGGAATCAGTCCTTGAATTACAATATCTTCTAACACGTATGTAAATGTCGGATACATGCCAACGAGTAGCAATAGCAACGAGCCGCTGATTCCCGGTAAGATCATCGCAGAACTCGCTAACCAACCTGATAAAAATAACAAGACATACGTGCGAGCATCAAACGTTTCGATTGCTTCACCTGCAGTTTCTTGAAAAAATGCTGTCGAAGCGATCAAAACAGCAGCTAGTCCAAACAATAAGTAATGTACAGGGCCAAAAGTTTTCTTAAAATCAGACTTCTTCAATAACATCGGAATAATACCAATAATTAACCCGATAAATAAAAACAAGATTTGATTCGGGTAATGGTCAAGTAACCAATTAATCACATTCGCTAATGTGAATATAGCCAGTAATACGCCCAACCCGAGTGGGATCAAAAACCCTAGATGTTTTTTCCATTCACGTGATAAAACACCATTAATCGCTTCAATTAGCCGTTCATAAATACCTAAAATAACAGCAATCGTTCCACCACTTATTCCAGGGACAATATCACTGATCCCCATAATAATACCTCTATATAAATTCCGCCATTCCATACAAACGTCAACTCCTATTCCATGTTACATACCTTCATCTATTCTATTATACATAACATGGTCAGTGGAAGATGCCCTTATAATAAAATTTGTGGAATATCTTTGACAGGATGACGAACGATTTGTGGCGTCGTTCGATAGACGGCTTCTAATGTCTCGGTAGTCAAAATATCATCACTAGACCCTTGCTTGACGATTTCACCTTGGTTAATCAAAATTAACCGATCACAATATTGCGCGGCTAAATTTAAATCATGCAACACCATGAGCACTGTTAAGCCTGTTCGCTCTTGCCAAGCTTTCACGATGTTCAAGACCTCCGTCTGATATCCAATATCTAAAAAGGATGTTGGTTCATCGAGTAATAATAAATCAGGATCCTGAACCATCGCCTTCGCAATCGCGACGCGTTGACGTTCACCACCACTTAGTGTGTCGAGCATTTGGTCTTTTAAATCCGTTAACCCTGTCATAGTTAACACATGATCAACCCGACTTAAATCATCTGCACTTTCACGTTGGAAAAATTTCAAGTGTGGATAACGTCCCATCATCACCGTATCATAAACAGTCATTGGATAAGGTGCGAGTCCATCTTGTGTCAGAACAGACACACGTTGAGCTTTTTTCTTATGCGACCATCGTTTCACGTTTTGGCCAAACAATAACACTTGCCCATCTGTCACCTCATACATCCCTGAAATTAATTTCATTAATGTTGATTTCCCGGCGCCATTTGGACCAATTAACCCAACGCACTGCCCGGCTTCCACATCAAAGGATACATTAGAAACAAGTGTCTGCTCGTCAACGGTTTTCGACACATGTTGTAAGGAAAGCATATCGATTCCTCCTAAAAGTACTCGCGTTTTGCCTGACGCAATAAATAAATGAAAAATGGCGCGCCTAAAAAGGCTGTAATCACACCGAGCGGTAATTCTCGGGGTGCTAGGATGACACGCGCTAATGTATCCGCTCCTACAAGAAATAGCGCGCCTCCAATAATTGATAATGGTAATATCATGCGATAATCAGATCCAACGATTAGCCGAATCATATGGGGTACGACTAGTCCCACAAAACCAATCGCACCTGAAACGGCAACTGCTGCGCCAGTCATGAGCGATGCTAAGATTAGCAGAATAAATCGAGTTCTTTCTACCGATACGCCGGAATGGTGCGCCACTTCCTCACCTAGTCCGAGCATGTTAAGTTCTCTCGTAAACATCATGGCCACAATTGCTGTAAGAGCAATCACTGGTAAAACAACTGCGTTATAACTCCAATCCGTCAACGTCAAGCTACCCATCATCCAAAACACAATCGTCTGCAATTTCTCATTTGCTAATGACATGACCAATGACAAACAGGCACCTAAAAATGCTTGAACAACCACACCTGCTAAGATAATCGTTTCCATTCTGACCTTTTGACCGATTCGAGCAATCGAATAAACGACCATTAATGTCGCAAACCCACATATGAACGCAACGACAGGTAATGTCATCTGCCCAATCCAAACCATTTGGATACCAAACACAAACGTCATTGCTGCGCCAAATGATGCTCCTGATGAAACACCTAATATAAACGGATCAGCTAACGGATTGCGTAACACTCCTTGATAAAGCGCCCCTGCTAAAGCTAATGCCGCCCCTACAACAGAAGCAAGTAAGATCCGTGGCATCCGCAAATCTAACACGATCGTCGCTGTTGAATCAGGCCAATCACGCTCGATCCAGTCCCCCATAATCGGGACGTGTGACAATATAACTCGCCAAACAGTCGTAAACGATATTTGGGCTGACCCCAGTGATATGGATAACCCCATTAATATCACTAAACCTATTAATAAACTGATCATCGTTAGCCATAAGGTCGAACGCTTTGCCATCATCAACATCCATTCATTTTACACTTATTCCATCTCTTCTGGATACAATATTTCTGCCAGTCTCTCTACACCTTGAGCCAAACGCGGTCCAGGTCGTGAAAGAAGGCTGTTTTTAACATCATAAATTTCCTCATTCTGAACAGCTGAAATACTATCCCAACCATCACGGTTCATGATTGTTTCGTGTGCACCTTCTGTCGTTTCACCATATGTCGTAATAATGACATCTGGATTTTGTTCAATAACGACCTCTTCACTTACTTGTGGCCAACCTTCTTGATCGGCGATGATATTCTTACCACCTGCTAATGTTAGAACCTCATGTATGAAAGATCCTTCACCGCCAGAAAATAGTTCCGGTCCTACTTCAATCCACACTTTTTTACGTTCTTCTTCAGGAATATCACTTACCTTATCTTGAACATCACTGACCGTTGTCTTCATACCATCAATGACATCCTGAGCTTGGTTCATTTGACCAGTAGCTTGACCAACTAGTTCAATATCGTGATACACCTCTTCTAAACTTTGAGAACCAATAACTAACACCTTTAATCCGGCTTCACGCATAGCATCAATATCGTCAGCATTTTGAACATCCGCGACGACTAAATCTGGTTCTAAACTAACAATTTTTTCGATATTCAGATTCATATCCCCGACTGTTTCAACGTCGTTTACCTCTTCAGGATAATCTGCCCATTCAGACACACCATCTACCTGATCACCAGCACCTACTGAGTATACAACCTCTGTCGCGCTTGGAATGACGGACACGATTGATTCGGGTTCTTCTTCAATTGTTACCTCAGTATCTGTACGATCAGTTAACGTCACGGGATACGACTGTTCCTCAGATTCACTGGATTCATCGGATTCTCCAGTTTCATTCGATTCATTTTCAGTTGTCTCTTCTCCGCTGTTTTCTCCATTACTCGCCTCTTCGGACCCCTCATCGCTTTGGCAAGCTGTTAACCCGACAGCTAACACGATTAATAACGTGAGAAGCCATTTTTTCAAGTTGCTTTGCATCATCTGTACCGCTTCCTTTCTATGATAAAAAATGCGCTTATTTCCTCCATGGACAGAAGAAAACAAGCGCATGTCGCTTTACTATATACAAATCAATCGATCGATTGATATATAGCGTTCCCTTTAGCCCCGAAGGAAATCAGCTAAAATATATAGGCAGGTTTCCTGACTCAGGATCTTAGCGTCTAACCCCTTCCCGTCGATTCGACAGTGGTTTGGTTAGTTGCTCCTCTACACAGTGGCGGGACCGCGCCGGATTCACACCGGACTTCCCTATTAAGTGAATGCTACTCGTCATTCACACCTATATATTTTATTGATTAAATTAATCTAATTTTAATCTTAAGCTGAAAGGTCATCAACGTCAAACAAATTTTGTTATTTTCTTGAATATTAACTTTAAAAAATGATTCGCTGTCCGATATTAATCTAGTAAGAAATATCGATGAAATTCGACATATTTATTAAGTTTAGGAGGTTGATTATGAAACGAATCAAAATCACTGTTCTACTACTATTCACACTAATGATGACAGTCGCATGTTCATCAAACAGTGAGAATATAGACTCAAGTGAGGACACCCTAAGTGCTGGGCTTCTCGTCACAGAAAGCGGTATTGGTGATAATGCCTTTAGTGACTTAGCCTTCCAAGGATTAACACAAGCACGAGATGAATTAAATGTGGTTTTTGATTACCGCGAACCATTAGATGAGAACTATGAAGAGAAGCTTCAACAGCTCATCGACCAAGACCATGATGTCATCTTTGGTCTCAGCTTCACAACGTCACCTGCCATTAAGGCAAAAGCAGAGGAATATCCAGACCAACAATTTGTCGTGATTGATGACACGATTGACCTACCAAATGTGACGTCAATTACCTTTAAAGAAGATGAAGGTAGCCGTCTTATCGGCTTAATTGCAGGAATGCGCACAGATAGTGACGTCGTCGGTTTTATCGGTGGTGTTGAAAGTGACGTGATCCAGAAATTCGAAGATGGTTTTAAACAAGGTGTTCAAGAAGCCAATCCAGATGCTGAGATTTTAACTGAGTACGCCGGAACTTTCGATGATGACCAATTAGGGGCTGAGATCGCTAGTAATATGATTGATGAAGGAGCCGATTACATATTCCCATCTGCAGGTTTTACTGGAACAGGTGCTTTACAAGAAGCACAAAGTCAGGGCATTCATGCATTTGGTGTCGATACGGACCAATACACGATTGCTGAAGATGCCGTTGTTTCATCCATGGTCAAGAACGTCAATATTGCCATTTATAATGTAATGGAACAGCTCAGTAACGGTGAATCACTAGAAGGAAATCACCGCGAATTAGGACTAGAAGAAGAAGGGGTTGGTTTAGCGCCAATTCGCGTCATAGAGCTAACGGATCAACAACAACAGACCTTAGATGATGCACAAAATTAATCCGGAAAGGAGTCTTTGAATGTCCATTAAAAAACGATTGTACATAATGACATTGACACCGCTTATATTGAGTTTACTAATCGTGTCATTTATTGCTTATCAGATGATTAATTTACAAGATTCATCACAAGATGACATTGATGTCTTACTTGAAAGTAAAGATATCTATTCTCAGCTTCAATCTACTGAACAGGCTTTGTCTACTTACTTCTACAGCCCTTCTGCAGCAACGAAACAAGAGGCTGAATTGCAAGTAGAGCAAACAAATGAAACAATTCAAGGGATTATGGATTTAGTTGAGACAGAGGAGCAACAACGCTGGGCTAGCCAAGCGCAAGAAAAATATTCGAATTGGCAAACAGCAACCAATGAAGCGCTCGAATCTGAGAATATGAACAACGTCCAACAGCAAGCATTAAGAACTGCTGGACTTGTGAATGATGCCTACATGTTAGAACGTGCGAGTAATAATTGGTATGATCAGAATATCGAAGAACAGCAAAATATGATCAGTGGAATACTGATGATTATTTTAATCGCGAGTATGATCTTGATTATCTTCACATTATTCTTAACCCTTAGATTATCGAACCGCATTGCTAACCCACTACAAGCATTATCACGACAAGCACAAGAAGCAGCTTCTGGTAAACTATCATTAGACATTGACGTTGATGAGAAAGAAAAAGATGAAGTCGGCCAGCTTAAGCGTTCATTTAAGACGATGATTGAAAACTTAAAGGACACCGTCGAATCCATCCATTCTATTAATCGACGTGTAGACGACTTTAGTACACAACTAAACGATGAAATTAAAAGTTTAACAGAGGGCAGTGAACAAGTCGCAAGTTCTACCGATGAATTAGCTCAAGGTAGTCAATCAATTTCTAACGATGTCCAAGATGCGGTGACACTCGTTGAAAATATGCAACATGATTTTGAAGCAAATGCTGAAGAAAGTGACGCCGCCAATGAAGAAAGTACCCATGCACAACAAGCTGTCCAAGACGGGCATAAAGCACTTGTCTCACAGAAAACCATTATGGATCAGAACCAAGAAGCAATGGCAGAAGTTCGTTCCTCAGTAGAACAATTCACGCATTACACGGAGCAGATTGAACAAGCTGTTGCACTTGTAAACGATATTGCTGAACAAACGAACTTACTTGCTTTAAATGCAGCGATCGAAGCTGCGCGTGCTGGTGAACACGGTAAAGGTTTCGCCGTTGTAGCTGATGAAGTTCGTAAATTAGCTGATCAATCAACTTCAGCGACAGATGATATTAAACAAATGGTTGATCAAATTCGCCAAGGTGTTGATAAAATCAATGTTCAAACGGAAGAAACAACACGTCTAAGCGAAGAACAAGTGAATGCAGTCGATACATCTGAGCAATCGTTTAATAATATCGCTGAGCATGTCAGCCAAATCTATGATCGCCTAGAGAAACTATCACAAAATATGAACGAATCACGTAAGCAATCTGAGCAAATCACCGCAACAATGGAAAGCATTAGTTCTGTTACTGAAGAAACAGCCGCAGGTACTGAAGAAATTTCAGCCTCAGCAAGCGAACAGCAAAATGCCTTCCAAAAATTACAACAAGAAGCTGAGAAACTTGAAATGATGATTGAAGAATTAAATGAAAAGACATCACATTTTCACTAAGTAAATCGGTCCCTTTCGACAACATAACAGTTAAGTCGAAAGGGATTTTTACATTCGTTACCTTTTTGCTTACAATACTAATAGAAGGTAAAATCATACAATTGTTTTATAACAGTCCATCCTACTCTTATAAATTAGGTGAAAAAATGTTTAATGTGAGCTCATTCATTCAATATCATAGGACAAATCAAGGCTTATCCCAGCGAGATCTTGCAGATGGAATATGTTCGATCTCATATTTAAGTAAAATAGAAAACGATACGATTGAACCAAGCCAAGATCTATTTAATATGTTATGCGAACGATTGGGTATCTCACTTGAATCTTTTAATAAAATGACGAACTATGCTATTGAAGACGAAATCATGTGGCTTTATAAACTTATTTCGAAAAAGAATTTCAATGAAGCGAGCTCTTACTATCAATTTTTAAAAAACCAATTAACTCCTTTTCACCATGAACAAATCATCCATTTATTCAAGTTAATCGAACTTTATTATTTTATTGAAATGAAAGATGACCGAGTTAATTACTACGAAATAGATGAGCTATTACAAATGGAATCAAGCTTCGAGGAAGAAAAACGCTACTACTTTCTTAAAATCATGGGCGTTTACTATATTCACCTTGCTTATCCTCACCAAGCGATTCTATATCTCATCGATGCTGAACAAGTCCTAACGCGTTATGCGATGAAAGATCCTGATTTGTATTATTTAATTGCTGCTACTTACACCAGATTATCTGAACCTGCTCGCAGCAATCACTATTGTCAAATCGCTAAAGAACAATATATCAATGTGTTTATGTATCCCAAAATTACCAATTGTTACATCTTATTCGGCATCAATTATACATTATTGCAAGCATTTGATATTGCAGAACGCTATTTCTTTCAAGTATTAAACTCAAGACCGATGATGGATTCAGATCATGTAACGGCCAATGTACAGTATAATATTAGCTTCATGTATTGTGAAAAACAAGAGTGGGAACACGCATTGAACTACTTAGAACAAGCTTTATCAGGATTTTATTCTACTTTTGAAAAACTTCATTGTGTTCAACTAATCGCAAAATCTTATCATCATTTGCAGGAATATGACGAAGCCGTGTCGTATATTGAATATGGTAAACAATTAAGTGATCAGATTGGTGATCAGAAAATTCGTTGTTTATTATGGCTGTTAGAACACCGAATTTATGATACCCTTCACACAACACAGTTTATTAATGAAGCTGAACAATACTGGCTCAATTATTTGGTTGAACGAGGAGAAAATAGGACTTTAAAACAACTATATTTCTTCCTTGCAGAGTCATTAGTCAGTCAGAACCGCGACAGAGAAGCAATTATGTATTATAACAAGTTGATGCAATTAGGCATCTAAACTATTAAAAGTGAGGGATTCTATGTCTAATCTCGTTTTATTAACCGAAGAAGATCATGTGACGACTATTACCTTGAATCGTCCTGAACAAATGAATGCTTTAAACGAAGAAATGTTAAGTGCTTTAGCTGAACGCTTAAATGAAGCATTCCATAATGATTCTAAAATTGTCGTTTTAGAAGCGAACGGTAAAGCTTTTTCAGCAGGTGGAGACTTAAACATGATGGTAAATTCAGATGCTGGCGGGGATTTCGAAAACATTATGAACACCATTGAGGACATTGTCTTAACACTTTATCAAATGCCTAAAATCACGATCGCTGCTCTGAAAGGTTCAGCTGCTGGACTAGGCCTTAGTTTAACACTTGCTTGTGACTATGTTTTAGCGAAATCAGATGCTAAAGTCGCGATGAACTTTATCGGAATAGGTTTGATTCCTGATGGAGGCGGACATTTCTTCATGCAACAACGTATCGGGACTGTACGTGCGAAGCAAATCATCTGGGAAGGTAAACGATTAGAAGCTGATGAGGCAAAAGGGTTGGGTTTAATCGACTTTGTGATTAACTCTGATATGGATCAAGTGGTTAATCAGTATATTGATAAATTGAAGAAGTCACCAATCTTGGCGATGATTGAGTCGAAAATGATTTATCATCAGCAAACGATTGATCAACTCAAATCGTTCTTGGCTGCTGAGACAAAAGGTCAGACAAACATGCGACAAACTTCGGATCACCAAGAAGGTGTTGATGCCTTCCTTAATAAGCGCCATCCGAATTTCACTTGGGAGTAAGACCAAATTAATTTCTTAATAAAAATCCCTTAGCCTTCATACTCGTATGTATGAGTTGGCTAAGGGATTTAGCTTTAATTACCTAACTCGTCCATTATATAATCATATAGTGGTTCTTCTGGGCTTAAGCCACATACGTCTTCTAAGACTTGAGCATAGCCAGATTCTTGAATCATTTGTTGTAATTCCACTGCTTCAGCATCTGATTCGTTACTATAGTCAAGGGCACTGATTATCACCTTGATCAAATATTTAGGAGCTTCATTAAACAATTCAACATACTGAAGGGCTGGACGAATCAAGCGATCTCTCTCTCCTAATTTACGTTTCGGTCCACGTGCTACTCTCGTAATCTCATCGTTTAAATAAGGGTTTTTAAATCGATTAACAATCTTCTTACGATACTTCTTATGCGTTGCGCCATCAAATCCATATAATTGAATGAGAACATGCCCTGTTTCTTGTAAAGCGCCATTCACAGTCGTTATAATCTCCTGATCTTGGGTAGCCTCCTTAATGGTGTCATATCCAAATTGGTCACCTAGATAAGCGATCGCAGCATGTCCTGTATTGACCGTAAATAATTTGCGCTCAATATATGATGTTAAATCTTCAACATAAGTAATTCCTTTTATATCTGGAATCTCACCTTTCACATCATTTCGTGAGACCACCCATTCATAATAAGGCTCAACTGTAACGACTAACAGATCCTCATTTTCTTGATTAGGGGCAATGCGATCAACAGCAGCATCTGGAAACCCTACCCGCTCTTCTAACAACGCATGATACTCTTGTGGCAAATGTTCTAACACTTTTTCTTTGAGTAATGTGCTGCCACCGATCATATTCTCACAGGCGATGACATTCAGGTAATCGTTCTTTTCATCAAACCGTTTCACTAAGCCTTCAGCAATATTTCGGGCGATAATCGGAAGCACTTGTGGTCCAACGGCAGTCGTGACGATATCTGCTTTAGCAATATTTTCACTTACTTCTTCTGGCTGTTCTGTACTGACAATACCTGAAATATTGCTCACAATTTTCTCTTGCTCTTCTTCTCCTGCTAAAATCACAGGATATTGCTTGCGTTCATTAATTTCCTGAATAATAGTTTCATTAACATCGACGAACACGGTATGGTAATTCGCATCAAAGAGCAACGTCCCAATGAACCCCCGACCAATATTACCAGCGCCAAAATGCACAGCTAGCATTAATTAACGCCTCCTAAAATCGTTAGAATTTCGTCTTTTGTTTCAGCGTTGATCAACTTTTGAATATTTTCTTCTTCAGAACAAACGAGTGCAATTTTAGATAGAATCTCTAAGTGCTCATTTCCTTTACCTGCGATACCGATTAAAATATTGACCTCGTTCCCGTCAAAGTCTACACCATCCGGTACAATCACAACCGATAGACCCGTTTCATTAACGGTTGATTTCGCATCCTCTGTACCATGAGGAATCGCGACTTGATTGCCAATATACGTCGTAGATACTTCTTCACGTTCTAACATTTTGTCAATGTAGCTTGCTTCTACATACCCTTGATCATTTAAAATCTGCCCTGCATAACGCACAGCTTCCTCTTTACTATTTAGTTCTGCATTTAATACAATATTGTCTTTCGTTAAAATATCATTAGCCATTGTCATTCTTCCCTTCTATTTGATGTTAAGAGTCGCTTAAGTCAATTGCTCCACTAAATAAGCTTTGATTATGTCTTCCTCTTGAGACACGAAAACAGAAATCGCTTGATCATCCTTAACGAGTAATTCACTAATCGAACTTAGAACTTCTAATTCATATTGACCAACAGATTCTGGTGAGATCATAACCATCATGTGCTTCATTTCCATCCAGTGATCGTCCATTCCCTTTACCTTAATAGGCGTCTGTAATGGATAAATTGTTAAGGAAGGCTTCACAATCTCATGATTCCGTGTATGAAATAAAGCTAAAGATGTGTTGGGGATTCCGACCCCACCGCTATTCAACCTTTTTAACAACTGATCTGAAACAACTTGATCATCGCGGATCACATCCTGATCAAGCAATAATTCACAAACCTTTTTCACCGTTTGTTCTAAACTTAATGTTTCCTGAATCGGATTAACCGAAACATCATCAATAATCGGTAGTGGATGATGAGGTTGAGACGCTTTCATGTCATCATAATGAATTGAGCTTTCTTCGGTCCGATTCATTCTTCCTACATTTCGACTCACGCGTTGTTTATGAATAAAACGATTAATCTCACGAATGTCATCTTGGTCTAACATAGGTGATACCAGCACATACTCATAAGACACGTTTTGAATGGGGACAGTTGATACCACAAAATCATATTTCTCTAAGTCTAAGCGTTCGATATCAAACAAAGAACCATGGTCAACTGAACTGATCTCCGTAAATTGTTGATTAATTTTAGTCGCTAACATTTTCGATGTGCCGATCCCACTCGAACACACAACTAATAAATCAAAACGTACATCCTCTTCCATCTTTAGCATCGTCGAGGCGAAGTGTAATACTAAATACGCCACCTCTTCTTTTGGAAAAGCTAAATGAGGAAAAACTTGATGAACTCCCTCTTCAATAATCTCGAATAAGACAGGGTGATCGGTTTCAATTTGTGATGCTAAGGGGTTTTTAATATTCATCCCTTGCGATAAACGGAAAACAGCAGGTTTTAAATGAGCCACCAAATCATTTAAAATCTGATCTTGCTCAAATACAAACCGCTCCATTCTGCGATTAACAAAATCAATTAATTCTTTAGCTTTAAAAGCCATATCAAGTGAAGATTCTTCTAGCAAATAATCATGATCATAACGCAACTTTGCCCCTAGAAGATGCATCGTGATATATCCAATTTCATCACGAGGGATCGTCATATCAAACGCCTTCTCTAGCTTTTCTATCATCTTTTGAGCTATTTGAAACTCTCTCGAATCTTCTAACTCGGTCAAATACGCCTGATCAAATTGAATCGTCTCACCTTTTTGTAATCGTTCCATAGCCAACGCTAAGTGAACAATCAAACCAATGTACGCATTGTCTGCTAGTTCGTACGGTAAATCCGCATTCGTTTGATTGACCGCTTCTTTAACCCGCGATAATTTATCATGTTCAACTAAATCAAGAAGACGATGCGAAATCGAATTCATCTGTTGCGAGTCTTGCTCTATATGTTTACTTAACAAATGAATGAGCTCTGATTCATCGACATGTTTAGATATGAGATAACTCATCGCTGAGCGTTTTTGCTTTTCTTCACCATCAATCTTCACGCCATACCCTCGCTTACGAATTAAACTTAACTCGTATTGCTCTAATACAGGCTGCAAATAATCGAGGTCATGACTAACCGTCGCAATGGTAACCTGTAGTTCATTCGCCAATGCATACAATTTAATCGGGTCTTGAGCTTCTAATAACGTCGTCAGTATAATAGATTGTCTCTCTTCGGGTGTGTAATCAGTGTGCTCAAGTTGTAAAATCGCATGCTTCAACCGTTCTTGATCATCTTTGTCTCCTGATAACTCAACGCCCACACCAGATTTCTTATGAATCGTTAAGTGATAATCTTGAATGATTGATTCAAGATTATTTAAATCACGGTGAACCGTTCTGACACTAACATCTAATTCCCCTGACAACTGATTAACAGGAATTGGTTCATCGTAAGATAAGAGTGTCTCAATTAATTTACGCTCACGACCAGAAATGTACACTGATTCACACCCCCTTCTGACATTTCATCTAAATGCCCACTATTATTGTAACTACCCTAAAACGGCTCAAGCAATTCAATCTTCTTGCTATTTAGACATAATCATTGTTGTCAAAACTAAACAACTTAATTATTTAATGCGCATAGAAAAATCGTGGAAATCACTCTAGAAAGGCTATTCCACGATTTTTTGTTAGATTATTGCTTTTTAATAGTTTCAACTAACTCATCATATTTAGGACTATTCAAGAAGTTTTCTACTGAAATATGATAAGCACCTGGCATTTTCGTTCTAGCACGATCAGTAAGGTCTTTATGCGTGATAATAATATCAGCATCACCAGGCAATTCATTAATGGCTGTATTATTTACCTCAATACCTTCAATGTCAGCTTTTTTGAATTTGTCTTTTAAGAGCGAAGCGCCCATCGCACTTGAGCCCATACCTGCATCACACGCAAAGATGACTTTATTAACGTTCTCAGGCACTTCAGCAGGCTCCTCTTCGGCTTGATCGTCTTCGTTTGTTTCATCAGATTGAGCTGATTGTTGATCTTGTTTTAACTGTCCAGAGACCGAACTCTCTTTACCTTTAAGTGATTCCATTTGGTTAGTTGCATTCTCTAACTCTTCAGAGCCATCAGTCTTACTCGCTTTCAGAATAACGGAAGCAATTAAGAATGAAACAGCTGCTGCAACAATCACACCTAATAAGACACCTAAATGATCACCTCTAGGAGTCATTGCCATTAAAGCAAAAATACTACCTGGAGATGGCGTTGCTGTTAAACCAACATCCATGATACTAAAGGTGAATACACCACTTACACCACCAGCTACTACCGCTAATAACAATGATGGTTTCATTAAAATATAAGGGAAATAGATTTCATGAATACCGCCAAAGAATTGGATAATAGTCGCACCAGAGGCAGAACTTCTTGCCATTCCTGTACCAAACACAACAAATGCTAGTAAAACACCTAAACCAGGTCCTGGTGTATTTTGCAAGAGAAAAATACATAGTTTTGCAATCAAAAATACATAAGATTGCCAGCCCTTTTTCGCTATTCTTGATTAGATAGTGCGTGCTTCACTCTAAAGCTATCTCCAGTGAAGTTTAGTACATGCGCATGGTGGATCACGCGATCCACTAAGGCAGCTGTTAAACGTGAATCTGAAAATATCCGGTTCCATTGACTAAATTCTAAATTGGACGTGATCATTAAGCTTTTTTGTTCATACCACTCAGAGATGAGTTGAAATAACAGCTCTGCTCCTTCTTTTCCGAATGGAATGTATCCCATTTCATCTAATACGATTAAATCAACCGTTTTAAACTTGTTCCTAAAGTTTCGTAATTTTCCGTCTTGCCACGCTCTATCTAATTGATCAACGAGATCTGAAACACGGAAGAATCGGACCTCAAAACCATTTCGACAAGCCTCCCGGCCTAACGCTGTTGCTAGATGGGTTTTACCTGTTCCTGGTGCTCCTGTTAAGATGACATTTTCGACGCGTTTGATAAAACTGAGGGAAATCAGTTCATCTTTATCTAATTGTTGAGGAAAATGGATATGGCTTCCCCAATGATAATCATCCAGTTCTTTAACATGTAAGAACTTCGCCTTCTTCATTAAGCGGTCCGCTCTGGCTTCCTCCCTTAAAGCGAATTCCTTTTCAAATAGCTCTTTTAAAAATTGCTCTTTTGTTTCAAATGGTATTGATTCATAAACGTCTGCTACATACGCTAATCTTAGTGACTTGCACATGGCTTTAATATCCCGCGTCATGTTGACTCACCCCTTGGAATGTTTTGATCATAAAGGCTCCAGTCAACATCATATGGATGGTCGTCGTGTTCAGGTTGTAGATCGTTATCTATTAAGTCATAAAATTGATCATTAATTTGTTCCATATCATGTTGGGCCAATTGATGAATCAACCAACGCAGCCTTTCTTTTCTTAAACGATGATCCTCAATCCGGATATATTCAAATATTCGAACCGGCAAGTATGGTTGGTAACGTGAATACTCTATGGCTCTTGGCTTATCCAGCCAAGAGGATAGAATACCTTGCCAAGGAATTTGTCTTCTTTTATGCATATACGGTCTAACATCTTTCATAAGGATCTCTCCGTTAGGAGATGTGACTTTAAATTGATCCCAATAAAGCACTAATCGAACTTGTCCAAAATTATAGCTCTTAGGTACATGTACTTTGACTTGGTCGACCACAATTTCCCCATATTTATTAGCTTTCACCCATTTTTCTTTAAATATCGGATAATCTTGATCAGGAAGATGAAGCATGTGTTGATGTTCATCTTGATAAAGGTCTTCAATTGTTTGTTGTTTTACATAATGTTGGCGTTGGCGATCTTGTGTCAGTTGGTCCTCCAACCAGTCTGTGAGTTGTTCATATGACGTCATGACAGGTGCAGGTGTTGTGAAATTATATCGAATATAACCAACTTTATTTTCGACATGACCTTTTTCATGGCCACTATAGGGATTACAAGCTTGAATCTCACAACCATAATATGCTGAAAATTGATGGAGTTCATGGGTGAATTCAACTTCCTGATGGCGTCCCCTAGGTTTAATAACAGCTGCTTTTAAATTATCAATTCTTAGCACTCTAGGAACGGCTCCCATTTGTTTAAAAATAGTTTCTAGCCCTTTTAAGAAACATTCTTGGTTTTCACTTGGTAACGGAACACAAAAAGTTGCGTTGCTATAAGGTAAACTAAGGGACAAACCATGAACATCGACATATTGACCATCTTTAACAGCTTCTAACAAGCCAAAATCAACTTGCGCTTCACCTGGAGGATGTTGTAACCTTTCGTACCCCTTATCCTTCGTGGAATCATCGTTGATCTTTCCTTCACGCCAGTCTTTAATAAAATGGCAAACGGTACGATATGAGCCTTCAAAGCCAATGGCTTGTAATTGTGCAAAAATAGCTTTATTCGTACGACGCTTTTTGTAAGGTAGTTTATAATCTTCTATAAGCCAATCCGATACGATCTCACCCCATCCTTCTTCATGCATCATGCCTTGTTTGGGTTGCACGTTTTCTTGAGGCACCCAATCCTTATCGGCGTACTTTTTAGCTGTACGCCAATTAATACCAAGCATTTCAGCGATTGAATTGACGGATTTTGATTTTTGATTTCGTAAAACTTTGATACAATTAATTTCAGACATTGCCAGCATTCCTTTCAACCTCCACTGTTTAATTGATTCGACACCAATAACAGTAGTGGTATTTGATTGGGCTGGCAAGTCTTTTTTTTTGATTGCAGTGTTGTGTACTTTTTAGTTGCAAACTTCTGTACTTTTATTTTGCATTACACACCTGGGTTCGTTTCTAATAAGAAGAGAATCGATTTGCCTGTTTCAGCTGATTCTTCTAACCCTAACGGACTTAAGATACCATGGTTGATGGCATTGTTAAGGAACAGGATTTTGGCCGGTTCAATAATGATATTCGCCAATGGCAATAATCCTGCATTCACTAACACTTCAACGCCTGATGCTAACACTTGGTTTAATGCAGAAACTAATGGGCCAAAGACTTTCAATGCCAATCCTGCTAATATTGCACCTAATATACCTGCTGAGAAGTTATTATAAAGCATTTCAAATCCTGAGCGAATACGATGTTGAAACGCCTCGTCCATTTTACGAGTGATATAACCACCGAGTGGACCTAGGATCATAGCACCTAAGAGCATGGTAATGTCTGTACCCACAACAGAACCAATTGTCGCTGTTGCACCAACTACGCCACCTCGGCCACCGTGTATCATTTGACCGCCGGTATAACCAATTAAAAGCGGTAATAAATAGGTGATCATCGGTCCTACGAGCTGAGCCAATGATTCATTTGGAATCCAACCGTCCGGAATGAATAATGCCGTGATTAAGCCCCATGCAATAAAAGCTGCAATGTTCGGCATAATCATGCCACTTAAATAACTACCGAAACGTTGAATCTTTTCGCGCACACTATTTTGTGCCATACTTTTTCCTCCTCAAGTTACTTATAAAATGATTTTAACTGAATCTAATATGATTGCTAATGTCTATGGTAAAGCGTTTTCATTACCTTCACAATCTTCTCTTAAAGCATTTTTGACAACATGAATGTTGACACCATTAAAAAAGTACAGGTCTAGACCTGTACTTTAGGGAATTATATTAAAAGTCTCTATTCACTTTTAGCTTAAGAGTATAAATGATCGCCTTCTTTAATCGCCTGACTCATCGGTAAATAATGTGAAAATACACGAGCCATTTCATAAATGCGATGTTTTACACCTTCCGCAATTAATTCATTAGTATGGGAGAATTGAGACGAATCGGTATAGACATAATTAGGTGTGATTAAACACTTAAAGTAGTCAAAAACAGGCTTCAGTTGGTTCTCGATCACTAAATGATGTTGTACCGTGCCTCCATTTGCCATGAGCGCCACAGGTTTGTAGCGCATCGATTGAGGTGATACAAGATCAAGAGCATTTTTAAGCGAACCTGGAATAGACCCTTGAAAAATAGGCGACGCCACAATAAAACCATCCGCTTCTTCCAATTTTTTAATCAACGATTGTGTCACTTCAGAATAATCTTCTAACCCCCGCCCGTCTGCAAAATCGACAGGATATTGTTCTAAATCTATAGATTCAATTTCAATTTCGTTTGATATATTTTTTAAATGTTGCTCCGCTTCTAATAAAAGCGTCTTTGTCTTTGAGCCAACCATAGTTCCATTCAATAATACAACTTTCACTAATACCCCTCCCATTAGGATCTTGACTTTATTTTAACCCTTTGTGACAGCCTTTTCAAATTGATGAAATAGTGCTTTTAGTCTGTTTGTTAAAAATTTTTAGATTCTTTTCAGGCATGTCATCAAACTGTTATACATTTGTACAAGCACTGTGATTGACCTGTTACTTGTAACTGTTATACTACCCCTCGGGCTCAAAAAAGAAAACCAAAGTCCTATTGTCAATTTATTCAATTTACGGAGGTATGAACATGAATAAAACTATTGTACTAATGCTTGGTGCAGGGATCCTGATTGCCATTCTATTAGTAGCATTTGATTCTAATATAAAAGACGCTAATTCAAGCCAAGATACAGATGCAGAAAACACAGAAGACACAGATTCATCGAAGACAAGCTCAAATAACTACCAAGCCATCTCAACACATCTCTCAACAAAAGAGAGCATTACTGTTGTGAAATCAGAATCTAAAACAAAAGTAGCTAACAAACAATCTAGTAATCAAGCAGATAACGAAGAAAAGGAATCAAAACAAAACAATGAGCAACAACAATCTCAAGAGTCGAACCAAAATAATAACCAAGAACAAGAAACAAAGCAACAAGATAATTCTGGTGAGGTTCAACATGTCAGCGAATCCAATGACGTGAAAGAAACAATGTATATGGAAGCAACCGCTTATACAGCACATTGTGATGGCTGCAGTGGTACAACAAAAACAGGCATTGACTTACGTGCAAATCCAAATCAGAAAGTCATTGCCGTCGATCCGAATGTTATTCCATTGGGTGCAACCGTATGGGTTGAAGGCTATGGTACTGCTGTAGCAGGTGATATCGGTGGCGCTATTAAAGGTAATCGTATCGATGTCTTTATGGCCAATGAGGCTGATGCGAACCGATTCGGAAGAAGACAAGTTCAAATTAAGATTTTAGATTACTAATGCATGAAACCAGTTGAGGAACTGACTCCTTAAATGGTTTTATTTTTATGCTAGTTTATTATTCGTGGGACTTAGATCAACTTTGAAGAGGCTTAATTCATCTTTTGGGATGCTTGCTTCAACTTCTGAGGTTCTTGATTCAAAAAAAAGGTCTGTGGCTTGAAACGCCACAGACCTTTTTATCACACAATTTTATTTAACAACCGCTTCTAACTCTACTTCAATGTTATCGCGCGTTGCTTTAGAGTATGGACAAACTTTATGCGCTTCTTTCATCAATTCGTCCGCTTCATCTTGAGAAACACCGCTAATTTCAGAAATCAGTTTCACACCAACTTTGAATCCACCATCAGATTCATCTTTCATGAAACTAACTTCACCATGTGTTGTTGATTCAATGTCTTTCTTTTGATTCTTAGCAACTAAGTTAAGAGCACCGTCATAGCATGCTGCATAACCTGCTGCGAATAATTGTTCAGGGTTTGTCCCTGTTTCATCCGTATTTTCTGTCGGCATAACTACGTTTAAATCAATCACGCCATCTTCTGACTTAACGTGACCACCACGTCCGCCTTGTGCTGTTGCTTTTGTTGTAAATAAATGACTCATATCTAAACACTCCTTTATATAAAGTCTATCTAATCTATACCCGAAAAATCAAATTTTCATGCATGCAATATTATATTAATTTAATAATTTTTCTTGATAGGAAGTGTTCCAGTCCATCAATTCATGAGCTGAGATTGGCCTTCCGAAATAGAAACCTTGAATTTCGTCAGCAGAGGTTTGTCTAATAATATCAAGCTCTTCAACTTCTTCAACACCTTCAATAACAACACCAAGGGATAAAGTTGAACCGAGATTGATCACATCCGCTAAAAACTGTTGAGCCAGTGCATCTTCTACGATTCCCTCTAAGAATGACTTATCGATTTTCATTTTATCGATTGGGAGTTTACGCAAATAAGTTAACGATGAAAAACCTGTACCAAAATCATCTAAAGCTATCGTTGCTCCTAATTCACGTAGGCTTTCTATCGTCATGAGTGCCACTTTCTCTTCTTCAATAATGCTTGATTCCGTGATTTCAAATTCTAATAAACTTGGATTGATCTGATATTTCTCAATAATATTTTCAACATCAACAACAAAAGTATCTTCTATAAGTGTTCGGTTTGATAAATTAATGGCCACTTTACCGACATCAAATCCTGCCCACTGCCATTCCTTGATTTGTTTACAAACACGCTCGATTAACCAGAGTGTAATGGGGTGAATATCACCTGTTTTTTCTGCAATCGGGATAAATTGTCCTGGAGAAATAAAGCCAAGCTGTCGATCATTCCACCGAATCAATGCTTCAACTCCAATAAATTCGTGACTATGATTTGCAATTTTAGGTTGATACTTCACTACTAATTCCTCGTCATACTCAATTAAACGCATTCGCTCCAATAGTTTCTCTCGAAGCCCTTCACTATGTGTCGTGCCCTGATAGAACGCATAATCATTGATCAATTCAAAACCTTTTGTGTTTATAACTGCATAGGCTTGATCAACTAATTCCATCGTATTTTTCGTTGTTTTTGGCTTGGAAGCTAAAGCTACACTGACGTTAAGTCCTGCAACAGTCTCACTTTGACACCGATGAATTAAGTCTTTAGAGAAAGCTCCTAGTTTCTTTGATATCGTAAATTCGCTAGCAATGACACCGATTTTTTGATTACTAATCCGGTAAATTAAGAATTCACGCCTAGAAAGAGACTTTCGATAAGCCTGTTTAATAAAATCAACTAGTACTTTGATCGTTTCATCACCCTGTTGATAACTATACTTATTATTAATCGTATCGAGATCACGTAGATGAATAACGGCAACTCCAACCTCATTCATATTCTTAAATTGACCCATCTGTTGATTAAAAACTTTTCGATTAGGGAGATTAGTCAATGGATCATACAATTCTAATCGCTTTTTTAATTGACGATCGAACACTGTGCTAAATATTGAGAAAAAGACGATTGCCAAAACCCCTACTATAACACTTGCCATCAGAATCCCGAACAACTCATGTGTCCCTTCCGTCTCTAAGACTACAGGATCTGCCTCAAAGGATGTCGCATACATTCCCGTGTAGTGCATGCTAGACACGCCCAAACCTAATAGACTGGCGATGGCCGCTTTATTATGCAATTTCATGCGTTCAGGTTGGTTAATCAATATGAGAAGAGCAATTAATGAAATTACCACCGCTAGTAAGATTGAGAGAAATACATAGCCAGCATGATAGTCCATGGTGACATCAGGTATTCGCATCGCTTCCATACCCAAATAATGCATAGATGCAATCCCTATTCCCATAATCATAGCAGCAATCCACATATGTAAGTACTTACGCTTACGATAATAAACCATCCAAAAAGCTAATAATGCAGCAAAAATCACTGGCAAAACGGACAAAATGGTTAATATAGGATCATACGTCATGGGTACGCCTAATTGATAAGCGCTCATGGCAATAAAGTGCATCGACCAAATACCAGCTCCCATCGTTAACGACGCTAAACCAATCCAAAAATAAGGATGAATTAGACCACTATGATATAAACGCTCATTTAAGGACAATGCTGCATAAGAGGCAATAATCGCAATCAGAATTGATAAAATTACTAAAAACTGATTGTATGTACCATTGATTGTTACTGTCATGATCAAATTATAGTCTAATAAACCCATCTAATATTCCTCACAATTTCTTGTAACATCTATCCATATTTTAATACAGTTAAGACAAAATGACTATGATATTTCGACAAAATTCGTAACATTAACTGCATCACTACATACTTTATCTGTGGCCACTTGATTTTAGTCAATTAAAAAAAGACAGCAAACTAAACCGTTCGCTGCCATTAACTTTCTAATATTAACTTAAAACCTGCCTGACCTCATAATTGAATATAACATCCAAAGAAACATTAATAATGCGATCACAAACCCAATTTCAATCGCAGGAATACTCCAAACCATGGAATGTTGTTCGTTTAATGCAGAACCAATCATTAACCCGACCATAATCAAACTAAACGCTAATAACACAATACTGAATGATAATCGATTACTCACTTGATCTAATTTCCGCATAAATGTGTCTGCTTTAGAGAAATTCATCTCAATCGGAACTTTGCGTTTCTTAGCCATAGCATTTATCTCTTGTAAGACTTCTGGTAAATCTTCGACAGCCTCTCCATATTCACCTAATTGGTCAAATATCTTCTCAGCTGTTCGTTTCGGGTTGTACTTTTGACGAAGTAAGTCTCGCCCGTATGGCTCAGCAATCGCAAACATATCAAGATCAGGCGCAAGCGTTTCAATGACTGATTCCATGGTAAACATCGTCTTGCCCACTAACGATAAGTCAGGTTGAATATAGATTTGATGTTGCTGAGCAATCTTATACATATCCGTGATCGATTCACCAATGCTAATATCTTTTAATGGGACATCATAATACTTGATCATGAGCTGATCAATATCTCTTCTTAGAGACGATTCATCTAGATGATCTGGTGCAATTCCTAGTTTCTTAATCGTCTTCACGATTTTATTGGCATCCTGGCGAACAATGGCAATGACCAATGAAGCCAACCTGGATTTCATATCACGGGACAACCTTCCAACTAACCCAAAATCCATTAAAGCGATTTTTTGATCTTCAGTTATAAAGAAGTTTCCTTGATGAGGATCCGCATGAAATAATCCATCTTTAAAGATTTGATGATAAAGGGCTTGGATCATGTTTTCTGCAATTGTATCAAGGTCAAAATTCGCTTCTTTCATCTCATCAACTTGGTTTAGCTTATACCCCTCTACAAATTCCATCGTTAACACACGCTTAGAGGAGTAATCCCAATAGATATTAGGAATTTTAATGGTTTCCCATTCATCGAATTGCTTGCGCATTAAATCAGCATTTAATCCTTCTGTTTCATAATTAAGTTCATCAATAATAGCACTCTTAAATTCTTCTAAAACACCTGTAACTTGATACTGCTCGGCCCAATTAAAACGACGTTCAGCACGTTTGGCTAACTCTTCTAAAATTTCAAGGTCTGTATGTATTTGTTCAAACACGCCTGGCCTGCGAACTTTAACCGCAACACGTTGACCATTAGGTAATGTCGCTTCATGTACTTGACCAATAGACGCTACACCAATTGGTTCAGGGTTGAATTCATCAAATAAATCTTCAACACGTTCCCCGAAATCTTGCTCGATCATCATTTGAACATCTTCGAATGAAAATGGTTCTAGCTCATCCTGTAAATAAGACAATTCACGAATGACATCTTTAGGTAATAAATCAGGACGCATACTAGCAATTTGGCCAACCTTAATAAACGTCGGACCTAGCTCTTCTAAAAATGACCGTAGTCTCATCCCTAATTGTTGGGGTGTCTCACTATGTCGTTGGTTAACATAAACGCGACGTGGTAGAGAAAACACTTGATCAAGCCCTACTTCTTTTACGAAGTATCCAAAGCCATTTCGTGCTAGTGCTGCTGCTATTTCTCTATACCGCCGCATGTGCTTCATTCGTTTACCAATCATGGAATGCCTCCATCGCTATTAATTAGGACTCTTCGTTCGTATCATGTTTCGCTTCTAATTCAGCAACACGTTTTTCTAATCGATCATAATCTTCACGTGTCTGAATGTTTAATTCATGTAGATACGACTTAAGCTTATCATGAACTTTTTGATCCAGTTCTTCTTGCCGTTGTTCACCTTTGTGACGAACTTCATTTAATAAATTGGTTAATTCTGATTTGGATAACTCACCTTTATCATACATTTCATCTAATACTTTATCCACTTGCTCTTTACTTGCCTGTGCTAATCCCAAACCTAATGATAATCCTTTTTTAAAAGTATCACGCATAAATTGTACCTCCTAATCGTCCATTTAAGTTGATAGTTAACCATTACCCTGAAATTTATCCATAAAAACTTGTGTTTATGGAGAGGTTTATATAAGCCCTAGAAGATACAAAAAAAGGTGTGTAGCTTAAGCTACACACCTTTTTAATCAGTCTATTACTGAGCAACAACGTTTGCTGCTTGTGGTCCACGGTCGCCTTCAACAATTTCGAATTCAACTGTTTGGCCGTCTTCTAATGTTTTGAAACCTTCCGCTTGGATAGCTGAGAAGTGTACGAATACATCGTCACCGTCTTGGCGCTCGATAAATCCGAAACCTTTTTCTGAATTAAACCATTTAACTGTACCTGTCATATATAATGACCTCCTTAATTGTGTTGACAAAAATTGAATCTCGTTACTTACGACATCAATTAAGAGAGGCCTTTCAGTAATCATCGATATCAATCATTTGTTCAACTCTTACTTTACACCCTTCTGAACTAAATTGCAACCCCAAACCCTTTAAAATAAAAAATCTTTTTTTAGAACACCCTATAAAAGATGCGCTAATAACACTTTATAACAATCATATTACATTTTATTTTCGAGCAGGGTTTTGGCTTGTACTAGTCTAAGCCCTCTGCTACAATTCACTAACGAAACATTTTATAAACAGCAAAGGATGTGTATTAACATGAAAAAGACGCTTTTACTCTTCGTATTAGCGATTCTCGCTAGCGTAATGGTCGCTTGTGGCGGTGATAATAACGATGAAGGCGATTCAGGTAGCACAGAAAATGAAGGTACATCAGAAGAAGAAAGTAACAATGAAAATGGTAACAGTAATGAAGAAAATAGTAATAGCGAAGATGGTAGCAGTGAAGAGTCATCTAACGGTGAAGGTAACTCTGAATCATCAGGTGAATCTGTTTCAGACGTTGGTGAAGATGAAGTCGTCGCAACTGTTGGTGGCGAAGACATCTTAGGTTCTCGCTTACTTCAAGCTGAGCAAACATTAAGTTCACGCTATCAAATGATGGGACAAGATCCTAGTCAAAATGCTGGCGCAATTCGTGATGCAGCTATGAATCAGGTTGTTAACTCAAAAGTAATTGAACTAGCAGCACTTGATGCTGGTCTTGAACCTTCTGAAGAAAAAGTGACTAAAGAAGTTGACTCACAAATTAGTTCAATGCAAGAACAAAATGAGCTTGAATCTAAAGATGCTGTATACGAGCAACTTGGTATGAGCAAAGAAGAGGTTAAAGATCAAATTCGGTCATCTTTATTAATCCAAAACTATTTGGATGAAAACATGGAAGAACCAAGCGTTTCAGATGAAGACATTCAAAAAGCATATGAAGACTACAAATCACAAATGGAACAAGCAGATCAAGAAGCAGAAAGTTTAGAAAATATGCGTAGCAAACTAGAATCACAAGTCAAACAACAGAAAAAACGCGAACAACAACAAACGTTAATTGAAAATCTAAAAGAAGACACTGAAGTTAACGTTAAAATTTAATTAATTAAAAAGGCTACTCCGAGCTTTCGGAGTAGCTTTTTTTTATTAATATTGATAAGATTGTCCACCGTCAATTGGAATGACTGAAGCATTAATAAAGTTAGCCTGATCAGAAAGTAAGAAAGCGATTAAATAACCTACTTCCTCTGGTTTACCAAACCGCTTCATTGGGTTAGGCTTAACAAATTGCTCGCCAACTTTTTCCCAGTTATCAGGATCGATCTGTTTTAATGACCCCTCAACCATTGGTGTCATAATCGCTCCTGGTGCAATAGCTTTAATACTAACGCCATATTGACCATATTCAATACCTGAGTTTTTCGTTAAGCCTACGACACCATGTTTACTTGCCGCATAGCCAGATTGATTACCAACACCACGAATACCTCCTACCGAGGCTGTGTTAACAATTGAACCAGATTCTTGTTTCTTCATCACTTCTAATACATATTTCATACCATAGAAAACACCATTCAAATTGATATTAACAACTTTCTCAAATTCATCAGAACCATAATCCTCTGGTAAGTTTTATTTCCCTTCGATTCCTGCATTATTAAAGAATCCATCAATTTGTTTAAATGTTTCTACCGTTTGATCAACATAATTCTTAACTTCATCTTCATTGGAGACATCTGCTTTAATAACGAGTACTTCAACTGAAGGCGCTACTTCTTGAACTTTCGCTTTTGTTTCATCCAATGTTTCTTGATTAAGGTCCACTAAAGAAAGGCTCGCCCCCTCTTTTGCAACTTGGACTGCTGCAGCCTGCCCTAAACCAGACCCTGCACCTGTAATCAATACAACTTGATTGTCGAAACGTTTTTGCATGAATAAACCTCCTTGATTTACTTTATTTTTGAGTAAATGCTTACATCAAACGACTAAAATTTCATAGCTTTAGATTATGTCATGTCGCATAATGTTCGTTTATAATGAAAGTATACAACGCTTGGACAATCGTACAATCATGAATCTTTAAACATTTGTCTATTGTTTAGACAGATTCGTTTCATTTGTCTAAATAAAGGGAGGAATATCATGCAAGAGGAATCCATTCGACAAAACCGAACAAAGAACCATTTCAAAATCGCCTTAACTGAATTAATTAAAGAACAAGGCTTCCACACGATTACAGTAAAAGATCTCGTTCAACAAGCACAATATAATCGGAGTACCTTCTATGTTCATTACCATGATAAGTTTGAATTAGCAGAAGAACTCCTACATGAGCTATTATATGGACTAGAGGAGGCCGTGCAGGTTCCCTATAAACGAAGCCAAACAATCAACACTGACAAATTAAAACCTTCACATTTTGAAATTATTTCTTATATTCACCAGCAACGCTTTTACTTTGACTTAATCAACTATGATGATACGTTGCCTGGTCTGCACCGCAGTCTCCCTAACAAATTCTTGGACATCTATAAAAACTATTTTACATTCGAAACAATTAGTGACCAGCCTGTTAATATGGGTTACTTTAAACATTATATTGCTTTCGGATTCTATGGTTTAATTCAAAGTTGGATTCAAGAAGGATTTCAAGAAAGCCAAGACGATTTCATCTATGAAGTCATTGAATTATCCAAAACTCACATTCGTTCTGTACAATATATTGGTGACTTATAAAATGGGTTAAGCAATCAGGTTTTATTGTTTCTGTAACATCGTTAACCACATAAAAGTTAAGCTTTGTTTTAAATCTTTCGGTAATTGCCCAAGCATGCGATCTGACACAGCTTCCTTATAAATCCCTTCTGAACCTATAATACGATAACCTTCACGCTCGGCTAATTGCTCGAATTCCCATGGCATCATGGTATTCATAATGACATCTTCACCGTATAATCGTTCAAAACTATTAGCTCTAGGTCCTGCTGTAGGGCCTAAGATACCAAAACACAAATAGCCTCCAGATCTAACGACTCGCCCTATTTCTTGTAAAGTCTCAGATGGCTTCTCAGTCCACTCCAGTGAATTAATAGCAAGCACACTATCAAACGTATTGTTCTCAAATGGTAAATGAGCCATATCAGCTTGTTGAAAATTTAAATGAGTCATATCCTCAGTCAAACGGTCACGACATAAGTCAATCATATCATCCGATAAATCAACACCTGTTACCTTATAGTCTAACTGCCACAACTTATAAGAGCCGTAGCCATCACCACAACCTAAATCTAGGACTGCACTTTGCTTCGGCACGAACTGATTAAAAAATGGGATAATATTACGTCGGCTTCCTTCTTCCCACATGGGTTGACTTCTAGCGTGCCAGAAATTTGCACGTTCGTTCCATTGTTCTTTCGCTTGAGTATGCCAAATATTCTCTTTCATCTTATACACCCTCTTAAATATAGTTATGTTCCTTACCATAATCCTTTAATCGCTCGAAAGGATTTTGATAATCCAGTCCTAGGCATTCACAAAACGCCGCTTCGGTTGTGAATCCTTCTCTTTTTAAATGACGTACATCCTCCATAAACTCTGGATGATTCATCAATATGTGCCCTTCAACCATCATATGTAAATACGCATTTTGCCTATTGGTTGGTTGATTCATACCAAACAATTCAAATTCAAAGCCATAAGCATAGAAATTAGCTTTAACGACAGTTGACCCGTTGACTTCAATTGTTTTGAGTGAGAATGACTTAAATGACTGATAAGCCTCACTTAACCGTCTAGCAAAATCATCAAGATCATGTACATAAAAAATAATATCAAGATCAGAATCCCCGTCATGAATATTCAATGGAATCGTCCCACAAACAATCGGATCGTAGGATGCGAACTCATTTAAAACGCCAACCTCTTGAATCACGTCATAAGCTCGTCTTTGATACGAATTACCTTTCTTTAAAGCTAATAATGAATCAAACATAATTTTATTCCCACCCACATAAAAAAGCCTTATTAGTCTCTATTGTACCAATAAGGCTTCCATACTGCGATTAAGATTCTTTTTCAATTGTTTCAAGTAATTGTTCAAAGCGCGGCCAGAATCCGTCACCCGCTTCCATCGGGAATTCATATTCAATAACAACTACATCTTCACCTAGCTCACCAATGACATACCCTTCTCCTTGACCAGCGTAATGCGTCCCTTCAAGTGCTGTATCATAGGTAGATAAATCCGCTTCTCCTAGTGATTCAATTTCAGATTGCCAATCAGCTTTTACTTCTTCTAGCGCTCCGTTTTCAGATACTTGTATTTTAATACTTATTCCCGTCGTAGCATCACGATTACGATGAGTGACGACTTCGTTCGGAAATGAAACATTTGAAAAGAATTCCTCAAGTGAATACGTTATATTGTAAGGCGTGATTCGATACGTAAGGATGGTAGTTTTCTCTTCCATTCCTTCAAGAACAATGGTTTCTTCTTCCTCTGACACTAATTCAACCATTATTGGTTCACCTTCTGTCGATTCATCTTCACGCGGAAATTCCTCAATTCTGTGCGACTCGGTCTCACCATCAATCGTGGCATGCCAGTAAAGTACACCCGAGGATGGTAATTCATCTTCAGGGATTGTTAGTTCAATAATAAATCGGTCGTTCCTTTCATTAATGGTAAAATCATATGTCTGACCGTTCTCTGATTTAATCTCATTAGTAAATGATTCATATTCACCTTCTATAGAACTAACGATTCTGTATTGACGTTTACGATCGCCTGAACCAACAGATTCCATATCATGAACTTTAAGGCCATTTGTTACTGTTTTTTCAGGGGCTTCTCCTGTAGGCTCAGCAACATCATCACCAATCGCAAATGATAGAACAACCAACATAAAGATAACCGTTGCAGCTAAACCAATACCAGCCACCATCCAACGTTGTCGTTTTTGACGCTTTTGTTTTTTCTGAGCATATTGTTGAAGCGTTTGGCGCATCTGTTCTTTTCTTTGTTGATCCATTTTCCAATCCTTCGACTCTTCTTTCAAAACATCTAATTCATCATGATTCTGACTCAAAAGCAACCCCTCCTTTACGCTGAAGTGCTTTAATCGCACGATGATAAGTGGTGCTCACCTTATTTTCGGACCATCCTAATACTTGTGCGGTTTCTGCAACGGTGAATTCTTCGATACCGCGTAAAAAGACAACATCACGATAATTGGGCTTTAATTGATTGATTAATTCTCGAACATAAACTTTTAATTCAGCATTTTCCACGACTGTCTCGGGCGAATCAACTGTTTTGGGTTGAAAGTCTTCCTCATCTATCAATCGTCGCCAATCTCTTACTTTGTTTTTACGCATTTGATCTGTAGCTAAATTACGGGCAATGCTAATCAGCCATGTTTTAGGGTTCGCATCGCCACGAAATGACTGTTGATGGTTTATCGCTTTAATGAAGACGTCTTGAACCAAATCTTCTACATCTGGTGTACCTAACCGAAAGACTAAAAACCGATAAATATCATCAGCATATTGATCAAACCAATTTATAATCAAATCATCATCCATCTCACGCCCCCACTTTCTGCCTGAATTACTTATTAGACGTAACCAATCAAAAAATCTTACAGTCAATAAAATCTTCATAATTTCAAACTGTTTTTGTGATATATATCACAAATCAACCCTTCTATAAATTAGATAATGAAATTAACTCAAATATGGAGGGTTTCAAATGTTAACAGAACAACAAAAAGATACCATTAAAGCAACAGCTCCGGTATTACGTGAACATGGCACGACGATTACAACGCGTTTTTACCAATTGCTTTTCGAAAAACACCCAGAGCTCTTAAATATATTCAATCAAGCGAATCAAAAACAAGGTAAACAGCAACGCGCTTTAGCTAACTCTATTATCGCATCAGCTGAACACATCGACCAATTAGAATCGATTATGCCTGTTGTCGAACAAATCGCTCATAAACACCGCAGTTTAGGCATTAAACCTGAACACTATCCAATCGTCGGTGAAAATTTACTTATTGCGATTAAAGACGTATTAGGTGATGCTGCAACAGATGACATCATGCAAACTTGGGAAGATGCTTATCAAGTGATTGCTGATATTTTCATCAGTGTTGAGGCAGATTTATATGAAGCAACTGAGCAACAACCAGGTGGGTGGAAAGATTTCAAACCTTTCTACATTGCGGATAAAGTGATTGAAAGTGATGTCATCACATCATTTTATTTAAAACCAGTTGATGAACAACCACTACCAACGTTCGAATCTGGTCAATATATTAGTGTTAAACTTGATATTCCAAGTGAAACCTACACGAATATTCGACAGTACAGTCTTTCCTACAAACCGAATCAAGATTATTTCCGAATCAGTGTTAAACGTGAAGATGAGCATGATCCGAATGGCGTGGTCTCCAATTATTTACACAACGAAGCATCCATTGGTGACCAGGTAGACGTCAGTGCACCAGCAGGCGAATTTACGCTAGACATGAATAGTACAAAACCACTCGTTCTAATGGCTGGTGGCGTTGGCATCACACCGCTTATCAATATGCTCCATACAGTCGTTGAGCAACAACCGAATCGACCAGTCTCATTCGTGCATGCTGTTCGAAATGGAGATGTTCAAGCTTTCGAACAAGAACTAACGGATTTAGTGTTAAACCATCAACATGTTAATGTTTATACCATTCTATCTCATCCAACAGCGGATGATGAGGCCACTAAACATTACCACCAAAAAGGTTTCATCACATATGATTGGATGAAGGATCACTTGCCAATGGATGAAGCTGACTTTTATTTCTGCGGTCCGAAACCGTTTATGGAAGCTGTTATGAATCATTTAAATCAACACGACGTGACTGAAGATCGTCTTAACTTTGAATTCTTCGGCCCACAAGAAGAACTAGAAACAGTACAATAACCTCAACCATACAAAACACCTCAGCTTCAAGTTGAATTTCATGAAGCTGAGGTGTTTTTGGTTTTATTTATGATTCTTCAGTGATTCAATTCGATGTTTAATATCATCTCGGACTTCACGGAAAACTTGATTTACTTCTTCTTCGCTTCCTTCTGCTTTAGCCGGATCAACAAGCCCCCAGTGATCCGTCTCAACATTCGGTGGCGTAACGGGGCAGTTTTCTTTCGCATCACCACAAAGCGTGATCACTAAACTCGCTCGATTCAATAAATCACGATCAATGACAGCTGATTGCTGATCTCGTATATCAATGCCTACTTCATCCATCATTTCAACCGCTTTTGGATTTACACCATGCGCTTCAATCCCAGCACTATGGACCTCCCACTCATCACCTAATAATTGACGTCCTAATCCTTCAGCCATTTGACTGCGACAAGAATTACCTGTACACAAGAAATAAATAATAGGTTTACTCATACAAAACACTCCTTATTAATTCACTAAAATAATTGAGACATATAAACCGAGTAACGTGATAGCTAATACTGGAATCGTTAAGATTAAGCCGACTTTAAAGTAGTAGCCCCACGAAATCTTAATCCCTTTCTTCGATAACACATGCAACCATAATAATGTCGCAAGTGAACCAATTGGTGTGATTTTCGGACCTAAGTCACTTCCGATCACATTGGCATAAATTAATGCTTCTTTAATCATACCTGATGTATTTGAGGCCTCAATAGCCAAAGCATCGATCATGACGGTTGGCATATTGTTCATCACAGAAGACAAGATTGCCGCCAGAAAGCCCATCGACATCGTCGCAGCCAAAAGTCCTTGACCTGCAGCTAAATCAATTACGTTTGCCAGAACATCTGTTAAACCAACATTCCGCAACCCGTAGACAACGACATACATTCCAACCGAAAAGAAGACGATATCCCATGGGGCACCTTTGACAACATCGGTTGTCGGAACTGCAGGGCTGCGTTTCGCTAAAATGAGAAAGATAACGGCAATCGCCCCTGCCACGAATGATACGTAAAGAAAATCAACCCACTCACTTGCGAAGTACCCAACGAGTAAAACAGCTAAGACAAACCACGAAATGCGGAACATCTTATGATCTTTAATCGCGTCTTTAGGTTCTTGCAATTCGCTTAAATCATAAGTCTTTGGAATAGATTTTCGGAAGAATAGATATAATACCGCAATACTTGCAATCATTGAAAATAAATTTGGAATAATCATCCGTATTAAATACTCTAAAAAACCGATCTCAAAAAAGTCAGCCGACACAATATTCACGAGGTTACTAATCACTAAAGGTAGTGATGTCGTATCAGCAATGAAACCACTCGCCATAATAAACGGCAAAATCATCGCCTCTTTGAAATTAAGAGCACGCACCATTGATAAAACAATCGGTGTTAAAATTAACGCCGCTCCATCATTCGCAAATAACGCAGCCACAGCAGCGCCAAGTAATGTCACTAGCACAAACATTTTCACACCATTACCACCGGCAAGTCGTGCCATATGTAAGGCTGCCCATTCAAAGAAGCCAATTTCATCTAATATTAGCGAGATAATAATAATCGCAACGAATGCGAATGTCGCATTCCACACCAGCTCTGTTACATCAATGACGTCTTGCACGTTTACAACGCCAAATACCAAGGCGAGTAATGCCCCAGCACACGCTGTCCAACCAATTCCTAAATTCTTAGGTTGCCAGATAACAAATGTTAACGTAACTAAAAATATGATGATAGCTATGATTAAATCCATGACGTAAACTCCTTTATTTATGACATATAACGTTTAGTCCATCTTGTTCAAGTTCATCCAACTCACCCTGGACACTTGGTAAAGATTGTAGAATTTCTTTTATTAATTCAATAGTTGCGTGTTCATCATTCATTCGATAAAACACCCATGATCCTTTTCGTTGTTCCACGACGAGACCACCATCTCGCAGTTTACGTAAATGTTGACTGATAGCAGGCTGAGATAGGCTGATTAATTCAACTAGTTCGCACACGCAACATTCACGCTCATAAATGAACTGCATCATTCTAAGACGATTAGAATCTCCTAATAACTTAAGCGTTTGAGACGTTTGCTGAATGGATTGTGGTTGCAATATCATATAAGCATCTCCTTATATAAGTTAATACTTATATCATTATAAATTATAGACTAATAACTGTAAAGAGGCTGTCGATAACGTTAAATCCTTTATTTCTCCTTGATTAACCGCTATAATATATTTATCGAAATTTGTATTTTTGTGAGGTAAAGCTATGCACCCATCTGATTATTTTAATGACTTCTATGAAGCAGTTCTATCTGGTAATACACATAATGCTCAGACTATCATTAATTCCTTGTTGGAGCAGGGTGACACAATGGATGCTTATCGCCTCGTCTCACAGGCAATGTATGAAGTCGGTAAACTTTGGCAGGCAAACAACTTGTCAGTTGCTCAGGAACACTTAGCAACGGCTGTATCACAATTCGTGATTACGCAATTAACGATTCAAGCAATAGAAGCAGATCAAGAATACAACCAGTCTGTTGCCTTATTCTCTGTTGAAACGAATCAACATAATTTAGGCATTCAGATCATTCTCAACATGTTTTTAGAGCATGGATTTTTGACTTATTATTATGGCGCGGATATTCCGAATCACCATATAATCTCATCATTGATTGAACATCAACCAGACTATATTTGTTATTCGATGACGTTGCCTAACCATATAACAAAAGCGAAAGAGCTCGGTGAAATGATTCGCAACGAGAAAAGATTAGCCCATACGAAAATACTGATTGGCGGTTACGCCTTATTACAGTATCCTGAGCTCTATAATCAACTTGAACATGACTATAATTTTGAAAGCATTGATGAACTTCATCAGTGGTTGATTAGAAAAGGTGATTAAGATGTATATTGTCGACTCCACTGTCGTCGTACCAGAAGACAAAATTGATGAGCTAATTGGAATCTATCAAAATAGATCACGTCAAGTAGATGAACAACCTGGCTTCATTAAATTTGAATTGCTTCAAAACGACAAAAAACCTCATGAGTTAACCGTGCATACTATTTGGGAAACAAAGCAAGATTATTTGAATTGGGCTCGTAGCGAACAGTTTAAACAAATTCATGAACTGGAGAAAAATTATCCTGATCAAGAGCTAGCCCAAATTGTACCGAAAGTCTATCGATATAAGGTGGTGGCGACGTAATGTACCCTGCAGAACTTATGCAGCATGCCCCTTATCAACAACTTGTTGATGCTGTTGTGGCAGACATTTACAAGGAGAAACCGGAACTGTACGATCGCTTTGGCGATAAAGGGGTAGAACGTTGTCGAGAGGATAACTATTTCCATTTGCAGTATCTTACAACAAGTTATCAATTAAAATCGGCATCTATTTTTCTCGATTATACAGCTTGGCTAAACGAAGTATTAACAAGTCGCGGCATTGATTCGGGGCATATCGTGCAAAACTATCGATTATTAATTGAACATATCCCAAAGACTATTACGGATTTTAATGAACAACATTTTTTCATCACATGCTTAAAAAAAGCTATTGCTCAATTAGACCCTGGAGGAGATTTCTATTCACAATAACAATAAGAACCTCATACAAGTTCTGAATCAATCCGATACATTGATTATCCAAACTAATCACGACGGTGAAATATTAACCCGAACAGGTAAACAAGCAAAGAAAATGTACCCTTCTCAATCCATTTTTGACTTTGTTGATGAGCAATCTTTAACTAGAATGAAGCGATTCTTAAACCATGAAGAACAATATACATCAGATATTTATTTAAAGCTAAATGATGAGTCAGTTCCTTATATAGTAGAGGTTTAACATGTCAAAAAGGAATTCTGGTTGATCATGACACCTTTTCCTGAATCATTTTTAGGTTCGATTTCCAAGATTTATGATACTACCAACCAACTCAATGATTTGTACGTTGAAAAAGCCTTAAATGAAAAACAATTAAATGATGCAATCAAACAATTAAAAGAAAAGAGTATGACTGACCCCTTAACGGGTTTGTACAACCGTCAGCATTTCTATGATCAAATCGCTTAGCTTTATAACGCAAATCAACCACCTCCCCGTTTAATTCTCTCAGTGATTGACTTTAACAATTTAAAACGAATCAATGATCATTATGGTCACCTTGCAGGAGATGGACTCCTTAAATTGTTTGCTACAATCGTTGATCAGTATCAAACAGACCGAACACAGGTCTTTCGTTTTGGTGGAGATGAATTTTTGTTTATTACAACAGAGTATAATCTCGCTGACATTAAACAAATCATTCATGATATTGATCAACAGTTTAAAGAAGAATCTAGGGAATGTTCATTATCTTATGGCTTTGTGGAATTAACCGCCAATGAAATTGAATCCCTGTATGATGAACAAAACATTGAATTCTATATTTCAAAAGCTGATCGTGCGATGTATGATTATAAACAAGAGCTTAAATCAAATGAAAAACGTCTCGGACAAGATTAATTGTCTGAGACGTTTTTCCATGTAATCACAATTGAGCCACTTATATTATGACCGTGATATTTTATAGGTAAATCACCTGACTCAGAAGATTCGAATTGGTATAACCAATCCTCATCTTCACCGATATAATCTAAGTTACCGTAGTTACTTGTAGCCGAATGGCGTTTTAGGCCATAATTATTTCCTGAGTCATCGACTAGGTCCCATTCAACCCTCACTTCATAATTTTGACCGGATTCCACTGGTATATGCACCGTTTCTTCACCATTAAATTGATCAAATGTTACTTCATACTGACCTTCATCATATGTTTCAGAAAATCCAGATTTAATCGCAGGATTCCATATCATAATAATAATTAGAATAATAATCGCAGGAACCCCCACGCCAAATGGACGTCTTTTCGAACGACGCACAATGCGTTCAATAAAATAAAACAATAAAAACGCAAATACTGTAAACAAACTACTATAAAAAATCATATAAAGGTACGCCGCCATAGAACTCATCGCTAAAGGGATATAAACAAGTACCCAAATAAACATAGCTGAAAGCATATACAATGACACAAACGTCCGTTTTGAGTCATCATCCAGCTTACGTACTGCCCATTCATTTACATAAGAGCAAATCACCAGGTAAACAATGAAAATCAACCATACAAATGGATTAGACACAAGATCATAAGCTTCTGACAAACGAAAACCTGAATATAGTAAGTAAGCGATATATGTTAAGGCCATAGTCAAAAAAGCTGTTGCCATTCGACTGCTTATATTATGTAATTTATGCATGAATTCGCCTCCAATCTTTTCTTATCATACACCATTTTCGTGAAGTTAGAAAATGTTCATAAATAAAACTTACTTTTTTCAAGCATTCATACTATAATTTGTGATAGATGTTATTTGTAAAAGGAGATCTATCCATGCAAAAACAAAGCGAAAACACTGCGATTATGATATGGATTGTGGCCTTAGTTGCTACACTCGGGTCTTTATACTTCTCAGAAATTCGTCAGTTCGATCCGTGCTTATTATGTTGGTATCAACGGATATTCATGTATCCACTCGTCATAATCATGATAATCGGTATTGTCGGGAAAGATCGTCACGTTTTCCAATACAGCATGATCTTATCAGGTATAGGACTAGCTATCTCGATATATCATTACACGATTCAAAAAATTGCTTTTATGCAAGATAATGCTTTAAGCTGTGGTGAGGTATCTTGTGTCGCACAATATATTAACTGGGGTGGATTTATTACGATTCCATTCTTAGCAGGGCTTGCATTTGCGATTATAATTACGTTAAGCATCTTAGGGAACCGTAAGATCAAGCAATCTCATTAATTTATGCTGATCTAACTTAGGAGGATTTAAGTTGAAAAAAATATTAATTTTTGGCGGTATTATCATTGTCTTATTTGTCGTCTTAATCTTATTAACAAACCAAGAATCTGACACATCCAATGAAGAATATTATAGTCAAGCGGTCGAACCAGACCAATTAGAACAACAAATTGCAGAAGAAGATTCCTTAACAGTGTACTATTTCAGCCCCGAATGCCACCATTGTCAAGAAACAACACCACGTTTGATGCCATTAGCTGAAGATATGGATGTTGATCTGACATTATTTAACCTTCTTGAACATGACCAAGGTTGGAATAATTTCAATATCGAAAGCACACCAACTGTCGTTCATTATGAAAATGGCGAAGAAATCAACCGTATTGTCGGTGCAGCACCAAACGAACAATTCGAATCCTTTTTCAATCAAGTTGTTTTAGACTAACAAACACAAAAATCTCCGAGCTACCCATCTGGATAGTTCGGAGATTTTTTAGATTCACAAATGATTTAACTTTATGTCGATTGATGATTTCGATAATTCACTTGTTGCTGACTTCGAATTTTCAACCACTGTTTTGCCCAGACTGTATTCATTTCAATGATCGGCTGAGTGAAAATCAACACATATCTTGATGATAGGAACATGACAATGGCACCGGCAATAATCGCTAAAGCTAAGACATCTAAATTCTCATTCATTCGCAGCAATCCTAACTCGCGAACAAATTGAATAATCACACCGTGAAGCAGATAGACGTAAAGTGTATAAGGCCCCATTGCCGTGATCTGATAGTTCTTATTTGGAATTAAGGCTAATACAGCAAACACCATTAAAATCGCTAAAGCGTATAAGCTAAGCCGTGCTATAATTCCAATCGATTCCATCCCTAATGCACTATAAGAAGCTGATCCAAACAGTAATTCATCAGGGATAACAGGCATAACTAGACTGCCTACAAATAATATGGCTAAGATCAAAACGGCTACAAGCTTGAACTTCATTTCTTTTAGATACGTGATTAACGTTTGGTCCATCCAGTAACCCATTAGGAAAAATGGGAAAAAGACAAATGTTCTCGACACACTAAATTCATGCCCAATAAATGGGACAAGACCAATGCCTAAACCAATACTAAACGCGATCAACAAACCTTTAATTGGTGATAAGTGTTTGAAAACAATTAATAGAAGATGCCAACAAAATAGACTTACTAGAAACCACAGACTCCAATGAGGCTCATATAAAGCGACATACCAAGGATCATTATTACTTAAAATAGGTACAATGGAATATAGTACTTGAAATAATAAGAATGGTAGTAACAGCTTTTTCATCATTTTAACTAGAAAACTTTGATCGCCTCTTCCTTTAGCGAAATAACCACTCATTAACACAAATCCAGGAATATGAAATATATATATCCATTGATACAGCGCATCAACACTGATCAAATCACCTTGCATAGGTTGGATTAAATGGCCAAAAACAACTAAAAATATAAAAAAGACTTTGGCGTTGTCAAAAAAGGCTAGTCGTTGCATAATCTTTTCGCCTCCCATCAACCAAAGATATAATACCGCATCTCTATACTTGATTGAACCCATACAACTAAATTGTTATTGATTTATTATATCGTTGTAATATTTTGTACTATTTGGCTTTGTTCAGGTCCGTTGTTGATATTGTGATCCGTTTTCGGTGGACGCTTTTACCCATAAGGCACAAGTGCAACAACTGTTCAATCTCACTACGTTCGTTTTTCACAGTGTTTTCTATGCAGGGGCACGGCTCGAGCCAGGCAACTTCATCGAATACTCTTTCTTGAAACCTGCACCGAGGAAGCCTACTTCGAAGCTTTACTAGAAGACGCAGGTGCATCTCTCGGCAACTAAAGGAACTTCGGCTAAGTTCGGGACGTCCTGTCCGAACTCCGAAGTGATAAAAAAAGCCGACATGCACGTTTTTAAGTACATGTCGGCCTTTAACAAATGGCTTGGGCTACTCATTGTTTTTGTCAGGATCTGATTGATCTTTTTCTTCAGGTAAAGGATCGACGGTATGTTCATAGGCATACCCTTTTGATATTGCAATAATTGTTAGAACAGCTACAACAATGACAATCACAATTGAAATAATTAATACCGTAAACATGTTTAAACTCCTTCAGTCTTTTATGCTTATAGACACTGTTAAAGTCCGTTGTTGAATTGTGATCCGCTTTCGGTGGACGCTTTCCACGGGCACGGCTCGAGCCTCCTCGGAAGAGAATCGCTTCCTGCGGGGTCTCGAGGCACGTGCTGTTCCCGTAGGAGTCGCCACCTTCGCTTCTCACAATTCAACAACTCAGTGCTAAATTAATAAGAATCACAGCTAAACTTTAACAGAAACATTATATAAGATAAAAACATATCATTTTAACAAAACTATATCATAGTCAACGTCAAAAGAGATGTTTAAGCTACGAAACATATGTGGTAACCATGAATAAGAGGTGAAACTTATGAAAATGATGCAATATATCAACCAATTGATCAATATATTAGTCTGGATCGTTCAGATACTCTTAGGATTACGAATTATCCTAAAATTATTCGGAGCGTCTGAGTCGGCTCCATTTGTGGAATGGATTTATCAAACAAGCGCCCCATTACTCTTCCCATTTGAAGGGATCTTTCCTTCAAAAGTATTAGATGGCATTTATGTCATTGAGTTCTCCGCCATTTTTGCCGTACTAGTATACACTTTAGTTGGTCATTTCTTATCATCACTAGTGATGAGTTTTAGCAAACGAAAGAACCGTCCAAATGATTAAAGGTTTGGACGGTTCTTTCTATGCGGTTGAAGCTTGATTTGACGGTTTTAAAGTCAGGATCAATATCGCACCTAATAACAGCACGATTCCAAAACCAGACACGAAATTTAATGGCTCACCTAGCCAAATAAACCCGAGCATAGCAGCTGTTAAAGGCTCTGCTAAGGCAAGCGTGACAGCAGCCGAAGCGGAAACACTTTTTAAGCCAGCTGCAAATAATAAATAGGCCAAAGCAGTGGCCAGCAACCCTAAGTGAAGCATCGTCACAAGTCCCGTTGGCTCAAAAACCCAGGCTAAATCAGATACTACTAGAACAGGTAATAAGAACAGTGCTGCCGTACTAAACACCACAGCTACAATCGTGTCTGATCGATAAGATGCGACAAGTTGTTTACTCGTTAATGTATAAACAGCGAAGGCTACCCCAGCAAGCAAAGCGAGAATCATTCCCCTCGGGTCAAAGGCGACCTTTTCACTTGCTGAAAATAATAAGATACACCCCAGAATCGCTAAAGCTGTTGCTATGACCCATAGTCTTTCTGGGATACTTCGAAATTTAATGACTTCGAATAATCTAGCTATAATTGGAGCACCACAAATCGCAATGACTGTTCCAACAGCAACTCCTGTCATTGCGACACCTGAAAAAAAGAATGGTTGATATAAAGCCATAGCAATGGCACTTATTAATATTGGTTTCTTAGGTAAATGACGAAACGAAAATTGTTTTTGTAATGAAACTAAAATAAATAAAGAGCCACCACCAATGAGTAAGCGTAATGCACCTACTACAAATGGTGATGACTCATTAGGTGCGAGTGCTTGCGCCGTTCCTGTCGTTCCCCACAAGATTGCGCCCGCTAAGACAAGAAACATAAAACGCATGGACATGTCCCACCTTTAAATTAGCAAATGCCGTTCAAATCGAATAAATGAATACAAACGCATGAATAACACAATGAATAGAACAACTAATAATGGAACTTTGATATAGTCTATTTCTGCAAAATAGACCATGATTAAACCCACTAATGTCATTAACGCTAGGAAATTTGAATAACGTCCATTCAGTGGTGTATTGCTCACTGCAAGTGATGACACCTTTTTAATGCGTTCAAAATAGCATGTTTGACAATAAGCTTGAATCATAAAGAAGATTTGAGTTGTAAATAAATCTCGTTTGGATTCGATGTGTTTTCCGCAGTTTTGACAGTATACTTTTTTCATATTTTATTGGCACCTACCATATCAATTTCTTATGACGTGTGAATTGGTTTTAAAACTTTTTCAATACGGTTCCGTTTCGGTTCTAAAAATGGCGGCAAAGCAAGTGACTCACCTAGATGATGAATATCTTCATCAGTTGCAAATCCAGGGCCATCAGTCGCTAATTCAAATAAAATTCCGTTAGGTTCACGAAAATAGACGGATTTAAAATAATGACGATCAACAAAATTAGAATGGCCAATTCCATTCGCAGTTAAAGTATCAATCCAGCGTTTCAAACTCGACTCATCTTCAACACGGAATGCCACGTGATGAACGCCACCACGACCTAATCGTTCTGAAGGAAGATCCGCGCGATGATGGACATGTACTTCTGCACCTGTACCACCTTCGCCCATCTCATAGACATAAACCGTTTCACGTTGCTCACCTTGATACTCGCCAATATGACGGAATTCCAGAACGTCGACTATTACTGATTCAAGTTGTTTAAGGTCAGACACCGTTAAATGAATAGGACCAAGACCAACAATGCCATGCTGCGGGCTTGCGGAAGATTTTTCCCAGGTCTTGCCGCCAGCTACACCGTTGTTCCCTTCATCAGACACCAAAACCAACCGTTGTTTCTCATGATCTCGAAATGGTAAGACCTTCCGACCAAATTGTTCCTGAACCCCATCATGTTCTATATTAGCTGAGGATAATCGCTCCTCCCAATAGGACAAGGCATCGTCAGTAGGTACGCGAAGCGATGTTGCCGAAATACTATTATTGCCATCATGATTCTGACCAATTTGCGGAATTTCAAAGAATGTGAATTCAGTCCCTGGTCGACCAACTTCATCACCGTAAAAGAGGTGATACATCGATGGGTCATCTTGATTGACCGTCTTTTTGACCATCCGCATTCCTAATAGTTTCGTATAGAAATTAACATTTAATTGGGCTTGTTTCGTCATGGCTGATACGTGATGGATTCCTAAAATACTCATATGCTCACCTCCATGTTTTAATACATGATGCTTTACTATTAATCAATCGATTGATTTGTTTAATTTAATTCTTTGTTTATACTTAACCTCGTAAATCAATCCAGAAGCGTCTAACGACTTCACCATTTTCTTTGGTAAATGGCAGACCTTGCATACCGCCTACCTTTTCATAAACGCGTTGTACAGTTGAGTCACCATCCTGACAAGTGACTAAGGCACGAGGAATGCTAAATGATTTCAACATTGCCATCGCTTCATTCAACATAAACGTCGCATGCCCTTCATTTCGTTCAGATGGTCGCACGCCGAAATCGACTAAACCATCGACTTCTACTAAGGAACCGACTAGTTCATGGCGAATAACACATGCACCGATGATTTTATATTTTTCATCAACGAGCCAACGTGTTGAAGCTGGGACCTCTTCTCCTGTTAGGCCAACCCCTTTTTCACGGTTTAATAATTGTTCAACTAATGCCTCGAATTCTGATGGTTTTGCATCTAAAACAGACGGCACAACACTTTCACCCGCTTCATGCCAGTCATTTAAAAAATCCAAATAAGCTGATTCAAGTGATGTTGTCGGTTTAATTAATGTTAATTGACTCATGTATAACCCTTCCTATTTCTTGGTCACACGTTCCCAATTTTCGAGTTCACCTTCCACAATCGAAAATAAAGGATGTGCTTCAATTGATTCGTGTTTCATACCTTTTAACGATTCAAAGCGCTCAGGATCACGCACTTCTAATTTTGTCAGCAAATGATGCCATTCATATTCTATTTGCCCCTTCGTCACATTCAGATGTAAGCTTTGATCAATATCATAGATTTTACTCTGATCAAAGTTATAACCACGTTGCACAGCTTCATCATACACATATTGCAAATACGTACCAATCGCTTGAAGTGGGTTCTTCTGATCACGAAAACGTACGAGTTGAGGATGATTTCGATACCCTTTTGTTTCACCTTTTAATACTTTTTGAGCTAACAAGGTCTCACGCCACAACGCCACTAAACCTTTAGCATCTAAGTATTTCGGGTGAATAGACCATACGCGCATGCCATCGCCTCCTAGATTCGCTCGCCTAACCGTTTAAATTCAAATTCATTAAATTTAGCGATTATTTTCTCACGTTCTGGCTGATATAGTGCTTCATTCAAATCACATGACACATCTGCATCACACCGAATTTCGGCTAGTTGTCTTGATAAGTGAACCATATCAAGGTCAGCTTCAAATTTTGTCCGCTGGGCTTTCGTCAGAGCATCTAAATTATTAAGAATGGCATCAAGTGACCCGTGTTGAATTAACAATTTCAAGGCTGTTTTTTCACCAATGCCTCGAACACCTGGGTAATGGTCACTCGTATCGCCCATCATAGCCTTAAGTTCAATCATTTGTTTCGGTTCAATGCCTTTTTCCTCTACAAATCGTGGCGCCTCATAAGTATCATAGTTGCCGTATCCTTCTTTCAGAAGGGCGACACGAACATGATCATCTAATAATTGCAAGATATCTTGATCCCCTGTAAGGATTGTGACATCTGCCTCATCTTGATAATGACTTGCTAATGTGCCAATACAATCATCTGCTTCATAACCAGGAATCCCTACGTTCGGGATATCCATCGCAGTCGTCACTTCTTTCACTCGATCAAACTGTGGCACGAGATTTTCTGGCGGGGCACTACGATTGGCTTTATAGTCTGGGAAAAGGTCATTCCGAAACGTATAACTTCCCATATCCCAACAACTAATCACATGTGTTGGGTTAAAGGTATCAATCGCCGTTAATAAATGACGTGTGAAGCCATGAATCGCATTCGTTGGAAGGCCTTGGCTATTAATCATAAAATTATTCATCATCGCTGTGGAATAGTAAGCACGAAATAATAAAGCCATTCCATCAACGAGTAATACATGTTTTCTCATTGTGTTCCTCCATTACTTGATTTCAACTTTACGGAATTCTTGAATTAAATGTTCAGGATTTTCTTTTATTTGGAAGGTCATAACACCTTTTGTGGTGTGGAAATAAAAAAACCCATACTGACCTGATAACATCTTATAAGACATATCAAAGATCATGCTTATTTCATACGTGTATTCAGCTGTTTCAATACGATCTTCATATAATCGAATATAATGGGTATCTTCGATGTTTTTCTGTTGAAAATGAACATGATCAATTTCACGTCTGAACGTAATATAGGGATGTTCGCAAATCATGGTTGGACTCCTTTAAACGATCTATGGTTGTCATTATAGCATTGATTAATGAACGTGTCTTTTGAAGTAAATGACCCATCATATTAAAAAACAAACCCTTTATCCGTTCAGATAACACGACCTGCTTATTGAGATACTTGGCCGTAACGACGTAATAACATAGCTAAAAGAGCACTGCGTTTCGGAAGCTCGTGTATGATCACATGCTCGTGCTTCGCATGAGCCCCATCCCCTACGGCACCTAAACCATCTAATGTAGGAGCTAATGAAGCAGTGAAATTCGCATCACTTCCTCCTCCCGTCGATTCTTCTTCTAATTCAATGTTTAAGCATTGTTTCGCTAAGGTTTGAGCATGCTCGAATAACACCTCACTATCATTTGTACGTTCAAGAGGTGGACGGTAAATACTGCCTTCTATGTCAATGCTAATGCCATCATTAATCGGCTTAATTGTTTCAATTTCAGATACCACTCGGTTCATTTCTGCTTCAGATTGAACACGAACATCGATCACTGCATGTGCTTCTTCTGCGATCATATTTTTCGATGAGCCACCGTCAATCACACCGACATTGACGGTTGTTCCTTGATCAATATCAGTTAGATTAGATAGATATGTAATCTGTTCAGCTAACTCTTCTATAGCACTGACGCCTTTTTCAGGTTCAATCCCAGCATGAGAAGATATACCATGAACCGTAAGCTCATAAGTCCCCACTCCTTTTCGAGCGGTTTTCAGAGCACCATGTATTCCTTGTGCTGGTTCTAAAACAAAAACCGCATCGCTTTTCGCCGCTTCCTCTTCTATATAGGGCTTAGACGTCGGACTCCCTAATTCTTCATCGCTCGTCATTAATAGAATTACTTTCTTATCCATTGCTTGATTAACCTGCTCAATCGCTTGGATCGCAAAAAGCGCTTGAACAATCCCTGCCTTCATGTCAAACGAACCTGGTCCATATAGTTTACCTGTTTCTATATGACAAGGCATGTCTTCCAATGTACCTTCAGGCCAGACCGTATCTAAATGAGTCACAATCAACAACTGCTCCTCTCCCTCACCCCATTCAGCTTTTATATGAGGTGCATATGGGTCGCCTGATAGACGTGCCACATCAGCCTTAATCATCGTATTCACTATTTTGTACAAATAATCTCCCATTGCTTTCGTCAACTTAGTATCATTGGAAGGTGACTCCATTAAAACCAATTCACGCAACAACTCTACCATGTCACCTTCTCGATCTTGTAAATATTGAACTAAATCATCCATGTATTATATAGGGCCTCCGTTGTTCATTTATATTCACTCTATTATACACTGATTAATAACATAAAGGTTATAATATTCATAAATCATGCAACCGCTTTTGGCTTTACGACGTCTAATAAGTAAAACAGAAAGGAGGCTCGTTATGTCGGTTTCTGAATTAGCTGCACTAGAAAAAGAATCTTTAACCGAACAAGACCGGCTCGACATCTTGGATTATTGCATGCAATATTACGGGTCTGATATTAAGCGTGTCGTGCTTTCATATGTGAAGAACGAAGCCGATGCAGAAGACGTGACACAAGATGTATTTATTACGGTCTATCACAAGGTTGATCAATTTAACCAACAATCTCAATTAAAAAGTTGGCTCTTTCGGATTGCAATTAATAAAAGTAAAGATCATTTGCGTTCGTTTAAACAACGACAACAACGAATTCGAGATAAATTGATGCAATCAGCACAGAAAGATTCGATTGAAACCCAAACACCTGAATCCATTTCAGTAGAAGCTGATGAAAATGAGTTATTACTACAACGCGTGTACCAATTATCGGAAAAGTATAAAGAAGTGATTATATTATATTACTTTGAACAATTATCCGTACAAGAGATTGCATCAATTTTAGACACGAAATCTAATACAATTAAGGCTCGGTTAAAACGAGGACGAGAAAGACTCAAAACCATCATCGAGTCTGGAGGTGAAGAAAATGAATCAAAAGCTTAAAGATTTACGTGAAACTTATCGAAATCAAACATCGTTTACGAATGATGATCGTAAACAAGTTCTAGCGAAATTAAATGAACCGAAGCGGAAAGAAAAGCAACCCATGTTTCCATTAAAAGTGATCATTCCACTTGCGGCAGCTTTACTACTAATGTTCACCATTTTTGCAAGCTTAGCAACTGATGATAGCCCAAACACAGCCAATGAAGGTGAAGAAGAAACCATAACGGCACCTGAAGGCGACCCTGATGTCGAAGGGTATGTCGTTGAAGAAGAAGATACCCGGATTCTTGTAACGGGAAGTGAGCAGAATGAAAACGGCCAATACCCTGCCACTTGGTACTCTAATGCAGAGGAAGATGTTCAATTAGGTGACGAAGTCCGTGTATGGCATTCTGATTTAGCAGAATCTTATCCTTCACAAGGTGAAGCCGATCACCTAGAAGTTGTTGAAGAAAGTGAACAATCCGATATGTCACAACAAGAAGCTTTAGCATCAGCCTTACGCACTATCGAGGACTACACGGTTAAAGTAGTGAGTAACGTTGAATTATTAAGTGAGGATGGCTACTGGTTAATTGATATTCAAGATGCTGGAATGGAAGGTCAATCCGCCAGCTTCGCAATCGCAGTCGATGGTTCTAGTGTCAGTACCACTTATGGAGAAAACCAATCATTACTTGGCGCAGAACACGTTCAACTTGATTTATCCTTATCACAATTAATCAATGATGACTATAGCAGTCTTAACTATCAAGGATTTGAAGCCGAAGAACAAATGCTAACGATCAACCTTAATAACGCAGGCAACATCGATCAAGATGCACTAGTTGATGACATTGGCAATATCGTATTTGAATACGACTCAATCGAAGCGATAACAGTTAATTTTAGTGACCAGAGCATGACAGTTTCACGCTCAGAACAAAATCAAGACGAAAATGAATCCGACTCAGATGAATCTAACTCAGAACAGTCTGAATCAGAAGAACAAACGAACTCCCCTTCTGAACCAAATATAGAAGAATTATTGAATGAGTATCACGCTGTTCAGGATAGAATTTTGGAAACTGTGGAAGGTGAGAGCCATCGCTTAGCGCACTATGACAGCAAAGAAGAGATTATCAGTGACGTGAGTGACACTTTATCCGAAACACGAGTTAATTACCTATATGATAATTTCATTGTTGAAGAAGATATTACAAGTGACGCTTCAGAAGGCTTATATATTCGTCCAACAGGTGGTGACACACGGATCAACCTCGAAGAAGATTATCAAGTTGAACAACCGTCTGATACGACTTATCGTGTTACTCAAGAAATAGAAAATGAACTCTCAGGCCACGTTCGAGTCATTTATAACATCAGCTATCAAGATGACAACTGGATCTTAGAAAACGTTGATTACGAACAACTATAGTACTTAAGAATCTGCCATCCTAATTGGCAGATTCTTTTTTATTTTAAGCATTTTTAAAGTCCGTTGTTGATATTGTGATCCGCTTTCGGTGGACGCTTTCCGCAGGCACGGCTCAAGCCTCCTCGGCCGAAAATCGTGGCCTGCGCGGTCTTGAGACTCGTGCTGTTCCTGCAGGAGTCGCCACCTTCGCTTCTCACAATTCAACAACTAAGTGCTAAATTAATTGAAATCAACGCTAAACTTTAACAGTACCTTATTTCATAGATTTCATATTGCTGTTACCTACTAATAGCCATGTGATAAGATAGAGTATATTTCTAAGCTATATTATTCTCCCATCATTGTAGCAATCACGGAGGCCATCATATGCGTTATATTTTGTCATACTTAACACCGTACTATTTCCATATGATCATCGCTTGGAGTCTGATGTTAATCGAATTATCAGTCGAGCTAATGTTGCCATTTATCCTTGGCAAAATGATTGATAACGGCATTCTCACCCAAGACCTAAACGTCGTCATATACTGGGGCTCAATTATGATTGGGCTTGCGATTTTATCTTTTATAGCAGGAATCGGAAACTCCTTCTATTCATCACATGTGACCTATAAATTTGGTTATGATATTAGAGGCTATTTATTCGATAAAGTCCAATCATTTTCGTTTAAAAACCTAAATGAACACCCGACATCAACCTTAATCACCCGCTTCACCAATGATATTAGGCAAATTCAAAGCGGGCTTTTCTTAGCCTTAAGAATTATGTTCCGTGCGCCACTATTAGTTATTGGCGGCATAACCATGTCGTTTATCGTTAACTGGCGAATCGCGCTCATATTCCTAATATCCGTGCCTATTCTTATTTTACTACTAGGGATCATTGTGAAAATCAGTAGCCGACTTTTCACTAAAGTCCAAGGCTATTTGGATAAAGTGAATCGTGTGATGCAAGAAAATCTAAGTGGCATTCGATTAATTAAGGCTTTTCTAAGAAGTCGACATGAAAAAAACCGTTTTGTAACAGCTAATACTCATCTCATGAACGAAACGAAAACAGCTTTTCGTGTGATTGAAGCATCCTCTCCGATTCTATTATTAATCATGAACCTGAGTCTTCTATTCATTCTTTGGTTTGGTTACGAAGAAATAAATCAAAACAATGCCCAAGTAGGTGAAGTTGTTTCGATTATTAACTACGCCCTAAGAGTTTCTCTAGCGATGAATATGTTTGGCTTCTTAACAAGAGCATTCGCTCGTGCTAAGGCTTCTTCAGAACGTTTAGAACACGTTTTCACAACAGAAGTCGATTTACTCGAAGACCCATCAGTCGACCAGAATCAACATGTCACTGCAGGTAACATTCAGTTTAATCAAGTATCATTTCACTATCCAAACGCTCATGACAATGTCTTGGAAGATATTAATCTTGAGATTCAGGCACAAGAAAAAGTGGCTATTCTCGGGGCAACAGGGTCAGGGAAATCAACTTTGTTTCAATTGATTCCGCGTTTATATGATACAAGTGAGGGACAATTATATATTGATCATCATCCCGTTCAATCTTATTCATTCGATCAATTAAGGCAATCAATTGGATACGTTCCGCAAGATCCACTCTTATTCACAGGAACAGTCTTTCACAATATTGCTTGGGGGAAAAATGGCGCCTCACTTGAAGATGTTCAACAAGCAGCACAAGATGCGCAAATTCACGATACAATAGCATCATTACCAGATGGCTATCAAACGAAGATCGGGCAAAAAGGGGTTAACCTTTCTGGAGGTCAGAAACAACGTATTTCCATCGCCAGAGCACTGATTCGTAAACCGACGATTCTCATGCTCGATGACAGTACGAGTGCATTAGATTTAAAAACGGAAGCCCAACTACTCCACGCTATTGATCATTATCAGTGCACGACTTTGATTGTGACTCAGAAAATCTCTACAGCTATGAAAGCTGACCGTGTTTTACTCTTCGATGAAGGTCAATTAATGGCAGAGGGCACCCACGACCACCTATTGCAACAATCGATGATGTATCAACAAATTGTTGAGTCACAATTTGGAGAGGGTGAACGCCATGAGTCTTAAACAAAAACTATTAGAGCCATTTCAATATGAAAAAATTGATTTAAGTGAAGCTAATCAGTCATCAGCGGGGCGAAAACCAAAAGTCCGTGATTGGAAAGGAACGATCAAGCGTATTTGGTTTTATTTGTGGCGTCAAAATTGGCTTTTACTTGGCGTCATGATTCTCGTCATGTTTAGTGCAGCCTTTTCCATTCTTGGGCCATATTTAATTGGTCGAGGTGTTGATGATTTCATTGTGGACCGTCAGTCAGATGGGTTTACGAGATTCATTCTTATTTTACTTGTCATTTATCTCAGTTACTCGATTACGCTGTTTACACAAAACTTCCTCATGATTGGTGTTGCTCAAAACGCTGTTTATCGTTTACGTTCTCAATTATTTAATCAATTACATGAGCTGCCGATTTCATTTTTTGATAAGCGTCAGTACGGAGAAATTATGAGTCGTGTGACAAATGACGTCGATAATATTAGTAACACATTAAATCAATCGTTTATTCAAATATTTCAAAGCATCTTAACCCTTGTTGGAACCGTCAGTGTCATGCTTTATTTAAGTCCCCCATTGACGCTCGTTACTTTAACCATTGTGCCTTTACTTGTGATCGGGATTAAATGGATTACGAAACGAACCAGACCTTTATTTAAAATCCAACAAAATCGTATTGGTGACTTAAATGGCTATGTTGAAGAAACGATTTCAGGTCAGCCTATTGTTAAAACATTCTCCCAAGAAAATCGGGTGATTCGCGAATTCGAGGCCAAAAACAACGCTGTTATGCATTCAAGTTATTGGGCATCTGTCTTTTCTGGATTCATTCCTAAAGTATTAAATATGCTGAACTCGTTAAGCTTTGCCCTTATTGCCTTTGCCGGCAGTGTTTTCGCATTAAATGGTATGGTGACAGTGGGTACCATTGTCATTTTCACAGAATTAGCACGCCAATTCACACGTCCATTAAACGAACTTGCCAATCAATTCAACCAATTATTAACCGCAGTAGCAGGGGCAGAACGTGTTTTTGACATCATAGATGAAGAGAGCGAGGAAAAAGACGAGACTCATGCGATTGATATTGATGAACCTCGTGGCGACATCACATTTGATCATGTTCATTTCGCCTATGATAATAAAAAAGTATTAGACGATGTCTCTTTTCAGGTGGAAGCTGGTAGTATGGCAGCCCTTGTCGGTCATACTGGTGCAGGTAAAACGACGATCATTAACCTATTATCTCGATTTTATGAATACGATCAAGGCCGAATACTACTAGATGAAACCGACATAAAAGATATAAAACGATCAAGCTTACGTCAGTACATGGGCTTTGTCTTGCAAGATGCCTATCTATTCGAAGGAACGATTCGGGACAATATTCGTTACGGACGGTTAGATGCAACGGATGAAGAAGTCACCGAAGCGGCTAAACTTGCCAATGCACACGACTTTATCGCGAAGCTACCTGATCAATATGACACCATGCTTGACCAAGAAGGCAGTGGTATTAGTCAGGGCCAGAAACAATTAATTACGATTGCTCGTGTGATCTTATCAGATCCGAAAATTTTAGTTTTAGATGAAGCAACGAGTAGTATTGATACAGTGACTGAAATTAAGATTCAACAAGCCATGCGCCAATTAATGCAAGGTCGTACGAGTATCGTGATTGCTCATCGTCTTAATACGATACGCCATGCTGATGAAATTATTATGTTTGAAAATGGTCAAGTGATTGAGAAAGGTTCACACGAGGAATTAATGCAACAAAACGGTCATTATGCTGATTTACACCAAGCTCAGCTCAAGACTCAAGCTCAATAAATGCATGAGGATTCCGTTAAATCACAATAAAGAATGAACAAAACCTACTAATTTTGAATCATCATTTACACTGACAAACCCGATTGATTTATTTATAGGATTATTGAGTAGACCGTTTCCTTTCAAACGATCTACTGAGTGAGAGTCATTTATCCTATAGAAATCATTCGGGTTTTTAGATTTGTTTCTCTTCTAATTCTGCACGGTCAAAGCGTATAGCGTCTAATATCACGATAAAACATCATTATTAACCCAACGACCATAAATCCTATACTTAAAAAGTATGGGACATTAACCATGGTTGCTTCCATGACACGACTAAATATAAAACTATTTAATTCGTAAGACACATAATTAGCAATCGCAAGGTGCATAAGTCCAAACAGCAAGACGCCCGATGCGAATAAAACGGTGCCCAAAATTTCTACCCTATTCAATTCCCTCACCCCTTTTTATCATCAAGACTTATATGGTATTTATATTAACATATTTTTCAAATATTTCAGGTAAGGCTATTCAAGTTTTTCATTATCCAGTACTTCAAAATTAAATATTCCGAAAATTATTGCTATAATAGATATAAAGAATTTATGAGCACCACTTCAAAAAGGGGTGATGATTCATGAAAGTGCAAATCTATGAGATACGATCAATTGAAGATGCGCAACAGGCTATTGAAGCAGGGGCAGATCATCTAGGCATCCCATATGATCAAAATCCGACTTACCCTGGCCATCTGACATGTGAAGAAGCAAAGAAAGTGTTTGAATTTATTCCTTCTAACCTATTAAAAATCGGACTAACTATTTCAGAAGATATCAATCACATCCAAAAAAATTTACAAGCTGTTATGCCAGATGTACTTCATCTTTCTGGTAATATCGAAGCCATTTCACCTGAAGAAATTGAGCAACTAAAACAAGCGTTTAAACCATTAAAGATTATGCAAGCGATTCCAGTCTATGCTGATCAAGATTTGGCAAGCCAAAAGGCACTTGATTATGTAAGACGTTATGAGGGCGTTTCAGACTATTTTCTAATCGATACAAAATCTCATTCTGAAGATGTAATCGGGGCGACTGGCGAAATACATGATTGGCAGATTGATCGGGCCATCATTGAATCAACAAATGTCCCCTGCATTATAGCGGGTGGTCTTTCGAGTGAAAATGTTCAAGAAGCAATCCGTATCTCCAGACCATACGGCGTTGATTCATTCACTTCAACCAATGAAGACAATCCGATTGATGAAAAACATATTAAGGCTTTCAAAAAAATACGTGCATTTGTGGAGGCGGCTCAGGATGCTTGAACAAAACTTACAAGTCTTAGTGATTGGCGATGCAGGTGTAGATATAGTCGTTCATTTACCTGAAATTAGTGGAGATGGAAAGGCTGACTTTAAAGAACCCTTTTTACTCGGAGGTGGCACTTCAGCCAATACAGCTGTTGCCCTAAGTAGATTAGCGATGAGTATATCTTTTCTAGGTACCATAGGTGATGATGCGCCAGGTAAGCAAGTGATTGAAGAGCTTCAACAGGAAGGCGTTAACATCGATCACTTAATGGTCAATCATGATCTAAATACGTTTTCAACATTCGCTTTTATTGACCAAAATGGTGAGCGACACCCTTATATTTGGCCTAAACATGACTTAGCATTTCAGTCGTTAAAACGTGACAACATTAAAGACAACATCTTTCAAAACGTCTCATGGGTTCATTCATCAGGCATTTCAATGCTTGAGGACACATCAGCTCGACAGACAATCTTATCACTATTTAAAGAAGCGAAAGAATTGGGGTTAACAACCTCATTTGATTTAAATTTAAGGGTAGACAGTGATCTTGATTCAGACTATTACAGAGCAATTATCGAGACGCTTCAATACACTGATTATGTTCTTGGCTCGGGTGAGGATGAATTCCATTATTTGTCCCCTGAACAGAACTGGTTAGACACTGTTAAACAATTGGTATCAGCAAACCAAACCTATATCGCACGCATGGGAGACCAAGGAGCATTAGCCGTTCAACAAACGAATACGATTGAAGCTTCAGGCTACCCTATTCAAGTTTTGGACACGCTTGGTGCAGGAGATATCTTTAACGCTGGTTTTATCTACGCTCGCATGAAGAGTTATTCCATAGAAGAGAGTCTTAAATACGCCAATGCCACGGCTGCATTCAGTGTCAGAAAAGAAGGCGCCCGTTCATCTCCAAAAATCGATGAGCTTGAGACATTCTTATCTACTTATTGATTAAGGATTAGCACTGCTAGTATGCTCATCTTCTAGCAGTGCCTTACATATAAAAATCTAACCCTGTCGCATCTTCTAATTCTAACCTTTTAAGCCATTCATCTTGAATCAAGCCCTCTAATTCCTGCATCGGAACGTAAATTTCTGGCAGTCCAGCCGCCCCACTCAACACTTCATATTGATCAAAATGAAATACAGCCTTTCCATCATCAATGAACATATTCGAAAAATGATAATCCGTTTGAGCTAACCATCCTTCTAACTCTGGTTCCAAAATATAATCACGATATTGTTCTGACGTGTAGAGCTGTTTTTCAATTAAGGCAAACACCGTGTCCTTGGCTTTTTCCGTGTCCTTAAATAAAGATTTGCGATCAAATAACTCGCCCTCTTTTAAATCCACCATCCATGATTTCACTTTTTGGTTAACGGTTGCACCGCCTGTATACGATTCTTCATGAAATTGTATCGAATATAGCCCCTCGCCTGCTTTGGCGATTTCAACGGTTAACTTCAACTCAGCTGGAACATCATGATTCAGCTGTTGCTTCTGTTCAACAATATGAAAGAATTGATTCATCACTTGCTCGACATAATCACCAAAAAATTGGTCTAAAGTCGCTTCCTGAAACACTGGTGTCTGAACATATAGCTTATATTGCTCATCTTCTCTTGAAACAGTTCGAATTTGAATATCAGGATAGGTTGTGTCTTCTATTTCATCAGTTTCTTCAGCCTGTAGCGCCCCGGCATCTTCACTAGGCGCGAACAGAAATAAACCAATAATATAACTAATTGCTAAGGCTAACAAAAAATAACGCAGTGTTTTCTGCCCCATGACCATCATCCTTCATTAATCATTTATTATTAGTTAGCCCGAACAACCCTAAATCTATACAAAAAACACACCGAATCTCGATGTGTTTTTCAGATGATTATAAGACTTTATCTAAGAAATTTTGGGCGCGTTCAGTTTTCGGTTGATCAAAAAAGGTCTTCGGTTGTGTTTCCTCTACAATCTTACCTTGATCCATGAAAACCACTCGATCTGCCACTTCTTTCGCAAAGCCCATTTCATGCGTGACAACAGCTAATGTCATTCCAGAATGTGCTAAATCCTTAATAACATCTAATACTTCCTTGACCATTTCTGGGTCCAGAGCTGATGTAGGCTCGTCAAATAGCATTAATTCAGGCTCCATCGCTAAAGCACGGGCAATAGCGACACGTTGCTTTTGTCCACCTGATAAACTATTCGGATAAGCATTTGTTTTATCACTAAGTCCTACTCGCTCTAACAGATCTTTTGCTTTACGAACCGCTTCATCCTTCTTCATTCCCTTTACCGTCATCGGTGCATAAGTTAAGTTATCTAAAACCGTCATATGCGGAAATAAATGAAAGTGTTGAAAAACCATACCGATTTGTTCACGTACTTTGAGAATATCCACTTTCGGGTTCGTAATATCAGCATCATTGACGTAAACGTGACCTGAAGTGGGCTTCTCAAGTAAATTCAAACAACGTAAAAACGTTGATTTCCCGGAACCAGATGGCCCAATTATCGTTACAACCTCACCGCGTTCAATTGATGTATTCAAATCACTTAATACTTCATTGTCTCCAAAACTTTTGTGCAACTGTTCGACTTTAATCACTTGCTCTCATCCTTTTCTCTACATACTTACCAACAATTGTGAGGATCATGACCATAATATAATACAAGACGCCAACAAATAATAATGGTTCAAAGTTACGGTATATATCTGAAGCAACCACTTGCGCACGACGCATTAAATCTAAATAACTGATGACAGAAACAATCGCTGATTCTTTCGTCAATGTAATAAATTCGTTCATCAAAGCTGGTAAAATATTTTTCATTGCTTGTGGCAAAATAATTTTAAGCATCATTGGTCGATACGGGATTCCAAGAGCTTCAGCTGCTTCACGTTGCCCTTTATCGACAGCTTGAATCCCTGCACGAATAATTTCTGATACATATGCTGATGAATTCAAACCGAACGTTAATATGGCTGATAAGAACGGTGAAATATCATATCCCGTTAACTGTGGAATCGCATAATAAATCAATAACAACTGCAGAATCAATGGCGTTCCACGAAATACGGATGTATAAGCATCCGCTAGAAATTTCAACCATTTAATATTGCTAATTTTTACTAGTGCAACTAATGATCCTAAAATAAAACCAAATATAATCGATATAATAACAAATTGTAACGTGACCCATACTCCTTCTAACATAAAAGGAATATAAGGCACGATTTGGCTAAAATCCAAATTCATGCCTTACTCACCCCTAACTTTCTCTTTTTATTCGTGTTGTTAAAGTCCGTTGTTGAATTGTGATCCGCTTTCGGTGGACGCTTTCCGCGGGCACGGCTCGAGCCAGGCAGCTACATCGAATAAGCTTCTCTGCTACTTGCACCGAGGAAGCCTACTTCGAAGCGTTACGAGAAGACGCAGGTGCATCCCTCGGCCGAAAAGCATGGCCTGTGGGGTCTCGAGACTCGTGCTATTCCCGTGACGGTCAGGACGGCCTAATGTCAACGTTGGTCACAGGACGTGACCGAACTTAGTTGACCAGGAGTCGCCACCTTCACTCCTCACAATTCAACAACTCAGTCCTATTAATGACTTTTAATATCAACAGTATACTTTAAAAACTATTCATTTAATTCCCATTTCTTTTCAAGTTCTTCGACCGTACCGTCTTCTAAAAATTGTTCTACAAGGCTATTTACTTCGTTATATAATTCTTCATCGCCATCCTTTGGAAAAGCAATAGCCATGCCTGGTGCTGCTTCAGTTGGATCATCGAATCCTGCTAGGTTCTGCTCTTCGACGTATCCTTCTGCAACAGTTTTATCTAGATAACCAACATCAATACGTCCTGTTTTAAGCTCTTGGATAATGTTTGTTGCTTTATCCATGGCCTGAATTTCAAAATCATAATCTTCTTGTAAATTTTCTGCTCCCTCTTCTTGGATCGTACCAAGTTGAACACCGACTGTTGTGCCATCTAGATCTTCAATACTAGTAATATCAGAATCCGGATTGGTCACGAACATCTCACCTGAACTATGATAAGACGTTGAGAAATTCACATTTTCAGAACGTTTTTCAGTAGCTGACATACCAGCCATCACCATATCCGCACGTCCTGATTGCAATGCTCCAATCAACCCATCAAAGTTCATATCACTAATCTTCAATTCATAACCTAATTCATCTGCAATTGCATTCGCTAAATCAATATCAAAACCGACAATGTCACCCTCTTCATTAATCGATTCAAACGGAGGATAGTCAGCAGATGTTGCTAATTCAATCACTTGCTTTTCATCCTCGCCATTTCCTTCACTACTTTCATTTGCATCACCACTCTCACCGTCACTAGCACTACCTGCACCACATGCTGATAATACGATTAAGACTATTCCTAATAGAAAAGCTAATCCCCATTTGTTTTGTTTCATATTCATCGCCCTTTCTGTATATTTATACGTTTAAATGTATATTAACACATTATATGTCGTTGTCAAAGCTGTATTCTGCATAAAAATAAAGTTTAAATATTCAGATTATTGGAAGGGGTTACAATTCGAGATGTTGTTTGTCGCCAAACATCTCATAATATGATATTTTATAATGGTGATTTTGATAAAAGGAGTCGTATGCTATGTCAGTTGAAGGACATCCGGAATTCGAAAAAGAACAACAGCATTTAGAATTTGTTAAACGTTATATACAGGCTGTAATTAAGACCGGAAATGATGATGAAGATCAATTTAAAGCGAATATCAAAGAGGCCTTTGTTGACTTAGATTGGTTTGATTCAAGTTTAAGCTACATTAATATCTTAACGAACGCTCGTTTACTTGAAACGAACCAAAAACAACTCGAAAATCTACGTCAAATACAATCTAAACCGTACTTTGCCAAAGTACAGTTAGAACGTGAAGGACAAAATGAAGAGTACTACATTTCAAAAACCTCTCTCTATCAACGTGAGTCACAAGACCCCATATTAATCGATTGGCGCTCACCCTTAGCCAATGTTTATTACGACGGACGGATTGGTAATGTCAATTACGAGGTGAACGGTGAAGAGCGCGAAGCTTATCTCGCCTTAAAACGACAGTTTATGATTGAAGATGGTGAATTACAATCCATCCGTGACATCGACCTTACGACCACAGACGAATTATTACAAGAGTCACTAGAAGGTTCAGCAGGGAGTCGTTTAACCGAAATTGTTTCAACGATTCAAGAAGAACAAAACCGTGTCATTCGTTCAGACCTAAACAAACCAATGATTGTACAGGGAGCTGCAGGTAGTGGTAAAACGACTATTGCATTACACCGTATCTCATATTTCATTTATCAATATGCCGAAAACTTCGATCCAGATAAACTCATGATTTTAGCACCAAACCATGTTTTCTTAGACTATATCTCTGAAGCATTACCTGAATTAGGCGTTGACCGTATCAATCAAACAACACTAACCGATTATGTCCAACAAGCGATTGGTAAAAACTTAACGATTATTCACAACAAAGACTTAGAATCACTCTCACAGTTAAATGATGAAGAAACAGATCAACTTAAATACTTATCAAACTTAAAAGGCTCTTCCTTCTTCAAAACCATTATCAATAATTTTATAAACGATTTAATCCCAACCTTTATTCCTGATGAGGATTTTAAAGTTGATAAATTCAAACTATATAGCACCCGACGAATTGAACGTCTGTTTAGAGACGATTATAGCTATCTACCGCTATACAAACGAATGAATAAAATTAAAAATGTTATTAAACAAGACTTCAAACAGAAACAAAAGAAAATGACCGAAAAAGTTGAGAGTTTTTATGATGAGAAATTAGAAAAAGCTATCTATAGTATGAAGGATGAAGAAAAGCGGAAAGAAACTGTTTCAAAGCTAATTACGCAGAAAGAACAGCGTATGGAAGAATTAAAGACTGCTATTAAAGGTGCAACGCAACGATACTTTAAGAATTTTCCTAACAAAGGGTTAATGACATACTACAAAAAACTGTGGGAAGACCCTGAAAGGCTCGCTTCTTATAGTGATGGTCATCTATCCGAGAAAGATGCTGCGGACCTTTCTAAACATACATTGAAGCTTATTCGTAAGAACCAATTTGAAACTGAAGATTTAGCGCTTCTTCTGTTATTACATGATGTACTTTACGGTGTCGAATCAGATTATAAAATGAACAAAGTTATTATAGACGAAGCTCAAGACTATAGCCCAATCCAATTCATTGCCTTACGTGATGCTATGGATACACAGTTATTTACCATTGTTGGCGATATTGCTCAAGGTATCTATGGATTTCAAGGCATAGATACTTGGGATGAATTAGTGGAAAGTATTTTACCAAAGTCTAATTATCATGAATTACAAAAGAGTTACCGGAATACCATTGAAATTATGGACGTCGCTAACCATGTGGTCGACCACTTAACCATTGATATACCGAAAGTAGAACCAGTTGTACGACACGGTAAAAAGCCGACTTTTACATCAATTAACCATGGAAAAGATTTAATTGATCCAATTTTACATGAAAAGAAAATACTGAAGGAAAGAAATCTTCAATCTTTTGCTGTCATTGCCAAAACATATGAAGACTGTAAAGAAATTCATGAGGAGTTATCGCAATATATACACACTCAATTAATTCAGGATCCAAACGAAAGAATGGATAGTGAAGCCATTGTCATTATTCCGTCTTATTTATCAAAGGGACTAGAATTTGATTCTGTCTTCGTCGTTTCAATTAATGACTTATTCGATAGTCATGAAGAGACAGACATTAAATTACTATACGTCTCCTTAACAAGACCGCTTCACCGTTTACATTTATTCGCAACTAATCCAGCAAAATTAATATTGAGTGATTACTCATTTGACTAATCCTGATGTTCATTAGCCAGCTTATTAATGATGTTATTTTATACTACCATCATTAATAGGCTTTTTTTATAAAATGCAAAAATTGAGATTGAAAAGTTGCAGAGTAGAAAAAAAGAAACATGTCGTTTAAACGGGGTAAGTAAATGATTGATTTTTTATTTATCATATTGTCCATTATATGGCTATCAGAATTCACTGTCTTTCGTAATCGTAAGGTGAACGACTCAACTGATCGAGGAAGCTTTTCTTGGGTGTTAATAGCTGTTCTCATCATTATTACAGCATCACTTATTTCACGTGAAATGAACTTCTGGGTAATCGACTGGCCCATTGCAGCATGGTTTGGAATAGTTATCTTCGCCAGTGGTATTACCTTGAGGTATTGGGGGATTAGAACCCTCGGTAAACAATTCACCCGACATGTCTATGTTGATCAAGCAGATGTATTAATCAAGCACGGACCGTTCAAATCGTTACGTCACCCCCTCTACACTGGGTTACTATTAATTATTACAGGATTTACCCTTATCAACTTAAGTTTTCTGGGATTTCTATTAGTCTTCAGTTGGTTTATTCCTACCATTATTCACCGAATACAGTTAGAAGAAAGCATACTTATTAAATCCTTTGGTCATTCATACGAACAATGGATGAAACAGCGTGCACGACTCATTCCTTTTATTTATTCATCTAATGGTGGTTCCATTTATGGTGTAGCAGCCAATAAGAAAACAAACGGCGGATTTAAAATCCCTGCCAAGAGCGACCAGTTCGAGCATTTATACTTTGTCGGCGGCTCCACTCACCCAGGTGGTGGCGTTCCTATGGTGACATTATCTGGTCAATTAACAGCTGACTTAATTATGAAACATGAAGGCAAAGGACACATCTAACACATATATAAAGGCACGTCAGTATGTTTTCGACATAGCTGACGTGCCTTTAATTTATGACGTCACACGCACATCATAATGACTAAGCCAATAGTTCACCTGCCAAAGATGTGCCAATAATTGGGGTCCTGTCATTAACTGACCATACCATGGTTTGCGATAAGCTTTTCCCTCTGTTTCTATTAATTCAGTGATATGTTCTTTCGAAACAAAATCAAATATAGGCGATTGTGAATCTTTCAAAACGTCATTCATCATCGAAACGACCAATTCTGTGTACTTCGGTTGGAAAGTCTTCGGATAAGGACTTTTCTTGCGATATAAGACCTCCTGCGGTAATAAGCCTTCTAGAGCATAACGTAATAGCCCTTTTTCATAGCCACCTGCTTGCTTCATTTCCCATGGAACATTCCAAACATATTCAACTAAATGATGATCCGCAAATGGAACCCTTACTTCTAGTGTTGCGCCCATACTCATCCGATCTTTCCGTTCAAGCAATTGCGCCATAAACCACTGCATATTCACATAAAAAAGAGCCCGCCGCTCTTGATCCTGGTTACTCTCGCCCATTAATTGTGGTGTCTCAGCTAATGTTTCATGATATCTCATGTTTGCATATTCCTGTATATTTAATCGTTTCCGCCATTCAGGGCTTAATAAGTTCTCTCGTTCCGCCAACGAGCGAATCCACGGAAATCCACCATAACTTTGATCAAAACCATCTTGAAACCAAGGGTACCCACCGAAGATCTCATCTGCACATTCTCCAGATAAACTAACAGTCGTCTTTGATTTTATTTGCTCACAAAACCATAATAATGATGAATCCACATCTGCCATACCTGGTGCGTCTCTCATGATCACGGCATCCTTTAAGTAACCAGCCAAGTTTTCTTCACTGATATAATAGTTGTGATGGTTCGTGCCAAATCGATCAGCGATAATTGAGGTAAAATCAGCATCTGTTGTCGGTTGAAAGGCATTCGATTCGAAATGATCTCGATTTCCACGGTAATCAATTGAGAATGTTGGCAATTTCCCTTTACCTTGCCCTTCAAAGTGATTCGCCGCAACAGCTGTAATAGCACTCGAATCAACGCCGCCCGATAAAAATGTTGAAATAGGTACATCAGAAACCAATTGTCGTTTAACAGCATCTGTGAACAACTCACGAACATTAGTCACGGTCTCTTCAAACGAATCCATGTGCTCACGACTTTCTAATTGCCAATAGCGCCACACACGAACACCTTTCTTCGAACAAGTTAAAGCATGACCTGAACGCAATTCACGAATCTGTTTAAATAACCCATGGCCAGGCGTACGGGATGGTCCGAGTGCAAAGACCTCTGCTAATCCGTTCTCATCAACAAGAGGTTCTATATTCGGGTGCTGTAATAAAGCTTTAATTTCTGAGCCAAATAAGAATTGACCACCAATTTCACTGTAGAATAGTGGCTTCACCCCTAGTCGGTCTCGTGCCATAAACAACTCTTCTTCGGCATCATCCCAAATAGCGAAGGCGAATATTCCATTTAAATAATCTAAGCAACCTTTTCCCCAATGAACATAAGCTGTTAACAAAACTTCTGTATCACAGGTTGTTTGAAATTCAAAACCTTCGCGCTTTAATTCTCGTTTTAACTCCTCCGTATTATAAAGCTCCCCATTATAGACAATCGTATAGCGATTGCGATTATGTTCTACTGTCATTGGCTGCCTACCGTAATCTGGGTCAATGACAGCTAATCGTTGATGACCCAATGCGACGTGATGATTCATAAAAAATCCTTGATCATCTGTTCCTCTGTGTTGAAGTGTCTCTGTCATTTTTTTTAACACTGGATACTGATTAGGGTTTGTCTGATTCCAATGAAACCACCCCGTTAATCCACACATATGAACCGACTCCTCTCCTAATCTTCTATGTCGTTATCATATGTGATGAAGAACAAAAGTTTCATAAATAATTTTAATAACATTAGACTAAAGGGAATTAAGATTGGTATGATAAACATTAGAACATTATAAAGTGGGTTAAAATATGGAAAATCGTCATCAAAAAGCACAATTTGCATCAATTATTGGCATCGTCACTAATTTAATTCTTGCCATTATCAAAGGTGTGGCGGGTGTCTTTGGTAATAGTAAAGCCTTGATAGCTGATGCCTTTCATTCAGCATCGGATGTTGTAAGCTCAGTTGCCGTCTTAGTTGGGATACGTGCAGCAAGAAAACCACCTGACCCTGAGCATCCATATGGGCATGGTAAAGCTGAGAATATCGCAACTTTAATTGTTGCGATTTTACTGGTTGTTGTTGGTTTCGAGATTCTCCTGGATTCCATTACATCTTTAAGAGAACAACAAGAAAGCGCCACAAAGACGATTGCTTTATATGTCATCATCTTTTCGATTATTGTGAAAGAAGTTCTGTTTCAATATAAGAAACGACTCGGCGATAAGATTAATAGCCCTGCATTGATTGCTGATGCATGGCATCACCGATCAGATGCACTCTCTTCCTTTATTGCTCTGGCGGGTATTGGCATTGCGATGATTGGTCAACGTGCTGGCATTCCAGTTTTACAATATTTCGACCCAATTGCGGGTGCTTTAATATCAATTCTCGTCATGTGGATGGGCTTTAAAATCGGTCGCGATGCGGTCAGTGTGACATTAGAAACTGTGCTAGATCACGGTCGAACGAAAAAGTTCGAGATCACCACTGAAAAAATCGATGGAGTTAAGCGACTCGATTTATTAAATGCCAGAACCCATGGATCCTATGTCATTATTGACGTCAAAATCAGTGTCGACCCTAATATTACAGTCGATGAAGGTCATAGTATTGCAGCTCGAGTCAAAGAACGACTCATGGAAGACCATCAAGAAGTGCAAGACGTTTATGTTCACGTTAATCCTTATCATGAATAGTTATTTTGGATGCAAAGATGAGGCTGGGACAAAAGTTAATAATGCAAAATAAAACCCGAACGATTTAATTGAAAATATAAATCGTTCGGGTTTCTGCTTGAATGACGCTCCATCAAAACACTTCGCTTGCCGCGGGCACGGCTCGAGCCTCATCGGTCCAAAAGAGTGGCCTGTGGGGTCTCGAGACGCGTGCTGTTCCCGCAGGCGTCTACGTGTTTTGATTCCGCTTCATAAGTGCTTAATTATAGTGATTTTAACATCCATCATTTTAAGGCTAAAATTATTATATTCTACCTTTATTTATTTAATATTGCATCTCTTGCTTTCTAAGTTCGATCCGTCTAATCTTGCCTGACGTTGTTTTCGGTAGTTCTTTGATAAACTCAAGATCACGTGGATACTTATACGGCGCCGTTAAGTCTTTAACATGGTCTTGTAACTCTTTAACAAAACCTTCACGTTCGTGATTAACGCCATCTTTCAAGACAATAAATGCTTTCACAATCGCACCACGTACTTCATCAGGACTAGCGACCACAGCACATTCTTGAACATCGGGATGCTTCACTAAGGCATCTTCTACTTCAAATGGCCCAATCGTATAACCAGAACTAATGATAATATCGTCGCTTCGACCTTCAAACCAGAAATATCCGTTTTCATCTTTCGTCGCTTGGTCACCCGTTAAATAATACTCGCCACGATAAGTAGCACTTGTTTTTTCTGGGTCTTTATAGTATTCCTTAAACAAAGCAGGGGTCGATTGATGAACAGCAATATCTCCCACTTCACCAACTTTAACTGGATGACCATCTTCATTAATGATATCTACTGAGTTACCTGGCGTAGGTTTACCCATCGAACCAGGACGAACTTCCATTCCCTTCGTTACACCGACAAGTAATGTATTTTCCGTTTGTCCATAACCATCGCGTACCGTTAAATTGAAATGATGTTCAAATGTATCAATGACTTCACGGTTTAACGGCTCCCCAGCTGAAACAGCGCTATGAAGTTTACTTAAATCATACTCACCTAATCCATCGACTTTGGCCATTAGACGATATTCAGTTGGCGTACAACATAAAACGTTAATGCTGTAAGACTCAAGTAAGGATAGATACGTCGTTGGTGAGAATTTCCCTTGGTAAACAAAACCTGTCGCCCCTGATCCTAATACGGATAAAAATGGACTCCATAACCATTTCGCCCAACCTGGTCCAGCTGTTGCCCATACAAGATCTTTTTCTTGAATGCCTAACCATTTCGGCGCAGCTGTTTTCAAATGTGCATAACCCCAACCATGTGTGTGTACAACACCTTTAGGGTTGCCAGTAGTACCAGAAGTATAGGATAGAAATGCCATATCATCACGTTTCGTTTGTACGGTTTCAAACTCAGTAGAGGCTTTATCAGCTAATTCATCTAATCGGTGCCATCCCGTTTGATTATCACCTAATATAAAACGTGTTAAATCGCTAAACTGATTTACCGCTTCAAACTCATCTGTATGCGGATAATAACTGACGACCGCTTTAACATCACCATGTTGAATACGATACTGCAAATCTTTTGTACGCAACATTTCAGAACTTGGAATAACAACAAGTCCAGCTTTTAATGCTGCAACATACACTTCATACGCCTCAATTAGGCGGGGGGTCATCACTAAGACCTTATCCCCTTTATGTAAGTCTGCTTCTGTAAAGACATTTGCAAATTGATTCGCACGATTAAATAACCCTTCATAGGTTACCTTGTCCTTGTTACCGTTTTCATCTTGCCACAAAATTGCATCACGTTGCGGGTCTTTTAGATACTGTTCAAATTCATTTACGATGTTGTAATATTCAGGTGCTATTAATTGTTCTCTATTCATATAATCACCCTTTCATTATTGTATAAATCTGATTATACCAAATTTTCTTAAAATATAAATAATTATTTTATACTTATCTTAATTGTCATTTTTCGTTCGGGTATTCTTTTGCTAAGATAGAGTTAACACGAAAGGAGCGATTCGATGAAAAAAGTTTATGCAACAAGTCAAGCACCAGAAGCGATTGGTCCCTACTCTCAAGCCGTTGAGGTCGACAGTACGATCTATATTTCCGGTCAGATTCCTCTCGTCCCAGAAACAATGGAGATTGTAGGCGAATCTGTTGAAGAGCAAACCCAACAAGTGATGAAAAACATTGGTGCTATACTTGATCAAACGGGGTTAACGTATGATCACCTAGTTAAATTAACCATCTTACTTGATGACATGGGTGATTTTGCGACGGTAAATGATATCTATGCGAGCTATTTATATGAACCTTATCCTGCTCGAGCGGCATATGAAGTCAGCCAATTACCTAAAAACGTTAAAGTCGAGATTGAAGGCATCGCCAAACGCTTCTAAACTGGCCGATTAAGAGGTACTAAGAATTCATGGTACCTCTAAGGTCCTTTCACTAGCCAAATATCAAAAATCCATGTATCATAAAAAGTGTAAATTTATTTGATTTTTTTGAGAACTATCAAATAGTTTCAATTAAATCCATTAGTCTTTTGAGCTACTTTTTCACTATAGTTTTGTCACAGTTTATTTATAATTATTTTAATTTACAAATCTATATAAATTAGTTAATATAATAATGTATCATTTAATTCTAAGGAGGAATTATTTTATGGTAGACAAAAACAATCGTCTAACGACGTCTAGCGGTGCTCCTGTCGGCGATAATCAGAACTCGATTACAGCTGGCAAACGTGGTCCAACGCTAATTCAAGACGTTCATCTACTTGAAAAGTTAGCACACTTTGACCGCGAACGTATCCCAGAGCGTGTCGTTCACGCAAAAGGTGCAGGCGCTTTCGGTTATTTCGAAGTAACTAATGATGAAATTTCTAAGTATACAAAAGCAGATTTCTTAAACGAAAAAGGTAAACGCACACCAATGTTCGCTCGTTTCTCAACTGTTGCAGGTGAACAAGGTTCTGCTGATACACTACGTGACCCACGTGGTTTCGCATTGAAATTCTATACTGAAGAAGGTAACTATGACTTAGTTGGTAACAATACACCAATCTTCTTCATTCGTGATGCGGTCAAGTTCCCGGACTTCATCCACACACAAAAGCGTAACCCACAAACAAACTTAAAAGACAAAAACATGGTTTGGGATTTCTGGAGTAATTCACCAGAGTCATTACACCAAGTGACGTACCTACACGGTGACCGTGGTATTCCAGCGACTTACCGTCACATGAATGGTTACGGTAGCCACACGTATAAGTGGGTTAACGAAGAAGGAGAAGCATTCTGGGTTAAATATCACTTTGTTAGTGACCAGGGTGTGAAAGGCATGGACGAAAGTGTCGCTGATGAAATCGCAGGTACAAACCCTGACTATCACACAGAAGACCTTTTCAATTCAATTGATAAAGGTGATTATCCTTCTTGGACACTTTACGTACAAATCATTCCTTATAACGACTTCAAAGACTATGAATGGGATATTTTTGACGTTACCAAAACAGTAAGCAAAGAAGATTATCCTCGTATCGAAGTTGGTAAGATGGTCTTAAACCGCAACCCTGAAAACTATTTCGCAGAGGTTGAACAAGCAGCGTTATCTCCAGCTCACGTAGTGCCTGGTATCGAAGCATCACCAGACAAAATGTTACAAGGACGTCTATTCTCTTACTCAGATACTCAACGTTATCGTTTAGGCGTTAACCATGAACAATTACCCGTTAACCGTCCAGTAAATGAGCAAAACAACTATCAGCGTGGCGGTTACATGCAATATGGTGATCACGGTAGCAACATCAACTATGAACCTAATAGCTATGATGACGCACCGAAAGAAGATCCAGACAGCAAAGTACAATCATTTGATGTTGAAGGTGAAGTACTACAAGCACCTTACCCTAACGCTGACCATTACACACAAGCTGGTGACTTATATCGCCTTATGAGCGCTGATGAAAAAGATCGCCTCATCGAAGCAGTCGTAGGTCACTTAGGCCAGTGCACAATGGAAGAAGTTAAGAAACGTCAAATCGGTCACTTCTACAAAGCAGACCCTGAATACGGTCAACGTGTTGCAGACGGTCTTGGCATGGAAGTACCTGAAGATGTGAAAAAATAAACTTTGACTGATAAACCAGCCGCAACTTCATGCGGCTGGTTTTTTGTGTGTTCAACTCATCCGATTGTGCTAGTTCGTTTTCTGATACAGCGAATTCCTTTCTCGATACAGCGAATTCCTTTCTCGATACAGCGAATTCCTTTCAAAAAAGCTCGAGCGCAACATGCGCTCGAGCTTTTTAAAACCCACTATATGAATCTCGTGTAAACTGTCCATTTGCTTGATATAAATACTTTTCTGGTATTTGTTCTTCTACCTTTGGAAATAAATCTCGTTCTTCAAAACGGATATGATCTTGCAATAGTTGACCCAAAGCTTGCATCTCTTCTGTCATAGCACGCGTTGAGTGTCTCAGTTGGTGAACATAACCACGAACCTGCGCATGCTCATATAACATGCGTTTTACTGATTCATGATCAACTTCTTCACCATACGCGAGGTAAAGAGGAATCAGCACTGTTTCTTCATCATGAAAATGTTGATCACCGTCTTTCTCCCAAAACTCAATCAACTGCCTCAACATATCACGATATGAGTGCTTCTGTTTTTCCGTACCTACTTGAGTCATATTCACAGCCATCACTAAGGCATGATGGTGGTGATGGGACAGAGGATATAACGATTCATGTCGTTTCATTTTCAGACGCCCCCTTTTATATTACCAGAATTTATAACCTGGAGAACCTGGTGCAGGATTTTGAATAATATCAAATACTGGGATGGTATATGCAACTAAAATCAACGCAATCGCGATCCCAATCCACAGCTTCCAGTTTTCCAAAAGTTTCGGAGGGTTAGTACTTTCATCTAAGGCAGTGCCAATTGGAAATTCTTCTTGACCTAATGGTTCAGTTTTAGCTAAGCGAATAATTAATATGATAAACATAAAGATTGAGAACAATAATAATGTTCCACCTGCGGCCATCGCCGTCTCATAACTCCCCCATTGACTAGCGACTTCATGGCCGTTGTAATCAGTGTTTTGAGTACGGCGCGGATTGCCTGACAATCCTGAGAAGTGCATAGCTGCTGACATGATAAACATACCTATTGTCCACAATACAATTTGGAAATTAGCCAAACTATTCATTCGTTTCGTCAGCACGCGCCCTTTCAAATGCGGCACCAACCAATAAGCGATTCCAAAGAACGTTAAAATCACTGTTGCCCCTATTGTAATATGGAAGTGACCTGTGACCCAAATTGTATTATGAATGACTTGGTTCATTTGGTGACTCGCATTGATAATTCCGCCTGCTCCTGCTGGAATGAAGAATGCCATACCAATGAAAGCCGATAGAAAACGAACATCACTCCACGGTAAACCTTTGAACCATCCAAACACACCTTTATATCCTTTTTCACGTCCAGCCAACTCAAAACTTGCAAACATAGAAAAGGCAGTCATTAATGATGGTAAAATAACCGCGAACGTTAGGATAACTTGTAAGAACTTCCACGCCTCACTTATCCCTGGTTCTGTTAACTGATGGTGGAAACCAACAGGAATTGAGAATAAAATAAATAACAAAAAGGCTAATCGTGCTAATGAATCACTAAATATTTTACCACCAATCACTTTTGGTACGACTACATACCAAGCCATATAAGCTGGTAATAACCAGAAGTACACTAATGGATGCCCAAAATACCAGAATAATGTTCTACTTAAGGTGACATTAATTTCCTCAGACCAACCCAATGACCAAGGAATAAACTGAAAAAGCACTGCCGCAACTACACCTAATGTTGCAATTAACCATAAGACAATCGTTGCAACTGCCATAAACGCAAATAACGGCGTCTTTTGACCAGGATTAGCTTTTCGCCATCCATTGTATTGTGAAATGATGGCATAACTAGCAAAATACGTTCCGACGATCAATAATGCTAATGCAATATAAAACAAAGGTGATGCTTGTAATGGCGCATAGAAAGTATAAAGCACTGTTGCCTTATTCATTAAAATCATCACGACACCAAGAACCGTACCAATTATCATTAGAAGGTAACCAATCCAAGCTGCTTTACGCCGGTGTGAAGTGAATTCACCTGTTGTGCGTGAGATGCCTGCATACATAAACCCAAAAATAAATAATGTCGTAAACACTAATGCTAGCAATACTCCGTGAGCAGTCAGAATCTGATAATAGTTTAACTTAAATGGCAGTGTAATCGATTCACTACGAACTAAGGTTTGTAATAATCCTAATGATCCGCCAATAAACAGTGCGACAAATGCCGCGTAAATATGGTATAAACTTAACTTTACGTCATTTTGATTAACCACTTACTTCACCTCCAATTGAGCACTCATGAAATGGTGACCCGTTCCACAGTATTCATTACACAAGATTAAATACTCGCCTGTCTCATCAAAGGTATAAGTTGTTGAATTAACATACCCAGGTGTTGCCATCATATTGACTGTTGTCCCCGCAATTTCAAAACCATGTACCACATCTTTTGAAGCAATTTTAAAGTGCACCGTTGCATCTTCAGGTATTGTGATTTCATTAGGAGTGAATCCATAAGACTGTAAAATCATCACTAACTCATATTCATTTTCCCCAATTTCATGTAAACCTGGGTCATCAAACGGCTCTGTTTCTTCAAGATTCTGCGGATCCACTTTTGTTAAATCACTAGGTGCTCCGTGTCCAGAAGCAAAAGCTTGAATACCGACTGTTGTTAAAAATGCTACTAACGTGATAAACCCAATTGCTAACCATACTTTCTCTAACTTGTGTACATGCATAAACTCACTCTCCCCTCTTATTTATGAATTACATAAATCCTATAAAGATTCCGATCCACATCAATGTAATAATAATTCCAACGATTATAACCGAAATAAACGTGCCATAAAGTTTCGGTTCATTTTGGTCCGACTTCTTTCTTGAACTCATATTAACGCCCCCTCTTAAGAATCTAATCTCATCATACTAATCCTCAGGAGAATAATTTGTGATTTATATCACATTTGGAGCATAAAAAAATGACAGCTTTGTGATATTTCTCACAATGCTGCCATTTCATTAAAAGGCTTTGAAAAGATTCAACTGTTATATCCGATCTAATAACGCTTCATAATCGTGGACGATCACATAGTTTCGGTTATATGTAATAATATTTGCTTTCTTTAGTTGATTAAATGTGCGATTCACTGACTCACGTGTAACCCCGACCATATTAGCTAAGTCAGTATTCGTAATCGGTAAGTTTACAGTAATTTCACCACTTGTTTCATTTTCACCTAACTCATCTGTCAATTGAATTAGCATCGAAACCGTTCGTTCAAACACTGTTTTCGTACTAATTTGCTGGACACGAGATTGTAAATCTAAGATTTTCTTTCCCATCACTCGCATCACTTTGATTGAAATCTTGGGCTTTTGAATTAATAAATTCTCGAAAGCTTCAATTGGAATTGCAAGCAAGTGAGTATCTGTTAATGTAACAGCAGTCGCAGGATAAGGGGAATCATCAAAAAAACCTACATGCGGAAACATATCATTTGAGTGAATGAAATTAATCACTTGTTCTTGGCCACTCTCACTCACTTTGTAAACTTTGATCAATCCAGAAATCACAAAAAAGACAGCATCACGCGCTTCTCCTTGATGAAAAACAACATTACCTTTTTTCATATCACGCTGATTAGCAATATCATTCACTTCTTGTAATTCTTCATCAGCTAAATCCTGAAAAATTGGAAATTGGCGAAAGAATCCCATTGAATAAGTCATGATATCTCCCTTTCTGGATGATTGTTCCCCATAACCCCTACAAACTTAAACTATTGAATGGTATAAACTTTAAGACGATCGACCCATTCGTCTCAAGAAATTCAACCAGTCACCTCGACTAGGTAATCGCCAGTCATACATAACTGAGAGCATTCTTAACGTAATGATTAAGGACAATAATATCATATATTCCATCATCTCATCAGCTAAGCCAACACCAATTACAATCGCACCTAACACAGCCCACATCGCATAAATTTCTTTATGTAATACAAGTGGTTTCCGACCCGCAAGGACATCTCGCACCATTCCGCCCCCTGTTCCTGTGATGACACTTCCTACAATAATTGCTGGTAACGGATAGCCAGCTGCTACAGCAAAGAGCGCCCCTTGAACAGCAAAGGAGGATAAGCCGATAGAGTCAAAGAATGCGCCCCATTTGGCCCAACCTGTTAAAAACCAATGAAACGGGATGAAAAATAATAACGTTAACGTGATAAATGCAATTAAAAACAACATGCTTTGATTCCATACTTCTGAAACTGGTAAACCTAAGACAACGTGTCGTATGAGGCCACCACCAAAGGCAGTCGTAAAGCCAAGTAAATAAACACCAAAAAGATCATATCGTTCTTCTAAGGCAACAATCGCTCCACTAATAGCAAATGCCATTGTGCCAATCACATTTAAAATTTCCCACGTCATTTCAACACCCCCATTGATTTCAACTTTAAACAAAGACTTATATTATTTTAACAAATAATGTCGGGATGTGTGACGTGTTCAAAGAAAACTTTATAAAAGAACTAAAAAAAGGCCGACATATGTCAGCCTTTTTCACTTACTTCATTTGGTTTTGCGCTTTAGCAATACCTGAATGCATCGATTCATGAGATGTTGCAAATTTAATCGCATCTTCAACGGTTTCTAAGTGAAACATGTCAAATGCCATTGATTGATCTAATTTACCTGAAACTAATTCTTGTAATTTCTGATTATGCACGGATAATTGTTCAATTAACGCATCTTTCGTAGGTACTACTTTATCTTCCCATTCGTTTGGACTCGTTCCACGTGCGAATAGCTCAGCATAACCTTCTGGTACTAAGCTACTTTCACCCAAAGCACCTGTGACCAAACTATCCGTTGTGACTAAAGCATGACCAATGTTCCAACGCGGATTGTTGTTAAAACCTTGAGGAATTCGATCTAAATCTTCTTCTGTCATCGATTCTGTTAATTTAATTAAACCATTGCGCCAAAAGTCCATATCTGCAAAAATTGTTTGTTCGTTCATTTCCTCATCCCTCCTAACTTCATCATAGCAAAAGCCCGATTTAAACGAAAATAACCTGCATAAGAAAAGCATCTCAACCTAAGGATTGAGATGCTTCTCATTAGTCTAAAATTCGATTGTTATCATCAACATTGCTTAAGTGACGATTTTCCTCTTGGTCATAGACTGAAACAAAACCGTCACCGCCACAAACTGTGCAAGTATAGCGCCATTCCTCATCGTCCATTAATAGACCAGCGCCATCACATGCCTTACAACGCGAATCCTGTGAACCCATTTAGACACCACTTTCTTGTTTGTTTTTCACCCAGTTAATAATGCCTCCTGCTAGTATTATGTCCAAATGGCGGTCAGTTAAACTGTGTTTAACTCGAATTGTTTCATCTTTTCCTTTGATACCAACATCAAATTCATAAGACTCTTGGATTTTATTACGGACATCGGTGAATTCTAAGACATCATCTTGTTCCACCTTATCATAATCACTTTCATTCACGAACGTTAGCGGTAAAATACCGAAGTTAATTAAATTTTGTAAGTGGATTCGCGCAAAGTCCTTCGTTATAGCAGCTTTCATACCAAGATATCTTGGCGCAAGTGCAGCGTGCTCACGGCTTGAACCTTGACCATAGTTATATCCGCCAATTACAGCGTGACCACTTTCATTTCTAATATTCATTGCCCGTTCGTAGTACTGATCATCAACGATTTCAAATGTAAACGCACTAATCTTAGGTAGGTTACTACGATACGGTAGAACGCGTGAACCACCAGCTAAGATCTCATCGGTTGAAATGTTATCTCCCATCTTCAGTAGGACTGGCACTTCAAACTGATCTTGTAGTGGATTCATTTGCGGGATCGAGCTAATATTAGGTCCTTTCTCAAGTTCCACTTTTAATCCTTCAGCAGGTGTTGATGGCGCTTCTAACATGTGTTTTTCTTTTTGGAAATCGACCTTTGTTGGCTCTTTAATCTTCGGATAACTCATATCAAGCGTACGAGGATCCGTGATCTTACCTGTTAGAGCAGATGCAGCTGCTGTTTCAGGACTACATAAGAATACACTGTCTTCTTTCGTACCTGAACGACCAGGGAAGTTACGAGGCGTCGTTCTTAAACTGTTTTTCCCTGAAGCTGGCGCCTGCCCCATACCAATACATCCATTACAACCTGCTTGGTGAAGACGAGCTCCAGCTTGAAGTAAGCTTGCGATATGGCCATCTTCCACCAGTTGCGTTAGGATCTGACGAGATGATGGGTTAATATCAAGCGATAACCCTTCAGCAATATGTTTATCTTTAACAATCTCAGCTACAATAGCAAAGTCACGATAACCAGGGTTAGCTGATGAACCAATGTATGATTGATAGAGCGGTTCTCCTGCCACTTCAGTAACAGGTACGACTTTACCAGGACTTGAAGGTTTAGCAATTAACGGCTCTAATTGTGAAAGATCAATCTCTTCTTCAATATCATACTCAGCGCCACGATCAGCTGATAATTCTTCAAATTCTTCTTCACGACCTTGCACTTTCATGAAGTGTTTCACTTCTTTATCCGCTGGGAAAACCGTACCTGTTGCACCAAGCTCAGCTCCCATATTCGCAATCACGTGACGATCCATGGCTGATAATTCTTTAACACCTGGACCATAATATTCAATCACCTTGCCGACGCCACCTTTTACATCATGACGACGTAATAACTCAAGAATTACATCTTTGGCACTGACCCAATCAGGTAGCTTACCAGTTAACTTAATGCCCCAAACTTCTGGCATTTTAATGTAATAAGGCTCTCCTGCAATCGCTAAGGCAACATCAATACCACCTGCACCCATCGCAAGCATTCCCATAGAACCGTTTGCACACGTGTGACTGTCTGAACCTAATAATGTCTTACCTGGACGAGCTAGTTTTTGCATATGAACAGGGTGACTGACCCCATTACCCGGGCGACTATAATAAATGCCAAAACGATTAGCTGCACTACGTAAGAACATATGATCATCTGGGTTCCGATAATCATCTTGGATTAAGTTATGGTCAACATATTGGGCAGAGACTTCTGTTTTAGCTTGATCAATACCCATTGCTTCAAGCTCAAGCATGACCATGGTACCCGTCGCATCCTGCGTTAATGTCTGATCAATTTGTAACCCGATTTCTTCACCAGGTGTCATCTCACCTGAAACTAAATGTTCAGAAATGAGTTTTTGTGTTACGTTCATTTTCATAAGCTTAAATCCCCTTTCAATAATGATCCGTACTTTCACTCTACATATTGTTCAATATACCCTTCTTCTAAATATCTTAAACACCCACCACATCAGCTATTACCAACTATATCCTGTTCAAGTTGGAGAAAATTAGTCAAAAAATATTAAAAAATATTTGTTTAGATTCACAGTCCATGTTATATTTTTTATAATTCTTACATAACTTTAATAAATAAAAGCGTTTAAGCGATTTAGTATAAAAGCGCTAAAAAGGAGAGGTAACATGCAGACAATTAAACCAAAATCAGTCCCTAAACATTTACGAAAATACACGGTTGACCAGAACTATGAAAACTATACAGCGATTAATCATGCCGTTTGGCGTTATGTGATGCGACAAAATCATAATTTGCTAAAAGATAAAGCTCATGAAGCCTACACAGATGGACTTAAAGCATCTGCTATATCAATTGAACAAATACCTAATGTCGATGAGATGAATGAAAGTTTAGCACAATTTGGCTGGGGTGCCGCGACAATTGATGGTTTTATTCCAGGTGTGGCATTTTTCGAATTTCAAGCACATGGTATTCTCCCTGTCGTTAATGAAATACGGAAATTAGAGAACATATTATACACACCAGCGCCTGACATTATTCATGAGGCGGCGGGACACGCTCCGATTTTAGCCGACCCTGAATACTCTGCTTTCGTCAAACGATTTGGTGAAATTGGAATGAAAGCATTAGCGACGAAAGAAGAACACGACCACTTTGAAGCCGTCCGCCACTACTCTAATTTATTAGAAAAAGGTGAAGCGACAGACGAACAAATTCTTGAAGCAAAACAACAAGTAGAGGAACGTGAGGCACAGATTACCGAATTATCTGAAGCGCAGATCGTAGGACGGTTCTACTGGTGGACAGTTGAATTTGGTCTTATCGGAACACTCGATGACCCAAAAATATATGGCGCCGGTTTACTATCTTCTGTCGGCGAAGGATCTAACGCATTGAGCGATGATGTAGATAAGTTACCATTTGATAAGGAAACAGTCATCAAAACAGATTTTGATATTACGAAACCACAACCTCATTTATTTGTATGTGAAAGTTTCGGACAATTATCAGAAGCTGCTGAAGAACTCGCACAATCAATGGCCTTTATGCAAGGTGGTACTGAAAGTTTAGATAAAGCCGTTAAGTCAGGTCATACAGCAACAGCAGTGATGTCATCAGGTCTACAGATTACAGGCACAATCGCTGATTTACTTAAGAACGACCAAGGAGAAGCGATTTGGTTCACCACAGACGGAGCAACAGCTCTAGCCGTGGATGATCAACAATTAGTCGGACACGGTTCAGAGCAATATCCAGAAGGGTTCCAGGCTCCAATCGGTGAAGTTATCAATTTAGACCAACCACTTGAAACATTAACAGATGACGAATTAGTAGCTAATGGTATTCATGAAGGTGAACGAGTCTCATTGATTTATAATAGTGGAATAGAAATCAATGGTGAGGTTGAGTCAATCATCAAACGATATGACAAAGTTGTTCTCTTAAGACTCAAGAACGGCCATGCGTCACTTGGTCAACATTCACTTGTGACATTTGAGGAAGAGTCATTTGATTTAGCAATTGGCATGTCTGTTATATCTGTGTTTGCAGGCGCAGCAGACGGTGAGAGTTTCCATACCGCTCACGAAAATGAAAACGAGGGCACGGAATCGACTGAAGACACGCCATTAAATGCCTTGTTTGCTGAAATTCGCGAGATTCGTGAGAACAATCCGACTGTGGAAGCCATAAAGAAAATCCACCAAGAATTAAACGAAAACCATCCTCATGAATGGTTATCACGGCTTGAGTTGCTCGAAATATTAAACGACATAGCCCCAAACGATCCATTAACAACCAGAGTCGAAACGGAATTGCATGAATTACAAGAAGTTAACGATGAACTACACACGTTAATTGAACGAGGATTATCCATTATAGAATAAACATAAAAACGGGAGAGAATATGATTACTCTCCCGTTTTGTATGTTCAAAAACTACTGAGCCGTGATAAGCTAACAATAAAGTAGGTGATCATGATGCTCTTAAGAAAGTTTTACGCCTTTTTACTAACGTCAATATGTTTAATTCCAATCGTGACGATTACATTAAGTTTTACAAGTACTATTTCTTTCACCATTCTATTACTGATGGTCGCTTTGTATGTCATCGGTTGCCTTATTTCCTATGGCATTCCCTCATCCGTATTAAGCGATGTTTTGACTTATAAATTAAAACCTAAAAACCGCAAAAAGTCAGCGCTCATTTGGCATCTTATATTCGGATTTAGCTTTATTTTTACCCTCGGTTTATTAGCAGACCCCTCTAAACTCATGCAAGAATTTAACCATTATATTGCAGACATGTATGGTCTACTTATAGCTAGTGTGTTAGCCGCTTTGATGATTTGGTTCTTTGACGAACGAATCCGTGAAAAACGGTCAAACCACTAATTCTCTAATGCGTAATCAACAGCCCGTGTGACGTGAATTTGAGACGTATCAAAAACAGGCACTGTCACATCGTGTGATTTAATCAATAACCCAATCTCTGTACAGCCAAAAATCACCCCTTCTGCACCCTGCTGTACAAGTCGATTAATCACATCTATATAATACTCTCTTGAATGGTCATGGAATTCACCTAAAACTAACTCGTCAAAAATAATTCGATGGACACGATTCTGATCAGTCTCATTAGGTACTAATACTTCTAAATTCTGTTCAGCTATTCGTCCTTTATAAAATTCTTGTTCCATTGTATACTTCGTTCCTAATAATGCGACACGATTTAGACCCTGTGCTTTTATGGCGTCAGCTGTTGCATCAGCAATATGAATGGTCGGAACTTCAATTGCCTTGTCAATCTGATCGATTACTTTATGCATCGTATTGGTAGCTAAGACAATCACGTCAGCTCCAGCTAATTCAAGCTTCTTCCCTGCTTCTGCTAACACTTGTCCAGCCTTATCCCATTCACCTTCAGCCTGATAACGTTCAATCTCAGCAAAATCCACACTATAAATCATGCACTCAGCAGAATGAAGCCCGCCTAAACGTTCCTTCACTTGTCTATTCATTTCCTGATAATACTCAGCGGTCGACTCCCAACTCATACCACCAATCACACCAATTGTTTTCATTACAATACCACCTTCCGACAAAATCAAATTATTTCCCGGGTAATATGACGTGTCTCGATGATTATTTCCCGACAATGAAATATAAACTGTACCCTCAGCCTAATCCAGTAAATTATTAGCATTATGTTAGTTCAAGTACTATTATAAGTCAAATATCCAAGACAATTCATACTCCATGCATCAAACTGTAGCTATCCAAGGAATTCGAATAATTAATGATTGAAACAACGTATTGTTGAGTGGTATGCTTTACAAGCGATTTAGCTACAATATTCGCTAATTAATACAGCAGTTACCCAAAACCTGCTATAAAAAAATTAAGGAGATGAACAAATTGAACGAGATTTTATTTTTTGTGACTTTAGCCATTAACTTTATAGGAATATTGTTATTCTATAAATTATTTGGGAAAACTGGATTATTTGCTTGGATTGCTTTTGCAACAGTGATTGCGAATATAGAAGTTGTTAAAAGCGTCAATATATTCGGTTTAGAAGCAACACTCGGAAATGTCGTCTATGCGACGATCTTTTTAGCCACAGATTTATTAAATGAGAAGTACGGAAAAGAAGAAGCGCGTAAGAGTGTATTTGTTGGACTAGCTTCGATGGCGTTTTTCGTCATCATGATTCAAGTCGACTTAAATTATGTGCCGAACTCTGAAGATTTCGCGCATGAACCAATGGAAACATTGTTCAGTATTACACCAAGAATCATGATCGCAAGCTTTGTGGCCTACTTCATTTCTCAACTACTTGATGTTTATATATTTGACGCCATTAAACGTAAAACAGATGGCAAGTTTTTATTTATTCGAAATAATATCAGTACCGCAGCAAGTCAATTAGTGGACAGCTTCATCTTCACTTTCATTGCCTTTCTTGGTGTATTTGGTTTCAGCACAGTCGTTATGATTGGAATTACGACGTACCTTTTAAAACTTCTTGTAGCGATCTTAGACACACCGATTATTTACCTTGCCCGTAAAATGAACGGTCCAGTAAAAGAATAAATAAACCTAACCACCGTCCTGATTAGAACGGTGGTTATTTTATGATTTATTATTCATCATTCGTACATATCAGATCACCCATAAGCACATACTACGCGTGTTAACTTTCAGAAAGGGTGAACATGATGGGAAAAGATGAACACAAAGGAAAAAGTAAAAAGCCACTTGGGCAAACACCACAAAATCAACAAGTCGAATCTAAGGATGTTGAATTTGCAGAAGACTTAGCCGATAGCGCTGATTTCGAAGCACAACGAAGAGCTGCCGAAGCAGAAGAACGCACACGACAGGAAAAACATAATAAACGACGATCATTATAATACTAAAGCCCCGAAGTGACTCATTTACTTACTGAAAAGTCACTTCGGGGCTTTTTTTGGTGAGTCCTTCCATTCATAATTAAAAATCACAGAGTGCTAAAACAGGAAGACGAAATGCCACCAGATGAAGAATGTCACATTCATAACTAAAATCACAGAGTGCTAAAACGATTATCTTGTATGTTTTCGAGTTCTTCGAGTCACATTCATAACTAAAATCACAGAGTGCTAAAACTGGTTGGCTCCCACGAAATTCGAGCCTAGCGTCACATTCATAACTAAAATCACAGAGTGCTAAAACCCACAGGTTGTCCGTAAGGCATGTTGCGAAGTCACATTCATAACTAAAATCACAGAGTGCTAAAACTCTCATTGAATTTTTTGAGTGTTCTCGACTGTCACATTCATAACTAAAATCACAGAGTGCTAAAACTAGAGGACATTTACGCATGTAGCCCATATAGTCACATTCATAACTAAAATCACAGAGTGCTAAAACATGCCTCTTGTGCTACGGCATAGTTTTGAGGTCACATTCATAACTAAAATCACAGAGTGCTAAAACAACCGCTGTCTGCTGAAATGTCACCTGTGAGTCACATTCATAACTAAAATCACAGAGTGCTAAAACGATTTCCATTCCCATTTGTGCATGGTCGATGTCACATTCATAACTAAAATCACAGAGTGCTAAAACCTTTGTTATCTTGATAGTATTGAAGTGCGTGTCACATTCATAACTAAAATCACAGAGTGCTAAAACCGGTGTATTTAGTCATGTGATTGTTCTCGCGTCACATTCATAACTAAAATCACAGAGTGCTAAAACTATGTTCATGTTAGAAGGTCAGAAAGAACAGTCACATTCATAACTAAAATCACAGAGTGCTAAAACGTTCGGATCTCGATCTCGTAATGATCGCCAGTCACATTCATAACTAAAATCACAGAGTGCTAAAACCAAACGCCACATCTTCTCGAATTGGTTCACGTCACATTCATAACTAAAATCACAGAGTGCTAAAACCGGTGTCATCGTGCATGAGCACCCAATGACGTCACATTCATAACTAAAATCACAGAGTGCTAAAACATGTCAAAATACTGCTCACCTGAGTCCTGAGTCACATTCATAACTAAAATCACAGAGTGCTAAAACACTGCGGAGACAGTGACAAAGCGAGCGACTGTCACATTCATAACTAAAATCACAGAGTGCTAAAACCTGAATAACCGAGAACGACGATAGAAAACAGTCACATTCATAACTAAAATCACAGAGTGCTAAAACAACAGAAACAATCCTTGAACGAGGTGAGCGGTCACATTCATAACTAAAATCACAGAGTGCTAAAACCAACATCACGATTGGTTAGCACCGTTAACTGTCACATTAATAACTAAAATCACAGAGTGCTAAAACTGTTCTTCCAAAACTCCTTGATTTGCATTTGTCACATTCATAACTAAAATCACAGAGTGCTAAAACATAGGAATGGCTATCATGTTCGGGTTTTCGGTCACATTCATAACTAAAATCACAGAGTGCTAAAACCTCTAATGAAAATATATCATAATTTTTCATACATCTCCATGACGTACTTATATACCGGCAGATCAACGTTTTCCTCTTTTAAGTCCAACCTGAATGGAAAATCCATTTTCATAAACAAAAAAACAACAATGTATAAACTAATAGAATCAAAAACGATAATATCGGCATTTCGATAATTTGAAATTAACGGGTTTAATTCAAATACATTTATATGTTTGTTAACCACTGATTCTACATGCTTTTTAAGTTGGGTTTCATCGTAATCCAAAGGACTGTGCCATTCTAATTCTTCTAATAGTTCATCAGTAAACAATTGCTGATCTTCAATATAATAATTTTGATAATTGATTTGATCTGTCAAAAACAAAGTAGACTTAGTAACTACAAACACTGGAATATCTTTACTAATTTGTTTTAATAATTCTTTCATTTCTCTTTGTTCATATGGACTCAAATAAAGTTCTGGATATAGATAGAAGATTATTTTTTTACCTGAAACAGACTTTTTTAAGTACTGTTTTATAATTGGAAGTAATACCTTAGCTTGTGTTAAGAAATCGTTCGTTTCTTCATAATATTGGTCAACAAGCCCCGTGTTAAACTCAATCATTTTTAAATAGGCATCGACCGAGAAATGCTTTAAGACAACAGGATGCTCTGGCAAAGCTTGTTCAGCCAAATCTTCCATCAAGGTATTAATCGTTTGAATATAGCCATCTGTCTCTACATGATTTAACAGTGAGTGCTTCATTTGTTGTTTTAACAACGATTTTGATCCTATCTTAGCTTCCTCTAACACCATCTCATTTGATAATTGGAAGGCTTGCATATACTGACTTTCCACATCAGCAAAATCATTCTGTTTATCTTTAACAGTCACAGCCTCTTTCACTTTAGATTTCGGTTGAAAATAATTAACCACTGAATCAATCAAATGACTTTCACTCGTTGTATAGTTCACAAATAGCGAACTATAAGAACCAATATTAACCTGAAACGATTGATCATGAACATTTATTAACCATTTTTCTTCCAATCAAATCCCACCTAAAATTCAATTGTTCGATTATCGCTTAAAATCTCGATATTTCGATCTTCTTCACCAACTAATATCTTCATTCCTTCAAACTGTTTCTCTGTTATGATCATCGCTCGAACATGACCTTCTTTCGGAAGAAATTTATTCACTTGATTAATCGTGCCCTGAGCAGCTTCTTTATTAATACAAGACTTGATATAGATCGAATATTGCATCATCAGAAACCCATTTCGAATTAAATTCTTACGGAATTTGGTATACGTTCTAACTTGTGCTTTTGTTTCGACTGGTAAATCAAACATAATTAAAACTCTCACAAATCTAAGACTCATGAAAACTCAATTTATTGACATCCGGTAGCTTTAACTTTTGGGATTCACCAGTTTCAAAAGCATCAAAAAGCGAATTAACAAATAACTCTATAGAACGTATTATTGTGTGTTGTTTTTGGTCTGTTTGTACTTTGGCGTGCAGTAAATTGATTAATTGAATTCGATAATCTTTCGTTAGATAGCCTTCTGGTGGGTGTTTAATGACATAGTGGTCGACAATGGGTCTGAATGGTTCAATGAGGTCTGAGGCTAAATTATGAGGGTTTCTTTCACCGATGTGATGAATACCAAGTCCAGGGATTAACCCTTTGGCAACAATAGTTCGAGCAATTGCTGAGTGAATAATTGTATAGCCATAGTTTAATGCTGCATTTTCAATATAATCATCATTGTCTCGCGTATATTGTTCATCGAAAAAACTATTAAAATAGATTCGAGCAGCTTGCCCTTCAATATTATGTTCATCACCAGCCACAATGGATTGTTGTAAATTGTCTAATTTTTCAATACGATGTGGTTCTACTACATGTTTACGCATAATGACTTTTTGATTTTCAACTTTTTGTTTTATAATTCCTGACCATATAATATCTTTCACTTCATCTGACCAATTGAGCTGCTTCATCATTTGTTTATACTGACCAAAATGGCCTGAAACAGGTTGAATAAAACATTCTGGTAGATACTGCTGATTACACAACAAAACCAAAATATTATGTTTAGAAAGCTCAACCATTAACCTTGATGATAACTTACATGACAAATCTTCAATGACAACAGCAAAAATATCATTCAAGGGGACTGTCACATCCAAGTCCCCTTGGTACACTCTTAAATTATCCAAGTGTAATGATAATTGATCTACCTGACTAACGTGAACAACACGCCAACCCATCTAATCACCCTAACCTTTAGGATATTCAAACTTAAGTTTTTCTTGGTTGACATATTCGTTTCCTAGAACGTCTGTTGTGATTTTGTAGAAACTTTCTGTTTTATTACCTATATACTTGTAAATCCTATTTCCTTTGATGTCGTTTCTATCGCAATAATCTTTATACTCAAAGTTTACAGTATTCAATTCTATCTTGTTTTTATCATCGTCATTTACACCAACTAATCTAAATCTTTCATTATTTAAAGAGCAAATGTCATTGGTGAACATGCTAAATAAAAAGTTATCAACAGAATTAATTTTTTTGTTTTCCAATAAGGTATTATAATTTTCTTCATCAATCTGATAACGATTACCAACATCTTTCAAATCATTATAGCGAACAGTGACGAATTTGTACTTGCCATCATCCCAGTAAACATCCATGCGAAATGGTTTAATAGATAGATTAACAACTTTTTTATTTTCAGAGTTAAATTTATGCGATACATCTTTATGTGTTTTCAGTTTATCCCCGTAGAACTTAACACTTTTAACCGGCGGTCCATTACCTTTTCTACTATACTTTCGAACATATTCTCCTTTTTCTTCATAATATTTATGCAGTGGATTTTTAGCTTCACTGTATTGATCCATTACTTGAATAAGGCTTTTATAAGTTTGTGGATCGTGATGATACATTAGCAATTTCTCAGGTTTCTTTTTGAGCTTGTCCACTAATTTGGTTTGATCTTTATCATACAAATTAGTGATTTTTTCGATGACATATTCATCACCATCATATTCACGGGTCGAGTATAATGTATCGTTCATCAACTGACGATTCGGCTTCATATCCACCTTATGAGAATATTTATATTTATCATATTCTTTGATCGCCTTCACTTTATTCATTCGATTATTAAATGACTCTAGGAAATCACTATCGTCAATGACCTCCCCCGTTTTTGCATCAGCTGCTTTAGTTTCTGTCATGACAACATTGTGTTTCTTCAACCTTTTATTGTGGTCGAACAAATAACCTGCCATCCCAACAATTAATGCATCTTCAGCATGATGTTTAAAATCGGCTCCTCTGTCTTTCGGAAAACGCCATTGCTTCCGTAAGAAATCAGTGAATGCTCCATTAATCGATTTGACATGGACTTGACGATCATTCTCTTTGAAGAAAGATGTTAATAGTGTTAATAGCTCGCGTGTCGCATAACGAGTATCAACAAGATTTCGGTTAATAAATTCTTTCTGAAGGTCGAATTTATTAATATCCCGCTCTTCTAGTAAATACTCTTTTTTCTTTTTCGGCATCTTTTGGTGATTCTTGGCCATTTGTAATATATGTGTCTTGAATTTATCGTAAGTGATCTGACCTTTACCGGATTTCAAATACTGGTGTGGTGTCTGATTACCTTTCTTTTGGTTTTCATCTGTTTTAACAAGCACTTTGTTTTTCTGTGAATCATCAAACGATACAGATCTAGGAATGATATGATCAATCTCATATTTTTCATGGTGGTCTAGTAAATCATCAATAGGTATAGGTTGTAAGGAATACATGCACAGTCCATCTTGCAAATGCCATAACCTTAATTTATTAAATATACCTTTTTTCTTCTCGCGCCCTGCAGTTGCTAGCTTTTCTTCAACTTGTCGATTAATCTCTTGATTGTCTTTTTGTAGCTTTCTATAAAAAGCTTTTTGGTCATCACTAGAAGACTCTCTTGCTAATTCCACTACAATTTCTTTAGGCTCACCATACTGTTTCATCACTTCGTTAACAATACGAATGGACTGTTTAAAGGCTCGCTTTACCACTGGAGATAAAATCCAGTCATCAATATGGTTATATGGCAGATATTTTCGTCCACTTAAATCAATTTCTTTTGGCGCTAATCCGTATTTCGAGAATAACTGCATTTGATTATCATTCGTCGCCCATAAATCTGGTAACATCTGATGAATTACCTTTAAACTAAGTGAGTGCGTCCCTGTGTAATTTAACTGACTCAATTCGTCTAACTCTTTTTCCTTTAATGGTAAATCAAGCTGCTCTACTAGTTGTTTCTTGACATCACTTGGTGTCTGATTAATGCTTACAATTTCAGCGATTTCATCTAGTACTTGTGGATCTTCTAAAATGTCTTCTTTGTCCGTTACTCCTTTGAGGTCATGATAGATTGTTAATGGCGTGAAAATAGGGTTTTGTTTAGAGTTAACTCGATAACCTCGAATGTCATGCTCATCTACACCGAGGTTCTTTGCAATCTGCTTTAAGGTTGGGTTCTTGTATTTTTTGTAAACATTTTTAATTAAAGACTCTTTTTCAACTTTCGTTAATCGGTCATTTTCTTCCCGAGAAATCGTCAAATTATTAAGCTCATTCAACGCATTAAACAATTGAGCTGAATAAGATTCTTTAACGGCTCTTAATTCATCAGGATAATAACTACAACGCCCCATCATTTGTTCATACCATTTATTCACATCTTCTTCCCAGCCATATTCACTACCTTGACCAGGGCCTTCCCAATACTCTCGGCGATTACTTAATAATTCAATATACGTTTTCACAAACTCATCATCAATTTCAGAATGATAATTTGATTGCGTTTCTAATAGCTTCTCTGCTTCACGCACATAATCATCTGTCTTAAATCGATTTTGGTGTCCACGAACTTCACCGTCTTCTTCTAGACGTTCAAGCTGTAATTCACATACAAATCGATCCTTCAGTGCTGCAGCATTTTCACTTAATTGTTCTTTCGTAGATCCTTCGTTTCCTTTTGTTTCTTCTACTGCCTCAACATTATGTATACCCCGTCGTTTGCCTAAGTGAATAAGTGCAATAGCAAGTTCATTCTTAGTTAGTTCTGTCGTTAAGCCTTTTACACGGACGTGATAAGGTGTGGCAATCTCGCTATAGTCTAAGTCTGATTCATCTGAAATGATTTCATAATTAGTCAATAACCTTTTGATCCGTTCCAACCTATGTCGACGTCTCCTTAATAAACGTCTTGCACCTCTAAAGCCTCGTCTACCTTCATTATTATTGACATCCGCTTCAGGAAAAAGGCGCACACCTGCATCAATAATATTTTGATCTTCATCAATCAATCCCCAGCCTACCGATGCAATACCAATATCTAATCCTAATGTGTACTGACCTTCATGCGACTTCATGCCAATTCCTCCCTAAAATGTATATACATCCGATTATATCTGAAGATTCACTCAATTTCCAATAAAATGAAGAACGTAGTCGAATAACCCTTTTTTAAGCAAAATAAAAGAACCTGCCACAAAAGTAGCAGGTTCTTTTGGACCCAAAAATGGATCAGTTCCGGTACAGAGACCTTATTTTAGCAGGTTCTGTGACCTTAGTTATGAATGTAATTATTACTATAAAGTATTTGAAATTATTTGTCAACTTTATCTATTTATTTTACTATTGTTTTTTTAATTCCATGTGAATTTTCTAAATTGCCGCTACTTCTGCCGACTCACCTGAGTAGTCAATAATAAACCTAGCCATAAACCAAAGCCAATCACAAAGAATACTGTAAATGCAGCAAAACCTATAAATAATTCACCTGTCGCTAATCCTGAAGTGATCGCTGTGAAAATCGCAAATAACATGAAGCCAACTGCGACAGAGTAAAGCGCAGCACGCAGGCGTTGCATGGCGTACATCGTCTGGGTTTCACGTGTTAGAATACCGTAAGTCAAAAAAACACCACCAATGACCGCAAATATTCCTGCACCAGGTACAGCTACGGGTTCAACGTCCATAAACATCATGCTCACAGACATTAGTAATCCAAAAACAATCAACATCGCCCCGATTACAAGAGCGCCAACTGCCATTCTGTTCGTCATCGATGTATAGACGGTTTGTTTTGATGTGTCTGCACCGTGTTGTCTCATATCTTCTACTAATCCACTCATATCTCCCATCGATGCTTTAGTTTCCCGAAAAGCTTCTTGCTCACTCATGCCTTGCTTCTGATAGTCACTAATTCGAGCATGCATATTGGTAATTAACTCTTGCTTTAAATCAAAGAGTTGCTGACTTTCTCCGACATCTTTAAATAAATCGTCTATATAGTGTTGGACATCTTGATTAAGACTCATCGTCATCCCCTCCTGTTATTAATTTGTTTAAGACTTCTTTAGCGAAAAGCCAATCTTGTCGGTTTTGTTCATACGTATCACGTCCTGCTTGAGTCAAACGGTAATACTTCCGCCGACCACCTTGGGTTTCATCTCCCCAATACGATTCGATCAACCCATCCTTTTGTAAACGTCTGAACGCTGTATAAAGTGTTGCTTCTTTCAATTCGTATTCGCCATTACTTAGGGCAATAATTTGTTTATAAATCTCATAACCATAACTATCGCCTTGACGCAGAATATTTAAAATAATCGTTGATGTATGTCCGCGGATTAAATCCGTTGAAATATTCGATGCCAAATGTCTCACCTCCACAATAACAATGTACAACATATTACTTTGTCTGTCAAAGTAATTTATCACAACAAGTAATATATCATAAAAAATGCCGATCAGTTATTAAACTAATCGGCACCTATTCAACGTATTAAAATGTGTAATTTAAACTAATCATTTTCCGATTCACCATTTCATGAATGGCGTATTTAACGCCTTCGTAACCATAACCTGATTGTTTTCGACCACCATATGGCATATGATCAAAACGTAATGTCGGCACATCATTAACCAGTACCTGACCAACTTCTAAACCGTGAGCCATATCGATCGCTTGTTTCATATCATTACTAAACAGACCTGCGCTCAGGCCGTATTGACTGTTATTCATCGCTTTCAATGCCTCATCGCCACTAGATACACGATTAATAATAACAACAGGCCCAAAGGCTTCTTCTTTCATGATTTTGGCGCCCTCTGGAACATCTGTTAAAACAGTTGGTGCAATGCCGTTATCCTTAGCTTCCCCACCTGTTAAAACTTTTGCACCTTGTTGCTCAGCATCTTCTATCCATTCGAGTAAGGTCTGTTGTGATGATTCGTCAATTAAATTACAAACATCTGTCTCTTCATCAAGTGGATCACCAAATGTAAGTTGTTCAGCACCCTTAACAAATTGTTCTGCAAAGGTGTCAGCAATATCTTCATGCACATAAATGCGTTGCGTACTAATACAAACCTGTCCGTTATATGCATAAGATCCATGCACGGCTTTTGGCACGACATCATCCAAACGATCATTCATGCTTTTATCGACATATAGTGCTGAGTTATTACCCAATTCAAGGGTAATCTTCTTAAGGCCCGCGTTCGATTTAATTTCACGACCAACTGGCGGGCTACCAGTGAATGTAATCTTTTGGACTGCGTCATTTTTAAGTAAGACGTCGCCTAAAACTTTGCCTTCACCTGGTACGACATGGTAAGCGTCCTCAGGTAATCCCGCTTGTACCAACGCTTCACGTAATAAGATCGCTGATAGAGGTGTTTTTTCAGCCGGTTTTACAATGACTGTATTACCAGAGGCAATCGCTGGCCCGACTTTATGCACGACTAAATTTAGTGGGAAGTTAAATGGTGTAATGGCACCAATGACGCCAATCGGTTCAAAAATCGTGTAAGCGTCACGCCCAGCACCATTTGGCGCGGCATCCATTGGAATGGATTCACCTTCTAGCTTTCGTGCTTCAACTGAGGAGAATTTCAACGTCTGCACAGTGCGGTCTACTTCTGCTAAGGCATACTTCATCGGTTTCGCCGCTTCTTGAGCAATTGTTTCAGCGACCATTTGTTTATTGTCATGTAAAATGTCGCTAGCTCTATTTAAGATATCACTACGTTCATGAGCAGGCATATTCTTAATCGTTTCGAATGCTTCATCTGCTTGTTTAATCGCCTTCTCCATCTGCTCTTCTTTACAAATCGGCATTCGAGCAATTTCTTCTTTCGTATGCGAATTAACTAACGCTTGGAATTCAGTTGTGTGATTCGCTAACTGATCAAGATAAGGTTGATATTGCAACATATATGTCATCACCTTTCATTTATAATAATGTTCTATAACACTATTCCACATTTAAACCAAAACGTAACACGATTTACGATTTTCCATCCCATTCAGCATAAAATTGTTCTAAATATGTTTCCATAAATTGATGACGTTTCTCTGCGATACGGTAACCTTCAGCTGTGTTCATTTGTTCTTTTAAGGTTAATAATTTTTCATAAAAATGATTAATCGCCGTATTGGTTTCATGGCGGTATTCATCTTCTGTCATAGTTTCGCGTGGTGATTCTTCGGGATGATGGATGAGATGGCCTTTAGACCCTGCATAGGTGAAACTTCGGGCAATACCAATGGCGCCGATTGCATCTAATCGGTCTGCATCTTGGACGACTTCCGCTTCACGGCTCGGTAATGTCTTGTAACCATGCTTGAATGAAATCGTATCGATGATGGCAAATATATGGTCAATTTGTTGCTCTGAAACGCGTTGATCTTCTAACCATTTCATGAGGTCTTGTCGACTCTCCGCCACATTGGAGGTGACTTTATCATCAATTAGATCGTGTAATAAAGCCGCCATTTCGACAACCCACCTATCAACATCAACTGTATCAGCTATTTGCTTGGCATTGTTAACGACACGCTGGATATGCCACCAGTCATGTCCAGAACCCTCAGAAACTAATTTACGATGGACGAATTTTTCCGTATTCTGAATCACTTGCTGCTCCCATTCATTCACTCAATATCACCCTTCATGACATGACCGTCGACAAAGACTAGCAATCTTAGACGTTTACAATCATGCTTTTATTTATTATGATGTAAGTATAACAAAACTGCATACGTGATGATCATGCACTAGGGGAGCTACGTCAAGTGGCTGAGAAGGTTGGACCTGACCCTCAAGACCCGAACTAGGTAATACTAGCGTGGGGAAGTGCAGTGAAGCTTAATCTACCATAAGTGTAACGACACAATAGCTGAACTGCATTCCCACGGGATGCAGTTTTTTTGTTATAAACAGACACTTTATAAGGAGGCGATTCGTCATGACGAATCAACAGTGCAACACAAGTCGTATTGCAGGGGTTCAATTCACGCTCTACCCAATGAGCGACAACTTTGTCGATATTCTTTTGTCCGCTCTGGATGAAGTTGACCAATCGAAAGTATGGAAGGAAACTGATGATGTCACAACTTGTGTAAGGGGCAAAATCGTGCATATCTTTGATGTGACCAAAGCAATCTTCTTACACGCTGCTAAAACTGGTGAACATGTTGCCATGACAGGCACTTATTCGATCGGGTGCCCTGGAGATAATGAAGCTGACGTCTATATGGCAGAATCAGATGCACCAGTGAACGCTCCTCAATTAGCCAATGCTCCACAACGTGCTGGTTGTAAGTTCGCAATTCACCCGCTTGGACGGGAGGACTATATGGACAAAATCTATGAACAAATTGATCTGTCCAAAGCACGCGGCGTTGATGTCAGTGCCGCCCATTATATGACGCGCCTTGATGGTGATGTGCAAGCGATATTTGATGCGATACAAGATGCGTTCGAAGCTGTCCAGCAAGAAGTATCACACACAACAATGACCTTTACTATTTCGGCAAATAGTCCGTCAAATAAATAGGGGGTAAACTATGACTAAACAATGGAAACTGAAAGAAATTGTTTTGCTGTCGGTATTAGGCGTCGTATTTGCGGTAATCTATCTATTAGCCTTTGGAATCGGCCAGGGACTTGTTGGCGCTCTAACACCTTTTGGCATTGGACCTCTTGGCTATGAATTTATTTATGGCATTTGGTTCATTGTCTCGATTATTGCTGCTTATATTATTCGCAAACCTGGCGCAGCCTTTATGTCAGAGTTAATCGCTGGGACTGTTCAAATCTTAATCGGAAGTCCAGCTGGCCCACAACTTATAATCAGTGCAGCTATTCAAGGACTAGGCGCCGAAAGTGCATTTGCTGTGACGAAATGGCAAGATTATCGGAAGCGAGTGTTAATATTAGCTGCTGTATTAACCGCAATCATTAGCTTCGCTTGGCATTTCTATTCATCTGGTTTCTTTGCATATGAAGCGTGGTTAGTTGGCGTTATGCTGATCACACGCATTATAAGTAGCATACTGATCATGGCTCTACTCGGTAAGTGGATTAGCGACCAATTGGCGAAAACAGGTGTTCTTCGTGGCTACGCGTTAGGAAAGGAGCGTCAACAAAACCGTGACCAAGATGCAGCTTAGTCCCGTCATATCCGTTCACAACTACAGCTTTAGCTACGAGACGTTAGACGAACCACTTCTGAACCAACTAAATTTTACGTTATATGAAAATGAAACAACACTTTTAATCGGCCCGAGTGGATCGGGTAAGTCTAGCTTGTCGCTTTGTTTAAACGGATTATATCCTGATTCAGTTGAAGGCACTGCATCAGGGGTGATTCGTTTCCGTGGTCAACCTGTTCATGATTTTGAAAAAGGCCAGATTAATCAACAAATTGGCATCGTTTTTCAAGACCCAGACAGTCAATTTTGTATGATAACCGTTGAAGATGAACTCGCTTTTACACTCGAAAATATTCAAACTCCACGTGAAGAGATGGAAGCGCGAATTGATGAGATCTTAATGACCATTGGAATGTCTGACTATAAGCACGAAGCGATTCATACCCTTTCAGGTGGCCAAAAGCAAAAAATCGCCCTAGCTTCTGTTCTATTACTAGAACCAGACGTGCTTATTCTCGATGAACCAACAGCTAACTTAGACCCGATGAGTCAGCTCGAATTTATTCAGTTAACCGAACAATTACAATCAACTATGGAACTAACGATTCTTTTAATCGAACATCAAGCTGACGACTGGCTCTATTTGATCGACCGTGTTCTAGTATTAAATAGACAAGGTGAACTAATGGAAGATGGTGAAGTCGAATCTATTTTTCAAACCAAACAACAGCAACTAATCGAACATGGTATTTTCATCCCAAAACAATATCTTGACTCACCACCCAATTCAAAACCGATTAATCATTCAAACAACACAGAGCCGTGTTTTACGATGGAAAGCACCTCTTTTTCCAGAAAGAACAAACCAATCTTACAAAATATTAATCTAACGCTGAAAAAAGGTGAAATGACAGCAATCGTCGGTGAAAATGGTGCAGGTAAGTCCACCTTATTACAATTAATGGCAAGGCTCTTACAACCAGAAGCAGGCACCATGACTTTCTTAAACAAGCCACTCACCAAGTGGAAAGAACAGTCATTACGTCAGCATATGGGATTTGTCTTTCAAAATCCCGAACATCAATTTATTACAGATACTAGCTACGATGAAATCGCCTTTAGCATGACATTAAACGGGTATGATGCTGAAACAATCGACACAAGAACTAGAGAATTACTAAACCATTTTCACTTAATTCATGAAAAATCGCAGAATCCTTTCGCCCTAAGTGGTGGTCAAAAACGACGGCTTAGTGTTGCTACTATGTTAGACGAAACTCCTGATCTATTACTGTTTGACGAGCCGACATTTGGTCAGGATGCCCAAACGACTCATGAATTAATGGAGATCATGACCGAAATTCAGCAACAAGGTACAACGATTGTATTCGTTACTCATGATATGGATTTAGTCGATCAGTATTGTGATTCGGTGTATGTTCTTAATGAACAGTTAATACAATATCACGGGCGCCCAGCAAAGCTGTGGGAACATGATGAGTTATTAAACCAGGCAAGATTAAGAAAACCATTTCGACTGGAAATGCGTGAGAAAGTTGGTGTTGCCCATGATCTCAGCCATTAACCCCACTGTTAAAGCAATTGCGGTGTTGATCCCTGGTGTTTTACTAGGTCTAACATTTGATGTGTTCACACCACTTGTTTATTTAATTTTTATTTTAACTGTGACCTTATTACTGTCAGACATTCCCTTTAAACGATGGATTAAATTTTTCGTTCCGTTCTTCTTATTTATCGCATCGTTTTCTTGGGCACGTTTACTATACACCAGCGAGACATTCCAAAATGGGTCCGTGCTGTTTTCATTTTGGACATTCGAGGTCACAATGGGTGGTCTTCTTGTTGCGATTAGTTTGGCATTAAGGTCGTTATGCTTTATTGCCTTATCACTACTATTTATCATGACAACAGACTCAACGAAGTTTATGCTAAGCCTCATGCAACAATTGCGACTGTCACCTAAAATTACGTATGGCGTGTTAGCGGGTTATCGTTTCTTACCGACATTCAAACATGAACTTGAAGTTCTAAGGCAAGCTCATCGCGTTCGTGGAGTGGGTCGGGCAAAAGGAATTCGTGGTCGCATTAGACAATTTAAACGTTACAGCATTCCCCTGCTCGCCAATTCAATTCGTAAAGCTGAACGCGTCGCTAACGCCATGGAATCAAAAGGGTTTACAGGTGAACACGACCGCACACATTATCATCAAATGACGGTCACCAAACGAGATTGGCGTTTTCTCGGTATGATGGTTGGCGCCCTATTCTTGGCGTTTGCTGCATCATACTATTTCGGATATTTAAATATTTTCGGTTATCAAGTAAGTTAAATAAGACGAAAATTTAAAGCAATCAAAAAAAGCTGGCTATTCGCCAGCTTTTATCTTTATTGTCTAATTTCAATCATTCTTAAAACAACATCAGGTGTTTTCGTGATAATCCCATCCACATCGTACTGTAAGACTTGGTTCGCTGTTCGGTCGATATTCGTGGACCAGACCCAAATACCATAACCATTGCGTTTAAGCTCATTCACTAGATCATCTGACAACATGGTTTGATGAACCGTATAAAAATCGACATCTAATCGAGATAAATCCCCTACTGCCGTGAATACAATCTGACCAATTTCAATCTCTTCATTTTCATCTCTTATAGATTGTAAAAACTGATTATTGAACGATTGAACATACGTTTCGCCAATCATTTCTTTTTCCTCAAGCAAGATTGCTAAATTGCGCGCTAAAGCTTCCTCATTTTCATCAGGTTTAACATCTAGTAGTAATTTAACACCTGCTTCTTGGGCGACCTCAAAAACATCCTCCAACCTAGGAATCGATTCACCCGCAAATTCTTCAGAAAATGAAGAACCAATATCATGAGTCCGTAATTCGTTATAAGTTAAATCACTCACGCGTTCAGGTGCTCCAGCCGTACGCAGTAAAGTTTTGTCATGGTGTAATACCAAAACGTTATCTCGTGTTAATTGCACGTCGACTTCGACCACATTCAAACCTTGTTCAATAGCTGATTCAACTGAACTCATCGAATTCTCTGGAGCATTCTTTGAATCCCCTCGGTGCGCTGCCACTTCAACATTCCAATCTAAGTAAACAAGATTGCCGCTTATTGTTTGGTTATAAGCAAATACACCTGTTACATAGACGATGACCAATAATGAAATTAATAATCGTCTACGTCTAAAAAATGAATAAGCTTTGCGCTCAGCAACCGCCAACCTTATACTGCGTGATAATTCCAGGTCATCTGTTACTTCTTGTTCTTCTTCATGTTTGTACTGATAGAATAAACGAGTCAACATAATCACATTGACAGGAATTAAAACTAGCGTGGATAATGTCGCAATAATACTTGTGATCGTCACCAAGTAGTGTTCAATTAATTCTCCGATGAACGTCCCCGTCATGACATTCGGAATTAGAGATAGCAAATATAATATGAACGTACTCGCTACAACAATAAGGACATTAATCGATAAAACATTAATTAGAATCGACTTTTGATGACGCTTGGTTAATTTCATACTGCGCTTGATCGCATGTCGAACGTTGTTTTTTTCAATAACAATAAAATGAATCACGAAAATCCAACGCAAAATAATATAAAGAACAAACATTAATATGGAGAAATATACTGCCAATGAGACATAGGATAAGGATAAGTGACCCGAGTATAAAATCGACATATTCAAGTCATAAACAATTTCATTAAGCGGTGTTCTAATAAATGGCGTGAGTAATAACAGCACTAGAATTAAAGGGAGCACACTAATACTTAATAAATTCCTTGCTCGTGAAAACCCTGTTATAAGAGCATTAGCCACGGTGATCGGTTTTTTAAAGTATTGCTTCTGAGCAATCACAATAAAAACAGCAAATTGTATAAATAATAATATAAAAACTATGAGTCCAACTAATATTAATATCGAGATGCCCGTGTAGCTCAGTGCCACTGAGTAAACTTCATTATTAATTAGTGTAGGGGCATCAATATACACAAGAATACGGTTAAAAAAGATCGAAGCCACGGGTACAAAAATAAAGCTCGTCAGTAACATGTAAAAAATAGCAAACGCTAAATGTTGTGGGTATGTTGTTTTAAAGTCATCTAAGCTGCGTTTAAACAAGCGAAACATATGACCCTCCACCTCGTCTTATTAATACGTGACACTTCCCTATTATAGCTTATGCTAAACGATTAGCCCTGCAAACACAATTAAGAAACAATAACATATTTTTAAGTTTTTATGTTGACATTGTCATCTCATTCAATTATGCTATGAATTAAATCTTAAAACGGATTGGCAAAGATGAAGAGAAGTAATTCAGCCCGTCACTTCAGAGAGCTAGTGGTTGCTGTGAACTAGCGTGAACGACTGAATGAATGGACTTCTGAGCCTCCAACCGAACGCTTAATAGGAGTTATTAAGGTTGGCGAATGTCTCATCGTTACAAGAGACACGTATTAAGGCTTCACGCTTCGATACGACTAAGTGGACTGCAACGGTAGCAGTCAAACAAGGTGGCACCACGGGTATTCCGTCCTTTTCTATAAGGATAGAATACCCTTTTTTTATGATTAAAATCACTATAGACTAAATCGTTGAGTAAGAGGAGTAGACGATTCGGATTCATGACAGAGAGCTAGCGATGGTGAGATACTAGCATGATACGATTCGTTGAATGGACTTACGAGAGGTTCTCTGAACTCGAGTATGAGAGCCCGGCATTCCACCGTTAACAGGATAGGGTATCGGAAGGATTTGTATTTCCCCCTTTTTACAATCATTAATCCTTCCCGTACCCGAAATGAAGTGGAACAAGTGTTAATTACATGTTCAATAGAGGTGGCACCGCGAGCCGATCGTCCTCTGCATACAGCTGAAGTATGCAGGGGATTTTTTTATACCATAATCAGGAGGTCAATAACCCATGAAATATCGTCACGACGTAATTGAAGGCGACCAACATACACCGATTTCAATATACTCTAACTTAACAGGAAATAGAAAATTTCTTTTAGAAAGCTCTTTGAAACATGAAGATAATGGCCGTTTTTCGTTTATTGGAGCGAATCCATTCTATGAATTTATAGCATACGGTAATCAAATTACAGAAACTGATTTAATCAACGAACAAAGTACAACAACAAGGCAAGATCCATTAGTTGCTTTAAATGCCTTAATTGATGAACAGGTCAAATTAGATATCGAGATCCCCTTTTTCGCAGGTGGAGTTGGTTATCTGGCTTATGACTTAGCGAAGCAATTCGAATCAATCGGAATTAATCAGCACGATGATGTCAATATGCCCGATGTGCATCTTATGTTTTATGAAAAAGTCGTGGTTTATGATCATTTATTACAGAATATCCATTGCTTTATCTTTGATCGTTGGATTACTGGAGAATCAATCGATTTCGAGACCGAAGCTAATCACCTATTGCATGATATTCAGTCAGGACAACCAGAAGATGAAACTGCCTTTACATTAGGTGAGTTTCAATCCAACTTTTCTCAAGCCAAATATAAACAGTACGTAGATTTAATTAAAGAGAGGATTAAAGCAGGTGATGTCTTTCAAACAGTGTTATCACAAAGACTGACTGCAACATGCTCAGGTGACGCCTTTCAATTCTATCGACAACTTCGTAAACAAAATCCATCGCCATATATGTATTATATCGATTTTGTAGATTATCAAATAATCGGCGCATCTCCTGAAAGTCTCGTCAAAGCACAAGACAGAACCGTTTCGACCAATCCAATCGCTGGTACAAGGAAAAGAGGTCAAAATCTTGACGAAGACCAGGCACTTGCAGAGGAATTGCTCGCAGACGAAAAAGAGATTGCTGAACATCAAATGTTAGTTGATTTAGGTCGTCACGATATTGGCCGAATCGCAAAGCCTGGCACTATAAACTTAACCAAATACATGGTGATTGAACGCTATCGTTTTGTTATGCATATTGTTTCCGAAGTCAGTGGCCAAATGAATCCTGACATATCATCTCTTGAAGCATTAAAGGCGACTTTACCTGCTGGGACAGTAAGTGGTGCACCGAAGATAAGAGCCATGCAATTATTAAATGAATTAGAGCCAACTAAACGCGGTGCCTATTCAGGTGCTGTTGGTTATTTGAACATTAACGGTAACTTAGATTTCGCCCTAGCGATTCGAACGATGATTATTAAAGACGGTTTAGCACATGTGCAAGCAGGTGCAGGCGTCGTACATGACTCTGATCCAGAAAGCGAATATCAAGAAACATTAAATAAAGCCAAAGCGCTTATGGAGGTGTTATAAATGATCCTGCTCATCGATCATGACGATTCATTTACGTATAACTTATATCAATATCTAGAAGAACTCGGCGAAACTGTTATCGTAAAACGGCACAACAACATTGATATCACAACAATCAACGAAATGAACCCAACAGCCATTGTCCTATCACCTGGGCCAGGGAAACCTGAGGATTATCCGAATACAGGCGAGATTGTTAATGAATGTTATCAGTCGATGCCGATCTTAGGCGTCTGTCTAGGTCATCAAATAATCGCCGCTAAATTCGGAGCTGAGGTCAAGAAAGCCGATATTATAATGCACGGGAAAAAATCGTTAATTCTTCATAAAGGACATGGCCTATTCAGTTACTTAAGTCAGCCCTTACAAGTCATGCGCTACCATTCACTCGTCGTTGACGAAAAGACTGTTCCTCCCTTTTTCAAACGGCAAGCAATATCAATGGATGACGGTGAATTAATGGCCATCACACATGACAATTACCCACTGTTTGGCATCCAGTTCCATCCTGAATCGATTGGAACAGCAGAAGGCAAACAAGTCTTAAGCCGTTTTCTGAATCATACGCGAAAGGAGAACCTTCATGGAACAACTTCAGAAATTAATTAATGGTGAAAAACTGACTCAAAATGAAATGACATCAGTCGCTTATCAACTATTCGACGAACAAACCTCTGAAAGTGAAATCGCCTCCGTCTTAACCGCCTTAAAAGTACGGGGTGAATCTGTAGAGGAAATCACAGCCATTGTTGAAGTTCTGCGTGACAAAGCCATGCCGATTCAAAAACATTTGGCAGATGTCACGGATAATTGCGGGACAGGTGGTGATGGCGCACACACATTCAATATTAGTACGACGTCAGCCTTTGTGTTAGCTGGCGCCGGTGTGAAAGTAGCTAAACACGGCAACCGTAGCGTTTCAAGTCGTACTGGAAGCGCGGATGTTTTAGAAGAACTCGGGGTTGCGCTCGATTTTACAAGTAATGAAGTCGAGCATTTAATCGAGACGAATGGAATTGCCTTTCTTTTCGCTCCTCACGTGCATCATCAATTAAAACGTATTATGCAGGTTCGAAAAGCACTAAACGTACCGACCATCTTTAATCTAATTGGTCCTTTAACAAATCCAGTTGCCTTAGATACGCAATTCTTAGGCGTTTACCGTCGCGATATGTTAATGCAAATGGCAGCTGTCCTACAACGTCTAGGCAGAAAACGCAGCGTCGTCGTTAATGGAGCTGGTCACACTGATGAAGCAACGCTTGCAGGCGAAAATCATTTTGTCTTATTAGATGACGGCGAACTCATTCCGTTCACCTTAAGCCCAGAAGATGTTGGTCTAAATACGTATTCAAATGATGCCATTGTCGGCGGTGATGCCAAAGATAATGCTCGTATATTGCTAGATGTGTTAAATGGCGAACGTGGCCCTTATTTCGAAACCACCTTATTCAATGCAGGGATCGGATTATTTGCCGCTAATAAAACAAACTCAATCCGCGAAGGAGTCGATCTAGCGCGAGAAGCAATCGACTCAGGCAAAGCCTTAGATAAACTCAATCATCTCACCCATTTCAGTGAGCAGCGTAAACGAAAGGGGATTTCATAATGGATACATTTCTTGACCGGATCTTAGATAAGAAAAGCGAAGAAATTCAAGCACTATATGAACAGGACAATTTAATTAATCAACCATTACCAGTCTCAACTAAACCGTCATTATATGAAACCTTTAAACGAGATAATCAGTTATCAATTATTGCAGAAATCAAACGGGCCTCACCTTCGAAAGGCGATATCAACTTAGGAATCGAACCACCTGAACAAGCACGATTATATGAAACATCAGGTGCTTCAGCGATTTCCGTATTAACAGATGAACCTTATTTTAAAGGCTCGATCGAGGATTTAAATCACGTTCAATCAAAGGTGAACTTACCTGTTTTATGTAAAGATTTCATTCTTGATCCCATTCAATTAAAACGGGCTAAACAAGCAGGAGCGAGCGTTGTCTTATTAATTGCAGCTGCTCTATCACCTGAACGATTACAGTATTTATACGATGAAGCTATTAACCTTGGATTAGAAGTACTGCTTGAAGTACACAATTCAGCAGAACTAAATCTAGCTTTAGCAACAGGCGCTACCATCATTGGTATTAACAACCGTGATTTGACGACATTTCAAGTTGATTTAAACACAACGGAAACACTAATTAACCAAATCGACGATCCAGACATTGTCGTTATTAGCGAAAGCGGCTTTAAAGATGCTGATGATGCCAAACAAGTCGCAGACATGGGGGCAGATGGCATCTTAGTCGGAGAATCCTTTATGAAAAGCGATAACGTCTCAGAAGCAATTAGTAAGATGCGTGTCTCAACCACAAGGAGGGTTCGATCATGACTGGGGTAAAAATTTGTGGCATTCGTCAAACAAGTCATGCAGAAGCAGCAGAAACATCGGGAGCTGATATGATTGGGTTCGTCTTTGCTGAGAGCAAACGAAAAGTGTCAATTGAGCAAGCCAAGCATATCGCGTCAACATTGTCAGCATTGTCAGCATCCATCCAAAAAGTAGGTGTCTTTGTTAATGCATCGAAAGACACTTTAGAACAAACAGCTCATGAAGTTGGCTTAGATTATGTGCAATTACACGGGGATGAATCACCTGAGTTTTGTGAGCAATTGAATGTTCCTTATATTAAATCGTTTCGGATTAATACAGTGACAGATTTAGATAAAACCAAGCCATATACGAAAGCAAGTTACTTACTACTTGATAGTGCAAGTGGTCCTTATCAAGGCGGGAATGGCACGACTTTCGATTGGAGTGTTTTAGATCGTCTACCATTCGACCGAAGTCAACTGATTCTCGCAGGAGGACTGAATACGCGTAATATTAATCAAGCGATTGAACAAACAACACCAGCGATCGTGGATGTCTCAAGTGATGTCGAAGAAGATGGTCAAAAAAGTAATCAATTAATCAAAGACTTTATTAAACGTGTAAAGGAGAGCTAACCATGGAACAATCTCAAGAAGCAAACGGTATGTATGGTCCATATGGTGGCCGCTTCATCCCTGAAACATTAATGGGCGCTGTACAAGAATTAGAAGCGTCATACGAGGAAGCGATACAAGATGAAGCTTTTCAAGCACGATTACAACAATTACTCAAACAATATGTTGGTCGCGAGAATCCCCTTTATTATGCAGCTAATTTAACCGAAGAAATCGGTGGCGCAAAAATCTATTTAAAACGCGAAGACCTAAATCATACGGGCGCTCATAAAATTAATAACACCATCGGGCAGGCATTACTCACCGAACGAATGGGTAAACGTAAAGTCGTAGCTGAAACAGGCGCTGGTCAACATGGGGTTGCGACAGCTACAGTCTGCGCCTTGCTTAACTTAGACTGCGTGATCTTCATGGGTGCCGAAGATATGAAGCGTCAGAAACTGAACGTCTTTCGTATGGAATTACTCGGCGCTAAAGTTGAAGCAGTCGAACAAGGAAGTGCAACACTTAAAGATGCCGTGAACGAAGCGCTCCGTTATTGGGTAAGCAACGTCGATGATACCCATTACATCATGGGATCCGTCTTAGGCCCTCACCCTTTCCCTAAGATGGTTCGTGACTTTCAAAGTGTGATTGGGCGTGAAACAAAACAACAGCACCTAGACGCGGAAGGTCAATTACCCGATGCCGTCGTCGCTTGTGTCGGTGGTGGAAGTAATGCGATGGGGATGTTCTATCCATTTATCGATGATCACGTCGCCTTATATGGAATTGAAGCTGCAGGAGAAGGTATTGAAACGGATCACCATGCAGCCACTTTAACAAAAGGTTCACCAGGTATTTTGCACGGAGCGATGATGTATTTATTACAAGATGACGCAGGACAGATTCAAGAAGCTAGCTCTATTTCCGCAGGGCTTGATTATCCTGGCGTTGGACCTGAACACAGTTATTTAAAAGATACAGATCGTGTCCAATATCTTGCAGTCACAGATAATGACGCCCTTGAAGCGTTTCAGCTATTATCACGCACCGAAGGGATTATCCCAGCATTAGAAAGTTCGCATGCGGTTGCTGAAGCGGTTAAGATTGCCAAAACAATGAGCCCAGATGAATCATTGGTTATTTGTTTATCTGGACGTGGTGACAAAGACGTCGAAGCTGTTCAAGAGCATTTACAAGGTTAGGAGGCCAATCATGGAAACAATCAAGCACGGTAAACAATATATGCAAGCCGTTTTTAATCAAACACTTGAACAAAACGAAAAAATCTTTGTTCCCTACATCATGGCTGGTGATGGCGGGATTGAATCACTTATGCCTACATTACAGCAGCTCGATCAAGCTGGCGCTACTACCATTGAAATTGGTATTCCTTTTTCAGATCCAGTAGCTGATGGCCCCACCATTCAAGAAGCTGGTAAACGCGCTCGTGAAACAGGGGTGACTTTACATCAGATCCTTGATAAACTGGCAGAGGAACGCCATTCAATTAAAGCGCCAATTATTGTCATGACCTATCTAAATCCTATATTTCAATTTGGTGTCGATCGCTTTATGGAAGTTGCTCAATCAGCAGGAATTGATGGCCTGATCATTCCCGATTTACCACTCGAACACGAAAGTTTTATTCGAGAGGCAAAAGAACAGCACGGCTTAGCCCTAATCCAACTTGTTTCATTAACAAGTTCCAAAGAACGAATTAAACAAATTGCTGAAGCGTCAGAAGGTTTCTTATATGCTGTGACGGTTAATGGAATTACGGGAGCTCGTCAATCATTTGCAGATGATTTAGCAACACACTTCGAATTGCTTCAAACATATAGTGATGTCCCTGTATTAGCTGGCTTTGGCATATCAACGCCAGACCATGTTAAAAACATGACAAAAGTAGCTGACGGTGTAGTCGTAGGAAGTCAGATCATTCAAAGCTTACAAGCCAATGACACTGATCATATCCACGCTTTAATTAATGCAAAAGACAATCAATAGAAAGATGTGACATTCCATGCTAGAGATCATCATCCTCTTTTTCGTCGGAATAAGTGCAACTATTTTAGGAACACTTGCCGGCGGAGGGGGATTAATCAGCTTACCAGCAATGCTTGCACTAGGTATCCCTGTCCATTCAGCCATTGGAGCCAATAAAGTAACTAATTCAATCAGCTCATTCATCATCTTTTTCATGGTATTACGTCACCGTGGCGTAACGCTTAATGAAGGTTTGAAAATCGTACCCATTAGTTTAGCAGGGGGAATCACAGGTGGCTATGTAGCGTCTATTATTCCACCTGAGCTAATGTATAAGATTGCAATTGGTCTATTAATCTTTGCGTTTTTATTTTCATTTATTAGTAAAACGTCATTTGACGGTACGAATACATTTCGCTTTAGAACACGCGGTACACCACTTTTATATGGAATTGGAATATATGACGGCATGTTTGGACCAGGTCAAGGTACCTTAATGTTATATGTTTTCTCATACTTGCGCATAGCTTACTACCGAGCGGTTGGCCTAATGCGTGCAGCTACTTTTGCCAGTTGCTTTGGTGCCGCGATCAGTTATATTGCCTCAGGTCATGTGGTTTGGTCCCTCACCTTCACTTTAATCTGCGGTTCTTTAATTGGAGCTCAAATCGGTGTGCGTCTAGCTGGCAAACTTAATCCTGACCACATTAAACCACTCTTACGGATCGTAACAGCAATATTAATTGTTTATGTCTTAATCGATAATGTTTGGTTAACCTAAATCCCTTCTTCTTTCCATCTCCTAAAAATAATTGAAAATAATTCTCAATTTCTGTTGACTCTCCACCCACTGGAGAGTTTATTATTTAATATAGATTGATAATCATTATCAATTAAACGAGAATGTCATTAGAAAGTTTGTGTCCTATGAAACAACGCTACTTACTCATTGTACTAGTTTTGTTATCCGTTCTTTCAGTCTTTATCGGCGTAACAAATCTAAACATTCGTGATATCACTAGCCTAACAGACCAACAACAGCAAATTCTTTGGCAAAGCCGGATCCCTCGGTTGATCAGTATTATTATTGCTGGTGCTACGATGGCTGTAGGTGGACTAATTATGCAACAACTAAGCCGAAACAAATTCGTTTCTCCTACTACAGCAGGCACGATGGATTCTGCAAGGCTTGGTATTCTCGTTTCACTTTTAGTATTCACATCAGCCAGCCCTATGCAACAAGCACTTACCGCCATGGTATTCGCCGTTCTGGGCACCATGGTGTTCATGAAAATACTCGATAAAATTAAATTCAAAGATGCTATTTTCATTCCGCTTGTTGGGATTATGTTTGGTAATATCATCGGTTCTATTACGATGTTTTTCGCCTATCAACATGATCTAATTCAAAGCATGTCATCATGGTTACAGGGCGACTTTTCTATGATATTAGCGGGACGTTATGAATTATTATACATAAGCATCCCGCTTCTGGCAGTGGCTTATGGTTATGCGAATAAATTCACGATTGCTGGAATGGGTGAGGATTTCTCAACGAACTTAGGGTTAAATCACAAACAAGTCGTGAACGTTGGTCTGATTATTGTGGCAATATCAACATCTGTTGTCGTTCTAACAGTCGGGCTTATCCCGTTTTTAGGATTGATTATTCCAAATATCGTATCGATTTATCATGGGGATCATTTACGCAAAAACTTGCCCCATACCGCCCTACTTGGTGCCTTATTTGTTCTAGCGTGTGACATTCTCGGTCGCGTCATCATTTACCCTTATGAAATTCCAATCGGCTTGACTGTTGGCGTGATTGGTAGCGGTACATTTATCTATTTATTGTTAAGGAGAAAGGCATATGCATAACCGAACGAAACTGGTCATTCTCGGAATTCTCTCACTCGGGTTAATCGCGATATTCCTTTTCTCAAACTTAGATGAGCATTGGGGTTATGTGCTACCTAGACGAGCAATGAAAATTTTCGCCATCGTTTTAACAGGTAGCGCCATTGCATTTTCAACAGTCATTTTCCAAACAGTCACGAATAATCGCATTTTAACACCAAGTATTATTGGGTTAGATTCACTCTATTTACTCATTCAAACTAGTCTCATCTTCCTGTTTGGCTCAACTCATTCACTTATGAATCAATACGTTAACTTTTTCATTTCAGTTGGATTGATGATTGTCTTTGCATTATTACTCTATCACTTTTTATTTAAGCGTGAGGGTGAAAACATTTATTTCCTTTTATTAGTAGGATTGATTTTCGGAACGTTTTTCAATAGTTTATCAGAGTTTATGCAAGTATTAATCGACCCAAATGAGTTCCAAGTCGTTCAGGATCAAATGTTTGCGAGCTTTAACAATGTAAATACTGACTTATTCTATATCTCATTAATCGGTATGGCAGTTACAACCCTATACTTCTTGAAGTTCGCTAAGTTTTTAGATGTCCTATCACTTGGCAAGGATCAAGCGATCAACCTAGGTGTTGATTATGACCATATCGTAAGACACATCTTTATCATTGTAGCTATTTTAATTTCTATTGCCACTGTCCTTGTTGGCCCGATTACGTTTTTAGGTCTATTAGTTGCTAATGTCGCTTACGAATTCTTAAAAACCTATCGCCATCGTGTGCTGATTTTAGGGGCGATTTTGGTTAGTATCATCGCTTTAGTCGGCGGGCAATTAATTGTTGAACGTGTCTTCACATTTTCAACAACAATCTCAGTCATTATCAACTTCGCTGGCGGTGTGTATTTTATTTATCTTTTATTAAGGGAGAGTCGAGCATGATTGAAGTAAAAGAGCTATCGAAAACATATGGTGACAAACCTGTCGTAAACAATGTCTCGGTCAATATCCAAAAAGGGAAAATTACGTCTTTCATCGGCCCGAACGGTGCAGGCAAAAGCACCTTATTATCAGCCGTTAGCCGACTGATTAAATATGACATTGGCAATATTGATATCGACCACCAATCCATCAGTCAGTGGAAAAACCGGGACTTATCTAAGAAGATGGCGATTTTAAAACAGGCAAATAATATTACCGTTCGACTAACCGTTCGCGAGCTTGTCTCATTTGGTCGTTTCCCTTATTCACAAGGCAACTTAACATCAGAGGACATCGACCACATAAACGAGGCCATCGCCTTTATGGAATTGGAAAACCTAGAGAACCAATATCTAGATGAGCTAAGTGGCGGACAGAAGCAACGGGCTCATATCGCCATGGTTATTGCTCAAGATACGGATTATATCTTGCTCGATGAACCGTTAAATAATTTAGATATGAAGCATGCCGTTCAGATTATGAAAGTTTTACGCCGACTTGTTGATGAGCTTGGGAAAACAGTTGTCATTGTGATTCATGATATAAATTTCGCTTCGTTTTATTCAGACTATATCGTTGCTTTAAAAGAAGGAGAAATTATTAACCAAGGACCAGTCGATGACATTATTGAAGAATCATCACTTAAAGAAATATACGATATGGACATTCCAATCAAGCAACTCGATCGTTGTAAGGTATGTGTGTACTTTGGATAAAAAATTATATGAGGTGATTATGATGAAACGATTCGTATTATTATTAACTTTAGGCGTTATCGCTTTATTTCTAACAGCATGTGGTTCAGCTGATGCTGAGGAAGGAGATAATAGTAGTGAAACCGTAACGATTGAACACGAATTAGGAACAGCAGAAGTAGAGAAAAACCCTGAAAACGTTGTTGTCTTTGATTTCGGTATGCTTGATATGCTTGATGCTTTCGACCTGCCTGTTCAAGGTGTCCCGCAAGATAGTTTACCAGACTACCTATCTGATTACGGTAGTGAAGATTACGAGAATGCAGGCGGGTTAAAAGAGCCTGATTTCGAAGCGGTTAATGCAATGGACCCTGACATGATTATCATTTCCGGTCGTCAACAAGATCTATATGAAGATTTTGCAGAGATAGCACCAACGGTTTATGTTGAAACAGATTCAGAGAACTATGTTGATTCCATTGCTCATAACGCTAAAATTATAGGTGACGTCTTTGGCGTTCAAGATCAAGTCGATCAACGTATCAGTGATATAGAAAATCAGGTATCTGAAGTAAATGATCTTGCATCAGATAGCGAAGAAACTGGATTAATCACCTTAGCAACTGGTGGTAAAGTCAGCGCTTATGGCTCAGGTTCCCGCTTCGGTATGATTCATGATGCATTGGGTGTTAAACCTGTTGATGACTCAATCGAAACATCGACGCATGGACAAAATATTTCTTTTGAATATATCGTTGAACAGGATCCTGACCATCTCTTTGTAATCGACCGTGATAAAGTCGTGAATGGAGAAGCTGCAGCCAAAGAAACGATTGAAAACGACCTAATTAAAGGAACAACTGCTTATCAAGAAGACCAAATTCACTATCTCGACCCACAATATTGGTATTTAGCTGATGGTGGTTTACAAGCAGTCGAAAACATGATTGAAGAAGTCCATAACGCATTGCAATAACAATTGAGGTGGCAAGTATGAAAGGTCGCTTTACTATTGGCGAAATCGCTAAACTACACAATCTATCAGTTAAAACACTTCGTTATTATGATGAAATCGGCTTATTCAAACCAGCCGAAATTGACCCGAATAACAATTATCGCTACTACTCAACAGAGCAGTTTGAACATTTAAACACGATTAATTATTTACGCAGTTTAGGTGTACCTTTAAAAGATATCAAAAAACAATTCGAGGAACGTCATTTAGACGATTTCCTCGAACTGTTAAAACGTCATCAAGTAGAGATAGCTCAAAAAATCTCAGAATTACAACAAATTCATCATCGTGTCGATAATCGAATTAATGAGATAGATCTAGCAAAACAATCTAACTATACTCATCAACCGTTTATAAGATATTATGATGATCGACATATATTACAATTAAATCATGATATTCAATCCCAGTCAGATTTAGAGCTATCATTACGGAAGATTGAAAACACATCTCATTTAACTTCATCCATTTTTATTGGATCAGTTGGTGTCACTCTGCCAATTGAACGAATAAATCAGATGAAATACAACGCCTATAACTCAGTTTTTATTGCTATAGATGATGAACATATAACGAGCGAACTTAAATCGACATTGCCAGCTGGTAAATATGTTTGTCTATACTGTCAGGATGCACGTATTCATTCGCCGTCATATTATGAATATTTGTTCGAATATATTAAAAAACATCAATTAACGATTACTGGCGATGCCATTGAACGGACAATTATTGATCAGTTTATGACAAATAATCCAGAAGAATATTTATCTGAAATTCAAATACCTATACTTTAATAATCAATAAAAATGATATTCATCACCAAAAAACGCGAACGATTTACTTGGATAAATCGTTCGCGTTTTATATTAAAATAATAGTTAATAAAATATTCTTTGTCTTCGTCTTTGTCTTGATAATAACCAATAACCAAGTAAGGCAACCAACACACCTACTTGCCATAGAGCTCGTTCAGAGTCCTCCAATAAAATATATGTAACATAATTCATGAGTGATGACCAATCATCTGTGATCGATTCAACCACAACAAACAATAATCCCATTACAACCGAAAGGATGCCAACAACCATCATGACTTTCGCAAAACCTTTCAACACGATTCCCCCATCAATGGACTGTTTATCTCAAAACGTATTCTCTAAATTATCAGACTTCTAAATCATTGTAGCATAAAATAAAGATATTAACAGAAAATATTAACAATTCGTTTTAAATTTTTTAAAATAAATTGTTTTTGAATAAGATTAACGGGTTATGAGTTATCATTTTGAGATAAGTTTTGTATATACTGGTCAATGGCCTTAAGTAAGTCGTCCGCTAGCGGTTGTTCTGGATCTTGATAATTTGATGTATCTTCTACGCTATCAGATTGCTTAAGCACGTGGTCCATTCCTTCCACCATAACTAATTCAGCTTGATTATTTGCTGCTGCTAGTTGCGCCGCATCTTCTTCAAACACTTGGCGATCATGAGTACCATGAATAATCAATGATGGAATACTCATTTGAGTCATCAATTCAGCTGGATCATATGACATCCATGACATAAGAAACGGTTGAATCGTTGGTCGAAAGATACTGTATAGCTCACTACTGATCTCTTCTTCCTCTACTAATTCACCTTCTCTTAGTTGGTCTAAGATACTCTGAGCCTCTTCTTCTAGATCTTGAGGTAACTGATTTGATAATTGATCGTTTAAGACATCATCAATCGTACGACCTGCTCCCGCTAAGGAAACAAAACCATCAACTCTCGTTTGCAGTGCTGCTAATTGACCAACAAGCGCTCCTTGGCTATGACCAATTATAATGACTTGCTCATAGTCATCCTTTAAACGTTCCACCCATGCCACTGCATCTTCAGACATACGTTCAATCGTCATTTCTTCTTCTGGTATGGTCGCTTCTTGGTTCTCACCCACGCCTCGCTTACTATAACGTAGACTAGCTGTGCCTTGTTCAGCTAAAGATTCAGCCAATAATTTTAATGTATCCGATTCTGTTCCAGCACTATTTCCATCGCGATTAACTGGTCCTGAACCAGGTATAATTAAAGCCACTCGGTCTGTTTGTTCATTATTAGGTTGTAGTAACTCACCTTTTAAGTCACCAATTTCTGATGAAATCGTTAACCAATTAATATCATCACTCGCTTGTTCAGGTTCAGTCTCAAGTTCGCCGCGCTCTAACTCGAAATCAAATGTATGCCCCTGCTGACTAAATTCACCTGTTAACGTATGATCATGAGGTAAATCACTCACAAATTCCACAAATTGGCCAGGGATATCCATTTTAAAACGAACTTGTTCCTCTTCAAGCTCCAGCTCAGATAACGGGTATTGATCAATACCTTGCGTAGGAATATCAATAAAACCAACAATTTCTTCGCTTTCGTCATCTTCTTCAAATGTTAGCTGTATTTCCAATGGCATATTCGGCACTTCAATTGCTCCATGCCATTTCCCCAACAATTCATCAAACGTCTGTTCTTCAGTTTCTTGCTCTTCCTCACTTGTACACCCAATTAATACGATGATTAAAGCTAGCCATATCCACTTTCGCATGGGTGCTCCCCTCATTTCTTAATTTAATTAAAAAATAATCACAATGAAAAACCAGACAACCATAATAGTCACGACAACAAATTTAGCTAATGCTCCACTTAGAAAGCCGATTAATGAGCCAAACACAGCACGTAATGCTTCCATCACTTGTCGGTTTTGCATGAGTTCAACAACGAAAACGGCGACTGCTGGTACGATCAGAATTCCAAATGGAGGAATAACGAATGAACCTACAATCACACCAGCCGCAGCTGTCCATTCACCAAGTTTAGAACCGCCATATCGTTTCACAAAATAACTATTCGCAATAATGTCGGCTACAATTAAGACAATCGTCAGTATCGCCATAGATAACCAGAAAACCCATGTAAGCTCGTCTGAATTTACCCCAAATTGATAAACGAAAAAGCCAGCCCACAACACAATTGGTGCTGGAATGACGGGGAAAATAACTCCTGCGTAACTTAGTGCAAATAAAGCAATGATGGCGATCCACCATATAATATCAAGTATCTCCATATATACCTCGCTCTTTCATCAATAATTCCTTAGTTAAATCGTAATCCAAAGTTTCATGAATTACAATAATAGTGATAGGATTTGGTAAATAATACTGAACATCCTGCTTTAATTAGCTTGTACTAGAGACTATTTAATAATAAGCGCGTCATCAACGCGCTTATTTCATCATGATGTTTCAGTTAAATTGATCGATCGGATTCGCATCGTATTCGGATGAAAGACCACATCTCCTCTGACAGTCATATCACCTTCTGATGTACCTAATGTGAACAAATACGACTCTTTCAGGTAACCCCCTGATACATTCTCTTCTTCTTGCCACTGACTATTTTTTATTGTGGCTCCTGGATAAGTTTGCCCGAGTACATTCCATAAAACATCACGTAATTGACCGTTTCCGTCTGTTGGAACGACCGAAATGCGAATTGGTATAATTCCCCAATCTAAATTAGCCCCTAAGGCTTCAAACACTTGTCGATGTAAATTCAAGCGATTCTGTGGATAACCTGCTACCGTATCCACCACTTTCACCGTCACTTCTTTACCTGTGTCTTCGAATCTCACATTTAATAATTGACCACAAGTATATGGACTGTCAGTACTAACAGCCGTTGTCATATGATTCATATCCGACCAAGCTAAATTACATTTCGTAACAGGACCACCTTCAGTCCATGTTGCGTCACCACTTATACTTTCGCCTTCATAATTCTGTCTCATCGGTGCATATAGATAAGTGGGTGGGACAAGATATTCTTCATCATTATAATACATAACGATTCCTCCTTCGTAATCTTAAACCATACATTATTCATCATATGTTCATGGCGTCTGAATCGTTTTACTATTTCGTTAAATTGTCATTGTTAAGGAAGCTTTTACATTTTCGCTGTCTTGTTTTCGTGGTATAATACGAATGGACGATTAAGAAAGGAAGGGAAGTATAGTGGGTAAAAGAATCTTATTTTTCTTATTAACAAACATTCTCGTATTAACAACGATCGTCATTGTTTGGTCAGCCATCACATCATTTACTGATATTGGTCCAATTTATAATGGTGGAGTTGGCGTAGGTATTAGCTACGTTTCACTCGGTGTTTTCAGTATCTTAGTTGGTTTTGCCGGTGCATTTATTTCCTTAGCAATCTCTCGTTGGATGGCTAAGAAGATGATGAAGGTACAAGTCCTTGATCCGAATGATAATTTATCGACAGCTGAACGTCAGCTTGTTGAACGTGTTCACCGTCTATCACGTGCTGCTGGTTTAATGCATATGCCCGAAGTTGGTATTTATCGTTCACAAGAAGTGAACGCATTTGCAACAGGGCCATCGAAAAAAAGATCACTTGTTGCTGTTTCTTCAGGACTACTCAATTCAATGGATGACGACGCCGTTGAAGGTGTGTTAGCACACGAAGTAGCACACGTTTCCAATGGTGACATGGTCACGATGACATTACTACAAGGCGTCATTAACACCTTTGTCGTCTTCTTATCACGTATTGTTGCGTCAATTGTCTCCAACTTTGTAAACGAAGAAATGCGTTTCGTCGTACACTTTGCATCGATTATTGTGTTCCAAATCCTATTCTCAATCCTTGGCAGCATGGTCGTCATGGCGTACTCACGTTACCGTGAATTCCACGCTGACCGTGGCGGTGCCGACTTAGCCGGTAAAGATAAAATGCAACACGCACTGCAATCGCTAAAAAACACAGTTAATACTGTACAGGACAACACGAATGATGATGCGATCCAAACAATGAAAATTAATAATAAAGGCGGACTCATGAAGTTACTTTCATCTCACCCTGATTTAGATGAGCGTATCCGTCGTTTAGAACAAAAATAAAACAGGTTAGCCTCACTAATGAGGCTAACCTGTTTTATTTATATTGATTTAATTTGGGCTAGCTTAATCACTTCATTTAGCATTTTTTGATAGTTATTAACCTCTACCTCTGGTAATTGTAAATTACCATCTTCATCGATTAAATCAAGTACACCACTAATCATCACACGAGGTTGAGCTGGAACTTGAATCCCTAAATGGCTCAATACTTCTCTAAGATGTAATTGCGCTTGCATCGTACCACTTTGACCTGGTGTACAACCCACAACACCAGCTACTTTACCATAAATTGAATTATGGCCACCTGGGCGTGTCATCCAATCAATTGCATTCTTTAGGTTTCCTGGAAACGAACCATTGTATTGTGGGGTTGCAATGAGTAGAACGTCAGCACTTTCAACCTGGTCCTTCATTCGTTGAACAGGTTCAGGAACAGGTTTTTCAATATCCTGACTGAATACTGGCACATCTTGATACTCTAAGGATTCATATTCCACATAATCCGGAAGCATCGTTTTGGCTAAATCTAGTAACCTTTTATTTGAAGAATCTTCGCGCAAACTACCACAAATACCTACGACTTTTAAGTTGCGTTCCATAATTTGAGTCACTCCTAAGCTATTTAATTCACCACATCCATCTTAACGATTCACACGAATATTCTCAAATTTAAGAAGAAGGCATTCCCCCTTCTTAATGTGCGTTTAATCGGGCAATAAACTCCCAAGCCGCTTCAAAATCATCAACTGTATAGTTTTGTTGACTCTTAACGGTTTGTACTTTTTCCTCGATTTCGTCTTTTGAGAAATCCTCAAAATAAAGCATCGTCGAGACTAACTCAAGAAATTTTGAGCTATGTTCATCCATTTCTTCAATTAGGGTTGTCATATTCTCTGGTCTTAAATCTGATTGCTCTAAAAAGTGAACGCCTCGATCGGTTAATTGATAACGATATTGATAATAGCCTTTTTCTTTTTCACGCTCTTCTTCGATGAATCCTAAGTTACATAACTCTTCTATTCGCGTCGATAGCTCTTCAGAATATGGACCATAAAAATGAAAAGTATAACGTTCTGAAAAATCAAAGCCACATTTCTTAAGAATATATACCATCTTTTGCAGTCGTTTACGTCCGACAATTTCATCTGCCTGTTCAAAAAACGCCATCAACTTTGCATGATCCTCTAACATGAGCACAACTCCTTACCCTTTTAATATGTCATATATCCGCTGTTTACTAACATCGTCATCTGGCAACTGATCAATTAAATCCTTCGCAAAATACAACTTATGATCGGTTCGTTTTTTTCCTGAAATGGATTCAACAATTTCAGATTGCCTAGAGAGTTCCTTCAATTCACCTGAAGGTAACTGTAGATGAATCGGCAATCGCTCTTCCTCTTCACCAGGGCGGTAAAAGTCATATGGTAAATCAGAAGACGAATCAACCTCTAAATAATAAGTTGGATCAACACCTGCTTGAATAAAACTTTCTTTAAGCTCGATTAATTGTTGATACTGATCAGCTGGGTCAAATTCGATATACTTAAACAAATCACGGTCGACAAAGCGTCGGCATAAATCCGCTAAAATCTCGTCATCTTCCTCCTGCCAAATATGAAAGTAATAAAACACCACATTTTCATCCAGTTTCAAATAATCATCTAAACTCACTTCTTGCTCAAAGAAACTTTCAAAATGGCGAGGTTTTAATTTAAACTGAAAATCATCAGCAAAATATAATTCTTTAGCACGATGTAAGATCTTCGATAAGATCACTTCTGCACTTCTAGTCACAGGATGGAAATAAACTTGCCAATACATTTGATAACGACTCATAATGTAGTCTTCTACGGCATGCATCCCACTTTCCTTAATCACCATTTGATCTTCTTTCGGTCGCATGACTCGGAGAATTCTTTCCATATCAAAGTGTCCATAACTAACACCTGTGAAATATGCATCACGCTGAAGATAGTCCATTCGATCCGCATCAATTTGGCTCGAAATCAAACTAACAACCAACTTATTAGAATACGTCTTATGTATGACATCAGCGACATCTTGCGGAAATTGCGGGTCAACACGTTTTAAAATAGCATTAATTTGCGTATCGCCTAAAATAATTTTTCGTGTGAAATCTTCGTGATCTAAATCGAAAACCTTCTCAAATGAATGGGAAAAAGGGCCATGGCCTAAATCATGTAAAAGCGCTGCACACAAACATAACAACCGCTCGTCATCATTCCAAAAGGGTTCTTCACGGAAGTTCTCGATAATCCGTCTCACAATCTCATAAACTCCTAATGAATGATTAAAGCGACTATGTTCAGCACCGTGAAAGGTCAAATAAGTCGTTCCGAGTTGTTTAATACGTCTAAGGCGTTGAAATTCACGTGCACCAATCAGATCCCAAATGACGCGATCACGTACATGAATATAACGATGGACAGGATCTTTAAATACTTTTTCTTCATCTAATTTTTCATCACGATATGCCATTTTCCCCGACCTTTCTTTTCACAACTCTTATTTCGTTTTCTCTAGTCATATTATAGCTTGTTTCGACATCCATTAAAACCCAACCTCCTACCTAACATCCTTAATCAAACCGCTTACTTACTAGGCATGCCAACTGCTTAAAAATTTATTATTTTTCTTTCCAGGGTTGTAGTAACTGATCAACGTCATGAATCGATACACTTTGAAATCGAATCGTTGAGCCTGGTCTTAACTGGGCGCATTTCCAGTGATCAGCCGTAATGACCGTGCCAATCGTTGTGTAACCACCTGTTGTTTGCCTGTCTGCTAATAGCATCATGGGCTGCCCACTTGCAGGCACTTGAATCGTCCCATAACTCACGACGTCAGAGACCATATTGTCACTTGTTTGATGTATTAAAGGTTGATCATGATGTAATTGGCACCCCATACGGTCGCCCTTTTGAAAGGTATAAGTTGCCTGAAAAAAGTGCTCTAAAGATTCCTTCAATAAACGTTCAGCGTAAGGACTTAAGATCACTCGTAATGTCATGTGTGCGGTATATTCAGGAATTAAATCGGGTGATAATTGTTGTTCGACTACTGCTTCCGTGACTTTGTCGGTCGCATACACCTGATCACCTGTTTTTAATTTCCGACCTAGTTGACCCTTTTCAAACACTGATTGACTTCCTAACCAAGATTGAGAAACAATACCACCTGAAACACAAAGGTAAGCACGTGCGCCTTTCAATGGGCGCTCGAACGAAAGTGTTTGTCCACATTCAACCTTGACCGTTTGCCATAAGGGGATTCTCTTCCCGTCTAAAGTCGCGTTCAAGTCTGCACCTGTTACACAAATGACGGACTTCGCTATAAAGGTAAGTGATACGCCACCTAGTGTGATTTCTAATGCTGCATACCCAGGATCATTATTCAATAATTGATTCCCAGTAATTAACGCATAGCGGTCCATAGCACCAGAAACAGGAATGCCTAAATGCTGATAACCTGGTCGACCTAAGTCTTGTACCGTTAAAGGTAATTGAGCGGAATCGACTTGTAATAATGGTCGCGTCTGATTAGTCATGGGGATCACGTGCCTTAATCACGACTCCTTCATCTTGCAAATACTCTCGAATAAATCGTGCATGTTGATACGCATCTTCTCCGTCACCATGAAAACAAATCGTTTCGCCTCTTAAATGAATTTGCGTTCCATTTGGTGTTGTCACACCATGATGAAAAACTATTTGTTGGACCTGTTCTTTTATATCATCCATCTCAGTCAATACAGACCGACTTTGACTACGTGGTGTTAACAAACCTTCCTCTGTATATGTTCTGTCAGCGAATACTTCTGAAACCACCTTGAGACCAATAGCCTCTCCTGCTTCAAGCAAAGCGCTATTAGCTAATCCAAATAACAATAATTCATGATCGACATCAAATACAGCTTGAGCAACAGCATGAGCGACTTCTCGGTCTTTAGCAGCTAAGTTATATAAAGCGCCATGGGGTTTCACATGATGTAATGATGTCTGATGCGCGTGGCAAACAGCTTGCAGTGCTCCAATTTGATACACCATTAATTGATAGATTTCATCTGATGTCATCTCGATATGGCGACGTCCGAAACCAATTAAATCTGGATAACCAGGATGCGCTCCAATTTTCACATTCTTATCAACAGCTTGTTTAACGACCTGATGCATGACACGATAATCACCACCATGGAAACCACAGGCGACATTGACAGACGAAACAATATCCATCAGACGTTGATCATCACCTATTTTATAAGGTCCAAAACTTTCGCCAATATCAGCATTTAAATCAACTTCCATTCTCACCCCTCCTCAACAAAATCTTCTATTCGACCATCTTGTTTAATCGCTTCATATGTTTCTTTAGAGATCGACTGGAATGTTAACCAATCACCCATTTTAATCAATGTCGGATCCTCAGAATTTGGGTTATACAGTTGGATAGGTGTATGACCGATAATTTGCCACCCTCCAGGCGAGTCGACTGAATAAACACCCGTCTGTGCTCCTGCAATCCCAACACTCCCAGCTGGCACATGAGCTCTTGGTGTCGTTAACCTAGAAGTTTCTAACGTTGAATCTAAACCACCCATATACGGAAACCCAGGCAGAAACCCAATCATATAAACACGATAAAAAGGTGCCGTATGGCGTTCGATGACTTCTTTCTCCGTTAATTGATGAGCTTGTGCAAGATAAGCCAAATCAGGAGCATAAACCGCTTCATCATAACAAACGGGCAAATGAATTGTCCGCCGTTGTGGCGAACTATTAGATGAGTCATCTTGATTTAATATTTCCTCAATCAAATCTGTCATCTCATCATAATTCGTTTGGCGCCAATTATAATAAACAGCAATGGATCGGTAAGTTGGAACAATATCTGTGACATAATGCAAGTCTGCCTGTTGAATCATTTGATAATAATGCACCACATCATCATGAATGGCGGGCGATATCGTTTCACCTAGGACTACGACGACTGCTTCGTTACCCAATGGGTACAATGTAAAACGCATTATGAATTGGCCCCAATGGTTTTCAGGCAAATTTCTATAGCTTGTTGTAGATCTGACTGTGACCAACTGGGTAGTTTTCCATGCTGAATCGCTAGTTTATGAGAAGCCGGCATATGAATGAAACCACACGGTATCTGTTCAGCTTGCGATTTAATAGTATAAAGCGCTCGATACATCACATGATTACACAGATAAGTCCCAGCTGAATTAGATATCTCAGCTGGATAACCTGCTTCTTTCATTTGATCGACCATTTTTTGAATCGGCAATGTTGAGAAGATCCCATCTGGACCATCTTCTACAATTGGTTCTCCATCAGGAATATAGCCCTGATTATCCTCTTCAACCCCTCCATTGCAATTAATCGCAATTCTTTCAGGTGTGATTTTGTGCCGACCTCCTGCTAATCCTAATGCCACAATCGCATCAGGTTCTAGGTCACTAATTAATTGAGTCATTGCTTCGCCACTTGTCGCAAAATTAACGGGTAATATACGGCTAATAATTTCATATTCACCTATTTGTTGCCCATCTAAAGCTTCGGCAATTGTTTTCGTTGGATTGATTGGAAAATTTAAAAACGGTTCGAAACCTGTTAATAGTAATCGTTTCATGATTGATCCACCTTAACTATTTTAAAATTATCACTATTTTAACATTTTTCGCCCTTTCCATTAAGCACTATTAGTTTTTGATTTAGTACTAATTTGTTGAGTTAATATTTAAATAGTTTAGCACTGAGTTGTTGAATTGTGAGAAGCGAAGGTGGCGACTCCTGGTCAACTAAGTTCGGTCACGTCCTGTGACCAACGTTGACATTAGGCCGTCCGGGCCATCACGGGAATAGCACGTGTCTCGAGACCCCGAAGGCCACGCCTTTAGGCCGAGGGATGCACCTGCGTCTTCTCGTAACGCTTCGAAGTAGCTTCCTCGGTGCAAGTAGCAAAGAAGCTTATTCGATGTAGTTGCCTGGCTCGAGCCGTGCCCCTGCATAGAAAACACTGTGAAAAACGAACGTAGTGAGATTGAACAGTTGTTGCACTTGTACCCTATGGGTAAAAGCGTCCGCCGAAAGCGGATCACAATATCAACAACGGGCTTTACAAAACTTTTCTTTTCATTGTTCAAGTTTGCTATAATGAAGGGAGTTCAAACAAAAAGGATCGATGAAGATGAATCATGCGTTATTACAATTTAACCAGTTGCGTCTCATTGATGACAGTGATATTAACCAATCCGATATCATGACGTCATTTGCGATTGATGACACGCTATGTTTAACCGCAACTGAAACAAAACAACCCGCGATCCATTTATGGGTTCACCGCCCTACAGTGGTATTAGGAATCCCTGACAGTCGAACACCCTACATAAATGATGGCATTCAGTTTTTAAACGAAGCAGGATACAAAGTGATTATTCGGAACTCTGGAGGGCTAGCTGTTTTGTTAGACGAAGGGGTGCTTAACCTTTCACTCATTTTCCCAGAAGAAAAACAATTCGATATCCATGACAGTTATCAAGCGATGGTTGAGTTTATTCGTTGGTTATTAGAAGACGAACCTTATACAATCGATGCTTATGAGATATCCGAATCGTATTGTCCCGGTACTTATGATTTAAGTATTAATGGTCAAAAGTTCGCTGGTATTTCTCAAAGACGGGTCAAACAAGGAACGGCTGTGCAAATTTACTTATGTATTGAAGGCGACGGACAGAAACGAGCAGACGTAGTTAAGCAATTTTATGAAAAGGCTGTTCAAGGTGAAGAAACGAAATTCACCTATCCTTCGATCAAACCAGATGTGATGGCTTCTTTAGAACAGTTACTGGGCAAATCTTTATCAACGAAAGAAGTAAAAGATCAGCTCCTCACAAAGTTAAAACAGCGAAATATTGAAGTCTTTAATCAAGCATTTACTGAAACAGAACAGGAATGGTTTGATAATAGGTTGAACCTTATGCACAAACGAAACAAGACCATCTCGAGTTAACAAAACGTTCATAGGTATTTCTTTTAACCCTAGACATGCCTTGTGTTATAGTAGTTAATGGATGATTTATTTGAAGGAGAGTGACACAAATGCCAGAAGCAGTTGAAACATTAGACGGTTGGTACATGCTTCATGATTTCCGCCAAATCGATTGGACCGCTTGGAAAAAAGCGAGCCAAGAAGAACGTGATCAAGCTGTCAGCGAACTTAACCACTTAATGGCCTCTTGGCAAGATGTTGAAGCTGACAAACAAGGTAGCTTCGGTTTCTATAAAATGATTGGTCATAAAGCAGATTTATTATTCTTAAATGTTCGACCGACAACTGAAGAATTAACAGATCTTGAATTCGCCTTAGACAAAACCAAAATGGCGGAGTTTTTCACACAACCTTATTCCTATATTTCCGTCGTTGAATTATCAACTTATATGGCTCAAGGTAAAGACCCTGAAACAGACCCTGAAATACAGGCTCGGCTAAAGCCAATCTTACCTAAATGGAACCATATTTGTTTCTACCCAATGGATAAACGCCGCGAAGGTGATGACAACTGGTATATGCTTCCGAAAGAAGAACGCGGTAAGCAAATGTATCAACATGGCATGACTGGACGTAAATACGCTGGTAAGGTTCGTCAAATCATTTCCGGAAGTCAAGGTTTAGACGACTGGGAATGGGGCGTGACCTTGTTTGCTCATGATATGCTTCAATTCAAGAAGCTTATTTATGAAATGCGTTTTGATGAAGTGAGCGCTCGCTTCGCTGAATTTGGCTCCTTTTATATCGGGCATCGCCAAGAACGCGATCAATTAGAAAAACTCTTACAAGTTTAATAAGCATGAACTTTCCAATACCCCTTAAGCCAACATCTGGCTTAAGGGGTATTTTTTTAACTAAAACCTATCATGAATTACATTAGCCTACATATACATGAACTAGTGATGAAAATTGGCCCTAAAAAGGTGTGATCATTTGGCCGCAATAAAGTATACAGAAGCACAACTAAGAGAACTCGCTCGACTCATGCGTGCTGAAGCAGAAGGGGACGGTCAGCTTGGTATGTTACTAGTCGGAAATGTTGGTGTTAATCGTGTACTAGGTGATTGTTTAGATTTTGAAGATATACGATCACTGCCTGACATGATTTATCAATCACCTGGTGGATTTGAAGCTGTTCAACGTTCCTATTTTTATCAACGGGCTCGTGAGAAAGATATTCGATTGGCCAGAAGAGCAGCGAGGGGCGAAACATTTAGTCCCGGACAATTCTCACTTTGGTTTTTCCGTCCAGAAGGAGATTGCCCACCTGAATGGTTCGGGCAACCTTTGGCAGGAAGATACAAGTCACATTGTTTTTATAATCCGTTTCCGGGAGAATGCCCTAATATCTTATAGTCGGGCTTAACTTCATTAACTAATTTAAGGAGGTTGATTATTTTGGATCAGTCTAATAATAATCAGGATCACCAAAACGACAATGAACGATCTCAACCATCATTCAAAAAAGAACCCTACAAACAGCCCGCTCAAAAACCTTACCAACCTAAACAAAACCAACAAGGATGGTATCCAAACAAAGGAAAACAATCATCGAACCAAGGTGGATCATCTCATAAAACACCTTACAAAGGAGGACAAATGGGAATGAACAAAGGCGGACCAAACAACAAACCATGGGGCTTCAATCCTAATGTCAAAGGAGGAAATATGCCTCCATACCAAGGTTCTCCTTCCCAACAAAATCAATGGCAAGGTCAAGGCCAAGGACAGCATATGCCTCAACAACAAATGCCACAGCAACAAATGCCACAACAAAATATGTACGGCCAGCAAATGAATCCTAATATGCCCCCTCAATCCAATATGGGACAGAATCAGGGCATGCAGGGCATGCAGGGAATGCAAGGCATGCCACCTTGGATGCAAAATGGAAGTGGTCCTGGATCAATCAGTGGAATCCCGCGTGAACAATCATATATTGAAAACATTCTACGTTTGAACACAGGAAAAGAAGCTACTTTTTATATGACTTTTGAAAATAATGAAGCATGGAACGATATGATGTTCACCGGCATTATTGAAGAAGCAGGTAAAGATCATATTGTTATTCGAGACCAACAGAACGGAAAATGGTACTTATTATTAATGATTTACCTTGATTATGTGGAATTTAATGAGGAAATTAACTATCAGTATCCATTTGGTTAATCATGGTAAGCGGTTTATCACTTAATGTGATAAACCGCTATTTTTTTAACACCTTGGGTAGGGGTTAAACGATTATATAGTTGAAATCCTATCAGCTGATTTGTAGAAAATTCACTTATAATGTTAAAAAGTCATGACTTTTTGTAAATAACTGCTTTAATTTGATAGAAAAAAGCATTATCTCAATATTAATTTGCGCAAAACCCAAAATGACAAATTTGTAAAAGTTAATTACAGTATTACTTGAAGGCCGGCCTCTTAATTAGAGGAGCAAATAAATGAAAACCGATCATTTCGACCAAATATTAGACCAATACAAACGAATGATTCATTATCATATCCATCGATTAAATATTCGCGACCCTCATGGGGATTTCTATCAAGAAGGAATGCTGGCACTATGGGAAGCATGGAAGAAATACGGAGATACGGATACTTTTTCAAAAATGGCTTCGATCCTCATACGTAGTCGATTAATTGATTTAATCCGTAAACGGACACGCATTCAAGACCGGGAAGTTATGAAAGAATTTATGGAAGAGCAATCCTTTACGCCTATAGAGATGGAACAATTCGACCCGCATTTTTGGTCCTCTGTACGTTCCTACTTAACCGATAAACAATGGTTGTTTGTTGAAAAGCGAATCATCCAAGGCTATGGACTTGCCGAAATTGCCGAAAAAGAAGGCGCAACCATTGATGCCGTTAAAGGTTGGGGACAAGCTGCGAAACGGAAATTACGTATTCTTTTGAAAGATGATGATTATCATCTATAATTCTATTTCAATTCGACTTCACTCGAGTAGGTATTTTATCTATTTATGGAGTTGACTGTTTGCGACTAGGTAGTTTTCCAGCGAGTCGAAGGTGTTTTCCATCGAGTTTGGGTGCAATACAAGCGAGTGAGTTAGCCTTTCCATCGAGTGATGGCGCAATACCAGCGAGTGAGTTAGCCTTTCCATCGAGTGATGGCGCAATACCAGCGAGTGAGCGACCTTTTCCATCGAGTGAAGGCGCAATACCAGCGAGTGGGCGTCATATATCATCGCCCTTCATATATTCTGTTAAATAAAAAGGAGCGAACATACCACATGGGTTATGTTCGCTCTTTTAATGATACTTAATCTACGATAAATTGTGTTTGGCTGTACCCGTCCATCGTTTTTGAAACCTCTAACACAGCTGGTATAGCTGACTTCAGAGCATCGACATGGGAAATGACTCCAATCATTCTTCCTGATTGCTGTAGATCGATTAACGTATCAATTGCTTTATTCAGAGATTCATCATCCAATGAACCAAAGCCTTCGTCAATGAACATCGTTTCTATCGAGATGCCCCCTTGATAGCTTTGAATCACATCAGACATACCAAGCGCAAGACATAAGGAAGCATTAAACTTCTCTCCCCCTGACATAGTCTTCACATCTCGTTCTTGACCTGTGTAAGCATCGAACACATCTAATCCCAAACCACTTTGTCTGCCTCGCGCTTCTTGACGTTGACTTCTTACCAAGTAAAACTGACCATTTGATAAATGACGTAATCGCATGTTCGCTGCTTCAATAATTTGATTTAAGTAATCAATTTGTAAATAGCGTTCAAATGATAGGCGTTGTTCATTGTGACCACGAATCAAATCATGTAGATCTGTGAACTGGCCTAATTGCTTTTCTTTTTCGGCAATAGTCTCTTGATTTTCTTTGAGATTATTAATGAGCTCATCAATCGTCTCAAGTTGCCGCATATGGGTGTTGTAGTTATTCAGTGTTTGTTCATAAGCATTTTTCACAGCTTGTAATTGTTGCTCTAACGTTTCTATATCTTCGAGTTGTTTCCCTTCTAAGCGCTGCTTCAATTCTTCAACTTGTTCTTTTAGCACTGATACTTCTTGTCGGTATTGTTCGATTTCTTGTTTCATTTGTTCTCGTTTTTCGGTTGTTAGCTTAGCCTTTTCATAATCCTCAACATTCGTAAACCCAGCTTCTTGACGTTTAGACTCAAACTCTGAATGTAGACGGGTTTGTTTATCTTCAAGTTGGTTTAATTGATGACGAGCTTCGTTTAATTGAGTATCAATAGTCGTTTTTTGTTCCTGCGCCTGCTCATAAGCTTTCTGGGCGTTTTCCCAATCCTTCTGAAGTTGGTTTTGCTCAGCTTCTAATTGAGCAAGCTTCTCTTCTAACTGGGAAAGTTGACGCACTTCTTCGGGTATATCATTTAATAAATTATGGTAAGTCCGTTCTTCAGACTGTACATCTGCCGTTAATTTTTGATGTGCTTCGTTCTGCTTTTCCTTCTGGTGGCGAAGTGTGTTGAGATGGTCTTCAACCAATTTCACATCTTGCCTTAATTGTTTTAAATCCTGATTTTGTTTGTCTTTCTGTTCTACTTGTTCTTTTAATTTTTGTCCTTCACGTTCTATTCTTTGACGTGTTTGGTTAATATCTTTTACTGTCTCACCTGATTCAATTACTTGGTGTTCAAGTGATTTCAAATTCGACTCAATCGATTCTTTTTGTCCTTCCAACTGATTGAGTTTTCCGTAGACTTGATCCATCTTCTGCCTTGTTTGTTCTAACTTTTCATCTGAAGGAGCATCAATTGTTGCAGTCTGCTTATCTGGATGGTCCACACTTCCACAGACTGGACACGCTTCATCATCATGTAAGTGAGACGCTAATACGCTCGCTTGGCTATTTAACCAGTGATTCTGCAGTGCATCATACTCTGCCTTGGAATGTTCATAAAGTCGCTTTTGCTCTTGAATTGATTGCACCAATGCTTGTTTTTCTTGGGATTGTTTCGCGTAATCCCTTACGAGTTGGTATTGCTCGCGCTTTGTTTGGCGTTGTTCAACTAATGATAAATAATTCTCTACAGCTTGTTCCAAATGCTCTACTTGTTTCCGCTTAGATTGAAGAGCTTCAAATTGCTCATCATATTGTTTATTTAAGTTATGACTTTGCTTTTCCGCATTTTTTAAGTCGATCTTCATTTGGTCAAGTTTTGTTTCTTGTTCATGAAGAGCTTGGACTTTGGGATGTATGTCCTTTAATCGAGTGAATTCAACATGAATTTCTTGTCGTGTCGTTTCTTTGGCCTTTTCTTGTTGATAAAGTGTCGTTGCTTGGTTTAAGTGTTGATCCGCTTGCTCTTGTTTCTGTGTTAATGATTCCACTGTTCTTTGTTGATTTGTTAGCTCTTGTTTGATATCACGGTACTGTTGTTCATAAGGTTCAATCTGTGCAGCGCGTTCAGCTTGCTGTAAGGATCGTTCCTTGTGTTGCATCTCGTCTTCTCGTTCTAACAACTGATTCAAACGCGTTGACTTTTGCTCTAAATTTTTGGATTCTTCTTGTGTTGTTTTAGCTTGTTGAATATGATCTGTTTGCTTTTCAAATTCCGTATTCAACCGCTGTTTTTCCTGTTCAAGTTGGTTCACAAGCTCAACATAATGTTTTCTTTCCTCATTCAAGCCAGCAATAACTTGATTAATGTTGTAATAGTCTTGGTTTAAGACATGAAATAAGTGAGAGTCCCGTTCAGGCAATTTGTTCAAAATCGCATGCACATAATGATCACGCATTTTAAGAGCATGCTCATTTTCTTTCTTGGCTTCTTCACGCTTTTCTTTGAGTTGTTCACTTAATTCTTGATAAGGGATGGTATTAAATATCCGGCGTAGAATCGCTTCTTTATTTTCCGTATCAGATGTTAACAGCTTTCTGAATTCACCCTGTGGCAACATGACAATTTGACGAAATTGATCTTGGGTTAAACCGACAATCGCTTTAATCTGCTCATCGACGTCAGACTTTTTTTGCCGATCAACATAAGGTACTTCCCCGTCTTCAGTTAAATGATATAGTTCATGTCGCCCTCCTGTTGCTGTCTTGTTACCCTCTTTAACATGGGGCATTTGCCGGTAAACACGATATCTTTCGCCACCAATTTCAAACGTTAAATCAACACTAGTATGTAATTGATCATTGGCGAAGTCACTTCTTAACGATTGTTCATGGTCACGGTCTTCCCCACTCGCTGTCCCATAAAGCGCATAACTAATTCCATCAAAAATGGTTGTCTTACCAGCACCTGTTTTACCAGATACAACGAATAAACGATGATGTTTTAACTGTTGAAAATCAATCACTTCACGTTCGCGGTAAGGTCCAAATGCTGTTAAAGTTAAGGTTAAAGGTTTCATGCCGTGTTTCTCCTCTCATACTAGTCTTGATTTAATACATCATGGAATACTTCAGCCATAATAGCCTCTTCTTCTTCAGATGGATTCTCCCCTCTGACATCTTGGTAAAATGCTTGAAATAATTCCATGTCTGACATACGATGCCGCGCTACCCGCTCTTCTTGTTCAGCATGATGACTAGACTGAGGTAAGCGCCTTTCAACATGTAAGGCATTTGGAAACACAGAACGTATTCGCTCCATTGGAAATTGAATCGCTTCTTCATCTAGTAAACGAACGAACACATAATCTTCATTCACTTCTCCCTTAAGCAAGTCATCTATGTAGCCTTCTACCGTACGCATATCATGTTTCGGTTGTAGCGAACGCTTTTCAATGCTAACTGTTCCATCTTGATCTAAATCAACAACTAAATACCCTTTTTGGTGGTTTTCTTCAGAAATGGAATACTTCAAAGGCGAGCCTGAATAGCGAATCGATTCTTGTCCGACAAAATGCGCTTGGTGCAAGTGGCCTAATGCCGTATAATCAAACATTTCAAATAGTGATGCATCCACATGCTCTGCTCCACCAATAGCCAGTGGTCGTTCCGAATCACTTGTATTATCCTGTTCTTGTCCTTTAGGAGTTGCAAACAAGTGACCTACCATAACATGGCGTGCAGATTCATCCATCGTTTCTTTTAGAGAGTTAACCAAGGCTTCTGTTGCATCATGATGACTTTTAATCGTGTCATTATTAAATAAATGCCTAACTGTTCCAGGCTCTGTATAAGGGATCAAATGAAAATGAACCGCTCCAGCATCATCATGTAATACCACAGGATCAGGCTGTTTCGATGGCTCTGAAACAATATGAAGCCCTTGATCTTTCATCATCTGACTACCAAACCGTAAACGTCCTGGGCTGTCATGGTTTCCTGAGATTGCAACAACAGGTATATTCAATTCTAAAACAATATGGGCTAAACATTGATCCAACGCATGTACTGCTTCAGTAGGTGGCACTCCACGATCGTATAAATCACCTGCTATCACAACCACATCTGGTCGATCTTCAGCAACATCCCTTACAAATTGATCTAAAATATACTCTTGATCTTCCGTCATGTAAACACCCTGAACGATTTTACCAAGATGCCAGTCAGCTGTATGGAATATTTTCATAGAAATCCCCTTTCACTATGATCGCACAAAATTAACAAACATACGTTCGCTTTTCTTATTATAATATCATGACCTCATTATAAAATCCAGCCATAACTGAACCAACCTGCAGCCTTTTTTAAAATTTTTGTCGGACGATAGACCTATATTTTCACTTTTGTATGTTTTCTGAAAATTTTAACATTATGTTGAATTGAATAACCATTCATTGTCAGAAAGTTTTATATAATTAGATATCTAAAACAAAATGAAACTTTTTATATTTTTTAGGTGCCAAATTGTTTACAAACACATAAGATGTGGGTATACTTAATTATGGATAAACGAGAGAAAAAATTACCACTCGCTATAAGGAGGCGATTAACATGTTTGATCATCAAATGTTACGCGATGCTATTGTGACTGATAAGAGAAATCAATACACACAACCAAGTAAAAAAGTAGAAAAGCCATCAAGCTCAATCTTTCACTTTTTCAAAATCTTTTAATTAGCGCAACCAAACAAATACAGCAAGAATAGCTCCTTAGAATAGTAGTTTGTTAGATATAGATATAGCAAAGCCATCAACCTTCCCCTTTTGGTTGATGGCTTTTTTTATGACTTAAACTGTCCTGTTTCTAAAAATTGCTGGACTTGTTGGAAGGTTTCAACGTCATGATGAATCGTTCGATGCGTTAGGGGTAATACTTTAAAATCACGTAACCCTGGAAAGTAAACAGAATCGACTTCAACAAACCCATCATTCTCACCAGAAATTAGAGGGTCAAAGCCGAGCTTGCTTTTATTACCTGCAATTGCACCTATATCAATACCAGTTTCGTTCTGAAACTCAATATTATCTAGATATTCTTTGCGTAACGATTTTACAGTTTTAAAGATATTAACATACCCTCGTATTTTACTGGCTAAATCGGCCAGTTGGCTGCCACGATTGGGGGTACCGATTAGAACACAGCGACCAATGGCATCTAAATAATTTGTGTCCGTTAATAACTTTCGAATGACGAGGCCACCAGTACTATGACCTACCAAATGAATCTCCTCACCTGGTGACAAACCTGTTTTGACAATCGCTTCGAGTAAATCCTCTACTTGTGAGACGATCACATCAAATTCATTAAAAGTCAGGGGCAAATTAGGGGTATAGCATTCATAATTTTCTCGTTTTAAATAATTCGACATGTCTTGCATATCACGATCAGACCTAAAAAAACCGTGAATTAAAATTACTTTCATGATGATTGCCCCCTTTAAGCGTCACTAATTATACTTTACTAAAATAATAGACGATATTTCAAATAGATCGTGGAAATTTTTAGGGTTCATCATTTATTCTGTTTACTCACTAAAAGAAATATTAGACAAAACAGTGTGAACGCCAACACTTCTAACGTCACGATGTACCATGGATACGGACCTAAAAAATCAATCAATGTGGCTTGAGACGGTTTGTTATTTAAGAACATATAATTAGCACCAAGCATTCCATTCACCATAAATACTATTACAGCAATGACATTTAACGCTAAGAAAGATTTTAGAACAGACGTCCAACTTAATGCCATTCGTTCCACAAAAAGCATATAAAAACAACCCACCACAATAGCGGCATGCACTATAAAGAATTGAAAAAATCGTATATGCGGGAAGCCGAAAAACAATTCTGGTGTCATCGTGGCGATCAGTCCACCCGTAACGCCAATAAAAAATGTAATCTCAAATAACCATCGCCGCTTCAGCAGTAACATGAACACCACTAAATAAACCGAGATTGAACTCAATTGCAGGGGTAAATTAACGGATAGATCCCAATCTCCATATGCGACATACCAAACATGAAAGCTAATTTCTCCTATTAGCAATATAGCTATCAGACTATATCTCCAAAGCTTACGCGATTGTATTCGAAGAGTGTTACGAAAATGATAGAGCGACCAAATGATGGCTAAACAAAAAAGGAGCGCCACCATATGCGGTACGCCGAATAAATCAAATGGATATAATTCGCGGTCCATTGTGACAAGTTCACGCATGGTGATCACTCCTATTATCAATTTATTAACCTTGATGTTTTTCTAAGAAATCAAGCATCGTTTGATAAACCTTGATCTCATTTTCTTTTTTCGAAAACCCATGACCTTCATCTTCGAGCACGAGATAATCAACATCTCGACCTTGGCCACGTAATTTCTCAACAATCTGATCTGACTCTTCTTTGACAACTCTCGGGTCTTTAGCGCCTTGTATGACGAGCATCGGTCTCTCCATACTATCTAAATAAGTAACAGGAGAATCTTTGACAAAGCGGTCGTAATCTTCCTCTGGGTCACCCAACCAGTTCTTCATCATCGGCTTCCAATGATCAGGCACTGAATTGACAAAGGTGAACAAGTTCGACACACCGAAAATATCGACAACCGCTTTAAAATATTCTGGATGTCGTCCATGTAGTAGCAGGGCCATATAACCACCATAACTACCACCAACTAAAAACAATTTATCTGGACTTGAAATCCCCTGGTCAAACAACCACTCAATGCCATACACATTATCTAATCGCGGTCCTTCGCCCCAATCATGCTCTACTAGCTTCACGAATGAGGAACCATAACCTGTACTACCTCTAAAGTTCGGACAGAAAATAGTGTAGCCTTGATTTAGGAAGCATTGGAACATCGCACGATACGTTTTTTCTTCTGATGCCTGGGGACCACCATGTGGCCAAAACACAGTATAACCATTATCATTTTCCGGTTTTGCTCTATATAATAGCGCTTCAATCTCCATACCATCAAAAGACTTATATGACACAACTTCTGGGTCAACCATATCTTCAGGTGTAACCCCTAAGACATGATTTGCCGTCAACTGTTTCCACCCTTGATTATTTAGGACAAAAATATTATGTGGAGTGACGGCGCTTTGACCTAACATGTAGATATTACCTGACTTCGCAACATGCAGTTTGCCGATATGGTCTACAGGGATATCGAGACTTTCTAATGTTCCATTTTTTAAATCATAGCGATAAAGAAAGTTTTGAACCCCTTTGACCGTCCCGATATAAAATTGCTTATTTTCTTGATCATATTTCAAATTATTAATGCTTTCGCCTTCAAGTGATAGCACTGACTCGAACGATTTCGATTGGAGATTAAACTTAGCTAAGTAATAATATTCACTGTCATAGTTCGTCACGAAGTAAATATCATCTCCAACAAACGTAGCACCACCTGTTACATGAGCGCTATCAGGATCAGGTGTTAAATAGTGTGTCTCGCCATTTACTTTCACAAAACCTAACACGTATGTATTCGCATAAAGCGTTGTGAACACAACAGCTTCTTCATCATCAGAAACAGTTGCTAAGAATGTGGCCCCACCATCTCCTTCATGTAATAATGTATCGTGACCTGACTCTAGATCACGGACATAAGTATTCAAATAACTCGGGTTTCCCTTGGATGTGTAGTAATACAAGCGATTACCATCTTCAGATAAATGACCGAATAAGTATTTATCCTCATCTTCCCCAGTGATTAAAGGTTGGGGCAGCCCGCCCTCTGGTGGCAATGCATAAAGCTGATGATTTTCATCCCCCTCGTGATCATAGTTGGCAATAACATACCGCCCTTCAGGATCAACTTTCAATGCACCAACAGACTGTTTATGATGCGCGAATAAATAAGGATATTGATTAGGCAAGTTCATAGCCCATACGTTCATCTTCCCGTCTAAATTGGATGCGAATAATAATTTGTCTTCATTCGGACTTACGGTAAAATCAGAGATGACATATGAGCGAAAAAATTGCTCAACAGTCGGATTCGGAAACTTCATCATTAAGATTCCCCCAAGAAATATTTTTTGATAATTTAAACATTTCTTATTATTATAACTTAAGATAGGAATTGTTGGAATGAAAAATGAAGAAAAATTTCGGGACGCTAAGGAGAGGTGTTATGAACATACAAAATGTAATTGGAAGTATTGATGACGAGACGCGTTGCAAGCACTATCAATCAGAAGTCGATCGGATTGCGATTAAATTCAAATGTTGCAACACGTATTTCCCTTGTTACGAATGCCATCAAGAACACAGGGAACATGAGATTGAACGGTGGAATAAAGACGAACGTCATCAAGAGGCCATTTTTTGTGGAGCTTGTCATTCGGAATTGACTATTGAAACCTACTTAAACAATCCAAGCGTTTGTGCAAACTGCCTGGCACCGTTCAATCGGCATTGTCGGAACCATCACCATTTATATTTTGAGTTATAATTCAATGACGCCAGCGAAACCTAAAATCGCAACCAGCATGAGTAAGCTTGCTGCAAACAGAAAAGAACCTGCTTGAAATTTAAGCCCATTTCTTACATTTTCAACACCAATTAAGCCAATAACGACACTGACTAAACCGGTAATAATAAATGGAGAGGTTTGGACTGAATCGGTAAAATAGTTTAATAAAATCAAAACGAACACGGTTAACGAAAGCATAAAATTAAAACGAACTAGCATCTCTGACACTCCTTCTTGTCAATCTATTTCTATCTTACTAAAATTTAATCCATGCTTAAATATTTCTAAAATGATGTCACTAAATCGACTCTATTTCCGTCTAATGTTATAAAGCCAGCGAAGAGGAGTGCTATTTATTATGATAAGGTTTTTAACATTTACTTTTACAACATTAGTCACACTAGGATTAATCATTCTAGTTTATTCATTTGCGACCGATCAAGCAGGTGAGAATGAGGTCGAAGCAAAAGAATCATCAGGTTACGAGGAGCAAGAGAATACTGATTCAGACAAACAATCCATTACAATTGGAGAACCAGAAAAGGAAGAGCAATCTGAAGACAATAATCAATCTGAAGAAAACAACGCATCTGAGAAAAACAATGAAACAGACGAAAATAGCGGCAAAGCGGAAGAGGATAATTCTTCAGATGAAAATAGTCAATCAGAAGAAGGTGATCAATCGGTCACAACTGAATCTGAGGCAGAAGAACGTGTTATGGAATCAATCGACCTCCCAGACGAAGGCAATTACCAAGTGAAATTTGACCACAAAAATGATGACAACGATTATGTTGTTCAAGTATTCGAAGTTGTTGAGCGTGAAGAAGGTTCGCATACCGCAACCTATGGCTGGTATATCGTCAATGCTGACAATGGCAAGGTTGAAAGTATGTTTTAAAAGAAAATATTAATATGCATTCTCTTTGAACCATAAAATATGGTGGGATAGTAAGCAATCGGTTCGACATGTGAATATTTATTGATTATAACAAGCATTCGATTTCTACTAAATCTTTGAATGTCACGGACTGACTTCGCTAAATTCTGGTTCACTTTGGGTGTGATAATACAAACACCTGTTGTGAACCTGTAATGTTTGAAGAGAAGGAGAATGTGTATGTCTACACCATCACCGGCAGGTTTTTGGATACGACTGGTCGCTTCGATTGTTGATAGCATCGCCATCAGTTCTGTCCTAGCCTTAGTATCTGCTGCTATTTATGGAGAATTTGTATTGGACGAATACACGCCTTTAGATTTATTAAACTTACTTTATTTCTTAATCTTACCTGTTGTCTGGTATGGTTATACACTAGGTAAACGAGCAATGGGCATCCGCATTGCACGTCTTGATAGCGAAAAAGTTACGATCGGTACGATGCTGTTGCGTCATTTAGTGGCAGGTATTGTGTATGCATTGACACTAGGAATCGCGGCTATCGTTAGTGGAATTATGGTCATAGTGCGTGAAGACAAACGTTCCATGCATGACTTCATGGCCAATACATACGTGACGTATGAGAAACCTGACGCATTAAAACAAGATCATCAACCAAACGAACAAGAAGAGCTGGCTTAAGAACCAGCTCTTCTTTTATATCTTCTGGATCATAACTTGGATGACGTGACCTAACCCTAAATGACGCTTCCCTTCAACTCGGTCAGCTTCACCATAATAGAAATGAAGACATTTGTAGTCATCAATCCATTCTAATACTTCACTCGGATTATAAAGCATTTCTTCTGTTTTCGGTCCACCTGAACGATAAGGTAACTGGTGTTCAGAGTATACTTCGAACATAATGTATCCACCTGGCTTAACTGAGTCGATCATGCTCTGAACAAGAAATGCTTGATCATCTTTTGGCACGTGGCCAAACACCATAATAGCACCTTCGTATAAGTAAGGTTCGACTTTTTCAGCTGTTAAATCTTTCTGAACCGTTCGAACTGAAATACCTCGTTCTTCAGCTAACTGTTTCGTCTTCTCGAGTCCAATTTCAGATTGATCATACGAGGTGACCTCGTAACCCTGTTCAGCTAGAAAAACCGCATTACGCCCTTCTCCTTCTGCAAAACAAGCGATTCTTCCACCCTCAGGTAACACCGAATAATGCTCTTTAATAAATTGATTCGGTTCTCGGCCATAGACAAAATCTTCATCAGAAAAACTTTCATCCCACATCTGTTTTGACATGATAGTCACCTTCCTTTCTCATAAAATTTATACCATATTGTCATGATTTATGTGAAAACTACTGCTCAAAATAACAACTTAATCATCACAAAATTTTACAATATCAAACATAACTCTTGATTGTTTATTTTTTGTACCAAACGTACAATAGAGTTAGCCTGAATTTTCTGGCAAAAGGAGTTAACGAATATGACAACCCTCAATATTATTGAACGGCTAAAAACAGACCGAGGCGATTTACAATTACAACAACGTGGTGAACACTATGAAATTATTAGTAATGGCACGTTTTTAATGGCGACCTATAATGGAGAATCTGAGCGAGAACTGTTACGCTCAGCATTGGCAGGATTAAGTGGTGACAAACGAGTTCTAATCGGAGGGCTTGGCGTAGGCTTCTCACTACAAGAGGCACTGAAAGATGATGGGGTTCGCGAGGTGAAAGTCGTTGAAATTGAAGACGCGATTATTAAGTGGAATCACGAAACTTTAGCTCCAATAACGAATTATGCTATTGAAGATCACAGGACAACCATCGTTCACGCCGACTTAACGGAGTGGATTCATCGCACAACCGACCGGTTTAATGCGATTTGTCTTGATATAGATAACGGGCCTGATTGGACGGTGTATGACGAGAATGGGTCCCTTTATGAACCGCGAGCCTTAAAGCAACTTCAAAACCTTCTCATGCCAGGAGGAATCATCGCTTTTTGGAGCGCACAACCATCTGAGGACTTTGTTCGTATGTTAAACGACTATTTTGATGACGTTAGCACTGTGTCTATTTCCCAGCCAAAAGGGCCTGATGATATCATCTATTTAGCTAAAACAAACCCTTCCTTATCCGACTAAGACTATTTACTTGAAGCCGTGAGATTTATGCAGTAAAATAACCTTGTGACCAACAAGTCACACAATGACCAATTAGTCAATGATTGAAGTGAGGCGATCTAAACGATGTTTTTTCATCCAATGGATATTTTAATATTTGCGGCACTCGGGTTAGCCATGTGGGCGCAATCAAAAGTGAAAGGAAACTTTGAAAAGTGGTCACAAGTCCAGGCATCTGCTCGAATGAACGGAGCTCAAGTCGCACGTCGCATACTAGATGCTGAGGGGCTTCATCATGTACAAGTGACACACTCGAAACAAGGAGCTCTCTCCGACCATTACGATCCAAAAGCGAAAACCATTCGATTATCTGACCCAGTCCATAACGGCAACTCTATTTCATCATTATCCGTAGCAGCACACGAAGTCGGTCACGCGATTCAAGACTCGACGAATTATTCAATGTTATTATTGCGTCATAAACTATTCCCAGCTGCCAATATTGGGTCGCAAATGGCGCCTTTTCTACTCATCGGTGGTTTTCTTTTAGAAATGGCGAACTTAATAACCGTGGGGATTATACTCTTTTCGGCTGCGGTGTTATTCCAAGTTGTGACGTTGCCTGTCGAATATGACGCCAGCCGCAGGGCAAAAAAACAACTCGTCCAACTAGGCATGATCTCAAATCAAGAAGTCCATGGCGTTGGTAAAGTATTAAATGCTGCTGCATTGACTTATGTAGCGAGTACACTCATGGCTGTCTTGCAGTTAATTAAATTTATTATGATTGCTCGAAGCCAGCGTTAAAGGAGTGATGAATAATGAAACTATTAACACCGAAAAAAGCATCTCCCTACGTGAAGCAAGGGTTTAGTGAGATGGAAAGCTATTTATCACCTATACTTAAAAAGAGTATTATCTATTCAATGATTGCCTTTCCACTGATCACCATATCTGTGTTTAACCTTATCTATCTATTAACAACCGTTTCAATCAATCAGGAAACAGCTATAATCATCGGTGTGCTGGCTGTTCTCGGCGCTGTAGGAATGGCACTATTCAAAGAGTCCATGCATCATAATCGTTCATTGCAACAGCAAAGTTTAAACTATATTTATAAACGCATACAACAAAGTGAAACGGTACCTGCTCAAGCCATTGAACGTTATATACGCGACCTTAAAGCTAATCCAGGCCGCGCTTATCAAACCTTTCAAACGTTTTTACAGCATGAGGAAAGGTTGACGCACCATGACTGATAAACAACAAATCATCTTAAACAATGCCATTAAGCTATTCTCACACAAAGGTTTCTCCCAAACGTCGATGCAAGCAATCGCTGATGAATGCGACATTTCTAAAGGGGCGTTATATGCTTATTTCAAGTCGAAGAACGATTTATTATTTGCTGCATTAGAATACTATTTTGATAGTATATTAGTTCGGATTTCGACCATTACAGAACCTAAGGACCCGCATGAACGATTAGTCGCCCAATTAACCTATTTTTTCGAAAATGTGATTGAGCATCGCGAATTCATGGAACTCCCTTATGAACAAGGTGGTTACTTAAGCGAATCGATCCGCCAAGTCATCCGGGATAAATACACTGACGTTCATCGATTTTATATGCAAGGGTTAGAGACTCTTTATGGTCAAGCTATCAAACCCATTCTATATGATTTAGCCTTAATGCTGGAAGGTATGATTCGCGCTTATATTCCTGTCATCATTCATGCTAATTCACATTATGACATGGAATCACTCATACGTTTTGTGCTTAAACGAGTCGATGATATTGTTAGCGGATTTAGCAGACGCGAAGATTTGCCATTTTTAAACGACATTCAAGTAAAACAATTATTAAAAAAAGCGCATGATCAACAGCTATCGTGGTACGATGCCATTGAACTGCGCTTATCGAAGTTAGAAGAAGTCGTACAAAACTTATCTCAGGCTAGCGATTACCAAGTTTCGATTGATGTCATTCGGGATGAAATAAACCGAAAACAAGTCAGAAAGCCCGTTATTACAGGGATGCTTTCTAATTTAGATGACGTCCCACACGCCCATCGTTATGTTCATGAAATTGAAATGGTTCTGTATCATGATATGTCGATTTAAGATAACCAAATCAGAAAGCTTATAAAAACAACTATTAGAATGCGATTAATGATAATCAACCAATGCTCTTTAGATTCTGGATTATGTATGAAAGATAGAACCGCGGATACAAAAAAGTAAGCCAATAACAAGATTAGGAACACATTTTCTATTATATCTGATATATTTGTTTCGATTAGTGAAGAAACCAATAACAACCCTATAAAAATCTGCATGATTCTATTTTGTATCCGTTTTTTCTGATCGTGATATGGTTGCTGGCGAAAAATCGCATCACCTGTCGCTTCCATGCCAAAGACGTACCGAAAACCGAATTGAAACATTAACATGAACAATCCGAAGACACATGTTAAATAAATAATCATAACACCTGGCATCTTAACACCCCAAAAACAAAATTTTACAGTTTTATTTAATCATAATTTTTATTAATTTTAAAGGAGTGACGACATGACTTACCCATCTCGAAAAGATATTTGGACCGCTATATTATGGTTTGGCATTATTGCAATTGCTCTAATCTGGACATTCATAAATAATGATATGCTTTTATTAAGTATTAGTATAATCGCGTTAATTATAGCAGTTTGGTTCTGGCTGACAGTTCGTTATCATGTAGAAGAACGCCATTTGACTGCCTATTATGGACCCTTTAAAAAATCAATCGACATTCATGATATTGAAAAAATTCGTTTAGTTCGTAGTCTTAAGTTTTCACCAGCACTGGCGCTGACAAGACTCGAAATTACATACGGATACGATCACCAAGTGATTCGCGTCTCCCCTTCAGATAATAGTTTATTTGTGAAGCAACTAATGTCGGTTAATCCTGATATTGAGTTTGAATAAGTGATCAGTTGGTAATGTAGAATTGAGCGGGTTTATGATACTTTTGTGCGAGTGGAACAAAAAAAGGTTGGTGCCTAATTAGCGCCAACCTTTTTCTTGTTATTCGAAGTTATTTTTGACTAAGTTGACTAATGTATCAATAGCTTCTTCTTCGTCTTCGCCTTCTGCTTTAAGGCCAATTGTCGTCCCTTTTTCAATTCCTAGCGTCATAACGCCGAGAATACTTTTAGCTTCAGTTTCTTTCTGCTCTTCACCTGTTACAATTTTAATATCAGAAGAAAACTTGCTAGCTTCTTGCACAAATTGTTGTGCTGGGCGAGCGTGTAAACCTGTTTCATTTTGAACGACTACTTCTACTTGCTTCATGATAGGTCCTCCTTATGCTTCGAGCGCTGCTAACAACTCGTCACTTGAAGAAGCGTCTTGTAACTTCTGACGGAAATCTTCATGCATGAGTTTTCGTGATAGTTGCGACAAGATTTGTAAGTGTTCATTCCCTGCTTGCTCTTCAGGAATCGCAATCATAAATACTGACGTCACGGGGTTACCATCTAATGATTGCCAATCAACTTCATTGGTTAAACGAGCAAAGGCAAGACCCGGTTCACTAACACCTGTTGATTTGCCGTGTGGAATCGCCACACCAAAACCAATTCCTGTCGATCCTTCTGCTTCACGATTTAGCACCGCTTCTTTATAGACGGCTGCATCTTCTACAACGCCTGTATTTTGCATGACTTTGATTAATTCGTCAAGACTTTCATCTCGAGAATTTGCATCAAGATCAAGTAAGACATGTTCTTTTTTCAATAACTCTTTTAATTCCATTTAAATCGAACTCCTTTTTGTATCTTGCTGTATTAAGCTTCTGTGACTTGTTCGGGTTTTCTCTTAAACAATGCAACTAATACGGCTGATACGACAGCACCAATTGCAATCGCTAATGCGTATAAGAAGACATTCGTTACAGCATCACCTATAAATAACACGAAGACTCCCCCGTGATTCACACGTAATAATACATCAAATGCCATCGTTAATGCACCTGCTGTGGCTGAACCAACTACTAATGCCGGAATAACACGGAATGGATCAGCCGCCGCAAATGGAATCGCGCCTTCAGTAATGAATGATATCCCCATAACACCAGCTGCTTTACCAGCTTCGCGTTGTTCAGGGTTAAATTTATTTTTCACAAATACAGTTGCTAACCAAACACCTAACGGCGGCGTCATACCTGCTGCCATGACTGCTGCCATTGGGCCAAATAATTCACTTGCAAGTAAACCTGAGGCAAAGGCGTAAGCTGTTTTGTTAACAGGACCACCCATGTCTATAGCCATCATTCCACCTAAAATAAGACCTAATAGAATTGCGTTAGCTCCAGACATTGATTGTAACCAATTTTCTAATCCTGTCATCATCGCCGCTACAGGATCATTAATAACATAAAATAACGATAGACCTGTGATTAAAGTAGCTAATAAGGGTATGATTAAGACAGGCATAAGCCCTTCGAGGTTTTTCGGAACTTTCACAAACTTCTTGATTGCAAGAGCCACATAACCTGCTAAGAAACCACCAATGATACCACCTAAGAAACCAGTTCCCACTTCATCCGCAATCAAACCAGCAACTAAACCAGGCGCCAAACCAGGTTTATCCGAGATTGAATACGCAATAAAACCAGCTAAAACCGGAACCATCATCGAGAACGCTAGACCGCCGATTTCATTTAGATAGAAAGGAAGTGACCCTTCTTCTGGTGAGTCTTTCACACCAAAAGCAAACGATAAGGCCATCAGTAAACCACCCGCTACAATCAGTGGAATCATGAAGGAAACACCATTCATTAAGTGCTTGTAAAACCCTTTACCTTCGCCTTTTTCTTGTTTACTGACTTGTTCGTCATGTTCTTCAGTTGACTTCTCTTCCATGTTTACCGCGCGATCAATTAAGCCATCCGCATTTTTAATCGCTTCACTAACACCAACGCGAATGATATTTTTCCCAGCAAACCGCTCTTCATCCACATTTGTGTCAACGGCTAAAATGACGGCGTGAGCTTCGCGAATGTCCTCTGCTGTCAATTCGTTTTCAGCACCGACACTTCCTTGCGTTTCTACCCTCATTTCCACGTCTTTACCTTTTGCCGCTTGGTCCAATGCCTCGGCTGCCATGTAAGTATGGGCAATCCCCGTTGGACAAGCTGTGACTGCTACTAACTTTGTCATGTTTCTAACCTCCCCAAATCATTTAATCCTATTTTCTCAACAGAAACCGACTCGACATGTGCTTCGATCTCCTCTAAGGTGCATACCGTTGTCCCTACTTTCGAGGCCGTAATCGTTCCTGCTGTTGTCGCCCATTTGGCTAATGTTTCAAAATCATATCCTTGGTTGAGCGCATACACCATAGCGCCAACCATTGAATCCCCTGCTCCAACCGTGCTCTGCGGTGTGATTGAAAACGGTTTTACTTGATAAGCTTCTTTTTCACTAACAAATAGTGCCCCGTCTCCACCTAAAGAAACAGCAACTATGTTGATACCTGACTCAACTAATTCCTGACAAGCTTTAACGATTGCTTCAGTCGATTCAAAACTTGTTTCAAACAATTCCTCTAACTCATGGATATTTGGTTTAATGACATGTGGCTTAGCTTTAATCCCTTCTTTTAGATTAGGACCACTTGCATCTAAAATCGTTTTTACACCATATTCTCTTGCTAAGTTGATATAACGCTTGTATTGATCATCGTCTACACCATCTGGGGTGCTTCCGCTTAAAACTAAGTAGTTTGTATCAGCTAATAATTTAGTTAATTTTTGTTCGAATGCTTGTAGCTCGTTGTCAGATGCCTTGATACCTGGTTCATTAATTTCTGTCGTGACGCCTTTAGACTCATCAACGATTTTCAAGTTGGTTCTGACATCTCCAGAAACTTGTTGGAAATCATAATCAATCGATAACTGAGTTAACGCATTTTCAATCATGCGGCCAGTTGATCCGGCGCTAAAACCAGTTGTCTGTGTTTTCATATCTAGCTGTGTTAATACTTTAGCGACATTAATTCCTTTGCCACCTGGATCAGTCACAGGATCTGACTTCAAACGATTTAAACCACCTATTTCAAACTCGGGTAATGAAATCGTTTTATCCAGAGCGGGATTTAGTGTCACTGTCAGTGGTTTGGTCATGATTTAATCCTCCTGAAGCTTTACAATATCTAATTTGACACCTATCTGATCTAATTCTGTTTGATACCAATCATCAACATGATTATCCGTAATTAAGTGATGAATCATACTAAGGTCCGCAAATTTCGCAAACGTAATTTTATCAAACTTACTATGGTCAGCTAATACGATCGCATCCGATGCTTGTTGGACCATCAATTGCTTAGTAGAAGCTTCGATTAAGTTCGGTGTCGTGAGTCCATCTTCCAAATCAATACCGTTTGTTCCGATAAATGCTTTATCAACATGCAAAATGGATAAAGTTTGATCAGTAATTGGTCCGACTAATGCTTGCGTTTCATGACGCAGACGACCACCTGGAACGATCACTTCAAACTGGGGTGAATCTTTTAACAGCTCAGCATGGACAACCGAATTCGTGACAACCGTTAAGGATTGAAACTGTTTTATTTCATAAACTAACGGAAGTGTTGTCGTTCCTGCATCGATTAAGATGGTGTCACCTTCTTGAATATACGATGCTGCGCGTTTGGCAATGGCTTGTTTTTCTGCTAGAAACCGATCAGATTTTTCTGTAACAGTCGGTTCGAAATTGACACTTTCAAGCGCAATGGCGCCTCCATGCGTTCGTTTGATCACGTGATCTTGTTCTAATTCTTTTAAGTCACGACGAATTGTCGATTCTGACACATTGAATGCATCACACAATTGTAGAACTGAAGCCCGTTGATGTTTTTCGATATAATTCTGGATTAGCTGTTTTCGCTCTTCACCATAAAGCAAATAAACAACACCTCTCTTAATCACATATATGATCACTTTTGATTGTTTATGATTGTATTTGACTGATTTTGATTATAATAGATGATGTAAGCGGTGTCAAAGATTTTGTTGAAAGTTGACTCCCAACGCTTCATCCATTTATGATAAAATTCACTCAAGGAGTTGATTGATTATGACTGAAATTAAAGGCATCGGAGCCTCTAATGGCGTTCAAATAGGAAAAGCCTTTGTACTTCAAGACCCTAAATTAACGATTAATGAAGATAAAGCTAGCGACGTCCAACAGCAAAAAGATCAATTTAATGATGCTGTGGAACAAGCTAAGCTTGATTTAGAACGTATTCAAAAGCATGTCGAACAGGAAATGGGCGAGGATCATGCGAAAATCTTCGGTGCTCATTTGCTCGTTTTACAAGACCCTGAGCTACTGAATGCGGTCAATAATAAAATTGAGTCCGAGCAAGTTCATGCCGACAAAGCGTTAAATGATACAGCAAATCAATTTATATCCATGTTCGAAAGCATGGACAATGATTATATGAAAGAACGCGCTGCTGACATTCGCGATGTTTCAAAGCGAGTCATCTCGTATTTATTAGGTGAACCTTTAGTCACAACGAGTGATATCACAGAAGAAGTCATTCTAGTTGCCCATGATTTACTTCCTTCTGATACCGCTCAACTTAATCGAAAATATGTGAAAGGAATCGTGACAGATATAGGAGGGCGAACATCACATTCAGCCATCATGTCTCGTTCCATGGGAATTCCAGCAGTTGTTGGTACTTCGGAAGTCACGAATTCAGTGGATGGTGGTATGACCGTCATTATTGATGGCCAAACAGGCGATGTCATCATAAACCCGACTGACGATCAACTCAATTCATACCGAGCGAAACAACAAAAAGAACAAGAAGAAGCTGAACAGTTAAAGAAGCTAATTGGACAGCCTGCTAAGACAACAGATGATCACACAGTCGAACTAGTTGCGAACATTGGTTCACCGAAAGATTTAGAAACCGTTATTGAAAATGATGGCGAAGGAATCGGGTTATTTAGAACTGAATTCTTATACATGGATCGTGACAGCCTGCCAACAGAAGAAGAACAGTTCCAAGCTTATCAACAAGTCCTATCGACGATGGCCAATAAACCTGTTGTGATTAGAACTTTAGATGTTGGTGGCGACAAAGACTTACCTTATTTAGACTTACCAGAGGAACTAAATCCATTCTTAGGTTTTCGTGCATTACGTTTATGTCTAGAAAGAGATGATTTGTTCCGCGTCCAATTACGCGCTTTATTACGCGCTAGTGTCTATGGCAATCTTAAGATCATGTTCCCAATGGTTGCTACATTAGAAGAATTCCGTCAGGCGAAAGCGATTCTTGAAGAAGAAAAGCAAAGCTTGATTCAAGCAGGTCATGACATCAGTAATGATATCGAGATTGGTATTATGGTTGAGATCCCATCGACTGCTGCCTTAGCTGATCAATTCGCTAAAGAAGTTGATTTCTTCAGTATCGGTACAAACGATTTAATCCAGTATACAATGGCTGCTGATCGCATGAATGAACATGTCAGTCACCTCTATCAGCCATATCATCCAGCAGTCCTTCGCTTAATTCAGCAAGTCATTGATGCTTCTCATGCAGAAGGTAAATGGACAGGCATGTGCGGAGAAATGGCTGGCGATGAAGTAGCTATCCCGATTTTACTCGGTCTAGGCTTAGACGAATTTAGCATGAGTGCTTCAGCTGTCTTGCCAGCACGAAAGCAAATTCAAAACTTAAGTTATAGTGCATTACAGGAAGCAACAACTGAAATCCTATCACAATCAACTAACGCTGATGTTAAAGCGTATGTAGAAAAGCACTTCTTAAACTAATGACTTTATAAAATTAATACCATAATCTAGTCATTAAATTATTGGAAGTGAACATGATAAAAAAGGGTTAAATTGCTATGCAATTTAACCCTTTTTCTTTGTTATATCTTTATTTTGAGTGTTTAGTGAAAGAACTTAAGCTTTTAAATAACACCAGTTACTATAAGTATATTAATTCAAAAGCCTTGATTATAGTAATTCCTTATTTTTCTTGTATGATCGTTTTAAAGAAATGTAGTTAGTCAAAAACCAAAACAAAGAAAAAACTACTAATATTCCAATGATATCAATCCATTCATTTTGATTGCTGGGCACACCTATAAACACTAAATATAACAGAATAAAAATACCTGCAAAACTACTTGTTTTAAAAATAATATGCCTTAACTCTTTACTATAAGCTCCTTCTGTTACTATATCGGTATATTCTATACCAGATATTGTATATCGCCCTGTGACGTAAATAAGGAATAATGCAATAGCCATTAAAAGGGAAGTTTCAGCGTCTAAGTGGAAATAGTTATTTAAGATAAGTAATCCTACAAGGGTAAATAACAGAAGTATTGCTCCTTCTGCGAAAAAATACAATACCCTCTTTTCCTTATATTCATCATCCGGTAATAAAAAAGATATCCAAGACTTCATGACAACTCATCCTCCCAGAATAGATCATCTAATGTTTTGTCTAATTCTTTCGCAATAGCGATACACAAGTTTAAGCTGGGATTGTATTTTCCCTTTTCAATCAATCCAATGGTTTGCCTCGTAGCATTTACTCGCTTTGCAAGCTGTTCTTGAGTAAAACCCTTTTGCACTCTAGCTGATTTTAATTTATTGACCATATAATCCCTCACGCACACTGTGTAATACATATTTTACTTTATGTTAAATATATATTACATCCTATCCTGATAAAATGCAATATATTCTACATTCAAAATAAAAAAATAGTTCAGTTAAGGGGCAAGTAATAGTTTTGCACCCAAAAACTGAACTACATACAATTAAACGAGAACTTGCTTTTAATTAAGAAGCCAAATCTTGATTTTCTTTTCGACTGATTCTTGTCATAAAGAACGCTAACACTAAACCAAGTAGTGAGAATAGACCAGCTAAGAAGAATGAGGCATTCACCCCTTGCAGCTCTCCCTGAACTCCTCCACTCGGATCAGCTAACGTGACCATCACTGTCACCATCAATGCTGTGCTAATTGCACCTGACATTTGTCTAAATGTATTGTTCATCGCTGAACCATGTGCAATTAAATGCTCTGGTAAGACGTTTAAACCAGCTGTTGTCACGGGCATCATCACCATTGCAATACCAAACATTCGAACTGCATTAACTGCAACTAAATAGAAATAACTCGTTTCTGGCGTTAAATTGGCGAACATGAATGTGGTCACCGTCGTTAGTGTCAAACCGACATACAATAACCATTTAGGTCCGAATTTATCAAATAAACGACCTGTAATAGGATTCATCATGCCCATTAAAATAGCTCCAGGCATTAGCATAAATCCTGCTTCAATCGGTGAGTAACCTAACGTATTTTGCATCATAAGCGGTAATACAATTGCCCCACCAATCATAGCAAAGAAAGCAGTCATTCCAATCACTGTTGCAATCGTAAAGATTTTATATTGAAAGATACGAAACTCTAATATAGGTTGTTCTAATTTCAGCTGTCTTAAAATGAAAATCGTTAAGGCAATCGCTCCGATAACCATGGAAATATAAACATCAGGTGAGCCCCAACCTTCATTTCCGGCAACACTAAAGCCATATAATAGACCACCAAAACCTAGTGTCGATAGAATAATAGATAACACATCGATTTTCGGAAAATCTCGTTTCGTTACATTCTTCAAAATAAAGAACGCGACAATAATATCAATAATGGCAATCGGTAAGACAACCCAGAATAGACTACGCCAGATAAATTGTTCTACTAACCAACCTGATAATGTCGGACCAATTGCTGGCGCAAAGGCAATTACCAACCCGAACAAGCCCATTACTTGTCCACGTTTTTCGATTGGAAAAATTAAGAATATGACTGTCTGCATGAGCGGTAGAATGATACCTGCTCCGGCAGCTTGTAAAATACGTCCACCTAATAAGAATCCAAATGTCGGCGCAATGGCACACAATAAAGTCCCGACTGTAAAGGAGCCAATTGCTGTTAAAAACAATGCCCTTGTTGTAAATCGACCAATCAAAAAGGCCGTCACAGGGATCATAACCCCGTTCACTAACATAAATATTGACTGTAACCACTGTGCGGTAGATTCATCAATTTGTAAGTCCCGCATAATATGTGGAAGTGCTGTACCGAGTAATGTTTGGTTTAATATCGCAACAAACGCGCCTGAAATTAGGACGAGCATTAACGGCGCACGTTTGATATCATCTTTTTCTTGTTGGTCTCCTAGTGACATTATTATTCCTTCTTTCTATAAATTAACCACCAACAATTAATCATAGCAAAAATATTTCGCTTTACGAAAGGTTTTGCTTAAAAAATTTCTATAAAAATAAAACACCGCTTTAAATGATCAAGCGATGTTCCGTTTCAGGACTATTATGTTGGGATTCGTCAATCAAATCTTCTTCTTGAAAATAAGAGAACATAAAATAAATAACGAAAGCCATAATGATGACAATAGCAATCATGGTCCCAACAATTGTTTTCCCTTTAATGTTCATTCAATTGCCTCCTTACAACGTCCATGTTATTTCACAGCTTCGAAAGTGATCGTGTTCGTTTCTCCATTAATTGGCGCTTCTTCTTTATAGTCTGCTGTTAATGATATATTAATAAACCCAGCTTGTGCTAACATAAGTCTAAGCTCTTCAATGCCGAACCACTTAAACGATACACGTTCTAGCTCCGCTTCAACAAATTGTCCGCGGTGCCAACGTTCATATTTGTGATGTGACATAATGAGCTGATTGACCCAACTCACATCTATTATTTTATCTTCTAACGTAATCACATCACCATCAAATGTCTCCCATTCATATGTTGTAACATGTCCGACTTCAGTCGTCTTCGGAAATGTTACATCAAATATGAGGCGACCATCAACATGTAAATGATCATAAAAACGGGTTAGAGTTTCCATTATTTGATCCCACTCACTCAATGTATGAATGGAACCAGAAGGTAATATAATAGCATCATAGGTCGCATCAATCGAAAGGGTTTGCATCTCCCCTTGGAACAGACGTGTAGGAAGATGTCTTGCTTCGAGATGATCTTTACATAAATCTAACCAATCCGTTGAAACATCCATCCCTTCAACGTTCAGACCTGACTCAATTAACGGAATCATCAAACGGCCTGTCCCAACAGAAGGCATTAATACTTTCCCTTGAACACCTTTTAAACGCTCACGATAAAATTCAAGATCACCATATGGATCTCCTATAGGATGAATTAAATCATAAACTTCTGTTGCCATTGAATTATAAAATCCATACATAAACTAACGCGCACCTTTTATCAATTTATAACAAGAGATCCCTAAACAGATCTTTTCATATATTACACAATTAAAATAACTAAAACTGTAACGAGTGGTACTACCAAAGCGACAATATTACAAAACAAGCCTGCTTTTGCTAAGCCTAACCCAGGCGTCTTTTGTTTGCGAATCATACCAATCGCAAAAACACCAAATAATATCCCTACAACCGAAACGACCATCCCCATAACAGTCCAAACCAGCATACTCACTAATGAGACAACACCTATGACAAGTGACGCAATAGCCAAACCACTATGCGGAGCTTGTTGTTGACCTTCCGTAGAATCCATAGTTTCACCTCTAATTATTATTCCTAAGTAGCTTAACTTTAACATAAAATGGTCTTTCTAAAATAGTAACCCACTTTCAATCATATTATAGAGCAGCACCCCTTATATAAGGAAGGTGATTGGGCCTTGAACTTTTCTCATTATATATTATTAACGCTGATTGTGATCGGGTTAACTGCTCTTCTCCGCATCATTCAATTACGTAGTTATACAAGAATGCACTTATTTTTCAGCTTTTTCTTACCGTTATTAGTCATAGGTGGTCTGTTTTGGTTAGTCGGAAGCAGTAACACCCTTGCATCATCGTTGTTTTATGGCATTGGCAAACCAATGACTATTTTGAGCATCATCGGATTAATTGCTGGCTACAGTTGGTTGTATGCCATCAAACGATAATAAAAGCTACCCACATGAGTGAGTAGCTCTTGTTTCAAAGTCATATTTAAGTTGATGGATTCCAGTGATTTACAAGTAACGCTTTAACTTTGGCTGTGCGCTTAAAGAAAAACTGGACAAGCGGGCCAATACCAAACGCTACGATCACTGTGCCTATTCCGATCGGACCACCAATTAAGAATGCTATAATCATAATCAAAATCTCTAATCCTGATTTAGAAACAGCTAAGCTCAATCCTGTTCGATAATGGACAGCCATCATTAAGTTATCGATCGGATTACGAGCAAAGTCTAATTGTAAATACATACCAATGCCTGCACCCATTCCTAAAATACCTAAACCAAGTAACCCAATGCGTGCTGTCATTTCGGTTATCATCACGCCATCAAATACGACAAGCAACCAGAAGTCGATAAATAAACCGATTAGGAAAATGGTGATGACAGCTGAGTAATCAAACTTACTTTGCAGTAAAAACTTATTAATAATAATGAGTACAATACCAACAAGGAAAATCCATGTTCCAACAGTCATCCCGAATATATTCGACAAGCCGACGAACAGTGCATCCCAAGCACCAACACCTAAATCAGACAAAATTAACATCGTAATACCAAACGATAGGGTTAACATTCCAATTACATAAAACATAATGGAATACATTAAATCTTTCATTATATAAACACCCATTCTATTTCAAATCAATTCAACTTAAATATAATACCACGCTTTCACATTCAAATACAATATTAATAACCATATGGTTTGATTTACATAATAAAAGAATCTAGCGGTAGTATGATATTGGATATAATCAGTGAAAAAACGGTGTAACCTAGCACACCTAGACTCGTGACTAATAAACTGATAATGGTATATAATTCTTTCTCCTCACCAATTTGACGCTCCCACATTTTCCATTCTACGATTCCATATATCAACCCGATAAAGCTTAAAACTCCCCACATCCAATGAGGATCAAAAGCTATTAAATAGATTATATAAATAACGATTAAGCCTATCATGGCCGATAGACGTACGTTATTCCAGGGAATTGTTGATTCCATGATGTCACTCCTTACTTTTACAACTACATTAACCATACCCGTTCAAAACCCATCTTATGTTATTTTGTTGAAAAAAATAAGTGCGTTAAGACCTAAGCTAGCCATAAAAATCTGATATGATAGAATGATTATAGGTTGAACAAAGGAGGCTTTTAACCATGAAAATCAAATCAATCGAACCCACACCAAGCCCTTATTCCATGAAAATTAATGTTGATGAACGCCTGTCAGATATGGAAACTCAAACATATACCCAAAACGATGATTTAACTGATGCTCCGTCCTATGTATCAGACTTAATGGCGATCGAAGGGGTAAAAGAACTCTATCGCGTCATTGATTTCATCGCTTTAGAACGCCATCCAAAAGTCGAATGGGAAACGATTTTACCCCAAGTTGAAGCTGTATTAGGCAGTGCAGATCACGCCGATATAGAACAGGAACAAACATCAACAGATTACGATGATGAAGCCTTTGGTGGTGTTCAAGTTTATATCCAACAATTTCGAGGCGTACCGATGCAAGTCAAATTAATAGAAAACGATGAAGAACAGCGTTTCGGTTTACCTCAACGCTTTACTGATGCTGCAATGGAAGCTTCAAAAGATTCAGCCAATATGCTGATGGAACGCGAATGGATCGAACAAGACCCTCGTTATGGGCACGCAGATGATATTGGACAAGACGTGGTCGAAGAGATTGACGCCACCTATCCAGATAAGCGGCTAAGAACTCTTGTCGACATGGCTCAATCAGGTGAAAACGACCAGCAACAAGGAAAGGTTTTAAAACCTTTGACTGAGGCTGATTTAGAACTTGATGATTGGAAAAGTCGTTATGCTGCCTTAGACCGTATACCTGATCCGACGACCGATGACTTACCAATCCTCGGAAAAGCCTTAAAAGATCCGAAAATGTCGATCCGTCGTTTAGCTACAGCTTACCTAGGCATGGTGGAAGAGAAAGCGACCTTACCTTATTTATATGAGGCTTTACAGGATAAAACCGTTACCGTCCGGCGCACAGCAGGTGACTGCCTATCAGACATTGGTTTTACAGACGCCATTCCACAAATGATCGACGCTCTCCAAGACAAAAGTCGCATCGTTCGGTGGCGCGCAGCTATGTTCCTATATGAATATGGCGATGAATCAGCCATCCCTGCCTTACAAGACACATTAGAAGACCCTGAATTTGAAGTCCGAATGCAAGCTAAAATGGCATTTTCCAGGATCCAAGAAGGCGAATCAGCGCAAGGATCTATTTGGAAGCAAATGGCTGAGATGACCAAACAAAAAGATAATCAGTCATAGGCGCCCCCCCCTTTTAAGTATAGCTTTGTTAAAGTTCGTTGTTGATATTGTGATCCGCTTTCGTTGAATGGTTTAGATTCGCTGTATGTTTGGGAGATTTCGCTGTATCATGCGGTGATTTCGCTGTATCGGGCAATGTTTTCGCTGTATCATAGGAAAATTCCGCTGTATTGAGCGACAATTTCGCTGTATCACAGCGATTCTCGAATCATGCGATGTTCCCATGACGGCAATGTCGCCACCTTCGCTTCTCACAAATCAACAACTCAATGCTATACCATTTGAAATACAACACTAAACTTTAACAGAGCCTTAATTATAGAAAAGAGCTTAAATGATTAGCAGACAAATTGGTAGGAAAAAATAAATGGTATGATGTCTATAAGGGAGCGGATTCTAGTGAAATGGATGGTTCCACTATTCATGGCTTTATTTTTATTAGGCTGTCAAACAGACGGTGACCAAGAAACAGAAGAATCCTCGGATGAAACAGCTAGTGAAGAGGATTCGACTGAGGAATCAGTTGAAACAGAGTCAAGTGAGAACGGAGATCCCAATGGAGAAAATGTAGAAGAATTAACGTTTCTGGAAGAACCAGAAACAGTAGTTGATGATTTGAATAGACCATGGAATATCGTTAAAAATGATGATGAATTTTACATGACCGAACGCTCCGGATCAATCGTTTATTATGATGGTGAAAATATGGAAAGACAGACGGTTGAACTTGAACAAGAAGTCGCTTCCGGCCAAGGAGAAGGAGGCTTGCTTGGTATGGTTCTAGACCCGGAGGATGACCAAACCGCCTATATTTATCATACGTATCAGACTGGTGAGGGAATGTTCAATCGCATTATAGCAATTGAATTATCAAACCAAACCTGGCAAGAAACCGATATATTGGTCGATGAAATTCCAGCAGGTCGAATCCATGACGGCGGACGACTTGCAATTGGACCAGATGACTATTTGTATGCCACCACAGGTGATGCAGGCGATGAAAACCTTTCCCAAGAAACAGATAACCTAGCCGGTAAAATCTTGCGTATGGACTTTGACGGATCAATTCCAGATGATCAACCATTTGAAGATTCATTAATTTATTCCTATGGCCACAGAAATCCACAAGGACTCGACTGGAACGAAAACGACGAATTATATAGCTCAGAACACGGGAGCACAGCATATGATGAAATCAATCATATTGAACCAGGAAACAATTATGGCTGGCCAGTCGTTCGCGGCGATGATACAGCCGATGGAATGGAACCCCCAACCATTCATTCCGGCGAAGAAACGTGGGCACCATCCGGAGCGGCATTTGACGATGAAGGAAATCTTTGGGTAACCGGACTAGCAGGACAATCCCTCTACCGCTTCGATATCGAATCAGGTAACCAAGAAATAATCTTGGATGATGAAGGTAGATTGCGGGATATCCTCGTTGCAGACGGTGAAGCTTACGTATTGACAAACAATACAGATGGACGTGGTAACCCAGAAGAAGGTGATGATCGGTTATTGAAGATAGCGGAGTAGTTTTTCGGATTGGAAGGGTTCTATAGAAAGCTCCATTGTGAGGGTTAAGCTTGCACTTGCGAGAGTTCAGCTCCGCCCTCACACTTTCGAGGATAATCAAATCTACAAAAAAGGCTCTAGTTAACTGAAAATCAGTCACTAGAGTCTTTCCATCAATCTTCATCCGAGTTCCATCCCGAGTGCTCATCTTTATTCATCGAATCATTTCGATTCATTTCTTCCTCGGCCAATGGATCAATTAGCCAATCTATATAAAAAGTTTCGACGTTCTGAGCTCTTTCTCTCACTATTCCACCCAACCCTTATCCTTCACCTTCGAAATGGCTTCGATTCGATTCGATACTTCCAGTTTATCAAAAATAACCGAGATATAATTACGCACTGTTCCGTTCGTTAGATGCAGTTCCTTGGAAATTTCCTTGGTGCTTTTCCCCTTAGAAATTAACTCAATGACTTCACTTTCTCGTTCCGTTAAAGGACTGTCTTCCTCATACACCAAGTCGATTAACTCGGGCGCATATACCTTCCGACCATTTAAAATCGTTCGGATCGAACTGGCCAACTCTTCACTTGGACTGTCTTTTAGTAGATACCCACTAACTTTAGCTTTACGTGCCCGTTCAAAGTAACCCGCCCTTGCAAAGGTGGTCAAAATGATGACTTCACACTTCTGGTCGACCATTTCCTCGGCTGCTTCCAACCCATTTTTAATCGGCATTTCAATATCCATAATACAAATATCCGGCTTCAATTCATTTACCAGTCGGACGGACTCTTCACCATTTTTGGCTTTGCCGACTACTTCCATATCTTCTTCAAGGTCCAACAAAGAACCTAGTGCTCCAAGTAACATTCCTTGGTCTTCAGCCAACACGATTTGAATCATTTTAACCCTCCTGTTTCATGACATTGGGTATGGTCACAGTCAATTTTGTTCCATTTTCATCACTTATGATTTCCAGTTTTCCATTTACAAATTCTAACCGGTCTAGCATTCCATTCATCCCATGGCCGTATGCTGAGCTACCTTTAGTATCTATTCCGACGCCATTATCTTCAATCGTCAAAACTGTTTCATGCGCTGATTCGGTAGTGGTTATATTGCAGTGTGTCGCATGACTATGCTTAACGACATTGTTCACAGCCTCTTTTAAGCACATGCTTATGACATTTTCTACTAACGAGGGGGCATGTTTTAGTTCTTTGTCGCCTTGGATATCGTTCTGAATTGTTGCCGCTTCCAACAGCTGCTTAACATGCTTAATCTCCTCAGAAAACTTCGTTATTCGCATGCCCGATAACATATCTCTGACTTCTTTTAAGGCTGTGCGAGCAGTTTGGTTGATATTCTGGATTTCAACTTTAGCTGTATCAGGATCTTTGTCGATCAGGCGTCCAGCCAAATCGCTTTTTAATCCAATCAAAGATAGCTTTTGTCCTAGTGTATCATGCAAATCACGAGCAATTCGTTGACGTTCTTCAAAGACCAGTAGCTGTGAAATTTTATCTTTGGCATCGGATAACTGTGCCTCAAGCTTCTGCCTTTTTCTCCGGTTGTATGTATTGATCGGTAGCAATACTACCCCAAGAATGGTCAGGATTAAAAATGGCCATTGAGATAAGAACAGCTCTTGCTGTGTAAAATAACTTGATGCCGAAGCAACAACGGTCAAAACTAAATGAACGACATAAAGTGAAATAAAACCACTTTTTTGTTGCACATTTCCGATGAAAAAAGCAATAAATAATGAAAAGTATACATATCCATAAAACAAAGACATGCCAACACTAATCAGCATCATGATTGAAACACATATGTACAAAAGCCCCCCAATCGATAGAAAGGAAAGCCGGTACGCAACAAAGAATATAACAATCAACAACACACCCAGCAATATTTCCGACAATGTATTTGACCGAAAAATGAAGTAAAAGGGCAATAAGCTCGAAATCACCCATACGTATATGCTCAAACTTATATTTTTAGGGAATAAATTAAACCAATTTTGCATCAAAAAATTTCCTTTCTTGAATCTCTTATCAGTATCACCCATTTTACCAAAAAAAGAAACCATCCACTTTGTGAATGATTTTCTTTTACTGACGTTTAGTTTTCTGTGGACACTTTATCAGAAGATTAGAGGCTTTCATTAATTTCTTTAAAGTGAACGAAGGTCTTACTCTTCTCATCGAATAACTTAAATCGGATCGATTTCAAGCTGGTTCCCATCGTAATCGTCGTTGCCTGTTGCAAAGGTGGTATCGACTCATGTACCTTTTCCAGATTATAATTCGGCACTTTAGGACTCAAGTGATGAACATGATGGTAGCCGATATTCCCCGTGATCCACTGAAGAACACGTGGAAGCTTATAATAAGAACTTCCATCAATAGCTGCTTTAACATAATCCCACTCAGATTCATCTTCAAAATAAGAATCCTCAAACTGATGTTGAACATAAAACAACCATATTCCAAGAGACCCTGCAATAAACGCAATCGGTAACTGAACAATCAAAAAGCTCGTCCAACCAATCGCCCATATCAATAGAGCAGTGATTCCAATAATTGAAATATTGATCAAATACGTATTTTGGCGTTCTGTTTTCTTAGCATCTTTTCTATTTCTTCGGTTCGTTATTAAAAATAAATAAACGGGACCCAACACGAACATAACAAACGGATTTCTATATAAGCGATATTGGAGTCTCTCCATCTTTGATGACTTCTTGTACTCTTCTACAGTCATGACCCAGACGTCACCCGTACCCCGCTTATCTAAGTTGCTGCTAGTAGCATGATGAATGGAGTGTTCTCTTTTCCATTTCCTATACGGGAACATTGTGAGAATCCCTGTAACCGTTCCAACAAAATGATTCAGTTTGCGATTTTTAAAAAACGACCCATGACAGCAATCATGAAAGATAATAAATACTCTCACCATAAATCCACCCGCTAAAACTGATAGGCCGATGGATAAAATCAATGATACTGAAATCGCTTCATAAGCTAAAAACCAAAGCAAAAAGAATGGAGGCAATGTATTAACCAATTGCCATACACTTGATTTCGTACCGGAGCTTTCAAATGGTTTGATGTCTTGTTTAAGTTGAGCTAACTTTTTATTCGCCATAACTACCTCCAATGATAAGTCTTCTTTCACTCATCTTAGGAAAAAACAGCTCGCTTAAATAGTCATGAACGTCAGGAGTTTTATGTGACAAACGTCATATGTTTTAGATTGAGACTCATGGCCAAACAAAAAAGCCATGACTGATTGATGTCATGATACTTGATATGGAGCCAAGGGGGTCGAATGATTCAATTCCATAACTGTCATCCACATAAGTCATAATGCTCATCATATGTTTCGACTTATTTTGACAAACTGAGTATTTAGTGATAAATTATCTAATGTTAAAAAATTTTTTAACATTATTAACAGGAGGTTGGTTATGAAGAAGGGAACATCAAGTCTTAAAAGGAAGCTCTTATTGGTATTTCTTCCTTTAATGGTTATCGGACTTTCAATATTTCTCATTCTGTCTTATAACATCTCAAAAAGTCAGCTAGATGAGGAAATTGAACATAGAATTACAAACTTACAAGACGATGCCATTAGTCAAATTGAAGAAAGATTCGCCAGACATGAGCAACTTGCTGAAACAACAGCAAGTACGATATCTTCTACTGGTGATTCAGTATCTGAAGAAGATTACATACAAATGTTAGAGAACAATATTGCAACTAACGCTGATACATACGGCTCAGGCATTTGGTTTGAACCATACGAATATGATGAAGACCGAGAATATTTTGGTCCGTATGTCTATAAAGATGGTGAGGATTTAGTCTATACAGATGTCTACGAAGAAACGGATTACGATTACCCGAGCTGGGATTGGTACACTCAAGCTGAAGGATCAGAAGAAGCGGTTTGGGGTGATCCTTACTATGATGATGCTAGTGGAATTACGATGGTCACAACAACCGTCCCTTTCACTGATAGTTCAGGTAATTTCAACGGGGTCGTCACAGCTGATACCGATTTAACACAAATCCAACAAATCATTTCCGATATCCAGATCTACGACTCCGGCTGGGCATTCGGTTTTGATAATAACGGGCAAATCATCGCCCACCAAGACGACTCACTCGTGATGAATTCAACTATTAGCGAAACAGACATGTTTGGTGATTATGCTGATCAACTAACAGGAAGTGAACAAGGTCAATTCACAGTAGATGCTGGTGATACAACGAATCAAGTCTACTATCGTACGATGCCAACGACAGGCTGGACATTTGGTATTGCCGTGCCAGAAGATGAAATTTATGCATCACTTAACGATTTATTAATTCAACAACTTATTACTGGTGTGGTCGTGCTTCTTGTACTCGGCACAGGCATTTATATCTTTAGCGGGCGTTTATCAAAACCGATTACGACCTTACGTGAAAAAATGGATGATGTGGCTCACGGTGATTTAACCGTCGAAGCACACCACCAGTCTAATGACGAAATCGGTTATTTATATGATCACTTCAATAAAATGGTTCAACATATGAGAGAGTTGTTGCAGAAAACCCATGAATCAGCCGAAGTCATCCGTTCATCATCTGAGAACTTCAGTGCTGTCAGTGAGGAAACAACTGCATCAAACGAAGAAATTCAAGGCACGATGAACGAAATCGCGAAAGGTGCTCAACAATCATCAGAAAACCTTGAAACCATGACAGATCAAATGAACCAATTAAGTGAACAGATCGATTCTATTTCTGATAGTAGTGCTAGTATGAACGAGTTAGCTAATGAAGCGGTTACCGTTAATAACAAAGGGTTAAATCAGATGGATCAGCTCGCTGAATATTCAAATGAATCGAAACAACAATTTAATCAAGCGGAAAATGTTGTCCAAGAATTAAATAATCAAATTCAAAAAATAAGCGACTTCATTCATACGATTAACGATATTTCTGAACAAACGAATCTATTAGCCCTAAATGCTTCAATTGAAGCTGCACGCGCAGGTGAAGATGGTAAAGGTTTCGCCGTTGTCGCTGAAGAAGTTCGGAAATTAGCCGAGCAGTCTTCAAATTCAACAGAAGAAATTCGCAAAATCATTGATGATGTGAAAGAGCGCTCCAACGAAGCGATTCATTCGATGAAAGAAGCGAAATCAACGACTGATTCTCAAAATGAAGTCGTCGACGAAACGGTTCAAGTCTTTAACGATATTGGCCAAGCGGTCCAGAACATCACCGAAAGTGTTGAACAGAACGTCCAAGCTATTCAAGAGATGAATCAATACAAAGATCATGTCGTCGGCTCAGTTCAATCCATTTCAGCTAATATTCAAGAAACAGCTGCATCCAATGAGGAAATTAATGCTACGATTGATGAACAAACGAATGCTCTACAATCATTATCCGAATCAGCTGAAGACTTAAATGAATCAAGTGAACAACTAAACAAATTGATTAATGAATTTAAATTAAATCAACAGTAATGTTTAAAGAAGTTTAGTCAAAAAGTAATAATACAGAGTAAGACCCGAAGGATTTAAAAATAAATCCTTCGGGTCTTTTGCTTAAATAACGCTCCATCAAAGCACTTCGCTTGGTTCTACGTGACATAAGCTCAACATCGGCTCTGCTTAGGCAATCGCCGTGTTTCCTTTACCGGGGCACGGCTCGAGCCTCCTCGGCCGAAAAGCATGGCCTGCGGGGTCTCGAGACGCGTGCTGTTCCCGTGACGACCCGGACGGTCTAATGTCGGCGTTGGTCACAGGACGTGACCGCTTTTAGTCGACCAGGCGTCTACGCATTTTGATTCCGCTTTGTTACTGCTTAACTATAATGAGTTAAAAGCATTTTGTTTTAGTCCATTTTATTGGACAATCATTTAATTCAAACGAAAGATTTATGAAATCCACTCATTTCCATAAACTATTGGAACTTAAAGGCGTTTCAGTCTATAATAAGGACAAATAAGGAGGCCGTATTATGCACGAGATTAGACCATTAAATGAAGCAGAATTTCGCGACAATGTCATCTTACACGAACAAGCCTACACGGCGAATGCTGCCGAAAAGGAAGAAGATATTAAACAATTAGTCGAACGCGAAAAATCATTACTCCAAGAAACCAATTCAGTCGTTCCATATGGCGCCTTTGAACAGAACCAATTAATCGGCTCCATGAAACTGTTTGACTTTCAAATGAATGTGTTCGGAACATTCTTACAAGTTGGCGGACTCAGCTCTGTGGCCGTTGATTTGTTACATAAAAAGGAACGCGTGGCAAAGTCATTAGTCGATTATTTTCTCGATCATTACGACAAACGTGGCTATGCGCTCACAACTTTATATGCTTTTCGTCCAGACTTCTATTATCAAATGGGCTTTGGCTACGGCAAGAAAAAGGATGTTTATACCATTGCACCGCACGCTTTCCCAAACTTTAATCACAAAAATGACATCACGTATTTAACACCTGACGACAAAGATCATCTTGTCACTTGTTATAATCGTTTTGCTGAACAACACCATGGGGTCATGAAAAAAGAAGCGTTTCAATACAAACGCCCATTCGAACAATTCGATATTAAAATCGTTGGTGTTAAACAAAATGAGGTCATTACAGGCTATGCGATCTTCTCGTTCAAAAAACGCGAAGTGAACAATTTCTTATCCAGTAACATTACAATCCATGAATTTGTTTACACAAACCGTGATGCTTTACAACAATTGTCGACGTTTTTCCATACTCAAAAAGACCAAGTGAACCGCATTTCCGTACCAACGCAAGATGATACACTCCATCACTTTTTCACCGATGCGCGTGATGGATCAGACAATCTCGTCAATTTCGTTTATCATCAAACCAACACATCTGGACTTGGGTTAATGTATCGAATTATCAACGTTGAACGCTTTTTCAATCAACTCAAGCAGCATAATTTCAACAACGCCAATCACACGGTAACTTTCCAAGGGACAGACTCGATGTATCCGGCGAATGCTGGCGATGTAACCGTCGCTTTCACAAATGGCAAACCAGCTGTTATTCAAGGAGCAAAAGCAGACACAACCATCAAAATTGATATTTCTGATTTAACGAGTCTGTTATTAGGTGTAATTGATTTCCAGAAACTTTATCTTTATGGAAAAGTCGAATTGTCTAATGATAACCATGTGGACATTATTGACGATATCTTTCGCACAAGACATCAACCAATTTCCATGACTAATTTCTAATCTAAAAAATCCGAACCCTATTGCAAAAGGGTTCGGACTTTTATTTAATCTTAGTTGACTGACTTAACGCTTAACTTATTCGTGACGTCAGTATTAGGTGGCACTTCCACAACTAATACAGAATAATTAATCATTGAAAACTCGCTATCATACCGATTACTCTCGCCATTATAGTATTCATAGAACAATGATTGACCTAAAGTGACATATTCAACCTCTAGTTTTTCTTCACCAACTTGTATTTGCCCCTCATTAATTGTGGCATTTACAACTGGGTCAACATGTAATTGCCTGCCATGAACAATCAAAGAAGGTGGTCGATAGAGTTTGATAGTTGCTTGGTCTACTAAACGATCATTTTCATTAACAATCATATATCCTCCTGTTCTCAGACCTGCATTAATCGGAACCAAGCTCAAGCTATGATCAATCGGTACAGACCATTCCCCTGCTATAACCAAATCTTCAATAATACTCATATCTTGATTAGTCACAGCTTCTTTCACTTCACTATCTGTCAACGACTGAACTGGCTTATCATCTTGAGCTTGAGTAGGAGCTACTAATATGAAGTAAGCTACGAACCCTACTGCTAGACAAGCCATATAAGTCATAAGAAATCGACTTCGAAACCAGGATGTTTTCTGTAATTTTTCCATCATCAAACCAATTGCCAACGCAATAACTAGCACGAGTAGCAAAGATAAATAAGTCATGACAGTCATCGTTTCACCTCCAACCGTTTGACACCAAACAAGACAACAGCAGATAGTATTAAAGCAACCATCAATACTTTAACCATTAGCATCAATACCGATTGATCTAACACAATCCATCCAACCACATTTCGAATCGGCTCAACCAGATAAAAGGCTCCGATTACAATGGCCGGAACAATGACTTTCAATAATGTATGTAATTGCATGATCGTCGCTAATGTATAACTAGCTACAGAAATGACTAATACAAGTAATGCCACAATTCCCCATAGCACCACTAAATCTAACGCCATAAAAACTGATTGAATATTCAAAGGATCATGAAGGATATAACCAATCGCTTGCATAGTTAGGGTCATCCCAACTGTGAAAAAAGCTGCTACAATCGACATCATAACTAGAAAAATAATATTCGATAAATGACTAATAAAATGATTTGTGACAAACATAAACTCCATTTTCCGTTGTTCACGAGTAATCATCCCAAACGGAGTAGCTAAAGCCCACAGCAACGTAAACATTATAACTACATTACTGTTAATCTCAGAAATACTATAAGTCATCATCTCATTAATTCCACCGATCTGTTCACTGCCTGTAACTGAAAAGAGGAATCCAACGATTTGTAAGATTGCAAGTGTTGAAAAAACACGGCGAAATGCGGCTAATTTTAAACCAACTTGTTGTCGTGTAGCGTCAAAATAAGACATTTGTTTAAAAGACATGATCGACATCACCCCTGTTCATTTGGGTTAAATAGACACATAAATCTGCAGGAGCAACTGGAGAAATCGTAAAACCGTGCTGACGTAGCTCCTGTAATGTAGCCTCACCAGGATGCTTGATTACCCAATACTGTTGATTTAGGTCCATCCGATCTTGGTATAGAATGGTTTGCTGGTCAATTAGTGAATCGTATTCCCCAACTAGACCAACCGCGTATTGTTTTAACTCATCCATCTCCATCATAAGTTCAAGCTCACCATGGTCTAATAGAATGACGTGTTCTAATAAATCTTCTAGTTCATTTAATAAATGACTTGATAAAATAATAGTCCGCGGATGAGCAATATACGATTTTAACAACGCTCGATAAAAGTCTCTTCTCACGCCATAATCCATCCCCGTTGTTGGTTCATCAAACATAGTTACTGGGGTCTGAACAGCTAATCCGATAATGGCATTTAATGTGCTCGCCTGCCCTTTGGATAAATCCCGTGGCATTTGTTTTAATGATAGATTGAAATGCTCCGACAAATTCTCTGCTAACACTTGATCCCAATTTGGATAAACCTTATTGAAAGCTTGATAGACCTCACTAATCCGAAAATCTTGTGGGTACATCATGTCTTCATTGACGTAAAATAGATTAGCTGCAACACTTAAATTTTCAAGCGGTTCGTTTCCAAATACAGAAACTTCTCCTTCTGTTGCGGCCTCAATACCTGCAATAAGATTAAGCAATGTTGTCTTCCCAGCACCATTCGGTCCAATCAACCCCGTTATACTTTGGTCAGGAATGTTGAGCGTCAACGTAGAAATAGCTTCCTGTTTCCGATAGCTTTTCGTCACATCACTCAGTTCAATCTCAGCCATTATAACTTCCTCCTTTGCGTGCCTGATTAATCCGTTCAATTAATTCCTCATCACTTACATTTAAATAATCAGCCTCAAGCACTAATTCATCGATTAACGTTTGTAATGTCTCTTCTTTGCGTTTTTGAATTATTCTTAAACGCGCTTTGTCTGACACAAATGTCCCTAATCCTCTTTTTTTATAGATTAAGTCATCATCTAACAACTTAGTAATCCCTTTTCCAGCAGTCGCAGGGTTGATATTAAACAGTTCTGCCAGCTGATATTGAGAATACATTTTATTGTGTGCCTGTATGCGATGGTTTAAGATTTCATTCTCAAGCCATTCTGCAATTTGCACATATATGGGTTTCATACTCTTATGATTTAACATCGATTCGCCTGCCTTTATTCGATGCAAGTTAGTGCACTAGTTATGTAATGTACTAGGTTCTAGTTTACACTTAATTTAATAACTGTCAACCTCAATACAAAAAAGCCCTTTACAACAAGCGTCTGAACACTTGTTATAAAGGGCTTAAATAACTAAAACATTAACTAACATTGTATTCTTCGTAATATAAAATACGATCTAGATCAAGAATAACGATGAGTTGTTCTCCATTTTTCGCGACTCCTGTTATGTACTCACGATCGACTCCTGCTACCATTTCTGGTGGAGCTTCAATGGTGCTTTCATCAATATCCACAACTTCTGTTGCTTTATCAACAATGACACCTAACGGCTTTTCATCAATGGTTAGAATTAAGATACGGGTTTCTTCATCATTATTAGCTTGGCCCATTTCCAACTTCTCTTTTAAATCAATAACTGGCGTGATAGCACCTCTTAATTCAAAAATACCTTTCATCGAATTAGGCATCTGTGGCATTGTTGTAAGCTCTGGCAATTTCTCAATCGACCTTACCTGTTGAATATTAATCGCAAATCGTTCACGATTAAGTTCAAAGATAATATATTTCGACATCTCAGCCATGTTTCTCCCACCTTTATTAAAAATTTATATATTAAAACTATTATACTGTTTATATCGACAAAAAGACACACTTTTTTACCTATTTCTTTTATCCTATTTCCATAAAAAGAGGTGCCATGTTTATGAATATTTTGATTGATGCTGATGCTTGTCCCGTTACACATGAAACGATAGACGAAGCCTTAAGACGTCATATCCCGGTCATTATGATCAAAAGTTTTGCCCACTTCTCTCCCAACGATCAGCAACCTGGTGTCGACGCGATTTATGTCGATTCAGAGTCGGAAGCTGCTGATTACAAGATTATTCAAAATGTCCAAAAGGGCGATCTCGTTGTCACTCAAGACTATGGACTTGCTTCACTCGTTCTTGGGAAAGGGGCTCATGCGATCCATCACAAAGGTATGGTTTATACTAACGATAATATTGATGGACTCCTACAATCCCGTTATCTTAATGCCCTAGCCCGACAAAGTGGAGAACGCTCGAAGGGGCCAAAAGCTTTTTCGAATGAGGACCGCGATCAATTCACTAGCAGCCTCCAAAATCTTTTAGACGATTTAGATCATAGCGTTTAAAGACTGCTCAAGTGAAACATACTGGTAAAACCAAGGATTCGCTGTTTCTAATTGCTTTGCTAATTGAAACAAAAGACGATCTTGACCTAATGCTGACTGAAATTGCATGCCAACTGGTAAACCTTCTTCTGTCCAATCAATTGGCACACTCATAGCTGGTTGTCCACTGGAATTGGCAATTTGAGTAAAACTACAATTATTAAGCATAATGTCCGTCATTTCAGCGACTGTATCGGGTACCATATCACCTGTATTAAACGTAAATTGGTTCATAACAGGCGTCATGAGAACATCATATTGGTTGAAAATCTCCGAAAATGACTTCGAGAGTAATTGCATCCGAACGCGTGATTCTTCATATTCGAAAGCTGACATCTTTAAGCCTTGTTGATACAAATCGTAGGTTACGGACTCTAGTAAATCACTCAAAGGTTGACGTCCGACAAGCGAGCCAAGATGGTCAATAGCCACGGCGCCAGAGGCAATCCATACATTCATAAATTGAGCAGTAAAATCATGAAAATCGAATCTTGGTTTAATGACCTCTACCTCATGCCCTAGGTTAGTTAGTAATGTTTTCGCTTTCTCAAAAGCTTGGTTCGTCTCATGATCAATGGTCACTTGACCATGCCAATCAGGAGTCACGGCAATTTTTAATGGTTTCGGTTCATGATGAAGTGATCTTGAAAAAGATTCGTCAGAACTAAGCGTCGGGTACAAGTCTTGGTTCGTTCCACCTTTAATTATGTCTAATAAAACCGCACTATCACGCACTGATCGTGTTACAGCATGGTTAACTGAGATCTGATTAATATATGGCGGAATAGGTGACAGGCCACGAGATGGCTTAAACCCAAATAACCCACTCATCGCGGCTGGCATCCGAATTGAACCACCTCCGTCACTAGCATGCGCAAACGGAGCCATACCAGAGGCAACTGCGGCCGCAGCACCACCACTCGACCCACTTGGCGAGCGCGTTAAATCCCAAGGGTTACGAGTCGGGCCGAAAAGTGTCGGCTCGGTTATTGGCGTAAAACCGAATTCCGGGGTGTTTGTTTTACCTTGAATATGTAAACCAGCATGCCGATACTTCTGTACAAACCAATCATCAGCTGGTGCGATGTGGTCATGCAATAACTTCGAGCCGTTAGTAAATGGTTGTCCCTTTACTGGGTTTAAATCTTTGATCAAAATCGGCAGCCCTGACAATGGACTCTCAATATCCCTTTCCACTTCAGTCGATAAATCGGTCATATCATGGACGACCGCATTCAATAACGGATTCAAGTGCTTAATTTTGTTGGCAAAATGTGCTCGAACTTCATAAGATGAAGCTTCACCTTGATCGATCAACCGTTTCAACCCTAACCCATCGTATTGAGAAAAATCTTGTTTCATCTTGTCACCTCATTTGTGTCAGTATTTCGTCATTTAATTTCCGCAAAAAGTTCACAGACATTTGTTCATTCAACTTATTAATCATGATACATTAACCATATGAAAAATTCACTAATTTATAGGAGTGTTCCGATTGGCAAAACGGCTTATGAGTCTAATGGCTATCATTTTAATCATATTATCAGCGTGTGGTAATGAGGAAACAGAGGAATCATCTGAACCCGATTCATTAGCACCATTAGAAGTTGAAATCTTAACCGAACAAAACCTTTCGAAAGGTGATGTCACTTTATCAGCTCACGTCACTCATGATGGTAACAATATTAATGAAGCTGACGAGGTTGAGTTCGAAGTTTGGCAAGAAGGATCGAAAGAAGAAAGCGACATGATTAAAGGTTCTTTCACTGAAGAAGGTGTCTACGAGGCAACTTATACATTCGAAGAAGACGCAGTCTATCACATGATTGCTCATGTTACAGCAGTTGATCAACATACAATGCCTCAGCAAGCTCTCGCTGTTGGTGAAGCAGAGTTAGATGAAGATCAGTCTAGTGAAGATAGTAACGAGGAAGATCATAGCGACCATAACTAATAAAAAGGCGTGCCCTCGTGAATAAGTAATTAAGTTTCTAGAATTTAAAAATATAATATAGAGTGAGTGTTACACTGAATAGGTACTTTGGTATTGCACCTTGAAAGCTAGAGTATTAATTTAATTTTTAAGCTTTATTAAAGTCCGTTGTTGATATTGTGATCCGCTACCGGCGGACGCTTTCCGCGGGCACGGCTCGAGCCTCCTCGGCCGAAAAAGCGTGGCCTGTGGGGTCTCGAGACTCGTGCTTTTCCCGCAGGAGTCGCCACCTTCGCTTCTCACAATTCAACAACTCAGTGCTACGTCATTTGAAAAGCAACAATAGACTTTAACATAGCCAACTTTAAAAATGCTATTCTTTCTTGTTCAACTAATCTGCCCCATCCGCATCCCAACATAATGCAACAAAAACAAAAGGTTATAAATTAAATTTTTCTGAAATGATCTTAGCTACTTCCTTAGCGTTCAAATTAGTATTATTTATTTTTATGTAATTTTCTCTTTTAATTTCACCTTCGTTAGAGTTCAACCTATATTGTTTAATTGTCTCCTTTAACTCATTTTCAGACCAATCAACATTTCTCTTTGTAGGCTTGTGTTCAAGTCGGTGGGGACTTTTATTTCTTTTAAGCCTCTCATCAACATCTGCATCTAATTCAACAAAATAAATACTTGCACCTCTGCTTTCAAAAATCTCACACGTATTCTTCACAAAGTTCCAGTCCTCTTCTTGATTAAATGCCCAAACATAAGTGAATATTAAGCCTGCTTGATAACTCTCAGCAACAGCTTTAAATATTTCCGTCCTAAAAAGTGTTGATAACCTCCACATTTCTGGACTGAACCCCAAGTATGGTTCGAGTAGTTCAATGGTCATATGGTTGTGAAACAACTTCAATGCAGTAGCCTTTTCTAGCTCTTGCCCAACAGTCATTTTGCCAACTGCTTGAGGTCCAAATATGAGTAAGAATTTCATTATTACCTCCACTATTAATTCTTGGTTATAAACTTTTTTCCTATTACAAATAAACTGTTCCGTCTGATTAGTCAAGAACAACCACCAATTTCTGAATTAATTTTAACATAAATTAACAATCACCTGTATTGGTATAAAAAAGAGACCAAATCAAATTGATTTGGTCTGTTAATTAGGTAAATACTAAATATGCTTCTTCACATCAACATTAGTAGTATCCAGTTAATTATTGCATGCCTGGATTCTTTTGTGAGTTATTCATTGATTGATTTTGTTGGTTCATTTGTCCTTGTTGAGCCTGTTGTGCCTGCTGTGCCTGTTGCGATTGGGCTTGTTGAGCTTGTTGCCCTTGCTGCATCTGCTGCGCCTGGGCTTGACCTTGAGCCCGAGCATTTGCCTGGTTGGCTTTCGGAATTGAAATGTTCGACAATGCATCTCCCGCTTCATTTCGGTATATGTTTTGTTGCGCAAGATCACCAATTGACAGCATACCGACAGCTTGACCATTCTCCGTTACAGGCAAACGACGAATTTGATTTTGAGCCATCATTTGCGCTGCTTCATGAACATCCATGCTTGCGTCAGCTGATACAATTTGATCACTCATACACTGACCAATCGGGCAATTCCCTTGTTGATTTTTAGCCGTTGCTCGAAGTGTAATATCACGATCCGTCACAATCCCTCTTAGCTGACCATTTTCGATAACTGGAATGGCACCAATATCATTTTGCTCCATTAATGCCGCCGCTTCCTGTACCGTCTGATCAGATGTAACCGATACGATGTTGGAACTCATTAAATTTTTAATCGTATTCTCCATAATGTCATCACTCCTTCTAACGTTTATCATGTATCAAAAGGAGTGATTTATACATATTATCCTGCTAAATCTCGCTTGCGATAACTAGCAAGCGCAATCAGACTTAAGATGATCGCTATGCCTATTAAAGCTAACACATTAATTAATTGGAATTCCTCTACAGGTAAACTTGGCACCCATTCAAAAGGGGATAGCTTATTCATCCATTCAGGGAATTCTAAAGCACCACCCAAATACACGACAATAAAGGAATAACCTAAATAGGCCCAAGTGATCCATAGCCATCTTCCAATGCCAACACATAGAGCTGCCAGGCTTAACATGATCCAAACTGCAGGTAAGTACGCCATCATCGTTTCAAAAACCGTCATAAACTGTAATCCATCAACTGATCTCTGTCCCATCAGTCCCATACCAATACCAGCAGCACTGACGACGATCAAACTAAATAATAAACCGATCACTAAATGTACACCGAGAAGTGACGGTTTTGATGTGGCCGTGGCGATGACTGATTCCAATCGGTTTAGCTTTTCTTCTTTCGCCAATCGATACATCGATAAAACAACCGGAACCGTCGCAAAAATTGTAATGATAACAGCTAGCATCGAAACGAACTCTTCAATTAAGGCTCGACCTGTTAATTGGTCAATATTAAGCATCTCTTTCATAATCTCAATCTCAGCTACATACGTTCCTGTTTCCCCTAACACCGAACCATAGGTAGCACCGAAAATGAGTAAACCTACAGCCCAAGCAATAATCGAGACTCGTTGCATCGTAAGCGTAAATCCAAATTGTGTTTGTAACCATTTCGATGCATGTCGAGGGCCTTGTCGTGCTGGTAATAATCCTGCTCCTAAATCGCGTTTTGCATTTAAATAAAGCGCTAGACCTGTCAATAATAATCCCGAGACCAATAAAAGCGCGACTGGCCACCAATGATTATCAACCATCACACGCGTTTCAAGCATCCATCCAAGTGGCGACCACCATGATAAACCTTCATAAGACACGTCACCTAGACCACGAATCGCATACGATACAATCAAGACAAGAAACGCTAAACTAATAGTACCTCTGGATGACTCAGCTAATTGTGCACAAACAGCCGTAACAGCAGCAAAAAATAGACCAACAGCACTGATCCCTATGCCATATAACAAAGCACCTTCAAACGAAATCGATGCAACCGATAATAAGTACAATCCAGTTCCTACACCACAGGCCAATACGACAAATGACAGAGTATGGTGAATCATAATCGCAGCTAATGGAGCCAAGCGTCCTGTTGGAAGGGAACGGATGATTTCCATACGACCAAGTGATTCCTCTTCTCGTGTATGTTTCGATACCGTTAAAATACTAAAAATAGCTGTTGCTAACGCTGTGAATAAGAACATTTGATGTGCCATGATCGCACCGATATCATACTGTTCAACACCATAAGCTGGACCTAACAACATCGTAATCGCTGGATTTAAGACAGATTGTGCCAATCGTTGACGATCTCCTTCATCTGGATATAATCCTTCAAATAAGATGGCTGTTAAAACAGTGACAGCTATAATGGAAACCAGCCAGATGACTAATCTCAATCGATCTTGTTTCAATTGCCATAACAGAATAGACTCCGTTTGACTAAACCAATCTCGCATTAGACGTCACCCTCTCCAACATCATAATGACGCATGAATAAGTCCTCTAAAGTCGGTGGGGCGCTTTCAATTTTCGTCACTCCAGCTTGTGCAATGGCTTGCATCACATCATCCAACACTTCGCGGTCAACTTGAAATTGGTAACCCCAGTCCGTTTCTTTCCATTCGTGAATCCCTTGATCTGGTAAGACCAACGTCTTTTCTGTTTCAACATAGAGATGCGTTCGTGTTAAATGGCGCAAGTCTGACATCGTCCCGGTTTCAATTACTTCACCATCACGAATAATCGCAATACGATCACATAGTTTCTCGACTTCAGATAATATATGACTCGACAGTAGGACACTTTTCCCTTCTGCTTTTGCCTCTAAAATCAGTTCTTGAAATTTCCGTTCCATAAGGGGGTCGAGCCCTGAGGTCGGTTCATCTAAAATATATAAATCACAATCCGCCGCAAAAGCTGCCACTAAAGCTACTTTTTGACGATTTCCTTTCGAATAGGTACGGCACTTTTTTGTCGGATCAAGTTGAAAGCGTTGAATCAACCGTTCCTTTTTCTCCTGATTCACCTTTTGACCTCGCAAATGGACTAAGTAATCAATCACTTGACCACCTGTTAAATTAGGCCATAAATTAACATCACCTGGTACATACGCGATGCGTTTATGAATGTTAACAGCATCATGCCAAACATCCTGACCAAAAATGGTCGCTTTCCCATCTGTTGCTTTCAAAATACCTAATAAAATTCGAATCGTTGTCGATTTCCCGGCACCATTAGGACCGATAAACCCAAAGATTTCTCCTTTATCAACTTCCAAATCGACCCCAGTTAAAACGTCAACTTGACCGAATTGTTTCGTTAATCCTTTTGTTTGCAATACTGACACAACGCTCTCCCCCTTCTCGCTTCAACCAAACGATTGTGCAATACCATCAGACTAATGATATACCCATTCTAACGTATAATAGGCTTGAATTAAGTGTTTTATTAAATAATTTGAGAGATTGTATTCAAAAAACTATAATAATTCTTATATATAGTTTACAATTAAATAACCAAATAGATGAACGATCCTATGGTAGCAACTGATTTTTAGCCCGTTTTAAAATCATCAAAAGGGGCATTCAAACCATACAGAGGTGATTACATGCACTACCGTCACGCTATATTTTTATTTAACGGCAATAAAAACGTCCAAGAAAAAGAGACGATGTTAAAGCAAATCATGCCAATATTAGCCACACAAATTAAAGATATCGACTTCGTTCAAACCGAATCAGAGCAAGAATTAAAAGATCGCTGCCAAACGGTTTCCCAGTATGATTTATTAATTCTGTACGGAGGCGATGGCACTCTACATACAGCCGTTAACGAATTAGCCGAACTAAATGATGTGCCGCCTATTTTGTTACTCCCTGGAGGTACATGTAACGATTTTTCACGGACAATTGGACTACCCCAGAACCCCAAAAAATTTGGACCTGTCATTAATCAAAATGAGACAAAAGAAGTTGATATTACTCAAATTAACAATCACTATTACACAAACTTTGCTGGGATGGGTCTTATTACTGATGCCTCTGAAGGTATTGATCAAGAATTGAAGGAATCATTCGGGACCTTAAGTTATTTCATTAGTGCAATTCAGTCCTTTCAAGCAGGCGATACGAAACGATTTTATGTCACAGCTGATGGTGAAGATTATGAAATCGATGCGGCGATGTTACTTGTGATGAATGGATCTTTCATTGGAACACATCGTTTCCCGATTGAAACCATAGACATTAGTGATGAACGCTTAGATATTGTCATTGTTGAGGAATCCAACATGAACACCATTAAAGAATGGCTGTCACTTAAAAATGTGTTCAGTCGCACGAAACCACTGAATCAAATTCGTCACTTTCAAGCAAAAGACATTGTCATTCGATCCGATCAAACGTTAGAAGTCGATACAGATGGCGAGAATTACATCAAAACCCCTGCACACATTACAGCAGGCAAAAAGAAATTAACGTTTATCACTAGCTCTGCCGTATAGTAAAAAACGGTTAAAATTTTTATAAAAAGAATTTACTGTTTTCACCACTTTATGAGCTAAAAATATGGTATGATTAAGTTGTCATTATTTAGGAGGGGGGTAACAAAATGAAAAAAGTATTACTCACAGCTGTGCTAGTATTATTTGTTGTGTTAGCAGCATGTGGTGATGAACGTAGCGATAAGGAAGTTGTCGCTGACGCATTCGATAACATGATGAACGCTGAAAGTTATGAATCGTCTTCAACAGTGGACTTTGAATTAAGTGGCAATATGAATGATCCAATGTTTGACCAAGTTACGAGTATGTTAAATGACTTTGAACTACAAGTTGATCAAGCATATGATCAAGAAGCACAAATGCAAGAAGTGGTCATGGATATTAGCGGTTCGATTCCGCCATTATCTCTTGATGTTAAACTTCCATTCTTACAAGACCTAGAAAACCAGGTTATGTATATGAGAACAGATAGCCTAGCTGATAATTTAGGCATGATGTTCCCAATTCCTGAAGAAGCTAAAGGAAAACTTGTTAAAATGGACTTACAGAATATGCAAGGTGTCGAAGGTGAAGATATGCCTGAGATGGACCAAGAAGAAATGCAAGAACGCGGTCAGGCGATTTTCAAAGATTTCATTGAGCAAAAAGATGAAGGCGACTTCACACAAGAAGAAGATCGTTATTCTGTCTCAATTACACAAGAAGATTTCCGTTACTTAATGGAAGCCTTCATGGAAGAGTTTGATGAAATGTTCACTCAAGAAGAGATGGATACATTTAATCAAGATTTAGATACGATGATGAAAGAAATGGATGAGGTCTTAACCGTTGAACAATTTGATATGTCAATGGTGATTGAAGATGACCAAATCCAAGAAAATACTCTTGAATCTGACCTGTTATTTGAAGATCCAGAATCAGATGAATCGATGCAGTTTTACATGAATGTACAAACGACTTACAGCAACCGTAATGGAGATATTGAATTTAATATCGATCCAGAAAATGAAGAAACGATTAGTTTTGAAGAATTAAATCAGATGATGAATGATATGATGATGCAAGATATGGGTGGCATGAACTAATTAATCCATAAATCTCTCGGGAAATTATCCCGAGAGATTTTTTATTTAAGCTTTGTTAAAAATACATTCTTGATATTGTGATCCGCTTTCGTTGGATGGTTTAGTTTCGCTGTATGTTTGGGGGATTTCGCTGTATTGAGCGCCAATTTCGCTGTATCACTGTATCACAGCGGTTCTCGAAGCATGCGCTGTTCCCACGACGGCAATGTCGCCGTCAACGCTACTCACCATTCAACAACTCATTGCTACACCATTTGAAATTCAACACTAAACTTTAACAGAGCTTTTATTTAAATACCCTACTTGATAAACCATACAAACACACAGAAACAAGCATTATACCAATATGGTGAATCATCGGTGTCAACAATAAGCCTGCTGCCATGATTAGAGCTGATATGGATAAACCTAATCCTAATGGTGTTAGATCTCGATTAATAGCATAGCCCCATAATATCAAACCAACTGGAAACCCTAATGACAATATGCCGATGGGTAATAATATTCCATGTTGAGTCAAAACCGTTTGTTCAACTTCATGAGCTAAATCCAACAGCGAGACGAACTGACTGATCATAAGAAAAGGAATCCCTAGCCATAATATAAGCAAACTAACCCGCCATAATTTAGACGATTCATAACGCCAATAGTCCACTAATCCAACTTGAATCAAACATAAACCGAACAACAAACTGTATACGAGTAGCTCGTGATTTGACCCCGTCCTCCCCGCTTCACCAAATCCGAATATGGCAGGTAGGCAAAATAAAACAATTCCTATTCGAAATATAGACCTCATACAAACCCCTCTCTTTACACCATCACGTATAAGTTCTTCATACCCTCTTCATACTAACATTAAGCATTCATGAAGAAGGTGAACACATGGGAACACAAGACAAATCCAATCCCGTCTATAAAGATTTTAAGAAAAACGTTCAATTTTTAACAGAACAGTTACGTGTTGATGACAATTTTGATGTTATTCATCATCAACTCGTCCACGCCGAACGAAAAATGGCCCTATTCTATGTAGATGGCTTTGCTAACAATTATTCTTTAGTTGAAACGATTAAAAGTTTGAATAATGTAGAAACGTCTGACCTAAAAAAAGACCCAATTGATACGCTAACTCAATCTATTATTCCTCACCAAGAAATCGAAACGACAGATGATCTCGAAACGGTCATCACTCAAGTCCTGTCAGGTCAAGCTGCTTTCATTATTGAAGATTGTGATGAAGCCATTTTAGTCGATACACGAGAATATTCCATACGCTCACCTCAAGAACCTGACCTAGAGAGAGTTGTACGTGGTCCACGCGATGGTTTTGTCGAAACCATTGTCTTCAATGCTGGTCTCATACGTCGTCATATTCGCGATCGTTCCCTTAATATGAAATATATGCAAGTGGGTACACGGTCAAAGAAGGATGTTGCCCTTGCTTATATCGATAGTATTGCGGATCAGGATATAGTAGACAAACTTACCCAATCCATTGAAGCCATTGAAGTCGACGGTTTACCCATGGGAGAGAAAACACTTGAAGAATATATATTTGGTAAGCGACTCAATCCTTATCCGCTCGTCCGTTATACCGAACGTAGTGACACAGCAAGCGTTCATTTATTGGAAGGGCATGTCTTAATCATTGTCGATGGATCTCCGAGTGTCATGATCTGTCCAACGACTTTTTGGCATCATTTACAGCATGCTGAGGAATATCGGCAAGCACCTGTGGTCGGGATGTTCCTACGTTGGATTCGATTTGCGGCCATTCTAATCGCTCTTTTTCTATTACCGATGTGGTATTTACTCGCAACAGATCAACAATTAGGAGGCGAAAGTTTTCAATTCATTGGCATTGAACAACCTGGACAAATCCCTATATTTATTCAGTTCTTACTAGCTGAAGTCGGGGTGGAAATATTAAGGATGGCAGCGATTCATACCCCAAGTGCTTTAGCAACCGCCCTTGGACTTGTCTCAGCTATTCTTATTGGGGAGATCGCAGTAGAAGTCGGATTGTTCACACATGAAGTGATTCTATATATTGCTGCTGCAGTCATCGGGAGCTACGCGACGCCAAGTTATGAAATGAGTCTTGCTAACCGGATTTTTAGATTAGTTTTTTTAACAGGTGCCGCTGCTTTTGGCACGACGGGCTTTATTATAATCATAACTTTGTGGATCCTTTTATTAAGTAAGACGAAGACTCTTGATGTTCCATATTTATGGCCATTTATTCCATTTGATGGTCGTGCGTTTTTATTAACACTTTTCCGTTCACCTATTCCATACAATGATTTAAGACCAAGCATCTTACACACGACGGATCCAACTAGGCAAAAACCCAAACGTAAGCTACTTTAAGAATCTTGATAAGTAAAAGAATACGGACAAACCACCTTCACATAACCATAGATATAGAATGACACTGAAGAAAAAGGAAGTGACATCTATTGTTTTATCATGTGAAGGAATTACAGTTCGAAGCTAAACCTGAACGACCTAACCCGTTGTTTGCGAGACGCCTTCAAGAAATTTTAGGTGGGCAATATGGGGAAATTTCAGTTGCGATGCAATACTTATTCCAAGGATTTAATTTACGTATGGAAGGAAAGTATAAGGATTTACTCTATGACGTCGGGACAGAAGAACTTGCACATGTTGAAATGTTAGCGACCATGATTGCCCGTCTATTAGATGACGCACCAGCAGGTACACTCGAGCAAGCTTCTGAAGACCCTGCCATGGCAGCCATTATTGGAGGCATGAATCCTCAACATGCCATTGTCTCAGGACTTGGCGCTATGCCACAAGACAGTAATGGTAACAGTTGGTCAGCAGATTATATTGGAGCAAGTGGCAATTTGATTGCGGATTTTCGCGCCAATGTTATGGCAGAATCACAAGGACGTCTCCAAGCCACTCGTTTATATGAAATGACAAACGATCGTGGCGTGAAAGATATGTTATCCTTCTTAATTGCTCGCGATCGCATGCACCAGAATATGTGGTTAGCCGCTTTACAAGAACTTGAAGAACGCGAAGGTGTCGTGGTTCCGTCGACCTTCCCTTCTAATCAAGAATTGAAGTCAGTTGCCTATGACTTCTACAACTTTTCACAAGGCAATGCAAGTGCTGAAGGGCGTTGGGCTCACGGACCAAGTATTGATGGCTGCTCTTACTTTAATTATGTGCCTAACCCACCAACTTATGGAGGCATCCCTTCCATTCCACCAGCACCACCTTACACGTTTAATACGAATTTCAATATTCCACCGCAACTTTGCTAAAACTGTTCAAGCATACTCTTTGAATCTTGCTAAACAACCGTGTTACAAAGGTAATTAGAAAAGGAGGAATCATCATGGCAAATTCAATCTTAATGATTTTAACTAATCACGAAACGATCACAGAAGATCACAAAACAGGATTATGGCTAGAAGAATTCGCTGTTCCTTATCTCAAGTTTATAGAGCAAGGATATGATGTGAAAGTAACAAGTATTAAAGGTGGCGAAGTTCCACTTGATCCAAATAGCATTGAAGATCGACCTGAATGGAAGGCTGCTGAAACAGCTTTAGAAAATACAGAGCAATTATCTAAATCAGATGCCAATGCATTTGATGGTGTCTTCTTACCAGGTGGACACGGCACAATGTTCGACTTACCAGATAGTGAAACCTTACAATATGTCTTACAGCAATACGCTGAAAAAGATAAAGTCATCGGTTCTGTTTGTCACGGCCCAGCTGGATTAGTCAATGTGACCTATGAAGATGGAACACCTATTGTTAAAGGCAAGAACCTAACAGCATTTACAGATGAAGAGGAAAAAGAAATGCAATTAGATCAACACATGCCGTTCATGCTTGAATCGAAATTGCGTGAACAAGGCGCAAACTTTGAACGCGGTGATAAGTGGAGCGATTATTCCGTTCGCGACCATAACCTTATCACGGGTCAAAACCCACAATCCAGTGGTTCAACAGCTGATCGTTTTATCCGTGCGATTGAGGCACAAACAGTATCCTAATAATCCAAAGGCTACTTCTTATTTTAAGGAGTAGCCTTTAAGTTTTTTTAACGCTGTAGTATGATAAATTTAGCATTAAAAGCATGATCACAAGGAGCTCTCAATATGAACTGGCGATTTTGGGAATACATAATTCATTATGATCATTGGTATAGCTTAATGATTGCGGGTGCCATATTTCTTGGCTTTTTAGTCGCAAAAGGATTGTTCGCAAAATATATTTTTAAATTAATTCTAGCTTTCACACATAAAACTAAATCTGATTTACTTGATTATATTGTTAAATCCTACGAAAAACCGGTCGGATGGTTATTCGTTATTGTTGGGGTTTATATTGCTGTTCATTATGTTCCATTCCTCGAACAAGATAATGAATTGTTTAGGCACTTCATCCGTTCATCCGTTATTATCGTCATTACTTGGGGACTATATAATTTAGCTTCTAGTTCTTCATTAATCTTGATGAAAATTAACGACAGGATCAGCTTAAAGATTGATCAAATCTTAATCCCATTTATATCTAAAGCGATTCGATTTATTGTCATTGCCATCAGTTTCAGTATCATCGCTCAAGAATTCGGCTATAAAGTAAGTGGCTTTGTAGCAGGACTAGGCTTAGGTGGACTAGCCTTTGCTCTTGCAGCTCAAGAGGTCATCAAAAACTTATTTGGTGGTGTTGTGATTATCACCGAAAAGCCGTTCACGATGGATGATTGGATTGAAACACCTAGTGTTGAGGGTATCGTTGAAGACATCACATTCAGAAGTACAAGAGTGAGAACATTCGCCGAATCACTCGTCACAATTCCTAATGCAACATTATCTAACGAACCGATTACAAACTGGAGTGAAATGGGCAAGCGTCGCATTTACTTTAATTTGGGTGTTGAGTATAGTACGCCGAAAGAAAAGCTTGAAACTGTGGTTGAGCGCATTCGTGAACTCTTAGAGAATCATGATGGTATTCATCCAGAAACCATTGTGGTAAGGTTTACTGAATATAATAATAGTAGTTTAGACATAATGCTTTATTTCTTTACGAAAACAACGGAGTGGGAAGAACACGTCAAAATTAAAGAAGATATTAACCTACAAATCATGGACATCTTATCAGAAGAAGATGTGTCTGTCGCCTTTCCAACACGAACATTATACTTGGATGCGGAAGATGAATCCATTGAACGTATGGCTAAACCGTTTAACCAAGATAAGTAAAGCCGAAGTAGCACGCTACTTCGGCTTTTTAGTTTGCCTGGCATGGGTGAGCTCTAACGGGTGAAAGTCCTGAGTGCGACCTGGTAGTGGTAAGCACATAGTCGAAGGCAAGGGTGTCCATGGTGACATGGAATCTGAAGGAAGCCTTAGACAAATCTCTGGTCTGACGAATAGAAACTATATAAGAGGCAACGTATGAGGATAAGACTGCTAAAGAAGTTGAAGTCCTATAGCTATCCATATCATGCGGTGTAAATATAGCAGATAGATGGAGAGAAAGAGCTCGCACCTTAACCAGGGAGGTCTCATTATCTACATCAAAGACTTGTAGTGATATAAGTTTGGATGATGAGAAGTCAGCTGAAGCCGTAGTAGTGAAGACATCTAACGAAAGTTAGAAAGAGCGAAGGGCTGAACAATTTTATGGTTACGGAAATCTCGATTGGAAGAGGAAAAAGACCACTGGCATACCGCGTTAAAGTGGATACCATCTTTACGAGAAAGAAAGGAAGTAACAAGCATGTACGATGAAAAACTGTTGGACTTGATTCTTAGGAAAGATAATCTTGACGAGGCACCTAAATTTCAAGTACAAGTTAGCCACTGGGCCAGCCCCTGCTATGGGGAGATTGTGAATAGATGAAGAGAGTTGACGCTCTCCCCCCTAGGGGGGAGCGAAATGTCACAACTATCTAAGCTATTGCCTTGACCTCTGTCATGAGTGCTTCCTGTGGCGTGCGATAATTGAGCTGTTTCCGCGGATAGGTATTCATCCACGTTTGTACGCGTAAGGTTTGTTGCTGACTCACTTGACTGATGGGGTGACTTTTCGGTATAAACCGTCGAATCAATTTGTGCTGATTTTCGCTGGTGCCGCGTTCATAAGATGCATAGGGATGACTAAAATAGACTTGGGTCGTTTCTTTTAAATCCGTTTCTAACGTGCTGAACTCCGACCCGTTATCTGACGTGATGGTTTTAAACATGGCGCGCATGTCTGTGCCGGTTCGCTCGGCCAGTGACTGAACGGCTTTTGAAATCGATGATGCATCCTTTCGGTCGACTTTAATAACGCATTCAAACCGTGTTTTACGCTCGGCCAAGGTGAGTAATACCTCATCATCTTCACCTTTAACGCCCAGTACCGTATCAATTTCCCAGTGTCCGAACTCTGCTCTGTCTTCAATATGTTTCGGCCGCTCTTCAATGGAAGTACCTAACTTGCGCTTATTTTCTTTACCGTGCCGCCCGGTCTTTCTAGGTGCGCGACTGACTTTCTCAAGCAGGTCAATATTCTTCGTCCGCATAATGCCGATGTTGATCCAATGATAGAGTGTGGTAGTGCACGGTAGTAAGGCTTGGGCATACGGAAAATGGACTTTCAAATAACCGACGACAGCGTCTGGAGACCATCCGTCCTGAAGCATCTTGGTATCCGCCCATTCTATGAATGTAGGGATACCAACCCATTTCGGTATACGCCCGCAGTTTAACCGATTTTCTTCGTACTGACGTTGGCCGACATCTGGGAAATAAACGGGATGCGTATAGCGGTATGTTTTGCCATTTTGTTTCTGTTCTCTTGCTTGCGTCACCGAACCCCGTTTAATCTCATTATTGATTGTTTGCGGCGCACAGCCTAATACTTTGGCGATTTGACGGTGAGAATAGCCTTCCTGCTTTAACACTTGGATTTTTGACCGTTCATCCGCGCTTAAGTGTTTGCCCTTAGTGCGGGGCATGTTATCATTAAATGGCGTCATGTGATTTCATTCCTTTATTGAGTGTTGTGGTTAACTTCAATATAACATGAAATTCACATGGCGTTTTTTATGACTTAAGTGGCTAAGTTCATTATAAAATCCACCTCTTGACGAGGCACAAAAACGCGTCATTAAAAACAAAGGTGCCGCTGGTGTGGATGGCATGACGATTCAAGAGTTGCCATCATATATGGTGGAAAATCAAAAGGATATCATCCGCCAAATCAAACGAAGAGAGTACCAACCAGCACCAGTCAAAAGGGTTGAGATTCCTAAAGATAATGGGGGAGTTCGCTTACTAGGCATTCCAACTGTGGTTGATCGGGTTATTCAACAAGCAATAACACAAGTTCTAACCTCTAAGTTTAACCCACAATTTCATGAACATAGTTATGGGTTTAGACCAGGACGAAACGCTGAAATGGCGATACGTCAGTCACTAGAATTTATGAATGAAGGTTACGAATGGGTGGTGGATATAGACCTTGAACGTTTCTTTGATACGGTCAATCATGACCGTCTTATGAACCTTATTTCGAGAACGGTGAAAGATGGCGATGTGATCTCACTCATTAGAAAATTTCTAGTAAGTGGGGTGCAATTAGATGAAGGGTATAAGGAGACCATCATAGGAACACCACAAGGTGGCAATCTATCCCCGTTGTTAAGTAACATTATGTTGAACGAGTTAGACCAAGAACTCGACAGTCGAGGCCTTTGCTTCGTTAGGTACGCTGATGATTGTATCATTATGGTCAAAAGCGAGATGTCCGCGAATCGCGTTATGCGCTCGGTATCAACATTTATCGAAGAGAAGCTTGGCCTGACCGTCAACACAACGAAATCAAAAGTAACCAAACCCAATAACCCTGATTTGAAGTTTCTTGGTTTTGGCTTCTTTATAGATTACCAAAGTCATGAGTATAAAGCAAAGCCACATCAGACATCCATCGAAACGTTCAAATATAAACTGAAACAGTTAACCAAAAGAAATTGGAGTGTTGATACGAAGTATCAAGTGGAACGGATTAACCAACTCATAAGAGGTTGGGTTAATTACTTTAGGATAGGTTATATGAAAAGCCTTTTGGACCGCGTTGACTCCCATACGAGGATTCGCCTAAGAGCGTGCATATGGACAAAGTGGAAAACACCTAAGAACAGGAGAAAGAATCTAATTAAATTAGGCATGAGTAAATACAATGCTTACAGAAACAGCTATACAAGTAAAGGTGCGGTTCGCACCGCTTACTCCTGGATTCTTACAACCACAATAACCAACAAGAGACTAGCCCAATTCGGGCTAGTCTCCTCTGCACAACATTATAAGAAAGTACGTGTTTAAATAAAATTGAACCGCCGTATACGGAACCGTACGTACGGTGGTGTGAGAGGTCGGAGGTTAATCACCTCCTCCTACTCGATTATTATTTCGACTGTCCTTTTGGTTTTTTAGGGAAAAATCGATTGGCTATTTTCGGTGCGTTTTGGAATAAAACGACACCAATTAAAGCTGACATTAAGATAAACACACTACTAAACGCCGCGATCTCCTGTGAAGCTAAAGCAGCGATAATAATCGAAAATTCACCGCGCTGTGTAAAGGATAATCCTGCTCTTAAAGATACACGTTTTGACATCCCATATGATTGTCCGCCCCAATAACCTACTGCTAGTTTAGCAATAATGGACCAAACTAATAAGACCAATAACAACGGAACCATGGGGATCCCTTCTGTTAATTCAATATTTGTACCGAAATAAACAAAGAATAAGGGTAACAACAAGTCACGAAAGTTTATGACTAAGTGCTCCATTTCTTCTGTCCGTTTTAACTCAGCTAATACAATTCCTGCCAAGAAAGCGCCCAATACTTCAGAAAGGTCTAAATATAACGCCAAACCACCGTATGTTAAGGCTAAGCCTATGACAAACAATACGAAAAAGTCTTCGTTCATATAACGATCAACAAACGGACGAAACTTCGGCATCACCCATAGCGATAAAAGGATGGCTCCTGCCATAAGCAGTAATACTTGTAACAGAATCAAGGTGATTGAACCAGCTGTAATCGCAGAACCAGCCGTTAGACCAACTAAAACAGCGACCAAAACAGGTGCAACGATATCTTCAAAGATTAACAAACCTAACATAAATTCAGACTCTTTGTTCGCCATTCTTTTACTGCCCTCTAGTAATTTGGCGGTGATTGACGAACTAGTCGCATAGGCCACACCACCGATCAGCATCGCCGTCATCCAGTCGACACCGAACATCAAAGCAATGCCCATAGCCACACCGAAACTGAGTATGACATCAAGAATGCCTGCTTTAAACACCTTTTTGGCTACTTGACTTAACTGTTTTAAAGGAAATTCCATCCCTAACATAAAGAACAATAAAATAATGCCTACTTCTCCAGCAAAACCTAATATATGTGAATCCTCAATCAAGCCCCCAATTACCAGTCCAACAAATAAGAACGTGATGACATTAGGAACCTTAATTTTAAGCGAGACAAAACCGACTACAAATAATAATAATAACAGTAACCCTGCTGACAACATCTCTGGTAAGTCCATGAGATACTATTCCTTACAAGTCTTTTCGAAATCTTCGACCGCTTTTTTCCGACCGAGAACCATTAGTGTATCTCCTTCATAAATCACCACATCATCAGCAGGTTTGGACAGTAGTTCATCTTCACGGAAAATAGCCACGATCGACACTTCGTTTTCACTCAAGTCCTGTGCACTGCCAACCGATCGTTCAATCATGCATGAACCTTGTTTAATATCCACCCAGTTAACTAATGCCTTTTTCCGGACGAGACTCATTTGATCGTAAGCATCATCTTCAGGCGTTTCCTCACGACTTCCGAGTAATTTAATCGCTAACTCTTTCGTTTCCTCTGAAGTCAACGTTGTCGAAAATAAAGGCTCATCATCATCGTCATCCTCTAAATAATAAAATTCACGTTTTCCACTATGATGTAAAATCATCACAGTATAAATTCCTTCACTATTTTTAAAGGTGATTTTCTTACCGACACCTGGTAATTCTGTTTCATGAAATTGCATAACGTGCCTCCTCTATTTCTTCTTATCCCTATTATATATAGAATTTTTCCTATTGGCTAATAAGTTTTAAGCAATTGTTCATACTAATGACGTGATAAGTAAGGAGGTTATGAATATGAAAAAGCATCACCAAAAAGAAACGCTGACGAACCAACAAGGTCACCCTGTCACGGATAATCAAAACGCCCGAACCGTTGGTAAACGAGGCCCTATGGTTCTTGAAAACTACGATTTTCTTGAGAAGATCAGTCACTTTGATCGTGAGAAAATACCCGAACGTATTGTTCATGCACGCGGCGCTGGTGCTTACGGCTACTTTGAATCTTATGGTGAGATAGATGGAGAGCCTCTATCAAAATACACCCGAGCTAAAGTATTTGAAAAAGGTAAACAAACACCTGTCTTCGTCCGATTTTCCACCGTTAATCATGGGAAACACTCACCTGAAACATTACGAGATCCCCGCGGTTTTGCTGTGAAATTTTATACGGAAGATGGTAATTGGGACTTAGTCGGCAATAATCTAAAAATCTTCTTTATTCGCGATCCCATCAAGTTTCCTGACTTTGTTCACGCCTTTCAACCCGACCCTGTCACCAACATTCAAGACCCTGAACGGATCATGGAATTCGTCAGTCAATCACCTGAAGCGACCCATATGATTACATTCCTGTTTTCACCTTGGGGAATTCCTGCGAATTATCGTCACATGCAAGGATCAGGCGTCCACGCTTATAGATGGGTGAACGCTGAAGGAAAAGCTGTCTTAGTTAAATACCACTGGGAACCCGTTCAAGGTATTAAAAACTTAACACAAATGGAAGCGAACCAGATCCAAGGTGAAAACTTTAACCATGCAACTGAAGATTTATATAATGCCATTGAAGAAGGCAATTATCCAGAATGGGAATTATATGTCCAAATCATGGAAGAAGGTGAGCATCCAGAACTTGATTTCGACCCTCTCGATCCGACTAAATTGTGGTATCGTGACCAATTCCCATGGCATAAAGTCGGTAAAATGGTGTTAAATGATAATCCGAAGAATTATCACGCTGAAGTGGAACAGTCTGCATTTGGAACAGGCGTGCTCGTCGATGGCCTCGACTTCTCAGATGACAAACTATTACAAGGTAGAACCTATTCCTATTCCGATACTCAACGTTATCGTGTCGGTGCAAACTACTTACAATTACCGATTAACAGCCCAATAAAAGGGATTCGCACAAATCAAAACGGTGGTCAAATGGATTACCGCACAGATTATGCTGAAGACAAAAACCCGCACATTAACTACGAACCTTCAGCGCTAGATGGTTACCGCGAAGCCGAAAATCCTGGCCAGGAACACGAACCTTATGTGGAAGGTAATATTGTCCGTGACCCGATTGAACGGCAAAATTATTTTGGTCAAGCAGGTGAAACTTATCGTCGTATGAATGAATGGGAACAGAATGAATTAATCAATAACTTGGTTAATGCTTTATCGCAATGTCATGAAACCATTCAAAATCATATAATCGAAAACTTAACAAAAGCTGACTCAGAGTATGGAAAACGTGTCGCTCAAGGTTTGAACAACCAAACATCAGAACCTGATCCCATGCTAAATTCAGACGATATCGGATATCCTTCAGACCCTTATTAACACACAAAAACTTCTAATACCGACAGTAGTATTAGAAGTTTTTGTGTTTTTCCTTAATTTTACCGGAACAAAAAACGACCTTATAGCCAAGCTCTAAAGCCTAAAAATATTACTTCCACTTATCACCTGATAGATGTCAAGATCATTCAACTGTTGCTCCATTTCTTTCATAAGCTAATTTTAATAACTCTAGTTGACTGTTAACGGATCGGTTCGTTAAAGAAGTGTAATTCCCATACCGGTCAAGCACCCTTGCCTTCTTATCATCCATAAGTTGAAGATCTAATACATCCCAAATAGCTTGCTGAACCGAATTTTCATAAATCGGCACCATAAGTTCGATTCTTCGTTTCACATTTCGAGTCATAAGATCAGCAGATGAGAGGAAATATCTTGCATCACCGTTATTGTAAAAATAGAAAATCCGACTGTGTTCTAAAAACCTACCGATAATACTTCGAACTTTAATATTTTCACTCACACCTGGAATCCCTGGTCGTAAACAACAAATCCCTCGAACAATTAAATCAATTTGCACCCCTTCTTGAGAGGCTTTATAAAATTCTTTAATAATATTTTTTTCTGTTAATGAATTCATCTTCGCAATGATTCTTCCATTATTATGCTTTTTATGATTAATAACTTCTTGTTGAATATAACTAATCAAATCGTTCTTTAAATGAGCAGGTGCCACAGATAAATGTCGAAACTCACTCTTGGACGAATTATCGGCTAAATAATTAAAAAACCGTGTTGCATCCTCACCAAATTCATGACGACTAGTTATAATCCCCATATCGGTGTATAAACTTGCTGTCTGATCATTATAGTTGCCGGTTCCTAGGTGAACAAATCGTTCAATTGTCTCCTCTTGTCTTCTAACCACTAGAATAATCTTACTGTGGGTTTTCAAAAAAGGGATACCATATATAACATGGCACCCTACTTTCTCAAGCGAACGCGCCCATTGAACGTTATTTTCCTCATCAAAACGTGCTTTTAATTCTACTAATACCGTTACATCTTTGCCATTTTCCGCAGCCTTTTTTAAGGCTTGGATAATTGGAGAGTTTTCACTTACTCGATAAAGGGTTTGTTTAATGGCTAAAACTTGATCATCTTCGGCTGCCTCCGTGACAAACGAGACAACAGGATCAAACGAGTCATAAGGATGGTGAAAGAACAAATCTTTTTCTCTAGCTGCCGAAAAAATGCTATCGTTCTCTTCAAGGTACATGGGTTGTTGTGGTCGAAATGTTGGATAAGCTAAAGAAGGGTTTTCTTTTGATTTTTCCTTCCAAAACTGAAAAAGAAACGTGAGGTCAAGTGGGCCATTTTGATAATAAACATCCCTTTCCAAAACATGAAATTTTCTTTTAAGCATCTCAAGCAGGGAATGAGATGGATTTTGATCGACTTCAAGGCGCACAACCGCTCCATCTTCACGGTTCTGTAATTCTTTTTCAATTTCTTCTAATAGGTCTCTTGCTCCTTCTTCATGAATTGTAAGGTCAGCATTTCTAGTTATTCTAAACACGGTTATGGAATACACACTATATCCATCAAACAACTTGTAGGCAAAGTGTGAAATAATATCTTCTATGAACACATACGCATCTAAATCTGATGAAAAAACAAGTCGCGGTAACATATCCGGGACTTTAAGAAAAGCCGATGTCGTTTTATTTATTTCACTTTTTAACTCAACTCCAATATAAACCGCTTTATTTGAAAGCAATGGAAAAGGTTGATGCTCATCAATTACTATAGGGGTAAGATTAGGCAAGAGAAAATCGTCAAAATACTGTTCTAAACTATCCAAATCCTTCGCTTTATGAATAATTCTCCACCCATAATCCTGTAGTTTTCTCGTTAAATCATGATAAATTCGATACTGTTCCTTCGAAAGGCGAGTCATATTCTTCGAAATACTCTCGACCTGCTCAATAGGCTTGAGTCCTGCTTTATTATCTGGTTTCGTATAGTTTGCTTTAATTTGGTCAAGTAATCCAGCCACCCTTACCATAAAAAATTCATCTGTATTTGAAGAAAAAATAGCTATGAATTTCAGTTGTTCGAGCAATGGATTAGACGGTTCGACCGCTTCCATCAGGACCCTCTCATTGAAAGATATCAAGCTAAGCTCACGATTATTATAAAGAGAAGGATGATTAAGATCAATTGTTGAATTTTGTGCCATTATTATTCCCCCTCGCAATATCAATGATTATGAAAAGAAATATTAATTTGAGTATTTAATGCTTTTTCCAAATGTTTTTTCTGTTTTTCTGCCTGGTAAGCTTCTGGTTTATAATCTTGATTACAAAAGCACTCGATAAAAATCTTTTCTTCTTCAACTGAGACGTTTACATCCGATAGAACTTGTCGTTTAGTAGAATTAAGGGAATACGCAAGTTTCAAAATAGCTCCAAGAATTCTTAATTTTTGGCGTTCTGACTTTGAGAACCAGTTCTTATAAGGTTTTAAGAATCGCTTGTAAACACTTTTGTTTTTGAAAGATGCAAGCAAAGCAAGTCTTAGACGTTCCTTATGTGTTAGCCCATCAATTGTTCGATTGGCAAGGAGATAAAAACTGTGCTGAGAGCTTGATTCAGAATCCACATAACTGCCAAGGTTATAAACATCGCAGGCATACTTCATAATATCCCAATCCCTAGCTGAAAGAATTGAGGAAAGCCCACTATCAATAAGTGGATAATATAATTTTTTAGTAAGATCTCGATTGTATGCTGTCTGATCAGGATAGAGCTCATATTCCTGAATGAGTTCATCAATACTATTCTGTAATACATTATGATACAAATGTCGATTTATATTCCCTGAAAGCTGTTCATAAAAAAGCCCTTCTCTCAATCCCTTTCTACTCAATACAAATTGAGAGGCTTTTGTAAGATTATAAAGGCAGTAGAACACTTGCATTGCTGGTAAAATAGTTTCCGCTCGATCCTTAGAAAGCCCTTCGATATCCTCTCTTTGTTTCTTGTTCAATTTTATTAAATGTTGTGAAATTTGCTCTATATCCGATTCGTACATCTCATACTGATGTAATCCAGCAAGAGGATAGTCTTTGTAGGTCTGATCAATTTCAACCATATTCCTTGCACTTCCGCCGATTCCAATAATAGGAACGTTCTTTTTATCAATCCAATCGAGTTGAGAGAAATGGTCATATATGAATTCTCTTAATTGATCAAGCTGTTTAGTTGAAGAATTATTCACACCAATGAATTCCATAAGTGTTAACGATCCAAATGGAAAGCTGTGTGAATTTATAAGCTTTCGATCTTTAAAATAGGTGATTTCAGTGCTCCCACCACCAATATCTACTGTAAATCCTTCCTCGAATGAGGTAGAATTGACAACTGCAAAATAACCGTAGTAAGCTTCTTCTTCTTCAGTTAGGAGGGTCATAGTCAGACCCGTTTCCTTTTTGACTCTTTCTTTTATATCTTCACGATTTTCAGCCATGCGTATAGCAGAAGTAGCAGCACATATAAAGTGATCTAAATCATATGATTTAATGACTTTTTGAAAACTGCTAAGTGTATCGATTAGGACGAATAATCCTTCACTAGTAAGATTTGAATCATTATCTAAATGATTGCGAAGATAGGCAACCATTTTAACGTTTTCCACTTCCTGTACCCTAAAGAAGCCAATATGCGAATAAATGACAAGTCTCATGGAATTTGCTCCTATATCAATAACGGCACTAAACTGTTTCACTATGTTGCCCCCTTTTTTATCTACATTATAGCATGAGCTGAGAAAAGAGAATTTTAAGATTCAGTAAAGAAATGATCAGGGTTTCTCTAGAAAAATAAATACAACAATTAATTTAAAGACCAAATTTGGATTAAACAAAAGAATAATAAACAAAATTAGCGCTATTTTAACTAAAGTTAAGTTAAGGGTACAAAAATAACATGAAGTATTTGATAATCAATAATAATATCGTTTAATGTCATTTTCCAAACTCATTTATGCAATGAGATAATAAAACACAGTAGTGGATAATAATGTTTTAGAGTCAAAAGATGACCCAACATCGGCTCTAGCTTCTAAGTTAGTTGGAAATGTTCTCAAATTATGAAAGATCTAGCTCGCGAAGTGATGATGATAGTTGTTGTTACACATGAAATGGTGTTCACTCTTGAAGCTTGGAAATCCGTATAATGCTTATGGATAAAGGAAAACCTCAGCCACTCTTTGAATCACCACAAAACCCATGAACACAAGAGTTTTTAAGTAAAATTTTATAGATAAATACAGGAAGGGGATTTTGATACTATGAAAACAGTTAAATTACAAGACATTATCGGAACAGAAAATGACGTTAGAGGGGAAAACTGGGACAGCCGTCGCCTGCTATTAAAGCAAGATGGCATGGGCTTTTCTCTACATGACACGGTGATTAAAGCTGGAACAGAGACACATATTTGGTATCAAAACCATTTAGAAGCCGTCTACTGTATTGAAGGTGATGGTGAAGTTGAAACACTGAAAGATAACCAAGTATACAAAATCACACCAGGCACCGTTTATTCATTAGACGAGCATGACGAGCACCTACTACGCGGTGGTAAAGAAGATATGCGCGTCGTATGCGTCTTTAACCCGCCACTTTCAGGTAAAGAAGTGCATGATGAAAATGGTGTTTACCCAGTTGATGAAGATTAATAAGCAATGAAAAGTGCTAGATTGCTAAGCTTGAGCAATCTAGCACTTTTTTTAATGCTTCATCTTACTTGTGAATTGATCGACTAACAAGGCAATCGCACCATCACCTGTCACGTTCGTTGCTGTACCAAAGCTATCTTGCGCCATATACAATGCGATCATAAGGGCAATAGCCGATTCTGTGAAACCGAGCATCGAACCTAAAATACCGATCGCTGCCATAATTGCACCACCCGGAACACCAGGTGCTGCGATCATAATCACACCTAGTGTTGCAATAACTGGTAAAATATCAAATAATCCAGGTGTACTAAAACCATCCATGACCGACATAACCGCAACCGTACAGCTCACAATGGTAATCATACTACCCGATAAATGAATATTAGCACTTAAAGGTACTGTAAAGTCAGCCACATCGTCTTTAACATTATTTTGTTTTGCTTGTCTTAACGTCACTGGAATTGTAGCAGCACTGCTCATCGTACCAAGTCCTGTGAAATAGGCTGGTAACATGGTCTTAATTAACTTGAATGGATTTTGTCCAGTATAGAAACCTGCAATTGTATATTGAATGGATAACCATATCCAATGCATGACGATTGCAACCACTAGCACGATGCCAAACACAGATAATGTATCAAAGACTGTGCCTTCAGCAGCCATTTCAGTGAATATACCCGCGATGAAAAACGGTAAAATTGGAATAATAACACGCATAATCACAAATTCAACGACCGCCTTACCTTCGTCGAAAACCTTAATTAAAGCTTCACTTTTAAGCTTCGCCATAGCAATACCAAACGTAAATGCTAACACTAGGGCGGTGATAACCCCCATTAACGGATCAATCGTTAAATCAAGAAAACTTTCAGGCGCACTCCCTTCTTCCGGAGCTGTACCATCTTGTGCCACGAACGGCATAATAATCGTCGCAACGAAGAAAGCTGCCGTACCAGCTAAGATGGTTGAGGTGTAAGCCGTTCCTAAAGTTAACCCGACTAATTTTCCAGAATTTTGACCTAAATGGGATACGCCTGAAGCAATAAAAAATAGAATAATGAGCGGAATCATGAATTCAATAAACTGTCCAAATAGGTCACTGACTGTTACAAGGGAACGCGTTAACCATTCAATCCCTATTAATCCAATAATCGTACCGAGAATAATACCTGTTAATAATTTTAATATGAGTTTCATTTGATTGGTCGACTCCTTTCCTACTAATAAGTATTAAGGGATATCATACCGTTTTAAAATCGAAATCACAATGCTATTTTAAATAATCGGAATAATTAGATTATTTGTTAAAAGATAAAACTTTGATACAGTCCGTTGTTGAATTGCGATCCGCTCTCGGTAGACGCTTTCCGCAGGCACGGCTCGAGCCTCCTCGGCCGAAAAGCGTGGCCTGTGGGGTCTCGAGACTCGTGCTGTTCCTGCAGGAGTCGCCACCTTCGCTTCTCACAATTCAACAACTAAGTGCTGTATTTTTTGAAAATCTCCACTAAACCTAACAGAGTCAAAAATACAGAGCGAATGGTATGACCATCCGCCCTGCATCAAAAACTATCGATTTTGTAGAGAAATTTTAGCCTGTCGCTTCTGGAAATCAACGTTTGGATAATACGTGTCTTTGACTAACACATTCGGACCTAAACATTTCGCCATTGGGCAATGGCAATTCAATGACTGCGCTAGATTAGATGCCATCCACTGGTCGAAACTTTCAACTAAAGGTGTATGCTGAATATTACCAAGACTTGGCTCATCCCCAAAGTCTGTCACCGTCACTTCACCAGAAAAGATATTCACATTTAATCGTGACCGCCCATCAGGATCATTACGGACTGTGACATTCTTCGCTTGATCTAGACGTTGCAGTAATTCTAAGTCATCATCTGACTGACTACATGGATAAAATGGCAGTGTTCCGAAAAGCATCCAGACATCTTGATCACGAATATCTAGTAAATGACGAATCCCCTGTTTCATCTCATCGAGCGATAATGTCTCTAAATCTTTCGCGAAATCGACTGGATACATCGGGTGAATCTCGTGACGGGTACACCCCATTTGCAAGACATGTTCATGAATTTCTTGTAAATGTGGGTACGTGCGGCCATTTAACATGGTTTCGGCTGAGACCATGACACCTTCTGCAGAAAGGCGTTGACTATTATCAACCAACCGATCGAAAAACATGGCACGACTATCAAATGAAGGCGTCCGTTCCATTAAAGCAAAACCCGTTTCCGCAAATTCATCAACGGTGCCCCAATTATGTGAAATATGTAGGACATCTAAATAAGGGATAATAGCCTCGTAACGCTCGTAAGGTAGTGTTAGATTAGAATTAATTTGCGTGCGAACCCCACGTTCATGGGCATAACGTAATAACGGGACGACGTATTGTTCCACAGACTTTTTCGATAACATCGGTTCGCCACCCGTAATACTCAAAGTCCGTAAATGCGGTACTTCATCTAATCGTTTTAAAAGTAAATCAATCGGTAGTGCATCAGGGTCGCGAGTCATTAATGTATCGCCAACCGCACAGTGACGACAACGCATATTACATAAATGCGTTGTCGTGAATTCAATATTAGAGAGCACGAGTTCTCCGTGTTCGTCAACGTCCATATACGCTTCCCACGGATCATAACTAGGTGATAATTCTCGGTGTTGATTACTCAATTGCATAAATTTCGTCCTTTCTAAACGTCATAATCTATCATCATTCTAACATAACGAATAGATTACTAACGGACGATTTCCCATACTGTATAAAACTAGACTAAGATTCGACTATCTTCTTTCACCGTTTTGACAATATCCTGCACAATTGCATGAGCAGTTGGTTTCTCACCTGCTCCTGCTCCTTCTAATTTTAAAGATCCAAGTCGATCACTAGATATAACAATCGCATTTTGTACGCCATCAACCGAAGATAGTGGATGGCTTTCATCAACCCACGTCGGCTCAATAACAACCTCAATCGCAGATTCTGATGTAGCATTAATCGTTACAATTGGCTTTAATACTTGATTAGTTGGGTTATTCAGAACTTCATCTAATTGCAATTGATCAAGGCCTTTTCGACGAATGACTGTGATCTCCTGATGATCTTTTCGAAGTAAATCGGCTAATATATAAGCTTTATTCAAGGCGTCAAATCCATCAATATCATGACTTGCATCCGCTTCTGCGTAACCGAGTCGTGTCGCTTGAGTTAACGCTTCATGAAAGGTTAATCCCTCTTTAGCAACCGCGGTTAAGATATAATTGGATGTTCCATTTAAAATCGCTTCGATCCGATGAACGGATTCAAGTTGATGAATCTGGTTTAGCGTGTCAATAATCGGAATGCCACCAGCCACAGCAGCATCGTATTTTACGTTCACCCTATGCTCTTCAGCTAGGTCTTGTAGCTGCCCGCCTTTTGCTGCATACATAGCCTTATTGGCAGTCACCACGTGGCATCCCTGTTCAATGGCCTCTGTGACGTATTGATACGCTGACTCAACCCCTGTGATTGCTTCAACCACGATATCAATCGGTTGAGCTAGCACATCATCTATATTGGTCGTGAGTAAGACATGGTTCGCCACGTCACGATGTTTCGATTCATCATTGACGAGTACTGCCGTTACTTGAACTGGGCGATTTAACGTTTGCGCTAATGATTGTTGTTCTTTTTCTATATGATCATAAACTCCTTGACCCACTGTCCCAAAACCTAATAATGCAACACGAATCGGCTCCATAACAAGCCTCCTTTATGAATGAACCTCACTTACCTGTGATATTTTGCCAGTCGCTGTTTCAATCGCTTGCTCTAAGTCAGCAATTAAATCATCGACATGTTCGATGCCAACAGATAAGCGAATTAAATCTTCAGTTACGCCAGATGCTTTGCGTTCTTCTTCATTTAACTGTTGATGCGTCGTACTTGCTGGATGAATAATTAAACTTTTCGCATCACCGACATTAGCTAAATGCGACCATAATTGAGCGTTATCAATTACAGAAGCACCTGCTTCTTTTCCACCTTTGATACCAAACACCACAATTGATCCAGCACCTTTAGGTAAATATTTAGCCGCTAATGACTGTGATGGATGGTCGTCTTTTTCTGGATATAGCACCCAATCAATCGCTGGATGTTGATCTAAATATTCGACAATGCGATGGGCATTCGCAACATGTTCTTTCATACGCACATGTAATGTTTCAAGCCCTAGCGCTAATTGGAAGGCATTATATGGGCTTAATGTCGCCCCAGTATCACGAAGCACTTGAACACGCGCCTTCGTAATAAATGCGGCCTCAGGTAGTGCTTCAGCATATACAATGCCGTGGTAACTCGGATCAGGTTCCGTAAAGCCCGGAAACTTTGGCGAATTCCAATCAAATTTACCAGCATCAACTAACACACCACCTAGTGTCGTGCCATTGCCACCTAACCATTTCGTTGCTGAGTGTACGACGAGGTCTGCTCCATAATCGATTGGACGAAGTAAATAAGGTGTCGGGAATGTATTATCAACGATTAATGGTACACCTGCTTCATGCGCAATCTCTGCTACTTTTTCTATATCTAGTACGTGTAAACCAGGGTTTCCAATCGTCTCAGCAAACACCGCTTTCGTATTCGGTGTAATTGCTTGGCGGAAATTTTCCGGTTCAGTTGGATCGACAAAGTGTGTCGTAATGCCATGCTTCGGCAATGTCGTTGAAAATAAGTTATATGTGCCTCCGTATAACGTAGAAGCTGCTACAATCTCATCTCCTGCTTCAGCTAAATTAAAAATCGCACCTGAAATCGACGCCATACCACTGGAAAAAGCTAAAGCACCAATGCCTCCTTCTAACTGAGCCACTCGATCTTCAAACACTCCGACTGTTGGGTTGCCAATACGTGAATAGATAAAGCCCTCTTCTTGTAAAGAAAATAAATTTGCTGCGTGTTCTGTATGATTGAACTGATAAGAGTTCGTTTGATAGATCGGTAATGCGCGTGCTCCCGTTGCTGGATCTGCTTCTAAACCACCGTGAATTCCAATTGTTTCGACTCGATACTGTTCTTGATTACTCATATTAATCGCTCCTTATTTATCTATTTGTTGAAGGACCTTTTCAACTTCTGGTCCCCAATGATCAAATTCAACTAAAAATCCATCATGACCAAATGCTGTATCAACATGTATATAACGGGCTTCCTTATCAAATGCTTGAAGATCTTGGATAAATTTTTGGATATCTTCTGGCGGATATAACAAGTCATGTTCAAAACCAAATGCATATACAGGGGCTTGCCAATCAAAAAATATTTGTTCTAAATCACCCCGTCCTCGACTAAGATCATGACTGTTCATCGCCTCTAACAAAACTAAGTAACTATTCGCATCAAAACGTTCGGCAATTTGTTCTGCCTGATAGTTTAAATAATGCACGACTTGATATTGATCACCATCGTGCTCTCGGTTAAACCGCGATTGGAATAACGGCGCAGAACGATAGGTAATCATGCCAATCGAACGTGCTAAACCAAGTCCGTCTTTCGGGATTTTTCCTTGCTGCCAATTAGGATCTTGGCGGATCGCTTGAGCCGAAATATGATTAAACGCGATTGCGTAATCACTGAACTGAGGTGTAATTGCTAGTGGAATAATCGATTTAATAAACCACGGATACATCACCGCCCACTCCAGCACTTGCATGCCCCCTAATGAACTTCCCATAACAGAATGGAGTTGATGAACACCTAACTTTTTTAAAGCTAAAAATTGAATCTCGACTAAGTCACGGACTGTTAAAGTCGGAAAATCAGCACCATATATCTGGCCCGTTTCTGGACTTAGCGATAAGGGCCCTGTAGAGCCATGACATCCACCTAATGTATTAAAAGTGATCACCTCATATTGATCGAGATCAACATAACCTCCTTCATGGATTAACCCTCGCCACCATCCAGGGGAATCTTCTGTACCTACTGTGATATGATTGCCTGTTAAAGCATGGCAAACGAGGATGATGGGTTTACCTTTTGTTCCAGCGCGTTCATAAACAAGTTCAATTTCTTCAAGAAACGTCCCTGACTCTAACGTCACGTTCGGAATAGCTACACGATCAGTGACTCGGTTCATATTGCTGTCATCCTTTCGCTTTCAAAACCATAAAAAAACCTCCCTATCTTTGAAAGATAGAGAGGTGTAAATAGACGAATCCATTTGTCTCTCTCATCTCCCAAAGCAAACACTTGCTTCGCAGGAATTAGCACCTTTCAAACCGTTGTTCGAAGGTTGCCGGGCGTCGTCGGGCCAGTCCCTCAGCCACTCTTGATAAGAGTTTAAATTGTTATACAATTTTGTTAATTAAATTATATGCATCTTACCACTTACTTATTTTTAAGTCAATAACCAGATTAAACCTCTTGTTTTTTTGAAGCTTCAATCTTAGCTAATTTCGCTTGCACTTCTTCTTCAGATAAACCGTGTTCCTCGATATAGCGATTGCGAGGGTGCTCACGGCATTCAGGTGAACAACTTCTCATAAAGAAATGTTCATTCTCTTCTGAAGCTAGTAACTGTTCGTTACAATCCGGGTTCGCGCAGTTAATATAACGTTCACATGGCTCACCTGTGAAATAGTCGCGACCTACGACATTGTGTTCAACTTGATTAATCGGTACTGTAATGCGTTCATCAAAAACATAGCATTGACCATCCCATAGATCTCCTTGAACTTCAGGGTCTTTACCATATGTGACGATGCCACCATGTAACTGACCGACATCATCTATACCTTCGTCCTTTAACCAACCTGTAAAACGCTCACAACGAATTCCACCTGTACAGTACGTTAAGACACGTTTACCTTCAAGCATGTCTTTGTTTTCCTTAATCCAATCAGGTAGTTCGCGAAATGTGCGAATGTTCGGGCGAATGGCGCCACGAAAATGGCCAACATCATACTCATAATCATTACGCGCATCTAGAATGATAGCATCATCACGTTGCATTTCTTCATGGAATTCTTTCGGATCAAGAAATTCAGCCGTATCTTCCATGGGTGACACGTCTTCTTCTTCATCCAAGCTTAAGTTCACGATTTCATCACGATGGCGAACATGCATCTTCTTAAATGCATGATCATCCGCTTCATCAATTTTGAATTCAATATCTGCAAAACGTGGGTCAGCACGTAAAGCTTCCATATACTTATTCGTTTGTTCCACCGTTCCTGAGACAGTCCCATTCAAACCTTCCTCAGCAACTAAAATACGACCCTTTAATCCTAGGTCAAAACAGAATTGTAAGTGCTCATCACGAAATGTTTCCGGATCCTCAATCGGAACATACTTGTAATAAAGCAATACTCTGTAATCCTTATTAGACATCATGATCACCTTGCTTTTATTTTTTTGCTTTACTAAAGTTTAGTGTTGATTTCAATTGATTTAGCACTAAGTTGTTGAACTGCGAGAAGCGAAGGTGGCGAATCCTGCGGGAACAGCACGAGTCTCAAGACCCCGCAGGAAGCGCTTTTCTTCCGAGGAGGCTTGAGCGTGCCCGCGGAAAGCGTCCACCGAAAGCGGAGCGCAGTTCAACAACGAACTTTAGCTTAGCTACATATTTTAATTAATTTTATCTATAGTTACCAACACTGTATTATATAATATCATAAGAAAATCAGCAACCAAATCAATTCACCAAAAGGTTAATCAAGCGTTCACATTTAAAATGGTGTTAATCCATGATAAAGTAATTGAGATAGTCCGAAAGAGGTGAAGCCATGAAACCAATCGAAAGTCATATCATTCAATACAGAGGTAGTCATTACCATTTTGGTCTGGAACAAGGAAAGGCCTTAAAGGGAACAAAAATCATACATAACCGATTGAAACATTGGAAAGTAAGACGGCCACGCTTCCAGATTGATATCGATGAAACAAGACAACAATTTATGCGATTCGCACCACAAATGTGGGATGAATTGTTAGGTTTACGCGATGGATTAGAAATGCCCCTAGAAGAAGTATTACGTGACTTTGGCGGCTATCGAGTAGAAATAAACCGAAGTGGTTGCTCAATCTTAACTGAACAAGACTATATGATTCGCAATTACGATTATCATCCTCAAACCTATGAGGGTCGTTTTAGTTTATTCCAACCCAGTGATGGTGGTTATGCAACGATTGGACCCACTTCACGGTTAACTGGTCGCATGGATGGCATGAATGAACATGGTCTAGTGATGGCTTATAATTTCACCCATCGTAAAACACCTGAAGCTGGTTTTGTCTGCTATATGATCGGAAGAATGATTTTAGAAACATGCCAAAATGTTGAAGAAGCGAAGCAACTATTACAATCATTACCTCACAGAAACGCATTTAGCTATATATTATTAGACCCTAATGGTGAAACCTACGTCGTAGAAGCAAGCCCACGAGGTGTTGCCATTCGTACAGCTAATGTTTGTACGAACCATTTCGAAAAACTAACCGATGAAAATCGTCATTACCTTGGCGATTCCTACGAGCGCGAAGAAGCCATCAATCATCAACGATATCCAAATATGAGTGCAGATATTGCTTTTCAATTAATGAATGACCGAAGTGGTAGCATTTTCGCAGACAACTATAAAAGTTGGTCAGGCACTATTCATACTTCTGCCTACTTCCCTAAAGAACGTGAAGTTTGGTTTGCACTTGGTGGTGATGCTGAACCTACACGATTTAACTTTGGCGACTGGTTAAACGGTGAGAATGTGAATCTAGACAAAATGTACGGAGAAGTTGAGACGGAGCTCCCGTTTGCTCATATGGATTAATCAAATGATTCAATCATGTAAAAAGCCTCAAAAGGAAGATTCCTTTTGAGGCTTAATTTATATTTAATCCAATTGTTGATACCAATCCTGAGCCGCTTTAATCTCACCTAAATTCAGCTGATGACCTTGACTCTCCCAATGAAGCTTAACGTCTACTCCAGCATCGGCTAAAATAGCCTTCAAGTCTTCAGATTCCTGGGCTGGACAAATTGGGTCGTTCGTTCCAGCTGCTATAAACACACCTTTACCTGATAAATCTGGTAAATCAATATCTCGTCTCGGCACCATTGGATGATGCAGGCTCGCTGCACGCAGTGAATCTTGATAATGGAATAACAGACTACCTGCGATATTAGCACCATTGGAATACCCTACAGCAATGACATTCTGACGGTCAAATCCATAATCTTTAGCTGCTTGATCAAGAAACTCATATAGTTCCTTCGTGCGGAAAATCAAATCCTCTTCATCAAACACACCTTCCGCTAATCGTTTAAAATAACGAGGCATGCCATTTTCTGATACATTCCCTCTCACACTTAACACATTAGCAGTTGGGTCAATATAATCGACAAGTGGTAACAAATCTTCTTCCGTGCCACCTGTTCCATGTAACAATAATAATGTAGGGTTATCTAGGCTTTCGCCTTCTTTAAAAATATGCTTCATCGTGTCACTCCTTTAACCACCAATAATTACTGGTTAATCTAAAAAATATCTTACCACTTATTTATCTTAACTTCAAAATGATTGCCTTATGTTTGTCATTTTGTTAATTGGGGAAGCGTAACTTTAAGAACTCATTAAGGTGGTGATCATATGTTACGCACAATTTTAATGGTTATAGGTGCAGTCGTCGTAATCGGGTGGATTCTTTCTATGCTTTAAGTCTTCAAAAGTATAGCCATTATATAATGAAGTATTACACTTATTCCCCCAACAAACGACAGCATCCCTGGATCTAAATCTAGGGATGCTTTTATATTAGGACTGGGACTGGTTTATTAACTCATCATATTCTTCACCATAATAACGACGCGCTTTGATCTCGTGAACTAAACGGATCGTCGGTTTAATCATCAATTGAAAACTGCCTAGGACAAACAGCGTTACTCCCCACACTTTTAACGGTTCAAAATAGAAAAACACACTCCCTACCAAAAACCATGTAGCAATCGTAAAATCATTGATTGTATACAACAAATTATAAATATCTTTATAAAATCGATTATGACTTCTCATTCGTTCATCAATATAGGCTTCGCGAGACAATTGATTAACATCAACTAAATCTTGTTCTTGTTTTAATGTCATTTCATCAACCTCCTTAAAACATGACATTGTCATAAGACTATATCCTTAAAAGGATCAATTAAAACATAAAAAAAGAATGACCGAATATTTGGCCATTCTCTTGGATTAAGTGCTATGATTTGTTATTAAAAAAGGCTTCTGCTTTTTCTAAATAAGTTTCATCACTTGGCATCATTTCTAAATCCTCTACAATAGCTGAAACGGGGCAAACTGATACACACGCTCCGCAGTTAATACAAACTTCAGGATCTATGTAAAATTGATCCCCACCATCTTCTATACAATCAACAGGACAGACATCCACACATTCTGCTGCCTTTTCATTTTGACAAGGGCTTGTAATGACAAACGCCATATGAATTACCTCCTTCTATCCCTTCCATTTTACCTTAAACAGTCTTATCTTCAAACAAATAAAGATAAGGCCTCAGCTTAATAGCTAAGGCCTTATCGAGATAGAGTCATTATTCTTCGTCTTCGCTACTATCTTCCTCACTTGATTCTTCTTCAGTTTGATCATCAGGATGTTCACCTTGTAGATAACCAAATTGGAAATTGTCATACTTCCATTCGCCGTCAACATTAACAACATTGTAAACATAGTTACCGCGATACTCTTCGCCTTCATCAATTGTCATGCTTACCTGTAGATTATCTTCCATAAGCTCTAACGAATCGACTGTTGAAGCAAGCTCTTCATCGAACAAGAACGTATAGTCCTTTTCAGCCCAAGTTAAGCTGCCTTCTTCACCTTCAAGTGCTTCACTCGCGACTTCATTAGCTTGTGCTTCTGTAATCGGTGCTTCATCGACTAGATGTTGAGCAAACTCATCAACTGATTCAAAGTCCGCTTCTGCACCAGCTTCATATGATTCTTCCATGACAGCGTTATAATCACGCATCACATTTAAAGCTTGTTCTTCAAGTGAGGCTTCCTCTGAACCACTATCTCCATTATTTTCAGAACTGCTCTCTCCATCAGAACCTTCTTCATTCTCTACTTCTTCACTTCCATCTTGACTGTTTTCTTGATCTTCTGATGACTCATCTCCCCCACCATTACAAGCTGCTAATACTAGCATCGTAACAAATAGGAACATGACTAAACGTTTCATGAAACTCCTCCCAGTACTTGTTCTATTTTTCTGACAAATACTAGTCTATATATCTATGAAATCGCTGTCAATCAAAAAGTTACGTGTTACGAAATTTTTCGACATTCTTTCAAAACAATTAGAGTAAGAAGGGCTCTGCCAAATAATAACCTTGACCTTGTTCAACGCCTAATTGGCGTGCTACATCCAAGTGACTGGCGGCTTCAATACCTTCAAGAATAAATTGTGTATTGGTTTCTTTACAATAACCCATCAGAGACTCAATCATTTTTTGTTTAAGCGTTGAGTAAGCCAATTCTGAAGTGAAATAACGATCCATTTTGATAATATCCGGCTCCAATTCAATCATCAATCGAAATGAAGACGACCCCTTGCCTACATCATCTATCGACAATTGAAAACCATAATTTTTCAGTTGCTGGGCAGACTCTTTTAGTGCCTCAAGATTTTTAATCGCTTCTAGTTCGACTAGCTCCACAATGATTTGATCAAGAGCCAGATGATAATCGTTAATCAGGTCATACAAGAATGATGGGAAGTCTACTGTTGAAACTGTTGATGGTAACACATTAATACATAACATCCCAGAAGACACATCACTCTCATTAAATTGTTTAACAGCATGGCTAATTGATAGTTTATCTAGTTTAAGTAATGTCTCTGGATCTTGTATCGACCGAAAAAAATCATCAGGAGCATCAATCCACTCAGATCGCAATAATGCTTCATAACCAACAATGGTTTGACTATTTAAATTTAATATCGGCTGGAATCGGTGATAGAAGGCTTGGTAATCAATTAATTGACGGACCACATCTACTGACATGTCAAAACACTCCTTTAACTCATTAACTTGGTATTACTATTAAAATGAATAGCCACGCAATAAAAGATATTTTAGTTTAAATAAAGTCCATCAAGTATTTCCTTTGGTATACAAGCCGAAAAACGATATAATGTTGGTTGGCCCTATTAATTGTGTTAGGAGGATGAACAATGGGCATCGTAGTCGTAGAAATTTGCGACGGCAACTTGATGACCGAAGTCGATTTAGAAGGGATCATTGAATCCGAATACCCTGATGTCGCGGTATTGGAAAACAGTTGCCTCAATAACTGTGGCATGTGCGCTATGCGTCCATTTGCCCTCGTTAATAATCGACGTGTCTTTGGTAAGACGCCGGAACAATGCATAGATAAAGTAAGAAAAATAATCGACGAAGAACTAGCAGCATTTAACGATGAACTTTAAATCGATTTAAATAGATGATTCGAACCAAAAAGGAATGACGCATGATGACGATGGCTAGAATTTTACGAAACAGTCTCAAACTACCTAAAAAGCAGGCATTATTTGCATTAAATCGTGAAACCATGCGTGATACAATGGTCTATCTCTTACTATTAATGACCACTCTGTGTTTACCAGACACCATTCGGATTACGTACCGCTATTTAACCGAAGAAGGTGGAAGTTCATTAGATCTATTTATTACGCAATTGATTGTACTACTTCCGTTTATCATCATGTTCTTAACAGTAGCAGGCGTCTCTGCGCTAGCAGGGATTGCTTATATGATTCGAACGATGGCAAGACGGAAACTCGCCTATCATCAATTGTGGAAAATGACGGGGTATGCTTTGACACTGCCTATATTGATCGTCGTCATCATACGAATCATGGAATGGTCACACTGGCTTTTCATGCTTATTCCTATAGGTCTGTTATATATTTTGTTATACAAAATGATAATGACTTTCCCAAAACGAAAGTCTGCTTAAACGCCTCATTATCGCAATGAGGCGTTTAATTTATTTATAATTCCTGTTTCAATGTATGATAAAAGTGGTTGAGCTGGTCGAAATAGTGGGTTTGAATATCTTCAATTAATTCATGACGAACTTTATCCGTATGAATATATAGCGTAAGATTTTGTCTGTTTAAGGCTTTTAACCAGACTTTGTCATCTTTAACAAACGGAAAATCTTTCGCTTCTTTAATTGCTTGTCGATGGGAATCGACAGGTAATTCCTGAGCATCCAAATAATCAATGATTGTATTTATACCATGCTCCCATGCAACCTCGAAGAAATGAATGAACCCCGCTTCTTCCAATTCATTTTCAAAGAGCTCTTCATTAAAGGGTGCAAGCTTAATAAAACTTTGCTCAAACGTTTCAAATCGCTGCTTCCAGCGTAGTGATTTACTTGATTCCATTGTATATACTCCATTCATAATTAGTCTCATTCTATTGTAAAAGAGCAAAGCATACAAAACAAACCTCCCAACAGTGTTAGGAGGTTTGTCTATATGGTTGCCATCAATTTTGTTTTTTCGCTTCACTTCGATTAATAATTTTCGTACCAACTAAATCACCTGTCACATTAAGTGCTGTACAGCCCATACCAACTAATGCATCGACTGCTGTCAATAACGCGACTGCTTCCATCGGTAGACCTAACTGGGCAAACACCGTCGCAATCATGACAATCCCTGCACCTGGCACACCAGCTGTTCCAATCGATGCTAATGTACCAATAATAACAATGGTTAGCACTTCAACAATTGACAATGGCTCACCAATCACTGTTGCAGCGAACACCGCTGACACAGCAATTCGAATCGCCGCACCGTCCATATTAATCGTCGCGCCAAACGGTAAACTAAAGCTATATAAAGGCTGATGTAGTTGCATCTGACGAGCAGCATTTAATGTTACAGGTAACGTCCCCGAACTACTCTGCGTGACAAAGGCTGTAATCATTGCTGTTCTTGCACCTTTTAAGAATTCCCAAGGTGAATGACCCGTCACCTTCATAAAGATTAAATACAAGATTAATTGTGCGAATAACGCCAAGTATAAGACTAATATGAATTCACCAAGCGATGTTAATGTGTCCATTCCATGTTCGGCAACAGTTGTCGCGATAATCGCAAAGACACCAATTGGTAAATATTGAAGAATGACACGCATAATCTTAAATGTCGCTTCATTCAACGCTTCAATCACTTGATAAAGCATTTCACCTTGTTGTTTCAAGGCATCTGATTGACGCATATAAGCTAAAGCAACGCCAAAGGTAATCGCAGTAAATATAATACCGAGTAAATTTAACTCAGTAAAAGCCGTTACGATATTCTCCGGTACTATATTTAACAGCACACTTGAGATCCCTGGGTGATCGGGTGAATCATAACTTTCATTTGGATTCAATGACATCCCTTCACCTGGAGTTAATAGTAAGGCAATTGAAACACCGACAATAATAGCAACTGCAGAAGTCACGGTGTAATAACCTAATACTTTACCACCCATACGCCCCAAATCACGAATATTCGTTTGGTTAACACCAACAATAAGTGTAAACAAAATAAGCGGTAAAATTAAAAACTTCAACAGACGAATCAACAGCTCGCCAAATGGATTCAAATAAGGCACAACGCTTTCGCCGAAAACGAGTCCCACTAAAACTCCTAGTATTAAAGCAACTGATATCTTAACAATCAGTGACCCATTCCAATAAGCCGATAACATTGATTTCATCACGTACACCTCCAAAAACCAAGTATTCCTATAAGAATTATTACTTTAAGTTATACTATGCGACTGCACTTATTTTGTCAAACATTAAATTTATTAAGCATGATAATAGACTTTCTTTTATATATTTGTTTACGCTAGGGATAGATTGAATGAAGAAAGGATGATACAAATGAAAGTATTAGTTGTCGGAGCAAACGGTCAAATCGGAAAGCATTTAGTACAATTCATTCAAGATCATGATGACCTGCAAGCAAAAGCCATGATTCGCAAACAAGAACAAGCAAGCTATTTTGAAGATTTAGGAGCAGAAGTTGCTCTTGTTGATTTAGAGGATGACATTGAAACAATCCGAAAAGCAGCAGACGATGTCGACGCTGTCGTTTTCACGGCTGGTTCAGGGCCACATACCGGTAAAGATAAGACGATGATGATTGATTTAGATGGTGCCGTAAAAACCATTGAAGCGACGAAAGCAGCGGGCGTCAAACGTTTTGTTATGATTAGCTCATTCGACACGACCCGTGAAGCAATTCAAGAAGCGCCCGAATCATTCTCGCCTTATGTCGCAGCGAAACATTATGCCGATGTTTGGTTACGTGATTCAGGTTTAGATTATACAATTATTCATCCTGGACGTTTAACCAATGACGAAGGAACTGGCAAAGTAAGCCTGGCTGAACAAACAAAACCCGATCAAGTCGCACGCGAAGATATTGCGCGCGTGATTTTGGAAAGCTTGGTTCATGACAGCACAATTGGCCAAGAATTCCAAGTCGTCCAAGGCGACAAAGAGATTAATCAGGCTATTCAATCCTTAAAATAACTAATAACAATGGCGATCGTTCCAATTAACGATCGCCTCTTTTACTACAGAATAGATTTTAATACCGTTAAATTCTCACCCTCATAATCTGGTGATAAGCCTAATACCTCTTCAGGACCATTAGATCGGTTAATCCAAGCTGCTTGAAAGCCTGCGTTTTTGGCACCAGCAATATCCCAACCATTAGACGACACAAATAAAACTTCTTCAGCACTGATGTTCAACTGATCGGTAACCACTTGATACGAACTAACTGTTGGCTTAAAGTGGCCTGCTAAATCAACGCTTAACACAGCATCTAAATCTCCATGTATGCCTGATTCATTCAACAAACCGCGCAACATATTATCTGTCCCATTTGAGAACACAGCAAGCTGATATCCCTTTTCACGCAAGTAAGATAAGACAAATTGTGTTTCGTCGTATAATGTCAGTTGCTGATAACCAGCCATCAACTTTCGACGCGACTTTTCTGTTAAATCTTCACCTACTGAATTCACAGCGTAGGTTAATGTGCGCTCTGTAATATCATCGAACTGCACATCATGGCCCATTAGCTCATGCAAAAACATATATTGAAGCTGCTTTTCACGCCACACTTGGCTGATTTCACTTCCCTTATCAGGAAAGATGATCTCACATTGATTTTGAACAGATTGCACATCGAATAACGTGCCATACACATCGAATACAACCGTTTGAGTCATCCTCATCCACTCCTCTTCTCAATCAAAAATAAAGGACCACCAAATTGATGATCCCCTTCCACACTAAATTAAGCTTTCTTCCATTCAACTTGCATATCAATATTCGCTGCCTCTAGTGCAGTAAAAACTGGACAACGAGCATCAACTGTTTCCTGAAGTTCTTTAACGCGTTCAGCAGACTCAGATGTGTGCACTTCCGCTTCAACCATTACAGATTGAAAGTAAGGCTGAACATCAGACCTCCCCATCATGCCGTCAGAGTCTAGTTCTCCTTTAATAGAGAAATCAATGCCTTGTAAGTCAAAATTGATTTCTTGAGCGACCATGTTCGCAATCACATTTTCACAACCTGCTAAGGATGCTAGCAGCGTAGCTAACGGATTAGGTCCCTCATCTGAACCACCCATTTTCGGCGGTTCGTCTATCACAATATTATGATCACCTGACTGGGTAACAGATTTCATTCCAGAAGCTTGTGTTTCAATTTTTTCAACCATTTTGGCCATCATTAATCCCTCCTAACTCTTTTCTTTCCCCTTTTCACTAATATAATAACCGATCCGAGAATATCTCTTTGAAAATCATACGCCATGTATTTAATCACTTTTGCTAAAAGTCGTGTTCTGTTTTATAACCTCTAAACATGTTACGATAATCTAAGTGTTTAACTATTTCAAAATCGGAGAGAATTTATGACACAAAATGAATCCCTATCACCGTTAAAACTATTTCTATTTTCGTTTTACGCGACACATACGATTATATTGAGTTACATACCGCTCTATTTGCAAGATTTGAACTTATCTGGAACAGAAATTGGTTGGGTGCTTGCCATCGGGCCACTCGCAGCCCTGATTTCCGAACCATTCTGGGGTTATATTAGCGATAAGCTTAAAACTGTTAAAAGAATTGTGGTCTTACTATTAGCCATATTACTTCCTGTTAGTATGGTCTTTTTCAATGTTTATAGTTTAGTACTCATTTTACTATTTGCCTTTTTACTCTATTTCTTCTCAGCACCGATTACAGCATTTGGAGATAGCTTATCACAAAGACGAGCAGATGAACTCCATATTTCATTTGGGTCGATTAGAATGTGGGGATCAATCGGATTCGCGGTATCTTCTCTTGCTGTTGGACAATATTTAACATGGACCAACATTGAAAACATCATCTGGCCGTATTTGTTATTCGGCGCATTCGCATTAATCGTCGCGTTCAGATTAACTGATGCTGAACCTGCTAAAGAATCCGTCAATCTCAAGAGTGTTAAACAACTGTTCAAGAACGGGAAGCTCATGACTTTCCTCGTATTAATTATGTTCATCACGATCACACATCGTACGAGTGACAGTTATATCGGTATTTATATTGCAGAATTAGGTGGTACAGAAAGTTTAGTCGGTATTTCGTGGTTTGTCGGGGTCATCAGTGAAGCAGCAATTTTTGCGACGGCTGGCTATTGGTTCCGTAAATATAAAACGCTATTCTTCATCATAGCAGCTGGCCTTCTATACACGATTCGTTGGTTTCTATTCGGGATTATCCAAGACCCTTGGATTGTCATTGCGCTACAGTTCATGCATGGTTTAACTTTCGCTGTCATGTACTTAACGGCTTTTGACTATATCACTCGACTCATCCCTAAAGTCGTTCAAGGTACAGGACATTTAATGTTCCACACCGTCTTTTTCGGCGTTTCTGGTATCATTGGCTCTCTTATGGGTGGTTCAATTATTGATTACTATGATGCGAATATGCTCTATACGATATTAGGTTTCTTTGCATTAGTGGGTACAGTTTCCCTCTCAATTTATCATTTGGTTTTAGAGAAAAGAACCGCTTAATTCAAACGAACTCATGAATGCGTATTATAGAGAAAAATTATGAAATCCCCTTCTTACCGTCTTTAAGAAGGGGATTTTCATCACTCTTTTTACTCTCTTCGTTGATCAAAGTCATCTGGGTTTAACTCGTCTGTTATATCATCATTTCGGTCATTAATTGGTCGACCTGTTTTTTCGTCAAAATCACCTGGATTCAGTTCATCTGCCAGTTCTTCTCGCGTCTTCTCTTGCTGAACCCGCTCTCTTTCGCGTTCATAATCAGGAGCCAATTCATCTGACACCTCCGTTTGTAATTGATGTGGTCGTCTGTGTTCCGTTCTACTCTCCGGCTCGACATCATGTTCGTTAAGCACCTACAAATGAAAAAAATACCTCAAATACAGTGATCCCAAACGCTGCAAATAATGACACTTCAAATAATGGAATATCAATGGCCATCATACGCAACATAAAATAGACGACCATAAATGACATAATGAAGTCTGAGATCGTTGCGATTAGTTTGCATTGTACCTAGCAAAATATACATTTAGTGTGTAACAATTAACCACTGTTAATCGCAAGTACCACTTTGTTTTTATAAATTGATACTAATATAAAAAAGACGACACGCCTTGATCATGACGTGTCGTCTTAAGGAATAGACTTGGTTTTAATTTTTAATAAGCATGATGTATACAATTATTCATTCAGATCATAAACTTTACCTTTTACAAGATAGATAATGCCTTCTGAAATATTCGTCGTGTGGTCAGCGACGCGTTCTAAGAAACGGCAAATAAAAGCTAATTGGGTGATTTGAGCAATTTGATCAGGATGTTTTGCCATCATTTCCATTAGCTCTTGAACAATCTGTCCATATAATTCATCTACTTGATCGTCTGTGTCGGCCACTTTTTGTGCTTGGACCAAATCTTCTGATGCATAGGCATTTAACACATCTTCTACCATCTCTTGTGTGATCGTTGCCATTTGTGGTATATCCTCTAGTGGCTTAACGAGTGGCTCATCACCTATACGGATGACTGATTTCGCAATGTTGACCGCCAAATCACCAATTCTCTCTAAATCAGTTGTGATTTTCAACGTAGAGACTAAGCGCCTCAAGTCAGAAGCTAATGGTTGTTCTTTAGCAATTAGCCAAATTGTTTCTTCATTAATCGTTTCTTCTAAATGATTGATCTTGTCATCATCGTCAATGACTTTTTGTGCTTGATCAACATCTTGATTTTGTAAGGCTAGAATGGATTGATTAATCGCCTTTTGTGCGAGTTGACCCATCTCAACTAGCTGACTATTCAAATGATCAAGTTGTTCAGTAAAATTCTCTCTTACCATAGCTTGCACCTCCGCTATTTAGCCGAATCGACCCGTAATATAATCTTCTGTACGTTGATCAGACGGATTGGAAAATAGTTGATTCGTATCATCATATTCGATCACTTCACCGTTTAAAAAGAAGGCTGTTTTGTCTGATATACGTGCAGCTTGTTGCATATTATGCGTGACAATCACAATGCTGTACTCCTCTTTCAATGACTGAACTAATTCTTCTATTTTTAAGGTCGAAATCGGGTCTAATGCAGAAGTCGGCTCATCCATCAAAATGACATCAGGTTCAATCGCAAGGGATCTAGCGATACAAAGACGTTGTTGCTGACCACCCGATAAACCAAATGCGTTTTCATGAAGACGATCTTTCACTTCATCCCATAAAGCCGCGCTTTTGAGTGACTTTTCGACAATACTATCAAGCGTTTGTTTATCCTTAATACCATGAATTTTCGGACCATAGACAACGTTCTCATAAATCGATTTCGGAAATGGATTCGGCTTTTGGAACACCATGCCCACATCGGTTCTTAACTCTTCGACTTGGTATTTCGGGTCAAAGATATTCTTGTTTTTATAGTTAATTGAACCTGCCATTTTAACGACAGGCACCATTTCTACCATACGATTTAACGACTTGATAAACGTCGACTTCCCGCAACCAGATGGACCTATAATAGCTGTGACTTGATGTTGTGGAATATCAAATGTGACATCTTTCAAAGCATGGTCTTGCCCATACCAAAGATTAAATTGATTAATCGAGTAAATTGCATCATGTTTAACAGCTGTTTGTTGCGCTTGTGTCATACAATAACCTCCTTAGTAACGTTTCGAGAACTTATTACGAATGTAGATCGCAATCGAGTTCATAATAATCAGTAAGAATAGGAGAACCAATATTCCTGACGCAGCGACGAGATGGAACTCCTCTTGCGGCCGTCCTGTCCAATTAAAGATCTGAATCGGCATGACCGTAAATCCGTCCCACACATTCTCAGGCAGATAAGCGATAAATGTGAGTGCCCCAATCATCAGTAACGGTGCCGTCTCACCAATCGCACGGGATAAAGCCAAAATACTTCCCGTCAAAATCCCTGGAATCGCAGACGGTAAAACAATCCGACGAACCGTTTGCCATTTACTAGCCCCCATCGCGAAGGAAGCTTCATATTGATCATTGGGTACTGATCGAATGGCTTCTTGGGCTGCAACAACAATAATAGGCAAGATTAGTAGACTTAGGGTTAATCCACCTGCCATAATACTGCGCCCCATTTCCATTAGTCGGACGAAAAAGGTTAAGCCTAATAACCCGAATACGACAGACGGAACGCCTGCTAGATTAGAAATGTTCATCTGAATAAATCGTGTAAATCTATTGTCTTTTGCATACTCTTCTAAATAAATGGCCGTGCCTACACCTAAAAAGATGGAGACTGGCGCTACGATTACCATGAGCCATAAAGAACCGACAATGGCTGCCTTAAACCCAGCTTCTTCTGGAAAGCGTGACGCAAAACTTGTTAGAAAATCCCAATCTAAGTGCGTAACACCCTGTGTTATAACCCGTATAATTAGTACACCTAGTACTAATATGCTAAAGACAATACACATAAAGAAAAGGGCTTTTAATAATTTATTTTGAAAGGTTCGTTTACCCATTTGACGTTGAATTAATTGTTTATCGATTGATGACATTTAGTATTCCTCCCTAAACTTACGGGAAATGTATTGGGATAATAAGTTCATGAGTAACGTAAAGACAAAGAGTGTCATACCGACCGCATAAATACTGTAGTAAATAGTTGACCCGTACCCTGCATCACCGAGACTCACTTGCACAATATAAGCGGTCATCGTCTGAATCGATTCCGTCGGATCAGCCGTGAATTTCGGTGTCGAACCAGCTGCAACCGCAACAATCATCGTTTCGCCAATAGCACGCGAAATCGCTAAGACGAACGAAGCAATTACACCCGATAAAGCGCCTGGAAGTACAACTTTTAAGGCAACTTCGAGACGTGTTGCCCCCATCGCGAATGCTCCTTCACGAATATGGTTTGGCACCGCACGCATCGCGTCTTCCGATAAAGACGCTACCATTGGAATAATCATGATCCCAACAACAACCCCACCACTTAATGCGTTAAAGATCGATAAATCAGAGAAAAATAGATTTTTGATTAATGGCGTCACAAATGTCAGAGCGAAGAAACCATATACAATAGTCGGAATCCCTGCTAATACTTCTAAAATGGGTTTAACAATTCCGCGAACCTTTTCTGTAGCATACTCACTTAAATAAAGGGCTGCTCCCAGTCCAATTGGAATAGCGACTACCATTGCAATCGCCGTGATTAATAAGGTACCAGCAATTAACGACAATACCCCATAAGAAGGGTCCGCTTCATAAAATGGATACCATTCAGTTGAAGTGAAGAACTCAACAATACTCACTCTTTGGAAGAACGTCACGGTTTCAACCAGTAGTGTAATAACAATACCAATTGTCGTTAACACCGAAATAATCGCTGTCATAAGCAAAACAATTGGAATGATTTTCTCCATGATACTTCCTATATTTTTATTTGATTGTTTCTCTTGGATTAATTCTCGAGTTGATTTCATCTAGCATACTCCTCAACTGTCTTAACATATAAACGAATATAAAGAGGGCACCCCCCCTTATATTCGTTTGATCAAGATTTATTAAATGGTTATTATCTTAGACTATCTATCTTTTCCTGTGCTGCTTCATAATCTTCTTCAGAAAATCCAACATAACCGACATCCTCAGCTAGTTTGCCCGCATTGTCTAACGTATACGTTAAGAACTCATATACAGCATCATTCTGTACTGACTCATTCGCAACATAAATGTACATTGGGCGAGAAAGTGGTTCATACTTTCCTGATTGGATTGTTTCTTGACTTGGTTCTACAGCTTCACCATCACCATTAACAACCGGAACAACGTTTAAATCTTCTTTATTTTCAAGGTAATAAGCGTAACCAAAGTATGCAATTCCATTCTTGTCACCTGTGACGCCGTTAACTAAGACGTTATCATCTTCTGATAAAGCCGCATCACGTTTAATTTGATTCTCGCCTAATACAACTTCACTGAAGTAATCGTAAGTGCCTGAATCCGTTCCTGGACTAAAAAACGCGATTTCTTCATCTGGCCATTCTTCGTTTACATCTGACCATGTAGTAACATCAGATCCTTCAGACCAAATTTGTTTCAATTGCTCAATGGTTAACTCTTCAACCCAGTCGTTTTCTTTGTTTACAACGACTGATAAACCATCTAATGCTATTTCAATTTCTGTGTAATCAATGCCGTTTTCTTCAAGTGCGCTTTTCTCTTCTTCTTTAATGGAACGAGATGAATTACTAATATCCGTTTCACCGTTGATGAATTTCTCAAATCCACCACCACTACCAGATACACCAACTGTTACACGTATATCTTCGTGTGATTTTTGGAATTCTTCTGAGACAGCCTCCATAATTGGGAAAACAGTAGATGAACCGTCAATTGCAACATCACCTGATGCGGTTTCAGTTGCCTCACCCGTATTATCACCTGAATTTTCGCTCGATCCATTGCCACTTCCATCACCATTTCCACATGCAGCGATTAGAAGTAACGCAACCAACATGAATAAACTCAATATTTTCTTCTGCATCGTTCAAAACCCCCTCTTATTTTTCATAAATGTTTGAACAACTTAAGCTTATAACACGATTCAGAAAAATAACATTAAGTGCGTGTAAAGGTTCAGTAAAGGTTTTGTAAAGCCACTGAAATAACTGATGTGGCGCTTTTATCACAAAAAAAGCCTTACGAGTATAGTTCAATAGAAACTCATAAGGCTTGATTACTTTTAATCTTTTATGAAGATGAAACAGATGAACGCATGTTAGAAGTAACATCATCGTGTCGTTTCATCGAAATACCTGTAAATCCGTAAATAATCGTGATGATCGGACAAAGCAAGCAGAAAAACGCAAACGGAAGATAGGATAACACAGGTACACCGAGCACACTTGCCATAAACACGCCACTAACACCATATGGAATTAATGGGTTAATAACTGTACCGCTAGATTCTAAGACTTTCGATAAATGCTTCCCTTCATATCCCATTTCCTGATAACGATTTGCATACGCTTCACCCGGTAAAATAACCGACATATACTGCTCACCAAGCGTTAAATTAATACCTATACCAGTCAGAACGGTTGAGAGCACTGCTCTACCTCGCGTTTCAACCCATTTATGAATTGAGACCATTAATGAGTGAATGACGTTTAACTCAGATAACATTCCACCCATTGATAATGCGAGTAATAGCAAGGAAACAGCCCACATCATGCTCTGAATCCCGCCACGATTAAGGATTGAATCAACTTGCTCATTGCCTGTTGATGTTTCGAAACCAGCTTGAACGACGGTCATCCATTCTGAAATATTGATTGAACCTGCCTGTAATACAAGCGAGGCAAGAAAACCACTCACAATGCCTAACAAGATCGTTGGAATCGCTGGAAACTTTTTCACGGCAGCCAAGAGCATGAGTAGTGCTGGAATCATCGCGATCCAGTGCACAGTCGTCTCCGTTTGGAAAACTTGGATTAATGACTCAACTTGACTAATATTAGCTTGTGTCGAATCAAACCTTAAAAACACAAAGGCTAGTGCTGTAATGACAAAAGCTGGTATAGTCGTCCAAAGCATGTGTCGAATGTGTTCGAATAAATCCACTTGACTCACAGATGAGGCTAAGTTCGTCGTATCTGACATCGGGCTCATCTTATCACCAAACATAGCCCCAGACACAATGGCACCTGCTGCCATCGCTAAATTCACATCAAGTGCTGTCGCAATCGCGATAAAAGCGACGCCAATCGTTGACACCGTTGTAAAAGAACTACCGACAAACACTGCAATAATCGATGTCACAATAAATACACTGACTAAGAAATAATCGACCGAGATAATATTAAAGCTGTATGTAATTAATGTCGGTATTGTTCCAGACTTCATCCAAACAGCGATTAATACGCCAATCAATAAGAAAATAATTACAGGTACAATCCCTGATTGTACGCCCTTGATCATCCCATTTTCGATCGTTTTCCATTCAAATCGCCGTAATTTCGCCCACACCATTAACCCCATAATAATGAATAGGATTGGCACATGCGGGTCTGCTCCAAACGATACGAGCGACACCCCAATAATCGCTAACATCGATAATAAAATTAAAGCCGCTTCCCAACCTGGAATACGGAAATCATGTTGATCTCCCATTATGAACTCCCCTTTATAAACTTAATCACTTAAACGCTTAAACGCTTTTATCTAAAAAAGTATTTAAATTGTATCATACATGGGTAACATGATCCCTGTCAATATATTTTTTCTGCTAAAGTCCGTTGTTGATATTGTGATCCGCTACCGGTGGACGCTTTCCGCAGGCACGGCTCGAGCCTCCTCGGCCAAAAAGCGTGGCCTGCGGGGTCTCGAGACACGTGCTGTTCCTGCAGGAGTCGCCACCTTCGCTACTCACAATTCAACAACTAAGCGCTAATCCTTACAATAAACAACACTAAACTTTAACTGAGTTTTTAAATTAGCGTTAATCCCTTGAATCTACTTTTTTATTCCATTCGTGCTAAGATGAATCTAACAGGATAGTTACAAAGGTGGGGTAAGATGAAAAGTGAAGAACAATATTTTAACGAAGCTGAATCAATTCAAAGTTATATGGAAAACATGAGCCAATTAAAAGATAAAAGCTATAGCGTCTATGAATCTTTCACATTACCTGATCAAGAGTTAGCTCATACATTACGTGAAAAATCCTTTCATCTTCTCGTCATTACAGAAGACTGGTGCGGGGATGCGATGATGATCAATCCAATTATTCGCCAAGTGGCTGAAGCAGCTAATATCGATATGCGCGTTGTTTTACGTGACTCAGAGACCGAACTAATTGACCGTCATTTAACCAACGGCAGTCGCTCAATTCCCATTATTTTAATCCTTAATCAAGACGGGGAAGTGGTGGGTAAGTGGGGACCTCGCTCACCAAAAGCGCAGGCACTCGTTGATGAATATGCGGCGGCATTACCTGATCAAGATGACCCTGAATTTCAAGCAGCTCAAAAAGATATGATTAAAGCCTTAACACGTCGTTTCACGAATGACGAACTTTTATGGCATGATGTGTATGAGAGCTTTCAGCAAACCGTTCAACAATCCATTCAAGATACGCAAAGTCGTTAATACAAAAAACCAGAACGATTTCAATGTTGAAACCGTTCTGGCTTTTAAATTAGTTTCCGTTATTAATAACATTTTCACGCAACAACCCCATCATGATCACGTCACAGTATTGACCATTTATGAAGAAGTGTTGCTTTAGGAAGCCTTCACGCTCAAAACCGACTTTTTCATAAATATAGGCTGCTTTTTCGTTCGATTGAGCCACATACAAAAACAATTTATGTAAATTCAACTGGTTAAAGCCATAATCGATCATAAATTCTGTTGCGCGTGTCGCATACCCATTCCCTTGAAATGCTGGATCAATCATAATCGCAAATTCCGCATGGCGATGTCGCCAATCGATATCAAATAACCCTAAGTACCCTATTTTTTCCTTACCATGATATAAAATAAACGACCGATGTGAATCTTGTTCAAGGTTAGCTTCGTAAGATTTAACCATTTGCGTTTTCGAAGCATAAGGTTCTTCAAACCAATAATCCATCACATCTGAGTTGATTCGCATTTGATATAGAAAATCAAGATCGTCTTTTTGAAGTGGTTGAATCGATAATTGTTCGCTCATTAGCACAACTCCTTAAACTTTTCTACAACAATGTCACCTATTTTGCTTTATATTATAATAAACATCATATCATGGAACTGATTAGGTAATCACGTTTTATTCCAAATTATGTTATAATGATTCAAATTATTAAGATAATCATACATCGCAATGGGAGCAATATCTATGGACAGTCAATTAACCAATGTATTCAATCGTATGGGCATATTAGATTTAATCTTTTTAATTCCGATGTTTTTCTTATTCGTGTATTTGCCAGACGATCATATTTGAAGTATTTTCGTGAACTTAATCATCGTCGTGTTTTTTAGTTTCTGATTAATAATGGCTTTTCATTCGACAGTGAATTATTTTAAGAACAGAGCTAACTAATTAACTTCTTTATCTAAGATGAGGTGACTTAACGTGAGTAAAAATGAACCAAAGCGTCGAAACCGTTTTGAAAACTGGTTCGACGTCTTGTTATTTATCCCTGAGCTAATCCTAATCCCAATCAAGTATATGGTACGAGGAATTCTGTGGTTAGTTAGAATTTGGCTGCATTAATACGAAATAAATAATGAGCTTGATACATTGTTGGTGCACCAAGCTCATAACAATCTGATTATCATTTTATATTTTTAACAGGAAAGCCAGGTTTCAATGTAAACCTAGAGTTATGAGTATTTTACTCGTCATATCAAACTTTTAAAACAAGAACTTTTAAGTAATCACTCTGTTTATAAAGACTATGCGTGGCGAAATCTCTCGGTAAGCCAAACTCTTCTTTCACTTGGTAGGATACACCTGCTTCTTTAAATCCTTGATCAACTAGCTTTTTAAAATGCTTCATATCAAATGATGCATTGTTCGTCGAAGCGATAATGACACCGTTTTTGTTGATAATTTCTGCTGAATGCTTAATAAGTGATGGATAATCCTTAGCACTAGAAAATGTCTTTTTCTTATTACGCGCAAAGCTCGGCGGATCTAATACAATCGTATCGTAATTGAGCCCATGTCGTTTCGCGTATTTAAAGTAACTATAAATATCCATGACATATGTTGATTGTTGTTCTAAATCGATGCCGTTCAAGCTAAAATTCTCAATCGTTTTCGGTTCACTACGTTTGGCAAGATCGACACTCGTGGTACTCTCTGCACCACCTAATGCGGCTGCGACTGAAAATGCACCAGTGTATGAAAACGTATTAAGCACATGCTTGTCCTTAGCATAACGATCACGAAGCGCACGACGGACATCGCGCTGATCTAAGAAAATGCCTGTCATTGCCCCATCATTCAAATCAACGGCATAATTCATCCCATTCTCTTGAATGATGAGCGGAAATTCTGGTCGTTCGCCGTAAACGAAGTCATCATCGTCAATATACGACCCCTTCGTATCAAACCGCTTCTTCTCATAAATCGATACACATTCACCGTATTCCGTTAGCACTGTCACGACTAACTCTTTAAACGCATAAATGCCTTCACTATACCAGTTCAACAAATAATGGCCATTATAATAATCAATGGTTAGGCCCCCAATGCCGTCTCCTTCACCATTAAACAAACGAAACGCTGTTGTATTAGGGTCCTCGTAAAATGCCTTACGCTTATTAATCGCTGCCAAAATCTTTGACCGAAAGAAGGTCTTATCAATTGGTTCATCCTTGTTATGGGTTAATACCCATCCTAGCCCTTTATTTTGCTTACCATAATAACCTTTCGCGATAAAGCGTCCGTTCCCATCCACTAAATGAACGATCTCTCCTTCATCGTTAAGATCATTCATATTTTGCACCGCTTCTTTATGAATCAATGGAAATTTATGTTGAAATTGCTTCACAAATGTCGGATTTATAACTAATTCAATCATGTGATTAACCGTCTCCTCTCATGCTCTCACGTTATTATCCCACATAGAGAATTAAAAGTAAAAACTAAGAAGAAAGTGTAGTCAGCTTTCAAAATGTTAGTTAATAGTTATCTTAAGACAAGACATCTGTTTTTAAATAGACTCCTAATGCTGCTCCAATCACACCCCATACAATAATACTAACAACATGCCAAAAGACGACCGTACTTTTATTAGCACCAGCAGCTAATGACCCAAAGGCTGCGATATGACCAGAAGCAATCAAAGGAGCAAGGAGAGCCACACCTGGAACCCCATACTTTTCGTATCTAGCTTTCGCTTTACTCGTTCTTCTATGTATAAATCCCCTTTGATCCGAATTCCGATATCGAAAGAGCCACGCATTATATGGTATGACGATCGCCATAATAGACAACCAGTTACCGATTACACTTACGACTAAAGCCCATATAACCGGAAGTCCTACCAGAATACCAACAGCTGCACCGCCCGGAGATTCCAGAAACGGAATGAACGATAATATAAAGATACCGATCGTCTGGATCAATTCATTAACACCGTCCAAATAGTTTAAAACATCTTGAACTATTTCTCTGAACAAGATTCATTCACTCCCTCTCTAAAACATGATTCTATAACTTGTGAAAAACACCTTTTTGGTTTGAAATCATGTTGAACTACTATACACTTTATTCAAAATAAAAGAACTAATCTCGATTCTGACAAGATCAGTTCTAATAGTTGTTTATTTAATTTAAAATTACAAATAAGTGATTATTAATTTCTTTATTTATATAATTGGCATTATAGTAACAGAACAGACAACAGTTATGGCGAATCAAATTAGTTTTCTAAATACTGTTTTAAGGCGTCTAAGTCTTTTGCACACGCTTTCTTAAACGACCCAGCCATGAGCTTCCCAAAGAGTTCGATATACCCGTTAACCCCTTAATCTCTCCGTAAAGGTATACTTGTGACTGGTCACCAGTCGATTCCACTGTATAAGTAAAAATGTATTCCCCTTTACCTGTCGAACCTTTTGAACCATCACAACGTAATACAATTTTCTCTGGTTCTTGTAACTCCATCACTTCAAAATGTTCCGAAGCTTCTTTACCAAACATCTTTCTCGTTTCTTTCCATTCACTACCGACTTTAATCGGACCCTCGTCTAATCGGTCCATTCGCACCAAACCATGCATCCAATGATGAGCAGCATCTAGGTCAATCAAACTGTTATACGCGGTTTGTTGCGGCACATTAAATGTTCGTTCCACATCGAATGTGATACTCATACAAGCCCCCCCTAGCCTTTTTATATGAGTATAGCACAAAGCTTGATAATCGTCCTACTAGCTTATTTTTCAATGGTCAATAACATTGATGATCCCGTCATCTTAACTGTGAATTTGAAAATACTAAATATAATTAAATAAGGAGGAGCTAACCACTCCTCCTTCCATCACTATTCTGACTCTAAATTCACACCGATAAATTTCAACTCCGTCATATCCTCAACAGCATATTTCACACCTTCTTTACCCATACCACTTTGTTTCACGCCGCCATAAGGGTGGTTATCTCGCCTAAAGGTGGACATTTCGTTAATCCACACGCCTCCCATCTCTAATTGGTCGGCAACGCGCAACGCTCGGTTGATATCCTTGGTAAACACACCTGCTTGTAAGCCATAAATCGAATCGTTCGACATCCCGACAACTTCATCTTCCGTTTTAAATGGGATCACTGAAACGATCGGGGCAAAAACTTCATCCGCGATAATTTTCATATCGTTTTGGACTTCTGCCATCACTGTCGGCTCAAGCATCGTGCCTTTTTGTTTACCACCTGATAATACTTTTGCCCCTTTGGACACAGCATCATCAATCCACTGTTTTGCTCTTTCGGCTTCATCTTCACTAATCATCGGGCCTAAATCCGTTGATTCATCGCTTGGGTCACCAATAACTAACGCCTCCGTCATATTAACGATCTGTTCAACAACAGTATCAAAAATCCCCTCTTGAATATATATTCTTTGGGCTGAGATACAGATCTGACCTGAATAAGTAAAAGCCCCTTTAACTAACTTATTAACAGCTTGTTCAACGTTAGCATCTTCAAATAAAATATTAGGTGAATTCGACCCTAGTTCGAGTGTTACTTTTTTAAACCCAGCGCTCTGACTGATCTCTTTTCCAACTGGTAAACTTCCGGTGAATGAGATTTTTTCTAACTTTTCGTGTTGTGTTAAAGGGCTGCCCACTTCACTTCCAGTCCCGATCACCAAGTTCAACACACCATCTGGTAGACCCGCTTCTAAAAACAGTTTCGTTAATTTATAAGCTGTAACGGGCGTTTTCTCAGCCGGTTTAAAAACGACCGTGTTCCCAGCTGCAATGGCTGGTGCGATTTTGTGAAGTGATAAATTTAACGGAAAATTAAAAGGTGTAATGGCTCCAACGACTCCTAGCGCCTCTCGTTTAACCATCCCCAGTCGATTCTCACCACCAATCGCTGCATCCATTGGAATTAATTCACCCATGATATGTTTAGCCCATTCAGAGGAAAAACGAAGGACTTGAATAGAACGCTCAACCTCTGCTCGACTGCTCGCAATCGGCTTTCCTGCTTCCTGCATAATCGTTTGCGCAAACTCTTCTTGTCGGCCTTCTAATAAATCAGCCGTTTTCCGCAAAATATCACTACGCTGATGGGCCGGCATATGCTTCATCATTGAATGAAAGACATCAAAACTCCCATCTACTGCTTCGTTTAAATCACTTTCATTCGCTAAGACGATTTCAGCAATCGTTTCTTGATTAAAAGGATTGATCACTTCTTCAGTTTCGCGTTGACCTTCATTGATCTCACGCCCGTTAATAATTGATCCAATTCTCATCCATGTCACCCCTTGTCGTCATTACTTACAAATAATCTCGCCCAGTTTCTCTGTTAATTTCATGTTTTCGCGGTAATCAACCGGACAATCAATTAATACAGGTTTATTCAAGCTTATGGCTTGTTTCAAAGTTGGTAATAACTCTTCCGTTTTTTGAATTTCAAACGCCTCAAAACCATATGATTTAGCTAAATCAACGTAATTTGGATTGCCGAATTCAATATAAGACGCACGGTTAAACTTCTTCATTTGGTGCCATTCGATTAATCCATAGCCATCGTCACGCCATAATAAAACGACAATCGGTAAATTAAGACGGACAGCTGTTTCTAGTTCAGCACCTGTCATCAGAAAAGCGCCGTCACCACAAACAGCTACAACATTTTGTTCTGGTTGGACCATCTTAGCCGAAATTGCACCTGGAACAGCCACTCCCATTGAAGCTAAACCATTCGAAATCAGGCATGTATTCGGTTCAGCCGTGTGAAACAGACGTGCCATCCACATTTTGTGTGCTCCAACATCCGAGATAACGATATCATCATCATTCAGCGCTTCCCTTAAATCCGAAATAATTCTCTGTGGCTTAACAGGAAAACCAGAATCTTGTTCATAGTCTTTTAATTCATTCATCGCATTGTCCCGCACTTCTTTTGCCCAAGTGACATCGCGTTCGAGCTGAGGAACGGCCTGTTTTATTTTAGATAAATTCTGCCCTACATCTCCGATCACGCTTGTTTTGACTGGATAGTAGGCATCTGTTTCAGGATTCGTCGTATCAATATGAAGAATAGGCTTGTCCCCTTCAGGATTCCAGTCTTTTGGTGAATACTCTGCCATATCAAAGCCAATGGTGATGATTAAGTCAGAAGCATTGAGACCACACGTAATATAATCTTGACTGCCTAAACCAGCCGTCAGTAGACTTAAATCATGTGTCCAAGGCAAAGCTCCTTTCCCCATAAAGGTGTGGACAACAGGAATCGACGTATGTTCAATGAATGCTCGTAACACGTCAGAAGCCTTTCCGCGGGTAATCCCGTTCCCTGCAATAATAAGTGGATTTTCCGATGATTGAATGAGTTCAGCTGCTTCTTGTATCGTTTCTTCACTCGCTCCCGAAAGGTTTGGCATTCGCACAGTTAATGGTTCAGCTTTATATTCCGCACTGGCAATATCCTCTGGAAGATCGAAATGCGTCGCACCTGGTTTTTCCGAGCTAGCTACTTGAAACGCTTTTCGAATTACCTCAGGCACTATGTCAGGTGTTTTAATTTGAGCATTCCATTTTGTCACTGGCTCATAAATTTTGATTAAGTCATAATACTGATGGCTAATTTTATGCTGTCTATTTAACCCCGCCTGACCTGTGATCGCTACAATCGGGTTCAAATCCATATTCGAATTCGCAACCCCTGTCAGTAAATTCGTCGCACCAGGCCCTAAAGTCGCTAAACAAACACCAGGCTTACCAGTTAGGCGACCATAAATACCAGCCATAAAAGCCGCACTCGTCTCATGACGCGTTACGATAAACTCAATATCAGAATCATATAGGGCATCCAATAAATCGATATTTTCCTCACCTGGTACACCGAAAATGTATTCAACTTCTTCTGCTTCCAAACAACGCACAATCGTTTCAGATACATTCATCTTCTACATCATCCTTACTAAAAGTTTTATGTGATTGAACGATAAATTTCATCCAATGTTATAACATGACCTTGATTGTCTTTATACATGATATGTTCTCTTGTAAATCCAGTTGGTGACTCTAACCCAGTTGCTGCTGCCAGTCGATAAAGCCCCTTACGCATCGAAATGACATAGTTAGCCGTACGATGTTTCTTCTCATCTACAACTAAAGCTTTCTGAAGTTCTGGATCTGTTGTTGCAACACCGACTGGGCAAGCATTTGATTCGCACTGTAAAGCTTGAATACAACCAACTGTAATCATGAAAGCTCGAGCTATATTGACCAAATCCGCTCCCATAGCTAATGCAATCGCCACACGATCCGGGGAAAATAATTTACCTGATGCAATGATCTTCACTTGATCCCTTACACCATGCTGAACTAACGCTTCATTCATAAGTGGCAACGCAGATTTAATCGGTAACCCAACACTATCGGACAACTCTTGATAAGATGCGCCAGTTCCTCCCTCACCGCCATCTACAGTGATAAAATCTGGTGAAATCCCTGTCTCCTTAATATTCTTTGCTAAATCATCGGCATCAAAACGACTTCCAACCACAACTTTGATGCCGACAGGTTTTCCTGCATGCTCTCGAACTTCATCGATAAAATTTAAAAGTGAGGGAAAATCACTGTAATCCTCAAACCGATTGGGGCTATCAATCGACTGATAAGGCTCGACCATTCGAATTCTAGCAATTTCTTCAGTGACCTTTTCAGCATCTATATGTCCACCACGTGTTTTGGCGCCCTGTCCCATCTTGATCTCAAATGCCTTCACCTCAGGAATGTCACTTTTTTCTTTCAAAGCCTCCCAACTGAAATTCCCTTCACGGTCCCTGACACCAAATAGTCCTGGCCCAATTTGCATAATTATATCCACTCCACCCTTTAGATGGTAATCAGATATGCCTCCTTCGCCAGTGTTCAACCAAGTCCCTTGGGCAATGCCTAACCCCTCAGATAATGCTGTAATAGCCCGGTCACCCAACGATCCATAGCTCATGGCCGACATCCCAATTTGGCCTTTAACCTTAAACGGATTCTTAGTATTTGGCCCAATCACAATCGAATCCTGTTCATCTAACAAATAAGCTAGAGATTGATCAGATTCCCATTCCTCTACTTTTTGCGTGAATAATGGCTCTTTAATCAGTAAATAACGATTAGTTAGGACTTCTGTCATTCGGTCCATTTTCAACTCTTCTGTTAATCTTGGAAACATTGAATTTCGTATATAAAAGCCTTCTTCTTCAAAATCTCGTCTGGACCCAAATCCTAATACATCACGCTTATATTTAGCCTTTTTAACGATATCCTCATATTCCACACGTGAAAAAGGTTCTCCACCGTTATCACTATTAAATAAATAAGAACGCATTTCTGGCCCAATACGTTCTAGAAAATATCTCATCCTACCGACTAAAGGATAATTACGTAAAATTGGATGCTGCTTTTGCGTTCGATCGACCCTGATTAAATAAAATGCAATAACTCCAATAGCCAATAGAATAATCATTAATAATGCAAATCCAATAATCGTTAAAACGTTCGCGACATTCATATGACTTCCTCCACTTTTTCGAAATACCTACCCTACATAGTAATTTTTGCTTTTTCATTAAATTTATCCATCATAATTGAATGTTTGTTTAATTAAGAGGCTGATATAAAAAAAGAACTGAGAGTTGATCTCAGTTCTTCCGTGTCTATTCTGGAATAGATGGTAAATGTCCATTAAAATCTAAATGATCCTTCGATGCCTACTTCCTAATTTACGTTTAATTTATTTTAGACATCGAATATTTTTATTACTCCGTTTTTTCATTTCAAACGCATCCGATTTTTTCGAAGTTCTTTTCTCGAATTTGCAGTTTCATACAACCGACACTCCTCCTCAGTTTCTGGAATAACCCCAGGCACTTCAGTCGGATTCCGATCACGATCTACCGCCACCATCGACATAAACGATTCTGTAGTCAGTACTTTTTTGCCAAGTAATAAATTATCAGCAAATACTTTCACATACACTTCCATCGATGTTCGTCCAGTACTAGTCACGATAGCTTCCAAAGTTAAGGCATCACCAACCTGAGCTGATGATATAAAATCGACTGAATCAATGGATGCTGTAACAACCACATTGCCAGAATGTTTCATCGCTGTTAACGCAGCAATTTCATCAATATAGGCTAAAACTTTCCCACCAAATATCGTATCCATATGATTCGTATCTGGTGGTAATACTAATCTTGTTTGAGACATTCTCGAATAACTTATAGGTAGTGGTTCCACACCATTTCTCCTCTCTTCCCCCATAAAAAAATACACCTCCTAAAAGAAGGTGCACTTGGGCATTTAAGATTACATACAAATTTGTCCAGCAATCACTTGCTGGCCTAGTCACATGTAACACCCTCCTATCTCCCGTAGGATCAAATGTTCTTTCCAATGGCAGGTCTCCTGACTCAGAATCATCTTCATATAGCCCTTCCCGTTCTATGAACAGTGGGATCCACCTATATGAATCATCTTTACAGTGGCGGGACCGTGCCGGAATTTCACCGGTCTTCCCTTTTCAGCTTTATCATAAAGCCACCATTGAACGCATTCAGTTTTCAACTCAAGGCAATGCCTTATCTTCTAATGTATATCTACTTCAAACGTCTTGTCAATTGAATTTGTAAAAAAGAAGTATTCAAAAGAGTTACGATGGAAGCTCAACTTTTTCTTCTTCCCCACTCTCTAGGCGATACTGGAACAGTTCAAAGGTTTCTGACTGGTTCCCTTCGCTCACCTCTTTCACATAATACAAAAGTGTGTTGTCTCTTCTGAGCTTTGCATGCTGTACGGAATCATTAATGCGAAGGCGATCTCCTTCTTCTTCAGATGAACGATCATACGATACCATGTCATACTCATACAAACCGTCTTCCCCGTAATTCATGATTGTCTGGTATAATAATTTATTTTGATTTTCCATCCACACTACTTCACTGATCGGGACTTCACTGTCTTTATTAGATATGACCTTCATCTCCTCCGGCTTTTCGATGTTCATTTCATAAATCCGTTCCACAGATTCAAACATCGAATCAGGCGTGGCATTTTCATAATCATCAGGTAGCACCATGAGCATTCTTTTCCCATTCTCTGCTATGCTCAGCGAACTTGGTGAATACGTCTCAAACGACTGTATTTCTTCAAAATCACCGTTCGGCTTCAACGTATATAAACCCGATGCGTAAGGTATGAACCCTTCTTCTGGCTCCCCTTGCGTACTGAGATGGATACCATTGATAATCCAGCGGTTATGTGCCGGATCCTTCACGAGATCAGTGATAACACCACGTACCTGTAAAACGGTTTCTACATCTCCACCTTCCTCGGAAATCGTATGAACATCGCTGTGTTCAAGCTGAAATTCTTGTTTACCAGAGGGAGCTTCCGGGTAACCCGTCGTTTCAACAACAGACAAATCGCCGTTTTCGTTGAACACTGGACTCCACAACTTCTTAGATTCTTCGGCCGCGTAGACTTCAAGATGTTCTGCTTCGCGATCCTTCAAATACAGGGTCTGTCTGCCGTCTGATTCCATCACATAAGCGATACGCCCATCTGATGCGACGTTGTATTCGCCGGTAAAAGACGGCTTTGTGTTTTGACTGGATTCCACTATGCCTCCCGCCGTGGCAAAACCGACTGTCACAACAATAATGAAACCGAATACAATAAACATTCCTTTTTTATTCATTTGATTGCCTCCTTATTCAAACAACCCCATCACAGATGGAACGATAAACGGCCAAAACATGTAAGCCAGAATGAGAACGGTAAGAGCCAAGCTTCCAACCATCAGTTTCGGATAACGAGGAAGCAACCTTATCTGAACCGTATAAAGCACTGCCCATAAGGCCATAGGAATAAACACATTTAACAAAATAGTAGCAGGAGCGCCAAATCCCATAGCCATAAGGTAAATATACAATGCTGCTAGCCCACCGACGAGAGAAAGCGTAATATTGACGATATGGATGATTCGCCGGGACACTATTTGGTCTTTATGGCGTTCATACGTCAAAACTGTCCGGTACAAAAGGTACAAATTGAGCAGTAACATCAAAAGAAGTGCCGGAATTGAGAAATTATAATAAGTCGACCATTGAGTCATAAGAAACAATAGGTTCAGTACCAAACCAAGTGCCAGCCAAAGCTTCCGGTTGACGACAAAAGTACGGTTCAATGCAAAAAACAGTACAATCGAATGACCAACAATTCCGACGAAAAGATACCAAAGGGCTGTCTGATCTTGAACAAGGACCATTGCATATTTTCCAAATGTAAACAAAAAACCGAGTAAGGAAAGTAAGAGCAGCAACTCTCGGCGGTACGGAAACATCACCTGTTGTAAACCATCTCCGATATGAGCCTCTTTCCCAAACATTTTCATCGCCTCTTCCTCCGCTTCCTTTTCCGTTTTGCCTGCTTCCATTTCTTCATCGCGTCGCATTAGAACGTGTGTTAACATCTCTTCATACAGATCTTCTTGCTCAGAGCGACTGCAGTCAGTCTGTGCGGCGATCCGCTTCACATAAACCTCCAGCTTACGTGTCATACGATCTTCTAGCCTTATGAAGCAGACTTTGAATCGATGCCCAATCTTTTTGCTTACGCTCAAGTTCGGTTTCGCCTTCTTTGGTCATCGTGTAATATTTTTTCCGTCTTTCACCTTCCGGGGCGCTCCAGTACGAAGTCACCCAACCCTTGCGTTCCATTCTTTTTAGCGCTGGGTATAACGTTCCTTCACTCATGCTATACGCTTCATCACTCAAACGTTTAAGCCTCTTCGTCATTTCGTACCCATACAAATCCCTTTCTGCAATCAATGACAACAGAATCAAATCAATGTTTCCCTTCATCATTTCTTTATCCATAACCTACTCTTCCCTTTCGCTGGAATATAGTTACAGTATAAAATGTTATACCTCGTATTACAAGGGTTCGTGTAAATTTCCATACGTTATGATAAAAGTATGAGAAACTGAATGGTGATTAAGGTTTCGCTAATTAAAATCGCTCTTACAAACTGTTGTCATTTAGCAAGCTGGCAGGCAAGCATTATTTTGATGCTAAAAAAAGAACTAACATCGTCTGTTATAACGACATCAGCTCTTCCTTTGATCCTGCTTTTACCTGCAGATCTCTATTCTCTTCTATTAAGTTTCAGTGTTGGGGAGACAAATATTGTGCCTTTGAAACTCAAATTTACCACGCCCAAATCACCCTTAAACCCTCACCACAACAGCCCTCAACCCTATTTTGTCTAATTTCCGATTTAACTCAAACTTACCACAAAATCGCCGATTTTTCGTGTCGAAACCTGTCGAGTAAGTAGGCTGAAATGGAACTCAAAGTTACCAGAAGTAGATGAGTAGAGGGCAGAGTGAAAAGGGCGTAAGGGATGAATAGGAATAGGTAATTAGGAAGCCGGAGGGCTTATGAGATCAAAGGAGAAAAGGATGCTGAGGGATTTGTTGAAGGCGGCTTGAGATTAGACATGACAAGGGGTGAAGCAGTTGAGATGATCTCTTGAGATGAAGCGGGAGAGAAGACAAAAAAAGAACTGACATCGTCTGTTACAACGACATCAGCTCTTCCTGTTTTCCTGCTCTATACTTGTTCTTACCCGCGGGCTTCTACTCTCATCTGGTAAGTTTCAGTTTCACGAAGTAAATTTGAGTTCCAAATGGTAAGTTTGAGTTTTGGGGAGACAAATATAGTCTCTCCATCAATCACTTACTACTCCACCGTCACACTTTTCGCTAAGTTACGTGGTTTATCCACGTCGCAGTCACGGTGTAATGCTGCGTAATACGAAATCAATTGCATTGGTAACACCGACACAAGTGGTGCTAATAGTGGATGCACGGTTGGAATGGAGAATGCATCGCCTTCACGGGTTAAGTGTTCTGGGCTAATGATGCATGCATTCGCGCCACGTGCCACGACTTCTTGTACGTTGGAACGGATTGAGCCGTCGACGTGTTCTTGTGTCGCAAGCGCAATGACGGGGGTTCCGTCTTCAATAAGAGCAATCGTACCGTGTTTGAGCTCGCCACCTGCGAAACCTTCTGCTTGAATATAAGAGATTTCTTTTAGTTTTAATGCGCCTTCTAATCCGACAAAGTAGTCTAAGCCACGTCCGATAAAGAAGCAGTTGCGCGTTGTTGATAAATAATCGCGTGCAATCTGGTCGAATTCTTCTTTCTGATCGCATAAAGCTTCCATCGCATTACCGACAATGCCAAGTTCTTTCAATGGATCGAAGTCGAGCGTTAGACCTTTCGCACGTGCTGTATCAACGGCTAGGATCGCTAAAACGGCCATCTGTGCTGTATAAGCTTTCGTTGATGCGACGGCAATTTCAGGTCCTGCGTGTAAATGTAACGTGTAATCTGATTCACGAGAAAGGGTTGATCCTGGTACGTTGGTCATCGTCAGTGCGGGATGACCTAAACGATTTGTTTCAACTAAAACTGAACGTAAGTCAGCCGTTTCACCACTTTGTGAAATGAACACAAATAATGGTTTTTCAGATAATAATGGCATATTGTAAGAGAATTCACTGGCAATATGCACTTCAGTTGGCACTTGCGCAATCTTCTCTAAAAATTCTTTACCGATTAAACCTGCGTGATAACTCGTACCTGCTGCAATAATATAAACACGATCACTGTTAGCCATCGCTTGGCGTACGTCTTCTTCTAGTTTAATCTCATCGTTATCATCTTGATATTCTTGAATGATTTTACGCATTGCAAAAGGCTGTTCATCAATTTCTTTTAACATGAAATGTGGGTACGTCCCTTTTTCAATGTCGCTTGCATCAATTTGAGCCGTAAATGGATCGCGTTCAACTGTTGTCCCGTCAAGCTTCTGGATTTCAACATTGTCTTGTTTGACAAGCACAACTTCACCGTCCATAAGCTCAACAAATTGATCCGTTACTTGTAGCATAGCCATAGAGTCACTTGCTACGACGTTAAAGTCATCGCCTAAGCCGACAAGTAGTGGGCTTTTGTTCTTAGCAACGAAGACAACTTCTGGTTGATCACGGTCTAAGACAGCTAGCGCATAAGAACCATGTAATAAGCTAATTGTTTTACGGAATGCTTCAAGCGCATCGCCTAATTCATTCGCGAACTTTTCGATTAACTGAACAATAATTTCAGTATCTGTTTCACTCACAAAGTTCACATCAGCTAAGTAGTCACGTTTCAGTTCTTCAAAGTTTTCGATTACACCATTATGAACTAACGTGAAACGACCTGACGTGCTTTGGTGAGGGTGAGCGTTTGTCGTACTTGGCTCACCATGGGTTGCCCAACGTGTATGGCCAATCCCGATATTCGCTTTAACGGATTCATCAACTTCATTACGTAAATTCGCGATTCGTCCTTTAACCTTAAATAAGTTCGTATCTGCTTCATCACGCACTGCAATCCCTGCTGAATCATACCCGCGATATTCTAACTTTTCTAATCCCGTTAATAAAATTTCCTTTGAATCTTCTTGGCCAATATAGCCTACAATTCCGCACATACTGTGTATCCTCCTATAGATGAAAGAGGCAAACAACAGCATCCTTCTTGTTAGGGGCAGTCGTTTGCCCCTTTCTCGTGTTTTGTTTTGGGCATCTTGTATAGCGTGGTTGTGCATAGAGTCGCCTCTATGTTTTCACGATATACATGTCAGTTGAGATGCAGCAACTGGGAGGCATCCGCCGAACACTCGATTGAACCTCCACCTCGTCAACTATTCCTTATTAAGCGGTCAAAGAAATAGCCCTGGCGCTTTAAGTTAAATTCGTTTCCCTGCTAAGCTCCTTTCTCTATTTGACTCATGGGTCGACAACAGCGACCACTCAATATTTTACTCATTGAATGGCATAAGGTCAATCATCTTGGCGCTTTTTATAACCTTATGTCATAAAATAGGCATAAGGAATGAACGCGTCACTCCTTATGCTTGTGATATTTTATGCATCTTTTAAACCATATGTTTCATCAATCACCTTCGCGACTTCAGAAACATACTTTTCACATTCTTCTTTGGTAGGGGCTTCAACCATGACACGGACGACTGGCTCAGTTCCGGATGGTCTTACGAGCACGCGACCTTTATCACCCAGTTCAGATTCAACACGGTCGATTGCTTCTTGTACAGTTTGATTAACTTGCACTTCCTGCTTATTAATCACGCGCACATTCTGCATCACCTGTGGGAATTTCTCCATTTCATCAGCCAGTGATGACAATGAACGGTCTGTTTCACGCATCGCATTAAGTAATTGCAGAGCCGTTAACATGCCATCGCCTGTAGTATTATAATCTAGGAAAATAATATGACCTGACTGCTCGCCACCTAAATTAAAATCACGTTCGAGCATTTTTTCCATCACATAACGGTCGCCAACTGACGTTTTCACGGTATCGATTCCTATTTCATCAAACTGACGATATAAACCGATGTTACTCATAATCGTTGTAACAACAGTGTCTTGTTTTAAACGACCCGCTTTCTTTAAGAATTGCCCGCAAATATACATGATTTTATCGCCATCAATGATATTGCCTTTTTCATCTACAGCAATAAGGCGGTCACCATCACCATCGAAAGCTAATCCAACATCCGCTTCTTCATCAATTACAGCCTGACGTAAGTTTTCTGGACTTGTTGATCCATAGCCGTTATTAATATTCGTACCATCTGGTTGTGAACCAATTGTAATCACATCGGCTTCTAAATCAGCGAATAAATGGTTCGCATGTGATGATGTTGCACCATGAGCACAATCAAGCACAATTTTCATACCATCGAAGTCAGTATCAATGGTCTGTTTAAGATGTTGTAAATACTTCTGTCCTGCTTCAAAATAATTCATCGGTTGACCGACATGAACACCTGTTGGGCGTGGCAGTCCATCGTCTTCAGCATCTAATATCGCTTCGATTTCTTTCTCTTGTGCATCATTTAATTTAAAACCATTTTCACTAAAGAATTTAATTCCGTTATCTTCAACTGGATTGTGTGAAGCTGAAATCATAACACCTGCATGTGCTCCTGATGCTTTTGTTAAATAAGCGACACCTGGCGTTGAAATCACACCAAGTCGCATGACATCGACGCCAACTGATAAAATACCAGCAATCAAGGCACTTTCTAACATTTCACTTGAAATTCGCGGATCACGTCCGACGAGTAACTTCGCTTTCTCTGTTGCACTCTTCGTTAGGTGATAAGCACCACATCGACCGAGTTTAAAGGCTAATTCCGGTGTTAATTCTGTATTGGCAACGCCACGAACACCGTCAGTACCAAAATATTTTCCCATTTCTTTCCGCTCCTTTATTTCATCAATCAACGAGATCTTTACGTATATTATTCAACTCTTACTCTTACACGTTCTTGATCTGAAGACAATGTCACACCATTTGGACCTTCAAATTGTACATCCGCATAAAATTCACCTTCAACTTGCCCTTCAACATCAATCCAGATGCGAATATCTTCACGGCTTAAGTTTGACAGGGTTTCCTCTGTTCCAGTCAATTGAACATCCATAATAGGTTCATCATTCGGTTCAATAAACGTAATTTCACCGTCTTCAGCTAAGTTTTCGACTTCGAGTTCAACATCCTCGATTGTATCTTCTACAGCTTCTTCAACTTCTATTTCAGCTTCAACCGTTTCAGGTTCAATCCGATTAACATCTGATGGCGTTGATAAATCAACTTCCATTGTCGTTGACTCACTAACTTCTGATAAATCAATATTCACAGGCTCAAGCTGATTAATTTCGTCTAAACGATCAATACTGCCATAAAGCGTTGCTGAAGATGGGTTCAGACTTATATCTTGCAAGACGAGATCTTCATCAAGTTCACCTGTCGTTTCATGTGTTACTGGATAACGTTTATCAGTGACTGAGACGTCAGCTGTTATATCCACTGACGAAGGATCAACATACACATTTAACTCATTACCTTCACTATCATAAACCCGTACAGGCGCTCCATTAACTTCACCGCTTTGAGCAAGCTCAGGCAAACTCACAATCGCTTTAACCATTGAGACTTCCTCAATTTCTGTAGTGGACCCTGTAATCTCAACTTCTCCAGGTGACAATTGTGGTTCACTTGCGAAGACATCATTTGGATCTAATGAATCATCCCCAACTAAATCAACTTCAATTGGAAATGTTTCTGTCGCCCGATCCTCTATTGTCACGTTAACCTGATTAGGATCAACTAATACCGATAATTGTGACGAAATCCCCTCATGGGCGACATCAACCTGATGTTCACCTTCACCTAAGTTATTTAAATCCACTGATACATCAAAGTTCTGCTGACGAACAGTTTGTGTAATCACACTTCGTGGCCCTTCAACGGTTACATCAACTGTATCTGGCACGCCTCTTACGACGTATTCATCATCTTGCTCTAAATCCACTTGAAGTGGCACTTCTTCCATCGTTTGCGTAACAGTCGAACCTGAAGGCAAGAAAGTATCGCTAGAACGAGAGGTGTTGGCATCATCAATGGCAACGGTTGTGTATAATAATATCGCTAAAAACAATGAAACAATTCTCGTAACCCAAGGACTTTTTAACCAATTATCCATTTCGCTTCGCCCTCCAACTCAATGCCTTTGATGTCCCATTTTGTTCAGATGGACTTAACTCTTTCATCAACAGTTGCCTTAATCCGTCCTCATCTAATTTGCGATATAACTCACCGTTCTTAGTCGCTGAAATATTACCAGTCTCTTCGGACACAATAATAGTTAACGCATCTGTCACCTCACTGACACCCATTGCCGCTCTGTGCCTAGTACCTAACTCTTTCGATATAAATGGACTTTCACTTAATGGTAAATAACAAGCAGCCGCAACGATTTCATTCTGACTAATTACCACTGCCCCATCGTGTAAAGGCGCATTAGGAATGAAAATATTCGTTAAGAGCTCACTTGATAATTGGCCATTTACATTAATACCTGTCTCAACATATTCACTAAGGCCTGTCTCACGTTCGATAGATATTAACGCCCCTATTCGTCGCTTACTCATATAATTACATGACTTTACGATCGAATCGATAGCTTCATAAACAGACTTCTCCTCGGAATTAGAGTTCCGCGCAAAGAAACTTCCCCGTCCAAGCTGCTCCAAGGCACGACGAATCTCTGGTTGGAAAAGAATAATCACAGCTAAAAAGCCCCAAGTAATAGCTTGGTAAACAAGCCATTGCACCGTTTTTAGCTCTAAGATTGAACTAAAGAACCAAATCCCTAGTACAACAAAAATCCCTTTTAGCAACTGAACCGCTTTTGTGCCCCGAATTACCGAGAACAATTTATTGATTACAAACCATACAAGCGCTATATCGACGACAATCCGTAACACTTGTAGGAAATCGAGCTCTTCCCACGACATGTTGACACTTCCTTCACGCACTATTTTCTCTCTAGATATAACCAATCATAAACAAGCTATATTCCAATCATTCCGCAACTTATGTATCCAAAACTTCCCTATAACATAATGTCTCAAATTTCAATTGATTTTATTATATCATAAATTGTTACAACTGAAACGGATGAAGCTAACCAAATTGCATGTTTTGTCAATTTATGAATAAAAAAACTATACTTATCATCCTAAATGACAAGTATAGTTTAACAAAAACATTAACAATACTTTTCCCCAAAGAAAGCTGCAATCATGTCCCTTGCAATCTCTGCGGTTTGATTTCCTTTATCAAGTAGAGGGTTTACCTCAACCACTTCCATGGAGGTTAGTAATTGTGCGTCATGTAACATAGACATGGCTAAATGTGTCTCACGATAAGTCGGCCCACCACTAACTGGCGTACCCGTTCCTGGCGTATATGTAGGGTCAATCCCATCTACATCTAAGCTTAAGTGAATACCATCTACACGTTCATGTAAGTATTCAATAGCATCTTCCATCACTCGCGTTATTCCATCTTTTTCGAGGTCATGCATGGTATAAACTTTAATCCCTAAATCTTGGATTAATTCTCGCTCACCTTGATCAACTGACCTCGCACCAATAATCACCGTTTTCTCTGGCTTTATTTTAGACCGCTTCTCATGAATATCCGTTAACTCATCATGACCGATCCCTAAACTAGCGGCCAAGGACATACCGTGGATATTTCCAGACGGTGATGTGTCACCACTATTTAAATCAGCATGAGCATCAAACCAGATCACGCCAAGCTTATCATAAAAATGATGGAGCCCTGCTATCGTACCAATCGCAATACTATGATCACCACCTAATACAAGTGGAAAGTCACCTTTCTTTTTGACATCATATACATAATCAGCAATTAACTGATTGTTTTTTGCGATAATCGGTAAATTTCTTAAGTTCGTTTTTGGATCAACATGATGACTGCGCTCATTAGTGACTGGTACATCACCATAATCACTTATTGTTAAATTTAAGTCAGTTAAACGATCGACCAAACCAGCATAACGAATCGATTGAGGACCCAAATCAACACCATCTTTTGGTTGTGCTACGGTTATTGGTGCGCCTAAAATACCTATTCTACTGTTCATATCGTTTTCCTCCTTCGATTTTGCCTCCATTCATTTTATAAGCCAAAACAAAATGGTTCAACGAGACAAAAACTTGAATAAATATGCATGATGACAGGGTTTTAAAACTTTACTTATTAACTGACTCTCAGAATATACAAATCTCTATACAACATTCATTAGGTGATCACTCAACCCCAACTACTATTAAGCTTCACCAAAGACTGATGAACTTGCATCACAATCTATAACAATTTAACCCAAATAAAAAAGTCGCTCCCCGACAGAGAACAACTTTAGCTAAAAGATATGGTGGAGCCTAGCGGGATCGAACCGCTGACCTCCTGCGTGCAAAGCAGGCGCTCTCCCAGCTGAGCTAAGGCCCCTAATATCCAATATAATATGTAATTAAAATGAGCCATGGTGGATTCGAACCACCGACCCTCTGATTAAAAGTCAGATGCTCTGCCAGCTGAGCTAATGGCTCATATTTAAATGGCTGGGCCAGTAGGATTCGAACCTACGCATGACGGCACCAAAAGCCGTTGCCTTACCGCTTGGCCATGGCCCAATAAGTGGTGGAGGGGGACGGATTCGAACCGCCGAACTCGGAGAGAGCGGATTTACAGTCCGCCGCGTTTGGCCAACTTCGCTACCCCTCCAAACAATGGTGCCGGCCGAGAGACTCGAACTCCCAACCTACTGATTACAAGTCAGTTGCTCTGCCAGATTGAGCTAGGCCGGCTTATTAAGATGGTGGAGGATGGTGGGCTCGAACCACCGACCCCTTGCTTGTAAGGCAAGTGCTCTCCCAACTGAGCTAATCCTCCGAAACACAGTTTGTGCAAAAATATGTATGATGACCCGTACGGGATTCGAACCCGTGTTACTGCCGTGAAAGGGCAGTGTCTTAACCACTTGACCAACGGGCCGTGTGTTAGTTTCACGTCTTTACGTGAAAAGGACAAGTATTATTATAGCGACTACCTAAAACATTGTAAAGGGAAAAAAGAAATTTTAAACTTTCAGAATTGTAATTACAATACCTTTCCCTATCCATAAACCCAACAATACTATTTTCAAAAAGCGATTTTTTCTAAAATCTTCTAACCCCGCTCATCACTGAGGTTACGTTTATTTATCTTCACAAAAAATTCATAACTGATTTGACAATATTCACAATTCTTATTAATCTATTAAGCAACGTTAAGTTTATTAATTTTGTTAAATTTAAATTTAACGTTTTGCTATTTCAAAAAATGAGGAGGTGACAACCATCACAATTATTACCGTAGAGGGAAAGCGTTTTGATACCGAAGCTATATTATTTGATAAAGACGGCACACTCATTAATTTTTATTCTATATGGGGGGTTTGGGGCGACTTATTAACTAAAGAAATTGCCATTCAGATTCCTGAAACAATTAATTATGACCCCCACCATGCTTGTGAACGTATAGGTCTTGATATAGTGAACCAAACTTGGGATCCAGTCGGTCCGTTAGCAATCGGTAACCCTGATGAGTCAGCCACCATACTAACTCATTACTTATATCAACTTGGGATCCCATGGGATGAAGCTGTTACATACCTCACTAAAAGCCTAGAAAACATTGAATCTACTATTGATTGGAAACAATATATTAAACCCATTGATGGATTAATTGAATTTATCAATGAAGCCTATCAACAACAGATCAAAATGGCAGTGGTTACAGCTGATTCCACTCAAAATGCTTTATATCATTTACAGTTACTCGGAATTGATCACTATTTCAATACTGTTATTGGCTTTGATTCTGTAACAAATGGCAAGCCATTTCCGGAAATGGCTCAAACAGCTTGTCAACGTTTATTAGTCTCACCACAACAAACAATTTTATTTGGTGATTCTAATGGAGACATGACTTTAGCTAAAAACGCTAAGTTAAAAGCCGGAATTGGAATTGCACAAAAGAGTATTGATAACGCTTTCTATTTACGCGATACCAACCTCGTGATCCAAGATTATCGAGGGTGTTATATAAATTAATCAAAAAGGGAGAGAGTTTACATGAAGAAAACCATCATGTTATTGGTTTTAATGACAACAATGGTCATCATTACAGCTTGTGGGGAATCAGGTTCAAGCGATGAACCGTTACAAGTTTATACTCACAATGATTCTGAAGAGATGGATGCAATGGTAGAAAATATCGAAGAAAATACTGGAGTCCAACTAGACGTGCTGCGTTTATCAAGTGGTGAAGGTTGGAGCCGTATTGAAGCTGAAGCCCCAGAAATTGGTGCTGATATGCAAATCGGTATGCTTCACGGATTCGGTATGAAAGCTGAAGAAGAAGGCTATTTATTACCATATGAATCAGAACAATGGGAAGATGTGCCTGACAAGTTTAAACAAGAAGATGGCGAATGGTATGGGACTTCTTTCTGGTATAACATGATTGCTGTCAATGAAGAGATTATCGAAGACAAAGGACTCGACGTCCCTCAATCTTGGGAGGATTTATTAGACCCTCAATATGAAGGTGAAATTGCACTACCGGATCCAGGCACATCAGGTACAGCATTCTTAATCGTTTCAACAATTATGCAACAAATGGGCGAAGAAGAAGGCTGGGATTACTTTGAACAATTAGATAAAAATGTTGGGCAATATACTAAATCTGGTTCAGCACCTGCCCAATTAGTTGCTCAAGGTGAGTATGCTATTGGGGTATCTTGGGACCAAGCTGTCCTTGACTACATTGATGAGGGCTATCCAATTAAAAGTGTCATGCCTGAAGAAGGTGTAGGTTACAGTTTAGATGTTGCTTGGATCTTCGAAAACACGGATCAACCTGAAAAAGCAAAAGAAGTCATGGACTACTTAGGTTCACAAGACTTCATGGAATTATCTGCTGAGTATCGTTCTATGGTAACTAAGCCTGGCATTACAGATGACTCAAATGTTTCCGACAATTTCATTGATTATGACGCGCAGTGGGATGCGGATAATCGTGATCGTATCATGGAAGAATGGCAGAATAAATTTTCTAACTAATGAAGAGATTGGCCAGCGTCACCATGCGCTGGCCTCTCCATATTTATTGAATAAAGCTGAGGTGATCTAATTGACTACTGAAACAACTAGAACCACGAAGAGTAAAAAACTCGTGTCTGAATTTCGCCAATTTTTGTCTGAACCTTGGTTTGCGATCCTAACGACGATCTTAGCTGCAGCAATTCTATTGTTTATCGTAATCCCTGTGTTCGCTGTTTTCTTTAAAAGTTTTGGTATAGGATCAGGAGGATTTACATTTGAGTATTACAAAGAATTCTTCGCAAGATCTTATTACCTTAATTCATTGTTAAATAGCTTAGGAGCCGCGATTATTTCAACCATTGTGGTTGTTTTATTAAGTGTAAGTATCTCATTATATGTTACACGATCAACATCTTTTTTATCTAAGTTCTATCGTGGCGCCGCTTTATTACCACTAGTTGCCCCACCTTTTATCTTTTCATTGTCTTTAATTATATTATTAGGGCGTAATGGTGTCGTCACTTCTCTGCTCAATGATGCCTTTGGGTTAGAATTTAGTATTTACGGATTCTGGGGCGTCGTCTTAGCACAAATACTGGGTTACTTCCCTATTGGCTACATGTTAGTTGAGAGTACGATGCGTAATATGAGCCCTAGTTTAGAGAACGCATCAAGAGACCTTGGTGCAAATCAGTCCAAAACATTAAGAAAGATCACACTACCCCTCTCCCAATCCGGGATTACGAAAGCTGGGTTATTAGTGTTTGTCATGGCTTTGGCTGATTTTTCAAACCCCTTGATTATCGGTGGTGGCGAAACATTTATTGCAGCTGAAGCTTACCTACTCGTTGTAGGACAACAAAACTTAGAACAGGCAGCTGTTCTCGGCGTTTTCCTTATTATACCGAGTTTAATCGTATTTATATTCCAAACTTATGTCATGAAAGATTCAGGATTAGAGACGATCAGTGGCGAGTCAGGCGCAAGTAATGCACCCCTGACTAAGCGGGTTAAATCGGTTGTTATGACGATTAACACATTGTTTGTGTCTTTTATCGTACTCATGTTCATTATGGTCGTTCTTGGAGCATTTGTGAAAATCATTGGTATTGATAATAGCTTTACACTAGAGCACTTCCAAAGTCGAAACGGCTGGGATTCCTTATACACCAGTATAATCGTATCGTTCTTAGCGGCTATCTTAGCGGCCACAATTGGAATGCTACAAGGTTATCTATTTGCGCGAAAACCGATTCCAGGAAAAAAAGCATTAGAATTCTTAACCTTGTTTGGTCTAGCAGTCCCAGGTACAGTTATGGGTATTGGTTATGTACTTATATTCAACGGCTCTCCTTTTTTCTTAACAGGTACCGTACTATTAATCGTCCTTAACATGACATTCAGAAAAATTGGTGTTGGTCTTGAAGCTAGTATTAGTAAAATGCACCAAATTGATTCATCCATGGAAGAAGCATCGAACGACCTAGGTGCAGGACCATATCGTACATTTGGTAAAGTCGTTGTTCCTCTATTAAGTCCAGCGTTCATAGCAGGATTTGTTTATACATTTATGACAGCGATGGTATCGATTAGTTCTGTTATCTTTTTAATTGCACCAGGAACAAACTTAGCAGCTGTTCACATATTAAATCTAGCTGAACAAGCTCAAATTGGTATGGCCTCCGCCATGTCATTTGTGTTAATTGTTATTGTTTTATCTTGTATGGGACTACTTAAGTATATTGAGAAAAAAACAGGGGTCAGCATATAGAACACAGTTTAATTAAGGAGTGAAATAACTTGAGCGGACAAGAACAGTTTTTACAATTAAGCCACCTCTATAAGTTTTTTGATGATGTTACAGCAGTTAATGACATCTCTATTGATATTGAACAAGGTGAACTTATTTCATTTATCGGGCCTAGTGGTTGTGGTAAAACAACATTATTAAGAATGATTGGTGGCTTCCATAATCAAGATAAAGGCTCGATCACCCTTGATAATCAATCAATTGATCATTTACCTCCTGAAAACCGTCCAACAGGAATGGTATTTCAAAACTATGCCCTATTCCCACATATGTCTGTTTATAAAAATGTGGAGTATGGTCTTAAAATTGAAAAAGTACCAAAACAAGAGCGTGATAGTCGTATTAAAGAAGCTTTAAAGCAAGTACAATTAGAAGGCTATGAAAATAGACAGCCTAGTGAATTAAGTGGTGGGCAACAACAACGAGTAGCAATAGCCCGTTGTTTGGTACTTCAACCTAAAGTGTTACTGCTTGATGAACCTTTATCTAATTTAGACGCTAATTTACGTATGATCATGCGGGAAGAAATTCGGCGGTTAAAAGATGAATTAAACTTAACGATTATTTTCGTCACTCATGATCAGGAAGAAGCATTGAGTATTTCAGATCGTGTCATCGTCTTGAAAGATGGAACCGCGCAACAACTCGATCGACCAGATAATATCTATAATGAACCAAGCAATGAATTTGTTGCCAACTTTGTCGGTCACGCTAATATTTTGGAAGGAAAGATTACAATCGAAAATGAACAATCCTATTTCGTTACCCCTTCTTTCCAATTCCGAATAGTGCATCCGAATAACATAGATCATGACCAACAATTAAAAGCAGTCATTCGTCCTGAAAAAATTAAGATCAACCCAAATGGTGACTTTGAAGGGGTCGTTAATCGAATTATATATAACGGCAATTTCACACGTTATTTCGTATTAATCAAGGATACTGAGATAATTGTTGACGATTTTAATGCACATGGCTTGGGAGAGTATAAGCGTAACGATTCCATTACAATCAGTTTCCCTGAAACTCCCCATTTCATCCATAAGGAGGTATAAACATGAAATTGTTTAAAATGACGATGATCATTTTAGCTATGAGCTTATTATTTAACAGTACTCTACTCACAGCAGAAACAACTAATCAGAATTCGTATGATACGAACCTAGACATTGTTGCATATAATGTTTATTTAATGTCTAGCACCGTAGAGCCTAATTGGGGCCAAGACCAACGAGCTAACTTGATAAGTGAAGCGGAATTTATGAAGAATCAAGACATAGTGGTACTCAACGAATTGTTTGATAATAATGCTTCAGACCAATTATTAAACCAATTAAGTAACCAGTACCCTTATCAAACACCCATATTAGGTAGCACGACAAACAACTGGGATGAAACACGTGGTAGCTACTCTTATATCACACCAGAAAGTGGTGGTGTATCAGTCTTAAGTAAGTGGCCCATTGAAGAAAAGATACAGCATGTTTTTGATGATGCATGCGGACCGGAAAGCTTAAGTAATAAAGGATTTGTTTACACAAAAATTCTAAAAAATGAAGACCCTTATCATGTGATTGGAACACATCTTCAATCTACTGATTCTAATTGTTCGGAGGGTGAGCCAGAAGAAGTAAGAACGGCTCAAATGCAAGAAATAAAAGACTTTATCGAATCTAAAAATATTCCTGAATCAGAAATGCTTATTATTAGTGGAGACTTAAACGTCAAGAAAAGCTCTGAAGAATACAATTCAATGATCAATCAATTAAATGTAAAAGAACCGACGTACACAGGGTTTGATGCCACATGGGACCCAGAAAGTAATTCGATTGCTGAATATAATTATCCTGAATTAGACTCACAATTTCTGGATTATATATTCACGTCAAATAATCATGCACAACCGAACTCTTTAACTGTAGAAGCTAAAAATATTAAGTCACCATTATGGTCTGTGTCTTCTTGGGGAACAACTTATGAATATAATGATTACTCTGATCATTATCCAGTCTTCGGTTCAATTCAAAATAATTAAAAGTTTTAAAGTCAGCCTATTCAAATTAATAGGTTGACTTTTTTCTCTACTATAATGAAACCAATACAAAAAAAGAACACCGATTAAGTGCCCTCATAAGTTTACATATCTATATTGGATTGGAGCTTCCAAGCGGACTCGAACCGCTGACCCCTTCCTTACCATGGAAGTGCTCTACCGGCTGAGCTATGGAAGCGCATAGAAAACAAAAAAATGGCTCCAGCGGCAGGATTCGAACCTGCGACCAATCGGTTAACAGCCGATTGCTCTACCTCTGAGCTACGCTGGAATATAATGAAGTATTATTAAGCTAATTGTCATTATAACAAACATAATCTTATTTGCAACTAATAAGAAAAATAAGTTGCCCGGCGGCGTCCTACTCTCGCAGGGGAAGAACCCCAACTACCATCGGCGCTAGAGAGCTTAACTGCTGTGTTCGGCATGGGAACAGGTGTGACCTCTCTGCCATAACCACCGGACTTCATTTCTTTGTATGACATTGAAGGTGAAGTACCTTCAAAACTAGATAAGATCGATGATACCGCGCAACGTCGACCAGGCGTCTTAACCGTTAGTTAAGTCCTCGATCGATTAGTATCCGTCAGCTCCACGTGTCACCACGCTTCCACCTCGGACCTATCAACCTCATCGTCTCTGAGGGATCTTACTTGCTCGAGGCAATGGGAAATCTCATCTTGAGGGGGGCTTCATGCTTAGATGCTTTCAGCACTTATCCCGACCACACGTAGCTACCCAGCAGTGCTCCTGGTGGAACAACTGGTACACCAGCGGTGTGTCCATCCCGGTCCTCTCGTACTAAGGACAGCTCCTCTCAAATTTCCAACGCCCACGACAGATAGGGACCGAACTGTCTCACGACGTTCTGAACCCAGCTCGCGTACCGCTTTAATGGGCGAACAGCCCAACCCTTGGGACCGACTACAGCCCCAGGATGCGATGAGCCGACATCGAGGTGCCAAACCTCCCCGTCGATGTGGACTCTTGGGGGAGATAAGCCTGTTATCCCCGGGGTAGCTTTTATCCGTTGAGCGACGGCCCTTCCATGCGGAACCGCCGGATCACTAAGCCCGACTTTCGTCCCTGCTCGACTTGTAAGTCTCGCAGTCAAGCTCCCTTCTGCCTTTACACTCTGCGAATGATTTCCAACCATTCTGAGGGAACCTTTGGGCGCCTCCGTTACTCTTTGGGAGGCGACCGCCCCAGTCAAACTGCCCACCTGACACTGTCTCCGAACCGGATCACGGCTCGGGGTTAGAATGTCCGTACAGCCAGGGTGGTATCCCACCGGCGCCTCCGCCGAAGCTTGCGCTCCGGCATCTTAGGCTCCCACCTATCCTGTACAAGCTGTACCAACATTCAATATCAGGCTACAGTAAAGCTCCACGGGGTCTTTCCGTCTTGTCGCGGGTAATGCGCATTTTCACGCATAGTATAATTTCACCGGGTCTCTCGTTGAGACAGTGCCCAAGTCGTTGCACCTTTCGTGCGGGTCGGAACTTACCCGACAAGGAATTTCGCTACCTTAGGACCGTTATAGTTACGGCCGCCGTTTACTGGGGCTTCGGTTCAACGCTTTGTCCCAAAGGACGAACGCATCCCCTTAACCTTCCAGCACCGGGCAGGTGTCAGCCCCTATACTTCGCCTTACGGCTTCGCAGAGACCTGTGTTTTTGATAAACAGTCGCTTGGGCCTTTTCACTGCGGCTCCCTAGGCCGTAGCCTAGATGAGCACCCCTTCTCCCGAGGTTACGGGGTCATTTTGCCGAGTTCCTTAACGAGAGTTCTCCCGATCACCTTAGGATACTCTCCTCGCCTACCTGTGTCGGTTTGCGGTACGGGCACCTCTTTCCTCACTAGAGGCTTTTCTAGGCAGTGTGAAATCCGGGACTTCGGTACTTATGTTCCCTCCCCATCACAGATCATGCGTCCGATGGACGGATTTGCCTATCCATCACACTCTCTGCTTGGGCGTGCACATCCGGTGGCACGCTTCCCTTATCCTCCTGCGTCTCCCCGTCGTTCGAACGGAAAGGAGGTGGTACAGGAATTTCAACCTGTTGGCCATCGCCTACGCCTTTCGGCCTCGGCTTAGGTCCCGACTTACCCTGAGCGGACGAGCCTTCCTCAGGAAACCTTAGGCTTACGGTGAAGAAGATTCTCACTTCTTTTTCGCTACTCATACCGGCATTCTCACTTCTAAGCGCTCCACCAGTCCTCACGGTCTGACTTCTAAGCCCTTAGAACGCTCTCCTACCATTGTCCTGCGGACAATCCGCAGCTTCGGTGATGTGTTTAGCCCCGGTAAATTTTCGGCGCAACGTCACTCGACCAGTGAGCTATTACGCACTCTTTAAATGATAGCTGCTTCTAAGCTAACATCCTGGTTGTCTGAGCAACGTCACATCCTTTCCCACTTAACACATACTTAGGGACCTTAGCTGGCGGTCTGGGCTGTTTCCCTTTCGACTATGAACCTTATCACCCATAGTCTGACTCCCAACGGTAAGTCATTGGCATTCGGAGTTTGACTGAATTCGGTAACCCGATAGGGGCCCCTAGTCCAATCAGTGCTCTACCTCCAAGACTCGCTACGTTGAGGCTAGCCCTAAAGCTATTTCGGAGAGAACCAGCTATCTCTGTGTTCGATTGGCATTTCACCGCTACCCACACCTCATCCCCGCATTTTTCAACATACGTGGGTTCGGGCCTCCAGTCAGTGTTACCTGACCTTCACCCTGGACATGGGTAGATCACACAGTTTCGGGTCTACGATGACGAACTAATGCGCCCTGTTCAGACTCGCTTTCGCTGCGGCTCCAGATCTGCTCTTTAACCTTGCTCGTCCTCGTAACTCGCCGGTTCATTCTACAAAAGGCACGCCGTCACCCATTAACGGGCTTCGACTACTTGTAGGCACACGGTTTCAGGTTCTATTTCACTCCCCTTCCGGGGTGCTTTTCACCTTTCCCTCACGGTACTGGTTCACTATCGGTCACTAGGGAGTATTTAGCCTTGGGAGATGGTCCTCCCGGATTCCGACGGAATAACACGTGTTCCGTCGTACTCAGGATCCACGCCGGAGGATACACCGTTTCGATTACCGGGCTTTTACCGTCTCTGGCGAACCGTTCCAGGTTGCTTCATCTACCGTGTATCTTGATCACTCCGTTTGGCGTGTCCTATAACCCCAAGACGCATGCGCCTTGGTTTGGGCTGTTTCCGTTTCGCTCGCCGCTACTCAGGAAATCGCGGTTGCTTTCTCTTCCTTCAGGTACTGAGATGTTTCAGTTCCCTGAGTTGTCTTCCATGACCTATGTATTCAGCCATGGATACGACCCCATTACGGGTCGTGGGTTTCCCCATTCGGACATCCCCGGGTCGACGCTTACTTACTGCTCGCCGAGGCATATCGGTGTTTGTCCCGTCCTTCTTCGACTCCTAGTGCCAAGGCATCCACCGTGCGCCCTTGTTCACTTAACTAACTCTTAACTCCATGGCGAACCATCAAGTTATGCGTGAAAAGACGCTTGTGTCTTTACTTGCTTTTCGATGCTTTGGTATCTCATCTTATCTAGTTTTCAAGGTACTTAATTAAAAAAGTGTTATATTAAGTAATATAACATGATTAAAATGGTGGAGCCTAGCGGGATCGAACCGCTGACCTCCTGCGTGCAAAGCAGGCGCTCTCCCAGCTGAGCTAAGGCCCCGTGTATAGTTTAAGATGGTGGGCCTGAGTGGACTTGAACCACCGACCTCACGCTTATCAGGCGTGCGCTCTAACCGACTGAGCTACAGGCCCATCTTAAATTGATTAAGATTGATAGATTTCAATCCTTCAAAACTAAACAAAATAGCACTGTCGCCTCCTATATTCCTTAGAAAGGAGGTGATCCAGCCGCACCTTCCGATACGGCTACCTTGTTACGACTTCACCCCAATCATTGGCCCCACCTTCGGCGGCTGGCTCCGTGAAGGTTACCCCACCGACTTCGGGTGTTGCCAACTCTCGTGGTGTGACGGGCGGTGTGTACAAGGCCTGGGAACGTATTCACCGCGGCATTCTGATCCGCGATTACTAGCGATTCCGGCTTCATGCAGGCGAGTTGCAGCCTACAATCCGAACTGAGAATGGCTTTATGGGATTAGCTCGACCTCGCGGTTTGGCTTCCCTTTGTACCATCCATTGTAGCACGTGTGTAGCCCAGGTCATAAGGGGCATGATGATTTGACGTCATCCCCGCCTTCCTCCGGTTTGTCACCGGCAGTCATCCTAGAGTGCCCAACTGAATGCTGGCAACTAAGATCAGGGGTTGCGCTCGTTACGGGACTTAACCCAACATCTCACGACACGAGCTGACGACAACCATGCACCACCTGTCATTCGGTCCCCGAAGGGAAGACCCAATCTCTTGGGCTGTCCGAAGATGTCAAGACCTGGTAAGGTTCTTCGCGTTGCGTCGAATTAAACCACATGCTCCACCGCTTGTGCAGGCCCCCGTCAATTCCTTTGAGTTTCAGCCTTGCGGCCGTACTCCCCAGGCGGAGTGCTTATTGCGTTAACTGCAGCACTAAGGGTTGGACCCCCTAACACCTAGCACTCAACGTTTACGGCATGGACTACCAGGGTATCTAATCCTGTTCGCTACCCATGCTTTCGCGCCTCAGCGTCAGTTACAGACCAGAGAGCCGCCTTCGCCACTGGTGTTCCTCCACATATCTACGCATTTCACCGCTACACGTGGAATTCCGCTCTCCTCTTCTGTCCTCAAGTTCCCCAGTTTCCAATGGCCCTCCACAGTTGAGCTGTGGCCTTTCACATCAGACTTAAGGAACCGCCTGCGCGCGCTTTACGCCCAATAATTCCGGACAACGCTTGCCCCCTACGTATTACCGCGGCTGCTGGCACGTAGTTAGCCGGGGCTTTCTGGTGAGGTACCGTCAAGGTGCCGCCCTATTCGAACGGCACTTGTTCTTCCCTCACAACAGAGCTTTACGATCCGAAGACCTTCATCGCTCACGCGGCGTTGCACCGTCAGACTTGCGTCCATTGCGGATGATTCCCTACTGCTGCCTCCCGTAGGAGTCTGGGCCGTGTCTCAGTCCCAGTGTGGCCGATCACCCTCTCAGGTCGGCTACGCATCGTCGCCTTGGTGAGCCGTTACCTCACCAACTAACTAATGCGCCGCGGGCCCATCTGTGAGTGATAGCTAGAAGCCATCTTTGATCATCGAACCATGCGGTTCGATGCGTTATCCGGTATTAGCCCCGGTTTCCCGGAGTTATCCCCGTCTCACAGGTAGGTTGCCCACGTGTTACTCACCCGTCCGCCGCTCGTTCCACGAGCGTCCACCCCGAAGGGCTTCAGCTCGCTTCCCGCGCTCGACTTGCATGTATTAGGCACGCCGCCAGCGTTCGTCCTGAGCCAGGATCAAACTCTCCAATTAAAGTGTTTGATTTGGCTTATTGTTTCTTAATTTCGTCTCCGCTTTCTTCCTATTAACAAATAAGAAGAAAATCGAATTGACGACAGGCTATTTTGTTTAGTTTTCAAGGTTCGAAATGGTTTGTCGTTTTTTCGCGACAAGAATTAATATAGCACAATTTCAAATGGGGTGTCAACAAATGAATAACAATTTGTTTTCCGAATCCTAAAAATGAATTTGTGTGATTAATCGTCTCGTTTCGACGACAAAAATAAATATATCACATGCTTATGTCGACATCAATAGGTTTTTTAAATTTATTTCACATCAAACAAATTTTTATGTGGAACGTACTTCAAACACTCTTTTTGTGTCGCAAAACGCTTATAAATATTAAACAATAACGTATACCTCTCTTTAATCGCCTCTTGCACATTTTCATCAAGATCATGATAGCTAAAATCATACAACAACTCATCCATTTCCCGCTTCAACAGATATCCCAATTCCATTTGTTCTGATTCATTCACCAGTAATCCAATCATCATTTCACTTCCATTCTTCAATAAGTCACCATCATTTTCCCCTTTTTACCAGGGATTATGTATAATCACCATTCTAAAACTATGCAATTGCTCATATATATATTTCAGAATTATTTATAAGCTAACGGTAGACAACCCTCCAAATCCAAAGAATAAAGGTTGGATCATTTATGTATAAAACGATTAATTGGACAAGTTGGAAAAAGTGGTGTGTGTTAATGGTCGTCATTATCCTAGCGATCACATCATGGCAGTTCATGGCTAAACAAACGTTGTTAGTCAATCAAACACAGACTGCTCCGTCTGGCGCAATTACTAATGCCGAAGAAGATAAACAAGAAATCGCTTTAACATTTAATGTTTCTTGGGGAGATGATGTGATCATTGATATTCTCGATGTTTTACAAGAAACAGAAGTTAAAGCAACCTTTTTCATTAATGGAGAATGGGCACTTCGAGAAGAAGAATTAGCTGAATTAATCGTGGAAGAACAACACGAAGTCGGGTTATTGGGTTATAGCCTTGAACGGTATGCAGATCAACCTAAAGACGTTATTATAGAAGACCTCGAAAATGGAGAAACGATCGTCCATAACTTAGGTTTCGAACCATTACGATTCGTTCGTCCGCCTGAACATGAATATCACGATAACGTGAATAGCATAGTAACAGAACAGGGCTATGACATGATCTTTTGGAGCGTTTATGCTCATATCGAAAAAAATAGCGAGGTTAATGACGTAGTTGAAAAATTAAACTCGACCATTAGTGCAGGGGATATCGTTCTCTTCTTTGCGCAAGATAATTTAAAACAAACACCAGAAATATTAGAACAAGTCATTAAGCAGAAAAAAAGAGAGGGATACCAGTTTGTTTCAACAACAGAATTACTTTCCCCTGCTGATGTAAAACTGACCCCTCTCGACTAATTATGCTTTTTGATTAGTACCTGCATCTTCCGGGTTAGTAAAACCTACAATCCGGTGCAACTTAAGTAACTGATAGGTGTTACAAGCTAATAAAGGCACCACCATGAGTACAAGCCACTCAGGATCGCCTGTACGTAACGTTGGAATCCATTCAATGGTTGTTACTACAATCATGAAAAATAAAGCTGGTAAAAAGGCACGCGGATGCGTTTCTCTAGCCTTAATTTTAGCAATGGCATAGGCGAATACAGATAATAAAACAGGTGCAATAAAGTAAGGCCATAATCCTTCAGGCCCTGCATCCTGATGATATCTTAAATACACTAATTCAAATAAAGTGAATAAAATCAAGATAACTTGAGCGTGTTTCCAAAAGTATCCGAAGAAACCTTTACCGAATTGATGCAAGGTTAAATATGCGAAAAAGCCCATTTGTGCAATCACACTATAAACAAGTCCATAACCTGAGTACCATAAGATCACACCTAATAACTCCCATGCATTAAAAGGGTCCAAAAAAGGTGCGTAAACGTGGGTTGATACAATAAAGCTTGTCACAACAGTTGTTACGGCACCGATCACTAATAATGTTAAGAAAAATTTAATCCAAACACGTATTGTCACTGTTTTTCCTCCTACGATCTATAAATCCAGTCCACTCGTATTTTACCATGCTTTAGCTATTTTTGCCTTCTTTAAATATGTATATTTTTTCACAACCGCTTCATATTAAGAGTATAAATTGACATCTAGAGGAGCATCCATGATGGCTAAACCAATTATATACATGGTCGTAATCGTCATGTTATTAGCAAGTTGTAGTGGCGGAAGTAATAGTGAACAATCATCCCCTGATTACGAAAAAACAAAAAAGATGGTTACGGATATCTTAAAAACGGACGATGGTAAAAAAGCACTTCAAGAAGCATTAAAAGACGAATCATTAAAACAAGAAATAGTTCTACAATCTGATGAAGTTAACAAAGCTGTTGAATCGATGTTTTCAGGTGATAAAGGGAAAAAGTTCTGGAGTGAATTATTTAATGACCCTTCCTTCGTCCAAAGTTATGTTGAGGCAACAAGGAAACAAGATCAAGAACTTCTTAAAGGATTAATGAGTGATTCTGAATACCAAAATAAAATGATTAGTCTCTTTCAAAACGAAGAGGCTAGGAAAATGATTCTACAGATATTGAAAAGCCAAGATTATAAAAGTCATTTAGAAAAAACCATTCAGGAAACGTTAAACAACCCTGTATTTAAAGCCCAAATGACTGAATCCTTAATCAAAGCCGCAGAAGAAATGGAAAGTGGTCAAGGACAGTCTAAGAGTGAAGGTGAAGTGAATAAACAAAACAACAAAGAATCTTCTGGTGGTGGAGGCGGAGGACAAGGTTCCTCTGGAGGCTAACACCATAATCGAGTAGGAGGAGGTGATTAACCTCCGACCTCTCACACCACCGTACGTACGGTTCCGTATACGGCGGTTCAATTTTATTTAAACACGTACTTTCTTATAATGTTGTGCAGAGGAGACTAGCCCGAATTGGGCTAGTCTCTTGTTGGTTATTGTGGTTGTAAGAATCCAGGAGTAAGCGGTGCGAACCGCACCTTTACTTGTATAGCTGTTTCTGTAAGCATTGTATTTACTCATGCCTAATTTAATTAGATTCTTTCTCCTGTTCTTAGGTGTTTTCCACTTTGTCCATATGCACGCTCTTAGGCGAATCCTCGTATGGGAGTCAACACGGTCCAAAAGGCTTTTCATATAACCTATCCTAAAGTAATTAACCCAACCTCTTATGAGTTGGTTAATCCGTTCCACTTGATACTTCGTATCAACACTCCAATTTCTTTTGGTTAACTGTTTCAGTTTATATTTGAACGTTTCGATGGATGTCTGATGTGGCTTTGCTTTATACTCATGACTTTGGTAATCTATAAAGAAGCCAAAACCAAGAAACTTCAAATCAGGGTTATTGGGTTTGGTTACTTTTGATTTCGTTGTGTTGACGGTCAGGCCAAGCTTCTCTTCGATAAATGTTGATACCGAGCGCATAACGCGATTCGCGGACATCTCGCTTTTGACCATAATGATACAATCATCAGCGTATCTAACGAAGCGAAGGCCTCGATTGTCGAGTTCTTGGTCTAACTCGTTCAACATAATGTTACTTAACAACGGGGATAGATTGCCACCTTGTGGTGTTCCTATGATGGTCTCCTTATACCCTTCATCTAATTGCACCCCACTTACTAGAAATTTTCTAATGAGTGAGATCACATCGCCATCTTTCACCGTTCTCGAAATAAGGTTCATAAGACGGTCATGATTGACCGTATCAAAGAAACGTTCAAGGTCTATATCCACCACCCATTCGTAACCTTCATTCATAAATTCAAGTGACTGACGTATCGCCATTTCAGCGTTTCGTCCTGGTCTAAACCCATAACTATGTTCATGAAATTGTGGGTTAAACTTGGAAGTTAGAACTTGTGTTATTGCTTGTTGAATAACCCGATCAACCACAGTTGGAATGCCTAGTAGGCGAACTCCCCCATTATCTTTAGGAATCTCAACCCTTTTGACTGGTGCTGGTTGATACTCTCTTCGTTTGATTTGGCGGATGATATTCTTTTGATTTTCCACCATATATGATGGCAACTCTTGAATCGTCATGCCATCCACACCAGCAGCACCTTTGTTTTTAATGACGCGTTTTTGTGCCTCGTCAAGATTATCTTTCCTAAGAATCAAGTCCAACAGTTTTTCATCGTACATGCTTGTTACTTCCTTTCTTTCTCGTAAAGATGGTATCCACTTTAACGCGGTATGCCAGTGGTCTTTTTCCTCTTCCAATCGAGATTTCCGTAACCATAAAATTGTTCAGCCCTTCGCTCTTTCTAACTTTCGTTAGATGTCTTCACTACTACGGCTTCAGCTGACTTCTCATCATCCAAACTTATATCACTACAAGTCTTTGATGTAGATAATGAGACCTCCCTGGTTAAGGTGCGAGCTCTTTCTCTCCATCTATCTGCTATATTTACACCGCATGATATGAGTAGTTATAGGACTTCAACTTCTTTAGCAGTCTTATCCTCATACGTTGCCTCTTATATAGTTTCTATTCGTCAGACCAGAGATTTGTCTAGGGCTTCCTTCAGATTCCATGTCACCATGGACACCCTTGCCTTCGACTATGTGCTTACCACTACCAGGTCGCACTCAGGACTTTCACCCGTTAGAGCTCACCCATGCCAGGCAAACTAAAAAGAGGTTTAGGGCGTTCGCCCTAAACCTCTTATGTTATTTTTTGCAGCGTTTTGCAACCTGATTAGCAATTGATAAGAAGATTTTACCTGTTGGATGATCTTCTTGGTAAATCCCTGGTGCGAATGTTTCTTCTTCATCGTATGGCTGCTGTAATGGTAAGCGTCCAAGCACATCTGTTTCTAGAACTTCAGCAAGCTTGTCGCCACCACCTTCACCAAAGACGTATTCTTTCTGTCCTGTTAATTGACTTTCGAAGTAAGCCATGTTTTCAACAATTCCGATAATATCGTGTTCAGCTTTAAGCGCCATTTGTCCAGCACGCGCTGCAACAAAAGCTGCTGTAGGGTGCGGCGTTGAAACAATAAGCTGCTTAGACGATGGCAGTAATTCTTGTACGTCTAAAGCAATATCGCCTGTTCCTGGTGGCAAGTCAAGCAATAGATAGTCTAAATCGCCCCACTCTACCTCTTTAAAGAAGCTCGTGAGCATTTTACCTAGCATAGGACCACGCCAAATGATCGGTGAGTTATCTTCAACAAAGAAGCCCATCGAAATCAATTGAACGCCGAAACGCTCAACAGGGATGATTTTCTCACCGCGTACTTGTGGGCGGTTTTCTACGCCCATCATATCCGGAACACTGAAGCCGTAGATATCCGCATCAACAATACCAACTTTATATCCTAAGCGTTCTAAGGCGATCGCTAAGTTAACTGTTACAGTCGACTTACCAACACCACCTTTACCACTTGCGATTGAAATAAAGGTTGTACCTGTTTGTCCAATTAAATTCGCTTCTTGTTCTTCATTCGCTTCAGCCATATAAGCTTCGCGTTTTTCTTCTGGTAACTCTGTGAAGCGAAGCCCAACTGTTGAAGCGCCTTCCTTCTTAATCATCGCAACAATTTCTTGTTGTAATTGTAATTGTTCACCCGAATTCGGATCAGCTAAAGCCACTTTGACTGAAACATGACCTTTATCCTCTTTAATTTTAACGCTCTCGATGGCATCAGTTTCCTCGAGCGTCTTATGTATATGTGGATCTTGAATTGGTTTTAATAACTCTATTACGCGTTCTTCTGTAATCACGTTAGACACCTTCCTTTAGTCATCATCAATTTCATGCCAAAGCTAGTATAACATAATTTCAGACGACACTCAGTTCATACGATTAATCGATTTCACAATTCTTGTTCAGCCGTTACGTACTCTACAATCCCTTCATAAATAGATGATGCTAACCGTCTTTGATAATCTTCAGATGTAAGTAACGCACGTTCATCAGCATTAGATAAGAATCCCATCTCAACTAATGCACTCGTTGTCTCGGCATGTTTCAAAATATAAACGTTATCCATGGCGAGCGTTTGACGGTTCGTTTCAATCGAATCTCTCAGTCGTTCCTGAATCGCATTAGCTAAACGCTTATTCTCCTCTTCATCTGGGTAGTAAAACGTTTGAGCACCGCGCCAACTTTCATTGACTACCGAATTCAAATGAATACTAACGAAAATATCTGCCTCAACATCTTGAATCAATTTCACACGTCTCCGGATATCATAAGACTTGCGCTTCGAATACCCATCCATGTCTTCAGGCGCAAGGTCATAATCGCCATCACGCGTTAACACAACTTGGGCCCCCGCTTCTTGCAAATAATCACGCAAAAACAAAGCCGTTTGTAAGGTTACGGTTTTCTCTTTGTCTTCTCCATAATCAGCTCCGCCATCGACACCACCGTGACCTGGGTCGAGCACAATAACTTGTCCTGCTAACGGCATCACATTAGCAGAGGATTCCGTCACCCCTCGATCCCACAGCACACTGTATAAACTCAAGCCTAATAAGACTACACTAATAAACGCAAACACCATATATTTCTTCATAAATAAACCTCCTCGCCTATATATATGGACGAGAAGGTTTTAACATGCTTATGATATGATTAATTATTTCCTTAAAGAGTACCAATCAGACAGTCTGTCCACTTCACTTTCAGCCATTTCCTTCAATAAAACATGACGTCCAGCAAAATGATTCAAAAGAGAGACACGTACTGTTGCTAACCCTTGTCGTTTATGCAAGATAGATTGACGTTTTTCAAATGCTTGAATACGATTATGCTTCATCATGACCATATCTTTACTAAAATCACGATAGGCCAATGTTAATTGCTGTTCATCCCAGCTATAGCCTGCTGTCTGGCGTCTAAGGATCCCTAGCCCGACAGCCAACAGGACTACAATAGTCGGTACATACCAAACGAATGGCAGGAATATTAAAATCGCAATTAACGCGACAACGGGAAAGAAAGCTGCCCGAACATAATAAAAGAAGTTCGCTTTTTTCGGAATAGCTTGTACTTGTTCTGGAAAAGCTTCGTATTCAGGTAGAACCGTCTGTAAAAATTGGCGGAGTTCATCATATCTGATAATCGGAAACAAATACGTTCTGGCGTTCGCGTTTTGCCCATCAGCTCCCCCAGCAATTTCGACATATAATGTTCCAAGCCCGAATGGTTGCCTAATTAAACTTTGTTTAAAACCAATCGCCTGAATCCGCTTCAACGGAATCGTCATCTGTTTCTTCTCTAAAAGGCCTCGGGTAATAAACAATTCTGTATCATACCGTGTGATTTGAAAACGCCCAAACTTGATAACGGTCCCCAAAATACCAAGAGCATACAATAAAATAAACATCACTAAAGCTAAGAAAATTAATAACTCTACAGCCGATGATAGCATCCAGCTCATCGCTTGATCGTAGGCTGAATCCGGAATGAATCGTTCAATTTCCGAAAACCCAACGAACACTAAACCGATAATGACACCAACGCTTCCGGACGTTAAACCTGCTACAAATAAACGATTAAAGCTAATTTGTCGCTGTGGATATTCTACCGCTTCTTCACTTTCACCTTGTTCTTCGTTAGCAAGACTTTGATCTGACTTTAATTCACGGCGAATCGCTTCTCCTTCAGACAATGACACTGCACTTAGGGAAGCCTCCGTTTCAAGCCCACTTCCTGCTGTTTCAATCTGCACTTTCGTTAATTTTAGTATGCGATGAATAACCCCTTGCGTTAAATCAATCGATTGAATGCGATTTTTTGAAATATAGCGGTGCTTCCTGACAAAAACCCCTTGTTCAATCCGTAATTCATCACCTTCAATATAATAATGAAAACGAAACCAATCAATAATACTAATGATCGTGAAAATAATCGTTAACCCTAAAATACCGAGTGCAATATAAATAAACATCGTATTACCGAATAAAGCAACCACACCTGCACCAATGGCATAAATTAAATTTTTAAAGATTTTAATAACGCTAAATATAACAGCTGCTGGATGGAGTCTTCTCGGTTCAGACATCATCTTCATCCACCCTCGCTAACTCAGAAATCTGGTCACGTAACGCAGCTGCTTCTTCTTGTGGTAGTGCTGGTATTTCATGAATCGTTGCGGCTGTCGACACGGTTAAATTTGATAGATTAAACCGTTTTAAAATCGGACCTTGTTTGGTATCGACATGTTGCACTCGGATCATCGGCACTAATGTTCTCGAAACAATTAAAATACCATGTTGCACATAAATCTCTTGGTCAAAGACTTCATAGCGCCAGCGACGCCAACGGACAACGGGAATTACAAAAATCATTAAATACGCTAGAACACCCCAAACGGCGAGTGCGGTTAATGAAATCCATAAAGCCCAATTGAAAAAATGACCTACTATAAAACTAGCAATCACCAATAACAATAATATCACCATAACGATGACTTCAGTAATACGCCATGCCTTAATCGCATCTTCTGCTATACGATGTTGTGGTGGCTGTCGCATCACGTCACCTCCTTACATTTATGCGTCATGTATGACATACGTATCGCCAATCATGTCGTGAATCCCCTGTTTTTCAGGATTAAAAGCGACGACGATATAAAGTAAATTCGTAAAGCCTAGTACACGATGAAAAAATCGACCAACAACTTCACGGAAAATGAGATCAGACCAACGTAAAGGCGTTCGATCTTGGCGGATCACTTTCAATCCAAAAATTCGTTTGCCTAATGTCTGCTGCAAATACTTCGTCATCACAACGAAATAAGCATAAAGAACAATAGTTGAGATGATCACAGCGATTGTCCAAAAACCAACCTCAAATTCATCGCCACCTGTGATCAATCGATATGGCATTAAGACAATACCATTGACACAAAATACAATAATTAGATCAACAATATAAGCCCAAAAACGCATCCAGAAACCGGCATAACGAATCGACGTTTTTTCGGTTTTTTCAGTCACGTCTTGATGGCCCGCTTCATAAACCTCACTCATCGACGTCACCCCCTATTCTGTATATAAATACATCGCACGTGGCGAATTAGATTCTCGCATAAATTCTTGAAGCCTAGAAGCTCGCATTTCATCGCCAAACAAACTAGTAGCAGCACCATTGATAATTGAATTAAAACCAGCGCTAGCACCTAATTCGACCACTTGTGCATTCTGTAAATCCTGCTCTTCTTTCATTTGTGCAATCGTATCATCAAGTGAACCTAGTGCATCCACTAAGCCGTTCTCAGCAGCTTGTGACCCAGTATATACTCGTCCATCACCCAGTTCACGAACTTTCGACTCATCCATGTCACGCCCTTCAACGATGACATCTACAAAGTCCTGATACATATCATCGACCATCGTTTGTAGAATCTCTTCTTCATCATCTGTCATCGGTCGAGATGAAGACATAATATCCTTGTATTCACCACTTGTAATCGTATTAAAGTCAACACCTAGATTATCAGCGAGTTCTGCAAAGTTAATCGATTCCATAATGACACCGATTGAACCTGTTAGTGTTGCCTCATGAGCTACAATTTTGTCAGCTGGAGCAGAAATATAATAACCGCCTGAAGCTGCCGTATTCCCCATTGAAACGTATACTGGTTTACCAGCATCACGAATTTCAACAATGCGATCATGGATTTCGGCACTCTCAACAACACCGCCGCCTGGTGTATTCACATTTAACACTAATGCTTTGAACTGATCACTTTCTTTCACATGATCAAGCATACCTAGTATACGATCATGATTATATGTAGCACCACTAAACACGCCACCTGTGACACCAGATTGAATAACCCCTTCTACATTGACCACGGCAACGCGCTCATCAATACTTCCTTGTTCTATGACTTCCTCTGCATATTCACTTTCCGATTGGAACATATCTGTAAAATCCGTCGTTGCTACAGTGGTTGTAAATTGAGCAACCGTCGATAATACAAGCAAACCAATCGCAATTGCTAACGCAATCCAACGTTTTTGGTTCATTGTTGTCTCCTCCTTATGTACTCCCTTTATCTAAAAATTCCTTCTTCATTGTATCACTTTTGATGATTTTTCCAATATAGTTATGATGAAAAATTTTTTTGAAAGTCATCATTATCTTTATAAACTAAACTTAGTCGTTCATAAAGTTATGGTATGATAAAGCTAACTAAGTGAATTTATGCCGAGATTATTATTTAGTAAAAGCTAGATCAACCATTACATGTTAATGGACGGAGGTTAGTCTATTGAATTTCATTAATTGGTATGACTGGATTTCACCGACTCATCCTTTTGCATCGATCTTTTTTGGCTTACTATTCACATTGTTTATGGGGATCATGGGATGGATTGAGACCAAAGATGCGAAAACGACTTTTGTTTTAGTTTTAACAGGTACCCTTGTCACTTTAATCGGTGTGACGATCTTAACATGGCTCGGTTTTTACAATTAAAAATATAAAAATATAAAGCCCAGAGTCAGTGCTCTGGGCTTTTTCCTATCATCTATTCTGTTAACTTTTTATGCTGCCGCTGCAATGCCTTCACGGTCTTTCGGGCGCTTCTTTTGAGCATACCAGACAAGCCCGATTATCACTACACCCGCAATATCGATATATGGATTCGGTGTAATAAGCATTAAGCCCGCCACTAGTAAGGCGAGGCGTTCCCAGGCACGGGTTTCGCGCTGGAAGTATCCCATAACTGAACTACTCACACCCATCATACCAATCAACGCCGTGATGACGGCTAGTATAAGAGCCATCGTCGAATGATCGCCAGCTTGGACTAATATCGGATTATAGACAAAAATATACGGTATGATGAATGCGGCAATCGCCAGTTTAACGGCGGTCAACCCACTCTTAAACGGATTTGACTTGGCTATACCTGACCCTGCATAGGCGGCTAAGCAAACAGGTGGCGTAATATCTGCCACAATACCGAAGTAAAAGACAAATAGATGAGCGGCTAATACTTCAACACCAAACCCATTGATTAAGGCTGGAGCTGCAATGGTCGCTGTGACAACATAGTTCGCTGTTGTCGGCAAGCCCATACCTAAAATAATACACGCGATCATCGTGAATATGAGCGCTAATAACTGAATATCATTTGATAATGTAATAATCGCTGCTGCGACTTTACCGCCTAAACCAGTCATGCCAACAACACCAGCAATAATCCCTGCTGTACCAACCGCTGCAATGACTGGCAACGCTGTTCTTGCACCTTGCTCTAACACGTAGAAGATTTTCTTAATCGACATACGCGATTCCTTACTTAGCATACTGACGACAAATGCAGTTAAAATACCAATCAGTGCCGCACGCTGTGGTGTATATCCAATAAACAACGTCGTCACAATCGTAATCAATGGTAAGAGCATAAGCCCTTTTGTCTTTAACAAGTTTAAAGCACTTGGCAAACTCTCTTTAGGCGCACCGAAAATACCAGCTTTCTTCGCTTCATAGTGTGCCCCCATAAATATGCCAGAGAAATAAAGCATGGCTGGAATAAGGGCTGCTAACATAATCGTGCCATAGTCTGTCCCTGTGTACTCGATCATAATGAAGGCTGCTGCACCCATGATCGGCGGCATTAACTGACCACCTGTTGAAGCCGATGCCTCTGCAGCAGCTGCAAATTCAGGTCTGAATTTCGCTTTCTTCATCATCGGAATCGTAAATGAACCAGATGATACCGTATTAGCGATCGAACTTCCTGACACCATACCTTGAAGCGCACTGGCTGAAACAGCCGCTTTTGCCGTACCACCCGTAAAACGTCCGGTTAAGGCAAATGCTAAGTCATTAAAGAACTGGCCAATACCAGAATGAACTAAGATCACACCAAAAAGTAAAAACAGGAAGATAAACTTAGCCGAGACTTGAACTGGTATACCGAAGATTGCATTTTCTCGGTACCATAAGTCAGTCATTACTTTCTCAAACGTAAAGCCTGTATGTGATAACACATCAATTGGAATGATGTTTCCGTATAAGGCATATAAAATGACAATACCTGCGACCAAAACAATGGGCACACCTACTGCACGTCTTGTTGCTTCTAGTAATAATAAAACACCTACTACAGCAACAATAACGTCTAGCATCTCATACCCATGAATCCGCGCATCTAAAATTTTATCGAAAAACATAATTTTATAATATCCAACAAAAATCGCTGTGAAAGCTAAGATCACGTCATACCAAGGAACCCCTCGGTCATGTAACCCCTTTTTCGCTGGATATAACAAATAAATAATACCAAGCGCTGTCCCGACGTGCACAGCTCCTTGAATTTGGGATTGAAGCGTTCCGTAATAACCTGTGTATAAATGGAAAATGGTTAGATATATCGCTAAAAAGATTACGATCCATGCCCATTTTCCAATGTTACCTCGGACATTACTTTCCCGATCATATTGCCTCAATAATTCCTGTTCATCAACCTGATCACCTTTTTGTTGGGTGTCTGTTGATGTTTTTGGATTTATATTATCAGTCTTGTTGTTTTTTCTATTAGACACACCCTTCACCACCTTCAGCATTTATGGGTAGGTATAAAAAGGACCGGCACACTGTGTCGGTCCTTTTTACACCAATCCATTGACCTATCAATTATTGAAGGTCAGATAATGATTCAACGCCTGTTTCTTCACGCGTAATAATCTGCATAACTTCAGGATAAATATGACCGATGAATGCAAAGTTTTCTACTGCGGCTCCATCGAATTCACCTTCACCGTTAAATGCATCTTGAGCTGGGATATGAACAGTCATACCTAAGTCTAGTTCGTCACGCCCGATTGAAGCTAAGTTCTCTACAGATGCTCCTGTTTCAGTTGATGTCACACTAACACCATCAATATTGTTATTCCATACTGTTGCCATTTCACCGCCTAGTGGATAGTACGTACCACCAGAGCTACCAGTACCCATAACAATTTCGTCAGCACGATCTTCAGGAGTTGCTGAAACCTCAGCCACATCTCCTTCAATCTCTAATCCTTGCTCTTCATAATACTCAGCAGCACCTGGGTGAATTGGTAAACCTTCAGAACCACTCAGTGCTTTTTCCAACGTCATATGATTAGACTGCTGGTGTGTATTATCTTCAGCATTTTCAATAGAAACGCGTGCTAAATCATATGCTAATTCGTTATCAATTGTATTTGTATTAGCTACAAGGACAGCATATGCTGTAACCGTTTGCACGTCTTCTTCTAAGAAATCATAAGAATCCGCCGTAATTGTATACGGTAAATAACCTAGTTCATCTTGTGCATATTGAACCTCTTCATCTGTTAAACTAATTAATTTTGCATCACCAGTATTCGCTTGTAAATCATTAACACTACCTGCTGGTAAGCCTAATAAACCAAATGACGCATCAATGTTACCATCTTGAAGACCATCACGAGCATTACCGAAACCCTCTTCGTATTTATCGTAATCTCCGTCTTCAATACCAGCACCTTCTAGAATGACAGTAGCAGCAGCTTGAGTCCCACTACCGGCAGGTCCAATCGCAATTCGCGATTCACCACCATCATCTCCTGAACCACAAGCGGCTAATACCATAGTGGCCAGTAACCCAATGGCTAGTAACCATACAATGGATTTTTTCATGTGAATCTCCCCCTAAATTGATCAATTTATATAGCCAGATTTCAAACTACTAAACTTGCTCATAGCCAGAAATCTAGTTCCCACATAAAACATACTCCCTTGATAACTTCTAAATTTATTCAAGATAATAATTCCATGAAAAGTCACCCTCCAACTATAACTAAGTTAACTACATTGACTCTTGGCATCTATTAAGCTATAGTTATGATAGACAAGGGGAGTAGCGACCGTATATAACGGTTGATGAATCGTCAATCTCGATAATTTGAACATTATCCGGTTCATCATATAATACGCAAGACCTTGGCCTAGTATGCTGGCCAAGGTCTTTTTTATGTTTTTAGACCTATAATAAGGAGTGACAACATGATGGTTTGGATCAGTTTCCTGATCGCTGCGATTCTCGTCGTCTACGCTGCGATCAAATTGAATGTGTACGGGGATCAAATTAGTCAACAAACGACGATGAGCGGGGCTATGGTTGGGGGCTTATTGATTGCTGGTGCCACATCTTTACCGGAGTTAACAACCAGTGTTACAGCAGTTTATGTTGATAACGTCGATATTGCTGTGGGAAATATGCTTGGGAGTAACGTTTTCAATCTTTTAATCTTAGCTGGTGTTGATTTATACTACCGAAAAAGACAAGCCTTTAACCTGCAGGATTCTCGTCAGCACATTCCATCAATCCTATTCGGAATTGCTCTAACAACAACTGTCATTATTGCCATGCTGATCGATGATAGCTTGACGATTTTTAATATCGGAATCGAGATGTTTATTTTAGTCCTTCTTTATATCATTAGTGTGAAACTATTTGAAAGTGAAGAACCTGATGAAGAGATTTTGCAAAGCGATGAGCGTTTGCCACTAAACAAAGTTATACGTTTCTTCGTCCTCTCAGCTTTCACTGTGCTGGTAGCTGGTAGTGTGTTATCCATCACAGGTGATATCATCGCTGAACAAACGGGGATTAATTCCAGTTTCGTTGGTAGTGTACTAATTGCTGCATCGACATCCTTACCTGAATTAGTAGCTGTTATTGCGGCTTATAAACTAGCTAATTACGCTATTGCTACTGGCTCCATTCTCGGTAGCAACCTATTCAATCTTTTATTACTCGCTTTCACTGATGCCTTTTATCAAAAAGGAGCCATATTACAAGGTGTTAGTTTTTCATTAGTTACAATGGGTCTACTTAGTCTGGTCATGATGCTCATGATGCTCTATGTACTTATGCGTGAAAATAAACCATCCATGATTCGCTACGCTTGGCCATCTATTGTCATTGTAATTCTTTATTTTATTGTTTCGTATCTAACCTTTTAATCAATCATGAAAAAACGGGCAAGGTTGATCATCTTATATTGATCAACCTTGCCCGTTTTATTTATTATGATTTCACTTCAGCTAAAGGACGCATAGTCCCTTCTCGTTCAAATTGTGTGTGCCATGACAATGCTTTCTCCAACATATGAGGCGTCTGACCACCACGTTCTTTTGCTTCTTCAAAATAATTCATCAATGTCTCACGATACATAGGGTGAGCACAATTCTGGATGATTTTTTCGACTCGTTGTCGAGGCGCCAAGCCGCGCAGGTCTGCATATCCTTGCTCTGTCACCAGAATATCGACATCATGCTCGGTATGGTCTACGTGCGAAACCATTGGAACAACGCTTGAAATATCACCGTTTTTCGCAATCGACTTCGTGACGAAAATCGATAAACGTGCATTGCGGGCAAAATCACCTGATCCGCCGATGCCATTCATCATATTACGACCAAGCACATGCGTTGAGTTAACATTTCCGTAAATGTCCATTTCTAGCGCTGTATTAATTGAGATTAAGCCTAACCGACGAATGATTTCAGGATGATTTGAGATTTCTTGTGTACGTAAAATTAATTGATCTTTATATTGGTCAATATCATTGAACACTTGATTCATTTTGTCTTCAGATAATGTAATGGAACAACAAGACGCCATATTCACTTTGCCAGCATCAATTAAATCAAAGACAGCATCTTGCAAGACTTCTGAATATACTTTCAAATTCTCAAAATCTGATTCCAACAATCCGTGGAATACAGCGTTGGCTACAGATCCGATGCCTGACTGTAATGGGGCAAGCTCCTTCGTTAAGCGCCCTTGTTCAACCTCTGATTCTAAAAAGCGAATTAAATGACTAGCCATCTGTTTCGTTTCATCATCAGGCGGCACAATTGGTGATGGTGAATCAGCCTGGTTCGTCAAAATAATACCTTTAATCTTATCTGGGTCAACCGGAATTCCTCGTGTGCCGATACGGTCTCCCGTTTTCGTTAAAGGAATGGGTTGACGTTCGCCCTGTTTAGCTAATGAAAAAAGATCATGCACGCCTTCAAGTGCTTCTGGTTGAGCTGTGTTGATCTCCACAATCACTTCAGATGCACTTTCCACAAAGCTTAATGAGTTACCGACAGAGGTTGTCGGAATAATCATGCCATCTTCAGTAATTTTAATCGCTTCAACCACTGCAACATCAATCTGTTCCATCGTATGGTTACGCAACATTTCAGCTGTATGCGATAAGTGTTGATCAACGAAATCAAACTCACCTTGATTGATCCTTTTCCGCATGACATTATCCGCCTGAAACGGTAATCGTTTACGAATGATTCCTGCTTCAGCCATCATTTTATCTAAGTCTGAGCCTAACGATGCTCCTGTAAATATATCCACTTTAAACTTTTCAGTCTGACTACGTTTCACTAAAGCTTGCGGCAACGCCTTAGCATCACCTGCTCTTGTAAAACCACTCAGGCCTAGCGTCATTCCATCTTCAATCCATGTCGCTGCTTCTTCAGCTGACACGACGCGATTTTTTAATTCTTGTTGTTCTATTCTGTTAATTCCTTGTGTCATCAAACAACGCCGCCTTTCATTACGACTTTTGCTTACACTTATACTATACCACGTCCAGTATTGTTATAACGGCGATTTCAATGACAATAAAACGAACAAAACAAACTGAGCAGTCTCTCATTTTGTTCAGTTACCCATTATTCATACAAACAATTTTTAGAGACCTAACAAATCCTAAGATTACCAGCTTAAAATTTCATCTTTATTGAACACTAAAAGATGAAAGGAGAGAATTTAATGCGAGTTTTAAACCTTTTAATTATACTATTATTAATGATGGCATGCGTTATTCCAGTTCATGTATCAGCTCAATCTCCAGAAGAGAAAGTAGCTGAATTAACGAATGCCGAACGACAAGATCAAGGGAGAAGTCCACTAACCTATAGTACGGAATTGTCGAAAGTCGCTGAAGAAAAGGCTAAGGATATGTCCAACAATAACTACTTTTCTCACACATCACCAACTTACGGATCACCATTTGATATGATGAAACAATTCGGCATTAACTATCGTACCGCAGGGGAAAACATTGCAAAAGGGCAACCGTCCGCATCAGCCGTTGTCCAAGATTGGATGAACAGCACGGGCCATAGACGAAATATTTTAAGTCCAGACTTCAATCGAATTGGTGTAGGATATTATCAAGGGCACTGGGTGCAAATGTTTATTTATTCAGAAGCAACACAAGATCCAAATCCTCCAACTCCGAAAGAAGACGACTATGACCCAAGCCCTGAACGCTCATCCTGGCAGTACTATACAGTGAAGCGCGGCGACTCAGCTTGGGAAATCGCAATAAACAATTGGATTAGCCTTAAACAACTTGAGATCTTAAACCCGAGCATCAATGACTTAAGCCGTTTACAAGTTGGACAAGAAATTCGAATTAGCGGTAATCAATATGAGGTTAAACGAGGCGACACAGCTTCAAACATTGCGAAACAACACGGCATGAAACTATGGGAGTTACGGGAGCTGAACCCGCAAGACGACAATTTAAATACCCTTTATATTGGCCAAGGACTTTATGTTAGATAAAACAGGAACGTTTAGCGCGTTCCTGTTTTATTAGGTCATACAATCTTTTATTTTAGCGGGAATCATGGTGACAGAAGGAGTTAAGTCAATTGGTTGACTGGTTTGATCAATACATTCATTCCAGAATTCTAAATGCTTCTGGTCTACCCAATGATTCGAATCCTCAACATCCTGACCACCATTTCCTTGAATCGAATACCAATATAGATATTCTTGATCACCATCATTCTCTCTGAAAATCGTTTCAACATACATTTGTTCATTCTCTAACGTTAACAACACGCTCTCCATATGTTCATTTAAAAAAGTTAACCATTCATCAACTTGCTTAGACTTACCATCCTTAACTTTGAATTTTGTTAATTCAATAAACATCATTTGGCTCCTTTTTAGCTATTTAAATCAACCATAATTCCCGAGGGTTTAACTCATAATAGCCCTTATCCCGCGTCATAAATTGATGCATAATAAACTCTCTTCTAATCGTTGTATTTTGCAAGAGAAAAATACATAGTTTTGCAATCAAAAATACATAAGATTGCCAGCCCTTTTTCGCTATTCTTGATTAGATAGTGCGTGCTTCACTCTAAAGCTATCTCCAGTGAAGTTTAGTACATGCGCATGGTGGATCACGCGATCCACTAAGGCAGCTGTTAAACGTGAATCTGAAAATATCCGGTTCCATTGACTAAATTCTAAATTGGACGTGATCATTAAGCTTTTTTGTTCATACCACTCAGAGATGAGTTGAAATAACAGCTCTGCTCCTTCTTTTCCGAATGGAATGTATCCCATTTCATCTAATACGATTAAATCAACCGTTTTAAACTTGTTCCTAAAGTTTCGTAATTTTCCGTCTTGCCACGCTCTATCTAATTGATCAACGAGATCTGAAACACGGAAGAATCGGACCTCAAAACCATTTCGACAAGCCTCCCGGCCTAACGCTGTTGCTAGATGGGTTTTACCTGTTCCTGGTGCTCCTGTTAAGATGACATTTTCGACGCGTTTGATAAAACTGAGGGAAATCAGTTCATCTTTATCTAATTGTTGAGGAAAATGGATATGGCTTCCCCAATGATAATCATCCAGTTCTTTAACATGTAAGAACTTCGCCTTCTTCATTAAGCGGTCCGCTCTGGCTTCCTCCCTTAAAGCGAATTCCTTTTCAAATAGCTCTTTTAAAAATTGCTCTTTTGTTTCAAATGGTATTGATTCATAAACGTCTGCTACATACGCTAATCTTAGTGACTTGCACATGGCTTTAATATCCCGCGTCATGTTGACTCACCCCTTGGAATGTTTTGATCATAAAGGCTCCAGTCAACATCATATGGATGGTCGTCGTGTTCAGGTTGTAGATCGTTATCTATTAAGTCATAAAATTGATCATTAATTTGTTCCATATCATGTTGGGCCAATTGATGAATCAACCAACGCAGCCTTTCTTTTCTTAAACGATGATCCTCAATCCGGATATATTCAAATATTCGAACCGGCAAGTATGGTTGGTAACGTGAATACTCTATGGCTCTTGGCTTATCCAGCCAAGAGGATAGAATACCTTGCCAAGGAATTTGTCTTCTTTTATGCATATACGGTCTAACATCTTTCATAAGGATCTCTCCGTTAGGAGATGTGACTTTAAATTGATCCCAATAAAGCACTAATCGAACTTGTCCAAAATTATAGCTCTTAGGTACATGTACTTTGACTTGGTCGACCACAATTTCCCCATATTTATTAGCTTTCACCCATTTTTCTTTAAATATTGGATAATCTTGATCAGGAAGATGAAGCATGTGTTGATGTTCATCTTGATAAAGGTCTTCAATTGTTTGTTGTTTTACATAATGTTGGCGTTGGCGATCTTGTGTCAGTTGGTCCTCCAACCAGTCTGTGAGTTGTTCATATGACGTCATGACAGGTGCAGGTGTTGTGAAATTATATCGAATATAACCAACTTTATTTTCGACATGACCTTTTTCATGGCCACTATAGGGATTACAAGCTTGAATCTCACAACCATAATATGCTGAAAATTGATGGAGTTCATGGGTGAATTCAACTTCCTGATGGCGTCCCCTAGGTTTAATAACAGCTGCTTTTAAATTATCAATTCTTAGCACTCTAGGAACGGCTCCCATTTGTTTAAAAATAGTTTCTAGCCCTTTTAAGAAACATTCTTGGTTTTCACTTGGTAACGGAACACAAAAAGTTGCGTTGCTATAAGGTAAACTAAGGGACAAACCATGAACATCGACATATTGACCATCTTTAACAGCTTCTAACAAGCCAAAATCAACTTGCGCTTCACCTGGAGGATGTTGTAACCTTTCGTACCCCTTATCCTTCGTGGAATCATCGTTGATCTTTCCTTCACGCCAGTCTTTAATAAAATGGCAAACGGTACGATATGAGCCTTCAAAGCCAATGGCTTGTAATTGTGCAAAAATAGCTTTATTCGTACGACGCTTTTTGTAAGGTAGTTTATAATCTTCTATAAGCCAATCCGATACGATCTCACCCCATCCTTCTTCATGCATCATGCCTTGTTTGGGTTGCACGTTTTCTTGAGGCACCCAATCCTTATCGGCGTACTTTTTAGCTGTACGCCAATTAATACCAAGCATTTCAGCGATTGAATTGACGGATTTTGATTTTTGATTTCGTAAAACTTTGATACAATTAATTTCAGACATTGCCAGCATTCCTTTCAACCTCCACTGTTTAATTGATTCGACACCAATAACAGTAGTGGTATTTGATTGGGCTGGCAAGTCTTTTTTTTTGATTGCAGTGTTGTGTACTTTTTAGTTGCAAACTTCTGTACTTTTATTTTGCATTACACAATCGTCGCAAAATCATCGTGAAATTGTTTAATGTGTTCGTTAATTTTAGGCTCAGGATACGACTGACCTGCTTCTAAACTTTTAATGATATGTTCTAATATGATCAATCGTTTTTTAAGTTGAGCAGGCATTGCTTCGATTCGACCATCAGTCCCAATAAAGTTATTTAATACCTTATGCTTTTCTTCATCCGTTACTTGAAGTTCCTCATTCATATCATCATCCCCCAATCTTGTGATCGCTCCAGCTAACAAGTCTAATTTCCGTTCGTTAAGCGCGTAATAAATCGTATTTTTGTCACGACGTTGGTAAACAATATCGATCTCTTTAAGCTTGCTTAAATGGTGCGATATGGTTGGCGGCGTTAACCCTAATTTCCCTGCAATGGCCTGTCCGTGAAGAGCGCCACCTTCCTTTAATAAGCCGATAATACGTAGTCGTGTTTGATTGCCGACTGTTTTATGAAAATGGACTAATTTATCTAATTGCATGAACCACCCTCCTTTTTAGATATTTATCTAATTAGATTATAATCTAATTAGATGCAATTAACAAGAACAAATTTATCATTCATTTATAGAACAATTATTTTCACCATAAGAATACCCTTTTTGGCTCATATAAGCCAAAAAGGGTATAAACCTTGATATATAAAGAATTTCAATTTATTAAGAACTGTAATGAAAGATGAAAACGACGAATTTTATGGCAAACACTAATCCTACTTAAGTCATCAAAAGTTGAAAAAACTAAAAATGGAAAATAAACAGAATTTTCTCATGCAGAGGTTATACCAAAATCTCCACATTTTATAAACAAATCATGAGTCAATTTAATACCTTTGTCATTTGTGAGTCAGATACGAAATATCATTAAAAAAACACCCATTCGTTTGATAACGAATGGGTGTTTGAAACTTTGATATATAAGGATTCTTAACGCTTTGAGAACTGTGGTGAACGACGAGCGCCACGAAGACCGTATTTTTTACGTTCTTTCTCGCGTGCGTCACGCGTTAGAAGTCCAGCGCGTTTTAGCGATGGGCGGTATTCAGGGTCAGCTTCTAATAGAGCGCGAGCAACGCCTAAGCGGATCGCACCAGCTTGACCTGAGAATCCACCACCATCAACGTTGACATAAATGTCATAGTTACCTGCGTTTTCTGTCACGTCTAATGGTTGGTTGATCACACGACGTAGAGTTTCGTGTGGGAAGTATTGTTCTGCATCGATTTTATTCACAACGACTTTACCATTACCTGGTACTAGTCGTACACGTGCTACTGAGCTTTTACGACGGCCAGTGCCGTTATATTGTACTTGTGCCAATTCAATTACCCTCCTTAATTATCCACGAAGCTCGTAAACTTCTGGTTTTTGTGCATGATGTCTATGGTTAGCGTCACGATAGACGTGTAGCTTTTTGCCCATTTTACGACCTAATTTGTTCTTAGGTAGCATGCCTTTGATTGCTTGTTCAAGCATTTGTTCTGGATAATTATTACGCATTTCTTCTGCGCTACGCTCTTTCAAACCACCTGGGTAGTTTGAATGACGGTAATATTTCTTATCAGTTAATTTCTTACCTGTTAACTGAATTTTGTCTGCATTAATTACGATGACATTGTCACCTGTATCAACGTGTGGTGTGTAGCTTGGCTTATGCTTGCCACGTAGAAGTGCTGCAACTTCTGTCGATAGACGACCTAAAGTTTGGCCTTCTGCGTCAACTACGTACCATTTACGCTCAACGTTTTGTTCGTTTGCCATAAATGTTTGGCGCATGACGGTTCCCTCCTGTTATTTCCGTTTCATTACGTTTATCTCATCACGAATAGTTTCCGGGGCTATTACGTGGATATGATAAAATGCCATAGAATATATTATAATATCTCATGGTAGAATGTCAAGATAAATCGCATCTTTTCTCGATTTTTATTGAAGTTATAAAAATAATTCCATTAAAAGATTTTGACTGTGAATTGCAATATATCAGCGAGTTCTGCTATTTATCGGCGAATTAGCGGATTTATCAGCGCGCTGAGCAAAATATCAGCGACCTCAGCAATATATCAGCGCCATAGCCAGTTTATCGACGAACGCCGATATATATCGGCGAGCGCTGATATAGCAAGGCGACTCTTAGTGTTTAAAGTGACGAACGCCCGTGAATACCATCGCGATTCCGTATTCATTACATTTCTGAATCGAATCAGCATCTCGTTTGGATCCGCCCGGTTGGATGATCGCTGTCACGCCTGCTTGGTGAGCCGCTTCAACGGTGTCATCCATTGGGAAAAAGGCGTCTGATGCCATGACTGCACCTTTTGCTTGGTCACCCGCTTGTTCAATTGCAATTTTCGCTGCTCCGATGCGGTTCATCTGGCCAGCACCAATACCGATTGTCTGGTGACTCGTTGCTAAAACAATCGCATTGGATTTAACGTGTTTCACGACATCCCAGCTGAATAACAATTGTTGCCATTCCGCTTCCGTTGGTTCGCGGTCTGTTGCAACACTATAGTCAGCAATTTCCTTGGGCGCACGGTCCTCATCTTGGATCAACAGCCCACCTTTAACAGAATGCAAGGTTGGCTCAGGCGAATCTTCTGTCATCGGTAGCTCAAGTAAGCGGATATTTTTCTTTTGAGTTAAAATCTCAAAAGCTCGCTCTGTATAACTCGGGGCAATCACAATTTCTAAGAAAATTTGACTCAATTGATTCGCGACCGCCTCATCGACTTCACGATTTACCGCCACAATGCCACCGAAGATCGAAACGGGATCGGCTCCATATGCCCTCGTAAACGCTTGATCTAAATGATCACCAATACCAACACCACATGGATTCATATGTTTCACCGCGACTGCAGCCGGCTCGCTAAACTCTCTAACAATCTGTAAAGCTGCATTCGCATCTTGGATATTATTATAAGATAACGCTTTGCCATGTCTTTGCTTGGCATGAACAAGCGACGTCTCGCTAGCAAGTGGATTCGCATAAAAAGCCGCTTGTTGATGCGGATTCTCCCCATAGCGTAACGATTCTTTTAAGTCATAGGTGATCGTCTTCGATTCAGGGAAGGACTCACTCGCTTCGCTAGTTAGATATTCCGCAACGAGCGCGTCGTATTGTGCTGTGTGGCGATACACTTTCGCTGCTAGAGCTTGATTAAGTTGCGAGCTGTCTTGAGCATCTTTCATATGATCAATCACTCGCTCATAATCACTAGGGTCGACCACAACGGTAACGTCTTGGTAATTTTTAGCCGCAGCCCGCAACATCGCAGGGCCACCAATATCGATGTTTTCGATCGCTTCATTATGTTGGACATCCTGTTTCGAAATCGTTTCTTTAAATGGATAAAGATTCACGATAAGCAGGTCAATCGTCTGAATGGCTTGTTCTTGTAACGTGGCCATATGTTGGTCATCGTCGCGCTTCGCTAATAAGCCTGCGTGAATATGAGGATGAAGCGTCTTAACTCGGCAGTCTAGAATTTCTGGAAATTCGGTTACATCTGATATCCCAATAACTGATATACCCGCTTCTTCTAATACTCGTTTAGTGCCACCTGTTGAAACAATCTCATAACCATAGTTAACGAGTTGACTCGCAAAATTTACAATCCCCGTCTTATCTGAAACACTTATTAAAGCGCGCCGTGTCATATTCTTCATCCTCTCGCTCAATCATCTAGTCCTAACCGTTCAAAGATCATATCGACATTTTTCAAATGATATGTGGCATCAAAACATGCTTCTAATGTTTCGCTGTCGACTGTATCTGTTATCTCTTTTGTTTGGCGAATTAACTCAGGAAACGACTGGCCTTCTTCCCACGCCTGCATCGCTAGTGGCTGAACAAGGTCGTACGCACGTTCACGTGAGAACCCTTGATCGATTAAAGTTAACAAAACACGCTGAGAATAAATCAAGCCATATGTCGCGTCCATATTAGCGCGCATATGGTCCTCATAGACCGTTAAATTCTCAACAATACCTGAGAATCGATTTAACATATAATCGAGCGCTATCGTCGCGTCTGGCAAAATCACACGTTCAGCTGAAGAATGAGAAATGTCCCGTTCATGCCAAAGTGGCACATTCTCATAAGCCGTCATCATATAACCACGAATGACGCGGGCCATCCCAGCCATATTTTCAGACCCGATTGGATTCCGCTTATGTGGCATTGCCGACGATCCCTTTTGACCTTTCGCAAAAAATTCTTCTACTTCACGCGTCTCACTCTTTTGTAAGCCACGGATTTCCGTTGCCATCTTTTCAATTGATGTCGCAATCAGCGCTAAAGTGGACATATAATCAGCGTGACGATCGCGTTGCAACGTCTGAGTCGAAATCGGTGAAGGCGTTAACCCTAATTGCTGACAGACATAATCTTCAACATAAGGATCGATATTCGCATAAGTCCCGACAGCGCCTGATAATTTACCGACTTCAATCCCTGCTGCAGCCGCTTCAAATCGTTCAATATGGCGTTTAAATTCCTCATACCACAAAGCCAGCTTTAAGCCGAATGTCGTTGGTTCTGCGTGGACGCCATGGGTTCGTCCCATCATAATGGAATATTTATGGTCTTGTGCTTTCTGTTTCAAGACCTCTAAAAAATGATGCAGATCTTTTCGAATAATCGTGTTAGCTTGTTTAATCACATATGAAAGCGCTGTGTCGACCACGTCTGTCGAGGTCAAGCCATAATGGACCCATTTCTTCTCCTCGCCTAGTGTCTCAGACACGGCACGGGTAAACGCCACCACATCATGACGGGTTTCCTGTTCGATTTCATGGATTCTTTCACTATCAAATGATGCATTCTCACGGATTGCCTTAGCATCTTCTTTCGGAATGTCACCTAATGCAGCCCATGCCTCTGTTGCTAACACCTCGACTTCTAACCAGGCATTAAACCGATTTTCTTCTGTCCATATTTGTCCCATTTCTTCACGTGTATAACGTTCGATCATCTCATCCCGCTCCTATCTATAACCAATCTTATCTCGATTTCTCAATTAATAGATCACTTGCCACAAAAATAACCCGTGACTAGGCGCTGTCATCCCGACATTTTGCCTGTCTAAAGTGGCAAATGCTTCATCAATACAATTCGACGTCTTTTTATTTAACCCAATCTCAACTAAGGTCCCGACAATAATTCGGACCATGTGGGTGAGAAAGCCGTCACCTTTTACTTCGAACATGATACGACCATTCTCTTCCCAAATCTCAATTGCGTGCACCGTGCGTGTTTTATCCCCCGTGACATTGGATTTCGAAGCAGAAAATGGTGTGAAATCATGAGTTCCGATGATTTTTTCAGCCGCTTCCTTCATCAAATTTACGTCGATTGGTTTCATGACATGCCATTCGTACTGCCGATTAAATAAATCATAATGACGTTGATTTAGCACGGCGTAACGGTAAACTTTCCCTCGAGCACTCTTCCGTGCATGAAAATGTTCATCAACTTTCTCAACTTGTTGCACTTGCACATCTGATGGTAATAAGGTTTGTAGTGCTTGGTGCCAAGCTGAACAATCCAACATTAAGTGCGTATTAAAATGAATGACTTGATCTAACGCATGCACTCCTGAGTCCGTTCTACCAGATGAATAAATCCGAATATCATCACGATGTATTTTCTTTAAGGCTTGTTCAATAACCAATTGCACCGTTCGTTCATTTGTCTGCACCTGATAACCAGCAAAATGTGTGCCGTCATAAGCGATATGTACTTTAATTCGTTCCACATTGACTCCCCTTTACCCTATCATCAGATAAATTAATATCGTTGCCGTCGTCATCAGGCATACGACGATATAATCCATTGTCCTAAAAACGATTTGCCGATAAGATGTACGATGGTCAGCCCCTTGGTAACCTCGCGCCTCCATCGCCATCGCTAGAGCTTCAGCCCGTTTAAAAGCACTGATGAACAACGGAATTAACAACGGTAATAAAGCTTTAAGTCGGTCTCGAAGTCGTCCTTGCGTATAATCAAGACCTCTAGCTGCTTGCGCCTTTGCGATCTTATCCATCTCTTCTGTCATGGTTGGGATTAATCTTAATGAGATCGCCATCATAATCGCCAATTCATTGACAGGAAGACCCAACCTAGTCAACGGCGTTAAAAACCACCTCATCGCATCTGTGACCGCTAACGGCGGTGTCGTTAATGTTAGGAGTGTTGCCATGACAATCATAAGAAGCAAACGACTCGCAATCTCGCCACCTTGTATAAAACCTTGGTCATAAATAACGAACCCAAACACATCAAATAAGGCTTCACCATCACGTTGGAATAACACATGAAAGATAAAGGTAAAGGCCACGAGCCACCAAACTGGCTTTAATCCTTTGATTAAATAAGTGACCGGAATTGTAGATAATAAAACACAACCCAATACGAACCCGTATAATAAGCTATAAATCAACAAGCGATCGATAACGAACATCGTGATCACAAACAAAATAAGCGAGATGATTTTCGTCCGTGGATCTAATTTATGTATGAATGATTCTCTCGGAATATACTGGCCTAAAATAAATGATTGCGTCACTTGTCAGCACCAGCCTTTATCCGCTTGATTAAAGCCTGGCTAACTGTATCGACCGTCGCTTCATGTTCATTCCAGTTCACATCTAAAGTTTGTTTCATGTAATCAACGAATTTAATCGATTCAGGAGCAGTTAAACCAATCGCTTCTAACTGATCTCGTTTTTCTATTAAACGTTTCGGTGAGGTCACACTGTCGATACAACCGTCATTTAATACCACAAGCTGATCAGCATTCGCCATAGCATCTTCCATATTATGAGTCACTAAAACGACCGTTTTACCCTTTTCTTCATTTAGATATCGAAATAATTGCAGCAGCTGTTTTTTACCCACTGGATCTAGCCCTGCTGTCGGCTCATCTAAGACAAGTACTTCTGAATCTAAAATTAACACACTTGCTAAGGCGACCCGCTTCATTTGTCCACCACTTAATGTAAAAGGAGACCGTTCTAAAAATGATTCATCAAGGCCAACTTCCTGCAAAACTTGAGGCAATTGAGCTTCAACTTGTCCGAGATCTAACCCAAAATTCTTCGGACCAAATAACAACTCTTGTTTGACGGTTTCCTCAAATAATTGATGCTCTGGATATTGAAATACAAGACCAACTCGCCTTCGCAATTCTTTTAACGGTTTAGATTTAGCACCTGGTAATCTAGTGTCACCAATCGTGACAGTACCTGATGTTGGTTGTAATAACCCATTTAACTGTTGTAGCAAGGTCGACTTTCCAGAGCCTGTTCGACCGACAATAGCTGTGAAAGACTGTGATGGAATCGTAAAGGAAAGTCCTTGTAAGGCAACATGCTCGAGTGGCGTATTCGGTTGATAAATATAGTCTACGTCTTCAAATACAATCTCCATAATTCATCCACCAGTTCTTCATAATGTAAGGGTTCTTGCGTTATATCAATCGACTGTCTAGTTAATTGCTGATAGACTTTAGTGACAAATGGTGGTTCAAGACCTACCTCATGTAATTGATCACCTTTCTCTAGTAACTCTCTTGGCTTTCCATCAAACCAAACGGTTCCTTCATCCAGTGTAATCACACGGTCAGCTAAAGCAGCTTCATTCAAGTCATGCGTAACCATAATAACCGTGACACCAAGTTGTTCTTGAAGTTCTTGAATGAGTGATAGCACTTGTTCCTTCCCGATCGGGTCTAACATTGAGGTGGCTTCGTCTAACACAATCACTTCTGGCTGCATGGCTAATACACTCGCTAAAGCCACACGTTGCTTTTGACCACCCGACAACCGAGAAGGTTCGTGATCCTTATAAGCTGTCATGCCGACCTGTTCAAGGCTTTGGTCGATCCGTTTAATGATCGTTTCACGTGGGACAGCTAAGTTTTCTAACCCAAAGGCCACATCATCAGCGACGGTAGTTCCGACAAATTGGTTTTCAGGATTTTGAAAAACCATCCCAATTTGTGTCCGGACTTGGTGTTTCGATTCATCAGTTAAGACAGTATGATTTACCTGTACAACACCACTTGTTGCTAAACATAATCCGTTAAGCAATTTGGCTAATGTTGACTTGCCTGAACCATTACGTCCAACAATCGCGACCCATTCACCCGGTTCGATGGTGAGATTAATGTTTTCAAGTACATGACTTGCTTCGTTTTGATAACGAAACGAAACTTGCTCCAGCTCAATCAATCCACGCACTCCTTAGGTTTACTTTCTGTCATTATAGCATAAAAAAAGGGTTCAGTTCTCAATTATATGAGATCTGAACTCCCCTCTTTTATTGATTCATTCAATTAGTCAACTAATTCAATAATCACTGTTTTTGCTCCGTCACCTTTGCGTTCACCTAGTTTAAGGATACGAGTGTATCCACCTTGGCGCTCTTCAAAACGTGGAGCAATATCAGAGAATAATTTTTGTAACGCGTCAGTACCTTCTTCATCTGCTTCAACTTTGCGCAAGAATGAAGCTGCTTGTCGACGAGCATGAAGGTCACCACGCTTACCTAGCGTAATAATTTTCTCAACGACTGGGCGTAACTCTTTCGCTTTTGATTCTGTCGTTTCAATGCGCTCATGAACGATCAGATCAGTCGCTAAGTTACGTAGAAGAGCCATACGTTGTTCAGTCGTACGACCTAATTTCGCTTTTGCCATCCTTAAAGACCTCCTTTGCATAGAGATTGACTGTGCTGCATCTATTAATCGTCTTTACGTAAGCCTAAGTTAAGGGCATGAAGTTTGTGTTTCACTTCATCAAGAGATTTACGTCCTAAGTTACGAACTTTCATCATGTCTTCTTCAGATTTCTGTGTTAGTTCTTGTACAGTATTGATTCCCGCACGTTTTAAGCAATTATATGAACGAACTGATAGATCCAGTTCTTCAATTGTCATTTCTAACACTTTTTCTTTTTGGTCTTCTTCTTTCTCGACCATAATATCTGCGCTTTGTGCTTCGTCTGTTAAGCCAACAAAAACATTTAAGTGCTCAGTGAACACTTTAGCACCTAGAGAAATAGCTTCTTCAGGGCGAATGCTTCCGTCTGTCCACACATCAAGCGTCAATTTATCATAATTCGTGACTTGACCAACACGTGTATTTTCGACTTGGTACGTCACACGTTCTACTGGTGTGAAGATTGAATCAACTGGAATAACGCCAATTGGTTGTTCGTCTTTTTTGTTATACTCTGCTGGGCGATAACCACGGCCTTTTTCAGCATTAATTTTCATGCTTAATTTACCGTTACCAGTGATTGTCGCAATCTTTAGCTCAGGGTTTAATACTTCAACATCGCTATCATGTTGAATATCTGCAGCTGTGACGTCACCTTCACCACTTGCGTCGATTTCTAATGTCTTCGCATCATCAGAATAAATCTTCAAAGCTAGCTTTTTCAGATTTAGAATAATGGTCGTGACATCTTCCATCACATAATCAAGTGTTGTGAATTCATGTAACGCTCCTTCGATTTGTACGGAGGTTACAGCTGATCCTGGTAGGGAGGATAATAAGATACGACGTAAGGAGTTCCCCATCGTTGTACCATATCCACGCTCTAATGGTTCAATTACGAATTTGCCGAATTTAGCATCGTGACTAACTTCGACCGTTTCCACTTTCGGTTTTTCAATTTCAATCATTCACAAAACCCTCCTTCAAAACGTCGAAAAAACGATGAGATCCATCGTTATTCCCAAAACGGGCGGGATCCACGCTGAAACGCGGATCAATCCCAAAATAACCGTGCTATACTTTTAAAGCTATCATATCCCATTATAGACGGGCTGACAAATTATATACGCCAGATTAGACACGACGACGTTTTGGTGGGCGGCAACCATTGTGAGGTACTGGGGTCACATCAACGATTGCAGTGATTTCTAAACCTGCAGCTTGTAGTGAACGAATCGCTGCTTCACGACCTGCACCTGGGCCTTTTACAGCCACTTCAATAGTTTTCATGCCGTTTTCTTGAGCTGTTTTCGCCGCTACTTCTGAAGCCATTTGTGCTGCGAATGGTGTTGATTTACGTGAACCACGGAAACCTAAGGCACCAGCACTGCTCCACGCAATAGCATTACCATTCGTGTCTGTAATCGTCACAATCGTATTGTTAAATGTTGAACGAATGTGAGCAACACCAGATTCTATATTCTTTTTCACACGGCGCTTACGACGTGTTTGGTTTTTATTAGTCTTACGAGCCATGACAAGCATACCTCCTTTTTAATCAATTATTTTCTCTTATTCGCTACTGTACGACGTGGACCTTTACGTGTACGAGAGTTGTTCTTAGTCTTCTGACCACGTGTTGGTAAGCCACGACGATGACGGAGTCCACGGTATGAACCAATTTCAATTAAACGTTTGATGTTAAGTGACTCTTCACGACGTAAGTCACCTTCAACTGTATAATTGTCTGTTGCTTTACGGATGTTAGCTAACTCTTCTTCCGTTAGATCACGGACACGAGTTGTTTCACTAACGCCTGCTTCTGCAACAATTTCACTAGCTGTTGTGTGGCTAACACCATAAATGTATGTTAACGCGATAACAACACGCTTCTCACGTGGAATATCTACACCTGCAATACGAGCCATGAGTGCATTGCACCTCCTTTTGTTTTAGCCTTGTTTTTGTTTGTGTTTAGGATTTTCGCAAATTACCATTACTTTACCCTTACGGCGGATTACTTTACACTTTTCACAAATTGGCTTGACTGAAGCTCTTATCTTCATTCTTCCTACCTCCTTTTGGATCGGAGTCTTTTCGTTATTTATAACGATACGTGATACGACCTCTTGATAAATCATAAGGTGACATCTCTACTGTCACTTTGTCGCCTGGTAAAATACGAATGAAGTGCATACGAATCTTACCAGAAACATGGGCTAGGATTTCGTGTCCATTTTCTAACTCTACTTTAAACATTGCGTTCGGTAAAGTTTCCTGGACCGTTCCTTCCAATTCAATTACATCGTCTTTCGCCATCGAGAGAATCTCCCTTCTTCCAACCTGTCATCAGTTCGTTGACAAATTTTGATATTGCGAAGCGAAGTTTTCCATTAGTCACTCGACCTGTTTCTTCTAAGCTGCGGTTTACTTCTGGAGAAACATAATCAATCAATTCGACATGATGAAGGTTCTTTCGTTTAGGTCGATCGAACTTGCGCTTTTCACCATCTGCTAGCTTAACAAACTTCTGGTCATCAAATCCAATAATAACCGCGTATTGGTCTGATTCTCTTCCTCGTTTTATCCTCACTAACTGTCCTAACTCCGGACATCGCGAATCTCCATCGTTCAACCGTCATCACCTTCACTTAAGCTTTTGTCAATATTTCATAACCATCGTCCGTTACCACAACTGTATGCTCAAAGTGAGCACAATTTGCTTCGTCAGCTGTTACAACGGTCCAATCATCGTCTAATGTTCGTACGTAACGCTCACCTTGGTTAACCATTGGTTCAATGGCAAGCACCATACCTTTTTTCAAACGCGGTCCTTTATTAGGAGGCCCAAAGTTTGAAAGATGCGGATCTTCGTGAAGATCTTGGCCAATACCATGGCCACCGTATTCTTGCACGATCGTGTAACCGAAAGGCTCAACATAACTTTGAATCGCATGTGAAATATCTGTTAAACGATTACCGGCTTTGACCTGTTCTAAACCTTTGAATAAAGATTCTTCTGTCACATCCAGTAAATGTTGTGTTTCTTCGCTAATCTCACCCACAGCATAAGTCCAAGCCGAGTCACCATGATAACCTTGATATTCAGCACCAATGTCGATACTGATAATATCGCCATTATTTAATGCTCGATCACTCGGAATGCCATGGACAAGTTCTTCGTTAACAGAGACACAAATACTACCACTAAAACCGCTATATCCCTTGAATGAAGGGATGGCATCATGATCACGAATAAATGCATCCGCAATGTCATTTAACCGATTTGTTGTAACACCTGGCTTAATGTGTTTCGCTAACTCTTGATGCGTTAACGCTACAATTTTACCAGCGTGTCTCATGATTTCAATTTCTCGCGGCGTTTTACGAATAATCATTTAGCTAAGCCTCCGATAATATCATCGATTTGCTCGAACACGTCATCGATATGTTGATCACCATTCACATCAACTAGGTAACCTTTGTCACCATAATAATCTAATAATGGTTTCGTTTGTTCCATGTTAACATTTAGACGATTTCTTACCGTTTCTGGCTGATCGTCTTCGCGTTGAATTAACGTTGCTCCATCAATGTCACACTTACCGTCTTCTTTCGGTGGATTGAATTCCACATGATAAGTTGCACCACATTCAGGACAAATACGACGGCCTGTTAAACGATCGACTAATTTCTCTTCCGGTACTTTTACATGAATGACGTAATCTAAACTTGTATCTAATTCACTAAGCAAGTTTTCGAGAGCCTCAGCTTGAGCAACTGTTCTCGGAAAACCATCTAATAAAAAGCCTTTCTCACAGTCAGGCTTGCTTAAACGTTCTTTAACAATGCCGACTGTCACTTCATCAGGGACTAAGTCACCTGCATCCATGTAAGACTTTGCTTCTTTTCCTAAAGGTGTTCCTTCTTTGATCGCAGAACGGAACATATCTCCAGTTGAGATATGAGGGATATCATACTTTTCTACGATTTTTTCTGCTTGAGTACCTTTCCCAGCACCTGGCAGTCCCATCAAAATAAGATTCATATCTTTCCCCTCGCTCTCAGTTATCCGTTACATCAGAGCGACTATTTAATAAAGCCGCGATAATGACGTTTTACTAATTGGCTTTCTAATTGTTTCATTGTATTTAATGCAACACCGACAACGATTAGAAGACTGGTACCGCCAATTTGAACAGAAGTAGGTAAGTCAGCAATACTTCCTAACATAATCGGGAAGATCGCAACAACAGCTAAGAATAGCGCGCCTACAAATGTTAAACGATACATGACACGTGTTAAATACGTCTCAGTATTCTTACCTGGTCGAATACCTGGTACATATCCACCTTGCTTCTGTAAGTTCTCAGCCATTTGTTCAGGGTTAACTTGAACGAATGTATAGAAATACGTGAACGCAATAATTAAGCCAAAGTAAATGACCATTCCTACAGGCTCAGTGTAATCGAATACCCAAGCCATTGTCTGTGCAAATTCGTTACCTTCAAAGAATTGGGCTATTGTCCGAGGTGCCATAATAAACGCAATTGCAAAAATGATCGGAATAACGCCTGCTGCATTTACCTTTAATGGTAAGTGAGTTGACTGTCCTCCAACTGGAGAACGGTTAACAGTTCTTTTTGCATACTGAATCGGAATCTTACGTAATGCTTGTTGAATAAAGATAACGCCTACGATTACAGCAATAACAACAAGACCTATAATTCCTATTACAGCCAAGTTAATGAACAGTTGATCACCAGCACCAGAAATATAAGTTTCATAAAGCTGGTTCACACCATTTGGTAGTCCGGCCACAATACCTGCAAAAATGATAATTGAAATTCCGTTACCGACACCAAATTCAGTGATTTGCTCACCAAGCCACATCAAGAAAGTCGTTCCACCAGTTAGGACAATGGCAATCGTTAAGTAAGTCACAATCCCTGGATTACTTATTAATGCACCATCAGTCATCTGGTTGAACCCAATAGACATTCCGATACCTTGGAGAAATGCTAAAACCACTGTGAAATAACGTGTAAATTGAGCTAATTTACGACGTCCCATTTCACCTTGTTTACGCCATTCAGTAAACTTTGGAACAACATCCATTTGTAACAACTGCATGATAATCGCAGCTGTGATGTATGGGAAGATGTTCATCGCAAAGATCGAAAACTGACTTAATGCGCCTCCTCCGAATGTATCAATAAACCCAAAGCTATTGGTTTCATTCATCATTGTAAGAGCATCACTATCAGTGAACGGAACAGGGATGAATGTTCCTAGTCGAAATACAATTAAAATGGCAAGCGTGAACAGGATTTTTTGTCTAATGTCGGCCACGCGAAACAAATTGGAAAATGTGCGGAACATTAAATCACCTCAGTTTGACCGCCTGCCGCTTCAATTGCTTCTTTCGCTGAAGCAGAGAACTTATCAGCTTTTACAGTCAATTTTTTATCTAGACTTCCATCGCCTAGGATCTTAACGCCTGCTTTAACTTTGCTGATAGCACCAGTTTCTAGAAGAAGTTCTGGTGTTACTTCCGTTCCTTCATCGAAACGATTAAGAGTTTCTAAGTTTACAATCGTATATTCTTTACGGTTAATGTTTGTGAAACCACGCTTCGGAAGGCGTTGGTAAATAGGCATTTGCCCACCTTCGAAACCTGGACCGATGTTACCGCCAGAACGCGCTTTTTGACCTTTATGGCCACGACCTGATGTTTTGCCGTTACCAGTAGCCATTCCGCGACCTACACGATTACGTTTTTTACGAGAGCCTTCAGCTCCTTTTAACTCATGAAGTTTCATTCGTCGAGCACCTCCTCTTTACGTTAATCGTTACTTACGCTTCTTTTACCTCAACTAAGTGGGATACTTTGTTGATCATGCCACGAATCGCTTCTGTATCGTCATGAACGACTGATTGTCTGATTTTATTAAGACCTAGTGCTTTAACCGTGTCGCGCTGGTCTTGCTTACGGCCAATTACACTACGTGTGAGGGTAATTTCTAATTTGTTAGCCATGTTTATCCCTCCTTATCCTTTCAGTTCCTCAACAGATTTGCCGCGAAGTCTCGCAACTTCCTCTGCTGTTTTAAGTTCGCTTAAACCTCGAATTGTCGCACGCACCATGTTAATCGGTGTGTTAGATCCTAGTGATTTCGATAGGATGTCGTGCACACCTGCTAATTCTAACACCGCACGAACTGGGCCACCTGCAATAACTCCTGTACCTTCAGTAGCCGGTTTTAGTAAGATGTTACCTGAACCAAATTGACCATGAATTTGGTGAGGAATTGTTGTATTAACAATCGGTACACGTACTAAATTACGTTTACCTTCTTCGATCGCTTTACGAATAGCTTCTGGTACTTCGTTCGCTTTACCAGTACCGAAACCAACGTGACCATTTTTGTCACCGACAACAACAAGTGCTGTGAAACGGAAACGGCGACCACCCTTCACAACTTTTGCGACACGATTAACCGTAACGACACGTTCTTCAATATCAAGCTTACTTGGATCGATTTGTGTATGCATGCTTTTCCCTCCTTTATAACTTAATTAAAATTCTAATCCTGTTTCGCGTGCAGCATCAGCTAATGCTGCTACTCGGCCATGGTATAAGTAACCACCACGATCGAAAACAACGGATTGATAACCTTTATCTGTTGCACGTTTAGCGACTAATTCACCGACTTGTTTTGCAGCTTCAACATTTCCAGTTGCTTCTCCGTTGAATTCTTGATCAACTGTAGAAGCACTTGCAACTGTTACTCCAGCAAAGTCATCAATTAGTTGTGCATAGATGTGTTTATTTGAACGGTAAACATTTAAGCGTGGACGCTCAGATGTACCGACTAAATCGCGACGAACACGGGTATGACGCTTTTTACGAGCAGCGTTCTTATCTTGCTTCGTAATCATCTAGGTCACTCCTTTCTGTCTCTTAACGGAAATTATTTAGCACTCTTACCTTCTTTAGTGCGTACATGTTCATTTTCATAACGAAGACCTTTACCTTTGTAAGGTTCAGGTGTACGAATTGAACGGATGTTAGCTGCTGCCGCACCGACTCTTTCTTTATCGATTCCTTTGATTACAATACGTGTATTCGTAGGACATTCGATATCGACACCTTCGATCGGGTCGATTTCAACTGGATGAGAGTAACCAGCGTTTACGACAAGCTTTTCACCTTGCATTTGCGCACGGTAACCAACACCATAGATTTCTAAAGCTTTTTCGAAACCTTTAGAAACACCTTCAATCATGTTAGCAATATTACTACGAGTAGTACCGTGGATTGCGCGGTGTGCTTGTTTTTCACTTGGGCGTACGACTGTTAACTCTTGACCATCAATTTTAACGTCCATGTCTTGATGGATCGTGCGTGATAGTTCGCCTTTAGAACCCTTCACTGTCACAACGTTACCATCAACACTTACCTCAACATCATTTGGGATTTCAATTGGTTTTAAACCTACACGTGACATTCATTACACCTCCTGACTGTTCATTAGTGATTACCAAACGTAAGCTAGCACTTCGCCGCCTACCGCTTTTTGACGAGCTTCTTTATCCGTTAATACACCGTGGGATGTCGAAACAACAGCGATACCTAACCCGTTAAGGACACGTGGAACCTCATCAGATTTCACATAAACACGCAGGCCTGGCTTACTGATTTTCTTAATTCCTGTAATAACACGCTCGCTATCAGCACTGTATTTTAAGAATAGACGTAGAACGCCTTGTTTATTATCTTCAATGAATTCGTAGTCACGGATGAAACCTTCACGCTTTAGAATATCAACGATTTCTTTTTTCAAGTTAGAAGATGGTACTTCTAATTGATCGTGACGTGCCATATTGGCGTTACGAATTCGTGTTAATAGATCTGCAATTGGATCTGTCATTGCCATTTCTGATTACCTCCTTCCCGACTCTGGGCTTACCAACTAGCTTTTTTCACGCCTGGAATTTGTCCTTCGTATGCTAATTCACGGAAACAAATTCGGCATAATTTAAATTTGCGAATAACTGAATGTGGACGGCCACAACGTTCGCAACGTGTATATTCACGTACTTTAAATTTTTGATTACGTTGTTGTTTCGCGACCATTGATTTCTTAGCCACAATTTTCCCTCCTTTAGGTGAAAGTTACTGTCTGAAAGGCATTCCGAATTGTGAAAGTAATTCACGAGATTCTTCATCCGAGTCAGCAGTTGTAACAATTACGATATCCATACCGCGTACTTTGTTAACTTTATCGTAATTAATTTCCGGGAAAATCAACTGTTCTTTAACACCTAGTGTGTAGTTACCGCGTCCATCAAATGCTTTGCTTGAGATACCACGGAAGTCACGTACACGTGGTAGTGAAACAGCAATAAGCTTATGAAGGAACTCGTACATACGCTCACCACGTAGTGTTACTTTAGCTCCGATTGGATTACCTTGACGAAGACGGAATCCAGCAATAGATTTCTTCGCTTTTGTAATCACCGGTTTCTGACCGGAAATTAATTCTAATTCTTCTACAGCGTTATCTAACGCTTTTGAATTCTGAACAGCGTCGCCAACACCCATGTTGATCACAATCTTTTCAATTTCAGGTGCTTGCATAACTGAATCATATTCAAATTTATTCATTAAACTAGGTACAACTTCTTCTTTGTACTGCTTTTTAAGTGCGTTCATCAAGTAGACCTCCTTTCCTCACAAAACTATTTATCTAAAGGTTCACCAGATTTCTTTGCGATGCGAACTTTCTTACCGTCACGTACTTCATGGCCAACACGGGTTGGTTCATTTGTGTTCGGGTCGACAGGCATCACGTTAGAAACATGAATTGGCGCTTCTTGGTTTAAAATTCCGCCCTGTGGATTTTCTTGAGATGGTTGAGAGTGTTTCTTCATGTAGTTAACACCTTCTACCACAACGCGTTCCTTCTTAGGAAATGATTCTAAAACAGTGCCTTCTTTTCCTTTGTCTTTACCGGAAATGACTTTAACTTTGTCGCCTTTTTTTACATGCATGAATCGTGCACCTCCTTAACAAGGCTTTATTTTCTCTATTATAAAACTTCTGGCGCTAGGGAAACGATCTTCATGAATTTGTTTTCACGTAGTTCACGTGCAACAGGTCCGAAGATACGTGTTCCGCGTGGGCTTTTATCGTCACGTACGATAACAGCAGCGTTTTCATCAAAACGAATATATGAACCGTCTTTACGACGTACGCCTCTCTTAGAGCGAACAATAACAGCTCTTACGACTTCGCTTTTTTTAACAACGCCTCCTGGTGTTGCTTGTTTCACTGTGCAAACGACAACATCACCAATATTCGCTGTTTTACGTCCTGAACCACCTAGTACTTTGATCGTTTGTACTTCACGGGCACCAGAATTATCAGCTACTTTTAAAGTACTTTCTTCTTGGATCATACAATTGCTACCTCCCTTCGGAAATACTCCGAGTGAACTTTATTAAATAACAACAGCTTCTTCTACGATATCTACTAGACGGAAACGTTTGCTAGCTGATAAAGGACGTGTTTCCATAATACGAACGACGTCGCCTTTCTTAGCTTGGTTGTTTTCGTCATGTGTTTTGAATTTCTTAGAATATTTAACACGTTTGCCGTATAGTGGGTGGAACTTATAAGTCTCAACTAAAACCGTGATTGTTTTGTCCATTTTGTCAGAAACAACACGACCACTATAGACCTTACGAGAATTACGATCAGCCATCGAGGTAACCTCCTCTCAATTATCGATTATTTACGCCGATTTCTCTTTCACGAATCACTGTTTTCATACGTGCAATTGACTTGCGTACTTCACGGATACGTACAGTGTTCTCTAACTGTCCCGTAGCAAGTTGGAAGCGTAGGTTAAACAGTTCTTCTTTTAATGATTTGACCTTTTGTTCAATTTCGGCAGTGGTTAGTTCTCTGATTTCATTAGCTTTCATTGCTATCACCACCAATTTCTTCACGTTTTACGAACTTCGTTTTTACTGGAAGTTTGTGCGATGCAAGACGTAGTGCTTCACGAGCAACCTCTTCACTTACACCTGCTACTTCAAACATAATCTTTCCTGGTTTTACGACAGCTACCCAGCCTTCTGGAGCACCTTTACCGGAACCCATACGTACTTCTAATGGTTTAGCTGTTTTTGGCTTATCTGGGAAGATCTTGATCCAGACTTTACCGCCACGTTTCATATAACGAGTCATTGCAATACGAGCAGCCTCGATTTGACGACTTGTAATCCATTCACCTTCAAGAGCTTGTAAGCCATATTCACCGAATGTCACCTCTGTACCACCTTTGGCTTTACCTTTAAGGCTAGTACGGTGTGGCTTACGATATTTAACGCGTTTAGGCATTAACATATTGCTGATCCTCCTTCCTTATCCATCATTTTTTGTTGGAAGGACTTCACCACGATAGATCCACACTTTAACACCTAACTTACCGTAAGTAGTGTCAGCTTCTGCATTACCGTAATCGATGTCTGCACGAAGAGTGTGAAGTGGAACAGTTCCTTCGCTATATTGTTCGATACGAGCCATATCCGCTCCGCCTAGACGACCAGAAACTTGTGTTTTAACACCTTTAGCTCCTGAACGCATAGCGCGTTGAATAGCTTGTTTTTGTACACGACGGAAAGAAACACGATTCTCTAACTGACGTGCAATATTTTCAGCAACTAATGTTGCATCTAGTTCAGGTTTCTTAACTTCTACAATGTTGATATGAACACGTTTACCAGTTAAATGGTTTAGTTCATTACGTAAGTTTTCAACTTCTGAACCACCTTTACCAATGACCATTCCTGGCTTAGCGGTATGAACAGAAATGTTAACACGGTTTGCAGCGCGTTCAATATCAACTTGTGAAACGCTTGAGTCTTTTAAGCGCTCTGTAATATATTCACGAATTTTAATGTCTTCATGTAAAAGATCTGCGTATTCTTGCTCAGCGTACCATTTTGACTCCCAGTCACGAATGATACCGACACGAAGACCTTTCGGGTTAATTTTTTGACCCACTATTTATCCCTCCTTCTTTTCTGATACCACGACTGTAATGTGGCTTGTGCGCTTGTTAATAGCAGTTGCACGGCCTTGTGCACGTGGGCGGAAACGTTTAAGTGTTACGCCTTCATTAACGTATGCTTCAGAAACAACTAAGTTATCAACATCTAATTCATAATTGTGTTCTGCGTTTGCGATAGCAGAGTTTAATACTTTTTCAATGTCTGGTGTCGCTGCACGGTTTGTGTGCTTAAGTGTTGCGATAGCTTCGCCTACATCTTTTCCTCGAATTAAATCGATAACTAAACGAGCCTTACGAGGAGCGATACGAACCGTTTTAGCTACAGCTTTAGCTTGTTGCATCATGCAAACCTCCTCTCATCTAGCGTTTTGTTTTCTTATCGTCACCTGCGTGACCTTTAAACGTTCGTGTTGGCGCAAATTCACCTAATTTATGACCGACCATGTCTTCAGTCACATAAACAGGGACATGTTTACGACCGTCGTAAACAGCGAATGTGTGTCCTACGAACTGTGGGAAAATGGTAGAACGACGTGACCAAGTCTTAATAACTTGTTTATCGTTTGATTCATTTAATTTCTCGACTTTTTTCATCAGATGATCGTCTGCGAAAGGTCCTTTTTTCAAACTACGACCCATTAATAAGCCTCCCTTCATGTTTAAGCAACATGTTGCTTAGCAGCATTATTTCTTCTTCTTCTTACGACGACGGACAATATATTTGTCTGAGTCTTTATTACGTTTACGCGTTTTGTAACCAAGTGTTGGTTTGCCCCATGGTGTAACTGGAGAAGGCATACCGATTGGTGCGCGTCCTTCACCACCACCGTGTGGGTGATCACTAGGGTTCATAACAGAACCGCGTACTGTAGGGCGAACGCCTTTCCAACGACTACGACCAGCTTTACCGACTCTGACTAGTTCATGTTCGTTGTTACCAACTTGACCGATTGTTGCACGGCAAGTACCTAGGATACGGCGAGTTTCACCAGACGCTAAACGAACAAGTACATATTTCTCTTCACGTCCAAGCACTTGAGCTTGTGCACCTGCTGAACGAACTAATTGGCCACCGTGACCTGGTTTAAGTTCAACATTATGAACAGTAGTACCGACTGGAATATCTTTTAGAGGTAATGCATTACCTGTTTTAATATCTGCTTGCTCACCTGATTGAATTTCTTGGCCTACTTTTAGACCTCTAGGTGCTAGGATATAGCGTTTTTCACCATCAGCATAATGGATTAGTGCAATGTTTGCTGAACGGTTCGGATCGTATTCGATCGTAGCAACGTGTCCTGGTATACCATCTTTGTCACGCTTGAAATCGATGATACGATACTTGCGCTTATGTCCTCCACCTTGATGACGAGTGGAAATTCTCCCTTGGTTGTTACGACCTGCTTTGTTTTTAAGCGGCGCAAGTAAGGATTTTTCCGGCGTGGACGTCGTGATCTCTTCATTTGTCAATGTTGTCATAAAGCGACGTCCATTTGTGGTTGGTTTATACTTTTTAATCGCCATCGTGATTTCCCTCCTTTTAGTAAATTATTTATTATACTGTTTCAAAGAAGTCTAGCTCTTCACTGTCTTCAGTGAGTTGAACGATCGCTTTTTTACGGTCAGGGCGGTAGCCACCGTAACGACCCATTCTTCTAAACTTACCTTTAACGTTAATGGTATTAACTTTTTCAACTTTAACATTGAAAATTTCTTCTACTGCATTTTTGATTTCTGTTTTGTTAGCTGATTTCAATACTTCGAATGTATATTTTTTCTCAGCCATCAAATCCGCAGAGTGTTCGGTAATGATTGGGCGCTTAATGATATCTCTTGCCTCTTTCATTATGAAAGCACCTCCCCTGCTTGTTCAGCTGCTTCTTTAGTGATTAGCAGCGCGTCATGCTTCATTAAATCTAAAACATTGATGTCATCAACTGTTAACACTTCAACTCCTTGAAGGTTGTTAGCTGATAGAGCAACGTTTTCGTTTTCATTAGCTGTTACGATCAGTGCTTTACCATCGATATTAAGATTGCTTAGCAATGTAACAACTTCTTTTGTTTTCGGTGCTTCGAAGTTTAATTCGTCTAGCACATAGATCTCGTCTGACTTCACTTTTGAAGCTAACGCTGATAATAGCGCTAAACGACGAACTTTCTTAGGTAGCTTGTAGCTGTAGCTACGTGGTGTAGGGCCAAACGCAGTTCCGCCACCAACCCATTGAGGTGAGCGAATTGATCCGTGACGTGCACGACCAGTACCCTTTTGGCGCCATGGTTTACGTCCACCACCGCTAACTTCTGAGCGACCTTTTACTTTATGAGTTCCTTGACGCAAGTTTGCTTGTTGCATAACAACAGCGTCGTGTAAGACAACTTCATTCGGCTCAATACCAAATACGTTCTCTGCAAGTTCAGCATCGCCAACTTGAGAACCCGTTTGGTTATATAGTGCTACTTTAGGCATGACATTTCCTCCCTTCGTTAGTTATTGTTACGCCTTAACTGCACTTGAAATTTTTACGTAAGATTTTTTAGCGCCTGGAACATTACCTTTAATAAGGATTAAGTCGTTTTCAGCGTCCACCTTAACCACTTCAAGGTTTTGGATTGTAACTGTTTCTCCACCCATTTGCCCAGGGCCTTTCATTCCTTTAAATACACGTCCTGTGTCCATTACACCAATTGAACCTGGTGAACGATGGAAATGGGAACCGTGTGTTTCAGGTCCACGACCTTGATTATGGCGCTTGATTGCACCTTGGAAACCTTTACCTTTTGAAGTACCTGTGACATCTACCATTTGTCCAGGTTCAAACATATCAACGCTCAATACTTGACCTTGTTCATAATCGTCAAGATTCACGTCACGGATTTCACTAACGAAGCGCTTAGGTTCAGCTTCTGCTTTCTCAGCATGACCTTTCTCCGCTTTCTTAACACGATTAGGTTTTTCATTTGAGAAACCAACTTGGATCGCTTCGTAACCATCATTTTCTTCTGTTTTCTTCTGAAGAACAGTATTACCTTCAGCTTGAACGACTGTGACCGGTAGTTGTTCACCGTTTTCAGAGAAAACTTGCGTCATACCGATTTTGCGTCCTAAGATTCCTTGCGTCATCCGTCACACCTCCTAAAAATTTATAATTTAATTTCAATGTCTACGCCAGACGGTAAATCTAAACGCATCAATGAATCCACTGTTTGTGGTGTTGGGCTCAAAATATCAATCAAACGCTTATGTGTACGCATCTCAAATTGCTCACGAGCATCTTTGTACTTATGTGTACCACGTAAGATTGTATAAACAGAGCGTTCTGTCGGCAATGGAATTGGACCAGACACCTCTGCTCCAGCGCGTTTTGCCGTGTCCACGATTTTCTCAGCTGACTGATCTAAAATCTTGTGTTCATACGCTTTTAATCTGATACGGATCTTTTCGTTTGCCATTACTTTCCCTCCTTTGTCGCCTATCTTTTCAACAGACATTCTCCGCGGAAATTTTCCCCACACCTTGCCATGGCAAAGGGGCCGGGTGTGTCGGCAACCTTCCACTTCATCGCCTTGTTTGACTGCAACATTTAAATTATAGTAAACATCCTCTAAGATTTCAAGGAAAAATACTATATTTCTCATCACAGCCACTCAAATTATTATACAAAGCTGGGTCTTTGATTTCAAGCCATAGATTAATATTCAGAATTCTTGAGTGATTGTTTCTGAGATCGTTGAGTTTCATTAACCAATAGTTTTCATAAGAAAAGCTACCAGCCGTAGCTGGTAGCTTTATTAGATATGATCCATAATATCGTTATTACTTAACGATAGTAGAAACAACGCCCGCACCTACTGTACGGCCACCTTCACGGATTGAGAATTTAGTACCTTCTTCAATCGCGATTGGTGAAATAAGTTCAACGTCCATTTCTACGTTATCGCCAGGCATAACCATTTCTACTCCTTCAGGTAGTTGGATAACACCAGTTACGTCCGTTGTACGGAAGTAGAACTGTGGGCGATAGTTAGAGAAGAATGGTGTATGACGACCACCTTCGTCTTTTGATAGAACATAAACTTCAGCTTTGAATTCAGTGTGTGGTGTGATTGAACCAGGCTTAGCTAGTACTTGGCCACGGCTGATTTCTTCACGGCTAACACCACGTAGTAGTGCACCAATGTTATCACCAGCTTCAGCATAGTCTAGAAGCTTACGGAACATTTCAACACCTGTAACTGTTGTCTTGCTTGATTCTTCAGCCATACCGATGATTTCAACATCGTCACCAACTGATACCTGACCACGCTCAACACGGCCTGTTGCAACTGTACCACGGCCTGTGATTGAGAATACGTCCTCAACTGGCATCATGAATGGCTTATCAGTATCGCGCTCTGGGTTTGGAATGTAGCTGTCAACAGCTTCCATTAGTTCGATGATAGCATTTTCATACTCTTCATTACCTTCGATTGCCATAAGAGCAGAACCTTTAACAACTGGAATGTCGTCACCAGGGAAGTCATATTCGCCTAGTAGGTCACGAACTTCCATTTCTACTAGTTCTAGAAGCTCTTCGTCGTCTACCATGTCGCACTTGTTAAGGAATACAACAATTGCTGGTACACCAACCTGACGAGAAAGTAGGATGTGCTCACGAGTTTGTGGCATTGGACCGTCAGCTGCTGATACAACTAAGATTGCACCGTCCATTTGTGCTGCACCTGTAATCATGTTTTTAACATAGTCAGCGTGACCTGGACAGTCAACGTGTGCATAGTGACGGTTTGCTGTTTCGTACTCAACGTGAGCTGTTGAAATTGTAATTCCACGCTCTTGCTCTTCAGGAGCACCGTCGATCTGATCGTAAGCCATTACGTCCCCTGCACCTGATTGTTTGTTAAGTACTGTCGTGATTGCTGCTGTTAAAGTAGTTTTTCCGTGGTCAACGTGACCAATTGTCCCAATGTTAACGTGGGATTTGGAGCGGTCAAATTTTTCTTTTGCCATTTATATTTCCTCCTTAAGGTAAATAATTATTAATTAATTTATATTGTGGGTTTATCTTCCGAGAGTGTCTCTCGAAAGATAACTCCTTACAATACCTTTTATAAGTGATTCGGGTTAAAAAATCAATTATTCACCACTATTTTTCTTAATAATTTCTTCTGAAATTGATTTAGGAACTTCTTCATAGTGGCTGAAATGCATTGTGTACGATCCACGACCTTGCGTGTTCGAACGTAGTGATGTCGCATAACCGAACATCTCTGAAAGTGGTACGAATGCATCAACAACTGATGCTGGGCCACGAGTACCCATGCCTTCTACACGTCCACGACGAGATGTGACATCACCCATGATATCACCCATGTATTCTTCTGGCACAACGATTTCTACTTTCATCATTGGTTCAAGAAGAACAGGCTTACATTTAGCTTTTGCTTCTTTAAGAGCCATAGATGCTGCAACTTTAAACGCTGTTTCGTTAGAGTCAACATCATGGTAAGAACCATCAAATAGTGTTGCTTTTACGTCGATTAATGGATAACCAGCTAAAACACCATTTTCTAGTGTTTCGCGAATACCTTGATCAACTGACGGAATGTATTCTTTTGGAACAACACCACCAACGATTTTATCGTGGAATTCGTAACCAGCACCTTCTTCGTTTGGTTCGAATTTAACCCAAACGTGACCGTATTGTCCACGACCACCTGATTGGCGCACGAACTTACCTTCAACTTCTGCAGAAGCGCGGAATGTTTCGCGGTAAGCAACTTGTGGTGAACCAATGTTAGCTTCTACCTTGAATTCTAATTTCAAGCGGTCAACGATAACGTCTAAGTGAAGCTCACCCATACCGTGGATAATCGTCTGACCTGTCTCTTCGTTAGTTTCCGTCTGGAATGTTGGATCTTCTTCTGCAAGCTTAGCTAAAGCAATACCCATCTTGTCTTGGTCTGCTTTTGATTTAGGCTCGATTGCAACAGCAATTACTGGGTCAGGGAATTCCATTGATTCAAGGATAACTAAATTTTTCTCATCAGTTAGTGTATCTCCTGTTGCTGTGTCTTTCAAACCGACACCGCCTGCGATGTCACCAGCGTAAACTTCCGGAACTTCTTCACGGTGGTTCGCATGCATTTGTAGGATACGACCTACACGCTCACGTTTATCTTTCGTTGCGTTCTTAACGTAAGAACCACTCTTAAGTGTTCCTGAATAAACACGGAAGAACGTCAACTTACCAACGTAAGGGTCTGTCATAACCTTGAATGCTAGTGCTGAGAATGGCTCGCTGTCATCAGACTTACGAATAACCTCTTCTTCAGTATCTGGTTTGAAACCTTCAATTGCTGGAACATCTAACGGTGAAGGTAGATAATCAATGACAGCATCTAGTAGTAATTGAACACCTTTGTTCTTGAATGCTGAACCTACAAGTACTGGGTAGAATTCAACGTCACAAGTCGCTTGACGGATTGCACTTTTTAGTTCTTCCGTTGTGAAGTCTTCACCTTCTAGATATTTCATCATTAAATCTTCATCTAATTCAGCAACTGCTTCGACTAATGAAGCACGATACTCATCCGCTTGTTCCTTATAGTCATCAGGAATTTCTGTTGCGTAAGCACGCGTACCTAAATCATCTTCATAGAAATACGCTTGCATAGTTACAAGGTCGATAATTCCTTCAAAGTGATCTTCAGCACCAATTGGTAACTGAATTGGGTGTGCGTTTGCACCTAAACGGTCTTTTAACGTACTTACAGAGTATAGGTAGTCAGCACCTACTTTGTCCATTTTGTTAATGAAAACAACACGTGGAACTCCGTAAGTCGTCGCTTGTCGCCAAACAGTCTCTGTTTGTGGTTCAACACCTGACTGTGCGTCTAGTAAAGCAACCGAACCGTCAAGAACACGCAATGAACGTTCAACTTCTACTGTGAAGTCCACGTGTCCTGGAGTATCGATAATATTAATACGATGGTCATTCCATTGGGCTGTTGTTGCCGCAGAAGTAATCGTGATACCACGATCTTGTTCTTGGGTCATCCAGTCCATTTGAGAAGCACCTTCGTGAGTCTCTCCCAGCTTATGAATACGTCCTGTGTAATACAAGATACGCTCAGTAGCTGTCGTTTTACCAGCATCGATGTGTGCCATGATTCCAATGTTACGATACTTGTCTAAGGAGAACTCTCTTGGCATAATAATGTCTCCTTCCTGTGATTGGATTTATAATTGATTGATTACCAACGATAGTGAGCGAATGCTTTGTTCGCTTCTGCCATTTTATGCATTTCTTCACGGCGTCTAACCGCTGCACCTGTATTATTGGATGCATCTAAAATTTCATTCGCAAGACGTTCTTCCATCGTTTTCTCACCGCGTAAACGAGAGTAGTTAACGATGAAACGAAGACCTAGTGCCTGACGACGTTCTGCACGAACCTCTACAGGTACTTGATAGTTGGAACCACCAACACGACGTGCGCGCACCTCAAGTACTGGCATGACGTTTTTCATAGCTTCTTCGAATACGTCCATAGGATTTTGACCACTACGTTGTTCGACTAAGTCAAACGCAGCGTATAAGATTTTTTGTGCTGTACCTTTCTTACCATCAATCATGATTTGATTGATTAAACGAGTCACTAACTTAGAGTTGTGAATCGGATCAGGTATTACGTCTCTTTTTGGAACTGCACCTTTACGTGACATATGTTAGCCTCCCTTCATTCATCATCATTTATTGTTTATTTTTTAGCTTTAGGGCGTTTCGTACCATACTTAGAACGTCCTTGTTTACGTCCTTCAACACCTGCAGTGTCTAATGCACCGCGAACAATGTGATAACGGACACCTGGTAAGTCTTTAACACGTCCACCACGAATTAGAACAACGCTGTGTTCTTGTAAGTTGTGGCCGATACCAGGGATGTAAGCTGTAACCTCAATTTGGTTTGATAAACGCACACGTGCATATTTACGAAGTGATGAGTTTGGCTTCTTCGGTGTCATTGTTGCAACACGTGTACACACACCACGTTTTTGAGGGGCAGGGTTATGCGTCTGACGATTCTTTTGAGAGTCGTAACCTTTGTTCAACGCTGGCGCGTCTGAACCTGCTCGTTTAGTCTTACGTCCTTTACGTACTAATTGATTAATAGTAGGCATTATATATCCTCCCTTCGTTCTTTTTGTAATTCCACACATCCAGGTGGTTCATAAAAAGGCAAAAAAGAAACTTACATGCATCAGCATATAAAGTTACTTTGTTATTGCCACCGTCGCTGCATTAACATCGATCCCACTTGCTTGACCTAATTCTTTCATCGAATCAACTTCAATTACTGGGATTTGATGATCATCAGCAACATCAACAATTTTATTTGTCACATGTCGCTCTGCATCAGTTGCAATCACGACTTCTAGTGCTTCGCCATGTTTAATAGCTTTTTGCACTTGTTTTGCTCCAATTTTTAAACGTTTTTGTGCCTTGAGTACTTTTTCATAAGACATCTTTCATCCTCCAAAGCAACAAGGTTAAATGAAGCACCTTTGATATATTATCACTGCATGACTATTGTGTCAACGAAAAATGTAGAAAAACATGGTGATTTTTAAATTAGGGTGCGACCAACCTGTTAGCATTTTCATTAAGATAAGTAGAGCATCGCGCCGCCCGGCGACGATGCTCATCTTCACCTTACTAATTATGACTCTGTTGTAACCTCTTCTGCTTGAACTTCTTCTACGTTTTTAACGTCTACATCCGGTTCGTTTTTTACATGTTTGAGGTTTCTGTAACGATCTAAACCTGTACCAGCAGGAACAAGTTTACCGATAATGACGTTTTCTTTCAGACCCATTAACTCGTCATACTTACCTTTGATTGCTGCGTCTGTTAGGACACGTGTTGTCTCCTGGAATGATGCAGCAGATAAGAACGAATCTGTTTCTAGTGATGCTTTCGTGATACCAAGGATAATCGGTTTCGCAACAGCAGGCTGGCCACCTTGTACTAAGACATCGTGGTTCGCTTCTTTGAACTGTTGGAATTCCATTAATGATCCAGGTAGTAAGTCTGTATCACCACCTTCAATCACACGTACTTTACGTAACATTTGTCTTACCATTACTTCGACGTGTTTATCGCTGATTTCAACACCTTGCATACGGTAAACTTTTTGTACTTCTTTAAGCAAGTACTCTTGAACACCCTGCAAGCCTTGAACGTTAATTAATTCTTTCGGATCAATAGAACCTTCAACAAGTGCTTCACCTGGTTTTACAGTATCACCTTCTGCAACTTTCATACGCGCATTGTACATGGCGTTGTACTTGCGTGTTTCGATTTGACCTTGAACAACGACTTCTTTCTTATCTTTGAACTCGTTAATTTCTTTAACCGTTCCGTGAATTTCACTGATGATCGCTTGACCTTTAGGATTACGAGCTTCGAACACCTCTTGGATACGCGGTAGACCTTGTGTGATGTCATCACCAGCTACACCACCAGTGTGGAAGGTACGCATGGTTAGCTGTGTACCAGGTTCACCGATTGACTGTGCTGCGATAATTCCAACTGCTTCACCAACATCCACTTGTTCACCTGTTGCCATATTACGTCCATAACATTTCTTACAAGCGCCATGTGGTGTGTTACAAGTGAAGACTGAGCGGATGACAACTTCCTCAACACCGGATTCCACAATTTCTTTAGCAATGTCTTCTGTGATTAGCTCATCACGTTTAACTAGATCGTTATTTGTTTCAGGATGTTTCACTGAACGAAATGCTGTACGTCCTACTAGACGGTCATAAAGTGGCACGATTGTTTCGCTACCTTCACTTAAAGTGCTAACTTCCATACCTCGGTCAGTTCCACAGTCATCTTCGCGGACAATCACGTCTTGCGCAACATCGACTAGACGACGTGTTAAGTAACCTGAGTCAGCCGTTTTCAGTGCGGTATCCGCAAGACCTTTACGAGCACCGTGCGTTGAAATAAAGTATTCTAATACCGTTAAACCTTCACGGAAGTTCGATTTGATCGGTAGTTCGATGATTTTACCAGATGGGTTAGCCATCAGACCACGCATACCAGCTAACTGTGTAAAGTTAGAGGCGTTACCACGTGCACCAGAATCACTCATCATATAGATCGGATTCAAGTTACCTAATGCGCCTAGTAGACGATTTTGAATATCGTCTTTAGCATCTGTCCAAACTGAAACAACACGATCATAACGTTCATTTTCCGTGATTAAACCACGACGGAACTGTTTAGTAACGTTATCAACTTTCTCTTGTGCATCATCGATAATTTGTTGTTTTTCATCTAATACAACGATGTCAGAAACACCGATTGTGATACCTGCTTTAGTTGAGTATTCGAACCCTAAGTCTTTCATACGGTCAAGCATTTTCGATGTTTCTGAAAGCTTGTAGTATTTGAAGACTTCAGCGATGATATCACCCAAGATGCCCTTCTTGAATGGTAGTACTAAATCACGTGATTGCAGTACTTCTCTTGCATCTTCTGTAGGGTCGATGAAATATTGATCTGGTGTTTCAACCTCTAAGTTAGAAGCTGTCGGTTCATTCATGTAAGGGAATGAATCCGGCAAGATTTCGTTGAAGATAATCTTACCAACAGTTGTTAACAACACTTTACGATTTTGTTCTTCGGTAAATTGCGGTTTATTTAACGATCCTGCATAAACACCGATACGGCTGTGTAAATGAACATAACCATTATTATAAGCAGTTAACGCTTCAGATGGTGTTGAGAAAACTTTACCTTCATTAAGCGCATTTTCTCGCTCTAATGTTAAGTAATAGTTACCTAATACCATGTCCTGAGATGGTGTAACAACTGGCTTACCATCTTTCGGGTTCAGGATGTTTTGCGCTGCAAGCATTAATACACGCGCTTCTGCCTGCGCTTCTTGTGAAAGCGGAACGTGTACCGCCATTTGGTCACCGTCGAAGTCAGCGTTATAAGCTGTACATGCGAGTGGGTGTAAACGAATCGCACGTCCTTCAACAAGGACTGGCTCAAATGATTGAATACCTAAACGGTGCAATGTTGGTGCACGGTTTAACATCACAGGGTGATCTTTAATCACATCTTCAAGCACATCCCAGATTTCTGGGCGTAAGCGTTCAATGTTTCGCTTAGCTGATTTGATATTATGCGCTAAACCACGATCAACAAGTTCACGCATGACGAATGGTTTGAATAATTCAATCGCCATTTCTTTAGGTAAACCACATTGATACATCTTTAAGTTCGGGCCAACAACGATAACTGAACGACCTGAATAGTCAACACGCTTACCAAGTAAATTTTGACGGAAACGACCTTGCTTACCTTTCAGCATGTGTGAAAGTGATTTAAGTGGACGGTTTCCTGGTCCTGTTACTGGACGACCGCGACGACCATTATCGATTAATGCGTCAACTGATTCCTGTAACATACGCTTCTCGTTTTGCACGATAATCGTTGGTGCACCTAAATCTAATAAGCGCTTCAAACGATTGTTACGATTAATTACACGACGGTAAAGATCATTAAGGTCTGATGTCGCAAAACGGCCTCCGTCTAATTGAACCATTGGACGTAATTCTGGAGGAATGATTGGTAAAACATCCAATACCATCCAAGCTGGATCATTTCCTGAGTTACGGAATGATTCAAGTACTTCAAGCCGCTTAATCGCACGTGTACGGCGCTGACCTTGCGCTGTTTTCAATTCTACTTTTAACTCTTCTACTTCAGATTCTAAATCAACACTATGAAGTAGTTTACGAATTGCTTCTGCACCCATATGAGCTTGGAAAGACTTGCCGTATTTATCATAATAAGCACGGTACTCTTTCTCAGAAAGCAATTGTTTCTTTTCAAGTGGGGTGTTACCTGGTTCTGTCACGATATATGAAGCGAAATAAATCACTTCTTCTAAAGCACGAGGTGACAGATCAAGAACTAAGCCCATACGGCTCGGAATACCTTTGAAATACCAGATATGAGAGACAGGGGCAGCTAATTCAAGATGCCCCATACGCTCACGTCGAACGGTTGCTTTCGTTACTTCAACGCCACAGCGGTCACAAACAATGCCTTTATAACGAACACGTTTGTATTTTCCGCAGTGACACTCCCAATCTTTAGTCGGACCAAAGATTCGCTCACAGAAAAGACCGTCTTTCTCTGGCTTCAATGTACGGTAGTTAATCGTTTCTGGCTTTTTAACTTCTCCGTAAGACCATCCACGAATTTTCTCCGATGGCGCTAAACCAATTTTCATATACTCAAATTTATTTACATCGATCAAGGAGACTACCTCCCTCATTTTTTCGAACAGTTAATTGATAGAACAATTATTCAGCCGACTCCTCTGGCTCATGTCGTTCTATATTGACGTTTAATTGATCAGTCGATTGATCATCTTCTTCTAGATCTCGCATATCGATTTCCGTTTCATCATCCGTTAACATTTTCACATCCATACCAAGACTTTGCAGTTCCTTGATTAAGACGCGGAATGATTCTGGAACACCTGGTTCAGGTAAGTTCTCACCTTTGACGATTGCTTCATACGTTTTCACACGTCCAACCACATCGTCAGACTTAACGGTTAATAGCTCTTGAAGTGTGTACGCTGCACCATATGCTTCGAGAGCCCAAACTTCCATCTCACCGAAACGCTGACCACCAAACTGTGCTTTACCACCAAGTGGTTGTTGCGTAACAAGTGAATACGGTCCAGTCGAACGAGCGTGTAGTTTGTCGTCAACCATGTGTTCTAGCTTGATCATATACATGACACCCACTGAAACGCGGTTATCGAATGCATCGCCAGTACGACCGTCATAAAGGACGGACTTACCGTCGCGAGCTAGACCAGCTTCTTCCATAGTTTCCCAAACATCTTCTTCGTTCGCACCGTCAAAGACAGGAGACGCTACGTTGATGTTTAATTCACGAGCTGCCATACCAAGGTGTAATTCTAACACCTGTCCGATATTCATACGAGACGGAACACCTAATGGGTTAAGCATGACATCAACAGGTGTACCATCTGGTAGGAATGGCATATCTTCTTCCGGTAAAATACGTGAGATAACACCTTTGTTACCGTGACGACCTGCCATCTTGTCACCTTCAGAAATACGGCGTTTTTGAACAATATAAACACGAACAAGCTTATTAACGCCTGGTGATAATTCGTCTCCATCAACACGGTTGAACACTTTTACATCGTGTACAATACCGCCACCACCGTGAGGTACACGTAATGATGTATCACGAACTTCACGAGCTTTTTCACCGAAAATAGCGTGAAGCAGACGCTCTTCAGATGATAATTCTGTCATACCTTTTGGCGTAACTTTACCGACTAGGATGTCACCATCTGTTACTTCAGCACCAACACGGATAATGCCACTCTCATCTAAGTCTTTCAGAGCATCTTCACCAACATTAGGAATATCTCGTGTAATCTCTTCAGGACCTAGCTTCGTGTCACGCGCTTCAGATTCAAATTCTTCAATATGAATCGAAGTGAACACGTCGTCTTTAACCAGACGATCGCTCATGATTACGGCGTCCTCATAGTTGTAACCATCCCAAGTCATAAAGGCAACTAATGCATTACGACCTAAAGCTAGTTCTCCGCGATCCATTGACGGACCATCAGCGATGACTTCGCCTTTTTCTAAGCGATCACCTTTAGAAACGATTGGACGTTGGTTATAGCAAGAACCTTGGTTGGAACGGATGTATTTTTGGAAACGATAGCGATCTAAATCGCCTTCTACTTCCTTACCATCAACTGTTTCAATTCGACGAACATGAACTTCTTTCGCTTCAACTTTTTCTACAACGCCTTCGTGTTGGTTAACAATTGCTGCACCTGAGTCTTTACCAGATACATATTCCATACCTGTACCAACTGTTGGTGATTCAGGATCAACCAACGGTACAGCCTGGCGCTGCATGTTCGCACCCATTAAGGCACGGTTAGAGTCGTCATTTTCTAAGAATGGAATACATGCTGTCGCTGCAGATACAACCTGCTTCGGCGAAACGTCCATGTAGTCAATTTGTTCACGTTTTACAACGATGTTTTCACCACGGAAACGAGCAATAACTTCTTCATCCGTAAAAGTACCATCTTCATTCAATGTTGCGTTTGCCTGAGCAACAATGTAGTTATCTTCTTCATCTGCTGTTAAGTAATCAGTATGACCCGTTACTTTACCTGTTTCAGGGTCAACACGGCGATATGGCGTCTCAATGAAACCAAATGGATTCACTTTCGCATAAGATGAAAGTGAGTTAATCAGACCGATGTTGGGTCCTTCTGGTGTTTCGATTGGACACATACGACCGTAGTGCGAGTAGTGAACGTCACGGACTTCCATACCAGCACGTTCACGCGTTAAACCACCTGGTCCTAGAGCTGATAGACGGCGTTTGTGCGTCAATTCAGCTAATGGATTCGTTTGGTACATGAATTGCGATAACTGTGAACTACCAAAGAACTCTTTAATCGAAGCAATAACCGGTCGAATATTGATTAACTGTTGCGGCGTAATGGACTCTGTATCTTGAATAGACATACGTTCACGAATGACACGCTCCATACGAGACAAGCCAATACGGAATTGGTTTTGTAACAACTCACCTACAGAACGTAAACGACGATTACCTAAGTGGTCAATATCATCTGTTTTACCAACTGTGTGCAACAAGTTAAAGAAGTAACTGATTGATGCTACAATGTCTGAATAAGTAATATGTTTAAGTTCATCATCAACAATACCATTACCAATGACATTGAGTGTTTTCTCACCATCTGGATCAGTCGGATCGATGATCTTAATCGATTGGATTTTCACAGGATCTTCTAACACACCATCTTGTGGTTCTAAAATCTGTTCACCAACGGCATCCTCTTCTTTTTCTAGATAAGGAGTAATCTTATCTAATAAACGACGATTCAGTTTATCGCCTTTTCGAGCGATGACTTCACCTGTTTCTTCGTCAGCAATTGATTCTGCCAACGTTTGATTAAACAAGCGATCTTTGATTTGTAGTTTCTTATTCATTTTGTAACGACCGACACGGGCTAAATCATAACGTTTCGGGTCGAAAAAGCGGGAATAAAGCAAGCTTTTTGCGTTCTCTGCTGTCGGTGGTTCACCCGGGCGTAACCGTTCGTAAATCTCGATCAGTGCTTTTTCACTATCTTCTGTGTTGTCTTTTTCTAAGGTGTTACGAACAAATTCGTTGTCACCTAATAAATTAATAATCTCTTCATCAGAGCTAAAACCTAAAGCACGTAACAACACGGTGATTGGCAATTTACGTGTCCGGTCAATACGCACATGAACGACATCTTTAGCATCAGTTTCAAATTCTAACCAAGCACCACGGCTCGGAATAACTGTTGACGTGTAGCCTTTCTTGCCGTTCTTGTCAATTTTGTCGCTGAAATAAACACCTGGTGAACGAACAAGTTGAGAAACAATCACACGTTCAGCACCATTAATAATGAACGTACCTGTGTCTGTCATTAATGGGAAATCTCCCATGAAGACTTCTTGTTCTTTCACTTCACCTGTTTCCTTGTTTAACAAGCGAACTTTCACACGTAACGGCGCATTATACGTTACGTCACGTTCTTTTGCATCATTGACCGAATACTTCGGTTCACCTAATGAGTAATCCACAAACTCTAATGAGAGGTTACCAGTAAAATCTTCTACTGGTGAAATGTCAGCAAACATTTCTTTTAACCCTTCATCTAAAAACCATTGATACGAAGCGGTTTGAATCTCGATTAAGTTCGGTAATTCTTGCACTTCGCTAATTCGCGCGTAGCTTCTACGCTGGCGGTGTCGACCATATTGAACTAGTTGACCTGTCAACTGCTTCACCCCTCAAACAACCAAATATTTAAAACAAAAAACCGTCCGACATTTAGGCATGCCGAACTTGCTTGATCCACATCGTTTCACAAGCCTATATAACAACATTTGTATGTTTACAAATGTTATATCTAACTTTTTTCAAAGGATATACAATTTATCCAAAACATGATAAACTATATATCTATAAACGAGCATGTAACCATTATCGGTTTAACGTGCTCAGTTTATACCTCAAAACAGCTCTATTTCACTTATCTACAAACCATTGTTAATATTTTTTAGAAAGTATGAAAAATAACTTGACAAAGATTTGTATCTAGTGGCATTTTTTAATGATATCACAAGGCTACAAGCTAGTCAATTTTAATTGACTTTAAAACATAATAACCTTTATCCCGTTTTATAACGTCAACATTTCCGAAAACATCCTCCATTTTCCTTTTTAACGAAGGAGCTCCTTGTTTCTTTTGTACAACTAACCACAATTCACCCTGCTGAACGAGACACTTAAAACTTTGGTCAACAATATCAAACACAACCGCTTTCCCTGCTCGAAATGGCGGGTTCGTGATAATGGTTGTATATTCATTAGCCGGAAGATCAGTCAGTCGATCATTGATGAAAGCTTTGGCTGCTTTAACTTGATTTTCTTGGATATTTTTATGCGCTAGTTGAATCGCACGCTCATTAATATCCACCATGTCAATGCTCAAACCCTCATGTTGTTTAGCAATAGTAATGCCAACCGGACCATAACCACACCCAACATCCAAAACACGCCCTGATTCATTCGGTATCGAAAAATGTTCTAGTAAAACACGCGTACCATAATCAACTTGTTTCTTGGAAAAAACACCATCATCTGTATGGAATATTAAATTTATATCATTGATCTTCGTCTGAAATTGGGACGGATGGCTTTTGCTTTGGGGGCTATTTGTAAAATATTGTTCACTCACAATCTCACCTTCTCGCTAACTCGATCATTATTCGTTGGGGAATTGTAGATTACATGTTAAGTTAATAAGAAAAACTGAGCTTCCGCCAAAAAGATCTAGCGAAAGCTTAGTTTTAGTACTTTTAAGAACATTAACTTAAACAAACATAAGCTCGCTGATAGATTGGTCAGCGAGCTTATTTAACTTAATGACTATTATTTTAATTCGATTGTTGCGCCAGTTTCTTCTAGTTGTTCTTTCATTTGATCTGCGTCTTCTTTCGCAACGCCTTCTTTAACTGTACCAGGTGCATTGTCAACTAGTTCTTTAGCTTCTTTAAGACCTAGGCCAGTGATTTCACGTACTGCTTTAACAACTTTGATCTTAGAGTCGCCAGCGTCCGCAAGAACAACTTCGAATTCTGTTTGTTCTTCAGCTTCTTCTTCGCCACCTGCTGCACCTGCTGCTGCAACTGGTGCTGCTGCTGATACACCAAACTCCTCTTCAATTGCTTTAACTAATTCATTAAGATCTAAAACTGACATTTCCTTAATCGCATCAATAATTTGCTCTTTAGTCATGATTAAGTTCCTCCTTGTGATTTGTGTTTTTATCCGTTTTAGGCGACTGGATTAAGCGCCTTCTTCTTCATTCTTCTGATCTGCAACTTGTTGTGTTGCATACGCGAAGTTACGCATTGGTGCTTGTAGTACGCTAAGAAGCATTGCAACAAGACCTTCGTGTGACGGTAGTTCTGCAAGTTCTTTCAGTTGTTCAACTGTTGCAACTTGTCCTTCGATTACGCCACCTTTAATTTCAAGTGCTTGATGGTCTTTAGCGAATTGACCAATAACTTTTGCTGGAGCAACGGCATCTTCTTCACAGAATGCAATTGCTGTAGGTCCAACTAGTGCATCGTTCAATTCTTCATAACCAACTTGTTCAACTGCTCGGCGTGTCATTGTGTTTTTATAAACACGGAATTCTACACCTGCTTCACGAAGTTGTTGACGAAGTTCACTTACTTCATCTACGTCAAGGCCACGATAGTCAACAAGTACTGATGTCTTACTGTTTTGGAAACCTTCAACAATCATCTCAACCTGTTGCTTTTTGTGCTCAAGTACTTGACCTTTGCTCATCGTTCCACCCCCTAGTCTTATTTATCATCATACCGTGTGGTGTTATCCAAACGCTATATTTAAGTCCGTTATTGAATTGCGTTACGCTATCGGTGGACGCTTTCCACGGGCACGGCTCGAGCCTCCTCGGAAGAAAAGCACTTCCTGCGGGGTCTCGAGACTCTTGCTGTTCCCGTAGGAGTCACCACCTACGCTCCACACAATTCAACAACTAAGCGCTAAATCAAAATGAAATTAACACTTAACTATGATAGCATTAGCATCAAAAAATGCCTCCATGTAGACATGGAGGCATGATGGATTTATTTTGTACACATTACGAGTGTCCAATTATATCACGTCACACACCTCGGCAGGGCAAGAATTAAGCGACGAATCGCCCCTGCTGTCTACGGTATAATCATTATTTAATTTAACAACGTCTCAAATTATAACTAATATATAATTGAAAGTCAATTACTTTTTAGCGTAACTTGAAATGTCAACACGGATTCCAGGACCCATTGTTGATGATACTGAAGCATTGCGCATATAAGTACCTTTAGACGTTTGTGGTTTAGCTTTCACTAATGTTTCAGTTAGGGCTTCAAAGTTTTCGACAAGTTTTTGATCATCGAATGATACTTTACCGATCGGTACATGAACGTTTCCTGATTTATCAACGCGGTATTCAACTTTACCAGCTTTGATTTCTTGGACAGCTTTTTCAATTTCAAACGTTACAGTACCTGTTTTAGGGTTTGGCATTAAGCCTTTTGGTCCTAATACTCGACCAAGCTTACCAACTTCCGCCATCATGTCAGGTGTTGCAACAACAACGTCGAATTCGAACCAACCATTATTGATTTGATCAATGTATTCTTGGTCGCCTACGTAATCTGCACCTGCAGCTTCAGCTTCTTTCGCTTTATCACCTTTAGCGATGACTAGGACGCGTTGGCTTTTACCTGTACCGTGTGGTAGAACCATTGCACCGCGAATTTGTTGGTCAGCTTTTTTAGGGTCTACCCCTAAACGGAAAGCCGCTTCAACTGTTTCATCAAAGTTAGCAATTGATGTTTTCTTAACAAGTTCAACTGCTTCTTGAATATCATACGTTTTTGAACGATCAACAAGCTTTAAAGCTTCTTGAAACTTTTTACCTCTTTTAGCCATTTTAACTTCCTCCTCAATGTGGTTTTAACGGTTGAACCTCCCACTAAAGTCAACTCGTATTCATACGAGCCTTTAGGCGAAGACAGTATCATGTGCTTTGGCTATACACAGAACTGCTTATCCTTAAACGCCGTAATAAAGGTTGCGAAACGACTTCCGCAACCTCCCCCGAGCGTTTTCAAGTTTAGAAGGATTATCCTTCAATCGTGATGCCCATGCTACGTGCAGTACCTTCAACCATACGTACCGCCGCATCGACGTCAGTAGCGTTTAAGTCAGGCATTTTCGTTTCAGCAATTTCGCGAACTTGATCGCTTGTTACTGAAGCTACTTTATTACGGTTTGGCTCACCAGAACCTGACTCGATACCAGCTGCTTTCTTAAGAAGCACCGCAGCAGGTGGCGTTTTGGTTACAAATGTAAATGAACGGTCTTCATAAACCGAAATTTCAACCGGAATAATCATACCAGCTTGATCTTCTGTTTGTGCGTTGAATTCCTTACAGAATCCCATGATATTAATACCAGCTTGACCTAGTGCAGGACCTACTGGTGGAGCTGGGTTTGCTTTACCTGCAGGAATTTGTAATTTTACAACGTCTACTACTTTTTTAGCCACGAGACACACCTCCTTAAAGTCCGTGATGTGGTTGCGGGAACTTTTGTCCCTCCCACTCATTTATTACGACGACATTTTTAGCCGTACGAAACATAAAAATTCTAGCATCTTTATATCAAAAATGCAACCATCTGATTATATTTTTTCGACTTGATTAAAGTCTAATTCTACTGGCGTTTCACGACCAAACATATTAACGTGAACTTTAAGTTTTTGTTTATCAGCATCAATATTCTCAATCGTACCTTCGAAATTAGCAAACGGTCCATCAATGACGCGAACCAATTCTTTCAATTCGAAATCAACTTCTTGTTGTGTTTCTTGGACACCCATGCGTTTCAAGACGCGCTCAGCTTCTTCAGGCAATACTGGCGTTGGCTTTTGCCCCGCACCTGAAGAACCTACGAATCCAGTAACACCAGGTGTATTACGCACAACAAACCAGGAATCATCTGTCATGACCATTTCAGTTAACACGTAACCTGGAAAGGTCTTTTTCATTGCAGTCTTCTTTTTGCCATTCTTCACTTCGGTCTCTTCTTCTTCAGGCACAATGACACGGAAGATCTTATCCTCCATACCCATCGATTCGATTCGTTTTTCTAAGTTTAATCGCACTTTGTTTTCATAACCTGAATACGTGTGGACGACATACCAATTCTTTTCCATAAATCCGGCCTTAGCCTTCCCTCCTATACTTTCTCCGGGTTTTTTGACAATATAAAAAACCCGGCCGAGCGGGTTTCTTTTGTCAACATTATATCACATTTTAATGCATTTAATCATAAAAAACATTATAGTAATTCTAGAATTTGCGAAATCCCTAGGTCGACGACTGTAAAGTAAATAGCGACAAATAAAACTGTCAAAATAACAATGACTGTATAGCGTGTTAATTCGTTTCCTGTCGGCCAAGTTACTTTCCGCATTTCACGACTAACATCTTTGAAAAAGCTAATCACGATTTCCCCTCCTAACACCTTACCATGTTACTTCGTCTCTCGATGGAGCGTATGTTGCGCACATCGATTACAATATTTCTTTATCTCTATTCGATCTGAGGTTTGTGCTTGTTTCTCAGTTGTATAGTTTCGATTATGGCAATCGGTACAAGCCAACGCGACCTTCTTACGCATCACACATACCTCTTTTATTAACGTATTTTATCACTTTCACTAATCTACCACTCTCTATTATCAATGTCAAATGGCAGTAAGGCTTAGGTAAACGTAATCTCATTGACTGAAATACGGCGTTCTAGTTTGCGTTTTATTCGTTGTAATGCGTTATCGATTGACTTAATATGACGACCTAACTCATCCGATATTTCCTGATATGTTTGTCCATCTAAATAAAGCTCTAAAACCTCTTGCTCAAGCTCGCTTAACAACTCTTGCATTTTAATTTCCATATCACCAATTCTTTCACGATTAATTAATAATCGCTCAGGATCGGCCTTTTCGTCTTCGGCAATCATATCAATCAAGGTACGGTCAGAATCTTCTTCGTAAACAGGTTTGTCCAACGAAACATAAGAATTAAGCGGTATATGTTTTTGACGGGTTGCTGTTTTGATAGCTGTAATAATCTGACGCGTCACGCACAGCTCAGCAAACACCTTAAAGGACGATTGCTTATCATCCTGGAAATCACGGATTGCTTTATATAAACCAATCATTCCTTCTTGCACAATGTCCTCACGATCAGCTCCAATCAAAAAATATGTTCTCGCTTTAGCACGAACAAAACTACGATATTTTTGAATGAGATACTCTAATGCTTGGACTTCGCCTTGTTGAACATAATCTAATACAACTTCATCATCTAGTTGATCAAAATTCAGGTGGTTCTTTGTCTCTTGTTTGGTGTTCACTTAGATTCCTCCCGTATCGAACCATACCTAACACGATTCATTGTCAATCGACTGCTCATTTTGTAAATATACGGTTATTATACAGGAGTTGTGAATTTTCAGTCAACTAAATCTAGTCAATTATTCCCTCTTCGCCAATTTTCGAACTTCTTCAACACATCATCACTAAGTGGAATTTTCGCTTTAGGCTTAACGTCAGCTTGCTTTTCGAGATTTTGACGAATATCTTTGTCGATTGAATTAATTTCAATCGCTAATTCACGGGCCGACTTTCTTAAAGCCCCTTGAGCAAAAATTGTCCATTGTTCTGCATAATCTGACGTCGCTACATAGACTTTCGTTTTAACATTCATTAAATCTTTAACGAGCTTTTCGATTTTATCGTCAGCCGTCTCCTTCTCACGCGTGAAAATAACTTCTACTTGCAAGGTGTTATAAAATCGTTCGACTCCTCTGACATAATAGGCATCAAACACGACGATGACGCGGTGACCTGTATAAGCTTGATACTCCGCTAACATTTCGATCAATCGCGACCGGGCTTGTTCTAAATCTCGCTCACTTAACGACTTTAACTCGTCCCAGTCACCGATTATATTATAGCCGTCTACTACTAATACAATCATGATGCCTACTCTCCTACCTGATCGCGCTTCCGCAGAACCTCGTACATTAATATGCTTGCAGAAACCGATGCATTTAGTGATGTAACCTGGCCTTTCATTGGTAATTTAACAAACCAATCACAGTTTTTAGCTACTAGTCGACTCATGCCTTGTCCTTCACTTCCGACAACTAAGGCAATTGGCATATCGTATTCGGCCTCACGGTAATCCTGATTGGCACTAGCATCCGTTCCAACTATCCAAACATTGTGTTCTTTCAGCTCTTCAATCGTTTGGTTCATATTCGTCACGCGAGCAACTGGAATATGTTCAATCGCTCCCGTTGATGCTTTAGCGACGGTTTGTGTCAATTGGACGGAGCGCTGTTTCGGTATAACAATACCATGAGCACCTACCGCATCAGCCGTTCGCATAATAGAGCCTAGATTATGTGGATCTTCTAGTTGATCTAATAAAATGAAAAAAGGTGCCTCGTTTCTGGCTTCGGCTCTGGCGAACAAATCATCTAAATCAGCATAATCATAAGCTGCGACTGAGGCCGCGACACCTTGGTGGTGACTGCCAATTGCATCTAGTTTCTGTTTAGGAACCTTTTGAACCTGAACATTTTGTTGTTTCGCAGCTTGAATCAGTTGTTGCTGAGCTTGTGGCTTCATCGTTTCTAACACTAACAACTTATTCACAGAACGCCCTGACTTCAACGTTTCTAGTACTGGATTTTTCCCAGTAATCCATTCTTCACTCACTCGGACCCACTCCTTTCTTCCAATATGGTAATCGCATCTTGAATCAATTCATCCACCCGCTCAAATGACTCGCTAAAATATAAATAACCTAAAAGTGCTTCAAACGCTGTACTGTAACGGTATGTTTGAGGGTCAGTATTTTTCGGTACGCTTGATTTCGCATTACGGCCGCGCCTAGCGACCGCTGCTTCTTGTTCAGTCAATGTTTCGTTGTCCAACCAACGAAGCATAACGATCGCTTGTGCCTTCGCTGACACGAAAGACACAGCTAAGTTATGCAGTTCATTAGGTTTAACTTCACCGCTTCGAATTAAATAGTCACGAATCGCTTTTTCATAAACAACATCACCCATGTAAGCTAGCGTCAAGCTTTTCATCGATTTAGGATTCATTGTCTTTTCCATCTCGTTCCTTGTGGCGTGTCTTCTAAAATAATACCCATATCTGCTAGTTGATCACGAATTTCATCAGCTCGAGCGAATTGGCGATCTTTTCTCGCTTGTTTCCGTTCTTCTATTAAGGTCTCGATTTCTTCATCTAATAATTCAGTCGTCACTAATGAGAAACCAAGAACGCCTGTTATTTCATCAAACGCTGCCATAAATCGATCAATTACATCGGATGACGTCTGATCTTGCTCTAAATAAATGTTCGCATCTTTAGCTAAATCAAATAAAACACTGATTGCATTCGCTGTATTAAAATCATCATCCATTTCTTGAACAAATGTGTCAACATGACGTTCTACTTGATCCAACCATTCTTGCCCATCGCTTGATAGATTCATGCTCGCTTGCTTACGGTGCGCTAAATTATCATACGCTGATTTCAATCGATCAAAACTACGCTTGGCACTCGCTAATAATTCATCGTTGAAATTAATCGGATTCCGGTAATGAACACTTAACATAAAGAAGCGTACCACGTTTGGATCATGTTCTCTAACAAGATCATGGACTAAAATAAAATTACCTAGTGATTTCGACATTTTTTCATTATCGATTTGAATATAGCCATTATGAAGCCAATAATTAGCAAATGTTTCATCATTGAAGCATTCTGACTGGGCGATTTCATTCTCATGGTGCGGGAATGACAAGTCTTGCCCACCAGCATGAATATCGATGGTGTCACCTAAGTGCTTTTTGGCCATTGCTGAACATTCGATATGCCAACCTGGTCGACCTTCACCCCACGGGCTCTCCCAAGCTATTTCACCATCTTTAGCATCTTTCCATAACGCAAAATCAAGAGGATCTTCTTTCTTATCGCCTACCTGAATACGCGATCCCGATTGTAATTCGTCGATGGATTGGTGAGATAATTTACCGTATTCATCGAAAGCACGTGTCTTAAAATAAACATCTCCATCCGCTTCATAGGCATAACCTTTATCGATCAATCCTTTAATAAAATCAATAATCTCATCCATCGTGTCAGTCACGCGCGGATGATGAACCGCTTCTTGCACATTTAAAGCGCCGACATCTTCCTTATACGCCTGAATAAAACGCTCAGCAATCGCCGGAACATCTTCACCTAATTCATGTGAAGCCTTGATGAGTTTATCATCAACATCGGTGAAATTAAGTACATATTCAACCTCATAACCACGATAATCTAAATAACGTCTGATCGTATCAAACACAATCGCCGGACGGGCATTACCTACGTGAATATAATTATAGACAGTCGGCCCGCAAACATACATTTTCACCTTACCGTCTTCGATTGGTTTGAACTCTTCTTTTTGACGCGTTAATGTATTGTACATTCTAATCGTCACGATGATTCTCTCCTTTCAATGCTTTCACTTCAGCCTGCAATTCAGCAATTTTTTGGTCTAAATAATCACATTTATCAGCAACAGGATCGGGCAGTTTATGGTGATCAAAGTTCTTCTTCACTTTAACCCCATCTTTGACCACAATATTACCTGGGATACCAACAACAGTTGAATACTTAGGTACGTCTTTTAAGACAACAGAGCCAGCTCCTATTTTTGAATGCTCTTCGATCGTAATAGAGCCGAGCACCTTCGCACCAGTTGCGACTAGCACATTATCTTTCAAGGTAGGGTGACGTTTGCCGCCTTCCTTGCCTGTACCTCCTAAGGTGACACCCTGAAAAATCGTGACATTATCCCCGATTTCGCATGTTTCACCAACGACAACACCCATGCCATGATCGATAAAAAAGCGACGGCCAATTTTAGCGCCTGGATGGATTTCAATACCCGTTAAAAAGCGACTCACTTGTGATATTACCCGGGCAATAAACTTCATATTGCGTTTTTGAAAGCCGCGTGCAAACCGATGCGCCCAAACTGCATGAACACCCGCATACGTCAGCATAACTTCTAATCGATTGCGTGCTGCTGGGTCCTGGTCGAACACGACATCGACATCTTCTTTAAGCAGCTTAAAAAATTTAAACATTATTCTTCCCTCCTTGTGATGAGGTAACTGATCTCAATAAAAAACGTCCCTGCCTATAACTTATATAGACAGAGACGCTACATAGCGCGGTTCCACTCTGTTTAGAGGATTATCCCCCCTCAACTTATAGCTTGTAACGGAGCCATCCGCTTCACCATACTATTTATTCAAGTGAAGGCTCAGAGGTGCATTTCAAACGGATCTTTAACAGCTACTCTCAGCTTATGTAGCTTTCTCTGAAGTTAAATCACACGTTTTACTTCTCCTCATCAACGCTTTGACTATTCATATGTCGCTAAAGTAAAAGTCGTTACGACGATGCGACTTGATTCAATCGATGAATGACGGTTTCTTTTCCAAGAAGACTAATGGCATCTGGCAATTCAGGTCCATGCATTTGCCCTGTGGTTGCCACACGAATCGGCATGAACAATTGCTTACCTTTATTACCTGTTGCTTTCTGCGTTGCTTTAGTGGCAGCTTTGACATCTTCTGGTGTCAGTTCATCTAATTGTTCTAATTCTGATTTGAAATGCGCTAACATATCTGGCACATGTTCTTGATCTAATACAGCCTGGCTCTCTTCATCATAATTGATTTCTTTACGGAAGAAGAGTTCTGTCAGCTCAACAATCTCCGCGCCATAATTCAATTGATTATGATAAAGGGAGATGAGTTTTTCCAACCACTCGCGGTCTTCTGCACTCATATCTTCAGACACTTTACCTGCTTCAATTAAATGTGGCAACGTCAAATCAATCACACGCTCTAATGAACTGTCTTTAATATATTGATTGTTCATCCACTTCAATTTGCTTGGGTCGAATACAGCAGGTGATGTCGATAAACGCTCTGGGTCAAAGATTTCTGTCAGCTCTTCACGCGTAAACAGCTCTTCTTCACCTTGAGGTGACCAGCCAAGTAATGCGATAAAATTAAATAGCGCCTCAGGTAAATAACCTAAGTCTGCATATTGTTCAATAAATTGAATGATATCTTCATCACGTTTACTCAATTTCTTACGTTCTTCATTCACAATTAAGGTCATGTGCGCAAATCTCGGGACTTCCCAGCCAAATGCATGGTAAACCATCATTTGTTTCGGTGTATTCGAGATGTGATCTTCACCGCGTAAGACATCAGTAATCTTCATCAAGTAATCATCAATCGCACAAGCGAAATTATACGTTGGCGTCCCGTCTTTCTTCATGATGACCCAATCACCGAAATCTCCAGATTCAAAGGTGATATTCTTCTTCACGATATCATTAAATGTATACGTTTCGTTCTTAGGAACACGCAAACGAATGCTTGGAATACGACCTTCATCTTCAAAGGCTTGAATTTGTTCAGGTGTTAGATCACGATGGGCACCCGAATATTTCGGTACTTTCCCTTGAGCGCGTTGCTCTTCACGTTCTTGTTCTAATTCTTCTTCTGTCATATAGCATTTATAAGCAAGTCCTTTTTCAAGGAGCTCATCAGCATATTCTTGATAGATATGCAGGCGGTCCATTTGACGATATGGTCCATAACCTCCATCAATATCAACACTCTCATCCCAATCGATGCCTAACCATTTCAAATACGTTAGCTGACCGATGTCGCCACCTTCAACATTTCGTTTCTGGTCTGTATCTTCAATACGAATGATGAAGTCACCACCCGTACTACGAGCGAATAAGTAATTAAATAATGCCGTTCGAGCGTTTCCGATATGCAAATGACCCGTTGGACTTGGTGCATAACGAACGCGTACTTTTTCCGTCATGATTTGATCCCCTTTCATATGTCTAAGTAATATTGTACAAAATTTATGACGTTTCGTGTAATAATATGACTGCTTGAGCAGCAATGCCTTCTTTACGCCCTGTAAACCCAAGATTTTCTGTTGTTGTCGCCTTGACATTCACTTGATCCTCACGAGCGTTTAAAATGGAGGCAATGACAGTTTTCATCTCATCAACATATGGTGCCATCTTCGGTGCTTGTGCCATAATCGTACAGTCAACATTACCTAATGTATAGCCTAACGCTTCTACGTCTTCCCATACTTCTTTTAGTAATTGTTTTGAATCATAGCCTTCATATTGCGGGTCATCGTCAGGGAAATGGCGGCCGATATCACCTCGTCCCACCGCCCCTAAAGCAGCATCTGCAATCGTATGTAATAACACATCCGCATCAGAATGACCTTTCAAACCGTAATCGTAAGGAATCTCCACCCCACCTATGATACAAGGGCGACCTTCCACTAATTGATGTACATCAAAGCCTTGTCCAATGCGAATCATCGATGACTCCTCCTTACGATTCTCAAACCTATTCATTTGTAGCATATTTTCCGCTTTTTGTATATCTTCAGGATTCGTTAATTTAAAATTATCTAGGCTACCTTCTACAATAATCGGTTCTAATCCTATTTCTTCTAATAACGCCACATCATCCGTTGCCATAACACTATTTTTGAACGCGTGATCATGAGCTCGTTTTAACCACTCATATTGAAAAGCTTGTGGCGTTTGCGCTTGATAAAGCGTATTACGATCTAACGTTTTAATGCCCTGCTCTGATTGTTGTTTAACCGTATCTGTAACAGGTGTTGCTAAGAATGCTGATCCTTGTTGTTTAGTGGCTTCAAACAAATCATGAAGTTCATTTTGGCTCACAAATGGACGAGCACCGTCATGGACAAATGTAATCACGTTTTCTTCAACCGCTTCAACACCTTGGCGAACGCTGTCCTGACGTTCATTACCACCAGTGATGTACTTCTTAACCTTCTCAAAACTATATTCATTCACGACTTCTTTCATCACATCGTATTCATCTGCTTGCACAACAAGATAAATCGCTCGGCATAAAGGATCTTCTTCAAACACATTAAGTGTATGGGCGATTAACGGGTGACCACCTAATTGAAGTAATTGTTTATTTTGCCCTAATCCCATGCGCTTACCTTGTCCAGCTGCTAAAACAATGGCTTGATATTGTTCCATGCTGCGTCTCCTATCTCATTTAGAACTTGTTACATTTATTATAGGTGAACATTAACCAAACGAAAAGGGCTGACACATCACATAATTTTCAATTGATACTGCGTCAGCCCCTTAGGTTATTTTATTGCGCCTGATCTAGTGCTTTCGGTTTCGCGAAAATCATGCGGCCTGCTGAAGTTTGTAGAACACTTGTCACAATAACATCAAGACTGTCACCGATATGATTCTTACCTTCTTCGACCACAATCATCGTGCCGTCATCCAAGTATGCAACGCCTTGACGATCTTCTTTACCCGCCTTAATGACATAAACATTCATCTCTTCACCTGGTAAAACAACAGGTTTAACGGCATTCGCCAAATCATTGATATTTAAGACTGTCACATTCTGAAACTCGGATACTTTATTTAGATTAAAATCATTCGTCACAAGAACACCACTCATGACCTTCGTTAATTTCACTAGTTTACTATCGACTTCCTGAATGTCTTCAAAGTCTCCCTCGTAAATCTGAACATCTACAGGGACTTCCTTCTGCAATCGGTTTAAAACATCTAAACCACGGCGTCCGCGATTACGTTTTAAAACATCTGATGAGTCTGCGATATGTTGTAATTCTTCCAACACAAAATGGGGAATAATAATAGACCCTTCTAAAAAGTGCGTTTCACAAATATCAGCTATTCGCCCATCGATAATAACGCTCGTATCTAGGATTTTCGGGCGAACATCTGGCGCTTGGTTGACATTTGCCTGCTGCTCATCCGCTCCTGATTCTTTACGATTCATCGATAATAAATTGATAAATTCATTTCGTCGTTTAAACCCGACTTGGAAGCCTAAATAACCTAAAATCACCATGACGAATATAGGTAATATCTCAGATAAAACCGGATTACTTAAACCTTGCAAGTAAATATTAACGAGAAAGGCCAGAACCAACCCGACAATCAAACCTAAACTACCAAATAATAAATCGGCCACTGGTGCTTTGACCAACTTCTCTTCGATCACTTTTAACAGATTAACAATATAGTCCACGAGCCAAAAAGTAGATATAAATAATATGATTGCACCTAACACTAAACCGATAAAAGGAATGAACCAACTTGACCCGTCAACGCCTACTAATGATGCAACTTCAGGTGAATATAAATAACCGAGTGCACCACCAGCGACCACGATAAACAATTGTATCGTCCTCTTTAACATGCTTGCACCTCCTATTCTTAAGTGTTACCAAAAGCAAAATAGAACATAAGTTAATAAATGAACTATAATAGCTTATTATAGCACGGTTCAAAAATTTGCGTCAAAAAGATATCATTATATCATTACGAAACTTTTTATGTCAATTGTGTTACAAACATTTCTCGTTTGTAACACAATTACTCCAAACCTGCTTTTAGAGCCTCTTGTACGGAATTGACTCCGACTAATTCAATTCCTTCTGGCGGTGTAAAACTGCCTAAGTTATTACTTGGTAAAATAATGCGCTTAAATCCAAGTTTATGTGCTTCGTGAACGCGTTGTTCAATACGAGCGACCCGTCTAACCTCACCTGTTAATCCGACTTCACCAATAAATACATCATCTGGACGTGTCGGCTGGTCACGGAAGCTTGAAGAGACACTAATAGCAACTGCTAAATCAATTGCAGGCTCATCTAATTTCACGCCACCAGCAACTTTGACGTAAGCATCTTGGTTTTGTAACAATAACCCAGCTCGTTTTTCTAAGACAGCCATAAGTAATGGGACCCGATTATGATCTAGCCCTGTTGCCATACGGCGGGAGTTACCAAATTGAGTCGGGGAGATCAATGCTTGAATTTCCACTAGCATCGGACGAGTCCCTTCTAATGAAGCGACTACTGTTGAACCTGCTACCCCTTGTGATCGCTCTTCTAGAAAGATTTCCGATGGGTTACTGACTTCTTTTAATCCTTCTTCTTTCATCTCAAAAATGCCCATCTCATGTGTACTTCCGAAACGGTTTTTAACACTGCGGAGGATTCGGAATGTATGATGGCGTTCCCCTTCAAAATATAATACCGTATCAACCATATGCTCTAACAAGCGCGGCCCTGCAATCGCTCCTTCTTTTGTCACGTGACCCACGATGAAAATCGAGATTCCTTTCGACTTTGCCACTTTCATCAAGGCACTCGTACATTCACGGACTTGGGAAACAGAGCCTGGTGCTGAGGTAACCGCATCATTAAAGATCGTCTGAATCGAATCGATGACGACAAATGATGGGTTCATTTGATCAATGGCATCAATCACATATTCTAAATTTGTTTCCGCCATAATGTATAAATGATCCTCATTCGCATCGAGTCGGTCAGATCGTAGTTTCGTTTGTTTTTCCGATTCTTCACCAGAGATGTACAACACATTCATATGATTGTTCGCCACTTGAGATGATAGCTGAAGTAATAATGTCGACTTACCTATACCGGGGTCACCTCCGATGAGAACAAGCGAACCAGGTACAATGCCACCACCCAACACACGATTTAACTCTTCCATTTGCGTGGATAAACGTTCCTCTTCTTGTGAAGATACTTCTTTAATCGATTGAGGTTTCTTTCGTTGTTTAGAGGATTCTCCTGTTACTTGATGACGATCAGCGTTTTTTGACACCTTTTCCTCAACTAATGTATTCCATTGATGACAAGCTGGACATTTCCCCATCCATTTCGGTGATTCATAGCCACATTCCTGACAGAAAAAGATCACTTTTGATTTAGCCATAATTTACTCCCTTTCCTATGTAGGTGCTTACATTATAACAAAGTAGAAAAAACAGCCGGATTATCGATGAATCCGGCTGTTAATCTTATGATTGTTCATTTGTTTCAGGTTCAAGATCCTTCGTCGAGGCAATATAGAATTCACCGTCTTCATTGACGTCAATTTCTACTTCTTGCCCTGCTTGAATCGTACCACGAAGAAGTTCTTCTGATAAGAAGTCTTCCACATTCTTCTGAAGTGAACGACGTAAAGGTCGAGCACCATATTCTAAGTCCATGCCCTCATCAGTAATCTTCTTAATCGCTTCATCTGTTAAAGTGAAGTTAATTTCACTTTCAGACAGACGATTTTGTAATTGTTTAACCATGAGTTGAACAATTTCTTTAATATGATCTTCTTCAAGTGAATGGAAGACAATCGTTTCGTCGATACGGTTTAAGAATTCTGGACGGAATGCTTTCTTCAATTCGTCCATCACTTTCGATTTCATTTGTTTATGATCTTGTTGATTATCGTCAACACTGAAACCAACGTATTTCTGGCGACGTAATTCTTGAGCACCCACGTTTGATGTCATAATTAAGACCGTATTACGGAAGTCAACAACGCGACCTTTCGCATCAGTCAAACGACCATCTTCTAGGACTTGTAGTAAGATGTTAAAGACCTCAGGGTGCGCTTTTTCAATTTCGTCTAATAGAATAACGGAATAAGGTTTGGTGCGTACTTTTTCCGTTAATTGGCCACCTTCTTCATAGCCTACATAGCCAGGAGGAGAACCAACTAGACGAGAAGTCGCGTGTTTTTCCATATATTCGGACATATCCATACGAATCATTGCATCTTCATCACCGAACATTGAAGACGCTAATGCGCGCGCTAATTCTGTCTTACCAACACCTGTTGGACCTAAGAAGATAAATGAACCAATTGGACGTTTCGGATCTTTCAAGCCTGCACGAGCACGACGAACTGCTTTAGCAACAGCGTCAACAGCTTCATTTTGACCGATAACACGATCATGAAGCGTTTGTTCTAGGTTGAGTAAGCGTTCTTTATCATCCTTCGCTAAGCGAGAAACAGGCACTCCCGTCCAAGTAGAGACAACTTGAGCGATATCTTCAAGCGTTACTTCAGAATCTTCTTTACCTTGCTTTTCTTTCCACTCGTCTTTTGTTTTCTCTAGTTCATCTTTTAATTTCTGCTCTTTATCACGTAGAGAAGCAGCCTTTTCAAATTCTTGGCTTTGTACAGCCGCATCTTTTTCTTTCTTCACTTCATCTAACTTCTGTTCAAGTTCTTTTAAGTTAGGTGGAGCAGTATAACTTCTTAAGCGTACACGTGATGCCGCTTCATCAATTAAGTCAATCGCTTTATCTGGTAAGAAACGATCCGTGATATAACGGTCTGATAGGCGAACAGCACTTTCGATCGCTTCAGGTGAAATCGTAACACGGTGATGCGCTTCATAACGGTCACGTAATCCTTCAAGAATTTGTTGTGATTGTTCCGGTGTCGGTTCATCAACTTGAACCGGTTGGAAACGGCGTTCTAACGCGGCATCTTTTTCAATATATTTACGATATTCGTCTAATGTTGTGGCACCAATACATTGTAAGTCACCGCGTGCTAGAGCTGGTTTCAAGATGTTTGAAGCGTCAATTGCACCTTCAGCACCACCAGCACCGATTAATGTGTGCAATTCGTCAATGAAAAGAATGACATTATTAGCTTGGCGAATTTCTTCCATGACTTTTTTCAAACGATCTTCGAATTCACCGCGGTATTTAGTACCTGCAACAACAGTACCCATATCAAGTGTCATCACGCGTTTATCACGTAAAATTTCTGGTACTTCATTATTAATAATTTGTTGTGCTAGACCTTCAGCAATCGCTGTTTTACCAACACCAGGCTCACCAATTAGAACTGGGTTGTTCTTACGGCGACGGCTTAACACTTGAATGACACGTTCAATTTCTTCAGCACGACCAATAACAGGGTCGATATTGCTTTCTTGTGCCACTGCTGTTAAATCCCTTGCTAATGAATCAAGTGTTGGTGTACTCGCATTACTTGATTGTTTCTGTTGACGATTATTACCTGTTGATTCATTACTGCCTAACAGCTGTAACACTTGCTGGCGTGCTTTGTTTAGGCTAACACCTAAGTTGTTAAAGACGCGTGCAGCTACACCTTCGCCTTCACGAATTAGGCCTAGTAAGATATGCTCTGTTCCGACATATGAATGATTTAATTTACGCGCTTCATCCATTGATAATTCAATGACTTTTTTCGCGCGTGGTGTGTAATGAATCGTTTGTTGTTCACTTTGACCGACACCAATTAATTGTTCAACTTCCTGTTGGATTTGTTCGGCTGTCACGTTTAATGACGAAAGCGCCTTGGCTGCAATACCTTCGCCCTCTTTCACTAAGCCGAGTAATATATGTTCTGTTCCAATATTATTATGACCTAATCGTACAGCTTCTTCTTGAGATAAAGCTAACACTTTTTGTGCTCTCTCTGTAAATCGTCCAAACATCATACCTGTTTGCCTCCTTCAATTAATATTGCTCTAATTGTAATCGTTCACGAATTAGGTTCGCTCTAAACCAATCACGTTCAGCTGGTTGTAGGGATTTCTTCGCGTAGTGTTGTAAAAAGCCCGGCTGCGTTAGCACCATTAACTCATTCAAAATGGTTTTTGAAATGTTTTTGATTAAACCTAAATCGATGCCTAATCGGACATCTGATAAGCATTTGGCCGCTTCCTTCGATTCAATGATGCGGCTATGTGCCAACACACCGTAAGACCTAAATATCCGGTCCTCTAACTGTATACCCGATTGTTGCATCACCCATTCACGAGATTGACGTTCACTTTCAATCACTTTGCTTACAACACTCTGTAAATCTTGAATAATATCCTCTTCTGACTTACCAAGTGTCATTTGATTGGATATTTGATACAACGCACCGAGCGCTTCACTGCCTTCTCCATAAATACCACGGACGACTAACCCTAACTTGTTGATCTCTGGAGCCAAGCGAGTCATTTGATTCGTCATCGTTAACGCTGGCAAATGCATCATAACCGATGCACGCAAGCCTGTGCCGACATTAGTTGGACAACTAGTTAAATAGCCTTTTTCTTCACTAAATGCATATCTTGTTCGTTCTTCAAACCAATCATCTAACTTCTGGGCTTGTTGTAAAGCTTCAGATAAGCCTAGGCCTGGATAATAGAGTTGAATTCTTAAATGATCCTCTTCGTTAATCATCACTGAAGCCTGCTCATTTTCTGAAATTAGCACCGCACCTGTTTGAGTATTTTCAGCTAAATTAGGACTCATCAAATGTTTTTCAACCAAAACCCGTTTTTCAACCGGCTCTATATCAGCCATCTTCACTAACTGAAACTTTTTAAAATCCTCATAAGATTGATTGTTAAACTCTTGTTCAATATGTTCGAGTACTTTCTCTTGTGACGACTGATCTCCACTTGTCGGGAAAGGCACTTCTTCCAAATTGCGGGCCAAACGGATTCGTGTGCTTAAAACAATATCCGAATCCCGACCTTCATCATTCATCCATGGGCTGATGGCATCATTAATAAAATCTTGTAAAGACATTACGCTTCACCCCCATGACCATCATGCAGTTCCTCTTTTAAATGACGGATACGGTCTCGAATATTCGCAGCTTCCTCGAAATCTTCTTCATTAATTTTTTGCTGCATCTGTTCTTGGAGTTGATTAATTTCCCGGTGTTTATGCAAATGACCGCCTAGTCTCTTCGGAATTTTACCAACATGTTCTGTATTGCCACTATGAACACGTTTAAATATCGGGTCTAGATAATCCGAAAAAGCTTCATAGCATTGGCTACAACCGAATTTACCTTGATGTCGAAACTCATGATACGTTAAGCCGCATCCTTCACATTGAATCGATTGTGCAGAGGTCATCTGTTGTTCCGTTTGGTCTTTTGTTTGATCAAATGGGAACATATTCGTTAGAAAGTGGTGAAGGGATAAGTTTTCATTTGCAAAATCCATATAACCCTCACCTTGAGCACATTGCTCACACAAATGCATTTCTTTCTTTTGTCCATTAACGACTTGCGTGTAATGAACAGAGGCTTCTCGCTCTTGACAGTTTTGACATAACATTTTAACCCCTCCAATCAACCGTGCATTTTGATGGTCGTTAATAGTTCTTTAAAAATCTTAGCACGAATAATATCACGATCTGGTAATGGTATATCCAGAATATCTCGATGCATAACTTTCTCCATCAAACGTTTTTCACGCTCTGTTATCAAATTTTCTTCCTTAAGACGTTCAACTAAATCAAATGAAGCTTGTTGAGTTAAAGGTTGATTCGATGCTAAATCCATCTCTTGTATTAAAGCTTCATTCGATTTCGGTTGTAAGCGAATAATGCGAATGTAGCCACCACCGCCACGCTTACTTTCGACCAAATAGCCTTTTTCAAGCGTAAATCGCGTATTAATCACATAATTTATTTGAGAAGGGACACATTCAAAACGGTCAGCAATTTCACTGCGCTTTAATTCAACGACATCACTCTGACTCGACTGAATAACTTGCTTTAAATACGCTTCAATTACTTCGGATATATTCCTCACCGTCGCTCCCTCCTTACTCCTCAATCATTTATAATTGATCAAAGTTTGACTTTGACTATCTTTGACTATACTTTCATTATACTGATATTTTTCTATGTTGCAAATGATTTGATTGCTTGCTTTTGTAATAGTTATTTTTGCATAAAAAAACGTGTGAACACTGGCAAAAATAGTGTTCACACGTTATCTAATACTATTATTTATTGGTTATATCCAAATCATCATTATTATAAATATAAGTGACATCATTCAATTTACTTAACTGATTTAATAATTCATGACGGTTAAATTCTTGACGTTTCTCTAGCTCAATATGGACATTCCGACGATCCATTTCATCACTTTTAATTTCCATACGTTTGATCTGTAAATGAAATTCTTCTAATAAATCAAGAATGTCTCCAATATGAGCCTCTTGATTAATTAATAAATGCAGTTGATTTTTATCCTTATGACGCGTAAATAGCTTCTCAAATGAGTTAAGAAAAATTAAACTTAATAATACAACTAATGTTGCAAGGATTCCTAAAGCATACATACCTGCACCAATAACTAATCCCAGTCCAGCAACAGTCCAAATAGACGCAGCCGTTGTTAAACCTCTAATCGTCATACCATGAACAAGAATCGTTCCTGCTCCTAAAAAGCCAATCCCACTGATTACATAAGAAGGAATACGAGCTGGATCAAAACGGACTGTATCATGATCGTTAATATAAGGGTCAAACCCATAAACTGATAGTAACATCATCACACAAGCACCTACACCAACTAATATATGAGTACGGAAACCTGCTTGATGGTTTTTAAGTTCACGCTCAAAACCAATTAATCCACATAATACCGTCGCAAGTAATACACGATATAACATGGTATCAAAATTTTCATTAATGAATTGTTCATTTATATATTGAATGAAATCCATTTCAATTACACTCCTCTTTTACACCAGTCCCCTTTTATGTATGAATACTATTTAATTATTATTCCATCATAAACAAAAAAAGCTAAGAAGACAATAAATCTCTTAGCTTTAACAATATGCCCGGCGGCGTCCTACTCTCGCAGGGGAAGAACCCCAACTACCATCGGCGCTAGAGAGCTTAACTACTGTGTTCGGCATGGGAACAGGTGTGACCTCTCTGCCATAACCACCGGACTTCATATGATTGTATTCAATTGAAGGTGAAGCACCTTCAAAACTAGATAAGATCGATGATACCGCGCAACGTCGACCAGGCGTCTTAACCGTTAGTTAAGTCCTCGATCGATTAGTATCCGTCAGCTCCACGTGTCACCACGCTTCCACCTCGGACCTATCAACCTCATCGTCTCTGAGGGATCTTACTTGCTCGAGGCAATGGGAAATCTCATCTTGAGGGGGGCTTCATGCTTAGATGCTTTCAGCACTTATCCCGACCACACGTAGCTACCCAGCAGTGCTCCTGGTGGAACAACTGGTACACCAGCGGTGTGTCCATCCCGGTCCTCTCGTACTAAGGACAGCTCCTCTCAAATTTCCAACGCCCACGACAGATAGGGACCGAACTGTCTCACGACGTTCTGAACCCAGCTCGCGTACCGCTTTAATGGGCGAACAGCCCAACCCTTGGGACCGACTACAGCCCCAGGATGCGATGAGCCGACATCGAGGTGCCAAACCTCCCCGTCGATGTGGACTCTTGGGGGAGATAAGCCTGTTATCCCCGGGGTAGCTTTTATCCGTTGAGCGACGGCCCTTCCATGCGGAACCGCCGGATCACTAAGCCCGACTTTCGTCCCTGCTCGACTTGTAAGTCTCGCAGTCAAGCTCCCTTCTGCCTTTACACTCTGCGAATGATTTCCAACCATTCTGAGGGAACCTTTGGGCGCCTCCGTTACTCTTTGGGAGGCGACCGCCCCAGTCAAACTGCCCACCTGACACTGTCTCCGAACCGGATCACGGCTCGGGGTTAGAATGTCCGTACAGCCAGGGTGGTATCCCACCGACGCCTCCGCCGAAGCTTGCGCTCCGGCATCTTAGGCTCCCACCTATCCTGTACAAGCTGTACCAACATTCAATATCAGGCTACAGTAAAGCTCCACGGGGTCTTTCCGTCTTGTCGCGGGTAATGCGCATTTTCACGCATAGTATAATTTCACCGGGTCTCTCGTTGAGACAGTGCCCAAGTCGTTGCACCTTTCGTGCGGGTCGGAACTTACCCGACAAGGAATTTCGCTACCTTAGGACCGTTATAGTTACGGCCGCCGTTTACTGGGGCTTCGGTTCAACGCTTTGTCCCGAAGGACGAACGCATCCCCTTAACCTTCCAGCACCGGGCAGGTGTCAGCCCCTATACTTCGCCTTACGGCTTCGCAGAGACCTGTGTTTTTGATAAACAGTCGCTTGGGCCTTTTCACTGCGGCTCCCTAGGCCGTAGCCTAGATGAGCACCCCTTCTCCCGAGGTTACGGGGTCATTTTGCCGAGTTCCTTAACGAGAGTTCTCCCGATCACCTTAGGATACTCTCCTCGCCTACCTGTGTCGGTTTGCGGTACGGGCACCTCTTTCCTCACTAGAGGCTTTTCTAGGCAGTGTGAAATCCGGGACTTCGGTACTTATGTTCCCTCCCCATCACAGATCATGCGTCCGATGGACGGATTTGCCTATCCATCACACTCTCTGCTTGGGCGTGCACATCCGGTGGCACGCTTCCCTTATCCTCCTGCGTCTCCCCGTCGTTCGAACGGAAAGGAGGTGGTACAGGAATTTCAACCTGTTGGCCATCGCCTACGCCTTTCGGCCTCGGCTTAGGTCCCGACTTACCCTGAGCGGACGAGCCTTCCTCAGGAAACCTTAGGCTTACGGTGAAGAAGATTCTCACTTCTTTTTCGCTACTCATACCGGCATTCTCACTTCTAAGCGCTCCACCAGTCCTCACGGTCTGACTTCTAAGCCCTTAGAACGCTCTCCTACCATTGTCCTGCGGACAATCCGCAGCTTCGGTGATGTGTTTAGCCCCGGTAAATTTTCGGCGCAACGTCACTCGACCAGTGAGCTATTACGCACTCTTTAAATGATAGCTGCTTCTAAGCTAACATCCTGGTTGTCTGAGCAACGTCACATCCTTTCCCACTTAACACATACTTAGGGACCTTAGCTGGCGGTCTGGGCTGTTTCCCTTTCGACTATGAACCTTATCACCCATAGTCTGACTCCCAACGGTAAGTCATTGGCATTCGGAGTTTGACTGAATTCGGTAACCCGATAGGGGCCCCTAGTCCAATCAGTGCTCTACCTCCAAGACTCGCTACGTTGAGGCTAGCCCTAAAGCTATTTCGGAGAGAACCAGCTATCTCTGTGTTCGATTGGCATTTCACCGCTACCCACACCTCATCCCCGCATTTTTCAACATACGTGGGTTCGGGCCTCCAGTCAGTGTTACCTGACCTTCACCCTGGACATGGGTAGATCACACAGTTTCGGGTCTACGATGACGAACTAATGCGCCCTGTTCAGACTCGCTTTCGCTGCGGCTCCAGATCTGCTCTTTAACCTTGCTCGTCCTCGTAACTCGCCGGTTCATTCTACAAAAGGCACGCCGTCACCCATTAACGGGCTTCGACTACTTGTAGGCACACGGTTTCAGGTTCTATTTCACTCCCCTTCCGGGGTGCTTTTCACCTTTCCCTCACGGTACTGGTTCACTATCGGTCACTAGGGAGTATTTAGCCTTGGGAGATGGTCCTCCCGGATTCCGACGGAATAACACGTGTTCCGTCGTACTCAGGATCCACGCCGGAGGATACACCGTTTCGATTACCGGGCTTTTACCGTCTCTGGCGAACCGTTCCAGGTTGCTTCATCTACCGTGTATCTTGATCACTCCGTTTGGCGTGTCCTACAACCCCAAGACGCATGCGCCTTGGTTTGGGCTGTTTCCGTTTCGCTCGCCGCTACTCAGGAAATCGCGGTTGCTTTCTCTTCCTTCAGGTACTGAGATGTTTCAGTTCCCTGAGTTGTCTTCCATGACCTATGTATTCAGCCATGGATACGACCCCATTACGGGTCGTGGGTTTCCCCATTCGGACATCCCCGGGTCGACGCTTACTTACTGCTCGCCGAGGCATATCGGTGTTTGTCCCGTCCTTCTTCGACTCCTAGTGCCAAGGCATCCACCGTGCGCCCTTGTTCACTTAACTAACTCTTAACTCCATGGCGAACCATCAAGTTATGCGTGAAAAGACGCTTGTGTCTTTACTTGCTTTTCGATGCTTTGGTATCTCATCTTATCTAGTTTTCAAGGTACTTTTCAAAGGATCATCGATCCTTCAAAACTAAACAAAATAGCACTGTCGCCTCCTATATTCCTTAGAAAGGAGGTGATCCAGCCGCACCTTCCGATACGGCTACCTTGTTACGACTTCACCCCAATCATTGGCCCCACCTTCGGCGGCTGGCTCCGTGAAGGTTACCCCACCGACTTCGGGTGTTGCCAACTCTCGTGGTGTGACGGGCGGTGTGTACAAGGCCTGGGAACGTATTCACCGCGGCATTCTGATCCGCGATTACTAGCGATTCCGGCTTCATGCAGGCGAGTTGCAGCCTACAATCCGAACTGAGAATGGCTTTATGGGATTAGCTCGACCTCGCGGTTTGGCTTCCCTTTGTACCATCCATTGTAGCACGTGTGTAGCCCAGGTCATAAGGGGCATGATGATTTGACGTCATCCCCGCCTTCCTCCGGTTTGTCACCGGCAGTCATCCTAGAGTGCCCAACTGAATGCTGGCAACTAAGATCAGGGGTTGCGCTCGTTACGGGACTTAACCCAACATCTCACGACACGAGCTGACGACAACCATGCACCACCTGTCATTCGGTCCCCGAAGGGAAGACCCAATCTCTTGGGTTGTCCGAAGATGTCAAGACCTGGTAAGGTTCTTCGCGTTGCGTCGAATTAAACCACATGCTCCACCGCTTGTGCAGGCCCCCGTCAATTCCTTTGAGTTTCAGCCTTGCGGCCGTACTCCCCAGGCGGAGTGCTTATTGCGTTAACTGCAGCACTAAGGGTTGGACCCCCTAACACCTAGCACTCAACGTTTACGGCATGGACTACCAGGGTATCTAATCCTGTTCGCTACCCATGCTTTCGCGCCTCAGCGTCAGTTACAGACCAGAGAGCCGCCTTCGCCACTGGTGTTCCTCCACATATCTACGCATTTCACCGCTACACGTGGAATTCCGCTCTCCTCTTCTGTCCTCAAGTTCCCCAGTTTCCAATGGCCCTCCACAGTTGAGCTGTGGCCTTTCACATCAGACTTAAGGAACCGCCTGCGCGCGCTTTACGCCCAATAATTCCGGACAACGCTTGCCCCCTACGTATTACCGCGGCTGCTGGCACGTAGTTAGCCGGGGCTTTCTGGTGAGGTACCGTCAAGGTGCCGCCCTATTCGAACGGCACTTGTTCTTCCCTCACAACAGAGCTTTACGATCCGAAGACCTTCATCGCTCACGCGGCGTTGCACCGTCAGACTTGCGTCCATTGCGGATGATTCCCTACTGCTGCCTCCCGTAGGAGTCTGGGCCGTGTCTCAGTCCCAGTGTGGCCGATCACCCTCTCAGGTCGGCTACGCATCGTCGCCTTGGTGAGCCGTTACCTCACCAACTAACTAATGCGCCGCGGGCCCATCTGTGAGTGATAGCTAGAAGCCATCTTTGATCATCGAACCATGCGGTTCGATGCGTTATCCGGTATTAGCCCCGGTTTCCCGGAGTTATCCCCGTCTCACAGGTAGGTTGCCCACGTGTTACTCACCCGTCCGCCGCTCGTTCCACGAGCGTCCACCCCGAAGGGCTTCAGCTCGCTTCCCGCGCTCGACTTGCATGTATTAGGCACGCCGCCAGCGTTCGTCCTGAGCCAGGATCAAACTCTCCAATTAAAGTGTTTGATTTGGCTTATTGTTGTTTCTTATTTCGTCTCCGCTTTCTTCCTATTAACAAATAAGAAGAAAAACGAATTGACGACAGGCTATTTTGTTTAGTTTTCAAGGTTCGATGTTTAAAATGGTGGAGCCTAGCGGGATCGAACCGCTGACCTCCTGCGTGCAAAGCAGGCGCTCTCCCATCTGAGCTAAGGCCCCGTTATGAAGAGTCGGGAAGACAGGATTCGAACCTGCGACCCCTTGGTCCCAAACCAAGTGCTCTACCAAGCTGAGCTACTTCCCGTTTTTTATGGTGCGCCCGAGAGGAGTCGAACCCCTAACCTTCTGATCCGTAGTCAGACGCTCTATCCAATTGAGCTACGGGCGCCAAAAAAGTGGTGCCGAGGGCCGGACTCGAACCGGCACGGTAGTAGAACTACCGCAGGATTTTAAGTCCTGTGCGTCTGCCAATTCCGCCACCCCGGCATCTAATGGAGCGGAAGACGGGATTCGAACCCGCGACCCCCACCTTGGCAAGGTGGTGTTCTACCGCTGAACTACTTCCGCATAAATAATGGTGCGGGTGGAGGGAGTCGAACCCCCACGTCATAAGACACTAGATCCTAAGTCTAGCGCGTCTGCCAATTCCGCCACACCCGCAAATGGTGAGCCATGGTGGATTCGAACCACCGACCCTCTGATTAAAAGTCAGATGCTCTGCCAGCTGAGCTAATGGCTCCTAAAACGAATAGTTCATCATTAAATGCATATTTTATTTTATCAATCTGACGATTGAATTAATAAGTGGTGCCGGCCGAGAGACTCGAACTCCCAACCTACTGATTACAAGTCAGTTGCTCTGCCAGATTGAGCTAGGCCGGCTTATTAAGATGGTGGAGGATGGCGGGCTCGAACCACCGACCCCTTGCTTGTAAGGCAAGTGCTCTCCCAACTGAGCTAATCCTCCATTAATTAAAGCCCGGCGGCGTCCTACTCTCGCAGGGGAAGAACCCCAACTACCATCGGCGCTAGAGAGCTTAACTACTGTGTTCGGCATGGGAACAGGTGTGACCTCTCTGCCATAACCACCGGACAAATAACTTCAAATTTCAACGACAAGTTATATTATATTCACCCTTCATTAAAAATGCAAGGGGTTTTTAAAATTTTGTCTAAGATATTTATGGATAATCTATAAATACCTTCAAAACTAGATAAGATCGATGATACCGCGCAACGTCGACCAGGCGTCTTAACCGTTAGTTAAGTCCTCGATCGATTAGTATCCGTCAGCTCCACGTGTCACCACGCTTCCACCTCGGACCTATCAACCTCATCGTCTCTGAGGGATCTTACTTGCTCGAGGCAATGGGAAATCTCATCTTGAGGGGGGCTTCATGCTTAGATGCTTTCAGCACTTATCCCGACCACACGTAGCTACCCAGCAGTGCTCCTGGTGGAACAACTGGTACACCAGCGGTGTGTCCATCCCGGTCCTCTCGTACTAAGGACAGCTCCTCTCAAATTTCCAACGCCCACGACAGATAGGGACCGAACTGTCTCACGACGTTCTGAACCCAGCTCGCGTACCGCTTTAATGGGCGAACAGCCCAACCCTTGGGACCGACTACAGCCCCAGGATGCGATGAGCCGACATCGAGGTGCCAAACCTCCCCGTCGATGTGGACTCTTGGGGGAGATAAGCCTGTTATCCCCGGGGTAGCTTTTATCCGTTGAGCGACGGCCCTTCCATGCGGAACCGCCGGATCACTAAGCCCGACTTTCGTCCCTGCTCGACTTGTAAGTCTCGCAGTCAAGCTCCCTTCTGCCTTTACACTCTGCGAATGATTTCCAACCATTCTGAGGGAACCTTTGGGCGCCTCCGTTACTCTTTGGGAGGCGACCGCCCCAGTCAAACTGCCCACCTGACACTGTCTCCGAACCGGATCACGGCTCGGGGTTAGAATGTCCGTACAGCCAGGGTGGTATCCCACCGGCGCCTCCGCCGAAGCTTGCGCTCCGGCATCTTAGGCTCCCACCTATCCTGTACAAGCTGTACCAACATTCAATATCAGGCTACAGTAAAGCTCCACGGGGTCTTTCCGTCTTGTCGCGGGTAATGCGCATTTTCACGCATAGTATAATTTCACCGGGTCTCTCGTTGAGACAGTGCCCAAGTCGTTGCACCTTTCGTGCGGGTCGGAACTTACCCGACAAGGAATTTCGCTACCTTAGGACCGTTATAGTTACGGCCGCCGTTTACTGGGGCTTCGGTTCAACGCTTTGTCCCGAAGGACGAACGCATCCCCTTAACCTTCCAGCACCGGGCAGGTGTCAGCCCCTATACTTCGCCTTACGGCTTCGCAGAGACCTGTGTTTTTGATAAACAGTCGCTTGGGCCTTTTCACTGCGGCTCCCTAGGCCGTAGCCTAGATGAGCACCCCTTCTCCCGAGGTTACGGGGTCATTTTGCCGAGTTCCTTAACGAGAGTTCTCCCGATCACCTTAGGATACTCTCCTCGCCTACCTGTGTCGGTTTGCGGTACGGGCACCTCTTTCCTCACTAGAGGCTTTTCTAGGCAGTGTGAAATCCGGGACTTCGGTACTTATGTTCCCTCCCCATCACAGATCATGCGTCCGATGGACGGATTTGCCTATCCATCACACTCTCTGCTTGGGCGTGCACATCCGGTGGCACGCTTCCCTTATCCTCCTGCGTCTCCCCGTCGTTCGAACGGAAAGGAGGTGGTACAGGAATTTCAACCTGTTGGCCATCGCCTACGCCTTTCGGCCTCGGCTTAGGTCCCGACTTACCCTGAGCGGACGAGCCTTCCTCAGGAAACCTTAGGCTTACGGTGAAGAAGATTCTCACTTCTTTTTCGCTACTCATACCGGCATTCTCACTTCTAAGCGCTCCACCAGTCCTCACGGTCTGACTTCTAAGCCCTTAGAACGCTCTCCTACCATTGTCCTGCGGACAATCCGCAGCTTCGGTGATGTGTTTAGCCCCGGTAAATTTTCGGCGCAACGTCACTCGACCAGTGAGCTATTACGCACTCTTTAAATGATAGCTGCTTCTAAGCTAACATCCTGGTTGTCTGAGCAACGTCACATCCTTTCCCACTTAACACATACTTAGGGACCTTAGCTGGCGGTCTGGGCTGTTTCCCTTTCGACTATGAACCTTATCACCCATAGTCTGACTCCCAACGGTAAGTCATTGGCATTCGGAGTTTGACTGAATTCGGTAACCCGATAGGGGCCCCTAGTCCAATCAGTGCTCTACCTCCAAGACTCGCTACGTTGAGGCTAGCCCTAAAGCTATTTCGGAGAGAACCAGCTATCTCTGTGTTCGATTGGCATTTCACCGCTACCCACACCTCATCCCCGCATTTTTCAACATACGTGGGTTCGGGCCTCCAGTCAGTGTTACCTGACCTTCACCCTGGACATGGGTAGATCACACAGTTTCGGGTCTACGATGACGAACTAATGCGCCCTGTTCAGACTCGCTTTCGCTGCGGCTCCAGATCTGCTCTTTAACCTTGCTCGTCCTCGTAACTCGCCGGTTCATTCTACAAAAGGCACGCCGTCACCCATTAACGGGCTTCGACTACTTGTAGGCACACGGTTTCAGGTTCTATTTCACTCCCCTTCCGGGGTGCTTTTCACCTTTCCCTCACGGTACTGGTTCACTATCGGTCACTAGGGAGTATTTAGCCTTGGGAGATGGTCCTCCCGGATTCCGACGGAATAACACGTGTTCCGTCGTACTCAGGATCCACGCCGGAGGATACACCGTTTCGATTACCGGGCTTTTACCGTCTCTGGCGAACCGTTCCAGGTTGCTTCATCTACCGTGTATCTTGATCACTCCGTTTGGCGTGTCCTACAACCCCAAGACGCATGCGCCTTGGTTTGGGCTGTTTCCGTTTCGCTCGCCGCTACTCAGGAAATCGCGGTTGCTTTCTCTTCCTTCAGGTACTGAGATGTTTCAGTTCCCTGAGTTGTCTTCCATGACCTATGTATTCAGCCATGGATACGACCCCATTACGGGTCGTGGGTTTCCCCATTCGGACATCCCCGGGTCGACGCTTACTTACTGCTCGCCGAGGCATATCGGTGTTTGTCCCGTCCTTCTTCGACTCCTAGTGCCAAGGCATCCACCGTGCGCCCTTGTTCACTTAACTAACTCTTAACTCCATGGCGAACCATCAAGTTATGCGTGAAAAGACGCTTGTGTCTTTACTTGCTTTTCGATGCTTTGGTATCTCATCTTATCTAGTTTTCAAGGTACTTTTCAAAGGATCATCGATCCTTCAAAACTAAACAAAATAGCACTGTCGCCTCCTATATTCCTTAGAAAGGAGGTGATCCAGCCGCACCTTCCGATACGGCTACCTTGTTACGACTTCACCCCAATCATTGGCCCCACCTTCGGCGGCTGGCTCCGTGAAGGTTACCCCACCGACTTCGGGTGTTGCCAACTCTCGTGGTGTGACGGGCGGTGTGTACAAGGCCTGGGAACGTATTCACCGCGGCATTCTGATCCGCGATTACTAGCGATTCCGGCTTCATGCAGGCGAGTTGCAGCCTACAATCCGAACTGAGAATGGCTTTATGGGATTAGCTCGACCTCGCGGTTTGGCTTCCCTTTGTACCATCCATTGTAGCACGTGTGTAGCCCAGGTCATAAGGGGCATGATGATTTGACGTCATCCCCGCCTTCCTCCGGTTTGTCACCGGCAGTCATCCTAGAGTGCCCAACTGAATGCTGGCAACTAAGATCAGGGGTTGCGCTCGTTACGGGACTTAACCCAACATCTCACGACACGAGCTGACGACAACCATGCACCACCTGTCATTCGGTCCCCGAAGGGAAGACCCAATCTCTTGGGTTGTCCGAAGATGTCAAGACCTGGTAAGGTTCTTCGCGTTGCGTCGAATTAAACCACATGCTCCACCGCTTGTGCAGGCCCCCGTCAATTCCTTTGAGTTTCAGCCTTGCGGCCGTACTCCCCAGGCGGAGTGCTTATTGCGTTAACTGCAGCACTAAGGGTTGGACCCCCTAACACCTAGCACTCAACGTTTACGGCATGGACTACCAGGGTATCTAATCCTGTTCGCTACCCATGCTTTCGCGCCTCAGCGTCAGTTACAGACCAGAGAGCCGCCTTCGCCACTGGTGTTCCTCCACATATCTACGCATTTCACCGCTACACGTGGAATTCCGCTCTCCTCTTCTGTCCTCAAGTTCCCCAGTTTCCAATGGCCCTCCACAGTTGAGCTGTGGCCTTTCACATCAGACTTAAGGAACCGCCTGCGCGCGCTTTACGCCCAATAATTCCGGACAACGCTTGCCCCCTACGTATTACCGCGGCTGCTGGCACGTAGTTAGCCGGGGCTTTCTGGTGAGGTACCGTCAAGGTGCCGCCCTATTCGAACGGCACTTGTTCTTCCCTCACAACAGAGCTTTACGATCCGAAGACCTTCATCGCTCACGCGGCGTTGCACCGTCAGACTTGCGTCCATTGCGGATGATTCCCTACTGCTGCCTCCCGTAGGAGTCTGGGCCGTGTCTCAGTCCCAGTGTGGCCGATCACCCTCTCAGGTCGGCTACGCATCGTCGCCTTGGTGAGCCGTTACCTCACCAACTAACTAATGCGCCGCGGGCCCATCTGTGAGTGATAGCTAGAAGCCATCTTTGATCATCGAACCATGCGGTTCGATGCGTTATCCGGTATTAGCCCCGGTTTCCCGGAGTTATCCCCGTCTCACAGGTAGGTTGCCCACGTGTTACTCACCCGTCCGCCGCTCGTTCCACGAGCGTCCACCCCGAAGGGCTTCAGCTCGCTTCCCGCGCTCGACTTGCATGTATTAGGCACGCCGCCAGCGTTCGTCCTGAGCCAGGATCAAACTCTCCAATTAAAGTGTTTGATTTGGCTTATTGTTGTTTCTTATTTCGTCTCCGCTTTCTTCCTATTAACAAATAAGAAGAAAAACGAATTGACGACAGGCTATTTTGTTTAGTTTTCAAGGTTCGATATGTGTCGCGTTCGAAAGCGACAATGACTAATATACCAAGTTGAAAACCGAAAGTCAACAACTTTTTATTAATCTTTTTAATCGATTGTTTAAATCGATTTTGCTCTCAAAAAGCGACCTTTTAAATATAACAACTATTGGTTAGAAAGTCAATAGTTATTTTGTGATTTGATTTTGCTGTATGTTCTTTCAAATCACTGTCATTAGCGCGTCTCTCAACGCGACAATTAATAATGTATCACGCCTGAAAATCATACGCAATAGTTTTGTTAATGTAAATTAATTCTGACAAATATCATTTGATTAAACCTATAAATTTCAAAAGGATACTAGCACCATTCTTGTTTTACCATACCATCTATTCACAAATGGCAATACGTTTCTCAACCACAAAAAAAGACTTACCTACACCGTCAATAGTGTGGTAAGTCTTGGCTTCTTCTATACATAATCATTTAAGAGCGATGACGCATTTGTGGGAAGAGTAATACATCACGGATTGATGGGGAATCCGTTAATAACATGATTAATCGATCAATTCCGATCCCTAAACCACCTGTTGGCGGCATCCCGTATTCTAGAGCTTCTAAAAAGTCCTCATCCATGAGATGGGCTTCATCATTACCAGCATCACGTTCTTTCACTTGCGCTTCAAAACGTTCACGCTGATCAATTGGATCATTTAATTCAGAGAATGCGTTCGCATACTCACGACCAACTATAAATAATTCGAAACGATCCGTATAACGGCCATCTTCATCATTCTTCTTAGCTAATGGTGAAATCGCAACAGGATGTCCATAAATAAAAGTTGGTTGGATTAAATGTTCCTCGACTTTTTGTTCAAAGAATTCATTCACGATATGACCAAATGTCATATTATTATCTACATCAACACCATGTTCTTTAGCTAATGTATGAGCTTGTTCATCTGATAGGTCTTGCCAGAAGTCTACCCCTGTATATTCTTTAATGGCGTCAACCATGTGCCAACGCTTCCAACCAGATGATAGATCAACTGAATGTTCACCATACGTTACAGTTGTTGAACCAAGTACATCTTGAGCAATATGAGCAATTAGTGTTTCTGTTAAGTCCATCATGTCATGGTAATCTGCGAATGCTTCATATAACTCAATCATTGTGAATTCAGGATTGTGACGGGTTGAAACTCCTTCATTACGGAAGACTCGGCCAATTTCATACACTTTCTCCATACCACCCACGATTAATCGCTTAAGATGGAGCTCGATGGCAATTCGCATATATAAAGGAATATCTAAAGCATTATGATGTGTTTCGAATGGACGCGCTGAGGCCCCACCTGGAATCGAATGCATCATTGGTGTTTCAACTTCTAAAAAGCCTTGGTCATCTAAGTAACGGCGCATAGATTGCAAGATCTTACTTCTTAATACGAACGTATCTCGGCTTTCTAAGTTCGTAATTAAATCAAGATAACGCTGACGATAACGTTGTTCGACGTCTTTTAAACCATGAAATTTCTCTGGTAGCGGACGCAGTGATTTAGTTAAGAACTCAAATGAATCAGCCTTAACGGATAGTTCACCAACTTTAGTCTTAAACATGACACCTGAAACTCCAACAATATCACCTAGGTCAGCTGATTGGAAAATGTCATAAGCTTCTTCACCTATTCGATCTTTACGAACATAGATTTGCACTTGCCCTGACAAATCTTGAATGTGTGCGAAGCCTGCTTTACCTTTACCCCGCTTCGTCATAATACGTCCAGCGACGGTAACTGTGGTTTCAGATTCCATTTCTTCCAACTCTTCTTTACTATACTGATCATAGGCTGCTTGTAAATCTTTGGCTAGATGGGTACGTTCAAATTTATCACCAAATGGATTGATGCCAGATTCTTGTAATGTTTTTAACTTTTCAAGCCGCATCTGCATTTGGTCATTCATTTCTTCTGACACATTATTCACCTCTATCTATTAAGTAATCCTTCATGATACCTGATAATCTAGTTTAACCACCAGGCGCATTAAACAGAAGGTTAGATCATCGTTTATTCAAATATGTTCTGCATAATACTCTACACCAGCAAGTTCCTCAGAATCAAGTTCATCCACATAGCTTTGAACGGTTTTCTCGCTGATTTTTTCATACTTAGCCAGATCAGACAATGGCACTAACACAAAAGCACGTTCAGTCATTCGTGGATGAGGAATCGTTAAACGGTCGGTTTCTAACGTCGTCTGAGCAAATAACAAAATATCTAAATCGATCTGCCTTGGTCCGTTTCGAAACGTTTTCTCACGGCCGACAGACTCCTCAATCGATTGCGTTAACACTAATAATTCTAACGGTTCATAGGTGGTATCAACAGCGACCACCATGTTTAGAAAAGCCGCTTGATCAAGAAAACCGACTGGTGCGGTTTGATAGACTCTTGATGACGCTACGAAATCCACACGTTCATCTTGAGATAAAGCTTCAATAGCCTCTTTCAAATAAGTTTCCCTTGGTTCAATATTCGACCCTAAAGCGATATAACTACGATAAGCCATAAGGGCGCTCCCGTTCGATCTCCACTGCAACCGATTGGTAATAACCTGGGATTGGCGGACCTGGTTTATCAATCGTAATTTTAATCGCTTCTAAAATTGAAAATGCTCGAAACATGTTTTCAGCCAAAGTTTCAGCAACAGCTTCCACTAAGTTATACGCTTCACCTTCAACAACAGCCTGAGCGACTTCATAGGCTTGACCATAATCAATGCTTTCATCCATGTTGTCAGTTTTACCTGATGACGTTAAATCCAACATAAGCTCTAAGTCGACTGTAAAACGTTGACCTAACTTATTCTCTTCTGGAAACAAGCCGTGATACCCATAAAACATCATGCCATTTAACTTAATCTTGTCCATGTTCATTCCACCCTTTACCAAGCATTGCATCCATCATGTCTACTGCACGTTTTACTTCCTTCACATCGTGAACCCGTACAATATCAGCACCCTGGCTTACACCCTGACAAATCGTCGCAATCGTTCCTTCTAATCGTTCTTCAACAGGTAAATCCAGCGTTTTACCCACAATTGATTTACGTGAGGTTCCTAGTAAAATCGGATAACCGAGTGTCTTCAACTCTTTTAAACATCGCATGACAAGTAAATTTTGCTGATGTGTTTTACCAAAACCGACGCCAGGGTCTAAAATAATTTGCTCGTCATTAACCCCTTGTTGTTTCACGATTTCAATGGATTCCTTCAAAGAGGTTTTTATATCATCCATGAGATCGTCATAATCTGGTTCAGTTTGATTATGCATTAAAATGATCGGACAGTTATATTTCTTTGCAACGGCCCCAATCTCTGGGTCATGCTTAGCACCCCATACATCATTGATGATTGTCGCACCTGCTCGAACCGCAGCCTCAGCTGTTTTAGCTTTAAACGTATCGATTGAAATGGGTACAGATATATGATCGCTTAGCGCTTGAATCACCGGAACCACTCGATCAATTTCTTCTTCTGCTGAAACAGGCGTGTGTCCAGGGCGTGTAGACTCCCCGCCGACATCAATCACTGTCGCACCATCTGCTACCATTTGCTCCGCCTGTGCCACAGCCCGTTCTAGATTATTAAACTGTCCACCATCTGAGAATGAATCGGGTGTTACATTTAGAATTCCCATAACCATTGTCTGATCGAATAATTGAAGCGACTGGTTCATAGGTTGAGTATCTTGCATGAAGATCCCCCTTTCCACACTAACTTCTAAATTAGCTCTTTAATTCGCTCAATTCGTCTGCTGACAAATGATAGACCTCATTACAGAAGTGGCATGTTGCCTCTGCTCCACCATCTTCTTCAATCATCGACTGAATTTCTTCGTTTCCAAGTGAAGCAATCGCATTTTCCGTACGTTCTTTAGAACATGAACAACTGAATTCAACGTTCTGTTGTTCAACAACATGCCATTCATGTCCTTCAAAAAAGCTCTCCAGAATATCTTCTGGTTTTTTGCCTTGTTGAATTTGTGTTGAAACGGTTGTCATTTGATTAATCCGTTCTTCAACAGTCGAGATCGTTTCCTCAGTCGCACCAGGCATCATTTGAACAATAAAACCACCTGAAGCTAAGATTGAATAATCTGTATCAACCAAAACACCCGCACCCACAGCTGATGGGACTTGTTCTGATGTCACAAAATAATACGTAAAGTCTTCACTAATTTCACCCGAAACAATCGGAACTTGACCTGTGAAATTATTTTTTAGCCCGATATCTTTCACGACGCCAATCGTACCGTTTGTTCCAACAGCACGGCGAACATCTAATTTGCCATGTTCATTTGAATCAAAGTCGACATGTGGGTTTTTGAGATAACCTCGTATTTCACCTTTTGCGTTTCCGTCTGCAACGATTGCACCGATCGGACCGTCACCTTCAACTTTAACCGTCAACTTATCATCACCTTTAAGCATGGCGCCCATCATCGACGTAATCGTCATCGTTCGACCTAAAGCTGCTGATGCAGTTGGCCATGTATCATGGCGGCGACACGCTTCATTCACAAATTGTGTTGATTCAATCGCATAAGCACGGACTTGTCCGTCAAATGCAGTTGCCTTAACTAGATAATCACTCATGATTATTCTCCTTTCTCATTCGCGCAATATATCTCATATAAACCATGTAATGTCAGTTCAGTATCGACATAATCAATAGTTTCAGATCCTTTACCAATTAATCTAGCCAAGCCACCTGTTGCGACAACAGTTGGCTTTTGATTAGCTTGAGCTTTAAATTGGTTCACGACAGCATCCACTTGGCCGACGTAGCCATAATAGATTCCTGATTGCATCGCTTCTACCGTTGATTGTCCGACCACTTGATGCGGGCGACCAATCTCAATGCGTGGCAATTTAGCTGCTTTAGCGTACAATGCTTCGGTCGAAATATTGATGCCAGGTGCAATCGCTCCACCTACATATTCTTCATTTTCATTGACATAACAATAGGTCGTCGCCGTCCCAAAATCAATAATAACAGCCGGCGCGCCATACATCTTAATGGCACCAACTGCGTTAACAATACGGTCTGCACCAATTTCCTGAGGATTCGGGTAAGCCATTTTCAAATGAGCATCCACGCGTTGGCTTCCCACAATCAATGGTTTCAAGTGAAAATAGTTTTCACACATCTTCTCTAAAGAAAACATAATCGGAGGCACCACTGATGATATGATTACACCATCAAAGTCATCGAATGATAGCCCGTGGTGTTGCAACAAAGCTTTCACCTGCATGGCGTACTCATCTTCCGTTTTATGACGATCGGTTGCAATGCGCCACTGGTAAGTTAATTGGTCTTGTTCAAACACACCCATAACGGTATTGGTATTGCCTACGTCTAACACAAATATCATACTGTCACACCATTTCTTTATAACAATTTAATAACGCGTCATTAGCTTGATGTTTCATTCAACGTAAATCATACCACAAACACTCAGTTTTTGTCGTGAAACCTACTCAAAAACTCAATGAATTAGCGGTATAACAATAGCCTTTTTATCTTTTAGTGGTGAATTTAATTGGTTAAGCACTAAGTTGTTGAATTGTGAGGAGCGAAGGTGGCGACTCCTGCGGGAATAGCACGAGTCTCGAGACCCCGCAGGAAGTGCTTTTCTTCCGAGGAGGCTCGAGCCGTGCCCGCGGAAAGCGTCCACCGATAGCGGATCACAATTCAACAACGGTTCAAGCTAAACCAACAACAAAAAACCTACCCTGAATGATTCAGGGTAGGTTGGGATCACTTGATTATTCTTTACGACGATCGTCATCTGATGCCTCATCATCTGAAGCAGTCTCATCTTGTGATTGAATATTAACTTGAACGTCTTGATTGTCATCTGAATCATCTTGACCATCTGTTTCAGTCTCTTCAGATGTTTGTTCAGAAGGAGTCTCATCAACCTCTTCTTCTTCGAGTGGCTCTGGTAATACGCCATCTTCGAAAAGACCTTTAATCTGACGAGCATCAAGTGTTTCAACTTCAAGTAATGTTTTCGCAATGATTTCTAATTGCTCTTTATGCTCTGACAAGATACTGTGAGCACGTTCGTAACAATCATTAATAATTGCTTGTACTTCTTGGTCAATCACATAAGCGATTTGATCACTGTAATTTGGTTCATTCTGAATGTCCTTACCTAAGAAGACTTGGCCTCCAGAACTACCAAATTGTAATGGACCTAACTTCTCGCTCATACCGAATTCCGTTACCATCTTACGGGCAATGTTTGTTGAGCGTTGGAAGTCATTATGAGCGCCAGTACTTGCTTCACCGAAGATTAATTCTTCAGCAACACGACCACCTAATAAGCCCGTGATCTTATCAAGCAATTCTGGTTTTGTTTGGAAATAACGGTCTTCTTTAGGAAGCATTACCGCATAACCACCAGCTTGACCACGTGGCACGATTGTTACCTTATGAACCATATCGGCTTCATCAAGCACCATACCAATAACTGTGTGTCCACTTTCGTGGTAAGCGACAATGTTTTTCTCTTTATCAGAAATGACACGGCTCTTCTTGGCAGGACCTGCAATCACACGGTCAATCGCCTCATCGACGTGTTCCATTTCAATCTTCTTAGCGTCAGAACGTGCAGCAACTAAAGCTGCCTCGTTTAATAAGTTTTCTAGGTCTGCACCTGTAAATCCAGGTGTTCTTAACGCAATCGCTTTAACGTCCACTGATTCACTTAATGGTTTGTTACGTGCGTGGACTTGTAAGACTTCTTGACGTCCTTTAACGTCTGGGTTCTGTACCGGAATTTGACGGTCAAAACGACCAGGACGTAATAACGCTGGGTCAAGAATGTCTGGGCGGTTTGTCGCCGCCATCATAATAATACCTTCATTGACACCAAAACCGTCCATTTCAACAAGTAATTGGTTTAATGTCTGTTCACGTTCGTCGTGGCCACCGCCGACACCAGCGCCACGCTGACGTCCAACTGCATCAATTTCGTCAATGAAAATAATGCACGGTGCGTTTTTCTTCGCATTTTCGAATAAGTCACGTACACGTGACGCACCAACACCGACAAACATTTCAACGAAGTCAGAACCACTGATTGAGAAGAATGGTACGCCTGCTTCACCAGCTACTGCCTTCGCAAGTAATGTCTTACCAGTACCTGGAGGGCCAACGAGTAAAACACCTTTTGGAATACGCGCGCCCAATTCAGAGAATTTACGCGGATCCTTCAAGAACTCAACAACTTCTACAAGCTCTTGTTTCTCTTCATCAGCACCTGCTACTTCATTAAATTTGGTCTGTTTCTTATCTTCAGTATACATCTTCGCCTTACTCTTACCAAAGTTCATCATACGGCCACCGCCGCCTTGCATCTGGCTAAGTAAGAAGAAGAACAGAATGAAGATAATTAAAAACGGAATAAGTGTTGTAAAAAATCGCGCCCAAGCACTTGGCTCTTCAGCCGCCTGAACATCGACTAGGCCTTGATCTCGAGCTGTTTCCACAACATTATTAACGATTTCTTCAGTTGCTGGAATTTCAGCACGGAAAGATTCAGCCTCTCCTGCATCACCAGGTTGATATTCACCTGTTACATCATACGCGAAGTTCGTATATTGTAAGTTTAATTCTTCAATTTGGTCGTTTTCTAAGACCCCTTGAAATTCATCATAAGTGAGTTGTTCCGTTTCCGGACTCGGATTGTTCAACATTCCGATAATTCCGATGACAACTAAAAAGATTATTAAGTAAAATATGGTATTTCGGAACACCCGATTCATCACTAACCTCCTCCTAAGCTATGTGCAAACTAAGCTGTCTACCCATCATCTATAGTTCATTGCTTGTTTCCTTATTTAAGTGCAAAACTAAACTTATGTTATCATAATTATTTTACCTACCTCAAACAATAACTATGAATAAATCTCTTCTTTTAAAACCCCGATATACGGAAGGTTTCGATAACGCTCTTGAAAGTCCAGTCCATAACCAACAACAAAGGCGTCTGGTACTTCAAAACCTACAATGTCTGCAAACACATCAGCTTTACGACCTGATGGCTTGTCTAACAATGTCACGATTGTAATGGAATTCGCTTGACGATACCTAAATAAGTCGACTAAATAACTTAATGTTAAGCCACTATCAATAATATCTTCGATGATCAACAAATCTCGACCTTTAACTTGTGTATCCAGGTCTTTCACGATTCGAACTTCCCCAGATGATTCCATGCCGCCGCCATAGCTTGAGACATCCATAAAGTCAATTTCCACATGCGTTTCAACACGTTTTAATAAATCATTCATAAACGGCATAGCACCTTTTAAGACACCTACTGCCAGAGGGAACTTCCCGTCAAAGTTACGTGTGATTTGCGCTCCTAATTCTTCTGCTTTCGCTTGAATTTCCTCTTCAGAAATCAAGACTTCTTTAATTTCATTATGCAAAACAAATCCCCCTATGATTCACTTTCATCGATTGAAAGTATGATATGACGTGTATCCGATAAATCAGCCCAATCGCTCTGTTTTAATAATGGAATCCACAACACACGACCATTTGCATCTGTCACCACCGGCCATGTATCACGCTCATTTAAAGGAACTTTTTCATCAATGAAAATATCCTTTACTTTTTTATGACCATTTAATCCTTTAGGCCGTATACGATCACCTGGACGTCTTGTCCTAACGGTTAACGGCCATGATACATCTGATTTTGAACCAACCATAATACGATCATTCAAATTGAGTTTTTTACTATGTTCAGAACTTATCTCTTGAACCTGTATGGTCCACCCATTGGGTAGCCGCTTCAGATCGCCAATATTCAATGGGATCTCATAACTCGTCGTTTCGAATGTCTGGGTTGTAACCGTACACGTATCGTAGGATTTAATAGCCTTTAACCCTTGTCGTAACGTCCATTCACTATTAGGCGTTTCAGATGCTAACCACTCTTTAAACGATTGAAAATCACGCCGATAAGACTGATTACTTACACTAAGATAGTTTAATATTAGATGAAAGCCTCGCCTTTGTAAAGGTAATGGTAGGGCCTCAAAAAAATTAATTGAAAAGGTCACCTTTTGTTCACAAAATTGGCTGATCGCCATCATACGTTCCAAAGCCCATTCATTTAACAGCTGATGATCTTGGGATAATTCATGATGAAGATCCATAGCACTATTATGTATATTAGGATTCTCTGATTGAACAAATGGTAACAGCTGATGACGGAAACGATTGCGTGTATAGTCATCCGAGGCATTACTTGGGTCTTCACGAAAAGGAATCGAATGTTGATTGACATAATCCTTAATCTGATCCTTACTCACCTTTAACAAAGGACGAATAACGTGAAGCGAATCTAACTGTTTACTAGCGTCCATGCCTCTTGGAAAGACGCCTTTACTTAGGCGCATGAACATCGTTTCAATTTGGTCATCACCATGATGGGCTAAAACAAGTTTTCCAGATTCACTCACTTCTTTTGCGAAGGCATCATAACGTAATGTTCGCGCTGCTTCTTGTACACCTGTTTGGGTCCTTTGTTGATAAGCTTTAGTATCAACTTTAAGTACGCGACAAGGAATGGATAACTTGGCAGCCTGATTAGCCACGAACAAACTGTCCGCTTCAGATTCTTCACCGCGCAACTGATGATCCACCGTTAGGACTGTAAGGGTTAAATTCCAATCTGATTGTATGCTGTACAGTAAATGGAGTAACGCCATGGAATCAACGCCCCCTGATACAGCAACATAAAGGTCATCACCTTGTTGAATTAGCCCCTGCTCTTGGATAAATTGTTTTACTTGTTCTTCCATAAGACAAGCCGCCCTTTTGATGATTCATCACCACTTTATCGTACCATTATACCAAATCCTCATTCAATTAACAGCGGGAGCGACTATAATAATATATAGATCATGAATCCATTAAATGCCACCATTCCACTCAATGTAATTAAGTCACGTTCACTGATGCGCCTATTATTTACTTTAGTCGTGCGTTGTTGGACTGGGCGAGAGCGGATTAAATGTTGCACGACTTGATCAACATCACGTTTCATATGCAAAGCGTCACGGTATTTTCCTAATAAGGCTTGTTTGATTACTTGTTGAAAAGGCGTAATCCGCTTGCTACTAGATAAGAAGCGCCAAAGCATTTGTTGCTGACCGTTGGAATCAAATTTCAATGGGCGTTCAGCGTGCATCAAACAAATCGCCAAGGCAAACAGATCGTAGGTTGGTTCAGCTTTTCGTCCACCTAGCCGCCAAAACCCTCGATCGTATATCGAGGTATATTCCCGAATACCACGTCCAATCTGCGTAACACCACCAACATCTACTAACCGAATTCGTTTCAAACCATCGTCAAAAATCATATTATCTAGCTTTAAATCACCAAAAATATAATCCATACTATGAAGTTGATGAAGTTCAGATAAGAGTCGTGACATTAACCTTCCAAGATCAACTAATGATAACTTCCCCACTAGCGATGTCATAGGTTTACCTTGCACATATTCCATCACGTAAAAGCTTTGCTTCATTCGATTAGGAAGATAACCATCATCTACATCGATTAAAGAAGGCCCAAGTGAAACACTTTGGGCCCGCTGCAATTTCTTTAAAATATTAGCTTCAGCCGTCACAACAGATGGATCGCGACTAATTTTCAAGGCCACTTTCTTACCCGATGCTTCAACAAGGTAAGTTGACCCTCGCGCACCTTCGCCTAATAGCTGTTTAATCTGATACTGTCGTTTATGCCACAAACCATTAATCCGCGTCCCATTAGCTAGACGAACGGTAGGATGGATCGATGACATCATATGCTGCCCCTCTCATTACATCATCTTGTTCACTAATATGGAAGGCCTTTGCCGCTTCACGTAATGCTGCACCTGTAGGGGTAATACCACCCACAGCAAACTTCGGAAATACCTTAGCAATTCGTTTACCATCATCCGTCCAATCAAGCAGCAACTTCACAACTTGCTTACGAGTCGGGAACTGATAAACCGTATACATAAATTGACCTTGTCTTGCATCTAAACTAATCATCAAATCATCTAAGGCCTCTTTCACAGCTGACATTTTCGTTTGCATACTAGCACTCGTATCCACTAGAATCACCATATTTAAATCAACTGTTTCACTTAAATCTTCCATCACTTCTTGTACTTCACCCCTTGTCTCAGGTGGCAAAGCTTCTTCATTTGTTTCATCACCTAAAATACTCTTTAGCTCTTGATTCACATAACCTTGGATCGTTTGCGTCATAGCTTGCTGCGTGACCATTTGCATCGTTTCAGATAAGTCATCCGCATATACAATCCGACTAACCCCTTTACCTGCTTCAGCTATTTCATTGACTTCACGCAAGCCAATCGGTTCTTCTGTTTGATCATCATCTAATACACCAATCACATTAACAGACACCCCTGTTGATACAATGTGACGACTAACAGCCACTGGATCTTCTCCTTGATTGGAACACCCATCTGTGATTAATAGAATCTGACTAACACTACCTTTATTCAACTGCCAACGCCTCCTTCAACATTTACAATCATTGTTGACAGTCAAAAATAGAAATATACGTCATTAAACCGTAGCCACGGAGGAGAAAGAAGCCCATTTCGGACGACTCTTTTCGATTTTCGTCACTAACACAGTCATATCATCGACTATAGACCCGTGATGACTACGAATCGTTTCTTCTAATATTAAATCTGCCACATCTTGAGGATCATCTGTTTCGAGCTCACGAATTTTCCGTTTCAACCACATTTCCCGGTTATCTTCAGTTGCCGCAGACTCTAAAATCCCATCACTCACCATAACGAGTAAGTCGCCATCTTTAAGCGATTCATAAACTGGTTCCACATCGAATTCTTCTAAAATACCAATCGGTAAGTTGCCCGATTCAATCGGGTAGACAGCATCGCCTCTTTTAATAAAACTCATCATAGCACCAATTTTCAAGAAGTTTACATGTGGTTCTTGTAAATCAATCACGGCCAGATCAAGCGTCGCATAGATCTCATCGGATGTTCGCAACGATAGAATCGAATTAATCGACTGTAAAGCGACTTGTTCATTTATACCCGATTGTAAAATTTGTTTAAGTAGTTTCAATGTTTCCGAGCTTTCTAAATAAGCCCGTTCACCATTCCCCATACCATCACTAATTGCTAACACAAAGCGACTCTTTCCTAACGGCAACGTCATATATGTGTCGCCTGATAGTAGATTGCCTTGTTTCGCGGCATGAGCTACTCCTGAAGCTAACTGATAATTTTTCACCGAACTAAAGACAAACGTCCGGTCACCATGCCGTTCTGAAGAAGCCGTTTCTTCGTCTACTACAACGGTTTCATTTAATAAATCAGATAATAACGGAGCAATGACTTTTTCCGCTTCTCCGTGATAATCGTTAAAATAGAGTGTCATTTCTAAATCAATATTACCCTTATCAATCGAAAATAATTCCAAATGCTCCAATGAATAACGGTTCTCATAAAGCACGCGGCGAATCATTTGTTCATGCCAAACATAATCTTCTCGTTCCTTTACCATTTCTGTAGCAAAATTATTCATCACTTCTGATACACCATTAAGTTGTTCCGATACAAACTGGCGACTTTCTCTTACTTGTTGTTTTAACCGCTTATTCGCTTTATAAAATGAGAATTCATAACGCATTTGATCCACGACCTGATCACTTTTCACACAGAAATTCCGCAATTTCCCCATTTGAAAATTAAGCTGTGACGAGTCTCGTTCTTCAATCGCCATCATCATTTGCTTTAAGACAGGATAAGTACGATCAAATTGATTCACCCAACAAGTCTGTTTCTTGAGACAGGTTTGACACGTCTTTTCCGTCACCCGACTCAAATACTCGTCCACGTCATGCATATCATCAAACTTTGTTGTATCCGTTTCAATCGAGGCAAAACTATCCGATAAAGCTTCGAACATTTCAGAGAATCGTTCTACTCGATTCGCAGTTGCGTCACGAACTTTTTGTAAATACTGCTCGTTTTCAGCCTGAGCTTCTTCCGTTCCAGGAACATATTTAGCCACTTTCTTACCAAGCATTGATGGTGTCAGCAGAAATAAACCAGCTGCTATGACGGTCTGCCATAACAGATTGTGTAGCGACATCATTTCAATGTTATAAATACCAATTAATAATGCAGCAATAAGTGCACCGAACGTCATCACGGTTCTGTTAACATTTTTTAACAATCCAGCTAATAAACCAATTAGCGCTAATAAGCTAATCTGATAAAGTTCAATAGCACTCGTCAAACTCAGCATCAACCCAACCATCACGCCGACAGCCGAACCCGCCGTCGTTCCTGCTACTAAAGCAGCAAATAACACAATGTAGATCGCCATGATCTGGTCGATCGCAATACCATTGATGGTTAATCCGACCATGCCTGTTAACACAGCTGTCGCTAATATCATGGCACAGATCATTTCTTCTACTTTGAATTTCGCGCGAGGTGGTTTTAGAGAATTAAATGGATACGCTTGCAAAAATACCATCACTAAAAATCCAGCAAGCGTACCTTCAATCACAAACATCGTCATGTCATAAATCGTAAAAACACCTTCAAAGGCAACAATCATTAGCCTTGCTAACACAACACTCGCACCACTTGTCAAAGCCAACCATTTCAGACGTTTTGAACGAGTTTGCCCCCAATGATGGTCAATCATTAGCATCAACAAACTACTCAAACTGATAAAAACTGCGTGTGGGATACTAACAGTTAAAGCCCCTAATATCATACACAACATCGTCAATGGAGCAAACGACCGTTTTGTAACCGCTGTGACAGCCAAGAAAGCGATCGCAAAAGGCGAAATGTCCGATAATATAATGGCTCGTCCTAGTAATAATCCTAATAAGTACCATAATAGTCCGTACGTAATCATCAATTGATAGAAAAACTTTGCCAACCTATTGAGTACTGGCATCGTTTCGTTTAGGCGACGATTACTGGCGAATATAGATCGTTTTGATAGAGAACTCACGTCATCACCACCCCTTATATGCACAGTTAATCACGAATATGACTAAAACTTTGTCAAAATCACGAGTAGCAATGGAAAAAATTTTCGACTTTTCCTTTCGTTAATTGATGAAATAAGCGTACAAATAAGATTCAGGGTACATGCTTTTACAAGGGTTGATGAACATCAACAAAATTTACAAGAGAAATCGTTGAAATCTTGTTGACACACGTACTCTCGTATTGTACTATAATCTTTGTGCTCAACAGAGCAGATTTAAAACTTGGCGGTGTAGCTCAGCTGGCGAGAGCGTACGGTTCATACCCGTGAGGTCGGGGGTTCGATTCCCTCCGCCGCCACTTTTTTAATACTGAGGCCCGTTGGTCAAGCGGTTAAGACACTGCCCTTTCACGGCAGTAACACGGGTTCGAGTCCCGTACGGGTCACTAAAAATAAAGCCCGACATTGTTTTGAAAACAATGTCGGGCTTTTTATGTATACTATATCGTTTTATGAGTATGAAAATAACAGATTTGAGGTAACTCCATTCGGTCCAGCCCTAAGAGAAAAGGTTATAAATAACACAGTAGATACGATTAAAATTCGGATAACGTTTCATAGTCCCATTTTGATTTATATAACAAAATTTGTTAGTTTTTATTCCTAAATTAACATTACAAATATTAACCTTATTAACAACCGTACTTAGATTTTATTTAAACTTTGCAATGAAGGTGATAATACGAGCGTTAAATACTATGTTATTTAAATGATTATTTTTGATGCCAATTACGATTTATTCTGGTTATTTAGAAAAGTATTATGAAATTTTATGCTAAAATTAACATAAAGATCGTAAAAGGGTGTACTTAAACTGACGGGCAGTAATATGAAACAACAATAAACACCTATATTGGAGGTAATGTATATTATATTTGTTACTTTTCTATTCATTGGATGGATTTTAATGCCTATCCTGTGTATTATATTTTGTTTGAATTTAGTTTCTATTTTTAAAAAGGTAAAAAAAGAAGAAGAAACTACAGTCAATACCGTTTGGCTTACAGTATCTTTTACTCTTATTATGTGGAGTATTGCAATGCTCACTTCAGCAAGTGTGTATTAAACTATCGAGAGGTTGAATAAGTAAGTTAAATATGAAGTTAAATTGCGCTTATATCCCAATAAATATATTAGAGCCTATTTTAAAGCCAATAAAAAAATGCCACAACAGAACCATGTTCCGTTGCAGCTTTTCTAAAATCGCTATATATTGACTTATCTAAATAGACAGCAAGATTACCCTCTTTTAGCACCACCGCCACCACGGCGAGATTCCGTATGCTTTTTAAGTGAGGACATCTTTTCTTCACTATCCTTTAAAAATTTGTTCATTTTTGATTCAAAGTTTTCTGCGCGTTTCTTCTGTTCTTCGCGCTCATATTTCACATCCGCCTTTTTAATGGATAATCCAATCTTGCCATTATCCTCTACATTTAAAACTTTAACCTCGACCTCATCACCGACGGATAAGTGTTCGCTAATGTCCTTAACGAACTGATCTGCTACCTCACTAATGTGGACCAAGCCAGTTGACCCATCTGGAAGCTCAACAAAAGCTCCAAAATTCGTAATGCGGGTCACCTTACCGTGCAACTTGCTGCCTACTTCAACTGACATAAAGAAAATGCTCCTCCTTAATAATAATAAGAAAATCTACTCTTTATCATTATATATAAGCTCGATTAAAAGTGTCAATAAGAAGGCTCACCTTCTTCACTGTCTTCAGGCAAGTTGAAAATCACTTCACCTTCACGCGAGAAGAAATAATCTTTCCGTGCGATTTGTAATAAATACTCAGTGTCATTTAATAATTCAACTTCTCGTTCTAATCGATCTTGTTCATCCTTCGCTGCTTTTAATTCCTCTTGAAGTTGTTCTTGTTCTGCTTTTTTATCATCATGTATGGCTTGTTGTTGTATATAATAACCTGAAAGTGTTCCGGCTACTAATAAGAAAAGTAAACCAAAGGCGATTAAGCGACGTTTCAGAAGCTTTTTCTCTCTTCGCTTTCGAGCAAGATAAGCTTCTTGTTCTTTTACGTATGTTGAATCTAACTTTTCAACATTATCCATTTTTTTCTTCTTCTTGAACATCCCTTGCACGCCTCCTTTTCTTTATAAGTAGCACTAGTTTTTTCCACATAAACCTAATTCTATTATCGCAAGTTTCGACGAAGTGTTTAAGGTACTTTTTTACTATTCTTGGCACAAACGGCGCCAATAATAGCTTGATCAGCTTCATTAAAGTCACTATTAATCGCCATACAATACTTAAAACAAAAACGACTATGCCCGTCAACACGCGAAAAATCCACGTTAAAGGTTTAACAATCACATGATCTATAAGCTGATAAATAATGCGAAAGCATGCGGACAAAAAATTCAAAAAATACGCAAAAATTCGTAGAAATATGGCTTGAAACAGCGCATAATATGTCGAAATACCTAGAGCTAAGGCGATTACAAAATAAAATCGCAGCGCTCCACCGTTAAGTTGAAATAGGGTATAGTACAACCATACCCCCACTAACCCACAAAATAAACTATCAATTACTAATCGGTTCTTAAAATCATGCGGACGAACCAACTGCTTGTACACATCAAAAAGTGCACCGATTAGTAATCCGCATAGAATAAGGACGAGCATCGTGGTGAATTGTGTTGTTAGCGTCATTTCAATAACTTGCTAAAGAATCCTTTAGCAGGCTGTTGTTTAGACTCGTCGATATAATCAAAAGAATAGATTTTACCTTGAATCGTGAGCAACCCTTCATCAACATTTAAATTCTTCATATGCAAATTATGGCCGCGCACCATCAAGTACCCTAGTGATGTCTTTAACAGAAATTCCTCTGTATCAAAACTATCGACATCCAAAACCCCTGTTAACTTCAGTTCCTTTCGATCAGTCAAAGTCACAGCATGTTCTCGTTTTTCCTCGCGCTCTGGTTGATAGAGTGATTTTTCATATGGCATGTCTACCCCTCCTATTCACTAGCCATCTTATGACTAGCAATAAGAGTTCATGCATCAATTAATCATTTGTTTCAACTTTTTCTTCTTTAATAACTGTGTATAGACGTGTTGTTTGATCCTTTTTCACATGTTCCTGTAAGGATTCTACTTGAATGACTAATTTCTTATGGCCGTACTGAATCATAACTTCATCCCCGACATTTAGGTCAGATGATGCTTTTGCTGGTTGACTATTAACTTCTATACGGCCTTGATTCGCTACATCTTTCGCTACTGTACGTCGTTTAATTAAGCGTGATAGTTTTAAAAATTTATCTAAGCGCATCATGTCACCTCATTGCTGATTTCTTTTAATCTCTTGCCAATACTCCTCAAGCTCTTCTAAAGACAAGTCAGTTAACGCTTGATCACTCTCTTTCACACGTTTTTCAACGCTTTGAAATCGTTGAATAAATTTATAACACGTTCGATTGAGTGCCACTTCTGGATCGATACGATAATAACGCGCTAAGTTCACAAGCGAAAATAAGACATCTCCTAACTCTAATTCCGCTTCATCACTTGTTTCATTCGCCACTGCCTCTTCAAATTCCTTTAATTCTTCATAAACTTTCGCTACAACTGGTTCAGCTTCTTCCCAATCAAACCCTACCTTAGCAACCTTCTTTTGAATCTCTTTTGCTAATAATAGGCGAGGTAGTGACTCATTCACATCGTCTAACACTGATTCTTGTTTCGGACGGCCTTGTTGTTTAATTTCTTCCCAGTTCCGTTTCACATCATCTGCTGAATCTACATTTTCATCACCAAAGACATGAGGGTGGCGTTCGACCATTTTGTCCGTCACATTCTGAATGACGTCATCAACTGTGAAATAACCATGATCTTCACCAATTTGACTATGAAGCATCACTTGGAGGAGAACATCTCCTAACTCCTCAGCTAGATGATCATCATCTTGTTGATCAATCGCTTCGATCACTTCATACGCTTCTTCTATCAAATAAGGGCGTAGTGACTCATGTGTTTGCTTCTGATCCCAAGGACATCCTCCTGGACCTCGTAACCTTGCAATAACCTCACGCAACGCTGTAAACGTGTGGTGTAATTGATCACGAGGTTGAGGCGGCACATAGACCGTGATTAAATTACTCACCGGGAAATTGCGATCTAGCTCATATAATGGGACTGTTCGCTGCCAAGCTTGGTCACTTCCAGCTGCATGAACAATAGTAACGGGATAATCATGAGGTAAGTCTTCCATTAACTCCAACTTCACATCAGAGGCCGTGACAGTATCAAACACTTGGCTAATTAAAAGATGTTGCTCATATTGAATGACATGTCTATCGAGGGCTGTTCCGTCTAATAATTGGAACCCTTCGATCGGATCAACATTGACAGCTGTTAAGAGTGGATCGATGAAACTTTGCCCACCTTCAATCGAAACCGTAATATTATCCTGCTCCGTTTCTAACAATAATTGAACTGTCTTTTCAGCGACCATGGGATGCCCTGGCACTGTATAAATGATATCTTTTTGCTCAGATTGCTTGATTAAATCTTTAGCAATAGTTTCATAGACACTCCCAAATTGGTCATTCGCCTCATAAACTTCATCGTAGCTAGAAAATATGACACCTTCTGCTTGCAGATCATGAATGACTGGATGATCAAGCGTTCGAGTCAAAACGTTTTCTTGTTTTATGAGTTGTCGGTAAATGCCTAATGGTAACTGATCAATCGTACCAGCCCCAAGACCAACAATATGTATATGTCCCATGCTATCCCTACTTTCTATTAATCTTTAAACCATTTCCCGATCTGTGGTAATTGGGCTAATGTTTGCCGCTCATAGATATTGAATAACTTGCTTTGAGTCATCATAAATAAAATAACTACTACTCCAAGTCCACACATCAACACGACAGCAATACTTAATAACCATCGCTGATCTTGCTGTAATAAACCTAACGCTTCTAAACCAAACGAAAACAATGAAACGAGCGCCACCATTAATAAGACAGATACAGTCGCTTTAATCATGAAAGGGAGTAAATTCGTTAATTGCGACTGTTTAATCCACATGATATAACAAAGAATCAGAACCAATAAGCTCGCAATGACAGATGCAAGTGCTCCGCCCATGATGCCATATATAGGTATGAGCCATACATTCAAACTGACTTTAAACACTAACAGCAAGCCAACGCCGATCAGTTGTTGTAAACGGACCTGATAAGCCTGCAACATAACCGATAATGCCATTAAGAGTGACAAGATAAAGACAAGCATGACCAGCCATTGAATCGTACTGGTCCCATCTGAAGACTGATAAAACAAAGGATTTAGCCATGGCATAATCACGACTAATCCGCCTGCAGCACTTAACGATAACAACCACGTCACCTTAAAGGCGAGACGCTCATCTAATTTAGAGATCCGTCCACTCACTTGTTCAAAAGCAGGAACAATCGCAAACGCTAAAGCCGACCCGAACACTAAACCTAGCTGAATTAACGGATTACCTCGGTCAAATACACCTTTAGCTACTTTCGCCTGTTCAAAGGTTAACCCAAATTCCTCTAAACCTCGTACCATCGTCATGACATCTACCAACTGAAGTAATAGATGCAAGATATGAGTCAAACTATAAATAATCATGCCTGTCATGAGCGAGTGCACTAACTTTTTAGAAATCGTTAATGGCAATTCAAATGACAATTGATGACGGAATCGTGATTGTTTAAATAAGATTAGTAATAATGCAAAAGCGACAATCGTTCCTACTATTGTCGCGAGACTTGCCACATACCCTAATGTATATAACGAGGCGGAAGTCTGAACGATTAAAATGGTTGCAATAATGATCCCGATCACACGTATAAATTGTTCTATGATCTGGGACCAAGCCACAGCTGCTGGTTGTCCCATCGTTTGGAACCACCCTCGTAAAAAAGCTGTAAACGGAATCAGTAAAAACAATAAGCTACTCATTCGTACAGCTTCCAACAGAGCAGGGTCACCCATTAACTCGACAATTTCAGGAGCTAATAAAAACAAACCCAGACTGATCACAAAGCCCGTGCCACATAATAAATAAAACACCGCAGACGCGTTATGTAAACGAGCCTGGGCGTTTTGATTGAGCTCATGAGATAAGGTATGAGAGATCGCACTCGGAAAACTATAAATCGATAACATTAATGCTAGCGAGATCAACGGGTAAATTTGTTGATAAATATATAACCCTTCATCACCTGCTAAGTTTTGTAACGGAATGCGATACACCATACCTAATATCTTACCAATAAAACCTGCAATCGTAAGAATAATTGTACCTTTTAACCATTGATCCGCCCGCGACATAATAAACCTCTTTCTGAATTTAATACATCACTATTATAGCATAAAACAGGTTTAAGAACGGACCATCACGGAACAATTACTCCATTTGTCGAGCCAAAAAGTTACTTGCCGTCTCACACACTTTGATTTCAACATCTGCAAGCGTTCCTTCTTCGGCAAACATCACGATACTTCCGACGGGATCACCATTAGATATAATCGGTTGAATGATAAATGACGCAAGTGATTCTTCCTGACCTTGAACTAAGTCAACAGAATACGTCTGTCGCTCAACCACTGAATCCCGATTTTCCATCGCTTTTTCAATCGCTTCTCCAATGGGTTGCTTTAAGTACGATTTCTTCGAAGCACCAGCGACTGCAATGTACTCATCACGATCAGATACCAACACCTTATAACCCGTCGCATCGAAAAGTGCATGAGCGTATTCTTGGGCAAACTCACCCAACTCATTGATCGGTGAATATTTTTTCAAAATCACTTCTCCATCACGATCAACAAAAATCTCGAGTGGATCACCCTCGCGAATACGTAACGTTCGCCTAATTTCTTTAGGGACGACAACTCTTCCTAGGTCATCAATTCGACGCACAATTCCTGTTGCTTTCATACTGTGTAATCCCCACTTTCCCTGATGTCTCTCATCAGTTGATGAGTGTCGTGTTTGGTTCTTAATCGTAGTATGAAGCAGCAGAAGAAAACTATGCATGGTTTGGTTGTTTTTTCACTTGATGCAGTTTCGTTAACAGATCTTCCAACACATCGTAACGTTCTTGTTTTTGTTTACGTCCATAATTAATCATAATCTTAAGCTTATTGCCTTCTGTTCCTAGTTGCACCATACGTCCATATTCATTGGCTAAAACAAATAGCTCAGAGCCGTCGACTGTTAAACTCGCTTCTTCATCCATCATCATTTCAAGGGATTGATTCTTCTCGTGAACTGTTTCGATTCGTTCTTTCTGAGCTAACAAACGAATGCGAGCGACTTGCAGAAGTTCTTCTACTTCCTGCGGGTATGGACCGAAACGATCGAGCAATTCATCTTTCATATCAAAGATTTCCTGCACATCATTAGCAGCGTTAATTCGTTTATACATTTGGATTTTCTGCGTTTCATCATCGATATAATCACTTGGAATATAAGCATCAAGTGACAACGTCATTTCCACTTCGAACGGTTTCGTTTCTTCATATGGCTTACCTTCTTGTTTTGCCTGGATCGCTTCATTCAGCATTTGCGAATACAAATCGAAACCGACTGAGTCAATAAAGCCATGTTGTTCAGTACCTAATAAATTACCAGCGCCACGAATCGATAAATCGCGCATCGCAATTTTGAATCCTGATCCTAATTCTGTGAACTCTTTAATGGCTTCTAAACGTTTTTCAGCCACTTCTGATAGCACTTTATTCTGCTGATGGGTAAAATAAGCATACGCTAATCGGTTCGAACGACCGACACGTCCACGTAATTGATATAACTGACTAAGCCCCATACGGTCAGCGTCATTCACGATTAGGGTGTTTACATTCGGAATATCGACCCCTGTTTCGATAATGGTTGTACTGACTAATACGTCATAATGACCTTCTAAAAAGTCGAAAATAATGTTTTCAAGCTGGCGTTCATTCATTTGACCATGCGCGAAAGCAACACGTGCATCCTCTACTAGTTCATCCACTTCAGCTGCAACACGGTCAATCATATCAACGCGATTAAATAAAAAGAATACTTGACCATCACGTGCCATCTCCCGTTCAATCGCTTCTTTAATAAATGGCGGATTATATTCAACCACGTACGTCTGAATCGGAAAACGATTTTCAGGTGGTGTCTCAATGACTGATAAATCACGCACACCAACCATCGACATATGCAGGGTTCTCGGAATCGGCGTTGCGGTTAGTGTTAACACGTCTAGATTAGCCTTAATCTGCTTAATCTTTTCTTTGTGCTTCACACCAAAGCGTTGTTCTTCATCAATCACGAGCAATCCTAAATCTTTAAATTGAATATCCTTCGATAACAAACGATGCGTTCCAATGACGACATCAACCAACCCTTTTTGAAGATCCGAAAGGGTTTCCTTCTGTAGTTTCGTCGTTTGGAAACGACTGAGTACACGAACATTAATCCCGTATTCTTCAAACCGTTCTTTAAAGGTTTCATAATGTTGCTGTGCTAAAATGGTCGTCGGAACAAGCATCGCGACTTGCTTATTATCAACGATCGCTTTAAAGGCTGCACGAATCGCCACTTCTGTTTTACCATAACCAACATCACCACATAATAAGCGGTCCATTGGGCGTTCTTTCTCCATATCAGCTTTTACTTCTTGGATACAACGCATCTGATCTTCTGTTTCTTCATATGGGAAGGCCGCTTCAAATTCCCTTTGCATCTCGTCGTCTTCTGAAAAGGCAAACCCTTTCGATGATTCACGTTCGGCATATAACTTGATTAAATCATCAGCGATATCTTCAACGGATGATTTAACTCGAGATTTGACCTTCTTCCATTCTGTTCCGCCTAAACGATAGAGCTTGGGTTCTTTGCCTTCTGACCCAACATATTTTTGAACTAAATCAATTTGTTCAACAGGTACAAACAACTTATCGTTTCCAGAGTAACGAATCACCATATAGTCTTTGTGAACATCACTGACTTGCATCGTTTCAATGCCTAAATACTTACCAATACCGTGATTTGTATGAACAACATAATCACCCGTTTCTAATTCTTGATAGCTTTTAATCCGTTCAGCATTAGATAAAGTCTGCTTCTTGCGTTTCTTCGGCATTTTCTTTTTGAACAGTTCTTCTTCCGTTAGCACCGCTAATCGATAACTCGGCATTTCAAAACCTTCACTGATATAACCAGTAATAATAATGGGTTGAGATACAGGTAAAGCTGTCGTATTAGGCGCACGACTTGCCGTCATTTCATAATCGTCTAAGACTCGTTCGACACGCTCAGCTCTTTCTTCATTTGCTGCGATAATGACGACAGAAAAGTCAGCTTCACGCCAACGTTCCATTTCATTTTGAAGCAAATTCATTTGCCCATGGAATTGCTGCATTTGCCGACTAGACATATTAATGACATTTTCCGGCTTTGTATTCGGAATATGACGCAGGAATAACGATAAATAAACCTTCGAAAAGGTCATGCCTTGCCAAACCGTCAACCAATCAAATGAAAGGGTGAGCCCCTGAACGATTGCTTGACGCTGCAGCATATCCGTGTACCAATTCGCTTCTTCGCGGTCGAGTTGATCGGCCGTTTCTGAAATTCGGCTCATTTCATCTAACATTAAAACCGTTTGCTCTGGGAAGTAATCTAGCAAACTATTTTTCTCACCATAAAGAAGTTGAACATATTGTGAGATACCATCAAACATCTCACCTTGTTCTAAACGCTCTATATCATAATTAATATGTTCATGTAATTGTTCCCGCTCTTCATCCGTGCTAAGTTGTCGAGCCGTTTCCTGACGTAACATTTTAAGCTCGGTCGCCGCGTGCTGCATTTGTTCAACTGTCGCAACAAACTCCTCAGCTGGACTGATTTGGATCGTCTGAATCTCTCCTTGTGAGCGTTGTGTTTCCGCATCGAAATAACGAATCGATTCGACCTCATCATCAAACCACTCAACACGAATCGGATAAGCTTCAGTTAATGGATAGACATCGACGATTCCACCACGGCGACTCATTTCTCCAGGTGCATCGACTAAATCAACCATTTTATAGCCTAAATGATGCATGTTTTCGATCATCTGCTCAGGCGGCGCCTCTTCACCCGTTGTTAGCGTCACTTCATAACGGTCGAGCATAGATGCAGGGGGTAAAAGTCGCTTGAACGCCGAAATGGGCACGACTAAGATTCCTCGCCCACGTTGACGCCACAATTTTAAAGCCTCTAACCGTTGCGCTTTTAATTCAGGGGAAGCAGACACGATTTCAGCGGCTAAAAGTTCATTAGCTGGATAAAGATGAACGTCTTGCTCGTCTTCTGATACAGCGGATAGTTCCTCATAAACTTTTTGCGCTTGCTGTAACTGGTGTGTGACATAAACAATCGGACGTTCTAAAGATTCAGCTACAATCCTAGCCAATACTGCGCGTGATGGATTGGTTAAGCCTGAAACTTGTTGTTCGTTCATTCCTTGTTCTAAGCCTTCGATAATTGTTGCGAAATCGTCTTGTAACGACAAATATTCTTTAATGTTTTGCAAAACTTTTCTCCCCCTTACCTCAACAGAAAAAGGCCTTGGTCCTTACCAAAGCAACTAATGGATAAAATAATCTTGTTCGAATAGATTAGGATTTTGCGTTAGAATATCTTCACATTCCTCGCAAACTAACCATAAATGCAAAGCACCATCTGGTGTTGTTTGTAAAAACTCATGGAAATTAGTTTCTTCTCCTGAGTGTTCTAACAACCAATTTTCAAGCATTGAATCACCATCAAATTCTTGCATCACCTTATGACAATGACGACATGATACATGTAACACATCAGAACCTCCCTCATGCAATAAGCTATACTATGTTATAGCTTAACCAACGTGAAGGTTCTATATTCGATTATATTATTGATTGAAGTCATTCATCACTTCTAAAAATGGTTTCTCGCACCATGCTTCACACGCACGTGCAGCCTCTTCAATGGATGGGTTGACTGATTGTTGCTCAGCTTTCGAGAATTTACCTAACACATAATCGACAACTGACTGCTCACCTTCTGGTTTATCAATTCCAAAACGTAGACGGTTAAACTCTTTGGTCCCCAATTGATTAATAATATCCCTTATTCCATTATGGCCACCATGACCACCTTTTTGGCGCAAGCGAATTTTTCCAGTCGGTAAATCAAGGTCATCATAAATAACCAGTACGTCGGACGGTTCTAGATTAAAATAATCAACCGCTTCACGTACTGATTGTCCAGATAAATTCATATACGTTTGGGGTTTTAATAATAAGACTTTTTCACCGCGCCAATTTTCTTGGACATAATGGCCTTTGAATTTATCTTTTTTATATTTCCAACCGTTTTGTTCCACGATGTGATCAATGACTTGGAAACCAATATTGTGACGTGTTTTTTTATATTTTAAACCGGGATTACCCAGACCTACTATACACTTCATGTTCCGAAACTCCTTATTTCTTTCTATGTAAAACGATTAAATGGAAAAAACAGATCGAAGCGCACAACATGAGCTGACTTCGATCTGTTCACTTCAAGTAAATATCAAATTATTTTTCTTCTTCGTTATCTTCGGATTTTTCGTTAATCACTTCAGGCTCAGCGTCTTCTTCAGATGCTCCTTCTTCGCCTACTTCAGGAACATCTTCTTGTTGTGGTGGTAATACAGTCACAATCGTTGTATCTTCATCATCTAGAAGTTCAAAGTTCTTACCAGATTTCAGATCACCTACTGTAACACTGTCACCAATTTCTAATTCATTAGCATCGATTGTGATATCTTCAGGGATATTACGTGGCGTTGCACGTACGTTCAGCATGTGCATTGTTTGCTGCATCACGCCACCTTCTTTTTCACCTTTAGATTCACCTTCGATATTAACAGACACTTCTACGTCTACTTCAGTAGACATATCAACAAGATAGAAGTCGACGTGTGTTAATTCGTTTTTAATGACATCTGTTTGATAATCATAAAGCATTGCTTCTAACGATTTGCCACCTTCAACTTCTAAAGAGAACACCGCATTACGGCCTTCATCTCTAACTTTTTTAAGTAAATCCATACTATCTACTGAAACCGTGATTGGGTCTTTATCCTTGCCGTAAACAACGGCTGGTACTCGACCCGCTGCACGAATCTGTTTTGTTTCAGAACGCGTTGTGTCTTGTCTTTCCTTTGCTTGAATTACTGCTGCCATGTGTATTCAACCTCCGTTTTGTTAAGAAACTTTCTGATATTTACTCTTACCCTCTATTATACCTTTTTAAACGAAAATGTAAAATTATTAATCAAAAAGTGAACTGATCGAACGGTGTTCATGAACGCGTTTGATCGACTCGCCAATTAAATCACCAACAGATAAACGGACAACTTTATCTGTTCCTAGATCATCAGATAATTTAATCGTGTTTGTCACAACACATTCTTTAATGGCTGAATTCTCAATTCGTTCAATTGCTGGGCCAGATAACACAGGGTGTGTACAGCACGCATAGACTTCTTTTGCGCCATTCTCAATCATCGCATTCGCAGCCAATGTAATCGTACCAGCTGTATCAATGATATCATCGACAAGAATAGCGGTTTTACCTTCAATATTACCGACAATATTCATCACTTCAGCTACATTCGGTTGTGGTCGACGCTTATCAATAATCGCAATTGGCGCACCTAAACGATCGGCCATTTGTCGAGCACGGGTTACACCACCATGATCAGGTGAAACAATAACCACATCTTCTAACCCTTTCTCTAAGAAGTAATCGGAAAGGGTTGGTCCTGCGATCAAATGGTCAATAGGAATGTTAAAGAACCCTTGAATTTGCGCGGCATGTAAGTCTACAGAAACAACACGATCTGCACCAGCCGTCTCTAATAAATCTGCGACTAATTTCGATGTAATCGGCTCACGTGAGCGTGCTTTACGATCTTGACGTGCATAGCCATAGTAAGGCATTACAATGTTAACCGTACGAGCTGAAGCGCGTTTTAGCGCATCAATCATAATCAGTAATTCCATGAGATGTTCGTTAACTGGATTGCTCGTCGATTGAACAACAAACACATCACAACCACGTACACTTTCCTCAATATTAATTTGAACCTCACCATCTTTAAATCGTTTGACCGAGGATTTTCCGAGTTCGACACCAACAGAATCAGCTATTTCTTGGGCTAACTCTGGATTTGAAGTAAGGGAAAAAACTTTCAGACTAGAGTCTTGGTATTGATTAGTCATAAAAAAGGAACCTCCACCATCTCGTTTGTTTTATAATTAGACTTGCTTCACCTTATGTTAAGACCGTTTCTTCAAACGATCGACATAACCTTCTTTATTCTCTTGTCTTGAACGAGCAATCGATAACGCTTTTTCTGGCACATCTTTCGTAATCGTAGAACCAGCAGCGACATAAGCACCCTTCTCGATGGATACAGGGGCAACTAAGTTCGAGTTACAGCCAATAAATGCATCATCCCCTATAACCGTTTGATGCTTGGATTGTCCATCATAATTTACTGTTATACTGCCACAACCAACGTTCACATTGTTACCGAGATCGGCATCACCTAAATAAGATAAGTGCGATGCTTTACTGTTTGACCCCATTGTTGTATTCTTCACTTCTACGAAATTACCCACTTTTACATCATCACTCAGTGTGCTTTCTGGGCGAATATGAGCAAATGGACCAATTTGAACTCTCGATCCAATTTGACTATTGGTGACAACACTCTGCTTAATTAGAGTTTCTTCTCCAATTGTAGCATGATTAATGGTCGTATGGGCACCAATAAATGAATGCGATCCAATTTGTGTATCCCCATGAATATGGACACCTGGTTCAAGCGTAACATCTGTTCCAATGGATACGTCAGGTCCAATATATGTCTGATCAGGATCTACTATGGTGACACCTTGGCGCATATGATACTCATTAATCCGTTGTTTCATCAGCTTCTCTGCTTTAGACAACGCCACGCGATCATTGACGCCCACTGTTTCTTCAACTTGTGTCGTCTTATGCGCTGCCACGGTTTCGCCACGTTCGTTCGCTATTTCCAACACATCAGGTAAATAATACTCACCTTGCGCATTATCATTCGATACTTGAGATAGAGCCTCGAATAATAATTCATTATCGAAACAATATGTACCCGTATTAATTTCAGTTACTGCTTTCTCTTCGTCTGATGCATCTTTTTCTTCTACGATTTTTTCAACTTGCCCATTAACTTGACGAATGATTCGACCGTAACCAGTAGCATCGTCCACGTCAGTCGTTAAAACTGTCACTTTAGCTTGTTGTTGTTCATGCTGATCCATTAATTCACGCATCGTATCCGCTGTAAGTAATGGGGTATCTCCACAAACGACAACCGTTGTTCCTTTTTGACCTTCTAAAACTGAACTCGCCATCTGCACGGCATGGCCTGTCCCTAGTTGCTCTTCTTGAACAGCATATTGTGTCTGATCACCTAACTGTTCTTGTACTGATTCAGCTCCATGGCCTACAATCGTCACGATTTGATTCAGCCCTAAATGATTTAACTGATCCACGACATGTTGCACCATAGGCTTCCCACACACGGGGTGAAGCACTTTATATAATTCTGATTTCATTCTTGATCCTTTACCTGCCGCCAAAACAACAGCATTACGATTCGTCATTCTTTTCCCTCCAACAGTCAAACAAAACTTCATTATTAACAGTTTGAAACCATTATAATCATCCATTATGAATATATCTTAAAACAAGCCTACATGCAACTTAACCACTAATTCTGTCGACTAAAATAAAGAGATATTTATAAAAACAAGTTTAAGTTCAGTCCTTTTGGGTTAAAGATAAAAAAAGAGATTCAATCGCACTAACGATTGAACCTCTGTTCATTACTTTTTTAAGAAGCGCCTGCTTCTTCGTATTCCACTTCTTCACCTGCACGACGGTACTCTTCCAAGACAGCATCTTGGATTTTACCACGTGTACCAGAATTAATTGGGTGGGCGATGTCTCTAAACTCTCCGTCTGGCGTACGTTTACTAGGCATCGCTACAAATAGCCCATTATTTCCATCAATTACACGAATATCATGGACGACAAATTCATCGTCTAAAGTAATTGATGCAATAGCACGCATACGACCATCAGTGTTTACACGACGAAGCCTTACGTCTGTTACTTGCATTCTGTCTCACCACCTTTTGGAAATTAAACTGAACCTTTTTCGCACAATATAATTGCACAAAATTTATAGGACTCTAATTTTACTTTTCAACAATGAGACTTAAATTCCTGCTAAAATTTTTATTTTTTTATAATTTTGTGACAAAGATAAAGAAAAATAAGGAGCTAATCTGTGCTAGAACATGATTAACTCCTTATTGAACCTCAGGAATTGAAATAGTTACCTCGCATCACTTTTACATCTTGTGCTTTTTCATTAACATCATGGATTTTTAATAAAGATGTATAGTTCATCACACGCCGTTCTTCATCTTCATCCTCAGCTTCTGCTAGAACACCGATCCCTTTGACATGGGCATCGAACTCAGCCATTAAGCTTTCCATCCCTTTAATCGTACCGCCTGCTTTCATAAAGTCGTCCACTAATATGACATTCGAACCAGGTGTAATATGTCGCTTAGCTAAAGCCATTGACTGAATCTTTCGGGATGAGCCTGATACATAGTTGATACTAATGGTTGAACCTTCAGTCACGATTGGATCACGTCTAATAATGACAACTGGTAAATTAAGTGCTTCGGCCACTGCATAAGCGATTGGAATCCCTTTAGTCGCTACTGTTACAACATAATCAGCTTCTATATCTTGAAAAGCAGATCCAAATATCTTACCAATTCGCCGTACATAATAATTATGACCTAATAAATCACTCATATATAAATATCCACCAGGCAAAATACGAGTCGGATCTTCTAACAACTCAATCAACTCATCGATAAAATTCTGACTCGCTTCTAATGGATAATCAGGAACATATTTAACGCCACCTGAATAGCCAGATACCGTTTCAATTCGTCCTATCCCTAATTGTCTGAACATATCATCAATGATATCTATATCTTCACTAATGGATGATTTTGCTGCTTCATACGTTTTTACAAAGAACGGAAGCGACACGAGTATTCTTGGGTTCTCCTTAAAATAATGCGTCATGGCTGCGATTCGTTGACTTCGTTTCATTTCATCCACCTCAAAAACCGAATAATTAACCCTACTATATCACGAATTGTTTGGCATGACTATATTTAGCGTAGTGCATGAACTGTGTAGACATCATGACAGAACCCTTTTAAACTGTTATAAATTCGATCTGCCTTAGCTTCCTGCTGAACCAGTGCATAAACGGTCGGACCGCTTCCACTCATTAAAACACCAGGTGCGCCAGCTTTTAGCATTCTTTCTTTTATTTGGGCAATGGTTGAATGCATCTCAACTGTAATCGGCTCTAACACATTATTCAACTCAGCACAAACCCTACCAAAATCCTGGTCTTCAAGCGCATGAATCATCGCTGAAGTATCAGGATGCGTCATTTCATTTAAATTGACACGTTTGTATATTTCCTTCGTTGAAACGCCATCAGTTGGTTTAGCAATGACCACATAGCACGGTGGCAGTGGCGTAACAGGTTTTAGTACTTCACCTCTCCCGCGAGCCAATTGTGTGCCACCTTGAACACAAAACGGTACGTCTGAACCAATGCGCTCAGCTAACTGTTCCATGTCTTGATTTGATAAATGTGTTTCAAACAAACGATTTAAACCTCTAATCGTCGCAGCAGCATCACTACTACCACCCGCAAGACCTGCCGCAACAGGGATTTGCTTATCAATTTCAATCCTTACTCCTTGTTTAATCGAGAACTGTTGTTTGAATATATCGGCTGCTTGATACGCTAAATTTTGTTCATTATCTGGCACGAATCGGTTCTCCGAATCAATTTGAATTTGGTCGTTATCTAACTTTTCAAAGCTTAAACGATCAAATAAATCAATGGTTGTCATAATCATTTCGACTTCATGATAACCATCGTCTCGTTTATGTAAGACATCAAGTGTTAAATTTATTTTGGCTGGTGCTTTTTCAAATATCATGATCATCACCTACTGTTTTCATCATCTCTGTGATTGTATCATATACGAACGAGCATCTGTTATCAATGCAAAAGAAAAAGCAGACCTGAAAATCAGGTCTGCTTTCCCCAACGTTTTAACGTTGTTCCTTATCCATCTGTTCTTGTGCCATCTCAACAGCCCGCTTCACCATGTTACCGGCATCTCTTGATTTGATACCGCCCCAACCTTCTTTTTGTACCGTGTCGTAAAACCCCAGCTCTTTTGCGATCTCATCCTTGAAACGATTAGACATGACGCCTTTTCGACCCAATGACCACAACTCCTTCTGTCGTTTAGAACGACACGCTTAGGTTATGTACGATTAGGAATTCGAAACATGGTAAGTGTTGAGGACATTAACAAAAAGAAGAAAAATAAATGATTAGCTTAAATTAAGCTAACTTAGTCATCTCATCTGTAAATGTAATTTTAACTGTTTCAGTTAAAACATCCGCATAGCTGTAAGAAACACGTTCGAAAGCGTGTTCATCTTGATCAAGTTCAACAATAAAAACGGAGGGGTATGTTTCCGCCAGAACGCCGCAACGTTCAATTGTTTTACGACGACCACCGTTTGCTTCTAGCGTTAGACGTTCACCAATTTTAACGTCTAATGCTTGTTTAATCTCACCCAATGTTTTTCCCATTAAACTCCACCTCACTCTATATATACTGTAACACATTTCCTGTTGTTAGTCAAAAGTTTTTAATTATACCAATATAAGCGCTCATATGTCAATAAAAAGTCTCATCTTCTTCTTAATATGACCGAATTCAGCAAATTCATACATTAAAAACTCATTAAAAAAATTAAACACCGCTATGGGCGGTGTTCTTGTGGATGTTCATTTGTTTGGGGTAATCCTTGCATATAGGGTAGACCAATTCGAAATAAGCCTCTTGTTTCAACGCCTCCTATTCCTTTTTCACGCGTGATCGTTTTGTGAAGTACATCATGTAAATCCACCTTATCCATGAATGAGGTGAAGCCTACTTTCGCAGTAACATACACAGGGTCTAGCGCATGGATATTAATTCGTGTAGGCGAACTCGCAAAATTCGCCCCCGCTTTAATTAACGACTCAAAATGAGATTGACATGCGCCTGCAAAAATAACCATCTGATCCAGACTCGGTTGTATACGTCTAGCTTCACGTACAGATTCAACGAAATATTTGCTATTACGGTAAGCTCGAATATCCTGTTCTTCGCCTTTATCTTTAGAATACGCATCATGGCCAGTAATCACGAGGATGTCAGGTTGAATTTTTTGAACAAGCTCTTTCGTTTTTTCTGGCATCTCTGACTCATTCACGTGAATTCCGTGAACTTGTAAGCCCAGCCGTTTATATAACATGATACATTTTTTAAGGAATAAATGATCCCCATCAATGTGTAGGACTTTTGGACATAATTGAAATTGAATAATAGGGTCTTCAGCGACCATAGAAGATGTATAATGACGAAATGACTGTAAATAATAATCTTGACGAAACATACGATAAGACGTTGCTTCACTTTCACGAATCGATTGCTCTAATTGATTACGTTCATTCTCTTCCACTCGTCTTAAATCAGAGGAAGGTGCATCAACCTCTAGTCGGAAGTTTTCCCCGAATAGCACAATTTCATCCTTATGAGAATGTTGCACACGAAATAACAGATCATGATTATAGGAATAACGTGTCACAATATCTCCTTTTTGCCAAGTCATAGCGCTCGCCCTTTCCGCAGATGCCCTTCTCATTACACACTATTACATAAGACGAATAATTGTGCTTGATAATTCCATAAAAAAACACCTAACACCTTTTATTTTTACCAAACAAAAGATGTTAGATGCTTTATATAAGATCAATTATTTTTTACATAATGGCTCATGACATCGCTTAAAGATCCGAACTCTTCAAGCGTTAATGATTCTCCCCTTCTTGTCCCATCAATATTCGATTCTGCAAACACTTGATCAAGTGTCGATGCATCCAATTCTTTAAAAGCACGTTTTAAATTATTACGTAACGTTTTCCGACGTTGACCAAAACTTGCTTGAACAATCTCAAAGTACAACGCCTCATCTTGAACAGTGACATATGGCTGATTTCGAACATTTAATTGCAAAATCGCTGAATCAACATTAGGTTGCGGGACAAAACACGTTTTCGGAACCGTCATAATAACATCAGATTCGGTATAATACTGGACAGCAATGGATAACGACCCATAATCCTTAGAATTAGGCGCTGCAGCCATTCGTGCAGCCACTTCCTTTTGCATCATGACTGTGATCGACTCAATTGGAAGCTGACTCGATAACAACTTCATTAAAATTGGTGTCGTAATATAATACGGTAAATTCGCTACGACTTTGACCTGTTTACCCTCAGGAACATGTTCAGCAATAAATGCGTTTAAATCAACTTCTAAAATGTCTTGATGAGTCACTGTCACTTGTGGATAAGGCGACATGGTATCTTCTAAGACATCGATCAGACGTCCGTCAATTTCAAACGCATAAACATGCTCAGCTTTTTTGGCCAATTGTTCGGTTAATGCTCCAATGCCTGGACCGACTTCGATCACCACTGTTTCATCATCAATACCTGCTTTTGAGACAATCTTTTCTAGAATATTAACATCAATCAAGAAATTTTGCCCTAAACTTTTCTTAAAAGATAATTGATGACGCTCCATAATTTCTTTCGTCCGTGTTATTGTCGCTATCGGTTTCATGATTGCTGTCGCTCCTCTTTCAAGATCTCATCCATAACAGATTCGAATTCATCCACCGTGATTTGAAACATGTTTAATCTTTTTTCTAATTGTTTAGCATTCGCATAGCCAATTTTTAATCGTTCACCTAAACGCTCACGCCGTGGTTTAGCATGCGCCCCACCTACTAAACCATATTCCAATAAATAAGGACGCCACTCTATAGGCTGATAGGATGTCTGACGTAGTTCATAAACAGCTTCCAGCGCTTCGCGAATCGCCTGTTTCGTAGCATGCTCTACCCCTAGTCCATTCGAGCCTTTTGCTTCATCTTTTGGCATGAAAGCATGCTTACATCCTGGTACTTGTTGTTGCACAATCCGTCTAATCCGTTCACCTGGAAAGTCTGGATCCGTAAAAATAATCACACCACGTTTAGCCTGGGCGTGTTTAATTCGCTCTAGAGTTGGTTGGTCAATGGCCGAACCATTTGTTTCAATCGTATCAGCGTCTACCGCTTGTTTTATTTTAGCTGTGTCGTCACGACCTTCTACGACGATGACTTCTTGTATTTTCAAATCAATGCCTCACTTTTATTCATATCTACTTCAACATAAAAAATCCTGCTATACCTTCATAGTATAGCAGGATTCTTCTCAAGGCGAAAATATTAATCAAGTACGCGAACTTGAACAGATCTACGACCCCATTGGAGTGCGTCTGATCTTGAATTTGTTAAAATATCAATCTTATTACCATTAATGGCACCGCCTGTATCAAGCGCAATAGCTGTGAATGAACCAGAAGGTGTTTTTACTTCTACTCTAGAATGTAACGGAATAACACCAGGATCAACAGCAATTATTCTCATACCGTTATGAGTTGTTTTATTATTAACGTTTACGCCTGTTGCTGTATAGCCTGAACAGCCACTACAGTCTGCTGTATATTTCGTTGAAGTGAACGTTTGAAAGCCACCAGATGATTCGGAAACTTGTTGAACATCTGATGATTGTGAACTCGACTCATTTGATGAGCTAGATTGTGCTGTTTGTGTTGGCTGCTTTGTTCCTTTTGCGACCACACGATTTTCACTTTCCTCAACGATTTCCTCTTCAACTAGTTCACGAGAAACCTCTTCGCCGTTCTCTTTGGTAATCTTGTATTCTTCCACTTTTTTACCATCTTGACCTGATTGAACGACTTCACTATCACCTTGCATAATCGAATCATCTTCACGTGTTTCTGTTTCATGAGGAACATCTTTTTCGACTGTTTCATACTCTGTAGAAACGCGAACAATTTCGATTGTACGGTTATCTTTTACTTTTTCAGTAGGATCCACATTGATACGATCATTGTCATCTAATGCAATCCCTTGCTTGTTTAATAGATTTTCTACCGTTTGATTAGGAACATGAGCTGTTTGTATTTCACCACCATCATTAATGGTGACTTCAAGAGCTTTATTGATTGCGATATGCATATTATTGCGAATATCATCTTGAGCCGAAACGGACATTTGATCGTTTTCGGATAGCTCAATTCCTTCATCTTTCAAAAAGTTTTGTACGTTATCTTCTGTTGTATAGTAATGATTTGATTTATTTCCAATTGTAACGACGACTTCATCTGTTTCTTTGTAAGTAAGCTCCATTCCATCTTCTACTGGAGCGTCTAATGACTTAGACAACTCATCATGTTTACCAACCTCTAAGTCTATTTCAGTCAATAAACCTTCAACGGTGTCAGCCGTTGAATGAACAGTTTCTTCCTCACCGTTTATAGAGACTGAAACTTCAGCTTTCATTGCATCGCTGATAAACATGGCAACTGAGAAAAAGGCAATTAACACTGAAAAGAAAATAATAGACATGTGTTTCGACGTGAAGCGACGTCCGCTTCCTTTCGCCTGTTCAAAATTTGCCATAAACTATGCCTCCTTGTACGCAACCGATTATAGGCACCCTATACCAATAAGTCAATTAAAAAAGTCCTATTTACACATTACATTTTGATGACAATCTTTGATATTTGTTTACAAATTGGTCGCTATTTGATACCTAAAACCATCATTAACCAAGCATACTTGATTTATACGTACGTGGGTCATTTTATTTTATGAACGGTTTTTTCATTATATGCGAAATAGATTTTTGGCATTTTTATTTGTTTCTTTTGCTACTTCATCAACTGAGATCTCTTTGAGTTCAGCAATTTTCTCAGCTACGAGTTTGACATAAGCTGGCTCATTACGTTTGCCTCGATTCGGATGCGGAGCTAAAAATGGGCAATCCGTTTCGATTAATAGCTTATCAAGCGGTACCTCTTGGGCTACGATTTTGGGATCTGTCGCATTTTTAAACGTGACAGGCCCCCCTAAAGATATATGAAATCCTAAGTCTAAACATTCTTTTGCGTAAGAGACATCATCATTATAGCAGTGCATAATGCCGCCAGTTTCTCCTGCCTGTTCTTCTTTTAAGATCTCAACAATATCAGCTGTTGCTTCGCGGTTATGAATAATAATTGGCATATTCACGCGTTTAGCTAAAGCGATTTGTTGGCGGAATACGTCTTTTTGTACATCTTTCGGTGACTTGTCCCAGTGATAATCTAAGCCCATTTCTCCAATGGCGACAACTTTTTCATGAGCGCTTAATTCTTCTATCCATTGTAAGTCCTCATCTTGCATATCAATCGCATCAACAGGATGCCATCCTATTGCTGCGTAGATGAAATCATATTGTTCAGCGATTTCGATGGCTATAGGAATAGTTTTACGATCGAAACCGACGACTACCATTTCAGTAACGCCTTCATCTAAAGCTCGTTGAATGACTTCATCACGGTCTTCCATAAATTGATCAGCATTTAAATGCACATGTGTATCAAATAACATGACGTTGCACTCCTTTTCATCTACATGAAAAAGGGACGAATTTCGCCCCTTTTAATTTTGGCTATATTAAAGTCCGTTGTTACTATTGTGATCCGCTCCCGGTGGACGCTTTCCGTGGGCACGGCTCGAGCCTCCTCGGAAGAAAAGCACTTCCTGCGGGGTCTCGAGACTCGTGCTGTTCCCACTGGAGTCGCCACCTTCGCTACTCACAATAAAACAACTCAGTGCTTCATGTTTCGAAAATCAACACTTAACTTTAACAATCCTTATCTTTTAATTAATTTGTGTTCCGTTTGGTAAGGATTGATCGATGGTTGCGAGGCTTAAATGACCATTGTCGTCTTCTCCGGCTAGAATCATACCTTCTGATAATTCACCGCGAAGTTTTGCTGGTTTTAAGTTGCTCACACAAATCACTTTTCGACCGATTAGATCTTGCTCACCATAATGCTCTGCAATACCCGAAACAACTTGACGCTTCTCATAGCCTAAATCAAGTTGTATTTTTAATAATTTATCTGTCTTCGGAACTTGTTCCACGTGAATGACTTCACCAACGCGGAAATCGATCTTAAAGAAATCATCAATAGTGATTTCCTCTGATTGGTCTTCATTTTGCTCATTTTCCGCTTCTTCAGTCGGTTTTGGTGAGTTTTTCGTCATCATATCTACAATCGCCTGAACTTCTTCTTCTGTGTCAAGACGAGGGAAGATTGGTGTACCTTTTTTCACGACTTGTACGTTTTGAACAAGATCATGCTCAGCAATGCTATCCCATGTTTGTAACGCCTCATCTTGAATGCCAAGCTGATCAAAGATATTTTTCGGTGTAGACGTTAAAAATGGTTGAAGCACAATAGCAATCTTGCGAAGAGACTCGACTAAATGAGCCATCACATTACCTAAACGATCGCGTTGTGCCTCATCCTTAGCTAATACCCAAGGTTCATTTTCATCAATGTATTTATTCGTGCGACTGATAAATTGCCATAACGTCGAAAGAGCAACTGAGAATTCCATCTCATCCATTGCTGCTTCAACTTTTTGTTTCGTTTCCGTTGCTGACTTCATTAAGTCTGTATCATAACTTGTTTCGTTTAGATTAATCGCTGGCACATGACCATCAAAATATTTATTAATCATCGCTACCGTACGATTTAATAAGTTACCTAAGTCATTGGCTAAATCATAATTTGAACGCTCCACGAATGCTTCTGGCGTAAAGACACCGTCAGAACCAAACGGAACTTCGCGTAATAAGTAATAACGAAGCGCATCTAAACCATAACGATCAATTAAATCAACTGGATCGACGACGTTGCCTTTTGACTTAGACATTTTACCGTCTTTCATGAGTAACCAACCATGCGCAAACACTTTCTTTGGAAGTGGCAAATCAAGAGCCATAAGCATGATTGGCCAATAAATGGTATGGAAACGAACAATCTCTTTACCAACTAAATGCACATCAGCTGGCCAATATTTTTGATAGCGTTCGTCGTTTTCTGTTCCGTAGCCTAGTGCTGTAATATAGTTGGATAATGCATCAACCCAAACATAGATTACGTGTTTAGGATCACCAGGGACTTTTACACCCCACTCGAAAGTCGTTCTTGATACCGCTAAGTCTTCTAAACCTGGTTCAATAAAGTTACTTAGCATTTCATTTTTACGTGATTCCGGCTGGATAAAGCCTGGATTATCTTCGTAAAACTGCACTAAACGATCAACATATTTACTCATCTTAAAGAAATACGATTCTTCCTTAACTCGTTCAACTGGACGACCGCAATCAGGACAATGACCATCATCTAATTGACGATCAGTGAAGAAAGACTCACAAGGCGTACAATACCAACCTTCATATTCATCTAAATAGATATCGCCTTGTTGGACGAGTTGGTCAAAGATTTTTTCAACAATGACTTTATGACGATCCTCAGTTGTCCGTATGAAGTCATCATGAGAAATATCTAGCTTATCCCATAAGTATTGAATACCACTTACGATGCCATCCACATACTCTTTCGGAGAAGTCCCCTCTTCTTCCGCTTTGCGTTGAATTTTTTGGCCATGCTCGTCAGTACCTGTTAAGTACATGACATCATAGCCTCTTAATCGTTTATACCGAGCCATCGCGTCACCTGCAACCGTTGTATACGCATGGCCAATATGTAAATTGCCACTTGGGTAGTAAATAGGTGTTGTAATATAAAACGTATTCTTCTCCTCAGGCATTAAGAAACCTCCTATATAGCTATTATAAGCTTATTTAAAATTTTAGTTTCAAGATTTATAAAGCTAGCTCTAAATTGTTGAATTGTGAGAAGCGAAGGTGGCGACTCCTGGTCAACTAAGTTCGGTCACGTCCTGTGACCAACGTCGACATTAGGCCGTCCGGGCCGTCACGGGAACAGAACGTGTCTCGAGACCCCACAGACCACGCCTTTTGGCCGAGGGATGCACCTGCGTCTTCTAATGATGCTTCGAAGTAGGCTATCTCGGTGCAAGTAGCAGAGATGCTTATTCGATGTAGTTGCCTGGCTCGAGCCGTGCCCGCGGAAAGCGTCCACCGATAGCGGATCACAATTCCAACAATGGACTAAGATAGAACATAATCATTAATCTATTCAGTTAGGTTCTATTGTAACGATTTTAAGCGTTAATTTCCATTGTTTTTCATTGTACATCCTATTTCTTTAAGACATATCTACACCATTCATGTATGTTGTTTCAATTTGAAACACTTTACTGGTAAATATACTTTAATTAATTGACTATACATACAAAGAGTGGTAAATTTAGTCTCGAAAGATAGCGAAATTATGATCGAGAGGGGAGAAACAAAATGAAATCAACTGGTATTGTCAGAAAAGTCGATGAATTAGGACGAGTCGTTATTCCAATTGAACTTCGTCGTACATTAGATATCAACGTTAAAGACGCTCTTGAGATTTACGTTGACGACGATCAAATTGTGCTTAAGAAATACCAACCTAATATGGCTTGCCAAATTACTGGAGAAGTTTCTAACGACAACATCACAGTTGGCGACGGAAACATCGTTCTAAGTAAAGAAGGTGCACAACAATTAATTAATGAAATCCAAAAGAAAATGGATTGAAGTGAGAAAGCGGGGTTATGATGCTCCGCTTTTTCTACGTTTAGGACTCATGATAAGCATCATAAATATCACGACTCGAAACACCACGATCTAAGGCCACTTTTTTGACCGCTGCTTTCGTTTTGATAGCTTCTTTTGACTTATAGTAATCAACATGTTCAATAATAGACCAGGATTCCCACCAACGATCTTCTTCCTCATCTATTTGATCAGCTGGCTCTACAGTGATGCAAAATTCACCACGTATAGTGGCATCATTTGAACATGCCCATCCGTAAACTTCCTCAATGGTTCCAGACACATACTCCTCAAACGTTTTAGTTAGCTCTCTAGCCAGTGTTACTCGGCGAGATGCATGATATACATCTGTCATCCGTTTTAAGGTTTGTTTGACACGATAAGGCGACTCATAAAAAATCAAAGTATTTCCTGTCCGATCTAACTCTTTTAAACGATTTCGTAAGTCTTGATCTTTCTTCGGCAAAAATCCAGCAAACGTAAACGTATCAGTTGGTAACCCTGAGCCAACTAAAGCGGTTAATGCTGCATTGGCACCTGGTAAGACAACGACATGAAGTCCTTCTTCACGCGCATCTCGCACTAATGTGTAGCCTGGATCCGAAATGAGCGGCATACCAGCATCACTCACTAAAGCAATTGATTTCCCTTCACGCAAATTATCGATCAAACTTGCCCGCTTTGCTTCCTCACTATGTTCATGGAAACTGACTAGTGATTTTTCTATTTCAAAATGATTTAATAGTTTCTTCGTTTGCCGTGTATCTTCACAAGCAATTAAATCGACTTGTTTTAAGACATCCACCGCTCGGAATGTCATATCATTTAAATTTCCAATCGGCGTTGGGACGATGTATAAAGTTGAGCTCTGGTCTTTACCGAAACTTTTTTGAATCTGAACCATGTGATAATTCTTCCTTTCTAACCATGTAAAATCGCCTTCATCGCATCTGTGTACGCTCCATTTTCCTGATGAATATAAAACGGCGCCTCGACTTTAATATCTGATTTTCCATCTTTTAAAAACTCGATTAATACCATGGTCGCATCTCGATTTGGTTTGGCATGGACGAACTTTAGTCGTTTGATCGCTAATTGAAAGGTTTCAGCTAAGGTCATGATTTCAACTAAACGATTGGGACGATGAACCATCGAAACTTTGCCCCCTGATTTGACCAGACGACTACAGGCTTGTAACACATCAGTTAACCCGCCATAAACCTCATGTCTTGCGATCGTTAAATAATCATTATTGTTTTGTTTCTCTTTCGAATCCGTTTTGAAGTACGGCGGATTACACGTCACAACATCAAACTGTTGATTATACTGTTTCGATACCTCACGAAGGTCACCATGGATCATTTCGATATGATCTTCTAGTTGGTTTAGTTTAACATTACGCAAGGCCATATCATATAACCGTTCTTGAATTTCAACGCCATAGATTGAAGCATTGGAACGCTTAGACAGATACAACGGAATAACGCCATTACCTGTACACAAATCCATGACACGACCACGTTTAATTGGTAAATATGTGAAATCAGCTAACAAGACAGCATCAGCTGAAAATGCGAACGCTGACGGGCTTTGAATCACTTGCCGTTCATCATCGGTAAATAAGTAGTCAATTCGTTCATCACCTTTTAATTCTACCATGCCCTTTAAACCTCTCTTCTAATAATCATAAACACGCTAACAATAAACATCCTTTACTACACATAGCAGTAAAGGATGTTCAGTGAATCTATCTAGTTAAAAAACTTTAAGCAAAACATACAATCTTCTTCTTCTCTTGGTGTTCCGAAATAGACGTGACAAATATGGAAGCCTTCTTCATAAATTCGCGCCAAATTATCATAACCTTCGCCAACTCGCTTGGCTGCTTTATGTTCATGTTTAGCGGGTTCATCCTGTGTTAAATCGTCTACACGCTGACGCAAGTGATGGTTCTCATGCGATAATTGATGATTTTCTTCCATTAGTTGAACGAGATCGTTTTTCAACAACGAAAAATCTTGCTGTAATTCTTCAAACTGTTTTTCTAAATGAGAAAAACGCTCTAACACTTCCTTTTTGTTCACAACATCCACCTCATTACTCTGTTGCTGGCACTTTAATGGCGCCTTCATCAATTAATTCATCAACTGTATATTCGACTGTGCGTTCCATTTCTGTTAACTCAACCTGCACAAGGCGCTCTAACATATTCAAGCCGACAACTTTACCAGATCCGTTAGAAGTTGTTAGGCTTTCACCAATATCAGGCAGCTCTTGTTTAGCTTCTTCGTACATATCATTCTCATATTTTAAGCAGCACATTAAACGGCCGCATAATCCAGAAATTTTGGCTGGATTTAATGATAGGTTTTGATCTTTTGCCATTTTAATTGAGACAGGTTCAAAGTCACCTAAGAACGTAGAACAACAAAGCATGCGTCCACAAGGCCCGATTCCGCCTAACATCTTAGCTTCATCACGTACCCCAATTTGACGTAATTCAATTCGTGTCTTAAATACTGATGCTAAATCTTTCACTAAATGGCGGAAGTCCACACGTCCATCTGCCGTAAAGTAAAAAATAATTTTATTACGGTCAAATGTATACTCGGCATCAACCAAATTCATATCTAGTTGATGCTCTTTGATCTTACTCGAACATTCATTAATCGCTTGGTTTGTCATCTCATTGTTTTCAGTTACCGTCAATTTATCTTTGTCGTCTGCTACCCGAATGACTTTCTTAAGCGGTAAGACAACATCTTCTTCATCAACTTGACGATTTGAAATCACAACGCGACCAAACTCGATCCCGCGAGCCGTTTCAACAATGACATAATCTTCAGTTGTTAATTGTAGCTCTCCTGGGTCAAAATAATATATTTTACCCACTTGTTTAAAGCGGACACCAATAATCTCTATCACGTTTATCACCTCTGCAATTGAAGGACTAAATGTTCCATTGCAAGTGTATTGTGAACATTGTAGGCTAACCTACGTTTCGTTTGCAGCAATTCATATACACACGCTTTGGCTTCATGTAATGTCATCGTATAGTGAAATTGCTTTAATCGGTCATTTTGATCAATTAAAACGATACGATCTTGTCGGTCTAAATGGTATGAAATAATGTCTTGATACCATAATATTAATAAATCTATTCCTAGCTCGTGATGGTGGCGTTCCTGGAAATGTTGTAGCCACACTTGATGGAGGAACAGATATCCTTCTTCTTTAGGATTCATGACTTTATCTATTAATTGTATCACTATTTTTCGCGCTTCGGCAAACCAACTATCCTCTTCATAAGTCAGGGCTTCGTTTAAATCAAAATTAAGGGCAGCATAAATTTGTGCCGTCGACTCAGGTAACCCTTGTTCGATAAATTGCTGTGTTAAATCATTTTGATTCAAAGCATGGAATTGTATACGTTGGCAACGTGACAAAATTGTGTTCAGCACAGAACCCACATTCTCAGTCATCAAAATCGCCACCGTCTGCTGGCTGGGTTCTTCTAAGAATTTCAATAAGCGATTAGCCGCATTGGTTGTCATTTTGTCAGTTTCTGATAAGATATAAACTTTTTGATTAGATTCTAAGCCTGTGTATGTAAATTCTTTTTGCAGAAATTCGATTTGTTCTTTTTTAATCGATTGACCTTCTGGTTCTAGCCAATGGACATCAGGATGATTGCCTGATTTAATTCGCTTACATGACCGACATTCCCCACAAGGTTCACTCGATTCTTCTACAGCCTCTTCACAAAACGACCGCATCGCAAATAAAAGACTGGCGTTTTGTTTGCCAGTCCCTTTTGGCCCATGAAATAAATAAGCGTGTGCCATTCTATTTTTAACAATACTGTTTTGTAACATACGAGTTGCCACAGGTTGTACTTCTTGTAACTGCGCCCACGTTTCCATTAACGTCATCCTGTTCTATTTAAGCGTATAAATTCATAAGAAGTCCTTTAATTTCACCAATATCATCTAATACATCAATGGAGCTTTTCTCTTGATCTAATACATCATCCGTCAGTTTGACCAATTTTTCATCGACTTGTTTAACAATTGATAACGTTTGGTTCCCGCCATTTAAATCCCATTTTCGCGACTGTTCAAGCTCTAAACCATAATTAGTCGCTTCCTGGATAAATTGACGAACCATTTGTTTGTATTTGCCTAGGTCAGGGAAGGAGCGAAATTTCGCCACTTTTTCACCTTGCTTGGTTAAATCACCTAGCAAGCGGTTAAGCTCAGATTCCTTCATTTTCTGAGCTTCTTGTCCGACCACGCTTTGGAATGACGATTTCATATTCATTTGTTTGGGTTGTTTTTGCTGCGTGGCCTCTAATTGAGCACGCATTTCTTGAGTTACTTTCACAATCAGTCACTCCTGCTTAAAATTGATGGAAGGCGTCAACAGGTAATACAAAGACGGTTGCGCCACCTACTTCGACCTTGACTGGCTTCGGAATATAAGAGTCTGCATTGCCACCCATTGGTGAAATTGGAGCTACCATTTGATCACGGTGACTACAATTATCTTCAATGATTTCTAACGCGTGATCAACATGGTCTTCGTGAACACCAATCATCAAGGTCGTGTTACCTTCCTTTAAAAAACCGCCACTCGATGATAATTTAGTTGATTGATAATCATTGTCTGCCAACGCATCTGCCAAGCGGTTAGCATCCTTATCTTGTACAATCGCAAGGATTAGTTTCATCCTTATCCTCCTCTTAACTGACTCTATACTTATTACTATTATAACAAGTTTTTTGACAATTTAGCACTCATAAAGAATTATTTTTGAAATCGATGATCTAAATATTGATTAACTGTCGCTTCACATGCTTGTTGTACCGCTTCAATCGGTTGATGGGCATCGATACTTTGAATGCGATCAGAAAAACGTTCTTTTAACAGATCATAGGCTTCTTTTACTTTTTGGTGGAAATCAAGCTTCTCTAAATCAAGACGATTTTTCTCACGTTGATGATTATCTTGTATCCGGTCTAAGCCGATTTGAGGGTCGAGATCAAATAAAATCGTTAAATCTGGCATACAATCCTCAATCGCAAATTTATTAATATCATACACATCGTCAATCCCTAAACCGCGAGCATGACCTTGATAAGCCAAACTACTATCGACAAAACGGTCACATAAAACAACTTTACCATCTTCTAAAGCAGGGATAACCCGTTCCACTAAATGTTGACGGCGCGCAGCTGCATACAATAACGCTTCAGTTCGCGCATCCATTGCCGTGTGCCCAGGGTCTAAAATCACTTGACGAATCTTCTCCGCAATATCAATGCCACCTGGCTCTCGCGTCATTAATACTTGATACCCTTTATGCTCAAGTTGATCGGCAATATATTGAATCACTGTTGATTTACCAGCGCCTTCTCCACCTTCAAATGTAATAAATAATCCGCTCACAACACTCTTCCTTTACTCTATAGAATAAACCTTAATCTGTGTATGACTAGATGAACCTGTCGTTTGAATATGGACAGATTCAGCTTTTGCTTGTTCTATCATTTCTACCGCTTCAGATGTAATGATTTCCCCTTCTACAATGATAGGAATGCCTGGCGGGTAAGGGGTGATCGACTCAGCAGCAATCCGACCAATGGCTTCTTGAAAATTGATACATACTTGGCTGAATTGCCTCAAATCCTTATAAGAATACGGTAGACGTACAATACCACTTTGAAATGAAATATTAGTTTCTATTCTATCATGGTTTTGCTTAAATGGAATGCCTTTCAAACAATCCATCATCGTTCGCATTCGCTCATTCCACGATTCATCGTCTAAATTTAAGCCATGAATCAATAATAGTTGTTGTTCACTGACTAATTCAGCGTCAACTCCATTCTCATGTAACCACATTAACACATCGTGTAAGTTATAACGATCGGACGTTATAATCGTTTTTAAGGGATCATCAACACCTTTACGAACCGCTGACACTTGAAAACCATCGAGCTGATCAATCGTCTTGTTAAACTTTTCAATCCAGTCTAGCGTCTTCTTCACGTCTTCCTTATGTAGATTCGCCACTGTATAACGAGCTAAATCTAAGCTCATCATAATTAAATAAGACGGACTACTTGATTGAAACACTTGTAAATAATATTTTAAAAGGTTAGCTGACACATAAGCTGACTGCAAATGTAAGAATGAACCCATCGTAAGGGCTGGCAGTGTCTTATGGGCTGACTGAACAATAACATCTGCACCACAATCAACCGCAGACTTCGGAAAGGCATCACTCACATTAAAATGAGCCCCATGAGCTTCATCTATTAAAACAGGAATCTGATGAGCGTGTGCTTCCTTTACAATTGATTCTAAATCATACGTTGCACCGAAATAATCTGGATAGGTTAACGCAATCGCTTTAATACTTGGATCACTATGTATAGCCTCAGCCATTACCTCAGCACGCAACGAACTAAATCTGCCTGTTGCTTGATCAAAATCTGGCGTCACAAATATCGGCCTCGCTCCTACTAGATGAAGTGCGTGCATAATCGATTTATGACTGTTGCGCTGAACTAATACATGATCACCCGCTTCACAAGTCGCCATAATCATCGCCAAATTACCAGCCGTTGTCCCATTCACCAAGAAATACGTCTCATCCACACCATAATAATGTGCCGCTAATTGTTGTGCCTGAGCAATAGTTCCACTCGGTTCATGTAAATCATCTAAACCAGGCAATTCCGTTACATCATAAGCTAAAAAGGGATACCAATCAGCCAGCTCATCTGGAAATAACTGCCCATTTTTATGCCCCGGGACATGATAGGAGTGCGGTGAATTACTTATATGCTCTTTTAAAGCGTCAACAAGCGGTTTCTGGCTTTGATCCAATTTAATCACCCAGTCTATTAGTTGATAACCCTATTTTACACGAATGTTTTAATAAAATTAATTACCTAATTGTAAAATGTGCGTTAGCTTAGTTGTTGAATTGTGAGAAGCGAAGGTGGCGACTCCTGCGGGAATAGCACGAGCATCGAGACCCCGCAGACCACGCTTTTTGGTCGAGGAGGCTCGAGCCGTGCCCGCGGAAAGCGTCCACCGATAGCGGATCACAATATCAACAACTGTCTCTAACTAAACTTACACGAAAAAAGTCTCAAAACACATTGCATCAAACGGTAAATATTCATTTCGTGTTATAATAAGAATAATATAAACTGACGCGTCTATAACAAACCATTCATACGCGTAAAATCAAAGCGTTGAGGTGATGAACTGCATGGCAACTAATGCATCGATCGAACAACAATTACAACAAATACTTGATGATGACCATATCATGATTAACGAACCCTTAAGAAACCATACGTATACAAAACTTGGCGGCGCAGCTGACTACTTCGTCACGCCTTCCTCCTACGAAGCCGTCCAAGAAGTGGTGAAATTGGCTAACCGTGAACAACTCCCATTCACCCTACTCGGTAATGGATCGAATTTAATCGTCAAAGACGGTGGCATTCGCGGGATTATCTTAAGCCTAAAAGAATTAAAAGACATTACAGTCGAAGGAAATGAAATGATTGCACAAAGCGGCGCTCGAATCATAGATGTTTCCTACCGTGCGTTAGACGAACAACTAACAGGATTAGAGTTCGCCTGCGGGATCCCCGGCACAGTAGGAGGAGCATTGTTCATGAATGCTGGCGCATATGGAGGCGAAATCAAAGACGTCTTAAAAGAAGCCGTTGTGGTGGACCCTGATGGCAACTTACTGACCCTTTCAGCTGATGCCTTTGACCTACAATATCGCCACAGCAACATCCCTGAAAAAGGCTATATCGTCTTAGAAGCCTTATTCGTCTTAAAACCAGGCCAATACGATAACATCAAAGCCGTCGTGGATGATTTGACGTACAAACGCGAATCAAAGCAACCGTTAGAATACCCATCTTGTGGCAGTGTCTTCAAGCGCCCACCTGGTTACTTTGCAGGTAAACTCATTCAAGACAGTCATTTACAAGGTAAAGGCGTCGGCGGTGCTGAAGTGTCTACTAAACATGCTGGATTTATCGTGAACAAGAATAACGCAACAGCGACGGATTACATTCAATCGATTGAACTCGTGCAAAATACAGTCAAGGAAACCTTTGGCGTTGACCTTGAACGAGAAGTTCGGATTATTGGAGAAGATCCTGAATAAACGCTCTAAATTTAAAAGCTTTGTTAAAGTCCGTTGTTGATATCGTGATCCGCTTTAGGTGTATAGTTTAGTTTCGCTGTATGTGTTGGGGGTTTCGCTGTATCAAGCGATGGTTTCGCTGTATGTAAGTATGTTTTCGCTGTATAATGGAGAGATTTCGCTGTATAGAGCACCAATTGCGCTGTATCATGCGCCTTTTTCGCTGTATCACTGTATCACAGCGGGATCTCGAGACACGCGCTATACCATCGACGACCCAGAAGACTAATGTCGACACCAACGCTACTCACAATTCAACAACTCAATACTTTGTTATTTAAAAATAAACACTAAACTATAACAAAGCCAATTTAAAAGACGCAACGACTATAAATTTAATAGTCGTTGCGTCTTTTAAATTATTCTATAAAAAATAGGAGAGTAGATTACATCAACATCTGATTTGTTAACGGACGAGATTTCATTTTCTCAACGTAATATTGATACTGCTCTTCTTCAGGATTCGTTTGAACTATTGCACGCTCGCATGACTGACAAATAAAATTCGTTAAAACATAGATTCCTTGCGCTTTCCATTGATCACACACTTGGCAGTAGTGAAAGGTCATTTGATTCATCGGTTCCACCTCCACTACCTATCATCCCCAGCTTAATAGATTCTTATACATGTTCTATGAAACTTTTTATAAAATAGAACTGTTAAAGTATAGTGTTGATTTTCGATTGATATAGCACTTAGTTGTTGATTTGTGAGTAGCGAAGGTGGCGACTCTTGTGGGAACAGCACAAGTCTCGAGACCCCCAGAGGCCCACAGGATGTGGGTCACTTCGGCGTTTGTGATTGACGTCCGGCACTTAGCCGAAGTTCCTTCAGTTCCGAGGAGGCTCGAGTCGTGCCCACGGAAAGCGTCCACCGAGAGCGGATCACAATATCAACAACGGACTTTGGCAAAGCTATAAAAATAAAGCGAGTGCAGTATTGCATTCGCTTTACCTTCAACAACTCTATAAGATTAACAGATGGATGGCCACTAATGCTCCTACACCCATCACGCCTAAGAATCCTGCAACAACAGATGTAAATAAATTAATCGGAATATGTAAACCAAACATTGCACCAAACACATTAGCAATGAATATAAACAATGCTCCTATCACAATTTTAAATACACCTTTAGATAACCAATGCATCATACTAACAGGAACACCAAACAGCAACAATAAAACAATTAAAGCTAAAAGTGCTAATACCACGACAATTGGATCCATACTAGAACTCCTTTCGCTTATCCTAGTAGAATCCTATGTGCGTATTAGCACGATTAGAACTTCATTCAATTATAAATCGCGACGTCCCTCTAGTGCTTTCGATAACGTCACCTCATCAGCGTATTCTAAGTCGCCTCCGACAGGTAATCCGTGCGCAATTCGGGATAGACGAATGCCTGACGGTTTCACGAGACGTGAGATATACATCGCCGTCGCTTCCCCTTCCACATTCGGGTTCGTCGCCAAGATTAATTCTTCTACCTGCTCATCTTTAAGGCGTTCAATCAACGTCGATACGTTTATATCTTCAGGCCCGATTCCTTCCATCGGCGAAATCGTTCCGTGTAATACGTGATACTTGCCTTGAAAATCTTTCATTTTTTCCATCGCGATCACATCTTTCGGATCTTGGACTACACAAATGACTGATCCATCACGCGATTCATCACTACAAATACTACATGGATCTTGATCCGTTATATGACCACACGTACTACAATGCGTTAGCTCACGTTTAGCGTTGACGAGTGATTTTGCAAAATCTAATACATCATCTTCTTCCATTTCTAACACAAAAAATGCCAGGCGAGCGGCAGTTTTTGGACCTATACCTGGCAGTTTTGTGAAACTATCAATTAGCTTCGTAATTGGTTCTGGATAATACATTTATTAGCATGGCCTCCTAAAACATTCCCGGCATATTCATACCTTTCGTGAATTCACCCATCTTTTCGTTTGTTGTGTCATCTACTTGTTTTAACACATCATTCGTTGCTGCAATAATTAAATCTTGTAGCATATCAACATCATCTGGGTCGACGACTTCTTCATTAATCTCAACATTTGTGATTTCTTTTTTACCATTAGCAACAACCTTAACCATGCCGCCACCAGCAGTTGCTTCAAACGACATCTCATGTAATTCTTCTTGCGCCTTCATCATCTTCTTCTGCATTTTCTGCATTTGTTTCATCATATTATTCATATAATCCATCCCTTTCAATCAAATATTTTATTAAGAATCTTTCACTTCTACAAAATCATCCCCGAATAACTGTTGAGCTTCGGTAATGACTTGTTCCTCTTCAGCTGGGTTACTTTCTTCCTCATGTTCGGTTGATTCTTTTGATGCCATTATTTCTGTTTCATCATCTGATTGTTGATTTAAGAAATCCTCTCGAATCGGCTGCCAATCATCTTTTGGAATTGGAATCATCGTCAGCCTTTTACCAATATATTCACTTAAAGCTGTTTCAATCATTTCTTGGTTTTCTTCAATGAGCTTACAATGAATTTCATATTCAAACGCTATAATGAGTGATTGTGGTGAAGCAGCTTTAGGCTCACTATTCACTAGTTTAGCATGGGCAGGTGGACTTGTCTTTTTTAACTGTTCCATAAAAGTTGCCCAATTATGACGAACCGATTGAATATCGTCTTTTGTAGCGTTCGATAACGTTTGGCGCACTTTTTCATATGGGACTTTATATTGCTTCTGACGGTTCGTTTGTTGGCGCTTAGGTGCTTCTTGTGGTGCCTGTGATTGATTAGCCTGAGGGACACCTTGTTCTTTTAGTGTCTTCAGTTCCTTCTCTAAGTTCGCAATCTGTTGTAACAGTTCTGGTGATGCGGCAGATCCCTGTTGTTCTTCAGCTTCACTAGGTAGTTCGCGAATATTTAACAGCGCCACTTCAACTAAGATTTTCGGACTATTCGTCCATTTCATATCTTGTTGCGTTTGGTTTAACACTGAAATCGCTTCTTCTAACCAGTAACCTGTCAGTTGTTGACGCACTTGATGGAATTGCTCATTTGGAATCGCACGAACGAGCGCTTCTTCCATGCCATCTGCACTGTTGTACATTAACAAATCACGTAAGAAGTTGATAAAATCAAAAACGAACTGACTCGGATCTTTTCCTTCTTGAATCATTTGGTCGAGTAGCGTTAAAGCTTGCTTCCCATCTTGCTGAATGAGCGATTCAATCATTGCCAGCAACTGTTCTTGGGCAATCGAGCCGGTTACTGCTAATACGTCTTCCGTATGAATATGGCCATCTTCACTATAGGCGATCGCTTGATCAAGTATACTTAACGCATCACGCATACCACCCTCAGCCGTGAGACCAACATGAACAATCGCATGATCATCGTAAGGAATATCACTGTCATCGAGGATTAATTTTAAGCGATCGACAATGGCTTGTTGTGAAATTCGTTTAAAATCAAAGCGCTGGCAACGCGATATAATCGTCAATGGAATCTTATGTGGTTCAGTCGTTGCCAAGATAAACATCACATGCTCAGGTGGCTCTTCTAAGGTTTTGAGTAAAGCATTGAATGCACCTGTCGATAACATATGCACTTCATCAATAATATACACTTTATAAGTCAAAGCACTAGGCGCGTACTTCACCTTATCCCGAATCTCGCGAATATCATCCACACCGTTATTAGAAGCGGCGTCTATTTCTATAATATCTGAAATCGAACCGTCTTGAATGCCACGACATGCATCACATTCACCACATGGTTCCTCGACAGGGGCGTAATTACAATTAATTGCTTTAGCAAATATTTTCGCCGCACTTGTTTTACCTGTCCCGCGTGGTCCTGTAAATAAATAAGCATGGGCGACTTTAGACTGTAGAATCGCATTTTGTAGCGTTCTAGTAATATGCGATTGACCGACAACATCAGTGAATTGTTGTGGTCGCCACACTCGATACAATGCTTGATAGGCCATGGACGTAATCTCCTTTAGTTTCTCTTCTTCCATTATAACCGATTCGATTCAGACATTTCAAAACGTAATACAATTGTTTCGTAAACGCTGTAATATCTTAAAAAAACTCACCCGCTTAACAGGTGAGTTGTCATCATTATGTACGCCGTGCACCCATCTTCGATAAAGTAACTCATAAGCGTTACGTCAGATTCTAGCTCGGTCCAGGTTGCCCTGCGACACACAAGAGGGGCCGCTTACTGCTGCTTCCTTCCGGACCTGACAGGGTTCACGGGTTCTCGTTGCACAGGACCCAGACGTCAACACTGTGCACTGACGTCAGACCTTAAAGCTACTTTACCTCAGACGGGAATTCAGTCCCACTATAGCGGATTGTGGGTTACAGGGCACCGCTACCTCCCCACCTAGCACGGCAAGTGTTCATTTAATTATGGAGCGCCTTTTCAAAAGCGCATATACTAGTATATTACGTTTAAAGCGAATTTGCAATAACAAAGAAATCCAATTCGTTAACAAATTATGTCGACTTTTTTTGTTTTCTTAATCGACGGAAAAAATCAGTTAATAACGACGCACATTCTGCTTCCTTTACACCTGATGTAACAGTCGCACGGTGATTAAACCGATCATCGTCTAATAAATTCATAAGCGTACCAGCGCAACCTGCCTTAGGATCTGTTGCACCATATACAACATGAGGAATACGTGATTGAACAATCGCTCCTGCACACATTGGACAAGGCTCTAACGTGACATAGAGTGTGCAATCTTCTAAACGCCAACTCCCGATTTGTTGGTTAGCCGCTTCAATCGCGATCATTTCCGCATGCGCTACACTTAATTGCGACGTCTCTCGTTGATTATATCCAGTAGCGATTACTTTATCTTCATATACAATCACTGCGCCAATTGGCACTTCACCAATAGCCTCTGCTTGCTTCGCTTGTTCGATCGCTTCATCCATGAATGATACCTGCATCTTTATCACCTAATCTCATTATAACACGGCATGTATGCATATTAACGATTGACCTCTCATAAATTCATAAAGAATAAGTGAGAGGAGTGCGTTTATGTTAATTCATGTCGTCGAACGAGGTGATTCCTTATATTCAATCGCCAATCGTTATCAAGCATCAGCAGATGAGTTGATTATGATTAATCAATTAGAAACGCCAAATGATTTAGTCGTCGGGCAAACACTCATCATCCCTAATGATGAGTATACAGTGCAAGCTGGTGACAGTTTTTATTCGATTGGTCAAAAACTGAATATCCCGTTTGAAGAATTAGCTGAGTATAATGATTTGGATTACAATGAACCATTAATGATCGGGCAAGTCTTATCTATTCCTCAGCCATCCAAAACCACTATATCAACTAATGCCTATGTCGAACCGTTCGGGGATACGGTAAGCGATCAACTGATTGAATCTGCAATGAATCGTACACCTTTATTAACGTACTTAGGATTATTTAGTTATGAAGTAAATGATGATGGTACATTAACACCACCGCCAATTGAGCCATTACCTGAGATTGCTAGCGAAAATCAGACTGCGCTGATGATGGTCATTACCAATTTACGTGATGGCTCTTTCGATCAAGAGCTTGGCCGTAGAATACTAACGAATGAGCAAGTACAAGACGAATTATTTAGCCAAATTATCGCAACAGCAAACGAAGTTGGGTATCAAGATATTCATTTCGACTTTGAGTTCTTACCTACCGATATGCGAGAGGCTTACAATCAATTTCTCCAAACCGCAAAAGACCGTTTATCTCCAGAAGGTTTGATGATTTCAACAGCCCTTGCACCGAAAACAAGCGCCGAACAAACAGGTGCGTGGTACGAAGCACATGATTATGCTGCCCACGGTGACATTGTCGATTTCGTTGTGCTTATGACGTATGAATGGGGTTATAGTGGTGGTCCAGCTATGGCTGTATCGCCGATTGGTCCCGTCACCGATGTAGTTGAATACGCATTAACTGAAATTCCTGCCGATAAGATTATGCTTGGTCAAAATACTTATGGCTATGACTGGACATTGCCTTATGAAGAAGGCGGCGACCCCGCTCAAGCCATTAGTCCCAATCAAGGCATTCAACTGGCCCGTGAATACAATCAAGCGATCGAATTCGATGAAGAAGCGCAAGCACCCTACTTCTATTATTGGGATGAAGATGGGAACCAACACGAAGTCTGGTTTGAAGACGCTAGAAGTATTCAAACCAAATTCGATCTTATTAAAGAAAAAGGTTTGCGAGGGATTAGTTATTGGAAACTCGGCTTAGCTTTTCCTCAGAACTGGGCATTGCTTGATCACGAATTTAATATTCGAAAATTAGACTAAATAGACATGGCGTTCATCAAATTCCGTTAAGTCAAACGCTTGCTGAAGACCGCGACTGTTAATTAATTCTTTATCCACTTCTTTAACTGGAATTGGCAGGTGAAATGGCTCCTTAAATGGGTTAGGCGAAACAGCAATTCGTTGTTCGTCTAGCCATTTTGCTTGTATAGGCTCGTCCAAGCCTTGAAAGTGTTGTCTGAACCCATCTTTGAACATTTTAACCTCTTCATGTTTGGGTGTTCCTGGTTCATTTAAGCACATATAAAGCGACAAATCATCACAGAATTGCAGTAACTTAAAATGAAAGTCTTGCTCAGATTGCTCGGGTAATGATTGTTGCTTAATCGATTGTTGTCGATTTATTTCCCGGGTAATAAATTCGGAAATGGTCGGATCATCAGATTGTTGGTCAAAAAATGACGCATAATGCCAACTGCATAATAGAGCTGCATATGCCGACTGTTTATGAACCTGGTCGACTCCCCATGAATAATGCTCGACTTTCGGTTTGACGGGATAATACATAAATGAATGCGGCTGACCTTTATCATCGTTCCAAATAGGTTCTGCATCTAGAGGAATCCAAGCATAGTCATGATGAGACACGGCATATTCCACTTGATCGCGCCACTTCTCTCCTTCGAAAATGTTAGATAACCATTGCTTCGCTATTTCGCCGCTTACAAGCGCATGATCATGTTGGCGAATCATGATAAATGAATCTTCTCGTTCTGTTATAATCAAACGAACTCACCACCTTCTATGAACAAGTTATGAGCTAGATGAATCTAGCTCATAACTGTTTTAAGGATTCACGATTAAAATCTGGAATATCATCAGGGTTTCGACTCGTTACAAGGTTATGACAGACGACAACGGGCTGGTCATGATAAATAGCACCTGCATTTTCTAAGTCGACGACAATAGAATCATAACCTGTGACATGACGGTCTTTTAAAGTTTTAGCTGTGATCAATAATTGTGGTCCATGGCAAATCGCAAATACGGGTTTATTTTGTTCCATAAAATCACGAGCGAACTGAACAAATCGGTCATCTGCTCGCAATTGATCAGGCGAAAAGCCTCCAGGAATAAACAAAGCATCAAATTGGTCGGGAGTGACATCATTAATACCATAATCAACCGCCACTTCAACTTCCCCGCGCTTGCCTTTCACCACTTGATCACCAAGCTTCTCAATCGTCTCTACTGAATGTCCCGCTTCACGAAACGCATAGGCTGGATCTGTGTATTCTCGGTCTTTGAAGTCATTCGTCATGAGACACGCAATCCGTTTAAACATAGCGAACCCCTCCTTGACCTCATCGTTTTTGTTATTAACACTATTCCCGTTACCGATAAAATCAAACGACTTCACCCAGTCCTACTCATAGCGAAATTGTTGGAAAATCGCATGATCCTGCGCTTTATAAACCTGTTTTCCAACGATATCATTAATGATTTCCATATTCCGTTGAACAGCAAGCCCTAAATTCGTCGCCGCTGTACCATGAGAATGATCAATATTCGTCACCACATAGAACTGATGCTCACGTTCATCGTTGAATTGCAGGCGATATTCACGCGTCAGATCATACATCCATTTATCTTTATTTTCCCATTTAACTCTGTCTTCAAAGCGGTCCGTGAACCATTTAGGAATATCAGGCTTATAACCTGTCGCTAACACTACTTTTTCAGTGTCATATTCAAATGATTGTTCTTCCTGCCACTGCTGACAGACCAATTCATATGAACCGTTTTTCTGCTTAATATCATTTACTTCCGTTAACGGTTGAATCGTTATTTGTGGGTCTGTTTCACCGATCGAGAAATTATATAATAAATGATAAATATGATCCAACGTCTTCACATCCACCCCGTTACGCAACGGATCTAACGTCTCTAATGTCCGCATACGTTTATCAAACTCTAATTGATGGAAATAATCCACATACTTCGGCGAGAAAAACTCCTGTCCAATACTCGCTGCTTCAAGCTGGAAAATCCCTTTACTGCGCGTAAACCACGTAATATGAAAAGGATAATTATTCCTTTCCTGTAATAAATCATAGAACACTTCTGCTGCACTTTGACCTGATCCAACTACCGTCACATGGTCTGACTTTAACAATTCATTCTTATGTTCTAAATATTGACTTGTATGCAAGACATCTTCTTCGGGCAAATCTTCCGCTGCATTTAACACAAGCGGTTTGGATCCCGTTGCCATCACGACATGCTTTGTATAATAATGTGACGTCTCACCTTGTTCGACGTCTTCTACAACCACTTCATAATGAGGTTCAGGGGCGTCATGATGATCAATCACATCTACCACGCGATGCCCGTAATAAAGGCCATTAATCTGAGCTGCTGCCCACTGTAAGTAATCATTATATTCTTGACGCGGAATTTCTAAGCGATGATAAAAGAAAAATTTATATAGTCGTTCATGGTCATGCAAATAATTTAAAAACGAATACCGACTTGTTGGATCTGCGAACGTCACCAGATCGGCTAAAAACGATACTTGTAAATCCATCCCATCAATTAGCATGCCTGGATGCCAATTCATTTTCGGCGTTTCATCGAAAAAGATTCTGTCGACGTCATCCAAATCTTCAGTTAATGCCGCTAAACCTAAATTAAAAGGTCCAATGCCAACACCAATAAATGTGTAAAGTTTATCATCCATTAAGATCACCTTTTTCTATTGTGTAGTCTGTACTTATTTAAGTTTCCTATTTTGTGGGAATCTAAACTTGTTTCATAAGAAAAAGCACAGCACTCGGAATAATGTTCGAGTACTGTGCTGTTAATAAAATCATTAATTATTCTTCTAACGTCGACGTATCGCCTTCTGGTAGGCCTAGTTCACGTGATTTAAGGAGTCTACGCATAATCTTACCACTACGTGTTTTCGGAATGGCGTCCGTTACTTGAATTTCACGTGGGGCTGCATGAGCCGCAAACCCTTTCTTCACGAACTGACGGATTTCTTCTAATAAGTCTTCAGATTCTTCGTAACCCTCATTAAGCGCAACAAACGCTTTAATGATCTCACCGCGTTCAGGATCAGGTTTACCAATAACGCCCGCTTCAGCGACAGCTTCATGTTCGATTAACTTACTTTCGACTTCAAATGGACCGACACGTTCACCTGATGTATTAATGACATCATCTAAACGTCCTTGGAACCAGAAGTAGCCATCTTCATCTTGGTAAGCACTATCACCAGACACGTACCAACCGTTTAAGAAATAGCTTTCGAATTTCTCAGGACGTTTCCAAATTGCACGCATCTGAGCTGGCCAACCCGCTTTAATCGCTAAGTTACCCATTTGGTTTGGTGGCAATTCTTCACCCTGGTCATCCACGATCGCTGCGGTTACACCTGGAATCGGTTTACCCATCGAACCAGGACGAATATCCATCGTTGGATAGTTACAGATCAATTGCGCACCTGTTTCGGTCATCCACCACGTATCGTGAATCCGTAAATTAAAGGCTTTCTTGCCCCAATGAATCACTTCTGGGTTTAACGGTTCACCGACACTTAAAATATGACGCACACTGTCTAATTTAAAGTCATCTACGATCTCTTTACCTGAGCTCATTAACTTACGGAATGCCGTTGGCGCAGAATACCATACGGAAATTTGATAATCATCTAATGTTCCGTACCATGCCTCTGGACTAAAACGACCACCAACCACGACGTTCGTCACCCCGTTTAACCACGGCGCAAAGATACCATAGCTCGTGCCCGTTACCCAACCTGGGTCAGCCGTGCACCAATACACATCATCCTCTTGTAAATCGAGCACCCATTTACCTGTTTGATAATGTTGGATCATTGCATTATGAACATGATAAACCCCTTTTGGTTTACCTGTTGAACCTGATGTATAGTGAATCACCATACCGTCTTCTAAATCGACCCATTCAAGATCGAATGATTCACTCGCTTGTGCCATTTCTTGATGATAATCGATATAACCATCAGGAATATCAGTTGAATCACCGACTAAGACGACTTTCTTTAAGTCAGGCAATTGATCTTCAGGTACGCGTGATAATAATTCAGGCGTCGTAATGAGCATAACCGCTTCACTATCTTCCAAACGGTCTTGTACCGCCTGCTCCATAAATGCTTCAAACAACGGCCCAGCAATGGCACCGACTTTTAAAACACCTAAGAAGCTCGCGTAAAATTCAGGCGACCTCGGCATGAATAAAAACACGCGATCACCTTTCTCAATGCCTTGATTTTTTAACACATTCGCAAACTGATTACTTTGTTTTTTCAACTGATCAAATGTTAAGGATTCCTTGCGGTCAGGTGAGACGTATTGTAACGCGACCTGATCTTTTTTATCGGGATTTTCAGCATGACGATCGACCGCTTCATATGCGATATTCACTTTACCTGTCTCATGCCAAGTGAAGTTCTGTTTCGCTTCATCCCAGCTGAAGTTTTGGTATGTTTCTTCATAATTGTTTAAGTTGTGTTGTTTGTTACTACCTTTTAAAACGTTTTCACTCATGACCATCACCTCATTCGAATTGTTGTCAAACTTATTTAATTGTTTAAAAATTCTGTACTCATATTGTATATGAAATCGCTTTATAATTAAAGTGATGAACTCAAAATCACCTAATTTTTGCATGAGGACTATTATAGGTGATCATAATGACTTAACTGATGACGTTTATTCTTTTTCTTACATGTCACACATTAATTTACTCTTCGATTTCTAATTCTTCATCCCAATCAAAACTTGAGTTATTTAAGTAAGTATATAAGTTGTTTTCGTCAATAACTTCATAAGAACCATGAATGAAAGGTTCACTTATTAATATTTTATTTTCATATATAGAAATATAGGTGGAAGGTTGAGAATTTGAATGGTGCAAAATAATTTGGTAATGATCATTATTTGATAGATTATAGTGATTACTTTCTTTTAATTCTATATCAGAAAAGTTCTCGGATAATTCACGAATTTTTTTCTGATCAGTTAAATTTTTTGCATGCAGCATTTCTGAATCAAAACTTCGGTGTTCTATTCTCACCATATCTATTTCTTCATCATGATTATATTCATCTTTAACAGTATTAAACTCATTTTCAAAAGTAGTGTATTTCATATAATCATTTACAAAATAGACCGTTAAACCAATGACAATTATAGTACTGACTAATAATAGGATTTTCTTCTTATCTCTCATATAATCATCCTAAACTTTAGTTTAATTATAAGCATTGTAACACCTAACGGAAGGAACTATAATAATTATATGAAATAAATTCGGTAATTTATTTCATACTTCCATAAAAAATGACTGTCGAGACAAGACTCTCGACAGTCATAAAATCAAATACTTATGCTTGATTATCTGGAATTATATTATGATGTGTAACTAACCCAACTACCATTTGACTGTTGTACTTGTTGAATAATATAAGCAGATGTTGGGTCATGAACATTCCCAGACATATAAGTGTGGTCTGGTGTCGAAGCATTACTCCAATAATCTAATTTCACAAACTGAAATTCTACATTAATATAGTTACCATTTCTCAACAAATCACCTAAACGTTCAAAGGCAATAGCACCTCCTCTGACATATGATGCAATTGCATCAGAATTCTGATTATCTGCAATACTTACCATCTCATAAGCAACTGTAGATATTGTACCAACGGTTCTACCAAACAGTGTGCTCAACGATGATAATAATACTCCTGCTAGATTTGAAGAAACGGTACTTTGTCCTGCACCATACTGTAGTTCATCGTGAAACGCCATATGAGATTGTTCAGCATCTTGTACCTGTTTAAGATTCATAACTTTTGTAACTAATGCCATTAATAATCACTCTTTAAACTTTTTTGATGCGCATCTACTATATAAAGAGCGATTTACTACTTATAAAACAACCAAATGATAATTAAATTTTCCAACAGACCTAAATTTCAAGTACAAGTTAGCCACTGGGCCAGCCCCTGCTATGGGGAGATTGTGAATAGATGAAGAGAGTTGACGCTCTCCCCCCTAGGGGGGAGCGAAATGTCACAACTATCTAAGCTATTGCCTTGACCTCTGTCATGAGTGCTTCCTGTGGCGTGCGATAATTGAGCTGTTTCCGCGGATAGGTATTCATCCACGTTTGTACGCGTAAGGTTTGTTGCTGACTCACTTGACTGATGGGGTGACTTTTCGGTATAAACCGTCGAATCAATTTGTGCTGATTTTCGCTGGTGCCGCGTTCATAAGATGCATAGGGATGACTAAAATAGACTTGGGTCGTTTCTTTTAAATCCGTTTCTAACGTGCTGAACTCCGACCCGTTATCTGACGTGATGGTTTTAAACATGGCGCGCATGTCTGTGCCGGTTCGCTCGGCCAGTGACTGAACGGCTTTTGAAATCGATGATGCATCCTTTCGGTCGACTTTAATAACGCATTCAAACCGTGTTTTACGCTCGGCCAAGGTGAGTAATACCTCATCATCTTCACCTTTAACGCCCAGTACCGTATCAATTTCCCAGTGTCCGAACTCTGCTCTGTCTTCAATATGTTTCGGCCGCTCTTCAATGGAAGTACCTAACTTGCGCTTATTTTCTTTACCGTGCCGCCCGGTCTTTCTAGGTGCGCGACTGACTTTCTCAAGCAGGTCAATATTCTTCGTCCGCATAATGCCGATGTTGATCCAATGATAGAGTGTGGTAGTGCACGGTAGTAAGGCTTGGGCATACGGAAAATGGACTTTCAAATAACCGACGACAGCGTCTGGAGACCATCCGTCCTGAAGCATCTTGGTATCCGCCCATTCTATGAATGTAGGGATACCAACCCATTTCGGTATACGCCCGCAGTTTAACCGATTTTCTTCGTACTGACGTTGGCCGACATCTGGGAAATAAACGGGATGCGTATAGCGGTATGTTTTGCCATTTTGTTTCTGTTCTCTTGCTTGCGTCACCGAACCCCGTTTAATCTCATTATTGATTGTTTGCGGCGCACAGCCTAATACTTTGGCGATTTGACGGTGAGAATAGCCTTCCTGCTTTAACACTTGGATTTTTGACCGTTCATCCGCGCTTAAGTGTTTGCCCTTAGTGCGGGGCATGTTATCATTAAATGGCGTCATGTGATTTCATTCCTTTATTGAGTGTTGTGGTTAACTTCAATATAACATGAAATTCACATGGCGTTTTTTATGACTTAAGTGGCTAAGTTCATTATAAAATCCACCATTTTCCAACAGACTACAAGGCAGGTAATTTAAATTCAAAATCCATTTACCTCTTGCTTCATTGGAATTAGGAAAAATTATGTCCTTTCACTTTTATTCTTCTCAACAAATTCCCAGAAATCAATCGGTTTGATTTTCTCACTTTTCACAGCTTCAACAACTTTCAAATTGATTTCCTGCTCCACGTCCTCTTGTTCTTGATAGCTGGTATGATTGATGCTCTTCTTAATTTTTGGTTTCATCATCTTGAGCGTTTCATGAATGATGACATTCTCATCTAAGTCCTCCATATCTTTCACCCCTTTCTAGAACTGACTAACTCAATTTACTTTTAATTTTGTTAACAGCATCCCGTTTATGCTTAGAGATGTTCTGAGAACTATCATTGAAGTATTCTGCAATCTCTTTAATTGATAACTGCCCCATGAACGTTAACTCTAAAATGCGTTTTTTCTTGTTAGACAAGTCATTGATCGCATTTATGAGTCTCTCATCGGAGAATATGTCTGTTATAGTTCCGTGCAAATCATAATCGTCATATTCTGCATGAAATAAATCAATAATAGCTGCATCATCACCTTCTGACACTGGTTTATCAAGAATTAAGACATGGCGATCTTGGTGCTTTTTTAGCTTTTGATCATAGTCATTGGTATACCTTCTAGATAATACTGATATATAACTAACCAACCTATATGTCATATAAAACTTAATAAACTGCTGATTTAATTCTTGGTTTGCGTTTTCATCGTTATGCTCAATCGCTTTTTTAAGCAAAAGAAAATGATCTTGATCTTGGAAAAAACTTTTTATGATCGGTTGTTCGAATAATTCAGGATTCTGATTAACAAATTCATCTACATAATAATAAGCCTCGTACATGTCCATTCCTCCTTAATTTCAAAAGAGAAATAATCATCAAGTAATCAACTTTTTTTATCAAAAAATCGAACATATGTTCTATTATATGATTAAGTACTTTTGTTTTCAAATAATATTTCATAATTAGTAAACTTTTGTTTTAAGCTTTCTCTTTATATTAAAAAGGGGGCTATAAGATGGATGTTAATTTATTATATGACTTAATAGGAAACTTTGGTTTTCCCATTGCGATCACGATTTATTTATTAATTAGACTAGAAAAAAAGATCACAGAGCTAACATCTGCAATCACAAAGTTAAGAGAAAATGTTAAATCTAAACTTTAACTAATAAAAAAGAAGCCTAAGTAATGAAAAAAGTTTGTTGTGTTTAATCTTCAAAAGCGAATAACTTTAAACAATATAATAGACAGCAAGAAATAATCTTGGACTAACTTAAATTATTAACACAATTTAAAAAACTTCAGTATCTCCTTTGGTTGCCATCTTCTAATCATTGATTATTAATGTATTTCTAGAGCAATTTAAGATAAGAGGTTGTTTTTAATTACTTAAATACACTTTATATAATATGAGAACTAAAAGGAGGGGCAATCAATTGAAAGTAGGAAGTAACAATTCTAAATTACCGAAATTTAATTTTAAAAGGGAGTTGTTTTAATTGACTATTACAAAAGATACAGTACTAAAAAGTGGTGATTCAGGTGAAGATGTAATTTTGTTACAACAGGCCTTAGTTAACAATAACTTTTATCCAAATATTGATGCGGATAATAACGGTGTGGACGGAATTTACGGACCTAGCACAGAAGATGCGGTTCGCAGGTTTCAAATCGTTCATGAATTAACAGTAGACGGCATTGCGGGGCCTTCAACACTTTCCTCCCTTGGACTAATTGATGGAAATTCTGGAGAGATCTCCGAAAGTACTGTTTTGAGTCCAGGAAATTCTGGAGAGTCCGTTAGAGTATTACAACAAGCCTTAGTAGATAATAATTTCTATCCAGATATTGATGCTGAGAACAACGGCGTTGACGGAATTTACGGTCCTAACACAGAGGATGCAGTTCGACGCTATCAAATTATGCATAACTTAACGGTAGATGGAATCGCAGGTCCAGAAACATTATCTAACTTAGGAATTCTTGACGAAGGTGATGGTGAAGGATCTGCGGGGTATGCTGGAATACTCCAACACGGCGATTCTGGGGAAGCTGTGAGAATGTTGCAGCAAGCCTTAGTAGATAATAATTTTTATCCAGAAATAAATGCCCCAAACTATGGAATAGACGGTATTTATGGACCTAATACAGAAGGTGCTGTTCGTCGTTATCAAAACATGAATGGATTAACGGTAGACGGTATAGCAGGACCAGTAACATTGACGTCTTTGGGGATCAGCGGTGAAGGATCTGGTAGCGTAAGAGATTCCGGATCATACGGTGACACATTACGACCTGGTGATAAGGGAGACGCAGTTCGTGCCTTACAACAAGCCTTAGTAGATAATAATTTCTATCCAGATATTGATGCTGAGAACAACGGCGTTGACGGAATTTACGGTCCCAACACAGAAGATGCAGTTCGACGCTATCAAATTATGAATGGATTAAGAGTAGACGGCATTGCAGGATCGGAAACACTGACTTCCCTTGGGTTGGAAGCTCGTACCTCTCCTGAAGAGGAGGACGACACAGGAAGTGTTGATTTTATCGGCGGTGATTTAGGTGATATCTCCATTTCTCAGGTGTTTATTCCTACTTTAAATTATAATCGTCCTGGTTATTCTATGTTTCCTCGATATATTACGATTCATGAAACAGCCAATACTGCTCCTGGAGCTACTGCTTTTATGCATTCCAATTATGTTCAAAATCCTAGCACTCTTTCATCTTGGCATTTCACTGTAGATGACAGCCGAGTGATTTACCAACACTTGCCTACAAATGAATCAGGCTTTCACGCTGGTGATGGATCGGGAGACGGAAACAGAAATAGTATCGGCATTGAATTATGTGTAAATAACGGAGGAGATTTTGTACAAACAAGAAGGAATGCAGCTGTGTTAGTTCGTAAATTAATGCGTGATTATAACATCCCGATTTACAACGTGGTTACCCACAACCACTGGAGTGGAAAACTTTGCCCTGCGAATATGTTAGAGCATTTTGAAAGTTTTCGTACACAGGTTAAGAGATCCACTCTTCCAGAGCCCGATCCTGTGGAATATCACCCAATAAATTCTCCTTTCGCTGATGTTGACGAAGGTTACACATCAAGTTCTAAAGGAACTATCAGCTATTCATCTCAATACGATGTTAATTTAGGTCCCTTAAAGGGTTCTTTGACAGGGTCTATTATTATGGGAAACATTAGTGAGGTAGCTTGGGATTTACCTGCAGATAAAGCTATTAACGGTGACCTTTTAGACGGTACAATAGATGAGCTAATAAACTTGATGATGGAAGAGACTCTTTTACCAGGTGTCAGTGAGGTGGCAGAAGCCCGAGCAGAAATAGACAGTATTATAGAAGATGATATTACCAACCTTATTGAAGCTAGATTGAGCACCTTTGATATTAGTACTTCAAGCTCTTTTCCTTGGATAGAAGTAGATTGGTTAACATTAGAAATACTAAGCGAGTTATCTTCTGGAGTTCATATGAAAGAAAAAATTGTTCTAGAAGATGTTGATTGGGACAAAAATAAAACAAAAAGAACAGGTTTAGTATTTGTGTTAATTCTTGTCGCAGCGATATGGTGGCAAGTGGGTGTAGCCATAGCCACAATCGTAGCCTTGCTAAAACACGTAGCCCGCTACGCATTTTAAAAAAATATTAATTTAGTATATTAGTATAACCTTCTCTTGTATCTCCTATGAATATCTGTTATTGTTTTTTATTAATAATAGCAATTTTCATAGGAGATTTATTATTTCCTAAATTTCAAGTACAAGTTAGCCACTGGGCCAGCCCCTGCTATGGGGAGATTGTGAATAGATGAAGAGAGTTGACGCTCTCCCCCCTAGGGGGGAGCGAAATGTCACAACTATCTAAGCTATTGCCTTGACCTCTGTCATGAGTGCTTCCTGTGGCGTGCGATAATTGAGCTGTTTCCGCGGATAGGTATTCATCCACGTTTGTACGCGTAAGGTTTGTTGCTGACTCACTTGACTGATGGGGTGACTTTTCGGTATAAACCGTCGAATCAATTTGTGCTGATTTTCGCTGGTGCCGCGTTCATAAGATGCATAGGGATGACTAAAATAGACTTGGGTCGTTTCTTTTAAATCCGTTTCTAACGTGCTGAACTCCGACCCGTTATCTGACGTGATGGTTTTAAACATGGCGCGCATGTCTGTGCCGGTTCGCTCGGCCAGTGACTGAACGGCTTTTGAAATCGATGATGCATCCTTTCGGTCGACTTTAATAACGCATTCAAACCGTGTTTTACGCTCGGCCAAGGTGAGTAATACCTCATCATCTTCACCTTTAACGCCCAGTACCGTATCAATTTCCCAGTGTCCGAACTCTGCTCTGTCTTCAATATGTTTCGGCCGCTCTTCAATGGAAGTACCTAACTTGCGCTTATTTTCTTTACCGTGCCGCCCGGTCTTTCTAGGTGCGCGACTGACTTTCTCAAGCAGGTCAATATTCTTCGTCCGCATAATGCCGATGTTGATCCAATGATAGAGTGTGGTAGTGCACGGTAGTAAGGCTTGGGCATACGGAAAATGGACTTTCAAATAACCGACGACAGCGTCTGGAGACCATCCGTCCTGAAGCATCTTGGTATCCGCCCATTCTATGAATGTAGGGATACCAACCCATTTCGGTATACGCCCGCAGTTTAACCGATTTTCTTCGTACTGACGTTGGCCGACATCTGGGAAATAAACGGGATGCGTATAGCGGTATGTTTTGCCATTTTGTTTCTGTTCTCTTGCTTGCGTCACCGAACCCCGTTTAATCTCATTATTGATTGTTTGCGGCGCACAGCCTAATACTTTGGCGATTTGACGGTGAGAATAGCCTTCCTGCTTTAACACTTGGATTTTTGACCGTTCATCCGCGCTTAAGTGTTTGCCCTTAGTGCGGGGCATGTTATCATTAAATGGCGTCATGTGATTTCATTCCTTTATTGAGTGTTGTGGTTAACTTCAATATAACATGAAATTCACATGGCGTTTTTTATGACTTAAGTGGCTAAGTTCATTATAAAATCCACCAGATTTATTATTTTATAACGATTAGATTTAATAGTAAAACAAACTGAGAGGATGAATTAAATAGAATGTTTCGAAGCCTGTATTCTAAAATTTATTTGGGGTTTGTTCGTTTTCTTATCTACCAGTTAATAAAAAGGGAAACCTTTATAAAATCACAAAAAAATTTCACTCACAATAAAGTGAATAAATTAATGAAAACGTTTGAAGAACAATTAATTGAAAAAAAGTATTTAACACCGCATTTAACAGAAGGACCTAAACGCGTTAAATCAAAAAGCTCGATTAAATTAATGGATGCTTTTATAACCAATCGATTTGCAAAAGAAGACGATTTTTACATGCAAGTTGCTAGAACTTGGGTCGAAGGTTATGAAAAAAAATTACACAAAAGTTCACTTTTGATCTCTTTTTTGTTTGTTATGTTATGGTTGATTTTTATATTTTTAAATCAATATATGACTACGATAATCGAAGGTATATACTATTTAATTTTATTCTTTTTACCAATTATCGGCTTTTTTATAGCACTAATGGGAAGAGGATGGAAAATTGCAGGTCTTACTATGTTGAATTTCACTTTATTATTAGTAGCTATGATTACTTATTTATAAATACATAGTGTTTAATTTAATTAGAATAGTAATAAACTATACAGTTGAGAGAATACAAAGTTTATAATGATCCAAACCCAGCGTTTCCTCCCTAAACCGAATGCTGCGGCTATCATCCCGAAAATGGGCATAAATCCCATTAAACCAATCCATGTGCTAACTTCGATCCCAAAACGCTCCATAGCGAGAAGAACGCCTAATGTTAACAAAAAAGTTGCTAATATTGACTGAGAGATAATAATTGGAACTTTTCGATCCTTTTTATGAGTCCACACTTTAGCCGTTTGAATATAATAATTTTCTTCATCGTCGTTTTTCTGAGCAATAACAAATGCATTAACTAAGTGACACGGCTCTTTTCGTTTTGGAATGGAGCCAACTAACAAACCTGATTCATCTAATATCCCGTGCTCCTGGAGTTGTTTTTCAAAATCTCTCATGGTTGATTCAATTTCTTTTCGGTTTTTGTCTTTATTACTTTTTTTCAGCAACTGTTTAGTAGTCATTTTCAAATACTTTAGTGTTATATCATATATAAATTTTCGCAATTTCTACTTCCCTCTAATCCAATCAGAAACTTAAATCACTGACTTCTCTTAGTCTAACAAGTCAGAGCTCATACAAAGAGCCCGATCTGTTATAAAAGTGTCAGACTGCCGTGAATTTCTCGGCAGTCTGACACTTTTCAAGTGAGTGCTTTTTAATAGGTTATCGCGCTTCACGAATTTACGACCGCTCTACCGGACCATTCCAATCTAGCATGCCACCGACCATATTCTTCGCGTTGAAGCCATGTTGCTCGAGGTACTGAACAGCTTTACCACTGCGATTACCTGAACGGCAAATGACGACATGCTCCTGATCTTGACTTAACTCGTCTTTGCGTTCTTCTAATGAACCAAGTGGAATATGTTTGATGCCAGGAATATGCCCTTGTTCAATTTCTTCTGGTTCGCGAACATCGAGTAAATTGACGTCCTCTTTATTTTCAAGTAACTGTTTCACTTCGTCTGTTGTAATTTCATTCATCGATAACGCCTCACTTTCTTAAATTAATGACACTTATAATATACCATACCGATCTGTTTAATCACCAATTAAACGCGTAAGCCTATCCAATATAAAAAAGTCACCCCATACAAACAATATGAGATGACTCCGTGACTTAGTATAAATAAAAGTAAGCGAAAAACAGTCCCGCCATAACTAACATTAACGCCGAAATTAACCAAACGAGATGAAGGGAAGATGTGAATGTTTGATCGTTAATTTGTTTTTTCTTGCGCACATAATGAACCGTCGAAAAAACAATCGCAACCAACCCAATCACAACTGATAGAATTCCAATCATTTCAACTAACTGATCCGACTGACCACCTACACTGGCACCCGTCGAAAAATGAATATTTACGATTAAAAAGCCTATCCCCATAATCGCTAGGGCTGTTCGAATCCAGGCTAAATACGTTCGTTCATTCGCTAAGTGTTGTTGAATATATTTCGAATCCTCCGTTTCACGCATGTAAATCACCCTCCAGAAGTTGAAGCTGACTATTCTTATCATTCACTTTATGTAACTCAAATAATACCCTCTTATATAGTTTACCTTTGAAACCTATACAAAAAACCCACCTATTCTAAGGTGAGTTTCATTATATCATAGAAAATCGAGCCAGATTTTGATAGCTGATGTCATAATTAATACAGATAAAATACCTTGTAATAACTTCGTATTAATCTTCTTACCAGCATTCGCGCCTAATGGCGATGCAATTAAACTAGCTACAATCATGATAATGGCAGGAATTAATAAGACTTGTCCTGTCATTAATTTACCAGCCGTTGCACCGATTGAAGAAATAAAGGTGATAGCCAAAGATGACGCGATAGTCATGCGAGTCGGTATTTTTAGTACTAATAACATGATTGGCACTAACACGAAAGCGCCAGCAGCACCGACAATACCAGCACCAACACCTACAATAAACGCTAATGTTGCAGCTAATGTTTTATTAAATGTCACTTGATCAAATGATTGATCGTCCACACCTTTCTTAGGCATAAACATCATCACAACAGCTACAGTCGCTAACATGGCATAGACGAAGTTAACACCATCATCTGATAAAAACCGTGAACCAAATCCACCAATGAAGCTACCTATTAAAATGCTGACACCCATATAGATAATCAATTCTTTATTTAAATAACCACCTTTACGATAAGCCCAAACACCACCAATCGTGGCGAAGAATACTTGAACAGCACTAATGCCTGATACTTCATGGGCACTAAATGCTGCAAATCCTAAAAGTGGTGGGATATATAATAGCATGGGATATTTAACAATCGAACCACCGATCCCAACCATGCCCGAGATAAATGATCCTAAGAAGCCAATCAAAAAGATGACAAGCATAAATAGCAAACTATATTCCATTCCAACACCCCCTAGGGTAATTCGTTTTGAAAAATAAAAAGAGGGAGACAACCTCCCTCTTTATTCAGTTATTTATCTTACAGCACAACGGTTAGGTCCGACTTCCATTTCACGTTTCTCTTCAAGTTCTGGAGTTTCTTTACCCATATTCGTCATACGAACTCTTTCGTGAGAGTTTGGTTGAGGTGGTAAGTTTTCTGTTACCATCTTACGGAACTCTTCCTCATCTTCTACTTGTAGACCATCATTTTGTTCGAATAGAACACCTAGTTTTTCTTGAACTGAACCATCTTCATTTTGTTCTTCTTTAAATGAATAGTGAGCTGGTAGTACAATTAGGTCGTTTGATAGTTCTTTGTAGCGTTCGTATAGTGTCTCACGTAAGTCACCAACCCAATCATCAGCTTTACCTGCTAAATCTGGGCGACCAATAGATTGGATAAATAGAATATCACCTGTCATCAAGTACTGATCATCCACGATGAATGAAGTTGAACCAATTGTGTGGCCTGGTGAATAAATCGCTTGAACATCAATCTTAGATGACCCAACTTTGATTTCTTCCTGGTCTTGAATTGGTGCATAATCTAATTGAATCTCTTCAGCGTCTTTCGGTGGTAGATAGTACGTTGCACCCGTTTTATCCGCAATTGTACGGCCACCAGAAATGTGGTCAGCGTGTAGGTGCGTATCGAATACGTGCTTGATTGTTGCACCTTTTTCTTCTGCGAAATTAATATACGTATCAGCCATACGAGTCGCATCAATAATTGCTGCTTCACCGTCAGATACGATCATATAGGATAGGCAACCTTTACCTAGACGTACGAATTGATACAATTCGCCACCGTCTTCTAAATCACCTAATTTAACAGGCTCTAGGTGTTCACTCCAAGCTCTCATACCGCCTTCTACAGAGTAAATATTGTCGAATCCTTCATCTGCTAGCTGCTCGGCAACCATTTTAGAAGAATTACCTTTGGCACAAATCACGACAACATCTTTATTTTCTGGAATTTCTTCTTTAATCGGCTCTACACCATCTACAAGATCGAAATATGGCTTGTTTAAATAATTGAAACTATCGCTTTCAACCTTCCAGTCTTCGAAAGCATCTTCGCTACGAACATCTAGTAGGAAGACATCTTCTTGATTCATCACCTTGTTAGCTAATTCATTAACTGTTAGTGTTTTGAAACTCATAATCAAAAACCTCCTCATTATCATTCAATATTTCACGTGAAACACGCATTTGTTAAACTCTATAAAAACTGCCATAATGGTCTATAATTAGACTAACAACTTAAGGGCGTTATTTTGCTGTCGGTCCATCCCAAGCTAACATACCGCCGGCCATATTTTTGACGTTATAGCCGCTTTCTTCTAAATATTGCGTCGCTTTACCACTACGGCCACCTGAACGGCAAACCATAACATAGTCTTCATTTTTATCTAATTCATTTTCTCGGAATTCCAATAAACCGAGCGGAATGTTTTTCGCACCTGGAATATGACCTTCTGCTACTTCATCCGTTTCACGAACATCAATCACTTTTACATCTGCATCTTGATCTAATAACTCTTTCACTTCATCTGTGGTAATCTCTTTCATTGTAGATCCTCACTTTCACCCATTGTCATTTATAGTATCTTTTGAAATGATGAATTCATTCACAGTTTTTAACTTAGATAAATAAGTTAACTGCTCCATCTTCACCTTCTGCAATATAAGCAGCTACGCCACCTAATTCAACACCATCGATTAACTCTTCTTCTTTAATACCTAGAAGATCCATCGTCATCGTACACGCTAGTAACGTGACGTCTTGTTCTTTCGCCATATCAATTAAATCTTCAACTGGCATTGCATTGTGCTTTTTCATCACACTTTTAATCATTTGAGGACCCATACCTGCAAAGTTCATTTTAGATAATGGTAAGTTTTTCGCACCGCGTGGCATCATTTTGCCGAACATTTTCTCCATAAATGATTTTTGTGGGCGTAATTTTTCGTCTTTTCTTAAGGCATTCAAGCCCCAGAACGTATGAAAGATTGTAACATCGTGATCATAGGCAGCCGCTCCGTTCGCAATAATATAAGCTGCCATCGCTTTATCGTATTCTCCACTAAATAGGATTATATTTGTCTTTTTCTTCTCAGCCATGATTGAACCTCCTGTAGTTTTATACCCCTAAAGGTATTGTTTTGATTAAAATTTTTAAGCTTTTTTAACGTAAAAAGTATAAACGCCGTCTTCTTCTTTCGTATCAACTAGTTCATGCCCTGATGATTTCGTCCATGCGGCAAGATCACTTTTTGCTCCAGCGTCTGTTGCTTGCACTTCTAAAACCTCGCCACTATTTACATCTTCAATTGCTTTCTTCGTCTTCACGATTGGCATTGGGCATGCCAAACCTTTTGCGTCTAATGTTTTTGCGATTTCCATTTTGAAAATCCTCCTTATAAAGTATTTACTTATATTTCGTTTATCCTTTTCAACAGAATATTAAACATTATGCTTTCTTTACGTAGAATATATATACGCCGTCTTCTTCTTTCGTATCAACTAATTCGTGTCCTGATGATTTCGTCCATGCGGCAAGATCACTTTTTGCTCCAGCGTCCGTTGCTCGCACTTCTAAAACCTCGCCACTATTTACATCTTCAATTGCTTTTTTCGTTTTTACGACAGGCATTGGACAAGCCAAACTTGTTGCATCTAATGTTTTTGCGATTTCCATTTTAAAATCCTCCTTCATTTGTTTCATTTTATACCCTGAGGGGTATATTAAAGCTCAAAATATATTTTGTCAACTTGTTTCGCTTTTTAAATTTCTTAACGGCTTTTAACGAGTAAATTGACGGCTTCTTTAACACGTTCGTCTGTGTTTTCACCATTTTCTTCAGCATCGCGTACACATTCAATTAAGTTTTCACTTACAATCACACCAATGGTCCGATCAAGTGCTGTACGGCTTGCTGAAAGTTGGTTGATTACTTCTTGGCAATCTTCGCCTTCTTCCATCATACGCAACGCTCCACGTAATTGACCTTCAAGACGCTTAATTCTATTTTTAACTTTTGCATCGTATTCCATGTTTTCAACCTCCTTCTGAGATACGTTTGAAAAGTTGTTGTTTGACGTTACATTTGTAATTATATACCCCTATAGGTATTTTGTCAAACACGTATCATAAAGAATTTTTTTAGTTTATTTATAATCAGCACAAGCTTTGTAAAGCAAGCTTAACACTTTTACGATACCCCGCTATGTATTAAATTAAACATAGAAAAGGTTGGTACCGCAAAACGATACCAACCTTCTTCCTTTAAGAATGAGAATGAGATTGAGATTGAGAGGAGCCGCAGTTATTAGCATTAAAGTCAGAAACAGGTAGTGCGCGTACTGGTTCAAGACATGAAATACCGACGAAATCACATAAATCAACTTTGACGCAAATGCCTGTGCGTTGCAAGTTACGAATCGAGTTACCAGGGAAGTAGTTACAGACTTCATGCCCCCCAGGGCCTGGTGTTGATCCTCCTTCAGTTACTGGTAACAATAATTCTAAGTCGGCGCAACAATCCTTATGAATTTTACTAACACGGAATATCGGTGATTCGAAGCAACGGAAAGTGCGATTATTTCCTGTAGTACCTTGTAAAATACCATTACCGACAAACGGACGACATGATCCTTTACAATACAAAATAAAAGGAACCGTGTCATTTCCTGACGATGGTGTTGATGGTGATAATAGGTCATCGATTGATTGTTTACAGCCGACATCACAACCTGGATCATCAACTGCATCTTGTGCATCTGCTATTTTGCGTACGGTTTTACATACGCATTTTGAGTCTTTGCAATCTAGTTCATTGCAATCATCCCACATATTTATTCACCCCTTTTTTGTTTCGATACTATAAACTATGTACTGGGGCAAAAAGCGTATAGGTGGTTGATAGGAGTATTGAAAATTTTTTATTTCAAATCATATCCCAACACCGAATTAAAATTTGGTATGATGGATAACAGCTAGTCGAACTTTGTCATGAATGGAGGAATCATGCGTGAGACAGAATAACACGCCTTTTATTGCGGTTGAAGGTCCAATCGGCGTTGGTAAAACGTCATTATCCAATAAAATTGCAACTCACTTCTATTATCATTTATTAAAGGAAATCGTTGAGGAGAATCCGTTTCTCGGAAAGTTTTACGACAATATTGAAGAGTGGAGCTTTCAAACAGAAATGTTCTTCTTATGCAATCGCTTCAAGCAACTCGAAGACATTGAGAAGCATTACTTAAATCAGGCAAAGCCCGTTGTTTCTGATTATCATATTATGAAAAATATGATCTTCGCGAGACGGACATTAAAACCAGAACAATACGAAAAATATGAGCAGATTTTTAATATCTTAACACAAGACTTAGCGAAACCAAATGTCATGATTTATATCCACGCTAGCCTTGATACCTTGTTAAAACGAATTGAAAGTCGTGGACGAGAAGTCGAACAAAACATCCAAGCGGACTACTTACAACAACTATCTGAGGACTACGAGGAATTTATGAATCACTTTGAAGAGGAAAATCCAGATGTACCTGTCATCCGCATTAACGGAGACGAAATTGATTTCGTTAAACATCAATCTGATTTAGATTATATTTTAACTGTCGTGCAACAACATATTGATAAAGGAGATTTTATATCATGAGCGATCTAAACCAATACGGCATTCCGAAAAATGCGGTCATAACTGTCGCCGGAACAGTAGGTGTCGGTAAATCTACAATGACGAAAGCGCTAGCCAATAAGATCGGCTTTCGTACATCTTACGAAAAAGTTGAAAACAACCCTTATCTTGATAAATTCTATTATGATTTTGAACGGTGGAGCTTTCACCTACAGATCTATTTCTTAGCTGAACGATTTAAAGAACAGAAACGGATCTTTGAATACGGGGGTGGGTTCATCCAAGACCGTTCAATTTATGAAGATACGGGTATTTTTGCGAAAATGCATTATGATAAAGGGACGATGACTCCAACCGATTATAATACGTACAAGCATTTATTCGATTCCATGGTGATGACCCCTTACTTCCCTCACCCTGATCTCTTAATTTATCTCGAAGGTTCATTTGAAGATGTATTAGAGCGAATTAAGAACCGTGGGCGTGAAATGGAGCAAGAAACGCCAATTGAATACTGGCGTGAAATGTATGATCGTTATGAAGAATGGATTAATAACTTTAATACGTGCCCAGTGATGCGTATCAATATTAACGATTATGATTTACACAATCCAAACACATCAGTGGATCCCATCCTTGAACGCATTGGCAATCATATTCAAACTTCTAGACAATATATTAAATCATAATAAAACGCTCTATACGTTGGCCAACGTATAGAGCGTTTTATTATCATCAATCACATACGAACAATCTTATAACTGCAAATATTATCATAATATTCAAACTTTTAATAAAGACATAAAAAAATGGCTACATCATGTAACCAATTACTCTTAAAATAATATGGCGGAGGAGGAGGGATTCGAACCCCCGCGGGGCGTAAACCCCCTGGCGGTTTTCAAGACCGCTCCCTTCAGCCGAACTTGGGTACTCCTCCGTGAACTCACAAAACAAAATATATCATATGGTTCGACGTTATGCAAGGTGTTTTGTGAAATAAATTATATTTTCTTGCGCAGGCGCCTTTAAGACGCATTTTGTCGACCAACGATTGTTAGTATACCACAGCTCACAAACATTTATAAAGAGGAAAATAATAAAAATCTCGAGGAAATTTATATTCTTAATGTTCTTACAAATTAGTGAGCTTCACACTCCTTCATAAGACAAATATTAACCCTCCGCTTAGGTCATATACAGATCACTTAAGCGGAGGGTCTTTAATTTATTGGCTAATGCGTTCCACATTACCCATATATGGTTTTAACACGTCTGGAACGGTTACAGATCCATCATCGTTTTGATAGTTCTCTAAAATCGCGGCGACCGTTCGTCCGACTGCTAGGCCTGAACCATTTAAAGTATGCATGTATTCTGGTTTGCTGTTTGCTTCACGACGGAAGCGTAAGCCAGAACGTCTTGCTTGGAAATCTTCAAAGTTCGAACAAGAAGAGATTTCTCGGTAAGTCTCATAACTCGGAATCCACACTTCAATGTCGTACTTTTTCGCTGCTGTGAAGCCCAAATCACCTGTGCACATATTCATCACACGATATGGTAATTTTAATTGCTGCAACACTTCCTCAGCATCATTTGTGAGCGACTCTAATGTCTCATAAGACTCTTCAGGTTTTACAAGTTGAACGAGTTCGACTTTATTAAATTGGTGTTGGCGGATTAAACCACGCGTATCACGGCCAGCTGATCCCGCTTCACTACGGAAATTTGTGCTAAATGCCGTGAATTTCTTCGGCAGATCGTCAGCTGTTAAGATCTCATCGCGGTGATAATTCGTTACGGGAACTTCAGCTGTTGGAATTAAGAAATAATCCCATTCTTCTAGTTTGAATACATCTTCACCGAACTTCGGAAGCTGACCAGTCCCTGTTAGACTATCGCGATTAACGATTTGTGGTGGCATCATTTCTTCATAACCATGACGGTCTGAATGTAAGTCCATCATGAAGTTAATTAACGCTCGTTCTAGACGTGCACCTAGTCCTTTATAAAAGGCAAAACGACTGCCTGTCACTTTAGAAGCACGTTCGAAATCAATAATGTCTAACTCATCTGCAACATCCCAATGTGGCTTAACATCGAAATCAAATGATGGCACTTCTCCCCATTGTCTTACTTCAATGTTATCATCCTCGGTTTCACCAATTGGAACTGACTCATGAGGCACATTTGGAATCGAAAGCATTAACTGATTTAATTTCGTCTCGACTTCATTTAGTTCATTGTCGATCTCTTTAATGCGATCACCTACTTCACGCATTTCTTGGATTAAATGATCTGCATCTTCTTTATTTTTCTTCAGTTGAGAAATTTCTTTGGAAACTTCATTTCGACGTGCTTTTAACTCCTCTGATTCTTGGATGTAAGCACGGCGCTTTTCATCCCAATCAAGAAACTGATCGAGATCCGTTAAATCTTCTCCTCGGTTTTGCATCTTTTGTTTCACTTCATCAAAATTGTCACGTAAAAACTTCATGTCTAACATACATTTAACCTCCCTAATATCGTTAATCCAATAAAAAAACGCCCCTTTACTGCACATGCAGTAAAGGGACGAGTATAACCCGCGTTGCCACCCTTGTTGAAGGATTTAACCTTCCAACTTGTACAGTCATAACGGGACTGTTTTCCGGGTAAACTTACGTCATCATTCAGTTCACCTGCTCCAGGATGGATTCGCGGTCTGTTTATACTAGTTCACAGCCACCACTAGCTCTCTGAGATAAACACTTACCACTACTAATTCCTATCAGCGCAATTGATTCATTATTATTGTAGCTTTTAATATACCTTATTTTTTAGACAGAAGCAAGTTTTGATTGTTCTACCATATCGATAAAATAGGCCATTAAGCGATGATCATCAGTCAGTTCTGGGTGAAATGCTGTGGCTAAATAATGTCCTTGTTTAGCCGCAACGATTTTATCATCATAGGTAGCTAAAACTTCCGTATCATGGTGTACATCAAGAATGTAAGGGGCACGAATAAACACTGCTTCAAAATCATCTGCCACCGCCTTGATCTCAAGAGGCGTTTCAAAACTTTGTTTTTGACGTCCAAACGCATTACGAGCCACTGTCATATCCATTAAGCCTAAATGATTGTCATCATCATTTTCGATCTGTGAAGCGAGTAATATAAGTCCTGCACACGTTCCAAAGATTGGTTTACCAGCTTGACCAAATTGGACAAGGGCATCAAAAAATCCGTAACGATCAATTAATCGGCGCATTGTTGTGCTTTCGCCACCAGGTAAAACTAACCCATCGACAGCTTCTAATTGCTCTACTTTTTTAATTAACACAGCATCGTGACCACATGCCTCAATGGATTGGATATGTTCACGGAATGCTCCTTGTAAACCTAATACACCTATTGTTGCCATGATAAGACTCCTTTACTCACTACGATCTTGCATACGATCGTTACCTTCAAGCGTTGATGTTTCAAGACCAGGCATTGCTGTACCTAGATCTTTAGATAACTTAGCAATTAACTCATAATCTTGATAATGGGTTGTTGCTTCGACGATTGAGCGGGCGAATTTCTCTGGATTTTTCGATTTGAAAATACCAGAACCAACAAATACGCCGTCCGCGCCTAATTCCATCATAAGCGCAGCATCAGATGGCGTTGCAATGCCACCAGCTGCAAAGTTTACGACGGGTAAACGTCCTTCTTCTTGGACTTGCAAGAGTAATTCATATGGGGCGCCTGTTTCTTTGGCATACACCATTAGTTCATCTTTTGCCATATTCTGAACGTAACGAATTTGTGTTTGGACTTCACGCATATGACGAACAGCTTCAACAATATTACCTGTTCCTGGTTCGCCTTTCGTACGTAACATAGAAGCACCTTCACCAATTCGACGTAACGCTTCACCTAAGTTTCGGCAACCACAGACAAATGGTACGGTATAATCGTTTTTATCAATGTGATAAATATCATCTGCAGGTGTTAATACTTCACTTTCATCAATATAATCTGCACCCATTGCTTCAAGCACGCGCGCTTCCACAATATGACCAATTCGTGCTTTAGCCATCACTGGAATACTCACCGCATTTAATACTTCTTCAGTCACTGTTGGATCTGCCATACGAGCAACCCCGCCTGCAGCACGAATATCTGATGGCACACGCTCTAGAGCCATAACAGCAACAGCACCTGCTTCTTCTGCAATCTTAGCTTGTTCAGCATTCACAACGTCCATAATGACGCCGCCTTTTTGCATCTCAGCCATTCCTCGTTTCACACGATCTGTACCGACATTTGACATATGAGCTCCCCCTATAACCTATCAATCTGTATTTAGTTAGTTAAAACTTAAATATTAATAATGAAAATAGTGTTGAGTTGTTGGATTGTGAGAAGCGAAGGTGGTGACTCCTGCGGGAATAGCACGAGTCTCGAGACCCCACAGGCCAGGCTTTTCGGCCGAGGAGGCTCGAGCCGTGCCCGCGGAAAGCGTCCACCGAAAGCGGATCACAATATCAACAACGGATTTAACAGATGTTATTAAGCAAATAAGCCTTTGATACTATTAAATAGTCCAACAAAGAAGTCACCAATTGCTTGTAGCATTAACATAAACCAATTTGATTTCTCGACACCATCATTGGTTTCAACTGGAACTGAAATAGTAGACTCATCTGATAAAATATTACCATAACTTTGTTCTCCATCATATGTTAACACTAATTTGCCAACTTCTAAACCTTCTTCTACTGGCGCCTCAATCGCACCTTCATCATTTAAAACATCTTCATTAATTTGATAATTCACTGAATACTGGTCCTTTTCACCTTCACGAATCATCGCTTCAATCGGTTCAGCAGACGCAATCTCAATTTCTTCTTCTTTACCATTTACTACTGGAAGCGTTGACTCACCTTCGATTTGATGACCTTCCTCAAATAATGTTTGATTTGAAAAACTATTAAAGCCATAATCAAGTATTTTCTGTGTTTGTTCGAAACGTGCTTCGACACTATCTGTCCGCATGACAACTGAAATTAATCGTGTCCCGTCACGTTTAGCTGTTCCTGTGAAGGTGTGACCTGCTAATTCTGTACGACCTGTTTTTAGCCCATCTAAGCCCTCATACGTATATTTTGCTATATGACCTGGCATACCAGGAAGCATCCAATTGTAATTAATCATTTCATTGCCTTCGAATTCTTGCGTCGGAACACTTGATATTTCTAAGGCCTCTGGATAATCATTGACTAAATGATAAGCAAGCTTGGCCATTGATTTCGCAGAGATTAAGTTATTATCGTCAGGATTTGTTCCCTCAGGATAGTTTTCACCTAAACTACTATTAGATAAACCAGTCGAATTAACGAACTCTGCATTTTCTAAGCCCATTTCCTTTGCTTTTTCATTCATCATTTTAACGAATTCGCCTTCTGAGCCTGCGATTAGCTCAGCTAATGCAATAGTCGTCGCATTATCTGAATAAATCGCCATGGCATCGTATAACTCTTGAACTGTGTATTCATGGTCTAAACGAAGACCAACACCGGAAAATGAATTATTAGCTGAAATTGAATAAGCATATTCACTGATTTCTGTCTTTGTATCCCAATTAATTTCGCCATTTTCAACAGCTTCCCACACTAAGTATTCTGTCATAACCTTCGTCATACTTGCTGGTGGTAATGCAATATCTGATTCTTTTTCAAATAATATGTTTCCTGTTTCAGCATCAACTAAAATCGCTGATTCTGCTTCAACATTAATTTCAGCATGCGCTGTTGTCACGCCTGTCATTAGTAAACTAAACACCATCACCGTTAATACGAGGATGCGTGTCAGGTATGTCTTTGTCTGTTTCATTCTCGGTTCCCCCATGTCTCTTTAATCCTTTTCGACTCAATTCTGCACCGTTTTTATTATACAATATTTTAAGCCTAACCACATCGCCAATTTAAAGAAATTTTAAAATGTGAGTATTGACTTAAACAAGATCGACTATTTATAAAACAAAAGTCACTAGCTACATATAGCTAATGACTCTATAAGATTTCTTCAATATATAAATCTTTTTCATCAATAAGATTTAAAATTTCTTTATTCTTCCTTAACCGAACGAGCGGTCTAGTAGGATAACGTTCATCTGTGAAGACAATCGTTCCATATTCACTATTTGATAGTTTAACTTCAGTTCCGTTTCCGAAATTAACAAAACACCTAACAAGTTCATTCAGTACTTCCGTATCCAATTGTGTTAATTGGTCTTTTCGCATTTCTTCAATAACTTTATAAGGCGATTGCTTTTGACGATACATTCGCTCAGAAGTCATTGCATGGAACATATCTGCGACAGCTAAGATTTTCGCAAACCGATGCAACTTATCCATTTTGACACCTAATGGATAACCCGAGCCATCTAACCGTTCATGGTGCTGTAAGATGGCAATTTTGACATCTTGGTTAAACGGTTCCTTTTCTAGTAAGCGATAAGACTCAATAGGATGCTTTTGAATTTGTTCGTATTCATTATAGTCTATGGATCGTTCTTTTAAATAAACGTCTTTTTGCGACTTTAACATCCCTAAATCTGATAAATAAGCAGCTAATGCAACACCATGACGTTCACTCTCGTCATAGCCAAGTCGTTTGGCTAAATACGTTGAAATAACAGCCATCGCCACCATATGATAATACATATAGAATTTCGGATCATTATAATGATGCAGCTTTAAAATGACATCACGCTTATCCTCAGCTTGCTCTGTTAGGGGCAAAATTAACTCGCGAATCTTTTTCGAATCAAGTGGAGTACGGTAATCCCAATTCTCAAAAATTAATCGTGTTTGTTTAACGACATCCACGAAGTGCTCGAAAAATGGTAACTTTTGAAGCGATTGTTGTTCTTCTTCAGTTAACTCTTCCGCTTCAAACTCTTCACCCGTGACAAGTTTATTAGCCACTTCAACTTCATTAATCCTGAATTTTTCTAGCACTTGGATATGAATAGGATCCACAACTGTATTGCGTGGAATAATAGGTGTCACCGTATTTCCTATGACATCTTTTGTAACTACACAGCCTGGCACAATTTGTTGTGGATGCACTTTCATAACCTAACACCTCTATTACTCTTCTTCAGGAGATTCACCGTCTTCTAGTGTTTCTTCTTCTTGATCTTCTATTTCGTCTTCCGTTTCATCTTCTTTTTCAATGCGGGCAACAGTCGCTACTTCTTCCTGATCACCTAAGCGAATCAGTTTAACCCCTTGCGTATTACGACCTGTCGTTGAAATCGATTTTGATGACATACGAATTAATACACCATCAATCGTCATAATCATTAAGTCTTCTTCACCTGTTACAGGTTTTACGGCTACGACATGACCATTACGAGGGTTCAATTTACACGTTAAAATCCCTTTACCGCCACGGTTTTGCATGCGATATTCTTCTTCTGGTGTGCGTTTACCATAACCTTTTGAAGTAACAGTTAAGACTTCGGATCCTGGCTCTAAGATATCCATGGAGACAACAGCATCATCTTCACGCAATGAAATTCCTTTAACACCAGATGCCGTACGTCCCATCACTCTAACATCTTCTTCGTTAAAACGGATTAAATGTCCTGCTTTCGTACCGATCATCATTTGTTTACTGCCATCAGTCAGGCGAACGGAGATTAATTCATCATCTTCACGTAAATTAATCGCTCGCAGTCCACCTCGGCGAATATTCGCAAACTGTTCAAGCGTCGTACGTTTGGAAATACCGTTTTTCGTTGTGAAGAATATATACCAATCCCTCACATACTCTTTCACCGTAATGACCGCATTTACCCATTCATCTTGATCAATTTCAATCACATTGATTAATGGAAGACCTTTAGCAGTACGACTGAACTCAGGAATTTCATAACCTTTAGCTCGGTAGACTTTGCCTTTATTCGTAAAGAATAACAGCGTGTCATGAGTGGACGTCGTGAGTAAATGCTCCACGAAGTCATCATCGTTCATATTCATACCTTGAATACCTCGTCCACCACGGTGCTGAGCTTTATATGTCGTTGCAGGCAGTCGCTTCACATAGCCTTTGTGTGTCACTGTGACGACAACTGTTTCTTCAGGAATTAAGTCTTCGTCTTCAATTAAATCAGCGCCACCAACTGTAATATCTGTTTGACGTTTGTCATTAAAGCGCTCTTTAAGCTCAAGTAACTCTTCTCGAACAATTTCAAGCACTTTATTTTCATCAGCTAAGATCGCCTTTAATTCAGCAATTAATTCAGTTAGTTCTTGATATTCATTTTCGATTTTTTCACGTTCTAATCCTGTTAAACGCTGCAAACGCATATCTAAAATCGCTTGCGCTTGCTTTTCGGATAAACCAAAACGAGAGATTAATTCATCCCGAGCAATATCTGTTGTTTGTGATTCACGAATCAGCGTGATGACTTCATCTAGATAATCAAGCGCTGTACGTAAACCTTCTAAAATATGGGCACGGGCTTCCGCTTTATCCAGTTCAAACTGAGTACGGCGGGTAATTATTTCTTTTTGGTGTTCTAAGTAATGACTTAACGTCTGTTTTAGATTCAATACTTCTGGTTGCCCATTAACGAGAGCCAACATATTGATTCCGAAAGACGTTTGTAAGGCAGTCTGTTTATATAAGTTATTTAAGACAACATTCGGGTTAGCGTCACGACGAACTTCAATCACGATTCGTAAACCATCTCGGTCTGACTCATCACGTAAATCAGTAATACCGTCGATTTTCTTTTCTCGAACGAGCTCTGCAATTTTTTCGATTAAGCGTGCCTTATTTACTTGGAACGGGATCTCATTGACAACAATTCGTGGTTTGCCGTTTGAATCCTCTAAGATATCAGCCTTCGAACGAATGGTAATAGACCCTTTACCAGTTTCATAGGCATTACGTATACCACTACGGCCTAAGATTTCGCCACCCGTTGGAAAATCAGGACCATAAATATAATCATCCATTAACTCTTGGATCGTGATATCAGGATTTTCACTTAAAGCTAAGACCCCGTCAATCACTTCACCTAGTTGGTGGGGTGGAATATTAGTTGCCATACCGACAGCAATTCCAGAAGCACCGTTTACAAGTAAATTAGGGAAACGGGCTGGAAGTACGACTGGCTCTCTTTCAGTCCCGTCATAGTTATCATCATAATCAATCGTATCTTTATTAATATCGCGCAAGATCTCCATTGAAATCTTGGACATTCTAGCTTCTGTATAACGCATCGCGGCAGCTGAGTCGCCATCTACTGAACCAAAGTTACCATGGCCATCAACAAGCATGTAACGGAAGTTGAAATCTTGCGCCATACGGACCATCGCTTCATATACGGCTGAGTCACCGTGCGGGTGATACTTACCAATGACTTCACCGACAATACGTGCGGATTTTTTATAGGCTTTATCCGAATACATGCCTAAATCGTGCATCGCATACAGAATACGACGGTGAACTGGTTTTAACCCATCACGTACGTCTGGTAAAGCTCGCGAAACAATGACACTCATCGCATAGTCTAAAAATGAGGTTCGCATTTCCTGACTTAAATTAATTTCTTGGACTTGAGGACGTTCTTGATCCAAAAGTAATTACCTCCCTAACAGAAGAACATGAACGTTTAATTCAAACGTTCATGAACTTTTATTAAACATCTAAGTTTTGTACATATTGTGCATTTTGTTGAATGAAATCGCGTCTAGGTTCTACTTGATCACCCATTAACACTTGGAAAATCTCATCGGCATCCATGGCATCCTCTAAGTTAACCTGAAGCAATGTACGCGTTTCTGGGTCCATCGTTGTTTCCCATAATTGCGACGGATTCATTTCACCTAAACCTTTGTAACGTTGATAACTAATTTTAGGTGAGGCTGGCAATTCATTATAAATGCGCTCCATTTCAGCATCATTATACGCATAGTAAATTTGTTTACCTTGCGTCATTTTATACAATGGTGGCTGAGCGATATAGACATACCCATTTTCTACTAATGGGCGCATATACCGATAAAAGAAGGTTAATAATAACGTACGAATGTGGGCACCATCAACGTCAGCATCCGTCATGATGACAACTTTCTTGTAACGAGCTTGCGACAAGTCAAATTCTTCACCAATGCCTGTTCCTAAAGCGGTAATCATTGAACGAATTTCGTTATTCGATAAAATCTTATCCAGGCGTGCCTTTTCAACGTTAATGATTTTACCGCGTAAAGGAAGAATGGCTTGGTTATGACGGTCACGACCTTGCTTAGCTGAACCACCGGCTGAGTCACCCTCAACAATGTATAGCTCACTAATATCAGCATCTTTTGTGGCACAGTCAGCTAACTTACCAGGTAAACTAGATACTTCTAGTGCGCTCTTACGACGTGTTACCTCGCGTGCCTTTTTCGCAGCAATTCGAGCACGTGAAGCCATTAACCCTTTCTCAACGATTTGTTTAGCGACTTTTGGATTCTCAGCTAAAAACTGTGAGAATTTATCGGCGAAGATCTGATCCGTAATGGTTCTAACTTCACTGTTACCGAGTTTCGTCTTCGTTTGACCTTCGAATTGTGGATCAGGGTGTTTAACAGAAATAATCGCTGTTAAACCTTCGCGCACGTCATCCCCAATTAAATTCGGATCATTTTCTTTATATAAATTATTGCGGCGAGCATAGTCATTAATGACACGAGTTAAAGCTGTCTTAAAGCCTGACTCATGCGTACCACCTTCTGTTGTTTGAATATTATTAGCAAATGAATATAAATTGCTGACATAGCCGTCATTATATTGTATCGCAAATTCAACCGTAATATTGTCAAGCTCATTCTCACCATGAATCGGTTCGTGTAGCGCCTGACGCGTATGGTTTAAATGCTCAACATATTCTGAAATACCGCCTTCGAAATAAAACTCTTCTCGGCGAGGTTCTTCTTCACGTAAATCCTCTAATGATATTTGTAATTTTCTATTTAAATACGCTAATTCACGTGTACGATGTAATAATTGATCATACGAATACTCTTCAGTCTCCGTAAAAATATCTGGATCAGGTTTAAAACGCGTTTTCGTCCCCGTGATATCTGTTTCACCAATGGCTTTCACTTCATCATCAGGAATGCCACGTGTATAGCTTTGATAATAAAGCGTACCATCACGATGAACAAACACTTCACATTCGCTGGATAGTGCATTAACGACTGAAGCCCCAACACCGTGAAGACCGCCTGACACTTTATAAGATCCACCATCGAACTTACCACCTGCGTGAAGCACCGTCATGATGACCTCTAATGCTGGCTTACCTGCCTTTTTGTGTAAATCAACCGGAATTCCTCGGCCATTATCGATGACTGTAATGCTATTATCTTTACCGATTTGGATCTCGATTGTGTCACAATGACCTGCTAACGCCTCATCAATACTATTATCGACGACTTCCCAAACAAGGTGGTGAAGACCACGTTCACTCGTAGAACCAATATACATGCCTGGTCTTTTACGAACAGCTTCTAAACCTTCTAATACTTGAATTTGGCTCGCACCATAATCCCCTTGTTGCATTAAATTATCTTCCATAGACATTGTCTCACCTTCATTTTCATAATGATCATGCTTTTAGTTTAAATCCGGTGTTTCGTCCGCTATATCCTCTATTCCATCTAACATATGCGATAATTGCGAACGCTTATTTAACGTTGCAACGGATAAAGAACTAAAATAAATCTCGTCTGTTGTGATCACAATTGCCTTAGGTTCTTCAAACGGCACTTCCACAACATTTCCTGCTTTTCGTTGATTAAAAATCATCTCTTCAACAATCGAAGAAGAATGATAGAGGTTATAATCAATGATCGAAACAACTTCGCTTGAACGTATAACGTGTTCATCACCGATATGAATAAACAACCTGAAACCTCACCTTTCTTATTTCAAATATCCGTTATGAATATTAAACATTTTAGCTTGCTTCAACGTATCATGATGAATGCCATCAACACTCGTTGTTGTGACAAACGTTTGGACTTTGCCCTGAATGGTATTAAGTAAATGCGATTGCCTGTGATCATCCAGTTCACTTAACACATCATCAAGCAATAGCACGGGATACTCACCAACTTCTTGTTCAATGAGTTCAATTTCTGCCAATTTTAAAGATAATGCCGTTGTTCGTTGTTGTCCTTGAGAACCATATGTTTGAACATTACGACCATTTACTTCAAACATTAAATCATCACGATGGGGACCAGCTAATGTTGTCCCGCGTTCCACTTCACGATCTTCAATCGACGTGAAATGGGCTTTATATCTTTCTATTATTGTTTCCAAATCTGTATCCTCTGATACGTCAATGGTCGGTTCGTAATTAATAGTGAGTTCTTCTAAACTGCGACTTATACCATGATGGATTGGAACTGCCCATTCTCTTAACTTTTGTAAGAATTGCAGTCTTCTATTTAAGACAATACTACCGTGTTCAATTAATTGCTCAGTTAAAATATGTAACATCGTTCGATCTTGTTTTGATTGTCTTTGTAAATCTTTTAATAGGGCATTCCGCTGTTTCAGGATTTTTTGGTACTGCCCGAGATGATAAATATAAACGGGTTGAACTTGCCCCAATTCCATATCAATAAATTTACGACGTTCCTGCGGGCTTCCCTTAACTAAATTCAAATCTTCTGGCGCAAACATCACAACATTAAGTGAACCTATATAATCGCTTAATCGTTTTTGTTCAATATGATTGAACTTAGCTTTCTTCCCTTTTCCTGAAAAAATCACTTCGAGTGGGAAAGTACGATTTCTTTTAAAGATGCTCCCTTTTATTTTACCATACTCTGAGTCCCATTTTATTAATTCTTTATCTTTTGACGTTCGGTGAGATTTCGTAAAGGCTAAAACATAAATAGCTTCCATCAAATTTGTCTTACCTTGGGCGTTCTCCCCAATCATGACATTGATTTGATTATCAAATTCTAAAGATAATGAATCGTAATTACGATATTGTTCAATTGTTATATTTTCAATATGCATCATGAGACCCCTAAGTCTTTAATCTTCTTGAGCAACGATAAACGTACCAACGTCCTCTATCTCTACTTCATCATTAAGATACAGTTTCCGTCCACGACGTTGATCTTGTTCACCATTTACATAGACATTGAAGTCTTGTAAGAACATCTTCACCATCCCGCCAGATTCAACGATATTAGCGAGCTTAATAAACTGTCCTAGAGTGATTTCTTCTGTTTGGATTTCAATTGGTTCAGCCATGTTGTCACCTCATTTTATGAATTACGCTTAGAATTTCCCTAACTATATATTTTACTAAAAATTTGCCGATAAGAAAAGAAAACTGAGCCGTAGAGTTAAAAAGTTCTCTTTAGGCTCAGTTGACTTGGAAGTTATTTAGTACGTTCTAACTGGTGTGATGAGTTGTAAAATGTGTTCGGAATCGTCTGTTGGTTGAATAATAAATGGACGCATGGCACCTGTAAAACTGATTTTAACTTCTTCAGCATCAATTGCTCTTAAAGCATCAATCATGTATTTAGCATTAAACGAAATCTTTAATTCTTCACCAGAAATATCATTTGTCTTTAGCATTTCCTCTGCTGTACCGATTTCTGGTGAGTTACTTGAGATTTCTACGGTGTTTTGTTCTTGGGTCACTAATTTAACGATGTTATTGCGATTATCTTTTGCAAGTAAACTTGCACGATCAATCGTCTGCATTAACTCTTTGGCGTTAACATGCACTTCTGTTTTACTTTGATCTGGAATTAAACGTGATGTTTCTGGATAATTACCGTCTAATAAACGAGATAAGAAGAATAAATGCTTCGTTCTAAATAGAATTTGATTATCCGCTACACTAATCTGAATAGACTCTTGAGATTCATCTAATATTTTATTTAATTCACTTAAACTTTTACCAGGAATCACAGTGTTTTTGAATTCTAGTTGGCTCACGTCTTCTTCCATTGAGACACGGCGTGAAGCTAAGCGATGACTGTCAGTTGCAACAAGTTCTAGTTCTCCATTTTCTAATTTAAAATGAACCCCCGTTAAGATTGGACGAGTTTCTGATGTTGAAACGGCGAAATTCGTTTGGCGAATTAATGTTTTTAATAAATCAATTGGCATATGAAAACTATTTTCGGTTTCTAACATTGGGAGTTGTGGATATTCTTCTGGGTCTTGTCCGTTTAATTTGAATTCTGCCTGCCCTGAACGAATTAGAATATTCAAGTCACCATCCGATTCTATTTCAACCGTTTCATCAGGTAATTTTTTAATAATGTCTGGTAGAAACTTCGCTTGAACGACAATTTTACCTGGGTTTATATCATGAATATGAATGATGCCATCTTCTTCTTTAGGAATAATGGATTCGATCGTTACATCAGAATCGCTACCCGTTAAGGTCACTTCATCTTCAGTTGCTTCGATTTTCATTCCAGACAGAATAGGAATAGTTGTTTTCGGTGAAATAGCTTTCATCACGTCTTGAATGCTTTTCATTAATTGGTCACGGTTAATGACGATTTTCATAAGTGCCTCCCTATAAATACGTGTTATATTATTTATTTTGTTTTAATAATTTCAGTCATAATACTAGTAGGGCATGTGGATTTGTGGAAAACTGTCGAAACATCGCTAAGTGCTTGGTTATCCACATGTGTATAACTTGTGCTTAAGGTTGTTACTGTTGTCCACATTATTCACAACTTAATGTGATTAACTTGATTTAATTTGTTCGGTTAATTCGTCTATTTCTCTTTGCAGTTGAATATCATCAGCCATCATTTTAGAGATTTTTTCATGAGCATGAATCACTGTGGTATGATCACGTCCCCCGAATTCTTCACCAATTTTAGGTAGTGAAAAATCCGTTAATTCGCGTGTTAAGTACATCGCAATCTGACGAGGAAAAGCGACTGATTTTGTCCGTTTTTTCGCTGCGAAATCTTCTAAATAGATATTAAATCGATTCGCGATCACTTCTTGGATTCCTTTAATCGTAATTTCTTTTGGCCTAGCATGCGGCACGATATCTTTAAGTGCATTTGCGGCAAGTGAGGCATCAATTTCTTCATTGACGAGCGATGAGTATGCAACCACACGTATAAGTGCACCCTCTAATTCTCTAATGTTTGTGTCAATTTGATTAGCGATATAGAGCATGACCTCATTGGGAATATCTAAGCCATCTGCCTTTGCTTTCTTGCGTAAAATAGCAATCCGCGTTTCTAAATCGGGTGGTGTAATATCTGTAATTAACCCCCACTCGAACCGTGAACGTAGCCGATCTTCAAGTGTCGGTATTTCTTTTGGAGGTCGGTCACTTGAAATGACGATTTGCTTATTATCCTCATGTAATGAATTAAAGGTATGGAAAAATTCTTCCTGAGTTTGTTCTTTTCCAGCTAAAAATTGAATATCATCAATTAGAAGCACGTCGACATTTCGATATTTGTTACGAAAATCAATCGTGCGATTATCACGAATCGAGTTAATAAACTCGTTGGTGAATTTTTCAGATGACAGATAGACAACCTTAGCATCTGGATTATGCTCAAGCACATAATGACCAATCGCATGCATTAAGTGCGTTTTGCCTAAACCAACGCCACCATAAATAAAGAGTGGATTATAAGCTTTTGCGGGTGCTTCAGCAACAGCTAGAGAAGCAGCGTGTGCGAAGCGGTTTCCAGAGCCTATGACAAAGGTTTCAAAGGTATATTTGGAATTAAGCATGGTCTTGGAATCTTGCTCATTTGAATTTGCTTGATTCACTTTTTTCATAGGTTGAGAATCTTCGTCCTTAGATTGACTAGATTCAGGAATGACAAACTTGGGCGTTAACTGTGAACCTGTTATGTCATAAACTGTTTCAGAAATTAACTCAGCATAACTGTTTTCTAACCAATCACGAGCAAATTCATTAGGGGCTACAATGTAAATTGCATCACCTACAATGGATCTGGCTTCTGTTGATTTTAACCAGGTGTCGAAACTGGGTTTACTGACCTTTTTCTCGAGTTCGTTTAGAGTCTGATTCCAGAGGTCGGAGATGTTTTCCAA